>OY970381.1:0-4098766 GCA_963719405.1 uncultured Acidobacteriaceae bacterium
CCACGTACGACGCAGGATGATAACCACGCCTCGTTGCAGGCACACCGAACAGCATCGTCTGAAGTCGACGAACTATGGACCGAACGGGTTTCTGGATCTACGATCACATTGTAGAAGCGTGGGCGAGTGGCGCCGCCTGACCCTCCGTCCCGCTTTTGCTAGGGACGGCCATGGCTCCACATCAGGTCGTAGGACGAGTAATCTTGTACGTCTTCTGTGGCGTCCTCCCCCCGCAGCAGACTCGCGGCAAGCCGGAGTTCCAGGAAAAGCGCGCTCTGATTCAGGCGCTCGGGGGCAACGGCCAAACGTGGTCCCCCCGAATACCAGAGAGTCTCAGGCAGGAGTTCGGCGACTTCGCTAGGGCGCCCACCTGGAAGCTCCGGGTGCTGCTCGACTCCGTCGTGCAGGAGACAGATTCGAGGAGATGGCTGGTCATCGGCAGCACACCGGATGACTCGCACTACGGCTCTCACATCGCCGGGGCTCTTATCAGCGCCTTTAGCTATCGCTCCCATGCCGGGACCTGGATCATGGACGCCGGTGAGCGCTACCTCGCTGTGAGCGGCACCTTCGGCACGCCACCATCGGCAACAACCGTCCGCCTCGCCCCCGGTGTGTACGGCTTCACCCTCAGCAGCGGCTTCACCGCCCAGGGCGAAACCACAACCTACACCGACTTCTACAGCCTCGTGAGCGACCGCATCACCTGCGTCCTGCACATCCAGACCAGCTACCAGGTGCAGCGGGCCGCGGACGTCCCTGGAACACACATCACTACGAACGTCCATTTCGGTCCGGGCACCAGCAATGGGTTTTACGATCTAACCCTTCAAACGATGGGCGTCGATCTCTCCAGCACCTCGGCGCCTACTCGCATTAAGGAAGTACAGACCTGCCACTTTTCGGGCGCCGTCTACCAGTGCCCTGAACCTGTCGAGTATCCGTAAGGCAACATGTCTCTAGATCCGCCGGCCACCGAACACCTTAGAACGACGTTGTCCCATTTGCCATTCAGTACTCCCAAAAGCGCAGTCGTCAGTTGCGCTCCGATGGTCCGCGACACATATGAATGATCCACCACGGCCGCCGCTTCCGGGTCGACCGTCACTCGGTAGGAACGCAGAGGCACTGCGCGAAGCTCAATGAGTGCATCGGCGATTCTGCATCAGCTGCTCCTGAATTTGCCAGGATGCAGCAACTGTTACCTAAGGCATTCCTTCGCGTTCTTTGCGTCGACATGACCATCAGCAATTACTAACTCCGGCATGATTCTCAGAAGCAAGCGTCCGCAGAGTCAAAAGTCGCTCAGGATCCAAAAGCTCAGTTCTTTCAAAAGGTGAAATTCGCGCACCAGGACGTATCAATGCTGATCAACAGGCGTTGACGTTGGTCCTGAAGCGAAACTGCACGTGAATAGCTTCTCGTTTGCATGGGTCACCTTGAAGGCGACGGGGAGCCACCGGAACAGTCCTCCTTTGTTTCCGGTCTTGAACGGTCATCGTTGGCGGATTGCACAGCGATCCGCACAGCATCGGAAGTTAACCACCGAGGTGTTTGTTGAAGAAGGCCGTGATTTCGCTGAAGGCCTCTTTGGTTTCGGGAGCCTGGTCGTTGAACCCGTATTGAGCGTGCGACTGGCCTTCGAAGACCTGCAGTTGCGCGTCGACGCCGGCTTCGCGGAGTTTGCGATGCACCCGCACAGTGTTACTCAGCAGAAGATCGCGGGTGCCGGTGGTGAGGATGGCCGGCGGAAATCCGTGCATATCGCCGTACACCGGGGAGATCAGCGGATCGGCCAGATCGTGGCCGTGCGCATAGACCACAGTGGCCGCGTCGCAGAAGCCGTCGCGCGAGACGAGAACGTTATCGACCTTTTCATTGGTGTAGAACGAATCTCCAGTCTTGGTCGCATCGGACATGGGCGTGCCGGGCGCAATGGCGCCGGGCATGGGGAGACCCAGTTGTTTGGCGCGGAGCATCAACTCCAGCGTCAGCGCTCCCCCCGCCGAGGTCCCGAAGACCCCGATGTTCTTCGGATTGGAGGTCTTGAGCGCCTCTTTGTAAACCAGAACGGCATCGTCGAGCGCGCCGGGAAAGTAGGCCTCGGGAGGCATACGATAGTCGACCGAGATGACTTTGAAGTGGCCGAAGCCCGCCATGAGGATGGCCTCGGACGTCCCCGACTCCCCGGGGAATAGCGTGTAGCATCCGCCGTGTAGGTGAATAAGGATCTTGTCCTCGTGTTCCGGAGCAATGACATCGGGCGTCACAATAAACACGCGCACGCCGGCAACGGTGCTTGCCTTGACGGAGACGTGGAGGCGCTGACGCAGCGCGGGGAGGGACTGCGCGGCAGTGGCTGCCTGCTCATTTGCAGCCTTCCGCCACTCCTCGCCTGTCTTCCAGAGGTGATCCCAGTTGGGATTGCGCGGAGCCGCGATGAGCTTCTGCATCTCCGGGCTGACATCAGCGGGGACGGAGAGCGACTTCGCGGGCACTTGCAAGGGCACGTTGTTATTGGACTGCGCACCGGCGAGGGCCGAACCCAAAGCTGCGCCGAGGAGTATCAGAAATTTCATTTGTCTCACTGTATCCTCTCTCTTCCCGCCCGCTCCATCCGGTTTTCGGCCGGGTGAAGATGGCGTCCTCGGACCCTTTCCCTGGCGAAGCTAGCGAGTGAGACAAACAGGTTGCCGCACGGAACTACAACCGATAGTGTGCGCCTCAAGGATGGACGAGACGCATGGGGACGGACTCGCCGCGGAGCCGCTTGCCGAACACCAGGCCTATCGTGGTGCCGAAGCTGGCGGAGTGATCGCTGACGCCGAAACGCGTTCCGCCATTGAGGCCGAAAGACCCGGAGAACGCATGGTAGAAGCCCGTGAAGATGTAGGTTCCGGGCGGGGTATTCGATTGAGAGACATTCTGCGCGAAGGCCTCCACGTAAAGCCGGGTCGTCTTCTGGATGTGGTAGCTGAGTGCGACCGATTGCTGGCCGCCGTAGCTGCATCCATCACCCGTGTCGCAGTTTGATTGAACCAGCGATCCGTTGATGAGAAGGTCTAGATCCCCGTCTCTCCCGTAATGATGGTTCGCCAGCAGGATGATCTGCTGACCGAAACCTTGAAGAGACTGCTGCGAGGCGGTCGGCAACTCAGCCTCGTACTGAATAGCGACGCCCGGGGCGGCGTGATGGTAGTCCTCTTTCTTGAACTCCACCTTGCCGCCGATCTTGATTGTGCCGATACCATTCGTGACCTCCTGCCCGGATTGCTGATGGCTGAAGGCAGTCCAGTCGAAGTCCATGCGCAGGCGAGGAAGCGGGGTGTAGGTGAGGAGGTTATCGAGGGTCTGCTGATTACCGGGGACCGCCTGCGGGTAGGCATCATATCCGGTCTCAAACTGGAGGACCCCCTGCGACTGGACTCCGGCGCTGTTCGATACCGTGGGACGTGTCGGGTTCAGGTTCAGGTCCTGGGCGCGCAAGCCTTGCGTTGAAAGCAGGGCCGCCGCAAGCAGCAACGAGAGGGAAGTGGTAGATGGAAAGGGGGCCGGCCAGGTCATGGGTTCGCGCTCGGGCACCGGTGGAAACATATTTGTTGTGGTGTCTCCGTATGGTACCAAGCTGGAGTGCTCCCTCCGATCTGTTACCGCATGGTCATCAATGCGGCCATCGTTTCCACCCCGTCCCATAAATTCTGCAATCGTAAATTCTCGTTCGCGGCATGCTGATTATCATCGAAGTTCGCGATCGGAACTGTGATGGTGCGAGTCGTCGCGGCACGCTCCATGGCCTCGAGCGGAACCGTCCCTCCCATGGTCGGAAGCAGAATCACTCTGCCTCGTGCACTCTCCACGGCGTGAACTACCTCCGCCGCGATGGGCAGATCCATTGGTGTCCGAACCGCCGGCTCCGTCGCATCAAGCACCACTCGCGCCACCTTTGCACTTCCTTCTAATTGCGCGCGCGTCGGCTCGGCATGGGTCACAAGATAACCCTGCGATTGGACGTACTCCTCCACGCGCTTCTGCTCGGTCTTTCCATCTACCCCGACCACAAGTCGGATGTCCAGGTTGACCATGGCAGTCGAAGGAATCGAATTCGTCGCCCGTGCACCCGTCTGCCCGGATGAGATCCCGTTGATGTTCAGCGAAGGCTCATTCAACAACTCCAACAGGTGCCGTCCGCCGCCATCTGTATGGCCCAGCGCGAGCTCCTTGCGGAGCATCGCATCGTTCACCGGCGCATCCGCCAGCGCCTTCCGCTCTGTCTCTCCCAGCGGAGCGATGCCGTCGTAGAAGTGCGGAATCAACACCTTGCCGTTCGCGTCCTTCATCCCCGCCAGCAGCTGGACGAGCATCATCGCCGGATTCGGCGCCCAGTTCCCGTAATGCCCGCTATGCAGCGCGCGATTTGCTCCGTAAACGGTGATCTGCACATGCGCATCTCCCCGGGCGCCGAACACTACGGTCTGCCGTCCCGTCTGGTCGAGCGGGCCATCGCACACGAGCCACACGTCCCCGTGAACCAGATCCCGGTTGGCGGAGAGAATCTGTTCAAGGTGAGTTGAACCAGCCTCCTCTTCCCCCTCCCACACAAAACGCAGATTCGTCTTGAGACCTGCATGCGCAGCCTGCAAGGCGCTCAGCGCAGTCAATTGCGCGAATATTGCAGCCTTATCGTCACCTGCTCCGCGGGCGTATATCCGGAGGTCGCCGTTTACGTCCTTCACCACGGGTTTGAAGGGCTCGCCCGTCTCCCACTCCGAGGCTGTTACCGGCTGGCCGTCATAGTGAGCATAGAAGACGATGGTCTTTGTCGCACCTGGAGTCTTTAGCTCGCCCCATACCACCGGTGGCACCGTCGACGGCAGCCCCGGTGCCCGCAGGAGCTTGGCCGCGAGCCCGCGCTGCTGCAGCTGCGTCAGCAGAAAGTCTGCATTCTTCCGCAGCCCGTCAGGATCCGCAGCGACGTTTGGAATGGCCAGGAGCCGCTCAAACTCAGACGTCAGTTCCTCATGACGCGAAGCCACAAAGCTGTGAGCCACAGCCGCACCCGTCTGTGCCGAAGCCGCGTAACTGCCGGTGATCGCAACGAGAGATATCGCAGAGGTGAATAGCCACTTCATGCTGCGAAGCTAGCACAAGAAGCTACCCGCGAACCTCTGTTCCCGGTCGGGTTCGCACTCTCCGAGCAACCGCAGAAAGGTCGTTCTAAGGATGTACTCCGAAGGATGCTGCGATACCCCGGCTCATACAAGCAGATCTTTGTGACGGCGCATGGAAACAACCAGCATCCTTCGGATCTGCAGCGCGATCAGCGGTGCGAGAAGCGCGGCGAAGAGTGCCCAGATCACCAGAGCATGCCACTCCCACTGCCACAGCAGGTGGATCAGCTGCAGCGGATGGCGATGGCTTAGGTGAAGAATGTCTGCCCTCGACATCGGCAGCCGGTGCGCTCCGAAGAGCACGATCCCGGCATGGATAAACGGCAGAAACAGCAGCCACTGCAACGGTGCGACCACATGGATGCCGATCTGCGTCGCAACGTGATTCAGCTTGAAGACCCACGCGAGCAGCAGCATGGAGACGGTTGTGAGGCCAAGGAACGGATTGACGCCCACCAGAAGTGCAATCGCGAGGCTCCACGCCAGTCGCTTGGGGCTAACCCCTCGCTTCAGCAGGCGCAGCAATGGCCTCAGGATGCGGCATCGCAGGAAGTTCCGTGTGCGCTGGGCAAATGTCTTCACCCTTGGTGAGAGTGCAAATCCGCCCATTTGGTCGCTTGCCACGCGGGCCAGGACGAAGTGCTGCGCCGGCGATGGTGGAACCTCTTTTCGCCTGGCGCGAAATCCGGGCCCGGGAGGCCTCGCGGGATCTGCAACAATCCCATCGACATCCATCCTGCTGCAGCGCATAATGTTGCACTCAACCCCAAGGGACAACCTAAATGGCGCCAGACCGATCCAAACCCGGCATCCAGAAGCTGAAGCACGTGGTCGTGCTGATGATGGAGAATCGTCCCTTCGACCACATGCTCGGTGCGCTCCATGCGCAGATCCCCGCCATCGATGGCCTGACCGGCCATGAGACCAACCTCGACACCACCGGGGTGCGCGTCCCCGTTCTTCCACAGGCCGAGTATCAAAGCCAGCTCGACCCCGATCCCAATCACCACTTCGCCGCCGTCGACCTCCAGATATTCGGACGGCAGACTGGCCCCAATCGCACCGCGGACATGTCCGGCTTCGTCCAGAGCTACTTCAATCAGCAACTAAACGTCGGGCATTCGCACAAAATCCTCTACTACTTCACCCCCGACAAGCTCCCGGTCCTCACCAATCTCGCAACTGAGTTCGCCGTCTTCAACCGCTGGTTCTCCTCCATCCCGGGCCCCACCATCTGCAACCGTGCGTTCGCCCACTACGGCACCTCGTTCGGCAACATCAGCATGAGCCTCTTCTACGTCGGCAAGCAGTACAAAAGCATCTACGACCGTCTGCTCGAAGCCAAACACACCGTCAAGCTCTTCTACTTCGACGAGGCCAGCTCCACGATGGAGGTCGTCAACCTGCTTCAAAACCAGCCGGACCTCTTCGGCACCTTCAAAGACTTCGAGCACGCCTGCGACTCCAACACACTCCCCGACTACTCCTTCATCGAGCCCAACTACACCGACCACGATGCACCGGACGGCTCCGGCGAGCAGATCGCCTGCGATCAGCACCCCGATCACGACGTGCTCGCGGGCGAGCAGTTCATCGCCACCGTCTACAACAAGATTCGCCAGAACCCCAGCCTCTGGGAGAGCACAGCGCTGCTGATCGTCTACGACGAACACGGCGGCATCTATGACCACGTCCCCCCGCCCGCCTGCACTCCCGACGGCTTTGTCGCGCAACCCAAAGACACCGGCACTCCCGATCCGTTCCACTTCGATCGCTTGGGCGTCCGGGTGCCCGCCATCCTCGTCTCCCCGTGGGTGGGGAAGGGAACCGTCATCGACGACATCTTCGAGCACGCCTCCATCCCCGCGACCGTTACCGACTTCTTCCTCGGCCAGTACGATGCCCGGTCCCCGCGCGAAAAGGCCGCCAATACTTTCCTGGATCACATCACCCTGGACACAATGCGCACAGACTGCATCGACTTTGGCGTGCAAAAGACCTGATCCACCCGGCTTCAAATATTCGCAGTCGGCCTTCATCAAGACGTCTATTCAGAGGAGCCGTTCATGGTAACGATTCTCGTTCCGGCGCCATCGAAGTCCGCGTTCAATAAGAACCGGCCAGTCTCCGATCTCCTTCAACATCAGCTCAGGCACTTCCAGCACATCGAGGCGAGCCTCCCGACCGAGCTCCACAGCAACATGACTGCCCGCGAGCTCAGCACCGAGAACGGAGCCGCGAAGTACATCGCTCACCTGACAGAGGCGCTCAAATCGCTGCACGGAGCGCCCGCTCCCGCTCCGGTAGCCATCCGCCCGGCGCCCCGGCCCGTTCGCCAGGGGAGGAAGATCGCGATCGCTGCGTCCGCGGCCGAACCCGTCGCAACGGCCTCAACCCCACCTTCGCCTCCGAAGCGCAAAACTTCCGCGAAGCCGGCTTCTGGTAACGGTCCCGTACCCATCGCTCGAAAGCCCAGGAAGTCGATTGACCCTGGCACGGGGGGAAGGGAAGAGCCATGACCCGATACTCGCGTCTCTCTGTGCTCTTCGCCCTTGCCCTCGCCGGTCTCTCTCGGGCTCACGCGCAGAATGAGTCCCGCCTTCACTCCGATCTACGTCGCGAGGTTGAGGAGTTCCACGCCTGCGGCAAGTTCGATATGCCCAGCATCGCCGGCTGCGGAGAGACACTCGTCACCGGCCAGCCCTTCCACCTCGCCTTCGGCTCCATCGCTCCCCAGAACGGCACCGCGTTCGGCCTTGCCTTCGTCGAGCACACCGATCTCCAGTCCCGCTGGCGCCTCAACTACAACCTCGATGCCGTAGCTTCGGGAAACGGCTCCTGGCGTGCCGGAGCCTATCTCAAAGCCTTCCGCCAACCCGGCGGCGTCCCTGTCGTGCTCCACCCGGGCACAGCGGCTCCACCCAGGACCGGCCCGCTCTATAACGTCGCCCCGCTGTTCGATCTCTACACCGAGACGACCTCGCTCAATCGCATCTACTTCTACGGCCTCGGCAACGACACCCCAACCACCGCCCGCACTGCCTTCGGCCTCACTGAAAACATCACCGGCATCCGCGCGACCATTCCCTTTGCCTCACGCCTCGGCGTGGGCGTGCTTGCCGAGCTCAACGGCCGTTTCCCATCGGTTCGTCCAGGCAACTCCGGCACCATCCCAACCCAGCAGATCTTCACCGAGGCGACCGCCCCCGGGCTCACGCACCAGAACGCCTTTCTGCAACCCACCGAAGGTCTGCGGCTCCGGCCCTCACTTCCCGGCGACTTCCTCCGCCTCAACTACCTGCTCCAATACCAGCAGTTCCTGACCTCCTCCGACGCCCATAACAACTTCCGCCGTTGGACCGTCGACCTCGGACACGAGATCCCGCTCTACCGCAAGGTTCGACTGACCGCACCCAACGACCGCAACGGCCCCGACTCCTGCGCTACCGGGTCGGGCGTCACCTCCGCCCGCCCTTGCCCCCACGTCTCCCTCACCCAGAACCTCGAAGGCTCCATCTCGGCCCGTCTCCTCATCTCGGAGTCGTTCGCCAAGGCCGGAAGCGCAGTTCCGTTCTACCTCATGCCGACGCTTGGCGGCTCCGACATCAACGGTCAGGCACTCCTTCCCTCCTACCCTGACTTCCGCTTCCGCGGCCCGGACGTCCTTCTTCTTCGCGGCACCGTCGAGCACTCCATCGGCAAACTCCCCATAGGAGCCCTCTTCTCCTTCGACGAGGGCAAGGTCGCCACCCGCCGCGACGGCATCGCCTTCGACCACCTCCGCCACAGCTTCTCCGCCGGTGTCACCGTCCACGCCGGTGGTCTCCCCGTCGTCAGCCTGTTCTTCGCCTGGGGCGGCAAGGAAGGCCACCATACCTCCGCCACCGTCAGCAACGCTCTGCTCGGCGCCTCGGCAAGGCCGTCGCTCTTCTAACATGCTTAGAAGCGACGCCAGCTGCTGATCGCAACGCGCTGACCCGGGCCGGGACGCAGACCACCCGAAACCATTCTTCCCACTTACTCCTTCACGCCGGAATGTGTACCATCGATCCGCGGTGGAAACCCAGGTTGCACATCTCTCGAAGGGCAGCTCTGGCAGCAGCTTGCCCCGCGTGGGCAGTGCCTGTCTCACTCCCTTCGCGAGGATAGATCGATGGCACCGATGACGACCGGCTGGGCCCAGGGCTACTCCATCTTCGGCCAGGGCCTCGGTGTCTCTGCGCTCATCGCCACAGTCCCGATTGCGGTCCTGCTCTTCTGCCTTGCCGTCCTCCGCAAACCCGCTTGGATCGCAGCTCTCTCCGGCCTCATCGCCTCCATGGCGCTCGCCATCGTCGGCTACCGGATGTCGCTGCAGCATGTGCTCAGCTCCGCCGCATACGGCGCTTGCTTCGGACTCTTTCCCATCTGCTGGATCGTCTTCTGGGCGCTCGTCCTTTACGAGATCACCGTCCGCACCGGCAAGTTCGAGGTCATCAAGGAGTCGGTTGGCAGAATGACCGCCGACCGGCGCATGCAGGCCCTCCTCATCG
This sequence comes from uncultured Acidobacteriaceae bacterium, assembly GCA_963719405.1. Taxonomy (GTDB): domain Bacteria; phylum Acidobacteriota; class Terriglobia; order Terriglobales; family Acidobacteriaceae; genus Edaphobacter. The sequence continues at coordinate 9,701 of OY970381.1, forward strand.
CCTTCGCATTCGGCGCCTTCATCGAAGGCTGCGCCGGGTTCGGCACACCCGTCGCCGTAGCCGCGGCCATGCTGGTCGGCCTCGGCTTCTCTCCGTTCTACGCCTCCTCCATCTGCCTGCTTGCGAACACCGCACCCGTGGCCTTCGGCTCCATCGGCATCCCGGTCATCACCCTCGCCGGAATCACGGCGCTCCCGCTCGACAGGCTCAGCGCCAGCGTTGGCCGCATCTGCGCGCCGGTCTCTCTCTTCCTTCCCGCCTATCTCATTCTCGTCACCAGCGGCTGGCCGGCGATGCTGGAGGTCTGGCCGGCCGTTCTCGCCAGCGGAGCCTCCTTCGCCCTGGTCCAGTTCCTCGTCTCCAACTTCATCGGCCCGCAGCTCACCGATGTCCTCGCGTCGATCTCTGCCATGGGCAGTCTCATCCTTCTGCTCCGCGTCTGGGTTCCACGCTCGGCAGCAAAGGTCAAAGCCGGGCTCGACTCGCAGACGACCAACTTCCTCTCCGGCGTCTCCGATCTCCCACCGACTCGCTACACACGACGTGAGATCTGGCTCGCCTGGATGCCTTACTGCTTCCTCGTCTTCTTCGTGCTCGCCTGGGGATATCAGCCCGTGGTTGCGCTTCTCAACAAAGCTTCGATCACCTTTCCCTGGCCCGGTCTGCACAACCAGATCATCCGCACGCCTCCCGTCGTTCTTGCTCCCGTCCGGTACGCGGCCATCTTCAACCTGAACCTCCTTTCGTCCTCCGGTACCTCGTGCCTGTTTGCGTCCGTGGTCTCCGCTCTCGTCTCGAACATGTCGCTGAGCGGTTTCCTGGATGTCCTCAAAGCTGTTGCGCAGAAACTCATCGCGCCTACAGCCACCGTCGCTTCCATGCTCGCTCTCGCCTTTGTCATGAACTACAGCGGCGCCACCGGCAATCTTGGCCTCGCCTTCTCCGCCACGGGTCGCCTCTTCCCGTTCTTCAGCCCGCTCATGGGGTGGCTCGGTGTCTTTCTCACCGGCTCCGACACCTCCGCCAACGCTCTCTTCGGCAACCTCCAGGTCGTCAGCGCCACCCGCCTCGGCTTCAGCCCCATCCTCATCGCGTCCGCCAACTCCGCCGGTGGAGTCATGGGCAAGATGATCAGCCTCCAAACCATCGCCGTCGCCGCTGCCGCAACCAACATGTCCACCGAAGACCAGTCAAAGCTGTTTCGCTTCACCATGCGGCACAGCATCTTCCTCGCAATCGTGGTCGGCCTCGAGGTCATGCTGTATGCCCACCTTCGCATGGAATAGGCGCGGCCCCGCAGAGCAGATCGCGATATCGGCGGTCCGGCGCGCCATCATGCGCTGTCATCCACTCGGGCAACTCTGGTCCTTTTCGGGGTAGCATCGTGAAGCCACCTTCGAGACCATGCTGACTCCCGCCATCCTCGCCGAACTTCGCGCCGCCCTGGACCCGGCAGACCACCGCGGTGGAGCTCCGCAGGCCGCGCTCATCACCGCTCCCAACCAGCTCCAGACCTACGAGTGCGATGGCCTCACCGCCTTCCGAGTGATGCCAGGCGCAGTCGCCCTCCCGCGTTCCACCCAACAGGTCCAGGCCGTGGTGCGTATCTGCGCGAAACACGGCATCCCCTTCGTCGCCCGTGGCTCCGGAACCGGCCTCAGCGGCGGCGCGCTCCCCGCCCCGGACTCGGTCGTCATCTCGCTCGCCCGCATGAACCGCATCCTCAACATCGATCTGCCCAATCAGCAGATCACCGTCGAGCCCGGCGTTATCAACGCCGACGTCTCCGCCGCCGTCTCGGCGCAAGGCTTCTTCTACGCCCCCGACCCCAGCTCGCAGACCGTCTGCTCCATCGGCGGCAACGTCGCCGAGAACGCCGGCGGTGCTCACTGCCTGAAGTACGGCTTCACCGTCACACATGTGCTCGAGATGACCGTCGTCCTCCCCACCGGAGATGTCGTCACACTTGGCAGCAAAGTACCCGATGCACCCGGCTACGATCTCCTGGGCGTCTTCATCGGTTCAGAGGGAACACTCGGTGTGGCGACCGAGATGACGCTTCGCATCGTCCGCCGGCCGGAGACGATCCAGGTCATCCTCGCCGCATTCGATACCATCCCCGCCGCAGCCCAGACCGTGTCGGACGTCATCGCAGCCGGCCAGCTTCCCGCCGCAATGGAGATCATGGATCGCCTCTCGATCCAGGCGGCCGAGGCCTCCGTCCACCCCAACTATCCCGCCTGCGAAGCGCTCCTTTTGATCGAGCTCGACGGCCCCCGTGCCGAGGTCGACCTGCAGATGTCCGCCGTCATCTCGCTTGCCCGCCAGAACGGCGCCTGGGAGACGCGTCTCGCCCTCGACGAGCAGGACCGCTTCCTCATCTGGAAGGGCCGCAAGGCTGCCTTCGCAGCCGCCGGCCGGCTCTCCTCTCACTACATCGTGCAGGATGGCGTCATCCCGCGCACCGCCCTCCCGGCTGTTCTGGCAAAGATCGCCGATATGGCCGCCGCCGATGGTCTCCGCGTCACCAACGTCTTCCATGCGGGCGACGGCAACCTCCATCCCATCGTCCTCTACACACAGCAGAACCCCGGCGAAGAGGAGCGCGCCATCGATCTCTCCATGCGCATCCTCGACATCTGCGTCGAAGCAGGCGGCTCCATCACCGGCGAGCACGGTGTCGGCCGCGAAAAGCAATGCAGCATGTCCTACATGTACGCAGATCCCGACCTCGAAACCATGCAGCGCGTCCGTCACGCCTTCGACCCCCAAAACATCTCCAACCCCGACAAGCTCTTTCCCACTCCCCGCCTTTGCGGCGAGCGCTCCCGTGCAGCCTACGTTCCCCACAATCTTCAAACGAGCGGCATCGCAGAGATCTTCTAAGGAACTCTCTTTCGCAACCTCCGCCTCGTTGTCTTGCGCTCGCTGTTTCAAGTTGTCATGCTGAACCCTGAGATATCTCACGCCGTCATCCTGAACGAAGTGAAGGACCCCTGTATCTTGTCGTCCGTCGAGCATCTAGCCTCAATCACCGGCTCACAATACGTGCGCGAGCACGGAGACTCCATCGCAGTCTCCCCGGCTAACACGCAGCAGGTTTCAGAGGTCCTCCGCTACGCGGACGAAAACGGCATCACCGTCACTCCCGCAGGCGGCTCCACCAAGCAGTTCTGGGGAAATCCCACCACCACAGATCTCCGCCTCGATCTCACCCGCCTCAATCGCGTCCTCGAACACCCCTGGCAGGACCTCACCTGCACCGTGGAGGCCGGCTGCACCTGGCAATACCTCCAGCAGACCCTCGCCAGGCACGGCCAGTTCGTTGCCCTCGACCCCCTCTGGCCCGCGCGCGCCACCGTCGGCGGTATCCTCGCCACCAACGACTCCGGCGCGCTCCGCCACCGCTACGGCAGCCTCCGCGATCTCGTCATCGGCATGACTCTCGTCCTCGCGGACGGAACCGTCGCCCGCTCCGGCGGCAAGGTCGTCAAAAACGTTGCCGGATACGACCTCTGCAAGCTCGTCACCGGCAGCTTCGGCACCCTCGCCATCATCACAGAGGCCACCTTCCGCCTCCACCCCCTTCCGCGGCACACGGAGACGTTCACCGCATCCGCCTCACAAGCCGCCGAGCTCGCGCCACTCATGGCATCCATCCGCGCCAGCCATCTCCTCACGGAGGCTCTCCAGCTCCGCGGCGACGCCACTGGCTTTCACCTCGACATCCAGCTCAACGCTCACCCCGATGCAAAACAGGCGGGCAGACTCACTGAGATCGCGCAGCAGTTTGGATCCTTCTCCTTCGGCGACGCGTCGGATGAGGTTTGGCGGGCCCGCGAATCGCTCTTCATGAGCAAAGATGCCCTTCTCCTCAAGATCGGGACGCTGCCCGCTGACACAGCGGAGGTCGCGGACGATATCGTCCGACTGGGAGGATCCGTAGTGGCACAGGCGATCGGCATCCTCTATGCCGCATTCCCTCATCCCGACCGGGAGCACTCCATCCTAGGAGGTGTCCACGCATCTACGCGAACAGGCTTTGTATCCGTGCTCCAAACGCCATCGACTGCGCCTGACGCAGCAGTGCCACCGCCCGGCGCCAAAGATCCGGGCGCGCTGATGAAAGCCGTCAAGCATCGCTTCGACCCAAACCGAACCCTCAACCCCGGCAAGCTCTCCGGTATCGTCTAGCTCCATCGCACTTGACCAACGCCACTCGCAGTTCCAAACTTGCCCAATCATCCGGCCCGCCACGCACCTGACGTAAGTCCCTCGAAGACCTCGCGCAGAGGAAAGACGAGGGGAGTACCACCGATATCTATGCTCACCGAGATCCAACCCGCCAGCTCCAAGTTAGATTCCAAGCCGAGCTCCTTCGACCAGCACCATCCTCCGTCCAAAGACCTCCTCTCCGACTGCGTCCACTGCGGCTTCTGCCTCCCCGCCTGCCCCACGTACGTGCTCTGGGGCGAAGAGATGGACTCGCCCCGCGGCCGCATCTACATGATGGCCAAAGCCAGCCAGGGAGAAGCGGCTCTCGATCAGAACTTCCGGCTCCACATGGACCAGTGCCTGGGCTGCATGGCCTGCATGACCGCCTGCCCCTCCGGCGTCCAGTACGACAAGTTGATCGAAGACAGCCGCGCCCAGGTGGAGCGCAACATCCCCCGCACCACCGTCGACTCGCTCTTCCGCAAACTCCTCTTCGCTACCTTCCCCTATCCCGCGCGCCTCCGGCTGATGGCTGGCCCGCTCCTCCTCTATCAACGCTCCGGCCTGCAAACCCTCATCCGAGCTTCCGGCCTCCTCAAGCTCCTCCCCCGACGCCTCGCCGCCATGGAAGCCCTTCTTCCACCTGTCCCGGCGCGCTTCGCCTGGACCATGCCCGAACGCGTCGCCCCCGCCACTCCCACTCGCGGCCGTGTCGGCATGCTCACCGGCTGCGTCCAGCAGGTCTTCTTCTCCCACGTCAACGCCGCCACCGCCCGCGTGTTGAGTGCGGAAGGATTCGAGGTCATCACCCCCGCCAGCCAATCCTGCTGCGGAGCTCTTATGGTCCACTCCGGCCTGGAAGATCAGGCCGCCGCCATGGCCCGGAAGCTGATCGCTCTCTTCGAAGCAGCGGACTTCGATGCCATCGTCGTCAACGCCGCCGGCTGCGGCTCCACGATGAAGCAATACGGCCACCTCCTCCGCGACGACCCCGATTGGGCCGCTCGCGCCCGCGCCTTCTCCGCGAAATGCAAGGACATCACCGAGATCCTCTGCGGTGTGCCCTCGCTCGCCCGGAGAGACCCCCTCCGCCTCCGCATCGCGTACCACGACGCATGCCACCTCCGTCATGCGCAGGGCATCCACCGGCAACCCCGGCAGCTTCTGTCGGAGATCCCTGGTCTGGAGGTCGCCGAGATCGCCGAAGCGTCGCTCTGCTGTGGCTCCGCCGGCGTCTACAACCTCCTTCAGCCCGAGCCAGCGCAACAGCTTGGCGACCGCAAAGTCGGCCATCTCCTCGCCGTTCACGCGCAGGCAGTTGTGTCCGCGAATCCCGGCTGTCTGCTGCAGCTTATGAGCGGTCTCCGTCGGCGGTCGGAGCGCATCCTTCCGGCCTTCCACATGATCGAGCTCCTCGACGCCTCCATTCGAGGACTTACAGCCGATCAGATCCTCAGCGGCGAAAAGAGTCTTCGCCTCGGTCCTGAGGAGGGCGCGGTTCGCGAATCCTCCCTCTCGAAAGTTGTGACTGACGACGGCGACATGCCTGACCATCGTCACAGAAGCGCATGACGACCGGATTCGACGTTCAAGGTCGAAGCTGCTGTTTCGCATAGGCCCCGTGAGATTCGTGAGGTAGTATTTGTTGCGTCAGAGTCTTTCAGGGTGCGCTTACGGATGCTCATTGAATGAGTACACAGGACGTTGCTGTTCGAAATGAAGACCGTGACCCCCAGGTCCGGACCGACGTATTCCTCTCGCTGCCGACATCCAGGCGGCGGAGCGCCCTCTGCTTCGCCCTGATCACGCTCGCCATCGCCTCCTCCGTTGGCTGCCGGCCGTCAGAGCCGCCGGGCAACAAACGCACCAAGGTCTCGATCGGCATTCAGGTCTCGCCCGCGATGACGCTCCTGATGGTCGCCAAGGATCAAGGTTTCTTCGAAAAGCAGGGTCTTGATGTTGAGCTGAAGCAGTTCACGGCAGGGAAGTTCGCGCTGCAGGCGTTCTTCGCCGGTTCCGTCGACTACGCCGTCTCAGGCGAGGTCCCGGTCTGCCTCGCTGCACTCGGCGGCAATCAGGCGCGTGTCGTCTCCCAGGTGGTCGAACGAACGATCGACGAGGTAAGGGTCGTCGCGCGGAAAGACGGTTCATCTTCCAGGCCGTCGGACCCTGCCGGCTTCTTCAAGGGGCGCAGGCGAAGGCTCGCCACCTCCTTCGGCGGCGGACCTGAGTTCTTCACCTACAAATTCCTCGAGCACTACAAGATCCCCTCCAGCCAGGTCGAGGTCCTGAGTCAGCGGCCAGAGGACATGCCCGCGTCGCTGGTCTCAAAGAGCGTGGATGCCGTCTCGATCTTCGATCCTTTCGCGTACATCGCGGAAAAGCAGCTCGGCGAAAAAGGCGTCACCTTCCGGGCGTCGGAGGTCTACTCCGAGCTCTACGTCCTGGTCGCGCACCCGAAACAGGTGGACGGGGACGTCGCAACCATCGAGTCGCTCCTTCGTGCCCTCGGCGAGGCCCAGGCGTTTACCGCAGCGAAGCCGGATGAGGCGAAGCAGATCCTGCAGAAGTACACCAAGCTGGATCGCAGCATCATCGATGGCATCTGGGGCGGCTTCTCCTTCAAGCTCGCCCTCACGCCGGAACTGCTCTCGGACTGGAACGCCGAGGCACGTTGGGCTCAGTCGACCGGCAAGGTCGCCTCCTACACCCAGGTCCCCGAATTCCGCAGCTATATCGAGCCCCGTTTCCTCAAAAGCGTCGATCCAGAGTCCGTAAAGCTCCACTGAGAAGGGTTCGTGAGCATGCGCAGAAGAACCCGGGTGGCGGTCTCGATCACGTTGTTCTTCGTCGCCTGGGAGGCAGTGTCGCGCTCGGGCGTAGTGAGCTCCGCGCTCTTCCCGCCGCCGACGCTGGTCCTGCGCGCTCTGGTCGAGATGGCTCGCTCCGGAGAGCTGCTTCGGGACGTGGAAGCAAGCTGGTGGAGGGCAATCGCCGGATTCCTGATCGGCAGCGCCGCCGGCATCAGCACGGGGCTGCTCACAGGAAGACTGCCAAACTTAGACGCGTATCTCTCTCCCATCCTGCAGATGTTCCGTCCGCTGCCGCCCGTGGCCATCATTCCCCTGATCATCGTCTGGTTCGGCATCGGCGAGGTCTCCAAGGTATTTGCGATCGCGTTCGCGGTCTTCTTCCCGGCATGGGTCAACACCGACTTGGGAGCTCGGCGGGTTCCGCACTCCTTCCTCTGGAGCTCACGCACCTTGGGCTGCGGCTACCCGGGGCTGATCTGGCGGGTCATCCTCCCTTCAGCCATGCCTTTCATCGTGGGTGGCCTCCGGGTCGGTATATCCATGGCCTTCGTCATGGTCTTCGTATCCGAGCTCTCCGGCGCCTCATCCGGAGTCGGCTACCAGATCTCCGTCTCCTACCTTGCCTATCGCGTCGACCGCATGATCGCCGCGCTCGCCATCCTCGGCCTGCTTGGCATGCTCAGCGATGCAGCGATGACCAGGACCCTGCGGAGCGCCTTCCCATGGCTCCGTCTGGATGCCGCCTCCCGATGATCCCCAGCCCCGTCATCGAGCTGCGTGACCTTCGCGTCTACTATGGCGGCCGTGAGATCCTGCACGGCGTCAACATGTCCGTCGACCGAGGCGAATTTGTAACCATCGTCGGACGGTCGGGCTCCGGAAAATCGACCCTGCTCAACGCCCTCGCCGGCTTTATCGACAAGCAGGGTGATGTCAGCATCCCTCCCAGCTTCGGCTTCATCTTCCAAAGCTACGCCGTCTTTCCATGGCTTACCGTGGCGGGCAACATCCTCTTCGGGATGCCCCCCATGGCCGCCGAGGCCAGATCGAGCCGGCTGAAGTCCCTGCTCGAGATGACGGGTCTGAGCGACCAGGCCGGAAAGTATCCCGCCGAGCTCTCCGGTGGGCAGGAGCAGCGCGTCGCCTTTGCGCGGGCCCTAGCGCGCGATCCCGAGGTCCTTCTGATGGACGAGCCCTTCGGCTCGCTCGACATGTACACGCGCGAAAGGATGCAGGCCTGGTTGCTGGATGTCTGGCAGCGGCAGAGGCAGGCCATAATCTTCGTTACTCACAGCATTGAAGAGGCTATCTTTCTGTCTGACAGAATCCTTGTCATGAACGACGGCCGCGTCGTTGGCGCCTTCACGGTTCCGTTCGGTCGGCCACGGCAGCAGACCCTGCAGTACGAGACCGAATTCATCGATCTGAAGAAAAAGATAGCGAGTATTCTGGAGGCGAGTTGACCCCATTGAACACCCCGGAGAAACAGTACTCAAACGTGGAACCTGCCTTGCCGCGGTCCGTCCCGAGCGCGGAGCATCCCCCGGCCGGGCCTCGGCCGCTCGCTATGATTCTGATCCCGGGAGGTCCCTTCCGCATGGGCTCCAATCACGGCAGCCCCGCAGAACGGCCGGAGCATACGGTGGACCTGCCGGACTTCTGGATCGATGCCACCCCGGTTACGAACCGCGCCTTTGCGGAGTTTGCGCGCCAGGCGCAATACCGCACCGAGATGGAGCAGGCGGGATCGGCCTGGGGCTTCAGCGATGGACGATTCCAAAATGTGCCCGGCCTGAGCTGGAGGTCCTTTGCCACACCGGATCGCGAAGATCATCCCGTCGTACTCGTCACCTGGCACGACGCAAACGCCTTCTGCCGATGGGCAGGTGGCCGGCTGCCGACAGAGGCTGAGTGGGAAAAAGCGGCACGCGGCGGCCTCCATTCGGCCGCGTTTCCGTGGGGCGATTCCACGCCTGACGGCGCGCAATCCAACTTCGCCCGGCAGACTCATGGCCTTCCAGGAACCCTTCCGGTACAGTCGCATGCACCCAACGCCCTCGGTCTCTTTGACATGGTTGGCAACGTCTGGCAATGGTGCTCCGACTGGTACGGAGAGACCTCCTATTCAGAAGGACACGTGGCTGATCCGCAGGGTCCGCAATCCGGCACGACGCGCGTCCGACGCGGAGGTGCCTGGAATGTGATCCAGCCGTTTCGCCTCCGTTGCAGCAACCGTGGCGCCATGCTTCCGTCGCAAACGGCAACTAATGTGGGTTTTCGCTGCGCCCGGTCGAGGTGACGCTACATGGAAATGCGAAAGCATCTGACGAGATTCGGAAGCGCACTGCAACGCCCTCCCTTCCCAACCTTTGCGCTCGCCCTCTTCGGTGTGGCCGCCCTTCTTGTGTTGTCGTTCTACCTGGATGCGGAGGCGTCCGAGAGGGTATTTCATCCGTTGCAGCTCAACCCGCTCGTAGCCTCCGTCATCCTGTTCGTTGCGGGGGGCATCTGCGGCATTCTCCTTTCGGCACTGGCCCAGAGCGGATGGACGGAGAGCGCCAGCTGCTTCATCGTTTCCATCAAGGGCTCTATCGTCTGGCTGTGGCTGGTCGCCTCGCTCTTCGTCGGTGTCTGCACCTGGTTCTTCTCTCTCTGGGCCTCCTCGCCGGAGAACAAGCACTATCTCAGCAGGCATGACCCCGGAGCCTTGTTCGCCGGCGTCATGGGCCTGATCACCGTAATCGGCTTCGCCTTCACGCTTCACGATCTGCGCGAGATGCGTCGCAGAATCACCACATTTCCCGATCTCATCGATCGGCTCACGACCATGCTGTCGAACAAGGGCGAGGACAACATCCGCTTCCTCGCCTACACGCCGGCGCTCGGCTTTATCGCGTTGGAAGACAGCGAATTCAGGACCTTCGCCGACGCCATGCACGGTTCAGGGGCCAAGGACATGCCGCATGTCGACATGACCTGTCTCTCGCCGCGGGGCCTGCGGGATTGGCATGATCTCTTCAAAGGCCGTAAAACCCGCAGAAAACGCTTCGGCACCTCACCCGGCATGAAGAACGCAAAGCCCGGCACGCCCGGTGAGGTCGATCAGCAGTTGGCGGATGCAGCCACAACCATGAGCGAGTACATCGTCGACGACCTGAACAAGAAGGCAAGCATGTCCGAGGACAGGGCACCCGTGAAGCGTCTCCCGTTCGAGTTTCTGCCCGGGTACTATTTCTTCGTCAGTTCGAGCCGCGCCATCGTCGTCGCTCCGCTGCAGCTGCCGTTTCCCAAGGGCGCACCGAAAGACGCACAGCAGGCACACCGAACCGTGCAGATGCTCGGCTTTGAGACCAACGACCGGGCGATCATCCACGAGCTCGCCGATCTGTACGATGCCTACAAGAAGCTACCGTCCTCCTATGTGGCCGAATGCTCCGAGGTGATGCCGGCCGATGGCTTCGACGAGTGGTGCGGTAAGCCCGAAAGCTGGCAAGCGTCCATTCAGACCCTGCGCCGGCAGTTTGAGATTGCATCCGGCAAAGTTGCAGCCGATGTCGGGGACGCTCCTGAGATACAACGGCATGAAGACTACGGCAAATACTTCGACGTCAAAAACCTCAAGAATACGACCCTCGAGGTCATGCTTCGCGTGTCACTGAAGGGGGCCAGCGATTAACAGCAGGGAAGAGGTCGAATCGGTGTTGAATACACTTCGAGGAGCCATGCAGGTCGACGGCGGTGACGTCGATCTCGTCGCGGTCGCGGAGGAGATCGGCGTCGTCTCCGTAAGACTGCAGGGCACATGTCTGCACTGCCCGAGCGCGAGCCTGACTCTGAAGGCCGGGATCGAACAGACACTGAAGACGCAGCTCCCATGGGTCACAGAGGTGGTGAGAGTGCCATGACATCTGAGACACATCGCAAACTGGCCTCCCCGGACTGGCCCCGGGGACGCACCTCCCGCTCAGCCCAGGTCTTAAAATGGGAGTAATCGCGGAGCAAGGGAAATGCGAGACGTTTCGGTCAGAAGTCCGCCAGGCGATCAGGTCTCGCGGCAGCTTGTTTGAATCAGAAGCAGAGATCTGGGGGATCGATGGCAAGGCTGGGACGTCGGGCGTTATTGAAGCTGCTTGCGGGCGCAGGTACAGGCCTTGCACTCGAACCGGAGCTTGCCTTCGCCGAGGCCCAGAAGACCCCGACCCAGCCGTCGGCTCACGGCCACCGATCGGAGTCGAAGCCCAACCCCGCATCCGGGCGTCCCGGCGCCGCGGTAAAGAACCGGGCACCGCTTGCGCAGAATGCCTTCTACCTCCTTCCTCTCGGCTCGGTGAAGCCCACCGGTTGGCTGCGGCGGCAGATGGAGATCCAGGCGGCCGGCCTCGGAGGCCACCTCGATGAGATGTGGCCCGACGTCGGCAGCAACAGCGGTTGGCTTGGCGGCAAAGGTGAGTCCTGGGAACGGGGGCCGTACTTCCTCGACGGCCTGCTTCCGCTCGCCTACCTGCTCGACGACGATCGCCTCAAATCCAAGGTCCAGAAGTATATCGACTGGACTCTGTCGCACCAGCAGGCCGATGGGATGATCGGCCCGGCCAGCAATGACGACTGGTGGCCACGCATGGTCATGCTCAAGGTGCTGGCGCAGTACGAGGAGGTGACCGGAGATCCGCGGGTGATCCCGTTGATGTCGCGCTACTTCGAGTACCAGCTGAAGACGCTCCCGGCTCGTCCCCTGCGCGACTGGGGAAAGTTTCGATGGCAGGACAACGCCCTGACCGTGGTCTGGCTCTACAACCGGACCGGTGACCCCAGGCTGCTGGAGCTTGCACGGCTCCTGCACAAACAGGGCTATGACTGGCAGGCCGACTTCGCTGATTTCAAGTTCACGCAACCGATCACCCCTGAAGTCATCAAGCTGAGCGAAGGCCATGGTCTTGGCGACCTCGCCCTCGCAACACATGGCGTCAACAACGGTCAGGCACTCAAAGCCGCGCCCGTCTGGTCGATGATCTCGGGCAAGGAGGAGGACCGCCGCGGCCTGGAGCAGATGCTGTCCGCTCTGGACAGGTACCACGGTCTGCCGAACGGGATGTTCTCCTGCGACGAACACTTTGCAGGGCGCAATCCGTCGCAGGGCTCGGAGCTGTGCACCGTCGTCGAGAGCATGTTCTCGCTCGAGCAATCGATCGCCATCCTTGGCGACGCGGCGCTCGGAGACCGCCTCGAACGCATCGCCTACAACGCCCTGCCCGGCACCTTTACAGAAGATATGTGGGCGCACCAGTACAACCAGGAACCCAATCAGGTTGAGGTCAGCCTTCACCGGAAGCCATGGACGACAGACGGCCCGGAATCGAACCTCTTCGGTCTGGAGCCGAACTTCGGCTGCTGCACTGCGAACTTTCACCAGGGGTGGCCCAAGTTCGCGACCAGCCTTTGGATGGCCTCGCACGACGATGGTCTGGTCGCGGCCGCTTACGCCCCATGCACGGTTGGCGCCTCCATCCGCAACACCGCTGTGGGTCTCACCGTCGACACGGACTATCCGTTTCGCGGCACGGTCCGCATCGCGGTCAACCCCGCTGCGCCGCTGAGCTTCCCTCTCAGCCTACGCATCCCGGCGTGGGCTGACGGTGCAACGATTCATGTGAATGGAGAGGCGTTGAGCGCTCCGGCTCCCGGCGGCTTTGCCAGAATCGATCGTGCATGGAAGCCGGGCGACGTCGTGGAGCTCGTCTTTCCGCTCACCCCAAAGGTCTCCACCGGGTTCAACGATTCCGTGTCGATCAGCAGGGGGCCGCTCGTGTTCTCCTATGCCATCCGCGAAGACTGGGTAAAGCTGCGCGACCGTGGCCTGACCGCCGACTGGCAGGTGTTTCCCGGGTCGCAATGGAACTATGCCTTGGATGTTCGGGACGACGCCGGTCATGAGCTTGGCGTCCAGGAGCATCCCGTCGGCGCCTCTCCCTTCAGCCTGTCATCCTCGGCTGTAAAACTGGAAGTGCCCGCGCGCAAGCTCGCCGGTTGGCGTGCGGTGGATGGTGTTGCAGATCCGGTCCCGCAAAGCCCCGTCTCCAGTGACGAGCCCGAGGAGCGCATTACCCTCGTTCCATACGGGGCAGCAAAGCTCCGGATCACTTCCTTTCCCCGGCTGAAGTCCTGATCGCGCCGTGTGTCCCATCTCTCGGCGGCGACATACCCGCCTCCCGTCGTCACCTCGGCAGCGATGCCGGTCGATCGCACGGGTCGGCGAAGCACGATGCCGTCGAACAGAGATGCTTCCACACACAAGAGATTGCAGGTCACGCTTCACGTAGATAAAGTGGGTGCGGCTCGAAGCTGTATCTGGAAGGACGCCTCACGTTGAAATCTGCCTCCGCATCTATTGACGAAAAGATCCAGGAACTAGGCGACTGGCGCGGGGAGATGCTCGCAAAGGTGCGCGGGATCATCCACACGGCCGACCCTGAGATCGTCGAAGAGTGGAAGTGGAGGGGAACGCCCGTCTGGTCACACGGCGGGATCGTCTGCACCGGAGAGACCTACAAGAAAGTCGTAAAGCTGACCTTTGCGAAGGGTGCCGCGTTGGAGGATCCTTCCGGTCTGTTCAACTCCAGCCTCGAAGGGAATACCAGGCGCGCGATCGACATCCACGAAGGCGAGGAGGTGGATGAGGCAGCGTTGAAGCAGCTCATCCGCGCCGCTATAGCTGCAAATCTAAAGGGCAAGAGCAAACCCAAGCCCGGGTCGCCCCGCAGCAAACCCGTTGCCTAGCTTCAGCCCATCCGCTCGGACGTGGCCCGCGCACATCACAGCAATCCTTGCCGAAGAGGCAAGCGGACAAGTACCTTGTAGCATGCTTCGGGGCCGACACTTCATTAGCACTATTCTCGTTCTGGTGTCTTTGGAGCTCGGAGCGCAGGCGAGACCTTCCCCTCAGCAGACCTCCGCGCCGCCGGCCTCGGATCAGGTATGTCTATCCTGTCACGCTGAGGCCTCCTCGTATCAGCACACGGCGCACCGTGCCACCTCTGCACTCGCTACCGACGCCGCTCTCGCGCCTGTCTTCCGGTCTGCGGGAAAAGAGCTTGTCATCGCAGGCTCGCCTCTCCCAACACTGGCGTTCGTCATGGAACAGAATGGCGGCCGCTTCTCTGAGACGGCGGTGACCGGTTGGGGCGATGATGTGGTCCGCTCCAGCCAGCCCATCGACGTGATCGTCGGATCGGATAAGCGCGGTCAAACCTTCCTCTACTGGGCAGGCGACCGGCTCTTTGAGCTGCCCGTCAGCTATTGGAAGGACGGCCATCGCTGGATCAACAGCCCGGGATACGTGGATGGTACGGCGGACTTTCACCGTCCCGTGCAGGCAGGCTGCCTTGAATGTCACGTCACCGGCATTGTGCCCGTATCCTCTGACGCGACTGCCAATCGCTTCGATCGGGCCTCGCTTGTTCCGGGCATCGGCTGCAGGAGCTGTCACGGGCCAGGAGAGGCCCACGTGGCGGCGGAACGGACATCCGCTGCGACCCACCGAAAGGCAGCGGACCCCATGATCCTGAACCCGGCCCGATTCAGCCGGGAGCGACAGATGGATATGTGCGCCCTTTGCCACAGTGGCATCCAGCGGGTCGCACTGCAGCCCGCCTTCTCTTACGTGCCCGGAGAACCGCTGGCGCGCTACTTTGCGCCGCTGCCGGGCGCAGACCAGGATCGGCCTGACGTGCATGGAAACCAGGTGGGCCTGCTTGAACGCAGCCGCTGCTTCCGCTCCTCCGCGCAGATGACCTGCTCGACATGCCATGACGTGCACACCACAGGTGCGCCGGTCGAAGCCTATGCCCAGCGCTGCCTCACGTGTCACCAGTGGCAGAGCTGTGGAGTGGCACACAAGCTCGGTGCCTCGATTCAGAACAAGTGCATCGGCTGTCACATGCCGCTGCAGCAGACGGAGGCGATCATCTCGGTCACCGCCGGGCAAAAGGTGCAGGCGACGATGCGAACGCATTGGATCAAGGTGTACGCTCCCGAAAGCACCGCCGCACAATAGGTTTGGGGCGGTGATCGGGTCAAACCTGGCAGGCACCCGGACAATGTGTATTGTCAGGATCGGCTGTTCCGGATCAGAATGGAGGAGTTCCCGGAAGGAGGTGCCGTCGTGCAGGCGTCTTCCCGTAAGTGGCCCGTCGCTCTCCCGATTGCACTGATGTGCATCGGTCCCCCTACATCGCTGCCCGCGCAGAGCAGGACCCCTCAGGTGCTTGTGCTGAAAGACCCAACGCCGCGTGAGCCGGACCTCGAAAAGAAATTCGCAGTGAAGACCCCGCCGGGCGCTTTGGAACCCGCGCGGCTCGCCGCATATAACCAGCAACGCTTCAAGCTCATCGGGCAGGCCTCTGTGCAGATGCACTCACTCGCCACGGTGCTCGAGGCATCGTTGGAGCGGCAGCAGGACGCGACAGTGGTCTCCGAAGAGGCGCGACTCGCCGAAACCATCGAAACGCTCGCCGGAAATGTGCACGCCGCGCTCTCGATCTCACCCGCTCAACATCCTGCAAAGACCCCGAAGGGGCCATCCTCCGCCACATCCGAGGACGAGAGGAAGAGCGCGGCTCAAAGCGAGGCAAAGCAGCTTCTGGCGCGCACC
Organism: uncultured Acidobacteriaceae bacterium; assembly: GCA_963719405.1. GTDB lineage: Bacteria > Acidobacteriota > Terriglobia > Terriglobales > Acidobacteriaceae > Edaphobacter. Next base: position 25,376 of record OY970381.1, read on the forward strand.
GAGGATCTGCAGGCCGAGGTAAACAAGAGCAGCGCCGACACGCTGGCGGTGGGCGTTCTGTTGAAATCCGCGCAGGTGAAGGAGCTGGCAGACACCCTCAGGCAGCATCTGCGACCTGGGGAGCCGCCGCAGCACCCCTAACCTTCTACTGGACCGCCTTTGGGGCCGGCCTGGTCTCCTCTATGGTACGAAGCAGATCGTTCCCATGGGAGCTCTTCATGCTGCTCACCGTCTTGAACTCCGCCGCCGCCGCATCCTGCTTGCCGAGTGACTTCAATACCCGGGCGAGCCGGTAGTGGGCCGCCGCATCCGTTGGATCAAGGGAGATCGCCTGCCTTAACTCCGTCTCGGCCTGCGCCAGATCTCCCGTCTCCGCCTTCACGATCCCAAGATCCCTGTGGGCAAGCTCAGACTGCGGATCCAGCTTCAGCGCAGATTGCAACTCGGTCTGCGCCTCGCTCAGGCGCTTCAGCTCCACGTAGGAGTCACCGAGATAGACATGCGCCTGCCCGTGCTCGGGGTCGTTTGTGAGCTCTGCCACAAACTCCTGCGCCGCTTCGCTGTAGTGGTTCTGCGTCCAGAACAGATAGCCGAGGGCGAAATGCACGTTTGGCTCCTTCGGGTTTGAGGTCGCCGCAGCCCGGAAGTGTGCAATGGCGCCCGTATCGTCCCCCGTCTCATCCAAAGCTTCGCCCACAAGCATCTCGGCCTCGGCAGATCCGGGGCTCAGCGAGAGGATCTCCTTGTACGTCTCCTTGACGCATTCGAACTGTCGCGACCAAAGGCAGCTATGTGCAAGCGCCAAGCGCAGTGGAAGACTGGTGGGCTGCTGCTGTGCGCCTCGCCGGAGATACGGAATCGCGACCAGGTAATCGCCCAGGCCGTAATGACTCATGCCGAGCAGAAGGATCAGGCGAGTGTCGTCAGGATGCCTCTTGAGTTCGGCCGTGAAGGGAGCGAGAGCTTCGGCGAATTGGGCGTTCTTGAAGTAAGCCAGCCCAAGATTGGTCTCGACACCGGGCATGGCTGGCGCCAGAGCAAGCGCGCGCTTGTAGAAGGGAATCGCCAGCGGGTAATGCTCCTGCCGCGCCTCAAGCAGCCCAAGATGGGCGAGAGCCTCGGCGTTCTTCTGGTCGCCATCCAGGATCGCTTGCCATGCCTGCTCAGCTTCGGTGGTCTGGCCCCGCGCCTCGAACTGTAGAGCTTGAGCGCGTTCGGGGGTTTGCGCGGCCGCTCCACAATAACCGGGGTAGACGGAGAGCAGGCCGGCCCACAGACACAAGCTGAGAACACGCATCGGAAGCCCTCGCCGAAGTGGCCGCATAAGGCAAGAATACCTTGGCGCCTCGGGAACGCTGCCGGCAAAGAAAATGTCCGGAGGCCTGTGCCTCCGGACACGGTTATCGTGCATCGGGTTAGAAGTTCAGCTTGGCTCCGAACTCCACATTGCGAGGATCGTACGTACTTGTGATCTGCCCGAAGTTGTTGCCCGGGGAGAAGTTGTTGGCGACGCCGTTGAACTCCGTATGGTTGAACGTGTTGAAGGTCTCAGCACGGAACTGAAACTTCACATTCTCGTAGATCGTGAAGTTCTTATAGAGCGACGTTGTGAAGTTCACGCGGCCAGGCCCGATCACCGAGTCTTTGCCCGCACTTCCGAAGCCCTGGCTCTTGCTTCCAGCCCAGGCCGGCAGCGGCGCCGCAAAGGCTGAAGGATCAAACCACATCTTCTGCGTCTTCGGGTATTTGACCTTCGCGATGCGATCGGGACGGTTCGTGTATCCGCCGCCAAGGCCGATGGTGTCATACGTGAGACCCAGCGATGGTCCTTGGTTTTGGATAAGCGTACCCGTCTCGAAGATAGCGGTTCCGGCAACCTCCCACCCGCCGATCGTCTCACGTACAAGCGCATTACTCTGTGAGAACCGCGGGAGATTGTAAATGTAGTTCAGGCTAAGGATGTGTCGCCGATCCAGTGCGCCCGAACCGCGGTCGTAGTTGGGGTTGAAGGGGTTGTCGACCCCGGCGAGGTCGTAGCTCGTGACGTCGATCTCATGCGACCACGTGTAGTCGATCTCGCCCGTCAGGCCATGCTTGTTCTGCGCTCGGATGCCGGTCTGGAAGCCGTTGTATGAGCCCGCAGTGGTGTTTTCCTGCTGCGTTGATGCCTGCGTAGCCCGGATAGGTGCGATACGCGTTGACGTTGGCAAGCCCGGTGTTCGGCCCGATACGGTTTGTAAACAGATTGTTCGGGTCACCGTAGTTCGCGCGGGTCTGCAGCGGTGTGGATAGCGGGAAAGTGTTGATGTTGCGATCGATATTCTGGTTCCAGGCGTAGTTGCCCACGTACTGCGTGATCAGGATCAGGGAAGGCGCGAGCTCATGCTGTATGCCGACACTGTATTGCACTACTCCCGGCGCAGGAAAGGATGTAGCCAGGGTTGTCAGGCCCTGCGGAAATAAGGGGTTCGCCGCCGTTGCACCGGAGACGAAGCTGGTATGTGGATCGGAGAAGTAAACGTTGTTCGCAACCGGATCGTTGAAGAACGGAGCGTTCGTGGCCGCGTTGTAGATGTCGTTCCCCTGGAGGCGCTCATAGAAGGTGCCGGCGCCGCCGCGAAGAACGGTCTTGCCCGATCCGAAGATGTCGTACGAGAAACCGACCCGTGGTTGAAAGGTCTTGCGGTAGTTCTGCACCAGTCCGTTCGGAATCCCCTTTCCGGCGAGCTGGGTACCATTCAGATAGAAGGGCTGAGAAGATCCGGCAGGAGTGGAGAAGCCGGGTCCCGTCGGGTCAAGACTCCCATCCGCGAGGAACCTTGGCGCCATGCTGGCCTGGTACTGAGCCGGGTCGAAGTTCGCAACCTGGTTCGCCCGCTCGTAGGCGTGGGGAAGGGCATCGTAACGGAAGCCGAGCTGAAGACTCAGCTTCGGCGATACGTGCCAGTTGTCGTTGGCGTAGACCGAAGTTGTGTTGTTCACATAATGGCGCGTCGGAAGCGACTGCGCCTGGTCGTAGGCCCTCGAGAAACCAAGAATGAAGTCGACAAACGCGTCGCCGGTCTGGCTTCCGCTGAAGTAGTATTGGCCACCCGGATCGCCGAAGAGCTGCTGGTTCTTGGTGTATCGGTTGTACCCGAAGCCATACTTCATCGCATGCTTGCCGCGAGTCCAGGAGACGTCGAGCTTTGGATCGTAGTCCTGGGCTGCATTATGCCAGGGAGCGGAGCCCGGGTTCTCCTGGGTGTTGTAGAAGCCCTCGAAGTGCATGTTCGGTAGGTTCTTCGAGCTGTTCACGAAGTACTTGCTCACCTTCAGGGAGGCGGGTGCCAGCGAACTTGGGCTATTGGTGATGTCGAGGATATTGCCGTCGTAGTTGATGCTTGCTTCGACGAGAAGAGTGGGGGTGATCGTGCCGCTCAGCCGGATGGCGGCACTGTTAGCGGGATTCGAGAGCTGGCTCGTGATGGTGTTGTAGCTCGCACCCGACCAGCCAAGCATCGGCTGCGCGTAGGCCTGGCTCACAGAGTCATGGAGGTAATGGCCCAGGATCTGCCATTTGTCGTTGAAGCGGTGATCGATTCGCACAACGTCATCCCGAACGTTGATGGGCTGAGAAGCGGTCCCGAGGTTGTAGCCGTTCGCCAGGTTCGCCTGCGGAATCACGCCCGTGGCGAGGTAGGCGAGCGCGTTGGCATCGAACAGGCTCGACGGAACCACATTGTTCGTAAACGCCTGACCCGGTTGGTATCCGGCCGCCGCAAGCCTCGCGTTGAAAGCTGGGTCACCGTTCTTGGGCGCGTTCAGCTGTACAGGATTGTTATAAAACGCCGGCTTCACATAGCTCAGGTCCTTGCCAGCGACCGGAAAATCTGCCGGGGCCAGGGTTGGCGACTGCGTCGGGCTTGAGCCCTGCACCAGCCTCCGCCACTCCTCGTTCCAGAAGAAGAACGTCTTATTCCGCTGCGAGTTGTAGACCTTTGGAATAAAGAGAGGGCCGCCGATATTGAAGCCGAAGATGTTGTAGTTCAGCTTGGTACGCGGTGTGACCGGATTGGCCTGCTTGTTGAAGTAATTGTTCGCGTTGAATGCGGTGTTGCGGTTGAACTCGAACAGTTCACCGTGGAAGTTTTGCGTGCCGCTCTTGAGCCCCAGGCTGATCGTTGCGCCCGAAGAGATCCCGTAGTCGGGAGGGTAGTTACTGGCCAGCGTCTCAAATTGGGCAATTGCATCCTGCGAGGGCATGATGTTCATGCCGCCGGCTCCACCACGGTCATCCGCCTCGCCACCGTCGATCAGCCAGATGTTGTGGCTTTGACGAAGACCATTGACGCTGATAGTGAAGTTCGCGGCGATCGACGTCGGCGTATTACTGTCCGGAAGTGAGGAGCTCACGCCCATGCCAAGGGCGGCAAGCGCGGCAAAGTTCCGGTTCTCGGTCGCGATCTCACTGATCTGCTCCGCGTTGATCAGCGTGCTCACGACGTTCGAATCCGTCTGCACTTGAAGCGCGTTCGCTTCCACGGTGACAGTCTGCGTCGTTGCACCTACCGTGAGGGTTACATCCGCCCGCAGCGTTTGCGAAATATTGACTACCAGTCCATTTTGCTTATAGGTCTGAAATCCGGGCGCGGTTACCGTTAAGGTATAAGTGCCGACGTTCAAGCCGGGGAAGCTAAACAGGCCACTTCCGTTACTTTCAGCGTTGGAGGTGTAACCAGTGCTGGTCTGCAACAGCGAAACCTTGGCCCCGGGAATCACGGCCCCGCCGGCATCCAGGACAGAACCTTCAATCTGCGAGTTCTGTTGCGCTGAGGCAAAGGTCCCTGCCGCACAAACTGCGACAAGGAGCATATGGAGAAAGCGACCCAGCAAACCTGAGCGCGACAGCTTAGTTAACATGCCTCACCGTCCAGTACATCGATTTAGAGTTCGGTTATTCGGCGCCAAATCTAGAGCTATGCCGGTCTCATGTCAACATCTAAATCATCGCTGCTGTTCATAGGGGTCACCTATGGTTACCCGGCTAACAAATCTCAAGGAGGTGGCCTGCCGCCAGTAGGCGTCCACTCGACAACTAACCGCTGTCTGGCCGGAACTTCCGCACGTCGTGCTGGCCGTCTGCGCCGGGCTTGGAGCGAGAGCCCTGCACGCTGACCAAACCTCGAAACAGACCCACCGGGCTCCTGATTACTGCCTACCCACGATTCGTCGAACATTCCGGCATCCCAGGCCGTACTATGCGGAGGACCCCCTCAGACCTCTGCTACCCGACGGAGAGCCAAGCCCCGATATGGAAGATCCTGAGCTCAGCGACTCGAAGACGGCAACACCTTCATTGGTCTCATGGCGCTCGCTCGCCGCAATCGGGTTGTTGGCCCTGATGGCTGTACTCGCCGGCGGCCCTGCCCTGTTCCGCGAGTCGCCCACCTTCGATGAGATCGCGCACATCGGCGCAAGCATCACCTACCTCCAGAAGTTCGACCTGCGCTTCAATGCCGAGCATCCCCCGCTCGCAAAGATCCTCAGCGGGATCTCCATGGCTGCTGGAGGCGTACGGGCAGACTACGGTTCGCCGCTATGGACACAAAGCAGGACCGTGTTCGCTGCCTTCACGGGAGAGTGGACGTTTGGCGACTGGGTCGCGCTGCATTGGAACGACGCACACAAAGTCGTCTTCTGGGCACGGCTTCCTATGCTCATCCTGACGCTGTTGCTCGGCTGGTGCATCTATCGCGTTGCGTGTCGGCTCGGCGGACCCTGGGCCGGCCTGCTCTGTCTGGCGGTCTACGCAAGCACGCCGACCATTCTCACCTTCGGTCCACTCGTCCTCACTGATATCCCCATCACGCTCTGCGCGGTTCTGGTGGTCTGGACCTTTGCGTCACTCTGGCAGGCACCCACGCGGTCCCATGTCCGGCTCTTCACGTTGTGCCTGACCGGAGCGTTCCTCACCAAGTTCTCGGCGGTGTTGGTGCTCTTTGCCATCCTGATCGCCGCATGGACGACCCGTTGGACGCCGGCGCTCATCCCGGGCTGCCCCTCGGATGTTCTTGAGAGAAAAGCCTGGCGGCGGCAGCGATGGGCAGCGACGGCTCGATCCGTGCTGACGGCGTGGCTGGCCGCCTATGTCTTCTACCTGCTCCTCTCCTGGAACCAACCCACAGACCTCCTGGCGCGTTTGGGTACCTCCATCCCTGCTCTCGCGCTGCGTAGACTACTCATCCCTTTTGTGAATGTCGGGCTGGGTGCCTTCGCCATCCTCGTCCCGGCGCGTTCTCCTGTATTCCTTTTAGGGCACACCTATCCTCACGGAACCCTGCTGTTCTTTCCGGTCTTGTTCCTCCTGAAATCCATGCCCGGGTTTCTGGCGTTGCTCGGAGTCACCATCGGACTTGCGATTTGGGGGAGGCGAGCCGATCGCAATGCCGCCACTTCCGGCATCATCCCGTCACCGTACGCCTTGCATTGGCGGTTCTGGTGGGTCACGGCCGCGGTCTTCAGTGCGGTCTGCGTGATCAGCCGCCTGGACGTGAGTATCCGTCACTTCGCAATTCCAATCGCCATGTCGATCGTGATGCTCGCTCCACTGCCCAACCTGATCGCACGGTTGAGCCATGTTCATCCCCGATTAGGCTCTGCATCGGGAGTCATCACAGGCGTGCTCGCCGTCTCCTGCCTCGCCACCGCGGTCCTTCACTATCCGTGGTACATGCCATACGCGAACTTTCTCGGTGGTGGCAGACCGCCGTATGAGCTCTTCGCCGACTCAAACGCCGATTGGAATCAGGGGCTGTTCGCTGTAGAGGACTTTGCACGCGATCATCAACTCCAGCGCGTTCCCCTGGATTTCTACGGCTCTTCGGAACCCGAGCCAATCGTACCTCGGGCCGTGCTTTGGAACTGTCAGAGACCTTCGGTCGAAGACGCCGGTGCGTGGGCGGTGGTCTCCTCAAATGTGATCCGCGACTCGGAGAACTGCGCCTGGCTGCTCGCCTACCCCACGCAGGCCGTCGCTGGAGGCAGCATGTACGCCTTTCATCTCCCGTCGCCGATTCCACCCGCGGGTGCCGCAGGCGGGCCGCCTCCCCCGGAGGCACAAAAGGCGCTCTTCGCCTTCGGTGGTAAAGACCAGCCCGGATTCCGCGAGATGATGGTAGAGATCGATCGCAACCCTTCGGGGCTCGAAGAGTTCGTCCGAAAGCAGATGGAGGCCTACCAACGCCAGAGTCAGCAGCACAAGTAAGCGGCTAAGCTCAGCGTGCTCCCTCGTTCATCTTCTGACGTGACCGTCGTAATCGCCGCAGAGGGTCATCCCCCTTGGCGAGAGATTGGATTCGATAAACCGACGTCCCAGCAGTAATGAACAGTGTGGAGTTGTCCGCCCCTCCCCACGCCAGGTTGCTCGGCTCCTCAGGCGTCAGGATCGTGCCGATATGCCTTCCCGCCGAGCTCCAGACCCAGATGCCGCCAGGACCGGCTACAAATAGGTTACCCCGGGTATCCACCTTCATGCCGTCGGGGACGGCACTTGATCCGGCCACGGCCTCACTGCCGAAGACTTTTCCGTGGGACAACGCTCCGCCATGAAAGTTATAGCGCCAAATATCCTTGCGCTCCGAATCGTCGACGTAAAGGAAGCGCCCATCTGGGGAGAAAGCCAGCCCATTCGGTTGCTTATGATCTTTGCTGAGAAGCGACACGCGTCCCTGCGAGTCAAGACGGTAGACACCCTGGAAGGGGATCTCCTGCTTCTGTCCTGCGACTAGATCGAGAGTGGGGTCGGTGAAATAGAGAGCACCATCAGGTCCCACGATCACGTCGTTCGGGCTGTTGAAGCGTTTGCCTCTGTAACGGTCCGCGAGGATCTTGTAACTCTTTCCGTCGCTCTGAAGCTGAATAATGGCTCGCAGCACACTGGCGCAATCGATGAGTCGGTGTTGTTGATCGTACGTGTTGCCATCCGGATCTCCGAGCGAGAGTACCGTCTCCCGCTTGCCATCCGGGTAAAGACGATAGATGGCGTTCTTTTCTTCATCGCTGACGAAGAGAAATCCCGTCGCGTCCCAAACGGGACCCTCCGTAAATCCGAACTTGTCGCCCATTACCTCCACTCGACTGCTGCGGTCGAACAGCATCCAGAAGTCGGGCGCGAGCGCTTGAAGCGATGCCGAACTCCCCCCTTTCTTCTGCGCGCACGCCATCCCGGTAGTCGCAATAGTTACGAAGAACAGGCATGCCAGGGTCCTCCTCGTTCCACTCCATCTTTCCTTCGACCGGGCACTTCGGTGAAAAGGGAAGGGAAGGATATCCAATGAAAAGAGCGGTGATCGGTGCACGTTTAGATCCTCGAAGTATTCGTTGAGGGGCTCGGCATGGAACGCCTGGTCCGGCCGAGACCGGCGAGCATCGGAGCACCGAGCAGAGTCAGTACAGGGTAGAACTCCAGCGTGTAGCGCGGCTCAGAGTTATCAAGGGTCAGCAGCAAGGCCGCGCGTAGCGCAACGAACGCAACCATGGACCACATCAGGGGCCTCCACCCGGCAGCCCAGCGGGGGTGTCGTTTGAAGCCGAGCGCCGCGATCGAGAGGTATCCCAGGTTGAGCAGGGCGAACGCGCTCATGCCGATCGTGTCCGCCGGGTGCTGCGAGTACGCCCACCAATCGATCGGCCAGGAGAGCATCTCCGCTCGCGGACGTAGCAGCATATTCATCAAACGCGCAAAGGGGAGCAGCAAGTAGATAGCGCACAGGATTTGCTTCGATCCGCGCTGCCGCAATCGATGCAAACCTCGCATCGATCTCCGGTGTCCTCCTCGCGTCGGAGTTATACCAGATCCAGCAGGGCCTCCGTCTCCAGAAACTGCGCCCGTGAATCGAAGGCTCTCGCCGGCAGATCGCCGATGGCGATCGTGTCTCCGTCGTACTTCCAGTAAACCTCCTCGGTGGAGGCATACTCGACCGCCCACGTGCGGTACCACCTTTGAAAGTCAGAGGGAGCCGTCTTGCCCGCGTCTAACGCATCCTTCGGCACCAGCGGCTCGAAGACATGAAACGTCCTCCAATTCCGCAAGGTCCACGGCGCGAGAGGGACCAACGTCAGTACGGATACCAGAATGCCTGCGGTGAACACGCCCGCCTTCAGCCATCCCTTGAAGTCTCGGTAGACAAGATGGAGGCGATCAGCTTCAAACCAGATCAGACCCGGGACGACCGCAGCCGCAAGCAGCCCTTGATCCGGCCGCAGCAGGATCGAGTAGCCGAGTGCGAACCCCACCAGCCCAAGCCACGCATTCACTCCTCCTCCGGCCTGCCGCCAACGGACCACACCGAAGAACGCAAGCGCAATCGTCCAAAGCGTCGCGACCTCAGTGAGTGGAGTGGCGCAATAGCTCGCCAGAAAAGGGCACGCCGCCCCAAGCCAAAGGGCAGCCATCCCCACTTGATCTCCAGCGATGCGTCGTGCGGTAGCTGCCAGCAGAAGGCTCGTCCACAAGTCGATCACGACCTGCACCCACAGCACCGCGTGGTAGCTGGCGTTTCCGAAGACAGCGAAACACAGCGCGAGAAAGAGTGGGTAGCCCGGCAGCCTCGAGAGGGTAGGGTGCACCTGCGCTAGATTGTTGACGGCTGTGGTGAGGCCGTAGCCGTTGTGCTTCAGCAGATTTTGCGCTATATCTCCGTAAAGAAGCGCGTCGTCCGTGACAGCAGCGTTGTGCGAGAGAAACCACCAGCGAAGACCCAGGCCCAGCGCGAGCGCCGCAAGGATGTTCCATCGCAAGTTCACTTGGCGCATGTTTTGAGCATGATATCAGCGTGAGACTCCGAATAGCGTGGCGGGCCGCTGCACTTGGCACAAGGCATCCGGCATCGCTCGAATCGTCCCTGCGCTCCACCTCGTGCTGAACCGCGTAGGACGTCCTCCGATCGATGGAGACGCTATACTCGCCAAGGCAAAGCGTTGAACTTCTGCAAGCCATGCGCTCAAAAGAGGATAGGTCGAGGCCAATGGTTCAGGAGAATGGAGTTTTGCGACACGTACGAATTCTCGACGTGGCGAAGGCCTCGGGCTTCTCGCCGTCCACTGTGTCGATCGTTCTGAACGATGCTCCCCTCTCGCAACATGTAGCTGCGGCCACCAAGCTCCACATTCGCAAGATCGCTGAGACGATGGGCTATCGACCCGATGCCTCCGCACGTTCGCTACGGGCGCGCCGGAGCCACCTGATCGGAGTCATGATCTTCGACATCTCCGACCCCATCTGCACCGTCATCCTGCACGGAATCGAACAGGCTCTCGATCCGACCTCCTTCCTGCCGATCATCATGGATGCCCACAATCAGCACAAGCAGTTTGAACGCTATCTCGAACTTCTGCTGGAGCGGCGAGTCGAAGGCCTGATCGTCGTGGCGAACTGGCTCTTTTCCGATAGCCAGCTTCTGCCCGAGTTCAAGAAGAACGGCATCCCAATGGTCGTTGTGGGACGGGATCTCGCGACCAGCGAGATTCAGTCCATCGTGGTCGATAACGAGGCTGGCGGCTATCTGGCGGTCAAGCACCTCCATGACCTTGGCCACCGGTCGATCGCCTACATTCGAGGACCACAGGAGATGCAGGACAGTATCGAACGCTGGGCGGGCATCCGGCGGTTCGCGCGCTCGGCAAAGGTGCCGATCAACAAGCAGCTCGTCCGCCAGCTTACGGGAGCCCTGGATCCGCATTCCGGATTCCATGGAGGCTACGACCTCACCAAAGATCTCCTCGAGCGCAAGGAGCCTTTTACGGCAGTGGTCGCGTTCGACGATCTGACCGCGCTCGGAGTGACGCGGGCCTTGTATGAGGGCGCTCGGGCGGTGCCCCACGACTGCTCCGTCATCGGCTTCGACAACGTGCCTCAGGCGGCTCTGTCGACGCCTGCTCTGACAACGATCGGGCAGCCGATGGAGCGGATGGGCCTCGAGGCTGCCCGGTGGATGCTGGCGCAACTGGGTGACCCAACGATCGAGGTCAAGGCTTCACCAATGCGCGCGCGGATGGCTCCGGAACTCTTTGTTCGGGCGTCGACGCAAGAGCTGGCTGAACCGCTGTAAGCCGATCAGATTTCCGCAGCCCTCGAGAATTTTGTCTTGACACCGCTCGTTCAAAGCTGATTAACTCCCTCCTTATTCAAACGTTTGAATAGCGGGGTTTGCGTCCACGCACCCTCAGCCGCCAAGGAGGCCGTCATTGCCCTATTTTTCAAGGAAACGCTCAGCCCTTAGTCTTCCCGGTCTTCTCCTCGGTGTCGCAGCGGTACTCTCGCTGGCATCTCCCGGGCTGGCTCAGGCGGGGCGTGGAAGTGTCGGCGGCACCATCACCGACCAGAGCGGGGCAGTGGTCGAAGGAGCAAAAGTAAGTCTGACGAACCTCGCCATCGGGCAGGTGCTCCACACCACCACCACCACTGCCGGCCTCTACACGTTTGTGTCAGTCAATCCTGGAACCTATCAGGTCAGCGCGACCAAGGCCGGCTTCCAGAAGGTGCAGGCCGATAACGTCATCGTGACGGTCGATCAAGCTAGCGCGGTCAACCTCAAGTTGAGTGTGGGCTCCGCGTCCGAAACAGTGACCGTGACGGCCGACAACGACCTGATGGAGTCTGCCAACTCGACCGTCGGCCAGCTTATCTCGGCTGAGACGATCGACCGTGTCCCGCTGCTTACACGTGACGTTTACGACCTCGTCCAGTTGAGCGCCGGAGTCACTCCTGCCAACGGTTCGCCCAACTCATCGAGTGCCAACTTCATCACGAATATCAGCTCCGGTCGGCCTGGCGTTGACGTCTCGTCCTACACGATCAACGGTGCAATCGTCGGCTCCGTGTACTACATGGTCGACGGTAGTCCACTCGGCGTTGCGGAAAACAACGCCGCCGCGATCATCCCGGCGCTCGACATCCCGGAGGACGGGGTGGATGAGGTTCGGGTAGAGACGCAGAACACGCCGGCGTCGTACCAGAGCGGCGGAGCGGGTGTCATCAGCCTGGTAACAAAGTCAGGTACAAATAAGTTCCACGGAGATGTCTTTGCTATAGCTCGGCCTGACATCCTTGCCGCGAATGAATACTTCAACAAGCAGAATCAGCTGCAAAACGGCGATCCCAATACCCCTCCGGCGTTCCACCGCTACCAGGAGGGCGCAGCTCTCGGCGGACCGATCGTGCATGACAAGCTCTTCTTCTTCTCCGACTACGAGGCGACGCAGCAGCAGCAGTTTGACGGATCCAATGTATTCACAGTACCCACCAGTGCTGAGCGGACGGGCGATTTTTCCGGGGATAACTTCACCATCTACGATCCCACGCAGCCGGATGTGGTCGTCGGTCCAAATGCGGGGACCCGCCAGCCGGTAGCGGGAAACAAGATTGCGAACCCGAATCCTATCGCAGTCCAGTTCCTGTCCAAGCTCCCCAAATGCAACGTCAATCCGCAGACCTGCGACACAGACCCGAACGGCACCATCAACAACCTCTTCCTGCCGGGGCTCGACCCAACCACCGCTCAGCGCTTCGACATTCGCCTGGACTGGGCGAAGAGCGAGAAGCAGCGCCTCTTCGGACGGTTCTCCTTCGATCGACTCTTCACCTCGAGCTTCAATGCCTTCGGCAACGGGTACGACCTGAACTATGCGCAGAATACGACCAACGGCCGCAACCTCCTGCTTGCTGACGACCTCACGCTGAACTCATCGAGTGTCCTCCAGTTGCGTTACTCCTTCACGCGGCACTTCGAGAATCAAGGAGGAGACCCGTCGCAGGTAGGCACCGACATTACCAAGCTTGGATTTCCGGCCTCTCTGGCCGCGGAGCAGTCCTACAAGCTCCTCCCTTTCATGATCTTCAACGACGTTGGTGGTGGAGTAGGCGGTACGGCGAACTACAACACGCTCGTCTACGCCAGTGAGAACCACGATGCAAACGCAACCCTCACCGTTATCCGCGGCAAGCACCAGATCAGCACGGGCGTTGAGTATATGAAGCGCTTTCTGAACGTCGGTCAGCCGGTCGCGCCGGGCGGCTCCTATGCCTTCGATATCAGCGCCACCGATCAATCGACCGCGAATGGCGGGGGAGGAAGCGACTTCGCCTCGTTCCTGTTCGGCATGGGAACAGCTCCCGGAACCGAATCGAACAGCTATCCCAACTTCACCAAGGATCTATTCGTTGCCGAAGCGAGCCCCTACTATGCTGCGTTCCTCGAAGATACGTATCACCCGCTGAAAACACTCACCATTACAGCGGGTCTACGCTGGGATATCTTTGGAGGTCGAACGGAGCGGCACAACCGCCTGGAGTACTTCGATCCATCGATCTCCAGCAGCGCGAACGGCGTGACGTACACCGGAGCTGAGGTCTATACGAATGGCAGCAATCGCTCGCCCTTCACCTCAAACCTGAAAGACTTCAGTCCTCGTCTCGGGTTCTCATGGCAACCGGCGACGCATCTCGTTGTTCGTGGTGGTGCCGGCATCTATTACGGCCCGAGCACACATCAGCCTGCCAGTGCAACCTTGAACAGTGATGGCTTCAGCTCGTCCACCCAATGGAACGCGACCTGCTACAACGCGGACGGCAACACGGTCTACAACGGAACCTCAGACTGTGTGGGGTCTGGCGGAGACAGCCCCGCTCCCTCGACGACCGGAATCTATTCGCTGAGCAATCCATTTCCTAACGGCGTTGTTCCACTCATCGCATCTCCCTCCGGACTTGCGAACAATCTTGGTACGACGATCAACACAGTGCTCCACAGCCAGAGAACACCTACGACGTACAACTTCAACTTCGGGCTGGAGTACGAACTTCCACACCAGGTCATCGTCAGCGCCGGTTACGTCGGCAGCCGTGGTTTATTCCTTCCGTTCGCAACGCTGGACCTGAATCAGCTTCCGCTGGCTACCATCCAGCAGTATGGTGCCTCTCTTTGCGTCAATACCTCTGACCCGAGCTGCATCATGGTTCCGAACAAGTGGCAGGCCATCCAGTCACCGACCAACGCCTACTACGGTTCTCCGACTGTGCCATTGTGGGTCTCGCTTCAGCAGGCTCCGCAATTTGGCAGTGGCAACTACGGTGCCGGCAATGGTGTTCTTGTGCACGGATATCCGGCAGGTGACTCCGAATACAGCTCCCTGCAGACCAAGGTGCAGAAACGGCTGACCAGGCACTTCACCAGCCTTGCATCCTTCACCTGGGCGAAGCTCATGACGGACGACGGCAATCCGCCTCTCGGCTTCGTCGGGTCACATCTGGGTGCGCCACAGGATGCACACGATCTCCGGTATGAGCACTCTGTCAGCCCGCAGGATGTGAAGTATCAGTTCACCGGGCAGGCCTCCTACGATCTACCCTTCGGCACGGGGCGTCTCGTCAATCTTCATGGAGTGGGCGACACCTTGCTGGGAGAATGGACCGCAAACGGCATCTTCTACGTGAGCACCGGCGTTCCGATCGCATCCCCACTGGTAGGCGCACCGACATCCTACTTCAACCAGAGGCCCAATCTCACCTGCGACCCCAGCAAAAACGCGCCGCACACCTCCGCGAAGTGGTTCGACTCGGGATGCTTTGCGTTTCCGTCCAGCCAGTTTGTTCCCGGCAATGCTCCCGCCTATCTGGATCGTGTCCGCACCATGGGAGCGAACGATTTGGACCTCACCTTGTACAAGCGCTTTCACCTGGGTGGCGAGAGGCAACTCCGCCTCGAGGCATCCTCCTACAATGTGGCGAACCGCAAGCAGCTTGCGGCTCCATCCACGCCCAGCATCACCGCCGTGCAGACACAGCCCGCTCAGGCTGCCTCCTTTGGGCAGATCACCTCGACCATCAACACGCCTCGACAATTTCAGTTCGGTGCTCGCTTCACCTTCTGACGTCAACCCTGGAGCAGCGACCTGAGTGAAGCGCCCCGCAGCCGGCAGTCTGCGAAAGAAGGGATACATCCGCAAATGAAAGTGCACCTTGCATCACTGATCATGGTTTGTCTGCTGACACAGACCGGTCTGCTCCGAGCCGCCGGCGCGCGACACGAGGTTCTGGTGCGCGAGGGTTGGACCCTGCAGTCCAACTGCCCAGCAGAGATCAAGGGCGAGTCGATCTCTTCCCCGGGATTCAACACACGCAATGCCATTCACACCTCTGTTCCCTCGACCGTGCTGGCGGCACAGGTAGCTGCTGGCAAGTTCAGAGATCTGTTCCGGGATCGCAACCTGCGCAACCTGCCCGGCATGTCCTATCCGGTGGGTGAAAACTTCTCAAACCTCCCCATGGCAGCCGATAGCCCATATCGCTGCGGCTGGTGGTATCGGAAGACATTTCCTGTGGCAGCTCACGGAGCGAAGACGCGCCTCACGCTCCACTTCGCAGGCATCAACTATCGGGCAAATGTATGGCTGAACGGCAAGCTGGTTGCAGATGGGCAGAAGATCGCTGGAGCGTACCGCACCTACGATCTCGACATCACCGAAACGGCAAAGCAGGGCGAGGAGAACATCCTCGCGATCGAGACCTTTGCTCCGACCGAGACGGACCTCGGCGTGAACTGGGTGGACTGGAATCCGTCCCCTCCGGATAAGGATATGGGGCTCACGGGAGCGGTGACTCTCATCGAGACCGGCGCCGTTTCGGTCGGCTCTCCGCTCGTGACGACCAGGTTTGCGGACGACTCACTCAGCAGCGCACGCCTCACTGCCTACATGGAGCTCACCAATCACACAGACCGACCAGTGCATGGAATAGCGCGCATGACCCTGATGGGGCGCGGTGTGCAGCAACCCGTTGAGCTTGCAGCAGGGGAGCATAGAACCGTAACGTTTTCTCCGGAGCAGTTCCCGCAGTTGGTCGTAAAATCGCCCGTCGTCTGGTGGCCGTATTCGATGGGCGCGCCGCACCTCGAGGATGGCGAGGCCGATTTCTTGTTGGGCACGGAGGCATCTGACCGTCAACCGTTCCGCTTCGGCATTCGCGAGGTCACCTCGACCGTGACCTCGACCGGCAGACTGTTCCGCGTGAACGGCAAGTCCATCCTGATTCGCGGCGGTGGTTGGTCTCAGGACATGCTGCTCAGGAACGACGAACAGAAGCTTGGGGAGGAGTTTGCGCTTGTTCGCGATCTAAACCTCAACACCATCCGGCTTGAGGGCAAGCTTGAATCCGAGGACTTCTACCGGCTTGCAGACGAACAAGGAATCCTGGTGATGGCAGGCTGGTGCTGCTGCGACCAGTGGGAACACTGGGATAAGTGGACACCGGAGAATCATCAGGTTGCCGAAGCCTCGTTACGTTCGCAGATGCTGCGTCTTCGCGGACATGCGAGTCTCCTCGCCTGGTTCAACGGCAGTGATAATCCTCCACCAACCGATGTCGAGCAGACCTACACAAACATCGAGCAGGAGATGCATTGGCCTAACCCCACGCTCTCCTCCGCGACCGGTCACGGCAGCACGGTGAGCGGTGCAAGTGGAGTGAAGATGTCCGGACCCTACGACTTCGTCGCTCCGGCCTACTGGACCGTGGACACCAGGCAATACGGCGGTGGCTTCGGATTCAATACGGAGACGAGTCCGGGACCTGCTATACCCAACGAGTCGAGCCTCCGTAAGTTTCTGTCACCCGACAAACTGTGGCCCATGAATGATGACTGGGCGTTTCATAACGGCAGCGAGGGATTCAAAGAACTCAACGTCTTCAACGACGCAATGAAGGCGACGTATGGACCAGCTGCCTCGTTGGATGACTATGAGCGCAAGGCACAGGCAATGGCCTACGACGGAGAACGCGCAATGTTCGAGGCTTACGCGCGCAACAAGTACACCTCGACCGGCGTAGTGCAGTGGATGTTGAACAATGCCTGGCCATCAACAATCTGGCACCTGTTTGATTACTATCTCGATGCGGGCGGAGGATACTACGGCACAAAGAAGGCCTGTGAGCCCCTGCACATTCAGTACTCCTACGACGATCACAGCATCTTCGTCGTGAACAGCAGCTACGAGGCTGGTGCTGCTATGAAGGCGAGCGCGCAGATCTACGATCTGAGCCTCAAAAAGCTTTACTCCGGGGATGCGTCGGTCAAACCGGGTCCGGATTCGTCGACAAAGGTGCTCGATGTTCCGGAAGCGGTCTTTGCCTCGGGTCCGCAGGTCGTCCTGGTCAAGTTGTCGTTGCGCGATGCGACCGGCAAGGCTGTGAGCGACAACATGTACTGGGTCCCCGCACACCCGACAACGTTCGATTGGGCAAAGACGGATTACACGCACACCCCCGCCTTGACGCACGAAGATATGACCAGCCTGGCCTCGATCGCACCAGCCACGGTGGAGGTCCGGAGCATGCAGGGGTCGAGCGGGCGCAAGGTGCGGCTACAGGTCAGGAACACGTCCCAAAGCGTTGCGCTGTTGGTCACACTGCGTGCCCAGGATAGGTCCGGAGAAGCGATCGATCCTGCTCTTTGGACCGACAACTACATCTCGCTGCTCCCTGGAGAGACACGCGATGTGCAGGCGAGTCTCCTGCGCGAGCAGCAGGGTCAGATCAGCACGATCGCCGTGAGCGGATGGAACGTTGCGACCAGCAGCATCAAGGTCGACACAGAAGTGAAGAGGAAGCAGAATGTCGCAAGTCGCTGAGATCAGGACTGCCTCTCAGGCCACAGAAATGCTGCGCGAGATCTATGAGCAGCCACTTGCGATCCTTCGAACCCTCGACGCGTACACCGACGAGTCGGGGCTCAAGCAGGAAACTCTGCGAAGCATCCGTGAGGTGATTGCGCCGGCAAAGCGACTCATCATCGTCGCGAGTGGCTCAAGCCGCCATGCAGGACTCGCCGGTGAGGTCATGCTCGAGGAACTGGCAGGCGTCCTGGTCGATGTCGAGTACGCAAGTGAGTTTGCTGCACGCGGTGCGATCGATCTCGAAGGCGTGGCCGTGATCGGCATCTCGCAATCGGGCGAGACAGCGGATACCCTGGCGGCTTTGAGATTCGCCCGCAGCCATGCAGCAAAGACGCTCGTCATCTCCAATGTCGCGGATTCGTCGATGACCCGTGAGGCGGATGCGTCGATGCCCACCCTCGCAGGCAAAGAGTTCTCCATCCCGGCCACCAAGAGTTTCACGACGCAGCTTGCTGTGCTCTACCTGATCGCCCTCGGCGTCGCCGAAGTGTCAGGCCGCCTTCCGCATCCGGAGGTGCTGCGTCGCTGTGAAGCGTTGCGGGAGGTTGCGCGTGTCATGAAGCGATCCCTGGGCGAGTGGGACACGACGATTGCAGCCGTGGCGCACGAGTATGCGAGGTCACAGACAATCATGTATCTCGGCCGTGGCATCCACTACGCGATAGCACGGGAAGGCGCGTTGAAGCTGAAAGAATCCTCCTATGTTCCGGCAGAGGCCTACCCGGCCGGTGAGTTGAAGCACGGGCCCAATGCGCTCGTCAGCGACAACGTGCCCTTGATCGTCTTGGCCACGCAGGATCAGGACAACGAAGGCTCTATCCTCCGTTACGAAAAGACCCTGCAGTTGTTGAAAGATCTGGATACCCAGGGTTCGCGCGTTCTTATCGTCGCCTCACATCATGATGAAGAGCTCTCCGGGCTTGGCAAGCAGATCGTTCCTGTGCCACCGGCTTCTGAATATCTGCTTCCGTTACTCGAGGTAGTGCCGCTGCAGTTGCTGGCCCTCTATTGCGCGGGCGAAAACGGCATCGATGTCGACCGGCCTCGCAACCTGGTGAAAGCCGTGGTTGCGGAATGATGTGCCGCCCTGTTCGCTCCAAGCTGAATCCGAGCCACTCTGAAAGCGAAACGACTTATGGTGGCTGAAAACTCATCCGGCAAAGCAGGATTGCGACGCAGCCTGACGTTCTGGGACCTGGTGCTTTACGGCATCATTCTGATCCAGCCGACTGCGCCCATGCCAAGCTTCGGTGTGATCTATGCCGAGGGGCACGGTCATGTGGTCACCGCAATTCTCTTCGCCCTGGTGGCCATGTTGTTCACCGCGGTCAGCTATGGCCGCATGGCGAAGGTGTATCCCGAAGGTGGTTCTGCCTTTATGTATGTGGGAAGGGAACTGCATCCAAGCCTCGGCTATCTCACGGGCTGGTGCATGGTGATGGACTATATCCTCAATCCACTCATCTGCACCATCTGGTGCAGCAAGGCTGCGGGCAACTTCCTCCCCGAGGTCCCCTATGTGGTGTGGGCGCTCTTCTTTGCAGCGATGTTCACCTTGCTCAATCTTAATGGCGTGGAGACGTCTGCCAGGATCAACTCCGCTATGGCCGCCGTGCTCGGCATCGTTATCGTTCTCTTCCTTATCGCGGCAGGCCGCTACCTACTCATTCATCCGCTCCATGGTGCGCAGCAGTTCATTCTGCCGTTCTACGATTCAACGCGTTTTTCGACCAGGGCGGTCTTCCGGGGAACATCGATTGCTGTGCTCACGTACATCGGCTTCGATGGCATCTCGACCTTAACGGATGAAGCCAAGGATCCTGCGAGGAGCGTTCCGCGTGCGATTGTCCTTACCTGTTTGATAACGGGTGTGCTCGCTTCGATCGAAGTGTATCTCGGTCAGTTGATTTGGCCGCTTGGCAAGGTGTTCCCGGACGTAGACACCGCGTACGTTCAGGTCGCGAGGATCGCCGGTGGAGCCTTCATGTTCGTGCTCGTGAATGCCTCGTTGCTGGTTGCTACTATCGGCTCCGGTATGGCATCGCAACTCGGCGCGGCACGGCTGCTCCTTGCCATGGGACAGGATAAGGCCATTCCCAAAACCTTCTTTGGAGCCGTCGATCCGAAGAATCGAATTCCGCGCAACAACGTCTTGCTCATCGGTGGTATCTGCCTCGTGGGGGCGCTCGCGTTCAGCTACCAGCTTGGGACAGAGTTGCTAAACTACGGAGCGCTCCTGGCCTTCATGGGAGTCAACGTCTCCTCGGCTCTATTGGGCTGGCGAAGAGATCGAAAGGCGGAGTGGTTCCCGATCCTTATCAGCCTGCTCGGATTTCTGGTCTGCTTCTTCATCTGGCTCAATCTTGGCAATCTTGCAAAAGTCGTTGGAACGGCTTGGGCCCTCGCAGGAATAGCGCTTTACTTCGTGCGCCGGAGCCATGGGCGTGTACAGATCTGAAAATGTGCAAGAGGTAACTCGACTTGAAAAAAGGCTACGTAACTTCAATGGCAGCGTGCCCGCTTTTTCAGTTGAATGCTCGAAGAAGCTGGATGGTGCGGTTCGCATTGTTGGGCAAACAGCAGAGTAGGCATCGGTCTGCGGTTTCGATCGACTTCCTACTTGGGCGCCAGCAATGAACTCTAACTCTGCGGTGGATATACAGGTTCTGGAGATAGCATGCAGCGCTTTGATGTAACTCTGGTCGGTGACACAGCTCTCGACTTGATGCTGTACGGTTTGCCAACAGAACTCCCGGTAGAGCGAGAGCTTCTCGTCAGTCGTATGGAATTCGCGCTTGGCGGCTCGGCCGCGATCACGGCTCACAACCTGTCGGCACTCGGAGCGCGGGTGGGTCTTGTCACCTCGGTCTCCGAGGATCCCTTCGCGCGCCTCTGCCTTGACCAGCTTCGTGAGGCTGGCGTGGACCTCTCCCGCTGTGTCCCCTCGCAGGAGCATGGCGGGGCGACCGTGATGCTTCAGCACCACGATTGCCGGCGCGCCCTTACCTTCCCGGGCAGTGCGACAGGCCTCCGTTTCCAGGACCTGGATCTCGGATACCTGACGAGCGCACGACACTTTCACGCGTCCTCCATCTTCCTGCAGCGAGCTCTACGGGACGATCTGGAGCTGCTTTTTACCTTGTTGAAGAAGACCGGTATGACCATCTCTATGGATACCAATGACGATCCTTGGAATGAGTGGCCAGACATCGCCTTGAAGCTTCTACCCCTTGTCGACATCTTCCTTCCGAACGAAAGCGAGGTGTGCCGCCTTATAGGCTTGGAAGATGCTGCACGCGCAACGGAGGTGCTTCGACGGCAGGTGAAGACGTTGGTCGTCAAGCGAGGCAGCAGAGGAGCCTCAGTGTTTCAGGGCCAGATCGAGGCCACGCTCCCGCCCGTGCCGGTTGAGGTCCTGGACGCAGTGGGGGCGGGAGACAGCTTCAATGCCGGCTTTATCTCGGCATTTCTCGAAGGCCACCCGCCAGAGGAATGTCTCCATCGGGGCAATGTCGTTGCGGGGCTCTCAACCTCCAGGCCGGGAGGCACCAGTGCTTTTCGCGATCGTCTCGCTTTGACTGATTTCCTTCAACGACATCCGTACGTTCAGAGCACCTGGTCAACTGCTGAGCGCTTCCTATCATGACTAAGAAACGTTCCTCGCCAGAGTCGGGTTGCAGACCGCTAGCTTGCAACCGGCTGCAAAGCGACGATGCTTTCACCTCGCAAAGGAGGACTGACCCATGCTTCGATCTTCTCTCACACTCACGTTGACGCTCCTCTACTCCCTCGTGCCTTCCGCATGTCATGGCCAGACGCCGACGCTCATGCCGCTCCCGGCGCATATGGCCAACTCTTCAGGCACACTCACGGTCAACCACGGCCTCAGCATCACGTTTGAGGGATTTCATGACGCCCTGCTCGATCGTGCAGGCGACCGTTTTCTCGCGCAGTTTGCCCGTCGTACCGGCGTGCTTCCGACGCCCGTACCTCCGGAACGCACGCCGCTGATCATCCGGACCGAAGGTGCAAGCGCGCCCGTTGAAAAGCTTGGCGAAGACGAGTCGTACCACCTGAAGGTGACCTCACAGCAGGTCCTGCTCACCGCCCCCAATCCGCTCGGCGTGCTGCATGGCCTTCAAACGATCCTGCAGCTCGTGACCGCCTCTTCGAACGGCTACACCATCCCGCAGGTCACCGTGGACGACGCGCCGCGCTTTGCCTGGCGCGGCCTGATGATCGACACCGGGCGTCACTTCATTCCGCTGGACGTGCTCCGTCAAAACCTCGACCTGATGGAAGCCGCCAAGCTCAACGTCTTTCACTGGCACCTTTCAGATGACCAGGGATTTCGCGTAGAAAGCAAGGCTTACCCGTTGCTTACCGGCCGCGGTTCGGATGGGCTCTTCTACACCCAAGTCCAGGTGCGGGAGCTGGTCGCTTACGCACGGGAGCGGGGCATACGCGTCATCCCCGAGTTCGACATGCCTGGACACGCCGCCTCCTGGTTTGTCGGCTACCCTGATCTCGCCAGCGCGCCAGACCCATCGAAGGCAAAGTACGAGATCATTCGTAAGTGGGGCATCTTTGATCCGGCCATGGACCCTACACGCGAGTCGACCTACGTCTTCCTCGACAGATTTCTGACCGAGATGACCGCGCTCTTTCCTGACGCTTACTTTCACGTAGGTGGAGACGAGTGCAATGGCGCAGAGTGGAAGGCCAACCCGCGCATCGCAGCTTACATGCAGGCGCACAACATGAAGTCAACCGAGGCATTGCAAGCCTACTTCACGACCCGCATCCAATCTCTCGTCACGAAACATGGCAAGATCACGGTCGGCTGGGATGAGGTGTTGCAGACGAGCACGCCCAAGGATGTCGTGATCCAATCCTGGCGTGGGCAGGACTCGCTGGCCCAGGCGGCCCACGGCGGAAATCGAGGCATCCTCTCCGCCGGCTACTACCTCGATCTGAACCAGTCAGCGGCCGCTCATTACGAGGTCGACCCATTGACGAAGGCTGCTGCGAGCCTTACGCCAAAGGAGCAGTCTCTCATCCTCGGCGGGGAAGCAGCCATGTGGTCGGAGTACATGACGCCTGAGATCATCACCGGCCGCATTTGGCCGCGCGCCGCCGCAGTCGCGGAACGACTCTGGTCGCCGCAGACTTACACAGACGTCGGTTCCATGTACGGGAGACTGAGCGTCTTCTCAAACAACCTTAGCTTCTACGGCTTGCCCGCCGACTACGCTGACCGGGCGAACTTTCAGCGGCTCGTCACAGGCGATGACGGCGCCGCTTTGAAGGTGCTCGCAGACGTCGTCGAGCCAACCAAGGAGTACGCCCGCGAAGCGCTCCGCGACTACACCGCGTCTACCCCGTTGAACAGGTTGGTAGATGTCGTGCCCGCCGAAAGTGCACGCGCCCGGAGCTTTCACGATCTTGCGAAAAAGCTGGCTGGCGGCTCGGGCACTTCGCAGGACTTTGATGAGGCAAGGCACTGGCTTACGCTTTGGAGCGACAACGCAAAGGTGCTCGATCCATACCTTGGCCAATCGGAGCTCACCGCTGAACTCACTCCCCTCTCAGACGCGCTCAGCCAAACGGCGTCCATCGGCCTAGCGGCTCTCGACAGCTTGGAGAGGTACACGGTACTCACAGATAAAACCGATCGATCGAAGCAGTTGAAAGCATTGGAAGAACCAAGAGCCGTGCTTCTCGACCAGATCGTCCCGTCTGTAGAAATCCTGGTGAAGGCAGCAAAGTAAGATCCAGCCGCGATGCGGATGCTGCGTCATGCGGGTCAGTCCTTCTGCGCCAGGGCGGAGAGGAGATTCACTCATATTTCCGGCAGCGTCTGGTATCAGCTCTTCATTGCCAGTAACTACGGTGGTCGGTAGCAGAGATCACACCAACGCGCGCAGGCAACTATGCCCAAACTCAGATCCCAATTCTCTCGATCTCATCAAGGGAGAGCTCGTCGTTGCGTCGATCGTAAAGCCCGGTCGTCCGGGCGGATTCATGAGCAGCCATCTGCTGGGCGATCTCGAGCCGGCCGCCGTTCTTGAGGTAGGCCGTGATGCCCGTCGCACGGAACGTGTGGCAACCGATCGCGGTCTTGATCCCGGCCGCTGTGGCTCGCCGGCGAATCATGCGCCACACATCGGACTGGAGCAGCGAATTGCCGGTTAGCTCGGCGGACCGGCCTCTTGTCGTACGGAAGAGCGGACCCTTGCGGTCCTCAGCGATGCCGGAAGCAGCAATGTACTCCTCCAGATAGCGATCCAGATTGTGGTGCGTCGGCATCTCGTGTTCCTTGCCGGCCTTCTCATGGAGGCGTACCCAGTTCCGGCGCCCCTGCACATAGAAGTCCTCCACCCGCATCGAGATCGCCGCCCCGACGCGGGCAAAGGTATAGACCATCAAGCCGATAAGTGCACGGTCGCGTAGCCCGGGCAGGGAAGTCGTGTCGATCGCGTCGATCAGGGCCCGCGCTTCGTCGGCCTGCAGCACCGGCGTCTTGCCGCGCCTCTGGGTATGCTTCGGCCCGCGTACAGCGTTAGCAGGATTGAGCGGCAGGATCTGGCCGACCACCATCCATTCGAACAGCATCCGCAGAGCCGCCAGCCGTACCTTAACCGTCGGCTTGGATTGAGTCTTCGACTGCAACTCGACAAAGGCCGCGACGTGAACCGGTTCGACCTGGGCGAGATCCACAATGCCGTGCTCGGCACAGAAGCTGGAGAACTGCCGGAACGCCCCCATGTAAGCGCGGCGGGTGTTCTGATTGCGAATATGCGAACTGAAGAAGCCGCGCATCCGCGTCCTGGCCTCCGGCCGCACCGTGAAGATTGAGGGCAGGGAACTCGCCGGACCGACAAGCGTCGGTAAGTCGGGAGTAGAGATAGTGAGACTCATTGTTTCCTCACGAACTTCACGTGAGTGGACTCCAACTCCGCTTTGGGATAGTCGATCCCTGCCTTTTGGAGCACCTCTTCGTCCACCTTCGGCATCCCCGGAGGATCGTAGTAGGCCCAGTAGTCGTACGTACCCGCTTCACCAGCGATCACGCGGTCGTGGGTCGTTCCTAAACTTATGCTCTCTCCAGGGCGAAGAACCTTCCAGCTTCGCACTCGGTCCAAAATAGGCTGGTATATGTAGTCGTTGAAGCCGCCTCCCCGAAGCTGTGAAGGAGTAGAACTGTGTCTCGAAGGAACGAAAGTGAGGTGCAGCCAGATCGTTCCATGTGACGCATCTCCGCGTTCGAGAGCAGGCATAGGCAGACGCATCTCGTGATCGCTTCGATTGACGATCAGGAAAGTGAAAGCCGTGGGGACGTTGCTGCGAACATCTTCGGGCTGCAGGCGCAGCTCAAGATCTCCTTGCTGGATGCTGGGAGCAGTCTGCGCCACCCCGGACAACGTAAAGCTGATCGCTAGCGCAAGTCCGTGACAGTTCACTTTGCGTCTCATCGCCAGCCCCGCCGTACTGCGCATGATAAGAGAAATTATCATGCTTAAAACAAATAACTTATACACACCAGAATCAGGTGCATAATTCACACTCAACCTGTTTAGAGGGTTCGGAGATTTCCATCCTGAGGGGTGTTGATTTTATCTCCAGGGACCCTCAAGCAGGTGTCTGCGTGGGCCATCCGCAACCTGGATCAGAAGCGAAAATCGTTTCCTTTTGTAACGACGCATTGCAGCACCCTCCGCGATCGATCGCCGAGTGGCGTTCCAGCTCCGTCATTCTTCTTAATTGCGACAAAGCTTTGTGGAGTTTTTGGAACTCGGAGAAGCTTCAAGGCAGGTTCATTAACGTTTCGATTCAAGGACAGGAAAGGACGCGTTCGCGGTGATCTGAGTCACGCAGACCGAACCGTAATCATCGCAACGGAGAGGCTGGAGGCCAGCCGCTCGCGGCGGAGTGCGCCCCGGGAATTTGGACCTCTCCGCACCGTGGACTGGGTGGGGCCTCAAGTGGAAAGTAAGCAACGCCAAATTGAAAGAGTGAAGAAACGAGGAAATCCATGGCATCGTCAAGCACCGCAATGCCCGGCGCACCAATGACTGGGGCTTCGGCACCCGCCACTCCATCCGGAACACCGCAAAACACAATGCCGCCGATGCACACCGGCGCCACACCACCGCCTGCTGGCACGCCAAACCCGATGGGTGCGGAGGATATGAAGTCCCTGCATCAAAAAGGCCGCGGCAAAATCGCGTGGAGCAAGGAGGTCTGGGAAAGAATCGATCAGGCCGTGGAAATGGAGGCGAAGCGGACCCGCGTAGGGGCTCGCTTTCTACCGAAAAGGCATGTGCCGCCTAAGACCACCAGCGTGCCCACCGATGCCTACAGCTTGAGCGTAATCAACGGCGCCAAGCCGATCCTGACGGTGGATGAAGGCGCTACCACCCGCCTGAATGAATACTTCGTGGAGTTTCTGCTGACGCCGCAGCAGGTGCACCAGGAAGAAGGTGATTTCCAGCAGCTGGGACATAGCACGGCTGTCACCCTGGCAGTAAAAGCCGCGAATACTCTCTCCCAGGCCGAGGACTTCATAATCTTTCAAGGCCAAAATGCCATCAGAGGCACCAATCTCTTCAAGACCAGTTTGGTGCTGACACTAAGTGGGAATGCCCCCGCGGACACGGGGCTGCTGAACTTCCCGGTGGACGGAAACGCACCCGGGGCAGGCCCCCTGACGCCGGTAGGGGTTCCTGAAATCATCGTCGAAACTGTAACTCCATTAGCACCCGCAGTGCCTGGAGTTATCTACGGCCCGAATACTTTTGAGGCCGTGGCAAAAGCATATTCCGATCTACAGGCGCAGGGGCACTACGGTCCATACGCCCTTGTGCTCGAGACAATTCCTTACGCAGACACATATGCACCGCTGCCTGCGACCCTGACCTTAACCGCCGACCGCATCAAGCCGCTGGTCACGTCCGGCTTCTTCGGAACCGGAACGCTGCCGCCCAATTCGCCCCCCGCCCCTGCCGCTCCCTTCTACGGCGTCCTTGTCTCTCTGGGCGGCAACACGATGGACCTGGTGGTCGGGTTGGAGCCGATCGTCGCGTTCATGCAAGAGGACACCGACGGCAACTTCCGGTTTCGGGTCTTGCAGCGCTTTGCGCTGCGCGTCAAAGATCCCACCGGCATCGTGATTCTGAAGTTCACCTGATTTGAGCAAACCCGCCCGGAAGCTCTCGTCCGGCACTCTGTACCCTTCACGCCGGCTATCTCAGAAACCAGGGATCAAATATGGCAACGCCAGAGCATATACCAGGGGCAGCGGCCGCGCACGCCGCCCCAAACCCGTTGGAACACACAATCGCGCTCGAACCGGCGATGCTCAACGTCGCGGTTGTGTCCCCGCCACACGCGTCGCCGGCCGCTCCCGCACCTCCGCGCCCCGCGGCCTTGTTACGTCCGGCCTTTGAGCCGGCCTTTCTCACTGCCGCGCAGGCTCCGCATACCGCAGCGCCTACCCAGCCGGTTCTCAATACCACCACCCTGCTCTCGCGAACCAACCTCCGGCGCATCCCGGTCACCGTGGATCCCATCGGGATCTCGGCACTCGGTCACGAAGTTGCGCTCAACCCCTTCCGCTTAGCGGCAGCGGCCAAAGTATTCGGCGGGCTGCAGCGCATCCGCCAGCACGTCGACGTCATCCTGCAGAACCTCCAGCAGCCAAAGTTGCCTCCCAGGCTCTTTGGCGCGCTGCACCAGCCGGACGGTGCCGCGGCATCCCGGGTGCAGGTACAGTTCGCGCCTGCCAGCGTGGGTGCCAAGGGTCCCACCCTGGTCGCGCTGACCGCGGACGACGGGGGCTTCAATCTCACGACCCCGGTGGGAGCCACGATTCCGGAAGGCGGACTTACTCTGACCATTCATGGCGCGAACAACAACATGGTGGTCAACGTGCCCGCCAGTCAGATCGCCGCCAACGGGATGATCGGCGTACTCTTCCTTCCCGGCTTCTTGCCACCGGTTCCGGTCAGCATCCTCACCGCCTTGCGCGCGTTGCTCCCGTCCACCACTCCACCTCCCCATGCCGCAGCCGCGCCTGCCCAAAAGAAACACACCCTCACCATCGGGGAGCAGGGCAGCACGTGTGTGCAGTCCTTCGCGGCTAGCGAAAGGACAGACCGCTTCCCGTGGGGTGTGTTCTTCCGCGTAGTAGAACCGCAGATGAGCATCGTCACAGAAACGCAGGAGATTGCGTTCGCCAACTCCCGCTTCGCCTGGATGCCCATCTTCCGAAACGGCGTCAACATGGCCAACATCGCCACCTCGAAATTCGTCGACCGCGTTCCGGTGAGCCAGCCGCTATCCATCGACGGCTTTCGCGATCAGGTTGCAGGCATCGACACCGCGGGTAACTTCACGGAAGACGAGACCGTGCCCATGGCGGCGTCGCTTGGCCTGGGTTACGTGTTGCGCATGTCACAGCAATGGAACTTCCAGGGTCTTGGACTTGGAGACCTCGTGTACTCACTTCCCCTGGCGCCTGGCGAGCAACAGCAGGTTGCGGTCTTCGAGCGCCATGACACCTCCGCCGTCCAGGAAAGTGAATTCTTCTCGCAGTCGGAGGTCATGAACCAGGCCGCGATGTCGGACACCTCGACGAGCGCGACGTTCAACTCCGCCTTTCACGAAATGGTGAACGGCAACAGCGCGTTCTCCACGGATGCCCACAGCTCCAGCTCCGGCGTCAGCGGAGGTGCCTCCTTCGGCATAGGACCGATCGCCATCGGCGGGGGAGCCAGCTCCTCCTCTGGTAGCGCAAGCTCCCAGGGCACCTCAAGTTCGTCGCTGGCAGGCTCCCGCGACACAGCGGCGCAGGCCGCCCAGGCCACTCACTCTGCGTCGGAAGTCCACGCATCGGCCCGTGTGACAGCCAACCGCACCGGGATGCGGCTTGCCACCGCCAGCGAAAACATGGGCGTCACCACCAAGACGGTTACAAATCACAACCATACCCATGCGCTCACAATGCAGTATTGGCAAGTGCTGCGCATGTTCGATGTCACTACGGGCATCGACGGCCTGACGCTCGTCTGCCTTGTTCCCATGCAGATTGTGCGTTTCATGCCGCCGGGCCAACCGGCGGCGCTGAACGATCCCTCCATCGTGGACTCTCACCACAAGGTTCTGACACGCTACGGAAACATCCTGCGGCACCTCGACGTTCTGCAGAGAGTGCTTCCGCGAGCCTTTCAACATGGCCTGAACCTGCTTGCTCAGTTCGCCGCAGATCCTACAACCATCGTCGATTCGGTCACCAGCAGCGCAGAAACCGTGATCAGCTTTAAGCTGCAGGGGAACTTCCTCAACTGCGAGACCGTCTCGGTAGTGGCCGTGACCAAACGCAATACACGCGTTGGCCCGCTGCGGCTTGGACCGGCGGTGGCGGGGCAGCCGGCTCCTATTCCCCAGAACACCTTTATGACCCGGGATGAACTTGCCGCATGGCTTGCCGGCCAGCGTGCGAGCACCACCACGGTCCTGCAAGGAAGCCTTGCGCTGCCGCCCTCCATCAATCGAAGCGACATCATCGGCTTTGAGATCAGCCGTCAGTTCAACACGGTGCACTACACGCTGACCTCAGCAGCCAAGCAGGCAATGGATCAGGCCATATCTCAGGGAGCCCACGGCCAGACTGCACCCGGCCTGTCCCTTTCGCAGATCCTCAACGGATTTCAGCCTCCCGACACCGTCACCCTTGGTCCCGGAGACCTCGAACCTCTGCTGGGAGGCCCCACGCTTGGGAACTTCTATGCGGCCGTCGAAAATTTCACCAAGACCGGCAGCAACGTACCGTCGCCCCAGGAGACATACGCCAACGACAACCTCTCCGGCACCGTACTGCCTCCCCAGCCGTTCCCGGTACCCGCGCTGCAGATTGCACCGGTCCTGCGCTATCAGGACGTGCTGCAGATAGAAAACGTGGCGCAGCACGTGGTGCGGAATACCACACGGTACTCCAAGGCCTTGTGGACATCGATGACACCGGAGGAGTCCGCCATCCTGCTCGACGGATACACGATTGGCGTACCGCCCGACGGGCTGTCGGATTCGAGCCAGATGGTTCCGCTGCTCAACTGCGTGCAGAACATCATCCTGGGCACCTTCGGCAACTCGTTGATGATGCCCTTCAACATCCCGCCGGATGTGGCCGAACAGGTGGGTATGGCCGACCCGGGCATCCTCCAGGAGTCCTTGCTGGCGTATCACCGCGAAGCGTTCGAGCCACCGCACTCCACCATTGCGCTGCCTACCCGCGGCGTACTTGGCGAAGCGGTACTGGGCCATTGCCCATCAGCCGAGAAGATCGACCTGACGCGCTTCTGGAATTGGCAGGACGCGCCGTCGGATACCGCTCCCGGCATCGGCATGGTGCAGCTCCCAACCACTACGCCGCCGCTCACAACGGGGGTCACCGGGCCGAACTCACTCACCAACCTGCCGCCTCTGATTAACAACCTCATTACGGCGCCGCAACCCAACACAAGTCTGCTGCAGGCGATGGGCCAGCAGGCAGCCGGCCAACAGGACTTCAATCCGTCGCTCACCGGGCAGCAGCAACTGGCAAGCATCATGCAAAACGGCCAGACACTTGCCAACCAGGCCAGATCTGATGCGCTCAAGACGTCCCAGACCTTGGCCGCGCAGGCTATGACCACTATGGCAGCTTTGGCTAACTCCGCGATGACCAGCAAGCCGCCGGCTCAACCAGGCGGAACTCCTGCAGCTCCCGGAGGTCAGAAGGGCGCCGGAGCGCCAAAAGCCGGCGCTGCCCCTGGGGCAGGCAGTAGTGCGGCGGGCGCGGCGCCCGCAGCGGACGCCGGCGCTGGCGCTGCGGTCCCGGCAGACGCTGCGGCCGCTGCCCCCGCAGCGGATGTCGCCGCAGAGGTTGCTCCCTTAGCGATCCTGGCCCTGTGATACGTCAGTTGAGAATCGAGGAAAGTATCCATGACGGCACCTGAAATCACTTCGATCACCCCCAGTATCGGCCCCGCCAGCGGAGGAACACAGGTGTCGATCGCTGGCTCGGGATTGAGCTCTGTCACCAAGGTGCTGTTCGGAACAGACCCGACCGCTAAGATCCTGTCGATTACAGACAGTCTGATCGTCGCGGTCAGCCCCGGCGGGTCAACTCTCGGCCTTGTGGATATCGAGGTGGATTCGCCGAACGGGCCGGCGATATGGTTCAGGGGCTTCGATTTTCAACTCACCATTGACAGCATCCTGCCCGCCTCCGGGCCGGTGGCCGGCGGAACCTCGGTGGACATCAAAGGCTCCGGCCTGCTGCAGATCTACGGTCTCAAATTCAATGACACGCCCGCCATGAACTTCATCACGAAGAGCGATGGACTTCTGACAGTCGTGACGCCGGCGGCCACAGCCCCTGGCAGTGCTGACATTAGCCTGCTTGATCTGTTCGGCAAGCCCGTATACATAGAGTTTGGCGGCTTCACCTATCTCGCTGCCGCTCAACCAGCCCCGCCCCCTGGGAACCCCGCGGGCGCTGGGACGCCCCCTCCGCCCGCTCCGCCCCCTGCGACAGGTAAACCTCCCGCTGCGACCCCGCCGGCTGCAGGCACTCCCGATCCCGCCGCCGGCACCCCGGCTACACCGAAGCCGGGCGGAACACCCAAGGCCGGCACTCCTGACCCCACCGGAGCGACATCCGATCCGGGATCCGCCACGCCGGGCACACCCAAGTCGACGCCACCCGCAGGAGCCACCGCCGATCCCGGCACGGCCAAACCGCCGGCCACCACTCCCGCACCGGCCGCCGGTGCCCCAGGCCCGACGCCAAGCGGCGACTATATCCCCGGCGGCCGCATGGTCGTCCCGGGGGGCCAGACAGGTCTCGGCGGAACGGCTGGCACAGGCGCAGGTTTCGGCGTAGGCACACTTATCGCTGGCGGGGGCGGCAGCGCTGCTCCGAGCAACCTGCAGCCTTACGTGGATCCCGCGCTCACCGCGCAACTCGTGCAGACGCTGATCGGTCTGGTACAGAACGCCGCTTCACCGGACGCGCTCGAGGCGCAGAACATCATCCTCCGCCGCATCGCGCTTGAGGGCGATGTGATCGGTTCGCGTATCCCTCCACCGCGCAATATCTCCGAGATCGGCGGCTACATCAACCTGCTTGGCACGCTCAAGGAGAATGCGGTTCGCGAGCAGGCGATCGCCGGGATTCTGGGTGTCGCCGGTCCCCCGCAGCCGCTCGGCTGGGTGAGCAATACGCAGGCGCTCGCCATGGTAGCGATCACCAACGACCGTCCTGCGGTTGCGGCCCAGCCCACCTTTCCGCTCACTGTCCTGGTGCGCAGCGACTTCGTGTCCGGAGTACAGGGCGCGCTGAAGACCCTGCACAGCTTTGGCGCGACGCTTCCCCTGGTTGGCCCGCCGGTCATTCTGCTGCCTCCAGGCGGGCCCGGTGCTCCACAACCGAGCAATCTTCTGCAATACCTCGGCCGTACCCTTACGATCGCGCCTTCCGCGGCTCTGGCCCACCCGGCTTCCGACCCGGTCGCCATCCTCGTCCCCTCTGGCGCGATGACAGACTACGCCTTGGCTTCCCAGGTGCTGAGTGCGGCCGCGAACCCTGTACCCCCCGCGGATCTCCAGGCCGTGCAATGCACGCCGACGTCGAAGACGATCGTTCCAATGACGCAGGTCTCATTCATCCCGATTGCACCGATCCTGGCGTCCGCCGGCTTCTACTCGCCCTCGCCCCTCCCCGTGCCGCCCAATAGCGGGTCACGCACCTGGGCCTCGCTCACAAACCAGACTGGACTGGTGGCAGGAGAAACAAAACTGGGCCAGGAACTCGCTCTGCTCTACCGGCCGGATCAGATTGCAAACTCGTCCCTGGCCGCGATCCTGACATGGACCTGGAACGGCACCTCCTTCGTGCCGTAGAGTGAAGCCCTCGGAACTCGCGGAGCACACGTGTTCGCATCAGACGTGTTTGCCGTCTGCTTCATGCTTCCCGCCACGCCGCGCAACATCCTCCCCCCAGCGGACGTAATCTGCAGGCTGTCACGGAAGCGAAACGCAACGCTCGCAGCCGAGTAGTCCGGCAGACTATGGACGCTTCGGGGACCAAGAATGAATCGTGGAACCATTGCAGAATGTACCGACTGCACACTGTGCGGTTAATGGTAGGGCGCAGCCGACCTGCGAATATTCCGCGTGGGTGCCGCGCAAGATTTGCAGGTCTGTAACTGTGTCAACGTTCGGGGTAATCCCCAGCTCCGGCAGTCATGTGTACGAGAAGACCGTTAGACGGACACTTGACAGACCAGTCCGGAGAACCACTTGCAACCCGGATCCGGCTCGATCGGCATCAGAACAGGGTGATCATGCAGTCGACCACCTCGTCTCCGCCGCAAGAGCTAGGGCAAGCTGTCCGGGGCATGCTTGCCCATCCCTTTCGCACCCTTGTTCCTCCCTGGAGCTGGAAGGCGGCAGCGATCTGCGCCGTCTTCCGGGCGGTGCCTTTCTTTGCGACCAATCTGCGGTCCGGGGAGGGCCCAGCAACAAAGGCCCTGATCGTGGAGGCTATTTTCGCAGTGTTTGCCGGCGGGCTGATTGGGGCGATGTCGCAATACCTGCGGAAGGCGGAGCCTCTCTGGGCGACCGCCCTCCTGGTCTGGGCGGGTCTGCCGGGCGTTATGCTGCTTGCCCAGGTCGGAGTACATCGCCTGGCGGGGACCCCACGTCTCAGCGGCGGCGTTGTCGCCTCATTCTGTCTTTCTGCAGTTGCCTCGGCATTCACCTGGTACGCCATGCGGCATGGAGCAATGCTCGGAGGGGTCGACCAGACCTCTGTTGCCCACGACCTGAAATCCCTGCCGGGCATTTCGCTCGACTTTGTTCTCGCTCTGCCTCGCCTTGCTAGGACCTCCGCTGATCATCCGGCGGCTAAGGCCAGTTAGGGCGTGTCCATCTCGTTGGTGCGCACGGGGAAGACCCTGATGTCCCTGCGCCGCCCCCCGATCGATGACCGTTAGCCGATCGTCGTCGATGGCTATGGCTATGCGAGCCCTGGCAAGGTAGCGGCGGAATCAGGGGTGAGTACGACGCAATTGGCGGGTCCGCCTTCGGCGGCCGGGCAACGCGCTTATCCAGCGCTATGTGCTTGGTTCACACGACGGCTCTAGTAAGGAAAGACGGAAGTGTACGAGATTCAGGATTTCGAACCGCACCAAAGTCCGTCTGCTTTCAGCGCCTTCGAGGATCTTAAAACGGCTGATTCAAAGTTGGCGTCCCCGACGGGATTCGAACCCGTGTTACCGCCGTGAAAGGGCGGTGTCCTGGGCCACTGGACGACGGGGACGCAAGCCTTCCGCGGAGGCCCACCCGGACACTCCGCCAGTCTCAAAGCTACCACACCGCCCGGCCGTGACAAAATGACGGCAGCACGCTAGGAACTACCCGCATTTGCACATAGTCCAAAGCCGAAGGTCACCGCCTCCATGCCGCAACCCGTCCGACCCGGCAACCCGAGCTTTCGTTATCTGGACGCCCTCACAACCGCCTTCGTCGTTATCCTTCTCGTCTCCAATCTCCTCGCGCAGAAGATCTGCCAGATCGGCCCCTTCGCCGTCTCCGGAGCCATCCTCCTCTTTCCCATCACCTACATCTTCGGCGACATCTTCACAGAGGTCTACGGCTTCGCAGCCTCCCGCCGCGCCATCTGGTTGGGCTTCTTCGGGACCGCTCTCCTATACCTCGTCGGTGCCGCCACCATCGCACTCCCGCCCGCACCTGGCTGGCACAATCAACAGGCATTTGCGACCGTCTTCGGCATCATCCCCCGAATCCTTGTCGCCTCTCTCATCGCCTTCTGGGCCGGCGAGTTCGCCAACTCCTACACCATGGCACGTCTCAAGCTGCTCACCAACGGACGTGCCCTCTGGACGCGCACCATCGGATCCACCATCGCCGGGCAGGCCGTCGACACAGTGCTCGTCATCACCCTCACCTTCGCCGGCACCACCAGCACCCGCACGCTCATCAACATGATCGTCACCGGCTATCTGCTCAAGGTCGCCTACGAGGCCCTCGCCACCCCGCTCACCTACATCGTCATCCACGCGCTCAAACGCGCCGAGCACGCCGACGCCTTCGACACGGACGAGGACTTCAATCCCTTCCGCTTCCAAACCCCGCATCGCTGACTGGCGCACAGCACAACCGCTTCCGGAGCGCGCCTACTCGACGATGCTTCCCGCGCTCTTCATCGCACCCACCCGCCCCGCAGCCCCGTCCACCCTGCTCATCGGATTGCTGCCGATCGGCATCACCGGCATCGCCTCTGTCAGGCTGAACACCAGCATCGAATCCTGCGGCAACACCGCCTGGCGATCCTGCTTCAACCACCAGATCGCGCCCGCGCCTGCTCCGATTCCCGCGCCAACCGCAGCTCCCACTCCGCCGCCGATCACCGCTCCCGCAGCCGCCGCTCCGCCCGTCGACAAGCCCATCGCCGCCAGCGTCTCTCGCGGATGATCCCGCCTCACCAGCGTTCCCTCACGGTCAACCGTCGTATGCGCCGACTGGTCCGTATCGATCAGCTGAGCATGAATCAGATAGTGGCTTCCATCCGGCAGCGTCACACTCTTCGCCTCCAGGTGCAGCATCGCCGCGCCGGAGATCCGCCGTCCCCCATGCACCTCCGTGATCCGTCCCTCGATCACCGCACCCGTCGGCAGCACCACCCGCCCATCCTTCTCCACCGGCTCCGATAGCTCCGCGGTAAATCTCGTTCCGGGCACCGTCGTTACCGTCGACAGGCTCTGCTTGATCCGCGCCCGCAGCAGCGTCCCCTCACGCACCTCTCCCGGACGCTCCTCCACGCTCGTCACAATGCCCGCATCCGGATCCGCAGGCTTATCCAGTGCATTCGCTCCTGCAACCGTTGTTCCCGCGCGATACGGCACATACGGCCCATAGGCCTCGAAGCTGCCGTCCGTCGTTCCACGGCCTCCCGTCGCTCCCCGGCTGTCCATCGGCCTCGGTGTCAGCGGTACCGCCGCCGAGGGCTTCGCGCCCTGCGTCTTCACCGGAGCCGCCTCGTCCGCCTGCGCCGAGATGATCACCGGATCAGGATTCGAAACTCCCGTTCGTGCACTTTGCGAAAACGCCGGGACAGACACAAGAGCGATCGTGACAGTTGTAAGCCGAGCCTTCATGACAGAAATCCTCCGGGGGCAGATGGTCCGCGCACCTGCACGGTCTGCCTCTGTGGTTGAGCCTATGCCGTGCGCCACCCTCTTTCCCCCAAATTCATCGGCAGGGAATCGACCCCGTCACTAACTCCATCGCCGCCCCTCCTCCACAACTCACCTCATCTCGCTTTGCTAGAATCCGTCAGGTGAGCAAATCCCCATCCAGGTTCCCTCCTGCACCCAACGCCTCACCCGGAGCCGAGCTCGTACACTCCATCACCGCCGCCACCGGCGAGACCGTCAACATAGACCGCCGCCCGAAACTTCGCGACCGCCTCCACCACCACATCGCCCTCGCCGCGCCCGCCGCGACCCAACAAGACAGGAGCAACATGACCGAGATCGTCTCTATCAACGCACGCGAAATCCTCGACTCCCGCGGCAACCCCACCGTAGAGGCCGACGTCGTCCTCGAAGGCGGAATCCGCGGACGCGCCGCCGTCCCCTCCGGTGCCTCCACCGGCGAGCACGAGGCCGTCGAGCTCCGCGATGGAGACAAGGAGTACTACCTCGGCAAAGGCGTCCTCAAAGCCGTCGAAAACATCGAGACCATCCTCGCTCCAGAGCTCGCCGGCATGGACGCCTCCAACCAGCGGCTCATCGACGCCACCATGATCGCCATCGACGGAACCGACAACAAGGGAGCCGTCGGCGCCAACGCCATCCTCGCCGTTTCCATGGCCGTCGCCCGCGCCTCCGCCCTCGCCCTCCGCCTTCCGCTCTACCGCTATCTCGGCGGCGTCAACGCCTGCATCCTCCCCACGCCCATGATGAACATCCTCAACGGCGGAGCGCACGCCGACAACAACGTCGACTTCCAGGAGTTCATGGTCATGCCCGTCGGCGCCGAAACCTTCTCCGACGCCCTCCGCTGGGGCACCGAGGTCTTCCACACCCTCAAGTCCGTCCTCAAGAAAAAGGGCTACAACACCGCCGTCGGCGACGAAGGCGGCTTCGCTCCCTCGCTCAAATCCAACGAAGAAGCCATCGAGCTCATCCTCGAAGCCATCGGCCTCGCCGGCTACACCGCGGGCGACCAGATCGCCATCGCCCTCGACCCCGCCTCCTCCGAGTTCTTCAACAAGGAGACCGGACGCTATGTCTTCAAGAAATCCGACAAGTCCGAAAAGTCCTCCCACGAGATGGCCGACTACTGGGCCAACTGGACCCGCCAGTACCCCGTCATCTCCATCGAAGACGGCCTCGCCGAAGACGACTGGGACGGCTGGAAGTACCTCACCGAACAGATCGGCCAGAACATCCAGCTCGTCGGCGACGACCTCTTCGTCACCAACACCCAGCGCCTCCAGCAGGGAATCGAGCAAAAGGTCGGCAACTCCATCCTCATCAAGGTCAACCAGATCGGCACCGTCTCCGAAACCCTCGAGGCCATCGAACTCGCCCGCCGCTTCGGCTACACCAGCATCATCTCCCACCGCTCCGGCGAAACCGAAGACACCTTCATCGCCGACCTCGCCGTTGCCACCGGCGCCGGACAGATCAAAACCGGCAGCGCCAGCCGCACCGACCGCATCGCCAAATACAACCAGCTCCTCCGCATCGAAGAAGAACTAGGCCAATCCGCCGAATTCCTCGGCATCGAGAGCGTCAACTATGGCGGCTGATTGAGCAGGCTACTGCAGTTGCCCTAAAACTCAAAGTCAGCTGATCCTGTGAGCGTCATCCACTGTCGACCTGCTGCATACTGGGGCTGGAGTATCGCCGATAACATAACTTGTCCCTTCGCATCTCCCGAAACGAAGGAGAGCCTGAGCTTGACTGGACCAGCACCGTCCGCGCCGCGTACATCAGTGCGCGGCGCGTTACTTAGTTCAACCAGCCTTTCTTGATCTAAGCGAACGCCGAAGACAGTTCCTTTATCTCCAAGAAGTCGCGAGGGCATAAATATACTTGGCTAACCCGGATCATCTCAGCTGAACGACCGCATCCAGCGGCCCGCTGGTAGGTGGGGGCGGTTTATTAGTCAGTTTGAATCTTCGTTGTCGAACAGAGTTTGTAGGCCTGAGCGTTGGTCGGGCCCTTCTCTCCGCGAAGTACCGCTCTTTTCAGGCAAGCCTCTATAGAACGAACGAAGCCGCAGAAATGTGCCCAGCCCTATTCCACCGAAAATCAAGCCAAGCAAGATGGCGTCTTTCATACCAGTCATGCTCTCAGTCTCTTTGGAGAGGTGCAAGGGGCCTTTGCTAGTGACATGGTGTGTGCCCTCTGCTATTTGGGCAGGGGTGCCTGATGACGAATGTGATACCCATGCACGGAACAGGCCAAGCTGAAGAGAAGACATTCACCTTGCCACTGTTTCTCCAAAGAGAAGAAACGGCGGCCCAGATCGTCGCCCTCATGCAGGCTAAATTCATGGCGGGTGGCCCAGGTCTCAAACTGAGACACAGAACCGGGTGGACGATTCGCCCAGACTCAGATGGTTCAGAAAATCCGGGTGCCCCATGTCTCGCGTCTGAGACATGGGTTTCAGCCACATCGCTCACCTCGGGCAGGTAGGCGTGGCCCAGGTCTAAAATCAAGCTACAAACCGGGTGCCCCCTCTTCCCGATAGCCCCATCGTCGCAAAGGCAGCACATCGGATTTCCAGAGCAGGGAACTGGCCAAGCCTCGGCGGGGGTGGCCCAGATCTCAAACCCAGCCACAACCCCGGGTGCCCCATCTTCGCGACATCTCATCGTCGCTAAGGTGGGCCTTCGCGCGGGCGACGCGCGAACCGCTCTGATCCACCCCACCAAGGGCAAAAACACCCCAGCGTATGATGATCCACGTCCCCGGGCCCCCACAAACCACGTGAGGTGCACCATCAAACTGATCGAAGGCATCCACTACCTCAGCCAGGAAAAAGGCGGCCACGTCCACGCCTTCCTCCTCGACGACGGCAACTC
Organism: uncultured Acidobacteriaceae bacterium; assembly: GCA_963719405.1. GTDB lineage: Bacteria > Acidobacteriota > Terriglobia > Terriglobales > Acidobacteriaceae > Edaphobacter. The sequence continues at coordinate 64,251 of OY970381.1, forward strand.
CATCACCCTCATCGATGCGCTCTTCGACACCGACGCGAAGATGATCCTCGCCGAGATCGCCGCCATGGGACGCCAGCCCTCCGATCTCAAGCACATCATCGCCACCCACGCCCACCGCTCCCACATCGGCGGCATCGCCGAGCTCAAGCGCCAAAGCGGCGCCCGCGTCTTTGCCCACGAGTGGGAGATCGGCATCATCGAAGGCCAGCGCAAATCCACCCGCGTCTCCATCTGGCCCAGAAGCCCGCTCGCCGCCTACAAACTCCAACTCGGCCTCGCCCTCGGCGTCGATGGACACGCCCCCTGCATCGTCGACCAGGCCCTCAAGGAGGGCGAACGCGTCGGCCCCATAACCATCCTCTCCACCCCCGGCCACACCCCCGGCTGCCTCTCCTTCTACTGGCCCGAAAAAAAGGCCCTCTTCGTCGGCGACGTCATGGTCACCTGGCCCAGGGTCGAGGCCGGCTGGCGCGGTCTCACCATGGACATGCGCGAGAATGTCCGCTCCGTCGGCAAGCTCTCCGACATGGGCGACATCGAGATCATCGGCGTCGGCCACGGCGAGCCCATCGCGGAGGCCGGCATCGAAGTCCTCCGCCACCTCCGCGAGCAGCGCGTCTAACCCGAACGTCGATTAACCGAAACAGCCGGGTGCCCCATGTCTCGCTTCTGAGACATGGGTCTCCGACGAGCCGCCCAATTATTAGCTATGGCGTGTGTGGTACAGGTTCCGAATCCAACCGCAACCCCGGGCACGGCGAGTGGCCCACGCATCAAATGGAAGTACAACCCGGGTGCCCCATCTTCGGCCGAGCATCAGGCACTCAGCACAAGTTCTTGCTCAACCCAGGCGCATCCGTTATAACCCCGTATGAGCTCATCAGCGGCAAATGAAACACCTGTCCTATCCGGCACATTCAGCTGCTACACGCTTCCCGGATTCATGAATCACCCTAGGCGCATCCTCTACATTGGTAAAGCAACGGCTGGACCTTTCGACGGAGAGACTCCCGCCGAGGACTCGTTCAATGGCAGAGGTCCTTTCTGGGCCTTCGCCCGCTCTGTAAGCAAGTTGGCGGACCCGGCCTGCACAGACTTATCCAACGTTGCATGGAGCAACATCTTCAAGCAAGGTGTAATCAAGGGCAATCCATCGGGGAACATTGCTGAGTCTCAAAGAGATGCCGCCACTCAGGCACTTCGGGGGGAGATAAAGAAGTTCACGCCTTCGCTGGTCCTACTTGTAAACGCAGGCTATTACGAAGAAGTCCCAAAGATGGCATTCGATATCAAAGACGGCGAGTCGGGACCAGGAGCTCTGATCCGCACACCCGTAAAAGGCGAGAACAAAATTGACCTTTGGTCCCGCCCTCAATACGACGTCTTTCCGCCCATCGTTTGGATGTACCACCCGCAGTGGAAATCGAAAGCTTACTTGGACACCGCTCGCAACCTGATTAGAGCAACAACCCATTGGGCTTAGAAACATTCCTCCTAAAGAGGCCGGGTGCCCCATCTTCGCGACATCCTCACCGTCGCTAACGTAGGCGTCGCGCGGGCACGAGCGAACCGCTACTGCATCCGCCACCTCCGCGCTAAAGCGCGCGAACCAAACCTCCAGCACTCATTGTCTAGTGCGCCTGCAGAACGTCCGCACGCACCAGTCCTTGCGGCTCCAGCATCACCAGTCCCACGCCGTCCGCAAATACCGGTACCGCCCGCGTAGACCCCCAAACCGGCGGTGCTTCCTTCGTCCAAACCAACTTACCCTTGCCCAGCACGCCGCCCCACGGCAGTTGCTGCGAAGAGCCATCAACGCACGTATACGGAACGTTCCGCAGAGTTACATGGGCTTCATGGAATGCTTCTGGTCTCACCATCTCTCAATCTCCTTGCTGACGGAAGGGCAATCGCCCCCGGTCGACCTTGCATCAGCGCTTCGTCCCGAGGACGTGCGAATCGCGAACCGGTCTCGTCCAATGGATTTCTGTGCACCGGCTAAAGGCTATCGGCACCCGCCGAACTCCACCGCCCGTCCACAAACTCGTTGGCTCCAGAGTTGCGTGCACGTGGATAAGTTGCCTAGTCGTGTACCCAAAGTAGCACTTTGGGGCCGATTTTGTTCATCAAAAGAAAAATAATCCCGTTTTATTCCCCGAGATCGAATCCTCCCGGCTCAGGTGGCGGGGTCGCCCGGGTCTGGATTGAGACAAACAGAATCAGGTGGACGATTCCCCCAGACTCGGATAAATCGAAAATCCGATGTCGGGTGCCCCACCTTCACGACAGCCTAATCGTCGCAAAGGTCGCCGGGTGCCCCATGTCTCGCCTCTGAGACATGGGTTTCAGCCACAACGCTCACATCTGGCGGGCGGGGGTGGCCCACAGCTCAAACCAAGACACACCCCGGTTGCCCGATCTTCCAGACAGCTGATCGTCGCAAGAATAGCCGCCCGCGACCTGCCTCACCTCGCCCCTGAATCCACTCCCCGCGATCCCTGCTCCACCGGCACCCGCTGCTCGGACAAGCGCTCATCCCCATCCGCCCTCGAACGCATCCGCCTCTCCATCGCCCGAAAGATCGCCTGAATCACTCCCGCCTGCTGATCCTCGGTGTCCCGCTCCATCACTGCACGCTCTGTATTCATTCGTCACCTCCGCAGTCTGCTCTGTCGAAGCTCATCTCCGGGTTCCATTGCCCAGACCTGAAGTACGCACGCCGCAAAAGATTAGATTTCACTATCGCAAAAAATTGCAGGTGCTACCAGGCTATTTGTCCCCGCCCGCGCTCGCCCGCCCGTGGCGTAGTTCCCGTCTCCAGCATCTAGAATGGAAATAGACACAACACCCGAGAGCCCGGCTAACGCCGGGCTCTCTTCGTTAACCCGAACCACAGGAGCCACACATGAAAGTCCACATCCACCACCCGCGCACCCGAACCAACCTCCCCACCCACGAGCTCGCCGCCCGCCGCCGCCGCGCCGCCGCCAACCTCCCCCTCGCCCGCAAGCCCGACCGCCCCTCTCCTCCGCCGCGCGGTCGCAAAACCATCGACACACGCTTCTCCAACATCTAAGTACCTCCACACCTAAATCCAATCAATCGAAGACTTTCCAGAAAGTACCCGGGGGGAGGGGTACCCGATCATGCCGCAGCCCAGCACCGTCGCCACCACCAGCCAGCCACGCTTCCAGTGCCGCCACATCTTCACCGGCGGCCACCGCTGCGGCAGCCCCTGCCTCCGCCACCAGGACTTCTGCTTCTACCACCACACCACCTACGCCCGCCGCGCCGTCCCCACCCTCGACATGTCCCAGGGCGAGCACCGCGCCGCCCCCTTCACCCTCCCCGTACCCGAAGACCGCAGCGCCATCCAGCAGGCCATCGGCGAGATCCTCAACCGCCTCGCCTCGAACGAGCTCGACCCCCGCCGCGCCGGCCTCCTCCTATACGGCCTCCAGATCGCCTCCCTCAACCTCCCCAGATCTGCCCCCGCCCAAGCGGAGCAGGGAAGCCCCGTCGAAGACATCACCACCGATCCCACCCACGGCCCGCTCGCCCCCCGGTCCGAGCTCCCCGACCCCGAAGCCCCCCGCCCCAACACCCTCATCGCCCAGCTCCTCGAAGAGCTCCACCGCAACCAGCCCGCACCCGCCGAAGCCCTCACAGACCCCGCCACCCCCTCTCCATCGCCCGAAAGCTCCATCTCCGAAGCCGTGCCGGATGCACCTCAACCCACATCCCTCCCCACCCTCCAGGCCTCCGCGAGTCCCCGCCACCGTCGCCCCTCATCCAACCGCCTCTGGCCGCGCTTCCGGAGCACCAACACACATCTCAAGCCACCCGTCCCCCTCGCCCACGCGCATCCCGGCACTCTTGCTATCCTGACCTCTGCATGCCCAAACCCATCGTCCTCACCATCCTTGACGGCTGGGGCTACCGCCCCGAGACCCACGGCAACGCCATCGCCCAGGCCCGCAAGCCCGTATACGACAAGCTCTTGCGCGACTTCCCCAACACCCTCCTCCGCGCCAGCGAGCACTTCGTCGGTCTCCCCGACGGACAGATGGGCAACTCCGAGGTAGGCCACCTCAACCTCGGCGCCGGTCGCATCGTCCGCATGGACATGACCCGCATCGACACCGCCATCGCGGACGGCTCCTTCCTCACCGATCCCACCCTCCTCCACGCCATGCGCCTCGCGCAGGAGCGCGGCAGCAGCCTGCACTTCATCGGTCTCCTCTCCGACGGCGGCGTCCACTCCCACCAGCGGCACCTCTACGCCCTCCTCCGCCTCGCCGCACACCAGGGCCTCACCCGCGTCTTCGTCCACGCCTTCATGGATGGCCGCGACACTATGCCCACCAGCGGCCTCGGCCACCTGGAGGCCCTTCAGCAACAGCTCGCCACCATCGGCACCGGCAGGCTCGCCTCCGTCTCCGGCCGCTACTTCGCCATGGACCGCGACCTCCGCTGGGAGAAGGAGCGTCAGGCCTTCGACGCCATGGTCACCGGAACCCCCGAGGGCGGCTCCTACCCAGACCCCATCGCCCGCATCCGCGACCTCTACAACTCCGACATGACCGACGAGTTCATCCCGCCCTTCACCGTCACCGACCCCCACGGCGCCCCCGTCGGCCCCATCCGCTCCAACGACATCGTCATCAACTTCAACTACCGCGCCGACCGTGTCCGCCAGATCACCCGCGTCCTCGCCCGCAACTCCGGCGGCCTTACCCCCTCGGACGCTCACGACCTCCCAAAATCCGCCGAGCTCGAAGCCGAGATCCCCCGCGTCTCCGCCCCCAAGAACCTCCACTACGTCTGCATGACCGAGTACGACAAGAAGTACAGGCTCCCCGTCGTCATCCCGTCCGAGTCCATGGATAACCTCCTCGCCAACCTCATGGCCCAGGCCAACCTCCGCAACCTTCGCGTCGCCGAGACCGAGAAGTACGCCCACGTCACCTACTTCTTCAACGGCGGCATCGAGAAGCCATTCCCCGGCGAAGACCGTGCCCTGGTCCCCTCCCAAAAGGTCGCCACCTACGACCTCGCCCCCGAGATGTCCGCCGCCGGCATCGCCGACGCCGTCATCAAGGCCGTCGAAGATACCGCCTTCGACGTAGTCATCGTCAACTTCGCCAACGCCGACATGGTCGGTCACTCCGGCAAGATGGAGCCAACGATCCAGGCTGTCGAGACCGTCGACAGGGAACTCGGCCGGATCTATAACGCCATTCGTCATCGTGGCGGCTCACTCCTCGTCACCGCCGATCACGGCAACGCCGAGCTCCTCATCGACCCGCTCACCGGCGGCCCGCACACGGCCCACACCACCAACCCCGTGCCCTTCCTCCTCATCAGCGACCAGGCAACCGAAGCTACCACTCTGCGCGCAGGCGGCAGCCTCCGCGACATATCCCCCACCATCCTCTCGCTTCTCCATCTCGACAAGCCAAAGGATATGACCGGCGACAGCCTCGTTCTCCCAGGCTGACACCCTTCACCTGTCACACGGGCTCAGCAAAGGTCGCTAGACCTCCCGCCGGCCGTCCATGGCCCGCGACATCGTCACCTCATCCGCATACTCGATATCGCTGCCGGCTGGAACCCCCGTAGCGATTCTGGTCACCCGGAGATCTGGTCGCAACCGGCGGAGTTCAACGGCCAGATATCCCGCCGTAGCCTCCCCTTCGGTCGTCGGCGACATCGCGAGAATGACCTCCTCAGCTGCCTCCAGCCGCGTGAACAGGTTCCCTGTCCGCAGCTGCTCCGGCCCTACCCCGTTCACGGGAGACAAGGTTCCGTGGAGAACGTGATATACCCCTGGGTACCCACGCGTCTTTTCGATCGTTCCGATATTTGTCGGCTCCTCGACGACGCAGATCACATGCTGGTCACGAACCGCGCTGCTGCAGTATCCGCAAGGATCCACATCAGTGATGTTGTTGCAGATGCTGCACAGCATCAGCTTCTGGCGCAGTGTCAGTATCGCGTCGGCAAGGGCCCGAGCATCCGAGTCGCTTCCCCGGAGCACGTGGAACGCCAGCCGTTGCGCACTCTTCGTCCCGACACCCGGAAGCTTCCGCAACTCATCGATCAGCCGCGTCATCGGCTCGGCAAACCGGGCCATCTAGGTCAGTCCAGGCAGATTGAGCCCGCCCATCATGCCCTGGACGCTGCTCTTCATCGCACCGTCCGCCTTCCGCCCAGCTTCGTTCACCGCCGCCGTAATGAGATCCTCCAGCAGCTCCAGGTCAGTCCCGGCACTCCCCACGGCCGACGGCTCGATCTTCAGCCGTAGAACCTCTTTTCGACCATTCATCCGGACCGTTACAACTCCGCCACCGGATGATGCTTCCACCACAGTCTCGCCGAGCTTCTTTTCCATCTGTTCCTGCATCTGCTGCGCCTGATGCATCATCTCCTGCATCTTGCCGAGATCACCGAAGTCCATGAATACCTCGCTTTACTTTGTTTCCGTAAGATCGATTACCTTGCGGATTTCCGCGTGAAACAGACGCTGGGCCTGCTGCACGATGGGATGCTGCTCAGCCTTTGCCTGGGCAGAACCTGAGGGTCCAAGCCGAGACTTCCTGGCTTCTACCTTCAATCCAGGCTTGCCGGGCAGCAGCTCGACCTTTAGCGTTCCGGCACCTGAGGCACGAAGAGCAGCCCGAAGGATCTTCTCCGCTTCAGCGTTTACGACCAATGGGAGCATGGCTGGTGAAAGCGAAGTCTGAATGCGAAGGCTTCCGCCTTCGATCGTCCATTCAGCATCACCTATGGCATCAGCTGCGGAGCCCTGACTGCGGGCGGCAGCGAGAGCGTTTGCGGCAATCTCTTTGAAGCCGTCCGCTGTTTGTTCGCTGGATCCTGCAGCTGGCTGATCGGTCGATTCATTCGAACGACTTGGCATATTGGATGCCACTCCGACCTCGTCCGCCGAAGACCTCGTCCGCGAAACTAAAGGAGCGATGTTCCCTGGCATGGCATGGATGGTCCGACGTGGGTCGGATCCGTTCACTGTATCGGCGGGTGACGAGACCTGGTTTGATACCGTCGCGCTCTGTGTGGGGGCCGCAGCAGCAGGCGGCAACACCGGTGCATCCTGGTTTGCTGTCTTCTGTTGAAATGGTGAGAAGATCGCCTTGGGCTCTGGGACATGGCTGCTCAAGGTGCTTCGGACTCCGCCCGTGACCTCGCGGTTCGACGGAGATGCGGACCTGACGGAAGTTTGAGGCTTAGCCGGGCTCCCGGACGAGGCTGACGACCCGACAGGGAGGCGGCTCAACACCTCTTCCATCGGCAGCAGACGACGAAGATGAACCAGCTTCAGGAGCCCGAGCTCCAGGTGAAACCGCTGCTCCTGCCTGTATCCAAGTTCGTCGAAGGTTCGGAGCATTACCTGGAGGAACCGAGTCAGCTCTTCCTCCGAAAAGTTAGCAGCAGTCCGGCTGGCCCTTCGCCGCTCGTCCTGAGAAGTTTGTAGAAGCTCGCCCAAACTGGCTTCGAGGTCCACATTGTCGGGTGTCAGCCCGGAGATGTTCGCCATGAGGCAGTTGCGAAGGTATTTGACGCATTGCCTCGCCAGTTGAGAGGGGCTATTCCCGGCATCCAGCAGCTCATTCGCTACCGTGATCACCTCCGCGCTTTGGCCCTTGTGTACGGCCTCCAGAATGCGCTCAAATACCGCATTCGAGACGGATCCCATCAGCTCACGAATCTGAGCAGCATCCAGCCTGGGTCGTCCGCCGTCGGCGGGAGCGCTTGCGATTGCCTGATCCATGATGCTCAACGCATCACGCATCGAACCGTCTCCAGCCTCTGCCAGAAGACCCAAAGCGGTATCGTCAGCTGCGACTCCCTCATGCTCCGCGATTGAGCGCAGCTCGCGCAGGATATCCGCCATCTTCACGGCATGAAAGCTGAAGTGCTGACAGCGCGAACGTACGGTTTGCGGGATGTCTTCAGGTTGAGTGGTCGCCATCATGAAGACGATGTGTTCTGGCGGCTCCTCAAGCGTCTTGAGCAGTGCATTGAAGGCAGCGTCGGTGATCTGATGTGCCTCATCCAAGATGTAGATCTTGTACTTGTCACGCGCCGGCCGGTACCGGGCGGCATCCCGGAGCTCGCGGATCTCGTCGATGCCGCGATTCGTCGCCGCGTCGATCTCGATGACATCCACGGCGTTGCCCGCCCTGATCTCGGTGCAGCTTTCACATCGCTCGCATGGTTCAGCCGAAGACCGCAGTTCGCTCCCGATCTGGTTTCGGCAGTTCAGGGCCATTGCAAGGATGCGGGCGATTGTTGTCTTACCGATTCCCCGGTGTCCGCTGAAGATGTACCCGTGAGCGATGCGACCCTGGGTGAGCGCGTTCATCAGGGTCACCGTAACGTGCTGTTGACCGGCTACGTCGGCGAAGCGCTGTGGTCGATATTTGCGGGCAAGAACTTGGTGAGCCATAGGACGGCAGGCTGGAGCAGACGCTCAGCGAGATTGAATTTCATTGTACCGTTGCGTGGCGTAGGGCGAAGAGGCTGCGATCAAACGGCCTGAAGCTTGCGGTTGCTTCTGGCTTTTCTCTGCGTGGCGGCTCGATCGCGCTTGGCCCGGCGCTTTACTTCAGCCTTGCTAAACATTGTTCCTCGGCAGGTGGAGGCACCACAATAGCAGTCTCCCTGTTCGTCATCCGAGTCGTGGAGGTTGTATTCATACGTGAGCTCTTCCCCGGCCGCGATGTCACGGAGAGCGGATATAAAGATCTTTCCCTCTTCCTCCTGAGACTCGCAGTTCGGGTCGCAGGAGTGATTGATAAACATTGCTGTCCCGAAGCCATCGATCACGGTGTCGTCCTCACCACAGCTGAAGAGATACGTGATCGAACGGTCTTTGTACCGCTCGTCCGCCTCTCCTTTGGTGTAACGAGGGCCGTCGTACTCGCAGACCTTGTCACCTTTGCGGATCGAGTGCGTTGTGTAACAGCCCGCAGCGTGAATCGAGGAAGAGCGAATGATCAACTTCTGTTTCATCCCGAGGATCTCCGACCAAGAGCATATCCGGTCCGACCGAGACCGAGTCAATTACGGAGCAGATAGCTCGTGAAACGTTCTCGTTGAGGGAGAGTAAAATTTTGAGGATGCGACTTCCTGCCATTCTGAGTCTGGCGATTCTGCTGAATATCGGGGCTCCCGGTCAAGCTCCCGGTCAGGAGGCTCCATCGCAGAGATCGGCTGACGTGAAGCAGTGCCAAGCGGCGACCGAAGACGGGAAGAAGCAAAACTCGACCTCCTGTCCAGTACAGCAGCCCAAACAGCCTTCCGTATCGGAGCGCTTCCCATACCCGGGAGAGGCACGGCAGCCAGCGGTGGAGAAAGCTACGCCTGCTCAGGCCGAACCTTCTGCAGCAGCCGACGCCGGAAAGCAGTTCCCGTATCCCGGGGATTCATCCAGTTCCAGCGCCGACTCTGGAACGTCCAATAGTTCGAGCTCGGCCGCTGGCAGTACAGCCGGATCGGACAACCCAGACAACGGCGGCGATGTTGCCCGTCATGACGGTGGACGACGCAGGCTGCCCAAGGTAGAGCGGCTTCAGAGCGATGAGGATCGAGAGAGCGAGGACTTGACCGTAGCCAAGTTCTACCGGGATTCCGGCGATTTCCAGGCCGCCTACCTTCGCATCAAGGATGCGCTTAAGCTTCAGCCAACGGATCCTGAGGCGCACTTCGAGCTGGCGGAGATCGCCCAGAGATTGAACAAGAAGGATGAGGCGATCGCGCAATACCGGGCCTATCTGCAGCTTGAGCCAGATGGAGACCGGGTGAAGGCGGCGCATAAGGCGCTTGGGGCACTAAAGTAGGGAGAATCTCCTTTGCGCCTGTAGATTGGTCCCGAAGATATGAACGAGCGATTCAAGCCTCTCGAAGAGAAGTTGACTCGAGCAGTCAGCGATCTGGACATGGTGCAGACCCAGGTCCATGAACCGGGCCAGTGGAACTCCCAGCAGATTGTCGAGCATCTCATCCTCAGTTACGGTGCGACGGTTGGCGTCTTGCGAACCCGCATCGATAAACAGCGGCCCACGCAGGCGACGCCAACCCTTGTGCAGCACTGTCAAAGGGCGTTTGTCGTGAGATTAGGAAACTTTCCACGTGGCGTGGCCGCCCCCGCAGAAGTCACTCCGCCCAGCGATACGGCTGCCGTGGATGGGGAACATCTCACGACGAGATTCAGAGATGCCCTAAGCCAAATGGATGTCGCTCTCGACGAGGTCGGTGCGCTCTTCGGAGACAAGACGAGGTCGGCAAGTCATATGATTCTGGGCCCCTTGAATCCACCGGAGTGGCGTCGTTTCCACGTGGTCCACGGACTCCATCACATCCTGCAGATCGAGGCCCTCAGGCGCAAGCAGGGCTTGAGCTAGTCGTCTGGCTGGAGATCCTCTTCGTCTACGATGAAACGCGGATCGTGTCCGGGCGCCTCAATCTCACGAGTCTCGGTCTCTTCGTCCAACTCATCGTCCACCCGGAGGAAGCGGCGGATATAGCGAAGCGGATCTTCGGCACTCGCCATCTGCCGGAGGTGGTAGCGCCACGCGTCCGGCCGAGTTGTCCTTCGAGTGAAACCCCTCCGGTTGACGACGCCGATATCTCCATTCGCCATTCTGCGCTCAAAGCTCTGCGACGGGACCTGCAGGGTCATCTGTTCTCCTGCCTTCCAAAAGCTTTCGGCGAATGGCTGAGAGAACAGCAGAGCGTAATAGCGACGGCCCTCACACAGGACCTCTGTAGCTCGATTGGTGCCTTCCCAAGGTAGTCCAAGCCACATCGAATACCATCTCCGGTACTGAAAGCCGTTGCTTCGAGCCTGCCCCACGAGCAGTTGAAGGAGTTCGAATCGCGTCACTAGCTGGTCCCCCCGCATCCCAAAGCATGGCTCATACATGAAAAGCAGAAGAACGCGATGCGACTGAATCCAATCACCTAAGATGAGGCTAGCTCTCACCGGCGAGTCTAACAAGGATCACGGCTCGTCCAAACCTCAGGATGATCATGCAAACGAAGAACGACGGGCCACGCATCTTCTTCATCTTCCTTCTTTCGATGCTGATCTGCTCGGCGCCCATGGTGGCACAGTCCATAGACTCTGCCCGGAGCCATACGGATCCAATCAACCTGGCCCACCAGGTAAGGGAAGCGCACGAACGGTTCTACAACCTGGATTACGATGGCGCTCTCAGCCGATTCGAAGCGGTTCAGCGCGCCAATCCGCAGAGTGCGATCGCGACCGACTACGTCTTGATGGTGCTGATCTTTCGGGAGCTTTACCATCAGGATCTACTCGACACCACCTACTATGCACACGACAACTTCCTTACCTCGAAGCGTAGCGTACCGGTGCCGGAGGCAACACGGCAACGCATCGAGGCTCTAACCAAATCGGCGATAGATCTATGTGATCGGCAGATTGCGTCGAACCCCGGCGACAAGAATGCCTGGTTCGCCCGTGGGTACGCTCGTGGAATGCACGCTGCTTTCATCACACTGGTTGATCACAGCTTTGTGGCGGCAGCTCGCCAGGGGCTTGCTGCCCGTAACGACAGCGAGCAGGTTCTAAAGCTCGATCCAGAGTACGCTGACGCGAAGATGGCAGTGGGAATCCAACAGTTTGCCGTCGCGAGCTTACCGCGCATTCTCAGGGTGATGATTGGTATCGCGGGCGTCAGTGGAAGCAAAGAGAAAGGCCTCGATCTTCTTCGGGATTGTGCCGCGCACGGACTGGTCAACAACATCGAATCGCGAACCGCTCTGTCGCTGTTTCTCCGCCACGACGGCAGATATCCTGAGGCGCTCGCCGTTCAACGGGGTTTGGCAGAGCAGTTTCCACATGATTACCTCTTCCGCCTGGAGGAGGCCAACCTGACGAAGGACCAGGGCGATGGCGCAGCCGCTATAGCAGCCTACAAGCGGGTGCTCGAGGATTCGCGAAGGCCGGGCTACTTCATCGATGCGCGCCTGCAACTGGCTTACTTCGGTCTGGCGGATACGCAGCGGGGGCATAACGATATCGGCTCAGCGGCGGTGAACTACATGCAGGCCGCGGCCCAGCCGAACTGCAGCGAATGGTTGCGAAGACGAGCCCAGCTCAATGCCGGTGAGATGTTTGACCTGCTTCGGCGTCGAGATCAGGCGGTGAATCAATATGAGCTCGCCAGCCAGGGGGGCGGAGACCAATCGCAGACTGAGATGGCAAGGCGGTACCTCAAGTCTCCGTATACGGGGAAGTAGACGCCTGGTGAGCAGCCAAGAGGCACCCCGCCCGCCCTTTGTGTCAGAATGGAAGCTCCGGAGTCAACCCTATGTTTTGCGCGAACTGCGGTAAGCAACTCGGATCAGGAACAAACTTCTGCCCAGCCTGCGGGACTCGGATCGAGCCTGGTCCCGTTTCGACGGCCGGCTATCAAAGCACCGGAAGCTCTTCGACGCAGGCACCGCCGCGTGCCATGGTGAGGCCCCGTTCCCCACGGATGATCGGCGGCGTTTGCGCGGCCTTCGCCTTGCATTACGGCTGGAATCTCGACGTTGTTCGTCTTGTGGCGGCGGTACTCGCTCTCGGATACGGAGTCGGCATCCTGGCGTACGTTGCCTGCTGGATCATTATTCCGGAGGCGCAGTATGCGCTTCCCTCGCAGAGCAGGTAAGTTGCCGGACCACGTTCATGCGGAAGAAGGGACGTCTGGTGGTCCAGAGAGTCCGCGCCCATTTCTCTACGAACACTCGTCCTTGTGCTGCGACGGTCTGGATCTTGCGGAGATTGCGGAAGAGTTCGGAACGCCGCTTTACGTCTACTCCGCCGATCACATCGTCCACAGGTTTGATCTGTTCGAGCAGGCCTTCAAAAGCCATCCACATACCATCTGCTACGCCGTCAAGGCGAACTCATCTCTCGCGATCATGGCGATGCTTGCGCGTCAGGGCGCCGGCTTCGACATCGTCTCCGGAGGCGAGCTCGAACGAGTACGGCGCGCCTGCCCCGAGGCGCTCGACCGGGTAGTCTTTTCAGGAGTGGGAAAGCAGGCCTGGGAGATAGACGCGGCGCTGCGGGCTAACATACTGCTCTTCAATGTCGAATCCGAGGAAGAGATCGAGCTGTTGGCTCGACGAGCTCAGATTCTGGGAGTCCGGGCGCGTTTTGCCCTGCGAGTGAACCCCGATGTCTTCGCTAAAACGCATCCCTATATCTCGACCGGGCTCCGGGAGCACAAGTTCGGAATCGATATCCGAAGGGCTCACGCGCTCTACTCTTCAGCGGCTGAGCACGCCTCCCTCGATGCCGCGGGCGTGAGCGTTCACATCGGCTCACAGATCCGTTCGGTCGAGCCTTTCGCGGAGGCTCTAGGCCGCGTTGCAGATTTGGTGGGGGTGCTTGAGGAAAGCGGTCACCGCATTCGTTACGTTGATGTGGGTGGCGGCCTCGGTGTCGACTACGGCCCAGGAGAGGGCTTCGATCCGGCGATGCAGGTCAGAGGCTATGCGGACGCACTTGGTCCGGTCCTCTCTTCCCTAAAGACGCATCTGCTCTTCGAGCCGGGCCGCTTCATAGTTGCGCAAGCCGGTGGGCTGCTCACGAGAGTGCTGAACGTTAAACAGAATGGAACGAAGACGTTTATCGTCACCGATGCGGCGATGAATGATCTCATCCGGCCGTCGCTCTACCAGGCCCATCATGAGATATTAACCGTTCGGGAGCCTTCGAACGGTGATGTGCAGGTATCCGATGTAGTCGGGCCGGTCTGCGAGTCTGGAGATTTCTTTGCTCGTGATCGGACGCTGCCACGCATGGCTACAGGTGAGCTTGCGCTGCTGCTGGATGCAGGCGCCTATGGTATGAGCCTTGCTTCGAACTACAACACGCGGGTTAGGCCAGCTGAGGTTCTCGTTCGGGGCGGCACCGCTCGGCTGATCCGCCGCCGCGAAACTCTCGACGATCTTCTTCAAACAGAGCTCCTGACCAGTGTCTGATGGCCGGCCTCCCGCGGCGATGGGGGTACGTGCTAAACTCGCATGGTTGCCGGGGCTCTCGCTATCGCGGCAACGGCGGTTAGACCGTCAATTCTGTCCAGAGGTATCGCATGTCCGGCCATTCGAAATGGGCCACAATCAAGCATAAGAAGGGTGCTCTCGACGCAAAACGAGGCAAGATCTTCACCCGTCTTATCAAGGAAATCACTATCGCCGCCAAGGGCGGTGGTGGAGATCCGGATGGCAATCCCCGTCTGCGAACAGCGATCGCCGCAGCCAAGGCTGAGAATATGCCGGCGGATAACATCAAGCGGGCCATTCAGCGTGGAACAGGCGAGCTGGAAGGCGTGAACTATGAAGAGATCACGTTTGAGGGGTATGGACCTGGCGGCGTCGCGGTGATCATTGAAGTGATGACGGACAACCGGAATCGTGCTGTCAGCGAGATTCGTCATGCCTTCTCAAAGAACAATGGAAATCTCGGTGAATCGGGTTCCGTCGGCTATCTCTTCTCGAAGAAGGGCCTGATCATAGTTCCCAAGGCGGCAGCCGACGAAGATAAGCTGACCGAGGTAGTGCTGGACGCGGGTGGCGAGGACCTCTCCGCAGACGGAGACAACTGGCAGATTACATCGAGCCCAAAGGATTTTGAAGGCGTGCGAGATGCTATCAAGGCTGCGGGAATCGTGCCGGAAGTGGCGGAGGTAACGATGATCGCCTCCACCTATCAGAAGCTTGAAGGTGCGCCCGCGAATGCGATGATTCGCCTTCTTGAGACTCTTGAAGATCTCGATGACACGCAGAACGTCTACTCGAACTTCGACATGGAGATGTCTGAGGTCGCGGGTTGAACGAACCACAAGGACCGGGGAGCGCCGCCGGAGACGGCGGCTTTCTTTTGCGAAACGCCCATCCGGCATTGGTGAATGGAGTGCTCCTTTGCGCTTAGAGAATGAGGGCCTGTTCCGGTCCTTTGCAATCCTTTTCACCTTGGCGACTTGCGTCGGCTTCGCATCGCCCTCTCTTTACTGCCAGGCCCCTGAATCAAGATCCAAGCCCGACCCGGCTACTTTGCCGATCGAGGCGGGAGTGATCGTTCAGGGAGGCAAGGGGGTTACGGATCAGCGAGACGACTTCAAATTCATCATGGCCGGGTTTCATGCCGGCAAGGTGCTTACTGCTGATCACGGCTCTTCGGGTCTGCGAGGCAGCTTCGAGTACGCGGCGGAGGTCTTTCCGTTTTGGCAGTCGTACACGCCCACATTTCAGCGTGCGAAGTGTGTCTCAACAACTACACCGGAGGTAATCTCCTGCTCGCCTCTATATACGGTTGGCGGGACGTTCTCTGGGATATCGATCACACCTATTATTCTTCGGTGGAACTTTGCCGGTGGGCGTCGGATCACGCCGTGGGCACAGACCGCTGGTGGACTCCTCTGGACGAACCACAAGTACCCAGCCTTCGGTTCGCCGGTTCTCAATCTGGGTAACGATGGCCCGAATACCGATGCGAGCGTCTGGAACTTCACTCCGCAGGGCGGCATTGGAGTGCATTACTTCATCAGCTCCTCACGGTCCATCGATCTCGGAGCAAATGCTGTTCACATCTCTTCGGCCTCACTCGGAGATAAAAACCCCGGCGTCAACGCAAGCGTGCAGTTCTCAATCGGGTATTCGTGGTGGAATATACGCCATCGCAGGTGAAACTTCCTGGGCTCCAAGAGAGTCTGCAGAGGAGTTGAATCTCCTGTGTTCCCACACGAGTGGGCTACCGCTTTCGAGTAGAGCATCGTAATGAGCAACGAACCGATCATTGAATGCGTCCCGAACTTTTCTGAGGGCAGTGATCCAGGCAAGGTCGCCGAGATCATTCGGGCGATGCGGGTGGAGGGTGTTCGCCTCCTCGACTACTCACTCGATCGTGACCATAACCGTTCGGTCGTGACGATCGCCGGATCCCCGGGCGGCGTGATGGAGGCGGCCGTCCGTGCAGCGGGACGTGCGGCGGAACTCGTGGATCTCACGACACAGGTTGGCGTTCACCCGCGCATCGGCGCTGCCGACGTGATCCCTTTTGTCCCGATCAGCGGTACCTCCCTTGCGGAATGCGCCATGCTTGCGCGGCAGGCGGGCCTGCAGATCTGGAGACGGTACGGTGTTCCCGTATATTTTTACGGGGCCGCAGCGACCCGCCCAGATCGGATTGAGTTGGAAAACGTGCGTCGCGGGCAGTTTGAAGGTCTTCGGGAGAGCTCCTTACATGATGCATCTCGACGCCCCGACGTGGGCGGACCGGAGCTGCACCCCAAGGCTGGCGCAAGCGCGGTTGGTGCGCGCAACTTCCTGATTGCGTACAATCTGTATATCGAGCCATCTCACTCTTCGCACATGGGCACAAACGCACCTCCGGATATTGGTGCAGTTCGAGCCATTGCGAGAGACATCCGGGCCTCCTCCGGTGGCCTTCACGGCATCAAGGCCATAGGCGTTGTGGCGAATGGCCGTGCCCAGGTCAGCATGAACATCACGGACTTTCGCGTTACATCGATCAAGCGTGCGCACGAAGCCGTCTGCGCTCTAGCGCTGCGTCACGGGGCGGTGTTGGGCGAAGGAGAACTGGTCGGCCTCATTCCAGAGGAGGCTTACGAAGCCGGAGCGGAATGGGCTGCGACGGTTGCCAATTTCGATCCCGACGCGAAGATCATTGAGCGTCGGCTGGAACGGCCGATGTCCTGGCCATAACTGCTGTTCCGCTCAACGCGAAACCCCTGCCCGGGCCGGAAAGACCAGGGAGGGACCTTTCCCCTACAACTTCCGTCAAAGCAGTGATCGTTGCGCTCGCTTATCATTACCAGTGGCGAACCTTTCGGTGGTCCGCCTACGCAGGAATCATGGTTCACGGAGTCTCGTTTGCATATGCTGTTTAGAAGGTTTGTCACAGTCGGTCTCCTCACGATGGTCGGGACCGTGGCGCGCGCCGCACAACTCTCCACGGATGCGAAGGCTGCCATTCCTCACGACGTGCAGCAGATCATCGTTGTGGACTACCGCGCGATGCAAAACTCGTCTGCCGCGATGAGTTTGAAGGACCGCACACTTCCTCCTGAGCTCAAACGCCTCGAAACATCCCTGAAGACCTCCGGTCTCAAGGTTGACCAGGATGCTGACATCCTTGCATTCGCTGCTTTTCGAGCACAAGGTGGGGAGGGGACCCGAACGCTCGGTATCGCGCAGGGACAGTTCCACACGCGAGACATCCTTGCCAACTTTACGAAACAGAAGACGAAGCCCGTTCTGTTTCGGAACAACAGTATCTATCCGATGGGCTCTGCCGGTATGAGCGTTGTGTTCCTGAATCAGACGACGATGGTGTTTGGAGAGCGGGACGCGGTCAAAGCTGCCCTTGATGCGCGCGATGGCATGTCGCCGAACCTCCTCTCGAACGGCGACATGGTGAACGAAATGATCTCCGTTGACCAAAAGGCAATGTGGAGTCTGCTCGATCAGAAGGGGACGCAGACGATGATGAAGGGCGTCCTTGGCGATGCGTCTTCGCTCGCCGACTACGACACAGTCCGCAATCGCATGAGGAGTTCTCGGTACACGATGGACTTCCAGAATGGAGTGAAGTTCAACATGGCAGTGGTGATGTCGGACACTGTTACCGCCGCGACCGCTGCAACCCTTATGAAGGGGGTTGCGCTGTTGAAGAAGACATCGGGAACGCCTCTCGAAAGAAGTGCGCTGGACGACACTGTTATCGACTCGAACGCGGGTACTTTGACCGTCTCCTACTCCTCTTCAGACAGTCAGTTCGCGAGCCTTCTCACTTCGCCGCTATTTCAATCAGTCGTAAAGTAGGCCGTTTCTCCAAGGCTGCTGCGAGGTCCTGATGGAAGACCTGCCTGATCTCGATATCGGCCCCGAACCGGACGCCAGCCTCACGCATGTTGATGTGATCGATGGTGGCACTCGCCAAGCGGTCACGACCGATGCGAGAGCGGGAAGATTGGAAGCGATTCGAGCTGCTATGGCGGAGGGCCTGTATCGCGTTGACTCCACACTGCTTGCTGACAAGCTGATCCAAGGGATGTCTGGAGACAACAAGGCAGGTGACCGCGACGAGGTTGTCACAGTGGAGACTCATGATTGAAGAGCTGCGCTTTCTTTGGTCCTCCACTCGAGGCTCCCGTTTACGCCCATGGAGAAGCCCTTACCTTCGTTGGCGAATGGAGACTTACTCCGGAGTCAAAGCAGATGAGCTAAGCAGGAGTTCCATCCTGCAGATTCTCTGGAGGGAGAAGCGGCAGTTCACGCGTTTTCTGCGCTGGACCCGCGAGATGAAGGGGTACCAGACGCAGGGTCGGCGATGAACCTATTGCGGCCGCCTTCCTGGAAACGCGGAGGGCTCTGATTGCTGCGGCCTCCAGGCAGTGCTATCCTTACGGGAACACTAATAGAGTGAACTAAAGATCAGGAGTAACAAATAGCTGTGTTGGCATCGGCAAGAAAGACAGACATCATCGAGAAGTTCCGGACCCATGAGTCGGATACCGGAAGTCCCGAAGTTCAGATCGCAATCCTGAGTGAGCGGATCGGCGAGCTGACCGAGCACTTCAAAACCCATAAGAAGGATCATGGCTCACGTCGCGGTCTGCTCATGCTGGTGAGCAAGCGTCGGCGTCTGCTTGATTACCTCAAGAAGTGCGACGCCGATCGATATCGCGAAGTCATTGGCAAGCTCGGGATTCGTAAATAGCGGAAGCACCGTAGCAAGCCTGTTGAGCAAGTACGCTCAGTGCAAAGGTTCCTGGATATACATCGTAAGGCCCACATGACCCATGCAGGGTTTATGGCGGAATCTGATCTGACTGCCGCATGTTCCGGCTGTCAGACCTGCCGCCTTTCGACAGATCGGAAATGCTACCGCAAGGCAGCCGCATGAAGGGTCTAAAGCACCCCATGTCTGGCTGCCTTTCTGCGTTCTGAAGCGCAGATTAGAACTTAGAGACAAGAGAGAAGAGGACGGAAATGATGCAGGACGTTACTGTACAGCTTGCCGGGGGCAAGCAGATTCGATTCGAAACGGGTCGCATGGCGAAGCAGGCTTCTGGCGCTGCTCTAACATCGAGTGGAGACAATGTAGTTCTGGCCACGGCAGTGGCGTCACCGGATCCGAAAGAGGGCATAGACTTCTTTCCTCTTACGGTCGAATATCGCGAATTCACCTATGCAGGTGGCAGAATTCCAGGTGGCTTCATCAAGCGCGAGGGGCGCCCTAGCGAGAAAGAGATCCTCACAAGCCGTCAGATCGATCGGCCCATTCGCCCCCTCTTTCCCGAGACGTTTCGGAATGAGACCCAGGTTGTCGCCTTTGTGTACTCGGCAGACAAAGAGAATGATCCGGATGTGCTCGGGATCAACGGAGCTAGCTGTGCCCTGGCGCTCAGCGATATCCCGTTTCATGGACCGGTTGGTGCCGTTCGCATCGGAATTCTTGGTGACCAGTTCGTCGTGAACCCCACGTACGCTGAACGCGCTGAAAGCAAACTCAACATCATGGTCGTCGGTACGAAAGACGGCATAGTGATGATCGAGTCTGGCGCGAAGGAGATCGAAGAAGGCAGGGTGGTGGACGCGATTGAGTTCGCGCATGAAGAGATCAAGAAGATCTGCGCTGCCATTGAGGACCTCGTCAGCCGTGCGGGCAAGACGAAACGCGTCCCTGCCGCCATGGAGACCGACCAGGACTATCTCCAGACCCTCACTGCCAAAGTTGGGGACCGTCTCAAGGATGCTCTGGATACGAAGAAGCACCCCAAGTTCGAGAGTTACGCATTGGTTAAGGAGATCAAGGACGAACTCAAGCGGGATCTCCCCGAAGGCGATGCCGCCTCAGCGAAAAAGCTCAGTAAGTACTACGAGCTGCTCCGGGAAAACATCTTCCGCGAGCAGGTTCTTCGTGAGCGCATTCGGCCGGATCATCGCGCTTTCGATGAGATTCGTCAGATCTCAATCGAGGTTGGCGTTCTTCCGCGGGTTCACGGCTCCGCTCTGTTCACGCGTGGTGAGACCCAGGCTCTGGTGTCGGCAACGCTTGGAACGACCGATGACGCTCAGCGCCTCGAAAGCTATGAAGGAGAGCAGAAGCGTCGCTTCATGCTGCACTACAACTTCCCGCCGTTCTCGGTAGGTGAGGTCGGAAGAATGACCGGGGTGGGACGACGTGAGATCGGGCACGGCGCTCTTGCATATCGAGCTCTTGATGCGGTGCTGCCCGCCGAAGATGAATCCCCGTACACTCTCCGGGTCGTTTCGGACATCCTTGAATCAAACGGCTCTTCTTCGATGGCCACAGTCTGCGGAGCTTCGCTGGCTCTGATGCAGGCGGGTATACCCCTCAAGGGAGCAGTAGCCGGCGTCGCGATGGGGCTTGTGAAGGATGGGGACAACTACGCCGTTCTCACGGACATCGCCGGTGCAGAGGACCACTACGGCGATATGGACTTCAAGGTCGCCGGCACTCGCAAGGGGATCACGGCTCTTCAAATGGACATCAAGATCATGGGAATCACTCCTCAGATCATGAGGGAAGCGCTCGAGCAGGCACGTAAAGGTCGCCTGCACCTGCTGGACGAGATGGATGCAGTCATCTCAGGCGCCCGTCAGGAGAAGTCAGCATTCGCGCCGCGTATACATACCTTGCAGATTCCGACCGACAAGATCCGCGATCTCATCGGTCCCGGCGGCAAGGTGATTCGGGGCATCATCGATGCGACTGGGGTCAAGATCGACGTCGACGACAGTGGACGCGTTAACGTAGCTTCAAGCGATGCCGAGGGCCTTGCACGCGCGATCCAGATGATCTCCGATCTGACGGCAGTTCCCGAGGTCGGCAGAACCTACCTCGGCAAGGTAGTCCGTATCGCGGAGTTCGGCGCCTTCGTCGAGATCTTCCCAGGAACCGATGGGCTCCTCCATGTCTCTGAGATCGCGGAGCATCGCGTCAAGGATGTGAAAGATGAACTTCGTGAGGGCGACCAGATCCTTGTAAAGGTTCTCGCAATCGAAGGAAATCGTATCAAGCTGTCTCGAAAGGCCGTTCTCCGGGAGCAGCGCGCAAAGCTGGGGCTCCCCGAACAGCCCACCCCTGCGGCTGAATCACCGTATCCGGTCGCAGCCTCTACACCACAGGATTTGGACGACGCGGAGCTTGACGGCAACGCCGACCTCGACGGATCAGAAGATGATCTGGAAGAAGACGAGCCAAACTTCAACCGCGCGGATGATGCTCCGGTGACTTCAGGAACCGGGACCTCTCAGGCTTCCACTCCGGACGGAGGCCAGCGTCGTCCAGGAGGAGGTCGGCGGCGTCGCAGCGGAAGGCGCCCTGGGGGACCCGGTGGACCACCCCGGAGCACAGGTGGCGCTCAGTAGGCGAATTCCGCAAACTGCTTAGCGGCATATAAGATCGGCCTCGAGAGCTCTGTTCAGGCTTTCGAGGCCGATCTGTTGCAACAGACGAACATGAAGAGATCGCATGTTGCGGCATTCTGCGCTTACGTTGTACTAGCAGCGTCACACTGGGGTGCGCTGCTCGTATTCCCGTCATCCCTCTCGCTTTCACAGTCTGGGGTCCTGGTATTCGGCCTAGTCAGCGTCGGAGCGGTGCTCTCGGCGAGGCACTTTGTGTGGCCGCCATACCCGCAAGTCCTTCGGGCCATCACCTCAGGGCTGTTTCTCTTCGGTCTACCATCTTTACTTTCAGGTCTCTCAGGGGGAGCTTTACCTGCTCTTACCCGGGTCTCGATGTTGGCTCTCGTCCCAGCAGGGGTGGTGTTCATCGCAAACCAGAAGGAACCAGGGAGACGGGATTTTCTGAGCCTTCTTGGAGCTTCGCTGGCTGGATTGGCAGGAGCGTTCCTTGTACTACCCTCGGACCTCACTCTCCTTCTTCATGCGCCCACGATAGTGATGAACACCGTTGCTCTGATCGTCTTTATAGCGATTGGAAGCTACATGGGGCACGCATCGATCACACGTTTACCGCTTAGAACGTCGCTACTCTTGATGGTCGTTCCTAGTTTCGTTTTGATGGCTCTAGTTGGGGGAATTACGGGCAGCCTCGCCGTGTTGCCCGGTCGTAACGACGTGGCACTTACGATCTGGAGCGCCATAGAGCTTGTTCTGGTGGTTTACCTCATCGGAGTCATTCCTCCAGTTTCCTTGTCAACGAGGTACCTCTTCGTACCGCTTGTAACTACACTCGAGGGTGCTGCCCTAATACGACCAGGTTTCAGTTGGCGGCTGGCCTTCGGATTGTTGCTGCTGATATTCGGCTCCGTGAGCCTGTTTCTTCATTCATACGAAGAGGCGGACTCTTCGATGTCACTCCTCTGAGTACTTCTCGGATACTTGCACGCCAGCTACAATTTCGACATGTCAGCGTCCATGTACATCGTGGTTGAAGGTGAGGATCCCGGCTTCGACATATTTGTGAACGGCAGATCCATGGCCCGTCACGAGGACGCTTTAGAAAAGCTGGCCTTACGCTTAGGGGTGCGACCTCTTATCGAGTTCTTTTCTGCGGACGAGAACTCGATGGCTCTCCTCATAGAAGAGGGAGCTGGTGACGAGGAGCTCCTGCGGCGGCTGCCGCCACCTCAGTGGTACGGGGCATGCGATGGTCTGGTTACGGTGCACGCCCTGATTCAGACGCTCCGCAACGAGCCCCAGCAGCTGGGCAGCGAGGGACAACATGTCCTCTCGGAGTTGATTGAGTATGAGCGGGTGTTGGAAAAGACGCATTCGCGGGGAATGCGGTGGCACCTCGCTGTAAGCTGGCGCTAGCTGATCGTATCTACCACAAAAGTAACAACTTAGTGGGCTAAGAGGAAGACGCCGATGCAGACGAAGACGGCGGCGAACCAGCGCCTGCGGTCCACGTTCTCGTGCAGGAAGAGCTTTGCTGCGAATGCGTTACCGACGAAAGTTAGAGAAGCGCTTCCAGGAGCGGCCAAGGAGACGTCCACGCGTGAGAGGGTGAAGAGCAAGGTGAAGAACGACAGGGCCATCGAGAGGACCCCGAGGAGGAACAAGGGGGAGGAGACGACCGCGCGTATGGCTCCGGAAAGGCCAGAATCTGCACGGATTAGATCGAGGTCACCGATGCGGCGCATGGCGCCCGCGGTGAGGACGTCACCTGCTACGGCGGTAGCGGCGACGGCCACGATGGTAGCCCAGGTGAGAAGCAGCGTGCTGCCGGAGTGGTTCATCTTGTGTGGATTGCGGTGGTGTTTTTGTGGTTCACGCGTGGTGTTTTGTGGTGGCCAGGTCGACCGCGTCGATCTTTGGTTCGCCACTTGCCGGGTGCTCTGTGAGCGACGGACCGTTCGCGACGAAGCCGACGCCGCAGACGATGAGCAGGATGCCGGCCCAGCGGTAGAGGCTGATGTGCTCGCCAAGCCAGAAGTGCGAGAGGAGAGCGACGACGACGTAGCCGAAGGCGGTTGAGGGGAGGACAAAGGTGAGGTCGGCCCAGGAGAGGGCGGAGAGGTAGCTCGCGAAGAAGCCGAGGAGGCAGATGATACCGGCGATCACCCAAGGGTTGGCCAAGGCGTGCAGAAGGAGACCGAGGTGGTGGAAGCTCACGGGTCCCACCTGTGACATGCCGTGCGAGAGCAGGGTGTCGCCCACGCTGGCGGTGAGCATGACGGCGAGGAGAACCAGGTAGCGGGATGGGGTGAGGGTGTGGGCCATCGGTGTTCGTTGGTTTTAGATGGATTGGGCCGAGCGATCTGCTTCGTTGCTTCGACGGAGGGTGAACGGGAAGCGGCCAGCTTTGGGCTGACCGCTTTGCATCAGGGGAGTTTCGGGTTCGGATGGTGGGTCAGGCGTTCATGCTGACGGACTCCTGCTGCTTGAGGGCGTTTTCTTCTGCCTTGGCGCGGGAGGCTTTGTTGCGCTGTGAACGGAGCTTCATGAAGGCCTTGGCTTCGACGTAGAGGCGTGGGACATCGCGGTTGACGATGGCCTTCCAGACGACGCGGGCTGCGGCCTTGGGGCGGAAGTAGTATTCGTCGTAGAACTTGTGGACCATCTCCATGACGTACTCGGTGGGGAGGCCGGGATACTCGATGTGAGCCATCTGGTGGCCGCCGCCGTCTTCCATCTTTTCGTTGGTGATGAAGCCGTTCTTGTGGGCGAAGTCGTAGAACTCCGTGCCGGGGTAGGCGTGCGCGACGGAGACCTGGATGGTCTCGCAGTCGAGGGTCTTGGCGAAGTCGATGGTGTTGCGGATCGACTGCCGGGTCTCGCCGGGGAGGCCGAGGATGAAGTCGGCGTGGATGATGAGACCGAGATCGTGGCAGTCCTTGACGAAGTCCCGGGCACGCTCGACGGTGGCACCCTTCTTGATGTTCTTGAGGATCTGCGGGTCGCCGGACTCGAAGCCGACGATGAGGAGGCGGCAGCCGGCTTCCTTCATGGCCTTGAGGGTGTCGCGGTCGGTGGTGACGCGCGAGGTGCAGGACCAGGTGATGTTGAGGGGCTTGAGCTTCTCGCAGAGCTCGACGGTGCGTGCCTTCTGGATGTTGAAGGTGTCGTCGTCGAAGAAGAACTCCTTGACGTGGGGGAAGTTTTCTTTTGCCCACTTCATCTCGGCCGCGACGTCGTCGGTGGAGCGCTTGCGCCAGGCGTGGCCGGAGAGGGTCTGTGGCCAGAGGCAGAAGGTGCATTGCGCCGGGCAGCCGCGGGTGGAGTAGAGCGCGATGTAGGGGTGAAGGAGGAAGGGCACGTTGTACTTCGTAACGTCCATATCGCGCTTGTAGATCTTGGTGGCCCAAGGCATGGCGTCGAGATCTTCGACCTGGGGGCGATCCGCGTTGTGCTGGATCACGCCTGACGCGTCCTTGTAGCTGATGCCGAGGATCTCGTTGAGCGGCTTGCCCTGGGCGAACTCGACGACGGAGAAGTCGAACTCGCGGCGGCAGACGAAGTCGAGGACAGGGCACTCGTTGAGCGCGCGGTCGGGATCTGTTGTGACCGGCGGGCCGACGAAGGCGATGCGGATCGAAGGGTTAGCTCGCTTGATTGCTTCGGCGAGGGCGTGATCGCCCGACCAGCCTACGGTGGAGGTGAAGAGGACGAGGAACTCGTAGGACTTGGCGATCTCAATCGTCTGATCCGCGGAGACGTGATGGGGCGGGGCGTCGAGGAGCTTGGAGCCCTCGAGCATACCGGCGGGATAGGCGAGCCAGACGGGATACCAGTAGGACTCGATCTCGCGGGTTGCGGGCCAGCGGGAGCTGGCGCCACCATCAAAGTTTTCAAAGGAGGGCGGGTTCAGGAACAGCGTCTTGAGAGGTGCCATGTGTGCTCTAAGTTTACCATTTTGCAAAGGGTTGGGGGTACACGCCGCGGTACATAGGGGATCCGGGAGGGTAGCAGCAGGAGCCGCGGTCTTCGCCCGTGAACGACGGGAAGGGGCGGCTGACGGCTGGGCGGCTGCAGAGGAGGGGACTTAGCGCCGGATTCAGGGTACGGTCTGGATGGTGGTGCCCGTAGCGGGCTGGGACTTAGCGACGGATTTGAGCCAGGGTTCGAGCTCGCCGGTCTGGCGGAGGAGGTTGATCTCGGCCTGCTGCATCTGGAAGCGGGCATCTACGACGGCCAGATATTTTTCACGTTCGGCGATGCGGGAGTTCTGCTCGTCTTTGGGCGTCATCTGGGCGCCGTTGGGGTTGCCGGAGTTGAGCTGCACGAGAAGGATGTCGAGCTGCTGCTGGGCGAGCTGCTGATCGAGGGCGGCGATTTCGGCACGCGCGGCGAGCTCGAGCGAGGTGCGTTGCACGCGGAGGCGGCCCTCGGTGAACTGATCGCGGAGCTGCTCGGCTTCGCGCTCGGCGTGGAGTGCGTCGGCGGCTGACTCGCGGGCCTTTGCCTTGTGTCCCATGTCCAAGAAGGGGACGGTGATCTGGATGCCGACCTCGGCGTTGTTCTGCTGGAAGTGCTGGTAGTAGACGTCGTAGTTGTTGTATCGGGCGAAGCGGCTGTACTGGGCACCAAAGGCGATCTGTGGACGGTAGAGGTAGCGTGCATCGCCGAAGGCGATCTCGCGTTTGGCGCGCGCGTTGGCGAAGGCGGCGTCGACCGCGGGCGAAGGAGCGGCGCCGGGGGCGTAGGTGGATGGCGCGGGCGTGGAGATGTCGGGGATGCTGCCGGGAAGGGTGGTGAGGCCTTCGGGAGGGAGTCCGGTGAGGTGGGCGAGGCGCAGCTGGTCGACCGCCTCCTCGTCTTCGGTGTGGAGGAGCGTGAGGCGAAGCTGGGCGGAGGAGAGGCGGGCGGAGGTGAGGTCGATGGGGGTGTCCTGCCCGGCGTCGAGGCGAGCCTGAACGATGGAGAGGAGCTGGGTGGCGAAGCCTCGCTGCTGCGTGAGAGCGGAGCGGCGCTCGCGGTCGTGATCAAGCGCGATGTAGGTGAGGGCGGTGTCTTCGGCAACGGCCTGGCGGGCGTCGGCGAGGGCGAGGTTGGCGGAGACGAGGCCGGAGCGTGCGGCGCGGATGTAATCGTGCTGCGAGAAGTTGAAGACGAGGGACTGCGCGCTGAAGTTGAAGATGGATGGCTGGCCGATGGGGAAGCCGTAGGAGTATCCGAGTCCGGAGCCGCCGACGATGCTGGGGATGTAGACGTCGCGGGACTCGGAGAGCGCGGCGCGCGCCTTCAGGACGTCGGCCTCTGCAACGCGCACGCGGGGGTTGGAGCGAAGGGCGAGGTCGACGGCGGTGGTGAGGGAGATCTGCGCGTGTGCCGTTGCGACCGCGGCAGAGGCAACAGTGAGGGCAGCTGTTATCCGGAGAACGAAACGCATCATGCGGTGTGGGTCTATCACCTTCATCGTACCGCCTGGGTCTCGGGTGCTACGTACGGTGTGTGGATCGGCGGTGATGGAGATCATCGGCGTGCCTGTGCGGGGAGGGAGGCGGCGGTATGGACGCGGGATTCGAGCAGAGCGCGGGTGGGTTCTTCCAGCTGGGCGTGGAACGTGGGCGGGCCGGGAAGCATGAAGGAGAGCAGGGGTACGAGGCGGGACAGCCGAGGCATTTTTACTCTACGGGGTTGACCTGCATGCCGTTCGTGAGGTCCCGGTTGCTGGTTGCGGTGAGAGCGACGGTGTCCTTTTCGGTGAGACCGCCGACGATTTCGACGCGCGTGAGGTTGACCACGCCTACCTGGACGGGGGTTCGGACGAGCTTGTGACCGACGATGCGGAAGACGAAGTTGCTGTTGCTCTCCGTGTGGAGGGCTTCGCGGGGGACGCTGAGGACGTTGAAGCGCTGCGAGGTTGTAACGGTTACGGTGACGTTGGTGTTGGGGAGGAGTTCACCGCGGGCGTCGTCGACGGTGATGATGCACTCGCCGACGTTGCGGGTGCCGTAGGCGATGACGGTGGTGGGAGCGACTTCGATGTGTCCGTGCCAGGTTTGATTGGGCTTGGCGTCCCAGACGATCTTGACGGCCTGGCCGGGGGCGAGTTTACCGATCTCGGGCTCGTCGAAGTAGGCACGGACGCGGATGCGATCGAGGTCGGCGAGATCGAGCAGATCTTCGCCGGCGGGGACGAAGTCGTAGGCGCTGACGGGTATGGAGTAGACGGTGCCGGCGTATGGGGCGCGGATGTTGTACTTGGCGTAGTCGAGACGGGCGGCCGCAAGGGCCTGCTCGGCGTCGGCGACCTGGGCGCTGCTTTTGCTGCGATCGTTCTCGCTGTATCGCTGGGTCTGACGAAGCTGCGCGGTCTGGAGGGCGCTGTTGGCGCTTTCGACGCGCTGCTCGGCGGAGGAGACCTCGGCGGCGGAGGCTGCACCTTTGGCTTGCAGGGCCTTGAGAGCGGCGAGGTCCTTTTCTGCCTGCGCCTGCCCGAGGCGAGCGCGGGAGAGCTCACCGGTGATGCTGTTTCGTTCCTCCTGAGTGCCGCCCTTCTGGAGGTCGCTGGCGTTGGCCTGAGCGGTGCGCAGGGTTGCTGTGGCGGATGCGATGCGGGCGACGACATCCGCGTCATCGAGCTTGAGAAGCGGGTCTCCAGCACGGACTTTCTGTCCGACCTCGACGTAGATCTTTTTGACGACGCCGGGGGCGGGGGCATGTGCCTGGAACTCCCCTACGGGCTCGACCTTGCCGTTGGTGGGGACGGAGCTGACGAGGTTCTCATGGGTTACCGGAGAGACGCGAACGCCGACCGTCTCGCGTGTGAAGGAGCGGATAGCAAAGACCCCGAGCAGTGCAAGCACGGCGATGGAGAAGGTCGCAAGTACCGGGCTGCGGCGTTTTGTTTCAACCGTGGGCATCGTTTCAATCGCAGTATATAAGACTGCGCAGCACTCATTTTGATGCAGAAGATCTGAAGGTACTGGGGTTAGCGAACAGTGTCCTGAGTCGGCGCGGAGATCCGGAGATCGACCAGCTCGAGCTCGAGACCAGTGAACCAGGGGCCGGACCTCGATCGGAGGCGGTAGAGGATGTCCACGTGGGCTCCTTCGCGCAGGTCGAGATCGCGGAGAAGGGCGGGCCAATCGGTGGAGCGACTCCAGCCTAGGGCCTGGAGCGGGGGTGCGCCGACGGCGGGCCGGAGTTGCAGACAGACGTGACGATCCTTGATGAGGCGGACGGGAGACGCGATGACCATGTGTCGCGTGAGGAACAGGGGCTCCGGGTGGGCGTTGCCGAAGGGGGCGCAGCGATCGAGCCAGTCACATAGCTCCTGGGTGAGGGCGGCGAGGGGGATCTCGGCGTCACAGAGGATCGGCGGTCGAAGGATCTCCGAGGTAAGGATGGATGCGCCATGGGAGCGGAGGCGATCGCGAAGAAGAGGGACATGCGGGGAGGGCAGGGAGAAGCCGACTGCGTGGGCGTGACCGCCGAAGCGGGTGAACAGAGCGCCGGAGGCAGCCTGATCGCAGCCGAGCGCGTGGACGGCGGTGAGGGCGTCGAGGAGGTGGAAGCCGGAGATGGAGCGGCCGGAGCCATGGGCCTGGGCAGGGGTCCCGTCAGTGGAGGGCTCATGGGTGAGGACGAGAGCGGGGCGGCTGGTGCGATCGACGATGCGGGAGGCAAGGATGCCGAGGACGCCACGGTGCCAGTCGGGGTGATCGAAGACGATGGTCTCCGGCGGGTAGTGCCCCTGCAAAGCGAGGATGTCGGCGAGGCGATGCTCGATGTCGTCGAGGGCTTCGCGTTCGGTGTCGCGCCGGGCCTGGTTGAGGCTGTCGAGTTTGTGGGCGAGTTCGGTGGCGCGCTCGGGCGAGCGTGTGAGGAAGAGCTCGATGACGTCGTCGGCGATATCCATGCGACCGGCGGCGTTGATGCGGGGAGCGATACGGAAGCCGACCTCGGTGGCGGAGGGTGCGCGGTCAAGGGGGAGATCCGCGACGCGCATGAGCTCGCGGAGGCCCGGCTGAACGGGGTTCGCGAGCTCGCGGAGACCGAGCGAGGCGAGGACGCGGTTTTCGCCGACGAGGGGGACGGAGTCGGCGATGGTGGCAATGGCGACGAGTTTCAGGAAGGAGGGGAGGAGGCGGGTGTTGAGGTGAGTGAGTGCGGGTGCCGGATCGGGCTGGGACTGTGCGTGGGCGAGGAGGAGGGCGTGGGCCAGCTTGAAGGCGACGGCGGCCCCGCAGAGGAATTTGAAGGGATAGGAGCAGCCGGGCTGTGCGGGGTTGAGGACGGCGAGGGCGTCCGGGAGACCTACGTAGTTATCGGGGAGATGGTGGTCGGTGACGATGAGATCGAGGCCGAGCTCCCGGGCCTCTTCGGCGGCCGAGAAGGCGCGGATGCCGGTGTCTACGGAGATAACGAGGCGGATGCCGGCGGCGGCGGCGGAGGCGAGCCGGGCGGACTGCATCCCGTAGCCCTCGCGGATACGGTGGGGAACGTGCCATGTGACCACCGCCGGGATGCCGGGGGGAGCGGTGCGCTCGATGGCTGTTTTGAGCAGGACGGTGGCGGTGGTGCCGTCGACGTCATAGTCGCCATAGATGAGGATGGGCTGGCGTGCGGCGACAGCGTGCTGGATGCGGGCGACGGCGAGATCCATGCCGAGCATCAGGCTGGGCGGATGGAGATCGTTGAGGCCGGGGTGGAAGAAGGTATCGGCCTCGGTTGCGCCGGAGATGCCACGCGAGGTGAGGAGCTGGGCGATGGGTGTGGGGCAGTGGAGGTGGTCGGAGAGGGTGCTGACGAGCGCGGGGTCGGCAGGATGGAGCTGCCAAGGGACGGCTGCGGACTCTGTGGTGCGCTCGGGCACGTGCGGGGGACTTTCGCTTGGCTGGGCTGAGGGTCGGGGAAGAGGATCGTTCGAGGAACCGGGACCAGGAATCGAGGGTGATTCGGGGCGGCGGCTCGTCAAGAATCGATGACGAGCCGCCTGCTTGTGTGTGACGGGTGGAGCGAAAGGTTACTCGTCTTCGCGATCGTCGACGACGATTCCACCGAGCTCCGAGACGGCTTCCATAAGGTTCTGGAAACGGTCGTACCAGTCGGTTGCGGTTTCAAAGAGGAACATGACTCCCTGATGGGCGAAGCCGAGCTGCAGGTGTCCGATTTTGCCGACGTGTTTGACGAGGTATTCGGCGTCATCGAGCTCGGGCGCGTCGGCATCGGGGAAGTTTTGATCGCGGAGCTGATCGAGGAGGATGGAGACGTCAGACTTTTCGAGGACGACCTCGCTCATGGTGATGAAGGATGCTCCGGCGGCCTTGGCGTGCTCGACGAAGTCCTTCCAGCTGTCTGGGGTTTCTTCCTCGTAGAGAACGGACGGGACATCTTCAGAGACGTAGGCTGGAAGACGTCGCATGCCGTGGCCCGCGATGAACGCGATCATATCGTCTTTGAGGGTGATGAGGTTATCGGATTGCATTGTTTCCATTTTCGCAGATTGAGGGAAGGGGTGCATGGGAGGGGAGACGTGTGGGCGGCCGGGGATGACGGCGGAGGTCTGCGGAAGGCGGCGGACGAGGTGGCCGAAGAGGCCGGAAGCGAGTGGATCCTGGGGGTAAGCCGCGCGGTTTCAGCGTGGTAATATCGGGGAAAGTCCAATGATTTTTTCCAAAGACTATGTAGGGTATCTGGCGCGTCAGACGGTGAAGCATCTCGTCGAGACCAAGATGATCGAGACGAGCAAGCTGCCGCTGGTAAATGAGCGCGTGGGGACAGCTATGGTGGATGAGCTGTCGCTGGAGGACCGGATCAACGACGAGGTCCGGGTGATCCTGGAGGCGATCCAGGAGGACATGCGCAAGGGTGGTGTGAGCTACCCGGAGATGTTCAAGAAGGTGAAGATGAAGCTGGTGAATCAGTACAAGGCGGTGCTGTGAGGATTTCGCGCGACAAGTTGAACAAGCTGGCGCACACGGTTGCCGACACGCTGGCGGAGATCCAAGAGGTCGACTTCAAGGAAGACCGGAACACGATTCGGCAGGAGGCCCGGAAGGCTCTGGAGAAGCTGCTGATGGACGAGTTGAAGATCGACCAGGCGGCACGGCAGAAGATTGCGTCGCAGAGGAAGATCATCCTCGAGGGGTCGCAGGAGTGGGACATCCTTTACCGGAAGTACTACAACGACGAGGTAAAGAAGCTCGGTTTGTGATGATGGATGAGCGGGCGCCGGTGGACTGTGCACCGGAGGTTTCGGCTGGTATACTTCTGATACGGGATGCGAGAGGTTTGGATCTGGCTCCGGTGTTGCAGTAGTGATGTGGCGTTATGGTGTAACTGGTTAACACGTCGCCCTCTCAAGGCGAAGAGTTCGGGTTCGAGCCCCGATAACGCTACCAAATTTCCCTTTGAAACTCAGATTGATGAACCCGGGATAGGGGTGCGCGGCGTTGTGTGCGGACGCAAGCGGGGTTTAGTTGATGAGGGTTGGGAGCTGAAGATGTGAAGCGAGGCCGCACGGGGTGCGATCTTTGCACTGGGCGAGTTGCGGGATTGAGGAGCGAATGGCGGAGGCTGCGGAGATGGCCTCGGCGTCGAAGGGTCTGAGCTTCAGCAGCCCGGCCAATTGTGCGAGGGCGCCGGTGAGTTCAGAGTGCGCGGCGGTGTATTGGCGGTTGCG
Source organism: uncultured Acidobacteriaceae bacterium (assembly GCA_963719405.1). Taxonomy (GTDB): domain Bacteria; phylum Acidobacteriota; class Terriglobia; order Terriglobales; family Acidobacteriaceae; genus Edaphobacter. The sequence continues at coordinate 96,385 of OY970381.1, forward strand.
AGCGAGAACGGTGCCGAGAGCGATATGGAGCTTTGCGGTGCTGAGGCGGGACTCAAGATCGGTGGGGTCGCCCGTGGAGACCTCCTCCGTGCTCTTGAGGGCTTTGCGGTAGAGGGCGAGGGCTTTATCCTGGTCGCCCATGTCGGACAGAAGCTCCGCCTGATAGGAGTAGGCGACGGTGAGCAGGCTCAAGTAGAAGGACTGAGTCGGATCTGCGCGGTACATCTGTTCGATGACGGATGTCGCGTCTTCGACAGCGGGGAGGCCGGAGCGCGGGTGCCCGAGGCGACCCTGTTGCATGGCGACGTGCCCCATTGCGATGGCGAGGTTCAACTTCGGATCGAGTGCGCCGGGATCGGCGGCGGCGAGGGCGCGGGCCAGCGGCAGGCTCCTGCGGTACTCAGAGAGTGCCTGCCGTTGATCGCCCATGCGTTCGAAGAGCAGGCCACGGGTGTTGTAGAAGTGCAGGAGGGTGGCGCGGTTGTCACCGGCTTGTGCCTCTTCCATGGAGATGGCGGAGTCGATCGCCCGATGCGCGTCCTCGAATCTTCGTTCCTTGCTGAGATGAAAACCGAGCATCAGGGTGGTCTGCGCGATCTGCAGCTGCAGGCCGGTATCGTTGGGAAGAGCCGATTGGGTGAGGATGTCGAGTGCGCGCCGCTCGTTGTCGATGGCCTCGGGGAGCTGCCTTGTGCTGGTCGATGTCCCTGAGCCGCCGAGGACGTACGCGGAGCGCAGCTGGGTATGTGCGAGCTGGATGAGCGCGGGGATGTCGTGGGGATGCTGCGCGACGACTCCCTGTGCGATGGCTTCGGCGTTTGAGGCGACGGCTGAGGCTTCGGCGGTGTTGCCCGTGACCATGAGGCAGCGGACAAACTTCTGCATGAGGGCTATCTCCGCGGCGATGGCGCGCGGATCATCTCTGGAGCTTTCGGCGACGGCGTGGTCAAGCGCGAAGGCCTTGCGATAGCTTCCGAGCGCAGCCCTGGAGTCTCCGATTCCCGAACCGCTGTAGGTCCCCTGGATGTCGCCGATTTTTTCGTAGGCGTTGCCGAGATCGGCCATGAGGTCGCGGTCTCCGGCCGTTTCGGTGTTCAGCCGATCGAGGTAGTTGAGGGCGTTCCGGATGGCGATGTGCTGAGCGGGCGCGGAGCCCGGGAGCTGCCGGAGGGTATCGAGGAGATCGAAGAGGTTGGAACGTGCAAGATTGCGGACGTCATTGAATCTGCGGACGGCGAGGGCTCGTTCGGCCTTTGCTACCTGAGCCTCCCGCCATGTGAGTGTCATGGCGATGACGAGGCTCAGCGTGATCAACGCGGCTGATGTGACGAATGCCTTGTGCCTGCGGACGAACTTCGCGGCGCGGTAGCCGAAGGTGTCGCTTCGAGCGGTGACCGGGAGGCCGTCGAGATGCCTCTGGATGTCTTCGGAGAGCTGCTCTACGGAGCGGTAGCGCCTCCCGGGCTCCTTGCGCAGAGCTTTCATGACGATGTTGTCCAGATCGCCCTCCAGGCGGCGACGCAGCCTGCCTGGCTGGGTGCTGCGGAGAGCGCTGATGGCCTCGGCGGAGGGCTGCTCTGCGATCTGCGGGGAGCCATGCGCCTGTTGCGAGCGGCCTACCGCTACGCTTGGCCTGGAGAGGCTCGGTCTCACAGACGACGTGGGTCAGATCTACCAGGTTTTCGGGGTTGAAGGAGTATGGTTTTCGGCCGGCGAGCAGCTGGTACAACAGGACACCGAGCGAGTAGATGTCGCTTGCGGTGGTGATGAGATCGCCGCGAATCTGCTCCGGGCTGGCGTAGTCCGGGGATAGGAGGCGCATGAGCGGAACGGTGGGATCGACGATCTGCGGGAAGGACTCAGGATCGAGGATCTTGGCGATGCCGAAGTCGAGCAGTTTGACGGTGCCGGTTTCGGTGACGAGCACATTTGCGGGCTTCAGATCGCGGTGGATGACGAGGTGCTGGTGCGCGTAGTGCACGGCCGAACATGCGAAGCGAAAGAGCTTCAGGCGATCGGTGATGGAGAGCCGGTGGCGATCGCAGTAGACGTCCAGAGGCTGGCCGTCGATCAGCTCCATGACGAGGTAAGGAAGGCCTTCGGCGGATGTGCCGCCGTCAAGGAGGCGGGCGACGTTTGGGTGATCGAGGCTTGCCATGACCTGGCGCTCCACGCGGAAGCGGGTCAGGTTAAGCCTGGATCCGAGGTCGCTGCGCATGAGCTTGATGGCGACGGTCTTCAGGTAGTGATCGTCGGCGCGGATGGCACGGTAGACGACGCCCATGCCGCCGGAGCCGATCTCCTCGATGAGCTGGTAGGGGCCGACGCGACGGCCTACGCAGAAGGGCTCGCCTGTGGAGTCGGCGGGCTCCGCGGCGCCGGCGAGCGGCGAGTTTTCGAGAAAGCCGGTCGAGTCGTCATAGGAGAGGACGAGGCTGTGCAGGTAGTCGCGAAGCTCAGCTTCCTTGCAGGATGCATCGATGAAGGAGGCCCGCTGCTGCGAGGGAAGAGCCATGATCTCGTCGAGCAACTCGCTGACGTCCCTCCACTGAAAGGGCTCCGGCATACCTTAGACCCTGTGACGCAGCTCGTGCTGGAGCCATGCTTTGGCGCCGGTCCACTGCCTTTGAACGGTGGCTGGAGAGATGCCGAGGATGGCGGCGCTCTCCTCCTTCGAGAGGCCACCGAAGAATCTCATCTCGACGATGCGACCTCGCTGCGGGTCGAGTTTGCCCAGTCGATCAAGCGCCTCGTCCAGCGCGAGGATGTCGATGTCCTGCTGCCCTGAAGCAGCATCCTGATCCTCGATGGAGAGGAGCGTGATACCGGCTCCACGTTTGCCCGCCGATGTGGGCCCTGGCGTGATCCACGAGGATGCGCCGCATCATCTGCGCGGCGATGGCGAAGAAGTGGGCGCGTCCGCTCCACCTAACCTTTTGATCGATCAGGCGGATGTATGCCTCGTGAACGACGGCGGTGCTTTGGAGGGTATGACCTGTGCGTTCGCCCCGCATATAGTGTCGTGCGAGCCGGCGCAGCTCGCTGTAGACCATGGGAGTGAGAGCCTCGAGGGCAGCGTGATCTCCCTCGCTCCAGCGGATAAGGAGATGGGTGAGCTGCTGGGACGGGGGGATAGCCGGGGGTGGGATGACTGACGGCGTATCTCCGGACGAAGACTGCCCCGGCAATTTGCTGACGGATGAGTTGTTGAGATCCGAGGTGCTCATACCTACCCGCCTTTGCAACAGCGTGTGGCCTGATCTCCCGTGGAAACGGCTGCGGGGGAAAGTTACCAGAAATGTGATCCGTTTTCCAGAGAGATGTCGCGTTACCAGATGAAGGCTTCCTCAGCAGACGAGATCGGGTACGAGTTCTCCGGGGGCGAGCTTTCGACAGGTCAGGAAGTGAAGGCTCAGTCAGAAAAACTCTAGAAATCGAGGATCTATCACCATGAAACGCACACTCATACCATTTCTCCGCAACGCAAGCGCGGCCGGCATCTGTTCACTGGTACTGTTTTCCGCTGAGGCGCAAGCACAGACAACGGTGGCCGCTGCTGGAACGACGGCGGCCGTACCTCCTGTGGCGGCTATCGCTGCTGCCGGTGCAAAGAAGCCGAAGTCGATGAAGATCGGTCTGGTCATGCCGAAGAGTCAACTAGGCCAGAGCCCAACGGCTGGTGAGCCGCTGCGAAGCATGCTGGCGCAGTACCTTGCGGGACCGTACACCGAGATTGTGCTGATAACGGCCTTGCTGCCGCAACAGATCGACGCGGAGGCGCAGAGCAAGAGCTGTGACTACCTGGTCTACACGGACCTGACGCAGAAGAAGAGTCAAGGCGGAATGGGGCTGCTGAAGGGAGCAGGGACGTTCAGCAACATGATTCCGATGATCGGCGCGGCGAACGGTATCCGGAGCATTGTCGCGACAACCATGGCGGCCAATGCTGCGGAGCAGGTGGCCTCCTTGTCGAGCGGCCTGAAGGCGAAGACGGAGGTGACGCTGGGGTACCACCTGACCACCGTGGGAACGCCTGCGCCTGTCTCGGACAGCAGCTTCACGGCGAAGACGGCGGTTGATGGGCAGGACGTGATTACGCCGCTGGTGGAGCAGGAGGCGACCGCGATCTTGAACTCGGTTGCGAGGAAGAGCTAGATCCGGATCCGACGAGGGGCTACCACCATCATCTCCGGGTGAGAGTGGCAGCCTCTGTGGAGCGCCCAAGGGCACCGGGGTCGAAGATTATTCGAGGAGAGAACACGTCATGCGATCCATACCGCATTCCTTCCATATTGATCATTGCGCTGATTGGGTTTGTGCCAGCGCTTGCACGGGACTCGGGCATGAAGGTGAGGGCTGCGTTGCCGGGTTCGGCGTGGATGCCGGGGAGCCTCCACGCGGTGTCGGTCGCTGTTTTACCGGCCGGCATGCGGGTTGTTCTCAGAAAGGAGCTGGAGCGATTCGCTCCGGGGGTGTCTTCGGGAGTGCCTCCGGGAGTGTCTCTGGGGAGTCGTCGGGGAGGCAACCTGCGGCTGCGCACAGGTCGGAGCGGGTGCGGGGCAGGTGCGCCGTCGCTACGGCTGAGGTCCAGGCGAGCCGGAGCTGCTCGAAGGGTTCGGGGGACGGACAGCTGTTTTAGCCCCTGCGCTTTCGATATGATTCGGGGTCTGTGGAGTAAGGGCAAGACTGGCCGATGGGAAGCCCTCTGCCGCCGCCCTGGCTTCGATCGCGGCCAGGACATCCGGTTGCAGGGCAGGGGATCGGGAGAGTACCCAAAGGTGCTTGTGATTGGGGCTGCCGACCAGCGCCCAATCGTAGTCCGGCCCGAGCGCAAGCACCCAGTAGCCGGTCGAGAACGGCCAGGTGTAGATCAACTTCAGCTTGCCGTCCCCGCTTTTATCACTGGCTTTGAAGTAGCCATTCCGGATGCCTGGGTATCCGCCCTTGGTCTTGCAGGAGTTGACCAGGAGAAGCTGGTTGGGTTTGTTGCCGGCAGCGATCACCTCGAAGACATCGCCCACGCAGCTCTTCTCGCGCTTGATGGGGAAGCGAGCGATCTCGTACCAGGTGCCGGTGAACCGGTCGAGATCGAGCTTCGGGACGGGGGTGACGCTCTGCGCGCTCAAACCTGGGCCGAGGGCGATCAGCAGACTCGCCGCCCAAAGTGCAATCGCTGCTGTTCTCACGACAATCTTCACTATCTCTCCTCCGTATCGCTGCTTCGTTCGATGCGGAAATGGAGCGGTTTCGGTGGACGAGGGTGCAGGATGAAGGTTAGCGGGAGCGGGCGAACTGAGGCGAAGGAGGCGGAGGTGGTCCGGGTGATTTATCTTCGCCTGAGATGTGAAGGAGGTCCAATGCTCCGTTTGCTGAGTATCGTGTGCGTGATCTGCAAGATGTGGGGTGCGGGTCAGAGTTTGGCACAGGCACCGGCCGCTGCTGCAGCACCGGCGCGACCGACACCGCCGACCCGTGACCCCGAGACGCCTGGATACGTGAAGGCTGAGTCGCTGGCCGATGGGAGCAATGCACCGGCGGACGTGGACGGGAATTTCATCTTGGGTCCCACTCACAGGCCTGCACCGGAGATGGGGGTGCGGGAAGGCGTGCCGCAGGGCGCGGTGTATAGCTTCACGATGCAATCGTCCGACAGCAAGATCTATCCGGGGATCGCGCGGGAGCCGGGCACCTTTGGCAAGCCGGATCCGGCGGACCCGGCGAAGTTAGTGGTGACGACGAGCCATCCCGCACCGTATACGCGAAAGGTGACGGTTTACGTGCCCAGGCAGTACGTTGCCGGTACCGCAGCGCCGTTTATGGTGGGAGCGGACGGGCCCGACCCGGCGCTGTTTACGGCGCTCGACAACCTGATTGCCGAGCACCGGGTACCAGCGATGATCGCTATCTCGATCAGCAATGGAGGCGGTGACGCGCAGGGGAGCGAGCGAGGTCTGGAGTATGACACGATGTCGCCGCGGTATGCGGAGTTTGTCGAGAAGGAGGTGCTGCCGCTGGTGGAGACGCAGTACAAGGTGAAGCTGACGAGAGATCCCGAGGGGCGGGCGACGATGGGCGGGAGCTCGGGAGGATCGTGCGCGCTGATCATGGCGTGGTACCACCCTGACCTGTACCACCGCGTGCTGACGTATTCCGGGACCTATGTGAACCAACAGTGGCCTCCAAATGCGGAGACACCCCACGGTGCGTGGGCGTTTCATGAGAGTCTGATTCCGAACAGCCCGGTGAAGCCGATTCGCATCTGGATGGAGGTCGGGGACAGAGATCTCCTGAACCCGAATGCGATGCGCGACAACATGCACGACTGGGTGCTGGCGAACGAGAGGATGGCCGGAGTGCTGGCTGCGAAGGGGTACCACTACCAGTTTGTGTTTGCGCGCAATGCAGGGCATACGGACCGGGCGGTGAAGCTGCAGACGCTGCCGGAGGCCCTCGAGTATGTGTGGCATGGCTACCCGATCGCAGGGGCGCAGCGCTGAGGCTGGTGCGGCGTTCGTCCTGGATAGCGAACGAGGGACTGAACAGGCCGGGGTGACGCTCGCCGTTTGGTGAGGGGAGCTGCGCGTACGGGGGGAAAATGTCGCGGAATATACTCAGGGTGTGAGCAAAACTTTTTATATCGAGACGTTTGGATGTCAGATGAACGCGCACGACTCCGAGAAGGTGATCGGGACCCTGGAGCAGCAGGGGTATGCGCAGGTAGAGGATGAGGCCGAGGCGGGGCTGATCCTTTACAACACGTGCTCGATCCGGGACAAGGCGGAGCAGAAGGTGTTTCACCGGCTGAACGAGTACAAGCGGCTGCAGGGTGAGGGCAAGAAGTTCGCGGTGCTGGGATGTGTGGCGCAGCAGGAGGGCGAGAAGATCTTCGACAAGGCACCGTATGTGTCGATGGTCTCGGGATCGGCGAGCTACCGTAATCTGCCGGAGATGCTGGTGCGGCTGGAGGCGGGGGAGCAGCGGATCACGGGGTTGGACGACCGGCAGACGGACCAGACATTTGAGACGGAGTTTGTTGCGAGGACCAATCCGCACCGCGGGTACATCACGATCATCGAGGGGTGCGACAAGTTTTGCGCCTACTGCGTGGTGCCATATACGCGCGGCAAGGAACGGAGCCGGACGGCCGCTAGCGTGATGGCGGAGGCGCGCCGGATGGCGGACGCCGGGTTCACCGAGGTTCAGCTGCTGGGACAGAACGTGAACTCGTACGAGGACCCTTCGGGGAAGATGAGCTTTGCGGAGCTGCTGACGGCGGTAGGGGAGATCCCGGGTATACGCCGGGTGCGGTTTACGACGAGTCATCCGCGGGATTTCACGAAGGATATCGTCGATGCGATCGATGCGGTGCCTACGCTTTGCGACCATGTGCACCTGCCGGTGCAGTCGGGCTCCAGTGTGATCTTGAAGGCGATGGCGCGGGAGTATACGAGGGACTGGTACCTGGAGCGGATCTCGTGGATCAAAGCGGCGAAGCGGGATATCAGTATGACGAGCGACATCATCGTGGGATTTCCGGGGGAGACGGATGCCGACCTCGAGCAGACGGCGACCCTGCTGGAGGAGGTTGGGTACGACGCGATCTTTGCGTTCAAGTATTCGCCCCGACCGAACACGCCTGCGCTGACGATGATCGACTCGATTTCGGATGAGGTGAAGGCTGCGCGGCTGCAGGTGCTGCTGGACCGGCAGAGAGAGATTCAGCGGATCAACTACGGGCGGCATGTGGGCGAGGTGATGGAGTTGATGGTGGAGGGTCACAACCGGCAGCGGGGGCAGGTGGTGGGGCGCAGCTCGCAGAATAAGACGGTGAATTTTACGACGCCGTCGCCGATACTGCCTGCTACAGGAAGTTACGTGCAGGTGAGGGTGACACAGAGCTTTCCAAACAGTCTTTTAGGCGAGGCGGTCTGATGAAGACGACATCTGCGGGAGTCGGGGAGCCGGGCCTGGAGGTTGAGGTGCAGATCCGCGGCCTGATGATGGATCCGGTGACGAACATGCCGATCATCGTTCTGAAGGATGTGGCGAGTGACCTGGTGCTGCCGATCTGGGTGGGAATGTTTGAGGCGAATGCGATAGCGCTGGAGCTGGACAAGACGGCAACGCCGCGGCCGATGACGCACGATCTGCTGCAGAACGTGACACGTGGCCTGAACGCTGAGGTGACGCGGGTAGTGGTGTCGGAGCTGCGCGAGGACACCTTTTATGCGCTGGTCTGGATGAAGCAGGGGGATGATGCGGTAGCCGTCGATGCGCGGCCGTCGGATGCGATTGCTACGGCGCTGCGTTGGGACTGCCCGATCTTTGTGAACCGGGATGTGCTGGAGAGATCGAAGCAGCAGTACGGGGGGGCGCAGTCGACCAACGCGGATGATGTGCGGCGGTGGCTGGAGGGGCTGAACGACGACGAGATGGGGCGGTACAAGATGTAGGAGTGTCGTCGCCGGAGCGGAGAGTTAGACCCAGTTGCAGAGGCGTGCGACCTGCTCGGCCCAATCGTCTTCGGTGGGAATGGCGGGTAGCGGGGTGTGGAGTTGGCGGCCCTCCCGGACGGAGGCTATCGCCCTCTGGAGTGCGGGTGTGAGGGCGGGTTCGCCGCCTTCGAGGACTGTGGCCCAGGGTGTGTCGAGAAGGATGTCCGAGACACCGGAGTCGCGATGAAGCAAGACGGGGATGCCCCGCTGCAGGCTTTCGATAGCGGGAATACCGTAACCCTGAACTGCGGGCATAAGGAAGAGGTCGGCGGCATCGTAAAGCTGCTGGAGCTGCTCGTCTGTGACGAAGCCGTGGAAGCGGATGCGATCCGCAATGCCAAGCTGCTGCGCGAGTGCCTGGAGCTCCGGGAGTTGAGAGCCTCTTCCGACGATGTCGAGATGCCAGTCGATCTGTTGCGAGAGGGGATTGGAGGCGTGCTCGAGTGCGGAGAGTGCGCGGATGATCCAATCGATGCGCTTGTTCGATTCCACTCGCGAGACGGAGAGCATGCGCAGATTCCGCGTGACAGGCCGAGGCCTGAAGGCCGTCGCCTGGGCGAGGCCGCCCATGCGGGCGATGGCGGCTTTGACGCCGAAGACGCGTCGGCAGTCCTCGCGGAGGAATTCGCTGGTAACGACCGTGACGCCGCCGGAGCGGAGGCCGTGGGCGACGATGCGGTCGGAGACAAGGCGGGTGAGACGTCCCTTAAGCGAGGCGGTCTCGGATGCGTCGCTAAAGAGGCTGGGCGTATCGTGCATGAGCGTGTGGAAGCCACGGATGCCGGCCAGCGGAGCGTGCAGCGCGGGCTGATAGCCGGAAAGCAGAGGTTTGGGTGCAGAGGGACGAGCCTTGAAGTAGGCCCCGAGTGACTGGATTTTGCGGCGGACCGTCATCTGCGGGTTGAGCTGGATGACCTGCAGGGGATGTGTGGCGAAGCGGGCGAGGCCGACGCGATCCTGGTAGGCGAGTATGTGGGCCGGGAGTTGATGTTCGTGGAGCCAACGGGCGAGGGCGAGGCACGCCCGCTCCGCACCGCCCATCTCGGCGATTTCGGTGAGGACGATGGCGCGAGAGTTTTCGCTGGGGAGATCGGAGGGCATGGCTGCTGATCGGCTCGGTTGCTGGGCTTCTTCGGTTTTGCGGTCAGGGCTCGGGCGGGCTAACGGACTGCAAGGCGGTCGAGGTGCGTGAAGAACTCGGGAAAGGAGATGGCGGCGGCTTCGGCGCCGTGGATGGTGGTATCTCCGGTGGCGCGGAGTGCTGCTACTGAGAAGGCCATGGCGATGCGATGGTCGTGGCCGGAGTCGATCGCAGCGCCATGGAGCTGCTGGTTGCCGGGGATGTCGAGGCCGTCCTCGAACTCGGTGAGTTCGGCGCCCATGGCCCGGAGGTTCCGAGCGACGAGATCGATGCGGTCTGACTCTTTGATGCGGAGCTCCTTTGCGTCACGGATGCGCATACCGGATCGGGTGTAGGGGGCGATGGCTGCGAGGACGGGGATCTCGTCGATGAGCTGGGCGGCGAGGGTGCCGGAGATCTCAAATGGCTCCGTGAGCTTGCGGGCGTTCGGGTCGGCGTTGACCTGGATGGTGCCGACGAGCTCGCCGTTCTGCTCTTCGACGTTGAGGATGCGGATCTTTGCGCCGAGGCCGGCGCTGACGTCGAGGAGAGCGGCGCGGGTGGGATTCATGCCGAGTGCGTCGAGGACCAGATGGGCGTCGGGGAAGAGGAGGGAGGCGGCGAGGAAGAACGCGGCGGAGGAGAGGTCTCCGGGAACGGTGGCGGAGATGGCGTGAAGGTGCTGGCCACCCTCGATGCTGAGCCGGTCTGAAAGGCGGGTGAGGTTTGCGCCGAATGCCCTGAGTGCGTGCTCCGAGTGGTCACGGGTACGAATGGATTCCGAGAGGGAGGTGACGCCCTGTGCCTGCAGACCGGCGAACAGAACGGCGGTCTTTACCTGCGCGGATGGGATGGGCGTGGTGAAGTCGATGGCCGTGAGGGGATGACCAACGACCGTCATGGGAGCGTGACCGCCGACGGCTCCATCGCCGCCGGTGAGGTGGATCTCGGCACCCATCTGCGCGAGCGGCTTCCGGATGCGTTCCATGGGGCGGGCGGAGAGGCTCTCGTCGCCGGTAAGGACAAAGGTATGCGGGTGCGGGGCGATGAGGCCGGCGAGCATGCGCATGGTGGAGCCGGAGTTGCCGCAGTCGAGGGGGTGGGCGGGCTTCTGGAAGTTTCCGGCCGTACCTGTGATGTCGATCGAACCGTCGGGCTGGATTGCCACCGTGGCACCAAGGGCGGCCATGCAGGCGAGGGTGGAGTGGGGATCGGCGCCGGTGGAGAAGTTGGTCAGGTGGGTGGTGCCTTCGGCAAACCCCGCAAGCATGGCGTAACGGTGCGAGATCGACTTATCCCCGGGCAGGGTGAGGGATCCGTTGAGGCTGCGAGCGGGACGAATGAGCTGTGTTGAAGGAGGCATCTCCTCCCATGCTAAACGCTTTGGGGGATGCGATATAGGGCGAGCGAGATGCGTCGCTGTGGGTGGGGCTGTGTCGCTAGAGGACGCGGAGGGCGACTACGGTTTCGTCGTCAAAATGTTCTGCCCCGGCCTGAAAGGTCGAGACGGCCTCGAGGATGGCTTCGAGCGCGCCATCGGCCGATTGAGCAGCGACCGGGTGGCGCTGAAGAAGGGTGCAGAGGCGATCGGTACCGTACATCTCGCCGTGGATGTTTTCGGCGTCGACGATGCCGTCGGAGAAGAAGACGATGAGGTCGCCGGGGGCGGTGGTGACGGTGTGCTCCTCGTAGGTGACGCCGGGGAAGAGGCCGAGGGGAAAGCCTTCGACCGCGATGGTGCGAACGTCGATGGCGTGGGTGAGATCGGCTTTCTGTGTTGAGACGAAGAGGGGCTGTACGGAGCCGGCGTTTGCAATGTGGAGGGTGCGGTTCTGGTCGTCCCAGAGCGCGATGAGCATGGTGACGTATTGCGCGGCGAGCTTGCGTTCCTGCAGCTGCTCGTTGAGAGCGGTGAGGAGATCGGCCGGACGGAGGTGGCGGGACCCGAGAGATCGAAGAAGACCGCTGACGAGCGCGGCATAGAGCGCGGCGGGGGCGGCCTTTCCACTGACGTCGCCAACGGCTATGGCGACGCGGCCGGGGTGCTCGGGCGTGCTGTAGTCGAGGAAGTCATAGATGTCTCCGCCGATGGATCGAGCGGGGAGGAAGCGCGTTGAGATCTCGGCGTTAGGCGGTCTGGGGGGAGCGGCGGGCAGAAGGCGAAGCTGGACCTCTCGCGCCATGTCGAGATCGCGCTCCATGCGCTGTTCTTCTTCGTGAATGCGCTGGTAGAGGCGGGCATTGGCGATGGAGACGGCGACCTGAGCGGCGAGGGTGGTGAGAGTGCGCTGGTGATCCTCGTTGTAGTAGTTGACGCGGGTGTGTTCGAGGTCGATGACGCCGATGACGTTGCCTTTGTAGATCAGGGGAACGGAGAGCTCGGAGCGGGTTTCGGGATTCTCCGGGACGTAGCGGGGATCTTTGCGCGTATCCGGGGCGAGGACGGGTGTGCGCTGGGCGGCAGCGGTGCCGATCAGGCCGAGGCCGAGTGGAACGTTGCGCTCGCGTGTGATGCGTTCGCCGTAGCGCGTGCTGAAGCGATGCTCGAACTGGTCGGTGCGATCGTTCCAAAGGAGGATGGTGAACATCTGGAAGTCGATGACGCGTTTGAGAAGCTGGCCGATGCGCTCGAGGAGATCGTCGAGGTCGAGGATGCTGGTGATCTCGCGCGAGATTTCGTGCAGGACGGTGAGGGTCTGGGCTTGGCGGGAGACGCGGGTGTAGAGGCGCGCGTTCTCGACGGCGACGGCCATGCGGGAGGCGACGAGCTCGAGGAGGCGCTGATGCTCATGGGTGAAGAAGGCGGGCGACTCGGACTGGATGTCGATGACGCCGATCACTTTGTTCTTGATGATGAGCGGAACGGCCAGCTCGGAGAGTACGCCGGGGTTGGCGTTGATGTAGTGCTCAAAGGTGTGGACGTCCTCAATGAGGATGGAGCGGTGCTGGAGGGCGGCCTGGCCGACGACACCGCGCCCGATCTTGATGCGCATGCGCTCGGTCTCGGGCGAATGGCCGGTCTGGAAGCGCATGGAGAGCTCGTTGGTGCGGTCGTTGATGAGGAGAAAGGCGAAGATGCGGTAGTCGATGACGGCGCGGACGAGGTCAGCGACGCGGTGCATGAGGGTGTTGAGGTCGAGCGTGGTGTTGAGGGCGTCGGCGAGGCGGTGGAGGAACTCGACCTGAAGGGGTTCGACGCGGGGCTGGGTGGACTGGGCACCGGAGGGATTGTTGGGACGGTAGTCGCCTTCGAAGGTGTGCTCTGCCTGCTCGCCGAGCGAGAGTGTCTGAGTCGAGGCTGGCCGATCCGGAGGAGGCATGGACGAGCCGATGATACTACCGCGAGATGTGCGTCGGGAGGGGGTCTGTGACGACGCAGCCGGAGCGGCAACAGTGGAGGGAGGTGAGCTTATCAGCCGGTGAGCACGGTGTGAGGCGAGGCCGATCGCCTTTAGTAGCCGCCGTTGGCTGGCGGGCTGGACGAGATGCCTCCGAGCTCTGCGACGATCTTGACGCTGGCGCTGGCGCCGATGCGCGAGGCTCCGGCCTGGAGCATGGCGGTGGCGTCGGCGAGCGACCGTATGCCGCCCGAGGCCTTGATGCCGGAGCGGACGCCGGCCTTTTCCCGGAGCAGGGCGATGTCGTCGGTGGTGGCTCCGCCGGTCGAGAAGCCAGTGGAGGTTTTAAGGAAGTCGGCTCCGGCGGAGAGGGCCAGATCTGCGGCGCGAAGCTTCTCCTCAAAGGAGAGGAGACAGGTCTCGAGGATGACTTTGACGATCGCTCCCGAGCCGTGCGCCCGCTCGACGACTCCGCGGATATCCTGGGCGACGGCGGCGAGATCGGCGGCGGTGCCGGACTTCAGAAGCCCGACGTTGAGCACCATATCCACGTCATGCGCTCCAAGCTTCAGGACGCGGACTGTCTCGTCGCGTTTGGAGGCGGCCAAGGTGGCGCCGAGCGGGAAGCCGATGACTACACCGACGGGTATTCCGGTGCCGGCGAGGGCTTCAGCGGCAGTGCCGACCCAGGTGGGGTTGACCATGGCGCAGGCGAACCGGTATTCGGCTGCCTCATGACAGAGCTGAATGACCTGAGTGCGGGTGGCGTCGGGTTTGAGGAGCGTGTGATCGAGTACGGAGGAGAGGTGCGCGGGCGAGGAGAGCGCGTGCGCGGTGAAAGCGGCGCTATCCCAGTGAGGTGAGAGGTCGGACTTCGTGAAGGCGATCTCTTCAGCGGACGGGAGGAAGTTGGTGCTCACTGCGGCTCCTGTGGCGCTGGCTTTGGTGTCCTGGGGAGGTCACGCGCCGGGTAATTTCTATCATACGGAGGTGACGTCTGGCTGAATCGCGGTGCCATGCAGAGCGGCGTGGTATGCGAGGGCGAGGTCGTCGCGGAGAAAGTTGTACAGCTGCTCTCCGGACTGCTGGTCGCGGGCGCGAAGCACGGCGGACGGATGGATGGTAGCTACGACTCGATCGGCGTAGGGCGTTGAGAGGATTTTGCCGTGGTCACGCATAAGGGCGAAGGTACCGCCGAGGAGGGACTTGGAGGCGGATGCACCGAGGCAGAGGACAACCTTCGGGCGTACGGCGTCGATCTCTGCGAGCAGCCATGGACGACATGCCGAGATCTCAGACATCCGGGGGTTCTGATGAAGGCGGAGCTTGCCGCGCTGGATGAACTTGAAGTGCTTGACCGCATTGGTGACGTAGACGGAGGAGCGGTCGATGGAGAGCTCAGCGAGAACCTTGTCGAGGATGCGACCGGCGGGGCCAACGAAGGGCAGGCCCTGGAGGTCCTCCTGGTCGCCGGGCTGCTCGCCCACGAGCATGAGCTCGGCCGCCTTGTGACGTGTGCCCGGGGAGGGACCGACGCCGGGAACGGCCTGCCTGGCATGGAGGTAGAGGTCGCATCCCTTGCAGGTGGGGAGGGCTGCGTTGATGAGGGGGAGCTCGTGCCTGGAGGGAACGAAGGGCGCGGCGGAGGGCTTGGCGGCCTGGGTTGTCACCATAGTGCCTACTCTGGATGCGGATTGGGTGATAAGGGTTGGGAGAAGCGAGACCTCCGGGAGGTTCTTCCAGTAGCGGACGGGCATCTCGGAACGCATGGCTTCGGGATTGAGGCGGGCGGGGTTGAAGATGCTGGCGTAGTAGGAGCGCCAAAGGTCTTCGAGCTCGTCGGCCTCGGGAGCGGATTCGCGGGGGAGGCCCTCGAACCAGTGAAGCTGACGGCTGACGGGATTCCAGGAGACGCTGTCGTCGGGAGTGAGGATGGTCCACTGCATGGGGCCGAACCGCTCGACGAAGAAGATTGAGGCGAGGGGAAGGATGCGGTGGTCGGGCTGGTACCACGCGACGAAGTGCTCCTGGCTGTGGGCGACTGCGCCTGCGGCTCCGTCGGCTGAGGCTGGGTCCGGGTGGGGGGTGAAGGGGTTGGCCTCATCCATGACATCGGGCTGGACCTTGCGGAAGCGGAGAAAGGCGTGCATTTTGTGGAGGTCGCGGCGGACCTGCTGCTCAAGCGTGCGGAGATGCGCGACGTCGGCGTCGACCTCGATCCTGAGCAGATCCCGGTTGCTCTGGAGACGGAAGAGGATCCGGTAGAGGAGGTTCCAGCGCTCGGGGGAGCGGTGGACGGCGGCGATCTCGGCGGCGTCGAGGAAGGCCTTGGAGGTGTGGGGGGTGGGGATGGGCGGCGCTGAGGGCCGGCCGTCAGACTCGGCGGACAGGTTGAGGGAGAGGTTGGAGGGGGCGGTTGCGTCCTGGAGGTCGAGGTCCTCGGGAGTGTAGCCCTGCTGGAGGGCCGTGCGCGCGTGCATGCGCCAGTCGTTGAAGTCGGGCTGGATGAGAATTTGCTTCATGCGGATCCTACGGCAGGTTCGATGCGAGTCGGCAGATGCTCGCGATGGGTTGGATTCGTATAAGCACCGGTGTGGCCAGTTGGTTCCTGTGCGCGTTCACAGGCTGCCGGTGAGCGCGCTGACGGGGGCGAAGAGGTCGAGCTGGGTGGCAGCAGAGGTCAGGGGGGCGGCCACGTTGACGACCGGGGCCATGGGGAAGTGGTCGTCCGCGATGAGGTACGCGCCCGCGTTGCCGACGCGGACGTTGAGCTTGCGGAGGTCGCCGAGCGCAAGACGGTGGTACCTGCGGATGCGGAGGATACGATCGACATTTTTGTAGCCGATGCCGGGGATGCGGAGGAGAGCTTCGCGGGGGGCGGCGTTGACGTCGACCGGGAAGAACTCGGGGTGGGTGCGGGCCCAGGTGGTCTTGGGGTCTTCGGTGAGGGAGAGGTCGGGGTTGCTATCGGAGGTGAGCTCAGATGCCTCAAAGCCGTAGAAGCGCATGAGCCAGTCCGACTGGTAGAGCCGGTGCTCGCGTACAAGGGGCGCGGCCTTGAGTGGAAGGCGGGTGTCGGCCTCGGGGTACGGACTGAAGCCGGTGTAGTAGACGCGTCGGAGCTTGTAGGAGCTGTAAAGGTGGGTTGCTGTCGAGAGGATCTCGCGATCGGTCGATGGGGTGGCGCCGATGACCATCTGGGTGGACTGGCCGGCGGCAGCGAACCTGGGCGGTTTAAGGGCGGGAGCGAGGCGGGAGCTCCGGCGGTCCTGATCGGACTGGTCCTTCTGGGTGGCGATCTGGTCCATGGTGGACTCGATGACGACCGATTTTTTCTCGGGAGCGAGCTGCACGAGATCCTTTTGCGTGGGCAGCTCGATAT
The DNA here is from genome assembly GCA_963719405.1 of uncultured Acidobacteriaceae bacterium. Lineage (GTDB taxonomy): Bacteria > Acidobacteriota > Terriglobia > Terriglobales > Acidobacteriaceae > Edaphobacter. Next base: position 112,720 of record OY970381.1, read on the forward strand.
TTGCGGAGAGGCGGTCGGCGAAGAGGCCGGCCTCGGCGATCAGCCTGGGGTCGCAGCCGGGGATGGTCTTGAGGTGAATGTAGCCGCCGAACTTATGCGCCTGCCGGAGACTTTTGGCAACGGCGACGAGTTGCTCCATGGTGTAGTCGGGCGACTGGATGATGCCGGATGAGAGAAAGAGACCTTCGATGTAGTTACGTTTGTAGAAGTCGAGGGTGAGGGTGACGATCTCTTCCGGGGTGAAGCGAGCGCGGCGGATGTCTGACGAGACGCGGTTGACGCAGAAGACACAGTCGTAGGTGCAGAAGTTGGTCAGGAGGATCTTGAGCAGGGAGACGCAGCGGCCGTCCGGGGTGTAGGAGTGACAGATGCCCATGCCGTCCGAGTGACCGATCCCGTCTGCGGTTCCGGAGCGCTTCGCGCCGGAGGAGGCACACGAGGCGTCGTACTTTGCGGCGTCGGCGAGTATCTCGAGTTTCTGCTGGACGTTCATCGTGTGTGCCTGCTCGGCATTGGATGCTGCAGGGCTCCTGATGAGTGTAAGCTGTAGGCGAATAAATAGCGAAACGGCAGCGTGCTTTGGTTCGGATGTTTGGCGCACAACATCTAACGGTTATGAGTGAAGTGAGATCGAAGGTGGAGCTCCGGATATCTGTTCTGGACCAGTCTCCGGTAGCCCAGGGGAGCACGCCGGGGGAGGCACTGCAGAGGACCATCGAGTTGGCCCGGCACGTGGACGAGCTTGGGTATACGCGGTTCTGGATGAGTGAGCACCACGCGATGGACACCCTGGCCTGCACGGCTCCGGAGGTCATGCTGGCAAGGATTGGAGCGGAGACGCGGAGGATCCGGATCGGGTCGGGTGGGATCATGTTGCCGCACTATGCGGCACTCAAGGTGGCGGAGCAGTTCCGAACACTGCACGCGCTGTACCCGGGCCGGGTCGATCTCGGCATTGGACGGGCGCCAGGAGGCGGACCGGTAGAGTCCCTGGCGCTGCGCCGGGAGCGAAGGTTGCAGATGCAGGATGACTTTGCGGATCAGACGGCGGAGCTGCTGGCGTTTCTTGGGGGAGCCGGCGAGGGCTTCCCGGCCCAGCATCCTTTTGCAAAGGTCCGGGTCTCACCGGAGATGCCGGGAGGACCTGATGTGTGGATGCTGGGGTCGAGTATGTGGAGCTCGGCGGCGGCTGCGGAGTTCGGTCTGCCCTACGCGTTTGCGCACTTTTTCTCGCCTGTGCAGACGCGGGCGGCAATCGCTGCATACAGGAGCTCGTTCCTTGAGAGCCGCTACAGGCGGGAGCCGGAGGCGACTGTAGCTGTGGGTGTGATCTGTGCGGACACGCAGGACGAGGCGGATTATCTCCATGCAAGTGTCCGGTTATTGCAGCGCAAGATTCGCCTGGGCGACAGGAGCCCTGTCTCAGCACCGGAGGATGCGCTCAGAGAGCTGCGAGTGTTCGGTGATCTGGCCGTTGAGGAAGGGGAGTGGCCGCGGTACTTCGTGGGAACTCCGACGAGGGTGAGGGCCGATTTGACGCAGATGGCTGAGGAGCTGGGGATTGGGGAGCTGGTCGTGAACACCATCACGTGGGATCACGTGGCTCGACTTAGAAGCTACGAGTTGCTGGCGGAGGCGTTCGGCCTGCCGAGCTCAAGAGAGTCGATGCTGGCGACAGCATCGATGGAGTGAGCTTTAGGCCTTCGGTCCGGCAGATGGAAGCGAGATCGTGAAGCGGGTTCCGTGATGCTCGGGACTGGTGTCGCTTCGGAACTCGATGGAGCCTCCGTGCTTTTCGATGATGCCTTTGCTGACCCAGAGGCCGAGGCCGGTTCCGACGTCGGATTTCGTGGTGAAGAAGGCTTCGAAGAGGTGGGATTGATCGGCCTCGAGGATTCCGGCTCCGGTGTCTTCGATGATGATGGTGACCGCGTTGCCGGAGCCGACGACCCGGATGCTGATGCGGCCTCCGGGATCGGTTGCGTCCAGCGCGTTGGAGATGAGGTTGGCGATGACCTGCTTGATCTCTCCACTGATGACGGTCGCATAGACATCCGGATCGGCTTCGATGGAGAGCCGGATATCTTTCGCACTGAGTTTTGCGCGGTAAAGGCTGAGCACCTCGGAGACGATGACGCTGACGAGCGCGGGCTGGGCGGTGGCGGACTCGCGGTAGAAGCCCAGGGTCTGACGGACGATGTGTGCCATGCGGATGAGCTCGCCCTCTGCGACGCGAAGGTGTTCACGGGCTTCGTCGGGTAGTCCCGGAGTTCCCTGGCAGAGATACACGAGATTCATCAGCGCTTCGAGTGGGTTGTTGACCTCATGGGCCACGGTCGCAGCGAGACGGCCAGCGGCGGCCAGCTTTTCGGTACGCCTGAGTGCATCTTCGGCGAGGCGGCGTTCGGTGACGTCCATGCTGATGCCGGAGATCGAGACAGCCTTTCCTGTGGCGTCGCGATGAATCCGACCACGTGCGTGGATCCAAAGGAGACGTCCATCGGCGGCGACGACGCGGTGCTCGAACGAGAGCTGGTCGGCGGAGGAGGCGATCACATCGCTGAGCTCCCGAAGAACTCCGGCGCGATCGTCGGGATGGATGAGTTGCTGGCCAGCCTCGGTGCTGGCGGGGAAGTCGACCGGAAGTCCATGGAGCACCTTGAACTCGTTGGACCAGAAGGGTTGCCCGTGCAGGAGATCCAAGGTCCAGCTGCCCATGCGGGCCGCCGAGTGTGACAGCCGGAGGTTGTTCTCCTGCTCGATAACGGCGCGGTGGAGGTGTGCATTATCGACGGCAGAGGCGGCGCGGCGTGCGAGGTCCTCTGCGAGCTGGAGATCGTCGGCATCGAAGCGGGCGCCCCCTGTGGCAAGAAAGCGGATTGCGCCGAGAACCTTTCCCCGGGACGTGAGGGGAACGAGGATGCTCGAGCTGAGCTGGAGCTCGCGCAGACGGCGCAGGTGCTCTTCATCCCGGGCTGCGGCGACGATCATCGGATCGGTGATGACCTGAAACACCTCTGACTTGCCGGTGCGGAGGACGCCTCCGAGGCCCGTTTCGGCGCGAATCTGCTCGGGATAAAGCTGCGAAAACTCGCTGGCGATGGCGAGCTGCGCCGGATCGCTGTGAGCGACGACGAGGCGGGTGGGTACCCCGTTCTCGACGATGTGAACGCTGCACCAGTCGGCTATGTGGGGAACGGCGAGATGCGCGACCCGCTGCAGCGTGACCTCGTAGTCCAGCGAAGAGGCGAGAACCTCGCTCGCCTCCGCAAGGAAGGAGAGGCGCAGCTTTTCGCGACCGTTTTGTGCGTGGAGCTCGGAGATGTTGAGGGCGATCGCGGAGAGATTCGCGAGCGCAGACGCGTAGGTAAGGTCGAGGTCAGAGAAGGTGCGAGGCTTGTGCCAGTAAAAGGTGATGGTGCCAAAGGTTTCGCCCTCGCTGATCATCGGGACGGCGAGAAGACTTCGGATGCCTTCGCGTGCGTACTCGTCCCGGTAGATCGCAAGCGACGGCTCCGACATCACATCGCTGACTGCCTGGTAGACCTGCTGCATGGGGCTTTCGATCCGTAGCTCCGTGCGATAGGAGGAAGAGAGGCCCTGGGAGGCGACGATCTGCCAGGATCTGCCGGAGTCGCGCGCGCGCCAGACTGCGTAGGCCTCTGCTGCGATGGCTTCACGGGCGAGATCAAGGATGCTGGCGAGAACAGCGTCGATGCTGCTGCTTTTGAGCAGCAGAGCCGAGGCGTTCAGGACCGCCTGCAGGGCTTCGCCTCCCGGTGCGCCATGCCTGTTCAGCGGAGTTGGGACCGTAGTTGTTTCCATGGAGTACTAATGACCCGCGGCTTCTTCTGGGAACAGTCGAATGTCTTCTACGTTGCGGTAGGCTTCGGCGTAGTCCATGCCGTAGCCGATGACGAAGTGATTGGGGATCTGAAAGGCCACGTAGTCGGCTTCGATGGGAACGAGCCTGCGATCGGGCTTGTCGAGACATGTGGCGATCTTGAGCGATCCGGGCTTGTGCTGGAGCATGAGACCGCGGAGATAGGAGAGGGTGAGCCCGGTATCGAGGATGTCCTCCACGAGGATGACGTGCTTGCCTTCTATGGGATTGTCGATGTCTTTGATGAGCTTGACTGCCCCGGAGGAGACGCGGGCACGGCCGTAGGAGGAGACGGCGACGAAATCAAACGTGGCATCGGTCTTGATCGAGCGGGCGAGGTCGGAGAGAAAGATTGCCGCGCCCTTGAGCACTCCAATGAGCACAACCGACTGGCCGGCGTAGTCGGCGGTGATCTGTGCACCGAGCGCAGCGACTCGCTCGGCGATCTGCTGCTGCGAGATGAGGACGGGCATGCCGGTGGCAGAAGGAAGAGAGGACGTGCTGTTGGGCATATCGACGAGGGTATCGCGGAAGCCGATCCCGGGCAACGCGTCGCTATACTTCAGGAGGAAGCGAGGTTTATGTATCCGTATATCCATCTGGGATCGATCAGCCTGGGGACGTTTGGGCTGCTGCTTTGGGTAGCTGCCGTGGTTGGAACGATCGTGTTGCACCGCAACTTCGTCCGGAATGAGGTCGAGGCGGACGCTCTCAGCATTGTGGCCATGGTCCTTAATCAGCGGGGTGATCGGCGCAAAGGTGTGGCACGAACTCCAGGATGTCCATGGCGTGGTTGCCGACATGCGGCAGATCGCCACTCCGGGGTGGGGGCATGCCGGCGATGTGGTGATGGGATTCCTGACCTGGATGCGGGCAGGCTATGCGTGGTTCGGGGGGCTGCTGGCTGGGATAGTGATGCTGATGTGGCAGGGCAGAGAGGCGCGGCCGAATGGACTGAGTGGATGGAGCGCGGCAGTGCGGATGCTTGACCTGGCCGCGCCCGCTGCGGCGATCGGTTATGGAGTAGGGCGGATCGGATGTCTTACGAGCGGCGATGGCGACTATGGGATCAAGACGACGCTGCCATGGGGCGTGCACATGCGACCGGATGCGTTGGTGCCGGTGTACCCCGCTGGCGCAATGGTGCAGCCTACACCGGTGTACGAGCTGATCTTCGCGATGGTGGTGTTCTGGGCGCTTTGGAAGCTCGGCGAAAGGGCTCGGCCGCTGGGATGGCTCACGGGACTGTACCTGGTATTGAGCGGCACGGGTCGGTTTCTGGTGGAGTTCGTGAGGATCAATCCCAAGCTTTACTTGGGGATGAGCAATGCGCAGGTAGCGGCACTGGGGAGTGTTGTGGTGGGTCTGGTGGTGATGGTTCTGGCGGCGAGCAGCCGTGTGAGGGTCGACAGACCGGCGGCTCTCGGGGCCCGGTAGTGAAGCGCGGGGGCAAACGCTAGATTCGCTTGAGGTAGGCCTTTGCTGCTTCGAGCTGCGGGAAGAGACGTTCTTCGGCCTGGAACTCGCGGGAGTGGACGCAGCGTCGGCCGGCTTTGACGCGGACGGGGTGCTTGAGGTGGAGCATCTCGTGGTAGAGGAGGTACTCGACGGCACATCGGGGCGTGTCAGGACGATCGAAGACGCGGCTGACGACGATGGTGTTGTGGGCGGCATCGTAGTGGCCCAGCATGCGGCGAGCGTGGTGGGCGGACCAGGTGAGGGTAGGGCGGCCAAGGAGGCCGTGGAAGAAGCGGGTGTTCAGGCTTTCGAAGACCTCGTCGAGGTCGTAGAAGTGACCCTGCGCGGTGAGGATTCTTTTGCGGCCGCGGGTCTGGCGGATGTGCTCAGCCTGCCGGGAGACGGTCTCGGACGAGACGTGGCGGCGGTAACGATCGGCGTGCGTTGGCGCGATGGGCTTCTTGTAGAGCTTGGCGAGGAGGATGTGCGCAATAGCTCGATGCACGCTCTCGGGCGCGTGCTCAAGGAGGTCGGAGAGACGGACGTGGAGGCGGCCCTCACGGAGACGGATGGTGGTGTTGAGCGAGGTGAAGCGGCGAAAGCGTATGTCCAGAAGAGGTAAAGGCGCGCGCGGCCGAAGCTCGCGGTACTGCTCTTCAAAGATGGGTGTGAGGGGGGACAGCACGCTGCTGCGAGTTTAACATCGGGGCGGGTGTGAGTGCTTGGGGTTGGACGCCTTGATTGGCTAGCGCGGGATGTCGAATGGGCGATTGGCGCTGCCGGGGTTTTCGCGGTCCTTTTCGGCCTTGACGGCCTCCGGGTGCGCGGCGAAGTAGGTGCGCTGGTCGTCAACAAGCCGGGTGGCTTCCTGGTGAGCATCGCGAACAGACTCAAGGGCGAGCTTGCGGGCCAGGTTGTATGAGTCGTTGTCGGGGGCGGAACGGAGCGCGGACGCCCAACGGTCGGTGGCTTCCAGGAGCTTGGGGAGCTGCTTGCGGATGTCGCGGTGGCGCGGACCGTAGTCGTCGAGGTTGTCGTTCAGCTCGTCGGCGATGGAGTTGAACTGCTCGAAGAGATCGTGCAGATCATCTTCGCGGCCGGGCCGGCGTGGCTTTGAGATGAGCTCCTGGATGGTCTTGATGCGGGCGTCGAGGAGCTTGATGAATACGGCTACGCGGTCGTTGGGGATGTACGCGGCTTCGCGAAGCTGCTCGACCTCTCCTTCCGACAATGCGGACTCTCCCTTTTGCGCGTGGAGGAGAGGCGCGGCGAGCAGGGCGAGGAGGCAGAGGGTGACGAGGCGTTTCATCCGATCGCTAATGTTTGAAGACCTGAGTGAGGAGCTCGTCCTGGACCAGGTTGAGCTGCTTCAGCGTGGCTTCGAGGGTGGCCCGGTCGTCGCTCGAGGCGGCGTGGAGGTAGTCGCCGAGTCTGTGGGTGGTGTGGTGCATGAGCATCTCGGCGTTTTTGAGGCGTTTGGTGTCGTTGGCCAGGCCGATGTGGATGAGCTGGGCGTAGTACTCGACTCGCTTCAGGGTGGCGCTGGCGCGGTCGACATCGCCTGCGAGCATCTGTTTGCCGGCGATCTCTGTCATGGTGTGGACGAGCTCGGTGTAGAGGAAGCACTGCTCGCGAGGGTTGGCCTGCTGCGCATGCTGTTCCAGCTGTGAGAGCGTTTGCTCGTCGGGGAGGATCTCGTTGATGGCTGCGGCCCGGGCAGGGGCTGAGACGGAGAGGACGAGACCAAGGAGCAGGGGGGAGAGAAGAACGGGGCGGAACGGGGCCGGGAGGAGAGTGGCTTTCATGACGCACCTCCTGAGGTGCGCGATCTACTTCATGTGTTCGAGGGCGACGAGGCGGTGGCGCGCCTCCCATTCCTCATCGGGGAACTTTCCGTCTGCCACGGAGAGGAACTGTTTGTACAAGTCGGACGCCTGTTTCAGGTGGTGCAGTTTGTCGTTCGCAGTAGCCGCCAAGAACAGGGATGACGGGGACTGTGGCAGGAATGTACCACGAATCTCGAGCGCATGCAATACGATAGCGGGCTGATTGTTCTGGGTGGCGGCAAAGGCGAGGTGGCTGGCGGCGGCGGCGAGGTCGTCGGTTGTCGGAAAGGCCTTGGGCTGGGCGATTGCCCGCTCCAGGAGGGCCTGAGCTTCGGGGTACCGCTTCAGGTGGATCAGGGCGTCGGCGTGGTCGTCGAGAAGCGTGGGATCGGCGGGAGCCTGTGCCGAAAGCGCGGCGAGGAGTGGCTCGGACTGCTCGTATTGGCCGGACCGGCTCAAGAGGCGCGCATACAGGCGGGTCACCGCGGGATCGTCGGGCTTTGAGGTGTGGAGCTTCTGGGCGAGGCTGGTGGCTTGATCGATCTTGTTTTCATTGAGATAGACGCTTGCCAGATGCGCGCTCAGGGAGGGGTCATCGGGGTGGGCGGCCAGAGCCGCTGCAAGGAGAGATTCGGCATCCGCTGCCTTGTTCTCGGTGAGGAGGAGGTGGGAGAGGGCGGCGGTGGCGTCGGGGTCGTTGGGGGAACGGGCGAGGAGACGCCGGTATGCAGCCTCGGCAGAGGCGGGATCCTGGGCCTGTTCGGCCAGTTGCGCGGACAGGAGGGTGTCGTCCGGGGTTTCGGGGCTGAGCTTTATGGCGGCGAGCAGAGCGTCGCGGGCTTCAGCGGGGTTTGAGGTTGCGTCGAGGTGGGCCAGGGCACGGAAGGCGCGGGCCTTGATGGCGGGATTCGGACTTTGGAGAAGGGACGAGGCGAGGAGTTCCGTGTGCGCCTCGGCGGTGCGGTTTGCGCGAGCGAAGAGGAGGCCGAGGGCGAGGTGGGGCTCGAGGTAGGTGGGGTCTGCGGCGATGGCTCGACGGTAGGTGGCCTCGGCGGGTGTGGCCTGGTCGAGGGCGTCCTGGGCGGAGGCGAGGTCGAAGAGGATGTGGGCGTCGGTGGGGTACTTTTCGGCGAGGGAGGTGAGGAGCTTGAGGGCGGTGGGGAAGTCCTGGCGATCGAGGGCTTCGGCGGCCTCGGTGCGGAGCGGGTCGGGTTGCTGGGCCTGTGGTCGAGAGCTGGAACTGGCGTCGCTGGTGCCGGGTGGAAGCTGGGCGTGGAGTGTGGTGGCTGCGAGGAGGAGCGCGGGGCAGAGGAAGGAGCGTGCGATGTGGACGTGCTTGAACGGCATGTACCCTCCCCCCCGTACTTTCTGCAAAGTCTTCGAACCAGGAGACTTCGGGTGCGAAGTACCCCCCTTAGACGTGCAGAAGCCCGGCTCAATGGCCGGGCTTCTGCCGTTACTTGACATTTCAACTATAGCAGGGCCGAGGGTGGGTTGCGCCCATTGGGGGGTGGATGAGAAAAGGCGAGGGCGAGTACGCCTTCTCACCTCTATTCGCGAAAAAACGAAACGATGAAGAACATACGGCGTTCAGATTTGTCCGTCGTAGAACTCACTTGGGGCCGGGAGCGCTGTCCTTGTGGATCACACTCGCGGGTGATCGTTCCGTTAAGATGACTTGGGTTAGGAAGCTCGCCGTTGTGAGTGCGGAGGTGCCGAACACCAACGTGAGCATGAAGAGCAAAAGCACGCGCGTCTTCACCCATCGCAGGGAAGGTCGATCCCACAGCCGGTCCACCTTGTACGCCGCACCTTCTAGCAACTCCTGCGTCTCGATACCTCTTTCACGGCGTTTGGTTTCAGCCTCAGGCCGCAATTCTCGCCCACCTAATATCTTCTCAGTCTCAATCTTGCCGTTGCCGACCACGTTCGGCTTGCTGAAGCTGTAGGTCTGAATCAACCCGTTGTACGCCAAAAAGCTTCCGGCACAAGAGAGGGACATCAGGGTCACGGCACCGATCATCCACCCCGTTCGTGATGGTTCCGCGAAATACCACTCCACAACCATGAACACACCGCAAATCAAAAGCACGATCTTCTGCGCGGCTCCTGGCAAATCTTCACTGGGGGGGCGCCAGGTTTTCATCTTGCCTCCCCACATGGCGTACATGGCCGATCCTGCTGCCATGATCGCTCCACCGTAGCCGACCAAAGAAGCAAATGGCCCGTATTGTGATGCGATCATGTCAGAACCTCTTCATTGTGGCTTTATAAGTGGATGGGATCGCGACCACACCATTGTCTGATATGTATTCCGGCATTCCGGGTCCGTCGGTGGCGAAGATATACCTACCCGGCAGGAGCCAGCCCTGGACTAATGGATCCGAGGGATGGCCGAAATACTGCCAGTCAACGAAGTAGGCGGGGGAGGAATGTACCCTGAGACCTAAAGAATTGCACTGGACACTCACGTATATAGAACCATTCTTTATATCACCGGGATTTTTCCATGACGTGCTGTATCCCAGCTGATCAGATCTGTCGACCTTCGGACCGCCATTCTGTCTGTATGCCCCGAAGCGATGCGAGAGAAATCGCGAAAGAGCATCATGCAAGAACTCTGCGCTTTCTTTTAAGGTCGCGAGCATGGGATGGTCTTCGCGCCCCAAGAATTTGCTGGTCATCAAGTCGAGCTCTCCGGAGAGAACTCCGGAGTCCTGCGCGGGAGTAACGTTTTCGATCCAGTGGTTCCCAACCATGTTGGATCCGAAGAATTCACCTGTAGAACAGATCGGCATCTCGCCTGTCGGCAAGGTAATGCAGGGAACGCTGCCCAGCTTTGACAGGAAAAAATTAGAGTGCTTCGCGACCTTGCCGATTGTGTCGCTCACATCCCGAAGGTCCACTCGCGACAAACGGGCATCATGGATTCGCAACTGCTGTACTTCGCGCGTGTTGTTGCCCAGTTGTTCTCGCCATTGCTGAACTAATTGATCGCTGATCCTGCCCGCGTTCTGAAGTTCCTCCTTCGTAGGCTCGAAATCCTCAGCTTTCGCACCTTGGATCCTCCTCGCTTCTTCATCAAGATTCTGGCGTGTTCGTTCTGGTTCCTCATGGAACCCTTGCGTTGGCATAGGTGCCTCCTGACTTGCTGGAATACGTGCCAAAATGCATCGACATCAGAGTGGGCAATGATACTAGACAACTGGGCACAACCTAAGTACTTCTCGAGAGTGTTCCGGGGCCCGTCCCCTCGATCAGCTGCGTTCTCAGTCACCGTGAGTACCGACAAATCGGCTCGTGTTTACCGGAGCTCTGATCTGCCAAGGACTGGCGAGTGGCTGGGGTGGCGGGTTCTAGGCGGGGATTGGTTCTGTGGCTTCGGTTTCGGATTGCGGAGTTTCGGTGCGGGCGGCGGCCGAGGGGAGGCGAAGGACGGGGGCGAGCCAGTGGCCGGTGTGTGAGGCGGGGCTGGCGGCGATGTCTTCGGGGGTGCCGACGGCGACGATCTGACCGCCGCCGCTGCCGCCTTCCGGGCCCATGTCGATTACCCAGTCGGCGGACTTGATGACGTCGAGGTTGTGCTCGATGACGAGGAGGGAGCCGCCGCCCTCGATGAGCTTGCGGAAGGCGGCGAGGAGCTTGGCGACGTCGTCGAAGTGGAGGCCGGTGGTGGGCTCGTCGAGGATGTAGAGGGTGCGTGAGCGTGCCCTGGCGGCGGCTTCGTTGGTGGAAGGCCGGTTGGTGATGGAGCGCGCGGTGGCGAGGTGGGAGGCGAGCTTGACGCGCTGGGCCTCGCCGCCGGAAAGGGTAGTTGCGGACTGGCCAAGGCGGACGTAACCGAGGCCGACCTCGTCGAGGACGTAGAGCTTGTCGACGATCCTGGGGTGGCCGGCGAAGTAGGTGAGTGCTTCCTTGACGGTCATGTTGAGGACGTCGTGGATGTTTTTGTTGCGGTACTTGATTTCGAGGATGGAGGATTTGTAACGGGTTCCGTTGCATTCCTCGCAGGGGAGCTCGATGTCGGCGAGGAACTGCATTTCGACGGTGACGGTGCCGTCTCCTTCGCAGACGTCGCAGCGGCCGCCGGGGACGTTGAAGGAGAACATGCCGGCGGTCAGGCTGCGGCGCTTGGCATCCGGTTGCGCGGAGAAGAGGGCGCGGATGTCGTCGAAGGCCTTGATGTAGGTGACGGGGTTGGAGCGCGGGGTGCGGCCGATGGGGGACTGGTCAACGAGGACGACGTCGTTGAGGTGCTGGGCGCCGGAGAGCTCGCGATAGAGGTGTGCGGGGTCGGAGCCTTCGGCCTGGCCGAGGGCCTGGAGGAGGGCACGGTGGAGGACCTGGTGGATGAGCGTGGACTTGCCTGAGCCGGAGACTCCGGTGACGCAGCAGAGGAGGTTGAGCGGGATGTCGAGGTCGACGCCGCGAAGGTTGTGGATGCGGGCGCCGGAGAGGCGGAGGTGTTCGCGGCCAGGCTCGCGGCGAATTTTCGGGACTGGGATGAAGGAGCGACCGGAGAGGTATCGTCCGGTGATGGAGTTGGGGTCGGCGGTGACCTCGGCGACGGTTCCGGAGGCGAGGAGATGTCCGCCGAGCTCGCCGGCACCGGGGCCGAGGTCGAGGAGATGGTCGGCGGCGCGGATGACGTCGGGATCGTGCTCAACGACGAGGATGGTGTTTCCGAGGTCGCGGAGGTCGTGCATGATGCGGATGAGCTTGGCGGTGTCGCGGGTGTGGAGGCCGATGGAGGGCTCGTCGAGGACGTAGAGCGCGCCGACGAGGCGGCTGCCGAGCGAAGTGGCCAGCTGGATGCGCTGGCTCTCGCCGCCGGAGAGGGTGGAGGAGAGGCGGTCGAGGGTGAGGTAGTCGAGGCCGACCTCGTGGAGGAAGCGGATGCGCTGGCGGACCTCTTCGAGGATCTTGCCGGCGATCTCGGTTTGTGCCGGTGAGAGTTCGAGATTGTCGAAGAACTCTGAGGCGGCGGTGATGGTGAGGGCGGAGGCTTCGCAGATGTTTGTGCCCTTGAGGAGGACGGCGCGAGCTTCGGCGCGGAGGCGCTGGCCGCGGCATTCCGGGCAGGTGGCGTAGCCGCGGTACTTGGAGAGGAAGACGCGGACATGGAGCTTGTACTTTTTACGGTCGAGCTCGGCGAAGAAGCCGCGGATGCCGGGAAAGACGCCGTGGCCTTCCTGGATGATGCGCTGTTGCTCGGGTTCGAGGTCGAACCAGGGGATGTTGGTGGGGATGCCGGACTGTTTTGCGAAGCGCTTGAGCTCGCCGTGCATGGGGCGGTACTTGCCACCGGCCCAGGGCGCGATGGCGTTGTTATCGAGCGACTTCGATTTATCGGGGATGATGAGGTCGGGGTCGAAGTCGATGGTATTGCCGAAGCCCTGGCAGCGGGGGCAGGCACCATAGGGGTTGTTGAAGGAAAAGAGGCGCGGCTCGGGCTCGCGATAGGCGCGGTGACAGGTGGAGCACTCGAAGGCGGCGGAGTAGCGGAGGCAGCCGGGGCCGGCGAATTCTGCTTGAGGAAGGGTGTGGAACTGGACCTCTCCGGACTCGCGGTAGCCGGTCTCGATGGCGTCTACGAGGCGGGAGCGGATTTCGGGGGAGAGGGCGAGGCGGTCGATGAGGACGAAGATGGGGCGGGTGAAGTCGAGCTCAAGGAGGGACTCGGGGGTGGAGAACTCGACGATGTTGCCGATCTGCCCATCGGGTGTGGGCTGGTAGAGGCGGTTATAGCCGCGTCGGCGGAGTTCGGTGAGGCGGTCTTTGATGGCGTCGGTGAGATCGAAGACGGGGGCTGCGGGGGCGGACTTTCGGGACGGACCCTTTGCGGGCTTTTTGAGGGGCTTCGGGGAGGGGGCGGGAGGCTCAGTGGCCGCGGCGGCGCCATTCTGGAGCGGTTCGAGCTTGATCTCGGTCCGCTCGATCGGGAACAGGGCGTAGACGCGGGTGGACTCGGGCAGGGCAAGGATGGAGGCGACGATCTCGTCGACGGTGTCGTGGCGGACGATGCCTCCGCAGTGGAGGCAGGTGACGGTGCCGCAGCGCGCGTAGAGGAGGCGGAGGTAGTCGTAGATCTCGGTTGCGGTGGCGACGGTGGAGCGGGGGTTGCGGGTCTGGTTCTTCTGCTTGATGGCGATGGCGGGGGCGAGGCCGTCCATGTGGTCGACGTCGGGTTTCTCGATGCGTTCGAGGAACTGGCGGGCGTAGGCGGAGAGGGACTCGACGTAGCGGCGCTGGCCCTCGGCGTAGACGGTATCGAAGGCGAGCGAGGATTTGCCCGAGCCCGAGACGCCTGAGACGACGGTAAGTGCGTTGTGCGGGATGTCGACGTCGATCGACTTGAGGTTGTGGGTGCGGGCTCCGCGGATGGTGATCTGGTCGTTCATAGGGGCTCTGGGATCAGGGGCAAGGACGGGGTTCTGCGACTGTGTGCCGCGCACTCCGCTCAGGATGAGGTGATGAGGGGCTCAGGCTGACGGCGGTAAGGCGGAGGCTTCGGCGGGTTGGGGGCGGAAGATCTCAAGGATGAGGAGGCATGCGCCGATGCAGATGGCGGAGTCGGCGACGTTGAAGTCGGGCCAGTGGTAGTGGACGATGTGGACTTCGAGGAAGTCGACGACGACGTGGCGGACGACACGGTCATAGAGGTTGCCGAGGGCACCGCCCAGAATGAGCGCGAGGGCGACGCCGGTAAGTGAGAGGGCGCGGCCGGCGCGCCAGATCATGACGGCGACGATGACAGCGGCGATGACGGAGAAGGCGATGAGGACGTAGCGGACGGTGTCGGGGTTGGCGGTGTCGGCGAGAAAGCTGAAGGCCGCACCGGTGTTGAGGACGTGCGAGATGCGGAAGATCCCGGGGACGACGGTGATGTTGTGGCCGGAGGGCACGTGCTGGATGATGAGGAACTTGGTGAACTGGTCGAAGCCGATGACCAGGGCGGCGAGGAGGAAGAGGAGGGGGCGGCGGTCTGTGCCTATGGCAGGTTGCGCAGCGAGGCTGGAGGCGGGCTGATACGGGGAGGTCATTGGGCCGCGGCCTCCTGCGGGGTTGATGGGGTGTAGGGAGGGTAGGCGATCGCGGCGAGAGCGTCGGCGCAGCGGAGGCAGACGGTGGGGTAGTCGGGGCTGTCGCCGACGTCGGGGACGTAGCGCCAGCAGCGCTCGCACTTGGGGTGACGCGAACGCGAGACCTGATACTCCATGAGCTGCTGTTGGCTGTCAGGGGTCAACTCGAAGGAGTTGAAGTGCACGGCCGAGACGTTGAAGAGCTCCGGCAGAGCAGACTGGTAGCGGCGAAGAAGAGGCAGCATGGGGTCCCGATCGTCGCCCAAGGACGTGATCCACACTTCGGCTTCAAGGGCCTTTCCGATCTCCTTGCGTGTTCGGCTCATCTCGAGACGGGCGTTTACGCTCTCTCTCATCTCCAGGAGAAGGCCCCACTCGCTCTGGATCGATCTGACTGAGCCGGGGATGAACTCGAGCATATCGGGGAAGAGGGCGAGGTGGACGCTCGCCTCGCGGCCTTCGACCTTTGGCAGCATGGACCAGACCTCGTCGGCCGTGAAGGAGAGGATGGGGGCGATGAGGCGGGTGAGGGCTTCGGCGATGCGCCAGAGGGCGGTCTGGGCGGAGCGGCGGGCGGGGGCGTTGGGGGCGAAGGTGTAGAGGCGGTCTTTGATGACGTCGAGGTAGAGGGCGGAGAGGTCGGTATTCACGAACTCGTTGAGGGCGTGGTAGGCGCGGTGGAACTCGAAGGTGTCGTAGGCCTTGCGGATTTTGGCGTCGAGCTCGGCGGTGCGGGCGAGGATGTACTGGTCCAGAGGCTCGAGCTTCGCGAAGTCCTCGGGCGTCAGCTTTCCCGTGCCGCCTATGGCGTCGGTGGCGGGGGTGAAGTCGTGGAGGTTGCCGAGGAGGAAGCGGAGGGTGTTGCGCAGCTTGCGGTAGTTTTCGCTGACGCGCTGCATGATGTTCTCGCTGGCGACGACGTCCTCGCGGAAGTCTACGGAGGCGACCCAGAGGCGGATGACCTCTGCTCCGAGACGGTTCGCGACTTCGACGGGGTCGACGCCGTTGCCGATGGACTTCGAGAGAGCGGTTCCGTCTTCGGCCAGGGTCCAGCCGGAGGTGGCGACCATCTTGTAGGGGGCGTGGCCGCGGACTGCGATGGAGGTGAGCAGGGAGGAGTGGAACCAGCCGCGGTGCTGGTCGCCGCCCTCGGTATAGAGGTCGGCGGGGATCTCATCTTCGGGCCGGCGGAGATCGGGGTCGGCGTCGAGGACGGCGTGCCAGGAGGAGCCGGACTCGAACCAGACGTCGAGGATGTCCATCTCTTTGCGGAAGTCGTCTGTTGCGCCGCAGTTTTCGCAAGCGGTGCCGGACGGCAGGAGGGTATGGACGTCGTGGTTGTACCAGGCGTCGGCGCCTTCTTTTTTGAAGAGCTCGACGATTGTGCGGTTGATGTGGCGGTCGTTGAGCGGGGTGTGGCAGCGCTCGCAGAGAAAGACGGCGATGGGGACGCCCCAGATGCGCTGGCGGGAGATGCACCAGTCGGGGCGGGTGGCGATCATGTTGGAGATGCGCTCTTCGCCCCAGGCGGGATCCCAGGTGACGAGCTTGATCTCGTCCAGGGTGCGCTGGCGGAAGGTGGTGACGGGTGCGTTTGCGGGATCCGAGGTCTCAGAGTCGAGACCTGGGGCACCTGGCATGGGTGTGTCCATGCGGATGAACCATTGCTCTGTGGCGCGGAAGATGACGGGGTTGTGGCAGCGCCAGCAGTGGGGGTAGGAGTGGCGGATATCTTCGCGGCCCATGAGTGCACCGCGCGAGCGGACAAGCTCGATGATGGGGGCGTTGGCTTCAAAGATCTGCAGGCCGTCGTACTCGGGCAGGCCGTTGCGGAGGCGGCCGGAGGCGTCGACGTCGCAGAGCTGGGAGAGGCCGTACTTTGAGCCGGTGTAGAAGTCGTCTGCACCGTGGGAGGGCGCGGTGTGGACGGCTCCGGTGCCCTGCTCGGTGGTGACGTAGTCGGCGTTGACGCCGAGGATGGAGCGGTCGAGGAAGGGGTGCTGGAAGGTGACGCGGTCGAGGCGGGTGCCGGGGAAGCGGGCGATCTCGACGGCCTCGGGAAGGTTGCAGGCCTGCCTGGTCTGCTGAGCGAGCGCTTCGGCGACGATGTATGTCGTGCCGTCTGTGTTCTGGAGGGCGACGTAGTCGAGCTCGGGGTTGAAGGCGACCGCCAGGGATGCTGGGAGTGTCCAGGGGGTGGTGGTCCAGATGATGGTGTAGACGTCCTTGCCGGAGAGCTTTGGATCGATCGCGGCGGGATCGCTGGTGAGCTTGTAGCGGACGTAGATGGAGGGGCTGGTGTGCATGTCGTACTCGACCTCGGCCTCGGCGAGGGCGGTGCGGTCGTGGATGCACCAGTAGACGGGTTTGAGGCCCTTGTAGACGAAGCCGCCCTGGTAGAAGTCGAAGAAGGTCTCGGCGATCGAGGCCTCGTAGCCGTTCGACATGGTGAGGTAGGGGTTGTTCCACTGGCCGAAGACGCCGATGCGCTCGAACTGGGAGCGCTGGAGGTCGACGAACTTCTGGGCGTACTCGCGGCAGGCGCGGCGGACGGCGAGCGGAGGCATTTCGAGCTTTTTGCGGCCGAGCTTTTCGTCGACTTTGATCTCGATGGGGAGGCCGTGGCAGTCCCAGCCGGGGACGTAGGGGGCGTCGAAGCCGGCCATGGTCTTGGTCTTGACGACGAAGTCCTTGATGCACTTGTTGAGGGCGTGGCCTAGGTGGATGGCTCCGTTGGCGTAGGGCGGGCCATCGTGGAGGATGTACCTGGGCTGGCCGGAGCGAGCGCGGCGGATCTTGCCGTAGAGGTCGTCCTTCTGCCACTGGGTGAGGCGTGCGGGCTCATTTTGCGGCAGGTTGGCCTTCATGGGAAAGGCGGTCTGCGGCAGATTGAGGGTTGCTTTGAGCGGCTTCGGCTCCTTTTGCGGCGTCTGCGGTGGATCTTCCGGCATTCCATCCCCTGTGTACGGCGAATCGGGCTGTTCGCCCAAACCTCTATTGTAGCCGGACGGGCGAGGTCCCTCGTGCCCATCCACAGGAGTAAAAGGAGACTAACGGTGGGGGTGCTGCGTCAAAGTCGATAGGTAACTTTGCATGCACGGGACCGGCGTTTCGAAGCGAAAGTTTGTAGAATCTTCACAGGGCCAGTGTCAGCGCGCTGCGAAGAGGAAACCGGCGGAAGACCGGTGACGTAGATAAGAGGTAAGGCGTGCGAGTTGGAAAGGGCGGCAGAGGAGCTTCCAGGTCCCCATGCCGCTGAGGCGAAGCAGCTTATGGCGTTGACACTGTTGCCACCGACGGAGACGGAGAACGAGCACGACCTTCCACGTCTGCATGCAGGCGTCGCTCCCCAGTGGAGTGAGATGAAAGAAGAGGGCGTCTTTGCCTCGCTGATGACCAGCGTGCGGGATGTCTTTTTTCCGGAGAAGCTTCCACCGCTTGAGTTGCAATCGAAGCCGATACCGGTTGTGGACCGGATGGCTTTCAAGCGAAGTCCGACCTCAACTGCTGTTGCTGTGGTGATCCACGCGCTGGTGATCGGATTTATCGCATGGCTGCTGTACAAGGGCGTGAAGATGGCTGCGCCGCAGGTGGCGCACATTGTGACGCCGATCGATCTGCCGGTGACGCCACCGAAGGCTCCGCCCAAGGCGCAGGTGATGGGTGGCGGCGGCGGATCGAGAGGACCGACGCCTGTGGTTAAGGGGCATCTGCCGAAGTTCGAGGATCATCCGATCGTTCCGCCGACGCCACCTCCGCCGCAACAGCCGAAGATCGCCATTGAGCCGACCATCAACGTCCAGAAGGACATTCACATGGCGAGCAACAACATGCCGAATCTCGGCGTGCCGAATTCGCCGGTTGTGGGTGCATTCTCGGGCGGGGGCGGAAGGGGCGGCGGACTCGGACCTGGTAACGGAAACGGGCTCGGACCGGGTTCTGGCGGCAACACGGGCGGAGGGGTCTACAAGATCGGCGGGGGAGTTTCAGCGCCGGTGGTGATCTACTCGGTCGAACCGGAGTTTAGTGAAGAGGCGCGGAAGGCAAAGGTTGCCGGAAATGTACTGGTCGCAATCATCGTGGACGCCAATGGACATCCGCAGAATGTGCGTGTGATCCGGGGCATAGGGATGGGGCTGGATGAGAAGGCCGTCGAGGCTGTGCGTCAGTACCGGTTCAAGCCGGCGATGATGAATGGCAAGCCGGTAGCGGTTGAGGTCAACTTCGACGTCAACTTCCAGATCTTCTAAGTCGCTTTGGTGTCCATTCGAGATGAGGCCCGCACATCTGCGGGCCTCGTTGTTTGAGACGCTTACGGATTCAGCGGTTTGCGAGGGCGGGGGCGATCTCGTCAAAGGTGAGATTGGAGGCTGCGCTTCCTGAACTCCCCTTCCACTTGTTGAACAGTGTGCCGTAGCTATCGGTGAGGCAGAGAGCGCGTTCGATGTGGAGTTGTTCGAGCGTGTGATCGATCCATTCCGGCGGGCCTTCGAGTTCGGCCCAGATGCCTATGGGTGTTTCGTCGATGACGAGGTGGCCGACGATCTCCGTGCCGGGCAGCGGGTAGGACCATTCGGTGCGGAACTTCTCATAGACGAAGGCGGGGACGTAGCCGATCTGCCGGAAGACCTCTGCCATGGCGTCGCAGTCGCCGATGAGGGTCTCGGTCTCGATGCGTGTCTTGTAGCGAGAGTCGTCGGCGTTCTCGGGCGTTCGTTTGTGCGTGAGGATGCAGAGATCGCCGTAGCTTCGCAGGCGAAGGATCTGATGGCGTTCGCGCAGGGAGCGTGTCGGCGTGTCGTAGAGGGTGTTGTGTTCAAAGGTGCGCGGGGTCTCGAGACGGAAGCCGAGTGCTGGAAGAGCGGATTGGAGATCACCAGAGTTCTGGACGGGGAACTTCACTTCAATCTCGGCACTCTGCATGGCGAGAAGTATATGCGCGCGAGACTTAGGATGAAGGAGGGGATTTGCACAGATGAGTGAAGGGAAGGATACGCTGCGGCTGCGGGCTGAACGTAATGAGGATGTGGCGAGGGCTGCGGAGATCCTGCGGAGCGGCGGGACTGTGGCGTTTCCGACGGAGACCGTGTATGGACTTGGGGCGAACGCCCTGGATGTGACGGCGGTCGGGAGGATCTTTGCTGCGAAGGCCCGGCCGTCGTGGGATCCGCTGATTGTGCACGTGAGCGACGAGGCGATGCGTCTGCGGGTGGCGGACCTCCGGGGAGAGATCGGGAGTCGAGCGGAGAGGCTGATGGAGGCGTTCTGGCCGGGGCCGCTGACGCTGCTTCTGCCGCGAACGGAGGCTGTGCCGGACGCGGTGACGGCTGGACGTCCGCTGGTTGGTGTACGGATGCCGGCACATAGAACTGCAATGGAGTTGATTCGGATGGCCGGTGTGCCGGTGGCTGCGCCAAGCGCGAATCGTTTTGGGAGGACGAGCCCGACGACAGCGGCGCATGTGCTTGAGGATCTGCAGGGGAGGATCGACGCGGTGCTCGATGGCGGCGCAACGGAGGTGGGTGTCGAGTCGACGGTGCTGGACGTATCACAGTACCCGATGATGATCTACCGTCCGGGAGCTGTGACGCCAGAGATGATTGCAGAGGTGGCGGGGGAGGCGCGGATGTTTGAAGCCCTTTCCGGAGATCCGATGCCGGAGAGTCTGCCGTCGCCGGGTGTGGGATTGAGGCACTATGCGCCGCGGGCGAGATTGGTGCTGGTTCGGGAGATCGCGGAAGACGTCAGACTGACTCTGCGGGCCGCGATCGATGGCGAGTCACGATTGCGGGTGGGAGCGATGCTGCCGGACGGATGGGACAAAGGATCGGCGAGCCATGTGTTCGCGTGGGGTGTATGGAAGGATGACGAGGTGCTTGCGCGGCGGCTTTTTGACGGGCTGCGGAGCCTGGATGATGCGGGGGCGGAGGTAATTATTTGTCCGCTTCCGACCGCAGGTGGCCTGAGAGACGCGATCCGGGATCGTCTGGAGAAGGCCGCGCGTGTGAGGTGAGGGTGCTACAGCTGGCGTGAGGCGGAAGAGATCCGGGCGGCGAAGGAGTCGAGCGAGAGCGAGCGGAGAAGATTTCGGCGCATGCCGGAGTAGACCTGATCGAGCCCGTGCGCAGCCTGCTCGATCCAGGGAAAGGTAAGGGTCTCCGAGAGCCGTTCGAGCTCCGGGCGGAGATCGACGTTGCGGACGATCTCGGGTGTGCCGGCGGAGAGGAGGAGTAGGTCCTCGAGGAGAAGGGCGAGGGCGCGAAGGAGCGCGGTCGTCTTGTGCTGGCCCTCGGCTCCGGCGCGGTAGGTCTCGGTCATTTTGAAGAGCGCGGTGTGATCGGGCTCCGCGGCCGCGTTGCGGATGAGGAGCAGAGCATCGGCGCGAGCGGCGATGTAGGCGGCGAGATCGAAGGAGATGGCCCGCCCGGCGGCACCCTGCGAGAGGCGGGCAATGAGTGTGCGCTGTTGCGACGGCAGATCGGGGCGGCGATCGGCGAGAAGCATGTCGATCTCTTCGGAGGGAAGGGCGCCAAGACGGAAGCTCGCACAGCGCGAGCGGATGGTGGGAAGCAGCTCGCTCGGGTTCTCTGAGAGAAGGAGGATGTGAACGGTCGGCGGGGGCTCCTCGAGCATTTTCAGGAGGGAGTTTGCCGCCTCCTTCATGAAGCTCGAGGCTGTGAGGATAAAGATCTTTCGCGGCGCTTCCGAGGGGAGATAGTGAGCGCGCTGAATGAGCGTGCGCACCTGGCCCAGCTTAATCAGGAGTTGCGGTGGATCGGGCGGAATGATGAGGACGTCGGGATGCGGCTGCAGGAGAACGCGGGTGTCCTTCTTGTCGGTCTCGCGCAGATCGTCGCGGGCAGCGACGGCTGCTTCGATCATCTCGGCAAGGTTGGCGGCGGATGCGATGCGAACACAGTTGGGACAGACTCCGCAGAAGCTGGCGAGAGACTGACCGTTGGACCAGAGATCGCGCGGCTGTCGTTGGCACTGGACGGCCATGGCGACGAGCAGTGCAAGTGTGTATTTGCCTGCACCATTTGGACCGGAGAGGATAAGCGAGCTGGGGAGGCGACCGGAGGCGATGGAGCTGCGAAGGTGCTCGACGGTGCCGGAGTTGCCGACGAAGTCATTGAAGGTCGGGGGAAGTGTTATCGGCTGTGTCATACGGTATGGGGACGCCCCGATTGGGGCTGATGCAGTTCCGAGTGTACGCGTGGCGGGGATCACGGCTGCGGGGCTTCGGACCAGGGGATCTGCGATCTACGCCAGATATTCCTTGAGCCACGGGTCTTCGCTGCGGACGAGCTCTTCGGTGGTGCCGTCGAAGACGATTTTGCCTTCGTTCAGAACGAGGAACTTTGTGCCGGGATCGATGCCGTTGTTCTCGCTTTTGGAGGCGGGCTCCATGTGATTCGTCTGCGGATTGAAGCGATTGGTTGCGAGCGTGAATGCATCCTGGAGGCGATGGGTGATAAGGAGCGAGGTGGTGTGCGAGACGTCTCTCTGCTTGATGACGAGTTCGATGATGGTGGTGGACGTGATGGGATCGAGGCCACCGGTCGGCGAGTCGTAGAGGATGAGGTCGGGACCGGTGATGATGGCGCGGGCGATGGAGACGCGGCGACGCATGCCGCCCGAGAGCTCGGAGGGGAACTTCGCGATGGCCTGCTCGAGCTCGACGAATCTGAGGACCTCCTCGACGCGTTTGTGAGACTCCTCGAGGGCGACTCCTTCTTCGTTGAGCCGATATGCGATGTTGTCTTCGACGTTGAGGGAGTCGAAGAGAGCGGACTCCTGAAAGACCATGCCGATGCGGTCACGCAGCTTGTAGAGGTCAACCTCGCGCATCCTGCTGACCTCCTCTCCGAAGACGCGGATGGAGCCGCTGTCCGGGCGGATGAGGCCATTGGTGAGCTTGAGCAGAACGGATTTGCCGCAACCTGCCGGCCCGAGGATGATGCGGGTCTCACCGGGCATAACGGTGAAGGAGATGTTCTCAAGGACGGGTTTGACGTCGAAGGAGATGGATACGTCGTTGAAGATGACGACGGGCTCCGGATTACCTGAAGCATCCGGTGCGGGATTGATGCGCTCGTTGGCTGTGGCTTCGGGCATGGGTGGTCAGCGACCGAAGATACCGATCATGGTTCGACTGATGAGGAAGTCGATGACGATGATGAAGACCGAGCTGACGACGACGGCCTGCGTGGTTGCGCGGCCTACGCCCTGCGTTCCGCCCTTGGTGTTCATGCCGAAGTAGCAGCCCACGGAGGCGATGATGAAGCCGAAGAAGAGAGGCTTGGTGAGGCCCTGGATGACATCGGCGTAGACCAGCGAGCGGTAGGAGTTGTGAAAGTAGGAGCTTGCGTTGAGGCCAAGAAGGGTGACAGAGACGAGCGCGCCGCCGGCGATACCGACCGCGTCTGAAAGGATCGTGAGGAAGAAGAGCATGAAGACGGTGGCGGAGAGGCGCGGCGTGACGAGCTTGCGAACGGGATCGGTGCCGAGAGCGCGCATGGCGTCGATCTGTTCGGTGACTTTCATGGAGCCGAGTTCAGAGGCCATGCCGGAGGAGTTGCGGCCTGAGACCATGAGACCGGTAAGGACGGGCCCGAGCTCTTTGACCATGGAGAGCGCGACGAGATTGCCTGTCATCCCGACTGCTCCGAACTGCTGCAGGGAGGTGGCGGACTGCAGGGCGAGGACGCAACCGGTAAAGAATCCGGTAAGGACGACGATGGGGAGGGAGCCTACACCGATCGAATCCATCTGGGTGTAGATATCGGACCAGTAGCGCGGGCGTGAGAACAGGTTTGCGACTGCGCGGGCCGACAGGACGGAGTAGTCCTGGATGGAGGCGATGGTCTGTTTGGCGAAGACCTCTGGCGATACAAAAGACATGGTTTCTGTGGCTCAGGTTATCAGATGCACCCGACGTGAAATTGACTATAAAGAACTTGGTATGAAGGATCTTCCCGGTCGCGGGTGTAAAGACCTGAAGGCGCAGCCTGGGGTCTGGTGAGAAGATAGACGGATGGAAGAGGTAATGACGGCGGCCGTGCTCTATGGCACGGAGGATCTGCGTCTTGAGCAGGTTCCAGTTCCCAAGGCGGGCGCTGGCGAGATCGTGCTGCGCGTTGGTGCAGCGCTGACCTGCGGGACGGATCTGAAGGTATACCGCCGCGGATATCACGCGATGATGCTGACGCCTCCGATTCCATTTGGGCATGAGGTAGCGGGGGTTATCTCTGAAGTGGGTGAGGGCGTGAGCGCGTGGGAGATTGGCGATCGGGTCGTGGCTCTGAATTCGGCTCCATGCGACCGGTGTTTCTGGTGCGGCAAGGGGCAGGAGAATCTTTGCGAGGATCTGCTGTTCAACAATGGCGCGTACGCGGAGTACATGCGGGTGCCGGCGCGAATCGTTGAGAAGAATACGCTGCGGGTTCCGGCATCGATGCCCCTGGAGCATGCGGCGCTGACCGAGCCGCTGGCCTGTGTTGTACGGGGCATGGAAGAGAGCGGAGCGAGGGCAGGGGACACGATGGTCGTGATCGGCGCCGGTCCGATCGGGCTGATGTTTATGCACGTTGCACACCTGAGCGGACTTCGAGTGATTGCGGTGGTGCGGCGGGATCAGCAGAGAGCCGCGGCGGAGATGTTTGGTGCGACCGAGGTGGTGATTGCCGGTGAAGGCGAGGAGACGATTGCCACGGTGCGGGCGTTGACGGCGGACGATCGCGGGGTCGATGTGGCGGTGGAGGCTGTTGCTACAGCGGCAACGTGGCAATGGGCGGTGGGAATGGTCCGGCGCGGAGGGGTGGTGAACTTCTTTGGCGGACCTCCAAGCGGAACCATGGTTGAGCTGGATACGAACCGTCTGCATTACGGAGACATCAAGCTGGTGTCGAGCTTTCATCACACGCCTGCGACCTGCAGGACGGCGTTTGCGTTGCTTGGGAGCGGACGCTTCAAGTGCGCGGAGTACATCACGGGTCGAGCGGGGCTCAGCGAGGTACCGGAGATCTTTGAGCGCATGCTGACGAGACACGGGAGCTCCGAGGTGCTTGAGATCAAGACGGCGGTGTTTCCCGCGGGCATGGCGCTCTGATGGCTGAGTTGATGGCCGTCCCGGGAGGAAAGATCGCTGACGACGAGCTTTGGGGTGCGCCGGAGGGACATCGAACGCCCGAAGAGCGGCCGACGCTGGATGAGGCAAAGGCCTGGTGCCATCAGCTTGCGACGACGCACTACGAGAACTTCCATGTTGCGACCTGGTTTCTGCCGGCGCGGGTCCGACCGCATTTTGAGAGTGTGTACGCGTACTGCCGGGTGTCAGACGATCTGGGCGACGAGGTCCCTACACCGGAGATCGGTATGCGGCTGTTGAACACGTGGGGACAGATGCTGGATCAGTGCTACGAGGCGCCGCACCTGAGCCGGCATCCGGTGTTTGTGGCGCTGCACGAGACGATCCGGGAGTGCGATCTACCGAAGAGCCTGTTTGCCGACCTGCTCAGCGCGTTTCGGCAGGACCAGGTGAAGACGCACTACGAGACGTGGGATGAGGCGGTGGAGTACTCGCGGAACTCAGCGAACCCTGTGGGGCGGCTGGTGCTGATGGTCTGCGGATACCGGGATGAGCCGAGGGCGCTGCTTTCGGACAGCATCTGCACGGGTCTGCAGCTGGCGAACTTCTGGCAGGATGTCGTGGAGGATGCGGATCGGGGCCGGAGATACCTTCCGGCGGAGTACATGGACCGGTTCGGTGTAGAGCATGGGCAGATAGAAGGCCGGGTATTTACGCCGGCGTTTGGTTCCATGATGGAGGCGCTGGTGGAACGGACCAGAGCCATGTTGCGGGAGGGCGGAGCGATCAGCGGGACGGTGGATGGAGAGCTGGCGGTCACCCTGGATTTATTTCGGAAGGGTGGGGAGGCGATTCTCGACGGAATCGCGGCCCAGGGGTACGACACACTGCGGGGCCGCCCTGTGGTGACGAGAAGAAAGAAGGCGTTGCTGCTGGCCGGCGCCCTGGTGGCAAAGCTGCGCGCCGGGCGGAGGCGTTCGCCGCAGGAGGCAGCATCCCGTTGACC
Source organism: uncultured Acidobacteriaceae bacterium (assembly GCA_963719405.1). Taxonomy (GTDB): domain Bacteria; phylum Acidobacteriota; class Terriglobia; order Terriglobales; family Acidobacteriaceae; genus Edaphobacter. The sequence continues at coordinate 138,065 of OY970381.1, forward strand.
ACGGCAGAGGCGTATACCTTTTGCCGCGATGTGGCTCGACGAGAGGCCAAGAACTTCTACTGGGCGTTTCGGGTGCTGCCGCAGCGGAAGAGCGACGCGATGTGTGCCGTGTACGCCTTTATGCGCAGGGCGGACGACCTTGCCGATGACGAGAGCAGGACCCTTGAAGAACGACGTTCCTTGATGGCTGCGTGGGTGAGCTCCTGGAGGGCGGCACAGGATGGGGGCGACACCGCGGATCCGGTGTTTGTGGCGCTGGCGGACACGCAGAGCAGATTTGGGATCCCGGGCGAACTGCTGGAGGCGCTGGTGCGCGGAACGACGATGGATCTTGAGCCGCGGCGAACGGATTCGAGTGGTCTGCAGACGTATGCGAGCTTCGAGGAGTTATATGCGTACTGCTATCTTGTTGCTTCGGTTGTGGGGCTCGTGTGCATTCGCATCTTTGGATACAGCGATCCACGCGCGGAGAAGCTGGCCGAGGAGACGGGGATCGCGTTTCAGCTCACAAATGTTCTGCGCGACGTAAAGGAAGATGTGGAGCGAGGCAGGATCTATCTGCCGCTCGACCTCCTGGCCGAGTTCGGTGTGACGGCGGAGCGCATCGGGGAACTTGCGGCCGGAGCCTCGATGAATGTGACGGATCGGGGTGTTCTCGCGACTCTGGGTGGCCAGGCGGAGGGATACTACCGATCGGCGGACGAGCTGATCCCACTGCTTGATCGTGACAGCCGCGCAGCGATGTGGGTGCTTGCGACTATTTACCGACGGCTGCTGCAGCGCATCCGGATGCGCGGCGGCGATGTGTTTCGAGAGCGCGTACGTGTGCCTGCTGCAGAGAAGCTGTGGATACTGGCGCGGGGTGCGGCGATGTCGGTCTGGAACAGGGCAGGGGCATGAGGGCGAGGGCAGGCACAGTTGTGATCGGCGCCGGACTGGCCGGCATGTCCGCAGCTGTTGCGCTGGCGGAGGCGGGCCGGAGCGTGACGTTGCTGGAGTGGAGGCCGTACGTGGGTGGCAGGGCCTACTCCTACGAACATCCTGCGATTGGGGAGGTGATCGACTCGCAGCATGTGGTTCTGGGCTGCTGTACAAACGTTGTCGACCTCTGCGCAAAGGCGGGCATCGCCGACTGGATCCGATGGTATGAAGAGCTCGTCTTTCTCGAGCAGAATGGCAAGAGAAGCTGGCTGAAGCCTGGGCTGCTTCCCGCTCCGATGCACCAGGCGATCAGCTTTCTCCGCGCGCCGATGCTGTCGCTTCGGGACAAGGCGGGCATCGCCTCCGGGCTGGCGCGGTTTCTGCGCGGATACCCACGAGACGACGCGGAGAGCTTCGCAAGCTGGCTGCGGCGGACCGGGCAGACGGAACGTGCGATCCGGCACTTCTGGGAGCCGGTAATTGTGGGTGCTTTGAACGACGGGTTTGAACGTTGCTCTGTGAAGTACGCGGGAAAGGTATTCCATGAGAGCTTTCTGCGATCCGCGGAGGCTGGACGCCTGGGCATACCGACGCGACCGCTCTCGGACTTCTTTGCGCCTGTGGCGCGGCTGGCGGAGGGGAAGGGTGTCGATCTTCGGCTGCGGTGCGGGGTCTCAGGGGTGAAGCAGGAAGGCAGGGGATGGCTGCTTACGCTGGACGAAGGAGGGGAGATGGAGTCGGAGGAGGTGGTGATCGCGACAGACCACCGCCGGGCACTTCGGCTGATGTCTACGCTGCCGGACGGGGCGCGGATGGCCGATGGCGGAGAGCAGTTCGTCTCGGCGCCTATAACGACGGTTCACCTCTGGTATGACCGTGAGGTCGTCGACTTCGACCATGCTGTGCTGCTGGATACGCGGATCCAGTGGATGTTTGCGAAGTCGCGGATACGGGGATGGGAGAGGGCGCGCGGAAGCTATCTGGAGCTTGTCATCAGCGCTTCGTTTGCGGAGTTGCAACTCCCTCCGAAGGAGATCCTGCGGGTTGCGCTGGAAGAGGCGGCCGGCTTTTTTCCAGGCATACGCGATGGACTGCTGGTGAAGAGCAATGTGCTCAAGGAGGCGCGTGCGACGTTCTCGGTGACACCAGGGCTCGATCGTTTTCGGCCAGAGCAGAAGACCGCGTGGCCGGGACTGTTTCTCGCCGGCGACTGGACCCGCACGGAGTGGCCGTCAACGATGGAGGGGGCGGTCCGGAGCGGGCGACTGGCAGCTGGAGAGCTTCTTGGAGATCGACAGCGATTCATGGCGCCAGAACTCCCGGCGAGCGGCTTGATGCGTCTCGCCGGCAAGGAATGACGCGGAACGCGATGACGGGTCCTGGTGTGATGAGGACTGGCATCCAACGGGAGCTGGCTAGGGATTCTGCAAATCTCGGGGGCGTCTGATACATGTCGATGCACTGCGTGCGTATGGGAACGGGGCAGCCGCTGTTGATGCTCCACGGACTGGGTGGGAGCTGGAGATCATGGTCGACGATCACCGATCGGTTGCGCGGACAGAGGGACCTGGTTCTGGTGGATCTTCCCGGCTTCGGAGAGACGCCGCCGCTCTCGCGCGAGACCAACATCCTGTCGCTGGCGGACTCTGTGACCAATTTTCTCGGGGAGCACGGGTTGTATCGGGTCGACGTGGTTGGGAGCTCTATGGGGGCGCGTCTGGCGCTTGAGCTTGCCCGGCGTGGCGTGGTGGGCGCGACGGTGGCGCTGGACCCTGGCGGTTTCTGGCAGGGCTGGCAAAGAGGGTCGTTCTACAGCTCGATATGGGCATCGATTCGGATGGTGCGCCTGCTGCAGCCGATGATGCCGGCGATCTGCCGGAGCCGGATCGGCCGCACTTTGTTGCTGCCGCAGTTTTCACCTAAGCCGTGGGCGCTGGATGGAGAGGCGGTACTTGAGGAGATGCAGAGCTATGCTCGCGCGACGCGATTCGACACGCTGCTGTACTCCCTTGCGTATGGGCCGGAGCAGGAGGGTGCGCCTCCGGGCTCGTTGAAGAAGCCGGTCGTGATCGGTTGGGGAAGGCAGGACCGTGTGTGTCTACCGCGGCAGGCGGAGCGGGCGCTGGCGCTCTTTCCAGACGCGCGGCTGCACTGGTTCAGCCACTGCGGGCACTTTCCTCACTGGGATCAGCCAGAGGATACGGTACGGCTGATACTGGCGAGTACAGGCCCGGGTCTGCTTTCCTAAGCTGCCGTTACCGCTTGAAGAGGGTGGCGAGCGGCCGAGCTCAGGCGGATGGCAGATTGCTCTGGATATGCTTTGCAAGGCTGTCGACCGAGGTGTTGTCGGACATTTCGCGGAGCTCGGCGTCCATCTCCGGCTCAGAGATCTCCAGGCGCTTGCAGATGGCGCGAAGAAGCTGGAGTGCCTTGGTGACCTCCTTCTCGGCGAGGAGGTCGATTTGGAGATTGAGGTGATCGCGAGCGTCGCTGCGCTGCTGCATGCGGTTCTGTTTCATCAGGACAAAGGTGCTGAGGAGAACTCCTTCGACCGAGACAGCCATGGCGAGCAGGATGAACGGATATGGATCAAAGTGCGGGAACAGATGGAAGAAGCGGCTGTTGACCAGGAACCAGAGCGTAAAGATGACGACGTGAATGACGACGAACCAGATGCTTCCACTGAAGCCGCCGATCACGTCAGCGATCATGTCCTTGGGCGACCGATGCTGCTCAAAGCTTTGTTCGAGCTCGACGACAGAGCGGATGTTGGATTCGACCATGGACGACGGTGTACTTGGGGAGTTCGGGGACATACTTCAATAGATGCGATCTGAGTTCCGGGAATCGCCTCGCCCCTGCGGGAGGCTTCCGCGGCGATCCTGAGCCAGGGATGGCGCTGCATCGCCGGTCTTGACGCAGACGTACCGACGTCAGCTGAAGAGGAATTCCTTGGTGCGGAGCTCCTTGACGGTGTCGCGGAGCTTGGCGGCCTTTTCGAACTCGAACTTCTTGGCGGCTTCACGCATGTCGGACTCCAGCTTGCCGATGTAGGTGTCGAGCTCGCCCTGGGTGTTGAAGTCGGGCATGCCCTCGGTCTCTTCGACGAGGTCGGCGTAGTCTGCGCGGAGGATGCCGGCGAGGCCCATCTCGAGCGGGCGGTTGATGGCCTGCGGGGTGAGGCCGTGCTCCTCGTTGTAGGCGACCTGAACCTCGCGGCGACGATCGGTCTCGTTGATGGCGCGCTGCATGGAGTCTGTCATGTTGTCGGCGTAGAGGATGGCGCGGCCTTCAAGGTGACGAGCCGCTCGGCCGATGGTCTGGATGAGTGAGCCCTGGGAGCGGAGGAAGCCCTCCTTGTCGGCGTCGAGGATGGCGACCAGCGAGACCTCGGGGAGGTCGAGGCCTTCGCGGAGCAGGTTGATGCCGATGAGGACGTCGTACTCGCCCTTGCGCAGGTCGCGCAGGAGTTTGATGCGCTCGAGGGTTTCGATCTCGGAGTGCATGTAGCGGCAGCGGACGCCGACCTCGGTGTAGTAGTTCGCGAGGTCCTCGGCCATGCGCTTGGTGAGCGTGGTGACGAGGACGCGCTGATCTTTTTCGGTGCGGTCGCGGATCTCGGCGAGGAGGTCGTCGATCTGGCCCTTGATGGGGCGAATCTCGACCTGCGGGTCGGTGAGACCGGTGGGGCGGATGATCTGCTCGACGACGACTCCGGCGGCCTTAGTGAGCTCGTACGGGCCGGGGGTGGCGGAGACGTAGATGATCTGGCCGGTGCGGCCCTCGAACTCTTCGAATTTGAGCGGGCGGTTGTCCATTGCGGACGGGAGGCGGAATCCGTAGTCGACGAGGTTCTGCTTGCGCGAGCGGTCGCCGTGCCACATGCCGTGGAGCTGCGGGACGGTGACGTGGGACTCGTCGATGAAGAGGAGGTAATCGCGGGGGAAGTAGTCGAGGAGCGTGGGTGGCGGCTCGCCGGGGAGGCGGCCGGAGAAGTGGCGCGAGTAGTTCTCGATTCCGTGGCAGTAGCCGACGGACTTGATCATCTCGAGGTCGAAGCGGGTGCGCTGATGGATGCGCTGCGACTCGACGAGGCGGCCCTCTTTTTCCAGCTGGGCCTCCCACTCAAAGAGCTCGTTGAGGATGGATTCGGTGGCGGTCTTTTTGCGCTCGGGCTGCACGACGTAGTGGGACTTGGGGTAGATGGGCAGGCGCGAGTACTTCTGCTTGACGGTGCCGAAGAGCGGGTCGATCTGCGAGAGGGTGTCGATCTCATCGCCGAAGAGCTCGATGCGGAAGGCGTTTTCGTCGTAGGTGGGGTAGACCTCGATGATGTCTCCGCGCACGCGAAAGGTTCCGCGGCGGAAGTCTACGTCGTTGCGCTCGTAGAGGATCTCGACGAGGCGGCGGGTGATGTCTTCGCGCTTGATCTTCTGTCCGCGCTCGAGCAGGAGGAGCATGCCGTAGTAGGCCTCCGGGCTGCCGAGGCCGTAGATGCAGGAGACGGAGGAGACGATGATGGCGTCGCGGCGCTCAAAGAGGGAACGGGTGGCGGAGAGGCGGAGCTTGTCGAGCTCCTCGTTGATGGTGGCTTCCTTTTCGATGAAGAGGTCGCCGGAGGGGATGTAGGCCTCGGGCTGGTAGTAGTCGTAGTAGGAGACGAAGTACTCGACGGCGTTGTTGGGGAAGAACTGTTTGAACTCGTGGTAGAGCTGGGCGGCGAGGGTCTTGTTGTGCGCGAGGATGAGCGCGGGCCGGTTGGACTCGGCAATGACGGAGGCCATGGTGAAGGTTTTGCCGGAGCCTGTGACGCCGAGGAGCACCTGGTCTTTTTCACCGGCGGAGAGGCCGGAGACAAGCTCGGAGATGGCGCGCGGCTGATCGCCCTGGGGCTTGTAGGTGGTCGTGAGCTGGAAGTCCATGGCTATTAGGATAAGGGCGTGCGCTGAGGAATGCGATCGGGGCCGGTCTCCTGATGCGGGCGCCTCTGCATCTGAAGCTTGAGGAGATATCGATTCATGAACGCAGGAGTGGAGCTTTGGCTGGTGCGCCATGGTGAGACCGAGTGGAGTTTGAGCGGCAAGCATACGAGCCGAACGGATGTTCCGCTGACGGAGCAGGGAAGAGCGCGGGCGGCGGTGCTGGGAGAGTACCTGGACGGACGGCCGTTTGACGTTGTCATGACGAGTCCCATGCAGCGGGCTCGCGAGACGTGCCGGATTGCGGGCTATGGGGAACACGCGCAGGTGGAAGAGGGTCTGCGGGAGTGGAACTATGGCGTATATGAGGGCCTGACTACAAAGGAGATCCGCGCGACAGAGCCGGGCTGGAGCGTGTGGAAGGACGCAATCACGGATGGAGAGACGGTGGAGCAGGTAGGCGATCGGGCCGACGGCGTCATCAAGCGGGCGATGGAGATGGCAGGGAAGGGTGAGCACGGACGCGTCGCGATGTTCGCCCATGCGCATATTCTGCGTATTCTTGCGGCGCGCTGGATCGGTGTGGCGGCGCGAGACGGATCTCTTTTTGCCCTGGGTACGGGAAGTCTCAGCGTTCTCGGATGGGAGAGGGAGACGCGCGTGATTCAGAGCTGGAATCGAGAGTTTGAGGCCCGAGCTTGATGCATCAGAGGCAGTCTACGGCGGGCAGGGAGCCGATGGGGGATGTCTGACAAGCTCCCGAGTCTACGCTGGTGGGTGAAGTGGTTCGTGCTGCTTGCGCTGGCAACAGCCGCGCTGAGGCTAGTGCTGAGCCAGAACGGGACCAGTGGATAATCAGCCGCAGAGGTTGGCGATGATCGCCGGCCAATGTGTGGGGCTGTCTGCGATGTGATCCGGAGGAACGGTGACGAGACTCTGGGGGGCGAGACCGAAGGTGCAGCCGATGGTCTGTGCGCCGCAGTTGCGCGCGGTCAGGATGTCGACGGCCGAATCGCCGATCATCACGGTCTCGGCCGGAGTGATCGGAGCGGGATTGTTGGCACCGGCGTGGCTGATAGATGACGCCTCTTCGATGAGCGTGAGGAGGCCGTGGGGGTCCGGCTTCTTGGTATGAAAGCTGTTCCCGCCGTAGATCCTGAAGAAGAATGGCGACAGCCCAAGCTGGTGACAGATGTCCTCCGACGGACGAACCGGCTTGTTGGTGAGACAGGCCATGAGCATGGATGGATGGCGTTCGCGGATGAGCTCGAGGGCTTCGGTGACACCCGCGTAGGTGTGGGTGAAGTCCAGCTTGTGAATGCGGTAGTAGTCGAGGAACCATGTAAGGGCTTCGGCGACGTACTCCTCGTCGTGTGTGTCGCCCTCTGGATCACCAAAGGCGCGGCGTACCAGCATGGAGGCGCCGTCGCCGATATAGGTGGCGATCACTGCGTCCGGAAGTTGCGGCTTACCGAAGTGAGCTAGCGTGGCGTTGATCGAGTTGCAGAGGTCTCGGCTGGAGTTGATGAGAGTTCCGTCGAGGTCAAAGACGAGCAGTCGGGGGCAGCCTGGCCGAGCGATTTCCCCGTGTTTCGGAGGGAGCATGTGACCAGAATACAGGTGCGTCTACACCCGGCGGCGCTCTGACACCTTGACTGGCAGGTGACTTACTTGATCTCGACGTCTCCGGAGCCGGTGTTGATGCGCAGGGTGGGTCCGCCGCCGTTCACGACGCCGTTGACATGATGGTGATTGATCTCTCCCTGCATTGCGATCGGTTGCTCGGTGCGGATGGTACCCGAGCCGGTGCTGGCGTTGAGCGTGAAGTGTGCGGAGGAGCCAAGCGCGAGACGAACGGATCCAGAGCCGGTGTCGAGCTTCCAGTCTGTAGCAGGATTGCCGTTTACCTCGATGTCCCCGGAGCCGGTTCCGGCTTTGAGGCCTCCCGAGATGCCGCTGAGGCGAATGCTGCCCGAGCCGGTCTGCGCACGCACGTCTCCGGGCGCGCCTTCCGTGAGTTCGATGTCTCCCGACCCGGTCTCAAGCATAGCGGGCCCGTGGAGGTTCCTGGCACGTACCGATCCAGATCCGCTGCTGCCTTTGAATCGGGCGCCAACATCCTGCAGCTCTACGTCTCCGGAACCGGTCGACGCTTCGACGGAGGAGGCTCGGGGAAGCGTGACCTCGTAGTCGATGGAGATGTTGCGGTAGCGATCTCCGGGGTGGCGTTCACCGATGGTGATGTCGTTCCCGCTCTGAAGGATTGGAGGATTGCTCACGATCTGCGCGATGCGGGAGTCGGCGTCTCCGCCACCGAACCAGTTGTTACCTGGATGAAGGTGAGCGGCCACGTGCACCTGGTTGTCGGAGCCGGGGCGAAGGTGGATATATCCGGATCCGGTCATAACGACGACGTTGGGACTGCTCCCGGTGGAAAGCGTCCGATCGAAGTTATGGTCTGCCGCAAACAGTGTGGAGGAGAAGATGGCTGCTGATGCGAATACGAGTGCTGTTCGAATATTCATGGTTCTCCTTGCGTGATCGTCTCAACGGGCGGCGTGGCGTGTGTTGAACGAGCTTGGTACCACTTATTGCTGCAGGATGACGGCGTCTCCGCTGTTGAGGCCGGATAGCACCTCGGTTCGCGTTCCGTTCGAGATTCCGGCGACGATTGGGACCGCGCGCCGCCCTTTCTTCTGGCTTGGATCCGGTACCTCGACGGAAGCCTTCCGATCCTTGTCATAGATGACCGCCTGCTCGGGTACGGTCATTACATTCTTGTGTTCATCGAGCAGGACCTCCGCGTTGGCTGTCATGTTCGCCTTGAGCTCGCCGCCCGGATTGTCGATCGACACCCGAACCTCAAAGGTGGTGACGTTGTCCTTTTCCACGCCGAGCGGGGCAATCTTGGTCACCTTGCCCTTGAAGGTCTTGTCCTTGAATGACTCGACCTTGATGCGCGCCGGCTGACCGAGGTAGACCTTGCCGATGTCCGCCTCGTCCACTTTGCCCTGGACATAGACCTGGGTGGTGTCACCGATGGTCATGACAAGCGTCGCCGTACTGCCCAGGACGAGAATGGAGCTGACGGCGTCGCCTACCTCGACGTCACGCGAGAGGACGATGCCATCCATCGGGCTTGTGATAATGGTGTACGAGAGCTGGTCCTGCAGCTGCTTGAGTGAGGCTTGTGCCTGCGCGACCTGGGCCTGCGCCTGCCGCAGCTTCGAGGTGTCGACTGTGATTTGCGAGACGGCTTTGTCGCGAGTGTTGGCGGCGGCGAGGTACTTCTGCTCCGCGTCATCGAGCGCCTGCTGGCTGACTACACCCGCGGTGGACATCTGCTGCGCACGGTCAAACGTGTGCTTGTACATGGGCAGGTCGGGGGCCTGGGCGTTCACCTTGTCGTACTCGATGGCGGCCGCGGCGGCCTTTGCGTTCGACTCCGCGCCTGCGAGCAGCGCCTTCTGTGCGGCGACCTGATCCAGGATCTCCTCCTGGTCTAACTGAGCGAGAAGCTGACCCTGATGGACATGGGCGTTGATGTCGGTGCTGAGGCGGGTAACGATGCCCGAGGCCTTTGACTTGACCTCCACCTTGGTGATCGGCTGGACCTTGCCGGTGGCAACGACAGATCGCGCTATGTCACCGCGCTCCACCTTTGCCAACTGTGAGGGCTCAATCTTGGTGCCGTTACCTCGCGCGGCTACGGTGACTCCGAAGAGGACGACGACGGCGACGACGGCGACGGTCGCCCATAGCCAAAGTTTACGTTTCCGCTTGCGCTCGTTTGCCACAACTCACTCCGGGACCGCACCTTCTAGATCGAGGTATGGCCATGATGTGTGCTTACGTGCCGCGGGTCTACGTAGTTCCCTGATGGTGTGAAATTCGCACAAACATCAAGCAATCGTCAGGCGTACTTCCGCAGCACTCCCAGCACCTTACCCTGGATTGCGACGCTCGCGGCTGGAGCATAGATGGGGGGCATCTCCGTATTGGATGGCTGCAGCCGGATCATGTTCCCCTCGCGGTAGAAGCGTTTCAACGTGGCATCCGTTCCATCGACGAGTGCGACGATGATCTCGCCCTCCCGGGCGCTGCGTGTGCGTTCGACCAGAACGTAGTCTCCGCTGACGATGTGTTCGTCGCGCATCGAATCTCCGCGGACCTCAAGGGCGAACACCTCGCGGTTGCCGATGATGTCTCCAAGCGAGATGGTCTCGGCGGTTTCGATCGCTTCGACCGGCCGGCCAGCAGCGATCCGGCCGAGCAGGGGCATGCGATCCGAGGCCTTCTTGACGCTCCGCGCGGGCAGGACGTCGATCGAGCGGCTGCGGTTATGGGCTCGCTGCAACATCCCCTTGCTCTGGAGATTGCTGACGTGTTTGTGCACGGTTGCCAGGGAGTTGAGGCCCAGACCGCTGGCGATCTCCTCGTAAGACGGGGAGTACCCGTTCTTCTGCGTGAACTGAGTAAGGAAGTCGAGAACTTCTTTTTGCCGACGGGTGATTGCCATGCGCACATTCTAGCGAATAAAAGGCGAACTGCAATAACCAAATTGGTGCAGGGCGACATTCCGCGATTGTGTGCTCTCCCGGGCCTCATCGCTCTTCTCTTCCGCTTTCGGGAATTCCTTATTCAAAGCTCGCATTATCAGCTTGCAGCCGACCACGCCATGATGGAAGGTACAGAAAGTGTTGCACGACTGCTGTTCTGAAGGGCTGATCTAAATGCGCTTGACGATTGTTGAACCGGATGCCGCCTTGGGGTTGTTTTTGAAGAAGGGCCTCACGGCTGAGGGCCACGAGGTGAGCTGGACGGACTCTCACGAGACCGCTCTCGAACTGGCTGAGACGGGTGCGCTTGATTTGATGGTGCTCGATGCCTCGGCGCCGTTGGGCAAGACTCTCGTAACAACTCTTCAGCGGCTCTCTCCGCGTACCTCCGTCCTTTGCCTGCTACGACGCGACTCGGTGGAAGACCGTGTGGAGTGCCTCGACCTAGGAGCGGACGACTGCATGGCAAAGCCGTTCAGCTTTCACGAGTTAACGGCGCGCTGCAGAGCTCTGCTGCGGCGTCAGTCCCGTGTGACGGAAGGCGAGATCCTGCTGACGCATGGGGATCTGACCCTGAACCGGATCAGCCGGTCCACTTCAGTCGGCGGACGGGCGGTGAGCCTGACTGCCAAAGAGTTCAGGCTGCTGGAGTTTCTGCTTCAAAACGCAGGGCGGTGCTGTAGCCGAAGTGAACTTCTGACGGAGGTATTTCAACTCCCCGCGGATAACGCCACCAACGTCGTCGACGTGTACATCAACTACTTGCGGAAGAAGCTCTCGTCCACAGTGGGAGAGTCTTCCCGCATTGTCACTGTTCGGGGTGCGGGATACCGTCTCTCGCAGATCGAGCGGATCAACGTTCCGTTCGCTGTCCCCGATCTGAACCGAATGCACGCGAGCGCCTGACATCGCTGCCCTGAACGTAGTGCCCTACACCGGTGAGGCAAAGATGCTGGAGACACAGATCGCTTCGTGCTCATCCCGAGATCAGGCAGCCGTGTGCGGCGCGATGTTGCCGATGCCGCGAGTGGTGGTGCTTGCAAGTGCCGACGTTGGGCTGCGGGAACGGTTGCGGGTAAGACTGGTCAGTCTCCGATGGCAGGTTCATGAGGCGGCCGGTGCAGCAGCCGCCATGGCCAGTCTCGACGATGTACGGCCAGAGGCCCTACTTCTGGATGGCTGGCTACCCGATCTCGAGGTAGGTGAGTTCGCCGAATGGGTTCGGGGACTGCATCCAGAGGTTGATCTGCTTAGTCTGGACGGGTCGGCGACCAAGTCTCCGACGCAGAGCCCGAGGCGGCATGAACTCCTTCAGGTGTTGCGAGAGCTCTCCGGGTCCGCGGAAGCTCCGTCGCCAGGGAGTGGGGGAAGAGACGCACATCCTGCTGTCGCGGGGTCTTTGGGATCGAACCGTGCGACCGAGAAGATGGGGCGCCCGGGTGACGCGAATGGCGCGTTCGAGCGATGCCTGGAGCCCGCGGCCGATGACGAGTTCCTGCCGGAGATGATCGGCTCGAGTGCCGCGATGAGAGAGCTTGGGAGGTTGGTGAGGCTTGTTGCTCCGCGCTCTACGACCGTGCTGATCGAGGGCGATACGGGGACAGGCAAAGAACTCGTGGCCAAGGCGCTGCATCGGCTGAGCCTGCGAGCGAATCGACCTTTCATCGTCCTGAACTGCGCTGCCATTCCGGAAGCTCTGCTGGAAGCGGAGCTGTTCGGGCATACGCGCGGGGCATTCACCGGGGCCGTGCGATCAAGGACAGGTCGCATCGAAGCCGCGGATGGTGGAACGCTGTTTTTGGATGAGATCGGGGAGATGCCGCTTGCGCTGCAGGCGAAGATGCTCCGTTTCCTGGAATGCGGTGAGCTTCAGAAGGTGGGCGAAAACGAGCCAAGCCATGTGGATGTGCGCGTGATCGCGGCCACCCACCAGCCGTTGGAGCAACGTGCCGAGGAGCAGACGTTTCGCCTGGACCTCTACCACCGGCTGGCCGTCTTCCCGATAGACGTGCCGCCCTTGCTCTCCAGGATGGAAGATCTTCCTCTTCTCGCTGAGCATTTTCTTGGGCTTCTGGGACGCGGCGCCTCCCCCAAGCATCTCTCTGAGGCGGCCCTGAAGACGCTTTGCGAGCATCGCTGGCCCGGCAACGTACGTGAGTTGATGCATGTGCTGGAGCGCGCTCTCATCCTGTCAGGAGCCAACCCTGAGATCAGAGAAGATAACATCCGGCTTCGCAAGCGTGATCGTTCTGCTTAGAGTTCGGATCTGTTCCCCATCCGGGGATTGACCCTTTGGATTTTCGACCTTCCGACCACACCTTAATCCAAAATTGAAACTTCAGTGAACACCCGTGTTCGCCGATTTCGTGCGCCATCTTGCCCTGCGGTGGGTGCACGGCTATGGACGACCGGGCCTGGGTGGCCGAGCTCAGCGTCCACCATTAGGAAAATTTAATGAGCGAAGTTAGAGCGGCCTCATCTTCGTAGTCCCTTCGATCCACCACAAGGAATCTGTTCGCTTTTCTACGGCACGTCTGACCTAAGTAGGAAGCTTGTATGTAGCTGTAAATGCTGTACTTGTAGGTGTATGAAGGCGAAGAATTGGAGAAGCCTAATAGAAAGTGGAGCGAAATAGGTCAGCTGCTTGCATTACCTCAGTGCGTAGGAAGTGGCGCAACAGACTAAGCGCCGATCGAGGAGAGTGTGATGGCAGCTGCAAGCATGGGGTGGATACACGGGCAGCAGGTTTCAGTGGCAGGGGTTTTGTTTCCGAATACCTGCGGGTCTTTCCTGGCAGTCGAAGAGGGGTTGCTTGAAACGACTCCCGTGACCTTGGGCCAGAACGGCCGTAAGGAAGCTGCTCAGAGCTCGTCCAAGTGCGATGCGAGTTCGCAGGCGTTGATTCTGGAGCATTTGACGACCGTGCGGTATGTAGCGCGAAAGATTCACGAGGGACTTCCTCAGCACGTGGAGTTGGAGGACCTCGTATCCGCAGGGCTGATCGGGCTAATAGACGCGGCTGCGAAGTTCAAGTCAGACAAGAATGCCCAGTTCAAGACGTACGCGCAGTTTCGGATCCGCGGCGCGATCCTGGACTCGCTGCGTAGCCAGGACTGGAGTCCGCGTGAGCTGAGGCGTAGAGGAAGGGGTCTGGAGGAGGCAATCCGTACGGCGACGCAACGGCTCGGGAGAACTCCCTCGGATGTGGAGATTGCCGAGGAGATGAGCCTCACCCTGAAGGCTTACCAGAGCCTTTTGACCGAGCTGAAGTCTTTGGAGATCGGGAGCCTGAACGCAGAGCGCAACGAAGAGTCCGGCGAGGAGGAGCTGGCCTATGTCGCCGCGCCTACTCAGGAAGATCCGCTGTTTCGCTGCATGGCCGCAGAGATGAAACAACATCTGGTTGACGCGATCGATGGCCTGCCGGAGCGTGAGCGTATGGTGCTTACCCTTTACTACTACGAAGAGCTTTCGATGAAGGAGATCGCACAGCTGATGGGCGTGGTGGAATCGCGCGTCTCCCAGATCAGAAGCTCTGCCGTTATCCGGGTACGGTCTGCACTTGGAGCCTTCAAACCGGCTGCGCGGCCTGCAAGATGAGCCGTTCCCGGAAGCGGAGCGGCTCAAATGAGGAGTTTCGAAGTTTGAGAGTGGCGATACGGATGTCCGTTGTGAACGGCGCAAAGTTTAGCGGAGAAAGCCGTTGCCGGAAGAGGCGACGGAGCTTTCCGGTGAAGATCCAGGATTTGCATGATCCGCGTTGGCGCCATTGGAGTTCGGGCCGAGGCCAAGCTTGATGATGGCGCGGGAATCGGGTATCAGCTTGGTCTGCCAGCCATGATCCGACTGAAACTTCTGCATTGCGGCTTCGGTCCCGGTATCCCAGTGGCCTGTCGCGTCGCCGGACAGGTATCCCGCGCGGATGAGAGCTGACTGAATCTGGGTCGCGCGCGTGTCATCAATGGCGCGTTGGGATGCGGGTTTCGGGGCTGATTTGCTGCTGTGACGATTGAAGAGGTGCTGTGAGGTGGGTCCCCGTCGAGAGTGGGTGGACGCGAGAACTGGAAGGGTGAGGAGAAGGATCGTTGAGCCTTGGAGTAAACGGCCGATATGCATAGGCAGGCACCTCTTGGATAGTGTCGAACAATGCTCTGTGAAAACGGTTCAACGACAGAGAAAAGGGTAACTCGGGAGTTACTGTGATGGCAACTCGAAGGTTCCGCCGCGGAGTGACCCTTTTGTCGTATCTGGCCCGCTGCCAGCATACCGCGGGAAGAGGCCACCCGGTCTCGGATCAAGAGAAAAGGCGTACGGGCTGGGCCCATACGCCTTTCGGTGTTTCGGGGTTCCCTTACTGCAGGGTTCCACCGATGTAGGTGTCGCTCTTGGACTGGGGGTACCGAACGACAAAGACGACGTCATCCTTGGTCTTCAGGCTGGAGACGACAGCGCGATAGGTCGCTTCATCCGTTACGGCCTTGCGGTTGATCTCTCGGATGATTGCACCTTTGCCCAGACCGATCTCATCGGCGAAAGAGCCGGGAGCGACGCTGGTGACCAGAACACCGCCCTTGACCCCAAGCCGCGTGGACATCTGCGGAGGGACGGCCGAGACGGTGATGCCGAGCTTGGCTTGACCGGCGTCCGCCTCCTGAGGTGAGGCGCTCTCGTCTGTCTCGCCTGCTACTTCGGCGTAGGTCTTTGCACGGTCGCCGATGGCAACGGACGCGGAGTTCTGCTTGCCGTCGCGGAGGTATCCGAGCTTGACGCTTGTGCCGACCTTGCGGGCGGAGATGTCGGCGATGAGATCATCACCGTCCTTGATGTTGCGGCCATCGATTGAGAGGATCACGTCCTGTGGCTTGATTCCGGCCTTGGCTGCGCCTCCGTTCGGCGTGACAGAGCTGACGATGACACCGCCGTTGGCGAAGCCATACATCCTGCTGACCGCAGACGACTGCGCTGCCTGGAAGGTGATGCCGATGGAACCGCGCGTGACCTTGTGCTCCGGTCCGATCAGCATGTTGTAGACGTTGGCGATGGTGTTGGCCGGCATGGCGAAGCCGACGCCTTGTGAGCCCATGGATTGCGTGTAGATTGCGGTGTTCATGCCAACGACCTGGCCTGCCATATCGACGAGCGGGCCGCCCGAGTTGCCGGGGTTGATGGCGGCGTCTGTCTGGATGAACTTCTGGAAGGAGTTCTGCGCTACTCCACTGGCGCTGCCGCCTTCATCGATGGACCGGTTCTTTGCGGA
Source organism: uncultured Acidobacteriaceae bacterium (assembly GCA_963719405.1). Classification (GTDB taxonomy): domain Bacteria; phylum Acidobacteriota; class Terriglobia; order Terriglobales; family Acidobacteriaceae; genus Edaphobacter. The sequence continues at coordinate 153,721 of OY970381.1, forward strand.
GATGATTCCGGCGGTCACGGTCTTCGAGAGTGCGAAGGGACTTCCTACCGCGAGGACCCAGTCGCCGACCTGTGCGCCGTCGGAGTTGCCGAGCTTGATCGTCGGGAGCGGCTGCGCTGCTTCGATCTTGATGACTGCGATATCAGTGTCCTTATCGACACCGATGACCTTGGCCGGACGGCCGGGATCTCCGGGGTTATCCGGGTCGGTCGAGAGCTTTACGTAGATCTTGTCTGCTTTATCGACGACATGGTTATTGGTGATGATGTAGCCGCGCGGATCGACGATGAATCCGGATCCAAGGGCGCGGCGCTCGCCACCCCCCATACCGTCTTCTTCTCCATCGCCACCCTGTCCACCCTGGCCGCCGAAGAAGCGATTGAAGAAGTCCTGCATGTCGCCCTGGTTCTGCGGTCCCTGCTGCTCATCATCACCGTTGGGGTTGCTCTGCAGAGGTCCACGCTGAGCTCCACGGCGGCCTCGACGGTTGGTGGACTGCTTGGGCAGGGACTCGGTGTTGATGTTCACGACTGCCGGTCCAACTTGCTTCGCGATCTGCGAGAAGCCGTTCGACAGTGTTGTCGGAGACGGGATCACGATCGGCCGAGCATCCGACGAGTCCACCGACTGTTGCTGCTCCTTGCCGCTCACGCCGTGGGTCAAGACGGAGCCGACGAGGATTCCGGTGGACAGCGTCGCGAGGAGTGCAAAGGTGGTGGTCAGACGGTGTGTGCGGACACGATCCATCAGACTTCTGTGTTCCATCTGCGGTGTTTCCATTGAAGGTATGTCCTCTTTCAGTTCGATGCGACTTGGCATGGCGTGCCGCGTTCGCGGATTGTTGCAGCTTCAAGAATGCCGGCGGCATGTGGCCTGGTCACCAAAGGACCGTTTCCGGCTTTACGGAGGTTTAGACGCGTATCGATGCACTTAAGTATGAATTCAAGTCCGGCGGGAAGCAACGAATGTAGCAGGAGGATGTCAGGCGGGATCGATGGGGATGGGCGCCGAAAGGGCGAAGAGCTCGATGGTCGCGATGCCTGTGAGGATGAGGACGGCGCCCGCAACAGAGCGACCGGTCAGGCGGTCGCCAAAGAAGAGCATGGACACGGCGATGGCAAAGACGGGCTCGAGCGTGAGGAGGATCGCGGTATTGGAAGGCGGGATATGTTGCTGCGCCCAGCTTTGGATGGTGAAGGCTGCCGCAGTCGCGAGGAGACTTGTGACCGCGAGCGCGATGAAGAGGCGGTGGGACGGGTGGAGATAGAGGGGGCCCGAGAGCGGAAGGGTCAGGAGCATAAAGAGGGCCGAGAAGCTGATCTGCAGGGTGGCGAGCTGCGGGGCGGGGATCTCCGGTGCAAGATGCGCGAGCGAAAGGAGATGTCCGGCAAAGGCAAGGGAGCAGATCAGGGTGAGAAGATCCCCGAGGTTTACGCCGGAGCTTACCGTGCGGAGGGTTGTCCCGGGTGGGGTTGTGAGCAGGACGAGACCGGAAAAAGCCAGGATCGCGCCGAGAGCTGTGGTCCAGCGCGGCGGGGAGGCGTTTCCGGGACGCAAAGCGGGGATCGTGGTGAGGAGGGGAACGAAGACCACAACGAGACCGGTGATGAGAGCCGACTTTGCGGGTGTCGTTCGGGCGAGGCCGACGGTCTGGAACTGATAACCCAGACCGAGGAGCAGACCTGCTGCCGCACCCGCGCGAAGCGTCTTCGGCGAGATCCTGCGAAGCTGCCGGTAGTTGATGGCCCAAAGAGCGGCTGCAGCGAGAGCCATGCGAAGCAGGTTGAAGAGCAGGGGCGGGACGTCGTCGAGAGCATCCTTGACGAGCGCGAAGGTCGCTCCCCAGATTGCGACGACGGCCAGCAGCAGGAGCCGGGCAAGTGTCTTCCTGTTCAATCTGTTCGCTCACACGGGGATGTTGATCGACGACGGTTCATCGGGGAGAGGGTGCGATGTGCGGAGAGGCGGGGGCGGGAGCCGGGGTGCCGTGTGGATCGGTGGATGGAGGTTGATCCGCGGTGTAGACGGTTTGGCCACCGACGACGGTGCGCAGTACCCTGGTCTGGAGGAGATCCCTCGGCTTCGCGGATCTCGGGTCCCGATCCAGCACGACTATATCGGCGAGGAAGCCCGGCTCCAGACGTCCGACGCTAGTTTCGCGGAACTCGGCGAAGGCTGATGCCTGGGTGTAGGCGTATAGCGCCTCCTGGATGCTGATCCTTTGCTCAGGATAAAAGGTTTGAGTTCCAGCCTCGTTCTGCCGTGTGACGGCGGAGTAGAGCCCGCGGAACGGGTTGATGGTCTCGACCGGGAAGTCGGTGCCGAAGGCAAGGGTGACACCGTGATCGAGGAAGGATCGCCAGGCGTAGGCGTACTTGATGCGATCCGGGCCGAGACGCTCCTCGGCCCACTGCATATCGGTGACCAGGTGCGATGGCTGCATGGAGGCGACGATGCCCAGTTTGGCGAAGCGGTCGAAGTCTGCCGGGAGCAGAACCTGCGCGTGTTCGATCCGGAGCCGGAGGGCGGAAGGGCCGATCTCGGGTGAGCTGCGAGTCACGATGGCCGCATCGGGCTCTGCGGGAGGGACGGGCCGATCAGCAGGGATTGCCCCTCCTTCGGCGGCCGCGAATGCGTTCAGAGCCATGTCGTTGGCGAGGTCGCCGATAGCGTGCAAGCCAATCTGGAAGCCGGCTGCGGCGCGTTCGGCTGCCATGACGTTGAGGTCATCCTGATCGTAGCGGGGGAGACCTGAGTTCGAGGGATCGTCGCTATACGGATCTTCGAGGGAGGCTGTGCGCGACCCTAGCGAGCCATCCATGAAGCCTTTCAGCATGGTGAGGTGCAGGAGCGGATCGTCGGCGGGGTGGCTTGCGCGACGCTGCTTCAGCACGGGAAGCGGCTGACTGAAGTCGAGCCACTCGGCGACACGGATGTGCAGACGTCCGGCGTGCTCCATCTCCTCCATCGCCAGGAAGTCCTCCCAATCGGAGTTGTCCTGGACGGTGGTGACACCGTGGGAGAGAGCCTCCTGCATGGCAACGGTGAAGGCTGCCCGGCGCTGCTCCAGCGTGGGTGGGGGAACTTTGCGGAAGACGATCGCGCTCGCCGCCGGCTCGCGCAGAATGCCCGTAGGTCTCCCATCGGCGTCACGGTCGATCTTTGCGCCTGGTGGGTCCGTGGTGGCGGAGGTAATGCCGGCCGCGGCGAGGGCGGCGGAGTTTGCGACCGCCATGTGCTCATCGACGCGCCGGAAGATGGCGGGGTGGTCCCCGGTGACCTGGTCGAGGTCTGTGCGGGAGGGAAGCTGCCGGGATTGCCAGAGGGTGTGGTCCCAACCGCCGCCAAGGAGCCAGGCTCCAGGCGGGGCGGCCGCGGCGTACTCACGGATGCGACGCTGCATCTCGGCAAGTGAGCGGGAGCCGGTCAGGTCGGCGGAGAGCTTTTGACGGCCGGCGTTGGCCATGTGCGTATGGGCGTCGTTGAAGCCCGGCATGGCGAACGCTCCGTGGAGATCGATGACCTGGGTCCGGGCTGTCTTGAGCCTGGCGATCTCTGCATCGGAGCCGACAGCCGTGATTACGCCGTGAGAGATGGCTATGGCTGATACCTGATCGGGCGTAGTGCTTGTGTCACCTGACCGGAGGTGCGCGCCGGTGAGGATCTGCCCATGGAGAAAGATCGTGTCTGCTTCCGGTGCGCCAGCTGCTGGAGCAGTTCCCACGGGGTGCTGTGCGGGAGGAGCGAGCAGAAGCGCAGAGAGGGTGGTGAGGTGGAGGAAAGAGGGCACGGCTGGAGTCTATCAAGACGAGTGCGCGACGGCTGCTCTCGTCCGCGGGGGTGCGAGATGCACTTATGCGGTTGACTTGCTGCCGCCGAAGCGAGGCAGCGCCGACTCCGAGATGAGCTGTGTCGCATCGAGCACTGTGAGCAGGATGCGGCGGAGCGCCATCTCTCTGCCGGTGGGGTCATACCATTCTGCGAGGGTGTGTATGCCGCCTCCTGTGCCTCCACCGCCGAGTGCGATGGCCGGAATGCGGAGGGAGAGGGGGAGGTTGGCATCGGTTGAACCGATGCGGACCTCGGTCCGGAGTCCCAGGTGACGGTCGGCGGCTCGAACCGTCTCCAGAAGCGGCGAGTCGTCGGGAAGCGCGGCCGCCGGACGTTCTCCGATGGTCTCGACGATCAGCGCAGCCGGGAGATGGGAGGGGTTCTCCGCGTTCGCCGCGTCGATGGTCTGACGCATGGAGGCGCAGAGCTCCGCGGCAGACGCCCGCATCTGCGCAGGGTGGGTCGAGCGGAGATCGAGAAGAACGGAGGCGGACTCGGGGATGGAGTTTATGGAGGTTCCACCGGAGATCTGGCCTGCATTGAAGGTGGTTCGGGGGTGCGAGGGGAAGGGAAGCGACGCCGCTTCGACCAGCAGGCGGCTGAGGAGCAGGATCGGGTTTGGAGCTCCGGCGTCGGTCCATGAGTGTCCGCCGGGGCCGGTCACGGTGACACGGAGCCGAACGCTTCCGAGGCCCCGAGTGACGACGGTGGACAGCCCTGCGCCTTCGAGTGCGATAGAGGCCGCGATGCGGTTGCGGTATGGACCGCGCGTGAAGATGTGCCTCATGCCGCGGAGGTCACCCTCGCCCTCCTCGCCGACGTTTGCGGCGAAGAGGATAGGAGCCGGGGTTGTGATGTCGGCAAACTGGAGCGCTGCCGCCATTGCGAGCAGAGCCGAAAGCCCTGCGGCGTTATCACAGGCTCCGGGAGCGAGGATGCGCGCCTCATCTTCCCTGGGGTCGCAGGGAGTTCCCGGGGGGAAGACCGTATCGAGATGTGCCGAGAGCAGCAGCATGGCTCCGGATGCATCGGGCGAGCTCCCGGGGCGCTCCGCGAGCACATTGCCCTCGTCGTCTACGTGGACGTCCCTCAGGCCGAGGCTGCGGAAGCGCTCCTGAAACCAGGCTCCGCGGGCCTGCTCCCCGAACGGAGGGGCGGGAATTCTTACGGCATCGAGCAGCCATTGGCGGAGCTGCGGCTGGTGGAGGTGCAGCCAGTGGAAGGCACGGTGCACGGGCGTGAGCGATGCGAGCGCCAGCATCCGGCGCTGGGCGGCGGCGGTCGCGACCCCGGTCATCGGCGCACCGGCGTGGAGGCGGGCTGCCTTCGGGCAAGGGGTGGCCAGGACGATCTCACGCGTACTCCACATGGACGAGGAAGAGTCCGCGCGCCGGAGCGGTCGGACCTGCCGCGGAGCGGGACCGTGCCAAAAGGATCGCGGGAACTGCGTCTGGCGACGTCCGACCGGCTCCGGCCTGCACAAAGGTCCCTACCAGGTTTCGAACCATGTGATGCAGAAACCCGGAGCCGGTGACCCGATAGATAAGGAGGTCGCCGGTCCAGCTCCAGGCGGAGCTTTCGATAACGCGGAACGGCGAGGGCGGGGTCTCGGGATATCCGGGCAAAGGCTCTCCACAGACGACACCCGGCATCTCCTTCCCGGCGGCCGCAAAGGAGGTGAAGTCGTGCCCTCCCACGATGTGCATTGCGGCCCGGTTGAGCCTCTCTAGATCCAGCGGTAGGCGGAAGTCCCAGACAAAGGGCGCGAGCATAGGCGGGCATATACGTGGAACGGAGGCGCTCCGCGGTTCAGGGTCCGGCGTCACACCCATGCGGGGGTTCATTGCAGCGGGAAAGATCCGGTACTCGTAGGTTTTGCGAACAGCGCTGTGACGTGCGTGGAACGGTGCGTCCACCTCCTCTGCCGAGAGGATGCGGATGCTGCCGGGAAGGAGGCGGTTGAGCGCGCGCTGGAGGTTAGCCGCCGGTATGGGTGCCGTCAATGAGAAGCTGGCCACCTGACCGAGCGCGTGGACGCCGGCGTCGGTTCGACCAGATCCTTGTGGAAGCACGTCCTCTCCTGTCAGACGGCGTATGCCAGAGGCTAATGTGCCTTGCACCGTGGGCAGACCGGGTTGGATCTGCCATCCGTGGAAAGAGGTTCCGTCATAGCTGAGGGTCAGCTTCCAAAGGGGCATGGGTGATCTTTTGGACGGTAACACGAACGGATGAGCCGCCGGCGTTGGGTATACTTTGTCCATCCTGACGACGCTTTCCCATGGGCGTTCCGCCACGGGTACACCACCGATCGTGAATTAACTTTGTGCGGAACGAAGCTGACAGACCATACGTATGTCAGGCTGTGCAGCAGCTTCACCGGTGCGGTTCCTTTGAAAAGAGTTCGAATCTTCTGGAGGGCTGCACGCGTCAACAAAGGATCAACATCAGGTGCAGTGGACGGAACCCCGCCGATGGACATGTGTGTGTGCCGGGGGTTGTATGCAGGTGAGGCAGCCAACCTTCACGGGAGGAGCTTTGCCAAGAACGGAAGAGGAGCTGGAGAACGCATCGTGAGATCAAGAGATTTGCAGGCAGCGGCAGGTGTGGCGTTGATGTTACTTAGCATGAACACGCAGCAGGGGTTCGCGCAGCAGCAGGCGCCCGTGCAGCCGCCGACATCGTCGAGCGCAACGCAGCAGACGGGAACGCCTTCGCCAACCGCGAATACAGGTGTGGCCAACGACACCACGGGCGAGCAGGGTCTGCCGCAGGCTCCGGCGCCAAAGCTTACAGAGCCGCTCTACCTTCGGGATACGGGCAAGGACTACAGCATCCCGAAGAAGCACTTCCAGTACTCCAATCCGCTTGCACCCTACACGGCGACCAACGTACCTCTGCCGCGGCTTACAAACACAGAGCGTTTGAACGCTTTGCTGCGCGACGGAAAGATCTATCTCAGCCTTGCCGATGCGGTGGCGCTTGCACTTGAAAACAACTACGACATCGCGATCGCGCGAATCAACCTTGACATTGCTGATACGGATATTCTGCGGACGAGGTCAGGGCAGATCTTCCGCGGTGTCTCTACGGGTCTGGTTACAGGCACGCTGGGCGGGAGCACGACGACCATCACGGGCGGTGGTGGTCCTGGTGGAACCTCTGTCGGCGCGGGTGGTCAGGGTACGGGTGCGCAGGGACTTGTGCTGACGACAAACGGCAGCGGGCCTTTGCCTTATAACTTCGACCCTTTGCTGACGGGCAACCTGCAGTACGAGGCCTCACAGACGCAGCAGTCGACCACGTTTATCACGGGGACGAACTCCCTCAATACGAACACGAGCAACTATAACTTTGGATACCAGCAGGGGTTTGTGACGGGCTCGCTGTTGAATGTCACGTTTGACAACACCCGTCAGACCACGAACAGCCAGCGCTCGAACTTCAGCCCGCAGCTGCAGTCGAACTTCCGGGCGCAGGTGACACAGCACCTCCTTCAGGGCTTCGGTCCGCGTATCAACGGGCGCTTCATCCTGGAAGCGAAGAACAACCGTCGCATCACCGATTCATCGTTCCGGCAGCAGGTTATCTACACCGTCAGCCAGGTGGAGAGCATCTACTGGGCGCTGGTAAGCGCGTACGAGGACGAGCAGGCGAAGGAGCGGGCCCTTGCGCAGTCGACCCAGTTGACCGCTGACAACCGCAAGCAGCTGGAGATTGGAACGCTGGCCCCGCTGGATGTCGTCAACTCCGATGCATCGGTGGCCAGTGACAAGCAGGCGTTGATCTCGTCGCAGTCCAACCTCGAGTATCAGCAGCTCATCATGAAGCAGGCGATCGCACGAAACCTGAATGACCCAGGGCTCTCGAATGCGCCCGTGATTCCGACCGACCGCGTCGGCCTGGACCGCCTTCCGGAAGAGGACATGTCGGTCGAGGATCTGGTCCGGCAGGCGTACACGAACAACCCGCAGATCGAGCAGGCCGTTCTCAACATGAAGAACAACGAGATCACGATTCGCGGCGAGAAGAACGGCCTCCTTCCCGTGATCGATGCCTATGCGTTTTACGGTGCGAGTGCTCTTGGCGGCGCGCAGAACCCGAATCTGAACTGCGCCACTTCGTTTACATCGACCACCGTAGTTCCATGCCCTCCGAACTCGGTCGGTGGCACGAACAGCTACGCCGGGACCTTTGGCAACCTGTTCAACAACAGCTCCCCCGATAAGGGCGTCGGGGTAAACATCACCATTCCGATACGGAATCGTGCGGCTCAGGCGGATCAGGCACGATCTCAAATGGAGTACCGGCAGACGCAGATGCGGCTGCAGCAGCTCTATACGCAGACGAGGATCCAGGTCATCAACGCGCAGTTTGCCCTGACCAACGTCCGGGCGCAGGTGCAGTCGGCCAATGCGGCCCGGGACTTTGCCGCGCAGAGCCTGGATGCAGAGCAGAAGAAGTACAGGCTGGGCGCCTCGACGACGGCGAACGTGCTTCAGCAGGAGCGAAACCTGGCGACGGCAGAGAACAATCTGATCTCTGCGACGGCGGCGTACGCGATCGACCGGGTCAATCTCCAGCAACTGCTCTCGGACACGCTGGACCGGTACGGGATCAGCCTGACCGACGCGGCGATGGGTGTTGTTTCACAGGCGCCGGTGATTCCGGGTCTCACGGCTCCGAAGCCACCATCACCTCCGAAGCCGATCAGCGGCAATCCTCCGCCCGCATAGGCGAGGTATCGACGCCAAGAACGGCCGAGATGCATCGGGCATCTCGGCCGTGAACCCGCTATCGGGATAGACTTATCGGTCTATGGCTGAACCAAAGAATCTGCTGTTCGAAGCATCCTCCGCTTACCTGCGCTCCGCCATGCATCAGCCGGTGGACTGGCGCGAGTGGGGTGAAGCCGCCTTCGCCAAAGCTCGTGAGGAAGACAAGCCCATCCTGCTGGACATAGGCGCCGTCTGGTGTCACTGGTGCCACGTCATGGATCGCGAGTCGTATGAAGACGCGGGAACAGCCGAGCTGATCAACGACCTGTTTGTCGCGGTGAAGGTGGATCGGGACGAGCGTCCGGACGTCGACACCCGCTACCAGGCAGCCATATCGGCGATCAGCGGGCAGGGAGGATGGCCGCTGACGGCGTTCCTCACTCCGGATGGCCGGCCGTTCTTCGGAGGCACCTACTTTCCGCCGGACGACCGACATGGGCGTCCCAGCTTCCGGCGTGTGCTGCTGACCATGGCCGAGGCCTTCGAGAAGAGGCGTGGAGAGGTGGACGAGTCAGCGGGCAGCGTCATGCGGGCGATCGAGCAAAACGAAGGGTTCTCCGGACGAAGCGGCAATCCGGGACCTGAGCTGGTCGGCAAGCTGGTCGAATCGGCGTTGAAGCAGTTCGATCCGCGCGCCGGAGGATTTGGATCGCAGCCGAAGTTTCCGCACTCTGCCGCCATCGATCTGCTGATCGACGCGGCGTCCCGGGTGTCGGTCGGCGCAAGCACGGAGGTGGTTGAATCCGCGAAGACAGCCGCCAGCGTAACGCTTGAGAAGATGGCGAAGGGTGGGATCTACGATCATCTGGCGGGAGGATTCCACAGGTATTCGGTTGACGAGCGCTGGATCGTGCCCCACTTCGAGAAGATGGCATATGACAACAGCGAGCTTCTGAAGAACTATGTCCACGGATTCCAGACGTTTGTGGAGCCGGACTTTGCGCGGGTCGCACGCGAGATCGTCGGATGGATGAGCTCCTGCCTCAGTGACCAGGTGCGTGGCGGGTTCTACGCATCGCAGGATGCTGACTTTTCTCTGGATGATGACGGTGATTACTTTACGTGGACCCGGGATGAAGCAGCCGAGGTGCTCACGGGTGAGGAGCTGGCGGTCGCCGGTGCCTTCTACGAGATCGCCGAGGTCGGGAACATGCACCACAACCCGGCTAAAAACGTGCTTCACATCAATGGGACGATCGATCGAGTAGCCCGCGCCGCAAAGGTGTCCGTGGATGAGGCGCAGCGTCTGCTCGCCGGGGCGAAGCGAAAGATGTATGAGGCCAGGCTGAGGCGTCCGACGCCGTTTGTGGACAGGACGCTGTACACGGGGTGGAACGCGATGTGCATCTCCGCGTTCCTTGAAGCGGGGCGCGTCCTGGAGATCGACGGTGCTCGAGAGTTTGCGCTGAAGTCACTGGACCGTGCGCTCAGCGAGGCCTGGGATCCGGTCGCCGGTGTGGGACACGTCATCGCGTACGGCGAGGGATTGGCGAAGAGGGAGCGCGTCCCAGGGATTCTGGACGACTACGTGTTTCTCGCGCATGCGGCTGTCGACGCATTCGAGGCTACGGGCGAGCTGCGCTACTACACGGCCGCGGAAGAGATTGCGGACAGCGTCCTGGTGCGTTTCTACGACAAGACCGGGACTGCGTTCTTCGATACGGATTCGACCATCGAGGAGAGTAAGCGGATGGGGGCCTTGTCGGCGAGGCGCAAGCCGCTCCAGGACTCGCCTACGCCGGCCGGGAATCCGGTTGCCGCCGCACTTCTGCTTCGACTTGAGGGCCTGAACGGTCGCGAAGACTACATGGTCACGGCGCAGGAGACGCTGGAGGCCTTTGCAGGCGTCGTGGAGCACTTCGGTCTGTATGCGGCGACGTACGGCATCGCACTTCAGCGTATGTTGCAGCGCCCGATCCAGGTATGTGTGATCGGCGACGATGGCGACGCGCATCGGTTGGAGGCGGTAGGTCTGGCCCGCTTCGCCATCAACAAGAGCGTGATCCGCCTCAACCGTGCGCAACTCGCCGAGCTTCCGCCGGCGCTGGCTGAGACGCTTCCGCGTCTGCCACAGCTGCAGCAGCCGGGGAGCTTTGCGATCGTCTGCAGCGGAAATCGGTGTCAACCTCCGGTGAAGACCGTGGAAGAGCTGCTGCAGGTGATGAACCAGTCGATCTAACGGCGGGAGTCGAGGCTACCCGGAGCGGGCTCAACTGGTGAGCGATTGCTGCACCGGGGGCGAGGTCGGATCCTTGGATTGCATGATGAGGAGGCTGGACGCGTTGCCGAGCGGTATGCCCTCCCGTTCGAATGTTTTGATGATGCGCCGTCGGAGTTCGCGAAGAACAACGTCCCTTTGATTGGCGCGTACGCGCAGATTCACCGGATAGATGACTTCACGGCCGTTGATCTTGTCGACGCCGAGGATGTCAGGGTCGGCGATGATGACGTTTTTGAACGCGAGGTCGTTGCGGAGTTCTGTCGCCAATGTGCGGAGTGTGTTCATTACCAGGTCGGGGTCGGCACTGGCGTCCACGCTGACTGGAAGCATGGCGACCGAGAAGTCCCGGGAAAGATTGGAGACGATCGCGATCTGGCTGTTGGGGATGATGTGCAGTGTGCCGTCGCCGTCGCGAAGCCGCGTCAGGCGCAGCGTCAGGTCTTCCACGGTCCCGGTAAGAGTTGCGAGCCGGACCACCTCGCCGACGTTGTACTGATCCTCGACAAGGATGAAGATGCCGTTCAGCATGTCTTTGAAGATCGACTGCGCACCCAGGCCGATGCCTACGCCCACGACGCCAGCCGACGCGATGAGGGGTGTCAGGTTGATCTTGAAGATCGAAAGGATATGCAGGAGAAGGATGAAGCCGATGATGCTGTAGGAGGTTGCGCGCACGATCGCGGCTACCGTCCGGAGCTGCGACGCCCGCTGCGTGTTGGCTACCTGACGGTCTGCCAGGCGAAGCATCCGGTTGACGAAGAAGATGACGATTCGCTGGAGAAGAAAGGCGACGATCAGGAAGACGATCAGGCGGGGCAGATCGGCGCGGAGGAAGTTCACGATATCGTCGTGCCAGTCTCGTTCCAGGATCTTGGACAGAGGATCGGCTTGCGAACTCAACACGGTAAGCAGCATCATTGGGACTCGCTTTCGCAAGGTTTCGGGAAGAGGTGCGACGACGGGAGGTGGCCTTGTAATCTCTCCTCAGCGACCAGATTAGACGCGTGCGAGAACGAGGGGGAGGGTTGAGATGAGCAGAGTGCGAAGTTGGAGCAACGCGGGGACCGCGATCGTTCTGTTGCTGATGTTAAGTGGACCGACAGGGACGGCACAGCAGGGCACCTTTGCTCCGCCAGGAGCCATCCCGCAACGGCCGGCGACTCCGGATCCATCGAGGCCTCTGGGAGACACAGGCAGAAGTGACGATCCGATCTCCGGGAGGATCGCTGAGCAGCAGGCTCGCAACCGCAACTCGGACCGGCAGAAGAAGCTGGTGGCGGATACGGATAAGCTGCTGGCCCTGGCGACGGAGCTAAAGCAGGAGGTCGACAAGACCGACAAGAACACCCTGTCGGTTGACGTTGTGAAGAAGGCAGATGAGATTGAGAAGCTGGCGCACAGCGTGAAGGAGAAGATGAGAGGTGGGGCGTGAGGTGGTCGATGGGGACCCACCCCGCGCGCCTGCGAATTGCAATGAGCGGCCAGGCTCAGACGGAGCTAGCTCTTGTGATGGCGGTGGTGATGGCGGTGATGGTGGTGGGCAAAGGCCTCAGCAGGTACGGTCGAGACTGCAAAGACGGCGACAGCGGCAAAGGCCAGCATCAGGTTGCGAAGTTTCATATGGAATCAGTTCCTCTCTCCACCAGATTCTCTTGTAGAAGGTCCGGCGCTGCCTGAAGACTACTGTGGGTGTATCGAGCACACAACGTAAGTTTTCAACAGGAGCCGTCGAGGTGCCTTCAGAGGTTCCATCAGCCATCTCGCGAGCGCGCTATTCGATGTCGATGAGAACGTCATCGCCTTCCATGCGGACCGGGAAGACGTCGACCTTTGCTCGCTCGGGCGGCTCCGCGGTTCCTGTCTTCAGATCAAAGGCCCATGAATGCCACGGGCAGATCACAGACCCGCCCTCGATCCATCCCTGCCCAAGTGGTCCCCGGCGGTGCGGACACCAGTTGTCAAGCGCGGTAAGCTCCCCTCCCTTGCGTGCGAGGCAGACCGTGATACCGTCGGCCTCGGCCTCGACTACGTTTCCCTCTGTGGGCGCCTGGGCTGCGCTGCAGAGTCTTACCCAATGTGGCATTCTGCTGTCTCCTTCAACCGAACGATGTATGTGCTCAGCTAACCTAACCTTAGACGCGTGTTGATCGCGGGCGGGGAAGCAGGAGAGAAGATGGCGAAGCCACCGTTGAAGGGTGGAGGGAAGAGACCGGTTCCAGCAGTGTCCGCACCAGAGGTTGTAAGCCCGGTCTGGTTGATCAAGGCGTTTCTTGGGATGGTGGTCATCGCCCTGCTATGCGGATACGCTACGCTGTGCGGTCTGTTCTACCGGGGTCAGTGGCAGCTGGTTCTTCATCCGGCACGGGCCTCAGCCGCGCCCCCAACCGCCGGGGGAGTACCGTTCGAAGTGGTTCGGTTTGGGGCGGGAACGACGGGAGTGCCCCGATTGACCGGATGGTTGATCCCGGCCGGGCCAGGTGCCCGATATGCTGATCTGACCGTTCTCTACCTCCCCGGCGGTGACGGCTCACTTCTGAGCGATCAGGCGACGCTCGCAGATATCCACGATGCTGGCCTGTCTATCTTCGCGATCGACTACCGGGGATATGGCCAAAGTGCTGCTGAACATCCGAGCGAACGAAGCATGACGGAGGATACGGATGCAGCCTGGGAGTACCTCACGGGATCTCGCGGTGTGATGGGTGAGCGCATCGTCCCTTATGGCGAGGGGATTGGAGCCTCGCTTGCCGTTCGGCTGGCGGCGAGCAGACCGGGCGTTGCCGCGGTGGTGCTCGATCGACCGGACTTCACCGTCGAGCAACGTGTTCGGCGAGACCCGCGATCAGGCCTGCTGCCGGTCGGCCTCCTGCTCCGCGATCGCTTTGCCCTGCTTCCTGCGCTGGAGCAGCTGAAGACGCCAAAGCTGATCTTGAGCCGGGGTGGGTCTGAAGATCCCGGCATTCTGAAGGCCGCTGATCCGAAGATGACGGTCCTGCTGCCATCTGCGTCGGCAGACGGTCAGTACAGGACTGCCTTGCAGCGATTTCTGGACGAGTACGCTCCATCGAAGCACGGTCGCGATGTGGTGCCTACCCGGACACCTTAGCTCGAAATGCCGGCACGATGTGTGGGCGGGCGGGCTACTCTGCGGAGAGAGGATCGATAATGTCTCGCTGGCTCAACAGCCTTCAACCCTGGGGTGCGGTGCTTCTACGGCTGGTGCTCGGTGTGGCCATGGTGTACCACGGCTACAGCAAGGTTATTCCGCCGAACGGGCTCCATGGCAGCCCGCTCGCTGCAATGGAACACTTCAGCCACTTCGTTGGAAGCCTTGGACTTCCGCCGTGGCTGGGATATGTCTCGGCGCTGACGGAGTTCGTCGGCGGCATCTTCGTGATCCTTGGCCTGTTCACTCGATTCGCTGCGTTTATGATCGCGATCAACATGGCGGTCGCACTGGTCACCGTAAATCTGCACAAAGGTTACGCCGCCTCTGAGTACAGCCTCGCGCTTCTCGCTCTGGCCCTGATGCTTGTCTTCTACGGCGCCGGCGCCGCTGCTCTGGACCGCAGGTTTGGCCTGGGATAGATGGCGGTGCAGCAAGGAGTGAAGGCTCCCGATGTTCCGGGAGCCTTACGGTCTTTAGGTGGGGAGGGGTAGTGCAGATTGGGGAAGCCGGAACCGAGGGAACTGAGAGCCCGGCGCTTTCAACTACATTGAGTATGACGCAGCTTCGGATGAAAAGTTGTCCTCCTTCGTACCACCTTCGTTGTAGCTGCAGTCACCCAGAAATAACTTTGCCGCGCGAAGGTTTGCGCGGCGAAGTCTTCTTCTCGAAGAGATCAAATTCAGATGAGATTAAGGAACTGGTCGGGCCGGACACGCGACCCGGGGAAGACTGTCTCCAGGTTCTTCGCGCCCAGCGTCTTGTAAGCCGCCTCTCCCAGAACTCTGCGGAAGTCGGTGGTCACAGCCAGGTCGCGACCTTCGTTGAGCTGCTCGTCGGCAAGACCCGGCCACGTGCCGTATACCTTTCCACCCTTCACATTGCCCCCGAGAACGAACATGACGTTGGCGTGCCCGTGGTCGGTCCCGCCGGTCCCGTTCTGCCGTGCGGTGCGGCCAAACTCTGACATCGTGACGACGGTGACGTTCTCCGCGTCCGTTCCCATGTCTTTCCAGAAGGCTGCGATCGTGTCGGCGAACTCGGTGAGCCGGTTGGCCAGCTGGCCGTTCACGTTGCCTTGATTCTGGTGGGTGTCCCAACCTCCGATATCGGAGAACGCTGCCTCGACTCCCAGATTCGCCTTCATCAACTGCGCGATCTGCTTGAGGCTGTTGCCGAACGGAGTGTTGGGGTAGGTCACGCCCGGGGCTGGCTGGTAGTGTGCCGGATCGGCCGCCTTCAGCATGCGCACAGCCTCAAAGGTCTCCTGCCCGGTCCCGTGCAGCACGGCATCGGAGCTCTGGTCGTACATGGCCTGAAATGCATTCGAAACGGGCGATGTCGACGGGCCCTTGCCGCCGACTGAGAAGTCCGCGACGTTGTTGATGGCGATGGCAGGGAGCCTCCCCTGCAATGTCCGGGGCACCTGTGTCCCGAGAGCGACGGCCCGGAAGGCCGTGGGCTTCGCCGTCAAGGCCTCAGCCTGCAGCGCGCGGTTGAGCCAACCGTCCTGGGTAATCTTGACGCCGGGCGTTCCGCTCTCCATATAGTCCTGCGCGTCGAAGTGCGAGCGGGTGGTGTCCGGGGATCCAGCAGCGTGAACGATCGCGAGGTGTCCCTGCTCATAGAGCGGCTTGAAGGCGCCCATGGCGGGATGGAGGCCAAAGAAGCCATCGAGGTCGAGGACCTGCTCATGTTTGATCGCGATCGATGGCCGCATCGCATAGTAGTTCTTTTCGCGATATGGAATGACGATGTTGAGCCCGTCGGCGGCGCCACGCTGAAACAGAACAACCAGCTTCTTCCGGTTGGCCGCAGCCGAGGTCATCTCGGCCAGGACACTTCGCGTCAGAAAACTGGGAATGGTGGAGGTCCCCACGAGAGCCAGCGCTCCGCCCTTCATGAAACCTCGTCGTGTGATTCGCATGTCGTACCTCATGTCGTGCCCTGTGTGAAGAGGAAGGTGTAACCCACTTAGGCTAACGCCAGGTGTGGGGGAAAGTTTCGTGGGGCGCGCCGGAGCTATCGGCGCTGAAACTCCGGTGAACCGAGCAAGAGACCGGCCATGGTCGCCGCCTGGGTGCCAGGAGTGGAAGGGGCGGCGGCGGAGATGCCCGGCGCGTCTGCCGGACCCTTTGGCCTGCTCAGGAAATCTCGCTCCGCCTGTTTCTGCACGGCCGGATCTGCTGACTCGGCGAGGACAGCCTGCCGCGTTCGATCACTGACCGGCTCTGCTAAAAGGGAATCTTCAAGACGCTTCTCCTGATCGGCCACGTCCAGACCGGACGCGTCGCCTGAGGTTGCGACCGGCTGCGGACGGGCCGCACTTTGACCGAGCAGCGCCCCCCAGTTGGCGCGCGTGCCAGGGAGCTTGTCGGAGCTGAGGACCAGCGCGAAGTTCATCCGCGAGACCAGAGCACCGGTACTGACCCACGGCTCGCTGACCCAGCTGTAGCCGTTCGGAGTCTGCATGCCATAGAGCGGCATCCCCAGCCGATCCAGAGACTGCACCAAAGGTGTCGGGTTTGTCACGTCTGCATCCGTCGCGCGCAATGCGGACGCCACAAACTCAAGGGGCGTTTTTACCTTGGAGCGATAGACCTCCGTCGACCAGAACTCGGGCGAATCGAACATCGTCCGCAGGACGGATCGGATCTCGCCGCCGCTCGCAAGGTAGGACTTCGCCATGCGATCGACGAGAGCCGGAGGCGGTGTGTCGCTTACGAAGCGAACGGCGAGCTTGGCGGAGATGAACCGCGCGGTTGCCGGGCTCATGGCGAGCATGTGAAGCACCTCAAGGCCTTCCTTCTCGCCACCCTCGTGAATGCTCTGGCCCAGAACGGACTTGGTTCCGGGTTCATGCCGGCGGTCTTCGAACTTGTACTCCCCACCCTGGTTCGGACGGTCGATGGTCCACCCGGAGAAGACCTTGGCGACCTCGGTGACGTCAGCCTGCGAGTAGCCACGACCGCACGCCGGGTCCAGCATGGTCACGGGGTGATCCCTGCTTACCTCGCAGCCGACGCCGAGCGTGTGCAACTCCATCAGCTCGCGGGCGTAGTTCTCATTCAGGCCACGGTCGTTCAGCGCCTGCTTCAGCTTCGGGTTCCTGACGAGCGCGGCGACCTTTGGACCACGCTGAGCTGCGAGCGAGTTGGGCCCAACACTCTCCCAATTGTCCAGATAGGTCAGCATGGCCGGGCTCCTGGCTGTCGCGACGAGCAGGTCCTCAAAACGTCCGAGAGCAAACGGGCGGATCGTCTCGCGCTCATACGCGGGAAGGAAGTACGGCTCGTTCTGATTCTTTCGGAGGTACACGTTGAAGTGGTTCAGCCAGAAGTCGGTCATGACTGCTTCAACCTGCCGGCGGCTGTACACGTCCCGATCCAGTCTCGATTCGAGCACCTCGGCGCCGACCATGCGCTCCGCTCCCTGAAGAGCGGCGAAGATCTCCTTCTGCTGCGGGGTAAAGTCACGGGCGACGGCCGCGAGCTCCTGCTGGCTGAGGCTGCGGCGGAAGTCCAACAGGCGGGTGGGATCGAGGGCGAGGATACGCCGGACACGGTCCTCCGGTGGAAGTGCCAGGATCTCAAGCGTCTCTGCCTCCGGGAAGGCCTGCTCATCGTGTTCGGGGCGGCCGGCGCCGCGCTTCGGCTGCTTGTTGGCCTCCGTCGAAGATTGTGTTGCCTCCAGCCCCGGCGACAAAGCCGCCTTCTTCGTAGCCATCAGGTACTCGGACGAGCCGTCGCCCAGTAGGTCCACCCGTCCGCCACGGCGCCGTCTCTGATCCGTCCCTGCATTCATATTGTCTGCGTCAGCCATGTTTCGAGGGGCCGCAACATTTGCTGCATCGGCCATGGCCGGGGCGGCTGCTCCTGTGCCCGACGCGGCCTGGGCTGCTGCCTTGCGATCCTCGGCGTCCTTGTAGAAGGCGATACCGTGGGCGTAGATGGCGTGCTCGATGGGGTCCTGGGGCAGAGGCGTGTGCTGCTGAACCATGACGCGCAGCATCTGCGGGCTGGGGTATCGGTGCATGAGTTCCTGTTGGGGCAGGGTCATGGCCGGAAATGCGGCCAGCCGCGCCTCCAGCGCTGAGTCGTCGATCTTCTGCGGGGTCAACTGCGACTCGAACCACTTCTTCAGGCCCACACGCTCAACCTCGGCGACATCCTCCGGTCGCGGACCAAAGGTGAGGCGATTCAGCGCGTGCAGAACTCGCTGGCGACCCGCCATCTGCGTCTCGCGAGTGTGCTTCGAGGCACCGTGCGCAGGTCTGGCAAGTTCGGCATAGACCGGCAGCTCCACCATCAGAGCGCAGAGAACGCCGGCGGTCAGGAGCCGGGCAGCTCCCTGGACGTTGCTGACCTGCAGAAGATTGCTGGTGAAACTGGATCGCATCGGGTCTCTCCTCGAAGATGGTCTTCCGGCAGAGCGGAGACATCCTGTTCAGAAGAACCCGCATCGGGCAGACCAGTTGCGGAGGCGTTTTAGAAGGCCGCCAGATCTGCCATGGCACGGTAAAGATGATCGGGCTGCGGGAGGATTGCATCCTCAAGAAGCGGCTGGTAGGCCACAAACGTGTCCATGGCGCCGACCCTCCGCACGGGAGCATCGAGGTCGTGAAAGAGCTCGTCGCCGATGCGGGCCGCGATCTCTGCCCCGTAGCCCCAGCTGAGCATGTCTTCGTGCGCCACGATGACGCGGGAGGTCTTCCGGACACTCTCCGCGATCGCCTCCCAGTCATATGGGGCAAGGCTGCGAAGATCCATGACCTCAACGTCGATGCCCGCCTCCCGGTGGAGCTTCTGTGCTGCCTGGAGGGCGCGTGGAACGACGGCTCCGTATGTCACCAGGGTCAGATCCTTTCCGGGCCTGACGATCCTGGCCTTCCCGAACGGGATACTGAACTCCGGACCGGGATACGCGGCGCGCCCGAAGGTCTCCCGGTAGAGTCGCTTGTGCTCAAGAAACAGCACCGGATCATCGCATCGTATGGCGGTACGAAGCAGGCCAAGCGCATCGAGGGCGTTCGAGGGCATAACGATTCGCACCCCCGGCGTGTGCGCAAAGATGCTTTCGCCGGACTGCGAGTGGTAGATGGATCCGCCGGTCAGATAACCGCCGATGGGAACCCGCATGACCAGCGGACACGTGAACTGTCCGTTGGAACGCCACCGCATCAGGGCTAACTCGTTTCGCATCTGGTGCATGGCAGGCCAGATGTAATCAAAGAATTGAATCTCCACCACCGGCTTCAGTCCGCGGACCGCCATTCCGATCGCCCTGCCGGTGATGTTTGCCTCAGCAAGTGGGGAGTTCCAGACACGGTCTGATCCAAACTCCGATTGGAGCCCGGCCGTCAGCTTGAAGACGCCGCCCTTGCCCTTGATCTTTCCGCTCCTGAGAGCCGCGTCACGGGTGGCATCGGCGACGTCCTCTCCGAAGACGACAATGCGCGGGTCGCGTCGCATCTCGTCGCGCAGACACGTGTTGATGAGGTCCGCCATGGTGCGCTCGGTAGCCTGAGCATCTGGCGTGAACTCCTCCGTGGACCGCGCCGTGCACGGATTGAGTGCCTCGGAGTACACGTACCTCATGATCGAGGACACCTCGGCCGGCTGCGCCGCGACCGCCCGATCCGCCGCCCGTTGCACCTCGGCGTCCACCTCCCGCTCCAGGCGATCGATGGCCGCCTCATCCAGGATCCCCTCGCGCAGCAGCCACATCTGCATACGCGCGATCGGGTCACGAAGAGCGTCGGCGTCGAGTTCGGCGACCGGGCGGTAGAGCCTTTCGTCATCGCTCAGCGAATGCGAGTAGGGGCGAACCACGTGTCCGTGCACCAGAGCCGGGCCCTTACGCGCACGGCAGTACGCGACCGCCTCCGTCATCGCGCGGTAGCTGGCAAGTGCGTCCGTGCCGTCGATCTCGGCGAAATGAAAGTTCGGGAAGTTGGCGACCAGCCTGGAGATGTTGCCGCCCGGTGTGTTGACCTCGACCGGGGTAGAGATCGCGTACTCGTTGTCTTCGACCAGGAAGATGACGGGAAGTTTGCCGTTGGACGCGGAGTTCAGCGCCTCCCAGAACTCGCCCTGGCTGGTTGAACCCTCGCCGATCGAGACGTAGACCACCTCGTCGCCATGGAAGGTGACGTCCTTGAACTCGCGATAATCGCCAGTGTGCTTCGCGGCGGCCTCGGGATGGCGCGTGAAGTACAGTCCAGCCTCCGCGCAACCCACCGCATGGAGACATTGCGTTGCGGTCGACGAGCTGGGGCTCACGATGTTCAGCCGCGGGCTTGTCCAGTGCGACGGCATCTGTCGACCGCCGCTCGCGGGATCATCTTTTGCGCCAACCGCCTGCAGAAGCTGCTCCTCGACGGTGTTTCCAAGCGCGAGGCAAAGGGCGCGATCGCGGTAGTACGGAAAGAACCAGTCGTAGCCAGGCTTCATCGCCATGCCGGCGGCGACGAGGAGAGCCTCATGGCCGGCGCAGGAGATCTGAAAGAAGATCTTCTGCTGCCGTTTCAAGACGATCTCACGGTCGTCCGTCTTACGGGACAGGTACATCAGCCGGTAGAACCGGATCAACTCCGCCGGTGTAAGTTCGCCCTTCAGGTGTTCCGCCTGGATCAGTGATTCCGTGTTCATTGTGATGGCGCCCTTCACGTTTGCTTTCCGGTTCCGACGCTCGATTGTACTGTGCTGCACCGGATTCTGGCTGTTTTGTGTATGTTGGACGTCCATGGTTTTTGGAGGTGCGCATCCTGAAGCTCGAAAGCTTATCCCCCATACTTCCCGTCCGCGACATGCAGAGGTCGGTGGCGTTCTACCAGCGGCTCGGCTTTGACTTTGAGCCGTACTGGGACGGAAGCAGCTACGCGTTCCTCTCGATGAACGGCCTTTCGCTGCATCTCGCGCACACACCGAATCCGGACTTCGTCTTCAATGCCGGCGGAGTCTACTTCTATCTGGATGATGTGGACAGCTTTTTTGTCAAACTCACAGAGGCAGGCGTGGCGACTCTCGACAGACCGAAGGACAGGCCGTGGGGCACACGTGAGTTTGCGGTCAGCGACCCGGACGAGACGCTGCTCCGCTTCGGCCAACTCCTCAGCAAGGATCGCTGAGGAGTTGACCTCCGGTCTCGGTTATACGAACAGCGGCGCGAGCACCAGCGTGATGGTTGCCAGCAGCTTGATGAGCACGTGAAGGCTGGGGCCGGCAGTGTCCTTGAAGGGATCGCCGACCGTATCACCGACCACCGCAGCCTTGTGCGCGTCAGAACGCTTTCCGCCATACTTTCCGGTTTCGATCAGCTTCTTGGCATTGTCCCAGGCTCCGCCGCCGTTGTTCATCAGCATGGCCAGAAGCACGCCGGAGATGGTTCCGACCATGAGCAGACCCGCGACGGCCTCGGCTCCGGCAAGGTTGACCGCAACACCACCTATCGCGGGAACTGCGAGCACCGCGGTGCCGGTCGCCGGATCGGTGACCACGCCAGCCGCAACGGCGGCATAGCTCGCGCTGAAGTTGCGGAAGATCAGGCCGACGGCAACCGGAAGCCCAACAGCCAGCACGCCGGGGACGACCATCTCGCGAAGAGCCGCGCCCGTCACGATGCTGACGCATCGGCCGTAGTCGGGCTTGGAGGTGCCAGCCATGATGCCCGGGTTCTCGCGAAACTGCGCCCGGACGTCCTCGACGACCTTTTGCGCGGTCCGGCCAACGGCTTTGATTGCAAGCGAGCTGAAGAGGTAGGTCAACATCGCTCCCAGCAGGGCACCGACGAACACCGGGACCTGAGCCAGGTTGATATTGGTGAAGCTCCAACCGGCGGGCATGAAGCCCCCAGCGGCAGTCACCTTTGCGACGACGATCGACCGGATCTCCTCGAGGTACGCCGAGAAGAGGAGGAAGGCGGCGAGTGAGGCCGATCCGACTGCATATCCCTTTGTCAGCGCCTTTGTGGTGTTGCCGGCAGAATCGAGCTTGTCGGTACGCTCACGGATGTTATCCGGCTGGTCCGACATCTCGATGATGCCGCCGGCGTTATCCGTGATCGGCCCAAATGTATCCATCGCCAAGATGTAGGCTGCACAGCTCAGCATCCCCATGGTGGCGATGGCCGTGCCGTAGATTCCCTTTGCATAGTCGCTGATGCCGGACACGCCGGCCAGACCTTGAACGCCGAAGTAGTAACTGAGCAGAAGAGCGGCGGATATGACGATCACGGGCATTGCCGGTGTCTCCATCCCGACGGCGAGACCGCTGATGATGTTGGTGGCCGGGCCGGTGAGGCTGGCTTCGGCGATAGAAAGAACCGGCCTGTACCGCGACTCGGTGTAGTACTCGGTGATCCAAACGAACAGAAATGCGGTGGCAAGGCCAACGATTCCACAGCCCAGCAGCCACCCCGGCCGAACCAGCGGGCCGTTCAGCATGGTGTAGACGGCAGCCGCAAACCCAACCAGAGCGAGGGCCGAGGTGATGTAGAACCCCCGGTTGAGTGCATGCATCGGGTCTTCGTCTTCCTTGGTCTTTACGACGGCAACACCCACCATGCTGGCGATCAGGTTGATGGCATGCACAATCAGCGGGAAGAGGATTCCCTTGATACCGAAGACGGGGTAGAGCGCCGCGCCCAGGATCATCGCGCCGACATTTTCGGCTGCGGTCGATTCAAAGATGTCCGCGCCACGACCGGCGCAGTCGCCCACGTTGTCGCCCACCAGATCCGCGATCACGGCCGGGTTCCGCGGATCGTCCTCGGGGATTCCAGCCTCTACCTTGCCGACGAGATCCGCGCCAACGTCAGCGGCCTTGGTGTAGATTCCGCCGCCAAGCTGGGCGAACAGGGCAACCAGCGATGCCCCAAAACCGAAGCCCACCAGCTGGTACGGAACCGCCTGCGGGTTTTCGAGGCCGCCAAAGAACAGGAACAACGCACCGACGCCAAGGAGGCTGAGGGCGATCACAACGAGGCCCGTCACCGCACCTCCACGAAGCGCCATCTGGAGGGCGCGGTTCAGGCTTGTGCGAGCGGCCGATGCCGTGCGTATGTTGGCACGGATGGAGCAGTACATCCCGGTGAAGCCGGCCAGACCGGAGCAGATAGCGCCCACAAGGAAGCTGACCACTGTCTTCAGGGCATAGGGAGCGGTTCGAGGCGACATCTCGTACCCAAAAAACACCACCACCGCCAGCACCGCTGCGATGATGCCGATGGTCTTGTACTGCCGTCGCAGAAAGGCCTCCGCCCCTTCGCGGATCGCGTTCGAGATGGCCTGCATCTCGGCGGTTCCCGTGTCTGATCCGATAACAGAGCGCGCCAGCATCCACGCGGCAACAAGAGCCAGAACGCCTGTGATCATGGCGATCCAGATCCAAACCCGACCATCATCCCCAACCACCGTTCCCGGTGCAATCGCAGTCTGCTCCTGTAAGAGCACAGCGACAAGACTTACCAGATGCATGCAGATATCTCCTTGAATTCAGCTTGTGATGGTCTTTCCTTGAGGGGCGCAATTAGAGCATGCGGTCAAGGCTCGGTCAATCTGCTGCCAGACCGCTTCATGTACACGTATCACATCCTTTACACCGCCGTCGCGCCACTGGGTGACGGAGCACATGGAAGCTCACGGGAAAGCGGATCCAAATCTGCTGCTAGAATCTATTAAATCCACTCCATCAGGAGAGGCAATGCAGGCAATGCTTGCGCTCGAAGACGGGCGCACCTTTCGCGGTAAGAGCTTCGGCGCCCAGCGGGAATCGCTTGGCGAGGTGGTCTTCAATACATCGCTTACCGGATACCAGGAGATCTTCACCGATCCGTCCTACGCCGGGCAGATCGTCGTCCTGACGAATCCGCACATCGGCAACTACGGCACCACCCCTGCTGATGCCGAGGCGAAGAAGCCGTACATTGAAGGCCTCGTCACCCGCGAGTTCTCCCCCATCAGCTCGAACTGGCGCTCCACCCAGGTTGCGGATGAGTACCTGGAGCGCTTCGGCGTGCCGGTGATCGCCGAGGTAGACACGCGCGCCGTGGTCCGTCACCTCCGCTCGAACGGCGTCATGCGGGGCGTCATCGCGTCAGGCGAAGACCTCCGCGCCGAGGATCTGGTGGAGCGCGCCCGATCCATCGCGAAGATGGACGGAACCGATCTAGCGTCCGGCGTCAGCACAAAGGAGATCTACACGTGGGACGCGCAGGAGCCACGCAACCAGACCGGAGACGCCCTGCTCGGCAGGCAGTCCGGAGCCGAGCCCATGCACGTGGTCGCATATGACTTCGGCATCAAGGAAAACATCCTGAGGATGCTGACGCGCGAGAACTGCCGTGTGACGGTCGTCCCGGCGCGAACCTCGGCCGAAGACGTCCTCGCGATGGAGCCCGACGGGGTCTTCTTCTCGAACGGTCCGGGCGATCCCGAGCCGCTCAACTACGCCGTCGACAACGTCCGGAAGCTCCAGGGCAAGGCGCCAATCTTTGGAATCTGCCTAGGCCACCAGATCTTCGGCCTTGCCCTTGGGGGCAAGACGTACAAGCTGAAGTTCGGCCATCACGGCGGTAACCATCCCATCAAGAACATGGAGACGGACAAGGTCGAGATCACGGCGCAGAACCACAACTACGCCGTAGACCCGGAGACCCTGGACGCCAACTCGGTCGCCGTAACCCACGTCAACCTGAACGACCAGACCTGTGCCGGCCTCAAGCACCGCTCCGATCCTATGTTCAGCGTGCAGTATCACCCGGAGGCCAGCCCCGGTCCGCACGACTCCCACTACCTCTTCAAGGACTTCCGAACGATGATGGAAGACTTCAAAAAATAGACCTCGGGCGCGGCTTCGGTCGCGCCGTTTGCTGTCAGCCTCGATCAGCCCCAGGCTTCAACCATCGAGAGAAGGAAGTAAGAGAACGATGCCACGCAGGAACGACATCGCGAAGATTCTTGTGATCGGCTCCGGCCCGATCGTCATCGGCCAGTCGGCCGAGTTCGACTACTCCGGCACCCAGGCCTGCAAGGCCCTGAAGGCGGAGGGGTACGAGGTCGTGCTCGTCAACTCCAACCCGGCCTCCATCATGACCGATCCGGAGGTCGCCGACCGCACGTACATCGAGCCGCTCACCGCCGCTTACGTTGAAGAGATCCTGCGGGTGGAGTCGGCCATGATGAAGGGGAGCTCGGGCATCTTCGCCGTTCTTCCCACCGTCGGTGGACAGACCGCGCTGAATCTCGCGGTGGACCTCGCCGACTCGGGCGTCCTCGAGCGCTTCGATATCGAACTCATCGGGGCCAAGCTGGGCCCCATCAAGAAGGCGGAAGACCGTCTCCTGTTCAAGGACGCGATGAACAAGATCGGTCTGGACATGCCCCGTTCAGCGCTGGTGAATAACATCCGCGACGGCCTCGAGTTCGCGCAGAAGATCGGATTTCCGGCGATCATCCGGCCATCCTTCACGCTGGGTGGGTCTGGCGGCGGCATCGCCTACAACCGCGAAGAGCTGATGGAGATCCTCTCCCGTGGACTCGACCTTTCGCCCGTGCACGAGTGCCTCATCGAAGAGAGCGTCCTTGGCTGGAAGGAGTACGAGCTGGAGGTCGTCCGTGACCTGAAGGACAACGTCATCATCATCTGCTCGATCGAAAACTTCGATCCGATGGGCGTCCATACCGGCGACTCCATCACGGTTGCCCCGGCGCAGACGCTTACCGACCGCGAGTACCAGGCGATGCGCGACGCCGCCATTGCGGTCATCCGCGAGATAGGCGTCGAGACCGGCGGCTCCAACGTGCAGTTCGCGGTGAACCCCGCAAACGGCCGCATGACGGTGATTGAGATGAACCCGCGTGTCTCGCGGTCCTCGGCCCTCGCGTCCAAGGCGACCGGCTTCCCGATCGCAAAGATCGCTGCCCGCCTTGCTGTGGGCTACACGCTGGACGAGTTGCAGAACGACATCACCAAGGCTACCCCGGCGTGCTTTGAGCCAACGATCGACTACGTGGTCGTCAAGATCCCGAAGTGGCAGTTCGAGAAGTTCCCCGGGGCGGACGAGATCCTGGGTCCGCAGATGAAGTCGGTCGGAGAGGTGATGGCGATAGGGCGCACCTTCAAGGAAGCTATGATGAAGGCCGTACGCTCGCTCGAGACCGGGAAGAAGGCGACTGCCGACGATATCGAGCCACGCCGGCTGACGCAGCGGCTCGTCACGCCGCATCCCGAACGGCTGGCCTACATCCGCTACGCGTTTGAGCGCGGCATGAGCGTTCGCGAGGTCGCGCGTCTCACCTCCATGGATCCCTGGTTCCTCCACCAGATGAAGCAGATTACCGACGAGATCAAGCTCGCGAGTGATACACCCATGCTCGCGATATCGCATGACGATCTCCGCTCCGCCAAGCGCATGGGTATCTCGGATGAGCGACTCGCCGCGGGATGGGGGCTCGCTGGAGCGGAAGGGACCGCGAAGGTCCGCGAACTTCGCAAGAGGCTTGGAGTCCAGCCCGTCTACAAGCTCGTCGACACCTGCGCTGCCGAGTTCGAGAGCTTCACGCCGTACCTGTACAGCTGCTACGACGAGGAAGATGAGGCCGCACCCAGCTCCCGGAAGAAGGTGCTCATCCTCGGCAGCGGGCCCAACCGGATCGGGCAGGGAATCGAGTTCGACTACTGCTGCTGTCACGCCGCATTTGCGCTTCGTGAGGACGGCTACGAGACGATCATGATCAACTGCAACCCCGAGACCGTTTCGACCGACTACGACACGTCGGATCGCCTCTACTTCGAGCCGCTCACGCTCGAAGACGTCCTCGCCGTCTATGAACACGAAGCCGCTGCGGGTGCGGAGATGGGCATGATCGTCCAGTTTGGCGGACAGACGCCCCTCAATCTCGCACTGCCGCTCAAGCGCGCGGGTGTCCCGATCATCGGCACGTCGCCGGAGTCAATCGACCTCGCGGAGGACCGTAAACGCTTCGGCAAGCTCATCGAGGAGCTTGAGATCCCGCAGCCGCAGGGAGCGATGGCGACCAGCGTTGCCGAAGCGATCCAGGGTGCCAACAGCGTCGGATATCCGGTCCTGGTTCGGCCTTCCTACGTCCTTGGAGGCCGTGCCATGGTCATCGCCTATGACGATGCCGCGATCGTCCGCTACATGAGCACGGCCATCGAATACTCCCAGGAGCGGCCCGTTCTGATCGACCACTTCCTCGAGGAAGCTACCGAGGTCGACGTGGATGCGCTCTGCGACGGCAACGACGTCCTGATCGCAGGCATCATGCAGCACATCGAGGAGGCCGGCATTCACTCCGGCGACTCCTCCTGCGTACTCCCGGCCGTCAGCATCGATCCCGCGGTGCTCAATACCATCCGCGACTACACGCGCAAGCTCGCGCTTTCACTGAACGTGCTTGGGCTAGTCAACATCCAGTTCGCGATTCAGCGCGGCACCGTGTACGTGATCGAGGTGAATCCGCGGGCGTCACGGACCGTGCCCTATGTTTCGAAAGCGACAGGAATACCCTTGGCAAAGATCGCCTCGCGCATTATGACCGGACGCAAGCTCGCCGAGCTTCTTCCCGCACAGCTTGCCAGCGGAAGAGACCTCGATACCGGATCGCGTTACTTCGTCAAGTCTCCGGTCTTTCCATGGGGCAAGTTCCCCGGGGTGGACACCGTTCTGGGTCCCGAGATGCGTTCGACTGGCGAAGTCATGGGTGTTGCGGACAACTTCGGCGAGGCGTTTGCCAAGGCGCAGATCGCCGCCGGCCAGGCCCTGCCCACCAAGGGGACCGTCTTCCTCAGCGTCAACGATCACGACAAGGCAGCTGTGGTCCAGGTCGCGCGTCAGTTTCTGGAGATGGGCTTCCACCTGGTCGCAACCCATGGGACCGCCGATGTGCTCGATCGCGCGGGCCTGCATGCAGAGCGCGTCTACAAGGTTCAGGAAGGTCGCCCAAACGTCGTTGACCTGATCAAGGGGGATCGTATCCAGCTGGTGATCAACACGCCCCGCGGCCAGGACACCGTGTTTGACGAGAAGGCGATCCGTCGTGCCGCCGTCCTTGCCCGAATTCCGACGATCACGACGCTGGCTGCCGCCATTGCAGCTGCAGAGGGCATAGCGGCTCTTCAGAGGGGGACAAGGTCTGTCGTCGCACTTCAGACGTTGCACGCCGAGCAGCTCAGTAAATCGGCGCTCAACGTATAGCTCAGACGTCGGTTGGGCTGCGTAGAAGTCTATTAGGAGTCGAGGCCGAACTGCGATCCGACGGCGTATCCGATC
The DNA here is from genome assembly GCA_963719405.1 of uncultured Acidobacteriaceae bacterium. GTDB lineage: Bacteria > Acidobacteriota > Terriglobia > Terriglobales > Acidobacteriaceae > Edaphobacter. The sequence goes on from OY970381.1 coordinate 182,006, forward strand.
ATGGATAGCGGGATCCACGTGCCGACCAGAAGCCCGTCTCCGCCCATCAGGCCGCTTCCATGGCCGATGTCGAAGAACGTCCGCCACAGCTTGTCGAGAGCGCCGCAGCGTTCGCAGAGACCATTTCCGGTAGGGAGATCGAGCACCCAGACGCAGATCACCGAGAACAGCAGCAGCCCGGAGATCCAGACGTAGCGGGAGACGTCGTTCTGCTGCACTCGGGAGATCAGAAATCCCCCGACCATCGGGACGAAGAAGGCAAGCACCGTTCCCAGCAGCTTCGGCGCGGCAGACTCCGGATCCGGGTGCACCAGCGACATCAGCCCGATCACAATTGCGAGCACAGCCACGGCGAGCAGCGTGTGCGTCAAGAACCAGAACGCCTCGCGTCCGAGATCGCCGACCGTCTTGTCCTTCGAGATATTTGCGTGCCGCATCATCGTGCTCTGAGACTACGCGAATTCGTCGGCTCCGCTCACAAGTCTGCCTACATCTTTCGCGGCATGCCTGCCCGGAGGACTCTCCTCACGCGGACCTCCAGGCTGGGCCAATAGAATGGAAGCATGCTTCTCGACGGGTTACACATCCCACTTACGACGCCCTTTTACCCTGATGGCCGGGTCTACCTCCGAAAGCTGGAACATAATGCGGAGCGCTACTCCCGCACACCTGCCGCCGGCCTCGCGATTCTGACGAGAACGGGAGAGGCAAGCCTTGTCTCGGATGAGGAGACCCGGCAGATTCTGAGCTCGGCCGCCAGTGCAAGCGCGCCCGAAAAGGTGATGATTGCGGGAACGGCGCGTGATGGCGTGCTGAACACACTTGAAATGGCCGAGTACGCAGCGGGCGTCGGCTATGACGTCCTCCTTCTGCGCGTTCCACGCGAGCTTGAGGAAGGCCCCACCGATACAAAGTCGCTGCTGACCTACTTCCAGGCAGTTGCTGACCGATCCCCGCTCCCGATACTCCTCGAGGAGCACCGAGCGCTTCCGCTTGAGGTGATCGCCGAGCTCTCAGAGAACCCGAGCTTTCTCGGCATCAGGCTTGCGGACGGCACGCGTGAGAGTGTCGAAAGGGTAAGAGCAGCCGCTGCGCAAAGCAGCCGCGAGGTTCTCGTCACCAACGTCTTCGCTGCGGTCACGCGTCGCATGCGCACGCCAGCTGCGCCGACAGGCGGGGGCAACTACATCTCCGCCGAGACGCTCACCGGGGGCAACACAGCTCTGGCCACAGCACCACCGGCACCGCCGGTCAAGACACGGTTGAAGAAGGTGGGATTCCAGGTTCTAACCAGCGACACCGCGACGTTTTTCGAGGGCCTGGAGAACGGAGCGGCCGGGGCCATGCTCCCGTTCGCATGCTGCGCTCCGCAGGCTGTGTACGAGGTACTCGCCGCGTGGAAGGACGGAAACCCGAAGCTCGCTCTGGAGAAGCAGAGCAGACTGCTTGCGGCGGCCCGGGAGATCGAATCGAAGGCAGGGGTCGGAGCACTCAAGTTTGCCTGCGACCTGAACGGATACTTCGGAGGTAAACCGCGGCTTCCGCTTCTTCCGGCGACCGGCGCCGAGCGGTCAGCGGTGGAGTCGCTAATGTCGCCGATGCGCAACTAGGATTCAGCTGCCCGGGCGACGTCTTGGGCCACGATCTATCCCTTGGGTTTCACCGAGATGCCCATCCCGCTCAGGCGGCTTCTCGCCTGCATCGCCTCCGGTGAGTTCGGGAAGCGCTGAATCAGCGCCCGCAGCTCGCGAACTCCTGCCTCGTTCTGTTTCAGCTGAATCAGTGATTGCCCCTTGTGCAGGTGGGCGGCAGGGACCTTGTTGTTATCCGGAAACTGCTCGATCACGCGGTCATAGTCCTTGATTGCGGCTGCAAACCGCGCACCCCGGAAGTCCATCTCACCCTGGTAGTAGTACGCGTTACCCGCCAGCGGGTGGTCAGGGTACGTCCTCGTTATGTCTGCGAACTCGGATGACGCAAGCCCGTACTTCGCGGCCATGTAGTCGCCGAGAGCTGTCTTGTAGAGGTCATCCGGCGGAGGGAGTCCCGCTCCGGCGGGGGCCGCAGATGCCGCACCGGGACCGTCCAGAGGCGTACCCGCCGACGGCTTTCCACGGCGTGTGGGCGCGAGCGGTGCGGGAGCTACATCCCCGGGCGCGGTCCCCGTCGGCGCGGAAGATGGCAAGGTGCTCGCCGGAACATTGTTGACGGGAGCTGCGCCTGCACCTCCGCTCGCCGGGATGCTCTGCATGTTGGCGCTCATCGACTGCTGCTGCCCCTGTACGTCCTGCATCAGCTTTTCAAGTCGCCCGATCCGGGCCTTGATCTCGTCCAGCGAATCGTTCAACGCCTGCACCTGACCGGAGATCTGGTCGACCTTTGCGCCCTGGGCCTCCTGCTGTGTCTGCATGCCTCTCTGCAGCGTCTCAATGCTTGCGGACATCTTGTTGATGGAGTCGGCGCTCTGCTGCACCAGATCCTTCATGACGCCCATACGCTCATCGTTGGATTGCTGGAGTCGCGCGACGGAGTCTTGAAGCTGCTGGATCTGTGTCTGCAGCTGGATCATGTCCTTGTTGGCACCGAAGGCAGGCGCGGTCGAGAGTGCACAGCACGCGGCCGCGATGGCAACAGTTCGGCGAATGTTGCGGGGGAGGATTTCGATCTGTCTTATGGAAGGCATCAGCGGCTCTCTATCTATCCTTCTGGGTTAAGCAAGATCGCCCGCACGCATGCGAGCGATCCTGCACATCAATCACTCTGCTACCGGTCGAGGGAGAACTGTGCCCGGCGATTCTGCTGCCAGCAGCTTTCCGTGGACTCGGTGCAGAACTGCTTCTCTTTGCCGTAGCTGATGACGCGAAGCCGCGATGCGGGCACGCCTGCCGAGATCAAAGCTGTCCGCGCAGCGTTTGCACGGTTCTCGCCCAGGGCCAGGTTGTACTCAGCCGATCCGCGCTCATCGGAGTAGCCGCCGATCACAACCTTGATCGCCGGATGCGCTGCCAGATAACTCGCCGCCTGCGTCACCGCAGTCTGTGCGTCGGGCCGAAGCTCATAGCTGTCGTAGTCGAAGTAGGCATCCTGCACATTCTGGTGGAAGGCCGCGTCGGAGCCCATGTCGCCGTTTGCATTGGCGTCGGCGACGGGGGCGGTCGGTGCAACCGGAACACGGACCGTCACACGGACGTTGGCCTCGGCTGTTCCGCCATCACCCTTTGCAACCAGGTGAAAGTTCGTTGAGTTCGAAGGTGAGACGGTCTGGGTGCCGTTGTTATTCACCTGCCCGATTCCGTCGATCGTAACCACGTTGGCGTTCTGTGTTCGCCAGTTCAGCACCACGGATTGGCCGAGGTCGATCGTGACGGGATCCGCAGACAAGGTCGCGGTCGGCGGAACGCCGTTTGTGTCCCCAGCCGTTGGCCCGAGGCTGTTCGGATTGATGCCGCTGTTCTTTTTGTGACAGCCGGAGATGGCTGTCAGGGCTATTGCCGCCGCAGCCACTACAACGGCACTCCGCACTCGTACGTTCATCAAACTCATCTGCTTCTCTCCTGCTCTTGCTAGAGCATCCTGCCCGAATTTTGCGTCACATCAACGCCACATCTATTAGCTTACTTCCAACTCCAGTTCGGCATGTCTCCGGTGGTAAGTGTGCGGCGTTGTGTCCCGTCAGCGAGCATGCTCTCAACCTTTGAGTCACCTGCACGTCCGCTGGACGAGTTCGCAAAGACGATATGGCGGCCGTCCGGTGACCACGAGGGAAAGTCGCAGCGGCCAATCTCGTGCGTGAGCTGGATCCACCGCTTCGTCGCAATCTCCATCACGTAGATGTCCTGGCCGCCCGGCGCACCCGGACCGTATTTGCGATTCCAGGCAAACGCCAGAAACTGTCCATTCGGCGACCACGAGGGCGACGTCGCGTACCCGCCGTCGGTCATGCGCTGAACCCCGGAGCCGTCGGTCTCCATGACGTACAGCTGAGGAAGTCCAGTGCGCCCGCTGATCCAGGCAATCTGCGCTCCGGTCTTGGGGTTGAAGACCGGCGAAACGTCGGGACCGCGGAAGCTCGTTACCCTTCGCGCCATGCCGCCGTTGGAGTCAGCGATCCAGATCTCCGGGTCTCCCGTGCGCGAGGAGGAGTACGCAAACTCCCGGCCGTTCGGGGACCATGCCGGCGAGAGATTTGTGCCGCCAGAGACCGGCAGATTCACCATCCGGCCCAGCAGCAGCGAGTACATCTTTACCTGGAACCCGTCATGCCCAAGCGAAGAGAAGGCCAGCCGCGAGTTGTCCGGTGAGACGCGAGGTGACAACGAGACCGTTCCGAGATGTGTGATCTCATGCGGATTCGCTCCGTCATAGTCCATCACCCAAATCTCTTTGCTTCCGCCCGAGACCTTGACGAAGTAGATCTTGGTCTCCGCTATGCCTGGGATTCCGCCACCCAGACGGAAGATGATCTCATCGGCAAAGCGGTGCGCGATCTGCCGCGCCGAATCTTCGCTGGCCGGTTCGCTGTACTGCTTGGCGAGCACCTGCGGATACTGCGTGTTCTTCGCGTCGAACAGAAATCCGCTCACTACGACGCGACCGCCCTCAACGCCGAGGTTGCCGAATGCCACCATCGCCGCGGAGGTTGGTGCGGTCGCCCACTGCGGGAGGTTGATCTCCCCCGGCGTGCCGGGCGTAGCCTGCGGCTGCAAGCTCTTCGAGACGATGTCAAAGATCCCCGCGTTCGCGAGGTCAGAGTAGAGCGTCGTGTCAAACGTTGTCTTGAACGGCCCCGCCTGGGGGTCGGCCGAGACAGCCTTGAAGCCGGCCACCGCGATACGGATCCTGTCGGCCCCGCTCGATGTCTCAGTCTTGAACCAATCCTGCGCCTGTGCGGCCGACCCTGAGACTACGGTCGCGACAACCAGAAGAGCGACCCGAAGGAGCTTCGGGCGAAGAGACGCGTGTGAGATCCGAGCTGTAACCATGCACCTCTTATCGTAGTCGCAATCGTGCGACGCAGCGCTTCAGCTGCCGCCGATTACTGTTGCCGGTAATCAAACGAATACTCCACCGTGATGTGGTCACCAGCGGGCAGAGGACCAAATCCCTCGACGCGCTGCAACGCCCGCAGAGCCGATGTGTCGAGCGAAGGCGATCCGCTCCGGCTCTGGATCCGGGCGTTCGAGGGCAGACCGTCGCGATCGATGTCGAAGACGATCGTCACCCGCTTTCCTTCCGACGCCCTCGGATCGGCCTCCTGCGTGTACCAGTTCTGCGCTACCGTCCGATTCACGATGTTGACGTAGTACGCAAACCTCGCGCCAAACGTCCTATCCGCTACTGATACGGATGCTGTGCCGTTCTTCAACTGCATCGTGGACTGCGCGATGCGGATGCCCGCGGTCTCGCCGGTAGTGGCCTTCTGGGGCTGAGGAGGTGTGGGTTGCGGATGCTTCGGCGGCTCTGGTGCCGGCTTCTCAGCGATCTTTGGCGGCCTGGGCTGAGCCTTTGTCGGGATCGCTACCTCCTTCGGTGATGGTGGCGGCTCCGTCCTCTCCTTCGGCGGGGTTGGCGCGGGACTTGGCCTCTCGGAGGTCAGCACACCCGTATCCTGTGTCTTCACGCGCGGTGGAAGGGGCAGTGAGGAGACCATCGTGGCCTGGATCGAGCCCGCGGTCATATCGTGCTCGCCCCACTTCTGCCCATGCTGGCGTAGCAGCAGTGACGACACCAGAACTGCCGCAAAGGCAAGTCCATGGAGGACGATCGAGCCGACAAGGCTGGTGCGCACCGCCTCTGCGCCTGCCTCCGGATCACGTGTCGCCCATGCCGTCTGTGTGCTCATCGAGGTCTCACTTACCTCTCGATCGGCCGGGTGACGATGCTGATATTCGTGATCCCCGCCTGCTTTACCGCATCCATCACCGAGGCGAACGCGCCAAACGGCACCTGCTCGTCCGCCCGCACATAGATCACGCGCTTCGCATCGGTGGGCTTGCCCGAGCCCTTCAGTCTCGCCGGCAGCTCGTTCACGTTTACCGGCTTATCCTGAAGGAAGACGTTCTGATTCTTGTCGATCGTCACGACCATCCGCTCTTCGGTCAACTGGTTCACCGATCGCGTCTTCGGGATCGAGACCTCCACGCCCGACTGCAGAACAGGCGCTGTCAGCATGAAGATCAGCAGAAGCACGAGCACCACGTCGACCAGCGGCGTGATGTTGATCTCGGCCAACGCAGTCTGCGTCCGTCCCTTGGAAGAGAACGCCATGATCTAGAACGTCCTCCGTCGCGGCTGTTCTTCGGGAATGACGGGCGGCGGGGCGAGCATGGCCGCATTTTCGATCGCGTTCAGCAGCTCCCGTCCAAAGTCGTCCATCCGCGCCCCGAACTCCCGTAACCGGGCCGTCAGCTGGTTGTAACCGACCACCGCGGGGATCGCGACGACCAGGCCGGCGGCGGTCGTGATCAGCGCCTCCGAGATACCCGGTGCGACCGCGCGCAGGGTCGCGGCACCCGCCGTTCCAAGGCCGTGAAACGCGTCGATGATCCCCATCACGGTTCCAAACAGACCGATAAAGGGCGCGATCGCTGCGATCGTCGCCAGCCACGTCATGCGCTGCTCCATTACGGTCAACGCCTCGCTGGACGCCGTCTGCGCCGCCCGCTCCAGCGCCTGCGGATTGCGCGGAAGCCCGCGTCCCGCTGTCTGCCGGTGGTACTCGTCGTGGATTTCTGTAAAGACATCTACCAGCGGACTCGGTTTGAACTGCGAGGCGACCGCCGCGATCTCACTCAGCCGGCCGGACTTCCGGAACGCACGCACAAACCGGGTCCCCTGGACCTGCGCCCGGCGGAAGTATTTGAACTTGGAGATCATAATCGTCCACGAGAAGACGCTCGCAATCAGCAGCAGCAACAACACCGCAAAGGCGACGGGCCCGCTGTTGTGAATCATCTCGAGGAGAGCGCTGGTGTTGGACGCGACCGGAGGCGCCGGCGCGGCGTCATCCTGGAGCAGAAGAAGGGCTAGGGAAAGGAGCACAGGCATAGGTATGGTCTGGCTTCAGTGTACTTGCTGCGGCTTCCGTGATGTGCGGCCACGGCGCAATCCGGTACCACGCTGGATGCCCCGTCCACGGCGCGAGAGAGCTGCCGCCGCACCAGCCACCCTTTGTTATCCTCGGCTTGTCCACCCTCCTCGCAGGCGTCGGGGAGCTTAGGAGATCAGAGGCCAAGATGCTGCTGGAGTTGCGCGCGGAAAACTATGCTGTGATCGACCGCACGGCTATCCAGCTTGGCTCCGGCCTGAACCTGCTGACGGGTGAGACCGGAGCAGGGAAGTCCATCCTGATCGACGCGCTCGCCCTTCTGCTCGGCGGAAAGGTTTCGGGCGATGTCGTCCGGCATGGATCCGACAAAGCGGTGATCAGCTGTACGTTTGAGATGACATCCGGTGCGCGGTCCGTGCTTGAGACGGCCGGTGTCGACGCCGACGAGGACGAAGTGGTCCTACGGCGCGAGGTCTCCGCCGCCGGGAAGGGCCGTGTGTTCATCAACAATCAGCCCGCAACCGTCGCCACCCTGAAGCTGCTCGCCCCTGAACTTGCCCTCGTTCACAGCCAGGGCGAGACCATGGGTGCGTTCGACCAGACTCAGCAGCGCCTCCTCCTTGATCGCTTTGGCAACATCTCCACCGACCAGGTCGCAGCCGCATTTGAGAGCTGGCGTCTCACCGTCGAGCGGCTGCGTGAACTTGAATCGTCCGAGGACGAGCGCCTCCGGATGGCCGATCTATGGCGCTTCCAGAGCTCGGAAATAACGGCAGCAGGACTCGTCTCGGGCGATGAAGACACAGAGCTCGAGGCCGAAAAGCGCATCCTCGCCAATGCGGAAAAGCTGTTTACTGCGGCGAGCACCGCGCATGACCTCCTCTACGAAGCTGAGCAGTCCGCCGAAGCAAGTCTGGGTGCGGCGCTGAAGCAGCTTGAGGAGCTCGCCCGCTTTAACCCGCGCTTCCAGGAGCCCGCCCAGCAGCTCGCGACCGCCAAAGCGCTCGTCGAAGATGTCGACGCCGAGGTTCGCGACTTCGCCGATACCATCCAGGCCTCGCCAGGCCGCCTCGAAGAGATTGAAGACCGACTGGCCGCTCTCGATCGCCTGAAAAGGAAGTACGGCCCCGGCCTCGCCGACGTGCTCGCCTTCGGCGCGGATGCAGCGCAAAAGCTCTCCGAGGTCGAAAACCGGGACGCCCTGCTTGAGAGTCTTCGGTCGCAGCAGATCGTCGAAGCGAAGGCCTTCGAGGTCGCAGCCGCTCGGGTGAATGTGGCTCGAAAAGCCGCCGCAATCCTGCTCGCAAAGCACGCCGAGGCGCAGATCAACGATCTCGCGATGCGGGCCCGCTTCAGCATACGCGTCCTCGAGCAGCTTCAGCCGGAGCGCTGGTCTGCCCACGGCTACGACCAGATCGAATTCCTGATCGCCACCAACCCCGGTGAGCCGCTTAAGCCGCTCAACGAGATCGCCTCGGGCGGTGAGATGTCCCGCGTCCTGCTCGCGCTCAAGGTCACAGTCGAAGAGGGCGCTCCCACATCGGGCACGGGCCGGGGAGGTCGGGGGAGGTCGGTCCTGCCGCGCACACTGGTCTTCGACGAGATCGATATCGGCATCGGAGGCCGTGCGGCCGAGGCGGTCGGTCGCAAGCTCAAGGCCCTTGCCGCCGCACAGCAGGTGATCTGCATCACGCATCTTCCGCAGATCGCCGCGTTTGCGGACCAGCACTTCCTTATTGCGAAGTCTGAAAAGCTCGGCCGAACCGAAACCACTGTTCACCGCATGGAACGTGGGGAGCGCATCGAAGAGATCGCCCGCATGCTCTCAGGCGCCCGGCTTACCGATACCAGCCTCAAGCACGCCGAACATCTGCTCGAAACCAGTGCCTGAGACACACCTTCCCGTTACCTGCTCTGAATTGCGAAGGCGGCAATCTCCGATGTGAAATCCTGCAGCCCTCGGTCTATCCACGAGCGGACGCACCAAAATGTGTGCGAACCGCAAGACGACCTAGCGGGGACGGCTGGCACCACCGGAGGTTCTGCTCGGCTATCGTTCGTCCGATCCACCCTGTATACTTTAGGTGTGACAACTTCGACACTTGCTTCGGAAGTAAACGTATCGGATCTGCCTGCGGTTCAAGCTCTAAAACGCGTCATGCTCCTGAAGCCGAGGGGCTTCTGCGCTGGCGTTGTGCGCGCGATCGATATCGTTCAGATCGCCCTCGATACCTTTGGCGCTCCCATCTACGTCCGCAAGGAGATCGTGCATAACAGCCACGTCGTCAACGATCTGGCGAAAAAGGGTGCAATCTTCGTCAACGAGCTTGACGAGGTTCCTGAGGGAGCACGGGTTATCTACTCGGCCCATGGAGTCTCCCCTGCCGTTCGCGAACGCGCCAAGGAGCGTGGGCTTAAGGTCGTCGACGCCACCTGCCCGCTTGTGACCAAGGTCCATGTCGAAGCCATCAAGTTTGCCAAGCAGGGCTACTCGCTCGTTCTGGTCGGCCATCGCGATCACGAGGAGGTAGAAGGAACGCAGGGTGAGGCGCCCGACGTCACCCAGGTCGTCTCCACCGTGGAAGAGGTTGAGGCTCTCGTCGTTCCGGATCCGAACAAGGTCGCCTATCTGACCCAGACGACGCTTTCGCTCGATGAAGCCCGCTACATGATCGAGGCGCTCAAGCAGAAGTTCCCCAACATCGTTGGCCCACATGCGCAGGACATCTGCTACGCCACCGAGAATCGCCAGACGGCAGTCAAGAACGTCGCTCACGGCGCTGACCTCGTTCTCGTGGTTGGATCCCGCAACAGCTCCAACTCCAATCGCCTAGTTGAGGTCTCGGAGAACCTTGGAACGCGGAGCTATCTGATCGACAAGGCGGATGACATCAGGCCGGAGTGGCTCGAGGGCATCGGCAAGGTCGCAGTTACGGCTGGCGCCTCCGCACCCGAGGTCCTCGTTCAGGAGGTCGTTACCTTTCTAAGCGCTCGTGGCTACGGTGACGCCGAAGAGGTCGAGGTGATGCCCGAAAACGTAAGGTTCGGTCTTCCACCGGAGATCGTCCGGGCCATCTCCTCTGCTCCTCCCGTTGCACGGTAACTCCGGCCGCCGGGGCGGCCTCAAATCTATGGATAACTCCCAACAAAACGGGCATGTGGCAGCACGGCCGGCGCAGCCGCGTTTCGGTCGGCTTGACCTTGGCCTCGACCGCGTCGCGGATGGCCTGGAGCGCGCCAGGGACTGGCTGCTCGGCCAGCAGGATGAAGAGGGTTTCTGGTGCGGCGAGCTCGAAGCCGACGTTATGCTCGAGGCCGACTACATCTTCATGCACACCCTTCTCGGCACCGGCGATCCGGGCAAGATGGAACGCGCCGTCAACGAGATTCTCCGGCACCAGAACGACGATGGTGGATGGAGCCTCTTTCCCGGCGGCCCCTCGAATATCAGCTACGGCGTCAAGGCCTACTTCGCTCTGAAGCTGATGGGCTGGTCGCAGGATCATCCGGTTCTGGTCAAGGCCCGTGAGTGGGTACTCGCCCACGGCGGCGTGGTTGAGACCAATACCTTCACCAAGATCTATCTCTGCGCCCTGGGCCAGTACGACTACGACGCCGTCCCCGCCATTCCGCCGGAGATTGTTCTCTTCCCGAACTGGTTCTACTTCAACATCTACGAGATCAGCTCCTGGTCGCGCGGCATACTCGTCCCGCTGTCCATCATCTACGCGAAGAAGCCGTTCAAGAAGCTGGCTCCGGAGCAAGGCATCGATGAGCTCTTCGTCGGCGGCCGCGCAAACGCCGATCTCCATCTCCGCTGGAATCGTAAAAAGCCCGTCAGTTGGCGCAACTTCTTTCTCTTCTGGGACCGGGTAGCCCACGGCTTTGAACGCGTTCACATCCGTCCGCTCCGTAAGATGGCCCTGCGCAAGGCCGAGGCGTGGATGATGGAGCGCTTCGAGAAGTCGGACGGCCTCGGAGCTATCTACCCGGCCATGCTCAATTCCATCGTCGCCCTCCGCGTCCTTGGCCGCTCGGTCGACGACCCGCAGATGATCCGCGCCATGGATGAGTTTGAGAAGCTCGGCATCGACTGTCCCGATGGCACGCCGGACTATCCCACACCCACCTTCCGGATGCAGCCCTGCTTTCCTCCCGTCTGGGATACCGCCCAGGCCATCTATGCCCTTGGCGAGGCCGGCGTTTCGAAGAGTGATCCGCGCATGCTGAAGGCCGCCGACTGGCTCCTATCGAAGGAGGTCCGCCACAAGGGTGACTGGGCCGAGAAGGTTAAGAATGTCGAGCCCGGCGGCTGGTACTTCGAGTTCAACAATGAGTTTTACCCGGATATCGATGATACGGGGCAGGTTCTGCTTGCACTGAACTGCGTCGAGAATCCCCGTGAGCGGTATCAGCACGAGGTCTGCCAGCGCGCGATCAACTGGATCTGGGCGATGCAGTGCCGCAATGGCGGTTGGGCGGCGTTCGATAAGGACAACACCAAGTCCATCTTTCAGTACATCCCCTTCGCCGATCACAACGCGATGCTCGATCCGCCGACCGTCGACATTACGGGCCGCATGCTCGAGATGCTTGCCCTGTACGGCTTCACCCGCAAGGATCCGCGCGTAGAAAAGGCCGTCCAGTTCATCCTCGCTGAGCAGGAGTCTGACGGTAGCTGGTTCGGCCGATGGGGTGTGAATTACCTCTACGGCACCTTTCTGGTCCTCCGCGGCCTGGAGGCCATGGGCATGTCGAACCTCGAGCCCTCGATTCAGCAGGCGGCCGAGTGGATCCGCATGGTGCAGAACTCCGATGGCGGATGGGGCGAGACCTGCGGCACCTACGATGACCCCGACCAGCGTGGCGTTGGCCCGAGCACCCCGTCGCAAACCGCCTGGGCTCTGCTTGGGCTGCTGGCCGCCGGCGACACCCGTTCTGACTCCGTCGCCAAGGGCATTCGCTGGCTGATCGATCGCCAGCATGAGGACGGCAGCTGGGACGAGCTCATGCCCGGACGCAACGGGGAGAGTTACTACACCGGAACCGGCTTCCCGCGCGTCTTCTACCTTGGCTATCATCTGTATAAGCAGTACTTTCCGCTGCTTGCCCTTACTACCTACAAACGCGCGATGGAGCGCGAGGTCGCAGAGGCGGCCTGAGTGCAGCGGTCACGCTGAATCGCTCCCCGATCAGCCGCATCAAGAACTTAGTCGATCTTCGGATTCTGAGATTCTGAGAGGAAACACCCGATGGCAGTACCCGTATCCCAGGCCTGGACCGTTGCAACCTATGTCCTCAAGCAGAAGCTCAGCGGCCGCAAGCGCTACCCGCTCGTTCTTATGCTCGAGCCTCTCTTCCGCTGCAACCTCGCCTGCGCCGGCTGCGGCAAGATTCAGTACCCGGCCCATATCCTGAAGGCTGAGCTCTCGCCCGAGGAGTGCTTCAAGGCTGTCGACGAGTGCGGCACCCCCATGGTCGCCATCCCCGGCGGCGAGCCCCTCCTCCACCCCCAGATGCCCGAGATCGTCGCCGGCCTGGTCGCGCGTAAGAAGTACGTCTATATGTGCACCAACGCGCTCCTTCTTAAAGAGAAGCTTCATCTGTTCAAGCCCTCCAAGTACCTTTCCTTCTCGGTACATGTGGACGGCCAAAAGGAGCACCACGACTTCTCCGTCTGCCGGGAGGGCGGGCACGACATCGCCATGGAAGGTGTCCGCGCCGCCGTGGCCGCAGGCTTCCGAGTCACCACCAATACCACCCTATTCGACGGCGCCGATCCAAACAGTGTCCGCGCCCACTTCGACGAGCTTATGAACGCCGGCGTGGAGAGCATGATGGTCGCGCCCGGATACACCTACGACAAGGCTCCCGACCAGAAGCACTTCCTCGGCAAGGCCAAGTCCAAGCGCATGTTCCGCTCCATCCTTTCGAACCGCAAGTCGTCCTGGGCGTTCAACGCCTCGCCCATCTACATGGAGTACCTCATGGGCAAGCGCGAGCTCACCTGTACCCCCTGGGGCATGCCTACATTCTCCATCTTTGGGTGGCAGAAGCCCTGCTACCTCCTCCAGGATGGCTATGCAGACACCTTCCAGGAGCTCATGGACTCCACCGAGTGGTCGAACTACGGCACGGAGAGCGGCAACCCGCGATGCGCTAACTGCATGGTCCACTCCGGCTACGAGGCCTCAGGCGTCAACTTCACCTTTGGATCGCTCAAGGGCTTGCTCTCGACCGCGAGCGCGATGTTCAAGCGCTACGACGACCCCGGCGCGCAGAAGCTGCTCAACGAGTGGAAGCCCACGCCTCACGCGCCGCTCGTCCAGACGATCGCGCCCGCGCCCGTCCAGGAATCCAGCCTGGTCTCCGGAGACTAGATACCCATGGCGACCGATCAGCAGGAACACCTCAAGATAGAGCAGCTGCACGAGAGCAATCCGAACGACCTCGAGGTCGCCGCAGGTCGCGACCGCGAGAACCTGGAAGGCTGGATTCCGCAACTCGCCACGCCTGATGAGATCAACGAGGCTCTTGAAAAGGCCTTCGACTACCGTGGCGACGTCACTCTGACCCTCAAGGATGGAACGGTGGTTCAGGGCTACATCTTCGACCGCCGGACAGGTGCCACTTTGGCCGAATCCGTCGTTCGGATCATCCCGACAAACTCGAAGTCCAGGCTCAGCGTCTCCTATGCGGAGATCGCCGGCATTGCCTTCACCGGACGCGACACCGCCGCGGGCAAGACGTTTGAGGCGTGGGTCAGGAAGTACTGGGAGAAGAAGGCGGCCGGCGAAAAGAATATCCAGATCGTGCCCGAGAAGCTGGACTGACCGTACACTGGGTCGCGTCGTTCTCGCGGTCCGGATCTACCTTATGCGCGTCTTCATCACAGGAGCGACCGGCTTCGTTGGGAGCCATGTCGCTCAGGCCTACTCGGCGCAGGGCGCACAGCTTCGGCTGCTTACCCGGACATCCAGCAATCTGGCTTCGATCGAAGGCCTCCGTGGTGCTGAGACAGTTGTGGGAGATCTCCGCAACATTGCCCAGCTTCGATCCGCCCTCGAGGGCTGCGACGCCCTGGTCCACGTCGCGGCCGACTACCGCCTTTGGGTTCCAGATCCGGTTGACATGTACAGGGCCAATGTCGACGGCACCCGCGATCTCCTCCATCTGGCTCGCGAGCTCTCCATTCCCAAGGCCGTCTACACCTCCTCGGTCGCCACCATGGGCTTTCAATCCGACGGTGCCATCGTCGACGAGTCAACCCCCGTCTCCCTTTCCGGCATGATCGGCCACTACAAACGCTCCAAATTCCTCGCCGAGCAGGTCACCATCGAGGCCGCGCGCTCCGGTCAGCATGTCATCATCCTCAATCCGACCACGCCCATCGGCGCCGCCGACCGCAAGCCAACGCCGACTGGCCGGATCATCGTCGACTTCCTCAACCGCAACTTTCCCGCGTACGTCGACACCGGCCTGAACCTGGTTGATGTGTCCGAAGTAGCGCGCATGCATGTGGCCGCTCTCGATCGCGGTACCCCAGGGGAACGTTACATCCTTGGCGGCGAAAACCTGACCCTGAAGCAGATCCTGGACCGCATGTCCGCCATCACCGGGCTCCCTTCGCCGAAGCACAAGGTCCCGCACTCCGTTGCAATGGCTTTTGCCTTCTTCGACCAGACGATCACGGGCAAACTTCGCGGCAGGGAACCGCGCGCCACGGTCGAAGCCGTGCGCATGGGGAAGAAGATGATGTTTGCCAGCTCCGCCAAGGCTGCGCGCGATCTCGGCTTTGAGATCCTCCCCGTCTACAACGCTCTCCGCACCGCCGTCGAGTGGTTCATTGCCAACGGCTACGCCCCGCCACCGCCCACCTCCGGAGCTCCGGCAGCATGAGCTCCGCGTCTCCGCACCAGCCCTCGGGAACACTGGCCATCATCGCCGCTCTTCCGCGGGAGTTGAAGATGCTGTCGCGCGATCTCGGCGCTGTTCGCGTCGTGGACAAGGATGGCATCCTCGTTGAAGCAGGTCGGTTGGCGGCCAACAGCTCCTTCGTGCTCGTCACTGCCGGCATGGGCGCAGAGCGCGTTTCGCTGGCCGTAGCCGCCGCGCTCGCGCATGGTCCTGTCGATACGCTGCTCAGCGTCGGTCTCGCCGGAGCTTGTGATCCGCTGCTCCTGCCCGGAGGCGTGATCGAGGCCTCGCTTGTGATCGACAGCCGATCGGGTGAGCGGTTTGGGACGGCTGCGGGACTCGGGATCGCAGCTCCGGGCGTTCTCGTGACGTCACCCCGGATCGCCGGAGTCGCGGAAAAACAGCGCCTCTTCGGTACGTATGCCGCCGCGGCGGTCGACATGGAAGCGGCGGCCGTGGGCAGGCTCGCTCGCGCCCACGGCTGCGCCTTCCGCGCCATCAAAGCTATCTCCGACGAGCACGACGTGGACCTTTCCGCGCTGTCCTCCTTCTCCGACGCGCGCGGTCAGTTCCGCACCGCCGCCTTTGCTCTGCACACCCTTGTTCGACCCCATCTTTGGCGCAGCACGGCGGTGCTCGGCCGCACCTCCAGCAGCGCCCTGGAGTGCCTCACCAGCGCCCTCCACCAGGTGATCGTCGCCCGCGCGGCAACCCTCTGAAGGGAAGCGTGAGGGCCGAGACGTAACTCTCAGAAGAGCAGCGGCTAAACTGAAACAGAACCATGACCGACACATCTGTTCCCACAACCATGCGATCCGCCGTCTACCGCGGCATCGATGACGTCCGCGTTGAAACTGTAGCCGTTCCCGAGATCGGCCCCGGCGAGATCCTTCTGCGGATTGACACCTGCGGCATCTGCGGCACCGACCTAAAGAAGATTCACACCGGTTCACACTCCAGCCCGCGCGTCTTCGGTCACGAGATGGCTGGCACTGTAGCCCGCGTCGGCGATGGCGTCACAGAGTTCGCGGTAGGCGACCGCGTCATGGCCTATCACCACATCCCCTGCGGCGAGTGCTTCTTCTGCCGTAAAGAGACCTTTGCCCAGTGCGAGGTCTACAAAAAGGTCGGCTGCACCGCCGGCACTGGGGAGCCGTCAGGCGGCGGCTTCGCCGAGTACATCCGCGTCATGGACTGGATCGTCCGTCGCGGCGTCATCAAGATCCCCGACAACATCCCCTTCGAACAGGCCGCGTTCCTTGAACCCGTGAACACCTGCTACAAAGCCGTCCGGCTCCTTCAGCTCAAGCCTGACGAGACCGTGCTCGTCATCGGCCAGGGTCCGATCGGTATCCTCCTGGCTGCCCTGGCGCATCGCTCCGGCGCCTCCGTCCTCACCAGTGATCTTCACCCCGAGCGCCACGCCATCGCCGCAGACTTTGGTCTGACCCATCCTCTCGATGCGCGGGGCGATGTCGTCGCCGCGGCACATGCCTTCACGGATGGTCGGGGCGCCGATGTTGCCCTGGTCGCAGTGGGCGGCAATGCCCTCATCAAGACGGCCATGGACGCAATTCGCCCCGGCGGCAGAGTCATGCTCTTCGCTTCGACGCAGCACGGAGAGGCGCCGTTCGATCCCGCCGCCGTCTGCATGGACGAGAAGACGCTTATGGGCTCATACAGCGCCTCGGTCGCTATTCAGGACGAGGTCGCCCGAATGGTCTTCGAGGGCTACACCCGCGGGTTCGACCTGACGCGTCTCATCTCGCATCGCTTCTCGATCGAAGATGCTGTCGCGGCGATCGATCTTGCCTCAAACCCCCAATCGGGGTCTATGAAGATCGTCATCAAGCCGGGCGCATAGATGGCGTCTCAGGTGTGGATGTCCTTCAATCGCGAGTCCGCTTCTTGACCTCGACGTTCAGCCGCTTGATCTTCTGATTCAACGTGGACAGCGGGATCTTGAAGTACTCTGCCGCCTCGGTCTGGTTCCAATGGCATCGCTCAAGCCGGTCCGCAATGATCCGCCGCTCGATCTCCTCCATGAGATCGAACAAGGAGGCGTCCGGACGATGCTCAAGCGCTGCCGATGTATAGGTGCTCCCCTTCAGCTGCGCCGGAAGCAGGTCGGGCGGGATGACGCGCGAGGTCGACAACACGACGCCGCGCTCCATCGCGTTCTCCAGCTCCCGGACGTTGCCCGGCCATTCATACTCCATCAGCACACGCAGTGCCTCGGGCGAGAGCACGCGCTCTCCTGTTCCGTTCTCGTCCGCGTAGAAGTTCAGGAAGTGCGTTGCGAGCAGCGGGATGTCGCCGCGCCTCGCCCGCAGTGGCGGAAGCTCAAGCGAGATTACATTGAGGCGATAGAACAGATCTTCGCGGAATCGTCCCTCACGCACGGCGTTCTGCAGATTCACGTTGGTCGCGGCCACGATGCGCACGTCGACCTGCATCTCGGTCACTCCGCCAAGCTGCATGAAGCGTCGATCCTGCAGCACACGGAGGATCTTCGCCTGCATATCCATGCCCATGGTGCCGATCTCATCCAGAAACAGGGTTCCCCCGTTTGCGATCTCGAACAACCCCTTCTTGGAGCTCACCGCGGATGTAAATGCTCCGCGAACGTGTCCAAACAGAGTTGACTCGAGCAGATCCGAAGGCACCGCACCGGTGTTGACAGGAACAAACGGCTTGTCGCGCCGCGGAGAATTAGCATGGAGCGCCTTCGCGATCAGCTCCTTTCCAGTTCCGCTCTCGCCCTGCAGCAGAACCGTGGAGCGGCTCGGCGCAACTTGCGCGACGACGTCGAAGAGCCGCAGCATCGGCTCACTCTTCCCGATAATGTTCTCGAAGTTGTACCGCTGCTTCAGAACCCGCTTCAGCTGGACGACCTCGACCTCGGCCCTGTGCCTCGCGATCGCAGTCCGGATGTCCGCCAGCAGCTTCTCGTTGTCCCATGGCTTCTGGACAAAGTTCTTCGCTCCCGCCCGAATCGCGTCCACCACGTTTCCAACCGTTCCGAAGGCGGTGATCATGATAATCGGAAGTTGCGGCTGCATCTCCAGGATGCGCGGCAGCAGATCCATCCCACTCTCGCCCGGCAGCGCCAGGTCGAGGAGCAGGAGGTCGTACTCATTTCGTGACAGCAAATCCAGCCCCGCATTTCCATCGGAGGCCATGATCACGTTGAACCCTTCCAGCGTCAGCAACGTTTCCAGCGACTCCCGTATCGCTGCCTCGTCGTCGATGATGAGTATCCTGGGCCCGGTCTGGGAGGCCTCGGTCGAAATCGGGCCGGCTACCTCCGCTACCTCAGTCGTCTCATGCATGTATCTTCGCCCTCTCGCCATGCCGCGTGCTGTCCGCACGATTGCCCGGATACACGCCGGAACGTTCATTCATCGCCGGGAGATCCAGCAGAAAAGTGGTGCCGACTCCCATCTCGCTTTCGACGTGAATCTTTCCTCCGTGCTCCTGAACGATCCCGTAGCTTACCGCCAGCCCAAGACCCGTTCCCTTGTGTCCGCCCGCCTGTGGCTTCGTCTTTGTGGTAAAGAACGGGTCATAGATTCTGTGCAGGTGTTCCTGTTTGATTCCACTGCCGGAGTCCTGGATTCGCACAAGAACACGATCCCCAGCATTCTCCGTGGCAATGCGCATGCGCGCATCCAGCATGTGGAACATGGCGTCCTTGGCATTCAGAAGAAGATTCAGCATCACCTGCTGCAGCTTGCCCTGGTTGCCGTGAATCAGCGACAGCTCCGGGTCCAGCTCGAGATTCACATGGATCCGCGCGGTCTTCAGCTGGTGATCGATCAGTGTCACCGTGTCGCGGATCAGCGTATTCAGATCGATTCCCGAGAAATCGGTCGTCCCGGTTCGTGAGAAGTTCAGCAGCCCGTTCACAATCTCCGAGGCCCGGAAGCTCTGCTGCGTAATCTTCTCAAGCATTGGCGTCAGCCGCTTGTCGGAGCTCATCTGCTTGGTCAGCATCTGCGTGTAGCTGGAGATCACCGCCAGCGGCGTGTTTACCTCATGCGCCACGCCCGCAGCCAGAAGACCGATCGATGAAAGCTTCTCCGCCTGCGTCAGCTGCTCCTCCAGCTGGGTTCGATCCGTAATGTCGTCCACCAGCAGGATGCGTCCGACCACCTTCAGGTCCCGGGTCAGCAGCGGTGCTATTGCGATGTTTGCCGTCCGCGGCTCCCCGCTCGGCAGGCTCAGCCGGAACTTGTAGAGCGTGTGCGTTCCATACTCGCCGCGAACGCTGTCGAACTTCGACACGAAGTCGGCAGGGAAGAGCGCGCTCAGCGGCTGCCCCAGAACCTCGGCCCGCTTCAAGCCGAAGGTCGCCTCCATCTGCTGGTTCCAGCTCTCGATGTGATCCTCGAGATCCACCGCCAGCACGCCCACGTTGATCGACTCGAGGATGTTCTCGTGGAAGTCCTTCAGCCGCTCGAACTCGGAGATCTTCTCTTCGAGCCGCTTGTACAGCTGCGCGTTCTGTATCGCGATTCCGATGTAACTCGCCAGCGACTCCAGGAGCTCGACGTCCTCACTCGAGAGGAAGTCGCCATGCTCCGTTCGACCGAAGCCGAGCACCGCCACTGTTCTGGTGCCCTCACCGTCACGGTTCGCCGCCCGGCAGGGCAGGTAATAGTTCAGATCCAGCCGAGCCGCGCTCTGCCTTTGCAGCTCCGGAAGCCGCAGAACATGCTGCGGGGTCTCCAGAAAGATATGGTTGTTGGCACCCAGATGGTCGAACTCGAGAAACCGGAGGTCCAGCTCCTGGAGATCGCCCGCCTGCAGATTCGTCAGACCGTGCGACGCAGCGAGCCGAAACTGCTGCCCAGACCCTGAACTCAGATCTTCAGCCAGAAACACCGCTACCTTGGTGATCAGGAGGGTCTGCGGCAGACGCTTCACAATCGCATCTACCAGAGTCCGCAGATCCGTCTGGGCGTTCAGGCCCCGGCCAAACTCCACCAGCGTCTCGCGATAGTCGAACCGCTTCTGATCGAAGACGCGATCTACCCTCCCCTGAATCGTCCTCTTCAGGGGGTCGAATACCAGCCCAGTGATCGTGATCGCCGCTACCAGCCCCCAGACCCGAAGGTTTGGAAGACGCGTGTGCACCATCTCCGCCGTAACCGCCACGATAAGGAAGTACACCCCAACCAGCGCCGCAGTCGCGAGCGTGTAGGTCACGCCACGCTTGAAGATCAGGTCGACATCCATCAGGCGATACCGAACGATCGCCCAGCTGAACGTCAGCGGGACAAACACCAGCGACAGCCCGGCCATCTTGGTCAGCAGACCTGGAACCGTCCAGTCCGCCATGTAGGGAATCGCGTAGATCAGCGTGAACGGGGTGACCGCCAGCAGAGTTCCGCGGGAAAGCCACTTCAGCTGCTGACGCTCCAGCGCCGAACCTGCCCGGCTATACCGCGACCGGAATACCACCGCTGCGATCACGTAATACAAGGCCAGGTACCCGACGGCGATCTGATCCAGCCGATGGTTGAGCACCTCCGTCGCCGACCAGTGGCGGATCGCCCACACCTGCAGCCCAACCAGAAAAGCACCTGGGGCATAGATCGCCAGGGCGGTGATTGCCCGTCCAATCCGCCTCCGCCGGTCTGTCGTCTGAGCGTTCGAGAAGCTCACCGCGAAGTGGAGAAACAGCGCCGGCTGCAGCGCCGCCGCGGCGGAGTTCCCCCAGTAGATGATCCAGTCGAACGCATCCAGCTGCATCGTGTACTTGAACGCGTACAGCACAAACGAAGCCAGGCAGAACACGTAGAAGTGCGTGGCCTTCGGCGCCGTCCACCGCCGAAACAGCACATAGATCCCGATGCTCAGGTACACCAGCGCGATAAAGCGCAGACCCTGATTGAAGGAACGATCGGCCGGCTCCAGAATCACCTGGATATCCAGCCGGGTCGGCTGCTGCCGTCCACTTCGGGCTGGAGCCGGACGCATGATCGTGTACGTCGCATGAGACCAGATGCCGCTCCGGAACTGCTCACGTACAAACGGCGCCATGCGCGGCACCGTCCGGTCGTTGATCGCAACCACCTCGTCACCGGTGCGGATACCGGCACGATCAGCCGGGGAGTCCGCCGGAACGCGTTCCGCCCTCAGCGCACCCCCGGGAGCCTCCATCCACCAGGCCCCGTCCGTCGGCACGTCATACTGTCGTTCGTTCCGGAGATTGAAGCCCGCTAAGACACACGCACCCAGCGTTAGCAGGGCAAGCGTGATGGCAATCACCCGGTTTTGGAATGCGTTCGTCATTCCCACTTCTTACCTAAGCAGCTTTGGGGCCAAAGAGAAACACTTTGCAAACAGCGGAGGCCGTGCGTATACCCGTCATAAACAGCCTGCCAAGGCTGATATGTTGCTACAGAAAATCATAGATCATCCGTGGAAGCGTTTTCTTGTACAAGGCCCATACGCACATTCACCAAGCTTGGTTCCTCCCCCGCTTTTCCTTGACCTATCCTCCCGGGTACTGTGAACTTGAAGGTATGGACCCGTTTCACCAAAGCGCATCCGCAGAGACTATCCTCAAGCGCGACACCGATTGCATGCTTCCTGTATACGCCCGCTACCCCGTCGTCATGGACCGGGGCGAAGGTGTTTACCTCTTTGATCTCGACGGTCGCAGATACCTCGACATGATGGCCGGCCTCGGCGTCAACGCAGTCGGACATGCACACCCCCGCATGCTGGCCGCTATCGCGGACCAGGCTGCCCGGCTCATCCATCTCTCGCCGCAGTACAGCAATCCTCACCCGAGCCATCTTGCCGAGCGCCTCTGCGATCTCGCCGGTATGGCCGGCGCGTTCTTTTCGACCGGCGGCTCTGAGGCCGTCGAAGGTGCGCTCAAGCTCGCCCGCAGCTTCGGCGCCCGCAACTTCTCGCCCCGCAAGCATGGAATCATCGCCCTCCGTTCGTCTTACCACGGCCGCACCTTCGGTTCGCTGTCCGTGACAGGCCAGCAGAAGTATCAGGCCGACTTCGGGCCCGGCCTCCCCGGCGTCACCTTTATCGATCGCAACGACCTCGTCCAACTTCAGGCAGCCGTCAACGACGACACCTGCGCGATCCTGCTTGAGCCGCTCCTTGGTGAAGGCGGCGTATACGAGTGCAGCGCCGCCTTCCTCCGCGAGGCACGCCGTCTAGCCACAGCACATGGTGCGGTCCTCATCTTTGACGAGATCCAGAGCGGCCTCGGCCGCACCGGCCACTGGTTCGCCTCGCAGCCGAGCGGTGTCCTCCCCGACATCCTCATCCTTGGCAAACCACTCGGCGGCGGACTTCCGCTCAGCGCCATCCTCGTCACGGAAGACCTGTTCCACACCTTTGGGATGGCACGGCACGGAAGCACGCTCGGCGGCAGCCCCCTCGCCTGCAGACTCGGTCTCGAGTTCCTTTCCATCATGGAAGACGACAACATCCTCGAAAAGGTCAGAGACACCGGCGCTCACCTTTCAAGGAGACTTCGCGAGATCGTCCAGGACTCCGATGTGGCTGTAGAGGCGCGCGGCGCCGGTCTTCTGCAGGGCATTGAGCTCACCATCCCGGCCCGTCCTATCGTCGAGGCCGCCCTCTCCCGCGGCGTCATGCTCAACTGCGTTCAGGGCAACGTCCTTCGCTTCCTCCCACCGCTCATCATCGATCGACACCACGTCGATGTGGCCGTCGACCTCCTCGGCTCGCTCCTCACCACGCAGCACATGCCCGAGGCCGAGACCGTCCTTGCCGCAGCCAACACATAGTCGTCCACTTCGATTCACACTCCTGTAACATGCAGGAAGCGGGAGGTCTGCTCCATCGGCAAGATCGCCGCCTCCGCGTTCCGGAGTGGAGATGCAGACGCGTTCCTGCAGTATGGAGATCCAAGACGTCCTCGTTCAGGGGCGTCGAATGCACTTCCTGCGCGCGGGATCCGGGCCCCCGCTCATCCTCCTGCACGGCCTCGTCGGATCGTTTCGCAACTGGCGTCACAACGTCGAAACCCTCGCCCAGTCCGCCACCGTCTATGCGCCGGATCTCCTCAACATGGGTGCCTCCGACCGCGTCCCGGGCCTCGATGCCGGGCTTGAGTCCACGGCCGATCAGGTCGTCGCCTTCATGGACGCCCTCAGCCTTCGCCAGGCCGATATAGCCGGCCACTCCCACGGCGGAGCCGTCTCGCTCGCCCTGGCAGCGCGCCACCCCGGCCGCGTCTCCAGGCTGATCCTCTTTGCTCCCGCGAATCCCTTCTGCGATCTCGGCCGACATCTCATCCGCTTCTACGAGAGCCGCGCCGGCCGCCTTTTCGCCCGCCTCATCCCCGGCCTCCCACGCTGGACCAAGGCAGTCGCGCTCGGTCGGATGTACGGTGATCCCGGCCGCGTCGCCCCAGACACTCTGGACGGCTACATCGACGGCCTTGAGGTGCGCGGCACCATCGACCACGTTCTGCAGATAGTCCGCCGCTGGTCCGCCGATATGGAACGCCTTCGATGTGCACTTCCATCGCTCGCCGAAAAGCCCGCGCTCCTCGTGTGGGGCGACCGCGATCGCGCCGTCGGCCTCGATTCCGCGAAGCAGTTGCAGCGCGTTCTGCTCCGCTCCAGCCTGATCATCCTGCCCGGCGTCGGCCACATCCCCTTTGAGGAGACCCCCGCTCCCTGCAACCGCGCCATCCTGGAGTTCCTGGCCTCCAGTCCGCTCTAGCCCCACCCTCCGGACCTCCAGCCCGAGGGGCCGCTACACCTGGGCAAGCCCAAAGCTGTCTCTCAGCCACGTCCGGATCGCCTCCTGCATTACATCCAGCTTCGCTCCCGGCGATCCCGGTACGCCCTGGAAGAAGTGGTCCGCTCCCGGCACCCACACCAGTCGCTTCGGCTCAGGCAGCGTCTCGAACACCCGGTCCAGCACCTCCCTCGGACTGAACTCATCATGGTCTCCGCTGATAAACAGTCGCGTTCCCCCACACTCCTGCAGAAACCGGTACGTGTAGTCCCGCCCCGCAGCCCGCACCGGCAGACCCAGCCCGATCCGACCGCGCACCCGATCGTCCCCGCAACTTGCCCGCAGCCCCACATACGATCCAAACGAGAATCCTGCGAACAGGATCGGCAGCTTCAGCGTGTCTTCCATCCAGTCCAGCGCCGCCCGCACATCGTCCCGCTCGCCGTGCCCATCGTCGAAGCTCCCTTCGCTCAGCCCGACGCCCCGGAAGTTGAATCGCACCACCGGCAGCCCGACAGAGCTGAACGCCTTCATCGCGTGGTAGACGACCTTGTTGTGCATCGTTCCGCCCGCCGGCGGATACGGGTGACACACCAGCGCCGCAAACGGAGCGTCCGGCGCCCCTGTATTCAGCAGCGCCTCCAACCGTCCCGCAGGCCCGCGCAGATCCTCGATCGACCGCACCTGCGACCGCCCTGCCACGCCCGCGCCCAAACTCCCCATGTCTACGCTCATCCTTCCAGTCTATGGTCCGGAACCCTCATAGGTCCGCAGCCGGCCAAGGTCCGCACTCCTCATAAAGGTCCGCACCCATCCGTCTTCACCCCCTTGCCGCTCCGGAGTCGCCTCCCGACGCTCAAGTATCCTGTCCCCATGGCCGTCGACCCCATCGACCTCACCCGCCGACTCGTCAACATCGAATCCACCACCTTCCACGAAGGCCATGCCGGCATCTTCCTCCACGAGTACCTTGAATCCCAGCGCTACACGGTCGAGCGCACTCCCGTCGAGCCGCCGGACGGCGCATCCCAGATCTCCGAAGCTCCGAACAGCGCGGATGAGCGCTTCAACGTCTACGCCTGCCTCCCGGGCGTCACCCCGGACGTCGTCCTTTCCACGCACATGGATACCGTCCCGCCCTTCTTCGGCCTCAGGGAAGACGACGAGTTCCTCTACGGCCGCGGAGCCTGCGACGCCAAAGGCATCATCGCCGCGCAGGTAGCCGCCGCCGATCGCCTCCGCGACTCCGGCGTCAAGGTCGGCCTCCTCTTTGTCGTCGGTGAAGAGCGCGACTCGGCCGGAGCCGCCGCCGCCAACCTCCATCCCAAGGGCTCCCGCTTCCTGATCAACGGCGAGCCTACCGACAACCGCCTCGCCATCGCCAGCAAGGGAGCCCTCCGCGTCGAACTCCACGCCCGCGGCAAAATGGCCCACTCCGCCTACCCGGAACTCGGCGACTCCGCGATCGACAAGCTGATCGAAGCCCTTCACGACCTGCTCGCCATGCCGCTCCCCTTTGAGGCTTCGCTCGGCGTCGACGGGCAATCCACCCTCAACATTGGTCTCCTCCACGGCGGCCGCGCCCCCAATGTCATCGCCGATAAGGCGGAGGCACATCTGCTGATTCGCCTCGTCGGCCCATCCGAAGACACCCGCAGACAGATTCTCGCCATCGTTCGCGACCGTGCGGATGTCCGCTTCTCGCTCGACCTCCCCTTCGTCCGCATGAGACCCGTGGGCAAGCTACCCACCATGATCGCCAAGTTCACCACCGACATCCCATCGCTCACCGCCTGGGGCGAACCATTCCTGCTCGGCCCGGGCTCCATCCACGTCGCCCATACCCCCGACGAGCGCATCTCGAAGAAGGAACTGCTCGAAGCCGTTGACCTCTACGTCGACCTGGCGACCGACCTCGTCAGCTGAACCCCGGTGTTGTTCGGAAATCACGTCCAATACAGGACTCTCGCCGTTGGCAGAAGCTCGTGCAGCGCTCCTTCAAACCACGCGCGCATCTCGCTCATGGACTCCTTCGGGTACACATACTTGAAGCCGCCGAACTTCGTCCGCTTCTCCGTCCTTCCATCCTCCGCGAGATCGAGCGTCGTCTTCGGGTACCAGCCCAGCAGCACCTCCTTCGATCCCGGCGTGAACCGGTGCGTGATCAGCTCCGCCGAAAGGTCCACACCGTCGATACCCGAGAGCGCCGCCGCGGCTGCCTCGAAGAGCTCCTGGTACTCCACCCTCCATCGCTCCACCGGCATGATTGGTGCAATGGTGAGGCCGACCGGGTAGCCCGCCTGCGCCACGGCACGCATCGCGCGCAGACGTCCGGCCACTGTTGCCGTTCCACCCTCGAAGTCTCGCGAGACACTTCGCGCATTCACCGAGAAGCGGATCCTCGTTCGTCCGGCGTGCGGCAGCTTCAGCAAGCCGCCCACGCCATCGAACTTCGTCGTCCAGCGCAGCTGCACCGGCGCCTCCCACGCACCGAAGAAACGAATCGTCTCGGCCAGGGCTCCGGTAAGGTGCTCAATGCCCAGCGGGTCCGTGTAGCACGAGGCCTCAAACGTAGTTCCCTCGTGCGCCCGATCTCGCGATCGCGAGGTGACGCTTCCGGTCCCTGCAAAGCTGCGCAGACCCTCCAGGATCTCCGGGACGTTTGCGTATGCCCTCGTCACAGGCGGTCCACTCAGCGACCCCGCCAGATAGCAGTATTGGCAGTGCGCGGGGCAGCCCTGCGCCAGGTGGAACTGCCAGTCGGCTGAGGGCGGAATCGGCTGCAACCGCCGTGCACCGGGCGGCGAAACCACAATTGCCAGGGTTCCCTTCGCGAGCGCGTACGCCTTGCCCCCGGTCTCCGCGCGCATCCCTTCCAGCCGGTTCGCTCGCAACCGGACGATCTCCGCGCCCATCGCCTCGGCCCGCTCCAGCATCAATCGTCCAAACGGCAGAGCGTACGCGGCAGGCGTGATCAGCGCGCGCCGCGGCCGCCATAACTTGCCCGGTCCCAACTCACCCATCCCCAGCTCGCCCGGTGCAAGAGGAGCCCCGCCCAACTCAGCCGCATGCTGAGCGGCTTCCACAATCAGTTCAGGCTCAACGAGGTCCGACATCTCCGCCAGCTTTGCATTCGACATCCTCTGTTGGAGGCTTTGCGTCCACGTTCCGATGGCCGTCCATCCCGTTTACCACGCGCAAACCTCGATCTCACAAACACGGAGCAGCGATCCGGAGGGCAGCCTCAAGCTCGATTCCGTCCCCTCTTTTCCTCCTCCCCGAGGCCTAACATGGAGTCAATGGCCGCCGAGTTCACGCACCTCCATCTCCACACCGACTACTCCCTCCTCGATGGAGCCTGCGACGTCGACAAGCTCGCCGCCCACCTTGCCAAGATCGGCCAAACCTCCGCCGCCATGACCGACCACGGCAACATCTACGGCGCCGTCCACTTCTTCGACGCCATGGCCAAAAAGGGCATCAAGCCCATCCTCGGCTGCGAGCTCTACCTATCCGAGACCGACGACCACAAGACCCTCTCCGGCGGATACAACCACTTCCTCGTGCTGGCTGAGAACGAGACCGGCTACCGCAACCTGGTCCGCCTCACCTCCGAGGCCGCCCTCCACGGCTTCTACCGCAAGCCCCGCGTCTCCAAGGAGTTCCTCTCACGCCACACCGAAGGCCTCATCGGCTTCTCCGGCTGCCTCGCCGGCGAGGTCAACCAGAGCCTGATGGCAGGGAAGTACGACGACGCGAAGCGCACCGCCGGTCAGTTCTCCGAGATGTTCGGCCCGAACAACTTCTTCCTCGAGATCCAGGACCACGGCCTTGCACCCGACAGGGCCGTCTGCGACCAGCTCTTCCAGCTCGAGCGCGACCTCGGCATCCCGCTCATCGCCACCAACGACTCGCATTACGTCGGCCGACGACGACAGCCGCGCCCACGAGATCCTCCTTTGCGTCCAGACCGCCGGATCCATGAACGATCCCAAGCGCTTCAAGTTCGACACCCAGGAGTTCTACATCAAGTCCGCGGAGGAGATGCACCGCACCTTTGCCGGACATGAAGAGGTCTGCACCCGCACGATGCAGTTCGTCGATCGCTGCAACCTCAAGATGTCCAAGGTCAAGGATCCCTTCCCGAACTTCGTCGTCCCCCAGGGCGAGACCCTCGAGACCTACTTCGAGAAGGTCTGCCGCGAAGGCCTCACCAAGCGCCTCGACACCGCCGTCGCCCACCTCCGCGACCGCGGCCTCCTCAAGAAGACGATCCCCGACTACCACGCCCGGCTCGACCGCGAGCTCGACTGCATCAAGGCCATGAAGTTTCCCGGCTACTTCATGATCGTCTGGGACTTTATCCGCTACGCCCGCGAGCAGAACATCCCCGTCGGGCCGGGCCGTGGATCCGCCGCCGGTTCGCTCGTCGCCTACGTGATGGAGATCACCGACGTCGATCCGCTCCAGAACGAGCTCCTCTTCGAGCGCTTCCTCAACCCCGAACGCGTCTCCATGCCCGATATCGATATCGATTTCTGCATGAACCGTCGCGGCGAGGTCATCGAGTACGTCCGCCAGAAGTACGGCTCCGACCAGGTCGCCCAGATCATCACCTTCAACACCATGGCCGCCAAAGCCGCCATCAAGGACGTCGGCAGAGCTCTGGACATGCCCTACGGCGAGGTCGACCGCATCGCCAAGCTGATCCCGCCAACCATCGGCATCACCATCGCTCAGGCGCTCAAAGATTCCAACCCCCTCTCCTCCGCCTACGACAGCGATCCCAGGATCAAGGAGCTCATCGACGCCGCCCTCCGCCTCGAGGGCCTCGTTCGCGGCGCCGGAGTTCACGCAGCCGGTGTGGTCATCGCCCCGCAGCCGCTCACCGAACTCGTCCCCGTCACCCGCACCAAGGATGAAGCCATCGTCACCGCCTACGACATGAAGGCGGTCGAAAAGATGGGCCTCCTCAAGATGGACTTCCTTGGGCTCACCACACTCACCGTCATCGACGACTGCCTCAAGCTCATCAAGAGCAATCGCAATGAGATCGTCGACATGGCCCTCATCCCGCTCGACGACACCACGACCTTTGAGCAGGTCTTCCACCGCGCCCTCACCTCCGGCATCTTCCAGTTCGAGTCCGGCGGCATGCGCGACGTTCTCCGCCGCTACAAGCCCACCACCGTTGAAGACCTCACCGCACTCAACGCCCTCTACCGTCCGGGGCCCATCCAGGGCGGCATGATCGACGACTTCATCGAACGAAAATGGGGCCGCCGCGCCGTCGAATACCTCCTTCCAGAGCTTGAACCTCTCCTCCGCGAGACCCTCGGCGTCATCGTCTATCAGGAGCAGGTCATGCAGATCTCAAACGTCGTCGCCGGCTACTCCCTCGGCGACGCCGACCTGCTCCGCCGCGCCATGGGTAAAAAAGACGCCGCCGAGATGGACAAGCAGCGAGAGCGCTTCATGGCCGGCGCCGCCGCCAACAAGCACCCCAAAGACATCGCCGGCAAGCTCTTCGACCTCATGGCCCAATTCGCCGGATACGGCTTCAACAAGTCGCACTCCGCCGCCTACGCCCTGCTCGCCTACCACACCGCGTGGCTCAAGACCCACTACCCCGTCGAGTTCATGGCCGCGCTCCTCACCAGCGAAACCTCCAAGCCCGAAAACGTCGTCAAGTACATCTCCGAGTGCCGCGAGATCAACATCAACGTCCTTCCACCCAACGTCCAGGTCTCCGACGCTAACTTCACGCCGACCCTGGAGGCCATCGGCTTCGGCCTCGCTGCCATCAAAAACGTCGGCCACAACGCCATCGAATCCATCATTACAGCGCGCGCCGCGCTCCAGAAGGAAGGGAAGCAGGGCTTCTCCAGCCTTTGGGACTTCTGCGAAAGAGTCGACCTCCGTCTCCTCAACAAGCGCGTCCTCGAGTCCCTCATCAAGGCCGGCGCCATGGACGCCTTCGGCCACCGCGCACAACTCACCGCTTGCTCTCGATAAAGCGATGGAGCGTGCCCAGAAGTCGCAGCGCGATCTGGCCGCCGGCCAGTCGGGCCTGTTCGGCATCTTCGACGATGGTCCGGTCGCCAGTCAGACCGAGGAGGCCCTGCCCAAAGCCCCCGAGTGGGATGAGCACACCCGCCTCAGCAACGAGAAAGACGTCCTCGGCTTCTTCGTCTCCGGGCATCCCATGGATAAGTACCGCGAAAAGCTCCGCAACCTCAAGGTCGTCGATACGGTCACCGCCTGCGAGATGAAGCCCGAGCCCCAGGTCTTCCGGCGCGGTGGCAACGATGCACCCCAGAACGAGATCTCCATCGCCGGCGTCATCACCGGACTCAAGGTCGCCAAATCCAAGCGCTCCGGCGAGATGTACGCCCAGGCCTGCCTCGAAGACACAGTCGGCAAGATCGACCTCATCGCCTTCCCGCAGTCCTACGAGAAGCTGGCCGAGTCGCTCAAGATCGACGTCCCCGTCGTCGTCCGCGGAGTTCTCCGCGGGGAAGAGGACGCCGCCCCCAAGCTCGCCATCTCCCACATCCAGGCGCTTGAAGATGTCAAGCTCAAACTCCCCGAATCGCTGCGCATCAAAGTTCCCCTCCACAACCCGGACGTCGCCCTGCTCGAGAAACTCCACGCCATCTTCCTCGGTGCGCCCGGTAAGGGCAAGCTCCTGCTCGACCTTGAGGAGCCCGGTGAGTTTTGCGCCGTTCTCGAGCCTCAAGACGTCCTCGTCGCTGCCGATAGGCTCTTTATCGACCAGATCGAGGAACTTGTCGGTCGGGGCGGTGTTCGAGTCATCGACTAGCGTGCCCGAGGCATCCAACTACCTATGACGAGTCTCCTCGCGACCCAGCGCGATAACTCAATCTCCGCAGAAGAAAGATCCAGACTTCAGTTGGAGGCTCTGCAAACCTCCGAGCGGCAGTGGGCCTACGCCCTCCTCCGCCTCCTTCTCGGTGTCAATCTCTTCGGCCACGGCGCCACCCGCATCTACCATGGGGTCAACAACTTCGCGAACGGTATGGTCGCGCACATGTCCTCGATCGTGCTGCCCGCGCCTTTTGTCCACAGCTTCGCCCTCACCGTACCCTGGATCGAGCTCACCCTCGGTACCTGCCTCATCCTTGCGATCTTTACCCGTGCCATCCTCACCGCTGCCATGTTCTTCATGATCGCCCTCACGGTAGGGGTCACCATCAAGCAGGACTGGCCCACGGCTGGTCTCCAGCTCGTCTACGGCTTCGTCATCTTCGCCCTGCTCTTCCTTCGCCGGCCGTACGCCACCAGCTGGCCGGAGATCCTCGGCATCGACGGCCTTCCCACCGGCCACCCCGACCGCTGACCTCCATGCACTACAATCGAAGCGGACCCCAGCAAAGCATGGCAGATCAAGAACTCAGCAAAACCATCGCCCTCCAGGCCGCGGCTACTCCTCCGGTTCCGGAAGCCTGGATCAGGACCGAGACCGCACGGCACCCTCAGCGGCCCTATCCCATGGACTTCATCGAAGCCCTGTTTACCGACTTCAGCGAGATCCACGGCGACCGCGCCTTCGGTGACGATGCCGCGATGAGCTGCGGCATGGCCCGCTTTGACGGCACACCCGTCCTCGTCGTGGGCAATCTCAAGGGCAGAACTCTCAAGGAGCGCGTCGCCCGCAAGTTCGGTTCACCCGACCCGGAGGGATACCGCAAGGCTCTCCGCGCCATGAAGATCGCCGAGAAGTTCGGTCGCCCCGTCTTCACCTTCATCGACCTCGCCGGTGCCAACCCCGGTCTCGGTGCCGAAGAGCGAGGCCAGGGCGAGGCGATCGCCCGCAACCTCCTCGAGATGTCCCGTCTTCGTGTTCCAACCATCGCTACGATCACCGGCGAAGGCGGCTCCGGCGGCGCTCTCGCCCTCGCCGTAGCCGATCGCGTCCTGATCCTCGAAAACGCTATTTACTCCGTCATCTCACCTGAAGGCTGCGCCTCCATCATGTGGAAGGACGCGGGCAAGAAGCAGCAGGCTGCCGCCGCTCTCAAATACACCGCGTCCGACGTCAAATCCCTGGGCTGCGTTGATGAGGTCATTGCTGAGCCCCCCGGTGGCACGCAGGCCGATCCGGCGCTCGGATACGCTCTGGTCGGCGCCCGTCTCCTGCAACACCTCCGTGATCTCGAGCAGACTCCGGTCGACGATCTGCTCCGGCGACGCTACGACAAGTTCCGCAACATCGCGCAGTTCTACACCAGCGCGTGAGACCGCGGGCACGCTGAGCAAAGCGATGTCTCGTCTAATCCACTGCAGACACATCCTAGGCATCCAGTTGTCTGATCCCGTTCTCCGCAGCCGTACCCAGTAAATCAACCCACGGAGTCTTCCAGCTTGCCGGCGACCGCATCAACCCCACCTCCGCCCCGCCCCAGCAAGTCCCTCGACCTCGCCCTCTCCATCGCAGCGATCGCCTGGTACCTCGCCGCTCGCGAACTTGCCGCCCGCTCCGCCTCCGGGATCTCTCAGCGCCTGGATCTTCTCGCCATCGGCTTCGTCCTCAAGCCGCTGTTCCTCCTGTTCCTCCTCCTCGTCGGCTTCTCCGTGCTCGACATGATCGCGCGTCGCCGGTCCTCGACCCGTGACCTCCTTGGCCTCCCGGATCGCCCGACCGCTCGCGAAGAGTGGGGAATCGGAGCCGCCATCGGCTGGTCCACCCTCCTTCTCGCCATGCTGCCCGTCGCCCTGCTCGGTTCCATTCACCTCCAGCTTTGGACCGAGCCCCGGGCCTTCCTCTACGCCGCCCTGAGCCTCATCGGTGCTGCCCTTGGCAGCCTTGCCATCGAGATCGTCTTCCGCGGATACGCCCTTCGCCGCATGATCGACGCCATAGGCTCCACCGGCGCCGCGCTCTGCATGTCCCTCTTCTTCGGCCTCCTCTTCGCATTCAGCCCGGGAGCGACCGGCATCAGTGTCGTCGTCATGACCCTTCTCGGTCTTCTGCTCTCGATCGGCTGGCTCCGGACGCACGCACTTTGGCTCTCCTGGGGGATCAACTTCGCCTTTACCGCCAGCCTAGGCTTCCTCTTCGGCCTGCCGGTCGCCGGTTCGACCGACCTTTCCTCAATCTTTCAGTCCAACGCCTTCGGCCGCCGTCTCGTCACCGGAGGCGAGTTCGGCCCGGAGGCCGCCCCCTTCACCGCGGCCGCGCTCCTCCTCGCCATCTTCGCCGTCTTCCGGCTCACGCGCGACTTCGCCTGGAACTACACCCACGCACCCATCGTCGCTGCCGGATACCCCATGGACGTCGCCCCTCCGCCCGCCCACGCTGCTATGTCTGCCGCCGCTCCACCCCCGCCGCCCCCCCTTGTACAGATCCTGCCCTCCACCCCGCAGCAGAGATCCGCCGCCGATCCCCCCGCCTGACCCCCGAAATCTCATCAATCGATTTAGCCCGCGCTACATTACCTTCGCCACACGCAAATACGCCCTTGTCAAAGCTTGTTCCGCAAGCGCAATCTATCTTGTACACAGAGGTGCCACCATGGCCTTGCGTACGCACAGATGGGCTCTCCTTGCGGCCGTCCTCTCGACCTCCATCCCGTTCGCGGGCGCGCAGGTCTTTGTCGTCGGAGAAAAGTCCGCGACAGCCGACATCGCCACCGACTTCAAACCCACCGCCGTCGACCTCCCGTCCACGCCGCTCTCCGAGCGCGGCCGTCGCGAACTCATTCGCAACCTTGAGGCGGAGCAGGGCTTCGCTCATCGCGCCCTCCCCATGGGCGCCGGCCTCACCCTCCGCGCCAACGGCCCCATCTCGCCCGGTCCCGACCAATACCGCGAGATGATCTTCAAGAAGGGCCAGTCCGCCGCCGCAGGTGATCGCGTCGTCATCACCGCCATGACCATCAAGCCCGACCGCATCATCCTCGATCTCAACGGCGGCCCCTTCGCCAAACACCGCTTCCTCTCGCACATCTCCTTCAACGACAACCCCGTCGTCCAGCAGCCCGCCGAGCAGCCCACCGGCTCCCGCGTCACCCTCGTCTTTGAAGGCCACGTCCCCGAGATCTCCGCGCCCGAGGTCAAGTCGCTCCTCGATCCGGTCATCGACTTCGGCGTCAAATCCTCCGAGCAGGCCTACGCCGACACCCTCCCTGCATTTCTCAAGGACGCAATCGCCGCCCACGATGTCCTCGTCGGCATGAACCACCGCATGGTCCTGGCCGCCCTCGGTGCGCCCGAAAACAAGATCCGTGAGCATGACACCGTCGACGCCAGCGGAGCCCGGTATGAGGAGTGGATCTACGGCCACGTCCCCCAGACCGTCCGCTTCATCCGCTTCCAGGGTGATCGCGTCAGCGTCGTCGAGATCGCCGAGCTCGGCAAGCCCATCCAGATCCACCAGACCGACGAGACCAACGGCTACACCGCCGGCGTTCCCACCCGCGAGGTTGCCATGGGCGACGCCGTCCGCAAAGGCGACGACGCAGTTCCCGCGTCCGCCCCGTCCCTCCGCAAGCCCGGCGAGGCCATACCCGACGCCGGCGCCGACCATCGCGTCCAGTTCCCGTCCACGCCCGCCCCCGTCGACAAAGGCAAAGCGCCTTCCGGCCCGCCTGCACCCTCCAGCCTCCGCGCCGGCCTCCCGGCTCCACTGTCCGAGATGCCCTGAACGGAACGGAGTCACCATGGACGCAGGGGGATGGATAGCAATCGCCATCGCGGTCGCTGTAGCTATCGGGCTCTTCGGGACGAACAAGCCAAAAAAGCTGTAGACGCTCCGCGCACCTGCGCCGCGCAGGGCAGCAAAGTCTCGATCATGTAAACTTGCCGAAGCGGGTTCAGAAGCTCTTGGCAGTGATGTGGCATCGGGTTCATCTCGAAAGCCGCTACCTGCGGAGATCCCACAAGCTCTGCGGAGGCATCGCCCGCGCCACAAGGCGGCCTGACCTCCCCGAGTAAACCCAACCACCCACAGGGAGATCACGCACAATGGCGAAGATTGCCAAAACCGGCGACCGTAAGAAGGTCATGGACACCAACAAGAGCACCGACTGCCCCAAGTGCTCAAAGCCCACCCGCATCGTCAAGCGCGTCAAGGACCGTGAGCGAAACATCCCCGGCGGCGTCTACATCTCCTGCTCGGCCTGCGACTTCTTCGAGAAGCTCTAACCCGCAGAACCGTACCTCGCATCGCATTCACGAAAGAGCGACCGTCACATAGTCGCTCTTTCTGCGTCTACACCCGAGCCTCAATAAAGCCCAGCCACGAAGTCACCGAATCATCACGACACCAGACGTTAAAAATCCGACGATAAGGCTTCCTTTTCAAATTCCTCGATGAGTGGTGGACTTCGGTCGTAGTCACTGTACCGAATCCAGTGCGGGTGAACGACGAAGTAAGCTATCCCCGGCCAGTTCGTGTGCTCTCGACACTCTGGCCACTGTGCAAAATAGATATCCTGAAGCCGTCGGAGATCGGCCTCTCGGACCTCTTCAGCGACGCCTTCCAATTGAAGCGTTTGCTCCCCGGACCAGCCGATGACCAACGAGCACACCGGCCTTTGAATGAGATTCGGGTATTTGCGAGAAGTCTTCACTGTGTCGAAGATGATCTCCAAACGAGAACTTGAGGCAATCCCGACGAGTGCCGACTGCGGAGTTCCATTGCCTGCAATGCTCGAAATCACTCCGTATCGCTGCCGTCGAATGAAGTCAAAGATAGCCATCCGGTCCATCTCTGGCCTCCTGCTCTACACGGGAACCACGATAGTGCGCCGCGCGAAACCTGTAAATCAGCGCGGAGTTCAAGGCTCCTGCCGACATATTCGCGTCAACGCTGCGCCCTTGCTATCCGTGACTTCACCTGCGCCGATATCCTGCCCCACCCCGTACCCGGGTTGATCCACCTCCCAAAAAGTTGTAGAGCTCTTCACCATCGTCCCTTGACAGTCGTATGTCGCGGTTGGCACGCTCTAGATGGAAAGCAGGACCCCGCATCATGACGCTCGCTGCAACTGGCCTTTCAACTGTCCCCGGTCTCATCCCTCCCCCACACTTCGATCGCCCCACCTACCTGATGTGCCCGCCGCAGTGGTATGACGTCGACTACGTCATCAATCCCTGGATGGCAGGAAACCTCCACCGGCCCTCGCGCGACCGCGCCTTCGCCCAGTGGCGGGTTCTGTACGACGCTCTCCATCGCATCGCCGACGTGCGCGTCCTCCATCCACGAGAGGGCTCGCCCGACATGGCCTTCGTCGGTCACACCGCCGTCGTCCAGCACGGCGTCGCCGCCATCTCAAACTTCGCCCATCCGCAGCGTGAGGCCGAAGCTCTCTATCTCCGTCGCTGGATGCAGCAGGCCGGCTTCCTCCTCTGGGAGACCCCTCGCGAGTCAGCCCTCGAGGGAGAAGGAGACGTCCTCTTCGATCCCAGCGGACGTCACCTGTGGGCAGCCCACGGATCGCGCACCTGCGAGCACTGCCACCGCCATCTCGCCAGCGCCTGGCACGCCACCTTCAGCTCCCTCCATCTCATCGATCCGCGCTTCTACCACCTCGATACCTGCTTCGCTCCTCTCGTCGGCGGCTTCCTCCTGTACTTCCCGGAGGCCTTCGACGCGGCGTCTCTCGACCGCATCCACGCGGCCTACGCCCCCGAAAAGCGAATCGTCGTCACCGAGGCTGAGGCCACCCAGTTTGCGTGCAACGTCATCAGCATCGGACACCGCATCCTCATGGGGTCCGTTGCCTCCAACCTCGGCTCCCGCCTCACCGCCCTCGGCTTCAGCGTCCAGCATATCGACCTCAGCGAGTTCCTCCGTGGTGGAGGCTCCGCAAAGTCCCTCGCGCTTCGCATCAGCGACATCGGCTTCAACGCCGCTGCCCGCTAACCACCTCACCAGGCCGCCACAACAGAGCCCCTGGAACCACCACTCTTCGCAGCGTATCGCGAAGAGTGGAATGAGATCCCTTCGCCTCACCTCGCGCGTCAAGATCGAACCCCTATCGCTCCGCGCAGCCGACGGCCTGCATCTTCACCTTTCCATCAGGCGGTGCTCCTCAGCCCGCTGTCATCCATTCGCTTCCATCGCCGCCTCCATCTCCGCGATTATGGCGCTTGCCGCCGCCGCCGGGTCCGCAGCCTGCGTGATCGGTCTGCCCACCACCAGCATCGAGGCTCCGCTTCGCAGCGCATCCCCCGGTCCCGCAACCCGCCGCTGATCGCCAACCGCTGATCCCGCCGGCCGTATTCCCGGAACCACCAGCAAAGCCTCCTCACCGAGCTCCGCCCGCATAGCCCCCGCCTCCTCGGCGGAACAGACCATCCCGCGTATGCCTGCCTTCCACGCCAGTCGGCCAAGCCGCAGCACCTGCTCCGCCGGCCGGTCCTCCACCCCGATGCCCTTGAGCTGCTCGGCGTCCATGCTCGTCAGCACCGTGACCGCAAGCAAGCGCAGTCCCTCCGTCCGCACTGCCGCACGCGCCGCCTCCATCATGGCCGCGCCTCCACCCGCATGGACCGTGAGGAGGGAAGCGCCGATACCCTCGAGCGACCGCACCGCACCCGCCACTGTATTCGGAATGTCATGGAGCTTGAGATCCAGAAACACCTCAAACCCGCGCGCGCGCAGTGCCTCGATTACCGGCCGCCCCTCAGCATAAAAGAGCTCCATACCAACTTTGAACCATCGGCAGGTTCCCTCCATCCGCTCCAGAAGCTCCAGGGCCTCCCTACGCGAAGGAACATCCAGGGCGACGATCAATCTTTCGCGAGCTAACCTGCCTTCTGCGCCACCGTTCATGCCTAAATCCTAACCCGACCCTCGGCCAGCAAGTCTTCTTCCCGGCCCACCACACACGACACCAGCAGATCACCACGAAAGTACCAGCGGATCACCACGCAAGTACCAGCGGATCACCACGCCTAACCCGCAAATTTGTTACGGTTACACCATGCGAAACCCGCCCCGCTCAAGGGCAAGTGTTTGAAGCCCTACTCCCGGCCTGGGCTAAGTCTATGAAAACTGTGCTCACAATCGCGGGCTTCGATCCATCCTCCGGCGCCGGCGTCACAGCCGACCTCATGGTCTTCGCCGCCCACGGCCTCTTCGGCACCTCCTGCATCACCACCCTAACGGTTCAGAACACCTTGGGCGTAACGTCAACCCAAGCTTTTGCAACAGATACCGTATCTTCCACGCTCGATTCTCTTTACTCGGACATCCCCCCGCTGGGCATCAAAATCGGCGCTCTCGCAACGGCGGAAACGGTTGTGGCAGTCGCAACTTTTCTTAGCCGCATCCGCCAGCAAAGTCAGTTGATCGTTGTTCTCGATCCGGTCCTCAAGTCGAGCTCAGGAAAGGACTTACTTGATCCTGAGGGAGTCGGTGTCCTCCGCTCCGAGCTGATCCCCCTGGTGGATTGGATCACACCCAACTGGGATGAACTTGAGGTGCTCCTCCGCCGCGAAACCATCCCCGGCTCCGATTTAGCCGCAGCAGCTCGAGAGTTACAGCAGCTAGGAAGGGAACTGAACGTCGTCGTCACGGGTGGCCATCTTGATCCGCCCGATGATCTCCTGCTCCTCCACACAGATCCGCAGGAGTACAACCTACCCGGTGCGCTCGTCCCATCGACCTCAACGCACGGAACCGGATGCGCCTTCTCATCGGCTCTTCTGAGTCATCTGGTGTTGGAAAGAGAGCCTCTAGAGGCAGTTCAGCGGGCCAAAGCGTACGTGGCACAGGCAATACGATCGGCGTCACCTATCGGTTCAGGTCACGGCCCACTGAACCATCTCTGGCCTCTCCGCTAACCTAAACTGCGTATCCTCCTGTGTCGTCACTCCGAATGCTAGGCTTGATCTCGCATGGCGCTCACGATCACCCTCAACGGCCAGAAGAAAACTCTCAACGGACCGACACGGTTCACGCTGGTCACTCTTGTAGATGAGCTCCGACTCCAGCCCGATCGTGTCGCGATCGAACTGAATGATGCGATTGTCTCCCGAAGCCGCTGGTCAGAGACCTTTCTTGCAGAGGACGATCGAGTCGAGCTGGTTCAGTTTGTCGGCGGGGGTGCCTTTGTAAGCTGCAGCAAAAGTCTCTCCCAGCGATCACCGTAGTCGTCCCACCCACCCAGCAACTTAACCCGTCTCAGCGATGCCTCACTGAGGCGTTCCCGTAGGTCAGGGTTGTCGGCGAGTAGCTGAAGACGATCTCGGATTGCGCCGGGATCGCGAACAGGAACGATGAAGCCCTCGACCCCATCGGTGAATAGGTCCTCTCCACCGGTATTCGTCGTCGCGATGACCGGGCATCCACACGCCATCGCCTGCCCCTGAACGAGCGCCAGGCCCTCCTCGATGCTGGGCAGCACCATGACATGGCTGGAGCTCATCAGTTGCGCCAGTCTTTCCTGCGAGACAGCGCCTAAGAATTCCACACCTTCGGTCGGAAGTCGCCGGATCAAGCTCTTCAACTCCGGCTGCAGCGCTCCGACGACGCGCAGGATCTTCGCGGGATGCTTCAACTGGGAGAACGCATCCAGCAGATAAGGAACACCTTTGCGGAGACCTACTGCACCCGCAAAGAGCACCTGAAAGCGATCTGGAGGAGGCGATCCGACCGGTTGAAATTGCTCCAGTCGAACGCCGTAAGGGAGCACATGCAGCTTCTCCCCGGGCACACCGCTCTCAACAAACGAGCGGGCAGCGAACTGCGAGGGCAGTGTGATCGCGTCAGCCATTTCATAGATCTGCTCCTCGCGAACGGTATCGCGGATATCGGACACCGATCTATCGATCCCCCAACGGCGGTACTCATCAGAGACGATCGCCTCTTGATACCGCTGGTGACTTGAGCCCCGGTCGCAGACAAACACGGAGCCTCTCCGCTTCAAGGCCTGGCCGGTACGCAAGCTGGAGCCTGACAGCGCTACGATGACGTCTGGCGCAGGTTTGCGACTGGTTAGGAGGTCCGTCCAACGATCAAACGTAAGGGCGTTCGCATATCCGATCTGGTCTATGAGAAAGGAGGGCGCGAATCCAAGACGGTACATCAACATCTCGGAGGTATGTACCCAGGGGAACGTGCCTACCAACTCCTTCGGCAGGCCTTCTCGCTTCAGGCGAGCCCAGGGCCAGGTCGAGTAGATCTTCTCGAGGTGATGCCGGCGGTTCAGCTGACGTGCGAGCTCAAAGTGATGAAATGCCCCGAAGACCGTCTGAATCACACGCATAGAAGGGGAGTACCGTCAGTAGATGCTAGCAAAGATCCAAATGGTAGAAGCTGACGCTCAGCCGCCGCTCTTCGTTTGGATCAGGCGCGGAGGTTGCTGTGTCGGAGGTAAGCGGGGGGTGTTATGTACCCTTTCTCAGCGGTAAATCGGTGACTATACAGAATATGTGTTATCGGACGTAGGCAAGCTGGCAGTGTGGTTCGTTCGCGAAATCTGGACTGTTACGTCAAACCCGTATTATTCCCGATGAGGTCGCTCGTGCCACCCGCTCGCCTTTTGAGACAAGCCCATGCCCTGCAGGTTTCAGGCCTGGCAATCATGTTTTGCGGTGCCTCGATCGCCTTTCCAGCTCAGAGTTCCTTTGTGCAGACGCCGCTTGCCGGAACGCTCGTGCGTTCTGCGGCCGCGATTCCTGACGCTATCGCCGGTCAGGTCACGAATGCAGTCACGGGCGCACCGATCGCCCGAGCGCTTGTACAGATCAACGGACGTGGCATGTTGACAGACCAGGAGGGCCGATTTCGTTTCGAGCAACCCGGAGAGACCGTCGCGGCACTCAGGTTCAACAAGCCTGGCTTCTCCACGACACCGGAGCAGATGGACAGCTCGGGTGACGCTTCCCTGGATGGGAGTGACGCTGCCTCGCTCACCGTAGCGCTCTGGCCCGAGTCCATTCTTGCCGGCACCGTTACTGCACCCGATGGTGAGCGGCTACCTCACATCTCCGTTGTTGCCCGCCATAGCATCTTCGACGAGCAGGGACATCACTTTCAGATCGCCGGACAGGTCCAGACCGACTCGCACGGTCAGTTCCGCATCCCCGTGACGGCTGGCGACTACGTCCTTGAGACCCAGTACTCAGCTCGTGGGTTTGAGCGGGATGAAGCTGTTCTCGCCACGAGCTTTCCGCCAGGCAATGCTAAGGGCGCAGGCGGGCTGATCCATGTGAATAGTGGCGAGGAGCAGCACTTCGACCTCCGCCCTGGGGTGAGCCGAACGCACACGCTCTCCCTTCCCATTGACGGTGAAGACGGCCGACCTCAGCGGATCACCGCTCACTCCAGCGACGGTGCGATCTTCTCGGCCAACGGCTTTCGTTCGCAGGAACCTGGAATGGTGCGCTTGAACCTGCCGATGGGCACGTATTCGCTCCAGGCGACACGCTTCTCTCCCGGCGGATTGCAGTTCTGGGACAGCACAGTCACGATGCCGGATCATGACATCGCCGGCGCGCCTCTCCGTCTCTCCGACATACCTGGAATTCCGGTTGAGATTGTGGCGGATACGTCAAATGCTCAGACGTTGCCCGCAGGAGGTGCAAGGCGACTTTTACCGGCAACGCCCAATGTGATGCAGCTCAACGTCGCACTTGAGCCGCTGGAGTTCGACCCTACATCACCGTTCCAGTTCGGAATCCGTGCTACACAACAGCGCGACAACAGTCCCGTCATCGTCGCCGCTCCTGGAGTTTACCGGCTCAATGCGGGGCTCGCCTCAGGCTGGTATATCAGCAGCGCGAGCTCGCGCGGTACAGATCTCATGCGGGAAAATCTGGTGATCTCGCCGGGTTCCAGCCCCTCTCCAATCACGATTGTGGTGAGCAATCAGACCGGATCGGTCCAAGGCACAGTGAAGCTCTCCGGCAGCCCATGCGCCTGCTGGGTGTATTTGATCGCGAACTCGCCGGCGCTGCCCGCCGTGATCTCAAGGCGTGCTGATGCTTCAGGTGTATTTCACGTCACGGATCTGCCTCCGGGAAGCTATCGCGCAGTCGCGTTTCCCTTCCGGCACTCTGCTGATCTGCAGGATCCGGATGTTCTGAACCGGTTTGTCACTCGCGTTGGGAGCGTCACCATCACTCCCGGTGCAACGGAGAGTCTGGATTTAGACAGTGTGACAGTGAAAGAACTGGTTCAATGACTCGATTGAAGCGCAGAAGTTCCGTTGGGAGATTCTCCGGTCAGCCTCGAAGGGGGATCGCGCTTGCTTCCCTGCTGCTTGCAGCTCTGCTTTGGACAGCAAGGGTATCCGGCGCGGAGAGCTCTACATACAGGATTACGGGTATCGTCTTGAGTGAAGGCGACGGTGCTCCGGTAGCCAAGTGCCACCTCACCGCGATGCCTTCATTCGCAGGAGCTCCACAGCGCAATGCACGGTTACGAAATCAGAGGCCGGAGGATGCTCCATCTACTGACTCAGACGCGAGCGGCCGCTTCAGTCTTGTGGTTCCAAGCGCCGGCAGCTGGCAGTTGTATGCTCGCGGCCACGGTTTCCGTCAGCAGGCGTTTGATCGCCACGAGAACTTCTTCAGCGCGGTTGTCCTGACGCCGGGCGAACCGACATACGACCTCACCTTCAGACTGGAACCCGACTCGGCAATCGCCGGAAACGTTCTGGATGAGGCGGGCGAGCCTGTTCGCAATGCGCACGTGACCCTGGTAGAGGCGGGGACGTCCAACCCAGACCTTGGCGAAGATACTGGCCGAGTGCGGTCCTCGACGGCGACGGATGATCGCGGTCATTACGAGTTCGCTGACCTTGCCCCGGGAGAGTACAAGGTGGAGGTACAGGCGGAGCCATGGTACGCAGCGGGCGCCCAGGCCCGAAGATTTGCGAACACCGGCGCAGCCCCCACAAATCCATCGCTGGACGTTGTCTATCCGCAGACCTGGTTTCCCGGGGTCACGGACAGGCAATCGGGTGAGGTACTGAGTCTGCACCACGGTGACATCCGGCAGGCCAACTTCAACCTGACACCTGCGCCCGCTACCCACCTGCACATCGGTTCACCGACCGCTGGCGGGCAGGGTTCACCACGGGGGCAGATCTTTCCGCAGATTGAGAGGATCTCCTCCGACGCGATCCCGTTTGTGAATAGCTCCATGCGCATCGACCAGCAGGGTCAGATCGATATCGGCGGACTCTCTCCCGGCCTTTACCGGGTCACGCTGCAGGGTGATGGTGGTCAGCAGGCGCCGGTCTTCCTCCGTGTTCCCGGAGGTGCGCAACACACTCTCGATATGTCGTCGACCATACCTGTCGCAGACCTCAACATCCACTTCGAAGACGATGCAGGAGCCGGTTCGGTTCAGGTGATCTTGACCGATGTGGATAGTGGCACTTCCTTCGTCAGTTACGGGCAGGGGGGCTTTCAGAGGAGGCGCAACGCCGATATCGTCGCTCCGCAAGGGGGAGACCGAAAGCTGGAGGTCCTGCCCGCGCGATACCGCGTAACGCTTAGAGGTGACGGCGACATCTACCTGGCGGGCCTGGCGATCAAGAACAAACCGGTAGCGGGACGGATCGTCACACTTCCAAATGGAAGCACAACGCTGACTCTGAAGCTGGCGCGAGGTCGAGCCGCCGTGCGAGGTATTGCCCTTGCAGGCGGCAAGCCGATAGCTGCAGCGATGGTGATGCTGGTTCCCGCGACCTTTGGGCAGCCGGAGAGCATCCCAGTGCTGCGGCGCGATCAAACAAATACCGATGGTGGTTTTCTGATCGAGAACATCCTTCCGGGCGACTACATCCTGCTGGCAATCGACCGCGGCTGGGCCGTCAACTGGCGTGATCCTGCTACCCTGGCGCGTTATCTCATCCACGGAGTTCCC
The DNA here is from genome assembly GCA_963719405.1 of uncultured Acidobacteriaceae bacterium. GTDB lineage: Bacteria > Acidobacteriota > Terriglobia > Terriglobales > Acidobacteriaceae > Edaphobacter. The sequence continues at coordinate 225,568 of OY970381.1, forward strand.
GTTGCACTCCAGGCAAACGCGACTTTGAAACAGGATCTCGCTGCTCAAACGCCGTAAGCCGCTCCCCTTCCTGCGTACTTGATTTCTCCGCGTGCCAACCCACTGCCTTCAGTGCGATACTCGCGGTGCTCTATTTAGACCAGGAGCATGGAAGAGGAATGGATGCCGGAACTCATGTATCAATCTGGATTCGGAAACGAGTTTGCTACGGAAGCTCGTCCGGGCGCACTGCCTGTCGGACAGAACTCGCCTCAGAGAAATGCGCTAGGTCTATACACCGAGCAGGTCAGCGGGTCGGCGTTTACGGCGCCGCGCGGGAGCAATCGCCGCACCTGGATGTATCGCATCCGGCCTTCCGTTGTCCATGAGCCCTACCAGGCGTTTGGAAAAGAGACGCTTCTGCGAAGCGGCCCGTTCGATGAACTCCCCACACCGCCCAACCAGATGCGTTGGAACCCACCTGTTTTTCCGAGCGAACCGACCGATTTCGTCGAAGGGGTCGTGACGCTGGGCGGCAATGGAGATCCGGCAAATCAGGATGGGGTCGGTGTCCACCTCTATACGGCAAACACCTCCATGCAGGATCGCTACTTCTACAACGCTGACGGCGAGATGCTGATCCTCCCGCAAGAGGGGGATCTGCGGTTCTATACCGAGTGCGGCATTCTCGACGTCGCACCCGGCGAACTCATCATCATTCCGAGGGGCATAAAGTTTCGTGTCGATCTGCTCAAGGAGCGGGCACGTGGATACATCTGCGAAAACTATGGTCTGCCCTTCCGGCTGCCTGACCTGGGACCCATCGGGGCGAACGGCCTTGCGAACCCGAGAGACTTCCTCACACCTGTAGCTGCCTTTGAAGACCGCGAAGGAAGCTTCGAGGTTGTCTCGAAGTTCCTGGGCAGGCTCTGGTCGGCGAAGTTCAACCATTCCCCGTTGGACGTGGTTGCGTGGCACGGCAACTATGCGCCGTACAAGTACGATCTGTCGCGCTTCAACTGCATCAACACGGTGAGCTTCGATCATCCGGATCCATCCATATTCACCGTACTGACTGCGCCATCACACCTCCACGGCATCGCAAATGTGGACTTCGTGATCTTCCCGCCCCGCTGGCTGGTGGCGGAGCACACCTTTCGCCCACCTTGGTTTCACCGCAACATGATGAATGAGTTCATGGGCCTGATCTACGGCGAGTACGACGCGAAGGCAGAGGGCTTCCTGCCGGGGGGCGCAAGTCTGCACAACTGCATGTCGGGACACGGGCCGGATGCTGAGACATTTACCCGCGCAAGTGCGGCGGAGCTTAAACCACAGCACATTCAGGAGACGCTCGCTTTCATGTTCGAGACACGTATGGTCGTCCGACCCACACGTTTCGCTCTCGAAGAGAAGATCCTGCAGCATGAGTACTACGAATGCTGGCAGGGACTGAAGCGGCTCTTTCCGGACGGCGGAGCTCGGCAAACATGAAAGCGGTTGAAGCTCTTTTATCCGGATGTATCGACTTCGCTGGCATGTTCCCGCCCGCACGGCTGGAGCTTGCCACGACGGTGCGGGAGTACTGCCGCTACCACGCGGGTGGTGACGCATGGGCTCTCGGGAGCCTGATCGTCCCCGCAGGATCACTCGCAGGCTTCCGGGCTCTTCTTCCCTCCTCTGCGGCCGATTGGCATACAAGCCTTCTCCTCGGACCGGAGTGGGAAAACGATCTTCGCCTGGCACAGCAACTTGGTCTCTCCTTCCATGTCTGCGAGTTCAAGCCATCTCACCCGGTGCAAGTTGAGCAGGTTCGCAGGCTGCTCCCTCCATCTACGGAGATCTTCTTCGAGGTGCCCGCAGGCGGGGAGCTCCCGGAGTTCCTGGCGGCGATCGCCGATACGAAGTCTTATGCCAAGATCAGGACTGGGGGCCTCACTGCCGACGCGATTCCGCCAGTCGAGCAGGTCCTCGACTTCCTGTGCCGATGTGCAGAACGACATATTCCCTTCAAGGCCACAGCCGGCCTACACCACGTCATTCGATCCTTTCACCCGCTTACGTCCGCTGCCGACAGCGAGAAGGCCCTGATGCACGGGTTCCTGAATGTCGTGCTCGCCGCGTCTCTCCTCTATCGCGGAGGAGATCCCCAGGAGGCCGCTGCGCTTCTGGACGACGGCTCTCCCGCCAGCTTTCGGTTCGAGGCAGACCGTATCTGTTGGCGGGACTGCAGCTTTACCGTCCCGGTACTGTCAGACGTACGCCGGAGTTTCATGTTGAGCTTCGGCTCATGTTCTTTCACAGAGCCGCTTACAGAGCTCCGCCAGATGAGGTGGCTGTGACGGAGATCGCTCTTGATGCATCCTGGACGTGGAAGAGCTGGATCGACTCCGCGAATGAAGCCAACTGTGACTTCCCTCTTCAGAACCTCCCATTCTGCGTATTTGAAGCAGGCTCAAGCGGTCCGCATGTTGGAGTAGGCATTGGCGAGCTCGTTCTCGATCTGCACGAGGTCGCAGGGTCAGGCTTGATCGATGGCTTAGGTCAGGAGCTGCTGGAAGCCTGTACCTCCCCACACCTGAACGAGATCATGCGGTTCAGGAAAGAGGAGCTCGATGGCCTGCGGAAGCGCCTTCTGGTGTTGCTTCGGGATGACTCAAGCCGAGCTGATAGAGAGCGCATCGGAGCACTGCTCTTCCCCCAGGATGGTGTTTTGTTTCGTAAGCCAGTTCAGGTCGGCAACTACACCGACTTCTACGCGTCCATCGATCACGCAACCAACGTCGGACGACTATTTAGACCTGACCAACCTCTGCTGCCGAACTATAAGTTCATTCCGATCGGATACCACGGGAGGGCCTCTTCACTGATCGTCAGCGGAAGCCCGGTGATGCGGCCCCAGGGGCAGATGAAGCTTCCTTCCGATGAACTTCCGATGTTTGGACCGACGCGGCAGCTCGACTTCGAGCTGGAGGTCGGCGCCTATATCGGCCGCGGAAACTCTCTCGGAGATCCCATTCCAATCGAGGATGCGGAGGCTCATCTGTTCGGTATCTCGCTTCTGAACGATTGGTCCGCTCGCGACGTGCAGGCCTGGGAGTACCAGCCGCTTGGACCCTTCCTTGGAAAGAGCTTCGCCACCTCCGTCTCTCCATGGGTTGTCACGATGGAGGCTCTGCGCCCTTTCCGCGTCCCACCTCTGCCGCGCCCTCCCGGAGATCCCAAGCCTCTGCCATACATCGCTTCTCCACCCGAGGCGAAGACCGCTCTGGATGTGAAGCTTGAGGTGTATCTCTCAAGTGCCTCCATGAGAGAGGGATCGGAGCAGCCGGTTCGGCTGAGCGCCGGCAACCTCCGTGTACTTTACTGGACCTTCGGGCAGATGATCGCCCACCACACCAGCAACGGCTGCAACCTCTTCACCGGAGATATTCTGGCCAGCGGCACCGTCTCTGGCGCTGAACAAGGATCTGAGGGATCCCTTCTTGAGATTACGCGGCGCGGTGCCGCTCCGATTCGTCTTCCGAACGGCGAAGCGCGCAGCTTTTTGCAAGATGGAGACGAGGTCATTCTGCGTGGCTTCTGTGAACACCGCGGCCTGCCTCGAATCGGTCTTGGTGAGTGTCGGGGTACGGTAAGTCCCGCCAGGTCCTGAGCTCGCAGTCGCCATTTGACACCCGCCAGAGGTGAAGCAGATGCTTGGCTTGCGATCCCAGGTTGCCGGCATTCCGTGGTTTAGCGCCTGGTACAAGGAAGTTGAAGGAGAGGCACGATGGCAACACTTGCACAGAACGAACAAGAGACCGCGAAGGACTTCCTGCCGCTCAAAGGAACCGACCACATTGAGTTCTACGTTGGCAACGCCCGCCAAGCTGCCTACTTCTACCGTGCCGCGTTCGGCATGTCGTTGGTGGCCTATGCAGGTCCTGAGACCGGCCGACGTGATCGCGCCTCCTACGTTCTGCAGCAAGGAAAGATCCGACTTGTGCTGACCACCGCCCTCCGTTCTGACTCGGAGATTGCCGAGCACGTGCACCGCCATGGAGACGGCGTGCGCGCCATTGCGCTCTGGGTCGACGATGCACGTAGCGCCTGGCTCGAGACCACCAGCCGCGGCGCTCGCTCCGTGCAGGAACCAACAGAGCTCAACGATGAAGATGGCCGCGTGGTGACGGCCAGCATCGCTGCCTATGGAGATACGCTGCACACCTTTGTGGAGCGAAAGGACTACCAGGGCACCTTCTTGCCCGGTTACCAGACGATGCCAGAGGATCCGGTCGCCCGCCCCGTCGGCCTCCTTCACGTCGATCACATCGTGGGCAACGTCGGCTGGAACGCGATGAATGAATGGGTCGACTTCTACTCGCGTGTCATGGGCTTCTCGCTCTACCAGCACTTCGACGACAGCGATATCTCAACCGAGTACTCTGCGCTGATGTCCAAGGTGATGGCGAATGGGAACGGCTACGTCAAGTTCCCCATCAACGAGCCCGCCGAAGGCCGTAGGAAGTCACAGATCGAAGAGTACCTCGACTTCTATGGCGGCCCTGGCGTTCAACATATGGCACTCGCCACCAAGGACATCCTCTCAACGGTCTCACAGATGAAGCAGCAGGGAGTCAGCTTCCTGAGCGTTCCGCATAGCTATTACAGCGAGCTTCAGGGCCGCATCGGCAAGATCGACGAGCCGATTGAAGAACTGGAACGTCTCGGTATCCTCGTCGATCGCGACGACGAGGGTTACATGCTGCAGATCTTTACGCGCCCGGTAGAAGATCGCCCCACGGTCTTTTACGAGATTATTCAGCGCAAAGGAAGCCGCAGCTTCGGTAAGGGTAACTTCAAGGCGCTGTTCGAGGCGATAGAACGCGAGCAGGCCTCTCGAGGAAACCTCTAGGCTAGCTAAAGGTTTGGAGGCTCGGGGTAGGCAAATTTCCACGTCGCTAAGGGACTGTGCCTCCATGCATCACCTGCTTAAAGGGTCAGGTTCGGCTATGTCCCTCCAAAGCCTGGCGTAAGGAAATGCGGCTGCCCCGTTGGTAATAAAACCCCAAGTAACCTGGGTAATCTGTGAAAAATAGCCACATCCGCCTATTGCCCTGGCACTCTCACCAGCTTATTGTTCGGCTCATCCGTGGTTGATGCTTTTCGGTAAGTAGCGTGTTTTCTTGGCCATCTTACCCGTCACCCGAAAGTTGTGTTTTGTATACGGCGCGTCCATATACATTCAATTCCGGCCCCTATTCGGCCGCGACCGTAATGCTGAAGCCCTGTTTTCTTGTGAAGTAATTTTCTGCTGAGGTTTGAGATGTTGAGAACGATTGAAGAGACCAGTTCTGTGCCAACCTGTCACTCCGACAGGACAACTACCCACTCAAGTTCCTCCGGTGAGCGTCATCAACGGAGCATGGATCCCCGGATCTCCAGGGCACTGTCGTTTATCGAAAGTAGCCCTACTCACCTGATTTCAATCGAGATCACGGCCGCTAGCGTATCCCTGTCTTCGTCTCGACTGCGGCACCTTTTCAAAGACCACATGGGAATTTCGTTTCACCAGCACCTCATGCGGGTCCGCCTGTCCCGCGCCAAGACGCTGCTGCACAGCACCGATCACCCGGTAGCGCGAATCTGGCAGCTGGTCGGTGACCGAGACATAAGTCACTTTACGCGCGACTACAAACGCGTCTACGGCGTAACTCCCGGTGCCGACCGTCGCCGCGGAGCGGCACACGGCTCGACCACCCACTCTCAGGAATGCAGCTCGAATCCGGCTATCTCTGCACCGGTACCGCATAGTGCAATCGGACGTGCTTCGAAGGCGGCTGTCAGAGTTCAGGATCAGCAAGGAAGTCGAGTGCACTCGCACCGCCCTCCTTCAGAGAAAGTCAGTCTGAGACAGAACTTCTGGTGTTAGAGATGGTTGCTGTCCACACTCTGCGCTTTGATCGAAGCTGCAAAGATTCTTGACGAGGTGAACTCCGCCTGTAAGCGAGCAGGAGGCGGAAGCACCCTCACTGCCCTCCCGGCGGGAAACCAATTAATCCCTGCAGGCCTGTCGCGAACTGTTATATCTTGTGCACCGTGGTTCCGCAGAACCGAACCGAGCACCTATTGCTGGGCCCTATGATAAGCACCTTCACTGCCGCTGGTTGCTCGATGTTGGCGATCCTTTCGATCGTTGGATGTCAGAAGTCTACGGCGCGTGTCGCGGATGGTCGCCAGGTGCTCTATTACGTAGACCCGATGCACCCAGCGTATACATCGACAGAGCCCGGAATTGCTCCGGACTGCGGCATGAAGCTGGTACCGGTGTACGCTCCGGGGGGAAGTAATTCAGAACAGCAATCACCCAAGTCGTCGGAAGTGGCAACCACGTCGTCGTTGGAGCCTGCAAACAACACTCCGACCGTGATCGCGTTGAAGACCTCCGGAACGGGGCACCTGCGAGTTCCCGGAAGAGTCGTTATCGACGATAGCCGGGTGTTCCGCGTCAATGTAGGCGTTGAGGGATGGGTGCGCGAGACGTACGATCACTCGATCGGAAGCCATGTCAGGAAAGACGAGAAGCTCGCCGCCTTCGTCTCGCCCGAGCTGGTCGCCCAGGAGAACAGCTACCTTGTGGCCTCCGACCGATCGTCCGTGCCGGTGAAAGAAGCGTCCCGAGGCCGGCAGAATGCTGCGGACCGCCTGCGCAATCTGGGCATGAGCGACGTCCAGATCAAGGAACTGGGTGAGTCCCAGAAGAGGCCCGACACCATATATATGGTCTCTCCGGTAGACGGATTCATCGTGTCACGTAACGTAGCGGTGGGCCAGCGCTTCGAAAAGGGAGCCGAGTTCTATCGCATCGCCGACCTTCGCCACGTTTGGATTGTGGCCGACGTGTCGGAGGCAGATGCGTGGCAGTTCAGACCAGGCGCAAATGTTGTCGTCGTTCCGGCAGGCGGGGGCGGAGATGTGCACGCGCGTGTCTCAGCCGCTCTTCCGCAGATCGACGAGAGGTCAAAGACCGTCAGGATACGTATCGATGCTGAAAACGCCGGCATTCATCTCCGTCCGGAGATGGCGGTAAACGTCGAACTGCATTCCTCAACCGCCGAAGCCGTAATGATTCCCGAGACAGCAGTGCTCGATTCCGGGCTGAGGCGAACAGTGTTCGTGGAGCAGGAGAATGGGACCTTTGCAGAACGAGATGTAGATACCGGAAAGCACTTCGGTGCTCAGGTTGAGGTGACAAGAGGCCTGCGATCAGGAGAGCGCGTCGCTAGCTCCAGCGCCTTTATGCTCGACTCAGAGACTCGTCGATCCGGTCCAGCTTCACCGCTGCTCAGAGCAAGCGGACCCAGAAGTCAGGCGCATCGCAACGAAACCGTCAAGGGCCGCACTAAGTTGGAAAACGGTTTTTTCGCGTCGGTAGCAAGCCATGATTAACCGGCTCGTAGATTGGTCCGTCAACAACAAGCTGATTGTCCTCGTGGTAGTCGCGATAGGTTGTTGTCTTGGCCTCTGGTCGATGACCACGATACCTATCGATGCGACGCCTGATCAAGGCGAGTCACAGGTCATAGTCGTCTCACATTGGGATCGCAGTCCCGATGTCATGGAAGATCAGGTAACCTATCCCATCGTTTCGGCATTGCTCGGAACTGCACGAGTGAGAACCGTTCGTGGGCAATCGGATTTTGGCTCTTCCTTCGTATATGTCATCTTTGAGGACGGCACAGATCCAACGTGGGCAAGAGCGCAGATTAATGACCGACTCGCAGGCGTGCGGGCCAGCTTACCCCAAGGTCTCGAAACTGAAGTGGGACCGGATGCGACATCGCTTGGCTGGGTATTCCAGTATGCCCTGACAGACAGCACCCACCGGCTTAGTTTGGCGGACCTGAGGTCTTTTCAAGACTGGCATCTGCGGACCTCACTCGCATCGGTCCAGGGTGTCGCAGAAGTCGCCACGGTTGGCGGTTTCACGAAGCAGTACCAGGTAAATGTAGATCCCCACCAGCTACAGGCCTACGGGATTTCACTTCGGCGCGTAATTGAAGCGGTTCGGGGCGGAAGCAGCGAATCGGGCGGACGTCTGCTTGAATTTGGTGGAACGGAGTACATGGTTCGTGGCCGTGGATATGCCAGATCGATCTCTGATTTTCAGAACATCGTGCTCTCCACGGGAGATAACGGTTCGATAATCCGCCTCAAAGATGTTGCCCGCGTTGAGGTTGGACCAGACATACGACGTGGGGTGGCGGAGCTGGACGGTGACGGTGAGGTCGTCTCCGGCATCGTCATTATGCGGAACGGGGAAAACGCGCTTCGGGTCATCGACCGGGTGAAAGCCCGTCTTCACGAGCTCGAGCCTGGCCTTCCCGAGGGCGTTACTGTCAAGCCGATCTACGACAGATCGTTGCTCATCAGAGGCGCGATTACCCAGTCGAAGTGGGTTGTCGTCGAGGTTCTGGTCACCGTAGCAGTGATCATCCTTGCCTTTCTGTGGCATTTTCCGAGCGCGATTATCCCGCTGATCACGCTTCCGGTCACACTTCTACTCTGCTTCATTCCCTTCAAGTTGATGGGCCTAAGCGCCAATATCATGACGCTCGCCGGAATCGCCATCGCGCTCGGAGAGCTCGTCGACGCGTCCATAATCGTGGTCGAACAAACGCATAAGCGACTGGAGGCTTGGGACTCCTCCGGGCGACTGCAGGATCACAAGACCGTTGTGTTATCTGCCGTGAAGGAGGTTGCCGGTCCTACGTTCTTCACGTTGCTTGTCATCGCAGTGTCTTTCCTTCCGGTGCTGACGCTGCAAGGCCAGGAGGGACGCATGTTTCGACCTCTGGCGATCAGCAAGACGCTCGCGATGGTCGTCGCTGCCATTCTCACTCTGACCCTCGACCCTGCCCTGCGACTTCTCCTCACAAGAATTGCTGAGTTTCGGTTCCGGCCAGTCTGGGCTTCGAAGCTGATCACGCATCTGCTGGTCGGCAGAATTCGATCACAGGAGAATCACCCTCTAACGCGTTGGCTGACGCGCATGTACGAACCAGCAGTCAGATGGTCCCTTCGATGGAAGTGGGCGGTGATAGGTCTCGCAGCGGCTTCGGTCGCTTTGACTGTGCCTGTATTTCTCCACCTAGGCTCAGAGTTGATGCCTCCCCTCGACGAGGGCAGCATCCTCTACATGCCATCAACGATGCCCGGGATCTCCATTGCACAGGCCAAGCAGTTACTTCTGATTACAGACAAGATCCTGAAGCAGACACCAGAGGTCGATCGGGTGTTGGGTAAGGCTGGTCGTGCAGACAGCTCTACGGACCCCGCCCCGCTCTCCATGCTGGAAACGGTTGTGACTCTCAAACCACGTGCGGAGTGGCGTCACGTTCCAACGTGGTATTCAGACTGGTCTCCAGAGTGGGTCAAGCCTGTTCTTCGTCACCTAACCCCGGACACGATCTCGCCTGAGGAACTCGTTCAGAAGTTGGACGCCTCGCTCAATGTGCCAGGACTGAGCAATGCCTGGAACATGCCAATCAAGGGACGCAACGATATGCTTTCGACGGGCGTCCGAACCTCACTCGGGCTCAAGGTGTCCGGGTCTGATATTGGAACCGTTGATGCCATCGCGTCCCAGGTGGAAACGTTGCTCGCAGGAGTTCACGGCACACGCAGTGTCTTTGCTGAACGAAGCGGGGATGGTCGTTATATCGATGTGGACTGGAATCGCGATCGCCTTGCCGAATACGGCGTCAATCTGAACGAGGCTCAGGAGGTTTTGCAGAGTGCCATCGGCGGTGAAAACATCGCAACGGCAATCGTTGGGCGGGAGCGCTACCCGGTAAACGTCCGCTACTCCCGCGATTTTCGAAGTGATTTGGACTCACTCAAGCGAGCCCTGGTGCCTTCGTCCACAGGTAGGCTCGTTGAGCTCGGGCAGGTTTCGGAGGTTCGCACGGCCGCCGGTCCGGCAATGATTCGAGATGAGGACGCCATGTTAACCGGTTACGTCTTCCTCGACATCGCGGGCACGGACCCGGAACGCTACATAAAGGACGGGCAAGCAGTCCTCCGCGAGAAGATCCACCTTCCGGCGGGGTACACGATCTCCTGGAGCGGTCAATACGAAAGTATGGAGCGTGTCCGTCGGCGCCTCGGCTATGTGGTTCCTCTTACTCTCGCGTTGGTTTTCTTGCTCCTTTTCATAAACACGCGTTCACTCACGAAGACTCTGATCGTATTACTTGCAGTTCCCTTTTCAGCTGTGGGCGCGATTTGGTTTCTCTACCTCGCCGGGTACAACATGAGTGCCGCTGTGTGGGTAGGACTCATCGCGCTGTTGGGGGTTGATGCTGAGACAGGAGTGTTCATGTTGCTCTATCTCGACCTCGCGTACGACGAGGCGAAGAGACAAGGACGGCTGCACAGCCTTACAGAACTACGCGAGGCGATCGTTCGAGGTGCCGCGAAGCGGCTACGTCCCAAATTCATGACATTTGCTACGACCTGCATAGGCCTTCTGCCGATCATGTGGGCCAACGGCGTTGGATCCGACGTTATGAAACGGATTGCGGCTCCCATGATCGGAGGTATTCTTACCTCTTTTCTTCTCGAACTGCTCGTATACCCCGGCATTTATGAAGTTTGGCGATGGCATACCGAGGTCCGTGCAAACGTCTTGGAGCAGGACAGCACACCGGCATACCTCGAACAGTTTCAGTGACACCTTTCGATCCCACGCTCCGCTCGCGTTGCAGCGGAGATAAAGCGCATTACAGAACGGCCATGAAGTTGCTCTATCAAGACAGAGGAGTCTTATGAACATATATCGGCTCGCAATGACCGCCGCAGTCGTTCTAAGCGTGACGTCATTAGGGGCAGCGACCGGCGGCCGGGCCCTACGTCCCCGAGTCAATAAGTCCGTTCGGTCGGGCCGCATTGTTGCGGCGATTCCTCTGGAGACCCGAATGAGTGTCGGTCTGAACCAGCAGTCGTTCATCTTCGAACTCGACAAACCAGCACCTGGGGAGGACTCCCCGCTGATCAAGATCTCGTACCGATTCGCACTCCGCGACCCCGAGATCCCAAGCTCGTTTGCAACCTATTCGCCAATCCAGACCTTCAAGATGCAACGGGATGAGAGCTGCGATGAGATGTGGACCACACTTTCTACGAGCTACCGCTTTGATCCTGAGGGTAACTTTCGCGGAACCTTCAATCCGATGCGTTACAGCCTCGGAGCTCCCGCAACAAAGGTCGGTGAAAACGTTCTGCTTCCCTGCTACGTAGTAACACCTCAGGACTATCGATCCACAAAAGTACACTCGAACAGCTACTCGGCACATGTTGGCGTTGATGAGGCAAGATGAACGTTGCGACCCCAGCTCGGATAATCTTTCACACTAGGAATAGGTGGCGACCTGGCCGTCAGCTCAGGATACTAAGCGCCTTCGCGCTTCTACTTGCGATGGCTTCACCAGCCTTGGCAGATGAGGCGTCGAGGCTTTTCAACAAGGGCCGGGACATCGAAGCGACCTTGGATTATGAAGGTGCATTTGCGCTCTACAACCAAGCGTATCAACTGAAACCGAAAAACCTAGCGTACCAAACAGCTAGTATCCGGGTCCGGGCACTTGCAGCCTCGCAGCACGTACATCGGGGCCAGCAACTGAGAGATGCTGGCCACCTCGAAGAGGCTATGCTGGAGTTTCGCGCCGCCGCCCTCACGGATCCATCCAGCTTTATCGCTCAGCAGGAGATTCGCCGAACCGTCCTCCTCCTTCAGTCCGCGAAGGCCAAGAGTACAGCTACCGTCGACTCTGGCCTGGTTGCATCACAGAACCACTTGAACAACACGGCTGGCCCGGTTGAGCTCAGCACACTATCCACCGCACCTATCACCCTGAAACTGACGGAAGACGCTAAGGTCGTCTACACGACCATCGGCAAGCTTGCTGGGATCAACGTGGTCTTTGACCCCGATTTCAAGTCGCAAAGAATCTCTGTCGAGCTGGTGAGAGTGACTCTCGACGAGGCTCTACAGATTGTCCGAATGGAATCGCGCTCGTTTACTCGGCCTGTAACAAGCAACACAATCTACATTGCGGCAGATACCCCGGCCAAGCGGAAGGAGGTTGAAGAAAATGTGATGGAGACTTTTTACCTCACCAACCTTTCTCAACCAAGCGACCTCACGGACATCGCTACGACGATTAGGTCTACCTTGGATCTCACCCGCATCACACCAATGCCCAGTCAGGGAGCACTCATTGTCAGGGGGACGCCCGACCAGCTAACACTCGTTCGAAAACTCATCAATGACATGGACAAGGCACGGCCAGAGGTAAGCGTCGAAGTAATGGTCATGCAGGTGACCCGCGAGCGCATACGCCAGCTCGGCATTCAACCTCCTACGAGTGCCACGGTAAGCTTCCTAGGGACCTCCGGCGGTGGCAGTTCCAATGGAACCGGCTCCGCAGTGAGTTTGTCCAATCTGACCCAACTTGCCGCCTCGGATTTCGCAGTGACGATACCCCAGGTCACCGCGAATGCGCTCTTCAGTGACAGCCAGAGCAAGCTGATTCAAAATCCACAGATACGAGCATTGGACGGACAGCGGGCGTCCCTGAGAATCGGGCAGCGCTATCCAATAGCAACAGGCTCCTTTTCAAGCGGTCTCGGAGGTGCTGGTATAAGTCCGCTCGTGAATACCCAGTTTCAGTACATCGACGTGGGCGTCAATATCGACATAACTCCTCGCGTGCATGGAGACAATGACGTTACGCTCAAGCTTGTTCTCGACATAACTGCGGTGGATTCAATGACCTCGATTGGAGGGATCACGCAGCCCATCATTGGTCAGAGAAAGATCGAGCACGAAATCCGGCTCAAGGACGGCGAGATCAACCTACTTGGGGGCATGCTGGAAGAGGCCGATGCCAAGAGCCTGAGTGGTCTACCGTGGTTGAGCAGTGTACCTCTCCTAAGATACTTCTTCAGTTCTGAGCAGACCGATAAGCGACAGAATGAACTTGTATTCGTTCTCATTCCCCACATCCTTCGCATTCAGGAACTGGATAAAACGAACCATCAACAGCTGGACATTGGAACTTCTAACGCAATCGATCTACGGCGTCTCTCTTCCGTTGGTGACACTGGTGGCGCGGGTGACTCCTCCGACCTTCACGGAATCCCGCGGCCGGCCTCGACCCTCTCTGCTCCGGGCGCAGATGTGGCCCACGGCGTTGAAGCGGGGGATCGCGAACACGTATCAGGCACGCCCCACGCCGTGGCGGTTCCAGTTATTGCCACTACGGTTCCTGGAACTGGGGCGGTATCGCTTTCGCTGACAGCCCCAAAGTCTGAGCCTCTGGCGGGTCAAACCTTCATAGTTGACCTATTAGCCGATGGGGCTCAAAACCTTCTCTCTATGTCGCTTGACCTCGATTATGATGCGTCTGCACTACAACTGGTAGGCGTCACGCAAGGCCTGCTTCTATCTCAGGATAGCTCGCCCACTCTTACCAGTCAGGACGATCCCGTGCACGGCCGTGCTCACATAGCCGCCGGCATATCGTCACATGGCTCCGGAAGGTCGAGTACAGGAAGCATCGTCCGGCTCACCTTTGTTGCGAAGAAACAAGGTCAGTCCACCATAGAGATCGAGAATGCGGCCTTCCGAGATTCGACACAACGGGTTGCGAACGCCCTAGGTAGCAAGCTCCCAGTCACGGTCAGGTCCAAAACGTGATGAGACATCAAACGATCGCCCCAACAGCAGCAAACCTTGCCCTGTTCGTTGTAGCGGCGGAGCTTCTGCTGTTCACGCCCTACTCTCTCCGCGCACAGATCGGGCGACCCGCAAACAGCCTCACAAGATGTTCCACTTCAACCGAGCCTTCGCAAGAAGTCGTCCCTGTGACTTCAGGGGCAGGAACTACATCTGAGGACGAAGCTCAAGATACGAACAAGCCGCCAAGGCTGCCTGCAGGGGGCGTTCTTCCCTCAACACCCAGCTTCAAAATGACGTACACGCACGGTGTCATGACGTTGAGAGCCGACGGAGCAAGCCTTCAGGACATCATCTCGGCCTATCAAGATAAAGTTGGCGCCAACATAAGCGGGCCGAGCACACGGGAGATCATCTACGCCAACCTGTGTGGGGCCGCAGACACCATATTCGCAGAACTTCTAGCCGGATCCGACCTCGAGTACGTCATTCTCTCAGCCCCACACAACCCTGGGGAGGTCCGGGAGATTCGACTCTCACATAGAGAAGCGAACACACCCGATTTGGCTGCCCAGGGGACGTCATCACAAACTGCAGCGAAGACGAAGAGATCGGATGCGAGAAGCATTGGATCACTGCGGCCGGAGTATAGCGGCGTCGCGGTTGAGGCGGCCCAAGGAGATCCGGCAGCCACTGCCGTAGCAGTTGAAGTTCCAATTGGGCGTGGATCAAGACTCCCCGCGAATATGGTGCCCTTTGGTGCAAACGCCGGCACATCCGCGGTGAGCCAGGCAGACAATACGGAATCCAACGAACCTCAGGTGAACCCGGCGGGGAAGTTCTTACAGGAACTCTATCGCGCCCGGCAGACAGTGCCTTCCGCTGACCCTCCATCACCACGATAATGTCGCCTTGACGGGTTAGTTCCGTGACGCAGTTCTGACCATATGGCTCACAGGGCGAACTGCGCAATATGCACTCCAAGTGCGTCCCTGGCGCCGCCATTCGGTATTTGTTCGAATCGCCTCCTACCTAGCATGTAACCTCAATCAATAGCCAACTTCGCCTATTGCATTGATCTACCTGAGTAGCTAACTTAGCTCTTGTAACTAAATCAATTGCGTTTGTCTGTTGTGCATGGTTGCAGTTCCCTCCCCCCATTTGCAATTGGATACTCAGGATGCCCCGTAAGTGGGTGTCCGACTGGGGAGGTTTCTGTATGACTGTTCGATATTCAAATCCACTGGGTCTCTTTATGTTGGGTGTTAGCGTCGCGGGCGCGTTTGGTATTACTGCTGATGCGCAGTCCTTCAACGTGCAGTGTCCCGCCAAGACACAGTTGCATCCGGGAGCTAAATCCGATGTGGGTGCCATCAAGTGCCAGGAAGTCTCTGGCGGTGACGGCTTTGCCACAATGGCCGACGGGAATCAGATCTTCCTGTTTGGATTCGGGCCCTTGTCCGGTCTCGCGGACATCGAAGCGGGCTCACCGGGTACTGAGACCGCTGCCATCTTCAACGATCCGAAGAGCGCAAATCGTGCTTTGACCACGGTGACGGACATCATGAACACCGGGGTGATGAATGCTGAGAGCCCGGCACCAACCATGGCAATCGACGAAGATGATGAGTTCTTTCTCACACTTACAAATGTCGGTATGATCATGCGGCCGGATCTCTTCGAACAGCACACCATCCACTTTCACGGCTATCCGAATGCATCCTCCTTCTTTGACGGAGTGCCTGATGCATCCGTGGCGATCAACATCGGTGGGAGCTTTACTTACTACTACACCGCTCCGGATGCTGGCACCTACTTTTGGCATTGCCATATCTCTCCTCCTGAACACCTGCAGATGGGCATGGTTGGGCAGTTATACGTTCGGCCCAGACAGAACCGAGTGGCGGGCAATCTGTTTGACGCCTTGGTCAGTTCCAACAAAGCCAAAGGGAGCATGGATGGTCTCAAGTGTTCGGATATTCTTTGCACAAATGAGACAACGGCGCCGATTACCCGGAACCTGAAGAACGGGAAGCCTGGATCTACTCTCTACGCGTATAACGATGGGGATGGATCCACTCAGTACGATGTGGAATATCCTATCCAGCTGATGGGTTTCGACCCCAATTTCCATTTCGTTGGTGCCACGTTCAATCCGGAAGGTTTCGCGGACATGAAAGATAAATACTTCATGCTGAGCGGCCGCTCATACCCGGATACGGTCAACACAAGCTACATATCCACAGAGGGCGCTGATGGGGTTTCGCGACCCTCGCAACCTGTGCGAAGCCTTATCAGAATCAACAAGACTGCGGGTCAGACTAAGGCACTGTTGCGGATCTCGGATCTTGACGTGACGGAATTTGCAACGCTCGCCACCGTGGGGATTCCGATGACTGTGATCGCACAGGATGCCCGCCTTCTGCGCGACTCGGTCGGAAACAATATGTACTACAAGACCAACTCCATCACGATTGGTGGCGGACAATCAACAGACGTCATTTTAGATGCGCGCAATGTGCCCACAGGCACATACTTCCTCTACACCACGAATCTAGATCATCTTTCAAATGACGCCGAGAACTTCGGTGGTCAGATGACAGAGATTCGCGTCGAGTAATCTCGGAGATCCTCGTGATTTACAGTCTGAAACAACTGCACACTCATCGGCGTCACCTGCTTTTGGTGACCCTTGCTATCCTGGTCAATTTCGGCGGAATGCGATGCTATGGAAGCGTGCCGGGGATCATTGGTGCCCCCGGTAGCCCCGTCTTTCATCTTGTCGCAAGCGCCGATTACATTACACAGCCAGACGGTATGACCATCTACTCCTGGGGATATGGTTGTGCCTCAGCGCCTTCTGGATACGCTCCGTTTGATGGAAACTGCCCGCTTATGCAGATGCCAGGGCCAACCTTGATCGTGAAAGAAGGGGATTCGGTCGTTGTCACCCTTGCGGATCAACTGCCGAAGTCGGCCGGGAACACTTCGATCCTGTTCCCCGGATTCACGGTGGTCGCATCCGGAGGTGTTGCTGGACTCTTAGCTCAGGAAGCGACACCAGCGAGCCCGGTAACGTACACGTTCAAAGCCAGTAAACCTGGGACATACAGCTATTACAGCGGTACTCGCCCAGACCTCCAGATAGAGATGGGCATGTTTGGTACAGTGATCGTCCTGCCAAGCACAACACCTACCGGATGCAACAAAGGTGCATTCTCCCTAGCCGCTTCGGCTTACAACAGTTCCAGTACTTGCTACGACCGAGAGTACTTGTTTCAGTTCAGTGAGTTGAGTTTGGGTGTTCATCAGCAGGTCGAAGCTCAGGTACTAGCGAACGCAAGTTCATTGAACGTAAAGATAGAGCCCTACCACCCCGAGTACTTCCTCGTAAACGGCCGATCTATGCCGGATGATATGGATGCGAATTATGCCGCGGCTTATCCACATCAACCGTATAACGGCAATCCGCACATGCACCCGGGTGATTTGGTCTTAATGCGAGTGGTGGGCCAAGGAAGATGGCAACATCCCTTTCATCATCATGGTAACCATGCCCGTGTCCTAGCCAGAGATGGAAACCTCATTACAAGTATCTCCGATGCTACGGCCCTTGCTGGTCCGCTTGTTTTCACAGTACCGACCGTTTCAGGCCAAACTGTAGATGCGATCTTCACCTGGACCGGGCAGGGCCTGAACTGGGACGTCTACGGGCCTAGCACTGGCCCGACTGCGCATACGTGTTCCCCGGCTCCTGGCAGCAATCTCGACGTCACTACGAAGGAGTATTGCCCGGATCATGGCAAGGTCATGCCTGTGACACCGCCTGATCACAACATCGTCGCTAACGGGCTTTGGTATGGCGGGAGTCCGTATCTCGGCACGAAGGTAGGAACATTGTTGCCCCCTGGTACAGCCACAGTTAATAGGGGCGGCAGCTATGCGTACATGTGGCATTCGCATGACGAGCGTGAAATCACAACTAACGACATCTTTCCCGGGGGCATGATGATGATGCTCTTGATTGATCCACCGGGCCAGCTGATTGACGAAAAAGAATAGAGCAAAGACTCCAATAGGACGGCTATGAACGCGATGAGTTTGAAGAGCTTGTTACAAATGTGTACCCTTGCATCACTCTCCTTGGTCGCTGTAAACAGGACCTCTGCGCAGGTGGTGGTAAATCTTACGGCACAGCGGATGAGCATAACACTGCCGGACGGCAAGATCGCTCCGATGTGGGGCTTCTGTACGCCTGATACGGTGTTGTCCTGTTCAAAGTCGTGGGCGCCTGGGCCGACCATCACTGTGCCGGTCAACCAAACATTGACGATAAACCTCACCAACAATCTGCCGACGCCCACATCGATTGTCGTCCTCGGTCAGTTAGGTGGTGGCTTGGGTAAGCCCAGCATGGTGGCTAGTCCCGCCCATGAAACGAAGACCCAGACCACATGGCCCGTAAACAGCACCGCTACTCAGAAGTTCGTGCCTCCTGCACAGGCAGACCGAGTGCAGTCATTTGGTACGGAGACCGCGCCCGGCAATAGTGGCTCATACGATTGGAGTGCTCTCAATCCGGGCACGTACTTGTACGAGACCGGGACCAATCCTTCGATTCAGGCGCCGATGGGGCTTTACGGTGTTCTGGTGGTCACCGATGCACCCACCTCCCCGACGAAGAAGAAAGCTCTTGTCCCTGGGAGAGCGTATCCAGGGGCCTATGGCCCACTCGCGAACCTTGCGGGCGTACCCTATGACGCAGACGCGGTCCTGCTTATGAGCGAGATCGATCTTGCGCAAAACGCGGCGGTCGACAGCCTCTGCCCGGCCGCAGGACCCTGCACATCAATTGACCCGAAGGCCTATCCACCTGCTGTCAACTATGCACCAACTTACTTCCTGATGAATGGAAGGCCTTTCGATCGACAGAGCTTCGGTGGCGTTCCCGTTGCAACCAGTGCGGTGAGTGGGAACATTCTACTCAGGTTCGCCAATGCTGGCTTAAGGACTCACATCCCATCTGTGGTCGGCTTGGACATGCAATTGATTGCTGAGGACGGTAATCCGCTTCCTGGCCGGCCAAAGATTCAGAGTGAGGTTCTTCTTCCGGCGGGAAAGACCTATGACGTTCTCCTGAACCCACCTACCGCAGCCGACAAGGCTTCAGGTACAAGCGTCTTCATGCCAAGATCGTTTGGTATCTTCGACCGCCAACTCAGCCTATCTGCGGGGAACATACCAGATAGCGGCATTCAGACATTCCTGCAGATTGGAGGAGCAGGCCTGCCTGCTGCGGTACAGCCTCAGGTTGTGGCAGATAGCTTCACGGTCCCTCCGAATAGTTCAACGTTTACGGGCAATGTACTCGCAAACGACACGGCCATTTTCAGTGCTGTGGTTGTCGGACAGCCCGCGATCGGAACTGTCGTGATGGACGCTGACGGCACTTTTACCTACACGGCGGCAACGAACACGTCTTATCCAGTCAATTTCAGCTATTGCGGTAACGGATCCAGCAAGCTTTGCACACAGGTAACGCTGTTGTCCGGTACACCCGTAGGTCTTCCCGTAGCCGCAGATGACAGCTTCACCAGCGCAGTTGCGACATCCATTCTGGTTCCACATCCGGGGGTGCTTGCTAATGATAGCGACCCGAGTGGATATCCACTAACTGCCCAGCCAAATCCAAAGGCTCCTCTTCCAAAGACTGGGGTTGTCCTCAATCCTGATGGATCGTTTGTCATCTCTGACCCGTCCATCAAAAGCTTCTCTTACGTAGCGGTTAACGCCCAGGGCGCAGCGAGCTCACCAGCAACGGTTACAGTTACCTTTCCTACGGGTAGCGGGTTGCAGCTTTCTGTGGTGGATGCGCTCACGAAGGCCGCGCTGACCGACTATCGTTGGACGATCGAAGAAGATACAACCTTCCACAACAGTCTCGACCGGCCAACGGGTGACAACCCCATGCCCAACACGATCGCCGTGAACTTCCACAAGAGCTACATGCCAGTAGTTGCGACTGGCTGTGTTGGTGACTTGAGTTGCGGATCCGGTCAGATGATCCAAGGGCAGCCTGCACCCCCACAAACGCCCACATCGGTGTCGGATGTCGCACTGGACCCCAGTAAGTACTACTACGTATCCATCCTACCCGGTGATGCCGCGAACGCCTTTGTTGCCGGCAATGGTTCTGCACCCAGCGTGTCCACGTGCTCCGACCCTAAAACGAGCGCAAGCATATGCGGTCACACCATGGGAGGTGTCAACATATCTCCCGGTCAGAAGAACGCGACAGTTCTGGTGGAGCCCAATCCTCTTCAGACGGCGCAACTGAGTGTGTTTGTCTTTGAGGACAACAACCCAACAAATGGGGATATCGACGGAAGCGAAGAAGGTCAGGGGCTGGGAGGATTTCAGATCACCTTAAATGACACCGCGGGACGCACCGGTGATCCCGCTGGACAGATCACCTATGACGCATTCAACATGCCTCTTACGAATGCACTGATGGGAACTCCGGACTGTCCGTACATCGATGGGCAAGGCAAAGTGCTGGAGAACAAAGGGACCTTGGGTAGCACACTGCAAGGGATGATCATCACCTGCCCAGACGGCATCAATCCCAAGACACACCAGAGATACGCACTTGCTGGCCAGGCACTCATCAAAAATCTTATGCCCGGCCGGTTTGACGTGTTCGCCAATCCGAGCGGTGCCAGAGAGGTCAAGGGAGAGCATTGGTATCAGGTCTCTACCCTTGAAGGTACTCATGCAAACGACGCGTTCGCTAAATCCGGCGAGCCGGCCTACTTTCAAGAGTTTGGACCACCCGGCTATCATGCCTTTATCGGCTTTGTTAACGCGGATCACGTCGAAGCCATACACACAGCTTTAGCAGCTGCAGCACCGAGTAAGCATTCTATCTCCGGCACCGTGACGAACCTTCACATGTCCCGACCGGTAGATGAGACTCTCTACAGCGGATCCCACGATCCTATCGCTCAGACAACCTGCTTCATCGGCCTCAACTCTCAGGGCGGTAATGGCGCGAACGTCGCCTTCACGAAGTGTGATGAACAAGGCAAGTTCACTCTTACCAACATCCCCGATGGCTCCTATCAGATCGTTGTTTGGGATGACTGGCTGGACCTAATCATCGAATACAAAGATGTCGCTGTGAGCGGCAATGATGTAGCCATGGGCGATGTTCCCGCCTTCTCGTGGTTCACGCACGTGGAGACGAGTACATTCATGGACGAGGACGGCACCCACCTTCCGGGTAAAAACCCTGGAGTATCTCAAGTCCCCTTTACAATTCGTTTTCGTGACGGAAGTTTCTCCAATAAACTCATTACCGATGCAAGTGGAAATGCCACCTTTGATGAGTTGTTCCCGCTCTTCAACTGGTATGTTATGGAATCCGATACCACGCGGTTCAAGGGAAGCGCAGTGCACGTCGTGGTCGATGGTGGAGGAAAGCCCGACCAGAGCGGCAACTACGCTGGCGTTCTCAACTCGAAGTACCCCACCGGAGAGTCAACCGAGCGCTTTGATGCGGGCAGCATCCTGACGGAAGGTGTCCAAGGCTTCATCAATCAAACAGAGATCACGGACTGGGGCAAAGTTCCATATTCTCCCGGTGAAAATGGAGGCATAACGGGCACGGTGGTCTATTCGTCGACACGTCCCTTTGACGATCCTCAGTTCCTGTTTCAGAATCTATGGGAACCCCTTGTTCCGCGAGTTACAGTAAGGCTTTATCAAAAGGTGAAGACGCCCAGTGGGTCCTCGGGTCTCAAGTTTGTAGAGGATACACAGACGACGAGTTGGGATGACGTCGCCAACGCTACAGGGACAAACGCCATGCAGTGCCCTGGTCAACTCCCGGACGATCCTTTTGTAGCGCAAACGATTGGCATGGCTAATATCAAGAAGTGCTATGACGGCTTCCACAGCTTCAACCAGGTGCAGCCAGCTGTCTACGATGGCCGTTATTACTTTACGAAGCTGCCAAACGGAGATCCACTTCCTGCAGGTACATACGTGGTTGAGGTGGTCATGCCGACTGGGTATGAACTCGTCAAAGAAGAGGATAAGAATATCCTCATCGGTGACGCATGGATCGCCCCAGTAAGTCAGCAGTTCGGAGCTTTGACGAACATCTTCATCCTTCCCGACCAGGCAGAGGTTGGTGCCGCTACAAACCCCGGGAATACGAATAACCCAACCGCTAATCTCGGACGCACGGGCAGCCATGTACTCGCTCCAGCCTGTGTTGGTAATCTTCACCGAGTTCCTGACTTTATCAGCCTGTTCCCGGGTTCAGGGCAGGTTGCGCCCTTCGCGGGAGCAGACCGACCCCTTTGCGACCGGAAGGAGGTCGTCCTTACGGATCAGATGCAAGCTGCCGCGGATTTCTTTGTGTTCACTCCGGCTCACATAGCCGCGCACTTTACAGGCATGATTCTCAATGACGCGGCCTCTGAGATGAACGCTGCGTCGCCTGATTTCGGAGAAAAGTTCGCGGTTCCAAACGTGCCAGTCTCCGTCAAGGACTTCAACGGCGTCGAAATCCAGCGACTGTACGCTGATCAGTGGGGGAACTTCAATGGATTGACGCCCTCGAGCTGGCAGGTGAACGTACCGAATCCAGCGGGCTACTCGCCGAACATGATGATCACCTGTATGAACGATCCGGGACCCATCGTAGACCCCAACAACCCTGGTCAACTCATCACTGATCCACAGTACAATCCCATGTACTCCAACTTCTGCTACACCAATGCTTTTATGCCCGGGCTTACGGACTACTTGGACACTCCAGTGCTACCCGTGGCAGCTTTCGCGACTGCGTACGCTCAAACCGACTGCGCGTATCCAGACGCCACACCTGCAATCAAAAGAGTTGATAGTAGTGCCGGCTTCGGACCCTACCTGACCAACGCTGGTGGCACCCTCACGATCACGGCACTTGGAGATCTTGCGGTCCCAAATCCAGGATATGGGGGGCCCAAAGCAACTGCATCGCCGAGTAACCAAAGAACCATCTCGAGGCACTATGGCTTCGGGACTCAGGGCTCCAACAGCAAGATCACCATTGGAGGTGTAGATGTTACGTCGGACGTGACGAGTTGGTCGGACACTTCCATCGTACTGAGCCTTCCAAAAGGAACGGCAGGCGGTCAGTTGATTGTCAGGGCTGACAATTTGAGAACGACTGTGGATGCAGTGACGGTGACGATTGAGGATCGCACCCCGGTAAGAGTACAAGCGAGCCAAGGTGGTTCCATCCAAGCTGCGATCGAGACTGCGAAACCTGGCGACCTGATCTTGGTAGACGCGGGGACGTACAACGAACTAGCTATCATGTGGAAGCCGATTCGTTTGCAGGGAGTAGGTGCAGCTTCGGTTATCATCAACGCCGCTAAGTACCCTACCAACAAACTCGAGCAATGGCGTCCACACATCAACAGCTTGTTCAACATTGATTCCGCCGGCAATCAGGGTCCAAATGCTCAGGTCGATCCTCTGCCAGGCCAAGAGATTACTGGCGGGGTGGTGCTACTGGAGCCGTCGGTTCTCGGGCAGGAAGAGGGTGCCGGCATCACAGTTTTGGCGAAGAACGCCAGCGCTGCAGCGTGTCTCCTCAAAAATACCGGGCCGAACTATATCTCAAACTTCTACTGCAACCCTTCGAGAATCGACGCTATCAGTGTCACGGGAGGAGATGCGGGAGGCGGGATCTTTGTTAATGGTTGGGCACACAATATTGAAATTGCGAACAACCGGGTGTATGGGAATGCGGGCTCATTCCACGGCGGCATACGTGTCGGTGTCCCATACCTCGAAGGGCTTACAGGAGGCCCGTTCGGATTCAACAAGGATGTTCACATTCATCACAACGCGATTACACACAATGGGACGATAGAAGCCAATGCTGGTGATTCTGGCGCGGGTGGCGGTGTGTCACTCTGTTCCGGCACTGACAATTACCTGCTCAACTACAATTTCATATGTGGTAATTTCGCGTCCACGGACGGGGGCGGAGTCGGTCACATTGGTGTAAGTACCGGCGCTGTGATCGCGAACAACCAGATCCTCTTCAATCAAAGCTATGCTCAGTCGAATGCGGTGCATGGAGGAGGCCTTTCCATTGAGGGTGAGACTCCTATCGGGACAGGACTTTCGCTAGGCTCAGGCGATGTGACCGTGGACTCGAACCTGATCCAGGGAAACTTCTCCGAATCCGGAAGTGGAGCTGGTATACGGCTCCAGAATGTCAACGGTGCAGAGATCAACCGTGGATCCCTGTACAAGGTGACCGTCACCAACAACATTATCGTCAATAACGTGGCGGGGCTTGCTGGCGCCGGTATATCGCTGGCAGACACTCTCAATAGCTCGATTACGAACAATACGATCGCTTCTAACGACTCAGTTGGTATTGTGGGTGGGCTCTTCACCGTATCACCGACGACCGCGCGGCCAAATCCGGCCGGTATCAGCACTGAACAAACGAGTCCGCAACTCAATGCGGTTTTATCCAAAACGCTTCTTCCAGCAAATATGAAGGTGATCTCGAATCCGTATTTGATGAACAACATCATCTGGCAGAACCGCTCCTTCTACTTCGATGCCGCATCCGGAACGGCAAAGGAATGCGCTTCAAACAACCTGGCTGATGCTATTGCGCATGTCTGCAATGCGACCCCTGCCTACTGGGATCTGGGCGTGCTCGGAGACTCGAATGCGACGCCTGGTACTAACCATTTGAATCCGACATACTCGCTACTCACCAACATTAACGGGTATGCAGCTTCGAACCATTCAAGCGATCCTGCCTTCGTGGCGCCCTATTTCAACGCTTCGACTGCGGCGAAGGGTCAACTGCTGCCCCCTGAGACCTATGCAGCATTTGCAACATTGGATGAAGGAGGTAACTTCGTCGATCTCACTTATGGACCCCTGTCAGTTACCGGTGACTACCGTGTCTCGGCTACATCGCCGGCAGTGGATGCAGGCAGTTCCCTAAACGCGCCTAGCCATGATTTCTATGGCACGGTACGACCACAAGGTGCGGGAATAGACATAGGAGCATATGAATTCGCAGTAGCCCCTCAGCTAGCGAGCGTGACGCCCGGCTCCCTCTCTTTTGGGAATGTGCAACTGGGGCAGACCAGTCTTCCTCAGGTAGTCACACTGACGAATACTGGCACTGTACCTGTGTCGATAAAGAGCATCGGCTTCAAAAGCGCTCTGGCTCAGTACTCTCAGACTAACGATTGCGGGTCAAGCGTTGCGGTCGGTGCGAATTGTGCAATTACGATTGTACTCAAGCCAACGTTGGTCGCGGGCGATCGAAGCACAACCCTTCAGATTGTGGATGGAGCTGGCAGTCAATCCGTCCAGCTAAGTGGGAACGGCTCAGCGCCTTCCGCAACACTCTCCCCCAGTTCTCTGAAGTTTGTCGCCGCGCGCGGCACGACGGCGAGTCCACAGACCGTAGTGCTAACGAACACCGGTTCCGGGCCTCTATCCATCGGAACGGTGAGCTTCAGAACCGGATTCCTGAACTTCAACACGACGACTCAGTACAGGGCAGTCGCGGCGCCTGCCGGTGGGGCTCCTGTTTGTGGATCAACGCTGCCGGCGGGAGCTAGCTGTAACTATTACGTCGTGTTTGCACCACCAACCAGCGGCACGGTCGCGTCCCCCGCCATCATGCTCGTGCCGGATGGTGTTGGGTTGTTGGGCCAGAGTCTCAACCTGATGGGGGCGTTGAAATAAATGATCAAGCGCTTTAGTTCCGGATATTCTTGTTCGAGGACGCTCGCGGTAGGATTCGCTAGCCTCCTCCTACTCTCCTCGAGTTTCGCAATGCAATGTTCTAAGTCGGATACCGGGTCGACGCAGGATCTACCAGCGGCTACTTCGATAGGTGGAGCAGCGTCAGCCCCGGTTAGTTCGTCTGGATGGCATGCGAGACAGGGCGCATACTTCAAGCGCACGTGGGGTATTGACATCCTTGACGTTCGCCGCGTCGCATCCGGAGAGATGCTGGCCTTTCGCTATATCGTGATCGATCCGGAAAAGGCAAAGGGCCTCAATGACAAGCGAAACACCGCTTTCTTGATTGACGAGAAAAGCGGCGCGAAGCTCATGGTTCCTCAGATGGAAAAGGTGGGGGCACTCCGTACGACATCTACCCCTGTTGCCGGCCGAATGTATTGGATGGTGTTTGCCAACGTTGGACGGATTGTGAACGTCGGCTCACGTGTAAATGTCGAGATCGGCGATTTCAAAGCTGACGGATTGATTGTCGACTCGCAGTAGAGGTTGGCGCCTAAGGAGGGCGCACCTAATGTCAAGCAAAGATCTTTCGTGGTGCTCTGTACTTCTTCTACTCGTCTCGCACTTTGCGCCAGCCGCGGCGGCTACACCGCTTACAGTGGAGCAGATTGTTAGCAGAAATGTTGCTGCTCGAGGTGGAGCCAACGTTTGGCAGCAAGTGTCATCTATGTCTGTCTCCGGAAAGATGGATGTTGGTAAGGGAATGCAGGTTCCCTACACCCTGGAGATGAAGCGTAACCGCAAGGTACGTCTAGAGATAGAGTTCCAAGGACAGACAGCGGTGCAGGTGTACGATGGTGCGAACGGATGGAAGAAGCGTCCCTTTCTTGGGCGCAAAGATGTCGAGCCTTTCACCTCCGACGAGCTCCAAAAAGCTTCCCTTGATTCAGACCTGGATGGTCCACTGATCGATCACGCCGCCAAAGGTACGAAAGTTGAACTCGAGGGCACTGAGAAGATAAATGGTCACAATACGTATAGGTTGAAGTTGACCCTGAAGACAGGTCAGGTACGGCGAGTCTGGATCGATTCGGACACCTTTCTCGAAACAAGGATCGACGGGACACGGCAGATGGACGGTAAGCAGCGGACTATGTACACCTACTATAGCGAGTACCGGCCGGTGCAGGGTCTGACGGTGCCCTTCCTCTACGAGACACTTGTCGAAGGTGTGAAGGGCTCGGAGAAGATTCAGGTTGAAAAAGTTGCCGTGAATCCTCGCCTTGACGACGCGTTGTTCGCTCGAGTGCAATAGCGACCTGGAAGGTTCATCAGATGCGCAGCCAAGGAAACACCGGAGCCTCCTTTAATCCGAAGCCGATCGCTTTCTTCTGCGCGATGGCGATCCTCATTATCTTTGCTGCTCTCTACGAGAGGCGAATGCGGCACGCAAGTTCGTCGGCGGCGGCGACTTCCGGTTCAGCGCGCGTTGCCTACTATGTCGATCCTATGCATCCGGCTTACAAATCGGACCATCCGGGCCTAGCTCCTGACTGCGGCATGAAGCTCGTGCCCGTCTACGCCGGTTCTGGAGAACCGTCCGGCTACTCTGGCCGCTCGATTGTCGTCAACATCTCTGTGGATCAGCAGCGGTTGATTGGTATGACAACCGTGACGGCGGAGAGAGATGCCAAGGGCGGAGTGCGGCGAGCGATTGGTACCGTGGCGGTAGACGACAGTCGTGTTTACACGGTAACAAGCGGCGTTGAAGGGTGGATACGAGAGACGGCGAACGACTCCGTGGGCAATCACACGAAAGCGGGACAACGTCTCGCGAGCTTTTACTCACCCGAGATGATCGCGCTTGAACAGGGTTTTCTTGTATCAACAGAAAGGGCGAACGGATCAGTCAGTCAGCAGGCTGCTCCCACGACGCAGGCGGCTGCGGCACGTTTGCGGGACCATGGCATGGGTGAAAAGCAGGTCGAGGAGATCGCCACGCTGCGACAGCTTCCGGAGTTCATCGACATCACTGCCCCTGGGAATGGTGTCATCGTCGCTCGCGGAGTGAGCCCGGGCCAACGGTTTGAGAAAGGTGTGGAGTTGTATCGTATCGCAGACCTGAGCCATGTTTGGATCGTGGCGGATCTACCTGAGACACAAGAGGGTCATCTTCGGCCGGGTACAACGACCTTGATCCACTTGCCTGGGCAAAGCCGAGCCTTGCTGGCCCACGTCAGTAATGTGCTTCCATCCGTAGATCCCAGGTCGCGAATCTCGAAGGTTCGCTTGGAAGCTGAAAACGGAGCCGGTCTGTTACTCCCAAACATGTCAGTTGAATTAGAGGTGCCTGAAGGCGCGATGCAGGGGCTCAGCATCCCCGTGGATGCCCTGATCGATTCCGGGACGGAGCAGCGCGTCTACGTAAAGGTCGGAGATACTCGGTTCGAGCCTCGGACTGTCACTGTTGGACATCGATACAACGATATGGTCGAGATTCTTCGAGGTCTGAACAGTGGTGAAGAGGTCGTCAACTCGGGAACGTTTCTGGTCGATGCCGAGTACAGGCTGAGAAATGCGAGGTCTTCGGCACCTTCCACAGCTTCAGCCGCTTTTTAGGCGACAGCTGTTATGCGTGTCGGTCAGCGTTCCTAAACGCGCCACCCCGGACCTGACGAGGCATTTCAAAGTATTCCACCCGAAAAATAATCAAGTTTACCGTCCCCGTCCTGAGTGGCTACTCCTGAGCTCACTTATGGGGACTTGTGGTTTGGTTATTCCCTCTGTAGTATTGCTCGAACTTTGGTGGAGCGCCTGCGTGTCTTTACACATGGGTCAACAATCCACCGTTTCCGCTGCGTCCCTGCTCTGCCTTGTTTGAGTGACCCCGCTTTTAGGTGTCAGCATCTGGACGCGCTGACTCCGCCAGGGTGTACTCAACGGGCCTGATTCCACAAAATCAAAGAGCGCAGGAGAATGAGCGAATGATTTCTCTTCACATCAATGGTGTCGTTCACGACGTGAACGTCAGCGATACAAACACACCGCTCCTTTGGGTCCTCAGGGACACGCTAGGGATGACCGGAACAAAGTACGGCTGCGGAATTGAAGTCTGCGGCGCTTGTACTGTGCTGATGGATGGCGATCCCCAAAGATCTTGCAAGATCGATGTTGGTTCAGCGCAGGGTGTGAGGATCTCGACTGTGGAGGGACTGTCCGCCGATGGCGTAAGTCACCCTCTGCAAAAGGCCTGGACCCAATTACAAGTACCACAATGTGGGTATTGCCAGTCTGGAATGCTGATGTCAGCATGCGCTGTGTTACAGCAACATCCGCAACCGGAAGACGCTGACATCAACGAGATCTCCAATATCTGCGTCTGTGGAACCTATCAGAGGATCCGCCAAGCCATTAAGCTCGCCGCAACCCTCAAATAAGAAGGAGAAGCTCCCGTGATGCTGATCGAGACCGAAGAAGCCCCGACGCAACATGCTGAAGTGGGCCGCTCCACAAGGCGCCAGTTCATAGCCACAGCCACCGGTGGTTTTATGTTGCAGTTCTGCTTACCTGGGATATCTAGAATAGCCAAAGCACTCGCCTCACCTCAACCCACACTCATCAACTCTTACATTCAGATTGGACTCGACAGCAGTGTGACGATCTCCTTTGGCGGTTGCGAGCTTGGTCAGGGCGCCATGTCCGGATTAGCCCAGATCGCTGCCGAAGAGTTGATGGTGGACTGGTCTACTGTCAAAAGTCAGACCGCACCCGCAGGCCCGATCTCATATATAACCGGCGGGAGCAGCGCAATACGAAGCAACTACCTTCCTGTACGACAAGCCGGTGCGGCCGTTCGGACCATGCTGATCTCCGCTGCTGCTGCCGCTTGGAGCGTTTCCGTCGGAGAATGCACTGCTATCAGCGGAGCCGTACACCACAAGACCTCCAATCGCGTACTGACATACGGAGCTTTGGCGCCTTTGGCTGCCAAGCTTACACCTCCCTCGAATCCCACTCTTATTCCAGATTCACAGCTGCGGCTGATAGGCAAACCAGTTCAAAGATTAGACCTCGTCGATAAGGCAAACGGGCGAGCGATCTATGGTGTGGACGTCAGCATTCCGAATATGGTCTATGCCGTGGTAAGGCACTGCCCCGCTTTGACCGGAACACTGGCCTCCGCGCCCAGTCACTCTGGGCGTGGCGTCTTGGCAGTTGTACCTCTCGGCAATGCAGTCGCGGTAGTCGCCGGAAGCACGTGGGAGGCGATGTCTGGCTTCCAGGGCTCAAGCGTCCACTGGAACATTCCAGCCTCCGTGAAGAACATCGATAGCGGTGTGTTCAACGCGGAAGCCATAACTCTGATGTCTAACGGACCGGTCGCAAATGCCGAGATGCTCGGAAACACGCCGCGCGGCATGAGTGCGTCCTCGAAAGTGCTGGAGTCGACCTACTCCTTTCCGTATCTCGCACACGCTTGTATGGAAGTTCTCAACTGTACGGTGAACCTGACATCTTCCGCATGTGAGATCTGGGCTCCAACACAGGCTGCAGGGTGGGTGCAGACAACCGCTGCCACCTTGACAGGTCTTCCGGTCAGCAAAATAACCGTTCATACGACGTTGCTTGGAGGTGGACTGGGCCGAAAGATCGAACAGGACTATATCGCTCAGGCGGTCAAGGTCGCTTTGGCCATCAAACTCCCGGTGAAGCTGATGTGGCCTCGCGAGGAAGACTTTGGCAAAGACATGTATCGACCTATGGTGCTGTCACGCGTCAGGGCAGGAGTAGACGCGTCGAACAATCTCATAGCATGGGAGAACCGCATCATATCTCCTTCCATCCTCGCTCAGCGCGGCTGGATATCCGCCGGCGCTGAGGACGGGCAGGCTACCGAAGGCGCAACGGCTCTGCCCTACTCGATGAGCAATCGCCTCGTCGAATATGGCGCGCACCCGTCGCCCGTGCCCATCGGCTTCTGGCGCTCGGTCGGACACTCCTACAACGCCTTCGTCGTCGAAAGCTTCATTGACGAGATCGCGCATGCGGCTGGGATGGATCCCCTCACCTATCGACGCTACCTCCTGGTGAACAACCCGCGGTACCTCAATGTCCTGCAGGCCGCGGCCAATCTTGGTGGCTGGTCGAGTTCCCTGCCGGCAGGTCACTTCCGAGGCATCGCCATAGCCGAGGCGTTCGGTACGGTCGTTGCGGAGGTCGTTGAGATCTCCGGAGCCACCCCAACCTCCCTCAACGTCGTCAAGGTTGCATGCGCCGTCGACTGCGGACGCGTTATCAACCCGGATTCCGTGAAAGCTCAGATGGAGGGCGGTATCGTTCACGGGATCTCGGCGGCACTCTGGGGCAAGGTCTCCTTCCAGTCCGGAGTTGCCAGTGTCCGCAACTTCAACAACTACCGGCTGCTGAGAATGCGGGAGATGCCACAGATAAGCATCGAGATTTTGCCAAGCACGAACTCGCCGACAGGTGCCGGTGAACCCGGTGTACCTCCCATCGGACCCGCGTTGGCGAACGCTTATTTCAAGGCTACCGGGCAGCGTATCCGCACACTGCCTTTCTTTCCGACGGCCAGCACCATGGGCGGAGGATAGGCCTAACCGCGCGGACAACCTGGTCCGCACTTCGTCTCATTCCAAGCTACATAGCTGCCGGGACACCGTTCCCGGCAGCTATGTAGCAGGCCACCGGGCTAATCCGTGGCTTATGACACCTGGCAGAACCCACCAGCGGAATATCGCCTCGGGTGATGAATCCTGGCTTTGGTCAGGAACAGCTTGCCGTCAATGTTGGACATCACAAACTGGCGCCTTGCAAACCGGCAAAGAAGGGCTCGCAGCAGCTCAGGTCGTTGCCCAACTCCAGCAAACCACGGGTCGGCAACCTCCAGAAACTCCACACAAACCGGTGCCCGGCTCTGATCCACAATCCGGTTCAGGCGCGCAGGAAACTCAGCTGCCCACGGATGGTCTCGGGCAATATAACTACACCGTACAAACTCCACTTTGCGAACCCGCTCCGGAGATAGATGAAAGGTCTTGGCCAGCTCACGCAAGAGAGATCGCTTCTGATCAAGCCCAAACCTCGCCCTGCAGATCAGTCGCTCTCGCATCGGAAGCTGCTCCAGACACGCGGTGACCGACTCGATCAGCGTGACGGGATTCCCAACAGACCTCGAGGACTCGCGTTTCGACCTGGAGTCACGAAGACCGTCCAACTCCTCAGCGAGCAGCTGCGCACTTTTCGGTCCGAAGTTCCTCCATCTCAGCGCCTCATCGATGCTGTACCTCTTCAGATCTGCCAACCGCTGAATACCTTGCCGATGAAACACGTTGTAGCAGCGTGAGGTGAGACGGAGATCGCTGAGTGGAACCTCTGACAGAAAAGACGGAATGGAACGCGCGAGGGCGAACGGGTC
Source organism: uncultured Acidobacteriaceae bacterium (assembly GCA_963719405.1). GTDB lineage: Bacteria > Acidobacteriota > Terriglobia > Terriglobales > Acidobacteriaceae > Edaphobacter. The sequence goes on from OY970381.1 coordinate 257,499, forward strand.
CATCCGATCTCTAATCTCGAGGCCATTCCGGCGTTCGTCAGAAGAACTTGCACGGAGCTCGCCACATCCGGGCGCCTTATCGGATATCGCCTTCTTCTTTCGTCGCATCTTGCCTCGGCCTGAAACGGTGTTTGCGGGCAAAGTTGCCCGAGTCAGTCGTCAAGCTTCGTTGAAGGCGCGCAGAGTAGATACGCGCCGGTCTCGGAACTGCTCACTGTACTCAGTTGTGCGAAGCAGAAAGTGGAACAATCCAGCGAATGATGCACGCGATCTTTGGTGAACACCAGCTCATAGAGGGCGGCACCCTACTTCGAATCGACAGTCAATCCGGTGGCACTGAAGGCACCAATCACAACATCCACTGTGGATCCGACCTTCACAAAATCCCCAGTGTTTGCGAACAACATCCAATACATCCGTCCAGCCTTCGGAGCGGCCGTCGTCCGCAAGACTCCGATCTTCTCCATCTGCGGCACCATCAGCTTGCGTCCGCTCTTCTCATCCACAAGGTAGGCTGTGTTCCGCGTCTCGTTGAGAGCCGCGGCCTTCTCCGGATCGAGCACTACGTACCGGAATGCAAGCATCTCCCCTGAAGCAACAAGTCGGACGTCAACGATGTCCACCCCCCACTTGCGTTTGAAGTAGAGCCCCTGCCTTGCGTGCCATCCAGCAGGATCACTGGCCGGTGTAATCGCCACCTTTGCGGCAGCGATAGACGCCGCTTGTATAGGAGGGGTCAGGCTCGACGCCTGCTGCCCCCTCGCACTCGTGAGAAACAAGCTGCCCGATAGCGACACCACGAGCAGCACGCCCTTGTTCCAAGGTGAATGACTCATACTTCGCGCCCTAGTTTCCGGTTCCAGTGAGGTTTACAGTTTGCGAGAGACCGAGAGCCCCTGCCCCGTCGTTGATCAGCATCGTTGCCGGCTTGGAACCCGTAGATGTAGGTGCGAAGACGACGTTCAGAGTGCAACTCGCTCCAGGAGCAAGCGTCCCTGTGCATGCATTCGGCAGTGACGCTCCTAGCTTGTACATCGGTGTCACAGGGATGATGATATTGAACTGAAGGAAGGTCACCGTTGTACTGATCGGCCCCGAGCCGGTGTTCGTGAGGGTAACTGCCTTTGCGGCACTTGTCGTCTTTGACTTCACCGTCCCAAAGGCGAGAGTTGATGGCGTTACGGTTGCCGAAGCAGCAACCCCGTTTCCAGTGAGTGCGACCGTCTGCGTACCTGCTCCGTCGACGACATTCAGAGTCGTATTACGTGCGGCCGCTATCAGCGTGGGACTCAAAACGATGTTGATTGAGCAACTTCCTCCCACTGCCAGGCTGGTTCCGCAATTGTTCGTTTGCGAGTACTGCGCCAGACCACTGGCGAAGCTAATGCTTATTCCGGTGAGAGCTGTGGTCCCCGTGTTGGTCAGTGTCGCGACCTTTGTAGCGCTCGTCTGGCCAAGCTGTACGTTGCCGAACGCAATGGAGGGCGGCGTGAGAGTTGCAACCTGCGGAGCCGTCGTATACTCATGCGCTCCGATGTCGAAGCCCGGACCCTGCGGCCTCTTCGTCCCAAAGAAATCTGCTGCAGGTGCGTCGTTTGTTCCAGTATCGATCGCTGGCGACCCGGCAGCAATCCGGTAGTCCCCTGTCGGAGTCAGCGGACCGAAACGGATGTCAACGAAGTTGCCGCCCTCGTCCTCGACCGAGCCCGCGGCCAACTGGAAGATATGCAGCGCGCTCGGCAGGCCGCGGCCGCCATTGCAGTACTGGCTAAGCAGCTTCGGATCGCTGCTGGAGTTGGTATTCCCGTACCCTGTTGTGTTCGTCAGGATGGAGTGTGTCGGTGTCAGAGCGTTGGCGCCTGGTGTGGCCGTCAAGTCGCCTATGACGCCCAAATCCCAGTAGGCCGGCGTTCCGACGCACTGGCCAGAGGTAGACTGCGCCGGAAGCTCCGCGCATTTGTGACCCGTTGCATCCGCCGTGTTGTTGGATGAGCACGTCTTGTCGACACCTGTAGAACCATCGAAGAAGAAGGACCGGTTCTGCCAGATGATGTTGTTGTTCAGATCAGGATTCGAGATCGACCTCTTATTGGCCGGCAGAGGTGAATTGGCCTGCGCCAGCGCCGCCGCGAGCGCCAGGCTGGTTGGCTCGGAAGCGACACCCGCCGGGTGTGGAGACGATGTCAGCGGACCCACCGTAAACAGTGCCCCGGAGATGCTCACACTGTCGTTCGATACGATCGTGTTGTTGTTCACAACACTGTTCACTGCATCCACCATGGCGATTCCGCCGCCCGCGGTGCCAGCCATGTTGTTGGTGATCATGTTGTTCGTGACGGTCACCTTATACAGAGTGCCGCGCGCAATCTCAGCGCCGTTTACGTTCTGGAGACGGATGCCGCCTCCATTCCCGACCTCGGCGAAGTTGCCCTGCACCAGGTTCGCGTCGACCAGCACGTCGCCTGAGCCAAGTGAAAGCGCTCCGCCAGCGCCAGCTGGTTCACCTTCAACAATGATGCCGCCGCCGTGGACCGTCGCCCCTTGTGCAAAGCTCTGATTGAACTGCACAACGTTGTTCTGGATAATGCCGTTCAGACTGACACCGATATGACCGATACCGCCGCCATCGCCCGTGGTGAAGTTGCCGCAGACGAAGTTCTTCTTCACCTGGTAGTTATCCGATCCGGTGCACATCGAGATACCGCCGCCTGCACCGCCGGCCCCCGTATTCGCTTCCACGGTGCCGTTGCTCGTGATTGCGTTGTTGTGGATGGAAATCCCCTGGTTGAATGCAAAGCCTGCCGACCTGCCCGTAAGCGCCAGGTCCTCAAGGTAGGGCACGCCGATTCGTACGCCGCCGTTATATGCGCCGGCGTTTCCATAGACGCGATTGTTTGAGATCTCAAGGTTGTGCGCCCAGCCGTTGACAAAGATGCCGCCACCGGAGTCGCCACCCGTGACACTGAGTCCATCGATGCGAGACGCGTAGCAGGCGAAGTTGTAGACTTTTACGCCGCCGACCGTCGCGCTGCAGTTCTGGCCCGGATTGGTCCCCAGATTCTTTGCCAGTACCGTTATTCCAGGACCCTCTTCAGAGCCCAGCACGGACGGCTCCAGCAACACGACACCACCGGTTATCTCCTGGCCCGGTAATGGATCGACCATAGCTGGCAGCGTCTGCGCTCCACTCGCATCGACACCGAACAGCGTGTTGATCTTGGGGCGCCAGTTCTCCAGCTTGTTCGTCGGATACTTGGTGGCATTGATCAGCACCGAAGGTGCACCGACACCCTGCAAACGAACCGGCTTCGACATAATCGCGAGCTCGTTGTAGGTACCCGCATCCAGGATGATGAGATCGCCCGGAGCCGCCGCATCCAGTGCCGCTTGGATATTTCCGCCTGATCCTGTCGAGATGACACGGGTTGGCGACTTCGTCTCCAGCGTCAGCGTTATCCCATCTACGGTCGACTTCCCATTGGCCGCAACTACGGTCAATTCACCGGTCTGGGTATTCGCGGGAACTGTAGCTGTGATACTTCCATCTGTCCATGACGTTACCGCCAGAGGAACCCCATTCAGAAGCACGTTCCCCGCGGTAGCCCCAAATCCGTAGTTCCGCTGGATGGTCTTCTGGTTGGCTGGCGCCGAAGTTGCGCTGGGTCCTCCATAGTTCGGGTTCGGAACCGAAGATACGCCTACCGATGTCAGCGTCACAGTCCCACCCGCGGGTGTCAGGTAAGGTCCTACTCCTGCGCTGGTGTCCACCCTGCGGATCGCGGGAGTGAGATCCGCGTAGCTGCAGTCCGCCGGGTTGTAGCCTGCCGCATAAGCCGCTACCGGCAGCAGAGGCGTATCCAGGTAATCCGTCAACCCAGGCATGAACGGGTTGTCATAGCAGAAGATGCTGTAGTTCGGGTTATAGGTAGGATCGGTGATCAGACCGCCCTTACCGTCAGAGATCGGCCCCGGATCGTTCATGCACGTCGTCAGCATGTTGGGCGAGTAACCGGCCGGATTCGGGACGTTTACCTCCCAGCTTGATGGTGTAAGCCCATTGAAGGTTCCGAACTGATCCGAGTGCAAACGGCTGATCTCGATTCCCTTCCAGTCGCGAATCGAAACGGGAACATACGGCACCGACGCCTTCTCCCCGAAGTCCGGCGATGCGGTATTGAACTCCGCGGAAGCATCGTCAAGGATGATTCCGGTGAAATGGCTGGCGATATGCGCCTGCGTGTAGACGAGGAAGTTCGCATTCGCCTGCATCTGATCCGCGAGGATCACCTCTTTCCGATCGCAGAGGGGACGGTCGGCGCCGGCGAAGGGAGCAACCTGTCCCGTTCCCGGGAACAGGCTCATGAAGTCCGGAACACGGTGGATTGCACCGACGCAAGCCGGAAAGTTGATGTTCGCCGTCGGATGTCCCAGGTCCGTGGTCTGATTGTTGTTGTTAGGATTATTCGAGTTACGGTTTGCCGCTCCCACAACCGCCTGATCCGGTGTGATGAAGATATTGCTCAGCCCGCCAAACTGCTGCGCGACCGGTGCGATAAATGCATCTCCCATCAGGATGTTTTTGTCCTCTTCCTTCACCAGCTCGTACCCCGGCGGTAGCACCATCTCCACCACGTACTTGCCCGCGGGCAGCGGTGTCTTACCGTCCGCCATCGTCGTAAACTGGTAGCGGCCGTCATAGATTGCAGGTTGCACCTGGTTCCAGTTGTGGAACCCGTCATAGCACCTGCTCTCATTACCCACACCGAGAGCTGAGCCGACGAATGGATCTCCGGTCGGGTAGGTGCCGTTTGCAATCTGACCTGGGCACTTCATCACCGGCTTGCCATCGGGTCCCATCGCGCTGACGAAGTCGTCCCAGCTGCTCGTCGTGGTCTGCGTGATGAACTTCAGTGCACTCGTTCCATCCGGCGCGGTTGTCTCCTGGTACAGGTTGACTGGAACACGAGGAACCAAGGGTTCCCAGATGTTCTGTGTCCCCAGAGCCGGGTCGTCGAACGGTCGGGTCGACGCATAAATAACAACTCCTTGAATTCCGCCATTCTCTCCTACGGTGTAGGGCCGCTTCGCCCAGTCGATGATCGCGGTCTGACTGATGAAACCCTGAAGACCCTCGTACCGGACCGTCCCCGGGTCAACGCGCTCCGTGCTCTCCCCCGTCGGATACTTCGAGTTCAGAACACCGGCGAAGGTTCCCGCTGTATCTGGCTTGCCACCGCCATCCACAACGACATGCACGGCATTTCCCGTGAAGCGGGTCTGGTCGGATTCCGTCACATACCAGTTGAAGAGAGGGAACAACTCGCTGAAGGTTGCATTCCCCGTAGCATCCGTATTCAGCACATTCGAGATGCTGCCATCCCGGAAGCGAATCATGGTCTGAACCTGTGATAAGCCGTCATTCTCTGCGCTCGGCTTGTGCTTCCCATCATTATCGAGAAACGTGTTCGTCTCGAGCTTGGTAAACCAGCTGAAGGACTGGATCGCTCCTAGATTTACCGTCTGCCCTCCAGCAACGGTCACCGAGGTAAAGCCGATGATCTGATCCAGCCATTCGTCCCACGTCACAAGCTGGTACGCGCCGTCCGGTACATTCGCAATCGTAAAGGTGCCGTCCGGATTGCAGGGGGAAAACGCGATGTTCTCGCCGTTGCCGCTCTGCGAGTTCAAGCCTATATAGCAATGCGACTGCGCCAGCGGTGCGTAGGACCCAGTAAAGAGGGCCTCGTTCGTTGGCCGCGACATGTGCTCATTGCCAACCGAACCTGTGATGGTATTGTTCTTTCCTCCGGCTGCTGCAGCCGCCGCAGCTACGGTCGCATGACGCTGCTCCAGCTTGACCGTGTCGACGAACCCGATGAACGAATGGAAACCGGGAGGTCCGAACTCCTGGAAGTAAGCCGGCTCGCCCACCCCGGTAAATGCATCTTGACCGCGTGTGCCTTCCAGGGTTGAAGTCTGGACCCAATGCTGCCCGACTGCTGCCCGATCCGCGCCGGGGTTGGCAATCACATCGAATCTTCCCGGCATCAGGTTCTTGATCAGCGCATGACCCGCCAGCGCGTAGCGGACTCCGGTCGCCGGATCAATGCCGTCCGGACAGGTGATCACCATCCCCTGCAACGTCGCGTTCTTGCCGTTCGCTGCTGAGGGCGCCGGGCATCCCGGTGTGCCCATCAGCGCATTCGTCAAAGGATAATTGAACGCATCGTAAGTCATCTGCCCGATCGGATCGCCGGTTCGTCCGCCGACGTCGTTGATGATGATCTGGAACCCGCCCAGCCCCTGCGCCTCTTCCACACCATCGATATCACCGTTGGTTGGATTGTTGTCCTCGAAGATAAACACGCTGATCTGGGCCGTTGGTAAGGGATTCGGCTCTGCCAAAACTGTTACGGCCAACTGCCCAGGATCGATCGTAGCTCCGCCCATCGTGTGTCCACAGATCGCGGCTGTACAGTCCTTGCTGGGATCGAACTGCCGATTTCCAGCCCCAGCGTTATTTGGATCGATAGGCACCGGGGCTCCGCCTCCGTTGATGAAGGCGTTCGCCGCATCACCCGGAAGTACGGAGATGAAGTAATGCTTCGTTGGATCGAGCGCAACCTGCATGGGGTCTACATCGGGTGGTCTAGGAGCGGCAGCGCTGCTGTACTTCTGCCCCACCCCGCAACTCAGGTCGCCAATGCAGCCCGCCGCGACCACCGGCATAAAGCTCTTGTGGAAGTTCACGGCCAGAACGTTGGGAGGTGTACCCGAATTAACCGCTGCGTCGTTTTTGTACGTCGTATCCTCTTCAATCGTCCAGCGATAGTCCGTGATCGGCGCCTTTGACTGTGCGTCCACCACGGAGACAGTAAGCCCGCTTCCCTTCGGGAAACTCAGCGATACCGTGGCCGGCTTACTCGGTGTACCCTGCGAGTTCACTGCAATATAGGAAAAGCTCGCGGTCGCGCCCGTCACGATAAACGAACCGTCCGGGTTCAACGTCACAGTCGAAGGAAGCGGGTTGCTTGGATCGGCCTTCGCCGTCAACGAATATCCGGCCGGATCAGTATCGTTCGCCAGAACTCCCGGGTGTGGCACACGCAGATAGGTCGCGACCCTGCTCGAAAATGCGTCTGGCAATGCGACAGGTGCACCGGTAGCAGCGCTCGCAGTTAAGGTAACGTTCGCGCAAAGTGAAGCGGATCCCGCACTCGCCCCATTTCCGCAATAACTGAACGTCACCGGAGAGGAGATTGTGCCTGACGAGGTATAGGTGAAAGAGCCATCCAGGTTCATCGCCACGGTGCCCGCAGTCGGCGGAACACTGACTTTAGCGCTGTAGACCGCTACGTCATTCTGCAGCACATTTCCGCTAAATGTCGTTACGTTCGCCGGAACCGTAAAAGTGTCGGCAACCGCTTTGGGCTGCACGCCCGTTGGTAGTGCCGCTCCCGCAATCTCCAGGAACGCCTGCATACCGCTGTCCGCCGTGTTGCCGGCCGAAAGACTAAGCTCCCGATCAAAGACACCGTAAGACTTTGCGGCATACGCGCTCGTGCTCGATCCCGTCGGTGGGTTCACAACGACGTCGTAAGTCTTGCCCGCCGTCAACAGCACCTCGTTCTGAACCTTCGGGTTTCCCGGAAGGATGTTCCCATCCTCTGCCATCAACGACATGCTCAACCCGACCACGGATGGGATATGCGTTCTCAATCCCGCGTTCGCAAATCGGAGAAGCACGTTTCCGCTTACAGATGAGTTCCCTACCGGAAACCCGGTTGGATTCGCGCGGCTGAACGGTTGGCCGTTAATCAGAAAGTATGTGGGCGCATAGTTCACCGCCGGTGGGTACGCCATCGGGTCGATGCTGGTGCATGCCGCTGGTGCCGCGGGGCAGAGCCCGTCCACAGCCGTGTTCTGAGCCAGATCGACCTCGCTCAGAAGCATCACTGCGTCGGCGTCGTACGCAACGTTTGCTATCTTCGTCGAGCTCGAGAACGCTCCCGGGTACGCTGCGCCCGGTACCAGCGCCGTTCCCCCTGACCCGCCTGTGGGTGCATTCGTCACCACCACCACGCCATAAAGGCCCATGGGCGCCTGAATCGAGGGGTTCGTACCCGTCTCATAAAGGTAGGTGCCCGCCTTCATCGCAGGCCACGTGTAGGTCTGCGTTCCGCCCCCAGCGGAGGTCTCTGTGCCAAAGGATTGCACCCGGGGTCCCTGCGCCGGCGGAACGAACGAGACGGCTGCCGGGTTATTCGCGGGCCAGGTCGTCTGAGTCTTCGTCGCGTGCTGCGGGCTGGTGACAGTCTTCGGCGACCCAAGTCCGCCGCCCGTCTGCCCCAGGATGACGATCGACGTCGGAGTCGGAAGACTGTTCGTCAGATTGATAGTCAGGCTCTGACCGACAGGGACGGTAATTGTCGGTCCCGGTGCCCACGACCCGGAGCAGGCGGTCGTCGCACAAAATCCCCACATCGGTGTCGTCTTCCCGTCGGGAAGAGCTAAGCTCATGCGCTGTGCAGTCAGGTTTACCGAAACCTGAGCCATCGCGTCTGAGGCAGCAACCAAGGAAAGCGTCAACGCCAAAGCCTTCAAACCGTGCGTAATCCGATTGTCGATCATGGATATCCTCATTGGCCTCAGCTGTTACTTGCTTTCGTCGATAGGTGTAGTCGGGGGATCGATCAGGAGCATCATCATCATGCCTCCTGGAAATATGTCGTTGGTCGTGATCTCGCGCTCGTTGTGGGAGTGCCACATATACGCGTAGCTCCCCGACGTGTTTTGCGATGCCGACCCGGGAGGAAGCAACGTTCCCACCTTCACACCCAGGTACGGGCTCCCTCCGTACCAAAGTCCATTCGCCACAATGTTGTGGTCGGGCGGAATCGCGGGAATCGGCTTTCCGTGGTCAGGGCAATATTCCTTGGTTGTCGCGTCCAGAACGCTTCCTGGAGCCGGTGTACATGTATGCGCCGTTGGTCCGGTGGCAGGTCCATACACGTCCCAGTTCAATCCCTGGCCTGTCCACGTGAAGATCGCATCCACTGTTTGACCCGAAACCGTCGCCACCGTGAACACCAGCGGGCCTGCCAGCGCGGTGTTCGTCGTGTCAGCCTGGCTCGTAATCAGATTGGCGTCTCTCGCCAGCACACGAGCATGGTTTCCGTGGTGGTGGAACGGATGCTGCCATCGACCCTGACCGATAACCCGCATGAGCAGGAGATCGCCCGGATGCATATGAGGATTGCCGTTATACGGTTGGTGCGGATATGCTCCCGCGTAGTTCCCGTCCATATCGTCCGGCATGGAACGGCCGTTCACCAGGAAGTACTCCGGATGATATGGCTCTATCTTGATGTTCAGTGAAGGTGCGTTCGTAAGCACCTGACTCTCGACCTGTTGGTGCACCTTCAGGCTCAGCTCGCTGAACTGGAAAAGATACTCCCGGTCGTAGCACGTACTTGGATTGTCGTATGCCGAAGCAGCGAGGGAGTAGGGCCCCTTCGCACATCCGGCAGGTGCAGTCTTCGGAAGCACGATCACCGCGCCGAACATTCCCATCTCCACCTGGAGGTCAGGGCGGCTTCCACTGTAGTAGCTATACGTCCCAGGCTTGTCGGCCTTGAAGGTATAGGTCACGGCTGTGCCATGCGCAGCCTCCTGTGCGAGCAGGCCGGCAACTCCGCCAGTCGACGTCACCGAGAACCCGGGAAACAGGATCGACGTATTTCCCGCTGCAGCCGGCAGGTTGTCGGCCAGGTTGACCGTGACCGTGTCGCCTTCATTCACGATCATCGTCGGACCCGGCATCTGCATCAGCGGACAGCTACCCGCATATGGCGCAAATCCGGTCGGTGGGGCGGAGCAACCATATCCCCAGGAGTAGATGGAGGTTCCGTCAGGCTGGCTGATGTAGTCGGCGCTGGCCTCGAGATTGAACACGGGAGTACCACTCGCGCCCGTGATCCCAGGGACACTGCCGTACGCCGCGACTCCGCTACATCCGATCGCCATTGCAGCAACCGCCGTCAGGGACCTTCTTCGTGCGAATTTAAGTGGGTTCGTCATAGAATTCATCTCGCTCACTGGGTTGTCCTACTGGACGCGGATCTCAGTCATCTGCCCGCCGAAGTTCTCGGCGTCGTTGGATAGGTGATCCAGATTTGTGGTGTACAGGTAATACGTTCCCGGGGAGACGTTTGTAGCGTCGAGGATCACGTCCGTCGATTCGCCTCCACCAAGAGTTACCGAGTTCGTATTGAAGTACATGTTGTTTCCGAGCGAGTCCCGCAATAACCTCGCGTCCTGTGCAATGACGGTCATGGGTATGCCTACAGTGGCAAGCGTGGTCATCTCGGTCACATCAAGATCAGAGATACGTAGCAAGGCCCGCTTCTGACCCGCCTGCGTGTTGATCGTGATCAGGCTTCGGACTGGCTGCGATGGCCGTGAAACCCCGTCCGCACCCTCAGTCGAGATGTAGCTGGTGTTCACCGTATCCGGGTAACTGCGCCCGCTCAGCATGAAGTACTTGTCCTTCATGTCAGCGAACCCTTCAGGATTGAAGGTGGTTCCTACGAAGTGGAAGTTCGGATCAAAGCCCATGATCTGGATCGGATATTCCACGTCGTACTGCGTGGTTCCATCACCGTCGTTATAGGCGTACAAGGTCTTACCCTTCGTACCGGCGGCAGTGCTGCGAACAGCGGGCGCTGCCGTCTGATTCGTGCACAGGATGTCGGAGCATTTCAGGCCAAGGCCATTTCCCTTCGCCTTGTTCGAAGACACAAGCGCATCGTATAGATTGCCTGTGACCTGATTCTGTCGGGGGCGCACGTAAAGCTGCCCCACCATTCCCATCTGCAAATGTTCCGGCGGCGAGATATGGCAGTGCCAGAAGTAGGTTCCCGCATCGGGCGCGGTGTAGTAGTACGTGAAGCTGCCGCCAATGTTGATCGCAACCGACGCGTCCGGCACGCCATCATAAAACGAGGAAGCGTTCGGATATCCATGGAAGTGAATCGTGTGCTGCTCAAACAAATCCGGGCGCATGATCATGCCCACGTTCGTGAGAGTCAGAAAGAACTCGTCGTCCTCATCGATCGCCATCGTCGGGGCCGGACTTTCCGCGTTCATCACGCCCGTATTCATGATGTCGGCCACCACGGTGAGTCCATGGTTCGCGTTTGTGACATCGTTGAATATCGCGGCCGTCTCCGTTCCGGGCCCACCAGCCTGGATGTCAGCTAGACCGGACAAGGGGCCGAAGCCGAAAAGAAAGATCTGGTTCCCGTCGGCCATCGTGGCGAATCCGTCTCCGCCCGAGACCTCCTGGCACTTAATCGCACCCACATCGGTTGCTAACCCCGGATGGAGGGTGGTCGTCGCAGGGCATTGAACGCGAAATGACTGAGCGGCTAGAGGAAGCGTTGAGAAACCAGCGATTCCTATGAATAAAACAGACAATCCCAGACGATTTGACAGCGACGAGACCATACGATTCCTCCTACCGAGACGAGACCATAAACCGCGCATAACTCCTCAAAGGGGAGTTACTCGCGAAGAAACAACTTGTGCGGGGGAGGCGGGGCCGATTGGGAATTGCTTAGTGACAGAACACACGGTAGCGACCGGGCAGAAATCTTACAAGTGGCTAATCTGGCTAATTGATAAACACAGGCAACTAGCCAACGCGTCAGACGCTCAAAGGGGGGCGAAGAACGAGATAGAGACGTGATAACCAGGCTTCGAATTGCTTTTGTCACGACGGGCGCTTGACTAGCCACACCTGCGTACACTAACGACGCGCTCGCATAAATTTGCATATATCTGCCGAGATTCTGCATAGCATTTCAATGTCAGCTCGCCGCTCGAACGAGTCACCTACTCGCTTGTTGGGGTTCCAGCGACATTGTCAGGCTTGCACAACAGCTTGGCATCAAGGCGCAATCAAGTCAGGCAAATCTATCCCGAATGCTGCACGAACCATCTGTAGGCCGGAAGTTTGCAAGCATATTGGTAGCAATTGGGGAAAAATAATATCGGCACACCAAGTTGCTAAAAGTGCAGCAGTTAGTATGTAAGCTCCAGGGTGGAACCAAGAAATTGCATTGACGCAGAATGATTCGTGCAGTACTGTTCGCGTACTCACGGAACACAGACCTACCCACCGAGTCTTAGACCTGTCGACCGAATATAGATTTGATGTACCGCCCGATTCTGTCTTGCTCGCGGCACGTCTCAGCGAGTTTCGTTCGACCTTGTTCCTGCCTTGACTACAAATTGCATATGAGCGACTTTCTCTGGCGTGCGGACGCGCGTCTCAGAGGCAGACCTCAATCGGGCACTGTAAACGTACCTGAATCGTCACGGGAGGAACAGGAATGGTTTCGCTTAAGATCAATGGCGTCGTACATGACGTAGAGGTGGCGGACACAAATACGCCCCTCTTATGGGTCCTCAGGGACATCCTTGGGATGACGGGAACAAAATACGGATGTGGTATCGAGGTCTGCGGGGCATGTACCGTGCTGATGAACGGTGACCCTCAAAGATCCTGCAAGATTGACGTCGGCTCGGCACAGGGCGTAAACATCTCTACCGTGGAAGGGCTTTCGGCAGATGGCGTGAGCCATCCTCTCCAGCAGGCCTGGATTCAACTGCAGGTACCGCAGTGCGGATACTGTCAGTCGGGAATGCTGATGTGCGCCAGCGCTGTGCTCCAGCAGCATCCACAGCCCGAGGATGCGGACATCAATGAGATTTCCAATATCTGTGTGTGCGGAACGTATGCGCGCATCCGTCAGGCCATCAAGCTTGCCGCAACCCTGAAGTAAGGAGGACGTCTCATGTCGACCGAAACGCTGCAAGGTTCCATGCACGATCTACCAAAAGGTATCCGCCCGACGAGACGGCAGTTTATCGTCAATGGAACTGGCGGGTTGATGCTCTACTTCTGTCTTCCGAGCTGGTCCCGTGTAGCTCGGGCTCAGGGCATTGCTCCTTCGGCGGATCTCAACTCCTACATCCAGATCGGCACCGATGGAAGCGTGACCATACACTTCGGCGGCTGTGAACTCGGCCAGGGTGCCATGTCGGGGCTGGCACAAGTCGCCGCAGAGGAGCTCATGGTCGACTGGTCCGCAGTAACCAGTCAGACCGCGTCGGCCGGAAGCATCTCGTATATCACCGGCGGCAGCAGCGCAATCCGCACAAAGTACCTCCCTCTCCGAAAAGCCGGTGCAGCCGTTCGGATGATGCTCATACAAGCAGCTGCCAACTCCTGGGGGGTGCCGCCGGAAGAGTGCACCGCATCCAGCGGTGTCGTCTACCATGCGCCCTCCGGTAATTCCGCGAACTATGGTGATCTCGCTCCAGCGGCTGCGCTTCTTGCGCCGCCGGACCAGCCGGTCCTTGTCGCCGATCCAGACCTGAGACTCATCGGCCAGCCACTTCCCCGGCTCGATCTCCCGGATAAGGTATGCGGACGTGCGATCTATGGAATGGACGTGCAGGTTCCGGGCATGCTTTACGCGGTGGTCCGACACTGTCCGTCTCTCGGCGGTACCTTGGCATCCACCCCGCAAAATCGAGGTGGCCGGGGCTCCGTAACCATCGTTCCTCTCGACACCGCCGTTGCGATGGTCGCGCCAACCACGTGGGAGGCAATGTCTGCCTTTCAGCAGACTCGTATCAGTTGGAACGTGCCGGTCTCCGCCATCACTATAGACAGCACCGTCTTCAGCGCGCAGGCAGATGACATGATGGCGAACGGTCCCGTCGTCACCGCGGAGAGCATGGGAGATACCACCGGTGGTCTGGCCAACTCGGCCGCCGTGCTGGAAGCAACCTACTCCTTTCCCTACCTGGCACACGCCTGCATGGAGGTGTTGAACTGCACCGTCAGCGTGACACCCTCCGGCTGTGAGATTTGGGCACCGACCCAGGCGGCCGCCTGGGTCCAGGGCACCGCGGCAACTCTGACCGGACTCACACCCGACCAGATCACCGTGCACACCACTCTGCTGGGCGGAGGCCTCGGTCGCAAGATCGAGCAGGACTACATAGCCCAGGCAATCAAAGTCGGCATGGCCGTCAACGCACCCGTCAAACTGATGTGGCCCAGAGAGGAAGACTTCGGCAAGGATATGTACCGGCCCATGGTGCTTTCTCACGTCAGGGCTGGTGTCGATGCCTCCAGCAACCTGCTCGCTTGGGAGAATCGGATCATCTCACCATCCATACTTGCGCAGCGTGGCTGGATCGCTGCCGGCGCAGAAGATGGACAGTCCACCGAGGGCGCAACGGGGCTTCCTTATCCTATGGGTAGTCGGCTGGTCGAATACGGCGCCCATCCTTCGCCTGTCCCGATCGGCTTCTGGCGCTCCGTCGGCCACTCCTACAATGCCTTCGTCGTTGAAAGCTTCATCGATGAAATCGCGAACTCCCTCGGCGTGGACCCCTTCACGTACCGCCAGGGCCTTCTGGTTAACAGCCCCCGGCACTTGGCGGTTCTTCAAGCGGCCGCCGACCTTGGCAACTGGTCTAACTCCCTTCCATCGGGACATGCACGCGGAATTGCCATCTCAGAAGCGTTCGGTACGGTCGTCGCGGAGGTCGTCGAAATCTCCAACGCCACCGCGACCTCGCTCAACATCGTAAGCGTCGCTTGCGCGGTGGATTGCGGTCGCGTCATCAATCCGGATTCTGTCACCGCCCAAATGGAAGGTGGCATCGCTCACGGCATCTCAGCCGCGCTCTGGGGTAAGGTGACCTTCCAGAACGGCGTTGCGAGCGTTCGCAACTTCAACAACTACCGAATGCTCAGAATGCGCGAGATGCCGAGGATCAGTGTGCAGATCCTTCCCAGTACCAACCCGCCCAGCGGCGCCGGGGAGCCCGGTGTACCTCCCATCGGCCCAGCCCTGGCCAACGCCTACTACACACTCACCGGCCAACGCATCCGTACACTTCCCTTCTTTCCCACTGCCAGCAGCAGCAGGATGGGCGGAGGTTAGAGCCTCGGAGGTTGCCGGGTGAAGTCGGTCCGCGCCAGCCCCGCGTTCGGCAAACGCGATCAGAGTTACGTCGAAGGCGTCGGTTCAGTAGCCTGTCCATTCAGGCAAACGGGAGATCGTGCCCACGCGGCGCGCTGATTCTCTAAGCCATGCCATATGGGAGGACGGCTGCAAAGCGCTTACGGGCGCGGTCGTTCGTGTTTGAGCGGATCACATCTCCTGTGACCTTCTTCGATAGGCTGGATGGCTTCAGGATCAGCAGCCCTCCCGTCGTGTAGACTTCGGGACGCAATCACAACATCCTGCAGCCAAACTGCATCGGCGCTGATCGGGTCTCCCCGACCTCCGTCCATCCGAAACCGTCCTCACATCGCTCTTGGAGGTACTCCGAAGTGCATATGCCACGTCAGAAATTAGGGATGCTCGCGCTCAGTATCGTGTTCGGCCTTTCCTCAGTAGCCGCTCATTCGCAGACGAGACTCGTCGCGAGCGGCGGCACCACCACACCACAGGCCGCGCCGTTAGGGGTTACCGTCGATGGGCAGATGGAGCTCGACATGGCTGCACATGGCGATGCTGACAACGGCAACGATGCCACCGGCTTCACAACGCTGAACCGCAAGATGGGCGAAGGGCGAAACGGCCACGGAGACAAAGCTGAGGATAGGGCTGAGCGCGAGGATCACAACGCCGTAAAGGTTAGTTTCAACGGCCTCAGCTTCCATGATCAACGCTTCGCAAACAACGGCAACCAGTTCTCGATTGAACCGCCGGACCAGGGTCTCTGCGCGGGAAATGGGTATGTTCTGGAGTCCGTAAACGATGCCCTCAGGATCTTCGATACCCGAGGAAATCCACTCATCGGCGTGGTAGATCTCAATTCGTTCTATGGGTATCCCGCGGAGGTCAACCGTACGGCGAAGCCGACGACGTATGGCCCGTCGATCACTGATCCGAGTTGCTACTTCGACCGCGACACCGAGCGCTGGTTTCATGTGGTGTTGACTCTTGACCGTGCAACTCCTACCAGCCAGGCACTGAGCGGCAAAAATCACCTCGACCTGGCCGTCAGCAAGACCTCGAACCCGTTGGGCGAATGGACCATCTACCGCGTTCCCCTTCAGGATGACGGGACAGACGGAACGCCGAATCACGGCTGCATCTTGGATCCGAAGAAGAACACGACCGGTCCCTGTCTGGGCGACTTCCCTCACATCGGTGCAGACAGTAACGGCATCTATCTCACGACCAATGAATTCAGCCTCTTTGGACCTGGCTTCTACGGTGCGCAGATCTACGCGCTCTCGAAAAATGCACTGACCAGACATGCTCCCAAGGTCCCGGTGTTTCAATTCAACACTGGCGACGCAAACCTCATATCAGCTACCGGCCTGCCTGGCTTCGCTGTTATACCGGCGGTGTCTTCTGGACAGAGCGAAGATGAGGTAGGTGAAACCGAATACCTCCTGAGCTCAACCGCCATCTTCTCAAATACCGGCGTCGCCTCTCAGGTCCAGCTTTGGGCACTCACGGATACCAACAATCTGGCGAACGGCAAAGCGCCGATATTGCTCAACAGCGCTGTTCCCACACAGGGATACGGAATTCCACGCCTTGCGCGCCAGCCCGGAGTAGGGACCGACGGCGTTGGACAAAAGCCTGGCGGTGGAAACATCGACTGGCCGCAGGGACAATGCCTCAACGACCCATCCTGCGCACCAGCACTTATCGGAGTAGCGGACCCTTACAAGGAAGTCATCAGCCCGCTCGACGGCGATGACTCGCGAATGAGCCAGGTCTACTTCGCAGATGGCAAGGTGTGGGGCTCTCTGGGCACCGGCATCTCCTTCGATGGAAAGACCTTCGGTTCCGATGGCGTCGCCTACTTCATCATCAAGCCGAAGAACACCGATACCAAGCTAAGCGGCAAGGTGGTCAGTCAGGGATATGTGGCGACGCCGAAGGCCGATCTCACCTATCCAACCTTCGGCGTTACAGGCGAGGGAAAAGCCATCATCTCGTTTACCCTGACCGGACCGAACGACTTTCCAAGTCTTGCATACGTAAACCTCGACCAGCAACAAGGCGCCGGTGATATACACATTGTGGCCCACGGAGTTGGCGCGCAGGATGGCTTCACGGGTTACAAGGCCACCGGCGGCGTTCCTACACGTCCACGCTGGGGTGACTATGGGGCGACAGCTGTCGTAGGTAATAAGATCTTTGCCGCCCAGGAATATATCGGACAAAGCTGTACCCTCGTCGAATACGAATCCTCCTCTCCGTTCGGCACGTGCAACGCTACACGTGGTGCGCTGGGAAATTGGGGAACTCGCGTCCTTCAACTCTCAACAGAAGAGGATGACGAATAACATAGAGCGGCCAGGAGTGCTGTAGATTCATGGGCACTCCTGGCCGCGACTTCTCCCGTGACGAGGTTCCTTGCGCTCAACACAAGGAAGCTTCTCGCTATCACCCATCCATCCAGCCGACGTCTGCACATCTGCAACGCCAGGAAGATCTCACTCGTACAGCAGGTATTTCGCTCGCCGCGCCTTGAACGCGTCCAGCTCCTTTTGCCACCCTGAGGCGATGGCCCGAGGATCCGTTCCAGCTTTGATCTGCTCCAGCACGTCGCGGTTCAGCAGGAGCCGGTCAACCTTGTCGACCTGGAATTTGGTGGGATACAGCTTCCATAAAGCAGACGCCGCCTCAATCCCAAGCTCAGGCGAATCGATTGCGTTGCGATCGTTGACCACAACCTCCACTCCCTCGCAGCGCTCCCCATGGTACGGGTACCGCTCTGCTGCCCCGGGGGTATAGAAGACAGGCATAAAACTCACGCCAGGAATCTTGCGGGCATTCAGATAGGCTGATAGCTGGGTCGCCACGATCCAGGGCGCGCCGAAACGAACGAATGGCGGCTCTACCGGACCCTTGACATTCACGTTCGTCCCCTCCAGCAAGCCGATGCCCGGGTAGGTCATGGCTTGCGTAAGACTGCGGATATTTGGGGAAGGGTTCACCCACAGTACGCCCGTCTCGTCGTACCAATCTCCCCTGTGCCATCCATTCATCTTGATCACGGTAAGTTTTGCACCTAGGTGCCGTTCGCCATTGAAGAGTCCGGCCAACTCTCCCATCGTCATGCCCGGACGCAGAGGTTCGGAAAAATAGCTGACGTAGTTCTCTCGCCCAGCCGTCGTAAGCGGTCCTTGCACTGCAACTCCGGCAATAGGATTGGGACGGTCAAGCAGGATTATGTCGACCTTGTTTGCTGCCGATGCCTCCAGGAAATATCCAACCAGCGTTTGAAAGGTCCAGTACCGCACACCGACATCCTGCAGATCGATCACCACCGCATCCAATCCGGCGAGTTGTTCAGCGGAAGGGTGTCTCTGGGCCTCCGTCGTGCCGTAAATACTGACGATCGGCAATCCGCTGTCCTGGTCCTTTGCATCGTCGATGCTCGGCTTGTCTAGTGCAGCATTGATTCCGTGCTCCGCGCTGAAGAGCCTGACAACACTCAGCCCCGGTACCGCAGCCGGTGCGTCCTTGCGCAGAACATCGATCGTCCTTCGCTCGTGGAGATCCACACCGACCGGGTTCGTCAGTACTGCCAACCGCAGGTGGCCTCCATGTCGTACCGCTATCTCACGCAACGGTGAGAAGTTCTCCTGCTCCAGGACGTCGATACCCGTCGCTACCTGTGCCGCGGCAGTTACGAGAGATGAGAGGACCAGCAATGCTACTGGGAAGACCTTCATTTCCTATCTCCAACTATCTTTGTAATTGTCGTTCTTAGACACGCGAACCAGTCCCGATGAAACGTTCTCGTGGGTGTGCCGTCTCTCAAAAGGAGACGCGCAGAGCGAACTGCAACTGTCGCGGCAATGCATTCGTTCGCAAAGCCGTGATGACGCCAAAGGTCGATGTTCCAAGAGTCGCTCCTGGCTGACCAAAGTTTGGTGTGTTCGATAGGTTGAACGCCTCGGCCCGGAACTGAAGCTTGGCGCGCTCCGTCAGACTGAAATCCTTGAACAGCGAAGCGTCAAAATGCCGGTAGCTCGGCCCGTATACGCTGTTACGCCTCGTTGTACCAAGCGTCCCCAACGGTTGCGGCGCAAACGCCGAAGTATCAAACCAACGTGCGATCGACCTGTCGGAGAGCTGCGGGGCATGCACCTGATTCGGGCGATCCGTTCCCACTCCGGTGTTAGTGCGTGAGCTCGAGTTCGCAATGGTGAATGGTTGCCCCGTCTCCCAGACATCGATCGCGTTCAACTGCCAGCCCTTCGCCGCAACAGCCCTGATTCCGCTGAAGTGCTCTCCAAACGGAAGATGGTAATTCAACATCATCGCAAAGCGATCCCGCACATCCAGCTCGCTGTTCCCGTACTCAACCGTCTTTGTGTTGAGCGGATCGGCGCTTGTGAAGAGACCTCCGGCCGAGAACCCAACGTTGTCGCCAAGAGCGTGAGCCCAGGTGTAGTTCGCCTGCACCGTCAAACCTTGACCGACCTGCTTCACAAGTGAGGCCTGCAACGAATGAAAGCTGTCGTAGCCGTTCGACTCGATGTTATACACGTCCGTCACGCCCGGAAACATGGAGAAGAACGGCCGCTTGCTCGGGGCGAAGCTGCCATTCGTGTTTCCCAGCGGTGCAAGGTTCAAGTCAGGAGAGGTGCGCAGACCATGGCCCAGTTCGCCGACATACGCCACCGTCAGAACTGTGCCGAAACCAAGATCCCGTTGAACATTCTCGTTAAACTGATACACATACGAGTTCGAAAAACCTAACTGCATCCCTCGCAGAGCGCCAGCCGGGTTCGTCGTAGACGACTCCGCCGGCAATGCGAGCGGAGTATTCCACGTAGTCGTATTTTGATTCGGGGAATATGTACCCACATATGGCGGATCGGCAAACGGCACTGAAGGTCCGGTGTTATCGCGGAAGAACACGATCCCAAAACCGCCCCGCAGTACCGTCTTCGGTGAAACATTGGCAGAAAATCCCAGCCTTGGAGCAATGGACCGGTAGTCGGTGCGAATGTCAGCCGTGTCCGATGCATTTTGCCCGGCTACGCGGAAGGTCTTCGAAGCTGGATCGAAATGCGAGATGTGTTTGAACCTGTCCACGTCCGGAGTGATGATGTCGTATCGCAACCCAAGGTTCACGGTCAGTGTCGGAGTAACGCGCCAGTCGTCCTGTAGGAAAAAGCTCGGCTCCCAACTGCGCAGATAGCGCGGAAATAGCTGGACGACTCGCGCCACCTGAAAGACATTTCCCTCAAGAAGATTCACCAGCGGAGTCACCGCCGCGACGGTCGTTGCGGCCGGATTCGTGGTGAAGCTGAAAGATCCCGCACCGCTGGTCGGCTGCTCATTGAATATCTGCCGCCGGATCAGTGTGGCTCCATACTTGATGGCATGCCGTCCCCGGATCTGGGTGAGCGTCCCGCTGTATTGAAAGATATTGTCACGATCGTAGAGCGGCAGTGATCCCGAGTCACCCAGTGGCGCGTAGCCAGTTACCGAAACATTCGGCAGCGCCGAGGTGAACAGATCGAGGTTGGAGTTTGTCACCCCAAACGCCGTTCCGAAGTTCTTGCCATAGTTCAGAGGCAGCGAGACGTTGCTTACATAGGTGTACCCGGCCTTCAACTCGAGCAGAAGTGTGGAGCTGAAGGTATGGGTGTAGTCCAGCAGATACTGCTGCGCCTGCTGCGAGGCAGGACCGGGGAATGACACGGAACCGCCCGGATCCACGCCGCCCACATTCGGCAGCGCGCTTGGCGTCAGGGTGCTCACATTGTTGTAAGTCCAGCGCCCAAATATCAGATTATTTTCCGAGAATCGATGATCCACCCTCGCGTCCGCCGTCGTGCTGTACTGCGTCTGCGGGTAGGACGACGTAAAGAACCGTCCGTTGTTCGGCGCAGGAAAGAGGTTGAAGAACTTCGCTCCAACCGGGCTGATCTGCGCAGCCGTCAAAACCGGTCCACCCTGGTCCGAAAAATCACCAGGATGACTTACCTCAAAAGCGCTTGGGACAACATTGTTCACAAGCGTGCCAGTCGCATCAATACGCCGTAAGCCCTCGTAATCTGCAAAAAAGAAGGTCTTCTCTCTCGAGATCGGCCCCCCGATACTCGCTCCAAACTGGTTTTGCCGGAACTTCGGCTTCTTCCCCACCGCGGAGCTTGTCGCGAAAAAGCTGCGTGCATCGAAGTAGTCATTACGCAGAAACTCATAAGCCGATCCGTGAAATCGATCCGTTCCCGACTTCGTGATCAGGTTCACCACCGCACCGGCCGTCTTTCCTACCTCCGCTGGGTAGAGGTTGGTCAGAACGCGGAACTCCGCGATCGCCTCAACCGATGGCCGCACTCCAATCGTCCCCACCGTACCCTCGTTATTGTCTACGCCCTCCACCATCTCGTTATTGAGCGTGTCGGACTGGGCGTTCGCCACCACTGAGGAGGTCTGTCGCCTATCGTCCGGACGATTGCCGTTCGAGATCGCTGAAGCCGTGCCCTCGTTCGAGCCTGCCGCAAGCTGCGCAAGTTGAACGAAGTTGCGGCCATTCAGCGGAAGATCCTCGACCTGCCGCTGGTTGACGACTGTACTAAGCGCCGTCGTATCCGTCTCGAGTGCCGGCGGCGCCGCTGACACCGTCACCTGCTGCGTAGTCCCTTCAAGCGCCAACGTCACCAGGACGCGCCTGCGATCGCCGCCGTTCAACTCGACTCCCGGCAGGTCGTAGCGTTTGAATCCCGAGGCTGTCACCTGCATCGAGTACGAGCCGTTCTGGAGCAGCGAAAAGGTGAACTCGCCCGCCGCATTCGTCTGCGTCGTCCGAACCTGGTGCCGGTCTACCTCCGTCAGTACAACGGTGGCCGCCGGTAAAACTGATCCGGCCGGATCCGTCACCGTTCCTACAAGATCTGCCGTCGTCACCTGTGCGACCAGCGGAAGTGCACTCAACACCAACGTGAGCAGAACGACAAAGCGTGCAAGGCGCACGCAGCAGCATGGATCTCTACGCAAACTCTTATCGCCCACATTCACCCCCTGAGATGATCTCGACAGATGCGATGTAGCTCTTATATCGCAACCTTGTACACCCGATACAAGACGCCAACGGGAAAGCCCTAGCTTACCTGCGCTGTTCTATTTCCGCGAGGAACGTAATAAGGTTATGCGGGAGGCTGATGACATGCGGGCCGAGTCGAAGCAGCCGGGTGCCGGCAACGGACATGCTCAGGCGTCCAGTGCATCCAACACCCATCGCGCCCCCCGTACGCGTCGGCAGATCTACCGGACTCTCGGCTTGCTCCTGAGCGCTGCCCTGCTCCAGGCTTTTGGTTCCTCTCACGCCTTCACGCAGTCGCTACACTACACGAAACGCCCCAACGCAAAGCACGGCGAAGCGGTGTACAAGGGCGGCTGCATCGCTTGCCATGGAGGCGACGGCAAGGGTGCTCCGAACGCGAGCACCGTGTTTCTTCGGCCGGATACCTTTCCCGACTTCACCGACTGCGCCGGGACCACACCGGAGCCGAACGGCAACTGGAAGGCCGCGATCGTGCACGGCGGACCGTCACGCGGACTGTCACAGATCATGCCTGCCTTCGGTGACCTGCTTACGGACGAACAGATCAACGATGTGATCGCGTACATGCGCGGCTTCTGTAACAACACCCATCACTTTCCTCTTGGCGAGTTGAACCTGCCGCGCGCCCTTGTGACCGAGAAGGCCTTTCCAGAAAATGAGCTGGTCGTTTCAACTGCGGCGAGTGCCTCGGGTGCGCCGGCGTGGACTACCGATGTGATCGATGAGCGCACCGTCATCGATGCTCGGACGCAGCTCGAGACCGACATCCCCGTGAACTACGCGGACCAGGAGCACAACTGGACACAAGGAGTTGGCGACATCACGCTTGGATTGAAGCGCGAACTGTTCTCCAGTCTGCGAACAGGGTCGATCCTCAGCGTTCAGGGCGGCGTGCTGCTGCCGACAGGTGACAGCAAGCGAGGGTTCGGTGCGGGCACAACACAGTTCGAGCCGTTTGCTGCGTTCGATCAGTTGTTCCGCGAGAATACCTTTCTGCAGATGGAACTGGGCGCGGATCTGCCGGTGAATACGAGCGTGACCTCTCGAAGCATGTTCTTTCGGACGGCCGTAGGACAGGCCATGGCTCCGGACCACATGCTTGGACGGCTGTTCTCGCCGATGGTGGAGTTTCTGGCCTCGCGTGACTTCAAGCCCGGAGCAAGCACGGACTGGGACGTCCTACCGGAGATGCAGATCACGGTGAGTCGTCGGCAGCACGTCCGTGTGGGCTTCGGCGTCAGGGAGCCATTTACAAACACGAGTGGGCGAACGCCGCAGGTTACGTTCTACATGCTCTGGGACCGGGCTGACGGAAAGTTGTGGGACGGCTGGCGATGAGACTGCATTGGTGTATCTGGACAACTCTCGTGCTCGCTCTGGCCGCATTCCCGGCATATCGTCGCGGCAATTCGGAGACCAAGACGGAAAACGCGAAAGGAGATAAGGTACACCCTGGAACCGTGTTCCGTACCTCCGACCGATGCGTCGCATGTCACAACGGAATGAAGACCAGCGACGGCGAGGACGTTTCGATCGGCTTCGACTGGCGAGCGAGCGTCATGGCAAACTCCTCGCGCGATCCGTACTGGCAGGGCAGCGTCCGGCGCGAGTCTATCGATCATCCCGAGGCCAAGCAGGCGATTCAGGATGAGTGCTCCATCTGTCACATGCCTGCGGTGCGGCTCGCCGACCGCGATGCGGGGCGGCACACCGACGCATTCTCGCGCTTCAAAATGGAAATGTTCCCCAAAGGCGACCGGGCGGCCGATGATGGCGTCACGTGTTCGGTCTGCCACCAGATTGAGAAAGACGGGCTCGGAACGCCGGCCACCTTTGTGGGCAACGTAGTGATCGCGAAGGCCGACAAAAACGGCGAGCGCGCTGAATATGGCCCCTTCGACGTGGACAAAGGACATCAGACGTTGATGCATTCCTCCACGGCAACCTATCGGCCAACGCGCGGAGACCAGGTACGCGATGCGGGGCTCTGCGGAAGCTGCCACACTCTCTACACAACGGCGCTTGGACCTCATGGCGAGAAGCTGGCGAACTTCCCGGAGCAGGTGCCTTTTCTGGAGTGGCAGCATAGCGACTACCAGGCCAAACAAACCTGCCAGGAATGCCACATGCCGGTGGTCAAAGAGCCCGTAGCAGTAACGGCGCTCTACGGACAGCTTCGCGAGGGCATGCACCGGCATGTCTTCGTTGGTTCGAACTTCCTGCTCGAGGGCATGCTGCAGGATCATCGTGACGAACTGGCCACAGCGGCTCTTCCGGAGGAGATGGATGCCACGATGAAGCGAACAGATCACTTCCTCAAGACCCAGGCGGCCAGGGTGACGATCGGCAGCATCAGTCACACGGCCAATAGCGTGGGAGTCAACATCCACGTCGAGAACCTCGGCGGCCACAAGCTTCCTACCGCCTATCCCTCTCGTCGAGCATGGCTTCATGTCGTAGTGACCGATGGAGACGGACGCGTGATCTTCGAGTCAGGTGCGCTGAACCCGGATGGCTCTATTGTCGGCAATGACAATGACGAAGATCCTCTGAAGTTTGAACCACACTATCGGGAGATCACGAGTCCGGAGCAGGTAGAGATCTACGAGCCGATCCTGAAGGACTCGGAAGGTCGCGTCACTACCGGGCTGCTGAAAGCAGTTGGATACCTCAAGGACAATCGCCTCTTGCCTCACGGATTCGATAAGTCAACCGCAGTGCAGGATATCGCGGTCACCGGCGGCGCCGCGGACGACCCGAACTTCGACGATAAGGGCAGCACGGTGCGGTATGTCATATCGGCCAACGGCGCGACAGGTCCCTTCAAAGTGAAAGCGGAGCTTATGTTTCAGCCCGTCGGTTTTCGCTGGGCCCACAACCTTGCCCCATACAAGGCAGCCGAGCCCCAGCGAATGGTGCGCTACTTCGACGCGGCAGCACACAAATCGGCTACCGTTCTGGCCAGCGCCGCAGCCACGTGGTGATCTCGCCCGCGCATTTGTGCGCGGCGCCTGCGCAGCTTTCAACCCCGGTCGCTGGGGTTTAGCTTAGGAGTCTCGGCTTGCGCGGGCGCTGGCACGCTCCCAACCTTCAGCCCCATGTGTCCCAGCAGCTCCAGCGGCAGCGGGAAGACCACGGTCGTGTTCTTCTCCGCCCCGATCTCCACCAGGGTCTGGAGGTAGCGCAGCGTAAGCGCGCTCGGCTCGCGGCTCAGCACCGTGGCGGCCTCCGCAAGCCTGCTTGAAGCCTGGAACTCGCCCTCCGCGGCGATGATCTTGGCTCTGCGCTCGCGCTCCGCCTCTGCCTGCGCCGCGATGGCGCGCTGCATCTCCTGCGGCAGGTCCACCTGCTTGACGTTCACCCGGGTGACGACCACGCCCCACGGCTCAGTGTGTTCGTCCAGAATCTTCTGGAGCTTCTCGTTCAGCACCTCGCGCTGCGACAGCAGATCATCCAGCTCCACCTCGCCGAGCACGGAGCGGAGAGCCGTCTGCGCTGCTTGCTCGACCGCGAAGCGGTAGTTCTCCACCTCAATCACCGCGCGTGTCGCGTCGACCACGCGGAAGTAGACCACCGCATTCACCTTCAGCGACACGTTATCGCGCGTGATGATGTCCTGCGGCGGCACCTCCCAGGTCACAACTCGCAATGAGATCTTCACGATCCTGTCGATCGGCCAGAAGATCAGGACCACACCCGGCCCTTTCGCGCTCTTTAGCACCCGCCCAAGCCGAAACACAACGGCTCGCTCGTACTCCGGCAGGATATTCAGGCAGCGCACAATCCAGACCAGAACGGCCAATGCGACGAACCCAAGCGGTACACCAGGAAAGGAACTCATCTCACGCTCCGAACGCGGCCACATGCCCTCCGGCCGCCTGGGAGCGACCGCTCGCCGGGTCCCATCCTTTCACACTCCCGGGTAGACGGCCATGAAGTTGGCTCCGCAGCCGGGTCAACCCCGGCCAGCTTTCCATCACAGCCCCCTCTTGGTTCCGGGATCGCCCCTCTTCAGCCTCCCCCGGGATCAGCTCTATGCGCACCACAATCTCCTTTACTAGCCTCTCTCCGCATGCTCTAATCCTTGCCGTCAAGAAGCGGAGCACCTCCGCCGGCCCCCGGCCCCCCTCACAATCCAGCGCTCTCTTAAGGAGAACCCGAATGCGAAAGCTCGTCCTCGCCGCAGCTCTCTGCACCCTCTCGTCGTTAACGGCCCTCGCGGCCGAAAACCCCTGGGCAGGCACCTGGAAGCTCAACCCCGCCAAAAGTCACTTCACCGGAGAGACCTTCACCTACTCCCGATCCGCCAACGGCATGATGCACTACTCGGATGGCTCCTCGGACGCCTACGACTTCGCCCCCGATGGCCATGACTACCCCACCCCGTTCGGAGGCACGGTTACTGTCACAGGAGAAAGCCCCGACGCCTGGAAGATCGTGCACAAACGCGACGGCAAGGTCCTCGACACCGACAACTTCTCGCTCTCGCCCGACAGCAAGACGCTCACAGTCAAGAGCACCGGAACCAAGCCCGACGGCACCGATTTCAATGACGAAGCCACGTTCGTCCGGGTCTCCGGCGCCAAAGGTCCCGAAGGCAAATGGAAGTCCACAAAGGTCACCATCTCCGCACCCGGAACCTGGGTCATCTCTTTCCCCGCCGCAGACACCATCAGATGGGACATACCCGACTACAAAGAGAGCGTCGAAGGCAAGACCGACGGCAGCGACATGGCAATCTCAGGCCCAACCGCACCCAAAAATATGACACTCGCGGTCAAACTCGTCGGCAAGAAGATCAGCTACACCGTCAAGCACGACGGTAAACCCATCGGACACGGCGACATAACCCTCGCTGCAAACAGCAAAGTCGCCACGGACGTCTCCTGGAACGAGGGCAAGCAGACCGAAAAGACCTCCGCGGTCTTCGAGAAACAGTAGCCTTCCTCTTCCCACACCACGGGCTGCGTTCAGCAGCCCGCCTCATCCTGTGAAAATCCGAGGTTCGGTGTCACAGACCCCTAGCACAAGTTATGTGAAGCCTTGGCCACCGAAATGGATACCAAAGCCATCACGTCACTTGAGGTTTAGCTCGCAAGTATTGCAAATCCGGCGTTTAGGAAAACATATGGCGGAGAGACAGGGATTCGAACCCTGGATACCTTGCGGTATACACGCTTTCCAAGCGTGCGCCTTCAGCCACTCGGCCATCTCTCCGCAGTCACACCCGACCTTGTAGAAGGTAACACAACAGCTCCCAGAATCGCAGGTCGCCCGCCTCTCATCGCGACTTTGCCGCAGCCTCCGCGTACATGGCATCGCTGCGATCCGGCGTCGTCCACGTCTTCAGAAATCTCTTGTAGACCCTCACGCTCTCCGGTTCATTCTTCTCCGCCGCCTCTGCCCTCGCCAGCGCGATCTCTGCCATCGGGTACGCAACCGTGCCCGTAACAAAAGCGTACCCGCGATGCGTCTCGATGTTCCTGAAGTCCTCGATCGCGAGCCCGTCGTGATGCGCCGCCGTGTGAGCCATGCCCGAGAGCAGGATCGACAACGGAGGTTCATCGCGCATCTTGTGCACACCCGAAAAGATCTCTTGCGCCCGCAGCGGATCCTTCGCCGCAATCGCCATTCCGCCGCGCAGCACCGGAACATAGAACTCCGCAGCCCAGGAGTGTAGCCCCGATCCCCTTTGCAGCCGTTCCAGCGCCCTTGACGCCTTCTCCGTTCCTCCACATAACGCCTGTGCCAGCCCGGCCTCGAAGTCCGCTGACCTCCCGTACGGCAGAACCGTCGCCTCGTCAGCAAACGAGATCGCCTGTCCGCAGCGTCCCAGCAGAGCCCTGTCAAGCGCTCCTCTCGCCAGCATCGCCGCTCCCGCCGATAGGAGCCCAGCCGCCTCATGCGAAGCTCTCGCCGCCGCGTGCCACGCCGCTCCACCCGCCTCCAGAGCACCGGCATTATCGAGTGCGACCGCCTCATCCTCGGCCTCCGCCACGTTGAACTCTGTGGTGCGGGCACCGGTCCCCGGCCTGCGAACGTCTCCCTTTCCGCCCAGATAAAGCGCAGCCCGCTCCCATGAGATATTGGCGACGCCTGCATGTTGCGCCTCCTGCGCAAGCTTCGCAGCCTCCTCGAATCGATCGAGGCCAAGCAGCGCTCTACCCGCCTCCCTGTACGCGTCCCCGTTCGCGGGCTCGTAGCGGTATGCCTGCTCCGCCGATAGCAGCGACTCCGTCATATGGCCCTGAAGCCGCATCACCCGCGCCAGCGTGACCATCCCGTCCCGATCCCTGGGGTGCAACGACAGAAGTCGCCGCGCCGTGGTCCCAGCTACCCCATAGTCCTGGGTATCCAGCGCCGCAGCCGTCGTCTCCGCCAGCAGGCGCACGCGGTCGCCCGCCTGTGCCGAGCTCATCCGCGCTCGACGAGCCGCCTCCGCCGCGCCAAGCTCCGCATACTGTTCCTCGAGCAACCACGCAAGCTCCACGTCCGCCAGGGCGAAGTTTGGTGACTCACGGATCGCCTTCCCGTATAGGTCGATCGCGGAGGTCAGATGTCCGCTCTCCTGGGCGTCCTCGGCCTCTGCAAACTCCGACAAGGCCGTCATACTCGCCGCCGTCTGTTGCCCAAGCGGCGTGTCGTGCTGTGCGATCGACGCGCCGTCCTCACCCAGCGACCGCCGAAGATCGTCCGCCATCCGGTCGATTGCCTTCGGTATCTCCGCCTTGCTTCCCGCGGTCTCCGAGATGCCCGCCAGCCGGTCATTCGATGAGGTCTCCAGCACCTCGACATTGATCGTATAGGCGGAGCCGCTCCCGGTTATCTCACCGTAGACATACGCTCGAGCCCCCACCCGCCGGGCGGCCGCCTGTCCCGACAAAGCTCTCGCGTCCACGTGGTCCGAGAGTGCGATCTCCCGAACTCCCGCGCGGTACGCCTCCTGTCCCCTCCATCGCTGCGGAGCCTGGGCCAGTTGAATCTCCAGACCCTCCATGATCGCCCCATCCAGGCTCGCGTCTCCCGTCTTGTTCTGTATGGAGGTCAGCAGGATGGAGTCCGTCGGTCCCAGCACCACGCGCCCCAGCCCGCCGTTTCGCATCCAGAGACCCGTCCCCAGCGCCCCCGCCGCAAGCAGGCCCAGCGCTCCCACCAGCGCGATCTTGGATCTGCGCGTCTTCCTTCTCCCCTCCTCCAACACCTGGTCCGTCTCGCCCTCGCCCTCGCCCTCGCTCTGCTCCTGCCCCTCAGCCCTCACACTGCTAAGCACCTCCGCAACCGCAGCCGGCGACTCTTGATCGTCATCTCGGACCACATCGGTTGCAGCCTCCATCGTCTGCGCGGGTGGTTCTCCAATCGCTACGGCCTCCGCCGGCTTCCCGACCGAGTGCTCTTCTTTCGACACATCGCCGTCAGCCGCGTCAACCCCCGTCTTCGCGGCCCCCGTCTTTGAAGCCCCCCGCTCCGCGATCTCAGGCAGACGAACCTCTTCCGCTGCCACCGTAGGCGTCCACTCGTCCACAGGCTCCTCAGCCGGCGTTATGCGTCCGCTCGAGTCCCCCTCGCCGGACCGGCTGCCCCGGTCGAAATGGAAAGCACTCTCACGCGGCCCGCTCTCGCGCGTCGGCAGCCGCTTCGGACGAATCACGTCGCCTCCCCAGGCCACATCCGCAGCCGACTCCTCCGCAGAGCTGGGCGATGCGTCCGGAATCGCAGCCCACGGCTCGGAGTCCTTCTTCTTCAACCGGTTCTCCCGTGCCACCGGGTCCGGCGCATGCACCAGCGGAACCGACGCTCGCGGCACCTTCTTCAGCCAGCTTCCGTCCCCCTTCCCGGAGAGCCTGCGCAACGCCGCATGCAGCTCGTTCGCACTCTGGAAACGCTCCGATCGACCCTTTGCCAGCAGGCGAAGTATCAGCCGGTCAAGGTCCCTCGGAATCGTATCGTTCCACACGCGAATCGACTCCGGTGCCTGACTGAGCAGCTGGACATAGACCAGGGCGCTCGTCGCCCCCCGAAACGGCACCCGGCGCGTCGCCATCTCGTACATCACCACGCCCAGCGAGAACAGGTCGGAGCGCGCGTCCAGCGGCTCCCCCCGAGCCTGCTCCGGAGACATATACGCCAGCGTGCCCACCGTAGACCCCGCCGTCGTAATCTCGATCGCTCGCGAAGCCCATCCCGCTCTGGAAGCCTGTGTAATCTTCGCCAGGCCAAAGTCCAGAACCTTGGCCTGCTGCCTTCCACCCGGCTTCTTCACCAGAAAGATATTCGCCGGCTTTATATCGCGGTGAACGATGCCCTTCGCATGTGCAGCAGACAGCGCCTCGGCCACCTCCTCCGAGATCCGCACCAGGTCCTCAAACTCAACCGCCCCCTGCGCGATCTTCTGCTTCAGGGTCATCCCCTCAAGCACCTCCATCACCAGGTAGGGCTCTCCGTCCTGCTCCCCGATGTCAAAGATCATGCAGATATTCGGATGGTTCAGCGCCGACGCGGCCCTCGCCTCCAGCAGAAACCTCTCCCGCATACCCGGAGTCGTGTACTCGTCATGGAGCAGCTTGATCGCGACCTCACGGTGCAGTCGCTCGTCCCAGGCGCGGAAGACGATCCCCATGCCGCCGCCGCCCAGCTTACCCAGGATCTCGTAGGGCCCAAATCTCTGTCCCGGCTCCGGAACCATACCTTAGTAGTCCTGCTCCCAGAAAAATACCAGCGTCTAAGTCAAGCTCCTTCCGGATAATACGCCGCCCTCCCGTTGAGTCCCACGATCTTCGTCGGTGTCAGAACACGGCAGTACCGGCTCACCGCTCCCCCGCCCGGCAGCTCCCGCCCCCAGGCCGCGAATATACTCAGACAGGCCCCCCGTTCAGGTTTGTGCCATCCCCTCCATGCCCATGCAAACCTCCGCCGTGCCACACTCCACCTCCGGCGTCCTCCCATCGCTCCGTCGCCTCGCCGGCCGCGTTCTGTCACCTGCCGCCTCCTCCCTTGAGGCTCACCCCGGCCTCGCGTTCCTCTTCCTCCTTGCGATCTACATCCCGGCGGCTCTCGCCCAATCCTCTGCACACCTCCTTTGGCACGACGAGCTCTTTACCCTCTACATCGCCCAGGCCCACTCGCTCCGCCAGCTCTTTGAAACCCTTCGCCTCGTCGACCTTAATCCCCCGCTCAGCTACCTCCTCACCCGGATCTCTCTCTCCGCCCTCGGTCCCAGCACCATCGCCTGCCGTCTTCCGGAGATCCTCGCCTTCGCCTCCGCGATGTGGTTCCTCTTCTGCTTCGTCCGTCGCCGCTCCGGTGTACTCTTCGGGCTCCTGTCAGCATCTCTGCTCTTCTCCAGCCTCGCCGGGGAGCTTGCTACCGACGCCCGCCCCTACGGCCTCCTGCTCGCCTTTACCTCTCTCGGACTTCTCGCCTGGCAGCGTTCCCGCCTCCCCGGCGGCCTCGGCCCGCTCAACCTCTCTCTCCTTGTGCTCGCCGCCGCGGGCATGCTCCTCAGCCATATATTCGGCCTCCTCTCATGGTCCGCCCTCCTCCTCGGCGAGGCGGTCTTCGCAGTCGGACACCGCCGCGTCCGCTGGCCACCCATCCTTGCCTTCGCAGCCCCCCTCCTGGCCGTGGTCCTCTACGTCCCCATGCTGCGAAATCACGGCGTCTCCGCCTTCCCTCCCGCATTCCAGCCCGGAGGCGAAGACGTCTTCAACTTCTACATCCAGCACATCGACCGTGAGATCGTCGTCCTTCTCCTCACCGCGCTCGTCACCGCTGCGGCACTCGGCCGCAAGCACCTCCGCGGTACCGGGACATGGCTCTTCGATCCACCCGAATGGGCCTCCATCCTTGCCCTGCTCGCAATCCCCGGCGTCCTCATCGCCCATCTCATGCTCACCCACGGAGCCTTCTTCCCCCGATACGGCGCCATCGCCTCCACGGGCGTCGCCCTGCTCGCAACCGCGCTCCTCGCCTTCTGGATAGGGTCTGAGCCGCGCTCCGCGCTCGTTGCCGCTCTCCTGGCTCTCCTTATCTCCGGGCAGATCTCCGCCGCCGCTCACGGTCTGCCCATGCTGTTCGGCGGACATCCGTCCCTCGCCTCCGAGCCCGTCCCGCAGCCCTGCCAGGCCTGCATCCTCTCCGCCAGCCTCGACCCCGACCTCCCGCTCGTCATCGCCAGCGGCCTCACCTTCCTCGAGATGGACCATCGCGAAAGCTCATCCACCCTCCGCCGCGTCTTCTTCCTCACAGATCCCGCAGCCGCGCTCCAGTTCGCCCACGCAACCATCTTCAACAGCATGGATCTCGAAAGCCGCGTCTTTCCCATTCGTGCCCACGTCGAATCCGATACCACCTTCTTCCGCCAGCATCAGCACTTCTTCGTACTCGGCCAACTCGTCTACCCTGAGGACTGGCTTCTCCGAAAGCTTCTCTCCGACGGTGCTTCGATCCGGCTCGTGTCCGAAGTCACGGGCGACTACAAGGATCACGAGCTCTACGAGGTCACAATCAGCCCCTCCCCCGCGCACGAGGACGTCTCCCCGATCCACTGATCTCCGCCCGTTCTTCCAAATGCCTCACTCGTCAACAACCCCGTAACCGACTCAGACCATATTGAGCAGGAGAGATTATGACCACACCTCCCCAGCGCCCGCAGCCCCAGACCCTCCTCATCGATGCAGACGACACCCTCTGGGAGAACAACGTCTACTTCGAACGCGCAATCGCCGCCTTCATCTCCTACCTTGATCACCGCGTTCACACCGCCGAAGAGGTCCGCGAACACCTCAACTCCGTCGAGCGATCCACCATCGCTCAGCATGGCTACGGCCTCAACAGCTTCCGCCACTCGCTCGTCACGTGCTTCGAACAACTCTCCTCGTCCCCCATCACACCGGAGCGCCACGATCGCATCGTCAGCTTCGCGCAGTCCATCGCAGACCAGGAGATCGAGCTCCTTCCCTCCGTCGCCCTCACCCTCGCCGATCTCGCCGCACGCCACCGCCTCATGCTCGTCACCAAGGGCAATCATCAGGAGCAAAAGGACAAGCTCACCCGTTCAGGCCTCGCTCACCTCTTCTCGGAGGTCGAAGTCCTCCCCGAAAAACACTCCGACGCCTACCACGAGCTCGTAAGACGCCACGCCTGCGACGCCCGCTCAACCTGGATGATCGGCAACAGCCCGCGCTCCGACATCAACCCGGCCCTCGCCGCCGGCCTCCACGCCGTCTTCATCCCACACGACTACACCTGGGTCCTCGAACACGAAACCGTCGACCAGCCTCGGCATCAGGGCCAGATACTCCTCGAACTCGCCACCTTCGCGGACCTCTCCAAGCACTTCTAGCCGCGTCGCACGCCGTCCTACGGCTCGTCGCGGTAGATCCCCATCTGCACCGCTCCGCCCTCCACCAATCGCGCGCGAAACATCCCCGGCGTGTTAAACCCCCATGCCATCTGACCGTCAGGCGTAATCGCGATCACTCCGCCGTCGCCATGGATCGCTCCGAGTTGCCGCTGCACCACATCGTCCACCGCCGCCTGCAGCGGCATCCCCTTGTACTCGACCAGCGCGCAGATCGTCCGCGCCACCGTCAACCGGATGAAATACTCACCCGTTCCCGTGGCCGAAACTGCGCAGGATTCATTCGCCGCATACGTCCCCGCACCGATGATCGGCGTATCACCGACGCGATTCCACAACTTCGCCTGGGTCCCTCCGGTCGTCGTCCCCGCAGCAATATTGCCGGCGCGGTCGCGCACCACCATCCCGACCGTTCCATACTTATGCGTGTCCGGGGTCTCGATCTCCGCAACCGGAGTCGCCGGCTCAGGCGGCGCTCCCTCCGGTCGCGGCGGCACCGGCTTCCCTTCCTTCTTCAGCTGCTTCACAAGGCTCTGCCACCGGCGCTCCGTAAAGAAGAAGCTGTTCGGCACCTGCTCCAGTCCGACACTCTTCCCGAAGTCGTCCGCGCCACGCCCGATAAGCATCACGTGCGGGCTCTTCTCCATCACCGCGCGAGCCAGCGAGATCGGATGTCGCGTGTGTGTAACGTCCGCAACCGCCCCCGCCTTCATCGTTGCCCCATCCATCAGCGCCGCGTCCAGCTGATTGGTCCCGTCCGCGGCAAACACCGCTCCATGCCCGCAGTTGAACAGCGGATCCTCTTCCAACACCTTCAGCGCCGCCTCGATCGCATCCATTGCCGGGCCGCCACCGTCCAGCACCTTCGCCGCCGCCCGGATCGCCGCATCCATCCCCGCACGGTACTGCTTCTCCGTATCCGGCTTCATCGTCGAGCGTTCAATCACCCCAGCCCCGCCGTGCATCACAATCGCCCACTTGTGAGGCGCCGCCTTCATCACCAGTGGAGCCCCCGCACCCTCTGCCCTGGCCGTCACTCCGCTCGCCACCGCCACGCTCAACACCGCACCGAACATCTGTGTCCTCTTCAACAAATCACATCCTCCATAACCTGATCGAGCGTCGCCAAACGTCTTTCAGCAATCTAGACCGGAATGCTATACTACGGTTCGGATTGATCGTCACGCCTGCGCCACTCACTGCGTCAGGAAACAAGCGGAGGTGGCGAAATTGGCAGACGCACTAGCTTGAGGTGCTAGCGCCGCAAGGCATAGGGGTTCAAGTCCCCTCCTCCGCACCAATCCAACCCATCACCACCTGCGCCATCATCTTCCCGGCGCATGGAAAGCAAAGATTCCCGAAATCTGCAGAGGTCGCGAAAGCTCAAAGAATGATCTACCTCGTTGTCGTCATCCACGTCATCATCTGCCTCTTCCTCATCGGGGTCGTCCTCATTCAGCAAGGCAAGTCCGCCGATCTCGCCGGTGCCTTCGGCGGTCAGGGCTCACAGACAGCCTTCGGTCCACGCGGTGCTGCAAACCTCCTCACCAAGCTCACCACCTGGTCGGCCGTGATCTTCATGTTCACCTCCATCGGCCTCACCGTCCTCCTGGCGCGAAAGAGCGGCGACCACTCCGTCCTCTCCGGAACCGCTCACCCGATCTCACAGACCACACCAAAGAAGTAAGCTCAAACCTCTGCACCAAAGCCATGCGCGGGCCAGTTGGCCTGCGCATTCTGCTTGGAGCATCACATCCCCGAAGGACGTCACGCCATGATCCACGAGATCCTTCCCGTCGGCCCACTTCAGTGCAACTGCTCCATCCTCGGCGACGAAGCCTCGCTGGAAGCCATCGTCATCGATCCCGGCGACAACATCTCGCGCATCGTCGCCCTCCTCCAGAAGCACCGGCTTACCGTCAAGCAGATCGTCATCACCCACGCCCACATCGATCACATAGCCGGAGCCAGGCGCCTCAAAGCTCTAACCGGGGCCCCGATCCTTTACAACCAGCTTGATCTCCCGCTCGTCGGCATGATGGACGTTCAGGCCGGCTGGTTAGGCATTCCAACTCCCGACGTCCCTGCACCCGACTACAGCCCAGCCGACAACTCCGTCATCAGCATCGGTGCCACCCTCGACCTGGGCCACCCCGGCATCTCCGGCAGCTTCATCTACACCCCCGGCCACACCCCTGGGAGTCTCTGCCTTCACCTCCCCGGCGAAGACCTCCTGATCGCGGGAGACACCCTCTTCGCCGGCTCCGTCGGTCGCACCGACCTCCCCGGCGGCGACACCCGCCAGCTTCTCCGGTCCATCCACAACCGGCTCCTCCCCCTACCGGACACCACCAGGGTCCTCCCGGGCCACGGCCCCGCCACCACCATCGGCGAAGAGCGCCAGTCCAATCCCTTCCTCCAAGATCTCTAGATCAGGATCTCTAGCTCCTGCAGCTTCCCTCACGGCAATTTCAACGGCACGATCTACCCCGCGCCATACTCCCGCACCACGCCCATCCCCGCCCGAAACTCCTCTTCCGGCGTAATCAAACTCACCACCACCCGCCCCCGCTCCGCGATCCCATAGAACTCGCCCGGATGCACCACCACGCCCGCCTTCAGCAACCCCTCTGCCGCCCCCTCCACCATCTGCGGCAGACGCAACACGGCACTCCACCCCGCCTCCATCCGCAGCATCTCCACTCCGGCCTCCCCAACCGCCCGGACGTTCGTCCGCACCCTCTCGGAAATCTGCTCCCGCACTGCCCCGGCCCCCGCAAGCCACGCAGGCAGCGCCAGCTGCACCGGAGCATTCATCGACAGAAACGTATCCGCTACCACCTCCATCCGCTCCAGCGCCTCCTGCTTCCGAGGCCCGCACACCGCCACCCAGGCAGCCTTCATCTGCGGCAACCCCGCAATCTTGCTCATCCCGCTGAGCACAAACGTCGGCACCCGATGCGGCCCTGTCGCAAAACTCGGCAGACGCTGCCCCTGAATCAGCGGGTAATCCAGAAACACCTCGTCGACCACCAACGCCAGCCCGCGCCGGCCGCAGATCTCCTCAAGCCTCTCCCGCTCCGCCTTGGAAGTAGCGTGTCCCGTCGGATTGTTCGGATGCACCACGACGATCGCCCTTGTTCGAGGCCCGATCGCCCTCTCCAGCTCCGCAAAGTCGATCCACCAACCATGGTCGTAGAACAACGGATACGACCGCAGCAGCACATCGTCCAACTCCGCCAGAAAGTCGAACAGCGGATAGCTCGGTCGGGCGATCAACACCTCATCCCCCGCATCGCACAGCAGCCGGAACACAAAGCTGTACGCCTCACTTGTGCTCGTGGTCAGCACCACATCGTCGGCATCGACCGACGCACCGTGTCCCGCGTAATACGCCGTCACGGCCTCCCGCGCAACGCGCATCCCACGCGGATCGGGATCATACCTGAGCGCCTCAACATTCCCCAGCGGCTCCAGAATGGCACGTGCGTCATACTCAAATCCGCAAACCGTAGGATTCGAAACCGTCAGGTCAAGCAGGTGCCTTCCGTCTGTCCGCGCCGCACGAACCGCAGCGGAGAGCGCGCTCTCCCCCACATCCCACCCGGTCCGCGCAGAGAATCTCCAGCTCACCCCCCAATGCTAATTCGCATCTCCGCCGCCCCGTACAATCTCTCTAATACCAATGACTGACGATCAGATCTCCTCCGCACCCCCGGCCCCCATTCGCGCCATTCTCTTCGACTTCGGCATGGTCCTCTCCGGTCCGCCCAATCCATCCGCCTGGTCCCGCCTGCGATCTGTCACCACACTCACCGAAGACCAGCTCCAAAGCGGCTACTGGAAGCACCGGCACTCCTACGACAGCGGCCAGCTCAACGGTCACTCCTACTGGAAGCTCATCGCCGCCGAAGCCGGCCTGCCCGTTCTCTCGCCTGAGGATCTCGCCGCCCTCTATGACGCTGACACCGATCTCTGGACCGACCTCAACCTGCCCATGGCGGAGTGGGCGCAAAGCCTCCAGCGTGCCAACATCCCCACCGGCATCCTCTCCAACATCGGTGACCAGATGGAGGCCGGCGTTCTCCGCAAACACCCCTGGCTCGACGCCTTCAACCACATCACCTGGTCCCACCGGCTCAAGATCGCCAAGCCCGACCGGGAGATCTACCGCCACGCCGCCGAAGGCCTCGGCCACTTTCCCGGCAACATCCTCTTCATCGACGACAAGCTCGAAAACATCGAGGCCGCTCACCGCGCCGGCATGCAGACCATCCAGTACAGCGACCACCCGGCCTTTGTCGCCGAGATGCGCCAACGAGGCCTCGCCTCGCTGCTCGAAGACCCACCCCGCCTCCCTTAGCGCGTCGTAGCTCTCCCGACCGCGATCGGCACCTGCTCCACAATCTCGATCCCGAAGCCCTGCAGCGCCGGCACATGCGTCGGCGTATTCGTCAGCAGGCGGATCTTGTGAATCCCGAGGTCCGACAGGATCTGCCCCCCAAGCCCCACCTGGCGCAGCGTCCTCTGGCTCCGGTCATCCCCCCGCCCCCTCTGCTCCCGGTGAAACGTGATCCTGTGCGGCAGCACCGTGCGATCGATCCCGAATCCCTTCGATCCGTTGTGCAGATACACCAGCGCCCCCCGACCGGCCTCCGCAATCATCCGCAGCGAGTTATCGAGAATCTGGCGGTCGTCGCACAGCGTCGTCCCAAACACATCCCCGGCCAGGCAGTGCGTATGCACCCGCACAGGGATCACCTCGCCCCCGCTCACATCGCCGTACACCAGCGCCACGTGGCTCTCTCCGCCGTCCACCTCGCTCTCATACGCGATCATGCGGAACTCGCCGTAGGCCGTCGGCATCAGGCTCTCCGCCACCCGATGGATATACCTCTCATGCTGCAGCCGGTACCGGATCAGGTCCGCCACCGTCACCATCTTCATCCCATGCTGCTCGCAGAACTTCACCAGGTCCGGCACCCGCGCCATCGTCCCGTCCTCGTTCATGATCTCGCAGATCACCCCCGCCGTGACCAGCCCAGCCATCCGTGCCAGGTCAACCGAAGCCTCCGTCTGCCCCGCCCTCACCAGCACACCGCCCTTTCTCGCACGCAGCGGAAACACATGTCCCGGTCGCGCCAGGTCATATGCCGTCGACGCCGGATCGATCGCCACCTTGATCGTGTGCGCCCGGTCCGCCGCCGAAATCCCCGTCGTCACACCCTCCCTCGCCTCCACGCTCTCCGTAAACGCCGTTCCGAACCGCGACGTGTTCTCCTGCGTCATCGGCCCCAGCCGGAGGTAGTCCGCTCTCTCCTCCGTCAGCGTCAGGCAGATCAGCCCTCGCCCGAACCTCGCCATGAAGTTGATCGCCTCCGGCGTCACGTGCTCCGCTGCCAGCGTCAGGTCGCCCTCGTTCTCGCGGTCCTCGTCATCCACCACGACAACCATGCGTCCCGCTTTGATCTCCTCAACCGCTTCAGATACATCAGCAAACATCGGGCAACCTCACTCCCTACCAGCTTCGCATGCCTGTCGTCCCCAAACTGCAAAAAGCGCCACCCGTCGGGTAGCGCCTTTCACATCCTCATACTGTCCAACCTACAGCGTCGACTCAATCTCAAATCCCCAGGCCTCCAGCAGCGCCTCCGGGATGTACTTCGAAT
Organism: uncultured Acidobacteriaceae bacterium; assembly: GCA_963719405.1. GTDB lineage: Bacteria > Acidobacteriota > Terriglobia > Terriglobales > Acidobacteriaceae > Edaphobacter. Next base: position 296,673 of record OY970381.1, read on the forward strand.
TCTTGTTCCGCCGCGCCCACTCCCGCAGACGCGTCGACCGGATGTACTGATCCGGCGTCAGCTTGTACTCCTTCACCACCAGCTCGAACGATGTAACCGTAGGCACCACCGGCCCTATTGGCTCCGGCTTGCCCCAGTTCGGATTTCCACGACGCTTCGCCATTCCTTGAGACCTCTCTTCAGCAACTGGACGCAGCTCCCTTTGGCAAACTTGGGCACTACGTCCAACTTCTAAGTTTAGGGCAGTTTGTGCACGAAATCAAACTCACCCAGACCGCTGGAGTGGGTTATCCCAACACCCTGGCCAGAGCTACCGCTTCGCCGTCTCCCCATAAAACCGCTCCATATCCCCCTTCATCTGCTTCAGCGCGTCCACATTCAGGTACACCATGTGCCCCGCCGGGTAGTACCCGAACTCCACGTTCTTCTGCAAACCATCCGGCAGCATCATGTGGCCCAGGTCGTACTCCGTCCCAAAGAACGGCGTCGCCAGGTCGAACCAGCCGTTGGCCGAAAACACCCGCAGCCGCGGATTCTTTCGGATCGCATCCGCTAGGTCCATCGCAACATCCGGAGCCGACTGCTCACCACGCCCATACCCGCCGCCCGCACCCGCCGGAGCAGCGCCCGGCCGGTGCTTGAAGTCCCACGCCAGGTTGATCCCTGGCCCCTGGAGGTAATACGGCTCCGCGCTCATCCACTTCAGCTCGCGCTGGATGTAGTCGTGGAACGCCCCTACGTAGATCCCGCTGATACCCGTATCCGACGGGTCGTACCCCGGGTTCTCCCCTGCCGCATCCGGATCCCATCCACGAAACCGTGCGTCATACCGGCCCAGCGTCCGCTCCTCATCCCGCAACAGCTCCTTTCGGAATCGCGTCGCGGAGATTCGCAGCTTCGACTCCTTCACATACTCCACCGGCAGCCCCGTCAACGCGGAGATCCTCGTCGCCACCTCGTTGAACTCCGCCACGGGTATCCGGTCGCCCTGTGCCAGCGCATGGAGATACGGCCCCTGCGCAAACTCCCGCGCCTGTTGCACCCAATCTTCGAGCGACCCCGTCGCCTTTACCTTCTTGTAGTGATATGCGATCGCCGCATACGAAGGAAAGTAGGCGTAGTCCTCAAGGTCGTATCCCGGATTCCGCCGGTTGTAGTTCAGAATCGACGACAGCAGAGTCACCCCGTTAAACTCGATCCCATCATTCTGCAGCGCGTCCACCAGCCCCGCCGAGCGCGTCGTCCCGTAGCTCTCCCCAAAGAGAAACTTCGGCGACCCCCATCTCTGGTTCGCGGTGATGTACTTCACGATGAACTTCTCAAACGCACGAATATCCTGGTCGGTCCCGGCAAAGTCCTTGGCCGTCCCCTTCCCCACCGCCCGCGAAAACCCGCACAGCGGCGCGTCGATAAACACCAGGTCCGTCTTGTCCAGCAGGCTGTACTCGTTCGGCACCCAACGAAACGGTGCCGGCCCCGTCGCCTCCGGGCTCTCCGTAATCACTCGGACCGGTCCAAACGAACCCATGTGCAGCCACAACGAGGCCGCGCCTGGTCCGCCGTTGTAGAAGAACGTCACCGGACGGTTTCTCGCCTCCACCCCATCCTGCGTATACGCAACGTAGAAGATGCTCGCGTTTGCCTTGTCCTGTTCATCGCGCAACAGCAGATTTCCCGCAGTAGCCGTGTAGGCGATCGTCTGCCCGCCCACCTTCAGCTCGTGCCGTGTCACCGAACTCGTCTCCGGCGGAATCGGTATCGCCCCATCTGCGTTCTGCGCCGGCTCCGTCCTCTGCCGCGACTCGCCCCCCGGCTCCCCTATTCGCTGCTGCCTCGCCTCGCCGCTCTGCCCCGGAGCCGTCTGCGCCCTCGATTCAGCTGTCTGCGCTCCCGCCACCATGCTTCCAGTCACCACCCAAACCGCCGCGCCCCAGACACGCCTCTTCGCCAGCTTCAAATCAGATCTCCCTGTCCCTGCAAAATCGCATGTGCATATTTGCCAACATCATACCTTCACACTCCTGCCCGGGATGGGTGCATCTTTTCGCCGAACATGGACGTCTATGCGGATTGGATACCTTGTCCCCCATCTCGTTACAGCAACCCGTAAACATCTGAGGCACCCATGAGCAAACCTCCCTGCGCCGACCTCGATCTCGAGGCTCCCGCAACCACCGTGTCCCCGGACTCCGGCTTCTCCCGCCGCACATTTGTCATGACCGCAGGCGTCCTCGGCGCCGGCGTTGCCACCGGTCTTCCCTCCATGGCTCTCGCCGAGCCGCCCAGTGCCTCGGGCACCCCGCAGATGCTCAATCTAACCCTCAAGGTCAACGGTGAGTCGAAGCCCCTCGCGCTCGACTCCCGCACCACCCTCCTCGATGCACTGCGCGAGCACATGGATCTCACCGGCTCCAAAAAAGGCTGCGACCACGGCCAGTGCGGCGCCTGCACCGTCATCCTCGATGGCCGTCGCGTCAACTCCTGCCTCACCCTCGCCGCCGTCGCCGAAGGCTACGACATCACCACCATCGAAGGTCTTGCCAAGGGCGATGATCTCCATCCCGTTCAGGCCGCATTTCTCGAGCACGACGGCTACCAGTGCGGCTACTGCACGCCCGGCCAGATCTGCTCCGCCGTAGCCCTGCTCGACGAGGCCAAGAAAAACTCACTCAGCATCGTCAGCTGGCACGAGGGCAACACCGATCACCCGCAGCTCTCCGACAACGAGATCCGCGAACGTATGAGCGGCAACATCTGCCGCTGCGGCGCCTACCCAAACATCGTCGCCGCAGTCCGCGCCGCCTCGAAGGGAGCAAGCGCATGAATCCGTTCCACTACGAGCGAGTCACATCCACCGAGAACGCCATCCACTCCGCGACATCGAAAGACGCCAAATATCTTGGCGGCGGAACCAACCTCGTCGATCTCATGAAGTACGGCGTCGAAACACCTTCGACCCTGATCGACATCAATCACCTTCAGCTTACGGAGGTCACCGCCACACCCGAGGGCGGCGTTAGCATCGGCGCTCTGGTCCGCAACTCTGACCTCGCAGACCATCAGGTGATTCGGTCGCACTTCCCTCTGCTCTCACAGGCGCTCCTTTCAGGGGCCTCACCCCAGCTCCGCAACCTCGCCACCACCGGCGGAAACCTCCTCCAGCGCACCCGCTGCTACTACTTCATGGACACCACCTTTCCCGCATGCAACAAGCGCGTTCCGGGCTCTGGCTGCGCCGCAATCGATGGCTGGCAGCGCATCCACGCCATCCTCGGACAGACCGACAAGGGCGCGAAGTCACCGGAAACCTGCATCGCCACCAATCCCTCTGACATGAACGTTGCCATGGCCGCTCTCGGCGCCACCGTAGAGGTCCAGGGGCCAAAGGGCAAGCGCAGCATCCCCTTCGCGGAGTTCCATCGCCTTCCCGGCAACACACCGCACATCGACACCACACTCCGAGCCGGCGAACTCATCACCGCCGTCAACCTCCCGCCCTCCCCCTTTGCGAAGAACTCCTACTACCTCAAGGTTCGCGAGCGCAACAGCTATGCCTTCGCCCTCGTCTCCGTAGCCGCCGGTCTCGAGATGGATGGCAGCACAATCAAGTCCGCCGGCCTCGTTCTCGGCGGGGTCGCTCACAAGCCGTGGCGCTCCGCGGAAGCCGAAAGGTCTCTCGTCGGCGCATCGCCAGATCCCGACACCTTCCGCAAGGCAGCCGACCTCGCCCTCACAGGCGCCAAAGGCTACGAACACAACCGTTTCAAGATTCAGATGGCGAAGCTCGCCATCGTGCGCGCCCTCACCGTCGCCGCACGCGGAACTCAAGGAGCACAGGCATGATCGCCCAGCAGACCTCGGAAGACACCCCCGATCCAGCTCCCCGTCAGCTTCAGGAGCGCTACGATGGCATCGCCAAGGTAACCGGCAAAGCAAAATATGCCGCCGAGTTCTCCGGCCCCTTCCCGAAGAAGGATCTCGTCTACGCCTTCATGGTGCAGTCCACCATCCCCAGCGGCTCGCTCGCCTCGATCGACCGCTCTGCTGCCGAGCACGCCCCTGGCGTTCTCGCCGTTCTTACCCCCTTCAACGCCCCCAAGCTCCCCGTCGGCAAGCCACAGCCTCCCGCGCGCCGCAACCTCTCCGTCCTCCAGAACGCCGAAGTCAACTACAACGGTCAACCCATCGCGGTCGTCGTCGCCACCTCTCTTCCCGAGGCGATGTACGCCGCCCGCCTCCTCAGGATCAGGTACAACCCGACACCCGCGAAGCTCAACTTCCACGGTCGTCTCGGCGAGGCCCGCTGGCCCAAACAGCCCGGCAAAGAGCAGCCCTCCGATACCCGCGGCAGTCTCGAAATCTCCCGAGCCAAAGCCTCCGTCCACCTCGAAGAGACCTACACCACGCCCATCCAGAACCACAACCCGATGGAGCCTCACGCCACCATCGCCTGGTGGGAGGGCGAAAAGCTCAACGTCTACAACGCCACCCAGTACATCTCCGGCGACAAGCAGTCGCTCGCCCGCCTCTTCAGCATCCCGCTCGATGACGTCCACACCCAGTGCCCCTACACCGGCGGCGGCTTCGGCTCCAAGGGCTCGATGTGGTCGCACGTCCCGCTCTGCGCCATGGCCGCCAAGATCGTTAACCGCCCGGTCAAGCTCGTCCTCGAGCGCGATCAGATGTTCGGACCCGTCGGCCAGCGCCCCACCACCGTCAACAAGATCCAGCTCGCCGCCGCCTCCGACGGCAAGCTCATGGCCATGCAGCATGATGTCGTCATGCACGCCTCGGTCATGGAAGACTTCACCGAGCACGCCGCCTCCCCCACCAAGAGCCTCTACGCCAGCGAGGCCAACCTGGTCAGCGAAAAGCTCGTCGACATGAACCTCGGCATCACTACCTTTATGCGCGCGCCCGGTGAGGCACCAGGCACCGCCGTCCTCGAAGTCGCCCTGGACGAGCTCGCTGAAAAGCTCAAGCTGGATCCCGTCCAGCTCCGCATGGCCTCGTACGCCGAGAAGGACCCCAGTCACGACCGCCCCTGGACCTCCAAGCACCTCGACGAAGCCTACAAACAGGCCGCCGATCGCTTCGGCTGGTCCAAGCGCTCCGCCCAGCCCGGCACCGTCACCGAGGGCAACGACCTCATCGGGTACGGCATGGCCACCGCCACCTACCCCGCCAACCGCTCCGCCGCCCAGGCCGTCGTTCGCATCCTCCCCAATGGTCGGGCGTTCGCCGGTACCGGCTCCCAGGATCTCGGCACCGGAACCTATACCATCGTCGCCCAGACCGCCGCCGACGCCCTCGGCCTCGACCCCAAACTGGTAGACGTCAGGATCGGCGACTCCAACCTTCCCAAGGCTCCCGTCTCCGGTGGCTCCCAGTCCGCCGCCTCCATCTGCCCCGCCGTTCGCGAGGCAGCGATGCAGGCCCGGCTGAAGCTCTTCGAGCTCGCCATCAACGACGCCCAATCACCACACCACGGCCTCAAGACCACCGACCTCGACACCCGGGACGGCAAGGTCTTCCAGAAGTCCAAACCCTCACGCTCCGAGACCATCGTCGCTCTCATGGGCCGCGGTAACGGCAAGCCGATCGAGGCCAACGGCTCCGCCGAGCCCGGCGAAGAGAAAGAGGCTTACACCTCCCACTCCTGGGGAGCCGTCTTCGCCGAGGTCGCCGTCGATAAGGACACCCACATGGTCAAGGTCCGTCGCATCGTCGGCACCTATGACATCGGCTCCCTCATCAACACCAAGACCGGCCTCAACCAGCTCATGGGCGGCATCGTCTGGGGTGTCTCCTTCGCCCTCCACGAGGAATCCCTCATCGATCCCGTGTATGGACGCACCGTCAACGAGAGCCTCTCCGAGTACCACGTCCCCACCAACGCCGACATCGGACTCGTCGACGTCACGGTCCTCAACATCCCGGACACCAAGTTCAACCCGCTTGGAGCACGCGGCATCGGCGAAATCGGCATCACCGGAACCGCCGCCGCCATCAACAACGCCATCTACAACGCCACCGGAAAACGCATCCGCGACTACCCGATCACGCCGGACAAGATCATGGAAGCGAAGTCCAGCCTCGCCTGACCTATCCACCCACCACCCATCCACATAGAGCCACGGGACACACCTCCCGTGGCTCTCTCTTCATCACCTCAGCTGTCGTCGATCTACGCCCGCTGCGGAGGCGCAGCGGGCGACTGCAACTTTGCCTCTGATCTCTGGTCGGCTCCCGCCCCCGCACCTCTCTCGCATCCCCAACCCCGGCCGCGCGCCCCGTCCAGCCCCTTCTGCATGCGAAGATGAAGACAGTCCCGATGCCCGCCCCCTCTCAGAGCACAGACCTCGCCTCCCTGCTCCACCGCACCTTCGGGCACAGCAGCTTCCGGGCCAATCAGCAGGCCGTCTGCGAGGCCGCCACCTCCGGGCAGGACGTCCTGCTCGTCATGCCCACCGGCGCCGGCAAGAGCCTCTGCTATCAGCTCCCCGCAATCGCCCGCCGAGGTACCGCCCTCGTCATCTCCCCCCTCATCGCCCTCATGGATGACCAGGCCGCGAAGCTCTCCGCCCTCGGCCTCAAGGTCGCCCGTATCCACTCCGGCCTCCCCCGCGAAGACTCCCGCCAGGCCTGCCGCGACTACCTCGACGGCAACCTCCAGTTCCTCTTCATCGCACCCGAGCGCCTCCGCGTCCCCGGCTTCCCCGAGATGCTCGCCCGCCGCAAACCCGCCCTCATCGCCATCGACGAGGCCCACTGCATCTCCGCCTGGGGGCACGACTTCCGCCCCGACTACCGCACCCTCGGCGAACACCTGCCCTCCCTCCGCCCCGCTCCAGTCATCGCCCTCACCGCCACCGCTACCCCCACCGTCCAGCGCGACATCGTCGCCCAGCTCCGCCTCAACGACCCGGCCCTCTTTATCCATGGCTTCCGCCGCACAAACCTCGCCATCGAGGTCGTCGAGCTCTCCAGGCCGCGCCGCAATGCCTTCGTCGTCAACCTCCTCAAACCGGCGTCGGCCCGCCCCGCCATCGTCTACGCCCCCTCGCGCAAGTCCGCCGAAGAGCTCGCCCAGCTCCTCGGCGGATCCGCCGCGGCGTATCACGCCGGCCTCGACCCCGGCACCCGCGACCGCGTCCAAACCGCCTTCCTCTCGGGCCGGATCGACACCGTCGTCGCCACCATCGCCTTCGGCATGGGCATCGACAAGGCAGACGTCCGCACCGTCATCCACACTGCCCTCCCCGCCTCGGTCGAGGCCTACTACCAGGAGATCGGCCGCGCAGGCCGCGATGGCCTCCCCTCCCGCACCGTCCTCCTCCACTCCTTCGCCGACCGCAAGATGCACGACTTCTTTCTCGAGCGCGACTACCCCGCCGCTACCGAGCTCGCTCGCGTCGTCAACCTGCTCACCCCCGGCCTCCAGCATCCCGCCGACCTCGCGCGCCGCCTCCATCTCGACCTCGAATCAGTCGAGCGAATCCTGGCCAAACTAGCCTCCCAGGGCGCCGCCGCCTTTGACATCGAAGGCAACGTCCGGGCCACCGGCAACACCAGCTGGCGCTCCGGGTACGACGCCCAGCTCAGCTTCCGACGCGCCCAGATCGACCGCATGGCCGCCTTCGCCGAGTCGCAACAATGCCGCATGACCGCCCTCATCCAGCACTTCGGCGACGTCGCCGACGGCCTTCGCCCCTGCGGACACTGCGACTTCTGCTCACCCGAATCCACCACCGCCCAGACCTTCCGCGAACCAACATCCGCGGAACAGCGACACCTCCGCTCCATCCTCCGCGCACTGGAGTCCAACGGCCGCTCCACCGGGAAACTCTTCACAGACCTCAATCTCACGGAAGATCGAAAAGACTTCGACAACCTCCTCGACGCCCTCGCACGAGCCGGCCTCCTCACCCTCTCCACCGAGACCTTTACCTCCAAAGACGATGGCCGCAACATCTCCTACAAGAAGGCCGCCCTCACCCACGAAGGCCGCTTCCCTGATGAAGGCGATCTCCTCGTCACCCTTCGCGACACCGATGCGACCGGCACGACAGAGAGCGCGAGAAAAACGAAGACACGATCCTCTCGGTCACGGCGCAGCGGAGCCGCAGACTCGGCCTCCGCGATCACCCTCACGCCCCAGCAGCAAGGGATCGAGACCGCTCTCAAAGCCTGGCGAAAGGCTGAAGCTTCCCGGACCGGCAAACCCGCCTTCATCGTCCTCCCCGATCGCACCCTCGCCGCCATCGCCTTCGCCTCGCCCCAAAACCTCTCGCAGCTCCTCACCGTTCCCGGCATCGGCCCCGACAAATCCGAAAAGTACGGCGCGGAACTCCTCGCCCTCTGCCGCAACGCCAACACCTCCTCCATTCCCGAAGGGGTCTTCGATCCTCGGCCCGTGTCCCGCAAAGAACGGCGCGATTGGGTCCAGCCCACCCACCAACCGGGTAGACCATCCTCTCCGGCCGCCTCACCTCCCGCAGGTGCGCTATCCAGTGGCCTACCGCAAAGGCAAGGGAAGCCCGTCTCACGCTCGCATCCCCCAGCACCACCCAACTCTCAGCGCGAGGTCGCCCCAATCCTGACTCCGGACCAGCAAGCCCTCGACCAGCGCCTCCGCGATTGGCGCACGGCCGAAGCCGACCGCATGGGGCTGCCGCAATTCTTCGTCCTCGGAGCCTCCACCCTCCGCTCACTCGTGCTCAAACGTCCTGGCACGCTCGCGGAGCTCCGCTCCATTGAAGGCTTCGGCCTCGAAAAGTCTGAAAAGTTCGGCCCCGCTATCCTCGAGGTTCTCAACGCATGAGCGATCACAACCCATCGCACCTCGACCACATCCCCACCAGTAGCGGGCGCACCGTCGACGAGCTCGCCGCCCACTGCTTCGGCTGCGGCACCGCCAACCCCCAGGGCCTCCACCTCCGCTTCACTCTCGACACCACCCACCCGCATCACCCCGTCGCCACCGCCCTCGTCAACCTCACCGAGCTCCATCAGGGGCCACCCGGCTACATCCACGGCGGCATCATCGCGACCCTCTGCGACGAGGCCATGAGCAAGCTCAATCGTCCCCTCGGCCTCCTCGCCATGACCCGCCACATGGAGGTCGACTACCTCCGCCCCGCACCTCTTCATACCCCGCTCACCCTCACCGCCCGCCATCTCCGTCATGAAGGCCGCAAACTCTTCCACACCGTCGAACTCCAGCTTCCCTCAGGCGAGACCCTCGCTCGCGGCAAAGGTCTCTTTGTGGTCATCGACCCTCGCCACCTCACCTCACCCACTGCGGCCCCGCAAACCTGAAGTCGTCACCACATCTCCGTGTTCGATAACCGCGCAGGTTGGTCGATTTCAGCGCACCCCATTCAAAAGGCCGCCGCGTTCCCCGCATCTCGTCACATCCCTGCGACCCACATGGGCGTCGACTGCTCCGCGAAACTGCTAGACTAAGCTTCCGCCGCAATCGCCCGCGCGTTCGCGCCGCAGCGCGGCCCGCAAGGAGACACCATGCCAGACCACACCCAGCACGGCAACCAGAACGGCAACGCTTCTTCCACCAGCCTCCGGCTTAAGACCGGCCTCGCCGAGATGCTCAAAGGCGGCGTCATCATGGACGTCATCGACGTCGAACAGGCCGTCATTGCCGAGCAGGCCGGCGCCACCGCCGTCATGGCCCTTGAACGTGTCCCCGCGCAGATCCGCGCCCAGGGCGGCGTCGCCCGCATGTCTCACCCCTCCATGATCAAGGAGATCATCGCCACCGTCTCCATCCCCGTCATGGCCAAGGCCCGCATCGGCCACATCGCCGAAGCCCAGATCCTCCAGTTCCTCGGCGTCGACTTCATCGACGAGTCCGAGGTCCTCACGCCCGCCGACGAGCTCCACCACATCGACAAGCACGCCTTCACCACGCCCTTCGTCTGCGGCGCACGCGACCTCGGTGAAGCCCTCCGGCGCATTGCCGAAGGCGCAGCCATGATCCGCACCAAAGGCGAAGCCGGCACCGGAGATGTCGTCCATGCCGTCAAGCACATGCGCCAGATCGTCCGCGAGATGAAGGCCCTCACCGTCCTCGACGACACCGAGCTCTACGCCGCCGCCAAGGAGCACCGCGCCCCCTACGAGCTCATCCGCTGGGTCGCCAAAAATGGCAAGCTCCCCGTCCCCAACTTCTCCGCCGGCGGTATCGCCACACCCGCCGACGCCGCCCTCATGATGCAGCTCGGCGCCCAGGCAGTCTTCGTCGGCTCCGGCATCTTCATGAAGGATGGCGCAAACCGTCTCGAAGTCGGCCGCTTCCCGGACGGCTCCTTCATGAGCCCCGACGAGCGCAAGGAAGCCGAGACCCGCGCCAAGGCCATCGTCCGCGCCACCACCCACTTCAACGACCCCGCCATCCTCGCCGAGTGCGCCGCCGAGTGCACCGGTGCCATGAAGGGCCTCGCCGTCTCCGCGCTTGACGAGTCCAGCCTCATGCAGACCCGGGGCTGGTAAACAGGATCAAACCCGGGGCAACAAAGCACTTTCTTCGGCGACATACACCTCATGGGCTGGTAGCTTCTTAGCGACCGGCCCATCGTCGTTCCTGCAAGCGCGACGATACTTCACGGCCGATCCGGTGAATCATGAAGCGCCTCCTCCTGGTCTCTGCCCTTCTCCTCTGCCTCCCTCTCTCCAGCCGCGCGGACGACACCAGTCGACGCGCCAAAGTGCAGGAGATGTTCGATCTAATGCATATGGATCGCATGATGAACCAGATCATGGATACCATGATGAAACAGATGACGGCTGTCTCCGACCAGATGATGGGGAACTCCGTCACACCCGAGGTCAAGGCAAAGGTCGCGGCCTTTCAGAGCCAGGTAGTCAAGGTCGTCGAGGATCAGGTCGGCTGGAAGGCCATGGAGCCAACCCTCCTCAATCTCTACGCCCAGAACTACACCGACGATGAGCTCGACGGCATCATCGCCTTCTACAAATCTCCCGCAGGACGTTCTATGCTTGAGAAGATGCCTCAACTCTCGGCTCAGAGCATGCAGCTGACTCAGCAAAAACTGATCCTCATACAGCCGCAACTCAAGCAGATGGTCGAAAACTTCTCCAGGGACATGGCTCAGACCAATCAACCGACGCAAACACCGGCGGACAGGAACAACTCTGTAAAGTGAGCGCATCTCCCACACCCCTCACCATCGGCGTCCTTGCCCTGCAGGGCGCCTACGACGTGCACGCCGCCATGCTCCGCCAGCTCGGAGCCACACCCATCCTCATCCGCAAACCCTCCGAGCTCCACGACTCCCGGGGCAGGTCGACAGTAGACGGCCTCATCATTCCCGGCGGCGAGTCCACCACCTTCCTCAAGCACCTCGAGCGCGACGGCTTCTTCGACGCCCTCAACGACTTCGTACGCTCAACCCCCACCTTCGGCACCTGCGCCGGCTGCATCCTCCTCGCCAACGACGTCCAGCACCCCGCCCAGCGCTCCTTCAACGTCCTCGATATCACCGTCGAGCGCAACGCCTACGGCCGCCAGATCGACTCCACCATCCTCAACGCCCCCACCAGCCTCCCCGGCGACCCCATCGAGATGGTCTTCATCCGCGCCCCCCGCATCACCCGCACCGGGCCGGCCGTCGAAACCCTCGCCGAGCGCGACGGCTACCCCGTCCTCGTTCGCAGCGGCCACCTCCTCGCCGCCACCTTCCACCCGGAGCTCTCCACGGACACCCGTATCCACCAGCTCTTTCTCGACCTCGTCCATCAGCAAAAGACAGCGCAGCCCAAATGAGCCTTGCAGACCATCTCCGCACGCTTGAGGTTCGCCTCCTCGACCCGGACATCCGCCGTGACCTCGTCCAGCTCACATCTCTCCTCGACCCCGACTTCCGCGAATTCGGCTGCTCCGGCCGCGTCTACACGCGCGAGGAGGTCCTCGCGGATCTCGCCTGCGAGACTTCCCTCTTCTCCCGCACCCTCACGGACTTCAATCTCGCCGCCAGCACCTCGGATCTCGCAGTCGTGACCTACCGCATTACCCGCCGTCACATGTCGGGCCAGATCGCATCCGTCACCCTCCGGAGCTCCACCTGGGTCATGCGCGACGGCCGCTGGCAGATGCTCTTCCACCAGGGCACACCCACTTCGATACCCACCCAGTCCTGAACAAATCACCCGTCCCTAACGACTGCGGGGTGCCGATCTCCGGCACCCCACCTGCCATCTCTGAAGCGCTACCGTTAGACACCAATCCGCCGGCGAATGACGCCCGCCAGCCCCAGCACGCCCGTTCCCAGAAGAATCAGGCTGCTTGGCTCCGGCGTCACGGCATAAATCTGGCCCCGGATCTCGCCACCCGGATACTTTGCATCGTGGATGTTCAGATAGGCGAGGCCCCCGTTCAGACCCTCAATAAAGCTGGCCTCAGTGACGCCCGACCCAAACGCAAACTTGCTGAGGTCGAATGTCTCCGTGAACGTGCCTGCGGTCATCCCCGGAAAGCCGGTAAAAGGCAGAACCACCCCTGCCGAGACTCCCGGCGCCGCACAGCAGTGGATGTGTGCGGCTGTAGCGTCGCCTGACAACCCTGTAAACGTCTCGTTTACCGTCAGGATATCGCCCGTCAGCGTCAGAAAGCCGGTGCCCGTCCCAAGTGATGGACTTGGCTCCTGCGCCCCGTTCAGAGTTGCCGTGTACGTCATCGTACTTGCAACGCATCGAACTCCCGCACCACTCATCAACAGCAGCGCACCTGAAATGACCAATCGTCGTAGCATCATCGAATTCTCTCCTTGAACCATCGTTGGAAACGCGCATCGCAACACGGCGAAAAACGCCTCGTTATGGCCCCGAGACCGGTCGTAGCAGAAGACGCAATGCGAGTGACTGCTCATAGGACGCCCGCTTCCTTCCTCGTGATCGATCCGGCAGCGCAAAATTCATACACTTCCCACCCGCCTCGGCGAAACCCTTCACCCTGAGCAAGATCTCGCGCTATTCGTTTGATCCTGTACGCCCGCACCTCCGCTCCCGTTCGCCGCCAGACATCAACCCTGCTCCTCCTGCATACCCCCATGCCGCACGCGCTATCCTTTCTGTATGGCGCCCGCCGGCATGCTCGCCCTCGCTCTTCGCCACTCCGCCATCCTCCTTCGTCTATGGCCTCTTCCACCCCAGGCCAGCGCCCATGGCGTTGCGCTCGATCGCCATCTCCTGCTCAATCTCTGGGTCATCCTTGCCCTCGCATCCTTGGCCCACATCCTCCTTCTTGCAGGTCTTCTCAGCCGCCGCAGCACCGCTGAACCTGCACACGGCCTCCAGCGGAAGCTCCGCCTCGAGTACCTCCCCCTCCTCGCCCTCACCATCCTCTTCGCCGCCCTCGCCATTCACGCCGAGCGTCTCTGGGCAGCCACCCGCTACACCGGCGCCGATCCGTCCGCTCTCCAGATCGAGGCCACCGGCATGCAGTTCGCCTGGTACTTCCGCTACCCCGGCCCCGACTACACCTTCGGCCGCACATCCCCCTCCCTCGTAGATCCCGGTGCCGGCAACCCCCTAGGCATCGATCCCGCAGACGATCACGGCCGTGACGACATTACCTCCTCCGAGCTCGTTCTTCCCGCCAACCGTGAGGTCGACCTCGCCCTCCACGCGCAGGACGTCATTCACGGCTTCGCCATCCCCGAGCTCCGCCTCAAACAAAACGCCGTCCCCGGTCAAACCGTACACATCCACTTCACCCCCACCTCCCCCGGCGTCTACGCCATCCTCTGCACCCAGCTCTGCGGAGCCGGCCACTTCCGCATGAACGCCATCCTCCGCGTTCTCGACCCCGCGGACTTCGCCGCCTGGCTCGCCGCCAGATCCAAAAGCGTCAGCCCACCCGGCAACCTCCCGTAAACACCCGCTATACCCCTCCCCTGCACCCCAAGCCTTCCCAACGACCCCCATGCCTCTCATGTTCTACCCTCGTAGCAGGCATGAAGCCCCAAACCTCCACCCCGGCAAGCCCCCTCGCAGCTACGCCTCTCCGTCGCTGGATCTTCACCACCGACCACCACGTCATCGGCCTCCAGTACCTCGCGCTTGCCCTCGTCGCCGTCTTCTTCGGCACCTCTCTCTCGCTCCTCATGCGCCTTCACCTCACCTGGCCTGACCGGGTTCTTCCCTTCCATGGCGCCATCCTTCCAGAGGACTACCTCGCCCTCGTCACCATCCACGGAACGGTCATGCTCTTCTTCGTCCTGACCACCGCCCCCCAGTCCGGCTTCGGCAACCTCATCCTTCCCGCGCAGATCGGCAGCCGCCGCATGGCCCTTCCTATTGCCAATGCCCTCTCCTTCTGGATCACCGCTCTCGCGCTTCTCACCCTCCTCGGCAGCACCTTCGTTCCTGGCGGCTCCCCGATCTCCGGCTGGACCGCCTACCCTCCGCTCTCAGCCGTCGCCTCCGCCGGCCCCGGCCAGGGCGCAGGCATGGACTGCTGGCTCGCCAGCATCGCGCTCTTTGCCATCGCCTCCTTCCTCTCCTCCGTTAACACCCTCACAACCATCCTCAAGCTCCGCTGCGAAGGCATGACCTGGCAGCGCCTCCCCCTCACCGTCTGGGGATGGTTCACCGCCGCCCTCCTCTCCCTCCTCGCCTTCTCCGTCCTCCTCGCCGCCCTTCTCATGCTCTTCTGCGACCGCCACGCCGGCACCGCCTTCTTCATCCCCGCCGGCGACCTCGTCAACGGAACCCTCCACGCTGCCGGTCACCCCGGCAACGGCTCTCCACTCCTCTGGCTCCACCTCTTCTGGTTCTTCGGCCACCCGGAGGTCTACATCGCCATCCTCCCCGGCATGGGCCTCACCTCCATGCTCCTCGCCAACTTCTCCCGCCGCCGGGTCTTCGCCTACCGCATCATGATCTCCACCACCCTGCTCATCGGCCTCCTCGGCATCCTCGTCTGGGGACACCACATGTTTGTCGCCGGCCTCAACCCCTTCGCCGGAACCGCCTTCTCCATCTCCACCCTCGCCATCGCGCTCCCCTCCGCCGCAAAGGTCCTCAGCTGGATCGCCACCACCTGGCGCTCAAAACCCCGCTACACCGCCGCCATGCTCTTCTCCCTCGGCTTCGTCTCCCTCTTCCTCACCGGAGGCCTCACCGGCCCCATCCTCGCCCAGCCAATCCTGGACCAGTACCTCCACAACACCTTCTTCGTCGTCGCCCACTTTCACCTCATCATGGCCATGGCCGGCGTCTTCGGTCTCTTCGCCGCCACCTACTACTGGTTCCCCCTCCTCTCCTCCGTCGGCAGCCACCCCGCACGCCTCATGTCTGAGACCCTCGGCCGCTGGCACTTCTGGCTCACCTTCACCGCCGCCTACGCCACCTTCCTCCCCATGCACTTGGCCGGCCTCCTTGGCGAACCCCGCCACTACGCGCAGCTCTCCGGCCTCCCCAACGCCGCCGCTAACCGCCTCCTCGCGCCCACCCTCCCCATCAACACCCACATCACCTGGGGAGCCTTCGCGCTCGCCGCCTCGCAACTCCTGTTCTTGGTCAACCTCCTCCGCAGCTGGCGACACGGCGATCTCGCCCCCGAAAACCCCTGGCAGGCCACTACCCTCGAGTGGCACCCCCAGCTCTCCCCTCGCAATCCGCCGATCCACGCCTCCGCGACCCCCACCTCCCCGGAACCTCACCAGCTCCAGCCAGGCTCGAACCCCCGAAACGCACCGGCAATCCCCCCGGAAAGCCCGATTACCGTCTTCCGCGGCCCCTGCCATTACACCGCCAACGACTTTCTTCCACAGTGGCAACAGACCTCGCCCGCAACCGTCGAACAGGAGTAGTCTACGAGGACGAAAGCGTCCCCACGCGAGGGCTCCCATGCCAGCCATCATCACTCCCGGCACAGATCGTGATACGCGTCGCCGGGCAGACGACCACGACATAGGCTCCGGCCGAAGACCGCCTACCGACATCGATAAACGCACCGGCGGCGGCGGCGACGGTGACAACTGGAACGACCGCCCGCAAGGCCGCCGAGGCCCACGCGAACGCCTCTCCCGCTATCGCATGGCCATCCTCTTTGCCCTCGCCGGTGACCTGATGTTCTTCATCGCCATCGTCAGCGCCTTCTTCGTCGCCCAGTCCTCCGGCCACTTCGACGCCTACAACGCCTATATCAACGAGTGGCTGCCCACCACCGTCCCTCCCATCCTCTGGCTCAATACCGCCGTCATCATCATCTCCTCCGCCACCATGGAGCTCGCCCGCCGCAGAATGTTTGAAGAAAAGCACGTCATGGAAGAGTGGTTCGGCCTCGGCAAACCCACCTCCCGCCGCGCCATGCCGTGGCTCGCCGCCACCGTCGTCCTCGGTCTCGTCTTCCTCGCCGGTCAGGCCCTCGCCTGGAAGCAGCTCGCCCTGCAGCACGTCTTCTTCAAGTCCAACCCATCCAGCCACTTCTTCTTTCTCATCACCTACACCCACGCCGTCCATCTCTTCCTTGGCCTCGGCGGTCTCCTCGCAGCGGTCTACGGGCTCTACGTCTCTCGCCAGATGGAAACCCGCCAGATCCTCGTAGACTGCGCCGCCTGGTACTGGCACTGCATGGGTCTCTTCTGGATCTTCCTCTTCGCCCTCCTTGCCTTCTTTCAGTAGGGACGTCCTGTCTCGCATCGCTCAGTTCCATCAGCACTCGGCAGTTCGGCAGACGTCTCTCTCGACCCGCCCCGAGCGAACCGCTCGCACCCCCCGTCACCCTCCGCCCCCATAATGCGCACTCTACTTCTCACCGTCACCCTGCTTCTTCTCACACCTTCAGCAAACCCGCAGGGCTGCGCTCAGTGCCGCGACAACGCCGCCGCCACCCCTCCGTCAACACAGCGCGCCTACCGCCACGCCATCGCTCTCCTGGCCTTCACCGCCGGTGGAGTCTTCCTCGGGGCAGTCACCCTCCTTCGCCGCCATCGTTAGCCCGCGGTGTATGCTTCGCACGTGCGTCGCCTGCCCGTTATCGCCTCTCTCGCCTTCATTGCAGGCTGCAGAGCGCCCGCCATCCCCGCGCAGCCCAGCCCCCGGGAGTACGCGGTCTATAGCGCCTGGTTCGAGCAGAAGAGCGCCGAGATCCCTCCCGGAATCAGCTTCGTAGTCGACCCGACCACCCTTACCCTCCGCCAGAACGAACTGCAGTTTCAGGAGTGCCTTCCGCCCCGTATGGAGGACGTCTTCGACACCGCCCCTGCCGCAACGCTCAGCTTCACGTCCGGGAACGATTGGCTCAAGCTCAGCGACGGCCGCCCAACCGAACTGAAGACCCCAGGCCTCGTCCTCTCATTCCCCCGCCCGACCGAGTTCTTCCAGGTCTCCAGGGTCGCCTTCACCCGCTCCGGCTACGACGCGTACCTTTGGATCCAGCACCTCTCCTGCGACGCCAGCGAAGCCACTCCCGGCTGCAGAGGCGGATCGGGCGCTCTCATCCACGGAGTCAAGTCCGGCGGAGCCTGGACCTTTCAGGACACCATCTGCCAGATCGTCCACTTCCCATCCTGAATCCCGGCCGGATCGATCGCCCAGTATCGATCGCCCAGTATCGATCGCCCCGTATCGATCAACTAGTACGGAACGCCCTTCTCCCGCTCCGCCTTGAACGCGCGCATGTACCACTCAAACTCGTCGTAGAATTTCCCGGATCTCTCGGCCAGTTCCTGCGTCAGGGGAGTCCCATCCTCGCTCAACGCGCTCCCGGCTGAAGGGACGGCCTGCAGCGACGGAATCGTCGGCATCCCCACCTCCGGCAACAAAGCTCTCAGCTGCATCGCCGCTCGGACCCCACCAAACGTACTCGCCGAGTAGCAGACGATCGCCGACGGCCTCCAGAAGTACTCCTCCAGAAAATAATCAAGCAGATTTGTCAGCGCCGGTGGCGCACTGTGGTTGTACTCTGCCGTCACCGCCACGATCCCATCTGCCCGCTCATACAGCGCAGCCAGCGGCTCGAGCTTCGCGCGAAGCTCTTCGTACCCCTTCGGAGCTCCACCCTTCAGCTCCTTCCACATCTTGTCCAGAATCGGCAGCTTCAGCTCGGCAGGATCCACCAACACTGGCTCGTGGCCGCGCCTCTCCAGCTCCCGAACCACCCACCTGCCGACCCTGAGCCCAAGCCGCTCCGAACGCACCGTTCCCAGCAAGACTGCGACAACCATGGAGTTCTCCCACTCGTACGATGCCGAAACGGCTGCGCCACACGAGGCGCCTCGCTCCACTAGAGCCGCTCACCACAACTCGTGCAGACCAGCTTTGACCGGACTGCAATCTGTCCTGGAAAGCGCCGGAACCACAATCGAAACGTCGGCGCCTGATCGATCACGTCCCAGCATCGCGCACAGGAGCTACATCGTCGCGCAACTCGGTTCTGCCTATTCGTCCAGTAGCGGCGTAGCTCCCTTAACGCTTCTTCTTCGCAGGTGTCTTCTGTACCGCCGCCTTCTTCGCTACCGGCTTCGCTGCTGCCTTCTTTGGCCCAGCCTTGGATCCGCCGGTCGGCTTCGCTGCAGATCCTTTCACCGACGGAGCGGCCTTCTTCGCGCTCTTCCCCGCATTTGCAGGAGCAGCCTTCTTGGCGCTCTTCGCCGGAGCCGCCTGCTTCGCGGAACCCTTCTTCGCGGCTGCCTTCTGCGCTTGCGCGGTCTTCTTCACCGGCGCCTTCACCGCGACGCCTTTGGCCGCAGAGCCGCCCGCGCCTTTGGGGAGCGCAGACTTGGCCGGTGTTCCGGTCGTCGCCTTCGCAGCTCCCTTGCCCTTTGCCGCCGACGTCCTTGACTCCGCAACCTTGTCGACCTTCTTCGGTGTCGCTGGATGCGCCGCCGCGACCGCCTTGCCCGCAGCCTTCCCAGCGACCTTCGCCGGCACCTTCCCCTGCTCCTTCGCGCGGCCCCCAGCTCCCTTTGCGGTGTCCTGTCCCGCGGCCTGCCTCGGGCCCTGTGCGGACTTATCCGTCGCCGCATGCCCGGTTCCCGGTGAAACCTTGCCCGGCGTCTCGGCCTTCGCCGCTCCAGCCTTTGCCGCTCCAGGCTTCGCTGCTCCAGCCCTAGCCGGCCTCTCGCTCTTGGGCGCGCCATCCTCACTCACCACGCCGGCAAACACCGCAGCAGCTCCCGTTGT
Source organism: uncultured Acidobacteriaceae bacterium (assembly GCA_963719405.1). Classification (GTDB taxonomy): domain Bacteria; phylum Acidobacteriota; class Terriglobia; order Terriglobales; family Acidobacteriaceae; genus Edaphobacter. The sequence goes on from OY970381.1 coordinate 315,843, forward strand.
CTGTTCGGCTGGCATACCCTCAACACCCTCCGCGACCGGGGTCGACTCATCCGCCGCTGCATCCACAACCTTCTTGCGGCTCTTTGGCGGCTTCGCGTCCTTCTTTGGAGCCCTCGGCCGCCGCAGGCTGATCGGCGGTGGTGGTGCCGGCGGGGAGTAGGGCTCCAGAAACGCCTTCATCTCCTCAGCCGTCCCCAGCCTTCCATCCATCAACTCGAAGAACAGCCTTTCGACAAGTTGTTCGAACCCAGGCAGCTCCGGCGTAATCCTCATCTCCTGCATCTGCACGTACGGGATACGTTGACGGGCCTGCGGCCACTCCGTGTAGAAGCTCCGGAACTTCGCCTGCAAAGCTGCGCTCTTGGTCGTGTGCGCCACCCAGAGCACCGCCTCCGGGTCCGCCTGCGTAATCAGCCGGTACGCCTGCGACGGCTGAGACGCGCCCTTCGCTCCAAGCTGCGCCGCAAACTCCCGCCCCTTCGCCTCCAACCCATTGATGTCCGCGACAAATCCCTGCCGCGGAAAGCTCTTCTTCAGCGACTCGACATCCTTTGCCGCCATCTTCGCCGTGATCAGCGGGAAGTTCGCCGCCGCCGACTCCGCCACCACACCCTGGATCTGCAGCTGTGCCTGGCTCTCCCGCAGACGCTCTAGCTCGGGGACGTTCGCCTTCTCCGCAGAGAGCGCCGGTGCGAGGTGCTGCATCCAGCCCTCCTCCTCCAGCCGCCGGATGACCCGAAGAGGGTCCTCCTCGTGGAAGATCTCCTCCGTCTCGTATCCGCGGTGAAAGTCGTCCATAGCCGAGATGTACCCCTCAGCCTTGCCCGTCTCATACCTCGCCTGCGTCTTCTCGTCCATGCGCCATCCCAGGCGAGCCATATAACGCGCCGCCCGGATCATCCGCACAGGATCTTCGATAAACCCGTAGTTGCTCACCAGCCGCAACTCACGATTCTCAATGTCCGCCACCCCGTTGAGCGGATCCATCAGCAGCCCGTAAGACCCCTCATTCAACGAGAGCGCCATCGCGTTCGCCGTGAAGTCCCTCCGTCGCAGATCGTCAAGGATTGTTGCGGGCTTGTAGACGGCCCGCCCGGGCTTCGGGTAGGTCACCGTCAATGTGCTGCCGATCTCCATGCGCACACCACCCGGAAACCGCACGAAAAACGCCTGTCCGGGCTCCACCTCACCGGTGATCGCGCCTCCCGCCTTCTCTATATCTTTCTTCAGCTTGAGAGCATTTCCCTGAACCACCACATCCAGATCGCGAACCGCCGTTCCCCCAATCAGATCGCGAACCGCCCCACCCACAAGAAATACGGTAAGACCCCGCGCCCTCGCAACCTCGCGAACCGCTGCTAAAGCGGCCTGTTGAGCCTTCGAAAGTCGTGTCTCAAGCAGGTAGATGTTATCGGCCATATCTTCTGCATACCCCTCAAGCGGGCTCCACCAACTTCTCTTTACCTCGTTCCACCCATGCAGCTAAACCGTGGTGTATGAGGAATTTAGAAAGATCGGTTGCGCCAGCGCAAAGGTGTATCGTACCACACGAGTTATCCAGGAGACTACCTGAGGTGCACCTTTTTCGTAGCAATCTGTGTACCTGTGCGACAATCCGCCAGGTACCCATGGCCTCTACCCACAAAAAGGTCATCGTCCGGCGATTCCTCGGCGATGTTCTTCCCGGATACCTGCCCATGAGCAGCTTCGTCCGACATGGGGCCATCGGTCTGCTCGATCTCGAAGGGCGAGTGAGCGCAATCCCGCTAAACGACATCAAGTACATATGTTACGTGCGAGACTTCAACCTCGCCGATACACTCAACCCCGAGCGCCTCAACCGTCGCGCCTTCCTTGCCCGACCTCGCTCCGAAGGTCTCTGGGTCCGTCTGTCGTTCCGCACCCCCGGAGCTTCCACCCAGGATCCCCGGTCGCCCGATCTGCTGGAAGGCCTCGCCGCCATCGACCTCTCTCTCTTCGACGATCTGCTCACCGACTCAGGCCTCCATCTCACCCCTCCCGACGTCCGCTCCAACACCCAGCACCTCTTTGTTCCGCGATCCTCTATGATCGATCTGCAGATCCTTGCCGTCATCACCACGCCCTCCCGCCGTAAATCCGCTGCGCCTCCCTCCTCCGCGCTCCAGGAAGATCTGTTTCACACCCCACTCCCGCCAAACACACGTCCAAACTGAACCATGCCCTTCTCCCTCCAGCAACTCGCACACCGTCTCGACGCCGAGCTATCCGGGGGAGATCCCGATCGATCAAATTCACGGTATCGCCGGCATCGAGACTGCCTCTGCCGGCCAACTCACCTTTGTCTCCAATCCCCGCTACGCTCCCCTGGCGCGCTCCACCGGTGCCAGTGCAATCCTCGTGGATCCCTCATTTCCGGAGATCTCGACACCCACTCTCCGGACCCCAAATCCCTACCTGGCCTTCGCTCGCGCCATCGAACTCTTCTACGAGGCGCCATCTTACCGTCCGGGCATCCATCCCACCGCCGTCATCGCTCCAACCGCCACCATCGGCCCCCGTGCCCACGTCGGGCCATACGTTGTCGTCATGGATCAGGCCTCGATCGGCGACGATGCCGTTCTGCTCGCTCACGTCGTCGTCTATCCGTTCGCCCGGATAGGCCACCGTATCCTGGCCCACGCCCACTCCATCGTCCGGGAGTACACCGAACTCGGAGATGACGTCATCTTGCAGAACGGAGCCGTCGTAGGCGCCGATGGCTTCGGCTTCGCGAAGGATCCCACCAGACCCCAGGGCAGCCGCTGGTACAAGATCAGGCAGTCAGGCACCGCGATCCTCGAGGACTCCGTGGAGATTCAGGCCAATGCCTGCATCGATCGTGCATCCATCGGAGAGACCCGTATCCAATCCGGCACAAAGATCGACAATCTCGTCCAGGTCGGGCACGGTTCGGGCGTCGGTCGCGACACGCTTCTATGCTCCCAGGTAGGGCTCGCAGGCTCCTCTATAATAGGCAATGGCGTTATCCTTGCTGGACAGGTAGGCGTCGCCGGCCACTGCAAAATCGGGGATGGAGCGGTCGCAACCGCTCAGTCCGGAGTGCCCGGGGATGTCGCGCCCGGCAAGGTCGTCAGCGGATATCCTGCCGTCGACAATCGTCAGTGGCTGAGATCGGTTGCCCTTCTCAATCGATTGCCGGATATCGTCCGTAACCTAAAAGAGAGACATAAGTAACCAAAAGTACTCGACACACCGTATGATTGGTGAACGTTATGTCGGCCTCCATGACACCACACTCGTCCAACTCCCACGGCCCCACGCCGCCTGGTCTGCCCGCAGTGCGGCTTTTGCTGCTCGACGATGACCCTACCAACCTCCATCTACGGTCGACCATCCTCCGTCAGCACGGCTACGAGTGCCTCCCTGCATCCAGCATCGATCAGGCCACGGAACTTCTAGACAGTATAGATATAGCGGTACTCGACTATCATCTCGGCGGCGGCGAATTCGGTACCGAGGTGGCCGCTACACTCCGCCGCAGACGTCCGCACATCCCCATCATCATCCTCTCCGCTACGCTCGAGCGTTTCTTTGGCGGCGTTGAGGACATGCACCTCCTCAAGGGTTACAGCTCCATCGACGATCTCCTCGCCGCGCTCAGCTCCCTCTCGGCGAAGCGCCGCGGTGCCCCCGTGGTCGTCGATGCACGCGACTTCTTCTACTCCAGGATCTCTCGCGCCATCGGCTCCGACGCCCTGGTCCAGATCTTCAACGACCGCGGCATCTGGCTCTCCTGCAACGATGCCGCCGCCGAATACCTCGGCAAGCCGCGTGAGTGGTTCACCGGAAGGTGCATCTTCGACGAACTTCCCGGCCTTTATGCGTGACTGGCGTGACGTTCTCCTCACCGTTCCTCGGACTCGCGAGACCTTTATCGATCGCACACGGCTCGGCCTCCTTCGAGCACCCAAGACGGGCGAAGAGGGTCTGACCTGGAGCGTTCTGGCCTTCCCGATCCGCCTCCACGACAACAACGACGGCGTCGTACTGACCGCTCGTGTCCTCGACCGGGGTAACTCGCTGGTCTAGCTGCTACCCTCGATTGATGTCTCGCATCCGCCTCCTCTGCCTCCCTGCTCTGATCGTGGCAAGTCTCGTCGGCGCTACAGGCTGTCGGTCCGCCATGGTCGACACCGTCGTGCAAAACCGCTCAGGCGCCTCCATCTCTCTGCTCGAGGTCGATTACCCAAGCGCCAGCTTCGGGACGCAGAACCTGCCTGACGGCGGAGACTTCCACTACCGCTTCAAAGTCCTCGGAAGCGGTCCCCTCAAGCTGACCTATACAGATACCGCTCGCAAGGAACACAACTCCACCGGTCCAACGTTGAACGAGGGCGCGGAGGGCCTGCTGAACATCACCGTTGACCCCGCCAACGTACGCTGGCAGACCACCTTCAAAGAGAAGCGGTAGCCGCGCAGCCACGAGCAAGGGTCCGAGGGCGTGCTCAGTCGCCTAGTCGAGTCCCGAAGCCCTGTCCTGTTGCACGGGCCGCTTCCTCGTCTCGCCCACGCCACTCTGTCCCCTTCGCTTCATCCCCCCAAACCCCACAGCCCAGATTCCGAACCCCAGAACCAGTCCGCCGAATATGACTACGAAAATTATCGTGACCATCTCCGTCTCCCATAGAGCGCCACGGTCGGCTGCATCATAACGGCCTCTCGTCAACAACGCTCTCTAATGCATCAGATGCCATCTCCGGCCCTGCGATAAACTCGCCACATGCGCCCTGGCTACTTCATCACCTTCGAAGGCCTGGACGGCTCCGGAAAGACCACGCAGCTTCAACGCCTCGCTGCGTCTCTCCAGAAACAGGGGCATCGGGTGACCACCCTGCGGCAGCCCGGCAGCACGGCTCTTGGCGACCGCATCCGCTCCATCCTCCTCGACTCCCGCTCAGAGGCCGCTCTCGGGCCTATCACCCCACATGCCGAGCTCGCCCTGATGTTCGCCGATCGCGCCCAGGCGATAGCCGAGATCATCGACCCGGCGCTCAAGGCCGGAGGTATCGTTCTCTGCGATCGCTTCACCGATTCGTCCGAGGCATACCAGGGAGCAGGCCGGCAACTCGGCTCCGGGACCGTCCTTGAGCTTCATCACGCCGTCTGTTCCAATCTGCAACCTGACCTGACGATCCTGCTCCTCCCCCCGCTCGCGTCCTCGCTCCGCCGCGCCCGCCGCCGCAATCAGCGGCACATCCAGCGCGTCGGCACGGATGAAAACCGCTTCGAGCGCGAGTCCGATACGTTCTACGCCCGCATCCACGGCGCGTATCAGAGCATCGCCGCGCGCGACCCGGAGCGCGTCCTGACTATAGAAAGTGACGGCTCCATCGACCACATCAATACCCTCATCGAGCAGGCCGTCATCCAGCGCCTGTCGTCCCGCGTCGAACAAACATGACCACGACGCCGCCACCGATGCCCGCCCCCGCCGATCTCGACGAGGCCGCCGCACCCACGGCAGCGCAGGCCGCATCGCCTCTGTCGCAGACGGCTACCCTCGGAAGCCTGTCGGACGGCTACAGAATGCCCCCGGGCCTCAAATACCCTCTGCACTTCTACCTGAACAAGCCCTGGGTCAAGCTCGGTGAGCCAATCCGGCTGTTCGAGCACCTGCACAAAGTCTACGGCTCCATCTCGTACTACCGCTTCCTCGGAACGCCCATTGTCTTCGTCAACGAGCCCGCCTACGTCCGCGAGGTCCTCATCAACCAGGCGTCGTCGTTCATCAAGGAACGCACGCTCCAGCGCATGAAGATCCTGCTCGGCGAAGGTCTCATCACCTCGGACGACCCCATCCACATGCGCCAGCGCCGCATCGCCGCGCCCGCCTTTCACCGCCAGCGCATCTCGGCGTATGGAGATCAGATCGCCTCCATCGCCGCAGCCGAGTCCTCTCTCTGGCAACCCGGTCATACCATCGACATCAACGCCGCCATGATGGAGCTCTCGCTCCGCATCATCGCTCGCACACTCTTCGACACCGAGGTCACCCCCGACATCCTCTCGATCAATACCGAGACCAACACCATCATGGGGCTCTACAACTTCCTCGTCGCCTTCCCCATGCTCGAAAAGTTCCTCCACCTCCCCATCCCCGGCGTGGTCAAGTTCCGTCGATCTCGGGCACGCCTCGACGCCATCGTCAACCGCATGATCACCGAACGCCGCTCCGAAATGCGCGCGGATCCGAAACGTGACCGCGGCGACCTCCTCTCCATGCTGATCGCCTCCCGCTACGAAAACAACGACCATAGTCTCGGCGAGGACGGAATGAACGACACACAGGTCCGCGACGAGGCGCTTACCATATTCCTCGCCGGCTACGAGACGGTCGCGAACGCCCTCGCCTGGACCTGGTACCTGCTATCCCAGAACCCCGGTCCGGAAGCCGAGCTCCATGCCGAGCTCGACCACGTCCTCGGCACCGGCCCAGACCGCCGCCTCCCCACCCTCGCCGATATGCCCGCCCTGCGCTACACCGAGCAGGTCTTCGCCGAGTCCATGCGCCTCTATCCACCCGCCTGGGCCATGGGCCGCCAGGCCACCAAACCCGTCACCCTCGGCCCGTACCGCATCCCCGCTGGATCACACGTCTTCTTCAGCCAGTACGTCATGCACCGAAGCGCCGAGTTCTTCCCCGATCCGCTTCTCTTCGACCCCACACGCCACTCGCCCGAAAACAAGGCCGGCCGCGACAAATTCGTCTACTTCCCCTTTGGAGGGGGCGCTCGCCAGTGCATCGGCGAGTCCTTCGCCTGGATGGAGGGCGTCCTCGCCATAGCGACCATTGCCAGCAGATGGCGGATGCGGTACCTCGACCCATACCCGCCGGTTCCCCAGGCAAGGATCACGCTTCGCCCACGAGACCCCATGCGTATGCAGCTCATATCGCGCTGACGCTCACCCATACGCGTCTCATCACGGATAAATTCATTTGTTTCAGCACCACGGGCAACCCTCAGAGCGGATTCGCCACCGTATACACACACAGTTCGGACGGGCATGACAACCGCACGCGGAGCTCCCCAGCGATGCCAGCCTCACACCACTCTCCTCTCGTCGCATCTGTCTCGGCAAAGCCGCTCTCGCTCTCCGAGCTCATCTCCGCGCTCTCCTTCGCAATCGATCTGACCGAGGGCGCGATGCCGGGGCATGCAATTCGCTCCTGCATTCTCGGCATGCGGATCGCCGTCCGGTATGGCCTGCCGAAGCAGGCGCTCGGCGACCTCTACTTCGCCCTTCTCCTCAAAGACATCGGTTGCAGCAGCAATGCAGCGCGCGTCGGTCAGATCGTCGGCGGAGACGACCGCGTCATCAAGGCCGGCATCCGCCTCGAGAACTGGACCAACCCCTACAACGTCAGTCGATCCCACTTCAGCCTCTTCTGGGGGGCCGTCCTCCCTGACGCCGACCCGATCCGACGCCTGACCCGCATCGCCAAGATCGCCCTCAACTCCGATAAGAACAACATGGAGCTCATCGCCCAGCGATGCCAGCGCGGCGCCGGGATCATTCGCAAGCTCGGCTTCAGCGAGAGCGTCGCCGCGGCTGTCGAGTCGCTGGATGAGCATTGGGATGGGCACGGCTACCCCCGCCGCCTCCGCGCCGCTGAGATTCCGATCCTCGCACGCATCCTTGCCGTCGCCCAGCACCTTGATGTCTTCGCCACGGCCCGTTCTCCAATCATTGCGCTTGAAGTTCTCCGCGACCGCAGCGAGCGCTGGTTCGACCCCGAACTCGTGGCTATTGCCGTCGACCTCGACCGCGAGAAGAGTCTCTGGATCGGCTGCTCCGCCAATGACCCGCATGATGTGACGCTCCGTCTCGTTGTCGACCTCACACCGCATGCCTCCCCGCCCCTCGCCCACCAGGAGATCGACCGGATCTGCGAGGCCTTCGCCGATGTGGTCGACGCAAAGTCCCCATTCACCTATCGGCACTCCCTGGGTGTCGCTGACATCGCCTACAAGATCGCCCGCACCCTTGGCCTCCCGGATGATCGCTGCCAGCTCGTCCGCCGTGCCGCTCTTCTTCACGACCTCGGTAAACTCTCTGTTCCCAACACCATCCTTGACAAGTCCGGGGACCTCTCCACCGACGAGCGCAACCATGTTCAGCAGCATGCCGTCCTCACCCGGCAGATCCTCGCCCGTATCAAGTCCTTCCGCGAGATCGCAGACATCGCCGGGGCACACCACGAAAAGCTCGACGGCTCTGGCTACCCCGATCACCTCACTGCCAAAGATCTCCCCATCGAAGCCCGCATCCTCGCCGTCGCGGACATGTACCGCGCACTGACCGAGAAGCGCCCGTATCGCCCGGGGCTGACACACCGGCAGGTCATGCGTCTTCTCCGCTCCGACACCCCCAAGAAGCTCGACCCGGATGTCGTCGATGCGCTCGAAGCCTACCACCGCATCTCTGTCCGTCCTCATTCCTCCGACCCACAACTTCAGGCAAAGTCCATGTCCTTCTGAGATCACCGCGGTTGGTCCCTTCTAACCGACGGCTGTCGCTGGGTCTTGCGGAACATCCATCCACTTGGTCGCGTATGTCCCTCTGCACCACAACAGACCTATGCCGCTTCGCGAGATCCTCAATCAGACCATCGCCGCTCTCTGGGATAACAAGCTCCGCAGCATCCTCACGATGTTCGGCATCGTCTGGGGCATCACGTCCGTCATCCTCCTCGTTGGCCTCGGCATCGGCTTCAACATCCAGCAGAAGGAGCAGCTCCGCACCATCGGCACCGACATCGCCATACTCTTCGGCGGCAAGACCGGCATGCCCTCCGGCGGGTACGCGGCCGGCCGCGACGTCCGCCTCACCATCGACGATGTCCTCGCAATCCGGCGCGAAGCCTCGCTCGTCCAGAACGTCTCGCCCGAACTCCGCCGGACCGTCTCCGAGGTCAGCCCCTGGAACTCCTCCGCCCGGCCTATCCGCGGTGTGTGGCCCGAGTACCAGAACTTCCGCTCGCTCAAGGTCGAGCAGGGCCGGCTCTTCACCCAGGCCGACGAGGAAGGCAGTCGACGCGTGGTCATCCTCGGCTCTGAGTCCAATCGCCAGCTCTTCCCCGGCAAAGCCGTAATCGGGCAGATGCTCATGCTCCAGGGATACCCCTACACCGTCATCGGCGTGCTCGAAAAGAAGAAACAGAACGGCTCCTACGGCTCCGGCCCCGACAACACACAGCTCTTCGTCCCCTACTCCGCCATGGCCCGCGACTTCCCTCCCGCCGAACGCCCCGGCGTCTTCCCCGGCTGGGTCAATAACATCGTCGTCCAGCCCGTCAGCCCCGACCTCCATGTCGAGGCGCTCGATCAGGTCAAACGCATCCTCGCCGAACGACACCACTTCGATCCGCTCGACAAGGAGGCCATGTGGGTCTGGGACACACTCGAAGGAGCCAAGTTCACTGAGCGCATCTTTTCCATCATGACGCTCTTCTTCGCCACCGTTGCCCTCCTCACCCTTGCCCTCGGCGGCATCGGCGTCATGAACATCATGCTCGTCGCCGTCTCGGAACGGACCCGCGAGATCGGTGTCCGCAAAGCCCTCGGCGCCACCGCCATCGACATCCGCCGTCAGTTCCTCGCCGAGTCCGCGATCATCACCCTCGTCAGCGGAACGCTCGGACTCTCCCTCGGCGTCGGCATCTGTCTCCTCCTGCGCCTCGTCCCGCGGCCCGACTTCATCCCCCTTCCCTCCATCTCACCCATCGCCATCGTGGCCTCGCTCGTCACCCTGGGCCTGATCACCGTCTCCGCCGGCACATACCCCGCACTCCGCGCCGCGAGCCTTACACCCATCGAGTGCCTCCATGTGGACTGACCCATCCCCGCAGCAACGATTCAAGCGCCTTTTCACACAAGCGATACGGGTGACCTCATGAACCTCGCCGAAGTCCTGCGGCAATCCTTTCAGGCCCTTGTCCGCAACCGCCTTCGCTCCGCGCTCACCATGCTCGGCATCGCCTGGGGCCTCGTCACCGTCGTCCTCCTCCTCAGCTACGGCCGTTCGCTCGGCAAGGAGGTCCTCAACGGCTTCCTCGGCATCGGCAACAACGTCATCATGGTCTGGGGCGGGCAGACCTCCATGCAGGCCGGTGGCGAGCGCTCCGGGCAAAAGGTGAAGTTCCGCGACGGCGACGTCGAAGCCATTCGCGACTCCGTTCCCTTCCTGAAAGCCGTCTCCGCCGAAACCGACGACGGCTTCTCCTTCCACTACGGCCCCAAGGTCGTCAACATCCAGATCAAAGCGGTTGACCTCTCGTACGGCGAAATGCGCAACCTCGTCGTCGAAACCGGACGCTACTTCGAACCCTCCGACTTCACCGAGCACCGCAAGGTCGTCATCTTCGGCCCACACGCAGCCCAGAAGCTCTTCAACGGACTTCCGCCCGTTGGCGAAACCGTCGAGATCGAAGGTCAGGTCTTCGACGTCATTGGCGTCCTCCGCAACAAGATCCAAGACTCCTCGAACAACGGCCCGGACAATGAAAACGCCTTCTTCCCCTTCCCGCTGATGCGCGACCTCGCCCAGCAGCGCGATCCCAACTCCATCGTCTTCCAGCCCTCCACGCCCGACCTGCACGTCAAAGCCATTCAGGCCGTCCGTACCGTCCTCGCACAACGCCACCACTTCGATCCCAAGGACGACAAAGCCATCAACGCCTGGGACACCGTCGAAGACTCCGCACAGATCAACCAGTTCTCGCTTGCCCTCCAGATCGTCCTCGGCATCATCGGCGCCATGACCCTCGGCGTCGGCGGCGTCGGCGTCATGAACATCATGCTCGTCTCGGTCACCGAGCGCACCCGCGAGATCGGCCTGCTCAAAGCTCTCGGCGCCCGTCCCCGCGAGATCCTCAAGCAGTTCCTCCTCGAGTCCCTCACCCTCACCTTCATCGCCGGTATCCTCGGCATGGTCGCCGCAGTCGTCGTCGCCCACCTCGTCCCTCCCATGCCCCTCTACTCGGACATCTACAAGACCGCCAACCACGAGGGCGACATCATCCTTTCCGTCTCCCCCTCTATCCTCCTCGCCTCGTTCCTTATCCTCGCTTTCATCGGCATCGTGTCCGGTCTCATCCCCGCCATCCGCGCCGCACGCCTGGACCCCGTGGCCGCCCTGCGACGCGAATAGATGGCCGCGACATCCCGCTCCACGAGGCACACTCCTCGCATCTCCGAGCCAGACCTCCGACACCTTTCACAGCCTCCTTCAACATGCAATTCATCAATTCCAATTAGCATTGAAGTTGTATGAATGAAGGTCGCTGGGTCCTGCTGATTGCCTCCGAAGTCGGAGGCACCGATTCCGTCTCTGATCGCGCCATGGAACGACTCGTCGAAGCCATTGGCGAAGAAGGCTACGAGGTCGTCCGAACCTCCACACCCGAGGACGGTCTCTCCCTCGTCACCTCCGATCCCTCCTACTCCGCCATCCTCCTCGACTGGGATCTCGAAGGCGAGGACCAGTTCGACGAGCGCGCCGCTCTTGAAGTCCTACGCGCCGTCCGTCACCGCAACAAGCGCGTCCCCATCTTCCTCATCGCCGACCGCACCCTCGTCTCCGAGCTCCCCCTCGAAGTCGTCAAGCAGGTCCACGAGTACATCCATCTCTTCGGCGACACCCCCGCCTTCATCGCCAACCGCGTCGACTTCGCCGTCGAGCGATACCACGAGCAGCTCCTCCCGCCATACTTCCGCGAGCTCAAGAAGTACACCGACCAGGGCGCCTACTCCTGGGACGCACCCGGTCACATGGGCGGCGTCGCCTTCCTCAAGCATCCCGTCGGCCAGGAGTTCCATCGCTTCTTCGGCGAAAACCTCCTCCGCTCCGATCTCGGCATCTCCACCGCCCCCCTCGGCTCCTGGCTCGACCACATCGGCCCCCCGGGCGACTCCGAGCGCAACGCCGCCCGCATCTTCGGCGCGGACTGGACCTTCTACGTCCTCGGCGGCTCCTCCAACTCCAACCAGATCGTCGGCCACGGCGTCATCGCCCAGGACGACATCGTCCTCGCCGATGCCAACTGCCACAAGTCCATCTGCCACTCGCTCACCGTCACCGGCGCCCGGCCCGTCTACTTCAAGCCCACCCGCAACGGCTACGGCATGATCGGTCTCGTCCCCCTCAAGCGCTTCAGCCCGGAAAACGTTCGCGAGCTCATCGCCCGGAGCCCCTTCGCCCCCGGCGCCCGCTCCCAGGAGCCCACCTACGCCGTCGTCACCAACTCCACCTACGACGGCCTCTGCTACAACGTGGATACAGTCGTCACGCAGCTTGCAAAATCCGTCCCCCGCGTCCACTTCGACGAGGCCTGGTACGCCTACGCCAAGTTCCACCCCATCTACCGCAACCGTTACGCCATGGGCGTCCCCGACGACATGCCCAACCGCCCCGCCATCTTCTCCGTCCAGTCCACCCACAAGATGCTCGCGGCCTTCTCCATGGGCTCCATGGTCCACGTCAAGCTCTCCGACCGCGCTCCCCTCGACTTTGATCAGTTCAACGAAGCCTTCATGATGCACGGCACCACCTCGCCCTTCTACCCCCTCATCGCCTCGCTCGACGTCGCCGCCGCCATGATGGACGACCCCGCCGGCCCAACCCTCATGGACGAGACCATCCAGGACGCCATCAGCTTCCGCCAGGCCATGAGCTCCATCGCCCACCGCCTCCGCGCCGAGGCCGAAAACGGCGACGGCTGGTTCTTCCGCCTCTACCAGCCCGAGACCGTCGTCGACCCCGCCACGGGCGAGCGCATCCTCTTCGAGGAGGCCGAGGATGACCTCCTCATGAACCACCCCTCCTGCTGGACCCTCAAGCCCAGCGAAGACTGGCACGGCTACCAGGACGACGACATCGCCGACGAGTACTGCATGCTCGACCCGGCTAAGGTCACCATCCTCACCCCCGGCGTCAACGCCCAGGGCATCATCACCGACTGGGGCATCCCCGCCGCCATCCTCACCGAGTTCCTCGACGGCCGCCGCGTCGAGATCGCCCGCACCGGCGACTACACCGTCCTCGTCCTCTTCTCCGTCGGAACATCCAAGGGCAAATGGGGATCGCTGCTTGAAAACCTCTTCGAGTTCAAGCGCCTCTACGACGCCGAGGGTCCCCTCGAAGAGGCCCTCCCCGAGCTCGTCGCCAGGTACCCCGCCCACTATCGCAACACCACCCTCAAAGAGCTCGCCGACGATATGCACCGCGTCATGGTCGAGATGAACCTCGCCGGCCTCGTCAACGCCGCCTGCGACGAAGACTTCGACCCCGTCCTCACCCCCGCCCAGACCTACCAGAAGCTCGTCCGCGGCGAGACCGAGCGCCTCCGCTTCGCCGACATGGCCGGCCGCATCGCCGCTGTCATGCTCGTCCCGTACCCCCCCGGCATCCCCATGTCCATGCCCGGCGAGCGCCTCGGCGGTCCCAACACCCCCGTCATCAAACTCATCCTCGCCATGGAAGAGTTCGGCAAGCGCTTCCCCGGCTTCGAGCGCGAAGTCCACGGCATCGAGGTCGACTCCGACGGAAACTACTGGATGCGGGGCGTCATCGAAGCTCCCGAAGAGAAACCCAAACGCACCCGACGTTCCAGCACATCCACCGAACCCGGCGCAAAGCCGCCCCGCCGCCGAAACCTAGCCTCAAAACCGGTCCGCCACTCCACCGAATAACGCCACTCGAAAGGCACCGGTAAACCAGTCGCCCGTCTCACGTCACCAGCGATCGGCAGCACCGGCCCGCACTGAAAGCCTCGGTTTCCAGCGCGCTTTCGCTAATCAGCCAGGTAAGGCTCGGCAAACGGATCCGCTTCTTTCATGTTGCGCTGGTCGACGTCGGAGAGCAGTATCCTGACATGTCGAAATCGCGATTGCCGCGGGACGTAAAGCTCCGGTTGCTAATGATGCTTGCTCTGGGAGGTGCCGTAGGCGCCGTTGCCGCACTCGTCTCCAACAAGAGAGAGCAGCTTGCTCTGGTCGGAATCGCAATTTGCTTCGGGGTTTATGCAGGCTTCATCATTTATGCCGCACGTAATCCCAGGCAGGACTCAGAACTCTAAGCCTGTGCTCGTCACAGCACGCCCGGACCGACTCACCGCGCGGTGCAGCTTGCTCCGGTTCGGCACTTCAAGTTCGTCCAGGAGCTACGCTTCTCGCCTACTTCATCATTGCACCGCCTCTGGCAGGTCGAACGGGATAAGGCAGTTGGATACTCGCATGAACGGCGTTTATCAGGAGTGATCCGGCTACGGTCTTGGAGGCGATCCTTCGTGCCGGTCAACCAGCCCTTGCGCCGTGCTAAGAACTCTGTCGCCACCGATTTGTATGTCTTTCTGAGAAGTCGAGACTGGGATGTCGGGGAGCAAGCCTGCGTCTGGTTGCTCTGTGTCCGGAAAGTAGCCGATAAGAGGAAGATCTACCTCAATGCCACTATTTGGGAGCTTTAGAAAGAAAAATGCTCCTCCGTTGATGCCGCGTTGATTGCCTCCCGTGGCCCCACCCAGCAGAAGGCCAAGGTGTTCCTGCTGGATAGATCGCGCGAAATTGAATGTTGCAGAGCTGTTGCTTGCATCGGTGAGGACGTAAACCTGTCCGGTGAAATGCTTGACAGTCGACGTGCTGTCCGCAGGTGGCTCCGCCTCTTGAAGCTGCCTGAAGTAGTGCACAGGTGGGGCAGTCGGCAATGGGGATGACAGGTCGACCGCGCTGCTTCCCCAGTCCTTGAACGTCTCGTCCCAGGTACTCAGATAGGGCAGAAGCGATTGTGGGGCGCGACGGTATCGCACGAGACGGTTGAATACGTGCTGCGTGGCCGTGCCCCTTCGAAGCCGCTGAAGTATCAGATCGCCGACGTCGTCGCCGCCGGCATTCCCGCGAAGATCGACGATGAGTGCCGGGGACTTGCGCTCGATCATCTCATCGAGTGACCGGTTGAGCCAGCTCTTCCAATCCCACTTGGAGTTGAACATGACCCATGTCGGCATCGTAAGCACGGCTGCCCCGTTCGGCAGATACCGCAGATTGAAGAGCGGCTTCGAACCGTTCAGATCCGGCTGACTGGCCGCGAATGCGACCTTCGCCTCCTCGTCAGTCTCCTTTTCAACCTCCACCTCCTCTATCTTCGTGGAGCTTGGCTTGCGGATACGCAGACGCAGGGTCGAGCCCCATCCAGGCACGATGATTGGAAGGAAAAGATCGGGATTTTCGTATCGACTGTTCCCCTGCCTTTGGCTGAGGTTGATACGCTTTGCATCGTTGGATCCGTCGGCACTCGCTACGTTCATCAAGCGACCGAGCAGGAGGCGGCTATCCAACCCATTGATCGACATAACCTGCGTTCCAGCAGGAAGATTGTGGCCTGCCGTGAAATCGCGGGTGACGACCATCGCACCTCCGATCCACTCATAAAAAAACGGCAGTTTGCCACGGCCTTCGAAGAGAGCTGTCGTGACGGCCTTCGATTGGTTATAAGGGTTGGGAAAGGTGTGGCCGCATCGAATCTTCGCCGTGAACTCGGCCAGACGCAGGAAGACCTGTTCAAGCGTACGGTCTTTGCTGAAATCTCTTTCAAGGTCCTCGAATGCTCGATCCGTTTCAGCCTTGGTGTTGTACCGGTAAAGACCCGGATGCAACTGTTCAAACGCAGATCGAAGGATTACGACATCCTCTTCGAGAGCACGAGCCGGAACCATCGTAGAGGCAGAAGCCGGAGTCTGCGAGATCGCCAGGCTGGTACCGAAACCAAGGAGAAGCAGGAAGTGAACCGCGCGGGGAAACATGCCTTGAAACTAGGTCACTGTCCTTCGGCATGCGCTGCAAATGCCAAGAACTTCAGCTTTTTACGATTTGAGACGTGGAGATCGAGCCTTTTGTCCGATATTCACTTGGCGTTTGCTGGGTATATGCCTTGAAAGCGCGGTTGAAGCTTGCTTTCGATCGAAATCCGGAGTCTAACGCAATCGTCAGGAGCTCAACGTCATCCGACCGGTCTCGTAGCCGCCGCTCGACCTCAGACACTCGCATACGGTTGATGCATTCGTTGAAGCTCTGTCCGAGACCCTCGTTGAGAGCCCTGGATAGATACGCTGTGTTCGTTCCGAGCTCGCGGGCCAACATCGCGGCCGACAGATCAGCCTCTCGCCAGAGCTCACGCCGCTGCACCTCTTGCAGCCAGGCGGCGCCCTGTGCCTTCCAGTCCCTGTCAGAGACGATGGGTTCCGCTGGAAGCTCCGGGACACCAACTGGTTCCTCCGTTGGGCTGATGGCCGCAAAGCCCATCGATTTGGGCACCGGGTAACGAACGTCAGCGTTACGCCAACCTTCCAGCCCAAGGTAGTAGACAAAGAGGGTGAAGGCCACGTACAGCGGGAACTCATTGAAGTAATTGAGTGGCCTGACCCAATGCTCAAATCCTGCGAACCCAACCCAGAGTGAGAGCACCGAGGAGAAGGCAATCAGAAAGTTGCGGACCCAGGTCAGTCGAAACTCATCGCGGTAGCTCACAGTATCGGCAAGCCATCGTTGATAAACGCGATAACGCCGGATGGCCGCTACAGCGTAGATCAGTGCGGACAGGAGGGTGAAAGCTTGCTCCAGAGGAGCGATCAACGGCTCCTGCACTCGCGCGTCCCATGACTGTTTGAAACCAAGGGACTGCGGAAAGATCACGCAATAATAAAGAGCCTCGATTGCAGCCGGCACAAGATGGAGCCACCACCGCCCGGGGAGCTCTCCGTTGGTGAGCGTCACAATGTAGAGAAACACCAATGGGCCAAACGCAAACCCGAGATTGTAGGGCGCGAAGGAAAGCCATGGATAAAGGTCGTAGAAGCCGGCGTAGCCCAAGGCAAACGGTAGGATTCGTAGCACCGTAACGAGGAGCAGGACAGCCAGCAGTCCATTCGCTCCTCGATTTTTCCGACTCAATGTGAGAAGGAAGGCGACAACAATGCCTTGAAAGGCTCCAAAGGCAAGCACCAGACTCATCGGGCCGAACTGGATGTGTGCTCTCACTCTGACATTGTCTGCTATCCAGGATGACGGTATGAAATCAGAGACGTGTTGTTAGAGATCAACGGAGAGCTGAGGAAATTTCTTCCAAGCTAGCGGACGACGTGGAAGGTTCGGCTCCAGCGAGTCTGGTCGAGGATGTGGATGAGGACGTGGCCCATGAAGGCGATACGGTCGCCGATGCCAGTCTTGTTCATCTGATCCGCGGGGGTCCGGAAGGACCAGTAGACGAACATGGGGCGGCCTTCGATGTTCTCGAGCGGGACGAAGCCCCAGAAGCGGCTATCGGCCGACCTGGTGCGGTTGTCGCCCATGGCGAAGACGGTGCCGGGGGGGACGACGATGTCGCCGTTGACGATGTGGTTGGGCAGGTCGACGGCCCACAGCGCGGCATAGGTGGCGCTGGCAGCCTGCTCGATGCCGGGGAGGTCGGAGGGGAAGTCGTCACGGTAGTGGATGTAGTTGTCGCCGGGGTCTCCGTCGTCGCGGGGCATGCCGGCGTAGGGCTCGTTCTGGGCGACGCCGTTGAGGTAGACGACGCCGTGCTCCAGGTGGATGCGGTCGCCGGCTATGCCGATGCAGCGCTTAACGAGGTGGAGGTCGGGAGTTTCAGGGTGTGGCTTGAGGAAGACAATAATGTCGCCTCGGCGAGGCTCGCGATAGTGGACGAAGGGAAACCAGCGCGAGGGCGGTGCAAGGGAGATACGGTCGACGAGGACGTGGTCTCCGATGAGCAGGGTCTTCTCCATGGATCCGGAGGGGATTTCGAAGTTCTGGAAGATGAACGTCATGACGAAGAGGCCGACCGCGAGCACGGTGCAGATGGAGGCGAGCGATTCGAGCGCGGTCTCGGGCTCTTTGTGTTTTGCGGCGGCGGCGATTCTTTCGTCGGGGGTAACGACAGTTGTTTCAGGCAAAATCAAATCTCCGCGCGAATGTTAGGGGAGCAGGAATAGTGTATCGCCGCGGGTGCGGGCAAGCATGACGGGCTGCACATTGCCTGAGCTGATTGGGTGAGGGCTGCTCGATTTTTCAATTAGCAGTACGTCTATCGGGCCTTGACTCCTTCGAGCTTCAATCCGAGCTAGTTCTGGATCGCGGTATCGGTCATCTCCTGAGCCGCCGCTGGAAGAATCACGCACAGCAGAAACGGCACACAAGCTAGAACAGTCAGGATACGCAAATGGGAGAGTACGAACCGGATTAGAGCATGGTTCCGCCTGGTCCTGCCAAGTCGGCTTATCGGCAGCGATACTTGCACGTACGGACTTGTCCTCTGCGGAGAAAATTGTGTCTCAAGCGGGAGCCTTCTTCCCCTACTCCCTTCGCCCCTTCATCCACTCCGCATAGGGGATCCGCGGCTGCTGCAGAAACGCATCCCGCGTCCTCACATAGCTCCCCAATCCGTTCATCCGGCCAATCGCATGCATCTCCTCGGCCTTGATATACGGTCCCGCAGGATCCACAAACTGGTCCTCCACATACATCGCCACCACCCGCCCCAGGATGATGCGCGACCGCCCGATCTCGATCGTCGCGTGCTCGACGCATTCGAGCGCCGCATGCGCCTCCGCCAGTCGCGGAACACCCACCAGCCGCGACTCTGCCGTATGGAGCCCCGCCATCTCAATCTCGCTCACCTCTGCCGGGAAGTCCGTCGCGCACACGTTCATCTGCTTCAGCAGATCCTCCGTCACCACGTTCACCACGAACTCGCCCGTCCGCCGGATATTTCGCGCCGTGTCCTTCGGCACAAACTCCCCGCCCGGCCGGTCCGTCACACCAATCCCAACCACCGGCGGGTCCGTGCACAGGTAGTTGTACGCGCTGAAAGGCGCTGCGTTCAGACCGCCTGACTCGCCCCTGCTCGTCACCAGCGCAATCGGGCGAGGCGCCACCAGTCCAATCAAGAGGTTGTAGATCACCCGCGGCTCAAGCTCGTCCACCTCAAAGTTCATGTACGCCTCCTCCAACGTAGATGCGCCGGGAACGCCCCTGCTCAAACAAACGTGGCGCAACCACTGCGCCGACCCGCTAACCTTGAACTGGGAGCGCTGATCAGGTCCGGAGCTCGCATCGTTCCTGCCCGTCCGCAGAAGTTTGCAGTGGACCTCCGAGGGAGATTCCCAGGCAGGAGCTATCCCGTTATTTTCGAAGACTTTGAAGAAAGTACGGGGGGAGGGGTCACACAGAAGCAGCTCATCTCGTCCTGCGATACCTTCAAGATCTATGGATCTGTTGAGCCGCACACCACCATCCGCCGATCACCGGATCCCCTACGGCCCCGGCAAATATCACTTCGGCGACCTCTGGCTTCCGCCACACTCGACCTCCAAACCGCCCCTGCTCGTCTTCATCCACGGCGGCTGGTGGAAGTCCAAGTACGACCTGAACTATGGCGGCCACCTCTGCTCCGCCTTCCGCTCCACCGGAATAGCCGTCTGGTCGATTGAGTACCGCCGCGTCGGAGACACCGGTGGCGGCTGGCCATCAACCTTCCAGGACGTCGCCGCCGGCTTCGACTTCATACGCACCCTATCCAGAACCTACCCGCTCGATCTGGACCGCGTCGTTGCCTCCGGCCACTCCGCCGGTGGCCATCTCGCCTTCTGGCTCGCCGGCCGCCACCACATCATCGCCGGCAGTCCGGTGCAAGCCCCCCCGCCCCAGGTTCCCCTCAAGGGCGTCATCAGCCTGGCCGGAGCCGTAGACCTTCAACTCACCATTGATCTCTCCGGCGATCACACCTTTGCCCACGATCGGCAGGAGATCTACGACCTCATGGGCGGCACTCCAGCCGAGCACCCCGACCGCTACCTCGCCGGTGACCCCGGCCACCTTCTTCCGTTCAACATCCCCCACCTCCTGCTCCAGGGATCTCGCGACGGCCAAATACCGCCCGAACTTCCAGGCAGATGGGCAGAGAAGGCGCGAGGTCTGGGTGATCAGGTCAGCGTCAGCATCATCCCCGATGCGGATCACTTCGATGTCGTTGATCCCGAGAGCAAAGCATGGCCAATCGTGCAGTCCTCAACCCAGCGTCTCATACATGCGTGAGCGGGCTCAGGCGTACGGTCCGCACCTTTACCGTGTGGCGGCTTGGGATGCAGGCAGCGTATAGATGACCTCGCCGGGGCGGGTGTAATGAAGCTCTTCACGTGCCTGATGCTCGATCGCGTTCGGGTCGCTCTGCAGCCGGGCTATGTGGCCCTTCAAAAGGTCATTCTCTTTCAGCAGTCGACGGCTCTGCAGGTCAAGATCGCCGGACTCCTGCCGCTTGTGCTGGTAGACGGTCAGGCCGTTCTGCCCGAACACGACGTGAAACGCCATCGCGACCGCCAGAAATGCAGCAAAGACCGTAGCGGCCTTGCGCCACCCCAGCCTTCGCCAAACGGAGATCCCAATCCGTCCGCTCTTCGATTTACTGCCCACCCTACCCCGCTTCAGCATCGCATTTCCAGTTGAAAGCTGGTACGCAGGTGCGTCAAGAGGAAAAGCCGCCAGTTGCGCAGGAGAACCTAACTTGTACTCGATTCCAAACATTCGGCATATCTTCGATCCACGCTCCGGTCTTCCGACGAACCACTTCCGCAGCCTGTTGTAGCTTGCTATGCTTAGCGTTAGTGATGGACATTCTCTTCATCATCTCGGTTGCATGCTTCTTTGCTCTGTTCGTCACGGTGCTTGCACTCGCCAGACATATCCGGGTTCGGGGAACAGGTGCCGCACAGGAGCATCTCTCGAGTTCGCCCGTAGATGCGCAGATCGACACCGATCAGCCCGTCAGAAAGTTCATTCGCAACAAGGAACCGGACTGGCGTTTTCTTATCTCAATCAACCGACGAAGATCCGGCAAATTCGGGAAGTTATCGGCGACAGAAAATCTCCGTTCGCAGGAACGCCCGGCCGCCCCGCAACGATCACGCTGGGCGTACACGAAGACCGATTTCGGTGATCTAAGCGATCCCCAACCCGCAACCAGCGTCACGAGTACGTCCGACCGCCTTCGATAGACTGAAGACGCACGCAGCATGCTCCGCCTTGAAAGGATCTCTCATGAGTTCGACTCTTCTTCCTCAGCTGTCTCTTCCTCAGGTCGACTCCCTTCGGCAGTCGCTCGCGCGTAAGGTAGCCCTCTGCATCGCTGCGTCCCTGTTTGTTGCGATCTGCGCCCACATCTCGATGCCCATGCCTTTCACGCCGGTACCGGTCACACTGCAGACATTTGCGGTAATTCTGGTGGGTCTGGTGCTTGGTCCGGTTCAGGGATTCGCAGCCATGGCCCTGTACCTCGCGGAAGGAGCGACCGGCCTTCCCGTGTTCAGCCCGCAAGGACCTGGTGGTCTGCTTCAACTGCTCGGCCCGACCGCAGGTTACCTGTTTGCCTATCCGATCGCCGCGGCGACCGCCGGTGCGCTGGTTAGCACGACACGCCGGTTCCTTCCATCGTTCCCTGCGGCCTTATTGGCCGGGGCGTTAGCTCTTTGCCCGATCTTCGGTCTTGGCGCCGCCTGGCTGGGCTATGTCATGGGGCTTAACGCGGCGCATGCGATTGCCTTCGCAATCACCCCCTTCCTGCTGGGAGAGGTCTTCAAGTTATTGGCTGCTGCAGCAGCCTACACCGCGCTCACAATTCGCCGCACCAGTTAGTAGAAGCCCTTCCGAGAGATCGGAGAGAAGGTCAGCAGGACAGATTTCTAGGGAAAACAGGAAGAGAGATCCATGCCGTCAAGCAGCACAGCTACACAGGAAATAAGCATAGCGCACAGCCCCGATTCCGATGACGCTTTCATGTTCTACGGACTCGCAACGAACAAGGTCCGCGTACCCGGATTCAAGTTCACGCACGTGCTCACGGATATCGAGACGCTGAACCATAAAGCAATCAACGAGGCGTTCTACGACGTCACCGCGATCTCTTTTCACGCCTACCCCTACCTGCAGGACAAGTACACTCTGATGCCCTGCGGCGGCAGCGTCGGTGATGGGTATGGTCCCATGATCGTTTCCACGCGCAAGTTGTCGACTGCCGAGTTGAAGAAGACCCGTATCGCCATCCCCGGTACCCTCACAACGGCATATCTAACTCTCAAGCTGTACGAGCCTGAGATCGAGACGACCGTGGTTCCCTTCGACAAGATCATTCCTGCTGTTCTCGCGGGCGAGTTCGACGCTGGTCTGATCATCCATGAAGGACAGCTCACCTATGCGAAGGATGGTCTGCTGAAGCTGCTTGATCTTGGCCAGTGGTGGCGTGACGAAACGTCCCTCCCCTTGCCGCTGGGTGGGAATGCGATCAGGCGGTCGCTCGGACCTACGGTCCAAAAAATCACAACCGACGCTCTGCGCGACAGTATTCAGCACGCTCTAGATCACAGGGACGAGGCACTCCTTTATGCCATGCAGTTCGCCCGGGACCTCGACACCCCTACCGCTCACCGTTTCGTCGGGATGTACGTGAACGAACGGACCCTCGATTACGGCGATGACGGTCGATATGCAATCGTAAAGCTCCTGAAGATGGGGTACGACCGCGGCATCATTCCGATCGAGGCGTCCGTGGACTTCGTTGATCCTCGTATCTCGTGATCGCGCTCAAAGCGGGGTGATCGTGTGATATCTTAGAAAAGTTCGGGCGCATTGCTTGATGTCGAAGCGTGTGCGCGAAGCAAGGACTCAGCTGGGATATCCCCCGCTCGGACGCGTAGCTCAACTGGCAGAGCATTCGACTCTTAATCGACAGGTTGAAGGTTCGATTCCTTCCGCGTCCACCAATAACCTCGAGCAGTGTCAACGAAGGCAAGAATGCTCTTCTTCGCTTTCGTGAAGAGCGCTTTCAACGTCGCCCATAGACTCTCTCAGCGTGCACAAAACATAGGCGCGTGCACTGAAGCGTTACTATCGGAGACAGGGGTAGTCACGCATTCGTGCATTCTTCCAGAGAACTCGATCTCCGAGGTGAGGCTTCAGCTTCCATCAGCCGACGAGCTTTGATTCTTCGGGATTCCCTGACCTTTCTCAGCCTTACTCTGCTTACAGTCGCCCTCTTCTCCGTCACGCTCCTCCTGTTCCGTTCCTTTGTCTCCCACAGGACCGACTTAGGCAAGAGATGGTCCGACCGGGGACGTGCGGCACTGGCCAGCGGCCACCCCGAGCTCGCTATCGACTCCCTTCGAACAGCACTCTCATACGCTCCGGGAGAGCATGCCTACGAGCTTCTTCTGGCACAAGCCCTCGCGCGGGCCGGCCACACGGAAGAGGCCTATAACTACTTTTCCGGCCTCTGGGATGCGGAGCCAGGCAGCGGGCTCATCAACCTGCAGCTGGCTCGGCTCGCGGCCGAGAAGAAAGAAGAGCAGACGGCCGTCAACTTCTACCGTGCGTCCATCTACGGAACGTGGGAGGGAGACGGTGTTACCCGCAGGCGGGACGTGCGGCTCGAACTCGCCAGATACCTCCTGCAGCATGGGGATCGTTCCGCGGCTCGCGTCGAACTGCTTGTGGCTGAGGGTAACGCAGATAACGATCCAGCTCTCGATACGGAGCTGGGACGATTGTTCGAACAGGCAGGAGACCGCGCCGAGGCACTCGACGCTTACCTCAAAGCCTCGCAGGCAGACCCAAAAAGCGCAGCACCCCTGGAGGCGGCCGGGCAGCTATCGTTCGGCATGGGACAGTTCGCAGCGGCGCAGCATCTGCTCCAACAGGCATATCGTATTGACGCCAACTCCGGAAGACATCTCGACCAACAGAGCGGACTTCGAGACACGCTCCGCAGAACGGACCGCATCCTGGAACTCCTTCCATCCCGCAGACTCGCTCCTGAAGAGCGGGTGAGACGAATCCTTGCACTCAGGAACCTCGCAAAGAACAGACTTGATGCTTGCACTGCCGGCTCATCGACGTCACCCTCTCCCCTTGAGGCTATCAACGGCCGCTGGCAGTCGAGTGTTAAAACGACGAATCGGACGTCGCTCATCCGTGATCCATCCCGTCAGGACGATCTGCTGCAGCTGATCTTTGATACCGAAAACAAAGCCAACGAGGTCTGCGGGCCAGCAACCGGAGATGATGCTCTGATCGTTCTTCTATCTCGAGATCCGAAGGCGATGGATCGTCAATGACCAGCGCTCGCCGCGGCACAGCAAATCCGAAGCATCCGCTGTTCGCATTTCTCCGTCCCGGGCAGGTCGCCCTGTCGAAGATCGCTCCCGCACGCGAGGAGAGGCTGTTTCTTCTTCTCTCCATCTTTATCGGCGTTATCTCGGGGCTCCTCGTCGTCTCCTTCCGGATGGCCATCGAGTGGCTTCAGGTGCTTCTCCTGGGCTCCTCGCCACACAGGGGCCAGGTGCGCCTTCTCGTCGTGCCCTCTGTTATTGGGTTAGTCATCGCGATTGCAACGCGGTTTGTGTTCCCCCAGGTGCGCGGCAGTGGTGTCAACCAGACAAAGGCAGCTCTGTACATCCACAACGGATACATATCCTTCAGAACTGTGATCGGGAAGTTCCTCCTTTCGGCTCTCGCCATCGGCGGTGGACACTCGTTGGGTCCCGAAGACCCTTCGCTGCAGATCGGTGCCGGCGTAGCCTCGCTCATCAGCAGGCGCGTCGGAATGTCGAAGGAGAAGCTCCGCATCTTTGCACCCATTGGAGCCGCCGCGGGACTCGCTGCGGCCTTCAACGCGCCGATCTCCGCGATCCTCTTCGTCATCGAAGAGGTAATCGGTCAATGGAGCGCCGCGGTCCTTGGTTCGATCGTCCTCTCTGCCGTCGCCAGCGTTGTGGTCGCCCGCTGGTTCTGGGGAGCCGAACCGATGTTCCGTATCCCACCGGTCACCCTGCGGGACCCGCGAGAGCTGGTTGCGTACGCTGTGCTCGGCTTTGTTGGCGGCGTCGCGGCGCTGCTGTTTGCGAAGGCTCTCGGCAACCTGCGCCCCCGCCTGCGGCGTCAACCGGCCTGGTCGCAGATGTTGCACCCTGCTATCGCCGGTCTGATGGTTGGCGGCATCGGGTACTTCGGCTTCACGCAGGTGATGGGTGCGGGCTATCAGGCCATCGACCAGGCAATGCACGCGCAGTTCGCCTGGAAGATGCTCCTTGCCTTGGCGCTGCTCAAAATTCTGGCCACGACCCTTTCCTTTTCGAGCGGCACTCCCGGCGGCATGTTCGCGCCGACGCTCTTTATAGGAGCCATGCTGGGTGCCGCCGTCGGCTCCTTCGAGAAGATGTTCTTCCCTCACCTGACCGGCTCGATCGGCTCCTACGCGCTCGTCGGGATGGGAGTGCTCTTCGCCGCATTCCTGCGGGCTCCTCTGACGTCGGTCTTCATGGTTCTCGAGGTCAGCGGAAACTACTCCATCATCCTCCCGGTCATTCTCGCAAATACCATCGCTTATCTCCTCTCGCGAAGCCTTCAGCCACTCCCGATATTTGAGGTCCTGACGCATCAGGATGGACTGGACCTCCCTTCCATGGAAGAACAGCGCGAAGAGAGCAACCTTCACCTGGAGGACGCGATGCAGCCGGTCACCGCGCCGGTCCTGCAAGGTTCGGAGACGGTCCAGTGCGTCATCGATCTACTCAGCCAGTACGAAAACCTCAAGGAGGTCGTCGCTCTCCTCATTCATTGCCCCGACGGGCTCTGGTACGCGAGCCGGCGAGAGGAGCTGGAAGATCTGCTCAGCAAGGCGCCCGCCCAGGAGAAGCTCTGCAGCACAGCTGAGCGCGGAACGCACCCCGATCCTCTTCCCGGATCTTCCCCTCGCCAGCGCTCTTCCCCACTTCCAGCGCTGGCCGCTTCTGCCGATCACGAACCGTGCCATGCGAGGCTCCCTCGAAGGCACGGTCTCTCTCGACGGCATCCTCAAACGCTTTCAGGAACACTGAGAATGCTTGCGATTGCTTGACGTCAGTTGTGCTCCCCGCCTCGCGCAGCGGAATGGCTGATCAGGCGTAGTCGCTCGTTCTCTCGAACAACGGCCTTGTTCCGACCGCGAAGCAGGTCCTGCAGCGTCAGGGTCCCATTCACGCGTTGCGTTGATCGATCCACCACTGGAAGAGAGGCAACACCCTCCGTCGCCATCAACTCCGCCGCACCCCGGCAGGTCGCATCCGCATAGGTAAACAGCTCCGGCAGCGCATGTTTACCTGGGCGCATCTCCTGCTCCACATCCGGCGACATCAACTCGCTCACAATCACGAGCTCCAGAGGATCAATGCCATACTCCCGGGTCAGGTGATATCCGCGCCGGCTAAGCTTTTCGGTGAGAATCGATCTCGGCATAAGCAGAGCGGTTACGAGATACGCGGAGATGCACGCCATCGTGAGCGGCAGAAGCGCCGGTAAACAATGCGTAACCTCAAGGCTGAAGAGTATCGCCGTCAGCGGCACACCCAGAGAACCCGCCAG
The DNA here is from genome assembly GCA_963719405.1 of uncultured Acidobacteriaceae bacterium. Lineage (GTDB taxonomy): Bacteria > Acidobacteriota > Terriglobia > Terriglobales > Acidobacteriaceae > Edaphobacter. The sequence goes on from OY970381.1 coordinate 342,320, forward strand.
CATCGATCCCATTCCGATCAGGGCCCAGAACGCCTGCGCCTCGGTAGATGCGTGGGCCAGGTGTCCTGCAAGTGCACCTACGGCTCCGCCGATCATCAGCAACGGGGCGAGCACACCTCCCGAGGTTCCCGAACCGAGAGAGAAGGCCCACATCAGAGACTTCGCGATCAGGATCCCCACGATGAGGGCCATCGGCGCGTCTCCGTGCAGCAGGTCGGCGATATTGTCGTACCCCACACCCAAACCTCTCGGGAAGAACAGCCCTCCCACGCCGATCCCAATGCCGCCCAGCGCAGGCCACCACATCCAGTGCAAGGGAAGTCGCTCAAACATGTCCTCGAACGCGTACATCATGCGGCTCATTCCCGCCGCAATCAGCCCGACAAGTGCTCCCAGCAGCAGCGATCCAACCGCAAAAGGAACGCGATGCATTCCCCCGACAAAAGGCATATGGAAGAGCGGTCCGGCTCCGAGAAGGTAGACGCGCAGAATGCCCGCTGTCGCGCTTGCGATTGCCACCGGAACAAGACTTCTCGGCCTCCACTCAAAGAGCAGCAACTCGACCGCAAGCAGGATCGCCGCGACAGGCGATGCAAAGGTCGCCGACATCCCCGCCGCGGCCCCCGCGACCAGCAGCGTCGTACGCTCTGCGTCCGTCAGCCGAATCCATTGTGCAATCAGCGATCCGAACGCTCCGCCCGTCATGATGATCGGACCCTCCGCACCGAAGGGACCTCCCGAACCGATGGCGATGGCAGCTGAAATAGGCTTCAGAATGGCGATCTTTGCATCCACTCGTGCCCGGTTGAGCAGAATCGCCTCGATCGCCTCGGGGATTCCGTGGCCGCGAATCTTATCGGAGCCGAAGCGCGCCATCAGCCCCACCAGCAAACCACCGACGATCGGAACAAAAATCATCCAGTGCCCCATGGGGCTTCCCGCCGGAGACACCGCCGCAGAGCTAAGCCGGTGGTAGTAGAAGAGGTTGGTTGAGATCGCAATCAGGCGCAGCAGCAGAACCGCCAGCAGAGTCGCGCCGACGCCAATTACGAGGGCCACGCCGGACAGCAGCCAGACCCTCCGGTCCACCGTAAAATCCCGAAGCGCGGATGGTTCAGATTTCATTCTTTTCTCCGGTCATAGCTCTCGTTGCATCGCCGCTTTCGGCTTCCAGGTTCGACAGGGTTCGCATCAGCTGTGGGACAAGCTCGTTCAACTCGCGAGCATGGGCGATCGAAAGAGCCTCCAGGACCTCGCGTCCCATACGCGTGACCTGGAGAACAACACACCGGCGGTCCGGGTCCTCATGCCTCCGGTCGATCAAGCCCGCATCCTCGCATCTCTTACTCAGCTCCACGACGCTGTTGTGGCGCAAACCAAGTCGTTCCGCCGCGTAGCCGATCGTGGTCGGTACGCCGTCAGGCGCTCCCGCAATCTGAAGAAGAAGCTGATGCTGTTGTGGCTGAAGATCAACCTTCAGTGCTGCCTCTTCGCTGAACTGAAGAAACAGCCGGAGTTGGTGGCGAAACTCTGCGAGCACCCGCACCCTGTGCGCGGAGGCTGAAGCTCGTACCTTCGATGTCATACGATAATTATATCGTAGTACGATACGTTCCAAGACTAACCCTAGCGGGATCGATGCGGGACAAATCTGATGGGGTCGAATGGTGGATGGATCAGAAGTTGAAAGCTAATCCGGCTTGCAGGTTTCTTGGCGATGAAGCGAGGAAGAGAGGTTCGCCACTCCGGCTCTGGAAGTGCCGATAGCCCTGGCCCAGCATGTTTTCGCCGTCTACCGTCAACTCCATCCCTTCAGGCAGGACCTTCGCGAGGGTGAGCGGTTGACGGAGGTGCACACACAGGTAGTTCCCCCCTGACACCATGTCGAACGGAGCGACGGACGTCACCAACATAGCGGGCTGCCAGCGGTATGACGCCCTGATCTTGGTCCCTGTCTTCGCCGCACTGGCCCTGCCATAGATTGTCGCCGCCTGCGCCCTGCGCCCCTGCGTCTGCGGCATCAGCCCCCCACCCGCATCCACGGGCGCACCCGAGATGGCCAACCCGCCCCCGCTGCTGTACTGCAAAGCGACCCACACGCCTGGACGCAAAGTGCGTGTGAGCAATACGTTGATCCCTGAGCTGCTGTTACCTCGCGCCAAAGATCGGAAGGCCCCGTTACTCTGATCCACGAGGTTGCTCCGGTCCGGGAAGCCCTCATGTTGCACCGCATGGAAGCCCTCAGAACCACCATCGAGGCCGCCGGATAGTGAGACCCAGTCGAGCGCGTCCGCATAGTACGCCACCGCAATCAGTGATGCCTTTGTCCGGCGCGAGACGGAGATCTCTTGGTGCAGACCCGACTCAGTCTCCATCCGCCCGTCCACATACGCCGTGGTGGGCAGATCACTCTTATGCCGCAGAACGGAGTCATAGTCCTGAGCGTCAACCGCTGTAGCCAGGCTGTAGCTGACCGTCCAGCGGTCCCCGGTGTGCGCATCAACCCTCAGGAATGGGTGATTCACGATCGTAGACGCGCCACCCGTCACAACCTGAACTCTGTCTCCCGCTTGGATGTTCGCGAAGTCTCCCAGACTGAAGCTCTCCACGGAGCCGAGGGACATACCTTGCAGGCCGATCCCTCCACTCGTGATCTCTGGGTGCGACTCATAATCGATCGTGTTTGCGATCATCCCGGCCAATCCCAGCGGCCGCTCCATTGAGGTGGAAACCTCGATCGGAAATGCGCCCTCGCCGCCGCTCACGGAGGCGCCTATCGAGCTGTCCAGAGATATCTGTGTGCCCTCCGGGCTGACCCGCTGGCCCTGTAGTCGGATCCGCGTCCCACCGCGACCGAAGCTCTTCGAGGAAGCTGTCGTGCTTAGCCGGGCACGTGTAGCCACGGGTGCAATCTTAGCTTCAGATTGAACTTGCCCCGCGAGGCTCCCGTCATCTGCGAGCTTTAGGATCGGCCGACCCGCCGAAGACCTGAGTGTCCAGCTCCAGTCGTCGATCTGCTCGTCGCCCCGTTTTGCTCGTGCTGGAAGCCACCTGCTCTCCTCGAAGAGAGCACTCAAAGTCAGATTCACGACGGCACGCCGGTCCGGTTGCAGCCGGAGATTTTCACGGGACGCCGGCAGGAACAGAACGGCGCTGGCACGCACACCATACTTGCCCGGAAGAAGACTCCGAACGAGGTAGCGTCCCTGCATGTCCGTGTAAGTCGTCGCGCGGACGACCGAGTTCGCGGCTAGAATCTGCACGATCGCCCCCATTTGGGGCATACCGCTCGCATCGCGCACAACGCCTGATACCACTGCGCCGTGGTCCGCAGCACGGCCCGAAGACGCCACGCTCAGCACCAAAGCGAGAAAACCGAATTCGCACCTGAATCGTCGAACCATGTCTTACCTGGGCGTCACCGGCCAAACTCCAGAACAGCCCTCCCGCGATCGGTCAGATCGTGGAAAGCTCCGCGCTATCTCGCGACCGTCACCCTACTCTCCGTGCGGTCAACTCAGCGCGACAAATCTCAATCCACTACAAACGGCGCAGACTCTGCGATCTGCTGCTTGGTAACACCATCATTCACCTTGATCGTCACCTGATACTTGCCGGGTTGCAAGCTCGCCAGGGGCATACTCTTCTCCAGAGTAACCTGGTCGGCGTTAGGACTGAGCTTCGAAGTCATCTCTTGCGACTCGAGAACAGCCTTGTTCGTCGCCATGTCCATCACCTGGTAGTTGATCGTGGCACCGTTCTGCTTGCTCTTCTCATCGATGCCAAGGTTGTAGACCTGCATCCAGAAGTTCAGATTCTGAGCGCGGTGAAACGTCACCGGAACGGCGATCCCCGTCGGAACACGCGGTCGGATCCGGGTGTTCCCAATCACGAAGTTGCCAGCACCGATGTCCTTCGAGGGGACCCTCTCCATCTGATCGGCCAGAATAAGAGACGACGCGGACAGACGATCGTCATCGTACTTCGGAACATTGACGCTTCGTCTCCAGGTTCCGATGTGGTCCGGGTTGTTCACGTCCTTGATCACGATGTCGATCTTGTAAAGTCCGGGACGCATTGGGAGCGACTTCCAATACACAGACATGTTGTTCTGCGTACGCGCCAGCAACTCGCTTGGAACCTGGACATTGACCGTGTCCTCGAAGGTCTGGATCGGCTTGTGATTCAGGTTTGAAACGCGTCCGAGGATGTTGACCGTCCCGATCGCAACGCCGTCCTTGTTGCTAAATGTGATGTCGCGGTTTCTGATCTGCAGCGTAAGAGGAACCAGGACGGTGTCGTTCGTCACCTTCACGTAATCCGTACGAACATCGAACAGAAACGGCGGTCCAGTCAGGATCTTGGACGTGGCCATAAAGGCCTCCATATCCTTGAACTTGATGACGGGAGGAGCCATCAGGCGCGCAAAGCGATCAAGGCGATCGAACTGTTTGCTCTGATTCATCTGCGTCATTGGACCGGCGCCCAGCTGCTCCAGACCACCGCCGCTGAATCGATCGGCCTGCTTTGCCTGACCCGACTGTTCATACAACGTCTGTCCGGCTCCAGGAGTGTGCTTCAGGGCGTCCTTTTCAGAGCGATCGATCGTCATGTGGTAATCCCCGCACATGCACGTATCAACAAACTCGATGTCGATATTGTCTCCGACGCCTTCGAGGTACCTGTAGTGCCAGATCTCAAAGGGAAAGGTCGATGTGTTTCCGCCGCCCTCTTCCATGGGACGCTCGTAGTTGCCGCCGCTGGGGTGAGAATCTATGCTGTCCGGCTTGCCGTACGCGATATAGATGTGGCCGCGGTCCGTCCGCCATCCCGGTTTGCCGGCCGCAAAATGCTCATTCGCATAGGCAATGCGTTGGTAATGCTGCTCCCGGAACTCATTCTCCGGTGAATCCGGATTCGGATTGCGTCTCTGCCAGAACGCCTCAATGAACTGATCGCGCTCCTCGTCGTTCGTCAGACTTCTGAAGGCCTGCAGCTCCTGGTCCGTGATGATCCATCGAACATCCTGATCGACCCACGTCTTGTAGGAGCCCTTCAACTCCTGCCTGAGCTCCTTGTTCTGCTGACGCTTCTCCTTGTCCGTAATGCGACGCTTCAAGGGGTCTGGCCGCTCCACAACCGCCGGTCCCTTGGTCACTCCGTCCGGCGTCGTGGTACCGGAACCCTCCTGAGCCCAAAGAGATCGCGAAGCCGCCCCGGCCGCTAGTGCTACGAAGAGAAAAAGAACGGCTGGGGTAAAGCGACGCGCTATCATTGGGGCCAACTCCTGTTTCAACAACTTTCATTGTAAGTCCCGGGCAACCTCCCGACAAGCAGCGGATACAGCTACGGTGGAGATTGCCTCACCTGTATCCAGATGGATTCTTCCTCAAAAGGCGTAAACACCCTTTGCTCCCGGTCTTCTATAACTTGAGTGAACCTTTGGCACCAACGTCCGTACATCTGACTGTGTTTATCCATCACAACAAACCCTTGTGCTGTGCCGCAGCACACCGCATGCGAGACCCCCACTAATGAGTGCAAAGAAAGTCATACTGCTCGTCGTTGTCGTTCTTGTCCTTGGAGGTGTCATCGCTGGAACGGTCCTGCACGGCCAATCCGGCGTTACCAAGGTGGCCACCGGAAAGGTCGTTCGACAGGACCTGGTAGCCGTCGTCAGCGGAACCGGCCAGATCAAGCCAAAGACCTACGTGAATATCGGCGCCACCGCCTTCGGTCGAATCACCCACCTGAACGTCAAGGAAGGTGATCACGTCAAGGCTGGTGCCGTGCTCGCCAGCATCGAGAGCGTTCAGCCCGCAGCCACTGTTGCCGCACAGCAGGCAACAATCGCCTCCTCCAAAACGGACGTGAACTCCTTTATCGCCGCCGAAAAGACCGCCGAAGCCAACATTGTGCAGGCCAAGGCCGACCTGGAACAGAAGCGGCTCGACTTCGGTCGGGCGCAGGGTCTTTACAACGAGAAACTCATCGCCAAGCAAGACTTCGACAGCAAGAAAGCCGCTTTCGATATGGCAACCGCAACTCTGAGCCAGCGTGAAGCAGCCCAGGCCCAGGCACAGGCACAGACGGAGTCGCAACGTGCCCACGTCAACCAGGCAGTAGCCAGCCAGCGTTCGAACTACGATGCCCTCGACAAGACCATCAGCCGTGCACCCTTCGATGGTCTGGTAACCAACGTTCCCGTTCGCGAGGGCGAAACCGTCGTTCTCGGCATCCAGAACGCCCTCGGTTCAACCCTTATGACGCTCGCCGATATGTCCGTGATCACAGCCGAGGTCAAAGTAGACGAGACCGACATCGTCAATGTGGAGATGAATCAGCCCGCGGAGGTCAGCATCGATGCCCTTCCGGGCCGAACCTTCAAAGGTCATGTAACAGAGGTCGGCGATCAGGCGCTGCTCAGAACCACCGGCATCGCCACCAGTCAGAGCACCACGGGAACCGAAGAGGCCAAGGACTTCAAGGTGGTCGTCACCCTCGACGAGATCTCCGACGATCTAAGGCCCGGTCTATCCGCCACCGCAAAGATCACCACCGCGAACAGGCCGAAGGCCCTCGTGTTGCCCATTCAGGCACTCGTTCAACGTGATCCCGCTCAGGAGAAGACGCTGGAGGATGCCGCCGGGAAGCACACCTCCGCTACGGCTGTCGCCGCCCCGGTTGATCGATCCAAGATCCATCTGGTTCAGGGCGTATACGTGGTGAAGAAGGAAGGCAAGAAGACGCTCGCCCGATTCGTCCCCGTAAAAACAGGCGTGACCGGCGCGACCGATATTGAGCTTCTCAACGGGCTTCCGGAGGGGCAGGAGATCGTCACCGGGCCATATAAAATTCTGCGTTCTCTCAAGAGCGGCACCGCTGTGAAGGTCGATAATACCCCTGAGGCTCCAGTACCTGCGAGCTAATGCGAGGTGGAAGCAGCATCCCCGATGGGGAACACCTCTGGAACCTTTCGGGGCAGCTTTCGTACATGTAGGGAAGCATCTGTAGCTGGAGAACTGAATGGCCATCGAAACCGAAGTCAGCGCACCGCCCATCCAATCCGCAGGTCCTTCGAACGGCGAAGTCATCGTCACCGAGAACCTGTGGAAGACGTACTCAATGGGGGATCAGGAGGTCCACGCCCTCCGAGGCGTCAATCTGCGCATCCGGCACAACGAGTACGTCGCCATCATGGGTCCGTCCGGCTCCGGCAAGTCCACTCTGATGAACCTCATCGGCTGCCTCGACTCACCGACGCAGGGCCGGTACTGGCTGAACAGCCACGATGTCTCTGAGCTCAACGACGACCAGCTTGCGCGCATCCGCAACAAGGAGATCGGCTTCGTCTTCCAGACGTTCAATCTTCTTGCGCGCGCCACCTCGCTCCACAACGTAGAGCTGCCGCTCATCTATAACGGCACCCCCGCCGCCGAACGCACAGCACGAGCCAAGGCCGTCCTCGAATCCGTAAACCTGGGCAGCCGCATGATGCACAAGCCCAACGAGCTCTCAGGGGGTCAGCGCCAGCGCGTTGCAATCGCTCGCGCCCTAGTCAACAAGCCATCCATCATCCTCGCCGACGAGCCGACAGGAAACCTCGACTCCAAGACCGGCGACGAGATCATGGCGCTCTTCGACGACCTCCATGCCAACGGAAACACCATCGTCCTCGTCACCCACGAGCCCGACATCGCGGAGTACGCCCACCGCGTCGTCACCATCCGCGACGGTGTCATCGCCAGTGATCACGCCTCCTCCAGAGTGCGCAGTGGAGCTTTCGACGCATCCGGCCAACAACGGCCCGGCGGAACCAAAAGCAGCTCAAGCCATCTAAAATAGGAGTCATGGCCCAGAGCACCCGCCACACTTGGCTCCTGCCCTTCTTCCTCATTGGTAGCTCCCTTCTGCCTGCCCAGTCTGCTCAGTCCGCACGGTTCGATCTCACCGGACCCAAGGTTGAGGTACAAGTCACCCGTGGAGGGCAGACCCTTCCGATCGCGTCCGTCCCGAATTTGCAGGCCGGTGACCAGATACGGCTGCATCCGAACCTCCCCCCAACGCAATCCGTTCGCTACCTGCTCGTAGCCGTCTTTCTCCGCGGAACCACAAATCCCCCGCCCGACAACTGGTTCTATCGCATCGAGACGTGGGACAAGCACGTACGCGCGGAAGGTGTAACCATCACGGTTCCGCAGGAAGCCCAGCAGGCGATCCTCTTTCTTGCCCCGGAGACCGGTGGCGACTTCAGCACCTTGCGTTCGGCAGTGCGTGGCCGCCCCGGCGTCTTCGTCCGCGCGTCTCAGGATCTCGCCGAGGCCGGCTTCGAGCAGGCCCGCATCGAGAAGTATGTCGCGGAGATAAAGCAGGTCCCTCCCTCCGACCCGAAAGCGCTCGCGGAGCATTCCATGCTGCTCGCCCGAACGCTCAACCTGAAACCCAATGAGGACTGCTTCAAGCGTCCGATCGAGCTCCAATACACCTGCCTCACCCAAAGCGGCAGCCAGACCCTCCTTGACGACGGTCACGGGCAGACCGTAGTAGCCAGTCTCACCAGCGGCGCCAACTCCGACTTCATCAGCGCCGCCAGTGCCACCTCCCTTGCAGGCGGAGGAACCTACAGCGCCTACGTCGGTGCGGTCGTCGATCTGGTCCGCATCATGGGCGCGCTGCACACGGCGCAGTATCAGTACATCCCCGCCATCGCGTTCCCGCAGGATGCGAGCCTCAACCTCCGCCTCAACACCCCGCCGTCATTTCACAATCCCAAATCCGTCATCGTGATCGGCCTGCCCTCCATCCAGCCGTCCGTCGCCCCTCCCCTGCGTCCCACCGATCCCAAGCAGGTCACCTGCCTCATCAAACCGAGCGTCGTTCTCCCGGTCGAAGGTGCTCCCCTCGTCTTCTCCACGGCCTTCGCCCATGACCTCAAGCTTCACGTCGACCAGCATGGCTCCACAACCGAGATACCCCTCATCGCGGACCCGTTTCAAGGCGGACTTGTCCTTAGTTCAGAGCGTACCCGCAAGGCCTCTCCCTCCCGTGAGGCCCTTCCTGCCCCCCAACCGGGTTCGTCGAGCGACGTCCACGCATCGGCCCAGCTCAGTCCTGCTGCATCCAGCACCATCCCAGGTGCCGTCACCGGAACCGTTACAGGATTCTGGGGCTTTGACGCATTCACCGGTCCTACGCTTCAGCTTCAAGAGGCGCCCGGGACAGACTGGAAGATCGCCGCGAATGATCCCCTCATCGCCGGTCGCGAGAATCACCTGTTGCTGACCTCCAGCGGCAGTGCCTGCGTTCAGAAGATCACGATCGAGGCCACGCCGGGCAAACAGGTCGAAGCCTCCTGGAAGCCCGCTGACAAGCCCAACCTCATCTCCGTCGACCTCCCTCTTAAGGCAAACGATCCGGGTTCCCTCCACCTCGCAATCCAGCAGTTCGGAGAGAATCAACCGGTCACCGTCTCCGCAAAGACCTTCTCAGAGCCCGCAACTCTCTCCCGTCTCACGTTCCACGCGGGCGACACCTTCGCCACCCTGACCGGAACCAGTCTCGATCAGGTCCAGCAAACTTCCTTCTCGAGCGCAGTCTTCACACCCGTCGCCACCGCAGCAGCATCTCCGGATGCCGAGTCAACCGCGGGAGCGCAGGCTGCCTCTGGAACCAACACGCTTCGCATCTCTTTGCCGAACGGCGTCGCTCCCCCTAAGCTCAACCCCGGAGATCGCCTGACCGCGACAGTCACACTCAAGGATGGACGCAGCTTGCCTCTGCCTCTGACCGTCGCTCCTCCTAGACCCGTCGTCACACTGATAAGTAAGAGCATCTCGCACGCAAGCGAGACTGGCATCCAGTTGGCGAGCAACGACGACCTCCCGGTCAATCAGCAACTCATCTTCTCGCTCAACTCGCCGACTCCTTTCCCGCGGTCCGGCAAGGTGGAAATCACAAACGCCGATGACTCCCTGCGCACATCCCTGACCGTCACGGCCGGAACGCTGGTCCTGCAGGACCCCCACACGCTGCTCGGAACACTGGATCCCTTGAAGACCTTCGGGACCTCTGCCTTCGGTCCTCTTCGGCTACGTGCAATATCTCCGGATGGCACAGCCGGAGACTGGATTCCACTCGCGATTCTTGTGCGGCTGCCTACCCTCACCGACATCCACTGCACCGCCGATACCGCGGCTACATGCACCCTCACCGGTTCCAGCCTGTACCTGGTCGATGCGGTTGGAAGCGACCCCGCTCTGGATAACCCCACCACCGTGCCAGCAGGGTTTGTAGGCACTACGATCAGCGTCCCTCGCCCGTCTTCGGTAGCCCCGAACCTGACCGCCGGGCACCCTGCAAACACCACCATGTACGTCAGACTCCGGGACGATCCGTCCTCTGCAAACTCCGTCGTCCTTCCCGTACTTCCTCAGCAGTAACGCACAAACACAGACGGCGTCCAGCAAGGCTGGACGCCGTCTCTCGTTACGGAAGCAGCTATGGCTCTCTGCCCGCTTCGCTCTGTACCACGCTGTGTTTCAGGCTGTATGTGAAGTAGATCACCAGGCCCAACAGCAGCCAGCCCGCGACAACCACCTTGGTCAGCGTGGGCAGCGTCCAGATCAGGTAGAGCGCGCTCAGTATCCCCAGAATTGGCACCAGCGGCACCAGAGGAGTCTTGAACGGCCGGTGAAGGTCAGGATTCCGCCGCCGGAGGATCCAGACACCTGCGCAGACGATCGCGAACGCCAGCAGCGTTCCCAGATTCACAAGCTCGCTCAGCTTGTCGATGGGCAGCAGTGCAGGCATGAACGCCACGATCGCACCTACAACGATGTTTGAGATCCACGGAGTCCGGAACTTGGGGTGAATCGCTCCCGCCCACTTCCATAGCAGACCGTCCCGCGACATGGAAAAGAAGACACGCGATTGCCCAAGAAGCATTACCAGCATCACCGTGCCCAGGCCGAAGACGGCCCCGATCTTCACCAGGATGCTTCCCCACCGGACGCCCGTTGCGTCGATCCCGACCGCGACCGGATCAGCCACGTTCAGCGCGCGGTAGTTCACCAGGCCGGTCAGAACTCCCGATACAAGAATGTAGAGGATCGTGCAGATCACCAGCGATCCGAGAATGCCTATCGGCATATCGCGCTGCGGGTTCTTGGCCTCCTGCGCTGCCGTCGACACAGCATCGAAGCCGATATACGCGAAGAAGATGGACGCCGCGCCTGCCGTTATCCCACCGATGCCGAAAGCCCCTGGTCCCTCGCTCTTCGGAATGAACGGTGTCCAGTTCGCGTGGGCGAGCTCCCTGTGATGGAGGATGAAGCCGATGCCGATAATCAGGAAGATACCGACGATCGCCAGCTTGACCAGAACGATTGCGGAGTTCAGATTCGCCGATTCCTTGATGCCGATCACCAGGACGGTCGTGACGAGAACGATCCCAACAAACGCGACCAGGTTGAAGACACCGGTCACATGTTGCAGCGATGCGACATCGATACCCTGCGGCAGAGCCGCCAGAGCCTGCCACCGGTCGTTGTACCAGTAGAGAACATTTCCGGGGGTGGTCGTCAGCTGCGGAGGTATGTGGATGTGAAAGTCCTGCAGAAGTCCCACCAGGTACCCGCTCCACCCCGAAGCCACCGTGGCCGCACCGAACGCGTACTCCAGCACCAGATCCCAGCCGATGATCCACGCCACAAACTCACCAAGCGTCGCATATCCATAGGTGTATGCGGAGCCGGCGATCGGAATCAGCGAAGCGAACTCCGCGTAGCACAGGCCGGCGAACGCGCATGTAATACCCGCCACAACAAAGCTCAGCACCACCGCCGGTCCAGCGTGCTTGGCAGCGGCTTGGCCGGTCAGCACGAAGATGCCCGCACCGATGATCGCTCCTATACCCAGCGTTATAAGGTTCAGCGGCCCAAGAGCACGCTTCAGCCCGCCTTCGCCTTCGTTCTGCGCCTCCAACATCAGGCGGCTGAGCGGCTTGATTGCCAACAGGTTGGCCATAGATACGTCTCCATTCTTGAAATCATTGCGTGTCGATATCTGATCGGAGCTTCAGCTGGGAAAGGATCCGAGGATCAGCCCGCGCGAGACTCGGATAGTACCGCAATACTACTGTAGGAAGACGGCGACCTTGCAACTCTTGCACCGGCACGTAACTAGGATCAGACGTCACGGTCAGAGAACCCGGTCAGGCATCCACTCACACTTCGGCCGTTCTCCTCCGCACATCCTGATCGGACGTGGCCCTGATAAGCTCCCTTGCTGCCGATCCAATGCCGCTCGCACCGCCAAGCACCGCGCTGATCACCGCGACAGAATCTGCACCGGCCTCGAGCACCATCCGAGCATTCAGAAGCGAGATGCCGCCGATCGCGACGAGCGGCTTCGTGGTCAGCTCCCGGGCTCGCCGCACGCCGTCCACCCCGACAACAGGCTCCGCATCCACCTTTGTGCTCGTTGAAAAGACCGGCCCGATTGCTACATAGTCGACCACGCTATCTCTCGCCGAAAGCAGCTGCGCGTCGCTGTGCGTTGATACGCCCAGGATCTTGCCGGGCCCGATGAGCTCCCGTGCCCTCGCAACACTCATGTCGTCCTGACCCACGTGGACCCCACCGGCCCCACATGCCTCCACCAGATCCGCGTAGTCGTTCAGGATCAACCTGCACCCTGAGCCCTCCAGGCAGCGCGCCAGCCTCCCGCTCTCCTTCAGAACGGAGGCAACATCACCGCGCTTGTCTCTGTACTGGACGAGCCGGACACCCGCATCCGTTAGCTCCAGAGCGGCAGTCACCAGATCTATTTCGCGCCGGGCCAGTACCTCCGCGTCCAGAATGACGTAGATCCGCGGAAGAATAAGTCGCGGATGCCCCGGCACTAGGCACCCTTCTGCCGCTCAAGGAACCGCTCCATGAACTTGGTATCGAAGTGTCCCGACCGAAACTCCGCATCCGCGAAGATGCGCTTGTGCAGCGGAATAGACGTATGAATCCCCTGCACCACAAACATGTCGAGAGCCCGCTGCATCTTGTTCATCGCCTCTTCCCGATCCTTGCCATGGCAGATCAGCTTCGCGATCAGGCTGTCGTAGTAAGGCGGTACAACACCCTCCGCATACTGTGCCGTATCCACCCGAACACCGTTTCCACCCGGAAGATTGAACACCGTGATCTTGCCCGCGGACGGGGTGAACTTCTCCGGATGCTCGGCGTTGATGCGGCACTCGATTGCGTGGCCGCGGATCTCCGGAACCTCCGGCACGATCGAGCTCAGCTTCTCCCCGGCCGCTATCCTCAGCTGTGCCTTCACCAGGTCGACGCCAGTCACCATCTCCGTCACGCAGTGCTCGACCTGGATGCGCGTATTCATCTCGATGAAGTAGATCTTTCCATCCTCATCCATCAGAAACTCAATCGTTCCCGCATTCCAGTAGCCGATGTCCTTCAACGAGCGCTGAATCGTCCTTCCCAACTCATCGCGCAGCTTCGGCGTCACCATCAGGCTCGGCGCCTCTTCGATCAGCTTCTGATGCCGCCTCTGGATCGAGCACTCCCGCTCACCGAGGCTCATCACATTCCCGTGTTCATCAGCCAGCACCTGAAACTCGATGTGTCGCGGGCGCTCGATGAACTTCTCCATGTAAAGATCGCCGTTTCCAAACGCGTTCGCCGCCTCGGTCGACGCCTGCTGATACAGTCCCGGCAGCTCCGCCGCATTCCGGCAGATACGCATCCCGCGTCCACCGCCACCCGCCACCGCCTTCAGAATTACGGGGTAACCGACGCTCTTCGCCCACTCGAGGGCCTCTCCCTCGCTCTCGATAACGCCGTCCGACCCCGGCAGAATCGGGACCTTCGCCTTCTTCATCGTCTGGCGCGCCGTAGACTTCTCCCCCATCATCCGCGTCACCTCGGGTGGAGGCCCGATGAACTTGATGTTTGAAGCCCGGCAAACCTCGGCAAAGTTCGCGTTCTCGCTTAGAAGCCCATATCCCGGATGAATCGCATCCACGTCCGCGATCTCGGCGGCGGAGATCACAGCGGGCACATTCAGGTAACTCTCAGCAGATCGTGGCGGTCCGATGCAGATCGCCTCATCCGCAAACCGGACGTGCAGCGAGTTCCGGTCCGCTTCGCTGTAGACCGCGACCGTCCGAATTCCAAGCTCCTTGCATGCGCTGATGACTCGTAGCGCAATCTCACCACGATTCGCAATCAGTACCTTCTGAAACATAGTCGACGTTGCCTTCCCTGTGGCTTTTCCCGCTCGTCTCTCTACCGAACTCTTACCGCAAAGAGCGGCTGCCCGTACTCAACCGGCTGCCCAGGGTTCGCAATACGCCTGACGATCTCACCCGCGACATCCGCCTCGATCTCGTTCATCAGCTTCATCGCCTCCACAATGCAGAGCACCTGCCCTGCCTCCACCTGGTCACCGACCTTCACGAAAGGCGCCGCTCCGGGTGCCGGAGACTCATAGAATGTCCCGACAATCGGCGACTTGACCTCATGGAGAGGCTCCTCTGCTGCCGGCGCCGCCGCGCTCGCCTCCGCCGCCGTGTCGGTAGAAGCTCCCTGGCTTCTCGGCGCAGGTGCGCTGACCGGCGCCGCCAAAGGCGCCGCGACACTCTGGTACCGAATCTCTTCTGCCGCTCTCGCCCCCGCAAACTTCAAACGCAGCTTCACGTCCGAACGTTCCATGTCGAACTCGGCGATCTCGTTTGCCTTCAGGAACTCGACCAGCTCCCGCAACTCATCCAAATGTTCACGATCCATCATCAGTCCTCTACAAAGCCCTTCCGGTCACAGTTCGATCAACGCCTTCGTGCTCGTCGTCAGGACCTCGTGACCCTTCGCCGTCACGAGCACCATGTCTTCTATCCGTACCCCGAATCGACCCTCAAGGTAAACACCCGGCTCGATCGTGATAACCATGCCGGGCTTCAAAATCTGCACCTGCTTCGCCCCGATTCGGGGCTGCTCATGAATCTCAAGTCCAACGCCATGCCCGGTGGAGTGCGTGAAAAATCCGTCCAGCTTCGCCCTTCGCAAAACACTTCGCGCAGCCTCGTCGACAGCTCCTGCCTCAACTCCAGGCGCTACGCGTTCTATGGCGCTCATCTGTGCTTCCAGAACGGAATCATACACGGCTCGCGCCTCCGGCGAGACGCGGCCCATATGCACGGTGCGCGTCAGGTCGGAGCAGTACCCTTCGACAACCACGCCGGAATCCACCACCACAAAACCCCTCCGCGGAAGCTTCGCCGATGTTGGATGAGCATGCGGCAGCGCACTCCGCTCACCACCCGCAACGATCGTCTCGAAGCTCATCCTCTCCGCCCCCGCAATCCGCGCCCTCCGCTCCAGTTCCACCGCGATCTGCACCTCGGATCTCGTCGGCTCGAACTCATACAGCATCGCGTCGACAATCGCACATCCCAGGCGAGCCGCCTCGCGCGTGGTCGAGATCTCGGCCGCGTCCTTGATCTCTCTTTGCTGCCCTGCCAGCCCTTCCGAAGCCTGAAAGAGACCGCGCCGCTTCCTTCCAGCCACCGCGCCGCGCATCGACGCCAACGCCGCAACCGTCGTGTGCTCCGGGTCATAGCCGCAACGCTCGATCCCAGCCGCATCAATCCACTCACAGGCGCCGATCAGCGGAGATTTATTGACAATGACGACCCGTGTTCCCTGCGTCTCCTTCTTCGCCTGCTCGGTGTATCGTCCGTCCGTAAACAGAACCGCTCGCCCATCGGCGATCACCAGCACGGCGGAAGAGCCGGTGAACCCGCACATATACCGAATGTCGGCGGCATGTGTCAGAAGAAAAGCATCGAGGCCGCTCAGACGTGCAGTCCTGGCTAACCTCCTCTTGCGCAAACCTTTGTTCATCAACTTCGATTCTAACCAACGGGGCGAGTCTACCGCGCCTCGGTCACCCAGTATCATGAGGTTATGTCTTCCGGTACGGCGACAACCTCTCCCAGATCCACACGTCGCGCCTTCCTTACCGGCTCCGCCGCGCTCGCCGCCGGCTTCGCCGTCTACGCCGGAGAGTTCGCCAGGCACGAGATCGACATCGCACAACACACGGTCAAGATTGAAAACCTGCCTTCAGGCTTTCACGGTCTTCGTATCGCCCAGCTAAGCGACATACATCTGGATGAGTACACCGAGCCATTCTTTCTCGATCGGGTCGTCAACCATGTAAACTCGATCGCGCCTGATATCGTTCTACTCACCGGCGACTTCGTCACCCGCGGCTCCCTTACCTTCGTCGCCGCCAGACATGCCGCTCCGCGCTGTGCAGAACTCCTGAGCCTCATCCAGTGCCCTGAGAAATACGCCGTTCTCGGCAATCACGACGTCACCGTAGGTGCTCTTCTTGTGACGCAGTCCCTCCAGGACAGAGGAATTCCGGTTCTCAGAAACCGGTTCCTATCCCTCAGTCGCGGTGGCGACCGTCTCTGGCTCTGTGGCACAGCCGATCCGGGAACCGATTTCCCCGACCTCAACCTTGCGATCCCCAGAGAGCGGGATTCACCAATTATCCTGATGGTCCATGCACCAGACTTCGCCGACGCCGTAGCCGCACACCCGCGAGGCGTCAATGTCGACCTCATGCTCTCAGGGCACTCCCACGGTGGCCAGATTCGCCTCCCGTTTGTTGGCCCAGTCGTTCTCCCGCCCTTGGGGCAGAAGTACGTGGAAGGCCCCTACCGTCTTGGTCGCATGCAGTTATATGTCAATCGTGGGATCGGAACCGTCGGTCTTCCCTTTCGGCTCAACTGCCCTCCGGAGATCACCGTCCTTACGTTGCAAGCCGCGTAAGCACGTAGAAGCTCGGTTCTCGGGTACCGACTTGGTCCAACGCTATCGGGCGCGAGCCACAGGCTTCTTCTCACGCGGCATCACCGCAACCTGTGCAGGCTTCTTGACCCCTGACTTCTCGTCCATCCAGGCATCCAGCAGACTCTTCTTGAACCGCCAGCGATTCCCCAGCTTGAACGCAGGCACAAAGCCCTCCGACGCGTAGCGGTACAGGGTATCCCCGCTGATCCCGAGGTACTCCGAGGCCTGTCGGATATCCAACACCTCTCGCAACACACCCTGAACAGCGCCAGTCATTGTCTCTCCCAGAGGATCGGGCGGGGTCACACCCCCGCCTCCATCCTTTTACGCGGTTTCACCGACCGAGACAACAACAATCACCGGAGGTCAACCTTCTCGTAACGGTTGCAGCCCCTCGATCAACGAAAGCAGATCCGGTCCTACCGTTCGCGTCTTTGCAATGGCATCGGCTATCGGTATGTCCGATATCTCCGTTCCGCGCAGCACAACCAGTCTTCCGAACCGTCCAGCGTGCACCAGATCGATGGCCGCGACCCCATATCGTGTGGCCAGCATCCGGTCGTAAGCCGTCGGTGTGCCGCCCCGTTGTGTATGCCCCAGGTTTACGCTGCGCGTCTCGTATCCGGTGCGCCTCTCAATCTCCTCGGCCAGTACCTGGCCGATACCGCTCAACCTGACATGGCCGAATGAATCCGTGCCCGTTCCAACGGAGGTCTGGCCCGTGTGCTCCGGCAGCTTCGCCCCCTCGGCGACAACCACGATCGAGAACTTCTTCCCATTCTCCCGCCGGTATGTAATCAACCGGCAGACCTCATCGATGTCGATCGGCCGCTCCGGGACGAGGACCACATCCGCTCCGCCCGCAACGCCACTCGTCAGGGCGATCCATCCCGCGTCACGGCCCATTACCTCCACCACGATGACGCGATTGTGCGCCTCAGCGGTCGAATGCAGCCGGTCCACCGCCTCCGTCGCGATGCTCACAGCGGTGTCGAAGCCGAAACAGGCGTCCGTCCCGCTCAGGTCATTGTCAATCGTCTTCGGAACCCCGACGCACTTCACACCGCGCTCAGACAACGCCAGGCTGATCGACTGGGTATCGTCTCCACCCATTGCAATCAGCGCATCCAGCCCGTGCTTCTCGATCACCTGGGCGCAGCGATCGAATCCACCCTCGATCTTCTTCACGTTTGTGCGCGACGACCGCAGGATTGTCCCTCCGCGATGCAGAATGCCCGAAGTCGACTCCAGGTTGAGCGGCATCGTCGCATCGTCAAGCACGCCTCTCCATCCCTCAAGAAACCCGACAAACTCGTCCTTGTAATGAAAGATTCCCTTGCGCACTGCCGCGCGAATCACTGCATTCAATCCGGGGCAATCACCCCCGCCCGTCAACATCCCAACACGCATTCCTACACTCCTTTTCCTGCAAAGAGATCATACCTCGTCGCCTCTGCTGTCCTTCCACCAATCCGACCGCAGCTGGACTTCCGGAATGACATCCGAAGGTCGGCCCGGCTCCGGCGACCACAGCAGAATCCCCCTCTCCTCCGCGACCTGTCTCATCCGTTCGATCGGCTCCGTCCATCCATGGAGCGCAAGATCGAACAGGCCCCAGTGAATAGGCATCAGGAGACCTCCCGCCCCCATTGCGCGGAACGCCTCCGCCGCTCCATCCGGGCCCAGGTGGATATCTGCCCAAAGTTCGTCGAACGCCCCGATCTCGAGCATGATCAGGTCCAGTCCGCGATGCCGCGCACCGATATCCGCGAAGCCGGGCCACTGCCCTGAATCGGCCCCGTAATATACCGAGTGCTCCGCTCCCTCAATCACAAACGAGGCCCAGAGCGTCTCGAATCGGTTCGATAGACTGCGTCCCGAGAAGTGTCGTGCCGGCCACGACGTAATCTTCAGGTCTTTACCTCGCACCCCAGCCGTATGCGCCTCCGTCCAATCCAGCTCCACAATCCCCTTACGCTCCACACCCCACCCCGCGAGAGCCGCGCCCACTCCTTTCGAGGTCACCCACGTCGCTCCTGCCGCGTTTTGCGCCCGGGCTAAGCTCCGAATAGTCCCCTCGCCAAGATGATCGAAGTGATCATGACTGATCAAGACGACGTCGATCTCCGGCAGCTCCCCCAGCGGAATCGTCGGTTCAAAGAAGCGCTTCGGCCCCGTCCATTGGAACGGCGACGCCCTCTGTTCCCACACCGGGTCGATCAGCACGCGAGCGCCGTCGATCTCCAGCAGCATCGAGGAGTGTCCAAACCACGTCACCCGCAGACCAGTCGCCGGAGCTTCATCAAACAGCCGCGGATCCGTCCTGAATGGACCGGGCGGCCTAATTGGAGATCGCTGCTTACGGTTCATCAGAAACCGCGGCAATACCTTCAGGACCGTCGAGAATCCTCCAACCTGCGTCGGTATCGGATTCAGATACCTCTTACCTTGTCTGTCTGCCCGCTTCAGCAATGTCTTCGGCCCGTCTGCACTGAGTCTCTCCACATCTACGCCCGCGAACTCGCCTCGTCTCGATAGAAGTCCGCGATCTCCTTCGCGTACTTCGTCTCGATAATCCGTCGCTTCAGCTTCATACTAGGCGTCAGCTCCCCTTGCTCCACCGTCCACTCCTCACCCACAACCGCGACTCTCTTGATGCTCTCGAAGTTCGCCAGCTGGCTGTTCACCTGGTCCACGATGCCCTGGTACATCTTCATCACCTTCGCATCCCGAACCAGCGCTCCCCGGTCCCCCGACGCAATGCCCTGCTCCTTTGCCCACCCCTCCAGCGTCGCAAAGTTCGGAGAGATCAACACCGCCGCGAACTTGTGCTTGTCTCCCACCAGCGCCGCCTGCCCCACAAAGCTGCTCGCCTTCAGCCGGTTCTCGATCGGTTGCGGCGCAATCAGCTTTCCTCCACTCGTCTTCAGCAGCTCCTTCTTCCGGTCGGTGATAAACAGAAATCCATCCTCATCCAACCGGCCAATATCTCCCGTCCGGAACCAGCCGTCTTCCGTAAAGGTCTCCGCCGTCTCCTTCTCCTTCTTCCAATAGCCGTGAAACACCGCCGGCCCGCGCACCTCAAGCTCCCCATCCGCTGCAAACCGAACTTCCATGTTCGGCAGCGGCCTCCCGACGCTTCCAATCCTGTGTGTCATTGGATAGTTCACAGCGATCACCGGCGATGTCTCCGTCAAGCCGTACCCTTCAAAGATCCTGATTCCCGCATCCGCAAACCAACCCGCCGTATCCATCCCCAGAGGCGCGCCACCGGAGTTGAACACCTTCACCTGCCCCCCAAACGCCTCGCGGATCTTTGCGAACACCAGCCTGTTCGCCAGCGTCCAGCTTAGAGCTCCCGGCGTGCTGCCTGCCAGAACCTCTGCCCGATGTCTCCTCCCCGTCGCCAGGGCCCACGCCAGCAACCGCCTCTTCACAGGAGACGCTGCGGACTTCGCCTCCACCGCATGACGGATCTTTTCGTACACTCGCGGAACCGCAACGAAGATCGTAGGCTTGACCGTCTTCATCGCCTCAGGCAGCAGATCAAAGCGCGGACAGTACGCCAGCCTCGCCCCATGGCACATCAACGCGTAATCGACGTGCCGTGCAGTCACATGTGACAGCGGAAGAAAGGAGATCGACGTGTCCTTATCGCTGAAGCCAAGCTCCCCGGTGGAAACATTGATGTTGCTCGCCAGGTTGCCGTGCGTCAGCATCACTCCCTTGGATTCGCCGGTCGTCCCCGACGTGTAGATCAACGTCGCCAGATCCTCAGGTCCGACATCCCCAAGCATCGCATCGAAGTCGGCGTCCCTCGTCCGCAACTCCTCCCACCCGGACAGCAGATCCTTCAGGCTCTCAGCTCCCTCAAACTCGCCCGCATCCATAACGACGACGTGTTCGAGATCGGGCAGTTCACCCGCCGCCCGCAGCTTCTCATACTGCTCCGCGGTCGAAACCACCGCCACCTTTGCGCCCGAATCCCGCAGCATGTAGCCGATCTGATCGGGCGTCAGCGTCGCATACAACGGTACATCCACCGCTCCCACCGCCAGCGTCGCGAAGTCGCACACCGGCCACTCCCATCGGTTCTCAGACAGCAGCGCAACCCGGTCGCCTTTGACCACACCCCAGCGTTGCAGCACCGCCGCCAACGCCCGCACCCTTCCGTAGAGCTCGCTCGATGTGATCGGCCTCCACTCCGTGCCCTCTTTCCAGAGCATCACCACATGCGTTCCACGCGTCGTGGCCATCTGCAGCACGTCGTTCATCGTCTTCAAATCAAACATCGCGCTTCCCCGTAGTAATCCCGTTCAAAAGAACATCCACCACCTGCGCTGCCGTCGCGCGTGCGTCGTAGGTGCGTCCCGTAAACACCGCGGAGCTCAACAGCTCATCGATCGCGCCAAACATGCAGTGCGCCACGACCCCGTCTGAAACGTCGCTCCGGAACACACCCGTCTGCTGCCCGTTCCGGATGATCTCCCGCACCAGCTGAATGTACTTCACCAGGTGATGATGAGAGAACTCCGCAATGAACTTCGCGCTCTGCCGCATCTCGGTCTGCATGATGATTGCCATGCTCCGGTTAACGGAGTTGCTCTCCAGATGCACCCGCGCAACATATTCCAGCTGCCCCCGTGGATCGGTCAGCGTCTTGAACTCTTCCTGCACCTGCCGGTGAAATCGATCGAACACTGTATCGATAGCCGTCCGAAGAACGTCATCCTTGCTCTTGAAATACAGGTAGATCGTTCCGTCGGCCACACCGGCCCGGGCCGCGATCGCGCTCACCGGCGAGCCGAAGTACCCGTTCTCCGCAATCACCTCTACCGCAGCGTCCAGAATGCGCTGGTACTTGTCTCCCCCACCCGGCAAAGCAGCTGGGCTCACGGGCCGCTTCAAGGCGTCACTGGTCTCTTTGCGTTTCAGTGCAGCCTCAATACCGGAAACTTCCAGTGCCGCCACTCTAAAGAAAGCAGTCGACTTTGCCAAGACACAGAAGTACCGGCTGAGCCCTCCGGCATCCGCATCTATCACCGCACTTCAACCCGCCCTATCAGCGGCCGCCTTGCATCACACCTGCGGCTTTGGAGTGAGCAGCACGAATGACTCAGCAGCAGTAGCCCAGTCGGACAACATGGCCTCGGCGAGGCTGCTCGATGACTCCCGTGCGTGTGCCTCTACGATGCTCTTCAAAACGCCTCTGGCCTCCTCGCCCACAGCACCGAAGTACTCGGCAGTCACGAACTCCGGGTGGAAACGTCCCTCCTCCACAAAGCTCTTGTCGGCGTCATATACCCACGCCAGCCCACCCGTCATGCCCGCGCCGAAGTTCGACCCGACGCCTCCCAGGATCGTCACCATGCCGCCTGTCATGTACTCGCACGCATGGTCCCCAGCTCCCTCCACCACTGCCTGTGCGCCGGAGTTCCGGACAGCGAACCGCTCGCCTGCCCGCCCCGCCGCGTATAGAAATCCGGCCGTAGCTCCGTACAGCGCCACGTTGCCGAGGATGACGTGACGTCCACTATCCTTCGCTGCTAATCCCCGCGGGCGGATGATGAGCTTCCCGCCCGAAAGTCCCTTGCCCACAAAGTCGTTCGCCCACCCATCCAGCACAAGCTTCATGCCTTCGACCGCAAAGGCTCCAAACGACTGCCCGGCAGTTCCCTTCAGGTTGAACGTGACATCTGCAGGGAGATCTCTCTGCGCCCGTATCAGCGAGAGCTCGCCCGCCAGGCGTGCGCCTACCGCCCTGTGTTCGTTCGCAATCGCAACGGTGACCTCAAACGGAGATCCCGCCTCGACTGCCTTCAACGCTGGCCCAACCCATGCCTCGTCCAGAGCCGGCTCCAACGGCTGGTCGTTCCGCAGACCCTGCCACGAAGCCACCCCGGCCTGATCACGGCTCAGCATCGCCTCAAGATCCAGGCTGCCGTCAAACCGGACCTGCTCCAGCAGATCCGTCCGGCCGATTGCATCCGCAATCGATCGCATTCCATACCGCGCCAGCAAGGCACGCAGGTCGTTCGCCAGCTCCGTGAAGAAGCCCACCACATGCTCCGGCTTGCCCCGGAACTTCGCCCGCAGCTCCGGCTTCTGCGTCGCGATGCCCGTCGGACATGTGTTCAGGTGGCACTGCCGGGCCATATCGCAGCCGATCGAAACCAGCACTGCCGTCCCAAAGGCAAACTCGTCCGCTCCCAGAAGCGCCGCCACCAGCACATCGCGCGCCGTTGCCAGTCCGCCGTCCGTTCGCAGCCGCACTCGTCCGCGCATGCCATTTCCGCGCAGCACCTGCTGCGCCTCGGCCAGCCCAAGCTCCCATGGATTTCCGGCATACTTTATGCTCGAGAGCGCCGCCGCTCCCGTTCCACCTGTGTTGCCCGCGATCACGATGAAGTCCGCGTACGCCTTCGCAACGCCCGCTGCAACCGTTCCCACACCGCAGCTCGAAACCAGCTTCACCCCAACTGCCGCTCTCGGATTGACGCGCTTCAGGTCGTAGATCAGCTGCGCCAGATCCTCGATCGAGTAGATATCGTGGTGCGGCGGCGGAGAGATCAGTGACACCCCGGGCTGCGCATGGCGAAGCCGGGCGATCAGACCACTCACCTTGAACCCAGGCAGCTGTCCGCCCTCTCCGGGCTTCGCGCCCTGCGCTACCTTGATCTCGATCTCCTCAGCATGCGCCAGGTACTCCGCCGTGACACCGAAGCGGCCCGATGCGACCTGCTTGATCTTGTTGTTGAGCGACACGTGCGTCTGCTGCGCCAGGACCGGAGCCTCGGCCAGCATCGTTCCACCGCCCGAGCTCACCATCCTTGTCACATTTCCCGTCTCCTGCGGTGGCACGTTTGCGCCCACGCGGTATACATCAGGGTCCTCTCCACCCTCACCTGTGTTGGAGCGCCCGCCCAACATGTTCATCGCGGCGGTGATCGTCTGGTGCGCCTCCGGACTAAGCGATCCGAGGGACATCGCGCTCGCAACAAAGCGTCTGCAAAGGCTCGCTGAGCTCTCCACCTCGTCGACCGGGATCTCACGCGCCGCGGGCCGGATGCCGAGCAGGTCGCGCAACGTCGCAGCCTCCCTCTTCTCCACACCCTCCGTGTAGATCTTGAAGTTCTCCGTGGCTTCAAGAGCGGAAGCCGCACCGCGCGCGCTTCCGACAACCGTCTGCAGCGCCTTCACATTCGTGGGCTGCCAGGCGTGCGGCTCGGCGAGCTCCGCCTTTCGGAACCGAACCCACCCGTAGTCCGGCAGATCGCTCGAAACCTCCGCACCGGTCGCCGTCCAGGTCTGCCGCAGATGTCTTTCGATCTCCGCAAACCCGATCCCGGAAAGTGGCGCAGGCGTCCCTGGGAAACACCGGTTCACGACGCTCGCGTGGAGGCCCAGGCTGTCAAACAGATGCGCCCCCCGGTAGCTGTCCACGACCGAGATGCCCATCTTGGACATCACCTTGGCCAGCCCCGCGTCGAGCGCCTTCAGCATCTTCGTCTCGTTCGCATCAGCCTCGTCCGCACCAGCAAAAGACCGTGCCGTCTCCAGCGCCAACCACGGGCAAACCACGCCCGCACCATACCCAATCAGCACCGCTGCATGGTGAATATCACGGCAATCGCCCGCTTCCACCGCTAATCCAGCCAGCGTCCGCAGCCCCGCACCCACCAACGCCTGGTGTACCGCACCTGTTGCCATCGCCATCGGAATTGGGATCCGATCCGCACTGGCAGCGCGATCCGAAAGCAGGAGGATCTTCGCACCGTTTCGAACAACCTCGATAGCACGCCAGCAAACGTCGTCCAAAGCCCTTTCCAATGAGTCACTTGGAGAGAAGACACAATCAATCTCTGCCAGGGCAAGCTCCGCTTTATGCGGGTACTCGCCGCGCCGGAGTGCTTCAACATGACTTAGTCGGAGGAAAGGGGAAGCCAGCGAAAGCCCCGGAAGAGGTGCATTCTTGTCCAAAAGATGTGGCCATGGTCCGAGTCGCGTATGCAGCGACACCACGCACGCTTCACGCAGAGGATCGATCGCCGGATTCGTCACCTGCGCAAATCTCTGCCGGAAATACGCGTAAACCGGCCGCGGAGCCTTTGCCAGAAACGCCAGCGGCGTGTCGTCCCCCATGGACCAGACGGCGTCCTTGCCGTCCTTCGCCATAGGCTGCAGGATCATCTTTACGTCTTCCCGCGTATAGCCAAAGAGCCGCTGCTTCCCCTCGACCTCTTCGCGGGTCGCTTCGTGCCGCAAAGACACGGACACCAACGGAGAGTTCTCAACAAGCCGCGCGTAGCCGGCACTCGTGTCGAAGACCTTCCACAGTTCCGCATCTTCGTAGACCTTCCCCTCCAAAAGGTCCACCAGCAGCATCTGCCCCGGACCCAATCGGCCGCTGTGCACAACCTCTTCCGGATCAAGATCCACCAGGCCGGCCTCGGAGCCAGCGACAATGAGCCCGCCCGAGGTGATCGCAAACCGGCATGGACGCAGGCCATTTCTATCAAGCGCGGCTCCCACTACCCGGCCATCGCTGAAAGAGATCGCCGCCGGTCCATCCCAGGGTTCCGCGCAGTCGATGTGGTACTGCAGAAACGGCGAACCAGGCCGATCGCCCGATGCTGGCGGAAGAAGCATCCTGACCGCCTCTGCACAGGTTCTCCCGTTTCGAGAGATCAGCTCGATCGCTTCATCGAGACTTGTTGAGTCCGTGCCGCCATCCGTCAGGATGGGCTTGCACTCGACAGGAAGCGTAGCGTCGCGAGCCGCCATGCGAGCACGATTCCCCCAGACGGTGTTGATCTCTCCATTATGGGCAAGGGCGCGGCCAGGTTGCGCACGATGCCATGCGGGCAAGGTGTTGGTCGCATACCTCTGGTGAAAGATCGCAAAAGGCGTCTTGTAGCTCGGCGATGCAAGGTCCGGGTAGAACTCAGGAAGCAGCGCTCCAGAACACATCGCCTTGTAAACAATCGTCTCAGTCGAGAGAGAACAGACGTAACCAGTCGTGTCCTCATGCTGATGCATTCGCTCAAACTGCTTGCGTGCGAGATACAGCCGTCGTTCTCTCGTTGCAAGCTCGCCGTTGAGACCATCGGTAATCATCACCTGACGTATCTTTGGCATCGTGCTCAGGGCGATCTCGCCCAAGCGATCTACCCTTACCGGAACGTCCCTCCAGCACAAAACCTCGAATTCGTGCGCAGACAGGCATCGTTCGAGCGCCGCCTCCGCCCGCATCTCCTGATCCGGGATAAAAAGCATGCCCACGCCAAGCATCTGCTCCGGAGCGATGACCCGACCGCAGATCTTCTCAACCTCGTCAGCAAACAGCGACCGGGGCACAGCCGTCATGACGCCGACGCCGTCACTACTCTTGCCGTCAGCAGCCGTGGCGCCACGATGGGCCAGCCTGCTCAATGCCGTTAAAGCAGCACGGAGGATCTCGTTTGAAGCCGCCGGCTTCGCAATCGACGCGACGAAGCCGACCCCGCACGAATCGTGGTCGAACCGCTCATCGATAAGCGTCGACTGCGGGCTGGACGTCGGGCCCTCACACCCTGAGGGGCGCTGACTGATGGTGTGGCGTAGGTCCATAGTTCAATATACTTGCGGAGCAGGGATTGACGAGCTGAAAAAGACGACTGCGTCATGTATATTTATACATGAAGACGTATAAATATACGAGGGACGTTTCAGCATCCCGCCTCTCTAGCACCCAGGACACCAGCTTTGAAGCAGCAACGACACGCAGTTATACGTGAGCTCTTATCCAGGACCTCTATCGCAAGCCAGGACGACCTACGTAAAAGGCTCGCCGCTCGTGGATTCCACGTCACCCAGGCAACGCTCTCGCGAGACATACATGAGCTGCGTCTCGCCAAGGGACCGACGGGATACTTGTTGCCGGGAGTAAGCGATGGTGATGACGTCGATAGCCCAGGCATCCGCCAGGTTCTCGAAGGCTTCGGGCTTGAGGTTCGCCAGGCGATCAATCTGCTCGTACTCGTAACTACGACCGGAAGCGCGCAACCTGTTGCGGCCGGGATCGACTACGAGGACTGGCCGGAAGTAGTAGGAACGATAGCAGGGGACGACACCGTTCTGATCATCTGCCCTGATGAGAAGCAGGGACGGACGATCAAGGCAAGGATCGAAGGTTACATTGGCTGATGTCTTCCACAATACCGCTGTCGGCGAGTCACGGCGAAGTCATGCCGTTGGTGAGTCGGGACTTCGCGTCGCTGTTGCGGGTGTTGGCGGATATGCCGGCGGAGAGCTTGCCCGCATTCTCCTCCGTCACCCGCGACTTTCCGAAGGCGACCTGCTCTTCCTTGGCCGATCCGAGGAGGCGAGCGCTGCAACTGATAGCAGGCTCTCCGATTTGCATCCGCAGCTCGCCGCAGGAGAAGGCCACAAGGTTCAGCCCTTCAGCTGGGAGCTCCTGGACAGGAACGGCGTCAACATCCTCCTTCTGGCAACACCGCACGAGCAATCGCGTGCCTGGGTACCTGAAGCCATACAACGGGGTATTCGAGTCATCGATCTCAGTGGAGCATGGCGGCTGAAGAACCCGGATCATCGCGCCGTGTATCGCCTCAACGATGAGAATCCCGATCTCGCCTCAAAGCTTCAGGCTGATGCGGTGTACGGGTCTCCTGAACTGCATAAAGATGCAATATCAGGAGCTCGCCTCGTAGCCAACCCAGGCTGCTATGCGACATCCCTGATTCTCGCCATCGCTCCCCTGCTTCGAGCTGGACTGGTGGACCTTGAGTGCGGCATCATTTGCGATGCGAAATCCGGTGTCAGCGGTGCGGGCAAAGCACCTTCTCCGAATACCCATTTCATGTACGCCGCGGATAACCTGTCTGCGTACTCTGTCTTCGGCCATCGCCACACAGGGGAGTTGCTTGAACAGCTTTCCCTCTCGGAGATGCAGATACAGTTCACGCCCCACCTTCTCCCGATCCCGCGCGGAATCCTTTCCACGATCTACTTTCGGCTGAAGCGGCCCTCAGACGCGGAGGCAATCCTCGGGATGGTTCGGGAGTTCTATCGATACTGCCCTTTTGTCAGGGTTCGCCTTGCTGGCATGCTGCCCCAGGTTCAACATGTCGTACGCACTAACTTCTGCGATTTGGGCCTGGCTGTCGATCGCGGCGGAAGGCGTGTGGTAATCGTCTCGTGCCTGGACAATCTCCTCAAGGGAGCCGCAGGCCAGG
Organism: uncultured Acidobacteriaceae bacterium; assembly: GCA_963719405.1. Taxonomy (GTDB): domain Bacteria; phylum Acidobacteriota; class Terriglobia; order Terriglobales; family Acidobacteriaceae; genus Edaphobacter. The sequence continues at coordinate 370,428 of OY970381.1, forward strand.
CGATCCAGAATCTGAACATCATGAACGGATGGGGAGAGACGGAGGGATTGCTTTGAAGTTCGTCATCAAGCTCGGGGGAGCAACCATTGAGAACAAGCAGCTTCTCCGCGAGTGCGGCAAGGCCATCGTTGAACTCGTAGCCGATGGCAATCGCGTCGCCGTGGTGCACGGCGGGGGCGCGCAGCTTACCGAGACGCTCGCGCAGATGGGAAAAGAGAGTCAGTTCATCTCCGGTCTGCGCGTGACAGATGAGGAGACTCGTGACGCAGCACTCATGGTCCTGGCGGGTCGCGTGAACAAGTCGCTCGTCGCGGCTATCGGCTCTCATGGTCAAGCAGCCGTGGGTCTGTCAGGCGGAGATGGTCACGTATTCCGGGCACGAAAGAAGAAGACGGTTCCAGACCTGGGTTTCGTGGGTGAGATCGCGGCGACGGATCCACGATGGCTCGATGCAATCTGGACTATGAACGCCGTTCCAGTCATCTCATCAATAGCGCTCGGTTTCGACGGCGAGTACTACAACATCAATGCAGACGAGATGGCAGCAGCGTGTGCCATCTGTACAGAAGCCGACAATCTCATATTTCTGACGGACGTCCCGGGCGTGAGGGACGTGGACGGAAATGTGATGCGGTGGCTGACGCTTTCGCAGATTCCAATACTCGAGCAGCAGCGGGTCATCTACGGAGGCATGTTACCGAAGCTCAATGCTTGCCGGGAGGCGCTCACACATGGCGTTAAGCGCGTTCGTATCCTTCCCGCGGAGTCAGCAACGTTTCTTCCGGATCTCTGCTCAACCCGAATCAACGATGGAACGGAGGTGATGGTCGCATGAATCTAGAAACCATCCAAGCTGCAGAACGCGAACTACTGGTACAGACATACGATCGCAGCCCGCACCTGTTCGTCGAAGGTCACGGCGTGTACCTGCGCGACGAAGATGGTCATGACTTCCTGGATCTCCTGAGCGGCATCGGCGTGTCGGCACTTGGGTATGGTCACCCGGCCATCGAGGCCGCGATCGCGACCCAAAGCAAGCGTCTCCTGCACACATCCAACCTGTTCTACCATCCGGGAACAGCCAACCTCGCGCTTCAACTCACCGAGATCAGCGGCCTTGATCGTGTGTTCTTCTCAAACAGCGGAACCGAGGCGTGGGAGGCCGCGCTGAAGATCGCTCGAGCCCATGCAGGCAACCTCCGTTCCGCCGGCCGGACGATAGGCACTCGCTTCCTCGCACTCGAGCACAGCTTTCATGGACGCACCATGGGTTCCGTTGCGACCACGCACAAGGAAAAGTACCGCGAACCCTTCGCACCCGTGATGCCCGGCGTGAACTTCGTGCGCTTCAACGATGTCGCCGATCTGCGTGCCAAGTTCAGCAGCGACATATGCGCCATTTGCATTGAACCCATCCAGGGAGAAGGCGGCATTCACCCGGTCTCCCCAGAGTTCTTCCGCGTCGCGCGCGAACTGACCACCTCCACGGGAGCTCTGTTGATCGCTGATGAGATCCAGTGTGGCTTCGGCAGGACCGGCGAGTGGTTCGCCTATCAGCAGTACGGCGTTGTTCCGGATGTCGCAACAATCGCAAAACCCTTGGCGGGCGGTCTCCCGATTGGCGCCATGCTCTGCAAGAATGAGGTCGCTCTTGCGTTCAGCCCCGGCATGCACGGCACGACGTTTGGGGGCGGTCCTCTGGTATGTGCCGTAGCGAGTGCCGTGATCGACGCCATTCGTCAGGACCGCGTACTCGACAATGTTCGTGAGGTAGGCGGGTACTTCAAACAGCGCCTTGGCGATCTCGCGGAGCGGAATGCACATGTAGTCGCGGTGAGAGGCATGGGCCTCATGCTGGGTCTCGAGCTCTCCTCTGCGGAGATCGCGAAGGAGGTTGCCGCAGCCATGCTTGACCGTCGGATCATCCTCAACAGAACGAGCGAGACAGTGCTCCGTCTGCTTCCGCCCTACATCCTCGAACACAAGCATGTGGACACCGCGGTTGACGCTCTGGAGGAGATCCTCTCGCATCTCCCTGCACTCGCAGCCACGTCCAAGTCAGAAGGAGAGTTTCATGAGTAGCAAGACGGTGGTGATGAACCCGAAGTCGGAGCTTGGATCGGAGACGTCTCACCGGTCCGGTTCGCAGCTTGGAATTCTGTCCGAGACGGCGTTCAACGAGGCGTGCAAGCGTCTCCAAGGCAGAGACCTCTGTTCCATAGCGGATCTCTCGGTTCAGGAGATGGCCGCTCTCATGGAGCTGACGCACGCGGTTAAGACTCATCCCGCAGCCTTCCGCGACGCTCTGGACGCAAAGCAGATGGTGCTCTTCTTCGAAAAGGCATCGCTCCGGACGAGGCTCACATTTGAAGCTGCCATCAATACGCTTGGCGGCAACGCAATATTCGTCGATCAGACACAGTCGCCGATTGGGGAACGCGAGTCTATACCGGATGTGGCCCGGAACGTTGAGCGCTGGATGAGCGTCATGGTGCTTCGGACGTACTCGCACAGCACCATCACGGAGATGGCCGCGGCCTCCCGCATACCGATCATCAACGCTTTGTCGGACCTCGAACATCCATGCCAGGCGATCGCGGACTTCTTCACTCTCGAAGAGCACTTCGGATCTGCCGAGGGCCTTCGATTCGCTTACGTCGGGGACGGAAATAATGTCTGCCATTCGCTCATGCTCACCGCAGTTCAACTCGGTGCACACTGCAGCATAGCGACGCCCAAGGGATACGCGCCCAAGCTGGACATTATTCACAAGGCAATCGAGATTGGTGAAACGACAGGAGGCAGCATCACGCTGCTCCACGATCCCGTCAAAGCAGTCGACGGTGCCCACGCGATCTACACCGACGTCTGTACCAGCATGGGCTTCGAGCATGAGGCTACGAAACGCGCCCCCATCTTCAAGCCTTATCAGGTAAACGAACAGCTCATGGGACATGCGGAGACTGACGCCGTCTTTATGCACTGTCTCCCGGCACATAGAAATGCAGAGGTGACCGATTCCGTTCTGGACGGTCCCCAATCAGTCGTTTTTGACCAGGCAGAGAACCGAATGCACGCGCAGAAGGCCATTCTGCTGATGCTGCTGGGCGCAGGTCGGCGCGTCTCCAATAGCCGCAGTCGTGCCCAGCAGCAACGTCGGCGTTCTTAGCCCCCACTGAACCACAGACACAGACGGAGAAGATTTCCATGGCAGACAAGGTTGTACTTGCATACTCGGGTGGTCTCGATACATCGATCATCATTCCCTGGCTCAACGAGAACTACGGCCTCGACGTCATCGCCTTCATCGCGGATGTAGGCCAGGGCGACGATATCGATGCTGTCGTGAAAAAGGCGTATGCGACAGGCGCCAAGAAGGCCATCGTTCGTGATCTGCGTGAGGAGTTCCTGAAGGAATATGTATTCCCAACTGTTCGGGCAGGTGCAGTGTACGAGCACAAATACCTGCTCGGCACGTCCATAGCTCGTCCGGTGATCGCGAAGCACCAGGTAGAGGTTGCACTCGCGGAGGGCGCGACCGCGCTGGCCCACGGTTGCACGGGAAAGGGTAACGATCAGGTGCGCTTCGAGCATTGCTTCCAGGCGCTTGCGCCCGAGCTGAAGGTCATCGCACCGTGGAGGGAGTGGACGCTCAAATCCAGGGAAGATTGCCTGGATTACGCCGAAGCTCACGGCATTCAGGTTGAAGCCAGCCGTACCAAAATCCACTCTCGGGACCGAAATCTGTGGCACGTATCGCACGAAGGTGGAGAGTTGGAATCAACCGATAACGCTCCTCTCTCCACAACCTGGACGATGACTCGGTCTCCTCAGGATGCCCCTGATAGCGAAGAAACTATCGAGATCGGCTTTGAACGGGGCGTGCCGGTTTCGGTTAACGGACAGACGCTTGAACCAGTGCAACTGGTCGAACTTCTCAATGAGATCGGCGCGCGCAACGCTATCGGACGTATCGACCTGGTCGAGAACCGGTTCGTTGGAATGAAAAGCCGGGGCTGCTATGAGACACCTGGAGGGACATTGATCCTCTCCGCCCAACGGGAGCTGGAGGCTCTGACTCTCGATCGCGACCTGTCGCACTTCAAGGAAGCGGTTGCGCTGAAGTATGCCGAACTCGTCTACTTTGGCCTGTGGTTTACGCCCCTGCGTGAGTCACTCGATGCATTCGTCGGCTCGACTCAGGAGAACGTGACCGGTTCGGTGAAACTCTCGCTCTACAAGGGAAACGTGTCGGTCGTAGGTCGGCACAGTGAATTCTCTCTCTACTCTACGGACCTCTCCTCTTTCACAATGGGGGAGACGTACGACCAGAAGGACGCAGCAGGCTTCATCAAGATCCTCGGTCTTCCCGCACGAACTCGGGCCAGGCTGCTGCAGAAGTCTGAGGTCCTCAAATGAAGATGTGGTCGGGCCGCTTTCGCGAGCCGCTGGACCCGCAGTTCGAGCAGTGGCAGCGTTCGTTTCCGTTTGATTGGCGGCTTCTAGAACACGAGATCGCCGCAAGCCGCGCGCATGCGCACGCCCTTGAGGACGCAGGTGTGCTGACAGAGAACGAGCGTCTTGAGATCGATCGCGGACTGACACTCGTCGCCCGGGGCACGGAGGCCGGTGTGGCGCTCGTGCAGACCTGCCCCGAGGCTGAAGACATCCATCATTACGTTGAGATTGAGCTGACAAAGGTCTGCGGCACACTTGCGCTCAAGCTCCACACCGGACGTTCACGGAATGAGCAGATTGCCACGGACCTCCGCCTCTTCGTGCGCGATGCGATCGACCGCGCGACGTTTCATCTTCACGGCTGGCAGGCGGCGTTGCTTCAGCAGGCTGAGAGCGCCGAGGAAGCGGTCATGCCTTCCTACACACATCTCCAGCGCGCAGAGCCCGTACTCATCGCTCACTGGTTGCTGGCATATGTCAGCATGGTGGATCGAGACCTTTCCCGCCTATCCGATTGCCGATCCCGTCTTAATCTTTGCCCGCTCGGGTCAGGTGCAGTGGCGGGAGCGACTCTTGCACTCAATCGACGCATCGCGGCCAGGGTACTCGGATTCGATGGACCCACTCGAAACAGTATGGATGCAACGAGTGACCGCGACTTCGCTCTCGAGTTCGTTCAAGTGGCGTCCCAGATCGGGCTGCACCTTTCGCGCTTTGCAGAGGAGTTGACGCTGTACGCTACTGCGGAGTTCGGCTTTGTGGAACTGCCGGAGCGTTTCTCGACCGGGTCGAGTGCCATGCCTCAGAAAAAGAACCCTGATTTTACGGAGCTAGTGCGTGGGAAGGCGGGGCGGCTCATAGGGGGGGCATCCACCATGGCTGTGATCCTGAAGGGCCTGCCGCTGGCCTACAACAAGGATATGCAGGAGACGCAGGAGGCGGTCTTCGACGCGGCTGACACGCTGCTTGGGATGCTGCACCTGGTGGGTGACTTTACCCAGGCGCTCACCTTCCGCTGGCAGCGTATGAAGGATGCTGCATCGACGGGCTATCTGAATGCGATGGCCGCGGCGACTTACCTGGTTCACAAAGGAGTTCCGTTCCGAACGGCGCATGAGAAGACCGGCAATGCGGTGCGGTTCGCGATAGATCGTGGAGTTGAGCTGGGCGATCTTGCTCTGACCGATCTCCAGCAGTTCGGCGCTGAGTTCGGGGAGGATTTCTTCGACGCGATCACACTGCGGGCGACTTTGGACTGCCATGATGTGGAGGGGGGCACGGCTACGGCGCGGGTCCGGTCGGCGCTGACGGCGGCGCGGGCGCGGCTTGACGGTTTGAGGGGGGCGGGGGATGGCGACTAGTCTCTTTCGGGGTGCGGCCTTCGAGGCGCTTGCCACGGGAACTGACGTTCGGGTCCGCAAGGCCAAGCTGCAGGATGCGGCGCGCATCTTCGAGCTGGTGAACTCGTTGTCACACGATGGGACGCTGCTGCGACGGAGCTATGCGGAGATCTGCGAGAATGTTCGGGATTTTGCGGTGGCTGAGGGGGGCGACGGGGTGGGGTTCCTGGGGTGCGGGGCACTGCATCTCTACGGTCCTCACCTGGCGGAGGTGCGGTCGATCGTAGTGCGGCCGGAGGCGAAGGGGAACGGGGCTGGAGGGCGTCTGCTGACGGCCTTGCTGACGGAGGCAGAGGAACAGGAGGTCTCGTGCGTGAGCCTGTTCACGAGGATTCCGGAGTTTTTCACGCGCTTCGGTTTCCGGGTGGTGGACCGGACGTTGCTGCCGGACAAGATTTACAAGGACTGCCAGACCTGCCCGCGGCTGTACGCCTGCGACGAGGTGGCGATGGCGGTGGGTGAGCTTCCAAGGATAGCTGTGCTGGGGCCAACCAGATTTCCGGAGCCGGAGCTGATCAAGTTGCAGACGGGAACGGTTCGGGCCGAGAGCAAGTAGCCCTCCCCTCCCCGGCGACTTTCGGTAAAGTCTCCCGTTTGAGTGACTTAGGTTCGAGGTCTCAGGCTAAAGTACTCAAAGCAGGCGACTTAGATCTAAAGTTTTCACAGCGCTGGACTTAGGTGCGATAGAAGAATATGCAGCGAAGGTCCCGCTTCAGGTTTGCGCTTCTTCAGGATAGAAGGTCGGAGGGGGTGGTTGCGCCAGGTTGATCGAAGCGGATCTGGCGTTGTGTCGGCAACTACCAAGGCGACCGCCAGGGCCGGGACGAAGGTGACTCCCATGAGACTGCCGGGGCGACTACCAGGTGTGGATGAACCCGTTTCTCTCGCTCACGTCCACGGGCGTTTGGAAGAGCCCGGAGAGCACGGGAGCGGTGAGCAGGTCTCGCTTTGAGCCGTCGGCCGCGATGCGGCCCTCGCGCATGAGCAGGACGCGATCGATCTCGGGGATGATATCGGCGGTGTGATGGGTGATGAGGAGGATCGCGGTTCCCCGCTGCGCCAGATCGCGGAGGAGAGCGCGGAGCTCCTGCTGCGCGGAGATGTCGAGGGCGTTTGAAGGTTCGTCGAGAAGAAGCATCTCGCCCGCGTTTTCGGATGGGGAGTTCCCGCCGGGAGGGAGCGTGCGGAGGCGGTGAGGGCACGGCAGGGTCTGGAGGCGGGGATGCGGGTCGATTGAAGCTCAGCGGCTGCGCGCGAGCCGGCGAGTGCACGTGCGATCATGATGCGGCGTTGCTGGCCGGCGGACATCTGACCCACTGGTTTGTGTCGAAGGTTTTCTGCGCCGACCTGATGGAGGAGATCTTCGGCTCGGGACCTCATCGAGTCCGTGACGATGAGATTTGGCCAGAGGGTGGAGGCGGAGAAGAAGCCGGTGAGGATGGCGTCGAAGCCGGAGGTGTGGAGGGTGGGCTTGCCGGGGAGCTCGGAGGAGACGACACCGAGGCGCTGCCTAAGCTGGGTGAGATCCCAACGCCGGCGGCCGAAGATGCTGACCGAGGTGGGGTCTCCGGTGGGGGCCTCGGCGAGCGGGTAGAGCTCGCAGGTGATGGTCTTCAGGAGGGTGGATTTTCCGCAGCCGTTGGGGCCGAGGATGGCGAGGTGCTCCCCTGCGGCGAGGGTGAGGTTCACATCGTGGAGAACGGGCACGGAGCCGCGCGAGACAAAGACGTGTTCGAGGGAAAGTATGGTTCCGGGCATGCGGCCTTTACAGGATAGATCAAGGCGTTCACCAGCGCGTGGGCGGCCGGGAAATCCTGGGCAAGCGGACCCGCGATCGAATGTTAGCCTGCTAACATAGCGCAGGGCCCCAACATGCGAATCGCGGTTGTATTTCAATTCCATACCGAACGCGAGGCGGCAGCTGTAACCGAGATTGAGGGTGACGTTTCGGACGTTGTGCTTCCCCAGGTCGGCGACACGGTGACGCACAGAGACCTTGAGGGGCATAGCTTCAGAGCGCAGATTCTTGGGCGGCACTTCCACTACGAGCTGAATGACGGTGAGAACGTTCAGGGCAGCATCACGATTGTGCTCTCGATGAAGAGACTGCCGGAGAACAATATCAACTAGGGTGATGGCGAGAGTTGCACCGCGGGTATAAATGAGCAGACGAGACTGCGGCGGGGGAGCTTCGGATGCATCGAAGTCTCATTGACTGGAGTTCCGGATGACTGATGAACAGGTAGGGGACATGGACTTTGAGCACGCAAAGATAGTGCAAGTCGATGTTCTGGATGCGACCTCGATTGTGGTTTCATTCTCGAACGGCGTATCTGCCAAGTTGGATTCAGCGATGGTGAAGCAGCTTGCCATCACCTCTGCCACCGAGATGGTGAGACAGGTGGACGAAGAGGACTGAATCGCCAGAAGCTAGGCGAAGGTCGAGTTCGAATGAGTTGCGGCAGGCATATCCTGAAGGCTCTGCAAGAGCTTGAGGGAGATGGGGTAGCACTCGCAGGCGGCGTCATTCGAGGGCCTGCCGATCCAGGACAGTGATCTCGCCGCGGCGGTACTCGATGATGCCGCTTCGCTTGAAGAGTCCTGCAGCGAGAGTTACGGTGGAGCGGCGGGATCCGATCATCTCTGCGAGAAACTCCTGAGTGAGGCCGAAGCTGGCTGTACCGGTGCGATCGTGAACCATGAGCAGCCAGCGTGCAAGGCGTTCCTCGACCTCGTGCAGACGATTGCAGGCGGCGATCTGACCGGTCAGCAGGGTGTGGTACTGGACGTAGCGGAGCATAACGGACCGGACGGCCTCCTGTGAGAAGAACTCATCGAAGAAGCGTTTGAAGTCCATGCGGAGGCCGGTTGCCTCAACCTGGACGAAGCATTCGGTAACGCCCAGACCGGGACCGAGGAGGTGGACGGCCTCCGGAACACCTTCGCGGCCGACGAGGCCCACCTCAACACCTTCACCGTTCGACATCATGGTTACGATCGAGACGATGCCGGAGGTAACGAAGTGAATGTACTTCGGCGCTTTGATCGGGGGAGTACATGCTGGTGCGCACAGGGAGGGGTACGGGCTCGAGCAGAGCGAGGAGCCGGGCACGGACGTCCTGAGGAAACTTGTCGAGCAGCAGGTTGGACACGGGAGTAGACACTGGGAGCAGCCTCCTTCGGGAAATCGCAAGGGACAGCCGCCAGTTTTTAGTAGCGAGAGATAAATTGCGATGGGGCAGAAGTGTTCCCTGCCCCTCTGGTTCAGACGATATCTGCAGCGGAGGAAAAGTTATGTCGGCTTGCGAACACTCAGCCGAAGATCGATCGAGATCGCTACGATCAGGTCGATCTGTGTAGGCTGTGCAGGTCCGACCGGGGTGAGCGGTTCCGATCTCAGGTCTTACTTCGCAGAGGGTCGAACGACCTGATCTGCCTGCGGCCCCTTCTCCCCCTGGATGACATCGAACTCGACAGGATCGCCTTCCTTCAGAGATTTGTAGCCTTCCGACTGGATCGAGCTGAAGTGAACGAAGACATCGGGCCCACCATCGCGTCCGAGGAATCCATATCCCTTAGCATTGTTGAACCACTTGACCGTACCTGCATATTGAGCCATGTGACTCCTCCACGTTCCTCGGATACAAAATAGAATTCAGGCAGAGGGAAGTCTGTTTTCTACCTGACATACTTCAGCCCTTTTTTGTGAGTGAGCGGAACTCCAATAGGAAAGATCCGTGCGTTGGCTTGCGTTTGAAGGTAGAGAGCCTTACGGCGTTGTGACGATTGCGGCGTCCAGGATACGGGGCGTGTGGAGCGAGGTGATGGGACAAGTTCTAGGCTGCCGGTTACATTTCCGATGAGGTGGAAGGAAAGGGGTCCATACTGTGACGACAGGGTAACGCCTCCCTGGAACGAAGGTGCCCTTGAACGTCAGGGTATATAAGAACGTGGTGCTGCGGCACCTGAAGTCGGGAATCGATCGATCGTTTGTGCCTCCGCCCTGTCGAACTGGAGGTACGGCACGAGATGGAGTATCCGGGGAGCACGATCGAGAACCTCTTCTTCATTGAGGAGGGGGTGGGCTCGATGACGGTGACACTTGCAGGACGGGTCGCAGGTTGAGGCGGGGATGTTCGGTTACGAGTCGGTGGTGGGCGCCTCCGCGCTGATGGGTGTCCGGCGAAGCCTGAACCGGGTGTACATGCAGGTTGCTGGGCATGGGTATGCGTGTTCGGTGGAGTCGGCGCGAAGGGAGTTTCAGCGTTGCGGGAGGTTCCAGGACCTGGCGCTGCGCTATGTGCAGGCGCAGCTGACGCAGAGCGCCCAGACGGCGGCGTGCAACGCGAAGCACCACGTGGAGCAGCGGCTGGCGCGGTGGATGCTGATCTGCGGGGACCGGGCGAACAAGCCGGACTTCGGGATCTCGCAGGAGTTTCTGGGGGACATGCTGGGGATCAGCAGGCCGAGTGTGTCGATTGCGGCAGGGCACCTGAAGGCGCTGGGCGTGATTGAGTACAACCGGGGAGTGATCCAGATTCTGGACAGGGTGGCGCTTGAGGCACGGTCGTGCGAGTGCTACCAGGTTGTGAAGGAGCATCTGCAGAACTATCTTGAGTTCGACACGGGATTTGTGGTGTGAGCGGGTGGCGCAAGGGAGAACCAGGACCGGATTTTGAGGCGGACAAAGGGTTCGCGATAGTATGACTTGCTATGAAAGATTCGGCGGCATTGTCTGAGGGTGTTGAAAACGGGTCAGCGGTGATGAAGCGGGAGTTTCCATCGTCCTCCGGGGAGATGTTTCAGAGCTACTTCGAGGGCGACAAGAAGGACAGCTACAAGAAGAACGATCTGATGGATGCGCGTGCGCGGCGGGTGTTTGAGACGACGGCGCTGGCGTGTTCGATGGATGCGTATCCGTTTCAGGCTCCGCTGAGTGGGCGGCCGGGGCCGATCGTGGAGGTGGACGGGCACCGGATGCTGGCGATGTCCTCCTACGATTACCTGGGGCTGATTGGCGATAGCCGGGTGGACGAGGCGGCGATTGCGGCGATCCGGAAGTATGGGACGGGGACGGGCGGGGTTCGGCTGCTGACCGGGACGCTGGATCTGCATGGGCAGGTGGAGCGAGCGATCGCGGAGTACAAGGGGACAGAGGCGGCGATCACCTTTACGTCGGGGTATGCGGCGAACCTGGCGGTGATCAGTGCGCTGTTCGGGCCGGCAGACCGGGTGATTGCGGATGCGCTGTCACACCGGAGCCTGATGGACGCGTGCCGGCTGGCGGGAGTGCAGGTGCAGCGCTTTCTGCATAACGACATGGCTTCTCTGCGCCACGAGATTGAACATGGGCCGGATGCGAACAGGACGCTGATTATCTCGGACGGCGTGTTTTCGATGGATGGCGATATCGGGGTGCTGCCGGAGCTGATCGAGATCAAGAAGGAGTTCGGCTGCTTTCTGCTGATCGACGAGTCGCATGCGAGCGGGGTTCTGGGGGCGACGGGACGCGGGACGGATGAGCACTTCGCCGTGCCGACGGACGACGTGGATATATGGACGGGGTCGCTGGCGAAGGCAATCCCTTCAAACGGCGGGTTTGTGGCGGTTTCGCAGAAGCTTGCGATCTTTCTGCAGCATGCTTCGGCGCCGTTTATCTTTTCGGGCGCCATGGCTGCCCCAGCGGCAGCGGCGGTGATGGAGTCGCTGAAGATCCTGAAGAAAGAGCCGGAGCGGGTGGAACGACTGCGACGAAGCGCGACGATGCTGCGGGATGGTCTGAAGAGTCTCGGGTATGACACCGGACTTTCAGAGACGGCGGTGATTCCGCTGATGCTGCATGACGATGCGCGGACGGCGCTGTTTGCCCGGCGGCTGCGGGACTACGGGGTGCTGACCTCGCCGGTGCTGTTTCCGGCGGTGGCGCAGGGAGCGGCAAGGCTGCGGCTGTGCGTCACGGCAGCGCATACCGAGGAACATATCGAGTTTGCGCTGGATGCTTTCGACAAGCTGCGGGGGGAGTAGGCGCAGGGACGGGGTGGCTAACCGGGTGGGGCCGAGACGTCAGGGCAGCGCCTTGAATGCAAGGACGGCGTTCAGCCCACCGAAGGCGAAGGAGTTGGAGAGGCAGGCTTCGACCTGGGTGTGGCGGGCAATGTTGGGGACGACGTCGAGATCGCAGGCCGGGTCCGGCGTGAGGAAGTTGGCGGTGGGTGGAAGGATCCCGTGCCTGAGTGCGAGGACGCTGGCCGCTGCTTCGAAGGCTCCGGCGGCGCCGAGAGAGTGGCCGTGCATCGATTTGGTGGAGCTGACGGCGAGCGAATCAGCGTGGGCGCCAAAGACGGAGCGGATGGCTGCGGTCTCGGTGCGGTCATTCGCCTCGGTGGCGGTACCGTGGGCGTTGACGTAGCCGACCTGCTCCGGGGCGAGGCCGGCGTCGCGGAGGGCCTGGGACATGGCACGGGCGGGGCCGCTGGTGACGGGCTGGGTGATGTGGGCGGCGTCAGCCGTCATACCGAAGCCGACGATCTCGGCAAGGGGCCGGGCGCCGCGGGCGAGAGCAGCTTCGAGCGGTTCCAGGACGAGCATGGCTGCGCCTTCGCCGAGCACCATGCCGGAGCGCTCGAGCGAGAAGGGGCGGCAGGTGTCTTTGCTGATGACGCGCATCGCCTCCCAGGCTTTGAGTCCGCCGAGGAAGAAGGGGGCTTCACTGCCGCCGGCGATCGCGAGGGGTGCCTGACCGGAGCGCACCATCCAGAAGGCCTGCCCTATGGCGTGGGCCGAGGAGGAGCAGGCGGTGGAGATGGTGTAGGCGGGACCCTGGATACCGAACTGCATGGAGATGTGGCTGGCTCCAGCGTTGGGCATGCTGAGCGGGATGGTGAGTGGGTGGACGCGGTTGCGATTGTTGTGGAAGAGCTCCCAGTAGCCGGTCTCTTCGGTACCCCTGCCGCCGAGGCAGGATCCGGTGATGATGGCGGAGCTTTCCTGGAGGTCGGTGGTGAACTCGATGCCTGACTGGGCAACGGCTTCGCGGGCGGCGATGACCGCGAACTGCGAGAAGCGGTCCATGAAGGAGATGTCCTTCAGGGAGAAGTGGTCTTCCGGGACGTATCCGTGAACTTCGGCGCCGTTTTTGAAGCGCATCTGGGCGATGTCGACGCTGGTGATCTGGGAGATGGCCGGACGGCCAGCTTCAAGGGCCTGCCAGAAGGCGGAGGTGGTGTGACCGAGGGCGTTGATGACGCCCATACCCGTGATGACGACGCGATGCACGGCTAGTCGGTGGGCGAAGATGCCGGCTTCGCGGACTTCGCCTCGAGAAGTTGCTGGATGCCGAGGACCATCTCGTGGATGTTCTGGACTTTTTTGGCGTCCTCATCGTTGATTTCGATGTCGAACTCGCTTTCCAGATCGAAGAGGATGTTGAGACGATCGAGGGAATCGATGCCGAGAGACTCGAAGCTACTGTCCGGGTGGACGGTGTCGAGAGGTATGCGCTTGGTTGTGGCGATGACCTTGAGGACTCGATCTTGGATGGTGTCAGGCATTTGGTATTTGTGATGTCTCGAAACTGCTCGGGCTTTGTATCCAGATAAAACATAACCCCCAACGTGCAGTCGGGGGAATATTCAGTCTACGTGAACGGTGGCTCCTTTGGCACCCGATCTGGATGTTGAACCGGCGATGCATCCCTCCGGCCGGGAACGGCACGCATGCGGCGTGCAGAATCGCGGCACAAACCTTCTGCAAGTGAAGCATCGCGGACGGTTCGCGAGCCCTGAGCGGAGGTGCAAACCCCTGTTTTCGGGCGCTTGTTTGCCCTGAATCGGGCAGGTGCTAGCGCCGGGAGGTCAGGCCTACGCGGAAGAGGACTTCGAGGATCCGGGTGGCGGCTTTGATGGAGGCTGTGAGGTTGCCGGCCACCTTGGATTCGCCACCGATGCGGTTACGGTAGTCGACGGGGAGCTCCAGGATGCGGAGGTTGTGTTGAGCGGCCTTGATCTGCATCTCGAGGTTCCAGCCGTAGGTGAGTTCCGACATCTGGAGTTTGTCGAGGCAGGATCGGCGAATGGCCCGGAAGGCTCCCATGTCGGTGTATCGGGCTGCCCGGCGGACGGAGGGAACCAGGCGGAGGAGGTTGCCGACGAGGTGAGCGGCGAAGATCTGGGAGGGGAGCATGGAGCCGGGCTCGCGTTTGCCGCGGATGCGGGAGCCGATGGTGAAGTCCGCCTCCCCGGCGAGGACGGGGGCGGTCAGACGGGCGAGATCCGAGACGATGTCGGCGCCGTCGCCATCGAGGTAGACGAGGATGGTGGATGTGGGGAGGGCGGCGTTCGACCCGGCGAGGCAGGCGGAGCCGTAGCCACGAGGGGCGGAGATGACACGGGCGCCGGCGGCGGTGGCGTTGGCGGCGGTGGCGTCGGTGGAGCCGTTATCGACGACGATGCATTCAGCGATCAGCGGCCAAGGCATGGAGCGGACGACGTGGCCGATGGACTCGGCTTCATTGAGGGCGGGGATGATGACGGAGATCTGGTCGGGGGGCATGTTCAGGTGGTGTAAAGGGTGCGGTACGGGGTCCAGCGACGGAGTGCCAGGTGGAGGAGAGTGGCCAGCGCGACGGTGCTGTAGAGGATCTGGTTGAGGAGGAACTGCTTCGGTCCCTGACCGACGGCCAGGGCGGTGGTGCAGAGATAGAAGAGCCCGAGGATGTAGGCGGCGAGCGGCAGGTTGGGGAGGATGGCAAGGAAGGGGACGAGCCAGGCGATGTACCACGGATAGTGCGGGCTGAAGAGGAGCATGAGGGCGGAGGCAAGGGCGCAGGCTGGAAGGAGAAAGGCGGCTTCGTGCCGAGCGGGTGAGCTTTGGGGTGCACCGGCGTCTCCGACCCACGACGGTGACGGCGTGCTTAGTTTGCCTGCCTGAGCTCCGTGTGGACGGCGAGGGGTGGCGTTGGAACGACGGAGTGCCCAGATGGAGAGAGCCGCGAGGACCAGGGCGGCGAGGGCTAGGTAGGCGTCGGGCGGAAGGTTGTGAAGGCCGGGGAGGTGCTGGGCCTGTTCAAGGAGGAAGTAGCGGGTACCGGAGGCCATGCCCTCCTCCTGGACGTAGCCGCCAAGGAAGCCGAAGACCAGTTTGCCCACGGAGCTATAGAGGGCGTATGCCGGGATGGCGATGGCGAGCATGGTGGCGGGCATGCGCCAGTCAAGCGTCTGGAGAAAGGTCCGGCGGTTCCCTGCTTCGTCGATCGCGGGCCTGCGGAGGTAGAGGGCCGGAAAGAGGACAAGCGGATAGAACTTGGTCAGCACGGCGAGAGCGAGGAAGATGCCGGTGAACACAGGGCGCTGCCGATAGCGGAAGAGAAGCGCGAGAGCGATGAAGGCCATGGCGGCAGAGTCAAGATGACCGGAGCCGGCGATCTCCCAGATGAGCAGCGGACACCAGGCGTAGAGGATGACCTGCTCGCGTGGGCGGCGCATGAGGTGGAGAAGCTTGAGGATCGACCAGAGGGTGAGGCCCTCGAACAGGACCAGGACGGACTTCATGCAGGTGATGGTTGGGGAGATAAAGGTCGCGAGCCAGAAGATGATCTGCGCAACGGGCGGGTAGATGGTGTGGGCGTACTCCTTTCTGTTGATCATGGGGTAGATGTTGCCCTCGGATGCGTTGCGGAGGAAGGCGAGGTGTGCGTCCGCGGGGACGTAGCGGAAGGGGTTGATGCCGGCGTGCTGGACGATGCCGTCCCAAACATATCGGTAGATATCGGAGGAGAGGAACGGGTCGGCGAAGAGGGTGGCGAGGCGGCAGGCAACGGCTACGGAGAGGATGATGGGGAGGGTGAGGCGGTCGGTGGGGCCGAAGAGGACGAGGATCGCGCTGAGGGCGTAACACCAGACGGACCAGCCGGAGGTTCCGGAGAAGCCGATGGTGAAGTCGTCGTACTCAAAGATGAGGTGGCGAGAGAGAAGGAACAGGCAGAGGCCGAGGAGGATGAGGGCGGCGTTGGTCTGCCAGGCGCAGGCCTGAGACCAGCGGGGGCGAGTTGCGCGGTGCATGGAGAGGTCGCTTCCGGCCGATGGAATTGGAGCTTCGGGAAGGACGCGGGTGTTCTTCGCTTCGTTCAGGATGACAGTCCTTTGCGTGGCCCTGGCTGCTATGGTTCGGTGGCTTCGTGCTCCGCGGGCGATTGTGCGATGAGGTCGGCGGGGGCGTCGAGCTCGATGAGGAACTCGCGGGTATGCGGGGCGTGGTACCCAGCGATATGGGTGAAGGCCGGAGACTGCGCCTGAAGCAGCTCCGCATTGAGCAGAGCAAGGGTGGCAGCGTCGTCGACGTCGTACCAGAGCGGAAGCTCGACGAGATCGAGCGCGGCCTCGCGGCAGCGTTGGCGGGTCTCTTCGGCGACGAGTGCGGTTGACCAGCTGATGCGATCGAAGGGTTCGGGATGGGGCTGCTTCAGGCCGATGAGGTAGTAGCCGCCATCGTGCGAGGGTCCGAGGACGACGCGGTCGCCGGGCTTAGAGAGCTCGGCTACGGCCTGGATAAAGGCGGCACGCGGGACGGTGGGGGAGTCGGAGTCTATGAGGCAGACACTTGCGAAGCCGCAGGCGAGGATGTCCTGGGCGGCGGCCAGAAGGCGTTGCCCGAAGTTGTCTCCCCGCTGAGGGATGAGAGCGAAGTGGTGGGGCAGGATGCCGTCAAAGGCGGACTCATCCCCGACGGGTGTGTAGCAGAGGATGGGGACGGCCTGAGCGCCAACGCCGGCGATGTTTTCCGCGGTGTCCTGAAGGAAGCAGATGTTGAGGGCTGCGGTCTGAGCGAGGGTAAGCGGAGGGGAGAGGCGCGTTTTGACCTTGCCGGGGCGCGGAGCTTTTGCCATGACGGCGAGGGCGTGGCGGCCGGAGTGATGCGGGTCAGGAGTTTGAGGGGAGAGGATCTTATAGGGCATTCGGTACTAGAGTAGCGGATGCGTGGGGCTTACAACGTGGCGCACCCTGCAGCGCTCGAGACGAAGCGGAAGAGCGGGAAGCTGAGACGGGTGGGACCGGGCCTATTGGAGGAGGCTTTCTTCGCTGGAACGGAGGCGGAGGACGCGATCGACCGCGTAGGGTGCGCGGTGGTTGGCGGTATGGAAGTGTCGGACCTGGAGCTCGCCGAGGAGACCGATGCCGAGCATCTGTATGCCGGCGAGGATGAGGACCGCGGCGATCATAAAGAGCGGACCGTGTTCGTCTGCTACGGCGTGGTGGGTGAGAAGCTTGTGGATCAGGATCCAGACGGCGAGGCCACCGCCGGAGAGCATGCCCGCGGCGCCGATGGTTCCGAAGAAATGGAGGGGGCGGGTCATGTACTTCAAGAGAAAGCGGATGGTCAGGAGATCGAAGAAGACCCGAAAGGTTCGGGAGATGCCGTAGTGGCTTTTTCCGGCTGTGCGGGCGGGGTTAGAGATCGGGATCTCGCAGATGCTGGCTCCGTACCAGCTTGCCAAGGCGGGGATGAAACGGTGCATCTCGCCATAGAGGGGGATGTTCTGGATGACTTCACGGCGATATGCCTTGAAGGTCGTACCGAAGTCGTGGATATCGACGCCGGAGAGGACGGCCATGAGCTTGTTGGCGGCTCGCGATGGGATGCGGCGGAGGATGAAGTTATCCCCGCGCTGTGAGCGCCATCCGCTGACGACGTCGTATCCCTCTTCGAGCTTGGCGAGAAAGCCTGGTATCTCGTCGGGGTTGTGCTGCAGGTCGCCATCCATGGCGAGGATGAACTCGCCCTGGGAGTGGTCGAAGCCCGCGGCGAGCGCAGAGGTCTGGCCGAAGTTGCGACGGAGCTTGACGACGAGAACGCGCGAGTCAACGGCGGCGATCTCTTCCAGCAGACGGTAGGTGCGATCGCGCGAGCCGTCGTCGACGAAGACGAGCTCGAAGCTCTCGCTAACCTGCTCCATGACGGCCTTGAGGCGGTCGTAGAGGGTCGTGACGTTCTCTTCTTCGTTGTGAAATGGGACGACGACGGAGTATTTCGGCACAGCGTCGATGATACTCCTACTCCGGAGCGGGTCTGGGGGCTTGAAGCTCGGTTCCGAGTGTGTCACGAGGGTGTCATTGGGCGTGTGGCACTGGGTGTTTTTGGGGTCGCCGAACTCGTAAGCTGAGGCGCATGATTCGGTTCTGGTACCGGTCAAAGCAAGTTTTGTTTGGCTTTTACAGGTATTTGGAGCGATGATACTTGCATCAAAATGTGTGAAGTGGGAGCTGCCGTGAAAGCTGGGCAGAACGCGACGAAAAATCCGGGTAATGCGTTCGGCTCCAAGGAGTCGCAGACGAGCAGTGCGCCGGGCCAGGGTCGCGGATCGGCGCGGGTGGTGGCATGCTGAGGGGTGTTCTGGTCGGCTTGCTTATCCTGGTTGTCGTGGTGTTTGCCTACGTGGGGTACAGCGGGTATGCGACGGGGCGTTCGTCTGCGAGCAACGACCTGTACGCGAACGGGGTGACAGGCGGAAGGGCGAAGACCGATATGAAGGTGGAGCCGAGCGGGACAAATCCTGCTGTGACCACGTTCCCCGCCACGCCGACCACGGGTGAGGCAGGTGGTGGACAGACGGGGATGGTGGCGCAGGGAGGAGGTCCGACGACCG
The DNA here is from genome assembly GCA_963719405.1 of uncultured Acidobacteriaceae bacterium. Lineage (GTDB taxonomy): Bacteria > Acidobacteriota > Terriglobia > Terriglobales > Acidobacteriaceae > Edaphobacter. The sequence goes on from OY970381.1 coordinate 388,926, forward strand.
ACTCGATCGCGCCAAATCCACCGAATGGGATGACGTTTGGCGGGTCAGGGCATTTTCAGTTGTACCGGCAGGGAGACCTTACGTGGCGCATGAACACGGACACGGGTGAGACGTGCGTGATCTTCGCGACGGACGAGGAGTGGCGAAAGCCGAAGGTTTACCGCGCGGGGTGCCGCGGGCGGTAGACGGGGCACGTACATCCCGCGGTTTAGCCGGGCGCGAATGAGATGTACATCTACAACAGGTCCGTCCAATGACGGCGCCTTGCGCCTGCACAAGAGTTTTAGGCAGGTCTTCTGACTATTTGATACCGCTCACAAATGTGATGTGTTGATGACTGCGCGATGAGCAGGTTGAGAAACATCTTGACATCAGCATCTTCGATGGCTAGTTTTGCAACCGCTTACATGAACAGTTAATGCCCGTAGTCAGAGCCTGGGGATGCAGCCGGCAGAATAGCCCGCGCACCAGGCTGATGAGCTTGAGCGAGTGTGTTTTCGTTCGCCAGGCGAAAGAGCACGAAACAGATCCAACGAAAGTGGAGGAGAGAATGAAATTTTCCGGCCAGAGTAAACGCAAAAGACCTACGAGGTGGATGCAGGTTTTCCTGCTTCTGAGTCTCATGACGGTTGCGCTACCCCGGGCTATTGCCCAGGCTGATCAGGGTGCGATAACCGGGCTTGTCCAGGACACGACGGGGGCGGTGATCCCCAACGCACAGGTCACGTTGACGAATACGGAGACGGGCCTGGTGCTGCATGTGCAGACCGACGCCAGTGGCAACTATGTCTTCTCGCCCGTGAAGATCGGCGTGTACAAGGTTGAAGCGACGGCCGCGGGCTTCTCGCCCACTCTCCAGGACAACATCCAGTTGCATGTTCAGGACCGGGTGGAGGCGAATCTGCAGTTGAAGACCGGCTCCGAGAGCACGGAGGTGACTGTGAGCGCAGCGCCTGCCCTGCTGCAGACGGAAGAGGGATCGACCGGTCAGGTGATCGAATCGAGAACCATCAATGACACACCGCTGAACGGTCGCAACTGGGTCTTTATCGCGCAGCTAACGGCGGGTGTTGCACCTTCAAATGGAGCTCGTGGACAGAAGGGTGGCGACTTCAATGCCAACGGGCAGCGAGCGGAGCAGAACAACTACATCATGGATGGCGTTGACAACAACGTAAACGTCGTCGACTTCTTCAATGGGGCGAGTTATGTTGTGCGGCCTCCGCCGGATGCGCTGGCTGAGTTCAAGGTGCAGACGGGATCGTACAGCTCGGAGTTTGGACATTCGGCTGGAGCGGTGGTGAATGCAAGTATCAGATCGGGCACAAACAACATCCACGGGTCGCTATGGGAGTACATCCGAAACGACGCGTTTGATGTGCGCGAGTTCTTCCAGGGGACGAAGCCAGTCGCGAAGTACCGGCAGAATCAGTTTGGCGCTACACTCGGCCTGCCGATTATCAAGAACAAGCTGTTCCTCTTTGGAGATGTGGAGGCGGACCGTATTGTGTTCGCGGAGACGCACTCCGGATACACGGTTCCCACGGCGTTGATGCGCACCGGAAACTTCAGTGAGTTGCTGAACAAGAGCCTGGTGAATGGGAACACGATCCAGCTTTATCAGCCGAGCACAACGGCGAACGGGAGCGTCGCGATCGCGAACAACCGGCTGGATCTGCAGCCCGGGGTGACGCTGGACCCGGTGGCACTGAAGCTTCTGAGCCTCTTCCCTGCCCCAAATGTCGGGGTGCCCGGACAGACCTTCAACAACTTCACCAACCAGACAAACACTGTCGATAATACGTTTCAATGGGACGTCCGCTCGGACTGGAATGTGAGTTCGAAGGACCAGGCGTTTGCGCGGTACAGCTACAACCACGAGCCTGCGAATCACCCGGCGGTCTTTGGGACCGTCCTTGATGGCGGCGGGTTCGGCGATACGGGACAGGTGGTTGCGCTTGGGGAGAACTTTGCGGGCAGCGAGACGCATATCTTCACGCCAAGCCTGACGAACGAGTTCCGGTTCGGTTACAACTACGGTCACTTCTCGGGTCTCCACAACAACGCGAACAACAGCGGGCTTGCGAGCAGCCTCGGGCTGGGCGGGATTCCATTTGCCCAGAACAACGGCGGAATTCCCTTCTTCAATGTCTCGGGAATTTCGGTGTTCGGATCGCCGCAGTTCTATGCGACCAACGAGTATGAGAACGTCTACCAGATCCTAGATAACGTGACGAAGGTCGCCGGCAATCACACGTTCAAGGCGGGCGTGAACATCCAGCGCATCCGCTTCTCCACGTCTCAGCCGACACAGCCGCGCGGGACGTACACCTACAACGGCCAGTACACAGGCCAACAAGGAACTCCGAATACCGGGTTTGGCGTTGCGGACTTCCTTACAAACAACATGAACAGCTCCGCGATCTCCAATGTCTTCACGTCAGACGACGTTCGATATAACCGCTCCGGATATATCCAGGACGACTGGAAGGCATCGCAGAGGCTGACGCTGAACTACGGGATCCGTTACGACTACTCGACGCCATACCTGGAGCGTCATGATAACCAGGCTGCATTGATTCCGACGAGCGCGCCGACGGCGGGAAAGAGTACCGCCATCTACGCGATTCCCCGGAGCAAGCAGAGCGTTGTGATTCCCGACAAGTTCAGAAGCCTGTTGGCTGAGGACAACATCACGATCCAGTACACGGACAACCGCTACCTGGTAGAGCCGCAGAAGACGAACTTCGCTCCGCGCGTCGGCTTCGCCTTCAAGGCGACGGACAAGGCGATCATCCACGGAGGGTATGGCATCTTCTTCGGCGGACTTGAGAGCACCGGGTACTTTCCGAACCTTGGGGAGAACTTCCCATTTGAGTTCGACTCCAACTTCAACTCGATCGGCGGCTGCACACGTAACGGAGCATGCCCGAACAACGGCTTCACCCTGGAGACGGGGTTCACGAATGCGCTTGCGACGGGGCTGATCAACAACGCGAGCCAGCCTTCACTTCGCGGCAGCGAAGGAAAGGTGCGCACGCCATACAGCGAGCAGTTCAACCTGACGGTCGAGTACGGCATCGGGAACTCCATGGTTGCGTCAGCCGGTTACGTGGGCGCTGTGTCCCGTCACCTGCAATCGTTCCCGAATCCAAATGGAAACGTTGCACTGACACCGAACGGCTTTGGCGGATACAAGGACGTGAACGGCGACCAGGTAAATCCATTCCAACCTTACCCGCACTTCGGAGGAATTACTTACACGGCGTATGACGGTTCGGGCAACTACAACTCCCTTCAGACCAAGCTGGAGAAGCGGCTTACAGGGGGGCTGAGTTTTCTGACTACCTATACGTGGTCGCACTCGCTTGACGATGCGCCGACACCGTTGGGCAGCAACAACGATGCCGGATACCGCAGTCTGAATATCCTTGGCATTGGGGCGGATTATGGCTCATCGGGATTTGACACGCGTCATCGGGTCACGGTGAATGGCAACTTCGAGCTTCCGTTCGGGCACGGCCGCAAGTACCTGAACAGCAGCTCGATTGCAGACCTGATCGTTGGCGGCTTCTCGAGCAGCCTGGTCTTCCGTGCGCAGACCGGTCAGCCGATCAGCATCGGGACAAACAGCCTGACGACGTTTGGCGGTTCCGGCGTAAATGCGATTCGGATCGGCGATCCGTTCAAGGCAGGAGGGACTGCGAACTCCAGCAACCCCGGCATCACCTGCCCGACAAAGGTCCGTACCTTGCAGAACTGGTACAACCCGTGCGCATTCGCCAATCCGCTGCCCGCCGTTGCACTTGGAAACACGGGAGCGTTTTATCCTGACGGAAAGACACCGGTTCCTAATACGATCTCCGGCCTGGCTGCACTGCCGTACCTCGGCAGCGCCCGCAGTCAGACTCACGGCCCCGGGTACGATCGTGTGGATATGTCCTTGTTCAAGGATTTCCATGTTTTCGGGGAGTCTGCGCTTCAGTTCCGTGCGGACGTCTTCAACCTCCTGAACACGCCGGCCTACGGGGACCCCAGCAACCGGGGGATCTCTTCCAACGGTGGCCAGATCACCGGCGCCCGAAGCTTCCAATCGAACACACCGGATTCCCGGTTCTTCCAGTTCGCTTTGAAGTACCACTACTAAGGCGTAAACTCCAGGTCGAACGCTGCTCTGATGAGGGGCAGCGTTCGACAGGATTCTGCCATGCCGACACAACTGAGCTTCGGATCCCCAAGGCTCCGTTTCTTTGTCCCTTACCTTTTTCTGTTTTCGGTTTCAGGCGTTCTTATCGCGCAGACCTCGACCGGTCAGCCAGCCTCGAAGAGAGGCATGTCGAGCCAGGACCAGGCGGCTCTCCACGCTGCACTCGATGCGTATGACGAGGGGAAGGCATCGCAGGCTGAGCCGGTTCTCCGCGATCTGGTGAGGCGATACCCAAAGAGCTACGAGGCGAATGAGGCGCTAGGCAGCCTGTATGCCGAGGCCGGCGAGCTTTCACGTGCTCTGCCCTATCTGCAGCAGTCCTGTTTGCTCGCTCCGCGCGAGGCGGTGGCCCATGCGAACCTTGGCGCGGCGGAGCTGAAGTCCGGAAAGATCGCGGAGGCGGTGCGGGAGCTCGGAAGAGCATCGGCGCTGGACGCGCACAATGTGTCGACGCAATCAAACCTAGGCCAGGCGCTGATGCTGGCAAAGGAACCGAAGGCCGCTGCGAAGGCGTTTGCGGCAGCTTTGGAGATCTCGCCTGCGGATGCTGAGCTGCGATACAACCTGGCGCTGGCTTTGTTTGAGAGCGGATCGGCGAGGGCGGCCGGCGATGTGCTGGAGAGGATGCCTGCGACGGAGATGACGGATCAGATCCACTCCCTGGCCGGCGACGCGGAGGAGCAGGCAGGAGAGTTCGAACGGGCGCTTTCCCACTTCCAGGCGGCTGTCCAGATGAACCCAAGCGATGCGAACTTGTATGCGCTTACGACGGAGCTGCTCCGGCACTGGACGTGGCCGGAGGCGATAGAGGTGGCGAAGGCGGGTTGGAGCCGATACCCGGCGAGTACACATTTCAAGATGGCTGAGGGGATCGCCTACTACGGAAAGAGCGACTACAAGGAGGCCGTGCAGGTGTTTTCGGATATGTTGAAGGCCGACCCTAACAATGGCGCTGTGGCAGATATGCTGGGCCGCAGTTGCAGTCAGCTGGCAGATGGCGATGACGCAGGATGTGGGGGGATGTACGAGTTTGCGCAGAAGCATCCGGGAAACGCGGTGACGACGACTTACGCCGCGGTGGCGATTCTGCATGAACCGCGGGAGAAGCAGGATCTTGACCGTGCCGCAAGCATGCTGGAGGCGGCGATTGCGGCCGACCCGAAGTATGCCGAGGCCTACTTCCAGCTAGGCGTGCTGGAGCAGGCGCGTCTTCGGTGGAAGGAGAGTGCGGCGGCGCTGGAGCGGTCTATCGCTCTGAGACCGAACTCGCCCGAGGCGCACTACCGGCTATCGCGAGCGTACACGCATCTTGGCCGCCGCGATGAGGCGCAGGCAGAGATTGCGTTGAATCGAACCTACTCGGAGCAGGCGAAGACGAACCTTGACGCGAAGATGCAGGAGGTTGTGAGATTTCTTCTGAAGCCCAGCTAAACGCATCTCTTCGAGAGATCGCGGAGCGGCAGTCGATGAACCGGCGGCAGTTCCTGCGATCCACGGTGGGGGCTGCAGCGACCGGTGCCCTGTGCGGCTTCGCTCCGCTGCGGGCGATGCAGATTGCGCGCAAGCCCAAGGTGGTGGTGGTCACGTTTGGGGGCGGAGCCCGGGATGAGGAGACCTTTGCGCCTGAAGGACAGGAGAACATCCCGCGGATGCTGGGTGAGTTGATTCCGCAGGGGACGTTTTTCACGCAGGTCGTGAATCACGGGATCCTTGGGCACTATGTGGCGACGGCATCGCTTGCCACCGGAGCGTATGAGACGCTGAACAACTTCGCATCGACGCCACCGGAGAACCCGACGGTGTTCGAGTACTTCCGAAAGGACCTCGGGCGCCCGGTCGAGGATGCGTGGGTGGTGGCACCGAGCAACGGTTTCAATCGCATTGGCGGGAGCAGCCGACGAGGATATGGGCCGGAGTTCGGAGCGGAGGTTGTGTTGCCGAAGCAGCTGCTCGCGGCGGCGATGTCGGCGGGGTCGAATCTGGATTATGAGCACTTGCTGCGCGACAACTATGAGACTCCTCTGTTTGCGCCGCCGATACAGGCGAATGGCGTGGATATGCAGAGGACGGCGCAGATTTTGAAGCTCTCTCTGGACGACTTTACGAGCCATGCAAGGAGCCTGGCGAGCCCGGATGAGTTGTCGGTGTTTATCGCCCGCCAGTTGATGACGCAGGTTGCGCCGAGCCTGCTTTGGATCACGCTGCACGATATCGACATTGCACATTCGGGTGCGTTCTCGCTGTACCTCGACGGGATCCGCCGATCCGACCGGCTGTGCGCGGAGATCTGGCGAGCTATTGAGATGAGCCCCGAGTACAAGGGACGAACGACGATGTTTATCCTGCCGGACTTCGGGCGGGACTCGGATACAAACCCTGCCGGGAATGGATTTCAGCACCACCGGACGGGAGATGCGCTTTCGCGTACGACGTGGATGCTGGCGCTGGGTCCGAGTGTTCGGCAGAATGCAGTGGTCGACCGGCCGGTGGACTCGCTCGACCTGGTGCCGACACTTGGGTCGCTGATGGGCTTCTCCCCTGCGTTCGCGAAGGGCAAGCCGCTCCACGAGGTCTTGTAGACTATGCAGCCGCCGCAGTTGAAGATTTCGTCGTTTTCCGGGTATCCACCGGCCGCGCGGCGACTGGCAGGCGAGCACATCGCACTGCTGCAGGGGCTCCCGCTGGTGCTGGTGCCGATCCTGTTGCGGGAGCTGATCGGATATGACTGGAAGCTGCCTGCCGAGCGGCGGGAGCTCGAGAAGCAGATCACATTTTTGAGCGGGCTTTCGGCAGCGCAGCGGGCTGCGTTGATGCATGGCTTTGCGACGCTGTCACTCGATGCCCGGATCGCGGAGGTGGACTGGGTCAACAACCCTTCGGCCTTTATGGAGCAGCTTACGGCTGCTTTGTGGAGCACACACCAGATGGACCGGTTTCGCGCAGTGGCTGACGAGTATGCGAGCGCGGTGAACGCGAGCGTGGGCGAGGTGGCGCCGAGCCTGCCGCGGATGGGCGTGGTCGTCATCGGCTCGGGTGTGGATCATACGGCGGAGCCGCTGTTTCGCAAGCTGCGTCCTTCCGGGCTACACCTGACGCGAGTGATGCCGGATGACGGGTTTTCGATGCTGCTGGCAGAAGGAGATAAGCGAGCAGCCCTGTCGCGGAGTACGACGAGCAGTGAGGGCTTTCTGCACTGGTATATCGACGGCGGTGCAGCGTCGAAGACGGCTCATCTGACCAGCGTGTCGTATGCGGGGCTCCAGCCGTCGCGAGCGATGCTGCTGGAGCGTATTGAGAAGGCGATCGGATCAGGGGGAATGGGCCCGGAGGAGCTTCGCAGCCTTCTGGCGCGAATGAGGCCGGGTGATGTGGGTTTGAGCGATGCGGGGGCGGATGCCGTGCTGAACCACTTCCAGCTGAGCCTGCTAACGGAAGGGGCGGGGACACAGATCTTCGCGACCACGTTTGTGCAATGGGCGGCGCGGGAGTGCGTGCGGCGAGCGCAACCGGAGACCCTGATTGTGCGCTACGCGCCTCGTCAGCAGGCGCAGACGATGAACACGATGCTGAGCGGGGCAAAGGCGCTGGGGGTGGACGCCGCGGGATCTCTGGTCGACGCGGACATGGGTGCTTACTATACGTGGCTCAACATGCGCCGGCTCACCGGATCCGAGGAGCTCCGGTTCCTGGTGTGGTTTGAGGGGCATCGAGAGGCCCTGGTGATCGGACCCGGGCTGCCGCGCGGCACCACGTCCGACTCGCAGATGAACATGCACCAGGTGTTGGCGCTGTTGAGCTGAGACTTCTTAGGGACAGGCTTGAAGGTCAGCGGAGGTCAGGCGACCTCCGCCTCCGACGCTGCCACGGTGAACTCCACGGTTTGTTCGCCGAGGACGGGGTGCCTGGCGTGAAGACGGACGGTTCCTGCCTCCTGCCTGGTGCGAATCCAGATGGCCCCGGTGCCGCCGACGAGCGAGAACGGATTGTCGCCGATGATCTCCGCCGGTCCGTCGAGCTTCATTTCGATGGCGTCGGCCGCGAATGGACGTACGTTGCCGAACTCGTCGTTAACGCGAAGGACGACGCGAACGGCATCCGCGCCGTCTCCGATGAGGTGGGTCTCGTCGGGGAGCAGCTTAAACTCCTGATCGATGCCTTTGCCCGAAAACTGCCGTGAGATGACCTGCTTGCCGGCGATAAAGCCGTCGATGCGGAGATCGCCCCAGTCTCTAAGCTGCTCGCCGAGCATGATGTTGAAGGGTGGGTACTTGAGGTGGGGGAACTGTTGCTTGTCGGGGCCGCCTTCGGCCACCAACCGCCAGCCCTTGCCGTTGTCCACTGAGAACTTGAGGTGGTCGCAGTTGGAGCTGACGAGGGCGTTGGTGAAGCCGGTGGACTCGTCGTTGCGTGCCCAGTGGAAGGAGGGCGCCAGGACGATCTCTTCCGCAGGCTCACACATGGACTTGTAGAAACCGGCTGCGGGTTTGGGAGTACGGAAGATATCCATGACGCCGTGGTAGCAGATGCGGTCTCCGGAACCGAAGTTGGCGTGGGTGTTGTAGTCGAAGGCGCACCAACCGATTCCGCCGGCGTACTGAGGGCTGGACGCGAGCTGGTCGTGCACGCGGACGTGGCGGATGGTGTGCTCCTGCAGGCGCTCCTTGCTGTCGATGGTCTTGGTTGGGAAGGTGTGGCCGACAAACTCGGTATTGAGGTACTTCGGATGATTCGGGGCCTTGAGGGGAAAGCCGAAGTCGTTCATGGTGAAGACGTCTTCGAGGAACTCGGACTCCTGGAAGTAACGGATTCCGCCGGTCTGACGGCCCTTGTCGAGTGCGTGCGCGAGCGCGTTGGTGCGGGTGTAGAAGTCGTGGTTATCGCGAGACTCGTTGATGCGAACGCCCCAGAGGATGATGGAGGGGTGGTTCCAGTCACGTCGGATCATGCGCCGGACGTTGTCGACGGCGACGTCCTGCCAGGGCTTCTCGCCGATGTGCTGCCAACCTGGTATCTCTTCGAGGACGAGGAGACCGATCTCGTCGCAGCAATCGAGAAAGTGCCTGGATTGCGGGTAGTGGGAGGTGCGGACGATGTTGCAGCGGAGGTCGTGACGAAGAATTTTAGCGTCCTGCCGCTGCGCGCGAGCCGGCATAGCCTGTGCGACCCAGGGGAAGGTCTGGTGCCGGTCGAGACCGCGCAGTTTGACGACTTTGCCGTTCAGCGAGAAGCCCGCGTCGGTGAACATGGCCTCCCGGAAGCCGATGCGTCGCGAGTCCTCATCGATGACCTGCCCGTTCTCGAGCAGCTCGACATGCACGGTGTAGAGCCTGGGGTGATCGAGATCCCAGAGCTCGATTTTGGGCAGACCGGTGAGCGTGAGCGTCTGGGCGGTGGCGTCGATGGGAAGGGTGAGCGCGGCGCCGGCTGCCTGGCCGGCATCTGCATTGTCCGTGGCGATGGGTTGCGGAGTTGTGGCGCGCTGGGTTACATGTGCAAGTACCTGGTCTCCGTCACGAAGTTCGACGTGCAGGGACAGCTTGCCGGGCGTGGTTGCCGGTGCGCGGTCGAGGAAGCAGGTCACATCGACGGTTGGCTTCCCGCCGAGCGGGTCCTTGGGCTGCACGTGGATGTTTTCGAGAAACGTCTGCGGAACGATTCGAAGAGCGACCTCGCGGTAGATGCCACCAAAGGTGAGGTAGTCGATCTCATTGCCGAAGGGAGGGATGTCGGCGCGTTCGGTGGAGTCCACATCCACGGCAAGGACGTTTTTGCCCGCGGGATCGAGTTTGCCGGTCAGCTCGAAGGAGAACGGCGTGTATCCGCCTTTGTAGCTGCCGAGCTTCTCCCCGTTGAGCCAGACTGTCGATGCTGTCATGACCCCTTCGAAGTCCACGAAGACGCGCTTGCCCTTTGCTTCGGCGGGCACCTTGATGGGTCGGCGATAGATGGAGACGAACTCGTAGGCGGTGTCGGGGAAGCTATGCCAGGGGAGCCGGATGTTGGTGTGCGGGATGACGACGCTCTCAAAGCCCGAGTCGTCGAAGTCCGAAGCGTGGGCCGCGGATGTCATCTTCTGGCTGTAGCGCCAGTTCCGATTGATCGGCAGCACCATGCGCCCACTCTGCCGGGATGCAGCCTGGCCTTGCGCGGAGGCTGTGGCGCCCAGCCTGGTTGCGGCCAAAGCAGTTCCAGAGGTCTTGAGAAAGTGCCTTCGATCCATGAGGTCTTCGCTTCCTGATTTCGATGTCATATGTAAGCGTTTCCATGCTAACTCGATTCACGCCTGCTGCGCTGCACGTGGACCGGAATCGCGAGTTGGCGGTCCCGCGGGACCTCGGCGCATCCAGCCGGCTAGCGCACGCGTTCCAAGCGGACGGCCGAGGCGTCGTAGTCGCCGCGCAACGCGAAGTCGATGCCCTGCCCCATCAGCTGTGAACCATTTCGCTCCGTTGGGAGATCGGGCACTTTGGAGGCGTCGAGCGGGATAAGCCGGTAGGTGGCCGCCGGGTCGAGACCTTCAAGGCGGACCGTCGGGAATGGGCGGCCGTAGTGCTGGGAGTGGAGATACGCGAATACAACCGCGGCCTTTCCATCCGGGGAGACGTACTGGAGAGCGCTGGACTCGTTTCCTTCCGGCTGCATGAGCCGGTGGAGATCACCGAATTGAACGGTGGAACGCACCTGCTTGTAAAACGCGGTCATGGTGGTCGCGGTTGCCATCTCTTCGGGCGTCCACTTGTTGAGATTGCCACCGATTCCGAGTGACCCGCTCATCGCGACGAGGAAGCGAAATTGAAGCGGGGTGACGCGCCGATCGAGGAAGTTGGGGACGTCCGTGACCCAGGCCATCATGAGGTTCGGTGAGTAGGCGTGGGTGAAGCCATCCTGGATTGCGAGGCGGTCGAGGGCGTCGGTGTTGTCGGACGGCCAGACCTCGTCGGTGTAGCGGAGGATGCCGAGGTCGACGCGACCGCCGCCACCGGAACAGGATTCGATCTCGAGCTTCGGGTGCTTCTTTCGGAGATCGGCGAGTATGCCGTAGAGATTATCGACGTACCGGACGTAGATCTCCTTCTGTTGATCGAGCGGGACCGCATCCCAACCGGGCTCAGACCAGTTTCGGTTGTAGTCCCACTTGAGGAAGGCGATGTCATTTTCGGAGACGAGCTTGTCGAGGAAGTTGAAGATGTACTCCCGGACGTCCGGGCGGGCGAGGTTGAGGAGAAGCTGGTTGCGGGCTTCTGTGCGAGGCCTGCCGGGAAAGTTCATGGCCCAATCCGGGTGCTTGCGGTAGAGATCGCTGTCGGGGTTGACCATCTCGGGCTCTACCCAGATTCCGAAGTCCATGCCGAGCGCATGCACGCGGTCGATGACGGGCTTGAGGCCATGCGGAAACTTTTCCGGATTGACGTACCAGTCGCCGAGCCCGGCGTGGTCGTCTTTTCGCTGTCCGAACCAGCCGTCGTCGATGACCATGCGCTCCACGCCCAGCCTGGCGGCCTTTTCAGCGAGCGCGGTCTGTCCCGACTCGTCGACGGCGAACTCGGTTGCCTCCCAGGAGTTGAAGATCACGGGGCGCGGCTTTGGAGCCGGACGCTGAGGAAGGATCTGCTGCCGTTCGAAGCGGTGCAGGATTCTTGAGGCTTCGCCGTTCCCCTTTGCGGTGTATCCGGCGTAGAACTTTGGGGTATCGAGGGACTCGCCAGCAGCGAGGGGGTAGGAGAAGTCGAAGGGATTGTAACCGCCGGTGATACGAACTCGATCTGCATGGGTTTGTTCGACCGAGATCCGCCAGCTTCCACTCCAGCCAAGTTCTCCGAACCAGACGGGACCCGCGTTTTCGGTGGTCTCACCATGGCTGCCGATTGCAAACCAAGGATTTGCCTGGTGTGATGTGCTCCCGCTGCGGCTCTCGAGCACGACGATTCCGGGATGGAGTGCCGCGGTCTGGAGCTGCCACTCTGCGCCCCAGCGGCCGGTGAGCGAGCTCAGCTCATAGGTTGTGCGCGATGGGAGATTCCAGGCCGCGGACTCCGCCTGCTCGATGGTGATCTTTTCTTTGCCGCGGTTCTCGATGTGGGACCAGCGGGCGAGCACACCCTCCGCATACGAGTGATAGAAGAGGCGCACGTATACGGGCGCGAGCGCGTCTTTCATGGTGATTTCAAGCTCTTCGCCGGTCACCTTTGCATCGACAAACTCGAGCTGGAGGGAGCGGTTTCCGTCGGGGAAACTCACCTTGAGAGATGGTTCGTAGGGCAGACCGCCGCCCCAGCCGACATACTCGAGCGGCGTGGAGGCGAGGCCGGGGTCAAAGGAGGCGACCTCCGGAAGCTGCCCGGGCGTGACGAAGCTGGCACGGTTGTCGAGCTTCGGTCCCCAGTAGATCGTCTGGAGCGCCTTGTGGTCGTTAACGCCGAGGACGTAGGTCATCTCACCGGAGCTGATCTGCCAGACGTGCTGCGAGCCATCGTAGCGAATGGAGCTCTGTGCCGCCGCACTGCCCAATGTAATGATCCAGCCACTGAAGATCAGCCCGACACGTCGCATCCTGATGCTCGGCATATTTGTAGTTCCTCAAACTCCCCCGACGCGTCCAGTGCCCGGGTGGACCTTGCATGTTTCCTGGGCAAAAGCTTCGCGCTCGTGAGAGGATTTCTCGGATCGCAACTGTTACTGTAAGCGGTTGCAAGACTACACGACAAGCTGCAGCGGGCGATTTGACCGCCAGTTCAGATGGAGCGCAAAACAGATGTTGACCCCCCGGATTTTGCTGTGTCTTACGATGCTGGCGCTCCCTCCCAGTGTGATTGCGCGCGCGGCCGAGGCTCCGCGGGTGGTGGAGCATAACGGGCGGCATGCCCTGATGGTGGATGGCGCACCGTTCCTTGTGCTCGGGGCGCAGATCAACAATTCGAGCTCCTGGCCGGCGGTTCTTCCGATGGTCTGGCCGGCTCTTGAGGCGATGCATGTGAACACGGCGGAGGCGCCGGTTTACTGGGAGCAGCTTGAGCCTCAGCCGGGCACGTTTGACTTCTCCACTGTGGACGCACTTGTGCAGGGAGCGCGTGAGCATCATTTGCGGCTCGTCATCCTTTGGTTCGGAACGTGGAAGAACGGCAATATGCACTACGTGCCGGAGTGGGTGAAGACGAACCCGGGCAAGTTTCCGAGGATGATCAACGCCGCCGGGGAGCCGATTGATGTCCTGTCGGCGAACTCCAATGTAAATCGCGACGCCGACAAGCGCGCCTTTACGGCGCTGATGCATCACCTGAAGGAGATCGACAGCGCGGAACACACAGTGTTGATGATCCAGGTGGAGAACGAGTCCGGCGGCATCGGATCTCCCCGCGACTTTTCACCGGCCTCGAACAAGGATTTTGCGGGCGAGGTGCCTTCCGATCTGCTGAAGGCGCTGGGCAAGCGACGCGGTACATGGACGGAGGTGTTCGCGGCAAAGGCGGACGAGACATTTCAGGCCTACTTCCAATCCCGCTATGTGAACGAGGTTGCAGCGGCAGGCAAACGCGAGTTCGACATCCCGATGTATTGCAATGTATGGCTATCGTACCCGGTGGCAGAGCTACCGGAGCGGCAGATTCCGAACCCCGGGATAGGGTATCCCTCGGGTGGGCCAGTGCAGGACATGATCGGGCTTTGGAAGGCCTTTGCGCCTGCGATCGACATGATCGGGCCCGACATCTACAGCGACGACTCCGCGTTCTACCGAGAGGTTCTGAAGACGTACAACCGACCTGACAATGCGCTCTGGATACCGGAGACGGGAAACGGTGACAGCTACGCGCGGTACTTCTTCTATGCTCTGGGTCAAGGCGCGATCGGGTTTTCACCGTTCGGTGTCGACCGCACGAACTGGACGTACTCCGGCGAGGATGGACCAAAGCTGCACTCGGAGAACTACGCCCTGATCGCGCCGATGGACCGCGTGCTCGCGAAGCTGAGCTACGACGGGAAGCTAAAGACGGCTGTGGAGGAGCCGGGCGAGGCGACGCAGGAGCTCGACTTCGGACCGTGGCAGGCGTCGGTGCGGTTTGGCTTCCCGCAGCCGGATGGACGACGAGCTCCGGGAACGACGGACCACCACGGCCGCGCACTGGTGGCGCAGCTTGGGCCGGACGAATTTCTGGTTACGGGCGTGGACGCGAGCGTTGCGTTCCATGTGCCGGGCCGGCTTCCCGGCCTGCGGATGCAGACTCTGCGCGCTGAAGAGGGGACGTATGAGAGTGGCACGTGGCACATGACGCGTCTGTGGAACGGAGATCAGACGGACAGAGGTCTCAACTTCCGACACAACGGCACGGTCGTCCGGATCCGTGTGGGCACCTTCTAGACTTACTTACTTCGATTCACCTAAAGGAACAACATGCATCGGTTGCCGATTCGCTATTCGCTTTTGCCCGTGCTCCTTGGCTGGAGCCTGATCCCTCTGAGTGCAGCTGCGCAGAGTGCCGCGCCACCGCCCGGAGCGATTCTGCCCAATGTGCTGTATGGGGCTGCGTACTACAACGAGTACATGCCGGCGGACCTGCAGCCGGGGCGGCTCGAGAAGGACGTGGCTCTGATGCACGAGGCAGGGATATCCGTCGTGCGCATGGGCGAATCGACGTGGAGTCTGTGGGAGCCAGCGGACGGCAGGTTTGAATATGCGTGGATGGACCGGGTTGTGGATGCGATGGGTAAGGCGGGCATAAAGGTGATCATGGGCACGCCGACCTACTCGATGCCGACGTGGATGGCGAAGGCGCATCCAGAGTTCTATGCGCGTCCTCTGGGCGGAGCTTCGGTCGCTTATGGGATGCGGCAGAACATGGACACGGACAACCCGAAGTTCCGCTTCTATGCGGAGCGCGTAATCACGAACATGGTTGCGCATTACCGGGACAATCCCGCGGTGATCGGATGGCAGATCGATAACGAGACGGGATCGAACGGAGCTTCGAATCCAGACGTGTTTGAAGGTTTCGTCGGGCACCTGAAGCAGAAGTTCGGAACGACCGACGCGCTCAACAAGGCGTGGTTTCTGAACTACTGGGGCGAGGACGTGAACGACTGGTCGGATATGCCGACGCGCGATAACGCGACCAGCACGAGTTACAAGCTGGAGTGGTCGCGGTGGCAGCAGATGCGCGTGGCGAACTACCTGGCGTTCCAGGCTGCACTGGTGCGCAGGTCGCGCCGGCCTGACCAGTTCGTGACGCAGGACTACGGATCGATGATGAAGCTGGATGTGAACGAGGTCGAGGTTGCCAAGTCGCTGGACGTGGTCGCGAACAATCCGTACCACGGCACGCAGGATCATCTGGATGGAGCCTGGCAGGCGATGCAGGGTGACTTTTCGCGGTCGCTGAAGCACCAGAACTTCCTAGTGACGGAGACGAACGCGCAGACGCTGGGTTGGGACTCGGCCGGGCAGTTCCCTCCTTATGACGGCCAGCTTCGTATGGATGTTTATACCGACCTTTCGTCCGGCGCCAACATGGTGGAGTACTGGCATTGGCATTCGATCCATGCGGGACAGGAGACGTACTGGAAGGGCGTTCTGAGCCATGACCTGGAGCCGAACCGTGCGTATGCAGAGGTATCGCGGATTGCGCACGAACTGCAGAAGGTCGGGCCGGAGATCGTCAATCTGAAGATCAAGAATCAGGTTGCGATTCTGTACAGCGTCGACTCAGCGAATGCGTTGAGCTTTATGCCCATCGAGCGACCGGATGGGCCGGGGTGGGTTCCGGGAAAGGCATCGGGAAGCTACAACGGAATACTCGCGCAGATACATCGGTCCCTGTATGAGGCGAATGTTGGAGCGGACTTTGTGTTTCCGGACGACGCGGATTTCGGGCAATACAAGCTGCTGATCGTGCCCGCGCTCTATGTAGCGAACGATGCCCTGCTCAAGAAGATCTCCGACTATGTGCACGGTGGCGGACACGTCCTGATGACGTTCAAGAGCGGGTTTACGAATGAGAACTCGGCAGTGCGGTGGGAGCGCGCCCCCGGACCGCTGCGGGAGGCGGCGGGGTTCACATACCAGGAGTTCTCGAACCTGGAGCACCCACTCGCTCTCCGAGGTGATCCGATGCATGTGTCGGCCGAGAAGAACAAGGTGAGCACGTGGGCGGAGTTTTTGCAGCTGACGACGGCTAAACCGCTGGCTTTCTATGATCATCCGTTCTTCGGACGATGGGCTGCGATCACGCGGAATCAGTTCGGGTCGGGCAGCCTTACCTATGAGGGCACGATGCTCTCTGACGGGCTGCAGAGGGCACTGGTGCTCGATGTTCTTCACGATGCGGGACTGGAGAGCTCCGATCAGACCCTCCCTGCCTCCGTGCGGGTGAAGCACGGTGTGAATCGTAACGGAAAGCGGATCCACTACTACCTGAACTACTCGAGTGAACCTGCGACTGCTACCTATGCGTACGGCGCCGGGCGCGACCTGCTGACGGGGCATGCGGCCGCGACGGGAGGCAAGCTAAGTCTCGCGCCGTGGGATCTTGCGATAGTGGAGGAGGACAGGTAGGGCGGGCAGCAGACCTGATTGCTGAGGCCTGGTCCGAAGCGAGCTGGTTCGGTGCGGAGGCGAGGATAAACGCTTTTACTTCGATGGCTCGATGGGCGTAAGATTCGCTGGGATAGCCGGACGGAGGAGTTCAGGGATGAGCAACGAATCGGAACAGAGGGCGCCGGGCCGCCGTACTTTCTTGAAGTCCACCGGAGCCATAGCAGCAGGGCTGCTCACCCAGAGTGTGGCGGCGACGGCGCAGACCGGAGCTTCGGGCGCTGCGGCAGCGGCACCTCACAAGGGCATGCCGACGCGGAACCTGGGAAAGACGGGGCACAGGGTCGGGATCTTCTCGCTGGGAGGGCAGGCTGCGCTGGAGCACCCGAACAACGAAGCGATCGCCATCCCGCTGATTGAGCGGGCGCTGGATCTTGGCGTGAACTACTGCGACACGTCATCCATTTATGGGGGACCAGATCGCTGGAGCGAGCAGTACTTCGGGAAGGTTATGAAGCGGCGGCGCGCGGATACGTTTCTGGCGACGAAGACGAAGGAGCGCACGCGTGACGGATCCATGCGGATGATCGAACGCTCGCTGCAGCTGCTGCAGACGGATCACGTTGACCTTTGGCAGTTGCACGACATTGGAACCATTGAGGATGTGAACCAGTGCTTTGCGAAGGGTGGGGCGATGGAGGCTCTGATCGAATGCAAGCGACAGGGGATCGTGAAGAATCTTGGGATCACGGGGCATCACCGGCCGGAGGCTCTGATTGAGTGCATCCATCGCTTCCCTTTCGACACGATCTTGATGGCTCTGAACGCAGCCGACTCGCACGAGCATGCCTTTACGTCGGAGCTGCTCCCGCTAGCGATCGAGAGGCAGATGGGCATTATCGGGATGAAAGTTCCGGCGAGAGGGCGGATTCTGGCCTCGTGGACGCCGCCACCGGTTGAGAAGCAGCAACACTCGTGGGAGGGCCAGGCGGTGATCTCGACAAAGCCTGGCACGCTGAAGATGCGTGAGGCGATGTACTGGACGCTCTCTCAACCTGTGAGTACGGTGATTATCGGCTGCGACTCGATTCCGCAGCTGGAGGAAAATATCGGCTTGGCACGCGAGTTCAACCCGCTGACTGGAAGGCAGATGGCGGAGCTGACGGAGCGAACGGAACCGATTGCGAAGCAGGCCCTGTTCTTCAAGAACTTCGAACGCGCCAACGTCTGATCTGGGCCGCCGCTAGCCACGTATAGGTGCGGCGCTCGCCTTCGACAAAAGAAGCGAGGTTACAAGGCTGCCCCGGTGCGTCGAGGCGAGCCGAGGGTGGATGAATGGAACGCAGAAGTCTGCTGAAGTGCCTCGCCGCAGCCAGCGCAGCGAGTGTGTCCTCGGCATCAGTTCTGGGCAGCATGGTGTCGACGACCCCGAGGACCGCGGCCGCTCCAGGGACGACGGGGATCTTCCTGAACCAGGTTGGTTACACTCCGGGGCGGGCAAAGGTCGCGAGTGTCCGCGACGCCAACGTTGCCGACCTTGCATTCAGGGTTCGCTCGGTCAGAACACGATCGGTGGTGTTCAAGGGTGTGATGGAAAGGGCCGCACGGGACGCTGCCTCTGGAGATCAGATAAGTCCTGCTGTGTTCACAGCCGCGAGTACACCGGGCGAGTACGTTCTGGAGGCGGGCGACAGGGCAAGCGACCCGTTTGTGATTCGAGAGGACGCGTATGGAGAGGCGCTGCGGTTGACGATGCGCGCGTTCTTCGGACAGCGATGCGGTTGCAAGGTCAATCTCGGGAACGGGTACAAACACGGGCGGTGCCACAAGCAAGCCGAATTCCATGCTTCGGCGGGCCGAAGCGGCAAGGTGCGCAACCGGGGTGGGTGGCACGACGCGGGCGACTACGGTCGGTACGTGGTCAACTCCGGGATCACAACGGGGACGCTGCTTTGGGCATGGGAGATGTTTCCCGGAAGCCTGCGATCTCTCTATCTGAAGATCCCGGAGTCTGGCGGGCAGCTTCCGGATCTGCTTGCGGAGGTGCGATGGAATCTCCGTTGGATGATGTCGCTGCAGGATGCGGACGGCGGTGTCTGGCAGAAGCAGACGAGTGAAAGATTCTGTGCCTTCATCATGCCGGAGAAGGACCACCTCCCGAGCTACGTGATCGGGACCGGGTCAGCTCCTTACAAGAGCACAGCTGCGACGGCGGATCTGGCGGCCGTGGGGGCGATTGCTGCACGGTGCTATGCGCCCTTTGACCCGGCGTTCTCGCAGGAGTGCAAGGAAGCAGCGAGCCGGGCGTGGACCTGGGCGATGGCTCATCCCGATGTGACGTTTCGGAATCCGTCAGGTGTGACTACGGGCGAGTACGGCGACAGGACGGTAAGCGACGAGCTTTTGTGGGCCTCTGCGGAGATGTGGAGGACGACAGGCGAGGCGAAGTATGAGCGACATTTTCTGAGTGCAGTCGCGCCATCTCTCAGTGATCTGAAGATTGGAGCACCGGGGTGGAACAGCGTCTCGCCGATGGCGCACTGGACCTACGTGATGGCTGAACGTGCGGGATCGGCGGACGTGAAGGACCGGATCCGTGCGGCGACGAGGGACTCGGCGAAGCTGTTGATGGAGCAGAGTACGGCGAATGGGTACGGCAATACTTTGGGGATCGGCGAGTTCCAGTGGGGATCAAATTCGGTAGCGGCGAATCAATCGCTGCTGCTGCTGATTGCCGATCGCTTTCAGCCCGAAGAGCCGATGTTTGAGGTCGCGATGAACAACCTGGATTACCTGCTTGGCCGGAACTGCCATGGTGTCTCCTGGGTGACGCATCTCGGCACGCGCCCATTTTTGCATCCGCATCATCGACCAAGTGCAGCGGATCGCATTGCGGAGCCTTGGCCGGGATTGCTCTCGGGAGGGCCGAATGCGCATCCGGGTGATCCTGTGGCACGGACGCTGCCGACGGCTCCGCCGATGCGCATGTGGATTGACGATGAGCGGGCTTACTCAATGAACGAGGTGGCAATCAATTGGAATGCGCCGCTGGTGTTTCTGCTCGCGGCAGCAAACGAACCCCGGCCCGCGCAGAGCACAGGCCGGGGTCGATAGCACCGGATCGTTGGGTGGAGCTTAGAACTCCAGCTTCATCGATACCTGACCGGTGCGATTTCCGCCGAAGTCTGAACCTCTCGCCTGTGTGATTGTGCCAAAGGCGGGGCTGGTGACGTCCAGGTTCGGATCGGCCAGGTTGGTGTGGTTGAGGACGTTGGTGAATGTGCCTTCAGCTCGGAGGCGCACGCCTTCAGTGACGACGAACGATTTGCTGAGACCGGTCGAGAGACTGACCGTGCCCGGCCCAACGACGTCGCCTACGGAGGATGTGCCGAACCTGCCGATAGGAGCTACGGAGCGCTTGTTGGCGTCGACACCACCAACGACGCAGCTTCCGTTCTGCAGCGAATCGAAGCCGGCCGATCCCGGGCAGGCGAACGCGTTGTTGTTGAACCAGCCGGAGCGCGAGTGCTGCGAGGAGTTGCCGTTGCCGACGCGATCCGGACGCTGTTGCCGGAAGAAGAGCGTACCGGAGCCGGTCCCCGAAGGATCCGCGGTTCCGCTTGGGATATAGGGCGTGAGGAATGGACCTGTCTGGTAGAGGAAGATGCCGGAGAGCTGCCAACCGCCTATCGCGGCGTCGGCGAGGCGATTCATGTTGCCGCCGAAGCGCTTGCCCCGGCCTGCGGGAAGCTCGTAGACGCCGCTGGTGAGAGCGCGGTGGCGTCGTGTTCCGGTGACGTTCCCATAGTCAACGTGGCGATCATAGGTGTAGGTGCCGTTGTATCCGCCCTGCTCGTCCACGAAGCTTTGCGTGGCACCAGCGGCGCCGTAGGTACCCTGATTGTCGGAGAGGTTTTTGGCGAAGGTATAGGCGCTGTTGAACGAGAGCCCGTGGGTGAAGCGGTGTGACAGCTCAACCTGGCCGGAGTGATAGCTGGCCTGGGCCGAGGTGGACCGGTCGGGGACGCTCGAGAAGTTCGGGAACGGAAAGGCGGATCGCGGCTGGTCGGTCGCGGCCGTTGTGCTGGAGTACGGCAGCATGTTGAGCTCTGGCTGCCAGACGAGATGCCATGTCTTCAGGCCGACATAGGAGGCGCGAAGACCGAAGCCGCGTCCAAGGTCCTGGTCGATGGAGAGATTGGTCTGGAGAGAGTACGGGTCGTGCCAGTTGATGTCGACGGCGGAGTAGAACTGGACGCTGCCGTAGTTGGGCGAGAAGCTGTTTCCCGCAGGAGAGACGTTGGGATAGATGAACGCGGGACCGGATGGCGTCTCCGAGTTGTAGAAGCTTTGCAGGTTTGCGCTGACGGTGCCGGTGAGGGCGTAGAAGAGAGCTCCGGTTGTGGTGATGTTGTAGTAACCAGCGCCCCCGCGAAGGGCTGTTCGATCGTTTCCGAATGGGCGATAGGCGAAGCCGAAGCGTGGCTCGAAGCGGAGCTTGGGAAGAGTGCGCAGGCTTGCGGGAAGACCGGCTTGCGAGTTCGAGAGAACGGGGGTGCAAGGAGCGCCATTCACCGCGCCGTTGGTGGCGTAGGGGTTTGTAACACCGGGGGTGGCGCATGCGTTTACGTTGGCAAGCTCCTGAGGATCGAGCCTGGCGGCCTGACCGGCGTTGTAGATGATGCGTCCAGACTTCGCGACGGATGGGTCGAAGTTGCCGAGAGCTCCGGTCGTGGTGGTGAAGGCCGGATGCAGCTCGTAGCGAAGGCCGAAGGTGAGGTTCAGGTTGGGCGTCACCTTCCAGTTGTCCTGGGCGTATACGGCGTAGGCGTTGGCGGCCCCGTTGTTATCGGAGGTAACGTTGTCGGTCTGCGACAGATTGGGCGCGCCTATGAGGAAGTCGGCGAACTCTTCTCCGGTGAAGCTGCCGGTTCTGACGAAGGCGAAGTTTCCGAAGTTGTCGGAGGGAGCGAAGCTGAGGGGGGTAAACGCAATCAGGTGCCGGAGATCGGCTCCGATACGGATGGTGTGTCCACCGCGCTGCCACGTGAGGTTATCGACGTACTGGAAGATGCGTGAGCGCTCGCTGGAGTTAAGCCTGCTTCCGACGGAGCTGAGCTGCTGAAAACCGAAGTAGCTGACGCCGTTGAAGGGGAAGATACGGCTGATGCTGTTGAAGTTGGCGCTGTTGGTCAGGGTTACACCGTCGAAGGCGTTGGAATTGCCGTCTTCCTCGAGGGTGAATCCGAAGCGGAACTCGTTGGCGAGACTGGGCGTAAACACGTAGTTGAACGACGTGGCGAAGATGCGGTACTGCGCCGATGCGGTGCCATTCGGAAGCGCGAGCTGTCCGGGCTGAATCTGATTGATCTTCTTGCTGGTGTAGCGGGCGAAGATCGTGGCGCGTTGTCCGAAGCTCTGGTCGATGCGGGCGTCGTACTGATTGGAGTCGATATCGTTGCGGCGAGTGCTCAGGTAGTTGTAGCCCGGATCTGCGAAGGCTGCCTGAACTGACTGGTCGGCCTTGACATTGGGATCCGGGAACAACGGGAGGAAGACGGCGGAGCTGGGGTTGATGGAGGTCAGCTTTGCGCCGGGGTAGACGCCTCCGGTGAATGGATTGCTCAGGGTAGCGGTCTCCTGGGAGAAGTCACCCTGCTTCATCCGAGCGGTGGGAACCAGATATTGGACAACGCGGCTCTGGGGGAAGCGCAGGCCTTCGTAGGTGGCGAAGAAGAAGGTCTTGTCGTGGCCGTTGTAGAGATGCGGAAGATAGACCGGACCCCCGACGGATGCGCCGTAGTCGTTCGCGACCTTGTGGGGCTTGTTGGCGGCGTCTGTGCCAAAGGGAATGGCATCGAAGCCCTGGTTCTGGAAGTACCAGAATGCGGAGCCATGGAGGTGGTTTGTGCCGGACTTGGTTACGGTTGTGATTTCGCCGGGCTGACCGTACTCCGCGTTGTTATTTACGCCGTCTACGCGGATGGCTGCAATCGACTCTGCCGATGGAAAGGCATCTGCCTGGATGTTGTTGGAGGTCTGGTTCTGGGCAGAGATGCCGTCGACGGTGGTCTCGGATTGGGAGGGCAGACCGCCCTGAATGGAAAACTTGATGCCCGGGTTGGGTGAGGCGGAGGGCTGCGGCGGATAGGAGCCCGAGTCAGGCTGGACGCCGGGAAGTGTCTGGATGACGTTGAGCGGAGATGTGGATCCGGCTCCGCGATAGTTTGCCGGGAGGTCGAGCACATCGCGAGGGCTCAGCGAGGCAGAGATCGAAGCGTCATCCGTGGTGATCGTTCCGACCTCCGAGGCATCCACCTGGACATCCTGGGTCACGGCCGCCGGGGCGAGTACGACGTCGACGCGGAGCTGCTGCCGTGCGGCCAGCTGGACGCCGTTGTTAGACCGTGTCGCAAAGCCGGGGAGGGCGATTTGAATGTTGTAGGTGCCGGGATCGAGGTTGAGGGCTGTGTAGCTGCCGTCCGGAGTTGCGATGACGGTGCGATCGGAGTTGCTCTCCTGCCGGTGCAGCGTGATTCTTGCGTCCGGCAGAGCGGCGTCGGTGGAGTCGCGGATTGTGCCCGTGATCGATCCAAGTGTCGACTGTGCCGTGGCGGCGATGCCGCTGCCGAAGATGAACAGAAGGAAGAGGAGCTTGCGAGGAGTGAAGAGCATGTGTACAGCCTCCGAGAGTTACAGCTTGCGTGAGTGAACGGGGATGAGAGTGGTCAGATTTTGGCGTGCATGGGTTGAAGGATGCTCAGCTGATCGGTCTGTCTGCCACCCTCGGCCCGACGCAGCCGGGCACGCCAGGCGATGGCCATGATGAGCGCGGTCGTGAGCGCGGCAACCGCTCTACCTATCCAGAGACCGCTGAGGGCAAGGTCTGTTCGGAAGGCGAGCCAGTAGGAGAGCGGCATTCCGATGACCCAGTAGATTGCGGTGTTGGCGATGAGTGGTGTGCGTGTGTCACCGAGCGCGACGAGCGCGGAGCAGTAGATGACATTGGCCGCATCGCCGAACTGCGCGAATCCGCATATGAGAAAGACCGGGAGAGCGGCGGCGATGACAGCGGGGTCGTTCGTATAGATGCCTGCCCAAACACGCGGCAGGCCCGCAAACAGCAGTGCGGCTACAGTGATGAAGCCTATGCCCAGAACGAGGCTGGCCTTTGCGGAACGGCGTACGGCAGGAAGGCTGCTGCGGCCGGCGCTCTGCCCGACTCGAACCACGGTTGCGTAGGAGAGGCCGAGAGGCACCATGTAGACGAAGGCGTCGAGATCGAGAACTACCTGATGTGCCGCGAGCATCGTTGTACCCAGCCGGGCGCAGATGACGGACATGTAGGTGGAGAAGCCCAGGTCTGTGAGCTCTTCGACAGCAGCGGGCCAGCCGATGTGTGCGAGGAGGCGGAGCCGTGAGAGATCAGGGCGAAGGTCGGAGAGGCGGTAGATCTGACCGCTCTTCCGCGAGGTGAGGGCGATTCCGACCAGCAGGAGGCCGACCATGTAGAAGCGCACGACGCAGGTTGCCCATCCGGAGCCCGCTATGCCCATGGGCCGGAAGCCCAGATGTCCGTACAGGAGAGCCCAATCTCCGCCCAGATTGACGAGGTTGGCGGTGAGGAGAGAGAAGGTAATCAGAATGACGCGGTTGATGGACTGCAGATATCTGCGCAGGGCCATGTAGAAAAGCAGGGGTCCGGTAGACCAGATGAGCGCGTGGAGGTAGCGGCTGGTCTCTCCGACGATCTCCGCAGAGGTTCCGAAGCGGAGAAGCAGCGGGATGCAGGCAAGGGTGGCCAGCATTACGGCCGGGGTGCCGAGGATGACGAACCACATCGACTGCCCGAGGGTGCGGACGCACTCTCGGCTGTCGTCCCGCCCGTAGGCCTGTGCTGTGAGGGTTTCGAGCCCGGTGAGCATCCCGATCGCGCAGAATACGATGGCGTAGTAGATCGTGTTACCCAGAGAAGAGGCGGAGATGGATAAGGCCGCATGAGGCATGCGGCCGATCATGATTGCGTCGACGATGTAGGTAGACATCCAGCCGAGCTCACCTAGAGCCAGGGGAGCGCCGAGGCGAGTGGTCAGCTTCAGCTCGGCTCGCAGTGTTTCCGCATTCTGTGCTGGAGCATCCTCCTCGCGCACGGCAGATTGTTCAGTCAGCACAGTCGTTCCCCATCAGCGTGTGTGTGACTATGGGATGCGATTTGGCTGAACAGGGAGGGATTCGGCTTCGCCCGTGCTCCAAAAACCAAGGCAGACGGCGAATCTGATGAAAACAACCGGCTTCACCCGAACGAATGTCTGCTTGATGGCGCTCGAGCAGAGGGTGGATGGAATCGCAGGTTCGCCTGGTTGGTGCTGGTGGCCCGGGCAGGAGTCCAACCTGCGACCTTCGCGTTAGGAGTGCGCTGCTCTATGCAACTGAGCTACCGGGCCAACTTCCCAAGTGTAACTGGTAAACTTAGACAGGAAAACTTATGCCTCGGATCGAACGCAGACGCACGGTAACGGTAGATGTTGGTGGTGTACGAGTCGGTTCAGACGCACCTGTTGTGGTGCAATCGATGACCAACACCGATACGGCGGATATCGAGAGCACGGTGCAGCAGGTTGCGGCCCTGGCGCGTGCCGGGTCCGAGATGGTGCGGATCACGGTGAATAACGATGAGGCGGCCAAGGCGGTGCCATACATCGTGGACGGGATCGCGGCGAAGGGATGGACGACGCCGATCATCGGAGACTTCCACTACAACGGGCACCTGCTGCTGCGGAAGTATCCGGAGTGCGCGCGGGCGTTGGCGAAGTACCGGATCAATCCGGGGAATGTGTCGATCGGGCGCAAGGACGATGACAACTTCCGGACGATGGTGGAGTGCGCGGTCGACAACCAGAAGCCGGTGCGGATCGGTGTGAACTGGGGATCGCTCGACCAGGCTCTGCTGACGAAGATGATGGACGAGAACTCGCGCTCTGCTGAGCCGCTGGACGCGCGCGACGTGATGATGGAGGCGATGGTGGTATCGGCTCTGGACAACGCGGCGGCGGCGGAGCGGTATGGACTTCGGCGCGACCAGATTATCCTGAGCGCGAAGGTCTCGGGTGTGCGGGACCTCATCGATGTTTATACGGAGCTGGCGCGGCGGTGCGACTACACGCTGCACCTGGGGCTGACCGAAGCGGGCATGGGGATGAAGGGTGTGGTGGCATCCACGGCGGGACTGAGCCCACTTCTGCTTTCTGGGATTGGCGACACGATCCGGGTGAGTTTGACACCGACACCGGGCGGAGACCGGTCGGAGGAGGTTCGGTGCGGGCAGCAGATACTGCAGTCCCTGGGGATCCGGAGCTTTATGCCGCAGGTGACGAGCTGTCCCGGGTGCGGACGGACGACGTCGACTTACTTCCAGGAGCTGGCGGAGCGGATACAGAGCTATCTGGTGGAGCAGATGCCCGAATGGAAGAAGCAGTTCGCGGGCGTTGAAGAGCTGAAGCTGGCCGTGATGGGTTGCATTGTGAACGGGCCGGGCGAGTCGAAGCACGCGAACATCGGGATCTCGCTGCCGGGGACGTTTGAGGAGCCCAAGGCGCCGGTGTACGTGGACGGAAAGCTGTTCACGACGCTGAAGGGTGACAGGATTGTCGAGGAGTTTCAGGTGATCCTGGACGACTACGTCGCGAAGAGATACGGCCGGGTGCTGGTCGAGGTCTAGAGCGGCAGATTGAGGACGGCCCACGAGGGTCTTACGGGCGACGTCCTGTGATGGGGACTGCGCGGTTTACCACCTTCGATTTGTGTGGCGACGGAGCTCCGGGAGGGGATAGAAGGTGCCGCGCCAGACGACGCCGTGCTGCCAGAGGGTGATCACCATGGACCGAAGCAGTGAATACGCGAGAAGGACAGCGGCGAACGGGAAGAGAAAGAAGCTTGACCGGGGGTTTCCGCTGACGCGGTGAGCGACGCGATAGACGGCGGCGATGGCGAGAAGGATGAGAAGACCGGGCAGGCGGGTTGAAGGAAGGGCGAGCGCCAGGACGGGTCCAAGGCCGAAGATGAGGATCGTGACGCAGCCTGCGAGGAGAAGCGAGGTGTAGAAGCGGAAGAGCGCGAAGAGGTTTTTGGTGAGGACCGCGACGACACCGAAGGCACCTGCCGCCCAGTGGACATTGACGAGACCGGGGGCGATTCCAACTCCTTGTCTGAGGCCGGCACGTTTTATGAGCTGACCGAAGGCGAGGTCTTCAAGGATCTCGTAACGCAGGGCTTCGAAGCCGCCTATCTCTGCATAGGCAGAGGACCGGACGAGGGAGAAGGCTCCGATGCCGACCGAGTCTCGTTTGGCACGAGGATCGGGCACGCGCCAGAGCCGGACTGCCCAGAAGCTCATCACCTGAAAGAAGCCGAGGAGCATGGCCTCCCCGACGGTTCTGACGATGGGAGTGGGAATCGTAACGAAGTGGTCGGCGAGTTGGGCCTGGGCTGCGACAACCGAGCGGCGAATGGCCTGCGGGTGGAAGAGGACGTCGCCGTCCGTGAACAGAAGCCAGGCGGGAGAGTGTGTCGCCCCGGCGTGACGTGCGGCGAGCGCCATGGCGTGGGTTTTGCCGAGCCAGCCGGGGGGAAGGTCCGTGACGTGAAGGACTGTGAGGCGCTGGGAGTTGGTGGAGGCGAGATCGTCGAGGATAGCGCCAGTCGTGTCAGTCGACCGATCGTCGACGGCAAGGATGTGGAGGTTTGAGTAGTCCTGATCGAGGAGAGACTGGATGCAGGAACGAATGGCTGCCTGCTCGTTGCAGGCAGGAACTATAACGGTGACGGCCGGCAGACCAGCGGGTAAGGAATCGAAGCTGGGGGAGGTGAGATCGGGAACCCGGCGAATGCCGATGGTAGCGGAGAGAGCCTTCCAGAGCCAGGCGATGGCGACAGACCAGGCCAGGATGGGAAGCATCGGGATCGTTTGTCGAAGGAGCAGGTCTGTGTCCGTCTTACTACGTGAAGCGGTGATCAGAAGGCATGGTCAGATGGGCTGCGGTGACGTGCTCGCGTTCATGGAGAGAGCCGGGGCAAAGCGGGCGCCGAGGAAAAAGATGCCGGAGCCGATGAGGAGGGCGACGAGAGTCGAGCCCAGGCCAACGGCCAAGTTGGAGTGATCGGAGACGGTGCCGATGATGCGCGGCGATATGGCGTCACCCAGGGCATGGATGATGAAGAGCTGACCGGCGAGAGCGGTGGCGCGGATCTCTGGGCGAACTGCGTTGACGGTGGCGGCGTTGACGGGACCGGTCCCAAGAAAGATGAAGAAGATCGCAAGTGCGAGACCGGGCAGGGTGAGGGCCCGCGTGCCGAAGACCTGCGGGCCGAAGAAGCAGACAAGGGCGGGCGGGGTGGCGAGGAGCGCGGAGATCGCGGGAACGAGATAGAGGGCCTGCGGCGTTGTTCGAGACCACTTCTGTGCGATGGTGCCGCCGACGACTGTTCCGCCGAGGCCGGCGACGACGGTGATGGCTCCCATGAGAAAGGCAGCGGAGGTCTCCGTGCGGTTGTCGATGCGCTGCAGAAATGACGGCATCCACCAGGAGATGCCGCCAAGGGAGAATGTGACGGCAGCGTATCCACCGATCGAGCAGAGGTAGGCGGGGTTGCGGAGCAGAGACAAGACGGTGTCCTTGCTGACCTGTGCCTTCCCTTCCCCGCTGCCGCCACGGGCCGGTTCCTTCATGAAGAGAGCGATGAGGATGGCGATGAGGATAGCGGGGATGGCGGAGACGATAAAGGAAGCGCGCCAGCCGAAGTGCTCGCCGACGGAGCCGCCGATGAGGTAGCCGAGAGCAGCGCCGACGGGTATGGCGATGTTGAAGATGGTGAGGACACGGTTGCGCTGGGCGGGCTCGTAGAAGTCAGCGAGCATCGACGGAGCGAAGATGCCGAAGGAGGCTTCGCCGATGCCGAGGGCGGCGTGGCGAAGATTGAGGGAGTCGTAGTCGTGCACGAAGGCGGTAAGGAGATTGATCGAACCCCAGAACAGGGCGGCGACGACGATCATCGGTTTACGGGGGAAGCGGTCGCCGAGCCAACCGGTGATGGGCGAGGCTGCCATGTAGGCAATCATGAACCAGAGGGTAAGGGAGCCGATCTGGGCGTCGGTGATGCGGAACTCGCCTTTGACCTGCTCCTGCACGCCGGGAAGGATGTACCGGTCGATGTAGTTGACGAAGTTGAGTGCGGTCAGGAGGACGAGGGCGGTGGTGGCTCCGGCGAGGGAGGCGTTGGCGGGCTTGATTGCGGCTTCTCTCGGCGCAGGCATGCTCGGCTCGAGGATAGCAGCGGAAGCTTACCTCCGCGTCACTTCTCTGACGTCAGACATTCAGACCGGGCCTGTTGCACGTGTGTTTCCGGAGGTATCGCCTGGGCGTTTAGCGGTGAATTTGATCTGGTGGGCTACCTCGATCGAGCTTGACGTTGGAGAAGGTCGCGGTTTCAAGGTGGGCGGCGTTGTGGGCGCATACGCCTATACCGACATAGACCGGATCACCGAGCGCGAGGCTGAGCGGGGCGGAGGCCGGTTCCATCCGGGCGTCGGTGCCGGCGTAGATGGTGAACTGGTCGCCCTTGCGAGCGATACGGAGACGGGTAGAGCCATGCTGTGCTGAGGTGGTATCGCCAGTTTTGCCGCCTGCTGTCTCGCGGAACTGGAGCGTGATGTGACCGTCGGCATGAATTGCGGCATCGGCGTAGGGTGAGCCTGGATCGAGGCTTTGGCGGAAGATGAGGATGGCCTTGGCGGTGGGGTCTCCGGTACCGGGAGCGAAGTGGATGTCTGCAGAGAGGGTGGCGTCACCCGAGAGTTTGAGCCATGTGAAGCGGAACTGATCGGCCGAGCCCCAGAGATCTGCACCTCCGCCTGTGACGCGGTAGCTGTTGGTGCCAGGGTCGAAGAGGGTTTCGCCGGGGCGGGTGTCTCCGATGTCGGAGGAGGACTGGAAGATGCCGAGTCTCTTGCCTGCGGGTTGCCGGGCGGCGGCGAGAGCTGGGAGGAGCAGACCTGCTGCCAGCATGAGATGAAGGGGTGAGGTGCGGTTGCGCATAGATGGACAACACTATAGCGGACCGGCCGGGGCACAGAGAGAGATCAGGTGGGATGTGTCGGCGCAGAGGAGTCTGCGAGGCCCGCGGCGCGTATAGGTGGGTGATCAGAGCCGAGATGACACAAGTGCTGACAACCTGATGACAAACCTCTGACAACCGGGACGAGAGGTGTGCCTACTGTGGCTCACAGCCTGAGGTGGTCCGAAACGGAACCCCTGAGGACAAGGAGAACACAATGAGAACGTTGATTCGAATATCTCGCCAGATGCAGGCGGGGCTGTGGACGGTGACGATCGCGCTGGCGTTCGGCATGCAAGAGAACTCTGCCGCTGCACAGTCGCATACACCGCTCGTGGATCCAATCCCTGCGACGATTCCATCCAGCGGCATCACCGTCAAGCTTGAGAACGTGATGTCGGGCCTTGTGTCACCGACCGCAGGCGCGGTTGCGCCGGGTGATCCTGACCACCTGTACATCGCCGATCAGGTTGGGACGATCTGGGCGGTGGACGTCTCGGGTCGTAGACATCCGAGCGCGCCCAAGCTCTTTCTGGATATCAGTGGGCGCCTCATCAGCCTTGGCCTGGGTGCGATCAAGTATGACGAGCGAGGGCTGCTCGGGATCGCGTTTCACCCGGACTTCAAGAACAACGGACTGTTCTATACCTACGCATCGGAGCCGGTGAAGGGCAAGGCGGACTTCAGCACGATGCCCGAGGGAACGCTCGCAAACTGCCAGAATGTTCTGCTGGAGTGGCGTGTGCAGGAGAGGGAGGACGACGACGAGATGCGGGTGGACCCGATGCCGCGGGAGTTGTTGCGGGTCGATAAGCCGCAGATCAATCACAACGGCGGAGCGATTGTATTTGGGCGTGACGGGCTGATGTATCTGTCGCTTGGGGATGGCGGGAACGCGAACGACTTCGGAGTGGGCCACGTGCCGAATGGCAATGCGCAGACGCTGGCCGCGGGCAACATACTGGGAAAGATCCTTCGAATCAATCCGCTCGGCAGGAACTCCGCGAATGGTCGATATGGGATCCCGAGCAGCAATCCGTTCGCGAACAGAGAAGATCCGCTGGCGGGGCCGCATGAGATCTACGCTTACGGATTCCGAAATCCATGGCGGATGTCGATGGATTCAAGGACGGGGCAGCTGTATGTCGGAGATGTAGGGCAGAACGATGTGGAAGAGGTAGACGTCGTGCGAAAGGGCGGGAACTACGGCTGGCCGATCAAGGAGGGCACATTTCTGTTCGACGGGACGCTGCCTGGCCGAGATGGCGAGGGATATGTATGGAAGAACAGTCCGGGCAGCCCGGCCGGCTTGATCGACCCGATTGCCGAGTATGACCATGCGGATGGAGAGCAGCCGCCGTTTCACAGCACACCGGACAGCCGGGTGGCTATCATCGGGGGCTTTGTTTATCACGGGGACGCGATCTCGAGCCTGAGCGACAAGTATGTCTTTGGGGACTACTCGGATGAGATCGGACAACCAGTCGCGGGCCATTTGTTTCTGCTGAAAGGGCCAGATCACCATATTGAGGGGATCGATGTGCAAGGCCGGCCGTCGCTCGGATTGGCCGTTCTCGGCTTTGCGCAAGGGCATGACGGGGAGCTCTACCTGCTTGCAAACACATCCGGGACGCTGCTGGGCAAGACGGGCGTGGTGATGAGAATAGCCCCCGTGGCGGACAGGGACGGCCGGTCAGAGGACGAGGAGAGAGACTGACGCGGCCACTGTCCGATCGACTGCACAGAGGCTAAACAGACAAACACCAGATGGGGGTTGCCGGTGTTCGGCGACGCCCATCTGGTTTGCTTCGTTGCGCTCTCGTTTGGGCGCTAGATGCGGGGTCCGCGGGAGTTTTCCGGGCGGGGATAGAAGGCTTCAACGACGGTGGAGATGCCGCCGCGCGGGCGGAAGTCACCTTTGACGAGAGCCCAGACGGGGTCGGTGGCTTTGACGATGTCGTTGAGGATCTGATTGGCGATGTTTTCCTGGAAGATGCCGAGGTTGCGGTAGGTGAAGAGGTATTCCTTGAGGGACTTCAGCTCGAGGCAGCGCTCGCGAGGCATGTAGCGGATGGTGATGATGCCGAAGTCAGGGAGGCTGGTCTTGGGGCAGACGCTGGTGAACTCGGGATCGTCGATGAGGATCTCGTAGGACTGGAACTGATTCTGCCAGGTGTCGATTGGGGGAAAGGTCGCGTCCAGGCCTGAAGCGGCGTGGTCGTCGGTGTAGCCGGTGTTCTGGGTATGCATTGATCTAGTTTATCGGGTTTGGCGAGGTATCCGGCCGATGGGCACGGATTGGGCGAGCCAGCGTGAGAGGCCACGGAGGGCGGGCTACGGCGCATCTAGACTGGGATTGATGGGTTGCGAGCAACCTGGTTGGTGAGGGGACGAGGGATCGGAGGGTATGTCACGGATGCCAGTGTTACGGAGCGCAGCTTTGCCGCGGGAGTCAGTGGGCGAGACGCCTGGAGGTGCGGACGGGATAAAGCCGCGCGGCTCGACGGATCAAGGCAGGTGGGTAGCGTTGTCGCTGCTGTTCGCGGGTGCATTTCTTCGCTGCCCGACGATTCTGCTGCACGGCAGGATATGGGCGGAGGAGTCGAACGTTTTCCTGGTCACAAGCTGGAATCAGCCTTTTCTGAAGGTTCTCCATGCGGCGCACTTTGGCTATTTCTCGCTCTGGGATAACCTCCTGGCGGATGTAGCGACGCACTGGGTTCCGCTGGAGTTTGCAGCGTTGCTGTTTACGTGGTCGGGCGTGTTGATCCTGCTGGTGACCGGATGGCTGGTGTACGAGATGGAGGTGCTCGCGACACGGACGGCGAAGACGGTGGGCGTGCTGGCACTGCTGTTCTGCTCGCCGAGCTTTGAGGTCTGGGTGAACCTGATCAACAGCGAGTTTTTCTTTGGGATCTGGGCAGCGGTGATCCTGGTTTCGGACGCGAACAGACTGCGGGCTCAGCGCACGCTTGCGCTTCTGGTTGCGGGGCTCTGCGGGCCGTTAACAACACTGCTGGCTCCCCTCTATGTTGTGCGAGCGGTGTTGCATCGGAGAAGGGATGAGGTCATACAGGCTATTGCGGTCGTGAGCATGGGATCTATTCAGCTGGGTGTCGCGGCCGTCACATCGATGGCGAACCGCAAGGTGCATCTGAGCCCGCTGACAGTAGGGCCGATCCTGTTCAACAAGGAGCTGGTTCTGCTGTTTCTGAACCGATCGGTGGCCAAGGCCAGCTACGGATTCTTCTCCAACCACCTCCACTTCAGCCTATGGACGCTGCTGGCCCTGTCGGTGGCGTTTGTTGCGGGATATGGGGGGCTGATCGGTGTGGCTCGACGGCAGCGCGCGGCAATTGTTTTGTTGGGAATTGCGCTTTGGCTGGCGGTCGTGGAGGCGGTGCTGGCCCTGAACGGCGGACTCGAGCAGCTGCAACCGGGGATGGGCGAGCGATACGCGTATGCCCCTAATTTTCTGATCGAGCTGGCCCTGCTGGTAGTGGCGACGGCGGGAGTTGCGGGAGCGGGCCGGGCTGTTGCGCGCGGTCTGCTTGGCGCGGCGTTGTTATCCGGGCTAGCGGACTACGCGGCGCTCGATCTTCGAGCGAAGCCTGACTACCAGGGCATACCTTGGCGGCAGCAGGTTTTGCGCTGGCGCCAGGATCCTTCCATCGCGCTCCAACCGCTGCCGACATGGTGGGAGAGCTTTCACCTGCCTCCGAAGAGATAGGCGCTCTACTGGCGGGCGCTCCGACGCAGTGTGGGTCAGGCGGTGCAGCGGCGCTCTGCATGGAACTTCCAGCACATCGAGCAGCCCCGGGCTTGCTTGGCCGAGTGTTGTGATGCGAGACACCCCGAAAGCACAGAGGCGAACCGTTTGCGTTCGCCTTTGTGCTTTGGGGCAGATGAACTGCTGTTGGCTGCGGAAGGACTGCCGATCAGTTGCGGCGGCCGAGGGTGGGGCGGTCGTCGCCGGAGTTGGTGGTGGGGTTGTTGGGATCGTTGCTGCCACCGCCTACGCGACGCAGGGTGGGCTTGTTGCCATCCTTTTTGTCGTTGAGCTTGCGCTTGTTCTCGATGCGGGCGAGGCGGGATTTTACGTCGTCGAACTCGGAGGTGGTGACGATGTAGTCGGGCTTCGCGGGCATAATCGTGGCGATCTCCACCTCGGAGTGCTCAATGCGGTCGGGGGTCTGCGGGTGATCGCTGAAGGCTTTGGAGAGGGTTCCGGGCTTGTGCTTCTCCAGGGCGTCGAGCTTCTCGAAGAACTGGACGAAGGCCTGCGGATCGTAGCCGGCCTTGTACATGTACTGGAGGCCGAGCCAGTCGGCTTCGGACTCGAACATGCGGGAGAACTTTAGGAAGGTGAGGGGGACGGCGAGCTGGGAGGCCTCATAGATGCCGTACCCGGTCCAGGAGCCCTGGGTGAAGATGATGAGCGGGATCTGTCCCATCTGCATGTAGTTCATGCGGGTCATCTCGCGGGCAGCGTGGTGGGCGCAGACGTGGGCGGTCTCGTGCGCCATAACGCCGGCGAGTTCGGCCTCCTCATCCGCAGCCAGAATGAGGCCGGAGTTGACGTAGAAGAAGCCGCCGGGCAGGGCCATGGCGTTGATCTCGTCGGAGTCGATGACCTTGATGGTGAAGGGCACCTTGCAATCCGAGTTCTTGACGATGTTCTGGCCGATGCGGTTGACGTACTCGACAACGACGGGGTCGCTGACGAGGTGGGCGGACTTTTCGATCTCCATGGAGTACTGCTTGCCGTTTGAGATCTCCCAGTTGGTGGAGTAGAAGTTGCCCATGCCACGACCCCCGATGTTGCGGTTGCCAATCGCGTCAACATCGTCTTCGCTTCCCTTTTTGATCTTGGGATCGAGGTTTTCACCGGGGGATGGGAGCGAATCGGCTTTGGCCTTCCTGGCGACCTCGTCACGGGCAGCCTTGTCCTCGGCCGGTGTGGGAGGTGTGCTCGGGCCGGGGTCCTTGGATACCGGTGGAATCGCGGACGGCGAGGATGGGCCGGGATTGCTCGAAACGGGCGGCGTAGACGTCGGCGCCTGCTGCGCAAAGAGACCGGAGGAGAGCGTAAGTGAGGCGGCTAGGCCGAGATGCGCGAGGTGACGCATGGGAAGATCTCCTTGCGAGCCGCTCCTCCTCTGGTGACGAGGCGCAACTCCACGTGTCTTTGACTCAGTATGCGCCTGTTTGTGAGCTTTCGTCCCCCGCGTGTCAGGCGCGAGGGATACGCCCGTGCGCGGGAGGTGCGTCTACCAGGTGGTGTAGGAGGTGCCGTCTGAGCCCAGCATCTGGGCGCCGGAATGGACGTCGCCGATGCCGGACTCGGTCTGGTCCAGGCTTTGGAGAGCGTCTGTCTGCACGGGCTGCCAGGAGTCGGCGCGATGGGTGAATGGATCGACAGGCATGGTTTTGAGGTAGCCGGACTGGACCAGATCATCGAGGGACTGCGGGGCCTTCTGCTTATCGGCCGTGTAAGCGTCGATTGCGGAACGCATTGTATGGAGATCTTCGCGAAGAACAGCCTCGCGTGCGTGGCGGACGTTCTGAACGTAGGCAGGGACGGCGATGGCGGCCAGAAGGCCGATGATGACCATGACGATCATCAGCTCCAACAGAGTGAAGCCGGAGGGGCTTGAGGTGGACACAGGCTGTGATCCCGAGTCCGAACCTGGGGCAGGGTTGGCGGTCAGATGCGGAGTTTGGCTTACCATGTGGAGTATTTTGTGCCGTCGAGAGCTGTGGCGCTGCTTTTCGTGTGGACGTCGAAGACATTCTGGCCACCGAAGGAGTCGGAGTCCGGATCGTCCTGGTTGGAGCGAAGTCCCCATTCTGTGGAGTTGGTCATGGGATCGATGGGGATCTTGCGGAGGAAGCGGACCTTTTTCGTCTGGACGTCTACTCCATCGACGAGGGTCTGGAGATCTGGAGGGTAGTTCATGCTGTCGACCTTGGTCTGAAAGGCTCCGCGTTCCGCGGCGTCCTTGTAGCGGTCGATGGCGTCGCGCATCTCCCAAAGATCGCGCCGGAGTTCGCGCTCCTTTTCGCGGCGGACCTGAAACCGCACAATGGGCAGGGCCGCCGCGGCGAGGATGGCGACGATAGCAACGGTAATGATGAGTTCGATGAGCGTGAGGCCCGCTTGAGACGATCCGCGTTTGCTGCAGACGGGGGACGGGGTCACGGAGCCGGTACCCAATGCAGAACCCGTCGAACCGATCGACGCGGAACCTGCGCAACGACGAAGCCGCCCGCGACCCCGCACCAGAGATTTACGGTGTGCGTCGCGGGACAGGAGCATTGAGCTCGATGCGATCATACGGGCTCACTTCACGTGCACTACCGACGGGGTTCCGACGGCGGGGATACTGGTCTGGCTGCTGTTCTTGGCTCCGACCCTGGGCAGGGTGATGGTGGAATCCCCTGCAGCGATGGCCTTGAAGGTGAGGATGCAGACGGCGCCCTGACCTGCGATGCCCTGCGCACCAGGCGGACGGGAGGCGGACACGGTGACGAGACCGTTGCCTTCGTCACGGTGCACGATGGCAACTGCTTGACCATCGCGGCCGAGCAGATCGCCGGAGTCTACGTTGACGAGCTGGAGGACGGCGGGGTTGAACTGGAACTGCAGCGGGACAGAGTAGACGTCGTGGGCACCGGTCGCCATGACGGCTACCTGGAAGGTACTGCCAACGGCCTGCGTGGCGGTCGGCGGAACCATGGAGAAGTTGATGGGGGAGCTTGCGCCGGGGGTCTGGGCGGCAGGTTGTGCCGGGGATGGAACACCGGGTGTGAAGCCGGGGGTCGGGTTACCGGGGGTGGGCATCTGGGCCTGCTGGCTCAGCTGACCGACCATGGACGAGGCGGCTACCGCGGCGGAGGTCGTGCCATTCGTCGAACGTGGACGGGGAACGACGGGGAAGTTGAGCTCGGCGTTGGGGTCCTGTCGGAGCTCGATGGACTGGCCGGTGCCGGTATCGATGGCACGGGTGTTGAGACGTGTGAGAACGGACTCGCGGACGATGTGAGGGATGAGCAGGAAGATGATCTCGTCCTGCGCGGTTTCCTTGTTCTGCGAAGAGAAGAGGTACTTCAGGAAGGGCAGCTCGCCGAGGCCGGGGGTTCCGTTCACGCCGCGGGTGTCTTGTTTGGAGAGGATGCCGGCGAGGATGCTGGGCTCGCCCTCTTTGAGCTGAATAACCTGTTCAATGGTTCGCTGCGAGATGATGGGCTCGACGACGCCGGAGATGTTCTGGTCGCCGTTGTGCGTAGAGACCTCGATCTTCATTTTGAGCGAGACTTCGCGGTCGTAGTGCACGGTAGGCGTCATATCGATGTTGACGCCGATATCGAGGTAGGTGAACTGGGTCTGGACGCCGATGGAGCCGACGCCGGTCGCGACGCCGGCGTTATAGCTGCCGGTGGCGACGGGGATCCGGGAGCCGATCTTGAGCGTGGCTCGCTGACCGTCGGTGGCGCGGATACGTGGATTCTGAAGGATGCGCGTGTCGGCGTCTGTGAGCAGCGCGTTGACGGTGCCACCGGTGACCGAGACGGCGAAGTTCGTGGCGTTGAGGTTGCCAAGCTGGTTCAGCGTCAGGTTGGTGCTGTTTGTTCCTGTTCCGGTGCTGGTTCCTGTGCCCGTGCCGGTCCCGGTGCCTGTGCCGGTTCCGGTGCTGCTGCCGCTGGTGGTGCTTGTGGTGTTGGCGGTCGGGGTCAGCCCGAAGGACTGCGGGAGCGTGATGCCGAGGTTGCGGACCTTGTCGCGGTTGACCTCGAGGACGGCTACGTCGACGACGACCTCGGGCTTGGCGCGGTCGAGGTCGTTGAGCAGCTTCTGCGCGAGAAGAAGCTGGTCCGGTGTCGCGCGCAGAACGAAGGCGTTCTGTGTGGGGATGAGGGCGAGCTTGGCGGAGGGGTCGAGCAGGTTGCGGAGCGCGGTGAAGATCTCGTTCGCATCGTTCTGCTGCGCGGCATTGCTGAGGTAGAAGGTTTGGACGGCGAGTTCGTCGAGATCGGTGCGCTTGGTCCGGGTGTTCTGGGCGACGAAGATGGTGTTGGGAGTGATCGGCTTGTAGAAGGTGCCGGCGATGGTGCCTACGATCCGCAGCGCGTCAGAGAGCGAGACGGAGGTGAGGTCGACGGGGATGCGCTTGGAGGTGTAGTCGGGATCAAAGAGGACGTTGAGACCGGCGGCCTTGCCAATTGCCTGGTAGATGACCTTGACGTCCTGCACCATGTTCAAGGTGATCGGATCGTTGGACACAGGCTGCAGGGTTACGGGGCCTGCGACTGAGCCGAGAGCGGAGAGCGAGGCGTCGGTCGGCGCGACCTGACCGTTTTGAGATTCTCCGCCGCCGACGGGCGGCTGAGGGGCAGAGGGCGCGGGAGCCGGGGAGGATGGCGCAGCGTTTTGCAGTTGCTGGATCTCCTGTTCAGCGGCCTGATTGGCGGGGTCGATCTGGTGCGCGCGGATGAACTCGTTGAGAGCACCGTTGAGATCTCCGTTTTGCCGGAGCACGCGGCCGCGGTCTACGTGAGCGGCGCCGGCCTGGAACCTGAGGCGCTCAAAGCGTGTCTTGTAGCGGAGATCATTCGGCTTCTTGAGGTGGGCCTGCCGAAAGGCTTCGTAGGCGGTGTCGTAGTCTTCCCGGATCTCCGCCGTCTGGCCGCGCTTATCCCAGGTGCTGGCGGACTGCGCATGTGCCGAGACCCATGCGATGGAGGCGAAGAGAAGCACAACCGGCAGAGCGGTGGGAAGGAGAGTGGATCGGATGAGAGGGGATGATTGCCTACGAGCCATTCTGCTTCCGTCTACGTCCTTTTCAGCCTGAAGAGTATGTCGGTGCCGGTGCACCTGATGTCAGCTATTCCGGGGATAGAACCTCGCCGAACCCGGGTCTTTTGCGCTCGCGTGAGTATAGCATTCGTGCACTGGGACGGACCTTGGCTGCCAGCGGCGAACCACGTCTGTAAGTACAGATTGCAGGCCTCGCTTGCGAGAGGATTTAGCCGGGTCTGGAAACCGATGCTGGTTAGACGGGCATGCACGGCGAGGGTGAGGGCTGTCGATCAAGAGGATCGCGACGAGCGTGTTAAAGTTAGAGGTCGAATGCCCCGATCGCTCTCCAATCCTACCGTCGCCAACACGCCGAAGCCGGTGGTGAAGGAGAAGGACCGCGACCCTGTGGCGGCTGGCGCCCGGGACGCTTCCTTCAACCGATCTGCGAGCTTCAACTACTTCCTGACGGACCGGTTTGAGGCGGGGGTGGCGCTGCGCGGGACCGAGGTGAAGTCGATCCGGGAGGGCAAGGCGAACCTGAAGGACGCGTATGGGCTGCTGAAGGATGGCGAGTGCTACCTGCTGAACGCGCATATCGGTCCTTTTTCGCATGGAAACGCGATGAATCACGACTCGTTGCGCACAAGAAAGCTGCTGCTGCACAAGGCCGAGGTCAGGAAGCTGGAGGCGGCGACCCGGCAGAAGGGGTTCACGCTGATACCGGTGCGGCTCTACTTCCGGAACGGGCGGGTGAAGTGCGAGCTGGCGCTGGCAAAGGGCAAGCAGGACTGGGATAAGCGGGAGACGGAGCGGCGACGGGAGGCGGACAAAGAGGCGAAGTCCGCGGTGGCGCGAAGCCAGCGAAGGTAGAGGGACCGGAGGCGCGGCGGAGAGCGGACGAGCGATACCGAAATCCCGCGATACGATAGAGGTCTATGGAGACAAGACTTCTTTTTCAGGACCTGGCGGGATTGCAGACGCCGATGCTTGCAGTTTTCGCGGTTGACCTTGCAACGGGTGTGGATGCAGAGGCGATGCCCACCCTTCTGACGGCCTCGGATGCGATTGCGGGTGCGGCCTCGCGGTTTCTAGGCGGAGGCGAGTATAAAGCCGGGCTGGGTGAGACGCTGCTCCTCCACGGGCCGGCCGGTCTGAAGGCGGAGCGCCTGCTGATTGTGGGGCTGGGCAAGGCAAAGAAGTTGAGTCCGGACCAGGTGCGGAAGGGCGCCGGAACGGCAGTGCGAACGGCAAAACCGAGAGGTCTGCGGGAGATTGCGATTGCGTTCCCGGAAGACAAGGCGCTGAGCGACGAGCAGATGGAGGAGCTTCCGTGCGAGCTGACCGCGAGAGCATTGGTGGAGGGTGCGGAGCTGGCGGACCCCGACTACGACACGTACAAGAGTGACCGCAAGGATAAGTCACTGACGTCGCTGACGGTGGTTGGGGCCAATACGGAGAGGTCGGTTCAGGACGAGATCCGGGCCGGGTTTGACGAGGGAAGGATCGTCGCGGCGGCTCAGAACTTTACAAGGTCGCTGGTGAATGAGCCGGGCAATGTGCTGACGCCGACGGTGCTGGGGGAGAGGGCGGCGGCGATGTGCGCCGAGGTCGGTCTGACGTGCGAGGTTTACTCCACGGCGAAGATCAAGGAGCTGAAGATGGGGGCGTTCTGGTCTGTGGCACAGGGATCGGAGGAGCCGCCTGCACTGATCGTGATGCGGTATGAGCCCGAGGTCAGGGCTGGGTCCAAGGACGCCGCGGGCGCAGAAGGCTCTGCTGTAATTGGGCTGGTGGGCAAGGGCATAACCTTCGACACAGGGGGCATCTCCATCAAGCCGGCGGACGGTATGGAGAAGATGAAGTACGACATGGCGGGTGCGGGAGCGATGATCGGGGCCATGCGGGCGATCGCCGAGTTGAAGCCCAGGGTCCGGGTGATCGGTGTGATCTGCTCAGCGGAGAACATGCCGGATGGGAAGGCGTTCAAGCCGGGCGACGTGGTGACTGCGATGTCCGGCAAGACGATCGAGATCGTCAACACGGACGCGGAGGGACGGCTGGTGCTCGCGGATGGGCTCCACTATGCCAAGACGCTGGGGTGCACGCACCTGATCAACGCAGCGACGCTGACGGGAGCGATCGGTGTGGCGCTGGGGCGGCTGAATGCGGGACTGTTTTCAAACGACGACGAGACCACGGCGAGGTTTGAGAATGGCCTGAAGGCGTCGGGCGAGAGGTACTGGCGGCTTCCCTGCACCGACGACTACGCGGACCAGATCAAGAGCTCGATTGCGGACATCCAGAACACCGGCATTACGCGGTATGGCGGATCCATTACGGCTGCGATGTTTCTGAAGGAGTTTGCGGGCGAGACGCCGTGGATCCACCTGGACATCGCGGGGACGGCATGGGACGACGAGCAGAAGCCCTGGATTGCGAAGGGACCGACCGGGATCGGCGTGAGGTCGATTCTGGAGTGGGTGCGTAGCTATTCGGCGTAACGGCGGATCTTTGTCTATGAAGGAAAGTGAAGGGCCCTAGCCGGGGCCCTTCGCTGGTAATAGGAAAGTGTTGTGGTGCCGAGGTCAGGCAGCGCGCGATGCCTGCTGTCCAAAGGTGCTGAAGAGATCGACGATGGCCTTGTTGAAGGCGGGGAGATCTCCCGGATTGCGACTGGTGACGAGGCCGCGATCCTCCGCAACCTCCTGATCCACCCAGTTTGCCCCGGCGTTGGTGAGGTCTGTCTTGAGTGAAGGCCAGGAGGTGAGGGTCCGGCCTACGACTGCCTCGGCCTCGATGAGCATCCATGGGCCGTGGCAGATGGAGGCCAGCGGCTTCCCTGCCTCAACGAAGCTCCTGACGAAGCTGACGGCATCGGAGTCCATGCGGAGGAAGTCCGGATTCATGACGCCTCCGGGGAGGAGCAGGGCGTCGTACTGGCCGGCGTTTGCATCGGCAAGCGTGACGTTCACCTTGAAGGTGTCTCCCCACTTTGTCATATCCCAGGCACGGATCTTGCCACCCTTGATGTGGGAGCCGGGCGAGATGAGGTCGGTCTGCGCGCCAGCCTTTTCAAGCGCCTTCCGCGGCTTTACCAGCTCGACCTGCTCGACGCCCTCTGTGGCGAGGATTGCGATGCGTTTGCCTTTCAACTTTGGCTTGCTACCGAATAGACCCATTCGAAAAGACTCCTTCGTGCCTGGAAAATCGTGGGCACTGGAGGTATGACGACCGCGCCGGGCGTATGCGTTGGCTGGCGGTGCTCCCGCCGAGGTTACATGACTGGAGGTGCTTCGATTCCGAGGTAACCGAGGGCTCGCGTGAGCTCGCGCTGCGCGATGGCGGCTGTAGCAAGCAGGAGGGTGCGCCGGGTGGGGTCGGTTTCGTTGAGAACGTGATGCCGATGGTAGAAGTTGTTGAACTGCTGCGCCAGCTGGAACGCATAGCGGGCGAGAATGGCAGGTTCGGCAGAGGTGATGGTCTGGTCGATGATGCCGGTGAGGCGAGATGCGAGGAGCCAGGTCTCCCAGATACTGGTCGCCACCTCGGCTGAGATGAGAGATGTGAGCTCGGCAGGATCGAGGGCGTTGAGCGCGGTGAGGGTCTCGACAGGAGTTGTTCCGGCTTTGCGGAGGATGTTGGCGGCACGAACGACGGCGTACTGAACGTAGGGACCGGTCTCGCCTTCGAAGCTGAGAGCGTCGCGAAAGTCGAAGGCGATTACGGTGTTGCGCGTGAAGCGGAGCATGAAGAAGCGGAGTGCACCGACAGCGATCTGGGTGGCAACGGAGAGGCGCTCCTCGTCCGGGAGTTCGGGGTGGCGGTTGTCCACCTCGGCGCGGGCGGCTGCAATGAGCTGATCGATGAGGTCGTCGGCTTTGACGCCGAAGCCCTTGCGACCGCTGACCTCGAGGTATGGGCGCTTGCGGTCTTCTTCGCTTACGGTGTAGCCGAGGTCAGTGGCGCAGCGCGGAGTGAGCGCGACCATCTCATAGGAGAGATGGGTGTACGCGTCAGCCTGTGCGGTGAAGCCCATGCCGCGGAGAGCGGCGATGACGTTGTTCTGGGGGTCGTTCTGGCGGGAGTCGATGACGTTGTAGATGGCGTCGGCATGACCGAAGAAGGGATGCGGATCTTCGCCGTGCGTGATGGAGATCCAGCAGGTGTGGGTCGGGTACTCGTGGAACTTCCGGTAGCCGAAGTCCTTGCCGGGGAGGAGGCCGAACTTCCAGAGGTGGTAGGCGATGTCCTTGCCGACA
Source organism: uncultured Acidobacteriaceae bacterium (assembly GCA_963719405.1). Classification (GTDB taxonomy): domain Bacteria; phylum Acidobacteriota; class Terriglobia; order Terriglobales; family Acidobacteriaceae; genus Edaphobacter. The sequence goes on from OY970381.1 coordinate 431,825, forward strand.
TAGGTGACGGTGCCGTTGGAGCGGACGATAACCTTGGCGTCCTCGTCCGGCGCAGCGGGGTCGGTTGCGTCGGAGGTCGGAGAGGGATCTTCGACGCCGGCCCGGCGCATCACGTAACAGCCTTGATTTTTGCCCGCGGTTTCAAGATAGAGAACCCCCTTCTCGAGCATCAGGGTGCGCGCCGCCTCCCAGAAGTGCAGGGAGAGGATCTCGGACTCACGGGGGAGGAAGTCGTACTGGATGCCGAGACGCTCCATGGTTTGAAGATGGCGACGAAGGACGGCGGTGGCTAGGAGGTCTGCCATGACTGCGACGTCGTTGCCGCCCTCTTCGAGAGCGTGGAGGGTGTCCAGGCGGAGCTGCTTGCGCGCGGCGAGATTGAGGGGGTCTGCGGTGTACCACTGGGAGACGCGGGCGTACAGATCCCAGCAGAAGTAGTCGATTCGCTGGTTGCTCTCGAGGAGTTCCGAGAGGAGCTCGCGGACCTGATCGAGGTTCTTGTCTTCGAGGTGGATGAGTCCGACGACGATATCGGCGACCTGGACGCCGGTGTTGTCGATGTAGTTCTGGACGCCGATCTCGTAGCCGGATTTGTAGTCATCCGGCCGCAGGAGTCGTGCAAAGGTGTCGCCGAGGACGGAGTTGCGCAGGTGTCCGATGTGGGCGGCTTTGTTGGGATTGATGCTGGTGTGCTCGATGAGGCGGAAGCCGGGGCCGCCGACGTCTGCGTGGCGGTCGAGCGCCATATCGCGAAGTACAGAGACACGATCGAAGCGGATGTTGAGGTAGCCAGCGCCGGCGACTTCGACCGAGGCGATGCCGGGGAGGCGGCCCTCTGCGATGGCGGCGGAGAGGTGTTGCGCGAGCTCCTGTGCGATGACGCGAGGAGCCTTGCGGAGGCGTTTGGCGAGATCGAATGCGATTGGCGCGGCGAGCTCACCGAGGGCGATGTTGGGCGGCTGCTCGAATGGGATATGCGAGATCTGGAGGCTGTAGACGTCCGAGAGGATGCCCTGGATGGTGGTGAGGAGGATCTGCTGGATGGTGCGATACATGCCTAGAGTTCACCGCGGATGGGACAGGATGTGTGGGTTTGGACCAGTTTACGCGAGCGGCCGAGGGAGATCAGGCATTAGCGCGAATCTGCAATGGGAGCGGTGCGGCCGCGCTACGGAAGCTCTGACGGAAGCTCATGGATGTCGTCGAGGAGAGGCTTATGAGGCGGGGTGTTGAACCGGTGCCAGAGGAAGAGGGCGCCGCCGACGCCGGTGACCGAGACGAGGAGCCAGGCGTGGAGAGCAAGGCCGAAGAGGGCGGCCTGGCTCTCGGGCGCGCCGTGGCTGGCGAGGGAGGTCTTGACGGCCCACTCGAAGGTGCCGATCGCGCCTGGCGAGCTGGGGATGAGGTAGGAGAGATTGGCGACGGAGACTGCCTGCCAGGGGCCGATGCGATCGACTGCCAGGCCGACGAGATGAGCCGCAGAGACGAAGATCATGCCCTCACAGAACCAGATGGCGGCGGACTGGAGAAGCAGGAGGATGGAGCCGGAGATGCCGATCTGGCGGATGCAATCCAGGGCGAGCAGGAGCCAGTTCTGGGCCTTGAGGACGATTGGCTTTTGGGGGAGCCGCGTGAAGAGGGAGCGGAGCGGACGCTCCAAGGTGCGGGCACCCAGCAGAAGTGTGACGAGGCCGACGGTCGAGATTGCGAGAAGTGATTCGGCCAGGACGCGTGAGTGAGGGGAGACGCCGGGACCCATGAAGCGCACGAACAGGAGCACAAGGATGAAGATGTCGAGGAGCTTTTCGAGAATGACGGTCGAAAGGAGGACAGAGGTGCTGGCGCCGATGTCCCCTGCGTAGGTGAAGACGCGCATGATGTCGCCGATACGCAGGGGAAGGATGTTGTTTGCCGCGAGCGAGGTCATGAGAACGCGGGCGCAGACCTGGAACGGGGCTCCAGTGCTTTGAAGCATACGCGTCCAGCGGACACAGCGAAGAGTGTAGCTGGCGGAGGTAAAGAGGAGAACGCCGAGCAGCCAGATCGGCGATGCGAAGCGGAGATCGCGAATCTGCGCGAAGGAGATGCCTCTGAAGGTGTACCAGAGGAAGAAGGCGCTGATGAGGAGGCCGGGGAGGGTCTTGAGGAGGTTGCGTCCGCGAGAAGAGCTCATGCCGGCGGGCCGCCCCGGTCGAGAGGCGCTGATCTTGAAGGGCAAACCATCAGGATCGATTGTACCGTTCGAGGGTAAGTGGAGGGAGGAAGTTCCCAGGTGCGCTGCTGCTTCCAGATTTCAGCAGGGCACCCGGGGGTGGGTTTCGCAATGGCTCGTTCCGGTGAAGGGTTTGCGGGGCTATTGCGGTCTAAAGTGCGGCGCCGCTGGCTTTTTCAGTTTGCTGCGGCTGCACCCGGAGGATGACGCTCTGCTGATCCTTGGCCTCCATGCCGGAGTAGAAGGTACGGAGTTCCGGGTATTCGCTGGGCCGGTAGATGACCTCTGCGAGGCCGTAGTTTCTGCGGACGGTGAAGTTCGTCGAAGCGGCTTCAGTCTTGAGCGTGTACTGAGCGAAGCCCTGGAACTTGAGGTCACCGGCTACCGGCAGCGTTTCGATGCTGAACTGCTTTGGGAAGTTGATGCGGATGGCATCCTGAACCATGTGGCCGTAGTGGAAGTAGATGCTGACGTCGCGCTTCTCGTGAGGGAACGTGGTTTTGGAGTTGGCTTCGAAGATGTCGGCCGGGAGGACGAGACGCTTGCCGGTGGCGGAGCCCAGGGTGCCCTTGACGTCGAAGGTGACGGACAGGGGTTGCTCGTAGTCGGCAAGTCTCTCGATTTTTGCGACGCTGATCTCCAAACCACGTGGAAGGATCTCTTCCAAGCTGGAGCGGAGATCGCGTTTGAGGCTCTCGTCATCTCCGCTGAGCGAGGTGTGGCGCCAGGTGAGAGCGGGGGCACCCATGTAGGTCATCTTGACGGTGCCGGTCGCTACCCCATGTTCATCCATGGTGAGATTGGCGACGCGCTGGACGCGCGAGGCCGAGTAGACCTCACCCGGGGTATTGGCAATGGCGGAAGCTCCGTCGGTCTGGCGGACACCGACGGCGAGATCGTGTTTCCACTCCAGCTGGCCGAAGGGGCAGAAGCGGGAGCCTGGGTCGAAGAAGGCTTCCTTGCCGTCGACGTTGACGATAGCGATGTCGTCTTCGAGCTGCGACCAGCTGAGATACGCGGGGAAGAAGATGGCGTGGTCGCGGGGAGTGACGGCCATGAGATACGCCTTCATCCCGGCGGCGCGCGCCATGGCGACGAAGAGCATGGCGAGTTGATCGTCGCTGCCTCGCTTCCGCAACCAGATGTCGTCGGTGCTCTTGAGCTCACCGAGGCCCTGAGACTTGTCTTCGGCGGTGGAATGATCACGGGTGAAGCGTGTGTTCTCAAGCTGCTGGACGGCGGCGTAGATCTTGCGAAGCTTCTGTTGCTGTGTGTCGGCGGGGAGCGTCAGCTCGTTCACGGCGGAGGTTACGGCCGGTCCGGGTCCGATGAACTTGTCCTGCGCTTTGGCCCAGTACTTCCCCTCGTTCTTCCAAAACTCGTCCGAATTTCTGTAGGGGGAGAAGTAGAAGAGCACACGATAGGTAAAGCTGGCGATGGGCGGCATGTAGTCTTCATGCGGAGCGGGAGGGACGTCATGCGTCGCGAGCTCCAGGATGAGCTGGCCCGGTTGTGCACCTACGGAGGGAAGGTGTGTTTCGAGCACCTTCGCATCCGACGGAAGGATGGGCGTCCAGGAGATCCCCCTGCTGACCTGGCCACGTTCGTTGCTGATGACCAGATCTTCGTTTGTGGGCCGCCAAATGTAGTGAGCCTTGCGGGTGAAGAGATCGGACTGGATATACCACTGCGGAGGGACGAAGTAGCGATCGTCGTAGCGGAGCGTGTAACGATACTCGATGATGCTGCCGACCTGGACGTCGGGCATGCTGAAGACCTTGGCCTTGTACTTGTAATCGTGAGTTTTTTCGATGAGCTTTTCGTATGGCTTGCCGGTGAAGGGGATGACCGTTCCGTCCGGGTGAATGGTTCGGCCGGCGATGTCTCCGATACTGAATAGCTCAGGTCCTCCGGAGGCGTATTTGAGCTCGATGTCGCCGTATTTCTTTCCGCCCTCATTGAGAACCTTGATGCGGGTGTACACGGTGTACGCGTGCAACCGGTCTTCAGTCTTCTCTTCGCGAAAGAGGTAGACGGCGGAGGCTCCCGGGACCTGGGGCTGCGAGGTCATCGAGAGCTCTTCGGGTGTGGGAGCGGTCCACTGGTCGGCGTAAGCGCAGGCGGTGAGTAGCGTGGAAAGCAGAGACAGGCGGAGCAGAGAGTGATGCAGCGTGCGGATCATAGGTTCCTTGGTGTGTGGGGGTACTCGTGGAGCGGGTGCCGGTAGGACTACTGCTTCTTGAGGATGGCGTTACTTTGCTCGTCGGCGGCGATGACTCCGGCGAGCTTCTGGACATCCGAATAGCGATCTGCGGGAAGTGAGACCTGACGGACAGTGTAGGTACGGTTGTAGTGAAGAACGTTGTCGTGAACCTTTGTAGAACTCTCGTACGAGGCGAAGCCGACATCGAGCTTCACGGGATCGGGCATTTCATCGACGGCGTACCCGGGGGGGAGTTCGATATCGAAGTCGTCGATGGCCTGCATTGTCTCGTCGAGGTCGATGGGAACGGAGCGGGACTCGCGATCGGGGTGGAGATCTTCTGTCCCGAGAACTCTTGGGCGAAGCATGAGCAAAGGGCCGACGGACTTCGCGAAGCGGTCCGCAGAGAGGGTGTAGGTCGTGGTGAGATCTTTGTTGAGCGCATCAGCGTTCTCGGTCTTCACCCCGACGGCGGAGAAGGACGTGAAGTCCTGAGCGAGGTCACGGTCGAGAAAGTCGGTCTGCTCCTTTACGTTTCCGGAGGTGTAGAGCTCGCGGCGGCTCTCGGACAGATCGCCGAAGCGCTTCTCGGTGACCATGCCCTTGAGAGAGCCGTCTGATTGGAGCTGGAGTCTGGCGGAGCGACGGATGGTGTTGAGCTCCGGGGAGAGCACGGGGAGAGGGATGATCTGACTATCAGCACCCTCCATCAGGACGCCGTAGCCGCCCTGGAGATTGTGCTCCAGCTGGCCGAAGGCGGTCTTCTCCCACGTGGGATCGAAGATGAGGTAGCGGCGGCCGGACCTGGAGGTGACCACGCTTTTGAGCTTGGGCGAGTTATAGGACGCGGGGATTTCGATCGCGGCAATCATGTGGTCGCCGACCGTCGATGGAGCGTCGGGGTCGACGACGCCGCGGCGATGATCGACCATCATGAGCGCGGAATGGATCCCGACCGACGACAGCATGGCCGAGAGGAGGGTGGCCTTATCCTTGCAGTCACCGTAGCCGTTGCGGAAGATGTCGGCGGCGAAGTGCGGCTGCTGACCCCCGATGCCGCGTTCGATGACGAAGTACCGGATCTGCTTCTGCACGAACTCTGCGATAGGCTCGGTCTTCGCATAGAAGTCGGTCTCGTTACCGGCAAGTTGCCTGGCCTTGGCGGCGATCTCCGGTGATGCGGCGAGACGTTCCTGCGAAAGTCCGGCGTACCACTGGCCGATGCTCTGCCATGTGCCCTCGGTGGCAGGGGGTTGACCTGGACCGGCGTAGTGAATGGTCATGCGACCCGACAGAGCCGGTTCGGAGGGCGTCATCGGGATCCGGTCGAGGTCGATGCCTGACGTACCGGACATATCCCACTTCCACCGCTGGTGTTCAAGATCGACGGGCTTCACCTCGGCATGGTGCGCCCATGCGGTGCGAAACGTATAGCCAGGAGGAAGCTCCAGAGTGAAGGATTGATTGAGGTGTGGGAGACTCTCCTGGAAGTGCCAGGTAGTCTCGGTCACGTAGGGGTGGATGCGCTGCTCGTACTCGTAGGCGACGACTCCGCCAGGATCGCGACCCGGTGCTTTGGCGACCTTTGCTCTGATGTCCTCGTAGAAGTTTCCCCCGCCCGGGTAGCCGTATTCGATGATCTCGCTGTCTTTGACGGCGAACTCGTGTCCGTTCGGAGCGATGCTCCAGACGTGTAGATTGCTGAGTTTGGAGTCGTTGTCGAAGGGAACGAAGACGACCCCGAAGTCGCGGCCCTGGGGGCGCAGAATCTTGACAACATGGCGGCGATGTCTGGTGGCGTGACCGTCCGGCGCAACGCTGTAAATGGTGTCGTCGAGTAGAACGACCGCATTCGTTTCGGAAGGGTAGGAGGGGATGGTCTGAGCAGTAGCGGAGCGAACCCAGTCGGGAACGCTGTCCGGCTTCGAGGCCAGAGCGGGAGTGCCATGCAGAAGAAGGGTGGAGACGAAAGCGAGGCCGATGCCTGCCCAGGAACCATTGCAGAAAGCGCGCACGACTTACTCCTAGGCGCGAAAGAGATACTTCGAAAAGAAGTCAGAAAACTTAGCTGACCTCGCTTGAATGCCAGAGTTATACGTTTTTGCGCGCGGCTGGAGCAAGAAAATTCGCCACCCTGGATGTCCATCGGGTGGCGAATAAGTTGTACTCCAATTCCGTGGATGGATCGTGTGAGTTACGGGACGCGAAGGGGACGGAAGCCGTTGACCGGGAAGAGACCGGTCGGGTAGTCCTCCGTGGGCTGGAGCTGTTTGAAGAGGTAGCGGATGAAGAAGCCGCCGGAGGCTGTCTTGTAGTTGTTGGTGTTGTTGGCAGTGAGGAATCCTCCGACATACCAGTGGTCCGCGATGCGGTACGAGCCTTCGGAATCGACCGCGTAGTTGAGGCCCGTGTTGCTGTTCAGACCATAGTACGCGTTGTTGAAGCCGGTCTGGAGCGGACGGTCAAGGGGAAAGTATGCGGCGGAGTCTTCCTGAAAGGTTTGGACGCCGACAGCTGCGTTGACGGTGTAGTGGAAGTCGGACTTGTAGTAGCCGGTGTAGGTGACAGGAACCGACGCGAGGAAGTACACGTTGGGGCTGAAGTAGCCGCCCTGCCCGTAGGTCATGCCGCGCTCGTTGTAGTCGTAGTGCATGGCGAATAGATTTCCGCCGACGTTGAGGTTTCCATAGCCGGGCCAGCGGGCGACACGGAAGTACGCTCCCATCAGACCTTCGTACTTCTTGTTGTCAAGGACGTGAAAGCCAGTGAGGGTTCCGCCGTCGGCCGAGATATAGAGCCCGGACTTTTCGCCGCCGACGTCGATGCGCGCTCCGCCGGTGGTGGAGATGACGCCACCCCAGATATTGCCGGAGTAGACGTTGGTTACGGATCCTGGGTCACGCAGGCCAGCGTAGGAGAGTTGGGTGTCTTTGACGCTGTCGCGATCGGCAAAGATGGTGAAGTGACTCCCAAGGTGAACCTGTGCGCGTGCGGTGATGTTGGAGACGAGGAAGTTGTAGGGCGTGTAGCCGGCGGCGATGCTGAGGTGAGCACCCGTGAGCTGGAGCTCACCGCCGATGCCGCTCGAGAACTGCTGGGAAGGGGTGTTCAGAGCGTTGCCGGGAAGTGTTCCAAGGATTGGAACGGGGCCGGTCGCGCCCTGAAGAGCACCTGTGTTGATGGTTCCAGAGTTGAGAAAGACGGGACGTGGGACGACGGTCACGCGGAGGCTTTTGCCGAGGACGGCGGAGGCCTCAACGGGAGCTTCGATGTCGATGAGACGGTCGAAGCCGGGCGTTCCGCTGCGGTACCGGGCAGAGCCGGTGCCTCCGATCCAGCTGCTGTAGGAGGCTTCGAGCGAAGCCAGTTCACGTTCGGTCTGCTCACGCTGGGAGCCGTTGCCGGTGGGAACTGTTCCGGAGGGATCGTAGGAGCCGCGAAGCGGGGGTAGGTTCTTGGCGGCGAGGTCAGCGTCGGAGGGAGGTGTGCCGACGGGGGCGGCGGGGCCGATTACGGGATAGGACTGAGAGCTCAAGGGCTGGGCCACGCTCGGATAGCTCAAGGGGCCGGAGTTGGAAGGTGTGCTACCCGTCGATGAGGCTGCGGACGTGCCGTAGCTGGCGTGACGGCGGGCGCTGCGCGGCGTGGAGCTGATGGTGACATCGGGTTGAGGATACTGCTGGCTGCTGCTGTCGCCGCTCTGGCGGGGTGGCGCGGTGAACTGGGTGTTCTGTGTAGGAGGTGTGCTGTAGCCGTCAGCGGGAGGGCGGCTTATGCCCGACATACGACGATTGTTCCCGGCGGTCTGGGCGTTTGGCATGTACCGGGCTGTCGGGAGGACGTCTGTGACCTCTCGCTGTGCGGGGCCGGCCTGCGGCGAGTTGTCCCCCAGCTGCACGGGGACGGGGGTGGGGGTGAAGCCTACGTTAGCGGTCGAGGGCACGTACGGCACGTATGGACCGAAGGCGTCGCGCGTCGGGAACGCTGCGGCCTGTTGAGGGGCGTAGGCCTGTGACGTTGACGAGCCCACCGTGGACGCGGGCGGAAACAGGGGTGCGATGTTGGAGACCGAGGCAGCCTCGGGCGAGGGCGTGCTGAGCTCGCCGAGAGGGGCCTGGCCGGACGCTGCCTGCGGGACGTAATCCTTCAGGGTGGATCGGCCGTTGCGAGATGGCTGGTTCAGGCGGTATGAGGGGTTTGCCATGTACGACGGAACGACAGCGGCGCTGCCGTTGTAGTTGGCCGGACCGACAGAACCGGGGAGCTGGTTTCCAACCTGGACAGGTGCTGTGCCGCTGGCGTTTCCGTAGCTGGGGAGATACGGGCGGGCGGCTTCGGCGTTCTGTACACCGCCGGCGAGACCGTCATCGGTCGCGCCACCACTCGAGAGGAGAGAGGCGAGATCCTGGGACTGGGTGGCGGAGGGCAGGCGAACGGCGGGCATCGGCTGGCTGAGTTCGGTGGCGAGCTCGGAGCCGGGGTCTCCCGGAGGAAGCGCGGCAAGCGAGGCGCGGAAGTAGTCGGCGGCGCGGCCGCTGTTGCCACGGGCCTGCTCGAACTTGGCGCCGAGGGTGAGCATCTGCGCGTCTTTGGGGTATGCGTCGAGGCCGTAACGGAGCCAGGCCTCAGCATCCTTGACGTCACCGGAGCTGAGGGCGGCACCGACCGCGGACTTGTAGTCGGAGGAGGTTGCGGCGGTCATGTCCTGCGACTTGAAGATGAGAACGGCCTGCTTGGGAAGACCTGCCCTGGCGTACCCGGAGGCGAGGGCGCGCAGTACACCGGGATTGTCGGGAAAGGCCTTGGCAGCGGCGTTGAGAATAGCGAGGGAGCGCTTCTCGTTTCCGGCGGCGGCGGCCTGGTTGGCGCGGCGAACGGCCCAGTTGGTCCAGATCGTCTGCACGGTGCGGCGCTGCTCGTCGTTGAGATCCTGGCGGCCACCGAGCAGCATGAGCTGCCGGTAGAGGCCGGCGTCGTTGGTGCCGTTGAAGAGAAGCCACGCGTCCTGGATGTCGATATCGGCGGGGGTAGCGGCGTGCTGAGCGGAGTAGTGCTGCTGGACGCGGCTGATGAAGACCATGGCCTGGCGGGGCTGGCCAAGGGCGTTGTAGACCGCGCCCATGGTCTGGAGGTACTCGGGATCGTTTTCAAGCTGCAGGCGAACCTGCTGTGGGATCTGTTGCGCCTGTGAGAGAGCTTCGCCATCACGGTTGGCGCCGTGAAGGACGGTGAGCAGACCCTTCCAGGCATCGGGGCGGTCCGGGCTCTCCGAGAGTACCTGGCGATAGATGGGATAGGCCTGCTGCGTGTTGTTGCGAGAAAGGTAAACGCCCGCGAGCTGAAGCTCGAGGGCTGTGGAGGGCTTTTGATTGGCGGCCGTCTGCTGGTTTACTGCCCGCTCGAGTATCTCCTGTGCGGCGTCGAGACGGTTGGAGCTCTGGTAGACGGAGGCGACGGTCTGTTGAAAGCCAGGGTCGCGCATCGCTGTCTCATAGATCGGCGGCGGCATGCTGGTGAGTGCCTGCAGTGCCTGCGGCTCCTGCTTGAGAGCGTGCTCAACCCGGACGATGCCCTGCCATGCGGAGACGTTGTTGGGATCGGCGGCGAGCACCTGGCGATAGAGGCCGGCGGCCTGATCCAGGTGATTCGCCTGCTGAAGAAGGCTGGCGTACTGAAGCTGCGTCTCCACCTTGAGACCACCCGCGTCGGGGGGAAAGGGCATGTCGAGGGCGCTGCGAAGGACGCGTTGCGCATCGGCGTCGCGGCCGACGGAGGAGTAGGCTGAGGCCAGCGTGCGCAGGAAGTCGGGGTCCTGCATGAGCTGAGCACGAACTGAGGAGGGGATGCGGCGTTCTGTGACGAGGGCCTGGGGGGCGTTGCCTGCACCGTAGTGGGCCATGAACAAGCCTCGCCAGGCGGACGGAGCGGAGGGCTTGATCTTGACGAAGCGGTCGAAGACCTGGATGGCGGCCTCGGGCTGCTGAGCTTTGAGGAGGGTACCGCCGAGACCTTCCAGGGCTTCGGGGCTGGTGGGCCGCATCGCGAGGGCAGCCTGGTACTGCTGCTCGGCGGTGGTGAGATCGTTCTCGTTGAGGGCCGTAGCGCCTTCGCTCATGGTCGAGTAGAAGCGTGCGGAGGTCAGCGCGGCGTCGAGCCCGGCGTCCTTGGCTCCGTTCTGCTTGGCCTGATCGAGGAAGCTGATGGCAGCACCGAAGTTGGACTGCTGCATGCGGATGTAGCCAAGACCGGCGAGAGCGCGGGGGCTGGCGGAGTCGTTTGCGAGGATGGCCTTGAAGCGTGCCTCGGCCTCTTCGATGTGCTTCGCGTTGAGAGCTTTGTAGGCCTCCTCCATCTCTGCGCCCTTGGCGCGGTCAGCGATGACCTCGGGAGAGTCCTCTACGGGAGCGGCGACCGGAGCGGTGGCGGAGGTGGAGGTATGCACCCGGGCGGTGGTGGCGGGAGCGGGAGTGGCGGCGGAGGGCTTTGGCTGATTCCGGAGAGCCTCGGCGAGCTGGGGATCATTATGCTTGGCGAGGTACGCGCGGATCTCCGGGGCGGAGGCGGGGTTCTGCGAGTCCCAGACGAGGGACTGGCGAAGCGCCTTCATCGCTTCAGGATCGGCGGGGTGCCGGTCGAGGTAGCGGCGGCCTTCGGAGCGGGTCTTGGGGTTGTAGGTCAAGATGCGGCCGAGGGCGATCTGATAACGGGAGTCGGAGGGGTACTTTTCGGTCAAAGATCGAAGACCGGCGACGGCGTGCGGGCGACCTTCCTCCGTGGCGGATTCGGTCTCGTAGTAGGCGAGCGCCCAATCGCCTGGAGGTGGCGTGTTTCCGAAGACCTTGCGATAGATCGCCATGGACTGCGCGTATTGGCCGGCCTCCGCAAACTTGCCGGCCTGCTGGAGGGCGGCGGCCTGATTCTGCTGGGCTCCGATGCTGTCGATGCGGGCGAGGCCGGGGTCCTTGGGGTTAATGGCCCGGAGGCGCTCTATATAGGTATTGGCAAGCGCGAGGTTGCCGCTGACCTTGGCGGAGCGCGCCAGGCCGCCGAGAGCTTCCGTGTTGTTCGGATCGGAGAGAAGGACCTGCTGCCAGGTCTGGGCGGCCATATCCATCCGGCCACGCACCTCGAGAGTATGCGCCTTCTCGAGCAGAGCCTGGGTTGCGCCCCCTGAGGTCTGCGCATAGACGGGGATGGCGACCGAAGCGCAAGCGATCGCGCCGCCGAGGAGAGCTAACGCTAGGGGCCGGATTGGCAGATTGCTTGTCATAAGTTGCTCGTTTGGAAGGAGGGGGTAATCAAAAGGGGTAACCCTCTTTCTCCTCCGAAGCTTACCGCGTTTCTTGGGGTTTGTACCGCGTTATGTTGACAAACAAGGCTCAAATGGCGCGAACGTTGTACCTGGATAGTCATCGAGTTACCGCCAATGGGTGACTAATTTGCCATCACGATCGAAGTGGTATCGGCCCTCGGTCCAGCCGGTGGCAAACATGATGAGGTTCTGGTCGTAGTAGGCGGCGTCCTTGCCATAAAGGCCGGAGGCGCGATCCTTGAGAGCTCCCAGGCGATCCATCTGGATCTTCTCCTGCGGCTTCAAGCCGAGGGCCTGGAGATAAGGGATGACCGCCGCGGAGAAGCCGACGGGGGCGTCTGTGGAGAGGACTCTTCCCTGCCCGTCGACCTTGTGGGGCGGCGTGACGTCCTTGCGGAGGTAAGAGGCCATGCCCGAGGTTGCGTCGAAGAGGCTCTTGAGGCCGGGCGTGGACTTATCGGACAGACCGAGCCAGAGATAGACGCGGATGGCGTCGTAGCTCCCGAGGGGAGGGGCGCTGAAGTCGCCAGAGGCGAGCTGAGCCGGCGAGAGCGATGGGGTGACGGCGAAGCCCGCGGCAACCCAGTCCATGACGAAGCCGCCCGGGGAGCCTTTGGAGAGGATGGGTTGGAGCGAACCGAGGATCGCGCTCCAGGGGCCTTCCGGGAAGGCGGTGGAGAGCCGCACGAGGATGAACGGCGGGAGATAGCTGGGGTTGAGTATCCAGGTGCCGGGGTCGGGGTGGAAGCCGATCGCTCCCGGGATCAGGGTGGTGCCCACGCCAAGGACGGGCGCGACCTCCTGATGAGCGATCCGTGCGGCAACAAGCGTGCCGAGGCGCTCGTAGCGGGGCTCGCGCCAGAGCCGACCGGCTTCGAGCAGATCGTAGGCGATCCAGAGGTCGGCGTCGGAGGCCGGGTTGGGATCGATGATCTTCCAGCTGCCGTCAGCATTTTTGCCCCAGCTCCAGGCGGGCAGGCGAACAGTGAGGTCTCCTCCGGCGAGGTTCAGTTCGGTCCAGGTCAGGAGCTTGTCGAACTGCGGCCGATCGTTCGCGACGATCGCGAAGAACATGGCGTAGCCCTGGGCTTCGCTGGTGGTGCGATCGCCGGCGGTGTGATCGAGAACGCGTCCGTCGCCAGCGATCATACGCTGGCCGTAGGCCTGCCAGAGTGGCCAGGGCTGCTCCGCCCGGCAACCTGCCTGCACGCCAAGGCAGAGTGCAATGCCGAGGCTGAGACAGAGGCGGGTTGTGGGGCGGGCTCCCTGGCGCAGCTCTAAGCGGCGCGAGATGGAGTGATATGCCTTCATGCCGGCTTAGTCGTTGCCCTGGAGGCGTGCACGGGCGTGGCGGCGCAGCATCGCGCGGATAAAGGTTGCGAGGAGGAAGCAGAGGAAGAAGCAGCTCAGGACGATGAGCCAGGGGTACTCAGAGAACAACATATTGAAGTGGACCCAAAGGGAGAGCGAGCCCACGTGGTAGACGTCGTTGCCGATGCGGTAGGAGACGAAGCGGGAGCCGTGCAGAACGCTTACGGACTGCGCGATGTCGGAGGATTGCGAGTTCTTGAGGAAGACGGAGAGGAAGTTGGGGATAGCGGCGTGGTCGCGAACGGCCATGACCAGGACGGAGTGTCCTGAACCTGAGGGCCACTCGATTCCCTCGAGGAGAGCGTCGGGGAGACCGCCGGCGGTTTCTAGCTGGCCTGACTGCACGTGATCGGAGCTGCGAACCTTCCACCAGGCGTGCTGGACCTGTGCAAAGAATCCCTGCGTGTCCTGGATGTGGAGGCCGCTTCCATCGACGACGACGGGAAGAGCCTGGTTGAGACGGCCGAGAGCCGGCTGGTCTTCGACCGTGCCCATGACGAGGTAGTCCTTGTTGCCGTCGGACTTCATGCCGTCGTTGTTGGTGACGGTGACGTTGAGGACGGGGTACCCGGTCTGGGCGCCGAAGTGGCCCATCATGGTGAGGTACATCTCGATCTCGTCGGCGCCCGGGGTGTCCGGAAGGACAACAGCGGTATCGGAGAGATCGGCTTTGCGGGTGAACGGATAGCCTGCGTTGGCGAAGATCTCTAGGTTGGGAAGGACGGCCCAGTGCGGAATGTCCTTGATGTCGATGTAGGAGTCTTTGAGGATGGCGCCCTTGAGGTTGTAAGGGGCAGTGTCCTGGCAGCGGCCCTTCTTCGGCAGAAGGAAGATAAACTGCATCATCAGCGAGTTTGAGAACGGCCGCATGTTGACGACGGGAACGGGGACGACGGTTTCGAGCTGTGCCGACGCGCGATCCGTGTGCGGCATGGGTGTGGAGCTGACGTAGGCGTCGTTGGTGTAGACCTGCAGCGAGCTCTCGTTCGAGATCGGGATGCCGTTGTAGCGGTAGTTCATGTGGAAGCTGAGGTTGCGCTGATTGCCGTAGTAGAGATCTGGCGGGAGGCGCATGTAAGCGCGGATGGGGACGGCTCCGTCGCCCTGTAGATCGCCGGTCTGGGCGATGTCGCCGAGGTGGGTGACCTTATCGGTTGAGAGCCAGCGGGGGGCGTCGTCGGGGTCCCTCGGTGCGGGTGCGCGGAGGCCGGCGATGCGCATCTGGTCGCCTTGTAGGACGTCACGCTGAAGGGTGAGGGCCATGGCGGCGGTGACGAGGTCGTCGGGGTTGTCGCCGGTGATGACGAGAAGTTTGGAGTAGGGGTCGGACGGGTTCGGCCGCATGGCGATGGTGGGGCCGGAGCTGCCGCTGATGTTGAAGGTGGTGGGGAGTTCGGCGGAGTTCTCGCTGATGACGATTGCGTTTCCGGCGGGGATGCTGCCGAAGGAGACCGGGAAGCGAACGGGGCGGAAGTCCGTGAGAATGCCGAACCAGGAGGCGATGATGCCGGCGGCCTGCATGGCCTTGGGGGAGGGCTGCGCGAGGAAGATGATGGGGACGACGGGATGGAGGTTGACGGAGGCGTCGTAGAACGGAAGCGGGAGGAGCTTGAGGTCGTTCTGAAGCGGGAGGAGAGCGCCGGCGAGCTCGATGGTGGAGGTGGTGTCGACGTGGCTCCAAAGGGCAGAGCTTGAGGGGTCTTCGCACTGAGTGGTGTAGTGGCCGATGAACTCGAAGTTGAGTTCGTTCTGGTGGATCAGCATCTCGGCCGGCATGTTGAGGGTGGCCTCGAGAATGGCGCTTGACTCGGAGCGAGTCATGGTAACGCTCTGGCCGCCGCTGGCGGAGTTCTGGTCTGCCTGCTGCGCGGACTGCACGGCGCCGGGCGTGGGCTGCTGGGTTACGGGGAGAGTGGCAAAGAGGGTGCCGTTGAGCGAGACCTTGAGATGGCTGAGAGAGGGGATGAGGCCGGGCGAGAAGTGATACCGGATGTGCATGGTCGCGGACTTGACGACCTGGGTCTGCGGGACGGAGAAGAAGACGGAGTGGTAGGCGTCGACACCGCGAAGGACGATGGTGTCCTGCACGCCGACGTCGGCGAGCGAGAAGACGTTGTCGAAGTTTCCAGGGGCGACTTCGCGGGCCTGGACTCCGCCGTCGCGGGTGGTTGTTCCGGAGGCGGAGCCGGTCGCCTGGGCGGCCTGAATCTGAGTCTGACCCGATGGCGCCTGTGCGCGCATGCTGGTCGAGCAGAGGAGGAAGAGGAGCAGAAGAGGGACGATGCTGGTGGCGAGACGGCCTTTTGGCGGAGCAGAGCGGGCGGGCTTGAAGAAGCTGCGAAGGGTCTTGCTAAGGCCCATGATGGAAAGCTGGAAGATGCGGCGAAGGCTGACGAGCGGCCTGTCGACCTCGCGGGTTTCGCCCCAGCCTAGCCAGGTATCCGCGCGGGAGTAAAGGACCATGGTGAGGGCTTCTTCCTGCTGTAGGGTGAGTGGGTCGAACTGCGCGCGGAGGGTGTTGCCGTCTGCCTGGACGATGGTTGCAGGCAGTTCGGCGTTGCCATCCAGCACAGGGAAGATGAGCTTTACGGATTCAGCGGGCGGGAGGTAGAACTCGCGCTCCATGTTGACCATGACGCCGCCGGGCGACATGTTTACGGTTGTGCCGTGAACGATGACACCGCTGCGGGTGATGATCTGTGCGGGAACCGCCATCTCGATGCGCACGGTCTGGCGGCGCTGCTGGCTTTCCCAGGCGACGGCCACCGAAACCCCGAGAATGACCATGTTGAAGCATACCCAGATCATGTTCATGACGATGGTGCCGAGGTGGTTGGCGTCGTAGAGAAGGCCAAGCGGCCAGATGGGGATCTGGAAGTACCGGGGGATGGCCATAAGGAGGCCAAAGATGTTGAGGCCGAGCATCAGCATGAAGGGTTGTGCGATGCGCGAGTCGAAGAAGGTCTTATTGACGACGCCGCCCTTGGCGGTGACGTTGAAGGAGCCGAACTTCGGATTGACGAGCGCGAGCATGGTGGGGAGGAAGATGTACGGCGCGAGGACTGTCTCGTAGATCTCGTTCCAGAAGGAGTGACGATGCTGCCCCTGGATGCGGGAGTTCGTCATGTTCGAGAGGATGAGGTGGGGAAAGGCGTAGGCGAGGATGGCCGCCCAGTAGCCGGGGACGTTGGTGTGTCCGAGCACGAGATAGATGAGCGGGGCGGTAAGGAAGATGAGTCGCGGAAGCGCATACAGGAAATGCGACATCGCGTTGAAGTAGCAGAGGCGCTGCGCGGGTTTGAGGCCCTTGGCAAAGAGTGGGTTGTCGGTGCGCATGATCTGGATCATGCCGCGCGCCCAGCGAATGCGCTGCTTGACGTGTCCGGAGAGGCGTTCGGTGGCAAGGCCTGCCGCCTGCGGGATGTTGATGTAGGCAGTGTTCCAGCCGTTCATCTGCATGCGGAGCGAGGTGTGGGCGTCTTCGGTGACGGTCTCGACGGCGATGCCGCCGATCTCGTCGAGCGCGGTGCGGCGAAGGACGGCGCAGGAGCCGCAGAAGAAGGTCGCGTTCCAGAAGTCGTTGCCATCCTGAACGATGCCGTAGAAGAGTTCGCCCTCGTTGGGGATGGTGCGGAACTGGTGGAGGTTTCGCTCGAAGGGATCAGGAGAATAGAAGTGATGCGGAGTCTGAAGCATGCCCAGCTTGGAGTCGCGGAGGAACCAGCCGAGTGTGACCTGCATGAAAGAACGGGTGGGTACGTGGTCGCAATCGAAGATGCAAACGTAGGGCGAGTCGAGGCGAGCGAGGGCGCGGTTGATGTTGCCGGCCTTGGCGTGCTTGTTGTCGTCGCGTGTCATGTAGCCGATGCCGGCCTCTTCAGCGAAGGCACGGAACTCGGGGCGCTTGCCGTCATCGAGGATGTAGACGTTGAGCTTGTCGGCGGGCCAATCGATGTTCATGGCGGCGAGCGCGGTGTAGCGGACGACGGACAGCGGCTCGTTGTAGGTGGGAATCAGCAGATCAACGGACGGCCAGGCGTCGGGGTCGTCGGGAAGCGGAACGGGGGTGCGACGGAGCGGCCACAGGGTCTGGAGGTATCCGAGGAAGAGGATGATGAAGGCGTAGGCCTCGGCGAGGACAAGCAGAGAGATGAAGAAGGCATCGAGCGGCGTCCACTGGGTGCCGGGGTCGAGGAAGAACTTGACGGTCGTCGAGATACGCCAGTAGCCGTAGCGAAAGGTCGAGAACATGGAGACGAACATCAGCGTCAGCGTAACGAGATAGGAGCTGGAGCTGCGATCCATCCATATGGCGATGAAGGTGGTGAGGAGGCCGAGGATGATCTGCTGCGGCCAGGTGAGCTCGAGGATGCCGGTGAAGCCGAGAAAGAAGATGCCACCGACGATGAGGATGATACGGAGTGCGCGGAGACCGAGACCTTCTCCTGATTCGAACTCACTCCAAGCGGAAGACCGGGTCATCGTTCGCTCCAGCGGACGTTGCGAAATCCAGCGGTAGCGGGTGCGGCGACCGTTCTGAGCCAGGTTGCGGCGTTGAGGTAGTCCTCGGCGACGGGCGCCTCGGGGGAGTAGTCGACGATGGTCATGCCTTCGGCGAGGGCTTCACCGACGGCGGGAGCCCGTCGGATGACGAAGGGAAGGAGGCGATCTCCGAGCTGACGACGGAGGACCTCGCGGATATCAAGGTGCAGCGGGAGAGAGGCATCGAACTGGTTGAGCAGGTAGAAGAGCTTGAGCGGGCGACCTTCGGGATCGACGATGCCGTTGAAGAACTTCTCGACCGACTGCAGGCTGATGACGGAGTTCATGTCGGGCGCGACCGGGACGAGAATGGTCGGGCTGAGCCGGGCCATGCGGCGAAGGATCCAACCGGAGCTGACGCTGAGATCGAGCAGGACGCGGTGGGTGCCGCGGCTGCTTGCGGTGATCTCCTCGACGAGCGCATCCTGCGCGGCTTCGTCCGCAGCCTTCTGTTCAACGTCATAGCTGACGAGGTAGATAGGGGCATCGGTGCTTCCGCTGGGTGGAGAAAAGGTGCGGACAGTTCCCTGCCGAAGCTCACTTGCGCCGAAGTAGAACGGAAGCAGTCCGTGGGAGGTGGTGTCGGTGAGGAGCACCTTTTCGCCGAGGGATGAGAGCGAACGACCGAGCGTTGCGACGAGTGAGGTTTTGCCGACGCCTCCGGCCATGGAGAAGACGGCAAGTATCGGTGTCCGGGTCTCCTTCTGGCGGACAGGCGCAGGCTCGGGGCGCTCCTGTCCAGGCTGCTCGAAGACACCTTTGAGAGCGTACCAGCGGGCGGCGACGCGCTCCCTGGAGTGCTGGAGGGTGTCGGCTACGGAGGACTGAGCGGGTGTAGGCGCCGGTGCAGGCTTTGCCTGGGACTGGGGAACGGTTGCGTAGAGCCAGGCAGGTCCCGACTGATCCGACGCGGGAGGGGCGGACGGGATGGGATCGGCGGCCCCGGACGAGCGACGAGCGACGGGCGAGCCGGGCTGCTGCGAAGATCGGTGGGCGGGGACATCATCACGACGACGGGACGGGTTGGAGTCGGAGGGGTGCTCCTCTTTGTAGCCAGGCGCGTCCTGCCGGCGGCGGCGCGGAGTCGGGTCAGCAAGGGACTGCTCCGTATTCTGCTGCGAGAATGGCGATACAGGTCTCGACCGGGGGCTCTGCGGATCACCGGGAAGACCGCGCGATGCAGAGTATGTCGGGGGCATGGAAGGTACGGATGCACCGGCTGCGGCGTGCCGAACCGGGTTCGGGGGCAGATCGGAACGGAGGTTTGACGCTACGCCATCGGACCAGGCGGATGCACGATCCTGCGGCGGGGCGCCGGGTCGGGCGGGGGGCTGGGGCGACTTCCACGAGGGCTGACCGGGAGCGGCAAAGGCATCGGCACGATGCCTCAGATCTTCGACGGGAGACTTGGCGATAGGCGGCTGCGCGGCGGAAGAGGGTTCCTGAACGGGGATGAGCTGACGTGCGGGCTGTGCGCGGGGCTTGTCGCGCGATGCCTCAAACTCGGGGCCGCGGTAGATCTGACGTACGCCGGATGCGTCATCGGGACGGTAGCCCTGGGGCCTCCGAGCGGGCGGCGGAGCCGAGTCGGCCGCAGGCTGTGGGTTGGGCGCGTACTCAATGAGATTTGCAGGCGGCGAGGGCATTGGGGTGTTGTATGCGGGCTCCTGAGAGGGAGAGATGGAAGCGGGCCGATACGGGACGGGAGATCTGTCGGTGGGCGCGGCGGCGTACTGTGGGGCGGCCGGGGGCCGGGGCTGGGCGTGGGACTGCGGAGTATATGGATCGGATATCTCGCCCGGCACCTCTTCGAAGTCCTCGGAGTCGAAGTCGTTGGCCTCGGCGGCCTGTCTCCGGCGGACCTCCGAGTCTGCGTACTGCGCGGCTTGCCGGCGGGCGGAGGCGTTCGCCTCTGCAATTTCGCGCTCTTCATGTCGTGCGGCAGCTTCGGCGACGGCGGCGGCCTCGGCCCTGCGGGCTGCCTCGATGCGTTCCGCGGAGGCGACGCGCGCTGCTTTTTCCGCCTCGCGGAGGGCCTGCTGATGGATGTACTCGGTTTCTCCAGCCTTGTCGGACATAGCGGTTTCCTCCGCCTGCCGGGCGGTGTGTTCAGCGGATGATGCTGCGGTCTCGGCGCTGGCTTGCGCTCTGAGCTCCTGCTCGCGCGCCTGCTCGGCAGCCCGGTGGCGGAGCTGCGCGCGATACTCACGGCGAGATGCCGAGAAGTCCCGGTATTTCGCCCCATGGAGGTTTGCCCAGGAGTAGAGGACGGCTACGTCTTCTGGAGTCTCTACTGTGGGCAGCTCGTCGTTTCGCTCTGTATTGCGCTTGTCCATAATTGCCGGTCCTGTGGTTACTAGTAACGCGCTCTGAAGGAAGACTTGCGATTTCTGATCTGATCGCACCGCTCTGTGTGAGCACGGTTGTCTATGCGATAGGCTGAGGCTACTGTGAGGATTAGAGCAAGTCAATGAAGGAGCGATGATACTTAAGTGTCAGCCGCACACAGGTTTCCGTCGATGGAAGAGGCTCCGAATGCTGCAAATGCGGTGCACCGTCGAGCCCTCCATGGTGGTTCGAATTGAATTTGGTGTGCCTGGAGGATGCAGTACCTTATGCATCTCTGCGGCAAACGAACGTAACCCTTGAGAGATGGATCGGCGCGGGCTTGCTTGGCCCTGGTGGGTCGCATGAGGAGCGGCTGCACAGGGCTCGGGGCATGCCGGAAAGTGCTTCTTTTGTGCTAAGTTGGAAGAGGTTGAGAGCGTGTAGCTCAGTTGGTAGAGCATCGCCCTTTTAAGGCGTTGGTCCTGGGTTCGAGCCCCAGCGCGCTCACCACTTCCCCTCCTGCCTTCAGGTCGTCTCAGGCAGCCCTGTCAACGGGCAGTCGGGAGGTTCTTGTGCGGTTGCCTTGCCCCCCGGACACGATCAGGCGGTGGCCTTGTCGGGCACGGGCAGAACGGCGCAGAAATCCTGCAGAAAACGATCCGCGTATTGCGTGGTCAGGGTCTCCACTCGAGACGGCGAGGGCGATCGTACGATGACCCCAGCGTGATGGTGCTTGTGCAGGCGGAGGACGACCTCGGGATCGGTGTACGTCGAGGTGTCGGGCTGCTGCTGGCGGGCGAGGCAGATTACGCTGCCGGCGTACTCCTGGCGAATTTCAGGCAGCGCGTAGCTGCGACCGAAGAGCGCGGCTGCTTCGAGGCGCGCCCATTCGATCCAGGGATTGAGGCCGGTCGCAAACTCGACGGCGTCCGCGATGTACGCGCCGCCGACGCGCGCAGCGGTCTCGAGGAAATAGAACTGTTGGTCGGCGTGGGCACGAATGAACTCGGTGTGCGTTACGCCGGAGGTGAGGTCCAAGGCGCTGAGCACATCCTTGTGCATGCTGCTGAGGGCGATGGCGGCCGGTGACGTGCCATCGAGGGTGCGGGTGGTGAAGACGCCGCCTTCATGCATGGTCTGCATAGGCGGCTGACCGTACTGGAAGGGGATCGAGAAGAGAACATCGCGCTGAAAGGTGACGCCTTCGACGTGGAAGATATCGCCGGGCACGAAGCGCTCGAGGAGGTAGTGGCTCTGGAGATCGCCGAGTGAGTCGAGGATGGGCCAGATCTCATCGGCGTGCGTGAGTTTGTGGATGCCGATGGCGGAGGCGTTGGTGCGTGGCTTGAGCAGCCATGGGCCGAGAACGGTGGAGAGGAAGTCGCGGACATCGTCGTAGTGGAAGACGGGCGTGAAGTCGGGAACGCGCACACCGGCTTCGCGGGCGCGCACGCGCATGGCGAGCTTATCGCGGAAGAAGCGGGTGGAGCTCTCACCCATGCCTGGAAGACGGAGGTGTTCGCGGATGAGAGCGGCGGTCTCGAGATCGAACTCGTCGAGAGCGACGATGCGGTCGATCGGCTGGGTGCGGGCGAGGTATGTAACGGTATTGAGCACCTGCTCCGGGGAGAGTCCCTCCGGCATGGTGATGATGCGCGAGATCGATTCGCGTGGCCAGTCAGCGTGTGCGAGCTTATCTACCGTGAGCAGGATGACGTTGGCACCGAGGCGTGCGGCCTCCTGGAGGAACGGCTGTCCCTTCTCGTAGGTGCTGATGCAGAGAATGGTCGGCTTCTGGGACGATTCGAACATTGGGCCTCCAGCGAAACACCTGAGCGTGTTGGATTCCAGCACGGAGAACCAGTATGCCTCAGGTTGCGAGCACGGGCCCAGCAAACGTCGATCGCGTTCCCTGCTCGAGCGAGGTGAATGGATCGAGGTATCCGGCGGCACGCAGACCGGAGACGTCGGCTTCGGTGAAGTGCTGATAGCGATTCTTGAGATCACCTGGAAAGGGGATGAACTCGATCTTTCCTGGCCGGTGGACCTCCATGAGCGCATCGGCGACGGCCTTGAAGGTGCGTGCGTGGCCGGTGCCGGCGTTCACGATCGCCTGGACGGGTGAACGGGGACTCGAGGGCAGCAGGCCCGCGAAGAACATGTTGATGCGGGCGAGGTCATCCACAAAGACGAAGTCACGACGCTGCTCGCCATCGGCGTAGCCGCCGGAGCCCTCGAACATGCGGATGGTACCGGTCTCGAGGAGCTGCCTGGTGAAGTGGTGGAGGACCGATGCCATGCGGCCTTTGTGCTGCTCGCGCGGGCCGTAGACGTTGAAGTAGCGCAGGCCAACAACGGTGGACTGCATGCCCGGCATAAGACGGCGGACGTAGTTGTCGAAAACGAGCTTGGAAAAGCCGTAGACGTTGAGGGGATGCTCATTCTCTGGAGCAACGGAGAAGGTGGTGCTGGCGCCATAGACGGCGGCGGTGGAGGCGTAGACGAACGGCACCTTGCGGGCAAGGGCGAAGTGCAGGAGCTCCTTGGAGTAGGTGAAGTTGTTGTCCAGCATGTACTGACCGTCGTCTTCAAGCGTGTTGGAACAGGCGCCCTGATGGAGGATCGCCCGCAGCTTCGCAGACTTGAAGGTATCGCCGTTGAAGGCACGACGGAACTCGGTCTTGTCCATGAAGTCCATGTACTCTGCGCCGGCGAGGTTGAGGAACTTCGGGCCGGTGAGATTGGGTGCGGGCTTCAGGTTATCGACGACGAGGATGTCGCGCTCGCCGATGCGATTGAGTTGGTGGACGATATTGCTGCCGATGAAGCCCGCGCCACCGGTGACGATGATCAAAGCTGGACCTCCCCGGTCTGGGACGACGCGGAAGTTGTATGAGCGGCAAGCTTCGCGACGATGCTGGTCGTGGAGAAGCCTTCAAGTGTGGGCACGATCTCTACGCGGCCTCCAGCTGCGAGCACATCCTCGTGGCCTACCACTGTCTGGACGGTGTAATCGCCGCCTTTGACGAGGACATCGGGCGCGAGAATACGGATGAGCTCGAGGGGTGTGTCCTCTTCAAAGAGGATCACCGCGTCGACCGCGGCGAGTGCGGCCATGACCCGGGCGCGCTCCCGCTCACCGACGATGGGGCGAGCCGGACCTTTGAGACGGGAGACGGAGGCATCGGCATTGAGGCCAAGGATGAGCTTGGAGCCGAAGCGGCGGCAGTCCTCCAGAAGCGCGATGTGGCCAACGTGGAGCAGATCGAAGCAGCCGTTAGTGAAGACGATGGTTTCGCCCGAGGCACGCCATTCGGCGACGCGCTTTCCGAGGCGGTCGATGTCGAGGATCTTCTCCTCGGCGGTGACGCCGGAGCTGGGCGTAAGTTCTGCAACGAGCTCGTGTGCGGCGATGGGCACAGTGCCTGTCTTGCCGACGACGATGCCAGCGGCGAGATTGGCCAGATCGACGGCGGTGTTGACGGGAAGACCTCCGGCGATGCCGGCCGCGAGCGTGGCGATCACGGTGTCCCCTGCGCCCGAGACGTCGAAGACCTCGCGGGCGCGGGCCGGCGAGCGCTCGATGCTGCCGGGATGAAGCACCGCGATTCCCTTCTCGCTCATGGTGACGGTGAGGAACTGCAGGCGGTGATCCACGGCAAGGGCTTGGCCTGCGGCGAGCAGATCAGAGGTCTGATGCAGAGGGATCCGGGTGGCGGCCGCGAGCTCCTGGAGGTTGGGACAGATGGTGAGCGCACCGGTGTACTTGCTGAAGTCCGGGGTCTTGGGATCGGCGAAGACGGGAATGTTGTGGGACTGGGCGAGCTGGATGACGAGCTGGCAGAGGTCGCCGGAAAGAACGCCTTTTGCGTAGTCGGAGAGGATGACCGCGTTGACCTTGGGGACGAGACCTCGCACACGTTCGCTCAGGCGGTCGATGTCATCGGCACCGGGGCGCTCGCGGCTCTCGATATCCAGCCGGAGGAGCTGCTGGTTGCGTCCGACGATGCGGGTCTTGGAGACGGTAGGAAGCGCGGTCGAGACGACGCCGAGTGTGTCGACGCCAGCGCGTTCAAGGATCGAGGCGAGGGCGGTCTGCTCGGCATCGCTTCCCCAGAAGCCAGCGAGAAAGGCCTGACAGCCGAGGCCGACGAGGTTCATGGCCACATTTGCGGCGCCACCGGCGCGCTCATAACGCTGTGCGTGGCGCAGGATGGGAACCGGGGCCTCGGGCGAGATGCGGTCCACCTCGCCGTTGATGTAGCGGTCGAGCATGAGATCGCCAACGACGAGAACGCGGAGCTCGCGAAAGCCTCCTTCGAGCAGATCTAGGATTGCGTGGAGGTCCGGAAGCATAGGTCGGTGGGTGAGACTCCTCTCCCTATCATCGCATCCCGCGCGGCGAGGTCGTGAGGGTGGGAATTCAGCGTAGGACAGAGCGAATTTCGGAGAGAACCTCGTCGACCGAGATGGAGGTGAGGCACTTCTTCTTCTGGACGGTACAGGTTTCGAGTTCGCAGCCGGCGCAATCCACGTGGTGATAGAGGACGCGATGCTGTTGTCCGTAGGGAAACCAGATGCGGGGTATGTTGCGGGCGGCAAAGATAGCGACGCAGGGTGTCTGGACGGCGGCGGCGAGGTGCATGGGACCGCTGTCGTGACCGATGAAGATGCGAGCGCGAGCGAAGACGGCGGCGCTCTCTCGGGGCGTGAGCTTTCCGCACAGGTTGATCGCGGGTTTGCCGGAGATTTGCTGCCAGTCGGCGGCGGCGAAATCGCTGGCCTCTGCTTCTTCGGGGGCTCCGGCGAGTGCGAGAGCGTGGCTGGGGTAGGTGGCTGCGAGGCGAGCCAGGAGGGCCCGCCAGTTATCGCGCCCCCAGTCTTTGGATTGGACCTTTGTGCCGACGCTGACGGCGATAAGCGGAGAGCCCAGGGCCGGGGTCAGGGCGATCTCCGCGCGTGCATGCTCCGCCTCGGTGAGGTGGAGGTTCCAGCTGGCGGGATCGTCGAGGTCGGCGGATCCAAGAGCGGAGATGTTGCGCGCAAGACGGCTGGCCTCGGGCTCAAGCGCACCATCGGCCTGTGGGAGGTTGCGTTGCATCTCGGCGGTGACTGGCACACCGATCTGTGTCGTGATGCCGCATAGACGGAAGAAGAGAGCGTCGCGCCTGGCGGATTCGACTCCGCGGGGGGCACCGAGGTAGACCAGCGCCTGAGGTCTCCAACGAGTGAGCTGAGCCCAAAGGGCAAAGAGCTCTCGAGGGCTGCGGGTACCGACGGCATATCGAAAGAAGCCATGCACGAGGCCGGTGCGGTCGAGGATCGCCGCAGCAGGGGGAGCCTTGACGTTGACGGGAAAGTTTGTGAGCAGACGGCGGTCCGCGTCGGGAAAGGCGCGTGCGACGAGGTGAAGAGCAGGGAGCGCGACCAGGGTATCTCCGAGGCTGCCGAGGCGATAGAGGAGCACCCGCTGGATGACTTTAGGCATGTCTCTGTCTAGTCTGCTTGGTCTGTCCTGTGATCGCAACCAGGCGCGCAGCGGCGGATCGGGATTGAACTGATAGAGTCGGGAGACGGATCACCCGATGATCGACTCAAACGAGCTTTTACGGCTTCAGGATTGGTGGACGGTGGAGTGGCACGGGGCCGGCTCCACAGGTGAAACCAAGAGCGGCATTCCGGCGCTAGCGATGCAGAACCACCGAGCAAACTTCGATCTGTGGCATGAAGAGGACAAGGCACGTGACCCGCAGGCCGCGGATGCGGAGATCGCACGTGTGAAGAGGGCGATCGACAGGTTGAACCAGCAGAGAAACGACGTTGTGGAGATGATGGACGAGGAGATGTTGCGAGCGGCTCCCGTTACGTCGGCCGACGCTCCGCTCCATTCGGAGACTCCGGGCATGATGATCGACCGGATGTCGATTCTGGCGCTGAAGATATTCCACACACGGGAGCAGGTGGAGCGAAGTGACGTGGCGGAGTCGCATCGCGAGAGAAATCGCGAACGATTGCGCGTACTGGAGGAGCAGCGCGGAGATCTGGTGCGGTGCCTTGGCACATTTTGGGTGAACGTACTGAGGGGGGAGCGGCGCTTCAAGATCTACCGGCAAATGAAGATGTACAACGACCCGGAGTTGAATCCCTCGATCTACGGCAGCCGTACCGGAGTCGGGAAGGGTTGACCGGAGGGCCGACTCTGCGTATAAAACCGAGACGAGAGCTGGTACGGGACGCAGGCTGCCGTGAATCGGGGCTGGGCAGAGCACCACCGGCGAGGAGCCCATGGCACAGACAAAGACTGCAACGACATCGACCTCGAAGAAGGCGCCGCGAACGTTGGCCGGCACAGTTCCGTTAGCGGTTGACAGTGAACGAATGCAGACCCTGGCCATGTATGAGGGTGCGGTCCGCCTGATGCAGGAGGGCAAGTACGACAAGGCCCAGGCTGCGTTTGAGAAGATGCTTACATCGAGCCCGCCGGATCTGGCGGACAGGATTCGCATGTATATCAATGCGTGCCTGCTGCAGGTGTCCAAGGGCAAGGCGACGTTTACGAGTCACGAGGAGCACTACGACTACGCAATTTCGCTGCTCAATGACGGCCATTACGAGGATGCTCGCGAGCAGTTCCTGCTGATTCTGAAGGAGAACGATAAGGCGGACTACGCCTTTTACGGCCTGGCGGTGCTGGCGAGCATGACGAGCGACGCGCATATGTGCCTGGAGCACCTGACGGAGGCGATCCGGCAGAACCCGCGCAATCGGATCCAGGCGCGCGCAGACTCGGACTTCCAAGATATGGCTGATGATCCGCGATTTACCGAGTTGCTCTACCCTGAGGTATAGCTCGCAACGGCTTCAGCCTGAGAGCGGAAGAACTAAGGAATGGGCACTTCCATGAGCTTCGCGAAGACGATCCGACAGGGCGAGCGATCGCTTCGCATTGTTGCGATCGGCGGCGGCACGGGTCTATCTACCCTTCTGCGTGGCTTGAAGCGCTATGTTGCTACTCCGGCCTCCCAGGACGAGGACGGATCTCCAAGCCCGGATACACCCTGCCTTATCCGGGACCTGACAGCTGTGGTGACAGTGACGGATGACGGGGGCTCCTCGGGACGGCTGCGGGAGGACTTCAAGATGCTGCCGCCGGGCGATGTGCGGAACTGCATGGTCGCGCTGTCGGAGGACGAGCACCTCCTTTCCAAGCTGTTCCGGTATCGATTTGAGCAGGGCGAGCTGGAGGGGCACAGCTTTGGAAATATCTTTCTGGCGGCGCTTTCGCACATCACCGGGGACTTCGCTCAGGCGGTGCAGATGTCTTCGCAGATCCTTGCCACGCGAGGACGCATCTTCCCGGCCACAAACACGAACGTAGCCCTGGCCGCGATGATGGACGACGGCAGCCTGGTGCGTGGAGAGACGAACATCACGGCGAGCAAGCAGCGCATTGCGGAGCTGATGCTTGAGCCAGCGACGGCGCACCCACTTCCCGAGACGATCGAGGCCATTGCGGGAGCGGACCTGATCACGATCGGTCCGGGATCGCTTTACACATCGCTGATCACGAATCTGCTGGTTCGTGGAATACCGGAGGCGTTGAAGGCGTCAAAGGCGACGAAGGTGTACGTCTGCAATCTGATGACGCAGGCGAACGAGTCGCTGGATCTGACGGCGTCACAGCATATCGAGAAGCTTACGGAGCATGCGGGAACGGACCGTCTGTTCGACTTCGCGCTGGTCAACACGGCTCCAATATCTGCGAAGCGGCTGGAGCAGTATGCGCGCGAGGGGCAGTGCCCCATTCTGGCGGACCTGGAGCGCATCCAGGAGCTCGGAGTCTCGGCAGTCACCGGTAACTTCGTCCACGAAGGAGACGTGTTGCGGCACGACTACGACCAGGTGACGGAGAAGTTGCTGAAGGTGGGCTTCCGGGAGCGCAGGAAGGCCCCAAGGGCAGAGGCTCCCGCGATGGAAGCCACGTCGCTCAACTGGTGAGCGCTTCGATGGAGACGAGGTTTGTGGCGGGCGTGAGGGTCTGAGGGACGTCGATTGTGCGCTTCAGCTGTCCGCACGCGGCGAAGATATCGCGACCGCGAGGGCGACGGATATAGGTGGGCATGCCAGCGGCGATAAGGGTCTTCTGGAAGACGGCAACGTCCTGAGGTGCGGGCTGGCTGTACGGGATGTCCGGCCCGGGGTTCCAGACGATGAGGTTGACCTTGGCGCGCATGCCTTTGAGCAGAGCGAGGACCTCGCGGGCGTGCTCGGGCTGGTCGTTGATACCGCCGAGCAGGACGTATTCGAAGGTGACCCACTCACGGGTTCGCAGGGGAATGGAGCGGACAGCATCGAGAAGCTTGGCGATGTTCCATTTGCGGGTGATGGGCATGATGCTCTCGCGGACGGCGTCGTTGGAGGCATTGAGGCTGAGGGCGAGCTTTGGGCGAATGGGTTCGGCCGCGAAGGCGCGAATGGCCGGCTCTATCCCGGAGGTGGAGACGGTCATGCGGGACTCGGGTATGCCGACGCCCTCCACGAGGAGACGTACGGCCTGCATGAAGGCTGCATAGTTGAGGAAGGGCTCGCCCATTCCCATGAAGACGAGATTGATGCGCGCCGGGCTCTCGCTTCTGCTGGCTCCGGCAAGTTTGACGTTGTGCCGGTTGAGAACCGCCACAACCTGCCCCGCGATCTCGCCCGCCGTGAGATTGCGGCGGATGCCGAGCTTGGCAGTGAGGCAGAACTGACAGTTGACCGCGCAGCCGACCTGGCTGGAGACACAGATGGTGGAACGGCGGAAGGTGGGGGTGATTTCCTCCTCCTCGGAGGCGGCGAGACTTCCGTCTCCGCGCTCTCCGCCGTCGCCATCCGGCATCCAGACGGTCTCGACCGTCTCGCCGTCGGACATCCGGATGAGGTAGCGCTCGGTGCCGTCGACGGACGTGGCAGCCTGAACGATGTCAGGAAGACCGACGGAGAGGCCGGTGGCGGAGATGTCTTTGCGAAGGTCCGCCGGAAGGACAGAGATGTCGTCGAGGGCGGAGACGCGTCTCCGGTAGAGAGCCTCGAAGAGCTGCTTTGCGCGATACGGCTTCTGGCCGAAGCCTGACATCAGGTCGGTAAGTTCAGGCAGAGTCAGGCCGAACAGCGGCGATCGGTTGCTGGAGATCTCGGGGTTTATCGGGGCATCCATGTTGTACGGAGAGGTGGGTTTCGGGCTGATCTGCAGGAAAGGGGAGGGGCCGTTCTTCCCTTCCTATGGTAACTCGTTTCATGACGCAAGGATGCGGCGGGTGCGGCCCCACGAGGGGCGCAGGAGAGCGTCAAGGACGTCCGATATGAAAGAATAAGGGTAAGGAGCTGCATGTCCGCCACCCTCGTACAGGAACTACCGATCAATCAAAGCGTTTCACGCAACATCCGGAAGACGGTGCTATCCAACGGTCTTACGGTTCTGACTGAGAGCATGCCGCAGGTGCGCAGCGTGTCTATGGGCGTCTGGATCAACTGCGGGTCGCGGGATGAGGCCGCCCGGATCAACGGCATCTCGCATTTTGTCGAGCACATGGTCTTCAAGGGGACGACGTCGCGGTCGGCCCAGCAGATCGCGCGCGAGGTCGACACGATCGGCGGGAACCTTGACGCCTTCACAAGCAAAGAGACTATCTGTTTCAATATCAAAGTTTTAGACGAGAACGTCGCACCGGCACTTGAACTGCTGGCAGATCTTGTGTTGCACCCTACCTTTGCTCCTGAAGACATCACGAGAGAGAGAGGGGTTGTTCTTGAAGAGATAAAGATGGACGAGGACAACCCGGACTACCTCGTGCACGAGATCTTCACGCAGAGGTTCTGGAAGGACGATGCGCTTGGGCGCCCGATTCTTGGCACCGCAAAGACGGTTTCGAGCTTCGATCAGCGGATTGTGTTCGACTACTATGCCGAGCGGTTTACGCCGCGCTACATGGTGTTTTCTGCAGCCGGGAACCTCGATCACGATGAGTTCGTGGCTCAGGTGGAGCAGCATTTCGGCAACCTCAGCGCGCCTTCGGCTTCCGACCAGGGAGACCGCCGGTCACCGATCGCAACTCCGCACATCACGCTGCGGAAGAAGAAGTCGTTGGAACAGGTTCAGATTTGCCTCGGTGTCGAGGCGCCCAGGGTGAACGACGAACGCCGCTACGGGGTCTACCTGTTGAATACGATCCTCGGCGGAGGTATGAGTTCGAGGCTCTTCCAGACGATTCGGGAGGACCGTGGGCTGGCGTACTCGATCTATTCGGAGATGAACCCGTTTCGAGACAGCGGCTCGATTTGCGTCTACGCTGGGGCTTCCGTCGCGAATACTCTGCAGGTTGTGCAGCTTACCCTGGCTGAACTGAGCCGTCTGAAGAGTGAGACTGTTGCCGAGTCGGAGTTGAAGCGGGCCAAGGATCAGCTGAAGAGCAACATCGTCATCGGGCTGGAGAGTTCGGGAAGCAGGATGTCGAACCTGGCACGGCAGCAGATGTACTTCGGGCGGTTCTTTGGCGTTGATGAGATCACTGCTGATATAGACCGGGTAAGTGTTGGCGATGTCCAGCATCTCGCGCGAGAGCTCTTCCGCACTGAAGCTATCGCACTAACTCTTCTGGGGAATCTGAAGAGCATGAAGGTGTCACGTGAGGATCTGGCCTGTTGAACGGGATGCTGTTAGAGTCTGCATGGCTCACAGAAGTAAAGAGACAAGCATCGGGGATTGCATGAAGATCTGTTACGAGATACGCCGCCAACATGACGAGGGATTTACGCTGATCGAGCTGCTGATCGTGATGTCGGTCATGCTGATCCTGATGACGTTGGCCGTACCCCAGCTGCTGAAACTGAGAAAACAGGCGAACCAAACATCTGCAATTCAGTCGCTGCGGGCGATTGCGCAGGGCGAGCTGCAGTACAACTCCACGTATCCGGCGAACGGATTTGCGTGCACCCTGGCAGCGCTCGGCGGACAGCCTGGATCGGGCGCACCGACGGCCCAGAGCGCGCAGATGATACCGCCAGACCTGGCATCGGGGCAGAAGGCCGGATACACGTTTGCGATCAGCAACTGCACAAAGGTGACGGTAAATAACCAGGACATGTTCACGTCGTACCAGATCACGGCTGTTCCCCAGTCTCCGGGGAAGACGGGCGATCTCGGGTACTGCACGGATGAGAACAACCTGATCCGCTATGATCCAGCGGGCGGAACGAACTGCACTCAGCCACTCCAGTGATGCGCCGGGTTGCGCGGTTCGGTCTGCTGGCAGTTGTCGGAGCGATAACAGCCGTTGCCTCGGCGCAGACCTCCAAGGCTGGAGACGACGCGGCTATCCTCAAACGGGTGGACGAGCACTACAACCACCTGGCTTCCCTGCGGACGAGGTTTACGGAGACGTATGCCGGACTGGGGATGAACCGGAGCGAGACCGGGACTCTGCTGTTGAAGAAGCCGGGCCGCATGCGATGGGAATACTCGACGCCTGCAGGTAAGGTGTTCGTGCTGGATGGGAGGTTCGCGTGGTCCTACACGCCGGGCGACCCGCAGGTGGAACGCGCTCCGGCCAAGCAGATGGACGATCTGAGGTCGCCTCTTCGATTTCTGCTTGGCCATACACAGCTCAAGAAGGAGCTGAACAATGTCCGGATCACTCCAACCAGCGATGGATTCGAGGTCGCAGGTCTGCCCAGGGGGATGGAGCAACGGGTGAAGCAGCTGGTCCTGAAGACCGCAAGGGATGGGCGGATCATCAGCATTCGATTAGACGAGCTAGATGGGGCAGTAACGGAGTTCCGCTTCGAGGGCTCTGAGGAGAATGTCGCGATCCCAGAGAGCGAGTTCCATTACACCCCGCCTGCGGGAGTGGCGGTCGTAGACGGCCTGCCGCCGATCTAAGGGATCTATGGATCAGGGTGGCTCGGGAGCTCGGCGGGAGGGTGGTTGCAGCGAACGCCTGCTGCCGTTCGCTGCGGTCCCGAGGCTAAGCCTTTAGATTGACTGTTCCCGTTTCGCCGAGGTCGATCTTGCCGCCTGTCGCAGCGGCGGCAACGTATTTCAGACCACGGAGGAGCTTGCTCGACGAGGCCTCCCAGTACTGCGCCTCGGCGATTTCGACGCGGAGAACAGCGATCTGGGGGTCGTCCTCTCCTTGCGGGAACCACGCCTTGTACATGGGATTCCAAAGCTCATGGATCTTCTGACGATCTTTGCTGATGGAGGCGCGACCCTTCGCGGAGACGAACTTCGAGTCGCCGGGATCGGCATAAAGGAGAGAGACGTGCGAGTCGGCTTCAATCTCGTGGACCTTGCCGGACTCTTCGCGCGTTAGGAAGTAGACGATGCCGTCGAAGTCGGTCTCCTGTGTGGCCATGGGGCGGCTGTCGAACGAACCGTCCTTCGCCGCCGTGGTGAGCATGGCGATGCGGATGCTTTTTATCAGTTCGCCGATCTTCTTCCTGCCCTCTTCTCCGGTCAGATGTTTCTGTTCACTCATATCTGTTCCTCCACCAGGTTTTGATGCACGGCGTGCGCAGTTTGCATCTGCGTATAGAGGTTCAAGATGGTGACGTAGAATCCTCTAAACGTTTTCTGGATTTCGCGGATTTATACGGAAGTGGAGTGTTCCTGTGGCAGATCTTCTGGCTGTTCTTTCCTACACAACCGAGGAATTTCTGGATTCGGTTCGCCGCGAGGCACCAGGTGTCGCGGTGTTTGACTGCGACGGAACGCTGTGGTCCGGCGATGCAGGTTCGACGTTTATGAAGTGGACGATCGAGACGGGCCTGGTGTCTCGGGAGGTAACAGATGCGATCGATCTGAGATACCGGATGTATCTGCGCGGTGAGGTTTCGGAGCTGGCGATCTGCGGGGAGATGGTGCAGATGTACCAGGGACTCCGCGAATCTGAGATGCGACGGGCGGCTCGTGTCTTCTTTGAGCGGTCGATTGAGCCGCATATCTTTCCGGAGATGAAGGGGCTGATCGAGGAGCTCCAGGCACGCGGAACGGAGATCTGGGCGGTCAGCTCGACGAACGACTGGGTGATCGAAGAGGGTGTCGAACGCTTCGGCATTCCGGCCGAGAGGGTGCTTGCTGCGCGCGTCCGCGTGAGGGATGGCGTGGTGACGAATGAGCTTCTCGACGTACCGACGGATGAGGGAAAGGTCCGGGCACTTGAAGCGGCCGGCGTGCTGAGGCCGGATGCGGTGTTTGGGAACTCCGTGCACGATGCGGCGATGCTGGCGCTGGCGCGGAGGGCGTATCCGGTGAATCCATCTCCTGGACTGCTGGAGATGAGCGCCCAGCGAAGCTGGGGCGTGTACTACCCGGCATCCGTCCGCGAACCGGCGAAGTAGGAGTTGAGGCTTTCAGGACCGCTTCTTCGTCTAACGAGTTGAGACAGGTGAAAGTACCCATTCGCAAGTTGGACGGACGTGAAAGCAGCAACAATGGGGCGAAGCAGGTTCGCTTCGTTGTCGCCGGCCTGATTGTGCGTAACGGGGAGGATGGAGCCACAGAGGTTTTGATCTGCCAGAGAAGGCCGGATCAGCCAATGAGTTTGAAGTGGGAGTTTCCGGGTGGAAAGGTGGAGGCAGGAGAGAGCTCCGAGGCAGCTCTGGCGCGAGAGCTGAACGAGGAGCTTGGAATTGACGCGGTGATCGGGCGTCGGATTGCGAATGTGCGGCACAACTATCGCAACGGCGGGGCGATCGACCTCCAATTCTTCCTGGTGGAGCGGTTTGCGGGCGACATGCAAAACCGCATCTTCAACGACATGCGGTGGTCGAGTTTAGGGTCGCTGCCCGGGTACGACTTCCTGGCCGCCGATCTGGGGCTGATCCGCGATCTTTCAGAGGGTAGGCTACCGCTCCTCAAGGCTTAGGGTGAGTCTCCCTTCAGGCTCGGATCAGACCGTAAGCGTAGACAGCCGAGAGCAGGATCATGACGATCGATGTGGTCCAGGCGATGGTGTTGAGCATGAGAGAGTTGGTGTACTCGCCCATGAGCTCGTGCTTGTTGATCAGGCGCAGCATGAAGATGAGGATGAACGGAAGCAGAACGCCGTTGAGGACCTGCGACAGGACCGTCACCTTGACGAGCGGAAAGCTCGGAATAAGGACGACGGCCGCCCCCATCGCGATCAGCAGGCTATAGAACCAGTAGAAGAAGGGCGCCTCGGCGAAGCTCTTGTCCAATCCGCTCTCGACGCCCAAACCTTCGCATACTGTGTAGGCGGTCGAGAGCGGAAGGATGGACGCGGCAAAGAGCGAGGCGTTGAAGAGACCTGCGGCGAAGAGCAGAAAGGCGTATCGGCCGGCGATCGGCTTCATGGCCTCGGCTGCGTCGGAGGGTACGCCGATGTCGCGGATGCCGTGGACGTACAGGGTGGCAGCGCAGGCGACGACGATGAACCAGGCGACCACATCGGTGAAGATGGAGCCGACGATCACGTCGAGCCTGGAGGCTTTGTACTGGCGGGCTTCGATTCCCTTCTCCACGATGGAGGATTGGAGGTAGAACTGCATCCACGGGGCGATGGTCGCGCCAATGACGCCGATGGTCATATAGACGTAGCTGCTGTCGTGCAGCACGGTTCGGGATGGCAGCCTGACGGTTTCGGTGAGGGCGAGGTGCCAGTCGGGCCCGCTGAGCACACCGGCGACGATGTAGGCGATGTAGAAGACGCTGGCGGTGAGAAAGACCTTTTCGACGCTCTTGTAGTCTCCCTTTACGACCAGAAACCAGACCAGGGCCGCGCCGACCGGGACGCTGATGTACTTGCTGACGTGGAAGAGCTGCATGCTGCCGGCGATGCCGGCGAACTCGGCCGCAACGTTGCAGAAGTTGACGATGACGAGAAGAACGAGAATGAGCAGGGTCAATCGAAGGCCGAACTCTTCGCGGATCAGATCGCTCAGGCCTTTGCCGGTGACGGCTCCCATGCGCGCGCACATCTCCTGAACGACGATCAGTGCGATCGTGATGGGAATCATGGTCCAGAGCAGGCTGTAGCCGTATTGTGCGCCGGCCTGGGAGTAGGTGAGGATGCCCCCGGCGTCGTTGTCGACGTTGGCCGTGATAAACCCGGGACCGAGGACGGCGAACATCAGCAGAACAGAGGTTCGCCACCGCCGCCAGGAGAAGCGCGACGCCTTCGGTCGTGATTCGGCGGGCATCCTTATGCCTCCCGGATCGCGTTGAGAAGAGCGGGGCCTTCGCGCCGGGCGAGAGCCCGCAGCTCCATGGCTGGCCCAACGAGGGAGTCGTCCCCGGCGACCCGGACGTTTTCCTGGATGTGCCCGGGGTTCTTGGACGAGAAGAGGACGACGCCGGAGGGATTGCTTTCGAGCGAGGCCTTCAGCATCAGGGCAGCGAGGCGGGCCGGGTCGCTGAGATCGGCTCCGGTCGCCTCCGACCAGCGCAGACGGGCGGCTGTGTCGGCGGTGAGTGCGGAGTGCAGTCTGCGAAAGTTCTCCGTAAGGGCGCGGTGTTGGATTCGGAGCGTGCCGCCAACCGGCGGGTCCCCATCCAGAACGGACCACTCGAACTGAAGGGTCTGGCAATAGGCGGGGCGACGGGAGAGGAGATCCTGCAGCCTGAGCCGTTCGCTGCCCACGCCAAAGGTGCCCAGTTTGCCCTCTGCAACTGCGTCTTCGAGGAAGCGAAGAAGAGATTCGTCGCGGAGTTCGTCGGCGCTGACCTCATGAAGCAGCCACACGTCGATCCTGCTGACGCCGAGGGCCTGGAGGCTGCGGTCAAGGCTGTCTCGGGCCTGGCCGGGCGCGAAGGAGGCTTTTTCGTCGTTGTGGGCGATCGCACCGGCTGCCTTGGAGAGGCGGCTCTTGAGACCGGGCAGTAGCTTCACCACGGGGCCGGCGATGCGGCGGGCGGCGCTCAGCAGAGCCTGGTTCCTGGCGGGAGGGATGCCGTACTTGGTGGTTACGCTGACCTGGTCCGGGTGTCGCTTCAGGAACTCGCCGAGACATGCCTCGGCTTCACCATAACCGTACATGGGGGCGACGTCGAAGTGGCGGATCCCCGCATCGAAGGCGGCCTCAAGGATAGCCAGGGAGGCCCGTCTGCCGGTGGCTCCCATCAGGCTGGAACAGCCGAAGCCCAGCTGCGAGGTGCTCCGGCCGCGGAAACCAAGCTGTATTGTGCGCATCGCTGCCTCTTTCAGACCGACGTGAGGTGGTCCGCCAGCCTGATAGCCAGCGCCAGGACGGTGTGGGTTGGGTTGGAGAAGCCGCTGGTAGGAAAGACTGCTCCGCTGCAAACGTAACAGTTTTTGGTGCCGTGCAGACGAAGATCGAGATCGACCACACCTTCGGTTGGGGAGGCTGCCATCCTCATGCCGCCCATGTGGTGATTGCTGTCGTCACACCTGTCTGCGAATGCGAGGTCTCCGCTGAGCAGATCGGGGTCGGGCCGGAGTGCTGCGATGCCGGCGAGGGATCTCTCGGCTTCTAGGACCATGTGCCGTACGGTCCGGAGCTCGGTCTCGGAGATTCGCCAATCGAGCCGAGTTCTGAACATCCCGAGCGCGTCGCGCTCTTCTGTGAGGGTGAGGCTGCTCCCCGAGGTGGGCTCCTGCTCGCAGTGGACGCGGAAGAAGACCTTCGCGGAGGTCGGGTTGTAGGCGCGATGGGTCAGGCTATAGCGGAGGGTCTGCCGAGCCAGAAGGGGGAGGTTGGTGCCGAGTGCGAAGAGGTCCGCGGCTTTGACCTCGGCGATGCGCCCGCGTAGCAGCTTCTTGGCCGTGGATTTCGTTCGGTCCAAGGTTTCGTCCAGGTCGCTGACGAAGTACATCGTCCCCGCAACGTTGAGCGTCCCGAGTCGCTGCTGCAGCTGATGGCGGAGGCGGACTTTGGAGTGGTACTTGTAGCCACGGAGATAGGCGTTGTCGAAGACGGCGTGAAAGCGCTTCGGGTCGAGGATTTCGACGGCTGCGCCGTTGCAGTCGATGTGGTCCTGGAAGTGCTTTCCAAGAAGACCGGATGCGTTCCAGGGCAATCTCCCCTGCCGGGGCTGGAGGAAGAAACGGACGCTCTCGATCGCGCCCAGGCAAAAGACGATGCGCTCGGCGTGAAACAGGATTTCGGGGCCGCCCAGCGCGCGGCAGCGAACGGCGTCGACTTTGCCCTCGTTTTCCACAATACCGGTGACATTTGCGTGGAGCCAGACGGCGGTGGCTTCGCTCTCAAGTTCGGCCCTGTGCAGGCGGGAGAAGTCGGGCTCCGGGCACCAGCGGGAGAAGTACGGCTCCAGTCCGGAAAGCTCGGGGCTCCCCATGCCGATCGCTCGCCAGACCTCTGCGTCATTCCGCAGCACGCCGGCCAGACCCTCGCGGGCGAGGGCTCGCTCGTAGAACGGCTGGAGCTGGGCCTTGGATACAGGCCAGCCGCTGCCCGGCACCCAGTCTCGCCGGGTGAAGTCGAGCTCGTCGAGTTCGAGGATCTGGCCGCCCCATTTCCGCGTAGTTCCTCCATGAACACGAAAGCGCCCCGTGTGAATGCCGCGATGCTCGTGAACGGGCGTGACCTCGCTGCGATAGAGCTCCTGCGAGTCGGCCTCGACCTCCGGTCCGCCGCCTTCAAGGAGGAGGACGCGCCGGCCGAGGCGTTTCAGCTCTACGGCGAGGATGATGCCCGCAGCTCCTGCTCCCACGATGCAGACGTCGAATCTCTCGTCCGGTCCTGGACGTTCACGGAGCAGATCGCGGATCATGACTTCCCTGCCCGGCGGCTGGCCGAGATGGCGGTGACCCGGTCGACGATGAGCCGGACCTGGGTGTCGTTGTCGTAGCCACTCCGGACGGCTCGGGCATGTCCGGCCGCTGCGATGCGGTCACGCGCCTGCTCGTCCGGTAGGTAGCGCCGGATCTTTTCCAAGCACTCCTCGTAGCTTGAGAAGAATACGGCCTCTTCATCTTCGACGAAGCGCTGGGCGTGTCCGGCGGACCGTTCCGCTAGAAGGAAGCCGCGGCAGGCAGTGATCTCGAAGCTCTTGTGAACGAATTCATCCTGGTTGGAGTGGGTGAGGAAGCTGAGATTGATGCGGGATCGCCAGATAGCCTCCCGATAGTCGCCGCGAAACAGCTCACCGTGCCCACGGTAGATTGCCTCAGTCGCTTCGGGTCCGAGGGCGGGCTTCCAGACGAGTCCACCGGAGACAGTCACGGGGAAGCCGGCGTCCTTCCAGAGACGCGTGAGGAACTGGGCGCGATCATCGTAGGGGGTTCCGACGAAGGACACGCCACGATCCCTGTCCTTGTCGCTCCAGCCTGGAGGCGGTGGGAAATGAATGGTCGGCTCAAAGGCCGTCTGGATCTTCATTACGTCACGGACACCGCGCTCCCGGTAGTGCTGGACGCTGATGTCCCTTTGTGTGACGTGGAGGTCATATAGGCGGAGGCACTTCCTGTAGAGTCGCCAGCCGGGGTCGCTCCGAGGGCCGAAGGCATTGTCGATCATGTAGCTGACGGTCGTTATGCCCATGGCGTTCAGCCGCTTCAGTGTCCGGGGCTGCATTCCCAGGAGCTTGTCGGCCCAGACCACATCGACTCCCTCCCGCTCGGCCAGATGGAGGAGATCGCGATTCAGCCGCTGGACCTGGGGTCCGGCGGCAAGCCGGAAGGCGATCTTCCGCGCGAGAGAGGACTTATGAAGGTAATCGACCGCGTTGAAGGGGACAGGCGTGTGACCAAGGCGTTCGAGTGCGAGCATCCGGTAGAGGGTGGAGTC
The DNA here is from genome assembly GCA_963719405.1 of uncultured Acidobacteriaceae bacterium. GTDB lineage: Bacteria > Acidobacteriota > Terriglobia > Terriglobales > Acidobacteriaceae > Edaphobacter. The sequence continues at coordinate 470,558 of OY970381.1, forward strand.
GTTGGGGGTAATCGTTCCGGCGTACAGGATTTTCATGCTGGCGTGGTCTATCCCCGTCCTAGTGCCTGGATCGCAGCGAGGCGATCACCTGCTCAGCATGCACGACCCCGACGAGGCGCTTCTCCTTGTCGACGACCGGTAAGGAGCGCAGGTTGTACTTGTCGAAGAGCTCGGCTACTTTTTTACCCGGCGCATCGGACTCGCAGGTTACGAGATGGCCCTGCGGGAGCAAGCTGAGATTTGCGCCGGGCTCCGCGAGAAGGAGCTGCACGACGGGGATCACCCTGCAGATATGTCCGGCCTCGTCGGAGAGGTATATCTCGCTGACGAGCTCCACGTCGCCATCGAAGTTGTGGAGCAGCTGCCGCGCATCTTCGACCGTGGAGTGAAGACCGAGAGAGACGTAGTCGGTTGTCATCTGCCCGGCTGCCGAGTTGCCGGCGAACTCCAGGAGGTCTTCCACCTCGCGCCGCTCCTCTGGCTCCATCTCCCCGAGGATGGCGTCAGAGCGCTCGGGGGGCAGCTCGGAGAGGAGATCGGCGGCGGCGCCCGGGTCCATCTCTTCGACGATTCCGGCGATCGTCTCTGAGTCCAGCGCCTCAATGAGGGCCTGCTGCATTCTGGGTTTGACCTCTTCGAGCGCCTCGGCGGCCACCCCTTCGTCGAGGCTGCTGAAGAGCGCACGGCGTTCCTGCGGAGCGAGCTCTTCGAGGATGTCGGCGATATCCGAGGGGTGCATTCTGGACAGGCGATCCTGCTCGATCTTGAGACGAACGCGACGGGCCGGGTCGCGGTCGATGAGGTCCACGAACTCCCACGGGATCGCGTTTGACCGGAAGCGGGTAGCCGCCCGTTCGATGGTGGAGGGAGGCAGTCCTTTGAGCAGACGCCGTATTGCTCCACGAAGGCCGATCTCGACCTCGACGATGCGAAGGACGGTCGAGCCGTCGTCTTCGGGGGAGCTCTCCCAGAGCATGCAGACGTCGTTGACGCGGACCACCTTGTGACCGTGAACGTCGATGATCTGCTGATCCAGGAGATCGCGTTCGAGCATGAGGAAGTCGTTCGCGCTCTGGAGGGTACCGGGTGTAGCGCCCTGCCGGAGGCGGATCTCGCCTGCACCTGTAAGCAGAATCTCGTGGAGCTGGATGGTGAGGCTGGACGCCTTCCGGGCGGCACCCCTGGCACGCAGAACCAGGGCCGAGACGTGTCCTGTATCGATCATGGGCGAGACGGCGAACTCATGGACACGTCCGATCGCGGATCCGCGCTCATCCTGCACGGCTACACCGAGCAGAAGAGCAGCGCTCGTCTTGTGTGAGTTCCTGGTCATCTCTTCTTTGTCGCGGTCTCTGTTCCGAATTTACACGCCTCGGCGAGGCCGATGCAGCGACGCGGATACTGTAAGCGACGGACGAGCTCTCTTTCCACTTCCCGGGGGAGAGCTGAGGGAGTTTCCCGGTGATCGAAGTTGGGAGCTTGACTTTCGAAGCTTATCCAAGCACACTGCCTTCAACGTTTCACCCCTCGATTCGGGTTTGCAGCGGCATTCAAAGGACAGCTCTTGGCCGATTCCACGACAAGCCGCGTCAGCTTCAATCTTGACTCGAATCTGGAGAGCGTCAACAAGATCGAGCAGACTGCGGAGCAGTTTGCCGAACGTGCCGGCTTCGACGAGGACACGGCGGCGCACATTGCCATGGCTGCCCGGGAAGCTGCAGTGAACGCCGTTATGCATGGCAACGCGTACGACCCCGACAAACAGGTCAGCGTCTCGTTTGAGACAACGACGGAATCGTTGACGGTTCGCGTAGCCGACCAGGGCCCTGGGCTGGACCCAGATACAATTCCCGATCCGCTTGCTCCGGAGAACATCCTTCGCGGCTCAGGTCGCGGCATCTTTCTCATCCGTGCCTTCATGGATGAGGTACACTTCCGCCAGTTACACCCTGGCACGGAACTCACCCTGATTAAACATCGAGCTCCCGCAGAAGCGGCGAGCTAAGGAGACGCAACTCATGAGCATGAAAGTTAATACTCGCCAGGTGGACGGCGTCACAGTACTAGATCTTAGCGGCCGGATCACTCTCGGTGAAGGAAGTGTCACGATCCGCGATGCAGTCCGCGATGCAGTGGCCAAGGGAGCGAAGAAGATTCTGCTGAACCTGGGCGATATCAACTATATCGACAGCTCAGGCATCGGAGAGTTGGTCAGCGCGTTCACCACGGTGAAGAACAGCGGAGGCGAGCTAAAGCTGCTCAATCTGACCAAGAAGGTCCATGACCTGCTCCAGATAACGAAGCTGTATACGGTGTTCGATATCAAGGATGATGAGGCAGCTGCCATCTCCTCCTTCAACAGCTAAAGGCGCAGTACGCACAAAGGCCGTCGCGGATGAGCGACGGCCTTTGCAGTTTCGGGAACAAGGCTACTTCCCGAAGTCTACCTTTGGTGCTTCGCTGTTCTGCGGATTACCCTTGAAGTACTCGTCCCGATAGCGGAACCCGGCGATACCTGCCCAGAAGCTGTTTGGGAACTGGCGCACGTAGACGTTGTAGTCCTCGAGCGTCTTGTTGTAACGGCTGCGTTCCACGGCGATTCGATTCTCTGTGCCGGCCAGCTCATCTGAGAGCCGCGTGAACTGCTCACTTCCCTTCAGGTTGGGATACTGCTCCTGCAAACGGAAGAAGGGCCCGAGAGCCACGTCAAGCTTGGTGTTCGCCTGGATGCTGGTCGCGCGGTCCGTCGCACCGAGAACACCAGCGCGTGCGTTCGCAATATTGGTGAGGACGGTCGTCTCTTCGTTGACGTACCCCTTCACGGTGGCGACCAGGTTCGGGATCAGATCCAGACGGCGCTGCTGGACGACGTTGACCTGAGAGTACGCGCGATCGACGTCCTCATTCTTCTGGACCAGGGTGTTCTTCGCTCCGATGTAGCTCCCGCCTGCAAAGAGGAGCACGACGATGATCAGACCAACTACGCCCAGCACAACCCACAACGATTTCATAGTTTCCTTTGTCCTTCCTGAGGTGATACGCGCTTCGGTGTTCAGGGGTTCACCGCTAGACTCTAACACTGGCGGTTAACAGAGCCGCCGTGAGTGGGCGGAAGTTGCTAGAAGTCTCCGCTGGCACCGCCACCGCCCGAACTGCCGCCGCCGAAGCCACCAAAGCCTCCGCCGTCGCTGTCTCCGCCGTCTCCACCACCGAAACCTCCGCCTCTTCTACCACCTCCGCCGAAGCCACCACCCATGAGATTGCCGATCAGGAGCCAAAGGAAGGGTCCTCCGCCTCCCCGGATGAGCAGAAAGAAGATGATGAGGGCGATGACCCCGGTGAGAATGGCGTGGCCAGACCTCATCTGGGTAGAGGACCCCTCACGATGGTACTGATGCACGATCGGTGTAATGGTTACGCCCGCGTCGGCTGCAATGACCTGGGAGATCTCCTGAACGCCGAGCGGAATCGCGCGATCGTAGTCGTTTTGAGCCGCTGCCGGAGTCATGGTGCGACCGATGTCGCCGACCTTGGCGTCGTTCAGGATGCCTTCGAGACCGTATCCGACCTCAATGCGGCCCCGGCGCGGGTTCATGACAAAGAGCATCAGGATGCCTCTGTCAGTTCCCTTCGCTCCGACCTTCCATTTCTCTTCAAGCTGGGTCGCGAACTCTTCGATGGACTGGTCGCCATCGATGGTCTTGATGGTCACGACAGCGATCTGGGCATGTGCCTGACGGTCTACAGCCGTGCACAGATCTTCAACCTGCTGCCGCACCGGAGCGGAGAGGACGTCGGCCAGGTCGTTGACGTATCCGGTGGGAGGGGGAAGGGTGGCGACGGACTCGGCAAGAAGCGCGAACCGGGCACCGGGGCAGGTCAGGAGAGCTGCGATGCAGAGCCAACGTAGGAGCGGCTTCATTCTGTGACAAGTCTACGCGCACAGGGGCGGAGCCGGGATGACTGGCGGACGGTCGGTTGTTCAGGATCCGCTGGCGAACTCTACTGTGGAGGCGGCGAGGGCCTGGGACCTCGGGTGGGAACTGCGATGCCCTTTGATCTTGCGATGTCGTCGACCATGTGGGAGTGATCGCGAATGATCCTCGCGCCTTTTTCTACGGCGGTCTTCAAGACCGGGTCGGTTGCTCCGGCGGCTTCCATCCTGAACTCGCGGACATCGTCGTGGTGATCCTTCACCATGTAGGTCAGGTACTCCGTATCGAAGTCGTTTCCGGATAGACCGTTCAGCTTTTCGTACTCATCCTGATCCTTCTGGCTGAGCTTTTTGGGGAGCATGACGCCCATGGATTCCGCGATGGGCCTCATCTCGTTGTTGAGATCGGTGTGATCCGAGACCATCTTCGCTCCGAATTCCTTTACCTCCTGGCTGCTGCCCTTTTCCGAAGCGAGCTGCCCCAGCTTCACCTCGGCCATGCCGCCTTCGGCAGCTTTGCGCAGAAACATCTTGTCTTTCATCATCTGGCCCGAGACACCGGAGTTTGGAGCGGAGTCCTGCATGTCAGCCATGGAGGACTGATTGACTCCGGGATGCTGCTGCTGTTGATTTGACTGTTGTTGCGATGGCTGGCCCTGCATGGGATTCGAGGGAACCTGGGCGAAGCCGGGGGAGAGCAAAAGTGCGCCTGCGAGAGCTGTTTTCGCAAGTCTTGAGGTGTTCATGGTCCATCTCCTCTGCGGACGTTGGAGAGGTGTACCTCTTCGCCGCAGTTCGTTAGGTGCTAAGCCTCCCGAGCTGACCGCTCGATGGGCGTGCGGAACACTGTATCCTGTCCGATGGAGCTAAAGCTATGCCAGAGATTTCTTCGATGCCCCCTGTAGCCCGGGAAGAGCTTACACACGTACAACTACACGGGACCGCTCTTGAGGACCGCTACGGCTGGATGCGCAACAAGACCTCGCCTGAGGTGCTGTCCCATCTGGAAGCTGAGAACGCCCACACAGCCTCAATGTTGGAGCCCACGGTCGGGCTGCAGAAACAGCTCTACACGGAGATGCTGTCGCATATCAAGGAGACGGACGAGTCTGTTCCCTACCCATACCGCGGGTGGATGTACTACACACGGACGGTGGAGGGGAGCCAGTACGCAATCCACTGCCGGCGGGCCGCAGCGGGTGAAGGCTCGGGCGAGGTAGCGCCTGAGCAGGTCATGCTGGACGTGAACGAACTCGCCGTTGGCCAGGCTTTCATGTCGGTCGGCATGATGGCGATCAGTCCGGACGGCAATCTGCTTGCGTACTCGACGGACAACACCGGGTTTCGGCAGTACACGCTGCACATCCGCGACCTCCGGACGGGGAGGGATATGGCAGATACGGCGGAGCGTGTCGGCTCGCTTGCTTGGAGCTCGGACGGGCAGACGCTGCTGTTCACCACGGAGGACGAGGTGACGAAGCGGCACGACAAGCTCTGGCGGCACACGCTGGGAGGAAGCTCCGAAACCGACACGATCGTTTATGAAGAGACGGATGAGCGGTTCAACCTGGGCGTCGGGAAGACACGGGACGGGCGCTATCTATCTGATGGAGGCTGGAAGCCACACCACCAGCGAGTGGAGATGGCTCGATGCAGCGGATACGGCGGGGAGCTTCAGGGTAATCGCACCGAGGGTGGATGAGCAGGAGTACTCGGTTGACCACCGCGATGGGCTGTTCTACATCCGGGTGAACGACACGGGGAAGAACTTCCGAGTCGTGACGGCGCCCGTTGAGTCGGGTGACCGCGCAAGCTGGAAGGAGCTGATTGCGGAGGACACGTCGGCCCCGCTGGAAGACTTCGACGTGTTTGCCGGGTTTTGTGTGTGCTCGAGACGGCGCATGGGTCTGACGACGCTTGAGGTGCATCCGTTCGAGGCAGATGGCGGGATTGGCAAAGGCAGCGACATCAGTTTTCCGGAGCCGGCGTACACAGCGCAGGCGCATGTGAATCGCGAGTTTGAGACCGGGGTGTTCCGGTACAGCTATCAGTCGCTGGTTTCGCCGGCTTCGGTGTATGAATACGATGTCGTGTCGGGCGAATCCAAGTTGTTGAAACGACAGGAGGTTCCGGGCGGCTTCGAAGCGGCGATGTATGGCTCGGAGAGGATCTGGGTGGTGGCGGAGGATGGTGTGCGGGTGCCGGTGTCGCTGGTGTACCGGAGGGACCGGTTTGCGAGGGACGGAAGTTCGCCGATCTACGTATATGGTTATGGATCATATGGTTACCCGCTTCCGCTGGGGTTCAGTCCGACGCGTCTTTCCTTGTTAGACCGTGGTGTGGTGATGGCTTATGCGCACGTTCGCGGTGGTGGGGAGATGGGCGATCTGTGGCATGACGCTGGAAAGATGATGGTGAAGCGCACCACGTTTACGGACTTCATCGCGATCACCGAGCACCTGCTGAAGGAGGGCTACGGGGCCAGGGACAGGGTGGCGATCGAGGGGGGGAGCGCGGGCGGTCTGCTGATGGGGGCGGTGGTGAACCTCCGGCCCGACCTGTTCCGCGTGGTGCTGTCCCATGTGCCGTTCGTGGACGTGATGAACACGATGCTGGACGCTTCCCTTCCGCTGACGGTGGCGGAGTACGAAGAGTGGGGCAATCCAAATGAGGCGGAGGCGTTTGAGTACATGCGCAGCTACTCGCCGTACGACAATCTCCGGCCTGGGGCGTATCCGGCGATGCTGGTGAAGACGAGCCTGAACGACTCGCAGGTGATGTATTGGGAGCCGGCGAAGTATGTGGCGAAGCTGCGTACGCTGAAGACCAATGACGCGCCGCTGCTGTTGCATATCAACATGGACGCGGGGCATGGCGGGGCCTCGGGTAGGTATGACTACCTGAAGGAGATCGCGATGGACTATGCGTTTCTGCTGCGGGAGCTGGGGGTGGAGGGCAGCTAGGTGTCTTCGCGCCGGTGGCCTTAACCGGATGAGGAGAGGGCTTTCAGGGGGTCAGGCGTTTGCGGAGCACCCAGGTGGTCATGCAGCGGTGGTCCTGCACTATGGTCGTCTTGAGGGGGTCGACCAGGACGGCATTCAGCCTATCGGTGAGACGAAGGAGCATGGTCTCGTCGACGAGAAACCACTCCGAGCCATCGCCGATCTGGAAGATGTTTCCGCGGAGACGGCGGAAGCTCATGCCGATGCGTGAGCCGAGGCGGCAGAAGAGGAGGCCGCCGGGGCGAAGGACGCGCCATAGCTCATCGAGCATGGCGACGAAGTGAGCGTCGTCGCGGGCGAAGTGCAGGACCGAGTTGCAGAGCACGACATCGGCGAAGCCGTCCGGCAGATCCATCTGTTCAATGGGGGAGACGCGGAAGTTGGCGGACGGGAGAGCCGGCGCGAGCTCTGCGGCGAGGGCCTGGACGTGGGCGACGGCCTCGGGATTTGCGTCGACGGCGAAGACCTCACAGCCGTCCCGAAGGAGGAAGACGAGGTTGCGTCCGTAGCCGCAGCCGGCGTCGAGGATGCGCATGGGCGAGGCGATGTTTCCGCGGAGGATCTGGTCGAAGACGTAGATGTCTATCTGGCCGAACTGCTCCTCGAGGCTGTTCGGAACCTGCATCATTGCCAAGTGCGCTTCTCCCTCCCCGTGGCCAACTTTGCGACCATGTTGCTCGATGGTGCTTGCTGCCTTCGGGCCCTTCAGCGGGTGACCGCGGTGGCTTCGGCGACGGTGTCGCCCTCGCCGGGGGCGAGGAAGAGGTTGGTCTCGAGGCCGTGCTGGCGGGTGTAGAGGTCGTGATAGCGGCCGCTGAGGGCGTAGAGGGTTTCATGGGTTCCGCGCTCCAGGATCTCGCCGTTCTCGACGACGAGGATCTGATCGGCGCGGCGGATGGTGGAGAGCCGGTGGGCGATGACAAAGGTGGTGCGTCCCTGCATGAGGTAGCTGAGGCCGTTCTGGATCATGGCCTCGGACTCGGAGTCGAGGGAGCTGGTGGCCTCGTCGAGGATGAGGATGCGGGGGTCGGCGAGGATGGCGCGGGCGATGGAGAGGCGCTGGCGCTGGCCACCGGAGAGCTTGACGCCGCGCTCGCCAACGACCGTGCCGTATTGCTCCGGGAAGCGCTCTGCGAACTCGTCGACGCGAGCGATGCGGCAGGCTTCCATCAGCTGATCTTCGGTGGCATCGGGGCGGGAGAAGAGGATGTTCTCGCGAATGGTGCCGTCGAAGAGAAACGTCTCCTGGAGGACGACTCCGAGCTGGCCGCGGTAGGAGGAGAGCTTGACGGTGGCGAGGTCGATGTCGTCGACGAGGATGCTGCCGGAGGTGGCGGTGTGGAAGGCGCAGATGAGCGAGATGATGGTGGACTTCCCGGAGCCGGAGGAGCCGACGAGAGCGGTGACGGTGCCGGGCCGGGAGTCGAACGTGACACCGTGGAGGACAGGCTTGCCGGGCTCGTACTCAAAGGTGACGTTGTTGAAGGAGATGTCGCCGCGGATGACGGGGAGATCCGTGGTGCGGATGGGATCGCGGTCTTCTTCGCGCTCGTTGAGGATCTCGTTGGTACGGTCGAGACCGGCGACGGCCTCGGTGAGCTGGGTGCCGATGGAGACGAGCTGGACGATGGGGGCGATCATGAAGGCGAGAAACATGACGTAGGTGACGTAGCCGCCCTTGGTGAGGTGTCCGGCGACGACCTGGTGGGCGCCGAGGTACATGACGAGAGCGCCGACGAGGCCGAGGACGGCGGTGGAGGCGAGCGACATGAGGGATTGCGCGGTGAGGGACGAGATGACGTTGGCAAGGAGGCGCTGCGCACCGGCGGCGAAGACGTTGGCTTCGCTCTGCTCGGCGTGATAGCCCTTGACGACGCGGACGCCGCCGAGCGACTCGGTGAGGCGGCCGGTGACTTCAGCGTTGATCTTCGAGCGCTCTCGAAAGATGGGGCGGATGGTCTTGAAGGCGCGCTGGAGGATGAGGCCGAAGAGGACGAGGATGAGAAAGGTCAGGAGCGTCATCTTGACCGAGAGGGCGATGAGGTAGCAGAAGGCGAAGACGGCAGTGAGGACGCCGCCGCAGAAGTCGACGACACCGGTGCCGATGAGGTTGCGGACGCCTTCGACGTCGGTCATGATGCGGGCGACGAGGGTGCCGGTTCGGTTCTCGTCGTAGAAGGCGACGGGGAGCCGGCCTATGTGGGACTGGACCTGCATGCGGAGCTCTGCGATGAGGCGCTGTCCGGCTTTGGAGAGGAGCTGGGTGAGGGTGAAAGAGGTGATGCCCTGGAGGATGGTGGCGACTACGACGACGCCGACGATGATGGGAAGGAGGCCGACGTTGTGCTTGTCCATCACATCGTCGATGAGGTAGCGGGTGGACGCGGGCAGGACGAGGCCGCTGGCGCGGTTGATGATCATGAGGCCGAAGCTGCCGGCGAGGAGCCAGCGGCGCGGCTTGACCAGCTTCCAGATGTCGGGAAGCACCTTTTTGAGGTTTGGCTTGGGACGGGCGGCAGTAAGAGAGGCCGTGGTGGCGCGGCCGGTGCCGCGGGATGGGCGATCTCCCGAGGGCATGCCTGGGGTTCCGATGTTGGCGTGGCCGAAGGAGGACATACCTTGAGCTTATCCGAACGGGGACGGGGCGGGGTGCTTCAGACGAGCCGCTGGCGCCTGGCGGCGACAAAGGAGCGGACACAAAGGAGGACGAAGAGGAGGCAGAGGAGCGACATTGCCGCTTTTTCCTCTACGGCGACTGGGTGTGCGAAGTAGGCGCCGTGGCTGAGGCGAATGACGTCAATATCGGCCGGGATGGTTCCGAGGAACATCAGGAGGGCGACGGTGACGGCGATATGCATCCAGAGCATGCGCCTTCTTGGGATCCTGAGAGTTGGCGAGGGAACCGAGGATGATGAAGACGACGCCGACACCGGCCGGGATGAGGGCGGTGGGGTGCGAGCTGCCGGTTGCAACGAAGCCGATGACGGCGATGACGATGAGAAGGACGCCGAGTGCGATGGTGAGCTTGGCCAATTCAGGACTCCGAGTGGATGAGGGTCGTTCGGTAAGGATGACAGCTTCGGGCGGGAGATGATCCGGTGCTTCGGGATGAGCCCTAAGCTGTGGCGGCTTGCTTGAGCTGTGCGAGGACGTCGGAGGGCTTCCAGTCGCTGGAGGGGTACCAGGCGACGACCTTGCCATCCTTGCCGATGAGAACGGTCGATAAGGAGTGAGTGAGGGATTTTGCATCGCCGGGGGTGATACCGACGTTAAAGAACTGGGTGACCTGGGCGAGCTCGGAGGCGGGAGGCGCGGCGAAGTCCCAGTGGCTGAAGGTCTCATTGGTGAAGCGGCCGGTGTAGGCGCCGCCGTAGCTGCGGAGGACCTGCGGCGTGTCGTATGCAGGATCGAAGGAGACGCTGAGCAGATGGGTCTCCTTGTAGAGCCGGGGGTCGGATGCAAGGGCCTTGTCTATGTCCGCGAAGTTGTGGCTCATGCGGGGGCAGAAGTCGGCCATCTGGCAGCGGGTGTAGATGAACGTCATGAGGACGGCGCGACCGTGGAACTGGTTGAGGTGGATGGTGCGATCGCTCTGGTTCAGGAAGGCGAAGTTGGGGACCGCGTCTCCGGGTGCGGGGACGTGGTACTGGACGGTCGGCTTGTAGTCGGGCTTGGCCTGGGCGATGACGACGATGCTGTCGAGGAGCTCGGTGTTGAAGCCGTCGGGATCTTTGTGGACGAGGAGGTTCGCGGTGATGCGGTCTCCGGGATGAAGCTCGGAGACGACGGATGGGTCGCGGAGCTTGTAGGACATGGTCATGGCGTCCATGAGGCCGGGAATGGCTTCGTGGTCGAGGGTGACGTCGGAGCCGTGGAGGTCGACGATTCTGCCGCGGATTGGATAGCTCTTCGTATCCGGTGCGATGGTGCTGGCGGTGGAGGTCGGGGCTTCGGTCTTCGGTGGAGCGGGAGAGGGTGAAGGCCGACAACCTGCCCCGGCGAGGAGGAGGAGCGGAAGGAGGTAGCGGGATGGGTGCACGAGCGTGATCCTCTGTTGTTGATGATAATGGCTGGACGGCGGAGCAAGCGGAGGCCGGAGGAGAGCATGGGGAGCGACTTGGCGGCGGAGCAAGAGACCGGGCCGATGCCGACGGCAGCGCTGATGCATCTTGCGTTTGTGCTGACGGGTCTGGGAACGGCGATGCTGGGACCGCTGCTGCCGCTGCTGGCAAGGCAGTGGACGCTGCGCGATGAGCAGAGCGGTCTGCTGCTGATGGCGCAGTTCTGCGGCTCCTTTCTGGGCGGGGTAAGTGTCTCGTGGCGTCTGCGACGGAGCCTGCTGATCGGGATGGGAGCGTCGGCGGCCGGGATCGGGTGCTTCGCTTTAGCGCCGGGGCTGGCGGTGGCTTGCGGGAGCCTGCTAGTTGCGGGGTTTGGGTTGGGACACTCGATTACCGCCGTGAATATTCTGGCGGGGCAGAGGTTTACGGAGAGGAGGGCGTCGGCGCTGGCGCTGCTGAACTTCTTCTGGAGTCTGGGGGCGATGCTGGCTCCTCTGCTGACGGCATGGTTGACACCGATGTTTGCCTTGCGCGGGCTGCTGGAGAGCTTTGCGCTGCTGTTTCTGGTGTGCGGGACGGGGATGGCGCTCGAGATGCGGGGAGGGGCGGCGGAGACGCGGGTGCTCCAGAGCGACGTCGACGATGCAAGGGGACTGGCGAAGAGGATGTTTGGGTTCTTCATGCTGATGCTGTTTCTGTACGGCGGGCTGGAGACGTGCCTGGGCGGATGGCTGACGACGTACGCGTTGCGGTATGGGGATAAGACGCTGGCGGTGGGAGAGTACACGACGCTGCTGCTGTGGCTGAGTCTGACGGCGGGCCGAGCCGGATCTTCGCTTCTGCTGCTGAGGGCGCCGGAGCGGGTGGTTCGGACGGTGGCGCTGGGGATGACGGTGGTGCTGACCGGGGGGCTGGCGGTGGCGCATAGCGCGTGGACCATCGCGGTGTGTACGGTGCTGCTGGGATTGAGCCTGGCGCCGTGGTTTCCGGTGACGTTCTCGCTGCTGATGGGAGAACGGCCACGCGCGCGGCAGGCAGGAATCGTGATCGCGGTGAGTGGACTGGGGGCGGCTGCGCTGCCGTGGATGATGGGTGTTGTATCGACGCGGACGGGAAGTCTGCAGGTGGCCCTGGCGATTCCGCTGCTGGCCGCGGTGGGTCTGCTCGGCATGAGCCTGACGAAGGGTTTGAGGGGCGTATAACGGGAGGATGGAACGGGTGATGGGGGTGGGGGGACCGCGCAGGGGGATCCAAAGCGGGATACGGGAGGCGATAGGCCGCGGGACGCTGGTGGTGACCTCGAATGAACGGGCGGCCAGGAGCTTGCGACGAGGGTACGACGAGCTGCTGCGATCGGGTGGAAGCGAGCGATGGGAGCCGGCTGCGGTGATGAGCTGGTCTGCGTGGACGGTGTCCATGTGGCGACAGATGGTGATGGAGGGGCGGGCGCGCTCTTTGCTGTTGAATCCGTTCCAGGAGCATGCCGTCTGGCGGGGGGTTCTGGCTGGGGATGAGGATGCCGGGGGGCTGCGGGGTCCTGGACGGCCTGGCAGAGATGGCAGCCGAGAGCTGGATGCGGCTGTGCGCATACGCGGAGCCGGTGATTCAGCGACCGGGAAGAGGAAGAGGGTTTGCGGCGAGGTTGCGTGACGGGGGCGGGAGCAGGGACACGGCTGCATTTGCGCGATGGGCTGCGAGATTTGAGGAGCGGAGCGAGGCTGAGCGGCTGATCAGCATGGCGGAGCTGGACGGGGTGCTGCGGGAGGCGGTGCGCGGGGGGCGGGTGCAGCCGGTGCCGAGTGAGGTGTTGCTGGTGGGGTTCGACCAGATGACGCCCGCACAGGAGCGTCTGCTAGCGGAGATGCGGGGCGCCGGAGTGGGGGTCGTGCAAGATGCGCGCGGGGATGTTTCGGAGCGGAGATCGCTGGCTGCCGCGAGGGACGAGGCGGAAGAGCTGAGGGCGTGTGCGCGGTGGGCGGCAGCATGGGTGGAGCGCGATCCCGAGGCGAAGATCGCGGTAATCGTACCCGATGCGGGCAAGGAGCGCGCGGCGGTGGAGCGAGTGTTGCGGGAGGTACTGGCGCCGGAGCTGGAGCGGATCGGAGCGAACGAGGCGGAGGTGCCATATGAGTTCTCCCTGGGCCGGGCGCTGGCGGAGATGCCGATGGTTGCGGTGGCGCTGGAGCTGCTGCGGTGGGGGGCGGAGACGTTGCCGCTCGAGCGGGTGAGCGCGTTGCTGGTGTCGGCGTACTTTGCCGGGGCAACGAGCGGGGGAAAGGGTGGTGAGCAGGCTGCCCGGGCGGAGTTCGACGCGTTTGAGTTGCGGCAGAAGGGGGTTCTGCGGCCGGAGATCGGTCTGGCGGGAATGGTGAAGATGATTGGGGGGTCGCGCCGATCCGGCCATTTGCCGCAGCTGCTGCGAGCGGTGCGGCGGATGGAGCGGCGTGCGCGAGGATTTGAAGGAGTGGCGCAGAGCTTTGGGCTGTGGGCGCAGGCGTTTCGGGAGCTGCTGGCGGATGCCGGATGGGGATCTGCGGGAGGAGAGACAAGTGTCGAGTACCAGATCCGGGAGCGCTGGGAGGGTGCGCTAGACGCGATGTCGACGCTGGACTTCGAGGACCATGCGGCGGAGCTGGACGACGCTCTCCGAGCGATCGAGCGGATTGCGCGGAGGACCATCTTTGCACCTGAGTCGAGATCGGCGCCGGTGCAGGTGATGGGTCCGCTCGAGGCTGCGGGCAGCGAGTTCGACGGGGTGTGGTTTCTGCGGGCGGGGGAGATGAGCTGGCCGGTGGCGGTGGGGTCGCTGCCGCTGCTGAGCTGGGGTTTGCAGCGGGATCTCGGGATGCCGGGGACGGACGCGAGCCGCGATCTCCAAGTGGCGAAGCGGATTACGGAGCGGCTGGTGGCGAGCGGGCGAGAGGCGGTGGTGAGCTTCGCACGGAGATCGGGAGAGGTGCAGCAGAGGGCGTCGGCGCTGGTGCGGGGTTTGGGGCTGGAGGAGGTTGCCACCGAGGGGCTGGCGGGTGTGGAGCCGGAGCGCTCGCTGATCGAGACGGAACGGGTCGAGGATGTGGTTGCGTTCCGGCCACTACCGGATGAGCCGGTTCGCGGAGGTGTACGGGTGCTGGAGCTGCAGGCCGCGTGCGGCTTTCGGGCCTTTGCGGAGCAGAGACTGAGCTCGAGCGAGCCTGGGGACAGGGGGCTGGGGCTGAGTGCGAAGGAGAACGGCATTGTCGTGCACAAGGCGCTCGAGAGCTTCTGGGCGGAGGTAAGGACACAGGCCCGGCTGATTGCGATGAGGGCGAATGAACGCGCGGAGGCTTTGGAGCGTGCCATCGAGCGGGGGCTGCAAAGCGCAGACGGGGAGAGCCAGGGAGTATGGGACAGGGCGTACATCGCGACGCAGCGGGAGAGACTGCGTCGTCTGCTGAGCAGATGGCTCGAGATGGAGATCGAACGACCAGCGTTTGAGGTGATGCAGCAGGAGCAGGAGCAGAGGGATGTGCAGGTGGGTCCGCTGCGGTTCCGGTTGAGGATGGACCGGGTAGACCTTGTGAACGAATCGCAGGTGCTGATCGACTACAAGACGGGAGCGGCGACGCCACGGGATTGGATGGGCGACAGGCCGGATGCACCGCAGTTGCCGATGTACGCGATTCTCTCCGCAGGCGGGGGGAGAGTGGCGGAGACACCGAGAGGTGACGGGAAGCAGGGAAACCTTTTTCCGGGGTTTGAGAGGGAGCAGGAGCTGCAGCCTGTGGAGCTCGGGGCGGTGGCTTTTGCGACGGTGAAGGCCGGAAAGGGCGCGAAGCTGGCTGGATTCAGTGCACGGGAGGGGCTGTTGCCGGGACGTCGGTCCAAGATGGAGGCATCGACGTTTGAGGGGCAGGTGGACCGCTGGCGCGAGGTCTTGGAACGCCTGGCGAGGGAGTTTGCGGAGGGAGATGCGCGGGTGCGGCCGAAGACTTATCCGGGGACGTGTGAGCGGTGCGGACAGAGGTTGCTGTGCCGTCTGGACGCCTCGCTGCTGGAGGAGATGGAGCCGAAGGAGGAGGACGGCGAGGATGGCTGAGCTGTTCGAGATGCCGCTGCGGGGGGAAGATCTTCCGTTGGAGAGAAGGGACGAGGCAAAGGACGGAGCGCCGCCGGACTGGCGTGAGCGGGAGCGTGCGCTGGACGTGAGCGCGTCGTGGATCGTGGAGGCGCCGGCGGGCTCGGGCAAGACGGGGCTGCTGATTCAGCGATACCTGAAGCTGCTGGCGTACGGCGGGATCGAGCGGCCGGAGCAGGTGCTGTCGATTACGTTTACCAATGCGGCGACGGAGGAGATCCGCGACCGGGTGATGTCGCAGCTGGAGGCGGCGGCGGCGAGCACGGAGGTGAGCGGGGCGTTTGAGGAGACGACGCGAGTGCTGGCCGAGGCGGTGCTTCGCCGGGACGGAGAGATGGGCTGGGGTCTGCTGGACGCGCCACGGCGGCTGAACGTACGAACGATCGACAGCGTGTGCGGGGAGATTGCGCGGGCTCTACCGGTAACGAGCGGGGGAACGGCGGGGACGGCGCCGGTGGAAGAGCCGGAGTCGATGTACCGGGAGGCGGGGCGGCGGACGCTGCTTCTGCTGGGTGGAGAAGATGCTCTGCTGAATGAGGCGCTACGGACGATGCTTCTGCACAGAGACGGGAGCCTGGCGGATTGCGAGAGCCTTATCGCGGAGATGCTGGCGGCGCGGGATCAGTGGGGGGAGCTGGTTCCGCTGGGGCGGGATGAGCTGACGGAGGAGCGGCTGGAGGAGACGGTGCTTCCGCGGCTGAACCGGGCGCTGGAGCTGGAGGTCTGCCGTGGACTTTCGGATCTGGCGAGGGCGATTCCGGAGAGCACGCTGCAGGAGCTGACATCGATGGCTGCGGAGATGGGACACGCTCCGGGGCTGGGCCGTGCGGCATCGCCGATTGCGGTGTGCGCCGGGCTGACCAGGACGCCGGGTGAGGGTTTGGAGCACGTGGAGCATTGGCAGGCGTTGATTCACCTGCTGGTGGTGCAGAGCGGCGACTGGCGGCAGAAGTTTCGGAGCGACTGGCTGCGGTTCAACTGGGATAAGAAGCACGGGCCGCCGCTGAAGGGTCTGATTGTGAGTCTTCAGGAGCAGGAGGGCGTGCTGGAGGCGATCCAGCGCTTCAACAAGCTGCCCCCGGGACGATATCCAGAGGAGCAGTGGAGGGTTGCGAAGGCGCTGTTTCGCGTGTTGAGCCGGGCGCTGGTGGAGTTGCAGCTGGTGTTTGCGGAGCGGGGCGAGTGCGACTTTGCGGAGCCTGCGCTGCTGGCGAGGGCGGCGCTGCGGCAGGAGGGCGGCGTTGAAGGGTACGAGTCCGCGATGGGTATGGAGCTGCGACACCTGCTGGTGGACGAGATGCAGGATACGTCGACGAGCCAGTATGAGCTGATCGAGATGTTGACGGAGGGATGGAGCAGCGAGGGCAAGACGGTGTTCCTGGTGGGGGATCCGAAGCAGTCGATCTACCTGTTCCGGCAGGCTAGAGTGGAGCGGTTTGTCGCGACGATGCGGACCGAGCGGATGGGCGAGCTCCGTGTGGGACGGCTGCGGCTGACGGCGAACTTCCGGTCGCAGGCGGGGCTGGTGGACGGCTTCAACGAGGAGTTCGCGCAGATCTTTCCGGCGGGCGCGGAGCACGAGGAGGATGTGCCCTTTGTGGCCGCGGCGGCGGTCCGGAGGGGGGCAATCGATGTGGCGGGAGAGCGGGGTCTCGCGTGGCATACGGCCGTTGTTGCTGGAAGGCCAAAGGAGATCAGCGACGCGAAGCGTGACACGGCGAAGAGGAATGCGGCAGAGATTCGGGCGATTGCGGAGCGGTGGCGTGCACGGCGTCTGCCGCCGGGGCGGACGGAGCCCTGGCGTGTAGCGGTGCTGGTGCGATCGCGAAGGGAGCTGCGGGAGATTGTGGCGGCGTTCAAGGGTGACGAGCGGGGTGGCGCAGTTCCCTTTCGCGCGGTCAAGGTGGAGCCGCTTGAGGAGCGGCGCGAGGTGCTGGATCTGCTGGCCCTGACGCGTGCGCTGAAGCATCCGGCGGATCGGGTGGCATGGTGGGCGGTGCTGCGGGCGCCGTGGTGCGGTCTGACACTGGCGGACCTCCATGTGCTGGCGGGCGAGGACGACCGGCTGCTTGCCGAGAAGACGGTGACGGAGCTGGTTGCGACGCGCGGGGAGAGGCTGCGGCCGGAGAGCATCGAGCGGCTGGAGCGGGTTTGGGAGGTGCTTGAGACGGCTATGGAGAAGCGATCGCGGTTGCGGGTGCCGGAGCTGGTGGAGCGGACGTGGAGGTCGCTGGGAGGGGATGCCGCGCTGAACGATACCGAGCTTTCCAATGCGCTGCGTTACCTCGAGCTGCTGGACGAGGTGGACCGGGAGACGGGTGGGGTGGAGCTGCTTCAGCTCCGACGGAAGATGTCGCGGCTGTATGCGGCTGCGGGTGATGAGCCGGGTGCGGTCGACCTGATGACGATGCATGGGGCGAAGGGTCTTGAGTGGGACGTAGTGATGGTGCCGGAGCTGGAGCGGAAGGCACCGCCGGTGAGGGGAAGGCTGCTGGAGTGGGAGGAGGTGCTGGGGAACGACCAGAACGCGGCGGGCGTGGTTCTGGCACCGATTGCCGGGAAGGGAGAGGACTCGGAGGCGCTGAACGGATGGCTGCGCGGGATACGGTGCGCCCGCGAGGCGGCGGAGAGGCGACGGCTGTTCTACGTTGCCTGCACGCGGGCGCGGGAGGAGCTGCACCTGTTCGGGACGGCGAATATGGGGAAGAAGGAGACGGTGAAGGCGGAGAGCGGGAGTCTGCTTGAGGCGGCGTGGCCGGCGGTGAGTGCGCGATTTGCCGTTGAGGTCGAGCTCGAGATGGAGGCGGAGGGAGACGAAGAGATGGGAGGGCTGGCGCTGGCGGCGGCTGCGGAGGAGGAGGTTGCGGAAGGTGAGCTGCCGGCGATGCTGGAGCGATTCCCTGCCGGGTTTGATCCCGGCGCCCGCATGCCCCGGCGTGCGGCGTGGCGGCCGGAGGAGGCTGAGCCTCGGGGACCGCATTTCGAACGGCCGGAGGGATCTTTTGCGGCGCGGAGTTTCGGGAATGCGGTGCACACGTTTCTGGAGGTGGTCGCGAGGCGGCTGGCTGCAGGCACGCGAGCGGAGGAGCTGGCCAGGGAGGCGGCGGGGTGGAAGGACAGGATCTCGACCGTGCTGCGCGGGCAGGGGCTGCTGCCTGCGGTCGTCGACAAGCTTACGGCGAAGGTGATTGCCGCGCTGTTGAAGACGTTGCGGGAGCCGGTGGGGTTGTGGCTTCTGGGGGCACGGGTGGATGCGCGGAGCGAATACGCGCTGACGGCGTGGAGTGAGAGGTGGAGCAGAGTTCGGATCGACCGCGTGTTTCGGGCCGGGCATGCGCCGGAGGTAGAGGGGTCAGAGTTTCTGTGGATTATCGACTACAAGACAGGAACGCACGGGGCTGAAGGGATCGACGCATTTCTGGAGGCGGAGCGGGTGAAGTATGCGGGGCAGATGGGGCAGTATGCGCGGGCGAGCGGGGTCGCGGAGGTGAGGGTGGGCCTTTGGTACCCGATGGTGGGGCGACTGATCTGGTGGGTGATCTGAGCCGGTTGGTATCGCCGCCTGGGCCAGGTGATGTGGAGCGGTTCAGTTCGCGGGAGTGGAGTTGTGGCGCACGTCGAAGCCGCGGACCCAGAAGATGACATCTTCGGCGATATTGGTGGCGTGATCGCCGACGCGCTCGAGGTTGCGGGCGATGATGAGGGCATTGAGCGACTGCGGCGTCAGGTCGGCGTTCTCCTTGATGAGGTTGGAGAGCGAGTAGAACGCGGCGTCGTTCATCTCGTCGACCTGATCGTCGAGGGTGAGGACGGAGCGAGCGAGGTCGGCGTCGGCCTCGATGAAGGCCTGGAGGGCCTTGCGGACCATGGCGGAGGCGAGGGAGGCGAGGCGGGGGATGTCGACGGGGAGGTCGATGTTGGCGAAGGCACCCATCTCGCGGACCCGGACGGCGATGTTGACGGCCTGATCGCCGACGCGCTCGAGGTCGGCGTTGATGCGAATGACGGAGAGGATGAAGCGCAGATCGATGGCCATGGGCTGCTCCATGGCGAGGAGGTCGAGGGCCATCTGATCGATCTCGCGCTCGAGGCGGTTGATGGCAGGCTCGGAGCGGAAGACGAGCTCACAAAGATTGAGGTCGCGGGTGGTGTAGGCCTCGATGGAACGCTGGATGGCCTGCTCGGCCATACCTGCCATGACGAGGAGGCGCTCTTTGAGATCGTCCAGGCTTTGATGGAACTTGATTCTCATTCTCAACCAAACCTCCCGGTGATGTAGTCCTCTGTGCGCTTGTCTGTGGGGTTGGTGAAGATCTTGTGGGTCGAATCGAACTCGACCATCTTTCCGGAGAGGAAGAAGCCGGTGTTCTCCGCGACGCGGGCTGCCTGCTGCATGTTGTGGGTCACGATGACGATGGTGTACTGGCTCTTGAGATGGAAGATGAGGTCTTCGATCTTGGAGGTCGAGACTGGATCGAGAGCGCTGGCCGGCTCATCCATGAGCATGACCTCGGGATCGACCGCGAGCGCGCGTGCGATGCAGAGTCGCTGCTGCTGACCTCCGGAGAGCGAGGCGCCGGATTTTTTGCGGAGATCGTCCTTGACCTCTTCCCAGAGGGCTGCCTGCTTGAGCGACCGCTCAACCGTTTCGTCGAGGATGCGGCGGTTCCGGAAGCCGTTGAGCTTGAGGCCGCTGGCGACGTTGTCGTAGATGGACATGGTCGGGAACGGGTTGGGGCGTTGGAAGACCATGCCGACGCGACGGCGGATGGCGACGGGAGAGGCGTTTTTGTAGATGTCGAGATCGCCCATCATGACGGTTCCGGTGGCGCGGGCGTCGGGGGTGGTCTCGTGCATGCGGTTCAGGCAGCGGACGAATGTGGATTTGCCGCAGCCGGAGGGGCCGATGAGAGCGGTGGCCTTGTTGGCGGGGATCTTGAGATTGATGTCCTGGAGCGTGTGTGTCTGGCCGTACCACGCGTTGAGGTTTTCGACATTGATTCCGACGCCCACTAGAGCACATCTCCTGATGAATCGCCTTCGATTGAGAGCTGGTGGATGCCGTCTTCGCTGGGAGAAGACGGCGCAAGCGGATGTGATCCGGCGAAGCTCGGCAGGAGGAGGTGCACTAGCTGTTTCCTTTCAGAGATCCCGCGACCGGCGAAGATGCGGACGAGGGTGACCGAGACCATGATGAGGACGATGAGGACGAGCGCTCCGGCCCAGGCCAGCCGGTGCCACTCATCATAGGGGGAGATGGCGTAGACGAAGATCTGCAGCGGGAGGGCGGCGATGGGCTCGTTGAGGTGGAAGGACCAGAACTGATTTCCGAAGGCGGTAAAGAGCAGAGGCGCGGTCTCACCGGCGACACGGGCGAATGCGAGCATGCAGCCGGTGATGATGCCGGGTGACGCGGTTCGGAGGGAGATAGCGATGGCGGTTCGCCACTTGGGAACACCGAGGCCAAGGGCGGCTTCGCGGACGGCGTTGGGGACGATGAGCAGCATCTCCTCAGTGGTTCGGGTGATGGTGGGGATCATCATGATGGCGAGAACAAGGCCACCGGCAAAGGCGGTGAAGGTTTTGAAGCCGAGCGAATACAGGAGCGAGTAGATGGCGATGCCCATGACGATGGAGGGCACACCGTTGAGGACGTCTGCTGTGAAGCGCACAGCCGAGGCGATGGCCGTGCCCCGGCCGAACTCGGCGAGGTAGAGGCCGGCGCCGATGCCGATGGGGATGCCCATCAGAGAGGCGAGGGCGAGAATGATGCCGGAGCCGACGATGGCGTTTGCCATGCCGCCGCCGGACTCGCCGACGGGCGCGGGGACATGGGTGAAGAAGGCGAGGTTGAGCGAGCTTGCGCCTTTGAAGAGGAGGTACGCGAGGATGGCGATGAGCGGTGCGATGACAAGCACGGTCGCGAGGATCGCCAGGCCGGAGACGAAGATGTTGATGGCCGAGCGGCGCCGGCGGTTGCCGCTCGACGCGCGGAGGGGCGGGCGTGAGGCAATCTCGGGCGGGGGAGCGGACGGGAGGGACTGGGGGGGCGTCGGTTTGGAGAGCGCGCTCATGTCAGGCGACCCTCGGCGGCGCACCGCGGGTTACGGCCCAGACCATGAGGCGGGCGACGGCGTTGACGACGATGGTGACAAGGAAGAGCGCCAGGCCTATCTCGATCAGCGCGGAGAGGTAGAGGTTGTCGGTGGCTTCGGAGAACTCGCCCGCGATGACGCTGGCGAGTGTATTGGCGGGAGAGAAGAGTGAGCCGCCGATATTGGGGTGGTTGCCGATGACCATGGTGACGGCCATGGTCTCACCGAGGGCGCGGCCGAGGCCGAGCATAACGGCGCCGACGATGCCGATGCGCGAGTTGCGCAGAACACTGACGCGGATCATCTCCCAGCGAGTGGCGCCGAGGGCAAGGGCTGCCTCACGCTGCGAGTTGGGCACGGCCAGCATGATGTCGCGGGTGAGCGACGAGATGATCGGGAGGATCATGATGGCGAGGATGATGGACGCGGTGAGCAAGCCGACGCCGAAGTTGGCTCCGTTGAACAGGCCGGTCCAGCCGAAGAACTTCACGAGAAATGGGCCGAGCTGATCGCGCATGATGGGCACGAGGACGAACACTGCCCAGAGACCATAGACGACGGAGGGGATGGCGGCGAGGAGCTCTGTGAGGAAGGAGATGGGAGCGCGCAGGCGACGGGGGCAGAGCTCCGTGATGAAGACGGCAACGCCGAGGGCAAGAGGGACGGCGATGATGAGGGCGATGATGGAGGTGGCGATGGTGCCGTAGATGAACGGAAGGGCGCCGAAGTCGCCGCTGACGGGATCCCATGCGGAGCGGGCAAAGAAGTGCCAGCCGAACTGGTGCAGGGTGAGCTTTGACCGGAGCACCAGAATCGACAGGATGAAGAGGACGATGGCGAAGATGGTGAAGGCGCAGACGAGCAGGATTCCTGAGAAGCCACGGTCAGCGATCGATCCGCTGGGGCGTGAGCTCAGAAAGGTGCGGACGAGTGAAGGCTCGGACGCGCCGTCGTGCCGGGGCGGTTCAGGAGAACTCTGCGCGGTTTTCGGAGGCGGCGGCATAAACCTGGATTCGGAGTCGATGGTGATTGGGTCTGGAGACACAAGCGCTCTCTTTCAGATGCAGCTTCAGGAGCTTGTTGTATCGTTCGCGACGGAGGTCGGGATTGAATGTGGCGAAGCGGGCGGAGAAGCGCTTGAGAGCTGCCCCGCCCACCAGGCTATTTGACCTGAGCGATGGACTTGCGAACTGCATCCTGCACGGGCTTGGGGAGGGGAGCGTAGCTCAACTCGGCGGCCTCGGATTCGCCGTGGGCTAGCATCCAGGTGAGAAATCCCTGGAGCGCCTTGGCCTTGCCGGGATCTGCCGAGTGGACGGGGATGAGCAGCCAGGTGAAGCTCGAGATCGGGTACGAGGTGGCACCGGCGGCGTTGGTGATTGAGACGCGGAAGTCTGCAGGCATGGTCTTGGCGGCGGCGGCTGCCGCATCCGTCACGCCCTGGGTGGTGGCTTTGACGAACTTTCCGGAGGAGTTCCGGACAGAGCCGAAGGGCATCTTGTTTTGAACGGCGTAGATTAGCTCGACATAGCCGAAGGAGAAGGGCGACTGACGAACCATTCCGGCGACACCCTCATTGCCCTTCTGTCCGATACCAGCGGGCCACTTGACCGAGGTGCTCTTGCCTACCTTGGACTGGAACTCGGGGCTCACCTTGGAGAGGAAGTCAGTGAAGATGTAGGTGGTTCCGGAGCCGTCCGAGCGGTAGACGGGGAGAATCGGCTTATCGGGGAGGTTTGCGCCCGGATTGTCCTTTGCGAGGCGGCTGTCGTTCCACTTAGTGATCTTGCCGAGGTAGATGTCGGCGATGACGTCGGCGGAGAAGTTGAGGTCCTTGTTGAAGCCGGGGATGTTGTAGACGGGGACGACGGCACCGAGAACTGTCGGGATGTGCATCGTCTTGACCTTTGCGCCATTGATCTGCTCATCGCTCATGGGGCCGTCGGTCGCACCGAAGTCCACGGTTCCCTCAGATACCTGGCGGATACCGCCGCCGGAGCCGATGGACTGGTAGTTGATGTGAACGTTGGGGTCGACCTTGCTGTACTCGCTGAACCACTTCGAGTAGATGGGGTAAGGGAAGGTCGCGCCTGCGCCGTTGATGTTCTGGGCTACGGCGGCGACAGACGACAGGCCGAGGATGCCGGCCAATAGAAAAGACAGTCTCACGGAGGAGCTCCTGGGATGGCTGATGCTGGAAGAGCAGCTGGTGCTGAGGTTTGGTTTCCGGGGAAGGAAATACACAACTCAAGTTTCAATGTGGAGTGTTACGGGAAGGTTACACGGCGGAGAAATGGCGGCGAATCATTACGAAAGGGGGGTGAGCGCGGACGGACCGATGAGGTGGGAACGCTGCCCAGAGGGGCTCGGACCAACCGCAGTCCAGAGGTGGAGAATTAGAGCTCGTCTGCGAGGGTGGGGTCCTGCGCAAAGATGGGAAGGGTGAACAGGAAGTTGCTGCCGGTGTTGAGCTCGCTTTCAGCGCGAATGGCGCCTCCCTGGCTTTGAACGATGTGACGGGCGATGGCGAGGCCGAGACCGGTTCCACCGGACTCGAGAGAGCGTGCCTTGTCGACGCGGTAGAAGCGTTCGAACAGGCGAGGGAGATGCTCGGATGCGATGCCCGGACCGAAGTCGCGGACAGAGAACTCGACGGAGGGCGCGGGCTGTTCGACGTGGCGGGCGCTGACGATGACGCGGGCCAATCCTGAGGTGCGATCCCTGCCGTATTTGATCGCATTCTCGATGAGATTTGAGAGCACCTGGAGGGCGGAGTCCGGATCGACGAAGACCGCGGTGGAGCAGACCTCCGCAATCTCGATGCTGGCGTGCGAGTCTTGAATCAGCCCGGCCATGGCCTGAACCGCATCCCGCACCAGTGCGTCGGCGGCTAGGGGTGCGGGGTGGAGCTCCTGCTCGGCGGATTCGACGCGAGCCATGGTGAGCAGGTCTTCGGTCAGGCGGTTCATACGGGTCGCGTTCTTCAGGATGGTGGAGAGGAAGCTGCGGGCCTGTGGACTGAGTGAGGTCTCGTGATCGAGCAGGGTCTCTACGTAGCCGGAGATGGAGGTCAGCGGGGTGCGGAGCTCGTGCGAGACGTTGGCGACGAACTCGCGCTGGGTGCGTTCGACCTCTTCGAGGCGCGTGATGTCGTGGATAAGGGCGACGGCTCCGCCGGAGGGCATGGGGGAGGCGTTGACCTCGAAGATGCGGCCGGGGAGGAGGGTGGTGGTACGTCGCTGGCAGAAGGATCTCTTTTCAAGGACGGACCGGACGCACTCGAGCACGTCTGGGTCGCGAACGGTCTGGACGAGCGCATGGCCGACACGAACGGTGCTGTTGGCGGCGGTGGCGTTGTTCCAGGAGGGGAAGAGGCGTTGCATGCGCTGATTGGACCACTGGATGCGGCCCGCAGTGTCCACGGCTACGACGGCATCCTGAAGGCTGTCGATCATGGCCTCGAGCTCGTGGCGGCTGCTGGAGGTTTCGTTGAGCGCCCGCTGAACCTCGCGGGAGGCGCGGGAGAGAGCGCGAGCGAGGGAGTCGAAGTCGCTGAAGCGCTGATCGAGGATGCGGTCGGCGAGGTTTGTGGCGAGGGTACTGGAGGCGGGTTCGGACCTGGTTTGCTGCGGAGCCTCGGATTTGCCGGCAAGTGTCGCGGCTGCGGTCTGGAGGGGAACGATGCTGGCGCGGACGGAGCGGGCGAGGAGATATGCGCTGAGGGAGGCCCAGCCGAGCACCATAAGCGTGGCGAGGATCCAGCCATCGGGAACGATCCAGACGCGGACCGCCACGATAAATGCCATGGCAAAGGCGAGGCGGACGAAGAAAGCGAAGAAGAGGCTGCGCGTCATCGAGTTCCGTGAACGGTGTGAGAGATCCGATGCCCGACCGGATGCATGGAGGAGGGCTTCCCTGCTGTCCTGCTCTCAGGGGCCAAGTGGACCTCTGAGAGGTCGCGAGCGCCGGATCAACGCCCCTGATTCAGCTTACTTCGGATTCGGCCTGAGGGAGTCTGGCTTTGGGGATCTCAAAGCGGTAGCCGGCACCGCGCATGGTTTTAAGATAGCGGGGCGATTCGGGATCGGCTTCGATCTTTTCCCGGATGCGACGGACGTAGACATCGACCGACCGGGGCGTGACGAAGCGGGCGTCACCCCAAACGGCATCGAGGAGGTGATCGCGACTGAAGACCCGACCGGGGTGGCGAGCGAGGTAGTCGAGCAGGCGGAACTCGGTGGCGGTGGTGGTGACGAGCTCGCCGGAGACGCGGAGCTGCATGGCGTTGGCGTCGATCTCGACCTCCTCGAAGCGCACGGTCGAGGGTGTACTTGGCCGCTCGAAGCGGCGAAGGACAGCTTTGACGCGGGCGAGGAGCTCCCGTGTGGCGAAGGGTTTGGTGATGTAGTCGTCTGCGCCGAGTTCGAGGCCGTGGACGCGGTCGTTTTCGGCGGCACGGGCGGTAAGGAAGATGATGGGGATGATGGAGAGCGAGGGGTTCTGGCGGAGACGGCGGCAGAGGTCGAGCCCATCGCCTCCGGGCACCATGATGTCGAGGAGAAAGAGAGCGGGCGCCTGACGCTCGGCATCGGCCACGATGCTGCCCTGTGTGAGATAGGGCCTGACGATGTAGCCCGCACTTTCCAGGTGGTACTGAACGAGCTTGGAGATATCGGCATCGTCTTCCAACACGAAGATTGTCTGGCTCAACTTAGTTTCCTCAAATGTTTATGGTGCTGATCTCGCCTTTGGCGGCGCCGTGAATTCCTGATGAAGATCAGGCTAAATGCCTTTTGCGAACGTACGATGAACACCACCGGGAGAACGGCAGGCTTGCGGATCTATGCAAAGTCATTGATGGCGGGTGAGGTGTCTCGTAGGATGAGGAAAGATGTCTCCGGAAAAACATCTTGTGCTGTGCGTTGATGACGAAGCCGTTGGGCTTCGTGTCCGGAAGGCTGTGCTTGAAAGAGCGGGGTACCGGGTGTTGACGGCGCAGGATGGCGCACAGGGTTTGGAGCTGTTCTCGCGGGAGCCGGTGGACGCAGTGATTCTGGACTACTCGATGCCTGGGATGCACGGAGGCGAGGTGGCAATGCAGATGCGCCGCAGCAAGCCTGCCATACCGATCCTTCTGCTTTCCGCTTACATTGGAGTTCCGGGGGATGTGACATCCCTGGTGAACTCCTCCATGACAAAAGGCGAGGGAGCGGAGATGCTGCTCCGGAAGCTTCGAAGTCTACTGCCAACGGCGGCAATGGACTGAGTCAACTACAAGGAGCGGTCTCACAGACGTGAAGCTTCGCAAGTTTAACCGAGTTCTGTCCCAGGTCTCCTTTCTTCCCGTGCTTGTACTCGGCGTGACTTCGGGAGTTCTTTACCTGCAGATCATGAATGCGAACCGGACGGTGGCGCTGGTCGAGAGATCGGATCTGAGGATTGCCCAGGCGACCCTGGCGGCAAAGCTGATCGTGGATGAGGAGACGGGTCTCCGCGGCTACCAGAACACGGCAGACAGCCGCTTTCTGGAGCCGTACCATGCTGCGCAGGGACAGCTCGGAGAGGTGCTGAGGGCGCTGGACAATGCGCCCGGGAGCCCAGGTCCAGATGGTGTCCCGCTCCACGGCATCGCAGCTTTAAAGGACGCGCACGCTGGTTGGCAGAAGAGCTTTGCCGAGCCGGTGATTGCGAGCGTCAGGGCGGGCCGGCCGGCGAACGACCCCGAATGGAACATGCGCGGCAAGCTGCAGATGGATTTTATGCGGAGCGAGCTCGGTGCGATTGTGCAGCGATCGGAACGCCGACGCTCGGACCGGATTGCGCAGTGGCAGAGGCAGGTGCGGTGGACGGAGTTCATCCTGTTCGGTCTGGCCATCGCAGCCGGTCTTCTGATCGGGCTGTTCACGCGCAGCCGAATGCGCTGGGTTTCAGATGCGTACCGGGCGTCTCTCAGGGACCTGCAGCTACGGGCGGAGGAGATCTTCGAGTCGGAACAGCGGCTGAGAACGACGATCACTTCGATCGGAGACGGTGTGATCACGTGTGATCCGGAGGGCCGGGTTCACCTGATGAACACGGTCGCGGAGGAGCTGACCGGATGGACCCAAGAGCAGGCGCAGAGATTGCCTCTGGAACAGGTCTTCCGGATCGTGAACGAGACGACGCGGGCAGCGGTTGAGAACCCGGTTGAGAAGGTACGCCGGCTGAACCGCATTGTGGGCCTGGCGAACCACACGGCGCTGATCAAGCGCGATGGGACCGAGATCCAGATTGCGGACAGCGGGGCGCCGATCCGGGACAAGGACGGGGTGATCGTCGGTTTTGTCATGGTGTTCCGGGATGTGACCATGGAGCGCCGGACGCAAGATGCCCTGGTAGCACAGGAGAAGCTGGCCGTGGCGGGGAGGCTGGCGGCGACGATCGCGCATGAGATCAACAACCCGTTGAGCTCGGTTCTCGACATGCTCTACCTGATGCGGAACGGGGTAAACGGGGACGAGACGGAACAGTACATGCATCTCGCAGAGGCGGAGTTGAAGCGCGTCGGGGAGATCGTGCGGGCGATGCTGGGGCTCTATCGCGAGTCGCATGCACCGATCGTTGTGGACCTTGGTTCAACGATGCACGACATCCTGCTGCTGATGGAACGAAGGTTCTCGGAGCTGGGTGTGCGCACGGTTGCCGATCTTCCGCCCGACATCTGCGTGATGGGATTCCCGGCGGAGCTGCGGCAGGTTTTCACAAACCTCGTCTCGAACGCCGGAGAGGCCGCGGGCAGAGGCGGGGAGGTGCACGTTTCGGTCTTCGCGGACAGCTCCGCCAGCGGCCAGCGCCCGGTGAAAGGCGCGGTGGTGCTTATCCGGGACAGTGGACCCGGCATAGCGGACCACGTGCTGAGCCAGCTGTTTCAACCCTTCTTTACAACCAAGGGAGAGAACGGGACCGGTCTAGGGCTGTGGGTCAGCCGGGGTATCGTGGCGAAGCATAACGGAACGATCGACCTGACGAGCAGTACGGAGCCGGAGATCCATGGAACGACCGCGAAGGTCTTTCTTCCGGAGGGGGCACCTCCGGTCCGAGAGCCGAAAGAGGTTATGCAGGCTGAGGGTGGCCGGAGCGGCTGAGATCCGCGGCGGCGGCGACGGCGTCAAGCTGCTCCATCGCGATCCGTGCGGCCTTCTCACAGTCGGCATGGCTGACGTCGAAGTGAGTGACGAAGCGGACGGAGTGCGGTCCGATGGCGCTGGCCAGAACGCCCTGCTGTTTGAGGGCTGCGACGAAGGCAGGGGCATTTCCGTTGTCTTTCAACGAGAAGATGACGATGTTTGTCTGCACGGCTTCGAGGTCGATATCGACGGCCGGGCTTTGCTGGACGGCCTCCGCGAGCAGGCGGGCGTTGGCGTGGTCCTCATGGAGACGGGCGGGCATCTCCTGGAGAGCGACAAGACCTGCGGCGGCGAGGATGCCTGCCTGCCGCATGCCGCCTCCGAGCGCTTTGCGGTACACGCGCGCGTCCTTGATGCGGGCGGCGGAGCCCACGAGGATGGAGCCGACCGGTGCTCCCAAACCTTTCGAAAGGCAGAACATGACCGTGTCGAAGCCCCTGGTGAGGTCCTCGACTGTGACGTTAAGGGAGGCGGCGGCGTTGAACACGCGGGCGCCGTCGAGGTGCGTGGGGAGATCCGCCTTGCGGGCCCCGGCCCAGATCTCCTGCAGAACGGGGACGGGCGTCACTGTTCCTCCTGCCATGTTGTGCGTGTTTTCAAGGCAGATGAGGCCGGTGGGAGCCCGGTAGTAGATCTCAGGCGCGATGGCTGACTGGATGTGCTGCCAGGTAAGCATGCCCCGGGGAGCGGCGACCGTGCGGGGGAGGCATCCGGAGAAGGCGGAGACCATGGCCATCTCCCAATCAAGGATATGGGAGCGCGCCTCGCAGATGACCTCCTGGCCGTGCTGCGTATGGAGGCGGATGGCGATCTGGTTGCCCATGGTTCCGGTCGGTACGAAGATGGCGGCTTCACGTCCGAAGATCTCCGCGGCAGAGCGTTCCAGGCGGTTGACTGTGGGGTCTTCGGAGTAGACGTCGTCGCCTACTTCGGCGCTTGCCATGGCCTGGCGCATGGATGGTGTGGGCTTGGTGACGGTGTCGCTGCGGAGATCGATGGGCACGGCGTTGATGGCTCCTGGCTTTGAGGGGTGACTATGCGGGTGTGGGGATGAGGAGTCGACTGAAGACTTCGTTTGAGAGCACGCGTCCGCGTGGGGTGAGCCGGGCACGTTCATCGGCGAGGGTGATCAGACCGTCTGCGGCGGCCTCAGTCAGGGCCGGGCGGATGAGATCAAGCGCAGCGTCGCCGAACTGCTGCCGGACGGCATGCAGGCAGATGCCGTCGCTGAGACGGAGACCGAGAAAGAGTGTCTCTTCGAGGGCCTGGGCGTCCGAGATATGGTCGACGACCGGATCGCCTTTTTGAAGAAGCTGGAGTGGGGATGCCGGGCGGTCTGATTCCGAGGAGCTCTGGAGGTATGCGTCCAGATTGTCGGTGTTGGCGAAGCGGATGGCCGCGGTGGTGGTGCGGAGCATGGAGTGGGCGTCGAGGCCGAGGCCGAGGTAGGAATCGCGCTGCCAGTACTTGAGATTGTGCGCGGAACGGAAGCCGGGGCGGGCGAAGTTGGAGATCTCGTACTGGTGGACGCCGGCGTCTTCGAGGATCCTGCACGCGATCTCGTAGAAGTCGGCGGAGTCATCGTCGGATGGCACAGCGCTGGCGCCGTAGCGAGATCCATGGGCGAGGATCTCACGGCCGAGACGAGATCCGTCGTCAACCTCCAACATGTAGATGCTGATATGGGGAACGCCGGTGGAGATCGCCTGGTCTACGGACGACTGCCAGGAGGATGCGGTCTGGTAGGGGAGGCCGGCGATGAGATCGAGAGAGATGTCCAGGATGCCCGCGGAGCGGACACGTTCTACCTCGTCGAGGCACTGCCGGGCGGTGTGGAGGCGACCGATGGCGGTCGATTCCCTGTCGACGAAGCTCTGGATGCCGAAGCTGAGACGGTTGACGCCGTGAAGCTGGAACTCCTCGAGAGAGGCGGGGCTGAGTTGGTTGGGGGCGCACTCCACCGTGATCTCGGGATGGCGGATGAGGTCGAAGTGATCCTTGAGGCGGGTAAAGATGCGGCGGATATCCGCGGGCGAAAGGAGGCTGGGCGTGCCTCCGCCGAAGTAGATGGTATCGACCTGCAGTGGAAGGGATGCGCCGAGGCGGGCTGTGGTGGCGCGGGAGGAGCTGATCTCCTGGCAGAGCCGGTCGACGTAGGAGGGGAGGCGGCCCGGGGCGAACGCATCGGACGCGAAGTTGCAGAAGCTGCACTTTGCGCGGCAGAACGGAACCGAGAGGTAGAGGCCGAGAGCATCCATTGGGATACCTGATTGTTTCATGGCGGAACCCGGACCCGGACGGTCAATGGCCGGAACCGGGGGGCGGGAGTGGATATGCGAGTCGGACGGCAGATCTGCGCATCTAGAATAAGACTGAGCCGATGCCCGAAGAGAAGAAGGAAGCCAACAGCAAGGAAGCGAAGCCGGCAGCCCATGATGACGACGTCCTAGGCAAGGCCTACGACAGCCGTCTGATGAGGCGTCTGCTGACGTATCTCAGGCCATACAAGCTCCAGACGGCGCTTAGCGCGGTGGCGATCGTCTTCAAGGCGGGTGCGGATGTGATCGGGCCGTACCTCGTGAAGGTGGCGGTCGACGCGTACATGACGCCGGCCACGGGCGGGGGGACGGTACATCTTTCCTGGTTGGCGCGTCACCTGAGCCGCGACCCGGGAACGGGCATATCGCAGATCGGTCTGCTTTATCTTGGAGCGCTTCTTCTGACGTTTGCGCTCGAGTTTTTGCAGACGTACCTGATGCAGTGGACCGGGCAGAAGATCATGTTCGATATGCGGAGCGAGATCTTTCGCCACCTGCAGCGGATGTCGCCTGCGTTCTTCGATCACAACCCGGTCGGAAAGCTGGTCACCCGGGTGACAAGCGACGTCGACGCCCTGAACGAGATGTTTACGTCGGGTGTGCTGGCGATCTTTGAGGACGTGTTCGTCCTCCTGTTCATCGTTGCGATCATGCTGGAGATGAGCTGGCCGCTGGCCTTGCTGGCTTTGGCGGTTCTCCCAGCGATTCTTTATGTGACAAAGATCTTCCGGAAGTATGTCCGGGAGAGCTATCGGCGTATCCGGTCCGCGATTGCCCGCATTAACAGCTACATGCAGGAGCATGTGAGCGGGATGCAGGTGATCCAGCTGTTCAACCGTGAGCAGAGGGCGTACGACGATTTCGCCGCGATCAACCGCCAACATATGGACGCGTTCAAGGACGCGATCCTGGCGTATGCGCTTTACTACCCGGCGGTCGAGCTGCTGAGCTCGATTGCGATTGCGATGGTGATCTGGCGCGGCGGCGCAAGTGTTCTGCATGGGATGGTGACGCTGGGTGTGCTGATCGCCTTTATGCAGTACGCCCAGAGGTTCTTCCGTCCGATCATGGATCTGAGCGAAAAGTACAACATTCTGCAGGCTGCGATGGCCGCGAGCGAGCGTGTGTTCAAGCTGCTGGATACGGAGCCGGAGATCCATTCGCCTGCTTCTCCCGTCGCCGGGGAGCGCTCCCGATCGAGCTTCGGCAGGATCGAATTCCGTAATGTGTGGTTTACGTATCAGAAGCTGACCGCGGACGAGCAGGTCGCGCTGGCATCGGTTCCGGCGCCGGAGCTCTCGGTGCGGTCGGGAATTGAGTGGATTCTTCGCGACGTGAGTTTTGTGATCGAGCCGGATGAGACGGCGGCGATCGTGGGGCATACGGGCGCGGGTAAGACGACGATCACGGCGCTGATGATGCGGTTCTACGACATCCAGCGAGGGCAGATCCTGGTGGACGGCGTGGACGTGCGGGAGCAGGATCTGAACGCTCTGCGGCGGAGGTTTGGGGTGGTGCTGCAGGATCCGTTCCTGTTTACGGGAACGGTCGCGACGAACATTCGCTTGGGGTCGAGCTGGATCAAGGATGCGCAGATGGAGAAGGCGGCGGAGGATGTAAACGTCGCCGACTTTATCCGGACGCTTCCGGGCGGGTTCGATGAACCGGTGACGGAGCGAGGATCGACGCTGTCGACCGGACAGAAGCAGCTGATCAGCTTCGCACGGGCATTGGCTCATGCGCCCGGGATACTGATCCTGGACGAGGCAACAAGCTCCGTGGACACGGAGACGGAGCTGCGGGTGCGGACGGCTTTGGAGCGGATGATCACGGGGCGGACCAGCGTGCTGATCGCTCATCGGCTATCGACGATTCAGCGGGCAGACACGATCCTGGTGATGCACAAGGGACAGCTTCGCGAGCAGGGGTCGCACCAGGAGCTTCTGCTGCACCGCGGGCTCTACTGGAAGCTGTACCAGCTGCAGTACCGGGATCAGGAGATGGGAAGCGGGGCGACGACGGCGCAGACGGTTTCGGCCGACTAGGACTCGGCGGGCTGGGGCTCGGCGGACCGAGATCTCTGCTGGCTAGGATCTCTCCTGACTAGGATCTCTGCCGGTCAGGATTTTCCGCCGATTAGACTCTGGCGGAGATCCGGATGGCGTCTTCCAGAGCTTTTCTGGCGCGACGGGTTCGAGCTTCGGGTGTCTGGTAGTAGAAGATGCCGAGGAGGTGGGATCGCCGTTGCGTGGGTGTCATGGCGGCCCATCCGGCGCGCGCGGCGCGGGATGCTCCAAAGAGAGCTTCCAGCAAAGGTGGCAGCTGACGCTCGCCTTCCATCGCCAGAAGGAGGCGTTCTGCCATTTGAGAGGCGCGGCGGGAACGAGCGTCGGCACTTTCCACGGCATCCATCCATTTTGCGATCTCCCGGCGGGTGGATTCACTGAGAGACTCGGCGTAGCGAAGGAGCTCGCGGTCGCCCTCGAAGGCTCGCTTGAGATCGTCGGGCAAGGCGGACGGGCGTTCTTCGAGATCGGGCTCGATGAAGATGTCGGCTTCCATGCCGACGCTCACACCCGCGGCCGTCTGCATGCGTTTGTTGACAAGCAGGAAGTGACCGGGATGGCCTGAAGGCATGGGAAAGAGTGAAGTTCGGAAGGGATATCCGTTGATCTCACCGCGAATGCGGAGGCGGCGCATCTCGCTCCAGGCATCCTTGATACTGAAGGGTACACGGGCGATGACCCATTCCAACGGCGTGTGGTCTGGTTCGAGGAGCGCCCGGAAGCGGCGTCCACTAGTCGGCGGCGCGCCGGTTGAGGTCGGGCGGATTACCGGAGCTCGCTTTGCAGAGGGATGTCCGACATCCAGCTTCTTTGGGGATTTCTTCTTTGCTGCTGCCAACTACGGCTCCTTCCCTGGCTGACTGTCTGTCTGTTTGTCTGTTTGTGGAGACAAGCGTGCCCGATGTGTCGGCGGTTAGCAAGCTAAACTCAGGACATCGCTACCGGGGCCAAGACGAGGGTGTTTCTTTCAGCGGGTGAGGCCTCGGGGGATCACTACGGTGCGCAGATCATACGTGGTCTGAAGGCGCGGCGGGAGTGCGAGTTCAGCGGCCTCGGCGGGGTGGAGATGGAGGGCGCGGGGCTGCAGCGAGTGGTTCGAGCGGAGGATGTTGCCGTGATGGGGATCACGGAGATCCTGCTGCACGTGCCAAGGATCTACGGCAGCTACCGCCGACTGGTGCGGTCGATCCGGGACCATCGGCCGGATGTGGCTATCCTGATCGACTTTCCGGATGTGAACTTCAGACTGGCCAAGCACCTGCGCGGCGCAGGCGTTCCGGTGGTCTGGTTTGTGAGCCCGCAGCTCTGGGCGTGGAAGCGGGGACGCCTGCGCTGGGTGCAGGAGCGCGTGGACAGGATGCTGGTGATCTTCCCCTTCGAGGAGGTTTTCTACCGCGCCCGGGGGGTGGAGGCGGAGTTCGTGGGACATCCACTTGCGGAGTCCGGCGTGGTGATGGAAGGCCGGGACGCGTTTGCGAGGCGTCACGGCCTTGACGTTCGAGCGCGATGGATCGCCCTGCTTCCGGGGAGCCGGCGGAAGGAGGTGAAGGCGAACCTTTACACGATGCTGCAGGCGGCGATTCTGCTGGACGCCGAGGGTGGGTACGAGTTTGTTCTGCCGGTGGCGTCCACGCTGGATGCCGGCTGGGTGGAGTCTCAGATCGCGGCGTGGGTGGCGCGGCGAAAGCATTTCGGGGGCAAGCCTCTGCCGACCTTGAGGTTGACCGGTGACGCGCGGGGGGCGCTTTCGCATGCGCGCGCGAGCGTGGTGGGGAGCGGGACGGCGACTGTTCTGGCAGCTGTAGTCGGTAATCCGTTCGTTGTGGTGTACCGGGTGTCCGCGATGACATACCGGGTGGCGAAGCGGCTGGTTCGCTACCCCGCCGAGATCCCCGCGGTCCCGGACGCGCGAGGAAATTTGCCGGTCGGCATGGTGAATTTGATCGCCGGGCAGAGACTGGTTCCCGAGCTGTTGAACGACGCCTTCACGCCGGAGGGGGTGGTGGACGCTCTGCGACCCTTGCTCGGTGGTGGTCCCGAACGTGAGCGGCAGGTGGAGGGGCTGGCGCGGGTACGTGGGATGCTCGAAGCACCCTCGGGCGGGACGGGAATTGACCGGGTCGCCGACGCCGCTCTGGAATTGTTAGCGGCGACGGGACGCTGAAGTCCGAAACGTCATCAATCGCGTCTAAAGTTATGTTGGCAGGAGCTTCCCTGCCCTTTTTTGAGGACCTTGGCTGGCATGTTCAAGATTTATCGAGGTGTGTTCCTCTCCCTGGCGTTTGCGTCTGTGCTTCCCAGAACCGGTCTTGCCGCGCCTTTGCGGCAGCCCGTGCAGATAACGGGGTATGTGATCAATGCGGATCTTGACCCGGCCACAAACAGGCTTTCGGCGACGGCGGCGGTGACGTTTACGGCCATGGAGGACTTGACGACCGCGACCTTTGAGCTGAACAACGGGCTGCAGATCACGAAGCTGACGGATGCGGCGAAGAGGCCTTTGGGAAGTGAGCGGCTTAGCACGAACTCAACGGTTCGCGTGGCTTTGCCGTCTCCGATGCCCAAAGGAACGAGCACGACCTGGAACTTTGAGTATTCGGGGGCCCTGATAGGGGCGGAGACGAGCCCGGTGGAGGGGATCAAGCTGGCGGCGGTGGCGGACCCGATCAGCATCCTGCTGTATCCAGGCCGATGGTTTCCCATGGTCGGCCTGTGGACGAACCGGTTTACAGCGGAGATGCACGTCCGGGTTCCGGCAGATGAGCACGTTGTCGGCAGTGGAAGCGGCGTGGCGGCGGTAAAGAGCGTTGGCGGAAAGAGCGAGTACACGTTCAACTGGGCGAAACCGGGGTTTCCGGGGACGATCATCGCCGGCAAGTTTCTGGAGCCGATCTCGGCAGGAGGAGTGAACAACTTCCGAGTCTGGGTGACCGAAAAGCGGAAGGCGAACGCGTCGGCCTTTGCACACGACGCGGCCAACCAGTTCGAGTTTATGACGACGACCTTTGGGCAGCCGGAGTCGGCACGGATGAACATTGTGGAGCTTCCCGACGACGCTGTCTCAGCTGCCTGGGGACCGGAGATTGTGGCGATCGCGGGAGGCCGAATCGCGGATCCGAGGAATGCGCAGCGCCTGCTGGCGAACACGCTGGCGCATCAATGGTGGGGATCGGAGATCTCGCCCGCAACGCTGAACGATGCATGGATTACGAATGGCATGAGCCGCTATGCCGAACTTATGTACCTCGAGGACTCGTCTGGAAAGAACGCGTTCCAGGCGGCAGTGACCGACGTTTCGGCGGGTGCGCTGGCCTACGATACGGAGCCGCTAAGCACAGTTGGGCGGCTGGATCCGTTTTCGCCTCAGTTCCAGTCCATGACCCTGGAGAAGGGCGCGATGGTCTTCCATATGCTGCGGTGGGAGATGGGGGATGAGGCGTTTACGAAGTTTCTTCGTGGAATCCTGAGCCAGTTCGCGGACAAGAGCGTGCGCAGCTCGGATGTGGAGAAGGTGGCCGAGGCGCAGACCCAGCTGCAGCTGACGGCGTTCTTCGCGCAGTGGCTGGATGGAACGGGCGCACCGGCATTTACGAACAAGTTCACGGTCTACCGGTTGGGCAGCAACAAGGGCTTCAGGACGATCGGATCGATCGATCAGGATCTCGATCTGTTCCGGATGCCGGTGGAGCTTCGGATCGAGACGGATGGCAAGACGGAGGTACGGCGGGTCGACGTTTCGGGCCAGGAGTCGCGCTTCACGGTTGAGACGTTTGGGCGGCCGCGACGGATCACGGTCGATCCGGAGGGGTGGCTGCTGAAGAGTACGCCGGATCTTGCGGTGCGTGTCGCCGTCCTTCGCGGGCAGCAGCAGGCGGCGCAGGGAGACCTGACGCAGGCTTTGATTGAGTACCAGAAGGCGCTTGACGCGAACAAGACGTCATCGCTGGCCAGCTACCGCATAGGCGAGGTGTTCTTTCAGCAGAGGAACTACCAGTCTGCCGCGAACAGCTTTCGTGATTCGCTTCGGGGGGACGGCGACCCGAAGTGGACGGAGGTTTGGAGCCACATCGAGCTGGGGCGCATCTTCGATGTGACCGGTCAGCGGGAACGCGCCGTCGGCGAGTACCGGCAGGCTGTGCAGACGAACGACAATACGCAGGGTGCGGTGAACGAGGCTCGAGCCCTGCTACAGAAGCCCTACCAACGGCCGAGTACGGAGAACTAGGGGCAGCCGACCTACCGGTTCAATCGTAGCGAAGGGCTTCGATGGGGTCGAGATTCGAGGCCTGGATGGCAGGGATCATGCCGCTGATGGTGCCGACGATGATCAGAATGGTGGTGGCGATGATTACGATGGGCGGTGAGACGAGCAGGTGGATATCGGCTGCGTCCGCGTTTGCGGCCAGGGCGCTGTAGAAGGTGATGCTGCCGACGGATTTGGCTACCGCGTAGGCAAGGACAATGCCCCCGATTCCGCCAATGCCGGTGATCACCATGGCTTCTGCGAGGAACTGAAGAAGGATGTGGCGCTTGCGGGCACCGAGCGCCTTTTCGACGCCGATCTCACGGGTGCGCTGCTGCACGCTGACGAGCATGATGTTCATCAGGCCGATGCCTGCGATGCCCAGGGTGAGGGCACCGATGAAGAGTAGAAGCGCCTGCAGGCCAAGCGAGATGATGCGGAACTGCGATAGCTGCTGCATGATGTCGGCGACGAAGATGGCGTTGCGATCGCTTGGACGAAAGCCGTGCATCGTGGCGATCTCGTTGCGCAGCGCCTGCTGCACGGTGGTGTGATCTCCGTGATAGCTCATCCAGATGCCGTCGATGTACTTGGTGTCCTTGATCTCTGACATGGTGGTGAAGGGGATGTTGACGACGCGGTTCAGGTTATCGTCTCCCTCCTGCATCTTTGCCTTGAGGACGCCGACGACCTCGAAGCCGACCCCGTTGACGCGGATCGTCTGACCGAGAGGAAAGGCTCCGGAGAAGAGCTTGGACTTTGCCTCGGATCCGATGAGGGCGACGTGAGCGCGCTGCTGAACATCGGCTGCCGATATGCCGCGGCCTTCGACGATCTCCATGTTCTGGATCTCCTGCAGCTCAGGCTTGATGCCGTCGACCTCCCAGGTGAAGCTGTGGAGATCATTGGAGACGGTGACGTTCTTCCAGAGGATGGGCGTGGCATGAATGATGCCCGGTACGGTTTCCTGGATATGCTCGACGTCATCGAGTTGCAGGCGAACCTGCACACCTGCCTTGGAGCCGCCGGCCTGCTCGCTGGTGCGTCCGGGGAAGACGCCGATCATGTTGGTGCCGAACTGCGCGAAGATGGTCTCGAAGGCGCGACCGAAGCCGGCGCCGTATGCGAGGAGAAGAACGACGGTGGCGATGCCCCAGGCCATGCCGACGACTGTGATGACCGTTCGGCGGCCGTTGTGACGCATGGCTTCCATGGCCTGTCCGAAGATATCGACGAGCATGCTGTTACTCCTTCCTGAGAGCCTCGACGGGCTCAAGCATGGCGGCCTTTCGCGCGGGATAGATGCCGGCGACGACCCCGCAGAGGGTAAGGGTTCCGAGCGCGATGGCGGCCGACCAGGGCACGAGACGCGGTGGATCGAAGCCCATGTCGTTGTTGCCGAGCGCAGAGCCGAGAAGGAGCATGAGGGCTGCCGAGGCGGCGATGCCGATGACGCCGCTGAGGCCGGTAAGGAGGAGGCCTTCCATGAAGAATTGCATGAGGATGCTGCGGTTCGTGGCTCCGAGCGCTTTGCGGAGTCCGATCTCCTTGGTGCGCTCGGTGACGGTGACGAGCATGATGTTGATGATGCCGACGGCTCCGAGTGCGAGCGTGACGATTCCAACGCCGCCGAGGAACCAGTCCATGGCAGTGAAGATCACCCCTACCATTCGGTTTGACTTGATCGTGTCCCACTCTTCAAAGGCATCCTTGTTACCGCTATCAAAGCCGTGGCGAGTGGCTATGACCTCGTGGACCTCGGCCTTGGCGGTCTCGTTCAGGTCTTCGGTGGTGGGCTGGTACTGGATGGAGGTGATGGAGTCGCGCGGGATGTTGAAGCCGGTGATGGGGAAGGAGTCCAGCATCGTCGTCAGCGGCAGGTAGATCTTCTGGTTGTCGTTGCTATTGTTGCCGCGGCCGATCTTTCCCGCGGTCCCGATCACAAGGTAGCGATAGCCGTTGACCGTGATGTACGAGCCCACGGAGGGACGCCCGGGAAAGAGCAGGTCGTTGTTCTTCTGGCCGAGAATGACGACCTGCCGGCGCTGAGCGATGTCGTCGGCGTTGAAGAACCGGCCATGGGTGATGGGGAGCTTGCGGATCTCAGGAAAGTTCTCCTCAACGCCCCAGACGGGGCCGCTGGCGCTCGAGAACTCGCTGACCTCCTTGAGATCACCGCGCTGGAGAACGGCTGTGGCGTTGCGGACGTGCGGGGCATCGGAGCGAATGGCTCCGACATCGGCGACGGTAAGTTTGTAGGGGCGCATCCCGGTGTGCTGGTTGGCGAGGGCGGGGACGTTGCCACCCCAGATCATGATGATGTCGGTCCCAAGCTCGGAGAGGCTGCGGCGTTGACCGGATCGGAAGCCTTCACCAAGTCCGATGAGCAGAAGCAGAGAGGCTACACCCCATGCGATGCCAAACATAGTGAGGAAGGAGCGCAGTTTATTGGCTGCGATGGAGCGGAAGACCTGGGCGAAGATGTCGACGGTAGACCGCATGGGGGACGCCAGGAGTGCGTGCTGATCTAAGGGTACGAAGTTCAGAGCTGCGGAGTTCCCTGATCCGCGACCAAAAAACGGACGCGGCTGCCTAAACCAGGTTCTTGACCAGCATTGGGGCTTCGGGGTCGGCCGCGGAGGTGCTGTCCAAGCCGAGACGGAAGAGCAAAGCATGCACCGCATCCAGAACGGCGGGAAGGGCTGCCGGAGGGTAGAGCAGGCTGACGGACGCTCCGGCTTTGGACGCGGAGGCGAAGGGGAGGCCGCGAAGGGCGAAGCATCGCTCCGGCCGGTAGGTGCAGGAGGCGAGATCCGTGATGCTGAGGACCTCTGTGGGTGTGCAGAGGATGGTGCGGGGAGGCGCCATCCTGTCTATCATGCTGAAGATCTCCAGCTTCGATTCGAGCTCATCGGGAACGAAGTCGATGGCAATGTCGGCCTCGCGCACTGCGTCTTCTACCGTCGACACCAGAGCGAGCACACCGGGCGACGAGAGAAGATCGGCCTGTGCGCGACGGAGGTTTGCGGGCATCACGTCTTCCAAGGTAACGTGCATGCCCGCACGGAGGCAGGTCGCGGCAAAGTCACGGCCAGCGGCACCGGCTCCGATGATCGCGATTCTGTTGATGCGTTCCGAGGACGTGGGGATCGCTTCCGTGGAGATCATCGCGGAGCTCCGTCGAGCTACTTTGTGCCTGCGACCGCAGCGATGACGGACTCGTAGCTGGGATCGGCCTTGCCGATGTGCTCGGAGATGCGCTTGCGCTCCTCCGCGGTAAGCGAGGGCAGCGTGGCAAGGATGCGGCGCAGCGTTACAGAGATGTCGTCTACGTAGTTCATGGTGCGGATGGCTTCGCCGGAGAGAGGCATGGGTGCTCCTGAATGGTGATCTACAGACAGTCTAAACGGTGGAGCCGAGTTCGGCGCGCAGGCTGGCGTCCTCTGTCGGCTTGCCTGCGTCAGGTCCTTCGATGGGCTCCTCGTAGCCGTCGCGGTCCGTCACGGCCATAAGGCTGGCGAGCTGTGCGGCGAAGTCCGGGTGCAACGCATTGAGGCCGTAGCGCCAACTCCAGTTCCCTGCCCCTGCGGAGGGCGTGTTCATGCGCGCTTCGCTGCCCAGGTGAAGGACGTCCTGCAGGGGGAAGATGCAGAGGTTGGCCACGGAACCAGCGGCGGCACGGATCATGGACCAGACGATCTCGGCATCCTGAACACGGCCAAGGCAGGTCTCTACTGCCCGCCGCTCCACCTCGGTTGCGTCGTCTCTCCACCAGCCGAGCGTGGTGTTGTTGTCGTGGGTCCCGGTATACGCGACGGTGTTGGGGACGTAGCGGTGCGGAAGGTACAGGTGACCTCCACGATCGGCGAAGCCGAACTGGAGGATGCGCATACCCGGCATGCAGAAGTGCTCGCGAAGCTCGTCGACCTCCCGTGTGATGAGGCCGAGATCTTCCGCGATAAATGGGAGATCACCGAAGACCTCTTTGAGGCGGGCAAAGAGCGCGTGTCCGGGAGCCTTGACCCACTGACCGTTGATGGCCGTCTCTTCATCAGCGGCGATGGACCAGAAGGCCTCGAAGCCGCGGAAGTGGTCGAGACGGATGCTGTCGTAGAGCGTCAGAGCGCGGCGGATCCGGGCGACCCACCAGTCGAACCCGCGCTCCTGAAGGAGACCCCATCGGTACAGAGGGTTCCCCCAACGCTGTCCGGTGGAGGAGAAGTAGTCCGGCGGAACACCGGAGACGCGGATTGGGCGACGCTGGTCGTCGAGCTCGAAGATCTCGGGGTTGGTCCAAACGTCGGCGCTGTCGTAGCTGACGAAGATGGCGACATCGCCAAGGATGCGAACGTCCTGTGA
Organism: uncultured Acidobacteriaceae bacterium; assembly: GCA_963719405.1. GTDB lineage: Bacteria > Acidobacteriota > Terriglobia > Terriglobales > Acidobacteriaceae > Edaphobacter. The sequence goes on from OY970381.1 coordinate 511,916, forward strand.
GGTGCAGTAGCTGCGGAGAGCGCACCACTGCTCTGAGAAGAGGAACTGGACCGCCTGCTCGACGGCGAGCTCGCGGCCCTTCTCGTTCATCAGTCTTGTAAGCGCGCCGTTCTGTCGCTGTGCGAACTCCACCGGCCACTCGTTCCAGCTTGCAAAGCCGTGCATGCGGCGGAGTACGGTGTACATGGCGTAGTCAGGCAGCCAAGAGATGTTCTCTGTGCAGAATCTCTGAAAGCGGGCGCGCTGCTCATCGGAAGCGTGTTCGAGGAAGTTGGCGGCGGCCTCCTCGACCAAAGGAAGCTTCAGGGTCTGGGCAGCGCCGAAGTCTACGGGCCCCTCATGCCCTGGCAGGCCTTCGATCCGATCTCGTGTCAGCCAGCCGTCGCGGACGAGCAGTTCGAGGCTGATGAGGAGGGGGTTACCGGCGAACGCGGAGAGCGCCGAGTACGGAGAACTGCCGTAGCCTGTCGGGCTGAGCGGCAGCACCTGCCAAAGCCGCTGCTTGCCTGCATGGAGAAAGTCTACGAAGGCATAGGCCGCAGGGCCGAAGTCTCCGATTCCGCCATAGGACGGCAGTGATGTGACGTGCAGCAGAATGCCTGAAAGACGGTCGTTCCGAGCATGTTCCGTGGCCATCAGTTCCCCCCTTTATGCGCTGACCCTATGATGCTGTTTTTGTCTCCGGGCCAAACAGAGACAGCCTCGATCCGCGACCATGATGGTTTGGGAGCAAGGCTGTCTGTCTGGGAGAGGCGAGGTTATCCGCCGATGGGCGAAGAACCCGGCGATGGCTGCCTGCGAGCGTAGCGAATGGCTCCACTCTTCTCGTACTTTTGAGCCACGGTGCCCAGGTAGACGCGGAAGATTTCGTCGTGCTGAACGCCGAGCAGCTGCTCGCGTGTTTGCGCGAAGTTCTTCGCGATGTCCTCGGCTGTCGGCTCCTGCTTATCGGTAACGGTGAGAACCGCTCCGATGCGACCGGCGTTGATCGGTCCGGAGATGGCGCCCTTGGGCAAGGTGAACGCAACAGCGCCTGAGCCGCTCATTGCACCCAGATCAGGTACCTGCCCGTCTTTGCCCACGAGGTCGCTGCTCTTGACCGGAACGTTCATCTCGGCGGCGGCCTTTCTAAGGTCGTTGAGGACCTTGGCACGGTCGTCGAGCTTGATCAGCTGCGCAGACAGGAGCTGCGGAACCTGCTGCTCCCGGTAGTCGTCGAGGATGTGCTGCTTGTAGTCTGCAAAGCTGGGCGCATGTGCGGGTTGGATATCGGCAACCTGGAAGACAGCGAATCCGTCGCCGGTCGAGACAGCCTCCGGGGCGGCTCCCTTGGCGACTGCGAAGGCCTTTGTGAGGAGGGCCGACCCATCGGCTACACCCGGCACAACGCCATTTCTTGCGACGAAGTCCGTCGTGACAGCGTGCAGACCCTTGGCCTGCGCCGCCTTCTCCAAGCCGTTCTTCCTGGCATCATCGGCAAGCTGCGACGCAAAGGTCTGCTCCGCTGCGCCGGAGCGCTGCTGCTCGAGGATCGGGAGGATCTCCTGCCTGACCTCGGCGAGCGATCGCGTATGGGCGGTCTTCTTATCTTCGACCTGCAGGATGTGGTAGCCGAAGTGAGTCTTGACCAAATCGGACGTCTGTCCGGGAGCGAGCGAGAACGCAGCCTTGTCGAACTCGGGTACGGTCTTGCCGCGATCGAGCCAGCCGAGTTCCCCGCCCTGAGTCTTGCTGCCCGGGTCGTCTGAGTTCTTGCTGGCAAGATCCGCGAAGTTGCCACCAGACTTGATCTGCTTGAGGAGGTCTTCGGCCTTTGCCTTAGCGGCGGCGTCTGTCTTCGCATCCGCGCCCGCAGCAACGGCGATCAGAATGTGACGTACCTTGACCTGCTCCTTAACCTGAAACTGGGCCTGATGCGCGTTGTAGTACGCCTGGAGGTCCGCATCGGATACCTGGGGCTTGCCGCCCGGCAGGTTGTCGGATGTGAAAGAGACGTACTGGATCTTGCGCGCTTCCGGAACGGCGGTCGCGTAACGCGCTGAGCTCTGCTTAAAGAAGTCCTGCAGCTGCGCGTCTGTTGGATTGATGGTCTTCCGGATGTCCTCGGCGGAGATCACGGCGTAGTCGAACTTTACCTTTGTGCCCTGGGTCCGGTAGGCCTCACGAACGGCGTTATCCGAGACGGTGACGCCACCTGTGATGAGCGCCTGAAGGCGATTGAGCTCCATGTCGTTCTTCACCTGGGACTCGAAGTCGGAGCGGGTCGTCTGGAACGCGGACTGGACAAAGTTGATGTATGCGTCGTCGCCGATGTATGTGCCATTGGGAAACAGGTATTGGGCAAAGGGGCCGGTCTGGAGCTCCCGGCGGAGGTCCTCATCGGAGACCTGAAGGTGCATGCGGTCGGCTTCGTGCTTCAGAATCTCGCGCTGCACCAGGATCTGCCCGGCGCGCTGCGACATATAAGGAAGCAGCATCTCCGGAAGCCGCTGCTGTTGAAGCTGGCGCTCCGCGAGCTGATTGACCTCGACCTGCTTGATGGCTGTGCTGTCTGCGCCGAACCTCCCGAGCACACCCGGATCGCGCACCGTCGCGAAGACCGTCGCATCGTTGCCGCTGCCGGCATTATCGAAGATGCCGGGAACGAGTGTGATGACCATGGTGATGACGGCGAAACCGATGATGACGGCGAAGATGATTTTGGTGACGCGATTGTTCTGCTGAAGAAGACGAATCATACGTGGGTTGCGACCTTCGGTTCGTGCGGCCTGGACCCTTGTACGGGAACGGCCGGTGCCCTTGATTTTGCTCAGACCGGTGGTGCGGCACAGACGCGCCTCGGGCTTTGCAGGGCAAGTAGAAAGTATAAATCAGTCGGCAGCCCGGCTTGACCAACCCGGCCTTGACGGGCGAACAAAGAGCCCGCTGATGCGGGCTCCTGTTATGGCTCATACGCGGTGTGTGGCTTGAGAGCTAGTAGGGGTATGGGTACCGAGGGTAGTAGACGGGGTACCCATACGGCGGGGGCGGTGGGGGATAACGCCGGCGCATCTGTGCGCCAACCGGCACACCGGAACTGAGCCGGTCCATCTCGGCCTGGGAGACGCTTTTCAGGTCCGCCGGCTGCGTGAGATGGAAGGTCAGAATCGCCTCAGACGGGATGATGACCTGCCCTCCGCCCGAAGCCGCCGATGCTCCCACGCCTGCGGCGCCGCCCAGGCCGGCTCCGATCGCGGCACCGCCGCCACCACCGGCTACTCCGCCGATAATGGCGCCTACCGCTCCCAGCCCGAGGGCGCTGTTCACAGTACGTGATGTTTTGTCTCCGCCCGATCGCGACCAGGTATCCGACGTGATCGGATAGTTCCGTCCGGCGAGCGACAACTGTGTGAGCAGGAGGGAAAGTTCACCTCGACCCTTGAGCGCGCCGGCCTGTTCGGCTTCAACCACAGTTCCCTGCACGGATGCACCGCGAGGAATCGCCACGAAGCCACCTGCGACTACGTCGTTCAGGACGACCGCGTCGAAGACGGTTCCTGGCTGGGTATGCTTTGAATCAAGGCCCTGGTTGATGCGTACGCGGAGCATGGAGCCGCTCGGGACGGTGACTGGAAGTCCACCCTCCTGGGCGCCATAGGGAGCAGGACCGGTGCGCTGCTGCTGCTGGGGGTAGTTGGCGGGAGGAGGCGGATACCCGGGCTGCCCGTAAGGTCGCCGATAAGGAGGGCCGTATGGCGCCTGCTGAGGAGGCGGCTGCCCGGCGCTCTGCCCCTGCGCCTGATCGTCGTTCGGCTGACCGTAGCCAGGCTGATTATAAGGAGGCTGGTTGTAGCCGGGCTGTTGGCCGTACGGAGTTTGACGGGAGGGCTGGGGTGGGGGGCCGCTCTGCTGCGACCGCGGATCTACAGACTGCTCCGTCTGCGAAGACCGGCCGGGTGTCTCCTGCTGCTGTGGCGAGGCCAGAGTTCCATCCGACTGAAGGAGCGGGTTTGAACCTGCATTGTCCCCGGTTGCTGCTGGGTCGACGGCATTTTGTGAGGCTGCGCCTTTGTCGGAGGTGAGCGTAAGCTCGTCCACTACCTTTTGAACACCCGGAGTGCGCGAGACAGTGGTCTCGGCCAGAACGCGCGAGTCCTCATCACGAACGCTGCCGCTCAACGTAACCGTGCCGTATACCGTGGTGGACGTGATCGTCTGATCGGCCAGCTTCGGATTGGCCGCAAGAGCCTTGAGCACATCTGATTCAACCTGCGCGTCAGGAACGGTGGTCACTTTGGCCTGAGCTAGAGCTATCGCCCCTCCTCCAAATGCGCATGCTGCGACAATGCCTGCGACGATCCGCTTGAACTGCGCCATCTTCTCCTCCGAGAGGTCCCGCGTCCCTGGCCAAGAAGCCGTGGGCCTACAAGGTGCAGACGCAGATTGGAAGAAAAAGTTTTGGCATGCAGGCGAGTTGGGCACGTCCCCCGAAGGCAGTATTGGCGTCCGGAAACCGGCCCGCTAAGCTGTACGCGCGGTACGGTGGGAGCATTGACCTCACATTCAAAGTTCGTTATATTTGAAGTGCGGGGTGGAGCAGCCCGGTAGCTCGTTGGGCTCATAACCCAAAGGTCGTAGGTTCAAATCCTACCCCCGCAACCAATCAAAACAATAAGGTACGAAGGTCTGGAAATGCTGACAGGCTCTCATAAACTCCGATAGCTAAAAGTGGAGTTTAGGCGCTCGCTTTCAACGGCTTGAGCACCATCTCGACGACCTTCCCATTCGCTTCCCGTTTCGATGACGACATTGCCTGTCCATAGACGTTCATCTCGTCGTCTGGCTGGAAGTGTGTCGCATGAGGGCCTGCTGGACCTTCATCGGTGCTCCGGTTTAGTCCGGCCGCGAACGATATGTGTGGCGGAACCTTTGCCAGCCGATGCGCCCGAACTTCCCTGCAGTAGCCCTGCGTGCCGCATGGATGAAAACCTTCTTGCCGTTGGCTGTAGGTCGATCCGACAAAGATCGAACGCTTGGAGGAAAAGCTTGGCTCGTTTGGATTTGGGCTCACCTACAGTGAAGTGCGCGCTCTCGAAGAGAGCATCCGATGCCTGTGCCGCCGAGTCAGCCGAGTCCGGGACGTATGCATTTTGCGTAGCTTGGACAGAGTGTTCGCGTTCCTGTTCAAATGTAACCGTCCGCGTTCGGCGATCCAGGGTCCTATGAAAACACGGTTTCTTGCTGATCTGGGTATCGACCACCCGATTCTCCAGGCCCCGATGGCGGGAGGTGGTGACACTCCGGAGCTTGTCGCTGCGGTGTCGGAATCGGGCGCACTAGGTTGCTTTGGAGCAGCGTACTCCAGCCCTCAAGAGATCGCTGAGACTGCCGCGAAGATACGAAGGTTGACGAAGCGCCCCTTTGCAGTGAACTTGTTTTCGCCGGTCTCATCTCAGGAGAACTTGGCGGAGAGCCAACTTCGCCGGGCAACAGACGCGCTGTCTGGCTTCTACAAAGAGTTCGAGCTACTGAGTCCAAACGTAGGTCCGTCACCGCACTCATTTGCGGCGCAGGTAGAAGCCTGCCTGGGAACTGATGCTGCGGCGCTTAGCTTTACATTTGGAACTCTTCCCGAAGATGTGATTGCGGCTTTTAAAGCTAAGGGTATGCTCCTCGCTGGAACCGCGACAACAGTTGAAGAAGCATTGGTTCTGAAGGAGAGCGGAGTCGACGCCGTTATTGCGCAGGGGACGGAAGCCGGGGGACACCGAGGCACCTTTATCGGAGACTTCGAACGTGGGATGATCGGGTTGCTGGCTTTTATACCGCAAGTGAGGGATGCGACTTCACTGCCGGTGATCGCTGCTGGCGGAATAATGGATGGCAGAGGTATCGCGGCAGCGCTCTGTCTTGGCGCCGAGGCGGTGCAGATGGGAACCGCCTTCCTGCTTTGTGACGAAGCAGGTGTCCCCGAATGTTACAAGGCAGCAGTGCAGCACTCCCACGAAGATCAGCTTGTTCTGACGACTGCGTTTTCCGGCCGTCTCGCGAGAGGGATCGGAAATCTCCTCACCGAGGCGATGCAGGTAGCGGAACGGTCCGATGCGGTACTTCCGTTTCCATTCCAGAATCAACTCACACGACCGATTCGCGTGGCTGCTGCCCGAAGAGGGGACGCAGGATATCTTTCTCTTTGGGCGGGTCAAGGCGTTCGCATGGCTCGACGTATGAAGGCGGCCGACCTGGTAACAGCTTTGCTGCAGGAGACCAGCGATGCCGTTGCTCAGGTTGAGCGCAGCGGAGCAGTCTCCAGCAACCTTGGGCATTCAGCTCCACGTCCCAACGTGGCAAGCCTTCCCCCGACACCTGAATTGGCCGGCGTGTCCAAACTCCTGTGTGAACGTCCGAAGGTAGATGAGTACCCACCTTACGTGTTCATGTACCTGCGACACGTCGCAGATGGGGTCAGCCTTCTGGAGCAGTTGGAGGCCAATGCAAAATCAACATGTGATCTCCTGTCCAAGCTTGGCCCAGACGCTCTCACATATCGCTATGAACCGGGAAAATGGACCATCAAGGATATCCTCTGTCACATCACGGACGATGAGCGGATTTACAGTTATCGCGCGTTGCGATTCTCTCGGTCGGATGACACCGTCCTCCCTGGCTTCGACCAAGACAAATTCGCGGTGTCCGCTGCTGCGGAGGCGCGATCCATGACGGATCTTCTCGATGAGTTCACTTCTGTGCGCGGCGCGACTATCGCGTTGTTCCGTAACCTCAGCGACGGGGCCCTTCTTCGGAGGGGGATCGCAGACGGAAGAGAAACCACAGTGCGGGCGTTGGCTTACCACATCGCCGGGCACGAGGTTCACCATGTGGATCTGATACGCCGCCTGTACCTGAGCAGGTGACTGCGGGGCGGAAGGCATACTTAGCCACTATTAGGCATACGAGCGCTTCACAATGCGTTGGCTTGTCGCTCAATGCTAGCGACCCTTGTCTGCTAAATTTCGCCCCCACTCAGGTACAGTGCGGCTGGCAGGAATGGAACGGTGCACAAGGAGGTCGCCTGAAGGCGACTTCCTTGTGCTGAGCGTGGCGGGTGCCTCGCCCGGGTCAGGTAAGAGCAAGCGGGCCGGTGGGGAAGTTGCCGAGGTCGGGGAAGACGGTTGCGAGCTGCGGGGAGCTGAGTCCGATCCAGGAGCCGATGCCTGCGGTCATCTGGGTTACGGAGGTGGTGGGGATCCAGATGCCCTGCCCGGAGAGGTCGGAGGAGCCGCCGAGATCGAAGTCGGGCATAGCTCCGTAGACCTTTCCGCCCTGGATTCCGCCGCCAAGGATGAGCTGGTGGTTCCCCCACGCGTGATCGGTCCCGCCGGTGGAGTTCGCCTGCATGCTGCGGCTGAAGTCCGAGTGGGTGCAGACGAGCACGCTGTTGGCGAGACCGATCTCGGTAAGGGCCTGCATGAAGGCGCCAAGGCCGCCGTCGAGCTCATAGAGATTATCGTTCTGCAATTGAATCTGATTGATGTGGGTGTCGTAGGAGCCCTGCATGCAATAGAAGATCTGCCGGGATGCGCCGATGGCGGAGCGGCCGTTGATGACCTGCGCGATGGCCTTCATGGCGTTGCCGAAGTTGGTGTTGGGAAAGACGGTCTTTAGGGAGCTGCCGACGCTCTGCGCCTGTTTGAGGATGACCTCCTGCTGGGCCGCAGCAACACGGATCTTTGCGGCTGCGGAGGTGATCTCGTTGGTGGAGGATGAGTCGTCCCTGGCGATGGAGAGGATGGCATTCTCGAGCTCTCCGGGAACGGCGGCGAGGGTGCCGGTGTTTGCCTGAACGGCCACGGCCTGGACGGTGCGGCCGACGGTGAAGATGCTGGAGGGGCCGACATCGAGCACGGGTGGGAGGTTGCCGGAGTAGGCGGTGAGGAGGTCGGCCATGCGTCCGCCCCAACCGGTATCGGGCGAGGCGACGGTGGTGGAGCTTTCCCACTGTGCGATGCCGACGGGATGCGAGAGCAGAGAGGCGGGTATCAGGTCGGGGTTGGTGAGGAGCTGCTGCTTGGTGGCGGGCGTCTGCAATGGACCGACGTTGGCGACGATGGACGCCTGCCGCTGGTTGTAAAGAGCGGCGACGTTGGTGAGCGATGGGTGAAGGCCGTAGGTGGGGCCGCCACCTGCGGATGTGAGGGCGTGACAGTTGCCCTGCTGGAGAGCGAGAGAGGGGCGGAGCCTGGCGTACTGGGCGTAGAGCGCGTTATCCAGGGGAACGACGGTGTTGTTGCCGTCATTGCCGCCGGGCATGGTAATGACGACGATGGCCTTGTAGTTGCCGGAGAGCTGGGCGAAGGCGCGGGAAGAGGTGAGATGCATCCAGAGTGGTGCAGTGGCTGCAGCGAAGCCGGTGGAAGCAGTGGAGCGAAGGAATTTTCGTCGAGTTATCACGGGGCTCTCTTTAGTGCTGGACGTTGTTGGAATCGCTGTTGAGGGCGAGGAAGATGGCGGCTGCGAACTGCTGATGGCGATCAGAGGTACTGAGGCCCGCGCAGGTGGAGATGATTGTGGCTTTGAGAGAGGCGGGCATCATGCCGTGGTAGACGAGGTGGTTGAGGGCGTCGACGAGATCCGGGACGTTGGTGAAGTCGTTGTAGAGCCAGTCGAAGCGCATGTAGTCGTTGCCGAAGCCGTTGATTGTGCCGTCGATGATGCCGTAGAGCACCTGGCTGCGATTGACGAGGCTCAGGTTGTTCCAAAGCGTGAACTCGGGGCTGGTGATGGATGTTCCGGGGATGAGGTGCGAGTTGGCATAGAAGCCATTGACGCTCGGCGGATACCAGAACGACTGACCCAGGAGACCGGCGGTGTAGCCGGGCTGTCCGTCGACGATTGCCTGCCCAAGGGTGCTGACGGTGAAGATTTGGAAGAGGAGCGGATCTTCGAGGAAGCCGTCGTCGCTTTTGGCGGTCTTATCTCCGGAGCGGGCTTCCTTGTCCAGAAGAATCGCGGTAACGACCGCGGCGAGATCGCCACGAACGCCCTTGCCATTGTTCTCGAAGACCTTGGAGATTCGCTGGATGTAAGCGGGAGACGGGTTGCTCTTGACCAGATGCTGAATGAGCTGGCGAGAGACGAAGGGCGGGACGTTGGGGTGATTGAAGATGGCATCGAGGGCGGCGGTGCGATCGGTCACGATGTCCTGTCCTGCGGGAAGCTGAACAGAGCCGAAGAGAGTCTTTGCGCCGTGATCGTGGACGCTATCGCTGGGAACGAGGGGCTGCGAGGCGTCGATGTTGTCGAAGGTGTAGTTCGGGTCGACGAATGGCGCCTGCTGCCATCCAGTGAGGGCTCGCGAGAGGTCGAGGAGGGTGGTCTGGTCGTACGCGGGTTTGGGGTGGCCGGCGCTATCGAGCTGGAGAGAACCGTCGTCGTTGAGGAGCGAGGGTCCCATGCTGAAGAGCTGCATGAGCTCACGCGCGAAGTTCTGATTCGGGTGCAGGCTGGGATCGGTGGGTGCGTTGTTGCCTGCGAGATTGAGGAAGAGGCCCATGCGAGCGTCGGAGGCGCAGTCGGTGAGGAGCTGGCGGAAGTTTCCGAGCGCATCGGCTTCGACCTTCTTCTCCCAAGGGATGTACGAGCCGAACTCGTAGTTGCCGGCCTGGTTGACGATGAAGGTCTGAATGGCGGTAGCGACGCGCAGACGGAGCAGGGTGTTGCCGCTGGTTGCGGCGCGCAGATACTGGCTTCGGCCCGACATGGGTGGAGGTGGGATGTAGACCACAGCCGGCTGCTTGAGTTGCTCCTGGATGAAGGCCTTGAGGCCAATGTTCTGGATGCGCTGAACGACATCGATGCGGGGACCGAAGGCGGCCTGCGTGGAGAAGCGGGCAGCGATATCGAACGGGATGGCGGTGGCTTTTATCGGTATGCTCTGGCTGGAGCTGGCGGGTGCTCCCGCGATGGAGTTGACGGAGACGGGGACGGATCCTGTACGCCATGGAGCGACGAAGACGCTTGCGGTGTAGGTGCCCTGATTGACCTTGGTGGGATAGAGCGGTTTGCCGTCGAAGGAGAAGGTTGCGTAGTCGGTGATGCCGGTGCCGTTAATGGTGAGCGCGTTCATGCCGCCGACGAAGGTGGCTGGAGTGACGCTGGTGAAGGTCGGGAAGACCGCTCCGATGGATCCGCTGGCGGTGGCCGAACCTGGGTTGGGATTGGTGACCACAACGCTGATGGGCTTGTTCGAAGGGGCTGCGAGGTTGAGGGTGAAGCCGATGCGGAACTTGTCCTGGAAGGTGATAGCGGTCGGCTGACCGTTGACGGTGACAGTTGCGCCGGGAACGAAGTACGCACCGTGGATCATGATGGGTGTGCTGAGCTGGACGACGGTTGCGGGCTCGAAGCTGGTGATCTGGGGGGCGTAGTTGAGAAGGGCGATGGTGGCGAAGGGCGCGCAGCCCGGGAGGTTGTAGTAGATGGACGCCGAGGCGGGCGAGGGCATTTCAGTGGGCGGGTAATAGACGCCGTTCTGATCCACGCCACCATAGGCGAAGCTGCTACCGATGTTCCACATGCCTCCCGTGACGGGCTGACCGTTGGCGGAGACGGAGAACTGCATGGTCCCCGAGTTGCCGACGCGAATGGAGCTTTGCGAAGCGGTGACGACGACGTCCTGACAGGTGTAGCTCGCAAAGGCACTGACGGCGGAGCACGAGAGGAGAAGAAGAGGGGCGAGGGTTCGGGATAGGGAGGAACGACACACAGAGTGCGACAGCGGATCTAGCGGCATGCAGATGGCCCCTTCTGGTTGCAACCCGGCCTGTACGGAATGAGCCCGGAGACACACTGAGAGGGAGGCGCACCCTGCGGGGGTGGATACTGCCGGGCAGATTGCCGCGGGCTCTCAGGTGAGGGCTCCTGCCCGATTCAGGGAGGGTGCTGATGCAAGACATTGCACTTGCGTAGCCAATGTCTCGCTACGCAGCCGATGTTGAATCGAGAGGGTATATGGGCTGGGATATTGCGGGGCGGAACTTTGATGTTCGAGCAGGCGGAAAAGTTTGCCGACTACCAAGAAAAAAGTGCCGGCCGAAGGGGCGGCATGGTGGCTTCAATGCAGTTACGGAGGTGGACTGATGCCAGATTGTACCGAGCGACTGCTACAACTTTTGTGCAGTATGGGCTAGCGGGCGGTGGCTGCAACGACGGGAAGTTCTATGAAGCTGGCCTGTCCTGGAGCGTGGTAAACGCGGTCTGTTGCCTTGCGGAAGTCTTCGGGCTTCGCGAAGAAGATGTTCGGAACAAAACTCTGGGGGTTGCGGTCGTAGAGCGGAAACCAGCTGGACTGTACCTGGACCATGACGCGGTGGCCGGTGAGGAAGACATGATTGGTGGTGGGGAGCGCGAACTTGTAGGTCTGCGGGGTGTCGGGTGTGATGGCCTTTGGGTCGGAGAGGCTTTCCCGGTAGCGGCCGCGGAGGATATCCATGGAGACGGCGAGCTGGTAGCCGCCGAGTTCGGGTTGACCGGCGACCTCATCGGGGTAGACGTCGATGAGCTTTACGACCCAATCCGCGTCGGTGCCGCTGGTAGAGGCGACGAGATTGGCGATGGGCTCGCCGCTGATGGTGAGGGGCGATGTGAGGGGATCGGTGGTGAAGCTCAGGACGTCAGGGCGACCGGAGAACTCGCGCTGGTCGTCCACGAGCCAGCGGACCCAGGAGAGATTGGGGGTGTAGCCGACGGGCTGGCTGGGCCGGGTTCGAAAGGGTACGGGCTTTGCGGGATCGGAGATGTACTCGTCGAAGGCTTCACCCTGGGCGGGTGGGGTGAAGGCGAGCCTGGAACCGGGATGAAGAAAGAGCGGCGTGGGCTGCGGGAGGCAGCCAGCGGGGCAGCCTGCCGGCCAGGATTTCAGCTGCTGCCATTGGTTCTCGCCGGTCTGGAAGGCGTTGACCGGCGAGACGGACAAGGGGGCGGGATCGTCCTTGAGGAAGTGTGCGAGGAAGGGAGCGAGAAGCTGCTGGCGGAAGTAGAGGCCGGTATCGCTGTGGAACCTGATGGCGCCGAGGGAGTCGGCCTCCTCGATCTCCTGTCCGTGATGCCAGGGGCCGAGGACGAGAAAGAGATTCTTATCGCTCTTCGGCTTGTGCTTAAGGGCCTTATAGACGGCCATGGCGCCGTAGATGTCCTCCTGATCCCAGAGGCTGTCGACGAGCATCATCGGAACCGAGAGAGGCTCTTTGGCGAGGATCTGATCGACGGCCTGAGCGCTCCAGAAGCTGTCGTACGCCGGGTGTTCGACGAGTTTGTTCCAGAAGCCGATCTGATCCATCTTGCGCTGTTTGCCGAGTTCGCCCGCGGTGCCGGCCTTCATGTACATGTCGTAGTCGTCGAAGTTGCTGGACTGCCAGCGAGCATCGTTCGAGCGGGTCGCCGTCTGTTCGTAGATGTAGGGGATGTTTTGCTGACGGAAGGCTCCGTTGTGGAACCAATCGTCGCCGCGCCAGCCGTCGACCATGGGGTTCATGGGAACTGCGACCTTGAGGGCGGGATGTGGGTGGACGACGGCCATGAGGGCGAGATAGCCGTCGTAGGAGATGCCGAGGATGCCGACCTTGCCGTTGGTCTCGGGGACGTTTTTCACGAGCCAGTCGATGGTGTCGTAGGTGTCGGTTGACTCATCGACGGGGGTGGGGTTCAGCGGACCGTGAAGTGGGCGATTCATGATGTAGTCGCCTTCGCTGCCGTACTTGCCGCGGATGTCCTGGACGACGCGGATGTAGCCGCCGTCGACGATGGTGTCCGTGGCGTTGTCGTATCCGTAGAGGCTGACGCCGAGGTGCACGCTGGGGGTGTTGGACGTGAGGACGGCCGCGTTGTAAGGCGTGCGTGTGAGAAGGATGCCCCGCCTGGCTGCGCCCCTGGGAACAAGGATGATCGTGCGCAGCCTGACGTGATCGCGCATGGGGATCATGATCTCGCGGCGTTCGAAGTCCGCGCCGGCGGTGGGCTGCTGAAACAGGGCGGGCGTCTCGCTGGGGTAGTTGGGGTAGAGCGGAGCAGCCTGTGCGAGGGCTGAGGGGGACGAGGTGAGCGAAGCCAGGGACGCGAGAACGGTGGGGAGCGAACGACGCAAAATATTCCGGGCCAAAGAGATCACCTGTAGGAGCTTAGGGTAATGGAGGGAAGCTAACACAAAGGGGCCAACATGCGCGTATAGCCGTGATAGGAGCCCGATCAAGGCTGCATAAGCATGGCGCGGCAGTGCCGGGCGATCTGGCGGTCTTCCTCGCTGGGAACGACGCAAACCTGAACGTTGGTGTTGTGGAGAGGCGGAGAGTTGCCGCTCGGCCGGGCGATTGCGCTGTCATCGAAAGGGGGGACGCCGAGGGATGCGAGTTTGCGGCAGACACGCTGCCGCACGACGGCGCTGTGCTCGCCTATGCCGCCTGAAAAGACGAGCATGTCGAGGCCGTCGAGGACGGTCGTATAGGCAGCAACTGTTTTGCTGATGGCGTTGCAGAAGATTTCGATGGCGAGATCCGAGGCGCCGTCTCCCGCTTTGGCTGCGAGCTCGAGATCGCGCATATCGGACGTTCCGCCGGAGAGCGCTTTGAGGCCGGAGTCATGGTTGAGCAGACTCTCGAGGGCGTCGGGGTCGAGGTGCTTGACGCGGAGGAGGAAGAGGAGGACTCCGGGGTCGAGATCGCCGGTGCGGGTGGCCATCGGTATGCCGCCGGTGGGTGTGAGGCCCATGGAGGTATCTACGGAGCGGCCGTCCTTGATTGCGGCGAGGCTGGCTCCGCTGCCGAGATGGGCTATCACTGTTCGGCTGGGGAGATCGGGACCGAGCTGTTGAACGATGGACTCGTAGGAGAGGCCGTGAAAGCCGTAGCGGCGAATGCCCTCCCCGTACAAATCGCGTGGAAGGGCGAAGCGGGACGCGGTCTCGGGGACGGTGCGGTGGAAGGCGGTGTCGAAGCAGGCGAACTGGGGGAGCTCCGGGAAGGAGGCTTCGGCTGCCCGGATGAGATCGAGCGCCAAGGGGATGTGGAGCGGAGCGAAGTGAAGGCAGGCCTCCAGTTCGTTGATTACGTCTGAGGTGATGCGCTGGTGTTCAAGAAGGCGCGGACCGCCGTGGACGACGCGGTGACCGACGGCGCGAGGCTTGTCGGGAGAGAGCTCGGCGAGCCAGCTGGCGGCATGGGCGAGGGCTTCGGCCTGCGAGGCGACACGGAGGGACTCGGACCGGAGTAGATGGCCGTCGGCGCCTTTGAGCTCGAGCTTGCCGGTGTCGCGGCCGATGCCGTCTGCGAGGCCTTCGAGGAGGACCTGCTCTTCCCCTCCCTGACTGGTGTAGAGGCCGAACTTAAGCGAGGAGGAGCCGGTGTTGATAACGAGTATCGGATTTGTGGACATGGCGAAGATCTGCTTTCCATTGAGCTGCGAGGTTAGCGTTGCAGAGGGTTCCCTGAATATTCGTCAATCAACACAGCCTTTATAACCTGCGGGGCAGATACTGGTGGAGAACGGCGGGGTGAGGTTCATTCCATGAGGGAGTGGCCGATGCGAACGAGGAGATTGCGTATGACAGACACATCGAAGGTTGAAAGAGACCGGAACGACGCGTCACAGACACTTACCGCCGAAGAGATGCGCAGGATGGATGCGTACTGGCGGGCGTGCAACTACATGTGTGCCGGGATGATCTATCTGCGTGACAATGCCCTGCTGCGGGAGCCGCTTCGAGCGGAGCATTTCAAGAACCGGCTGCTTGGGCATTGGGGATCGGATCCGGGGCAGACGTTTACGTGGGTGCATCTAAATCGTGCCATCCGCAAATACGACCTGAACATGATCTATATTGCCGGGCCGGGGCACGGGGCGCCGGCGATGATTTCGAATTGCTACCTGGAAGGAACGTATTCGGAGGTGTATCCGGAGAAGAGCGAGGATGAGGCGGGGCTGCTGAAGCTGTTTCAGGCCTTCTCGTTTCCAGGCCAGCTGGGGAGTCACTGCACACCGGAGGTGCCGGGGTCGATCCACGAGGGCGGCGAGCTAGGGTACAGCCTGTCGCATGCGTTTGGGGCTGCGTTCGACAACCCGGACCTGATTGTGAATGTGGTGGTGGGGGATGGGGAGGCGGAGACGGGGCCGCTGGCGACGTCGTGGCACTCAAACAAGTTTCTGAATCCAGTGAGGGACGGCGCGGTGCTGCCGATACTGCACCTGAACGGTTACAAGATTGCGAATCCGACGATCCTGGCGAGGATATCCGGCGAGGAACTCGAGGAGCTGTTCCGAGGGTACGGTTGGACACCATACCTGGTCGAAGGCGATGAGCCAGAGTCGATGCACCAGAAGATGGCGGCAACGGTGGATGCGTGTGTCGAGCAGATTCGCGGGATCCAGGAGGAGGCACGAAGGACGGGCAAGCGAGACCGTGCGCGGTGGCCGATGATCATTCTGCGGTCACCGAAGGGATGGACAGGGCCAAAGCAGGTGGATGGGCACAAGGTGGAGGGCTTCTGGCGGGCGCACCAGGTACCGGTGCTGGATGTGAAGTCGAATCCGGAGCATCTCCGCATTGTGGAGCAGTGGATGCGGAGCTACAGGCCTGAGGAGCTGTTTGACGAGCACGGGACCCTGATGCCGGAGCTGCGGGAGCTGCCACCGAAGGGAGTGCGGCGGATGACAGCGAACCCCCATGCGAATGGAGGGACCGTTCGGAAGGCACTGGATCTGCCGAACTTCAGGGAGTATGCGGTGCCGGTCGATGCCCCGGGTGCGAAGGTGATGTCTCCGACCGAGACTATGGGCAAGTTTCTGCGGGACGTGATGCGAAGGAACATGAGCAGCTTCCGACTGTTCAGCCCGGACGAGAATGCGTCGAACCGGCTGCAGGACGTCTACGACGCGAGCATGAAGACGTGGATGGCCAAGATAGAGCCGGAGGATACGGATGGAACTGACATCGCACCGGACGGGCGTGTGATGGAGATGCTGAGCGAGCATACTCTGGAGGGCTGGCTTGAGGGCTATCTGCTGACGGGGCGGCACGGGCTGCTGAGTACCTACGAGGCCTTCGCGCACGTCATCGACTCGATGTACAACCAGCATGCGAAGTGGCTGGAGAAGTCGAAGGCCGAGCTGAGCTGGCGGGCACCAATCTCATCGCTGAACCTCCTGATTACGTCGCTGGTGTGGAGGCAGGATCACAACGGATTTTCACATGAGGATCCGGGGTTTCTGGACGTGGTGAGCAACAAGAGCGCGGAGATTACGCGGATCTACCTGCCACCCGATGCGAATTGCCTGCTGAGCGTGGCGGACCACTGTCTGCGCAGCGAGGACTATGTCAATGTGATCGTCGCGGATAAGCAGCCGCACCTCGCGTACCTGGACATGGAGGCGGCTGTGATCCATTGCACAAAGGGGATCGGGATATGGGAGTGGGCGAGCAACGACGAGGGAGTGGAGCCGGACGTGGTGGTGGCGAGCGCAGGAGACATCCTTACGGAGGAGGCGCTGGCTGCGGTTGCGATTCTCCGAGAGAGCTTCCCTGAGTTGAAGATTCGGTTTGTAAATGTGGTGGACCTGTACCGGCTGCAGCCCGACACGGCCCATCCGCATGGTTTGTCAGATCGTGACTTCGATTCCCTGTTCACGAAAGACAGGCCGGTTATCTTCAACTTCCATGGATATCCGTGGCTGATCCACAAATTCACGTACAGGCGAACGAATCACGCGAATATCCATGTGCGCGGGTACAAGGAGAAGGGGAACATCAATACTCCGCTGGAGCTGGCGATACGGAACCAGGTGGATCGGTTCAACCTGGCAATCGATGTCATCGATCGGGTGCCGAAGCTGCAGGGCACAGGCGCGCACGTGAAGGAGTGGCTGAAGGGCCAGATTATCGACAGCATCGAGTACGCCTATACGGAGGGCCAGGACCGGGCGGAGATCAGGAACTGGCGCTGGCCGTCGCCGAAGTAGAGCTGGAGGGTTTCAGGCGTGGGCTGGTACCGGCTCCTCCTTCTTCTGCCCTACCTTGCGGCTGAAGGCCGGGTAGAGGAGAGGGAGGATGTAGAGGGTGAGCAGGGTTGCGGTGAAAAGGCCACCGATGACGACGGTGGCGAGCGGGCGCTGCACCTCTGCGCCGCGCGAGGTGGTGAGCGCCATGGGGATGAAGCCGAGGCTGGCGACGAGGGCAGTGATGAGGACAGGGCGGAGTCGATCCGAGGCTCCCTGGCGGACGGCGTCGTCCATCTCAAGACCCTGGGAGCGCAGGAGATTGATATGCGAGACCATTACCACACCGTTGAGGACGGCGACGCCGAAGAGAGCGATGAAGCCGACAGAAGCGGAGAGGTTGAGGTTGATGCCGCGGATCCAGAGCGCAGCGATACCGCCGACGAGCGCGAGGGGGACGATGCTGAGGATGAGCAGCATCTGCCGGGTGTCCTGGAAGGTGGCGTAGAGGAGGGCCGAGATGATGAGGAGGGATACGGGGAAGACGATGAGCAGGCGCTGCTCGGCGCGTCTTTGATTTTCGTACTGGCCACCCCACTCGAGGTGGTAGCCGGCGGGGAGCTTCATTCCCTTCTCTACCGCAGCCTCTGATGCGGTGACGAAGCTGCCGAGGTCGCGACCGCTCACGTTCGACATCACGACGACGCGTCGGTGAGCGTTGTCGCGATTGATGAGGATGGGACCGCGGACGTCGCGGATCTCGGCGACCTGATCAAGGCGGACGAGCTCACTCTGCGGAGTCTTGATCTGCAGCGTGTGAATGGTGTCGAGGTCATTGCGGGTGCTGCTGGGGAGGCGAATGGCGATGGGAAAGCGCTGGTCGCCCTGGATCATCTCGGAGACCTGGCGGCTGCCGTAGAAGGACTCGATGACCTCCTGGATGTCGGAGACGTTGACTCCGAAGCGGGCGGCGGCGGCGCGATCGATGCGGATCTGGACCTCCTCTGCGCCAGAGATGAGCTCCATCTGAGTTTCGGAGGCTCCCTGGACGCCGGCAATCATCTTTTCTGCCTGGTGCCCGAGGCGCTCGAGGGTGTCAAGGTCCTCGCCGAAGATTTTGAGCGCGACGTCTCCGCGGGTGCCGGTGATGGTCTCATCCATGCGCATCTGCATGGGCTGGGTGAACTCATAGGTGACGCCGGGAATCTTTGCGAGGGCCGTTTCGAGTTTGTCGGAGAGCTCCTGCTTTGACTTGCAGCACTTCCACTGCTTCTCCGGCGTAAAGGAGATGTAGCTGTCGGACTCGTAGACGCCCATGGCTTCAGTGGCGAGATCGGGGCGGCCGAGTTTCGTAACGACACTGGAGACCTCGGGGAAGCTCTTGATGATTTGCTCAATCTGGTTGCCGATGGCGATGGACTCGGTAAGGGAGATGCCGGGGAGCCGCTTGGAGGTAATGACCATGGATCCCTCGTCGAGGGTGGGCATGAACTCGGTTCCGATGAACTTGAGGGAGATGAGCGCGGCGACGACGAGGAGGATGGCACCGCCCACGACCAGCGGACGATGGCGTCCGGCGCGATCGAGCGTTGATTCGTAACGGGATCTGAGCTTATTGAACCAGCCGTCGTGGTGCGAGTCGGCGATGCCGTTCTCGGCTATGGCCTTTGCGCGGTGGCGAAGTGCGAGGGTGCAGAGCGTGGGGACGGCGAAGAGAGCGAGGAGGAGAGATCCCGTGAGGGCGGAGACGACGGTGACGGCCATGGGGCGGAACATGCGGCCCTCAAGGCTTTGTAGGGTTAGGACGGGTAGATAGACGGCGATGATGATAAGAACGCCGAAGACGATGGGACGGGCGACCTCGTGCGATGCGGCGCGGACGATCTCGCGAAGGGGTGTCTTGTCCTTGTCGCGCTCGAGGCGGTGCATGCAGTTTTCCACCATGACGACGGATCCGTCGACGATGGTTCCGAAGTCGATGGCGCCCAGGCTCATGAGGTTTGCGGAGATGCCGAAGGTATCCATGCCGAGGAAGGCAAAGAGCAGTGCGAGGGGTATGGTGGCTGCGACGACCAGGGCGGCGCGCCAGTCGCCGAGGAAGATCATGAGGATGACGATAACGAGGACGGCGGCCTCGATGAGGTTTTTCTTCACTGTGTGGATGGTGGCGTCGATGACGTCGGACTGATCGTAGAAGGGGACGATCTTTGCGCCGTTGGGCAGCTTGAGGGTGGCGATCTTGTCCTTGATCTCGTTGATGATCTTGCGGCCGTTTTCGCCTCTGAGAATGATGACCATGCCAGAGACGGTTTCGCCGTGTCCGTCTCTCATGACGGCGCCGTGGCGAATGAGCGGAAGGGTTTCGATCCGGGCGACATCGCGGAGCAGGATGGGTGTTCCGCCGGTGGATTTCACGACGATGTTGTTGAGGTCGGCGATGCTTTCGGCGCGGCCGATTCCGCGGACGGTGTACTGCTGGTCCGCGTGTTCGATGTAGCTGCCGCCGAAGTTGGCGTTGTTGCCCTGCACGGCGGCGACGATGTCGTGGAGGGTGAGGTCGAAGCGGCGGAGGGACTCGGGATCGACCTCAATGGTGTACTGCTGGGTCTCACCGCCCCATGAGTTGATCTCGCTGACACCAGGAATGGTGAGGAGTGCGAAGCGAACGGTCCAATCGTGCAGGGTCTTGATCTGCATGAGGGACATCTTCGGCGCGGTGACGGTGTACTGGTAGACCTCGCCGAATGCGGTCGCCATGGGATTCATCTGCGGCTGGAGGCCTGCGGGAATGCGGCTCTGGACCTGATTGAGGCGCTCGGCGACTAGCTGGCGGACGAGGTACTCGTTCATGGAGTCGTCGAAGATCATGGTGACCATCGAGAGCTCGAGCTTCGAGGTGGAGCGTACCGTCTGGAGCTTGGGCATGCCCAACATTGAGGTCTCGATGGGATAGGTGACGAGCTGCTCGACCTCTACGGGTGACATGCCGGGGCACTGGACTGTGACAACGACCTGATTGTTGGTGAGGTCGGGGAAGGCCTCGATCGGGAGCTGCAGCATGACGACGGAGCCGGCGACGGCGAGGACGACGAGCAGACCTGCGACGATCCAGCGGTTATCGAGAAGCCAGTCCATCAGGCGGTTCATGCGGGCTACTCCTCGCCCATGCTGCCCTTGAGCAGCTCGGACTTGACCATAAAGGCGCCGGCGACGGCGATGTGATCGCCGGGCTTTAGGCCTTGGACGACCTCGACACGCTGCCCGGCGCGGGTGCCGAGCTGCACTGCCTGTGAGCGGAAGGACTTGCCATCTTCGGTGACGAAGACGACCTGCATCCCGTTGATGTTCTGGAGGGCGTCCTCAGGTGCGAAGACGGCTGCACGGGTTGCGGGCTGATCGATGGAGGCGGTGGCGAACATCTGCGGGCGAAGACGGATGCCGGGGTTTGCGACGATGATGCGGACGGGGACGGTGCGGGTGGCGGGGTCAAGGGTGTCGCCGACGAGGGCGACGCGGCCGACAAAGGTCTGGTTGGGGTAGGCCTGCGTGGTGACGCGGGCAGATGCCCCAGCGTGGATGAGTGAGAGATCGCGCTCATTGAGCGAAGCTGTGACCCAGACGGTGTTGAGGTCTGAGACGACGAAGGTCTCCATGCCGGTCTGAACGACCATTCCGGGAGTAACCGCGCGGGAGATGACGGTGCCGCTGATGACGGAGCGGATGGGAACGAGCTCGCGGTTGTAAAGGCTGCCGGGGGTGAGCGATTCGGGCGCAGACCTGGAGGAGCTCGGAGAGGTGTTCGCGCTCCATGCGAACGCTGGCCTCGGCGGAGGCGAGCTCGGTGTTTGCCTGGACGAGCTGCTGGTCGGCACGCTGGGTCTCCTCGAGCGAGGCGGCCTGGATGCTGTAGAGGTGCTGGTAGCGGTCGCGGGCTTCTTTTGCGAAGGTGACGGCGGCGCGCTGGCGATCGACGGCCGCGAAGGCCTGGGCGAGTGCGCCGACGGTCTCGTGAATGGTGTGGCTGTGGAGCTCTGCCAGGGTCTGTCCGCGGCGTACGTCGGCACCGGGAAGGACCGGAGCGGAGGTGATGCGGCCATCGGCAAGCGCGCCGATGTGAGCGGTGTGCTGCTCGTCCATGCCGACCTGACCGGAGACCTGGAGTGAGCGTGCGACTTCCTGCGACTGCACCTGCGCGATGCGGATGCCGGCCCTTTGCTGCTGCTCCGCGGTCAGGGTGACGGTGTCGCTTTGCGCGGAGCTCTTCCCCTTGGTATCGGAGGCCTCGCTGCCGCCCTGCTTCTTGCTGTCGCCTTTGCCGTCAGACTTGCTGTCGGATTTAGGCGTGGGCTTGTCGCCGCCGGCCTTGGAGCAGCCCGTGACGGAGATGCCGAGGAGGAGGGTCGCGGCGAGGAGAGGAAGTATGGAACGCGGGCGGATCATGGGGTCATCCCGTAGGCGAGCTGGAGGCGGACGATGCTTTGGCGGAAGTCAGCGAGTGTTCTGAGGGCGTTGACCTCGACTTCGATCTCGGTGCGCTCGCCATCGATGTAGCGCAGGAGGTCGATGCCTCCGGTGCGATAGGCGTCATCGAGTATGGCGAGGTTTTGCTTTGCGCGGGACCTCATGTCAGGAAGGAGCCTTTCGACGATTTCACGTTGGTGCCCGTAGACGGTCTGCGCCGCTTCGATGTCGGCGCGGGCGGTGAGTTCGGTCTGGGCGAGGTGGGCCTTGGCGAGGCGAAGGTTGCCTTCGGCGCGTGCGATCTCGCCCTGGTTGCGGTTTCGGAGGGGAAGCGGGATCTGAAGCGCGGTGTAGATCGTGTCGTTACCACTGTTGCGCTTGTAGCCGCCGAGGAGATCGGGATCGGGGTAGGCGTTTGCGTGCTGAAGCCGGAGGTTGGCCTCGGCTGATGCCACCTCCTCACGGGAGGCAGCGACGTCGAGCCGGGCGGCGATGGCCGCGGCGACATCGAGTGGAGGGAGGGGAGCGGGGTCTGTGAGGGGGTCCGAGAGGCGCGTGGAGGAGGGGAGTTGGCGGCCAATCTGCCGGAAGAGATCGACGCGAGCGGTGGCGGTGTCGCGCTCGGCGGACTGGAGGGCGATCTCGACACGGTCGCGTTCAATCTGCATGCGGAGGAGATCGACGCCACGCATGGCGCCTGCATCCACGCGCTCCTTGTGGTAGCGGACGATGTCGTCGACTGCCTTGAGGTCCTGTGCGAGGAGATCGCGGATGCCAGTGGCCACCGCCACTCCCCAATAGGCTGAGGCGACGCGGCCGGCGATGAACTGCATCTGGAGCTGGCGCTCGGCCTCGGTGCGGCGTAGGTCGGCGCGAGCAACTGCGACGCGCTTCGACCGCTTTCCGTCGAGCTCGATGGTCTGGCCGATATAGCCGTAGTCTTCGGTCTGAGTGGGGAAATCAAAGGTCTTCGCCCAAGGACGGAGATCTTCGGACTGGAGGTACAGGCGCGGGTTGGGACCGAGGCCGGCCTGGGTGACGGAACCCTGTGCGATGTTGACCTGCGCCTCGGACGCGAGTGCCTGCGGGCTGGATTGGGCCATGGCGATGGCGTCGTGGAGGGAGAGCTCAGTCTGGGCGTGGATCGGAGGTGCGAAGAAGACAGTGGCGGCGGAGAGCAGGCAGAGTTCCAGGTGTAGACGGCGGTACGACCGGCTCCAGGGGTAGCGGGGAGCGCGGGAAGCGAAGGGATGCATGTGGTTCTTCTTCATCGTGCCCATGGAGTGAATGAGTTGCCTGCCGATCGACTGGCGAGACCTCGGAGGGAGCTGGAGGGGGTTACTGTTCCGGGGCCAATAAGTTCGGCCCGGCGCTCCGCCTCATTGGGTTAGATGCAGCACTCTCTCTCCCGACCCTTGGCAGCGAGTTTCTTCACAACGGATGCGCAAGTTTTGCAGTGGCACGCAAATTCTGGTGACGGTGCGTCCTATGTCGCTGGAGCGAACCGAAGGCCGTGCCGCGGTGGCTTGAGCGCTGCTACGCCTGAATGCTTTGGACGATGCCTTTGGCACGGAGGCCGGCTTCGGCTTTGCTGAAGTAGTCGTCGACGGGGCCCTGAGTTCCGATCCAATCGATGTAACGTCCGATTCCCTCTTCAATGGTGACGGAAGGCTCGTAGCCGACGGTGCGTATCCGACTGATGTCGGAGATGAGGGAGCGGATCTCGCCGGGGCGAAACTCTCCGCGGGCGAGCGGGCTGATATCGACGGCAAGCTTGTCGGCGATGATCTTCGCGAGGTCGCGGACGGAGGTGGCGCGGCCGGAGCCGACGTTGACGGGGAGGCCGTCGAGCTTGCTCGACTCTGCAACGAGCAGGTTAGCCCGGGCGATGTCTTCGACGAAGCAGAGGTCGCGGGTTTGATTGCCGTCCTCGTACATTACCGGCTGCTGCTGGTTGAGGAGGCGTGTGCAGAAGATGGCGATGACGCCGGTGTAGGGGTTGAAGAGCGACTGTCGGGGGCCGTAGGTGCAGGAGTAGCGGAGGGCGACGGTGGGGATGCCGGTCTGTTTGCCCCAGAGAAGAACGAGGCGCTCCTGATCGACCTTGGTGAGGGCGTAGACGGTCTCGCCGCCGCCTGGTGTGGACTCGGGCGTGGGGATGGAGGAGGCGGGCCTGGCGCAGACGGGGCAACGGACGGCAAAGTCGCCGGACCTGAGTTGCTCTGCGGGACGGAGGAGGGGGACGACGTCGCCGTGCTCGGGGCAGTGGGCCGCGCCTTCGCTGTACACCGCCTGGGATGAGGCTACGACGACTTTCTTGATGGGCAGCTGGTGGTCGCGGATGATTTCAAGCATCTGAGCGGTGCCGAAGCTGTTGACGAGGACGTACTTCGCCATCTCGGGCATGTAGCCGCCGTAGGCTGCCTCATGGAAGACGACGTCGATATCGCGGAGTGCGGAGTGCATGGTGTCGTAGTCCTGGACGAATCCCTGACGAAACTCGGCCTTGGGATTGACCCATTCGGGCTTGCCATTTTTGTGTGTCTGGGGCTCGAGATTGTCGAGGATGCGGACCGTCCAGCCTTCGCGGATCAGGAGGTCAACGATATGGGAGCCGATGAGGCCGGCGCCTCCGGTGACGAGGGCGCGCTTCTGGTGGGGCATTGGATCTCCTGTACTGGATGGTAGCGGACGGATGCAGAGACGGTTGCGGCGATCAGCGGCGAACAGCCCGTTTGATGATGGCGTACTGCTGGAGGATGAAGGCATCCGTCATGCCTGCGATGTAGTCCGCGACGACTCGGGCGAGGCCCTCGGATGCGATCTCATCGACGTAGCCCTGCGGGAGCTCGTCGGGCGAGTCGATCCAGAAGCCGAAGAGGGCCTTGACGACCTCCTCGGCCTTGTCGTGTTCAAGGGTGAGCTCCGGACAGCTGTAGAGCGTGGCGTAGAGGTAGTGTTTCTCTTCGAGGCGTTTCGCTTCGAAGGCTTCCGAGAAGACGGCGAGGCGTGAGGGATGGAGGCGGATGTCAGCCAGTGTCTGTGCGCCGATGGCGTGCGTGTTCGCGAGGGTGGTCGCGATCAGGTCGTCGGTAAGGGTGTTCTGCATGAGTTGAAGGGCTTCGTTGAAGAGGTACTTCTCCTCGACGCCGGGATGTTGGAGGTGTACGGCGGCATACGAGTCGGAGAGAATGGTGACGTTCTCGCGGATGTGTGAGATCTCAAGCAGACCGGACTCGACGCCGTCGTCGAGGTCTGCGGTGAGGTAGGCGATCTCGTCCGCGAGGTCGATGATCTGGGCTTCGAGCGGCGGGCGCTGATCGAGGAGGTAGGGGGCGAGTTCGGGGTGAATGGCGTCGGTGTAGTCACGGGAGTGCTTGATGATGCCTTCGCGGACGCCGAGGGTGAGGTTGAGGCCGCGGTGCGCTGCGTAGCGTTGCTCGAAGTGCTCGCAGATGCGGAGGGCGTGGAGATTGTGATCGAAGCGGAGGCCATGGCGTTGAAGACAGACGTCCAAGGCGCGTTCGCCGGCGTGACCGAAGGGAGGATGGCCGATGTCGTGGACCAGGGCGAGGGCTTCGGCGAGATCTTCATTGAGGCCGAGGCGCGCGGCGACATCGCGGGCGATCTGCGCCACCTCCATCGTATGGGTGAGGCGCGAGCGGAAGTGGTCGGAGGAGCGGCTGGTGAAGACCTGCGTCTTGCCGGCGAGGCGGCGAAAGGCGCGAGACTGCACGATTCGCTCGCGGTCACGTTGAAATGCAGTGCGAGCCGATCGCGGAGGAGCAGGGTACACACGGGCAAGAAGCGGATCGCCAGAGCTGGCGATGGCCGCGCAGGAGCGGAGATCAAAGGACATGTTCAGATTTCAGTTTAGCGGAGAGCGGGTAGGAGGCTGCACCTGTTCGTAACAGGAGGGGAGCGATTGGATCAGCAAATCTGTGGATCTTCGGCGACGAGTTACGCCTCGGAGCTACTTGGTGGGCTCCTTGATCGGAGCCGGGGCAGCCTTGGCGAGCTTGACGCGGGCGTTCTGGAGCTTGTGCTGAACCTTGGCGACATCTTCCGGATCGGCATCGGCGGGCAGTGAGTGGGAGTACTCGGTCATGGAGCGCTCCCACTGTTCGACGGCGAGCTTGAGCTTGCCTGTGTGCTCGTATACCTCGCCGAGGTGATCGTGGACGGTGGGGTCGGAGCTTGAGCGCTCGATGGCCTGGCGAAGATACTGCTCCGCGAGTGCGTACTGTCCGGATTTGTAGTAGACCCAGCCGAGTGAGTCGAGAAAGGCGTAGTTCTGCGGGTCGAGATCGACTGCCTTCCGGATCATGGATGTGGCTTCTGGGAGGCGGACGCCGCGATCCGCAAACATGTAACCGAGATAGTTCAGGACGGTGGGGTTCTGAGGATCGGTGGCGAGGACCTTGCGAAAGCTGGCCTCGGCCTGATCATAGAGCTTCTGGCGGTCGTACATGGTGCCGCGAACGAAGTCGATGTTGAGGCGATCCTCGGGTTTGGTGGCGAGCGCCTCTGCCTTGTCGAGATAACTCATGGCTTCGGGGAAACGCTTGAGGCGGATATCGATCTGGGCGAGCGCGAGGTAGGTCTCGCGGTCTTCCGGCGTCTTGTTGAGCTGGGCGTTCGCGAGTGCAATTCCCTCGTCGACCTTGCCGGTGTCCGCGAGTTGGCCGGCGTACATCAGCTGGACGGCGCGGTCCTTGGGCAGCGCCTTTGCGGCCTCCGCAGCGACGGCTGACGCCTCCTTCTGCTGATGGGCTTCGCGGAGGGCGTCGATCTGACCCTGGTACCCACGAAGGGCGAACTCACCCCCGAGTTCAGTCATCTGCTTGTAGTAGGCGACAGCTTCAGAGGTCCTGTTCTGCTCGCGGTTGATGGCGCCGAGGCGATCGAGGAAGAGGTAGCGATTCGACTTTTCGGGATCGGTGTACTTGCCGTCGGGGTGATTGGAAGAGGCGAGGAGCTGCTTAAGGACGTTGAGGGCGTCGGCATAGCGGCCGAGCGAGTCGTAGATAAGGGCTTCGTTGTAGCTGAGCTCGGTTGAGTCCTGAACGAGGGTCTTGGCCTTATTGAGGGTTTCGAGTGCCTGCTGGTAGTGACCCTGGCGGCGCTCGATCTCGGAGATGCGTATCTGGGACTGGGCGTCCTGGGGGTCGGCGGCAACGATCTGCTGGAAGACCTTGAGGGCTTCGTCGATCTGGCTGTCGGCGAGGAGGGCGTTGGCGAGGCCGCGCTGGGTGTCTATGGTGTTCTCGGGCTGAAGCTCCAGTGTCGCCCGGTAGGCTTTGATGGCGTCCTTCGGCCGCTTGAGCTGATCGTAGCTGGCGCCAAGGGCGAAGTCAGTACGGGCGGTGCGATCGTCTTCAGGAACAGCGGCAAGAGTTTCGGCTGCGCGTCGGTAGTCGCCCTGCTCGCTGTAGAGGCGAGCCATGTTGAGCACGACCTCTTCCGAGCCGGAGTCGAGCTTCTGAGCGGCCTTGAACTGTGCCTCTGCCTTGGCGGAGTCGTGATTGAGGCCGTAAAGCTGACCGAGGAGGAGGTGCGTTTCGACATCGTTCGGCTTGAGCTGCGCGAGCTTTTCGTACTCGCCAATGGCCAGCTGGAGCATGTCTCCAGACTGCTGAGTCTGCATGTCACCGAGGGAGCGGAGATAGACCTTGCCGAGAAGTGTGTGTGCCTCTATGTCGCCGGGATTCTTGTTGACCTGCTCCTGCGCGGCGGTGACAGCTTCACGGATTCGACCGAGTTTGAAGTAGAGATCGGCAAGGCCGTTCTGGAGGAGGGCGGAGTTAGGGTCGGCGTTGAGCGCGAGCTTGTACTGCTCGATGGCCTGGCTGGCGTAGTCGGAACGGCCGGCGCTGGTTGCCATGTCCTCATAGAGGTGGGCGAGGCCGTAGTGATAGTAGGAGGCGGCGCGGTCCGGGAGGTTGGCAGCGGGCTTGGCGGCGCCGGCGGCACCCTGCGCAAGTGCGGCATGAACACTGAGAGACAGGACCGCCGCAGAGAGCAGGCGGGGCAGGCGGACGAGACAGGCGCGTGAGAACAGGGTCATTTATTTCCTAAGAGAAAGGGCAGGTGCGGCAGTGTCTTTCGGTTAGACGGTATCGCCCTACGCTTGGATGCAGCGGTGGCCGACCCAACGGGACGGCTTGGCCGCGATTATAACGTGACCTGCAGGACGGGATGAGTGACCCGTTTGTGTGAGACGAAAAGACTAACCGTGCCGGAAGTGCCGGACGGCGGTGAAGGCCATGGCGATTCCGCGGCGGTTTGCGGCCTCAATCACCTCGGCATCACGCACAGAGCCGCCGGGTTGGATGACGGCGGTGGCACCGGCGTCGGCGACGACATCAAGGCCGTCGGCGAAGGGAAAAAAGGCGTCGGAGGCGGCGACGGAGCCGGCGAGCGGAAGAACGGCCTTCATGGAGCCGAAGCGAGCGGCGTCGACGCGTGACATCTGGCCGGCGCCGATGCCGACCGTCTGGGAGAAGCCGGAGTCGGTGCGGGCGTAGACGATCGCGTTCGATTTGACGTGCTTGCACACTCGCCAGGCGAAGAGCAGGGTTTCGAGCTCGTCGGCCGTGGGCTGGCGCTCAGTAACGAACTTGAGGTCCGCGGCCGTGGCTCGAGCGATATCGGCGTCCTGAAGGAGCAGGCCGCCGGAGATCTGTTTCAGTGCGGTATCGCGTTTTGCTGGCGTGATCTGGACGAGGCGGAGGTTTTTCTTTGAGGCGAAGCGCGCGAGGGCATCGGGGGTGAAGGAGGGGGCGACGATTGCCTCGACGAAGAGCTTTGCGATCTCTTCGGCGGCGGCGGCGTCGACCTCGCGGCTGATGCCGATGACACCGCCAAAGGCGGAGACGGGATCGGCGGCGAGGGCGCGGAGATAGGCGTCGTGAACGGAGCTTCCGAGGGCCGCGCCGCAGGGATTGGTGTGCTTGATGATGGCGACCGCGGGTGGAGCGGAGGGGTCGGAGGCGGGAGCGAGCTCGTTGACGAGGTCCCAGCAGGCGTCGAGGTCGACGAGGTTGTTGAAGGAGAGCTCTTTGCCCTGGAGTTGCTTTGCGGAGGCGATCCCGGCGCCGGAGCCGTCTGTGTAGAGGGCGGCGGCCTGGTGCGGGTTTTCGCCGTAGCGGAGGGCGGTGGCAAGGTTGAAGTCGAGGTGGAGCTTCGGCGGGAACGGCGTGGGGGCAGATGCGGTGTTTGCCGGTGCGGCTGCGGGCTCGGCATCGAGGCTGAGGATGGGGAGGGTGGCGGCGATAGCGGAGTCGTAGGCGGCGGTGGAAGCGAAGGCGGCTTTGGCGAGGCGCCAGCGGGTGTTGCGGGAGAGGGCGCCGGAATTGGCGGCGAGCTCGGAGGTGAGCGGTGCGTAGTCGGAGGCTCTGGTGACGACGGCTACGTCCTCGAAGTTTTTAGCAGCGGAGCGGACCATAGAGGGACCGCCAATGTCGATGTTTTCGATGATCTCGTGGAACTGGACCCCGGGTTTGGAGGCCGTGGCTTCAAATGCGTAGAGGTTGACGACGACCATATCGATCGGCTGGATGCCGTGCTGGTTGACGGCGGCGACGTGGTCGGGGTTGGAGCGGATGTGGAGGATGCCGCCGTGGACCTTGGGGTGGAGGGTCTTGACCCGGCCGTCGAGCATCTCGGGGAAGCCGGTGAGGTCGGATATGTCGCGGACTTCGAGACCGGCGTCGCGGAGGGCGCGGGCGGTGCCCCCGGTAGAGACGAGTTCGACGCCGTGAGTGGCGAGGGTGCGGGCGAACTCGACGAGGCCGGATTTGTCGGTGACGGAGAGGAGGGCGCGGCGGATGGGCTTGAGGTCGGTCTGGGTGGCGGTCACAAGGCTAGTTTATGCGAGAGGCGGATACGTACGAGTCACGGCGAGGCCGAGGGGCGGGGCGCGGAGCTCCAAAGGCTGCGTCGCACGGGTTCTCCTTCAGCGGAGTGGAACCGGCATCCAGCAACGGTGAGGAGGTTGAGTGCCCTGGGGCACCCAGCCGCTAGAGGATGACGGCGCCGGTGAGGTCGGCGACTCGGGAGACGTCGTGGGAGGAGCACCAGCGGCGAAGGTTGTTGGCGATGTTTTCGACGGCGCGGGGGTCGGCATAGCTGGCAGTGCCGACCTGAACGGCGGTTGCTCCGGCGAGCATGAACTCGACGGCGTCGCGCTCGGTCAGGACGCCACCCATGCCGAGGATGGGGAGGGAGACGGCCTGGTGGACCTCGTGGACCATTCGGACCGCGATGGGTTTGATGGCAGGGCCGGAGAGACCGCCGGTGATGTTGGCGATGCGGGGGCGCCGGGTTTCGACGTCGATGGCGAGGGCGAGGAAGGTGTTGACGAGCGAGAGGGCGTCGGCGCCGGCGTCTGCGGCGACCCGGGCCATGAGGCCGATGGACGTGACGTTGGGCGAGAGCTTGACGGCGAGGGGAAGGCGGGAGACGGCCTTGCATCGGCTGACGAGCTCGTAGAGGAGCTCGTGGTTGGTGCCGAAGACCATGCCTCCATGGCTGGTGTTGGGGCAGGAGGCGTTGAGCTCCAGCATGGCGATGCCTTCAGCGTCGTTGAGGGCCTGGATGACCTCGACGGAGTCCTCGATGGTGAAGCCGAAGACGTTGGCGATGGTGACGAGGCCTTTGATCTTGCGCAGCTTGGGGAGCTTTTCGTCGATAAAGGCGCGGACGCCCATGTTCTGGAGGCCGATGGCGTTCATCATGCCGGCGGCCGTTTCGATGATGCGCGGGGCAGGGTTGCCGGCCATGGGCTCACGGGAAAGGCCCTTGGTGACAAATGCTCCGATGCGGTCGAGCGAGAGGATGTCTTCGAACTCGATGCCGTAGCCGAAGGTCCCGCTGGCGGCAATCACGGGGTTGCGGAGCTCGACGCCGGCGACGGTGACGCGCATGTCAGGGCCTTTGGGGCGCTTGGCGGGGGTGTCCGGCATGGGTTTAGTTTAGCGGGTTGGGGAATTGCGGACCGGTGGTGCAGACGGGGTGTCCGGGCGCAGGGCGAAGGTGAGGACATGGCCGATCGAAGCTGTGGGCTGGTTGACGCGGAGAAGAGAGGCGAAGGTGGCGGCGATGTCTACGGGGGCGACGCGGTCGTGGTACGTACCGGGGGCGAAGGGGGAGCCGAAGAAGGCGAGCGGGACGTGGCGATCGTAGGAATAGGGGGTGTAGTGGTTGGTGCCGGTGAGCTGGGCCTGGGCGTACATGCCCGGGGTAACAAGGACGTACCAGCCGCCGTTCGGTGAGTAGCTGTGGACGAGGATGCGACCGTAGTCGTTGGCGGGGAGATCGCCGGCGGCCATCTGGAGGCGGGTGTAGGTGTGGCGGAGGGGAGAGCGGGTGGGGAGGCGGGTAACGGCGGAGTCAGCGGGCGGGTCGGGAGGGCGGGTGTCGTTGAAGGCGGCGGGAAGGAGATCGGCAACCGCGTTTTCAGCGTCGGCTTCGCTGACCTTCGCTTTGACGAAGGCACGGGGGTCGAGGGTGATGTAGGGGAGCTCGCTGGCGAGGATGTAGCTCACGTGCCGGCCTGGGGAGAAGCGCGCGTTGAGGCCGGTCTCGAGGGCTTCGAGGACCTTGGGCAGGGAGTAGCTGGCAGAGGGCATGCGGGCGGCGGTGGCGGCAGGAAGGGTGGGGCCGATGCCGTGATCGCCGGTGAGGGAGACCCAGACGTTGGGGAGTCCGCCGTCGACGTGGGTGTTGAGCCAGGTGAAGAGACGGTTGAGGTCGGTGTCGATACTGTCGATCATGGCGCGCTGCTCGGGGGCGTCGGGGCCGACCTTGTGGCCGAGGATGTCGGTGGAGGAGATGGAGATGGTGAGGACGTCAGTCGTGGAGTGGCGGCCGAGCTGCTCGGCAGCGATGAGGGACTTTGCGAAGTCGAGGAGGTAGGAGACGCTGGCAGGGGAGGCGCCGACGTCGTCGTAGAAGTGTCCGGGGCGGGCGTTGGGGCCTGCCTCTTTGAGAGCCTGATCGGTTCGGCCGGAGTTGTTGAAGGTCTGAACCCAGGGCGGCAGCTGCGGGTACCAGTAGGTGGAGGAGACGAAGTGGCCGGAGGCGTGGTCGAGCCAGAACGCGCCGTTTGAGGCGTGGCCGGAGGTGAGGATGGCGGCGCGGTCTTTGAGGGAGATGCCGAAGAGTTTTGACTGGCCGCGGGTGGCGAGGACGACCTCGTCGCCGAGGGTGCTGGCGAGCTCGTTGCGGGGTGAGGTGCCGATGTCCTCGGAGGTGTGGTCGCCGACGATCTGATAGTGCTCGTCCTCGACGGAGGAGACGGGGTGGGTGGTGGAGCGGTCGAGATCCCACCACTGGTTGAGGGCGATGCCATGGCCGTCGGTGTAGGCACCGGTACCGATGGTGGAGTGACCGGGGGCGGTCATGGTGTTGGCGTAGTCGTAATAGCAGTCTGTGAAGTAGGCGCCGCGCTTGAGGAAGAGGTTGAAGCCGAGGGGTGTCTTGAAGTCATCGCGGTAACGCTCGAGGAAGTCTCCGCGGAACTGGTCGATGACGAGCTCGATGACGAGCTTGGGGTGCGCGGTGTAGGCCTGGGGGCGAGCGAAGGGGGAGAGGAGGGTGAGGAGGAGGGCGGCGGCCTGCTTGCGCATGGATAGAGGGTACATGCGGTTGATGGGCCGTGAGCGATGACACTCGGAGTCATTGTTGAGGTGTGCGCGACACGTTAGGCGATTTCGCATGAAGCCGCATGAGCGGGAACCCAATTGTCGAAGGACCGATGGGTAAATCGGAAGGTAGAATGTGCGTCATGCTTGATTTGGGTTTATTCGGGCGAATCTGGATGAGGTTTGCCGGACGGCTAGGGAGCCGAGATGTGACCCGGCGATACATTTCTGGGGGGCTTCGAGAGCTGGGATCAACAACGACGTGCAGCGATAACGGAGTTGGAGACATTGAAGGCGAACCGAAACAGGATATCTGCTGAAATCGGTCAGAAGCACGGCTCGGAGCTAGCGTTGAGGCTGACAGCTGGGCGATCGAACAGAGAGGCTCTGAAGCAGAGGCATGCGCAGAGAGAAAAAGATGTACTGGGCTGGAAGCGCGAATGAGGAGCATGCTCGCAGGGCGTGCCGAATCTGCCGCAGGCGGATGTGCCGGTGGGCAAGAGCGAGCACGAGAACCGCGAGGAGAAGGTTTGGGGCGAGAGGGTGAGGTTTCCCTTCCCTGCCCTGCCGCACTGGGAGATTGGGGAGCGGCTCGGGGTTCTGGATTTTGAGCGGGCGGCGAAGATCTCGGGGTCGCGTTTTGTGGTGCAGTTCGGGCAGGGTGCGCGGCTGGAGCGGGCGCTGGCGAACTTTATGCTGGACCTCCACACGAAGGAGCATGGGTATACGGAGGTGCTGCCGCCATACATGGTGAACTCGAAGAGCCTGTACGGGACGGGGCAGCTGCCGAAGTTCGCGGAGGATCTGTTCCATTGCGATGACAAGGGTCCGTATGTGGCGGGGGAGTTGCAAGAGAGCGATCACTGGATGATTCCAACGGCGGAGGTTCCGGTGACGAATCTTTTCCGCGACGAGACGATCGAGGATGCGGAGCTGCCGGTGAGTTTTTGCGCGTATACACCGTGCTTTCGCAGCGAGGCGGGGAGTTATGGGAAGGATGTGCGGGGGATGATCCGGCAGCACCAGTTTCAGAAGGTGGAGCTGGTGAAGTTTGTTCGGCCGGAAGACTCAAACGCGGAGCATGAGCGGTTGACGCAGCATGCGGAGACGGT
Source organism: uncultured Acidobacteriaceae bacterium (assembly GCA_963719405.1). Taxonomy (GTDB): domain Bacteria; phylum Acidobacteriota; class Terriglobia; order Terriglobales; family Acidobacteriaceae; genus Edaphobacter. The sequence goes on from OY970381.1 coordinate 545,094, forward strand.
GCTGGAGCGGCTGGGGCTGCCGTATCGGCGGATGCTGCTGTGCACGGGTGATATGGGATTTGCGAGTGCGAAGACGTATGACCTGGAGGTTTGGCTGCCGGGACAGGGGCTTTACCGGGAGATCTCGAGCTGCTCGAATTTTGAGGCGTTCCAGGCGCGGAGGGCGAATATTCGCTACAAGGCGGCGGGAGCGAAGAAGAGCGAGTTTGTCCATACGATCAACGGGAGCGGGCTGGCGGTCGGACGGACATACCTGGCGGTGCTTGAGAACTACCAGCAGGCGGATGGGACGGTTCGGGTTCCGGATGCGCTGGTGCCGTACATGGATGGCGAGGAAGTGATCGGGAAGCATGTGGGCAGGCGGGCTGTGCGGGAGAGGAGCTAGCGATGGGAAGGCTGCTGCGGAGCTACGTGTTCTGGACGTATGAGCGGGGGAGTTTCCATTACGACGTGATGGTGACGCTGATCCTGCTGTTTCTGTTTCTGGCTCCGCGGCTGATCGACTTCAAGGACCGGCCGGTGGAGACGGTGGCTCTCCACGCCAGTGAGGTGCTGGTGAAGGAGGCGGGCAATCTGGATGGGACCGCCCGGTTTGTGTACCAGGTGCGAGCGGACGATATGGGGAAGGCGAAGACGGACGATGAGAAGAGGGCGGCGATGCTGCGGCTGATCGAGCCGATATCGGGCGAGGTGACACTGGAGCGGTATGACGAGGTGAAGGACGCGGGAGGCAAGGTGATTGCATATAACGCGTGGGTGACTCGGTAACGGGAGAGACATTCCAGCGCAGGGCGGGTTGAGGAGGATCATGAGAGCAATGAAGGTATCGGGTTGGGTTCTTGGGGTGGCTGGGCTGGTTTGTGGAGTGACGGATGCGAGGGCTCAGTCTGCGGGCAACCTGGATGCTGTGCTGCGGCAGATGGATGCGGCTAGCGCGAAGTTCCGGTCGGCGGAGGCGGACTTCAAGTGGGATCTCTACCAGCGGGTGGTGCGGGAGACGACGACCCAGACGGGGACGATCTACTTCATGAAGAACGGGGCGGCTCTGCAGATGGGAGCCAAGGTGAATCCGCCGGACGCGAAGACGGTGGAGTACAAGGGCGCGAAGCTGACGCTGTTTGATCCGGCGACGGATCATGTGACGGAGATGAACGCCGGTGCGAATCAGGCAACGTATGAGAGCTTTCTGACGCTGGGCTTTGGCGGGAGCGGAAAGGACCTCGAGAAGGTATGGACCATCACGGACCAGGGGTCGGAGCAGATGAACGACGGGGCGGCGAGTGTAAAGGTGGAAAAGCTGGACCTCGTGTCGAAGGACCCGAACGCCCGGAACACGTTCACGCATGTGACGATCTGGGTGGATCCGGTACGGGGAATTTCACTGAAACAGATGTTCTTTACGCCGAGTGATGATGTCCGGACGGCGGTGTACACGCATGTTCGCTACAACGAGAAGGTGGATGTGGGGCGGTTCGCGATCAAGACGGATAAGAAGACGACCTTCGATCGGCGGTGACGCCGGACGCGGCGGCCGGTTGGCGTAGAAGCGATGCAATGCCGATGATGAGGATGGGGAAGAACTCAAGGGTGTAGCGAGGCTCGGAGTTATCGAGCGTGAGGAGCAGGGCGCAGCGCAGGGCGATGTATGCGAGCATGGCCCAGGCGAGGAGACGGTTGGGGTCTCCGGGGCGGCGCAGCCAGCGTACGAGGCCGAGGGAGCCAAGGGCGAGGTAGGCGAGGTTGAGGGCTCCGTAGGCGACGGCGAAGGCGGTGGCGGCGGGGTGCTCGTGGGCGCGCCACCAGCTGAGGGGGATGGGGAGCATCTCGATACGTGGGCGGAGGAGCATATTGGCGAGGCGCGCTACGGGAAGGGTGACGTAGTAGCGGATCGGATGGGCGCGAATGCGGTCGACGGCGAGTGCGCTGAAGCGGGCTTCGAGGGTGGGCGTGGGTTTGGTCGTGAGGTTGTAGGTGTCGAGGAGGGCGGCGGTCTCGGCGAACTGGGCGGGTGAATCGAAGGCGCGGCTGGGGAGATCTGCGAGCTGGATGGGAGCGCCGTCGTAGTTCCAGTAGATGTCCTCGGTTGACGCGAAGTCGATGCCCCAGGTGCGGTACCAGCGATCGAAGCCGTTGGGGACGGGTTCGCCGGGGTCGACGGCGGAGCGCGGGGCAAGGGGCTGGAAGACGTGAAAGGTGCGGGCGTTTCGGACGGTCCACGGGATGAGCGGGAGAACGGTGCAGAGGCTGGCGACAAGGAGCGGAATGGCTCGGCCAATCTGGCTCTTCCCTGCTGGTGTTTGCGGGCCGGATCTTCCGATCAAGAAGAGGGCCGGGATGACGGCGGCGGCGAGAAGGCCCTGATCCGGGCGAAGGAGGAGGGATGAGGCGAGGGCGGCGGAGAGGATCCAGAACCAGGCGTTCCAGGGAGTCCAGTGGCCAAGCCGGCGATCAATGGGGGTGTGCGGACGCCAGCGTTCCAGGGCGTAGAAGGTGAGGGTGAGGGTGGCGCAGGTAAGGGTTTCGGTCAGGCCGGCTGCGACATAGCTGGCGGTGAAGGGGCAGAGCGCGGCGAGGACAAGCGCGGCGAGACCGGAGCGTGTGCCGAAGAGACGGCGGGCGATGTCCGCAAGCAGGAGGCAGGCGAGGAGGTCAACGACGCACTGGACGTAAAGGACGGCCGTGTAGTTCTCCGGGCGGAAGAGGCGGAAGCAGACTACGAGGAAGATCGGGTAGCCGGGGAGGCGGATGAGGGTGGGAACGGGGAGCTCTGGCGGACGCGAGAAGCCATAGATGCCGTGTCGCATCCAGCTGAGGGCGATATCCCCGTAGAGAAAGGTGTCGCCGGAGATGACGGCGGCGTGTCGGATAAACCAGAGGCGCAGGAGGACGCCGAGCGCGAGTGCGAGGACGGCGCTCGCCCAGATCCTGGCTTGGTTTGAGGTCATTCTTCAGCATGATACTTCGGGGTGACGGATCCACGGACGAGTGCGCGCGGGTTAGGGTAGAGTTGCCAGCCTAAGGATCCTCGTGATGCGTCTGATTTGGTTGTGTTCGTTGAGTCTGATTCCGTTTGTGATGTCGTGGCTGCAACCGCAGACGAGAAGTGCGGAGCCTAAGGTGTCGGCGCCCGGGTACACAGCGGATGGACGGATGCTGCCGCCGTTGAACTACCGCGAGTGGGTGTACCTGACGAGCGGGTTGGACATGAGCTATACGCCGGGGATGATGGCCATGGGTGGCAGATCGGTCTTCGACAACGTGTTTGTGAATCCGGAGGCGTACCGATCTTTCAAGGAGCGTGGGACGTGGCCGGACAAGACGATGCTGGTGCTGGAGCAGAGGGGTGCGGAGAGCAAGGGCTCGATCAACCAAAGTGGGCACTTCCAAGGCCAGGGTTTGACGGGTCTGGAGGTGCACGTGAAGGATGAGGCACACGGAGGATGGGCGTTCTACTCGTTCGGCGGTGACGCGCCAGCGAAGATGGTGCCCAAGGAGGCGGACTGCTATACGTGCCATCGCGAGCATGCAGCGGTGGACACAACGTTTGTGCAGTTCTACCCGACGCTGCTGCCTTTGGCGAAGAGCAAGGGGACGTTGAGCGCGGCGTTTCTGAAGGACGAGGCGCGAGCTGCGAAGTAGCCGGCAGGCTGCTGGTTGCGGACGGCCGCAATCGATTGACTGCGCAGGTGTGGGTGCATACGATTGGAGATCGGGCTTGAGCACCGGCTCTGACTTCTTTTCTCGATGAACTCACAGGTCTTCTACGATCCGCAAAGAAAGCGCTGGAAGCGGCTGCGCCGCATCTTCGACGTTTTGGCACTGGCTGGACTGGTTATCGGGACGATCTTCGTCATCGGGCTTCTGCGGATCCGACCTTTGCCTGAATTGCTGCTTCAGACGCCGAAGCGTAACTACCGGGCGCTTTCGAATCCGCCGGTGGTGAGCAAGACGGGACAGAAGCTGCGGAGGTCGTCGCACCGAAAGACGGACAGCCGGCCATCCGATATTCCGTTGAACTCGGGTGAGGGTTTGCGGGCGGCGTACTACGTGGAGGACGACCCGGCGAGCTACTCGTCGCTGAAGCAGCACATTAAGCAGATCGATCTGTTGTTTCCTGAGTGGCTCCATGTGGTGACACCGGACGGCAACCTGACGTCATACACGATCGACAACCGGCCATATCCGGTGGTGGACGCCTCCGGTGTGCATGAGGTGGACCGGGAGCAGAAGGTCCGGCGGGTGATTGCGGAGTCGCGTCAGGATACGGAACTGTTTCCCCTGGTGAACAACTACGACCCGCTGACGGGTTCGTTTTTGCCGGGAGTTGGGGAGTTCCTGCGAAACGATGCCGCGCGCGCGAACTTTGTGCAGCAGATAGACCGTGTGCTGGCGGCGAATCCGGACTACCGGGGACTCTCCATCGACTTCGAGGAGATCCCGGATGATGCGCAGGACAGGTTCAACGCTCTGATCGCGGAGCTGTATGCGAACTTCCAACCGCGCAAGCTGCGGCTGTATGTAAACACGCCGGTGGGGGACGACAGTTTCAGCCTCAAGTTCCTGGCGGACCACTCGGACGGTCTGCTGATGATGAACTACGACCAGCACCAGACTGGGAGCGGTCCGGGGCCCATTGCGGCGCAGGACTGGTTTACGGAGAATCTGGAGAACGTCCTGAAGGTGGTGCCGAAGGAGAAGGTGATCTGCGCCATCGGCAACTACGGGTACGACTGGACGACGGAGCTGCCGGCGGACGAGAAGACGAAGGGGCAGAAGTCGAAGAAGGTACCGGCGCCCAAGGTGATCCGGTCGCAGAACATGTCGACGCAGGATGCGTGGCAGGCGGCATCGGACTCGGACTCGCAGGTGGAGCTGGATGGTGATTCGCTGAATGCCCACTTCGCATATGACGACGAGGACGCTCATGTGCGGCACCAGGTGTGGTTTCTGGATGCGGTGACGGCCCTGAATGAGATGCGGGCGGCGCGGGCGCTGGGGATACAGACAATTGCGCTGTGGAGGCTGGGGCAGGAAGACAACTCTGTATGGAAGGTGTGGGACGTGCCGACGCATGCGGATCCCGCGAAGGATCTGGCGCAGGTCGAGCCCGGGTACGACGTGGATACCGAGGGTGAGGGCGACATCCTGAGGGTTACGCGCAAGCCGCAGGTCGGACGACGGACGATCACGATGGACGACGACAAGACGGTTCCGATGCAGTTCCGGTCGGTGGCAGACGAGTCGATGGACTCGTATCCGCTGTCGTACACGGTGGAGCAGTACGGGTATCACCCGAACCAAGTGGCGTTGAGCTTCGATGACGGACCAGATCCGGAGTGGACGCCGAAGATCCTGGACATCCTGAAGAGGTACAAGGTTCGCGGGACGTTTCTGATGATCGGCGAGGAGGCGCAGAACAACGTCGGGGTGATGCAGCGCGCGTACCGCGAAGGTCACGAGATCGGGAACCACACGTTTACGCATCCGGACATCAGCGGGATCTCAAACACGGCGCTGGACCTGCAGTTGAATGCGACGGAGCGGCTGTTTGGATCGAAGCTCGGGGTGCAGCCGCTGTACTTCCGGCCGCCCTACTCGATTGACCAGGAGCCGGACACGAATGATCAGGCGGCGCCGGTGGATCGGATCCAGGGGCTTGGGTACGTGATTGTCGGTAACAAGATCGATACGAACGACTGGGATGAGCATCCGCGGAAGACTCCGCAGGAGATCACGGACAGCGTCTTCCAGCAGATTGATGCGATGAAGGATCGGCCATGGGCGAGGGGCTCGATCATTCTTCTGCACGATGGAGGAGGTGACAGGTCGGCGACGATTGCGGCGCTTCCGATGTTGATTGAGCGGCTGCGGGCGCGCGGACTCGAGATCGTTCCGGTGTCGCAGCTGCTTGGAAAGACGCGGGCTGAGGTTATGCCAGCGCTGACGCCGAAGCAGCGGTGGCAGGCACGGGCGGACTCGGTCGCGTTCTTCCTGTTCTCCTTCTTCAACCACTTTGTCGTGTGGATCTTCTTTGTCGGCGATGTGCTGATGAGCGGACGTCTGATCATCATCGGTGTGTTTGCGATTGCCGACAGGCTGCGTAAGCGGCAGAACTTTGCGACGCCGGAGTATCAGCCGCGGGTGGCGGTGCTGATCCCTGCTTACAACGAGGAGAAGGTGATCGCGCGAACGGTGCGGTCCGTGATGATGTCGAACTATAAGAACATCCGAATCATCGTGATCGATGACGGATCCAAGGACCGGACGTTTGACGTGGTGCGGGAGACGTATCCAAACGACATCGCATCCGGGCGGTTGACGCTGCTGACGAAGGTGAATGGCGGAAAGGCTGAGGCGCTGAACTTCGCGCTGGAGCAGACGGAAGAGGAGATCTATGTCGGAATCGATGCGGACGGGGTGATCGCGCACGACGCAATCGGACGTCTGGTCTGCCATTTTGCGAATCCGAAGATTGGGGCGGTTGCGGGAAACGCAAAGGTAGGTAACCGGGTAAACCTGTGGACGCGGTGGCAGGCGCTCGAGTACATCACAAGCCAGAACTTCGAGCGGCGCGCGCTGGATCTCTTCGATGTGGTGATGGTGGTTCCGGGGGCGATCGGGGCGTGGAGAACATCGGCAGTGAAGGCCGGTGGTGGGTACCACTCGAATACGGTGGCGGAGGATGCGGACCTGACGATGAATCTGCTGGAGCAGGGCTTCTCGGTGATCTACGAGGACCAGGCGCTCGCGTTCACGGAGGCTCCGGAGGACATGGACGGGCTGATGCGGCAGAGATTCCGATGGTCGTTCGGAATTCTGCAGGCAGTGTTCAAGCATAAGGGTGCCATTTCGAAGCACCGGGCGATGGGTCTGTTCGCATTGCCGAACATTCTGATCTTCCAGATTCTGCTGCCTCTGGTCTCGCCCCTGATCGATCTAATGTTTGTGGCGGGCGTGATCCACTACGTCGTGGACAGGTACTTCCATCCTGAGGCGGCGTCTACGGCCAGCTTCTACAAACTGCTGACGTTTTTCCTCGCATTCCTGGTGATCGACTTCATAGCTTCGGCGCTGGCGTTTGCGCTGGAACGAAAGCATCCGGCAAGCAAGGGGGACGGTTGGCTGCTGTTCCACATCTGGATTCAGCGATTTTCATACCGGCAGGTGTTCTCGGTGGTGCTGTTCAAGACCTTGAAGCGCGCGATTGACGGCAAGCCGTTCAACTGGGACAAGCTGGAGCGTACGGCTACGATGTCGAAGGCTACGGAGCAGTTGACGGAGAGTTAGGCCCTGCCTTCCGCAGAAGTGCGAGCGCCCGGACGGACGCAGGCCGATCGCGCTAGAATCGAGGCAACATGGCCACCACTATTTCTACCGCGCCTCCTGTTTCGGTTACGGCTTTGAGACCGTTCGTCAACGAACCCTTTATCGACTTCACGACCGGCGAGAACCGGCGGTCGATGGAGGCGGCTCTGCGGCAGGTGACGAGCGAGCTTGGCCACGAGTACGACATGGTTGTTGGTGGAAAGCGATTACGTACGACAGAGAAGATCGTTTCCACAAATCCTGCGCGGCCGGCGCAGGTTGTCGGGATACACCAGGCCGCGGGACCGGAACATGCGGACGGCGCCATGCGAGCGGCTACAGAGGCGTTTGCAAGCTGGAGCCGGCGACCGATGGCTGAGCGGGTGGAGTTCCTGCTGAGAGCGGCGGCACTGATACGGGAGCGGAAGTTCGAATATTGCGCCTGGCTGACGCTGGAGGTGGGCAAGAACTGGGCAGAGGCCGATGCGGACGTGGCGGAGACGATCGACTTCCTGGAGTTTTACGCGCGGGAGGCGATGCGACTGGCGGGCGCGAAGACGCCGATCCAGTTCCCGGGCGAGCGGAACCAGCTGCGCTATATTCCACTTGGAACGGGAGTCGTGATCTCGCCGTGGAACTTCCCTTTCGCGATCATGGCGGGGATGACGGCTGCGGCGATCGTGTGCGGCAATACGGTCGTTCTGAAGCCCTCGGTGGATGCGCCGACGATTGCAGCGCGGTTTTTTACGCTGCTGGAGGAGATCGGGTTGCCAGATGGTGTCGTGAACCTGTGCCAGGGTGCCGGGCCGGGTTTCGGAAGCGCTATTGTGGAGCACCCGAAGACGCGATTCGTGGCATTTACGGGCTCCAAGGCAGTCGGCCTGGAGATCCATGAACGGGCGGCAAAGACGCAAGCCGGGCAGATCTTCATCAAGCGGACAATTCTCGAGATGGGCGGGAAGGACTCGATCATCGTGGATGGTGACTGCGACCTGGACGCGGCGGTTGAGGGTGTGGCGGCGAGTGCGTTCGGCTTTAACGGGCAGAAGTGCTCGGCGTGTTCGCGGGCGATTGTGGATGAGAGTGTGTATGACATCTTCTGCGACCGGCTGCGCGAGCGTGTCGAGAAGATCAAGGTAGGCGACCCCGTGGAGAACGTCGCCGGCGGCCCGGTCATCAGCCAGAACTCCTACCGCAAGGTGTTGAGCTATATCGAGATCGGAAAGAGCGAGGGACGGCTGCTGAACGGGGGACAGGCGCTCGAGACCGCGGGTGGCGGGTATTACATCGCGCCAACTGTTTTCGCGGATGTCGCGCCGACCTCTCGGATCGCACAGGAGGAGATCTTTGGGCCGGTGCTTGCCGTGATCAAGTCGGGGAGCTTCGATGAGGCGCTAGAGATCGCGAACAATACGGAGTATGGGCTGACGGGCGCGGTGTACTCGAACTCACGCGAGAAGCTGGAGCGAGCCCGGGAGGAGTTCCACGTTGGAAATCTTTACTTCAACCGGAAGTGCACGGGCGCGATGGTTGGCGCGCACCCGTTTGGCGGATTCAATATGAGCGGAACGGATTCCAAGGCCGGCGGACCGGATTACCTGCTGCTGTTTACGCAAGGCAAGAGCATCGCCGACAAGGTAGGGTATGCGGGGGCAGCGGCTGAAGAGCAGGAGAATCGGATGGGGCTGTAGAGAGCTTCTGGTTCACGCACTGAGGGCCTCCTAGGTGGAGGCCCTCAGTATTTTTGACCAGAGGAGCACGGCAGAGCTGACGTTCAGGCACTCTTCATTTGGAGCAGATTTCCCACCTTTGCGGCCGCTTCTGCGAGCACCTTGTGGTGGATGGTGAAGAGAGCAAGTTCGAGGCGATCGGAGACGCCGGTTTTGTCGTAAATGGCGCGCAGGTAGTTTTTGATGACCTGCTCCTTGGTGTTGAGCTGCAGGGCTATGTCCTTGTTTTTGCAGCCCTGAACGATGAGAGCGACGATCTGCATCTCCTTGGGGGTGAGTCGGTCGCGAACACGGGCGCCGACGCTGTCCGGGTTTGGTATAGCCGTGACGTTGGCGGAGTTTACACAGCGCTGACCACGGGTGACGCGGCGGACACAATCGACAAGATCGGAGCCGGCGACGCTGCGGAAGACGATTCCGTGGAGGAGGCGAGTGACCGCTTCAGGCACCTCTTCGGTGTTCTCGGCAATGAGGATAGCGCGGCTGCCGGCCTTGTTGATCTGGTCCAGAAGGGCAATGTTGTCCTGTTTGAGGCCCGAGGCGAAGAGAACGACAACGCCGACATGTGCATCGATTGCCGCGGCGAGCTTTTGAGCGTCGTCGCACTGTGCAACGAGCCGAATATCGTCTTCAAGAGCCAGAACGCGGGCGGCACCTGCCCGAAAGATAGCCTGATTGTCCGCCAAGATGAGTCGTGTCACTGGTGTTGCCTCCTGCCGCATTCAACGTCCGGCAGATACTGTATCGGCCGTGTGAGGGGTTTCATACGACTGTCCCCAATCTGGACATATCCGTTTCATCCTCGACACGGAATCACCTGCAAGTTGCAGACCTTTCTGCACCGTTGGAGGTCAATTCGCTATCGAATCATACGTGTAACGCTCCAGAACTGAATCTGGATGCTTTGCTACGTATAAATAGAGCTATGCCAAAGCCAATCCTGCTTGCAATCGACGATGACACCAGCGTTCTTGAAGCCGTTGTGCAGGATCTGCGGCGTCACTACGGGGAGCATTACCGTGTTGTCCGGGCGGCATCGGGGCATGCGGCGCTCGATATCTGCCGTGAATTGAAGCAGCGGGGCGATGCGGTCGCACTTTTTCTGTCGGATCAGCGCATGCCGGGGATGACGGGTGTGGAGCTGCTGCAGGAGGCCATGGTGCTGTACCCGGATGCGAAGCGGGTCCTGTTGACGGCGTACGCGGATACGGAGGCGGCGATCCGGGCGATCAACTCGGCGAAGATTCACTACTACCTGAACAAGCCGTGGGATCCTCCTGAGGAAAAACTTTACCCAGTTCTGGACGATCTTCTGGAGTCGTGGAAGCAGGGCTACAAGCCGCCCTATGAGGGTATCCGGGTGATCGGGATGCGGTGGTCGGCGACTGACCATGCGGTTCGGGACTTTCTTTCAAGGAACCGGATTCCGTACCTGTGGATGAATCCGGAGCAGTCGCCGGAGGTGGGCGGCCTGTTGCGGGAGAAGGGTATTGATGACGCCAAGCTACCGGTCGTGCTGTTTGGGGATGGCACGGCACTGGTGCAGCCGTCGACAACAGAGCTGGCGGCAAAGGTGGGGCTGCGAACGGAGGCGAAGCAGGAGTTCTATGACGTGGTGGTGATCGGGGCGGGACCGGCGGGCCTGGCGGCTGGAGTGTATGGAGCTTCGGAGGGTTTGCGGACGCTGATCGTCGAAGCGGAGGCTCCGGGCGGGCAGGCGGGGTCGAGCTCGCGGATCGAGAACTACCTCGGCTTCCCTGCCGGTCTGAGTGGCGAGGAGCTTGGGAAGCGGGCGTTTCTGCAGGCGACAAGGCTGGGTGCGGAGTTCCTGACGCAGAGAGTGACGTGCATACGTTCTGAGAACCAGTACCACATCGTGCAGATGGAGGACGGCCGGGAGGTGACGTGCCATGTGTGCGTCATCTCGACGGGCGTTTCGTACTGCAAGCTGGCGGTTCCTGGGGAGGAGCGTTTCAGCGGGGCGGGCATGTACTACGGGGCGGCGCAGACGGAGGCGATCTCGTGCGCGGATGAAGAGGTGTATATCGTGGGCGGGGCGAACTCCGCGGGGCAGGCGGCGATGCACTTCTCACGTTACGCGGCGAAGGTGAGGATGCTGGTGCGGGGGTCGTCGCTGGCGAAGAGCATGTCGAAGTACCTGATCGACCAGATCGAGGCGACGTCAAACATTGTTGTTGAGACAGAGTCTCAGCTGGCGCGCCTATCTGGTGACGGCCATCTCCAGTGCCTGACGGTGCGGACACCGATGGGAGAGGAAGATCGGCCGGCGAGCTCGGTCTTTGTGTTTATAGGGGCCGCGCCCAAGACGGACTGGCTCCCCAAGGAGATTGCGGTTGATGACAAGGGTTTTGTACTGGCGGGGCCGGATTTGAAGGCAAAGCGGGCTGGGATATGGAAGCTGGAGCGAGACCCCTACCTGCTTGAGACGAGTGTGCCGGGAATCTTTGTGGCAGGCGATGTGCGGTTCAATTCGGTGAAGCGATGTGCTTCCGCAGTCGGCGAGGGATCGATCGCAATACAGTTTGTGCACCAATATCTCGCGACCTTATAGGCGCGGGCAGGAAGATCAAGATGGCAACGGAAGTAGTTAGGACAGAGAACGGCGCGGGACCGGGGGTTGAGATCGCGTTCGAGAACGACGCGCTGCTACGCGAGCTGCGCGAGGTGCCGATCCTTTCGACGTTGAAAGACTCGGACATCCAGTGCCTCGGTGACTTGCATGTCGTCAAGCTGCAGCCCGGAGACGTGATCCTGAAGCAGGGTGAGGCGGCGCACTTCTATTGGGTGGTTCTGGACGGAACGCTGGAGATCTATGACAAAGCAGCAGACGGCCACGAGGTGATCCACTTCGAGTACACGCGCGGGTATGCGTTTGGGGAGCTGTCGCTGCTGGCGAACATCCCGAATGCTGGAAATGTGCGTGCCACGACGGAGTGCCGGATGCTGCGGCTGAACGAGGGTGCGTTCTGGAATCTGATGACGGTGTGCCCGGAGATTCGCAAGGGTGTTCTGCGGAACATGGCATTTCGGCTGCAGAAGCTGCAGAGCAGGACGCTGCAGCAGGAGAAGATGGCGTCATTGGGAACAATGGCTGCCGGCCTGATGCATGAGTTGAACAACCCCGGATCGGCGGCGCGACGGGCAGCCTCGCAGCTGCGTGAGAACCTGATGCGGATGCATGCGCTGACGGCAAAGTTCAGCCGGTCCGAGATGAGCTCCGACCAGAAGCAGTGCATGTGGGAGCTGCAGGAGCAGGCGCTGACGGCGAAGGGACCGCTGCTGATGAACTCGCTTGAGCAGAGCGATGCGGAGGAGGCGTTGGCGGAGTGGATGGAGGGCGCGGGGATTCCGAACGCCTGGAAGCTGGCGCCGACGCTGGTTGCGATGGGCATCAACTCCGCGGAGCTGGAATGCGCGAGAGCGCAGTTCCCGGGGGAGGCTCTGGCGGACGCGCTGAGCTGGCTGGAGGCTCTGGTCTCGAGTGTGCAGCTGGTGACGACAATCGAGGAGAGCATCGGGCGGGTATCGGACCTGGTGCACGCGGTGAAGTCGTATGCGTACGAGGGTAAGGGACAGAAGCAGCTGGTGAATGTGAACGAGAGTATCCATGCGACGCTGGTGATTCTCGGCCATAAGTTGCGCGAGAAGCAGATTGTGGTGGAAAAGGAGCTGTCGGCGGATATGCCCGCGCTGACGAGCATGTGTACGGGCTTGAATCAGATATGGACGAACCTGCTGGACAACGCGATCGACGCCGTTCCGCAGGGCGGCAAGATCGGCTTGAAGACGTGGACGGAGCGGCGGACAGGAGACCAGGCGCGGACGGAGGTGTGTGTGCAGATCTCGGACAACGGGAGCGGCATACCGCTGGAGGTGCAGCCGCACATCTTTGACCCTTTCTATACGACGAAGGATGTGGGTGTTGGAACGGGGCTGGGGCTTGGGATCGTGCATCGGATTGTGGAGCAGTTTGGCGGAACGATCCGTTTCGCCTCGGAGCCAGGATGTACGGAGTTCGTCGTGAGGCTGCCCACGGAGAGGACGTAGCGAGATCGTCCTGGTTGGGGAAGACGGCCGGTCTTGCGCAGTTATGATGAGGAAGAGGAGACCGAACCGTGTCGCTTACGCCTTTTCATATTGCATTTCCAGTCAACGACCTTGCGGCTGCGCGCAGTTTTTATGGAGGGACGCTGGGGTGTCCTGAGGGGCGGAGTTCGGACGAGTGGATTGACTTCAGCCTCTTCGGGCACCAGATTGTCGCGCATTTGAAGAGTGGCTTGGAGCGGAAGCCAGATCATCACAACGCGGTGGATGGACATGCCGTGCCGGTGCCGCACTTCGGTGTGGTGCTGACGATGAAGGAGTGGGAGGCCCTGGCGGAGCGGGTGCGAGAGGCGGGTGTGCAGTTTGTAATCGAGCCCTACGTTCGGTTCAAGGGTGAGGTGGGCGAACAGGCGACGATGTTTTTCTATGATCCTGCGGGGAACGCGCTTGAGTTCAAGGCGTTTGCGGATATGGGGCAGATCTTCGCGAAGTAGGGTATGCAGGCAGGTCAGCGGCTGAGGCGCAGGGCGAACTGGACGACGCGCGGGTCGGTGGTGGTGGAGGTAATGCTTCCGAAGGACGCGGTGCCGAAGCTGCCGTTTGGCTGGGCGAACGCGGGGGTGTTGGTGAGGTTGAAGATCTCGGCGCGGAGCTCCAGATCGTAATGCTCGGATAGAGCGGTGTGCTTGACTGCTGCCAGATCAAGGTCGCGGTATGCGGGGCCGCGGACGGGGTTGCGGGAGGCGGATCCGACGACCGCGTTGGGAGCAACAAAGGCAGAGGTGTTGAAGAAACGCTGAGGTGTGCGGGAGCCCGGGTTGAGCGCGGGCCGGGACACGAGGTCGGGGCGGCGGGTCGAGATCCCGGCGAAGGCGTAGTCATTCGTGCCCATGGTGATGGCGACGGGCATACCGGACTGGAGGGAGGCGACGGTGTTGACATTCCAGCCTCCAAGGATGGCGGCGGCGCCTCCATGCGACGCGAAGCGGTGGCCGTGGCCGAGTGGAAGCTGATAGAGAGCGCTGATGGAGGTGACGTTGGGAACGTCGCCGGTGGAGGAGTCGCGCTCGAGATAAGGACGGGCGTAATCGACGCCTACGAGCGAGTTGGAGCTGGGGGATGAGAAGACGGTAGAGGAGAACACGGACGAGGCGTCGTCGATGAGCTTGGAGTGCGTGTAGCTGAAGAGAAAGAAGAGGCCGCCGGAGAGGCGCTGCTCGAGCTTTGCCTCAAGAGCGTTGAAGTTGGAGGTGCCCGTGTTGTTCCGGTATGCGGCGATGTTCTGAAAACGGGGGAAGGGTTTGAGCAGCTGGGCCGCAGCGACGGTCTTCTGGCCGAGGGTTGAGGAGGCGGGAATCTGACCGAAGTACGGGTTCGTGACCCTTGCCTGCAGGGCCTTGAGGCCAGCGTTGTTCGAGGGTGAGGGGAGGGCTGACACGGGAAGCTGGTTGAGGTTGGAGTCGGGGATACCAACGTGAACGATGTGGGATCCGACGTAGGCGAGGTCGAGCGAGAGGTTGGGTGTGAGCTCGCGCTGAAGGGCGAGGTTCCACTGCTGGACATACCCGGAGCCGAGGGTGCGGTTGGCGGTGTAGACGCTCTGGCCAAGGCCTGCGTCGGGGGTGAGGGCGATGGGCTGAACGGTGGGTCCGGAGGAGAGGGTGAACGGGGCGTTGATGCTGTCCTGCGTGGCCTGGCGGACGTTCTGGATGAAGGGAAACTGCGGGGTGGTGAAGGGGGTGGTGATCCCGGACTGATCGATGAAGACGATGCCGAAGCCGGAGCGGAGCACGGTGCGACTCGAAAGGCGAAAGGAGAGTCCGATGCGAGGAGCGAGATTGCCGTAGTGAAGCGCGCGGGCACTCTTCGAGAAGCCGCCAACGCCGAGATACTGAAGCTGCTGAGTCTGGAGGTTGAAGACTGCACCCTGATCGGATCTCTCGGTTGAGGGGTGGTGGAGGGTGTAGCGGGCGCCGAGATTGAGGGTGAGTCGAGGAGTGACGCGCCAGTCGTCCTCGGCGAAGAACTCCTGGATGGCGTCGCGGGGACGGATGGTGCTGCGCTGGAGATCGATGGTGAAGGTGTCGACCTGTCCAAGGAGAAAGCTGGCGAGGGCGCTGCCGTTGGGGCGCTTGTCGGTGGCGGGGAGGGCGAGGCCCTGCTGGTTTGTGCCGGTGGTGGTGAAGGCGAAGGCGCCCGTGGGGTTGGGCGGGGCGATGGCATTGAGCTGGTACCAGCGGAGATCGCCACCGAACTTGAGGGCGTGGTGGCCCGCGTCGGTCTGGAGGGTGTCTACGAGCTGCCAGACGCCGGTCTGGAATTGTGAGAAGACGCTGGCGGAGGAGCCGATCTGGCCGTATCCGGTGAGGGTGAAGAGGGGGAGCGCGTTGCTGAAGGCGGAACCTACGGGGATGCCGGGGATGCCGAGCGCGGAGGAGGCGGGGCCCGGAAGGGTGGCGCCGGCGATGTTGTTGCTGCGCCGGGTGTAGCCGAGGCGGGCGTCGTTGAGCAGATGCGGGCCGAAGGTGTGGGTTTCGTTGAAGACGGCCTGCTGACCGACGACGTGAGAGAGGCCTGAGACGTTTCCGGTGCCGGTGAGCGAGCCTGTGATGGATCCGCTGCCCTCCGGGAACGGGGAGACGGGGTTTTCGACGTCGTGGAACCAGGAGTAACGGACAAAGGCCGTATCGGATGAGCCGAGGGTGCTATCAAGGCGCGCGTCGAACTGGTTCTGGTGGTCGACATCATTGGCGGTACGGCTGTAGTTGTTGGCCGCAGATGCGCTTGTGGGAAGGGGGATTCGGGCGAGGAGGGCGGCGGCGGCTGGGTCGAGAGGGCGATTGATGACGTCATCCGGGAACTCGGAGCGGATGTAGGCTCCGTTGGCGAAGGTCGTGGATGCGGGATCGAAGATGTGGGCGATACCGGTGAAGCTGCCCTGGCGCTGGGCGAGGGTAGGTACGGTGGAGATGCGGGTGATGCCGATGGCCTGCTGCTGGCCCTGATATCCGCCGAAGAAGAAGAGACGCTTTCGGAGGATGGGGGCGCCAAGGGTGGCGCCGAACTGGTTGCGGCGGTACTCGGGTTTGCGGGCGCCGGGCGTCGCGAAGTAGTTGCGGGCGTTGAGCTGCTCGTTGCGAAAGAAGTCGTAGAGGCTGCCATGGAGGTCGTTTGAGCCGGAGCGGGTGGTGAGGTTGACGACGCCGCCGTTGAAGCGACCGAACTCCGCGGGGACGTTGTTGCTTTCGACAGTGAACTCGCGGATGTCGTCGATGATGGGAAAGAAGGCGACCTGCCCGGGCTCAGGCTGCAGGGCGGAGATGCCGTCGAAGAGGTATTCGTTGGTGCGGGGTCGGCCACCGTTGATGCGGGGGAGGAGGGTTCCGGGAGGGAGGGAGACGCCGGGAGCGAGTGTCGCAAGCTGGACGAAGTTGCGGCCATTGAGCGGGAGTCCAACGACCGCGGAACGGGCGATGGAGGTTTGGATGTCGCTCTGAGCGGTCTGGAGGAGAGAGGCGCCTGCGGTGACGGTGACGGTCTGGTCCGCGGAGCCGACCGAGAGCGCGAGGTCTACGTCTAATGTGACGCCGGTGGTGAGGACGAGGCTATTGCGGACGAGGTGGGCAAAGCCGGGGGCCTCGACGTCGATACGGTAGGCGCCGGGGAGGAGCTGTCGGAACTGGAACTCGCCCGAGGCGTCTGTGACCGAGGCGCGGGTTGCGCCCGTGGACTGCGAGGTTATCCGAACGAGAGCGTTCAGGATGGGGTGCGCGGATGGATCGAGAACGGTGCCACGAGCGGTGGCTGCGCTCTGGGCGCGCGCGAGCGGAGTGAGGCTGAGAAGGAGGAGGGTGCAGAGTGATCGTAGCGAGGGGGACACCTGGGTCTCGGCTCCTGAGAGTTGGCGTACAGCTGCGCACGTTCAGCGCTCCAGCGATGTTATCGCGAATTTATACGAATCGAATCGTATATTTGAACCGCCACCGAGGGAGTATGGACGGAGGCTACAGGCGCTCGATCATGATCTCCGTCGCCTTGACGAGGGCAGCGGCGGTGTCGCCTTTGCGGAGGTTCATCTCGCGGGCGGCGTCCGCGGTGATGATGGCGGTGATCTGCTGGTCGCCGATGGCGAGGATGACCTGTGCGAGGAGTCCTTCGATGCGGACGCCTACAACTTTGCCGGAGAGCTGATTGCGCCCGCTTACGCGGCGGAAGCGTTCGCGGGACTCGGTGGGGACGAGTTGGCTATCCTGTTCGAGGAACGGTTTGAGGGCGACCTGGGAGATACGGTGGTGGCCCCCGGGGGTGGTGGTGGAGCGGAGCTTTCCAGCGAGGATCCACTGTTTGATGGTGGGATAGCTGATGCCGAGCATGTTCGCGGCCTGGCGAGGCGTGAAGTAAGCTTGCGGCTCGGGCATGGCGACCTCCAATCTGTGTGACCAGCGAGCACCGACGTCAGCGCGAACGTCTGGCTGCGGCCTGCCGGAGCGTATCGGCGGCGGACTCGGGTGTGATGTCGCGTTGAGGTGAGGCAAGGAGCTCGAAGCCGACCATGAACTTGCGGACCGTGGCGGAGCGAAGGAGCGGAGGGTAGAAGTGGAGGTGAAACTGCCACTCCGAGTGATCTTCGCCGTCGGATGGCGCGGGGTGCAGGCCCATCGAGTATGGGAACGAGACGTTGAAGACCTGGTCGTAGGTGGAGGTGAGCTGCTGGAGTATGTCGGCAAGGCCGTCGCGGGCGGCGGGGTCGAGGTCCGAGAGACGGGCTGTGCGGTGGCGCGGGAGGACGAGGGTCTCGAAAGGCCAAACGGCCCAGTAGGGGACGAGGGCTACGAAGTGGTCGTTGCTGAGGACGACGCGTTCACCGTTGCGAAGTTCGAGCTCGAGGTACGCGGAGAGCAGTGGCGTGCCGTGCTCGGCGAGGAAGGCCTTCTGCCCTTCAAGCTCGAGAACTATCTCATCCGGAATGGAGCGGGTGGCCCAGATCTGTCCGTGTGGATGGGGGTTTGAGGCACCCATCATGGCTCCGCGGTTCTCAAATATCTGGACGTAGCCGATGTCGTCGCGGGAGCCGAGCTCTTCAGCCTGCTGTGCCCAGACATCGACGACTTTGCGGATGGAGGGTACGTCCATGCGGGCGAGGGTGAGGTCGTGCCGGGGAGAGAAACAGATAACTCGGCAGATGCCGCTCTCTGCCTCAGCGACGAGTAGTCCGTGGTCATCGGCGGTGAACCTTGGGACGTCCGGCTTGAGCGCAGCGAAGTCGTTCTCGAAGACGTAGGTGCTGGTGTAGGCGTCGGTCTTGTGACCGCCGGCACGGACGTTGCCGGGACAGAGGTAGCACTCGGGATCGTACTGGAGGGTCGGGGCCTGGGCGGGGGTCTCTGTCTGGCCCTGCCAGGGGCGCTGTGTGCGATGGGGCGAGACAAGGATCCACTCGCGTTTGAGGGGGTTCCAACGACGGTGAGGCTGTTCCTTGAGGTTGGCCCCGCTGGGGAGATTGACGCTTTCGAGGTTCTGGGACTCGGGGGAGCCCGGATTTTGCGGGTTGTCGGTTTGGCCGGAGCTCATGCGTTCCTCGCGAGGGCGCCATCGGCGGCGCCGGAGATGTAGGACTCAGCATCGATGCCGAGCGCGCCCTTGTACTGACGGACGAGATCGTAGCGGAAGGTCTCAGCCTGATCGGCTGCGACGATATTGACGGTGCATCCACCGAAGCCACCGCCGGTGATGCGGGCGCCGAAGCAGCCGGGGATTGTCCTTGCGATGTCGACGAGTTTATCGATCTCGGGGCAGCTGGCAGCGAAGTCATCGCGGAAGGAGGCGTGGGCCTGGTACATGAGATCGCCGAAGCTCTTGAGGTCTCCTGCGATGAGAGCGGTGCGTGCACGCTGAACGCGGTCGTTCTCTGTGATGATGTGCCTGCAGCGCTTGTACGACTCGGGCGCCATGTGGGATTGGCAGGCGTCGAGATCGGCAAGGGAGGCGTCCCGGAGGGAGTTGATGCCGGGGCGCTCGCGGACGACGACAGCCTGGCCTGCCATGACCTCTCCGCTGCGGTCGCCGTACTCACCATGGGCCACAGTGTGCTTGACCATGGAGTTGCAGATGACGACGCTGACGGACGGCGGGAGGGGCAGATCTTCGTGTTCGAGGGAGCGACAGTCGAGCAGAAGGGCATGATCGGCGCGACCGTAAACGCTTACAAATTGATCCATGATTCCGCAGCTTCCACCGACGAAGTCATTCTCCGCGCTGCGACAGAGAGTAGCGATCTCAGTGCCGGGAAGGGTGACGTTTGCGTGGTGGAGAAGCGCCATTGCGGTGGCGACTTCCACGGATGCAGAGGAGCTGAGGCCTGCGCCGAGGGGAACGTTGCCGTTGAGACGGAGTGTGAAGGGAGGGACGTCGATTCCCTTCTGACGAAGAACCCAGAGAACACCGGCGGGGTAGTCGCTCCAGTGCTGGCGGCCGTGCGAGGGGAAGTTTGCGAGGTCGTATTCAGCCTGTTCGCCGAAGTTTTCCGAGATAAAGGTCGCCTTGCCGCCGCTTGCAGGCTCAATGGCAGCCTTGGTCTCGAAGCCGATGGCCATCGGGAGGACGAAGCCGCCGGTGTAGTCGGTGTGTTCCCCGATCAGATTCACTCGGCCTGGCGCTGTAAAAGTTTGTCCTGCAGACGGCATGCCCGGGGGTATTTCCTTTTCGCGTGGACTCAGAAACAAGCCAATTGTACGGCTTCGATCTGGAAGTCCGGCTGGGGTTTGAAAAGACGGCCGGATGGGGCGGAAGACTGTCGAAAGAGATGAGCCGAGTTAATGCGAAATGCCGAAGGTGAACGTTCACCTTCGGCATTCGGAACGGGATTCCGGAGCGGTGCTAGACGGTTACGGGATCGAGGATGCGAGCGAGGCGCAGCTCCCTGCGATCGGCGAAGGCGTTCTTGTGGAAGGCGTATCCGGCGATGAGCGGGAAGGCGAGGGTGGCTTCGGAGAAGACCATCTGCTCGTAGACGGTATCGACCTTGCCCCAGGAGCTCGCTTCCTTGAGGGTGCTGGAGCTGAGGGCTCCGTCGCGGACGTCGGCGACGGTAATTTGGACGGCGTACTTGTGCATGGAGGCGTCGATGCCGAGGACCTCAGCGGCGACGACGATATCCTGCGCGAAGTTTTTGGGTACACCGCCGCCGATCATAAGGAGGCCGGTGGTGGGGTTCTCAATTTTTAGCTTGGTGAGTTCGTAGAAGTCCTTGGCCGAGTCGATGGAGACCTTGGGTTTGTCCTGCCGTTCGTGCTGGTGAACGACGAGACCGAAGCCTGCGGAGCAGTCGGAGAAGGCGGGGACGAAGATAGGAACATCCTTCTCAAAGGCCGCGAGGACGATGCCGTCAACGCCACCCTTGTCCGGGGTCTTGCCTTGTTCGACGAGGAATGCGCCCATGGCAGCGATGACCTCGCGGGAGCTGTAGGGGCGCGGATCGAGGGAGTCGACGATCTGCTTAATGGTGTCGTCGCAGATGCGGAGCTCGTCCTCATCGATCAACGTGTCGTAGATGCGGTCGATGGCCATCTCACGGAGCTTGGAATCTTCGGTTCCGGATTTCAGGAGCTCATCTGCGATGTAGTGACGGAAGCCAAGGGCCTCGAAGAAGTCCTGATCGACGATGTTGGCGCCCGTGGAGACGATGGCGTCGACCATGTTGTTGCGGATGAGGTCGACGATGACCTGCTTGAGGCCTGCGCTGATGAGTGATCCGGCGAGGCAGAGGATAACGGCGCAATCGCCGTCTTTGAGCATGCGTTCGTAAATGGTGGCGGCCCGGGCGAGATCACGGGAGCTGAAGGCCATCGACTGCATGGCATCGACCATGGGAACGACGTTGTATTGCTTGATGTCGATGTGTTGGATGGTGCTCTGGAGGACTTCTTTTTTGTTCGGCATAGAAGCTTAAGGATAACAAAATCGGGCGATCGCCGCGGATTTCCAACATGAGAATCGCTGACACATGTCTGTAACAATGCCGGGCGCGGGAGGGCAACCTCGGGGGGGGGTGGAGGACCGAGCGGTGGAGGTGGGTTCGGCAGATCAGGCCGAAGGTCACCAGCTCGCGAGAGTGAACGCTTTATCGTTACAGAAAGATCTCGTTGGTGTGGTGAAAAGGCTTAGCAGCATGGCACAGACACGGGTGACGGAGGTGTGTCCCCGGTTGTAGAGTGGATGCACACGCGAAGCAGGCTCTCCACAACTGAATCATCAGCAACCGTTGAGATTCGTATCTGAAAGGCAGTCGTATGGGCGAGACACCAAAGACAACGTTTTCACGAAGAGGCTTCCTGAAGGGGGCGGGCGTTACCGCGGCTACCACGGTGCTGGAGTCTGCGCAGGCGCTGGCCCGAGAGACTCACGAGATCGCCCATGGCGAGAAGACGGTGGGTCCGGACGCGGTTCCGGTGACTCTGCGGATCAACGGACACGATCATCCGGTGTCGGTCGAGCCACGCTATACGCTTGCGCAGACGCTGCGGGACAGCCTCGGCCTAACCGGGACAAAGGTTGTGTGCGACCGCGGGTCCTGCTCGGCGTGTACGGTGTGGATCGACAAGACGCCGGCTCTGGCATGCATGACGCTGGCGATCGACGCAGTGGGGCGCGAGATCACGACGATCGAAGGGATGTCGCAGGGCGAAACGATGCATCCGCTGCAGGCCGCGTTTGTGAAGCACGACGCGATGCAGTGCGGCTTCTGCACGCCGGGCATGGTGATGTCGTGCGCGGCACTGCTGGAGCGGAACAAGAATCCGAGCCTTGGCGACGTGAAGCATGCGATCAGCGGCAATCTGTGCCGGTGCGGGACGTATCCGAAGATCTTCGCGGCGACGCTGGATGTGGCGCATGAGCGCAGGAATACGGCCGGGCTGGTGACGCTTGGCATGGAGAGGGAGGCCTAGATGGAGAACGAGATGCTTCTTCTCGATGAACAGCAGCAGGGCGCCACGCAGGAGAAGTCGCGGGCGAAGGGTGTGCAGGGCGAGGCTAAACCGACGCGGGACGCCGAGAAGAAGGACGCCGAAACGCCGCCTGCAAAGGCCCAGGCACCGACGCGGACCGAGAGTTTTGTCTTCGGGATTCCGCAGAACGGGCTGGAGCACAAGGAGCGCCAGGTGCCTTTGGACGAACCGCCGGCGCTGGCAGCGAATGCGGACCTGACCTATATCGGAAAGCCGACCGCACGCTACGACGGCCCGGCGAAGGCGATGGGCAAGGGCAAGTACACGGCCGACGTCCATCTGCCGGGGATGCTGTTCGCGCGGATGGTGAGTGCGACCGTTCCGCATGGAAAGGTCCTTTCGGTGGACACAAGCGCTGCCGAGAAGGTTCCGGGAGTGCGGGCGGTCTACGTCATTGAACACGTGATGGGAAATGCAGAGCTGCGCGATCCGAAGCAGGAGACGCCTTCACGGTATCCGATCGTGCGATACGCGGGGCAGCCGGTGGCGGGAGTGGCGGCGATTTCGCAGTCCATTGCGGACGACGCAGCGGAGCTGGTGAAGGTACAGTACGCCGATCTGCCGTTTGTTGTGGATCGGACGGACGCCCGCAAGGAGGATGCACCGAAGGTGTTTCCGGGGCCGGCGGATGCGGCGGGAAGCGCGGGTGGCGGTGGCGGACCGAAGGGCGTGCCGCAGGTCGGCAACGTCCATGGACCGCAGAAGAAGACGGTCGGCGATACGGTGGAGGGCTTCAAGCAGGCAGACGTGGTGGTAGAGGGCGAGTACTTCACACAGGTGCAGACTCACTCGGCGCTTGAGACCCATGGGTTTGTGGTGGACTGGAAGCCGGAAGAGGTGACGGTCTACGCTTCGACGCAGGGGACATCGAGCGTGCGCAATGAGTTCGCGGACGTGTTCAAGCTGCCGAAGAGCAAGGTGCGCGTGATCACGGAGTTCATGGGCGGCGGCTTCGGGGCGAAGTTTGGCGCAGGGAACGAGGGCGTTGTGGCGGCAAACCTGTCGCGCAAGGCAAACGCGCCGGTGCGGCTGATGCTGGACCGGAGGCAGGAGCACATTGTGTGCAACCGGCCGGACTCGCACCAGATGCTGAAGATCGGAGCCAAGCAGGATGGAACGCTGACGGCGATCGAGCTAACGAGTTACGGGACGGCAGGAGTTGGCACGGGAGCGGGAACGGCGGGTCCTGCTACCAACATGTACAAGTGCGCCAACCTGCTGACGCAAGAGTACGACGTGTTTACCAACGGGGGACCGGGCGCGGCGTTTCGGGCACCGGGACACCCGCAGGGATGCTTCGCGTTTGAGCAGGCGATCGACGAACTGGCGGTGAAGCTGAAGATGGATCCGCTGGATCTGCGCGAGAAGATCGACGAGAACCCGGCGCGCAAGGTGGAGCGGCAGCTGATTCGGGAGCGTACGAACTGGAGCAAGAGGAGACCGGCGGGTTCGGACACCGGGCCGGTGAAGCGCGGTATCGGTATCGCTCAGTCGGTGTGGTACCGGTTCGTGAATATGAACTCGTCCTGCGAGGTCCGGGTTTCGAAAGACGGATCGGTGGAGCTGATGTCGGCGGTGCAGGATCTGGGAACGGGAACGAAGACGATCCTGGCGCAGATTGTGGCGGAGGAGTTCGGAATACCGCCGCACGATGTTGTAATTCGCATTGGCGATACGCGATATCCTATCGGGCCTGACTCGGGCGGAAGCATCACGGCGGGATCCATTACGCCGGCGGCTCGCAATGCGGCGTACCAGGCGAAGCAGAAGCTGCTCGCGGCGGTTGCACCGGCGTACAAGACGACGGCGGAGGATCTGGTGCTCCAAGGAGGGCGGGTCCATCGCAAGAGCGATTCGTCGCAGTCGTGGACGCTGAAGCAGGTTGCCTCGAAGCTGCCGATGGACGAGATCTCTGCGCGGGCGACGCGAGTTCCGGAGTACACGAAGGACCGGATCACGTACGGCGGAGTGGACTATGTCGAGCTTGCTGTAGATACGGAGACCGGGCGGGTTCACATCGAGAAGGTCTTTGGAGCGCATGACTGCGGCCGGCCGATCAATCCGACGGGCGTAATCAGCCAGATCAACGGAGGCGTTCTGCAGGGCATCTCGTATGCGTTGTTTGAGCAGCGGATCATGGACCGGAACAAGGGCTTCATGCTGAACGCGAACCTTGAGAACTACAAGATCATCGGAGCGCGTGAGGTTCCGGAGATCGAGATCGTTCTGGTCGAGAACTACATTGCGCAGAGCTCCACCGATGCTGCGGGGATAGGCGAGTCTGCCGGAATTATCACGTTGGCGGCGGCGATTGCGAATGCGTTTTACAACGCGACGGGAGTCCGGATGCGGCGGATACCGATGACGCCTGCGAACGTGCTCGCGGCACTTGGCAAGGTGCGGGAAGAGGTACAGGCATGAACAAGTTCAGCTTTGTTGACTGCACGACGGTAGGGCAGGCGCTCGACCAGATGACGGCGGACTCGGCGGTGAAGGCGGGTGGAATCGATCTGCTGGATCTGATGAAGGATGGGATCGTCACACCGCCACGGCTGGTGAATATCCGGAATGTAGCAAGTCTTCGGGGCATCACGAGTACTCCGAAGGGTCTGCACCTAGGGCCGCTTTCGACGCTGACGGAGATCTCGGAGCATCCTGAGATCCAGCGGGGTTACACGGCGCTTTCGGACGCGGCGGGACATGCGGCGACGCCGCAGGTCCGCAACATGGCGACGGTGGGCGGAAATATCATGCAGCGACCGCGCTGCTGGTACTTCCGATCGAGCGACTTCGATTGCAAGAAGAAGGGCGGAACGAGCGACGTGTGCCACGCCCATGACGGAGAGAACCAGTACCACGCGATCATGAACAACGAGACGTGCGCGATGGTGCACCCGTCCTCGACGGCTGTTCCGCTGCTCGCCATGAACGCGGAGGTGGAGCTTACATCGAAGGCCGGCAAGCGGACCGTCGCGATGCGCGACTTCTATGTCGCGCCTGAGAAGAGCGTAAAGAACGAGACGGTGGTGCAGCCGGGCGAGCTGATCACGGGGATCTTTGTTCCGGCTCCGGAGGCTGGGACCAAGTCGGCGTACCAGAAATACGGCGAGAAGGAGAGCTTTGACTGGCCGCTGGCGGATGCGGGTGTCGTGCTGGTGATGGATGGATCGAAGTGCAGGAAGGCGTCGATCGTTCTTGGGGTAGCTGCACCGACTCCAATACGGGCGACGGCGGCCGAGGGGCTTCTCGCGGGCAAGACGATCGATGAGACGACGGCCCGCGCGGCGGCCCGTGCGGCGATGGAAGGTGCGACTCCGCTTTCGCAGAACGGCTTCAAGACGCAGCTGTTCCAGACGGCTATCTACCGAACGATTTTGCTGGCGGCAGGACAGATGCAGCGCGATCCGAGTGCCATCGGATAGGAGGAACTATGATTACGCCAAATACAGAGACCCGATGCAGCGCTCTCCGGAGCAAGTCCTCCTATGGGGCCTTCGGCGACTTCCATGAGGAGCTCGTCGAGATTATGGGAGCGACGACGACGTACTGGTGCCTGCGGACGATGGGAAAGGCGGGGCCGGATGAGCACTACGTGCACAGGTCTCTTTGCCAGGAGGGCCGCTCCTGCTTCCATGATGCTGCGAACGACTCAGAGTAGAGGGGTAGGTCTGCAGCAACACAGGAACGGCTGAGCAGTCGAAGGTTGCCGGGCGAAGTTTCAGCCCATGGTAACCGGACATCTAGACTGGTGTCTGTGACGCCCGCTCCTGACATCCGGTGCAGCAGCAACCCGGCGCTGCCTGCCGGGCCCCAGATGATCCGGCGCGTGCTCTCGGGTGAGTCGTTCCAGCAGAACTCCGCGGAGTTCATGTTGGCGACGGCTCGAGACTTCGGCGATCTGAACCACTACAGGGTTTTCGGCCGCGACATCTACCAGATCAATCATCCGGATTTGATCGCCGACTTCTTTCTGAAGGACGCGCCCAACCACCATCGCAATCTTGTGATGCAGAGAGCGCGCGATGTGCTGGGGCATGGGCTGCTGACCAGTGAGGAGCCGCTGCACATGCGCCAGCGGCGACTGGCCCAGCCTGCGTTTCTGCGCGAGCGGATTGCGGCGTATGCCGAGGTGATCGGGTCCAAGACGCTGGCGATGAGCTCGCGATGGAGATCCGGTGAGACGATCGATCTCCATGCGGAGATGCTGTCGCTTGCGCTTCAGATCGTTGGCAAGTGCCTTTTCGATCTTGATGCCCTGGACGATGTGGGCGCGATGGCGTCTGCGGTCGACTCGTTCATGACTTTTCTGCCGCTCTCATTTCTTCCCTTCTCGCGGCAGATTCAGCGTCTTCCGATTCCGTCGATGGGGCGTCTGCGGCGCGGAAAGGCGCATCTGGACAGGCTGATCTACGGAATGATCGCGGAGCGACGAGCTGATCCGGCGGATCGCGGCGATCTCCTGTCAATGTTGCTGAATGCGACTGATCCGGGAGTGGAAGACGATGTGGTGGCGGAAGGTGTCTCCAGGTCGCACGCGGCGAACACGATGACGGACCGGCAGCTGCACGATGAGTGTGTCACGATCATTCTTGCGGGGCACGAGACGACGGCGAATGCGCTCTCGTTCGCGCTGCACCTCCAGGCGCATCACGCGGAGGTGCAGGCGCGGCTGCATGACGAGGCCCGCGAGGTGTTGGGAGATCGCACACCCGTGGCGGCGGACTATCCCAAGCTCCCCTATGCGACACAGGTTTTTGCGGAGGCGATGCGGCTGTACCCGCCGGTGTGGGTGACGGGACGCACGTGCGAGACGCCGTATGAGATCGCAGGGTTTCGCATACCGCGAGGAGCGACTCTGCTGGCACCTCAATATGCTGTTCATCGCGATGCACGCTTCTTCGACGATCCTGAGAGGTTTGACCCGGAGAGGTTTTCGGCCGAGACCAAAGCGGGGCGAGCGCGATATAGCTACTTCCCTTTTGCGGGCGGATCGCGGCAGTGCATTGCAGAGGGTCTGGCGTGGATGGAAGGGACGCTGGTGCTGGCGGTGATTGCCCGAGACTGGAAGCTGACACCTGTTCCGGGCAGCTCGGCGACACCCAAAACAACAGCTGCCGTCACCCTTCGGCCAAGCGGAGGGGTTCCACTCAAGGTTGAGCGACGTGGTGCGCTCCCTTAGAGTCTGAGGGGGCTGCAGGGACGACGGCGGCCTGGGATAGGGGCGAATTTGCTGGCATGCCGGGATGTGCCGGTCTAGGATCGCTGCAGCCTGTCCGCTTTGTGTCGATGTGCGGGATGGGCGAGAGCGGAATCGGTATCGGATGAGACGGGTTTTCACATGGATGCTGCTGGTGCTGCTCAGCTTTCCGCTGATAGCACCCGTGTTCGCCTCTACCGCAAGTTCGGATCTTCCTATCTGTTGCCGTCGCAACGGCGCACATCATTGCTTTCGGGGAGCCTTGACGAGATCTTCAGGGCAGGGGTTCACGGCACGGGCTAACTGCCCGGCGTTCCCGAAGGCGGTGACGATCCAGTCGCAACCGGTTATATCAAGCCGGCCGTCGACGCGGATGACCCATATGGCCGCACAGGCTGGCGGGCAATCGCCGGAAGAGGCACAGGCCTGCGGCAATGTGAGCCGATCGCACCAGAAGCGCGGCCCACCCCCGCAAGCTGTCTAGCGAGCTTCTCCGAAGTTGCCGGACGCGTCCACCTGGAGGCGAGGGCAGCTGGTGTTATCGCCGTGAAGGCCTTTCTGTCACGAGGTTGTGACGAGGATCTATCCCATGTGGCGCAGGCTCACCTGGTGCATCGCTATCCTTCTACTCTGCAGCCACATGGTTTACGCCAGTGTCTTCGGACAGATACAAGGCGTCGTCCATGACGCGCAACACCGCCCAGTGAAGGGCGCACGGGTGCAGCTGCACGCGGTTCACTCTGACTCCGTGCAGATAACGCAGACCACTGACGATGGCAGGTTCAGCTTCCCGGCTGTTGCTCTCGGTGAATATGTCGTGACGGTGAGCCAAACGGGATTCGGTGTTCTGGAGCAGAGTCTCAGCCTAGCATCGAACACGTCGCCGACGCTCCACTTCGAGTTGCAGGTCGGTAGCGTGCGGGAATCCGTGAGCGTATCCAGCAAAGCTTTAGGTGACGTGGACAGTGTGACTCCAACGACGACGGTGGGGCGTATGGATATAGCTCGAACTCCAGGCGCGGACCGAACGAACGGGCTGCAGATGATTACGGATTTCGTGCCTGGGGCGTACATGACTCATGACATGTTGCATGTGCGCGGAGGGCACCAGGTGAGCTGGCTGATCGACGGAGTTACGATTCCGAACACAAATATCGGGAGCAATCTAGGGGCGCAGATCGATCCGAAGGATATCGACTACCTTGAGGTGCAGCGCGGGAGCTATACGGCAGACCTCGGGGACCGCACGTTCGGGATCTTCAACGTCGTCCCCCGGACGGGGTTTGAGCGGAACAAAGAGGCCGAGGTGGTGCTGAGCTTCGGCAACTTCCTTCAGACAAACGACCAGTTGAACTTCGGAGACCACACGCAGAGGTTCGCCTATTACGCCAGTCTGAACGGAAATCGCAGTGACTATGGGCTTGCGCCACCGGTGGTACAGGTGCGTCATGACGCGGCGAATGGATACGGAGGTTTCGGCTCTTTTCTATACAACCGATCTGCAAAGGATCAGCTTCGGTCGGTGGTACAGCTTCGGAGCGATTATTTTCAGATTCCTTACGATCCCGATCCGAGCAGCGCCGAGAACCAGCAATACCAGACCAGCGGTTTACGAGATGGGCAGCATGAGACGGATGGACTTGGGGATTTCTCTTGGGTGCACACGTACAAGGCGTCGATCGTGACGCAGATCTCTCCATTTTTCCACTACAACAAGGCGACCTATTCCTCAAATCCTGCGGATACACCCGTGGCGACAACCTCTGATCGGAGCTCCAACTACGCGGGCTTGCAGGCATCGGTGACAGGCCAGACGGCACGAAACACTCTGCAGGCAGGAATCTACTCCTTTGGTCAGAGGGATAAGTACCGACTGGCTGCGTTGCCATCGCTGAGACTCCAGTCGAGCTCAGGAAGCGGCGGTTTGGTGGAGGAGTTTATCTCAGACAACTACAAGGTCAACCGCTGGTTTACGTTGATCGGCGGTGTGCGCGAGTCTTACTTTGCAGGTGATCTCACGGAGGCGGCGACGGCTCCGAGGGTAGGCGCTGCAGTGGAGATCCCCAAGCTCCACTGGGTCTTCCGCGGCTTCTATGGACGCTCGTACCAGCCGCCTCCACTGCTGACCGCAACGGGGCCGATCCTCGACTACGCCCAGAGCCAGAACACCACGTTCCAGGCGCTGCGCGGTGAGAGAGATGAGGAGCATCAGATCGGAGTGCAGATTCCATACCGTGGGTGGGTCGTGGATGCTGATACGTTCAAGACGCGCGCTAGAAACTTTCTGGATCATTCCAATGTCGGAGAGTCGAGCCTGTATTACCCGGTCACGATCGATGGAGCTCTGATTCAGGGATGGGAGCTTACTTTGCGATCGCCACAGCTTTGGCGCTTCGGAAGAGCTCACGTCGCCTACTCGAATCAGGTCGCCAAGCAGCGTGGAGGGATAACGGGAGGGCTGGTTTGTTACCCGATCTCTTCGCCCGACTGCAGTGCGAACTTCAACTATGTTCCGGTAGACCATGATCAACGCAACACGTTGACCGTCGGCTATGATGCCGAGCTGGCCTCGCACACGTATGTATCGACAAACGTTTACTACGGTTCGGGCTTTCACAACGGATCACCCATACCGGGATCGCGCTACCCGGGTGCATACCTGCCGCAGCACACAAGTGTCGACATCTCCGCGGGAAAGAGGATCGGTGAGAACACGACCCTTTCGGCGAATGTTCTGAATCTGACCGGGAGACGGGTGCTGTTGGACAACAGCCTGACGTTCGGTGGATTTCACTACAACGATCCGCGCGAGATCTACGGCGAAGTTCGTTTCAGATTCCATTACTAAGCCGCCATGTTGGAGGCTCGGGGAGGAAGGGGGATCCTCACGCGGGGGTTGTCATATATGATTTCGCACGCGGGAGGTCCGGCAGGCTCTGACCTCGATCTTTGGGTCGCCGGACTGGACACCGGGTTGCTGAGGGCAGAGCGTGTATGCCGGCTCATGAGCTTGAACCCCAACGTCGAATGCGCATCCAGGTTCGGGGGATCGTGCAGGGTGTCGGCTTCCGGCCGTTTGTGTACAACCTGGCACAGTCGCTGGGGCTGACGGGAACTGTTCTGAACTCCTCCGCCGGCGTGACCATCGAGATCGAAGGCGGTGCGGCCGCGATTGCCAGTTTTCTGGAGAGGCTGAGATCCGATCCACCGAAGCTTTCGGAGATCACGGAGGTTGCGGTTTCAGAGATCGCGATCCGGGGAGATCAGAGCTTCGAGATCCTACATAGCCGCGAGGAGGCTGGAGAGTTCGTCCTGGTTTCTCCGGACGCGGGCACATGTGAGAGCTGCTGGCGCGACTTCGGGGATCGCTCCAACCGGAGGTTCGGATATCCGTTTACGAACTGCACACACTGTGGACCTCGCTACACGATCATTCACGATATTCCCTATGATCGCGCCACGACAACGATGGCGAAGTTCACCATGTGCAGCCTGTGCGAGGCCGAGTACAGGGACCCGCAGGACCGGCGGTTTCATGCTCAGCCGAACGCCTGCAGCGTATGCGGCCCATCGCTCGCGCTGGTGCGGAGTGGAGCGAGTCAGAGCGATGGCACGCTCGGGCAGTGCGACGCTCTTGTGGTGATCCGGCAGGTCCGGGAGCTGCTTCGCGAGGGCAAGATCGTGGCAGTAAAGGGGCTGGGTGGATTTCTACTTGCGTGCGATGCGACGAACGACGCTGCGGTGTACGAGCTGCGGAGGCGCAAACGACGCCCGAGCAAGCCGTTCGCGCTGATGTCGCGCGATGTGGCGGAGGTAAGGAGGTTCTGCGGGGTGTCGGCGGTGGACGAAGCGGCGATGCTGCATCTGCGGAGGCCGATCGTCGTGATGCCGCGGCTGGCGGGAACGGAGATCTCGGCGGGCGTCGCGCCCGGAAACATGACGATTGGAGTGATGTTGCCGTACACTCCGCTGCACTACCTGCTCTTCGGTGATTCAGCGGAGGTGCAGAGCGAGTTCCCTGCCCTGGTCATGACGAGCGGCAACCTCAGTGAGGAGCCGATCGTGGTCGAGAACGAAGAGGCGTTGATGCAGCTGGGCGGTATTGCGGACTGGTTCCTGTTGCACAACCGGGATATCGCAACGCGCGTGGATGATTCGGTGGTACGGACCTTTGAGGGCCGGGAGCGTGTGCTGCGACGATCTCGCGGGTTTGTACCGCTGCCTATCGACCTGGGGAAACCAATGCAAGAGGTACTAGCCTTCGGCGGCGAGTTGAAGAATACCTTCTGCCTGACCAAGGGGCGGTACGCGATTCTGAGCCAGCACATCGGGGATCTCGGGAACTATGAGACGATGCGCTTTTTCGAGGAGACGGTCGCGAAGATGCGCCGTCTGTTCAAGGTCGAACCACGCGCGGCAGCGTACGATCTGCATCCGGCGTATATGAGTACACGGATGGCGCTGGCGTCGATCTTCGAGCGGAAGATTGGTGTGCAGCATCACCATGCACACGTGGCGAGCTGTATGGCGGAAAACCACCTGACGGGGCGGGTAATCGGGGTTGCGTTCGATGGCACGGGATTTGGGACGGATGGCCGGATCTGGGGCGGTGAGTTCCTGGTGGCGGACCTTGCCAGCTTCGAAAGGCGCGCGCATCTCCGGAACGTGCTGCTTCCGGGAGGAGATGCGGCGGTGCGGCAGCCATGGCGAATGGCGCTCAGCTATGTTCGCGATGCGTTTGGGGGACAGATGCCGGCGGGGATCGAGGTGTTCGAGCGCGTTCCGGCCAGGCAGCTTGAGCTGGTGAACGGGATGCTTTCGCGAGGTCTGCATACGGTCGAGACGTCCTCATGTGGGCGGCTGTTCGACGCAGTGGCGGCACTGGTGGGACTCGGGTCGGAGGTGACGTTTGAGGGTGAGGCGGCGATTGCGCTTGAGTCAATGGCGCAAGGAAGCGGACGAAGACGCTATGACTTCAGGATCGAGGACGGTGAGCCCGCCGTGCTCGACATGAGGTCCATGATCGGTGAGATCGTTGGGGACCTGCGCCGCGGGATTCCGAAGGGCGAGATCTCCCGATGTTTCCACGAGACGATGAGCGTCGCGATCGTGGAGGTCTGTTGCCGTATACGGGAGACGGAAGGTCTCGGCAGAGTATGCCTGACTGGTGGCAGCTTCCAGAACCATTACCTTCTGGCCAGAACCGCTGAGCTGTTGCGGTCCAGCGGATTTGGAGTATTCTTACACGCCGTAGTACCTCCGAACGATGGCGGCGTGGCTCTGGGTCAGGCCGTGATCGCAAACGAGCTTCTATGCAGAGGAGACTGACATGTGTCTCGCCATACCGGGCAAGGTGCTGGAAGCGTTTGATCAGCGGGGCATGAGGATGGCGAAGGTGCAGTTCGGCGGCATCGTGCGCGAGGCTTGCCTGGAGTATGTGCCGGAGACGCAGGTGGGCGATTATGTCCTGGTGCACGTGGGTTTCGCGATCAGCCGTGTCGATGAGGCTGAGGCGGAGCGAACCTATCAGGCGCTCCGAGATCTGGACCAGTTGACGGAGCTTGAGTCGCCGGTGGTGGAGGAGATCGAGCCCCGTGGAGGACAACGGTGAAATATCTTGACGAGTACAGGAATGGACCGATCGCCGCGAGGATCGTGGCAGAGATTCGACGGATACAGACGAAGCCCTGGGTTCTGATGGAGGTGTGCGGCGGTCAGACTCACTCGATCGTGAAGCATGGCATCGACTACCTGCTGCCGGAAGGGATTGAGCTTGTACACGGACCGGGGTGTCCCGTGTGTGTGACACCGCTTGAGATGATCGACAAGGCGCACTCGATTGCGCGCCGTCCGGGCGTGATCTTCTGCTCTTTCGGCGACATGCTGCGGGTGCCGGGTTCTGATGGAGATCTGTTTACGATTAAGTCGATGGGCGGGGATGTGCGCGTCGTTTACTCGCCACTGGATTGTCTGAAGATTGCTCGAAGCAATCCGGAGAAGCAGGTGGTTTTCTTCGCGATCGGTTTCGAGACGACGGCACCGGCAAATGCGATGCTTGTGTCGCGTGCGCTGCTTGAAGGTGTGAAGAACCTTTGCGTTCTTGTGTCGCATGTGCTTGTGCCGCCGGCGATTGCGTCGATCCTGCAATCTTCGCTGAATCGGGTGCAGGGATTTCTCGGGCCAGGCCATGTGTGCGCGGTGATGGGATACAGCGAGTACGAACCGCTGAGTTCGCGGTTCAACGTGCCCATCGTCATTACCGGATTCGAACCTCTGGATATCCTGCAGGGAACCCTGATGACGATCCGGCAGCTGGAGGAGGGTCGCGCGGTCGTCGAGAATGAGTATTCGCGGATACTGAATCGTGAGGGAAACCTGCCCGCTCAGCGACTGGTGGCAAGTGTTTTCGAGATTGCGGACCGGAAGTGGCGCGGCATCGGCGTTATTGCTAAGAGCGGATACAGGTTGCGACTCGAGTTCCGCGACCATGATGCAGAGGCGATCTTCGATGTGCAGGAGATCGACACGCAGGAGCCGGCGGCATGTATCAGCGGACAGATACTGCAGGGCATCAGGAAGCCGCATGACTGCCAGGCGTTCGGTACTCTCTGCACGCCGCAAAGGCCGTTGGGAGCGACGATGGTCTCTGCCGAAGGCGCCTGCGCGGCTTATTACGCCTATGGGCGGCACCTGGAGCAGCACAGCGAGATCACCCGATTCGTCCCGATCGCTTCGCTCGGCGGAGCAGCATGACGGGAATGGATCGCAGAGCGCACGCGTATGCGCAGGCCTTCAAAGAGCCGGACGATGAGGCTTCGGCGCTGCTCGGCTCGTGTCCTATTCCGATCTTCAAACACAAGCAGATCGTGCTGGGCCATGGAAGCGGCGGCAAGCTGACGTCGGAGTTGGTCGATACGATCTTTCTTCCGGCTTTCCGCAATCCTGTTCTGGAAAAGCTGGACGACCAGGCGGTGCTTGCGATCAACGGCAGCCGACTAGCATTTACGACGGACTCATTCGTTGTGACGCCGATATTTTTTCCGGGAGGAGATATCGGACGTCTGGCAGTGCATGGAACAGTAAACGACCTGGCGATGAGCGGAGCCCGACCCCTTTATCTCGCCGCCGCGTTCATTTTGGAAGAGGGTCTAGCGGCAGACGACCTGCGGCGTGTTGTCGACTCGATGGGAGCGGCCGCCCGGGAGGCGGGGGTGCAATTCGTGACCGGAGATACAAAGGTTGTGAACCGCGGCAAGGGTGACCAGATATTTATAACAACCACGGGAATTGGAGTTATCGAGGGTAACTGGAACATTTCGGCCGATCGCGCACGGCCGGGCGACAAAATCATCCTGAGCGGGTATATCGGCGACCACGGAATGGCGATCATGTCGCAGCGGGAGAACCTGGAGTTTGAAGGCGCGATCGAAAGTGACTGCGCGTCGTTGAACGGGCTTGTGGAGAAGATGCTGAACACGACCTCGCCCAACAATGATGCCGACTTTGTGCATTGCCTGAGGGATCCGACGCGGGGCGGTGTGGCGACGACGCTGAATGAGATAGCGAAGCGCGCGGGCGTCGGCATGTTGCTGCAGGAGAAGAGTATTCCTGTGCGGGAGTCGGTGCAGGGTGCGTGCGAGGTGCTGGGCCTGGATCCGCTCTACGTGGCGAACGAGGGTAAGCTGGTTGCGATCGTCGCTCCTGATATGGCAGAGGCTGTGCTGAAGCATATGCAGGAGCATGAGCTTGGGCGGGATGCGGTGATCGTCGGCGAGGTGGTCGCGGAGCATCCAGGGATGGTGCTGATGAAGACGGAGATCGGCGGGACCAGGGTTCTGGATGTGATGTTCGGTGAACAGTTGCCCCGCATCTGCTGAAGTTCCGCGCACGCAAGTACGCTCGACATCGGTAACGTCGTGACACTTGATCCTTGGCTGACGGGCGCTTGGTTTCTGCACGCGAGAGGGCAAAACACATCTCAAGGCAAGCAGAATTCAGGCTAAAAGATTTTGCAGCACGATTGACACCGGGCAGCGTTCAAGCGTAGTGTCGCTGCCGTTAGAAGTCAGGGTTTGCGTCTGCGTTGTGGTCTCTAAGAGAGATTGCCTTGTCCTACTTTCGAAATTCCGATCGACCTATTCCAACATCCTTATCGATGAGCCCTGATTTTGCCACCAAGCGGTGGCAATTTTTCGTTTGAGCCGGCTATAACCCTGCCACGGCGGCCGTCTGGCGTCGAGTTGACGACTCGAGGAGTGACCTATGCCTGAGAGAGCAAGTGCAATCACCAAGCCTCCTGCTGTGTCCGACGTCCACATCCTCTGGATCACCGCAGGGCTGAGTTGCGACGGTGACAGCGTCTCCGTGACGGCAGCGGAGCAGCCCAGCATCGAGGATGTGCTGCTAGGCGCTATTCCAGGTCTACCAAAGGTTCACCTGCACAATCCGGTGCTTGCTTACGAAAATGGCGCCGAGTTCATGCAGTTCTTCTATGACGCCGAAAAGGGGCTCCTCGATCCGTTTGTGCTGGTTGTGGAGGGTTCGATCCCGAACGAGAAGATCAAGGAAGAGGGTTATTGGGCTGCGATGGGAACGAACCCTGATACAGGGCAGCCGATCACGACCTGCGAGTGGATCGATCGACTTGCGCCGAAGGCGCTGGCCATCATCGGCGCGGGGACGTGCGCGACGTACGGCGGAATTCATGCGATGGCCGGAAATCCTACCGGATGCATGGGACTGGCTGACTACCTGGGCTGGGACTGGCGGTCGAAGGCAGGGTTGCCGATCGTCAACGTTCCCGGATGCCCAGTACAACCTGACAATTTCATGGAGACGGTGTTGTACCTGCTGTACCAAGTCGCCGGCCTCGCTCCGATGATCCCACTCGATAAGCAGCTCCGACCAACGTGGCTCTTCGGCAAGACGGTGCACGAGGGATGTGATCGCGGATCGTATTACGAACAGGGCGACTTCGCGACAGAGTACGGCTCGTCGAAGTGCCTGGTGAAGCTTGGCTGTTGGGGCCCGGTGGTGGATTGCAACGTGACGAAGCGCGGATGGATGCGCGGAATTGGCGGCTGCCCCAACGTGGGTGGAATCTGTATCGGTTGCACGATGCCCGGCTTCCCGGACAAGTTTATGCCGTTCATGGATGAGCCCCCCGGGGCAAGAATTTCGACGAAGACGATAGGCGCGTACGGCCGCATTATTCGCACACTCCGCAGCATCACGAATTCAACGATGAATAAAGAACCAAAGTGGCGGCATAATCGGCCGGAGTTGACCACTGGCTACAGCCCAAGCTCGCATTAGCGGAAAGGAATAGCCATGGCCACGTTTGCGGAGACTTTACCCGAAGTCGCACGGAAGAATCGCAACCTCGTCGAGATGAACTGGGATCCGATAACAAGGATTGTCGGTAGCCTCGGCATCTTTACAAAGATCGACTTCGAGAACCGGGAGGTGGCCGAGTGCTACAGCACGTCTTCCATCTTCCGCGGCTATAGCGTGTTCATGAAGGGTAAGGATCCGCGCGATGCGCACTTCATCACCAGCCGAATCTGCGGCATCTGCGGCGACAACCACGCGACCTGCGCCGTGTATGCGCAGAACATGGCCTTCGGCGTGAAGCCTCCCGCGCTGGCTGAATGGATTGTCAACCTGGGCGAAGCGGCCGAATACATGTTCGACCACAACATCTTCCAGGACAATCTGGTTGGCGTGGACTTCTGCGAGCAGATGGTGAAGGAGACCAATCCCGGAGTGTGGGAGAAGGCTCAGGCAACGCCGTCTCCGCATGCCGACAAGCATGGATACCGCACGATCGCGGACATCATGACATCGTTGAATCCTTTCACGGGAGGCTTCTACCGTGAGACGTTGGCGATGAGTCGTATGACACGCGAGATGTTCTGTCTGATGGAGGGTCGTCACGTCCATCCTTCTACGCTCTATCCAGGCGGTGTCGGCACAGTAGCCACAATTCAACTCTTCACCGACTATCTCGTGCGGCTGATGAAGTACGTCGAATTCATGAAGAAGGTTGTTCCTCTTCATGACGACCTCTTCGATTTTTTCTACGAAGCTTTGCCAGGTTACGAGAAGGTAGGTCAACGCCGCATTCTGCTTGGCTGCTGGGGATCGTACAACGATCCCGACAGCTGTGACTACAGCTATAAAAACATGGCGGAGTGGGGGAGGAAGATGTTTGTTACACCGGGCGTTGTAGTGGACGGCAAGCTCGTCACCAACAGCCTTGTCGACATCAATCTGAATATTCGGATATTGCTGGGGAGCTCTTACTACGACGACTGGCAGGGATCGGAGACCTTTGTGGCGAGAGATCCGCTGGGCAATCCGGTGGACAAACGCCATCCATGGAATCAGACGACACTGCCGAGGCCCCAGAAGCGGGACTTCGCGGGCAACTACACATGGGTGATGTCGCCGCGGTGGTATGACGAGCGCACGGGCGACTACCTCGCGCTTGATACGGGCGGCGGACCGATAGCGCGTCTCTGGTCGACTGCGCTCTCAAGCCTCGTAGATATCGGTTACGTGAAGGCCACGGGCCACAGCGTCAAGATCAATCTTCCGAAGACGGCACTTCTACCCGAGGCTGAGTTCGAGTGGAAGATCCCACAATGGAGCAACACCATTGAGCGGGACCGTGCACGGACCTACTTCCAGGCGTACGCTGCGGCAACGGCGCTCCACTTTGTCGAAAAGGCACTGGTGGAACTGAACGCCGGTCGCAGCGCCACCTGGTCGGAGTTCAAGGTTCCTGAAGATGCGATCGGCTGCGGATTCCACGAGGCGGTTCGCGGTGTGCTGTCGCATCATGTGGTCATTCGCGAAGGCAAGATCGCAAACTATCATCCGTATCCGCCGACGCCGTGGAATGCGAACCCACGCGATATCTACGGCACTCCTGGGCCCTACGAAGACGCGGTGCAGAATACGCCGATCTTTGAAGAGAACGGTCCGGACAAATTCAAGGGCATCGACATCATGCGTACTGTCCGAAGCTTCGACCCGTGTCTGCCGTGCGGCGTGCACATGTACCTCGGTGACGGAAAGATACTGGAGACGCGGCACTCGCCGATGTTTGGCGCAGGAGGCCAGGAGTAATGGCGGCCTTCGTCCAGACGGCAAGTCTGCCACCCCTGAAGGCTCCACCGCCGGGCGAATTTCGCCTGCAGACGGAACGTGTGGAGAGGCTGGCGGCAAAGCTGGAGAGTACAGGTGACCCGGAGACCCGGGCCGCCGCACTCGATCTCGTGCAATCTGTCATCGAGCTCCACGGTGCGGCTCTGTCACGCTTGATCGATTCCCTTTCGAGTACACCGGAGGGAGCGGTTGCACTGCAAGAGGCTGTGAAGGACGAGCTGGTCGCGAGCATGCTTCTGCTTCACACGCTGCACCCGGACGACATCGAGACGCGTGTTCTGAGGGGGATCGAGAGGGTGCGTCCCTATTTGAAGTCTCACGGCGGTGACGTTGAGCTTGCAGGCGTGCGGGATGGCATCGTTCGCCTCGTTCTCCACGGCAGTTGTGGGAGCTGCCCGTCGTCGTCGCTGACGCTGAAAGATGCAGTTGAGGACGCGCTGTTCGAGGCGGCGCCGGATATCGTCAAAATCGTTGCAGAGAACGCCGCGGCGACTGCAGACTCTCACGCAAGCTCAAACCTGGTCGTCCTCAAGTAGCACTTTGTAACACTTAAGGAGAGATACATGGTGAAGCAGGATGCAACCGTCGACAAGCCCTCTCAGAACACTGGAACGCAGAGGGGTGAAGACCGCGCCGCGCCAGTGGTGCAGCGCCGTACGCGCATGGAACGTGATGCCAGCGGCATAAACGCCGATTCGCGAGTACCTATTGATCCTCGCATGCCGCATCTTCCGCCGGCCTGAGCGGGTAAGAGAGATTGAATGAGCGAGCCGCCAGAGAACACGGAACAGCGCGAAAGCAGACCCTCGTTCCTGCGACAGTTCGCCCGGCGACGAGCCTCCGCGGCCGAGCGTTGCGAGCTTTGCAGCGCGGAGCTCCCGGCCGTGCACCAACACCTGCTCGATCCGAAGACATGTCAGATCATCTGCTCCTGCGATGGCTGTGCGATCCTCTTTTGCGGCCAGAGCGGAGCGCATTTTCTGCGCATCCCACGGCGCCTCCGGTCGCTGTCTGACTTCGAGATGCCCGACCTGCAATGGGAGTCGCTGATGATCCCGATCAATCTGGCATTTTTCTATCACCGAGCGAAAGACGACAAGATGATCGCAATGTATCCCAGTCCTGCGGGTGCAATCGAATCTCTGCTCAGCCTGGAAGCCTGGATGGAGATTGCGGCCGCGCATCCAGCTCTTCAAAGCCTAGATACGGAGGTCGAGGCGTTTCTTGTGAATCGAGTCAGCACGCCCGCGCAGTATTACGTTGTTCCCGTCGATGAGTGCTATCGTCTTGTCGGGCTCATCCGCATGCACTGGCGTGGGCTTTCGGGTGGCACGGAGGTTTGGAGAGAGATCAACGGATTCTTTCACGATCTCCGATTGAGAAGTGTTGGAACGCGGGAGCCTGCTCGTGCCTGAACTGCACTTCTCCATCGAAGGCGCCGAAGCAGTTCAGAACGCTGCCGCACCTCTGCTTGCGCTGAAGCTGCGAATCACAAACTATCCGGCTACCGAGGCTATTCACACGGTAGCCCTGAGATGCCAAGTTCAAATTGAGCCAGCGCGCCGGAGCTACGTGCCAACCGAAAAGAAGCAGCTTCTCGACCTGTTCGGCGAACCCGAGCGATGGAGCAGGACGGTGCGTCCGCTGCTGTGGATGAACACAAGTGTCGCCGTGCCTGGATTCTGCGACAGCGTGCTCGTCGATCTCCAGCTTCCCTGCACATTCGACTTCAATGTCGCGACGACGAAGTACTTCCACGCGTTGGAGTCCGGGGAGATCCCGTTGTGCGTGATGTTCAGCGGAACGGTGTTCTATAAGGGGGAAGACGAGGCGCTCCAAGTGGCACAGGTTCCCTGGGATCGCGAGGCGAACTACCGCCTTCCGAGCTCTGTGTGGAGGGAGATGATGGATCTCTACTATCCAAACACAACCTGGCTGTGCCTGCGACGCGATGCGTTCGAAGAGCTGCACGCATACAAGATGCGCCTTGGACTGCCAACGTGGGAACAGGCCATCGTACGGGCGATCACAGCGCAGGGGCACGTGGAGGTGGACGCGTGAACTTTGCCGGGGTTGAGAAGGTGGCCGCCGCGATTCTGTACGAGGGATACATTCTCTACCCGTACCGGCCTTCGGCGGTCAAGAATCGCCAGCGCTGGAACTTCGGCACTCTGTACCCGCAGATCTATGCCGAGGCGCAGCGTCCGCAGGAGCCGTTCCATTTCATCGCGGAGTGCCTTGTGGAGGGTTGCACAGAGGACACAACACTTGATGTGAAGCTGCAGTTCCTCAGGCTCTTTCGCCGGACGAGAGCGACGGAGACTCCGGAAGGGAGTTCGCGTGCGCTCACCGATCCGTCGCTGGCGTGGGAGGAGGCGATCGAATGTGAATCGGAGTTGCACGACCTACGCCTTGGTGATCTGATCGCATCGCCGGTCGCTCAGATGCTGCAGCTGAGTTCTACAGGACCGGTTGAGATTGAGACTACCTCGTCGATGGAAGGTCTGTCGGCGATGCTCACGATCACGCTGGAGCAGCCGGGCAATGGGCTCTGGAAGGTGCGACTCCATCTGCGTAATGCATCGTTGCTAGCCAGCGGAAAGAAGGCTAAGCGTGAGGAGGCCCTTCCGCTGTCCTTCGTCTCCGCGCATGTTCTGCTGAAGGTGCATGGCGGACAGTTCGTGTCGCTTCTCGATCCATCGGAGATGCATCGGGAGGCGGCTGCGGGTTGCGGCAACGTGGGAGTCTTCCCGGTGCTGGCAGGAGTGGAACCTGATCGAACGCTGATGCTGTGTTCGCCGATCATCCTGTACGACTATCCGAAGATCGCTGCTGAGAGCGCGGGCGACTTCTTCGACGGGACGGAGATGGACGAGATGCTCACGCTGCGAGTGCTGACACTTACGGATGCGGAGAAGCAGGAGATGCGGGACGGCGATCCCCGCGCCCGACAAATACTGGAGAGGA
The DNA here is from genome assembly GCA_963719405.1 of uncultured Acidobacteriaceae bacterium. Lineage (GTDB taxonomy): Bacteria > Acidobacteriota > Terriglobia > Terriglobales > Acidobacteriaceae > Edaphobacter. Next base: position 586,535 of record OY970381.1, read on the forward strand.
CGGAGGCGCTTACGCCCGAAACGATGATGAAGGCTCATGGAACGATCCGCGGCATGCGCGAGATTCGAGGAGGTACTCGATGAATGGCGACTGGAATCCTCTCGAGGAAACCAGGCTCCCGCCTGAGACGGTTCGGGTGTCTGGTGTGGATGTGCGGGTGGGCGATCGCGTTCGACTGTGGCCGCAAAAGCAGGCCGACATCCTGGACATGGCGTTATTTGGGAAGGTGGCGGTGATCGAGGCGATCGAGCAGGACTTTGAAGACCAGATCCAGTTTGCGGTCGTGCTCGATGAGGATCCCGGCCGAGAGTTCGGAATGATGCGACAGCCGGGTCACCGCTTCTTCTTTTCGACCGAGGAAGTCGAGCCTGTCGTTCGTGTTCATGAGCCGGAGAGCAAGGTATGAGGCCTGCTCTTCTGGTTGCGGGCATTGGCAACATCTTTCTTGGGGATGATGCATTTGGTGTGGAGGTGGTTCGCGCTCTCGTGTCACGCAGGCTCCCGCAGGGCGTCTCGGTTCGCGACTTCGGTATCCGTGGATTTGATCTGGCGTATGCTCTGCTCGATCCGTGGGACTGGGTGATCCTTGTTGACGCGCTGCCGCGAGGCGAGGCTCCCGGGACGCTTTACGTCATGGAGCCGGATGTGGGTGCTTTGACGGATCCTGCTTTGCCCCGGGTGGAGATGGATCCACACGGCATGGATCCGATGCGCGTCCTGCGGTTGGCGGCTTCGCTTGGCACGATCGCAACACGAGTGCTGATCGTGGGTTGTGAGCCGAAAGATTTCGGGGATGAACTGGAAGGCCGCATGGGGCTCTCGGCACCAGTCCAAGCTGCCATCACGGACGCATGCGACATGGTGGAGCGTATCGTGGCACAGAAAAGCCCCATGCACGAGGCTGTACCAGCGCTGTGAGACTTCAGAAAGAGGTGATGTGATGTCGAAGCTTCTATTCGGTCTTTTCGGTTTACTTGCGGTCGCAGTGGCGATTTCGGTCGTTCCGGATATCCGTCGCTACATCAAGATCAGCTCGATGTAGATCCGCTCCTTTGACATTCACTTGTAACCTCCAACGTTACCGAAGGTTAATGCATGCACGAGCTGTCGATCGTGATGAGCATGATTGAGCAGATCATGGAGGAGTCCGATCGGCTAGGCGGACTCTTGATCGAGGCCGTACATCTGAAGCTCGGGGTCTTTGCAGGTGTCGACAAGGGGGCGCTGCTCTTCAGCTACGAGCTGGCCTGCGAAGGGACGCCACTCGAGGGTTCCCGGCTGGTGATCGAGACGGTCCCCCTTCTGATCTACTGTCCGTCATGCAGGCTGGAGCGCACACCCGTATCTGTGTACCAGCTTTGCTGCCCGGATTGCCTGACGGCCGCGCAGGAGATCCTTACCGGCCAGGAGATCGAGGTCGTTTCGCTTGAGGTGGCTGCATGACGACCCGTATGGTCGAGGTCCGTGCCAAGGTGCTGAAGCAGAATGATCTATTAGCGCGCACGCTGCGTGAGAGATTCCAAAGTGCCGGCACGTGCGTCGTCGGTCTGGTGTCGAGTCCCGGATCGGGTAAGACGGCGTTCCTGGAAAAGCTCCTCGGACGGCTGGTCCGGGAGTATCGGGTCGCGGCTCTGGTGGGCGATCTCGCGACAGCGAACGATGCCGCCCGGCTGATGCGCGCGACACCCAATGTGAGGCAGATCACGACTGGCACGATCTGCCACCTCGACGCGCAGATGGTCGGGCAGGCGCTCGAGGGGTGGGATCTCGACGCACTCGACTTTCTGTTTATCGAGAACGTGGGAAATCTCGTTTGTCCGTCGAGTTACGACCTTGGAGAGGAGTTGCGCTTTGTCCTTCTCTCGGCAACTGAAGGAGAGGACAAGCCGTTGAAGTATCCGACCATCTTCAACAGCTCTGATGTGGCGATTATCACGAAGATGGATCTCGCAGAGGCTGCCGAGTTCGATCTCGCGGCGGCCCGTCGGAACATCGAGGGTGTCCGGCCCGGGATGCAGATATTCGAGGTTTCATCCAAGACCGGCGCTGGCATGAAGGACGTAGCGGTGTTCCTGGGCAGGCGGCTTTCGCAGGCGCGCGGCGATAGGCCTGCAGGCGGTGGCGAGCTCAAGCCAAATCGTGAGCTTCCGCTGCCAAACCTTCCCGTTCAGACACGGTAGCCCATACCGCTCAGCACGCCACGCATGTACGCGAAGCTTTCCATGACTCCCGGCAGCGGATCATCGGCCTTGATCTCATACTCAAGATCGACGTTTCCGGCGTATTTCATGTCGATGAGCGTCTGGAAGATGGCGCGGACGGGCATAATCCCCTCCCCTACCGCAACCTGGCTCTCCTTCTGCGTCGCATTGGCAAGATCTTTCATGTGCATGTCGAGGAGGCGAGCGCCTACTTTGCGGATGGCTTCGATAACGTCAGTCCCGGAGCGCATTGTGTGGCCGACGTCGATGCAGCAGCCGATGCGCGGATCCATATTCTTGACTGCGGAGAGCACGTCCAGCGGAGATGGCCATTCCTTGTCTTCGGGTCCATGGTTATGGATCGCGAGACGGATGTTGTACTCCTTGACGAACTTTTCGACACGGGGCAGCGTGACGTGGGTTGGAGCACCGACGATCAACGGGATTCCGGCGGCCTTGCAGTACTCGAACTTGCTGCGGATGTCCTCGTCGTCATCCTTGGCGAAGTAGATGGTGCCGGCGGCTGTGAGTTGAAGGCCTGCCGCCCTGTACTGATCGGCCTGTTCCTTGACCTGGCTGGGCGGCCCCATCGCGAGATGAACATCCTTCAGGTTCAGATAGGGGGTCTTCAACTGTTTCATGAAGTCGATCAGCTGCGCCTGGTTGAACTTGCGGAAGGTGTAGCTCGCGATGCCAAGCCGAATGGGTGATGATCCCCGGGACCCTTTGTTTTCACTTTGAGCAAATGCGACCTTTGCCAACAGAGGCATGCTGCCTACAACAGCTGCTCCTCGAAGTAGGTGACGACGCGTCATGAAAGATTTCATGCTGCGAATACTAACCGGGCGTTTGCTGCAGCGTCCACCGGGTTGTGCGCCTAGGAGTTTCGGTCGCCCGAAAGCGCAGCGCCTACATTGACTCTCCGAGTTTTGGAATGTAGGCTTTCGTTCGCTCTTCAAACAGACTCCCAACAACGTCCAAGAGAGCCAAAAAGAGTGGATCGCCATCCACACGGGTGTCGATGTCGTCGATGGGAGTGACTGCCCCGCAACGTTGAGGTGACGGAACCGCGAAGTTTTCCTTTGCCCAAGTCCTAACTCGCGATAACTTCAATCCCAACACAACCCAGCTGGACGGATTGAGTACGAAAAGCTCACAGCCAGGATCAATCGCAGTTCATACTAAGAGACCACGCACATCACCACTTCCTGAATGCACCGTCTCCTCTCCCGAGAACGAATCGCCTCCAACAAGACGCCCCGGCGGATTAATCGCAACCTCCTGTTTAATCTGATTCGCACACGGCAGCCGATTTCCCGTGCCGATCTGGCCCGTCTCTCCGGGCTGCAGCGGAGCACCGTCTCTCTGATTGTCGAGGAGTTGATCAGCGATCGGTGGATCGTCGAGGGGTCGACGGGACGACTTCCTCGAGGTCGACGGCCGACGTTTTTACAGTTGAATGACGAGCGCGCCGTGATCGCGCTGGATATCCACCCGTCGCAGACCACGGTGGGGGTATCGGATAGCGGCGGAAAGATCATCTCGCAGAGCATCATTCTTCTGCCCGAGGACCCGAAGCGTGCACCGGGCGCGATCGTGGCAGGCATACGCAAAATGCTGGCCGATCACAAGAGCAAGGTATTCCTGGGTATTGGCGTCTGCCTGCCGGGCCGGACCGACCTTCACCTGGAAAACGCTATCTTTGCACCAAACCTCAGCTGGCCGGTGCGAGGCATCAAGGCTCGGATCGAGCGCGCTACGGGTCTCCGGGTGGAGATGGACAACGTCGCCAACGCATGCGCTCTGGCCGAGATCTGGTTTGGGAGCACGGAGGGCGATCACGATCTCGTCGTCGTCAATGTGTCCGAGGGGTTGGGTACGGGAATTTTCGCGAACGGGATGCTCTTGCGCGGAGATACTGGAATGGCGGGGGAGTTCGGCCATGTGCAGCTCGACCCCGACGGCCTCGCCTGTTCGTGCGGCAACTTTGGCTGCTGGGAGACGCTTGCGTCAAATCGTGCTGCCCTGCGCTACTACGCAAAGGCTGCGCCGTCTGCTGCCAACTGCACCTTTGAGGGGCTGCTGAAGCTTGCACAGAAGGGTGACGCTGCGGCGACAGGAGCCCTTACCCTGATGGCGACGCACCTGGGACGCGGTCTGCGGATGATCGCCTCTGCGCTAGCGCCTCGCGAGATCGTGATTGTCGGCGATCTGACGACGGCATGGCACACCTTTGGGCCGATCGTCGACGCTGAGATGCGCAATGGATCACTATCAAAGCTGCCCGGTTTACGTCCCGCGTACGAGGGGAACTCCGCTCGGCTCCGAAGCGCCGTAGCATTGGTTTTGAGCGACGGTCTGCTCTCAGATGTTTTGCCCGGAGGAGGCGCCGCCTAGGTGACGCCAAAGATCCGTACGATTGCAGCGGCTACTGCCGCGCCGGCCATCGGCCCGAGTACCGGAACCCAGGCGTAGTCCCATTCGGAGCCACCCTTCCCTGAGATCGGCAGGAGGAAGTGCGCGAGCCGTGGACCGAGGTCGCGCGCCGGGTTGATTGCATACCCAGTGCTTCCGCCCAACGACAACCCGATGCCCCAGACGAGGGATCCGACGAGCACCGGGCCGAGACCCGGCGCAAGACCTCCGGGAGAGACGCGCCTGGAGAACAGGGCGACCGACACGAGAACGAGAATAAAGGTGCCGACGACTTCACTGAAGAAGTTCCAGAAGGGGCTGCGGATAGCCGGAGAGGTCGCGAAGCAGCCAAATTTGAGATCCGCCTGCTCCGTCGCGGCCCAGTGCGGCTTGTAATGAAGCCAGACCAGGACTGCACCAAGGAAGGCTCCGAGCACCTGGGCGGGAATGTAGGTCAGAAGGCGGGATGCATTGCCGGTCATCAGAACGGAGCCGAGGGTTACGGCGGGATTGAGGTGAGCGTCGGTGTCACCCATGGCGGAGGCGACGGCAACGCCTGCGAAGACGCCGATGCCCCAGCCGGCGGTGATGGCAACCCAACCTGCTCCCTGGGCCTTGGACCGGTTCAGCAACGTTCCGGCCACCACGCCGTTTCCGAGGACGATGAGAACCATGGTTCCGAAGAACTCTCCGAGTACAGGGGAAGTCGGGATCATTTCAAAAGACTCCAATCTTTCAGAACTAGAGTGGCAGATAGGTAGAGCTAACCTTGATAGACGTATCCGGGAGCCAGTGACTGAAACGCCTCGAGATCCTGCTGCTGGAAGTGCGCTTCTCGACCCAGCTCTTCGGCTAAGAGGCTGGCGACCACCGGTGCTGCTTCCAGTGCGGCGCGAGCGTCGAGAAAAAGGGCTCTCGTGCGGCGTGCGAGTACATCCTCGACGGTGCGGGCCAGCTCGCATCGTGCGGCCCAGAGCACCTCGCCTTTGCGGTAAGGAAGCCGCGGGTGCAGCAGCTCGCTCAGCTCCGGTCTCTCTCTGCAGAGTGCCTGGACGGCCGGCAGATCCGATCCGTAGACGCTCTCTGAGCTTGGGAGGTGCGACGATGCCGCGTCTTCGGACCATCCGTGCACGTGTAAATCGAGGGTCTGCGACGAAGCGGGCTTGAGCTGCGCGACGTCTGCAGCGTGGTTGACCGCATCCTCGCCCATCCGGCGGTACGTGGTCCATTTGCCTCCGGTGACTGTGACGAGACCCGTCGGCGACACTGTGACCTTGTGATCCCGGGATATCTTTGCGGTGCTTGCATTGCCGGCGGCGGCGAGCGGCCGAAGCCCGGACCAGACGCTCAGCACATCGGTGCCGGTGACCGTTCGTCCGAGGTATTTGCGGATGTGATCGATGAGGAAGTCACGTTCCTGTGAGGTGGATCGCGGTTCGGCCGAGGCGCCCGGCATGGGCTCATCGGTCGTTCCCACAACGAGGTGCTGATGCCATGGGATCGCAAACAGAACACGGCCGTCGCTCGTCTTCGGGATCATGAGGGCATTGCCGCCGGGGAGGTAATCGCGGGGCAGAACGAAGTGTGTGCCCTGGCTGATGGAAAGGAGGCGATCGTGAGGCGCCTCATCCTGACCCACTCTTTCCATGGCGAGTATCTCTTCGGCGAAGACGCCGGTTGCGTTGACGACGACCCTGGCCAGGACCTCCACGTCACTTCCGCTCTCCGCATCTCGCATGACGACACCGGAGATCCTGCCGCCCTGCTGAAGCAGCCGGACGACGCCTGCATGGTTCAGAGCAAGGCCACCGATGTCGAAGATCGTTCGCATCAGCGCAATGGCGTAGCGAGCGTCGTCGAACTGCCCATCCTGGTAAAGAACTCCACCCTTGAGCCCGGCCTGCGTGATGGTCGGCAGACGCTCAAGCGTCTCGCCTTTGGAAAGCATCTCCGATCGTCCGAGCGAGAGCTTTCCGGATAGCCGCTCGTAGATCTTCAGCCCAACACCGTAGTACGGCAGGCCGACAAGGTCATAGACCGGCACAACAAAGGATAGGGGGTGGACGAGGTGCGGCGCATTCCGCAGCATGTGGCCGCGCTCCTTCAGTGCGTCGAGGACCAGCCGGAAGTTGAACTGCTCTAAGTACCGCACGCCGCCGTGGACGAGCTTGGTGCTGCGGCTCGATGTCCCCTTGGCGAAGTCATCGCGTTCGAGCAGAAGGGTTCGATACCCGCGCGAGGCAGATTCAACGGCGGCTCCGAGACCCGTTGCGCCACCGCCGATCACGAGCACATCCCAGACTGCGCTGCCTTGGATCTCGCGGAGAATGGAGCTTCGATCCAGCTTCACTGCTCCTCCCAGTCTGCGGCGCGTTGCAGCGCCTTGCGCCAGCGCGATCTCATGCGATCCCGCTCCGCGGAGGGCATCTGGGGCTCAAAGGTGCGCTCCGCCTTCCACTGCTGAGAGATCGTCTCTGCTGAATCCCAGAAGCCCACACCGAGACCTGCAAGATATGCTGCACCGAGAGCCGTCGACTCGGCATTGAGCGGCCGGACGACACGCACACCAAGCAGGTCGGCCTGCAGCTGCATCAGCATGTCATTCGCGGATGCGCCGCCGTCCACGCGAAGCTCCTGCAAAGGAAGGCCGGAGTCAGCCTGCATGGCATCCAGAACGTCAACAACCTGGAGGGCAATGCCTTCGAGGGCTGCACGAGCGATGTGGGCGCGGGTCGTTCCACGGGTCATGCCAACCAGGGTTCCGCGCGCGTACTGGTCCCAGTGTGGCGCTCCAAGCCCGGAGAAGGCCGGCACCAGCACGACACCGCCGGAGTCCGGCACAGACATCGCCAACTCTTCCACCTCCGCTGAGGTCCGAATGATCTGCAACTCGTCGCGGAGCCACTGCACGACGGCACCCGCCATCAGCATGCTTCCCTCAAGCGCGTAATCTGTCTCGCCGTTGACCGTCCAGGCGATCGTGGTCAGCAGCTTGTTCCGAGAGGGCATGGGCGTCTTACCGGTATTCAGCAGCATGAAGCTGCCCGTGCCGAAGGTGCACTTCACCATGCCGGGCCGGGTACACATCTGTCCGAAGAGTGCAGCCTGCTGATCTCCGGCGACACCCGAGATGGGGATCTCGCTGAGAGCGCCGGTCGCGACGCCACACTCACCGCTTGAGGGAACGACCTCCGGAAGAAGTGACCGCGGGATGTCGAAGATGGCCAGCAGATCCTCATCCCACTGGTGTGAGTGGATGTTGAAGAGCATCGTGCGCGAGGCATTAGTTACATCGCAAACGTGGCGCGCGCCGTCGGTCAGCTTCCAGATCAGCCATGAGTCCACGGTTCCGAATGCGAGTTCTCCCCGCTCTGCCCTTTGCCGGACGTCAGAGACGTGGTCCAGTATCCAACGTATCTTGCTGCCTGAAAAGTACGCGTCGGGAAGGAGTCCTGACCTCTGCTGGATCAGCTCTGCATGTCCGTCCTTTCGAAGCTGATCGCAGAACTCCGCGGTCCGGCGATCCTGCCAGACGATCGCGTTGCAGACCGGATCACCCGTGGTCCGATCCCAGAGAATCGTCGTCTCACGCTGATTGGTGATGCCGATTCCCGCTATGTCGGCGTTGGTCAAACCGGCGCCTGCGAGGGCTTCGGCCGCCGACCCAATCTGCGTGGACCAGATCTCAACCGGATCGTGCTCGACCCAGCCGGGCTGTGGGTAGATCTGCCGAAAGGTTCTTTGAGCGATGCCCTGAACGGCACCGGTGCGATCCACCACCATCGCGCGGGAGCTGGTGGTGCCCTGATCCAGAGCGAGGATGTACTGGCGTGCGTTCAAGAGGATCTCCTGTCTCCAGCAAGCTATGCGGGCCGCGCTCTTAGAGCGCACTATGCGAGACGACGATGATCTCTTGGAGCGAGGTCAAAACCGTCAAGAAGTCCCGGAGAACCTTATACAGCAAGTTCACTGCTGGCGAGTCTGGGAGAGCGAGGAGACTGGATAAGGTAAAAAACGGAGGCGTCTTGCGTCCACAAACTGAGACGTCTTGCAGGCATCGGACGAGCGCCTTTGAGTGGAGGCACGTTGCTCAGGGCACGGCGTAGTCGATGGTGAACCGGCCCAGCTGAATCATGCCGTGAACAGAGGGTGGCCAGACCCGAAACGACTCCACCCGGTGTATAGCGGCGTTCCGAAGGGCGGGAAGCTCGACGAGGGCCGTTCCGGTTGTGGCCTCTGAGATGGTCACCAGCAACTGGTCGCTGCTGCGCGTCCAGCCGATCAGATACGAGCCGCTGGGCAGGGTACGATCGCCGATCTTCATCGGGACCTGGGTGATCAAGAAATCCGAGTACTTCCCGTTGGCCGAGTAGCCCGCTGTGATCAGAACGACACCCGCGATCGTGTGGCCGTGCGCGTCGATCACCCCCGATGCTGTGCGCATCTCCGTCTCAATGCGTTCAGAGATGACCGGCGCTCTCGCCGGAATAACGGCCCGCAACTCTTCGGAGGTGGCGGATCGCCAACCGGTGGACCGAGGTGTCTGTGATGCCAGCCTTGACGCCGACATGGCGATGCATACGAGCGCGGCTCCCCGGGCCAGGTCAGCCAGTCTCGCTTTGAGGTCAATCAAAGTGAACGATTCCTCTCTGGAGAGCCGTGGTCGCAGCCTGCGTGCGATCGGTAACGCCGAGCTTTCCCAACAGGCTGTTGACGTGCGTCTTCACGGTGGCCTCCGAGATGAAGAGCGCAGCGGCGATCTCCTTGTTGCTGTTTCCGCTCACAATCAAACGGAGCACATCGGTCTCCCGCTCGGTCAGAGTCGGCCCTGAGAGCCGCTCGGCCAGGCGCTCGGCGACCTCCGCCGGGATGCGTGACTTTCCCGCGTGCACCGTTCGGATCGCTCCGACCAGCTCGTCTGCGTTCATACCTTTCAGGAGATATCCCTTTGCGCCAGCCTGCAAGGCACGGTAGATGTCTTCATCTCCGTCGAAGGTGGTCAGCACGATGATGCGAGCTTCCCGGAACTCCGCCCTGATCCTGGTGATCGTCTCGACACCGCCGATGGTAGGCAGACGCAGATCCATCAGCGTGATGTCCGGCCGGTGCTCGCGAAAGAGCTTGATCGCCTGGTCACCGTCGGGCGCCTCCGCTACGATCTCGAAGCCTTCTACGAGCCGCAGAAGAGCAATAAATCCCTGGCGGACGACATGGTGGTCTTCGACGATCATGATGCGGATGACGTCGCTCAAAGCCGATCTTCTCCCTCCGCCTTGCGCGGGTTTATCTGTAATTCGACGACCGTTCCCTTGCCCGGCGCGCTCTGCAGTTTCAGCTTCGCGCTGATGCGGGTGGCCCGCTCTCGCATGCCCTGCAGACCGAAGTGGCCGTGAGCGGCCAGAGTTGCGCGGTCTTCGGCGAATCCTCTGCCGTCGTCGATTACCTGAAGACGGACGGTACTGGCATCGTAGCGCAGGATGATGTCGATGTGCTCGGCGGAGGCGTGGCGAACGGCGTTCGTTACTGCCTCCTGGGCGATTCGCAGGATCTCTTTCTCTACCTCGGAACTGAGGGGGCGATATGTCCCTTTCACCTCCAGCTTCAGCGCCGGACCGTCTACGGTTGAGCGGCTCTCCTGCATTGCGGCAAGAAGCGATGGCAGGGTTCCGGGGTCGGTCTGCGATCGGAGGTTCCAGATGGAGCTGCGGGCCTCTGCGAGACTGCCACGCACCAGCTCTTTGGTCTCGTCGAGTTGCTTCAGCGCGGCCTGCTGGGATGTTTGCAGAAGCCGCGCGGTCACCTCCAGTTGCAGTGAGATGGCCACATACCCCTGCGCGAGTGTGTCGTGGATCTCACGCGCGATACGTCCGCGCTCCTGCAGTACGGCCTTGTACTGGGCTTCCACTGAATGCACGCGCCAGCGGTACGCAGCGAAGACGAGGCCGGCGAGACAGATCGCCAGAAGCGCATAAAACCACCTGGTCTGAAGGAGGGTAGGCCTAACGGTCATATCGAAGCCGCTGGGCGCGGAGCTCCAAACGCCGTCATTGTTGGAGCTCAGGACGAGAAAGCGGTACTTGCCGGGTGGAACGTTGGTATAAAAGGCCTCTCTGCGGGTGCCTGCCTCCACCCAATCCTTGTCGAAACCATCGAGCTTGTAGCGATATCGCACCTTCTGAGGAGCGACGAAGCTGAGGCCCGCATACCGGACCTCCATGCGTCTTGCGCCCGGAGGGACCACCAGCGCCTGCCCTGCGGCGAAAGTCGCGGCGTTGATTGCGTGATCGTTCAGCAGAACTTGTTCGATCGCGGTCTCAGGCGTCAGCCTGTTCTTCGCGATCGACTCCGGAGAGACGAAGGCCGCGCCATCAAGCGTCGCGAACCAGAGCGAACCGTCGCGCATACGCCATGCCGCCGGATGGCCTCCACCGCTACCCTCGCTGATGCGCATGCCATCAGCCACACCGTAGGTTGTTCCGGAGATGGCCGCTGTTCCCTTCTCCGCGTAGGTGTCCAGGGAGCGGGTGCTGATACGGTAGACGCCGCGCCTCGAACTCATCCAAAGATCCCCGGCGGAGTCTTCAAGCAGCCCAAACACCGTCTCCGGGATCCCCGTCCTGGCAACCGAAAGCGCTTCAAACCTCCCTTCCCGAAGCCGCGTCAACCCAGCGCCCTGGGTGCCGATCCAGAGTGTGCCTTCACCGTCCTCGAGCAAGGTGGTGACCGCATCGCTCCCCAGCCCGTCCCTGGTCGTCACGTTAACGAAGCCATCTCCTTTCCATCGGCTGAGGCCACCCAGCGTTCCGATCCAGAGATCTCCCCGACGAGTCCGCAGCATCGCACCGATCAGATCGCTTCCCAGTCCATCCATTCGCGAGAACGAGATGAAGCCCCCCGCCGCCATGTGGGAGAGTCCGTTGCGCGTCCCGATCCACAACGATCCATCCCGGTCTGCATACAGCGATCTCACGAAATCGTCGGGAAGGCCATCCTGTGTGGTGAAAACCTTCAAGACACCGTTGCGCAAGCGATTCAGTCCATTTGGCGTTCCGATCCAGAGATCCGGACCCGTTTGCGCAATCGAAAGAACGACATCGCTGGACAGTGCTGGATGGCTTACGGCCGGCGACACTCTTCCGTGGTCCAGGCGATCAAGCCCTCCCCCATCGGTGCCGATCCAGATCGTCCCCGCTGCATCCTGAAAAATGGCCCGGACCGTACCCGCCGTCAGGCCGTCCTCTTCGCTGGTCGCGGAAAACGCCTGCTCCCGAAGCACGGTCAGCCCGGCATTATCCGTTCCGAACCACATGCTTCCTTCGCGGTCCTCAAAGACCGACAACACGCCGGTCAACCTCGACCGCCGCGCCGTCATGTCCACCCGACCTTCAACGATCCGCGTCACGCCGCGCTTTGTCACGGCCCAGACTGCACCCTCCCGATCCAGAAACAGCCGGTCGACTGCGGTATCAGCCAGCCCACCGCCTTCTCCTATCCCTAAGATCTTCCCGCCGCTCCAGCGGGCAAGGCCCCGGCTCGTGCCGATCCACATCCCACCCGCTCCATCGGCCAGCAGCGCCCGCACATCGTCGGACGGTAAGCCCTCGCGGGTCGTGAGTCTTACAGCCGCAGCCCCGCGAATCATCTTCAGGCCGCTGCGACCGCCCACCCATACCTCGCCGCGGCCCACGCATAATGCCCTCACCTCGCCTATCTCCGCCCCCACTGGACTTCGCGCCAGACCCGAGCCGTCCGCCCTTACCGCCCAGATCTCCCGGCTGCCCGCAACCCAGATCTGGCCGCCGTCAGCTTCTGCGATATTGGACCTGCCCTCAACCACTTGGAGATCTTCGGTACCCGCAATTTTCTCGAACCGGTCGCCGCGTAGAACCGCCAGCCCAGCCGATGTGACCACCAGCAACCCACCGCCACGTGGGACAAAGCTCTCCGCAACCGAGTTCGAAGGGAGTCCGTTCGCGACTGTAAACAACGTGAATGCGCCTGCCTTCGCCCGGAGCAGTCCAGCACTTGTACTGGCCCAAAGCGTGCCGCTTCCGTCCTCCTTCAGATCGTTGATGATGTCGCTGCGGATCGCCGAAGTATTTTCGGCGTCGTACACCCGAAAGCTCTGGCCATCAAAGCGGACCAGCCCTCCCTCGGTCGCGATCCACAGAAACCCATCCCGTGTCTGCAGAACCGAGTGCACGGTGTTTTGCGGCAATCCCGAGTCGCTCCGCCAGCTCTGCTGCCCAAACTGCGACAGCCCCCGCTGCGTTCCAAGTCCGTGCATGGACGCCGCAGGAGAGCACAGGATAAGCAGTCCCGCCACCGTCAGAAGCATCCGCCGAAATGTGATCATACGTTCGCCGCTGCTCCCGACACGATGGAGTCTACAAGTCACCTCCACCTCACGCCAGTACCGCCCGCGACCCCATGACATATCTGCCCGGACCGCCACCGCTTTTGACCAATATGCAGCCACGTAGCAGAGGTCACGCAATCGACATGAACCGCATCTGCCTACTGCAGCTCGCATCGCTGGCCCGAGTAAATTCCCTTCTCCAGAAACAACCTGACTTGTGGATCGTCGGGGTCCCATCTCTGCAGCCTATTGAGAATTCCGGCCGCCTCCTTCTTCATGCCGACCTGGCATTCGATATAAGCCAGGTTGAGCCCTGCCGAGGTCTGCGCGGGATCTGCATCGATCAGCTTTCTCAAGTGTGAGATCGAATCGGCCGCTTCCCCGCTCGATGCCTCCAACACAGCAAGATTCCCCAAAGCGCTTCTCTCAAACGGGTTCCCTTCGAGCGCCATCCTGTATTCGAGGATTGCCCGGTCCTTGTGGCCCGATACCTGCGACAGATACCCCAGTTGCGAATGGAGAACAGCATCCGAAGCTCCGTTGGCCTCTGCATCGGAAAGCAGGGACATCGCCCGGCCGCCTGCGGTCCGATCGCCTCGCTCAGCCATCTCGGCATACGCCAGCCCAAGCTCGCGGTCGCCCGCAGAAACCTTCCCGACCGGCTTCAACTCGTCTGCTCCGGCGCCCAGCCTGAGAGATCGTGCGTTGTACGAGCCCTGCGGAACGCGTTGGATGTTGTGATCCGTCACTTGCTCATGGGAGATGTCGCTGGTCGCTCGCGTCGGCATGTGACACACCGCGCAATCCTGCTGCTCCGGGTGGTGCTTCACGGCAATAGCCTCGCCTCTGTGGCAGGTCAGACAGCGCGCCCGAAAAAACTCCACCCTCTCTGCTATGGAAGGCGAGCCATGCGGGTCATGGCAGGTCGTGCAGGTCAGCCGATCCCCGCTGCCTGCCTTGCATGCACTCCGCAACAGCGCTTCGTACTGGCTCGTCGCCCGTCCGCCGCCAGCCTTCGCACTCGCTTTGACGAAGTAAAGTGCGCTGTCGTCGAGACGATCTCCTGGGCGGAACTGCGCTAGCGATCGTCCCGGCCGGAATACAACCACGTCGCCTTCCAGATGGCATTGAAGGCAAACATCATCTCGGCGTGCGGCATCGAGTTTGTCCGGATTTACGATGGACCCGCGGCCCTCCAGGACCATGTGCTTTGAGCCGTCACCATGACATGCGCTGCACCCCACGCCTCCCTGTTCGAACGGGGGTCCATCCCACCGGTTCCGCGCCTCGGGTCGCGGTGACCTCCCACCTGTCGCGTGGCAATGCAGGCAGTTGGCGTCCACCGGAAGAGGAGCTGGCATCGTCTGCGCAGCTTCGTAGTTCGGTGCCATATCCCAGATCTCGCGCTTGCCGTAGTAGTTGATCGGCAGCTCAAACCAGTAACCGTCCATTTCATACAGATACGTTCGTCCCTTCGTCCCTGAACCGATGAAGTATCGCAACTGCCTCTCACCTTTCAGAGCGGCGGGGGTGCCTGGTTTTCCTGGACGCTCAAACACCATCCAGAGCGCGTCTTCACGCGACAGTATCTTGTACGTCACCCCCGAGGCCGCATGGCGGAAGCCGCCCTCGAGCGCACCCTCGGCAGCCGGTCCACTGCCCCGCGCCATGGACGACCGTTCGTACCGATCGTAAATTTCGCGGTGGCACCGGGCACACGCTGCATCGGGATGCCCGAGGTCCGAAGCTGGTGCATTGGGTTTCGGCCCCGCGGCAACCGGTCTGCTCAGCGCAGTGAACATCGCCAGGCTCTGCAGTGCGAGCACGCATCCCAAGGACAGCATGGGAAACGCGGCTCTTCGCCAGCCGTCAACCGCACCCCACATTTTCCCGGGCTGCGCGATACGATCGATTTGCTTTCTACTGAACACTTTCAATCTTCGGTTCGCTCGCCGCCTGCAGCCTCTGCGAGGTCCGCGCTTCGGCCGTCGCGTCCTCCTGCCGGCCCAAAGCCCTGTACGCCTGCCCCAGCAGGCTGTGCGTACGGTAGTTAGCCGGATCCATACTCTTTGCGCGCTCCAGGTAAGTTGCGGCGCCCAGCGGGTCCTCGCGTTTCAGCAACACCTTGCCGAGCAGGATGTAAGGCCCAGTCGAATTCGGCTCCAGAAGGAGCGCCTGTTGGAGTGACTTCTGCGACTCCTCGTAGCGTCCCGCCCGGTAATACGCGTCACCCAGTCGGTCGTACACAGAGCCGTCCAGCGGATCATGTGCCCTCTCCTTCTCAAGCTCGGAGATCGCCTCATCCAGGTGGTTTCCCGCCAGCGCGATCTCACCCAGCAGCGCGTGGGCAAGTGGAAGGCGAGGATCCAGCTCAAGAGATTTCATCGCAAACTCCTTTGCGACCGGGAGATACTCCCGCCGCAGCAGCATACGTGCAGCAAGGAGGTAGGCCGGGCCCGACTCCGGCGGAAATCCATACTGCGTCGCAAAGGCATGCCGCGCATCGTCGTAGCGGCGGGTATCGAGGTAACAAAGAGCCAGCACATAGCTGGGATCCACCTTGGTGCTGGCCGACCAGCTCTGTGATCCCTCCAGCAAGGGGATCGCTGCAGCGGGACGACCCAGACGAAACAGGGTCAACCCACGCATCTGCGCGGCCTCCTGGTCGCGTGCATCCTTCGCAAGCGCCGCCGCGTAGGCCGTGTCCGCATCCTGCAGCTTCGCCTGGCCGTAATAGGCAAGTCCACGAAGGGTGTCCACACCTTTCGCCTGCGGCTCTTCTTTGGCGAGATCGTCGAGCTTCCGCAGCGCCTCATCCGGGTGTCCCGCGTTGATCAACTGCCGGATAGCCGGCAAAGACCATGCGGCTTGGCCCGGGCTGCCGGCCTTCGCCTCTCGCCGAGCCCCGTTCTCCGTTCCTCCGTCTGAGCCCTGGGAGGCAACACTGGCAGCCTGCGCTACCGCCTGGGGTAAAGGGGTCAGAAGCTGAAGGGCCAGGCAAACGGGAAGTACAAATTCGATGCTGGAATGGGAGCGTTTCATCAGGCCCTTGCGCGTTCAAAACTTCACTGGGTCAGTCTAGTCCATGGAAAACGAACAAGGGGAGCCGAAGCTCCCCTTGTTCATTTGTGTTGCAGCACGCCCCGGTTAGAACTGGAAGCGACCCGAGAACTGCAGCTGACGCGGGTTGGTATATCCACCGATACCAGGGCCGCCACCGATGGCGCCACCTGCGGCGATGTTGCTTCCCGGGTTACCGAAGTTGATGTGGTTGAAGGCGTTGTATGCATCCATTCGAAGCTGGAACGTCAGCTTCTCGCGAATCGAGAAGTCCTTCTGCAGTGCCATATCAGCATTGAAGAAGTGCGGCCCGAAGACGCTGTTCCGCCCAGTGTTTCCGATCTGGTCCAGTCCGGGGACGGTGAATACATCGCCAAGGACGACGGGATCATAGAAGGACAGATTGGCGCCAGGCCGGCCAGTAACATGCGAGTGGAACCGTCCAGCGTTGCCATTCACATAGCACGGTGCGCTCGTGCCGGAAGTACCGGGGCAACTCGGAGGTGCCAGCGTGAAGGGCAGACCACTCGAGTAGGTTACGACGGGACTCAACTGCAAGCCGCCAATGATCGCGTTGACGAAGCCGTTCGTGTGATTGAAGAACTGGCGGTTACGGCCGAAGGGCAGCTGGAACAGACCATATCCCACAACCTGCTGCTCACGAATCGAGTCGCTGCGTCCCTTGGTCGCATGCTTGTCCCAGGTTGCATATCCATTCGCGAAGTCGAAGGCCCGCTGCCAGGCATAGTTGACATTGAACGACAATCCGCGCGTGAACGTCTTGGTTAAGGTCACCTGAAGGGCGTTGTAGTGGGTGTCCTGGTTGTCGCCATAGTAGGTCACATCCTGCGACCAGCCACACGCTCCAGCCGGAACGCCGGCCTGCACGGGATACAGCGGGTCGGCACAGGCCGCCAGCTTGCCACCATAGTAGCGACGCAGGAAGTTCGTGCTCGACGTGGTCCCTCCCGTCACAAGCTTGCTGCCCTTCGCTCCATTCGGTGTGCAGTTCGGGCCCGCCGGGTAGCAGTCGCCGCCTTGCGGGTCATAGGTCAGCGCTGAACCGGTTACGCTGTACTGTGCCGGAAGCGTGATCGCCGCCTCGTTTGGATTGGTGTTGTTGCCGTCGCCTGAACTCAGCGTGTGTGTTCCCTTGTTACCGACATATGCCATCGTCAGGGAAAGCGTGGGCGTGAGCGATTGCTGCACGCTCAAGTTCCACGCATCCAGGGTGGGGAGGCGAAGCGTGGTCGGGCGGGACTTCGAGTTCACCGCGTAGCCGGGATTCGGCAGAAGGCCGTTCTGCGGCGCCGAATTGAAGCCCGGCAGGTTGGCCGGCGTGGGGGCTTGAGGACCCTGCGCCAGGTTGAACGCCGAGAGCAGGCTGTTGTTGCCGAAGTTGCCAAGCGACTGGTTCGCTAGAACCGGTAGATTCTGTGTCGCCACGTGGCCGAAGATCGAACCGAACACTCCTATATCAAAGCTTCGTCCGTATCCGGCGCGAATCACCGTCTTGTCGGTCGCCTGATATGCGACACCAAGGCGGGGGTTGTAGGCGTTCTTGGCAGGACTGAAGTTCATGTTGCTGGCGACCGAACCTACACCTGCGACCTGCAGGTAGCCGGTGTCCAGGTTCAGAACCGCGCCCTGTCCCTTGGAATTGATCACTTCAGGGAAGTACAGCTCGTAGCGGAGTCCGTAGTTGACCGTGAGCTTTGGACTCGCCCTCCAGGTATCCTGCGCGTAGAAGAAGTCGCGCTTCTGGAACTCCTTCGCATTGTTTGAAGTGCTCACGAACCGGTTATAGGAGGTGACGTCGCCGAGGACGAAAGTTGCGAATCCTAGGCCGCCGACTCCATTTCCGTTCGAGGTCGGCCCCGTGCCAAAGTTGTTGTTTCCGGTTCGGTCGTTATCGCTCGGAACTCGGAGATTTCGGGCATACCGAAGATCCGCCCCAACCTTGATATTGTGATTGCCGAGAGTCTTCGTCCAGTTGTTAACCAACTGGAACTGATCTTCTTTTTCCTTCGTCGGGCAGTTGCAACGTGTGACGTTCAAACCACCGCCATATTGCGGACCAGCGCCCTGGCTGTTGTTTGGGTTGCCGAAGGAGCCTACCTCCGTCAGGTTGAACAGCGGTGCTCCACTCGTATCGACAGTTCCGCGATTCTCGTTTGGGATCCCAAGCTGCGTCGCGAAGTCGACGCCCGCGTCGTACTTCTGGTTGTTGATGTTGTACCGGTAGTATCCCAACCGAACATCCGTCACCAGTTTCGAGTTCACGGCGATGTCGGTACCCAATGCCAGGCTGTCGTTGGCTCCTGAGGAATTGCCACCATACGAGCCGATGCCGAAGCCCGCGCCGCCTGCTGCGCCGAACATCGTCTTACCGGTGAGGGTGTCCGTGAAGCGGCTGAATCTTCCGAACGCGTGAATCCGCTCGGATACTTGGTAATCGCCGCGGACGTCCCACTGATTGCTGTTAAAGCCGCCCGTTCCGCCAGCCGCGTAGTTCTTGTCGAGCGTTGCGCTGCCCAGCTTGATGGAACCGTTCGCGACGTTAGGCGCATAGGGTTGAAGCAGCTTGAAGAGAGCGAGGGCCTGTGGCGAAAGCTGAGACGCTGGGATCACATTGGGGATCGCGTTGTTTGCTATCGAGACGCCATTCTGGAAGATCGGTATGCCGGCTGCAACATACTCGCTGAAATCGCAGCCAACCGTCCCAAGACAGCTCGAAATCAGTTGAGCGGTTGGAACCGTCTGCAGGTTCGATTGACCTACCTTCTGTCGCACGCCCTGGTAATCGCCGAAGAAGAACAGCTTGTCTTTGATAATCGGTCCGCCGACGGATCCTCCGAACTGATTCTTGAGGGCCTGCGGAACACCTTTCGAGGCGGGCTGTGTGAATGGATCGCGTGCGAGGTTGGCGGCCGACTGTCGATAGTCGAAGGCTGAACCGTGGAAGTTGTTCGACCCTGATTTCGTCTGCGCCGTCACCACGGAAGCGACGGCCTTGCCAAATTCAGCGTCGAAGTTCTGCGTGGTGATCTTTGACTCGGAGAGCGAGTCGATGTTGGGGTTGATCACAATGATCCCAAGAATCGGATCCTGATTGTCTGTGCCGTCGAGCTCGAATGCCACGCCGCCGAACGCCTGGCCGTCCACCTGGATCTGCTGCGAACCCTGCGGATTTTCGCTCGCAGCGTGCGACCAGCCCAACTGCTGAGCACCCGGCAGAAGCAGTTGGAGACTCGTGAAGTTGCGGCCTGCAACTGGCAGATCCTGAATCTCTTTCGCACCGAAAACCGTCGATACGTCCGCACGGTCTGTCTTCAGTTGCGGCACGGAATCGGCATCCACAGAGATCGTCTCGCCGGCCGATCCTGTCTCAAGCGCCGCTTCCACCCTGCGCGCAGTATCAGCCGAGACGATGAGACCCTTCGTGCTGAACGTCTTGAAACCCGCCATCGTGACCGTCAGGTCATACGGATCGGGGATCAGGTGCTCGGCCGTAAACTCGCCGCTACCATTGGACTGGATGGTCGTCGATGTGCCCTTGGCTGAGTCCGTTACCGTCACGGTCGCGTTCGGGATCACGGCGCCAGTGGCATCAGTCACGGTGCCCATGATCGAGCCGTATACCGCCTGCCCAAATCCATTGGTGCCGGACGTGGCCGCGAAAGCCGCCAGCACGGAAAGGGCTGCGATGCGAAATGCCTTGTACATGAAACCTCCTAAAGTGCTGCTGTGGAACGTCCGTGTGAATGCGGGGAGTTGTCTACCCTCTTTTTGCCTGCCGTCAGATCGTCGGTGTTCTGAGACCTGACACTTTCAACCTCCACCTTTAGGAGGAGGCAAAACCCCTTCAGAATGCCGACGTGAACGCTACGTGAACGACGACCGGGTGTCAACACCGTTTTTCGGTCGAAGGGCGTGCTATCTCGTAGATATGTCATGTCAACCGATGGGACGTCTCGTCAAGCTAAGATACTTCGCGACTTAGCCTTGTTGGCGACGGTGGGTTTCTAAGAGTTACGAAGCCGGTTATGACGGCTTGGACGTCAAAGCTGTGTATACCTTTTGTTCATTAGAGAAAGGTCCTCACGGGTCCTGCGGTTGCCGGGCTGGCCCGAGACAGCCTGGTGGTACGGTTTGCGTGCAGCGCATGCGTCCTCCCCAAAGCAGCCGCTACAATGAGGGTCCAGAATGTGGCGCGCTTGCATCTTCCTGCTAAACCTTTCGCTGGCCATGACCGTGGCCCCACAGCCAGCGCGGGCTGCTTTGGACACGCAGTCCCGGGATAAGCCTGGTTCGAACTCGCGTGAGACGATCGCGGCCGCCCAAGCGGCGTTCCAGGTGGGATCATCGGCGTTTGCAAAGGGAGATTTGAAGGCTGCCCACGCGAACTTCGCCAGGCTGATACGCCTGACGCCCAAGGTGGGAGCAGCGCACAGCGCATTCGGGGCGGTTCTGCTTGCCGAAGGTGATTCACGGTCCGCAGTAGCCGAGCTGCAGCTTGCCCGGAAGCTGGATCCGAACGACCTGAGAGCTGCCATCAACCTTGGTCTGGCGTACTTTCGGACACACGACTTCCAGGATTCAGTGGCTGCCTTCCGGCTGGTTTCAGTACCCGGCCAGGACGCAGCACCGGCGCTTGCTCCCGAGGAGTCGATCAGCTTCGCCGGAGCACTTGCGGCCACCGGCCAGAGGGAGGAGGCGCAGCGGACGATAGACTCTGCCCTCCGCTCCGATCCTGAGAACGCCGCTCTGCACGACGCTTCGGGAACCCTGCTCGCGCAGGCTCAACAAAACCCTGAGGCCGCGGAACAGTTTCGGCGGGCCATCGAGCTCGCACCCGATCTGGCGCTGGCCCACTTCCACCTGGGCTCTCTCTGGTTCCTGCAGGACAAGGTAAAGGATGCCGTCTCAGAGCTGACGATCGCAACAAACCTGGACAAGGGTCACGTCGACTTCGCGGTCGCACTTGGAAGGGCGTTGAGTGCTGATGGTCGAGACGCGGAGGCAGTGGATGTTCTTCGTCGCGCCTCCGCGCTTCATCCGGAGTCGATCGATTGCAAGTATGCCCTTGCGCTGGCGCTGCAAAGCGCGGGGCAGCCTCGAGACGCGTTGCCTCTCTTCAAGACTGTGATCGCGAGCCGGCCGCAGGATGGGGCGGCGCTGACCAATGAAGCTCTAGCCCTGGTGCAGACGGGCGAGGCACGGCAGGCAATCGTGATCTACGGGCAGGCCGTGCGGGCGGGCGGCGACTCCGCTACACTCCGCGAGGACCTTGGAGTGGCTTATCTCCAGCTGAACGATCTCGACCATGCACTGGACGAGTTTCGGAAAGGCCTCGCATTGGATGGCGGGAATCCACACCTGCACTACGATGTTGCGCTGGCGCTGAAGCTGAAGGACAAGCCCAATGAGGCGATTCCGGAGTTCCTGAGGGCCGAAGAGATCGCCCCTGACCTTCCCGATCCCCCGTACACCCTGGGCGTGCTGTACATGCAGCTCGGGCGCTTTGCCGAGGCAGCGGCGGAACTGGAAAGGGCGACGACGCTTCGCGCCGGGAATGGAGATGCGTGGGCGCTTCTCGGGAACGTCTACAAGCAATCGGACCAGCTGCCGAAGGCAAAGTCCGCATTGGAGCGCGCGTCGGAACTCCTTCCGGACCAGCCGGGACCACACATCTCGCTCGCCGCGATCTACTCACAGGAAGGTGACGCGGCGAGAGCAACGGCGGAGCGCAAGGTTGCCGCGGATCTGAGCCGTGTGGCCTATGCGCGTCAGCGGGCGAGCTTTTCACTGGAGAGTGGCCGCGCGCTTCTGAAGAAGGGGGATCCTGCAGCTGCGGTCTCGCAGCTTCGTGCCGCAATCGCAGCAGATCCGAGCCTCCCGGAGCCACACCTTCTTCTAGCAGATGCGCTGGCGCAGCAGCACGATGGTGCGGATGCGGCGCTCGAGAGACGAAAGGCTGAGGACCTGACCCGGACTTCAAAAGGCCCGAGAACTCCGGCAGTGCCTCGTTAGGTTTGGCGGCATTGAAGGTGGGGTGGGAGAGGTAAACTTCGGATTTACGTACCACAGAAAGGAACATCAGTAATGCCGGCTCTTCTTGTCTCACTGCTTCTGCTCCTCTTCCCTGCTCTCCTGCTCCAAGGAAACGGGCAATCAGGAGTGGGTTCGTCCGCGCGACCGGCAGCCACTACCATCCTGTCGGCCGAGGAGATCAACAAACTGCTGCCGCCCTCCGTGTACTTTCGCGGGCAGACGGCTCCGCTCCAGCTTCGGAACGCGGCCGCGGCGCGCTTTCCCGACGGAGGCATCCTATTTGCCTCACTGGTCGATACCTCCGGCTACTCCTCAAACGTTCGCGAGCGGTACCAGTTCTACCTCGTGACCGAGGCTCCGCTCCGGGTGGGCGAGAAGACCCTTCCGGCAGGCGCATACGGCGCGGGCTTCCTGGAGGACGGCACCTTTGTGATCATGGACGTTGGCGGGCACGACGTGCTTCTCGCCAAGACACAGCGCGATGAGACCATGCGCCGTCCCCGACCGTTGCAGCTGATTGCCGGAGCAGCGCCACAGGAGCTCCGCCTGTATCTAGGGCGCAGCTTCGCGGTCTTGGGGCGGATCTCAGATTAGGGACGTGGATGTGTGATGAGGGCGAACATCTTGTGAGGTGCGCAACCGGCTCTCTATACTTGGCTTCTCCACCCCTCGGGGCGGCTTAGGAGCTTCGTCGTTGATACGATCCCGCCGTAGCTTCATGAAGTCGCTCTCCAGAACCGCAGTGGTTCTTTCGCTCGAGGATGTTCTTTCCCTTGCGCTCCCTGCGCAAGCCCTGCCTCCGCAGCAGCAACCAATCAACTCGCGACCAACGTATGAGGCACAGCCGCACGCCGCCCCAAAGACTCTTCCGTCTCCGGTTGCCGGGACGCCTCTGGGCGTCAGCTTCGTGGATGTGGCGAAGCAGTCTGGCCTCAACGCGAAGACGATCTACGGCGGCGAACACAAGAACCGCTACCTGCTCGAAACTACGGGCTGCGGCGTCGCGTTCTACGACTTCGATCACGACGACTGGCTCGATATCTTTCTTGTCAACGGAACCCGTCTCGAGGGCTTTTCCAAAGGACAGCAGCCCGTCTCCCATCTGTTCAAGAACAACCGCGACGGCACCTTCACAGACGTGACAGCCAAGGCGGGAATGACGCGATCCGGGTGGGGACAGGGATGCTGTGTCGGGGACTACAACAACGATGGCTGGGACGATCTCTTCGTCAGCTATTACGGGCAGAACATCCTGTACCGCAACAATGGAGACGGCACCTTTACCGATGTAACGGCCAAGTCCGGGCTGCTACAGAAGACAACTCGCTGGAACTCCGGCTGCGCCTTTCTGGACTACGACCTCGACGGCCACCTGGACCTGTTTGTTGCCAACTACATCGACTTCGATATCAAGACGGCACCCATCCCGGAGGCCGCCGGCTGTCAGTACAAGGGTATTCAGGTGGCGTGCGGACCTCCGGGGCTCCAGGGCGGCAAAAACATCCTCTACCGCAATAACGGGGATGGCACCTTTACGGACGTATCGGAGAAGTCGGGCATCCTGGACACGATCGGAACCTACGGGCTCAGCGTTGCAGTGGCAGACATCGATAATGACGGCTGGCCCGATATCTACGTGGCGAACGACTCAACCGCGGCCACGTTTTATCGGAATCAGAAGAATGGGACGTTTCAGGATCAGGCCATCGAGGCTGGTATCGCCTACTCCCCCGATGGCAAGCCGCAGGCCGGTATGGGCGTGTCCATTGGCGACTACAACCGCGACGGCAACCTGGACATTGTGAAGACGAACTTTGCTGGGGACACTGATTCGCTCTACCAGAACCTTGGCGACGGCACTTTTGAGGACAGGACCTACATCTCCGGCATCGGGGTCAATACGCGCCTGCTCGGCTGGGGGGTGGGTTTCGTGGACGTGGACAATGATGGCTGGCTCGACATCCTCGTCTCGAACGGCCACGTTTACCCGGAGGTCGACGCGGCCAAGATAGAAGCGCCTTATGCCGAGCACAAATATCTTTACCGCAATCTGCGCAACGGCCAGTTCGAAGAGGTGACGGATCGCGCCGGCAGCGGCATCACCGATCCGGCGCCGGCGCGCGGATGTGCGTTTGGAGACTTCGATAACGACGGCGACATGGACATGGCGGTGAACTGTGTCAACGCGCTGCCCCAGCTGCTTCGTTGCGATAGCACGACCCCCCGGAACTGGATCAAGATCCGCGTCGTCGGCACGAAGAGCAATCGCACCGGCATCGGAGCTCGCATCGTGGTCACGGCGGTGACGGATCCTGCCACCAAGAAGCCTATGCGCCAGGTCGAAGAGGTTCGGAGCGGGGGGAGCTACTACTCGCAAAACGATCTGCGGATTCATTTCGGTCTCGATCGAGCGACCAAGGCAGATACGGTGGAGATCATGTGGCCCTCAGGCGCGAAGGACATCCTCAAGGACCTCGCCGCAAACAGCCTGTACGTTGTGCAGGAGGGCGGCAAGATCCTCAGAACGGTGCCCATGGGACCGAAGGCGTTTGTGCCTGGAACGGTACATCCAGGATGAGCGGCCCCTTCCGTGCCGCCTGGAAGCTGGTCCTGACGTCCGGGTTGCCGTTGTTGGCGGCGCTCATCGCGGCCGCGTTGCCCTCATCAGGACAGCAGCCCTACCCTTCCACGGCGGAGCATCCTTCGCCAGCCTGGTTCGTAGACGTCGCGGCAAAGGCTGGAATCGCGGTGCGAAATGTAAACGGCGGAGTGGAGTCGAAGCACTACATCATCGAATCGACAGGCTCCGGCGTTGCCATCATCGACTACGACCATGACGGCTGGCCGGACATCTTCCTTGTCAACGGAACCGACCTGAACCTGGGAGGATCGAAGAGCTCGCAGAAGGACCTGCCCACCAGTCACCTCTTCCACAACAATCACGACGGAACCTTCACCGATGTGACGGCGAAGGCAGGACTCGTATCGAATGGATGGGGACAGGGCGCCTGCGTCGGCGACTACGACAACGACGGCTTCGACGATCTTTACGTCACCGGCTTCGGCAAGAACCGCCTCTTCCACAACCAGGGTGACGGAACCTTTCGCGAGGTGGCAGAGACCGCCGGCGTCGCGGGCACAGGGAAGGAATGGGGTACAGGATGCTCGTTCGTCGACTACGACCGCGATGGCAGACTGGATCTCATGGTCGCCAACTATGTCCACCTGGATCTCGCAAAGACGCCGAGGCCGGGCGAAGAGGCGGGCTGTGTCTGGAAGGGTACCCCGGTGATGTGCGGACCGCGCGGTCTGCCGAGTGCTTCGAACACCCTGTTCCACAATCTTGGTAACGGCCGCTTTGCGGATGTTTCAGGCTCGAGCGGGATCGAGAAGACGTACGGACACTACTGCTTCTCGGTCACAACTCTCGACTACAACGAAGACGGCTGGCCGGACATGTATGTTGCGTGCGACTCCACGCCATCCATCCTCTACCGCAACAATCGCGACGGCACCTTTACCGACGTCGCAGCAGACACAGGCGTCGCCTTCAACGAGGACGGGCGCGAGCAGGCCGGCATGGGCTCGACCTCGGCAGATTACGACGGCGACGGCCACCTCGATCTGTTCAAAACGAACTTTTCCGACGACACGTCGACGTTGTACCGTGCGAATGGCGACGGTACCTTTACCGACCAGACGTTTGCTGCCGGGCTCGGCATCAACGCCGACGCGCTTGGCTGGGGCGCGATGTTTGCCGATGTAGACAACGACGGATACCCGGATCTTCTGGTTGCGAATGGGCACGTCTACCCCGAAGTGGACTCGGCCCGTTTGGGCGCAAGCTACCGGGAACCGCGGTTCCTGTACTACAACCTGGGTGCCGAACGCGGCTCAGGACCGGTGAAGTTCCGCGACCTCTCGAAGACCTCGGGACCGGGTCTCACCGAGCCACTCTCGGGACGTGGTCTCGCGATTGCCGACCTCTTCAACGATGGGCGGCTTGAGGCGGTCGTCAACAATCTAAGCGATCGTCCTATGCTGCTCGTGAACATCGCACGGAACCCGAATCACTGGATCGGCGTCCACCTCGTTGGCACGAAGTCCAATCGGGATGCGATCGGAGCTCGTGTTGTAGTTCACGGATCCCGGCGTTCGTGGGTCGATGAACTGCGAAGTGGATCGAGCTATAACAGCTCCAGCGACCTCCGGCTTCACTTCGGCCTCGGCCGAGAGACATCGATCGCATCGATCGAGATCCGGTGGCCGAGCGGAGGGAGCGAGTCATTCGCCGTCTCAGGCGTGGATCGCGTCGTTGATTTGAAAGAGGGTACAGGAAAGCAGCCAGGCCCCGGACGTTGAGCCGCGACGAGCCCGACGCCTGTGCAGCGGGGCGAATCTCAAAGCGGTCATGTCATTTGAGGTGATCCGGTACCGTCAAATAATGTTATAGTTCACGCCGGTAAGAAGTTACCAAAGGATGCACATGCTCAATAGAGTCGTTCGTCTCGCCCTCGTAGCCGGCTTCATCCCGTACGGCGCATCTGCCCAGACTGCAGGACAGAACCCTTCGCAGACGACGACCCTTGCAGCGACAAGCACCAGTCCGGCAGCGGCACCTTCGAACGATCAGACCTGGTGGAAGCACGCGGTCATCTACGAGATCTATCCGCGCAGCTTTCAGGATTCGAACGGCGACGGCATTGGCGATCTGAACGGCATCACGCAGCGGCTCGACTATCTCCAGGCCCTTGGCGTAGATGCGATATGGATCTCTCCCATGTACCCCTCGCCGCAGGTGGACTTCGGATACGACATCTCCGACTACGAGAACGTCGATCCGCAGTATGGCACGCTGGCTGATTTCGACCGTCTGACTGCCGAAGCCAAGAAGCGGAATATCCGGATCGTGCTGGATATGGTGCTCAACCACACCTCCGACAAGCACAAATGGTTCATCGAATCGGCATCTTCGCGAACTAACCCGAAACACGACTGGTACATGTGGAATGACGGAAAGGATGCTGCCGCCCCGGGCGTGACCCCATACGAAAAGCGCTTCGAGCACAACGGCAAGGTACCTCCAAACAACTGGATCTCCGGCTTCGGCGGCTCCGCATGGGAGTACGTGCCCGCCGTCAACCAGTTCTACTACCACAAGTTCTACAAGCAGCAGCCCGACCTGAACTGGCGAAACCCCGCGGTGGAGAAGGCCATGTTCGGATCGATGGAGTTCTGGCTGAAGCGTGGTGTTGCGGGCTATCGCCTCGACGCGATTCCCACCCTCTTTGAAGATCCCCAGAACCGGGATGAGCCTGAGATCGGCGGCACCAATGCACAGGGCGACCCAAAGCTGAAGAGCATTTACACCGACAATCTCCCCGAAGTCCACGACACGATACGGCGTATGCATAGCATGGCCGCTAAGTACCCGGGAGATCGTGTCCTGATCGGCGAGACGTATCTGCCAAACACCGCCGAGCTGGATAAGTGGTACGGCGGTGAGAAAAAGGATGAGTTGCAGCTTCCGATGGATATGATCATCGGCTTTTCAAATAAGCTCGACGCCGGTAACTTCCGCGATCGCATTGCAGAGGTGGAGACTCAGGTGCACGGCTCGCAACCGCTGATCGTGTTTGATAATCACGATAACAATCGCAGCTGGGATCGATACGGCGACGGACAGCATGATGCGGCAATCGCAAAACTGATTGCGACAATGCTCTTCACTACGAAGGCGACGGCCCTGATGTATTACGGCGAGGAGCTCGGGATGCCAACCACGACCCCGACCCGTGTGGAGGACGTGAAGGATCCAATCGGCGTTACGGGCTGGCCGAAGGAGAAAGGCCGCGATGGTGAGCGCACACCGATGCAGTGGGATGCCTCTAATAGTCAGGCAGGTTTCAGCACCAACTCCAAGACGTGGCTCCCGGTGCCGGCGAACTACACCAAGATCAATGTCAAAGCCGAGCTCGCCGATCCAAGCTCCATCCTGAACTGGCACAAGCAACTCATCGCAATGCGCCGAGACGTTCCGGCGCTGCACGACGGTGGAGTAATCATGCTGGATATCAACAATCCCAACGTCCTCTCGTATCTGCGCACGGCTCCCGCAGGGAAGGCGGCCGTAGTCGTGTCGCTCAACATGACCTCTCAACCGCAGACTGTCACGCTGGACCTTTCAGCGGCCGGCGTC
Organism: uncultured Acidobacteriaceae bacterium; assembly: GCA_963719405.1. Lineage (GTDB taxonomy): Bacteria > Acidobacteriota > Terriglobia > Terriglobales > Acidobacteriaceae > Edaphobacter. The sequence continues at coordinate 614,823 of OY970381.1, forward strand.
AAGGGCGAGCATGTGAAGACTCTGCTCGCCAGCGAATCTTCGCTCGGCGCGGCGACCTCAACGAAGTCGGTGACTCTGCCGCCTTATGCCTCCTGGATCGCATCGGTGCAGTAACGGCGATTCAACCGGGAAGAGAGGTAAGGATTGTTGAAGTCCACGCTGATCGAGCGCACTGTGTCATCGCCCTCAGCATCGGTCGATCTGCCGCGCCACCGCGCAATCTATGAAGAACTTCTTCAGGAGATCCGTAGCGGCGTCTACAAATCCGGAGACCGCCTTCCCAGCGAAGCCGTCCTGTGCGATCGTTTCAGTGCTTCGCGAATCACCGTTGCGAAGGCAATACAGGGTCTCCAACGCGAGCACCTCGTTAGCCGACGCCCCGGCTCGGGCACATACGTCGAGGCCCCGGCGACCTCCAAGTCGCTGCAATTTGGTCTGCTCATTCCTGAACTTGGCCGGACGGAGATCTTTGAGCCGATCTGCCAGGGAATGACTCGCTCTCCGCAGGGCAAATCGCACTCCCTCATTTGGGGCTGCTCCACCGCGAAGGAAGAGGACGAGGAGAGCTCGGCCAAGCAGCTCTGCGAGCAGTACATCGCCCAGGGAGTGTCGGGCGTGTTCTTCGCTCCGCTGGAGTGCACGCGATCAAAGGATCTGGCGAATAACCGCATCATCTCTGCCCTCAGGCAGGCACAGATGCCGATCGTGCTGCTGGATCGCTGCTACGAGATCTATCCGGATCGATCTCCATACGATCTGGTCGGCATCGACAATCATCGCGCGGGCTATGTGCTCACGCATCACCTGCAAAAGCACGGAGCCCGGCGAATCCTGTTCGCAGCGCGACCCAACTCGGCGTTCACAGTGAATGCCCGAATCGCCGGCTATTTCGAGGCCCTTCGCGAGCACTCCAGCTACCAGGGCGTGGTCTGCCGCCTGGACTGCAACGACGTGGATGCTGTCCGGTCGATGCTGGCGAAAGAGAAGCCCGACGCAATCGTCTGCGCGAACGACCTTACGGCTGCGCGCCTGATGAAGACGCTCGAGCTTCTTGGCATCTCCATTCCGAAGGACATCCGGGTGGTGGGCATCGATGACGTCAACTATGCGAAGTTCCTGCCGGTCCCGCTCACCACGATCCGCCAGAACTGCGCGGAGATCGGTGCGGTAGCGATGTCTGTCATGCTTGAGCGTCTCGAGCAGCCCCATCGCCCGCCTCGCGACGTTCTGGTGCGTTTCGATCTCATCGTCCGCCAGTCGTGCGGCTCACATGAGCGCGCACCTTGAGGCCAAACATCGCTCCCTGCACCGTCGGCATGCTGATATTCCGAGGCATATTTGACCTGCTTTCACCCCACCATTTCAAACCTGGTCGCAAGAGGAACTCATGAGCTCCGCAAAGAATAAGGCTGTGCTTCTGCTCGCGAAGAGCGCCATGACCGGCGCACTCGGAGGTCTTCTCTTCGGATTCGATACCGCGGTCATTGCAGGCACGACGTTTGCACTCACCCGGCATTACGGCCTCAGCGACTCGGAGCTTGGCCTTACTGTAGCGATCGCTCTGATTGGGACTGTGATCGGTGCCCTCACCAGCGGAGAGCTCGGGCAGAAGCTCGGCAGCCGCGCCGCACTTCGGGTGATGGGGGTCCTCTACGTGATCTCAGCCGTTGGCTGCGCATTTGCCGGACCCTGGTGGGTGTTTCTTGCCTTCCGCTTTCTTGGGGGCCTGGGAATCGGCGGCTCCTCTGTTTTAGGGCCGGTCTATATTGCGGAGCTCGCACCCGCGAAGTGGCGAGGCCGCCTAGTTGGTCTGTTCCAGACCAATGTTGTGATCGGAATCCTTCTCGCATATCTGTCGAACGCCATCGTCGCGCACTTCTTTCACGGAGACATCACCTGGCGGGTCCAACTTGGCGTTGCGGCCCTGCCTGCCGTGCTTTTCCTCATCATGCTCTTCACTGTTCCACAGAGCTCGAGGTGGCTCGTCAGTCAGAATCGGCTGGACGAGGCTCAGCTCATTCTTGCCCGCATGGGCGCAACGGACTCCCGCGCTGAAGTGGAATCGATCCTGCTCTCGCTGAGGAGCGAAGACGGTCTGCAGCATGATGCGCTGTTCTCCCGGCAGTACAGTCTGCCGATCTTCCTCGCAGTCTCGATAGGTCTATTCAACCAACTCTCCGGGATCAACGCCATCCTTTACTACGCGCCATCGATCTTCGTCAGCGCGGGCTTCACAAATCTGTCCGGTGATCTCCAGACCATTGCAATCGGCGCTGCGAACCTCCTCGCCACCTTTCTGGGGGTGTCACTCATCGATAAGTTAGGTCGAAAGACTCTTCTGCTTATCGGCGCTGTCGGCTGCGGCGCTGCTCTCGCCGGGGTCGCATGGGTCTTCGGGACCAACGCGCACCAGGTGCTGTTGCTGCCTCTGCTTGTCGGCTTCATCATCTTCTTCGCGATATCCCAGGGCGCCGTCATCTGGGTCTATCTCTCTGAGGTCTTCCCGACCAACGTCCGCTCAAAGGGGCAGAGCCTGGGCTCCTCCGCTCACTGGATCATGAACGCAATCGTGAGCTTCAGCTTCCCCATCATCGCCCGCCACTCACGCGCACTTCCGTTCGCATTCTTCGCGGCCATGATGGGGGTGCAGTTCTTCACCGTCTACTTCATCTATCCGGAAACGAAGGGCTACTCGCTGGAAGAGATGCATCAGCATATGGGAGCGCACTAGTCCCGCCGACGGGCTGAACTCACCTGCCGGGCAACAGCCGGAGATACACGCCGTTCGTCCATCCAAATCCGGTGGCGTTGGTCTTGTACCCGGCAGTAACCAGAACTGTCGTACTGCCTGTCTCCATGTTGTACTTCTCGCGCACGTTTCCATCGCGGAGGTAGTTCGCCTCCACCGTGGCGCGAAACTCATCCGCCAAGCGGTCGCCGTCCGCCTTGAAGCCCGCCCCCCGCAGCCCGACAACGGCAAACCACGTCTCAGGAGCCCAGCCGAACGGCCGGTCCCACTGCATGCCGGTGATATTGTCACTCATTGCAAGTCCGTGCTCAGCCTCCAGGCGCGGAAGCACCTTTTCGATCCCTTTTGCCTGGGCGGGCGAGGCCATACCTGCCCACAACGGATAGAAGACTGACGTGTAGAGGTATGTGGATCGCTTGCTCGTGGTGAAGTCGTAGTCCATATACAGGCCGGTTGACGCATCCCACAGATAGCGATTCACCGCTGCCTTCCGGGCGGCAGCGCGTCTCTCCCATTGAGCAGCCTCACCCTTCTTTCCCAACTCCTTTGCGAAGGCCGCCATGTCCACCTCATATTTGTAGAGCAGGGCGTTCAGGCAAACCGGAGCATAGTGGTGCGTGGACCCGCTGAAAGGTCCGAAACGAAAGCTGGTATCGAAGCCCGACTCGCGCATCGCACGATCACCCTTGTAGAAATCCCGGCTCAGCCGCATCCCATCGACCTCCGCACGCGCGCACACCGCCGTCAGCTTCCGATCGCAGCTCGCCTCATCACCTCTCGCCGCAGGCACGAGATACTCTCCGCCACCGGCATCCTTGTGCGCGAGCATCCAGCGGATTGCGTCCGGGTAGTACGAGCTGTCATCAGCCATCTCCAGCACCGGTCCATCGCCCACGTCGAAGTAACGTGCAAGGCCGGTCGTACCTGCCTGGTGCGCGGGCGTTATCCAAAGGGCGTAGTCCTTCTGCGCTGCCGCGTACGCACGCGCCAGCCACTCCTTCGACGACCCTGCATCAGAAGCGTGCACCTCGCGGACCATCTCCGCAAGCAGCGGCGGCTGAGAACGCGTGAGGAAGTAGGTGCGGTTCGCATTCAAAACAGCACCGTAGTTCTCAATTTCAAACTCGAAATTTTCGACCATGCCTTTGGCCATATCGGCACGGCCATCCGCAACCAGCCCGAGGACGATGAAGTAGCTGTCCCATCCATACATCTCGTTGAAGCGGCCTCCCGGAACCACGTACTTGTTCGGCAGGTACAACAGCCCCGGACGTTTCAGCTCCTGCGGCATCACCTCGCCAAGATGAGAGATGCGCCTCGGGAGATGCAGCACCTCGACACCGCACTCAGACTTGAGCGCCGTTACCGCACGGGGCTCCGGCATTCCCGCCGGCAGATACAACAGCGGCGCAGTCGTCACCTTTACGTCACGGAGCGACTTGCATTCCACCATCGACCGAGAAAGCGTACCCCACGCCTGGTGCATGTATTCCAGGATCGGAACTGTGGTTGCCGCCGACTGGGAGGCGGGCTCAACCGCCTGCGACGCCGAAGCAGCCTGCGCCACCAGACCTACGGGCAGGAACCATACGAAACACAGAGCCAGATACCCTCGAGCTGCCACTTTCCTCATCGTCGTCACTTCGACCATCCAATCTCCACCGTCTTCGTTATAAAGCCGTCGCCCGGTGGAAGCACAACCCGCAGGAGATCTCCCGTTTGAGCCGCGCCATCCATCCTGACATGAGCAGAGGGCACATTGCGCCGCAGCGCGAACTCGATCACGGCACCGCCTTCCCCTTCGACAGTCAAGTGTGCGCCATCCGCCTCATACACCTCATCCGTCACTCTTGCGCGTCTGGTTGCCGCACCAGGGAGCGGCAACGGTTGAGCCGCCATCCCGATCTCGACAGCGGGTAGTGCGATCTCCGCGCGATGCTGCCTCGCCGGCTTCTCTTCACACGATGCCGAGGCGCCTCCGTTGAGGCACAGCACGGTCTCGTGACCCGCATCCGCCGTCACGATCATCCTGCCGCGCTCCCGCCGCATGGTCACTGTGAAGAGATCCTCTCCGATCCTCACGCCGCGCAGCTCTGCTCCATCCCACGTCGCGGGCAGATGAGGGCTGACTTTCAGCCGCCTCGCCAGCGCATCCACGTCGACTCCGAACAGCCCGCGCACAGCCGGGGTCAGGGTCATCGCCGAAGACCACAGCTGGTGCGAGCTGCTCCTGCCCAGTGGCTGAAAAAACGCGCCCGAAAGCACCTCTGTCACAAATCCCGGATCCTGAGCCCAGGTAAGGCCAACGTTCTGCATCAACGCCGTGTATCCGGCCAGCGGCCGGCCCCCGCGATACTGCGCCATCGACGCCCACCCGGTAAACAGAGGCCAGACCGTTCCCTGGTGGTAGGCCATGGGATCGAATACCGCCTGCGTATCTCCTACAGCACGCACGCCCCAGTCCGTCGCGAAGTGGGATCCCGACCACTGTGACAGCATGGGTCCCGGGCCGGGCAGCGCAGCCGCCGAGGTCCACATCGCAACCGACGGGTAGACGCTCAGCGTCTTGTCGAAGCTTGCGTCCTTGTTCTTGCTGAAGGCGTACGTCCCATCGCTCTGACGGTAAGTCGCGACCACTCCGGCGATGTGCTCGGCGTCCGTCTTTGCGCGGGCCGCAAGCTCTGCGTCGTGCATCCACCCTGCCATCGTCACCATTGTTCGTGCAGCGTTCTCATCGAGCGCAGCGAGGTAGAGCTCCTGGTGCGGCTGTCCCGCGGCCCACTGCTCTACCCAGCCGGTGCCTTCACTGTTGTCATAGACGCCGTCGCCGTCCGAATCGTGCGAACGCTCGAACGCATACGCCCGCTTCACGCCATCCCAATGCGCTCGCAGAAAGTCCATGTCACCGGTCACGCGAACATAGTCCTCGATGGCCATCAAAAACAAAGGGGTGGCGTCCGCCGCCGCATACTCATACCCGAAGTTCGACCACTGCATCTCGCCGGTCAGCCCCGCGGCAGTCAGCGAGAACTCGTGCATCATCTTCCCGTCTGACCTCTGCCGCTTGGCCAGGAACTCGAGCGCCTGCTTCCCCAAAGCACGATCGCCGTAGCTATCAATTGCGTACATCGACCAAAGCGTATCCCGCCCGAAGTACCAGCCGAACCCCGGGCGTGTCGAATCGAATGAGGGATACCAGCCAGCGACGAGGCCAGTCTCTCCAGCGGTAGTGACCTTGCTCTGCTCAATCGCGATCTCCGCCCATTGCAACGCCTTATCCAGCATCGGATCGGGCGTCTTCACGGTCAGACGCTCGGCGAAGAAGTGCTCGTAGAAATGTTGGGTCTCCTTGTATACAGATGGCAGCGCAGCAGCCTTGCCCGCGATCCTCCGCTCCATGGCTGCCACGCTCGCGCTGGAGTTCTTCTCCCCTCCCTCGCTCACAGCCGTCAACAGCGGGAAGTACTTCGCTCGATCTTTCGCGGGATCGAACCGCACCTTGAACTGCAGAGGAAATCCCTGCGGCCGCTCCTGGTATGGTGCCATGATGCCTGGAAGCGCCTGCGGCATAGCAACCATGCCAAAGATCGCCGGGTTGTCCGTCGACAACACGTACGCCCCGCCAGAGCCCATCTGGACCCAGCTTGCGGATGGCCGACCGAACTGCGGGGCAGGCCACTGCTGCACCATCGAGGGCTCAAACGAGATCGTCACCACCGCCGGCTTGATGGCATCGATCTCAAAGAACACCTGCGCACCCGTTGCTCCATTTGCAGCACCCGCAGGCACAAACATGTGCTGCCGCACCGTGATCGCCGCATGGGAATAGGTAATGGAGGTATGGTCGGGTTGTACCTCGATCTCGGCCGCGTGTGCCGTCAGATCGATCGGCACCGGATACCCGTCCAGCTCGGCGGTCAATCGAAGACCGGTTAGCACTTTCGTCGGCAACTCCCAGATTTCAACGCTGCCGCTCTGCAGCCCGAGTATTGCGCCTGTCGCGCCTGTTACGGTGAACGGATGATCCGGCTGAGCAGGTTGACGAATGGCGAGATCGCTTTGAGCCAACACGAACCGCGGCGTCGCCTCAAGGCTGACTTGGGCACCAGCCGAAGCTGCCATGGCCAACATGCCGATCAGGAGCCTCAAACCTCTCTTCATTCGCGTGTTGTCTCCTTGATGCAACGGAACGTCGCGTCCGAGGCAATCACTATCTTGCGCCTAGGAAGCTTTCGCTGGCGGATGTATTTTCGTCTCTCTAACGTCGAAATCGTAACCCGGCGAGCACGACTCGCGGCGTGCCCAGCGTGAGCACCGGGGTTCGACCCGCCTCAATCGAGCGGTCGAACAGATTTTGCGCTGATATGTAGAGCGCCCAGTGCTCCCGGAATCCGTGCTCCGCATATGCATTCAGCTGGAAGTAGCTGTGCAGTTCAAAGGAGTTCGCCGAATCGTCGTACTGACGCCCGCTGGATCGCGCATCGAGAGACAGCACCCCCAGCCCTCCACGCTCGAATCGCAGCTGCGCCGTCGCGCTGTTTCTCGGCACCTGCGCGGTCCATCGACCCACCAGCGTCGGGTCCGCCTGGAAGCGGGTGACGGTGGACAGCGCAAACTGGTACCCCCCCGTCATACTGAGCCATCGGGTTGGACGCAGATCCCATTCCGCGTCCACACCACGGCTCTCGAGCTGGCCAAGATTTCGCCGCTCCAGAAGGGTCGTCGTCGCCGTAGAGCTCAGCACGACCGAGGCCACGGGCCTGTTCACCTGCGTCCAGAAGTAGCTCCCTCGAACCGATCCCAGCTTCCCAACGCTCGTCAACCCACCGAGTTCGAAGCCGGTTGCCCTCTCCGACCGTAGGCTCGCATTGGCGAGCGTGGTCTGCTGCCCGACCTGGCCGGTCCGGTAAAGTTCGTACAGTGTCGGTCCGCGAAATGCCCGAAACACAGATCCCGTCAGCGACACGCCTCCCCCGATCTGCTTCACGAGGCCGAGTCGCGGGCTCGCTACCGTCTCGTCGATCTCGGGCAGCGGACCGGAAGAACTCCCTGCCAGGCGCGCATCGAAGCTGCGAAATCGGTCGACGCGTCCTGAGAGCGCTGCCGACCACCCACTCGCGAGACCGATTTGCTGAGACTGCGGCTGCCAAAGGACCTCGGCGTAGCCGCCCAGGTCCCGTTGCCTCGCACTAACCGATGCCGTGGTCTGCGCCGCTCCCCGCACCACCGGCGTCTCCGCGTCCGTCCCCCTCGTGTCCAGCGCATCCGCGCCGGCAACCAGGGTGAAGGCCCTCAACGAACGGGCCCACTGCGCCGCCAGCCCAAGCTGCTGCGATGGAGTCTTCTGCAGTCGCGTTAACTGTTCGCCGGAGCGGTTCGGAGTGATGCTCGAGAAGCTCTGCCGGTATCCTTCGTCTTCACCATACGCACGCACGAAGAACCGTCCAACCTGGCTTGCGGTCCAGTCCGACCCTGCCTGATATCTCCAGATCCTTGTCCCATTGGTCTGCACCGGAGTCCCGTTCCCACGTGCCTCGTTCAGCAGATTTCCTCGAAGAAACGCCGACCCATCACTCCCCACACCGCGACGAATCTCCACCCTGCCGCTCTCGGCGTGCACGTTGGAGGGCGTATCCACGGCGCCCCGAAACCGCGGTGCCGTCAATATGTAACCCTTCGTGTCGAACACGCTGACGGCCGCGAGACCGGCCCATCGACCAACAGCTTCCGCACCGAGGCCATCCAGAGAGATCGTGTCCTCCCCGCCGCCGGCGAGGTTGAGCGCCACAGCTCTGACCTGGGGAACCACGGGCATCACGTCGATCACTCCACCGATCGCACTGGACCCATAGAGATCCGATGCACCGCCTCGCACCAGTTCCACCGACCTGACCGCCAGCTGCGGGATCTCGTCCCAGTGAATCCAACCGCCAAACGCGTCGTTCAGCGGAACCTGGTCGCTCAGCACCAGCGTCCTGCTCGGCGCCGTGGACCCCAGCCCCCGCAGCGACGTGCCCTCGGTCGTGGGGTTCGCGACCCACGATCCCGTCCGCCGAAATAACTGGAAGCCCGCCACTTGCCTGAGACGATCATCCAGTGCAAACCCGGGAGCCTCCGTCAGCTCCCGGTTGCTCATGGTGCGCACGCTGCTCGCACTCGCATCGAGGGCCAGGGGTGTTCGCGCGGCTGTCACCTCCACCTGCTCCGCAACACGTGCGGGTTGCAGCACAACAGTCAAATCAGCTCCGGGCGTGGCCTCCGCGGTCGTTGGCGCGAAGCCTTGGCCGGTCGCCGTCAGATCGGTTCGGTTGCCGGAGTTCAGCAAGGCTGTCGCGCATCCGTCGACGCCGGTAGTCAAGGTCCCGATCGACCTGTCCGCAAATCGCAGCGTCGCCCCGACGATCGCTCTGCCGCCGGTGTCGCGCACACACACGTGCAGCCGACTCGCAGCGGCTAAGGCCAGACCACTCGACAAGGTGAACAGAAGACCGGACAGAGATGCGAGGTAGCGCACGTCTCCATCGTATCGTCGCAAGCTGGGTCTGGATCTCCATTGGGCGCAACGCCAGCTCCCGGGGCGTGGCTGGACCAGGCCCCTGCCGTGCTACTCTTCACCCGAGCTCTACACCCATGTCCTCTTCTCGCCGCACGTTCTGCTCTGCCACTATGGCGGCAATCGCTTCGCACCTCCTGGGCGCGCAGGAGCTCCACCCAGCGCAGCCGACCTCGCGACCCGACGTCGCTACCATCGACCACGACCGAATCATTGCAGCTGCCGATCGCTTTATTACCGCCAGCATCGAAACGATTGCGGCTCATCCGCCGCCGCAACCACCTGCTTCCTCCAACGTGTTCGTCTCGAGCCTGGACGACGGCACTTCCGTCCCAGGCGAGGCCGCTACGCCCTTCACCGCGCATCGCGACGCAATGATGCAGTTCACGCTGGCGGTTCCTGCCCTTACCTCCGCAGCCCTCATCACACGCGCGTCAAACACCGACCGCGCCCGTCCCTACGCACAGCGTGCCGCCGAGCATCTGCGCGCATGGTTCGTCGCACCTTCGACTCGCATGGAGCCCTCTTTGGAGTTTGCCGCGAGCACCGCAAACACCGGAGGTCACCCCGACGGCATCCTGGAGACATCTGGCCTTGCAGAGGTGGCCGAGGCGATCCCATTCCTCATTCGGGCGGATGTTTTGTCCGCGGAGGAGATCTCCGCGATCCGTGCATGGTTCGCGAGCTTCTTGAAGTGGCTCACCACCGCGCGGCTGGCAGGGCTGGGGCGCGACCGCAAAGATCACGTCGGCAGCTCATGGCTCTTTCAATGCGCGGCCTACGCCCGCCTCCTCGGCGACGATGCTACCCTCGGAGAACTCCGCCATCTCTTCAAGACGACTGTTCTGCGTGCGCAGATTGTCGGGGATGGTACGTTTCCGCACGAGCTCAGCACGCCTAACCCGTACCGCAACTCGCTCTTCAATCTGGACCTGCTCGCAGCTGCGTGCGAACTGCTCTCGACGCGATTCGAAAACCTGTGGGAGTACCAGCTACAGGATGGCCCGGGTCTCCGTGTGGCAATCGCGAGGCACGCACCATACATCGAGAACCGCGGCACCTGGCCCTACCGCGCCGACGCACACCTGTTCAACGATCTGCCCTGCCGCCGCCCCGCCCTGCTCTTCGCCGCTCGCGCCTACCAGCGGCCGGAGTATGCAACGCTCTGGCGCTCTCTGAAGCCGGACCCAAAGGAGCCAGAGATCCTCCGCACCTTTCCTCTTCGCCAACCGATTCTCTGGGTGACACGCTCGCAGCCTTGAGCGGCTCGGGTGCCGCGGCGCCCGAGCCTCTGAAGAGCTAAGCGTCGGGCAACACTGCCGCGCTGCATCGCTCGCGATGACCACGCACGATTGCCAGATACTTGCTTGCATTCTCAGTGATGGAAGCGTGCCGCCCCTCGGACAACGCCTTGACGTTCACCAGATCCGCTCCCACGCCCAGCCCGAACGCACCCGCCTCAAGAAACTCGAGCGCTGTCCCCAACGAAACTCCACCCGTCGGTATCATCTCGATCTGCGGCAGCGGCGCCTTCAGCGTCCTGATGTACTTTGCTCCACCCATCGCGCTCGCCGGAAATACCTTAACCACGTCGGCACCAGCCTGCCACGCGGTCACGATCTCTGTTGGTGTCAGCGCTCCCGGCAATACGGGTATGGAATACCTGTGACACATCTCGATCGTCCGCACGTTGAGCGCCGGACTGACCACGAATCGCGCGCCCTCGAGGATGCACATCCGCGCGGTCTCCGGATCGAGCACGGTTCCCGCCCCGACGAGGATCTCCGGTCGATCCCTCGCCAGCCTTCGCATCACCTCCATTGCGCCCGGCACGGTCATAGTCACCTCCAGCACCGTGACACCACCGGCGGCGATCGCCTCAGCGAGCGCCATCGCCTGCTCCACGCTCTCCGCCCGCAACACGGGGACGAGCCCGATCTCCCGCAATGCCTGCAACGTCTCCTGCTTCTGCATTAGCCTTCCCTTCTCTCTGTGGAGCTTACCGCTGCACACCCGCGCTGCCGCCAGTCACCAGGCGCTCGACCTCGTTCAGCGTGGCCATGGATCCGTCCCCCGCAGTGGTCATCGCCAGAGCTCCGTGCGCCACGCCGCAGTCCACCGCCCAAGCGATGCCCCGTCCGGTGAGCAGGCCGTAGATCAGGCCACTCGCGAACGAGTCGCCACCACCTACCCGGTCGAGGATCTCCAAACCGTCGAACCGCATACCCTCGATCACCGCACCCTCCGCATAGGCAAAGGCGCCCCACCCATTTCGATTCGCTGTATGCGGTCGCCGCACCGTGCTTGCAACCACCTGAAGACTCGGAAACTCGCCCACGATCCGCTCGGCCATCGGACCATAGCTCGCGGCATCGTGCCACACCGGGGCGTGAGCCGATTCGCCAGTTGTCTCCGAAACATCGCCATCATGCCCGAACAGCACGTCCACCAATGGCATCAGCGACCGATTCACGGAGACAGCACCGGCACGCCCGCCGCGTCTCTTCCAAAGCGAAGGCCGGTAGTTGCAATCGAAGCTCACTATCGTCCCATGCCGCCGGGCCGCAGACATCGCCTCCCGCACCACTTCGGTTGAGCTCTCCGAAAGCGCCGCCATCACACCGCCCGTATGGAACCAGCGCATACCCTGGGCAAAGACGCTATCCCAATCCACGTCTCCGGGTCTCATCTGTGAGATCGCCGTCGCACCACGATCCATCATGCCCATCGCACCGCGTACGCCAAACCCGCGCTCCAGAAAGTAAATGCCGTTTCGGGCTTCGAGTCCGATCCCGTCGAACGGCTTCCAAAGCACATGCGAAAGATCGACGCCGCCCTGCAGCATCAGATCCTCCACCAGCCGCCCGACCGGGTTGTCCACCAGCGCGGTCACTACGCTCGATCGCAGACCGAAGCAGCGCCGCATTCCACGGGCAACGTTGTACTCGCCTCCACCCTCCCAAACGCGAAATGTCCGGGCGTGCGAGATGCGCTCCTCGCCGGGATCGAAGCGCAGCATCACCTCCCCTAACGCCACCAGATCCCAGCGACACTCCTCGGCGCGCCGAATCTGAAGTCCCGCCTGGCCGCTTGCCGTCAACGCAACTCCGCTATGGTCACCGGGTCCATATCGTCATAAGCCTGGTTCTCTCCGCCCATTCCCCAGCAGAACGCATAGTTCCTGGTCCCCACGCCAGCGTGGATCGACCACCCTGGACTCACAACGATCTCCTTGTCTGCAACCACAAGATGACTTGTCGCCTCAGGCGGCCCCATCAGATGCAGCACGCGGTGGGCGGGATCAACATCGAAGTAAAAGTACACCTCGCTCCGGCGCATATGCGTGTGCGGCGGCATCGTGTTCCAGTTGCTCCCAGGATCGAGCAGGGTGAACCCCATCACCAGCTGGCAGCTCTTGATCCCTTCCTTGTAAATCGCCTTATAGATGGTTCGCTTGTTGCACGTCTCAACAGTGCCCAGCTTCAATCCCTCGAGACCGGCGAACCTCACCAAGGCCGTCGGGTACTCCGCGTGGGCCGGATAGCTCAACAGATAGAAGTTCGCCGGAGCGGCTGCATCGACGCTTTCGAACCGGACGGCTCTGGACCCGCGCCCCACATAGAGGCAGTCAAACTTCTCCATGGGGAAGCTCGTTCCATCGACGGTCACCAAACCCCTGCCACCGACGTTCAGCACGCCCATCTCGCGCCTCTCCAAGAAGTACTCCGATCGCAGCTCCGGCTCTGTCTCCAGCCTGAGAGCGTCGGTCGTCGGCACCGCAGACCCGATCACGGCTCGATCCAGGTCCACGTACGCGAACTCGATCTCGCCCGCCTCAAACATGCCCTCCAGCAAGAAGGTCTCTCGCAGTTCCTCGGTATCCATCAGGCCATACCGCACCGCGTCCGCCATCTGATACAGCCTCATACATCCCTCCAGATCGTCGTCCGACCCTACTGCTTTGGCGTCTCTACCTTGACGACGAAGTACGTAAATGTTTTGCCGGGAGCCAGCAGTATCTGATGCGGAACGTTGGGCAGGATGTGGATCACGTCACCCTTGTGCATCGGCGTGGGCGTTCCTCCATCCACCTTTGTGCCACGCGTCTCCCCGTCGGAACCGTCCTTGCGGTCGACGATGGTCCCACCGGTCATCTCCGTCGCGTCGCCATCGAGGACCACAAAGATGTCGCTCCAGTTTGCGTGCATCTCTGCGCCTCCGCTCCTGGTCCGCACGGTCAGCATCGTGAAGTGGCCCGGATACTTCTCCAGGGTGACAGTCGAGATTCCACCGGGACTCTTCTGCGCCTCAGCCAACATTGACTTCGCCTGGGTCGCGATCTGTTCTGCCGATCTTCGGTCGATCGGTGATTGAGCCACGGCCTGCGAGCAGGATGCAGCTGTCCCCAACAACACAAACCACGCTCCAGCAACTGCGGCGACGCACCGACTCATCTCTCAACCTCCCCGGAAACGATTTCCCAACCATACGAAGCCATCGGAGCGCCGTCAATACGAGGGCGTGTCGAGGATGCGAGCTTGAGCCGGGTGTGCAACCTGCACGATTGAGTCTTCGACAACGGACCTTCCGCTGCGTACGCTCAGGATTACGGACCTGCACGCTCGATTGCCAGTCCCAACGGACTTGCCTCGTGTTGCTCCCCTCCCCACGGCACAGTACATTGAGCTTGCATGCCGAATCCAAAGATCCTTGACCTCTTCCGCCTGGACGGGAAGGTGGCGCTCGTGACCGGAGCCGCGAGCGGTCTTGGCGCCGCTATGGCTGCCGCGCTTGCGGAAGCTGGAGCCACGCTCGCCGTTCACGGAAACCGCCGACCAGCGACAGCCACCGCAGAATTAATCCGTTCCGCAGGACATCACGCCAGCGCGTTTCAAGCGGACCTTTCCAGCACTGAAGGCGCCGAACATCTCTTCACCGAGGTCCGGAGGCAGCTTGGCCGCGTGGACATCCTCGTCAACAACGCCGGAACGATCCATCGCAACGCCGCGGAAGAGACGCTGCTCTCCGACTGGCAAAGCGTCCTTCAGGTCAACCTCACCAGCGTCTTTCAGCTCTCGCAACTCGCTGCCCGCGACATGATGGCCCGCAGCATGCCCGGCCGCGATGGCGCCACTTCAAACGGAAAGATCATCAACATCGCCTCGCTCCTCAGCTTTCAGGGCGGCATCCGTGTTCCCGCGTATGCTGCTTCGAAAGGCGGCGTTGCCCAGCTCACAAAGGCGCTCGCGAACGAGTGGGCGTCAAAGGGTATTCAAGTCAACGCAATCGCTCCCGGCTACTTCGCGACCTCGAACACCGAGGCTCTTCAGGCCGATGAGACCCGCAACCGCCAGATCCTCGAACGAATTCCCGCCGCGCGATGGGGTCAACCAGAAGACCTGGCCGGGGCCGCTCTCTTTCTCGCCTCGCCAGCCAGCAACTACGTCACTGGAACCGTGCTGACCGTCGATGGCGGCTGGATGGGCCGCTGACACCACCACCGCTTCCCTGAAGGACCTTTGCCCATGGCACGCATCCCATTCTCCGATCTCGTCCACACCCTGACCCAGGCCTGCATCGTTCTCGGCTTCTCTGACGAACGCGCCGCACGTTGCGCCCGCATCTTCGCCGAGAGCTCCCGCGATGGCGTCCAGTCTCACGGCCTCAACCGCTTCCCCCGCTTCGCCGCCATGGTCCGCAATGGGGACATCGACGTCCATGCCACACCGGAGCTCGTCACCTCCGCCGGAGCGATCGAGCGGTGGGAGGGGCACATGGGTGTCGGCAACCTCAACGCACAGGATTCCATGGGCCGCACGATCGCTCTTGCCCGCGAACACGGCATCGGCGCCGTGGCCCTTGCCCATACGAACCACTGGATGCGCGGTGGCACATACGGCTGGCAGGCGGCAGACGAGGGCCTGTTCGCCATCTGCTGGACCAACACGGGCCGCAACCTCCCCGCGTGGGGAACGATTGCCGCCACCCTGGGCAACAATCCCCTGATCCTCGCCATACCGCGATCCAACCCCGAGGGAGGCTATTCCGGCGCGGCACACGTCGTCCTCGACACGGCCATGAGCCAGTTCTCTTACGGCCAGCTCTCCAGCTACCGAAAACGCGGGGAACGCCTGCCTGTGGCCGGCGGCTATGACGCAGAAGGCAATCTCACCACCGACCCTGCTGCAATCGAGCAGACCTTTCGCGCACTCCCCATCGGGTTCTGGAAGGGCTCCGGTCTGGCGCTCGTCCTGGATCTCTTCGCGGCAGCGCTCTCGGGCGGCAGCGCCACCCACGAGATCTCACCCCATCCGCTCAAGGAGATCGGCCTCTCCCAATTCTTTCTGGCGATAGAGCCCACGCGTCTGGGGCCGGCCAGCGAGACAGATCGCGTTGCGGATAGCCTCATCGAAGCACTGCAGTCGGCTCCACGAAGCGACCCGGCAAAGCCTCCCCGTTACCCGGGCGAGGAGACCTACCGGCTGCGACAGGAAAATCTCCGCCTCGGCGTCACCGTTGACGACGAGATCTGGCAAGAGGTCCTCCACCTCCGCTAACCCGCTCCTGCGCATCCAAATCCTAAGCGACGACCGGCACTGGTTCGCACGAGCACTACAATCAAGCCAATGGATCTTTCAGCAAAATCCGCTCTGCTCGAGCAAACTCTCCGCGAACTCGGAAGCGTCCTCGTCGCCTACTCCGGCGGAACGGACTCCGCTTATCTGGCCTTCGTGGCGCATCAGATCCTCGGCCGGCAAAATAGCGGCCCCGGCATGCTGGCCGTGATCGCTGACTCCGCTTCTCTCCCGCGCGCAGAGCTTGCCGCCGCTCTGGCCTTCACAGCGGGCCATGGCATCCCCACCGAGATTCTTCTGACCGAAGAGCTTGCCAATCCGGACTACCAGCGCAACGACTCGCAGCGCTGCTTTCACTGCAAGGATGAGCTCTTCACCCGGATGGAGGATGCCCGCCAGCGCCTCGGCTTCCGCCATATCGCCTATGGCATGAACCTCGACGATCGCGGCGACTTCCGCCCCGGTCAACAGGCCGCCCAGGAGCACGGTGCGCTCGCTCCACTCGTAACCGCTGAGCTCACCAAGTCCGAAATTCGCAGCCTTGCCCGGCAGGCGGGCCTCCAGCTTGCCGACAAGCCCGCGAGCGCCTGCCTTTCATCCCGCATCGCCTATGGTCTTCCGGTCACGCGGGAGCGCCTCTCCCAGGTAGAGCAGGCGGAAGAGGCTCTTCACCAACTCGGCTTCCCGCAGGTACGAGTGCGCCACCATGGCGACCTGGCCCGCATCGAGATCGCAAGAGAAGATCTTCCGCGCGCCCTCGATCTTTCCGCGCTCGATTCCATCACTGCCCATCTGAAGACACTGGGCTTCCTCTATGTCACTCTCGATACCTCCGGCTATCGCTCCGGTTCCATGAACGCCGTGCTCCCCGCATCTGCCATCACCTCAGCTCGGTAGAGCGGCCGTCGCAAAAAGCTTCGCTTTTTTCCCTCCCGCCGTTCTCCATCTGCACATGAAAGAATATCCACCATGCGAATCGTCTACCTCGATTGCTTCGCGGGCATCTCCGGCGACATGTTCCTCGGAGCCCTCGTTGATGCCGGCCTTCCACCTCAGGTGCTACACGAAGCAGTGAGGACTCTGAATATCGGGGCAACCCTCCGCGTCCATACGGTTGATCGCTCCGGCATCTCTTCGACCAAGGTCGACGTGCTTGAGAACGGACAGCCAGCCGAGGCCGGTACGGATAGGCACGAGCACACCCACACTCTGGCCTCCGGCGGAGAGGCAAATGCGTCCTCCCACTCACACGCCGTCCAGGAGCAGCACACTCACGAGCATCATCATCACCCCGGAACGCAGCACCTTCACAAGACCGGACACGCGCACACACACGATCCTGAGCCCCACACGCATGGACCCGGAGACAACGCTCCTACCCACGGGCACTCCCATGGACGATCTCTCACGGTCATTCGCGACCTGATCCGCTCGTCCACGCTCGCAGAGCCGGTCAAGAACTTTGCGGTACAGACCTTTGAGCTTCTGGGTGTCTCGGAGGCGCGCATTCACAACGTCCCCGTCGACCAGATCCACTTCCATGAGGTCGGCGCGGTCGACGCAATTGCGGACATCGTCGCCGCCAGTGCCGGCATTCACGCCCTCAATATGCAATCCGTCGCCGAGACCGGCCAACCGATCCAATGGCAGTCGTCCCCGCTGAATGTGGGTGGCGGAATGGTCCATTGCGCACATGGCAACTTCCCGGTTCCCGCGCCCGCGACCGCCGATCTTCTTCGCGGTCTGCCCACGTACTCCGCACACCTTCAAAAGGAACTCGTCACGCCGACCGGAGCGGCCCTGATACGCGCGCTTGCGCCCACCTTTGGCGGCCAGCCTGCAATGCGGGTCAGCCGAATCGGGTACGGCGCGGGAACCCGCAATCCCAAGGACTTCCCCAACGTTCTCCGGATGTCCATCGGCGAAACTGAAGCTCTGTCAGCCACTCCGTTCCCACCCCGAGCGGCAAACGCCTCATCGCAGCCCTCGCCGGAGCGGATCGAACATCTGGCCGGACATCATCCGTCTCACGGGTATCCCGTCTCGTTTGGTGAAGGCACACATGGCCGCGCACCGCATACGGACGTGGTCACGGTCCTTGAAACTGCACTCGACGATCTCAGCCCCCAGATACTCGCGTATGTTACTGAGCAGGCTATGCACCTCGGTGCCTTCGACGTGATGACCACATCCGTCGGCATGAAGAAGGGTCGCCCCGGGACGTTGATCACGATCCTTACGGATCAGGACCACAGCCCTGCCCTTGAGCGCCTCCTCCTTCGCGAAACCTCTACCCTCGGGATTCGCGTCCATCAGCAGCGGCGTATCTGCCTGGCGCGTCACCACGCCACGGTGAAGACCTCGTTCGGCGACATCCGCATCAAGATCGGCTCCTTTGAGAATGAAACTGTGAACGCCGCTCCCGAGTTCGAGGATTGCCGCACCGCAGCAGGCATCCACGGTGTGCCTGTGAAGGTGGTCATGCAGGCTGCGATAGCAGCCTACGTCACGATGGAGCCAACGCCTGGCAGCGCAGAACGCGCCAAAGACGTCTCCGCATGAACCAGCAGACTCTTCTCGATCTCCTTGCCAGCGTCCAACGCGGCACCGTCACGCCGGAGCAGGCGTCCAGCCGTCTCGCTAATCTGCCTTTTGAGGAGGTTGCGGAGGAGGGCGCCAACCACTCCGGAGTCCGCATCGATCACCACCGAATCCTCCGGACAGGACTGCCGGAGGTCATCTTCGCCGGCGGCAAGACCGCCGCGCAGACCGCTGAAATCTTCGCCCGGATGGCCGCCGCAGGCTCGGACGTTCTCGCCACACGGGCCGACCCGGCGGCAGCAGAGGCGGTGCTCGCACTCACCCCCTCTGCCGTTTATCACCGCCAGGCCCGGGCCTTGACGCTTCGGCAGAGCACATCGACCGACACCCGCGGCCACATTGCGGTGCTCTGCGCCGGCACCAGCGATCTGCCGATCGCAGAGGAAGCTGTGGTTACCGCCGAGCTCTTCAATACCCGCGTCACACGGCTCTACGACGTAGGCGTCGCCGGTGTGCATCGCCTGCTCGCGGTACGTTCACAGCTTGCGGAGGCTGACGTGGTAATCGTCTGTGCCGGCATGGAGGGCGCGCTCCCCTCCGTGGTCGGCGGCCTGGTTGCCGCCCCAGTCATCGCCGTGCCTACCTCCGTCGGTTATGGTGCCTCGTTCTCCGGAGCTGCGGCCTTGCTGGGCATGCTTAACTCCTGTTCCCCAAATGTGACTGTGGTGAACATTGATAACGGCTTCGGCGCGGCTTACACCGCCACGCTGATCGCGCGCGCTGCACACAAGGGTCAGATCGAGCATCCAACAACATGAGGCAGATTTTCTTCGCCCAGGAGCCCTGATGGAACGCCGTGACTTCCTCAAATCCGCAGCCGCCGCGGGCCTCGCAGCCGCAGCTTCGGCGGCCAGCGCCACCGCCCAATCCGTTCCACGATCGACGCCTGTCACCCGCCCGCAATCCCCGGACATGATCTATCGCGATCTCGGAACGACCGGAGAGAAGGTGTCGGCGATTGGCATGGGGGGATACCATCTCGCGAAAGATCAGACGAAGTCCGCCGAGGACATGATCCGCCTCGTGCACCAGGCGATTGAACGAGGTATCACCTTCTTCGACAACTCCTGGGATTACAACGACGGCATCAGTGAAGTTCGGCTCGGTCGCGCGATTAAAGAGGGCAACCACCGGCAGAATGTCTTCCTGATGACCAAGATCGACGGCCGGACCGCAAAGTCCTATAAGAAGCAGCTTGAGGAATCCATGGGCCGTATGGGCGTCGACCACGTCGATCTCGTCCAGTTCCACGAGGTCATCCGCATGGAAGATCCTGACCGGATCTTCAACGACGACGGTGCCATTCACGCCGCGATGGAGGCACGACAGGCCGGGAAGATTCGCTACATCGGCTTCACCGGACATAAAGATCCCGCCGTCCACCTCCGCATGTTCGAAACAGCTGCAAAGCACAACTTCCACTTCGACACGGTTCAGATGCCCGTCAATGTGATGGACGCCCACTTCCGCTCATTCACGCACGAGGTCATCCCGGTGGCGCAAAAGGCCGGCACCGGCGTCCTGGCGATGAAGACCTTCGGTGACGACTTCATCCTTCAAAGCAACACCGTAAAGCCCATGGAGGCGCTGCACTATGGCCTGTCGCAACCGGTCTCTGTCGTGATCACCGGAATCGATAAGCCCGAGATCCTGGATCAGGCCATTGAAGCCGCCCGTACCTTCAAGCCGATGTCTCAGGCCGATATCGCGAGCCTGCTGAACCGGACCCGCGAAGCTGCCCTGAGCGGCAAGTTCGAGCCGTTCAAGACCAGCCAGCAGTTCGATAGCACAGCCAGCAACCCCAAGTGGCTCGGCTAGAACATCCTTGCCCTAAACTACCGAGCCGGTCATCAACGATGACCGGCTCTTCCCTTTCCACTGCAAGCCTATTGGTTCACGCCGCTGGCTAGGAAACCGCCGTCCACGACCAGGATCTCTCCCGTTACAAAAGCAGAAGCTTCGCTCGCCAGAAAGATCGCTGAGCCCACCAGCTCTTCGGTCTTTCCAAATCGCCCCATCGGCGTACGCATCCGCAACTCCTTCCCGCGCTCGCTCTTGTCCAACAGATCTGCGTTCAACGCCGTTCGAAACACCCCAGGCGCAATTGCATTCACCGTGACACCCCGGGAGCTCCACTCCACGGCCAAAGATTTTGTCAGCGCCCCCACAGCGGCCTTGCTGGCGGCGTAAGCAGTTACCTCCTTGAGAGATACAAAGGTGTTCAACGAAGCGATGTTGATAATGCGTCCCGAGCCGCGCTCGAGCATGTGTCGCCCGAAGATCTGACAGGCCCGCAGCGTTCCGGTCACGTTCGTGTCCATGATGTCGTTCCAGACATCCTCCGGGAAGTCCACAGTCGGTGCGCGCTTGATCTTGCCTGCGCAGTTGATCAGGACGTCGACCTTGCCGAACTCCTTCAGGGTGCCTGCGAGCAGCGCGTCCAGCGTTGCGCGATCGGCCACATCGCTGGTCAGTCGCAACGCCCGCCGCCCCTTCGCCTCAATCTGCTTTGCCGCTTCGTCTACCTGCTCAGAGCGCCGCGAGCTAGCCACAACGTCCGCTCCCGCCTCCGCAAGGCCGATAGCCATCGCAAGCCCGATCCCACTCGTTCCCCCCACAACCACTGCAACCTTGCCGCTCAAATCGAACAACGGATGTCCCATCAATCCCTTCCTTCTCTCTAAGTTCCGTTACCAGGTCGTACTCTAACTCGTGGCGCCCAGACCCGTCCGCCCATGGACCTGAACAAGCCCAAGAATCTCGTCAACAACCTCGTTCGGCGTTCGGTCATTCACCACCTCCACCGAGTCTCCCTTCGGCATCTCCAGGGTCGCCAACTGGCTTTCAAGTAGCTTCGGATTCATGAACTCGTGCTTCCTCTCCAGTAGCCGCTCTGCAATGAGCTCCTTTGGTCCGTCCAGAAGGACGTACCGAATAGTTCCCTGCGGCATGCCGTCATTCAGCATCTGCCGGTAGATCTCCTTCAAAGCGGAGCAGGCCAGCACACCGCCCACCCCAGCGCTGTACCAACCCCGCATGATCCGGTTCAACTCCTCCAGCCACGGCTTGCGATCCTCATCGGTCAGCGCGTGCCCGGCCTTCATCTTTTCCTTGTTCGCTGCAGGATGGAAGTCATCCGCATCGGCAAAAGCTACGCCCCAGCGTTTCGCAAGCAGAGTCCCGATCGTAGTCTTTCCGGATCCACTCACGCCCATCAGAACGACGATCATCTCCACCTCACCTCTACCTTACGGGAGGACCTATGCCCGCTAGGTGCAATCCACCTGCTGCGCCGGTCCATCTACCGGCCCAGAAACACCGGTCGTATGTGCCGATCGAAGAGGTTCGCGGTCACGTTCTTCGCAACCACCTCCTCGTTCGCTTCAAGTGCCTTTAGATATCGATGGCCCATCTTCGCCGCAACCTTGAACCCCACGTGCAGCAGCTGCCGGAAGCTCGGGTTATAGTCGGCGTTGCTCTGGTCATGGCGAAGGGCAGAGGTGTACTGTCTACTGCTCCATGCATCCACCGTCTCCGGTGCTGGCAGCTGCGTGCGATCGATATCGATGACCGCAGCGTATGGGCCCATCAGTTCGTCCGCGTGTGCGTACGCCTCACGGTAGACCTCCCGCGCAATCTCGAGACCACCACCATCCGCCTCCGCCAATCCGATAAGCTCTTCAAGCCAGGTCGTTCCCGCTGTCTTCAGATGAACTCCAGCACCGAACCTGTTCACCGCCTCGTGGATCACCGGGTAGATCGAAAACTTGTCCGATCCCGAATGAACGCTTAGCTTCAGGTTCGCCGGCAGGCCGTAGGTCTTGACTGCAAATGCGATAGCAGCCAGATCCTCGTTGAACTCCTTCGTAAACTGCGGGATGTCGCCCACATAATCCACGCCCTTGTTGAAGCGTCCGGTGAACTTGGGCGCGATGGTCTGGATGGGGATCTTTTCATCCGCGACAGCTGCAAGGATGATCAGCAGCTCTACCGGTGTCTGCGGCGAATCGGTCTCGTCCATCGAGATCTCAGGCACGAATCTGCCCTCACCCTTTGCTTCAACGAGGTGCCGATAGATCCTGCCCGCGTCCTGGACGGCGGCCAGAAACTTGTTCGCGACACCCTCCACAAACGCCCTGTCTGTTTTGAAGGGCTCCTCGATCGAGGGAATCCTCACCTCACCCACAAGCTCTGGATGACGGCCAACAAAGGCCTGTACGGCAGCCTGGCCGGCAGGCTTGCCGATCATGTCTGCGACATCAAGCGTAAAGAAATCGCACGGCCCGACGAAGCGGTCCACCGTCTTCAGGTTGATGTGATCCGCGTCCAGGAAGTACGGCTTGTTCCATCCCAACTCTTTGACGGCAGCGTCGGCTGCCGACCTGGTCGCGCCCGGCTCGGATCCGATGATCATGTGCTCCCGGTTGGACTTGTTCCATACCGGCACCACCTCGACGCCCGCCTCACCGGCTTTGAGGCATGCTGCCAGCTGCGCCTTCGCCTGGTGAGCGAAACGGTCGCCCACACCCACTGAAAACCTGGGAAGCTTCAATCCGTCGGTCATCGTTCTGCCACACCTCGTCGTTTACGTTCTGATTGGTCTAACCACTTCAGCCGTCCCAGCATACTGATCGAGCGGCCCTTCCGCAAATCCCGGAAGCGGCATGCCCGGATCAGCTCTGAAACCGGCCTTTGTAGGACCACAGGCCTAGCCCGGGATTCGAGATGTAGAAGATCTCCTCACCATCGACAACATTCCAACCATCGCTCAACGTCTCCGGCCGGTACCTCGCCATTGCCTCCGCGAGGTCCCCGTATTCATACCCGACACCCTCGATCTCAGCTCGCGTCAGGTGCCCCGGGAAGTACCGGATCCGGAAGCGCCCTTCGCTCGATCCGTGAATCAGATGGGCCGCCGCGCTCAGATTCGCGGCAAGCTGAGGATCGTGCTTTACGGCGTCAAGGGTACTCGGCGTGTTGAAGTAGCCATGCCGCCGAATCAGCCGGTCGATGGTCGGGTCTTCGCCAAACTCATGCACACCCGGCGCCAGCACCACCAGCTCCCCTCCGTCAGCCATGGCCATACGCGTCCGGTACACGCTCTTGTTGCCCAGCCAGGTGCTGCGGAACTCCTGCGGATCAAGAAAGACGACCGCCTTCCGGATCTCGCGATCCAGCATCTGAAAGTTGCACTCGAGGCTTAGCGCGGCCGCTCGTTCAAAGCACTCCGAGTCGTCTCCCACATACATCCCGCGGATGACAAGCTCACCGGCCCTGTTCTTGCTCACCACCGTCTGCACGTAAACGATCTGGGGCAGCATCGTGCCGAAGTGTTCGCTCGCATAGTTCAGCACGCGCCGCACCGGAGTATCCGCCCGGCCCATCATGCGTTCCATGCCATAGACCGCACCAAGGAAGTGGGACCGGTGAATTCCCATCACTCCACCCGTCCCTACAAATATGTTCTTCGACCCATTTGCGAAGCCAACGACTTCGTGCGGAACTACCTGTCCGATAGACAGGATGAGGTCGTGCCCACCATGGCGAAGCAGCTTATTCACCTGCGCGGGCCACGTGTAATCGAGCTTGCCCTCACTCACCTCGTGCAGAAAGGCTCCCGGAACCTCGCCCAGGGTAACGACATCGTTGCGCCAGTCATGCACCCGAAAGAGCTCACGCGGCGTCTTCCCGAACATCGTCGCTATCTC
Organism: uncultured Acidobacteriaceae bacterium; assembly: GCA_963719405.1. Lineage (GTDB taxonomy): Bacteria > Acidobacteriota > Terriglobia > Terriglobales > Acidobacteriaceae > Edaphobacter. Next base: position 639,009 of record OY970381.1, read on the forward strand.
GACATCCGTCATCGCCTTGTGCGTCCCGAGGGCAGGCAGGACGTCGACCATGCCCGCCCCGTAAAACTCCCACGCCATCTCCGTGAGCTCACCCGCCCTGGAGTGCATCCGCGTAAAATCCGGTGGAACTGCGAGAACCCGCCTGCGCTCCCCAAGCATCCCAAGTGCCTCAAAGAGGCGAGCCTTGACCTCATCAACAGACATCTCCGTTGTTGCTGACCCGGCTCCGAAAAACAAGCTCATAGATCAGCATCATAACCGCCTGCGTTCGCCTCTAATATTGTGGACATATCCACAAAAGATCGCTAGCACATTGCAGCATGCTGACTCAGCACGTCAGCCAGGAGAAACTCATGCCAGAGCAGCACATCCGCATCGCAATGCCCAATGGCGGCGAGGCCGACGCATACCTCTTCACACCCGATCACAACTCCTTCAACAAGCCCTTAGCCGCGGTGATCGACTACCCCGATATCAAAGGTGTCCGCGAGACCAGCCGGCAGATGTCGCAGCGCGTCGCCAATGAGGGCTATCTCGTGCTCTCTCCCAATCCGTTCTATCGCTTCGGCCCACCTCCAGTCTTCGATGACGTTCCGTGGGACTTCTCCAATCCGATGACGCAGCAACGCTTCAAGGAACTGACGCAGCCCCTCACACCTGAGGCGGTCGCAGCGGATGCAGCAGCCTACGTCCGGACTCTTGACGAGAACGGCGCCGCACCGGGATCTATGGCGGTCATCGGACACTGCTTTACTGGAACTCTGGCTCTCTACACAGCGGCTGGACTTCCGGACCGTATCGCCACAGCCGTCTCCTTCCACGGCGGTGGTCTCTTCAGGAAGGACGATCCCACGAGCCCTCATCTCCAGATCCCAAAGATCAAGGGCAGCCTCTATTTCGGCCACGCCACGGACGATGGCAGCATGCCGGCAGAGGCTATCCAACAGCTCGAGAAGAGTCTCGCAGACTGGGGCGGACTCTCTGACAGCGAGATGTACAAGGCAGGCCACGGTTGGACAGTACCTGACAACCCAAGCTTTGATCCGCACGAGGCCGACCGGGCGCACGCAAAGCTCGTGTCGCTGCTTCCGACGATCCGCTCCTGATCAGGTTCGGTGGGGAGGCGATGGTCCTGGACCAACGCCTCCCCACCGTACACACCGTAACTACTCCGCCTGTGCTAACGAGAACTGGTGCCGTACATCCGATCCGCGAACCCAGAAGATGACGTCCTCCGCGATATTGGTCGCGTGATCGGCTGATCGCTCCAGATTTCTCGCGATGATGATGGCACTCAGCGCCTGACTGCTGACCACGGGATGCTGGCGCATCACCTCGATCAGCTCCTGCTGCACGGACCGGTTCATATCATCGATCTCGTCATCCATGGCGAGCACATTTTCCGCCATCGCCGCGTCCGCTTCCAACAGCGCCTGGATCGCCCGTCGGATCATCACACGCACCTTCTCCCCCATATCAGGGATATCGATCGGCAGCGAGATCTGCGGAAGATCGTGCATGGCCTCCGCGCGTTCAGCAATGTTGGTGGCCTGGTCCCCGATCCGCTCCAGGTCGCCATTGATCTTGATGACCGACAGGATGAAGCGGAGATCGATTGCCATCGGCTGTTCCTTCGCCAGGAGGTCGTACGCCATCTCATCGACGTCCCGCTCAGCCGCGTTGATCGCAGCCTCAATCTCATGGACGTGTGCGCACAGACTCACGTCGCCAGTCAGATAGGCTTCCAGCGAGAACTCAAGCGCCTGCTGCGCCAAGGCAGCCATGGCCAACAATCGGTCCTTCAATGCAACCAGCTGCTGCTGAAAATTGATACGAGGCATTGCGGGGAGATCCTCTCAAAACACGATTCCCCTTTATTCTCCGTCACAGAGTGCTACGGAGCGATGAAATTGTGACGGTGGTGTTGCGATGGAGGTTCTCCAGGCTCAGGCAAGTCCTTCCTGAAAGGGTCCGGCGACCCAGACCGGACTGATGTGTCAAGGGTTATGCGCGTCCAGGACCTCACACATCAGGCGCGCGCCAGTGGTCGAAGGGGAACAGCGTCTCTGAGGTTCAGGAACGTATCTGTTGGTCGCGGTTCGGCTACTCCGTTCGGGTCGTGCCACCGCCTCAACGACGTTCGCTGCCCGTCAGCACAGGACCCCGATGAGCCGCGCCCGACGGCTCCTGGTAGAGCTTCAGCGCTCGCCCGACCTCCGTTGCCACAGCCCCCCGCAGGGCCGATATGGGCGCCCCACCCCGGGGGTGAATCGCATTCGCCAGCAGAACAACGTAGGTGTCACTGCCGGGATCCATCCATAGACTCGTTCCAGTAAATCCCGTGTGCCCAAAGCTGCCGACCGGAAACACCTCGCCCCGAGGTCGGGAAAAGGAGGAGTCAATATCCCAACCAAAGCCCCGCACCTGGTGCCCAGCTTTGCTGGGAAACGCCGGTTCCGCTCCCGCAACGGGCTGATCGAGATCGGTCGGCTGATGACCCGGCTGTTCCGGCGTGGTCATCAGCTCCAGCGTTCCCTGCTTCAGCGGGAAAGCACTTGGCCGTCCAGCCAAACGGTCCAGCAGCGCCTGCGCAAAGAGGCTCACGTCATGCGCGGTGGAGAACACGCCCGCATGCCCGGCAACTCCGCCCATGCGCCGGGTCGTTGGATCGTGGACCCTGCCGCGCAGGAGCTTGTCATCTGCCATCGGCTTGTCGTCGTTGTGTGCCGTCGGCGCAATCCTGCCCATCCACTCCGCTGGCGGCAGATAGCGCGTCTCGGTCATCCCGAGCGGCTTGAAGATATGCCGCTGGGCGTAGTCCTCGAGCCGCTCCCCGCTCACTCGCTCCACCAGCACTCCGAGCGTGATGAAGTTGATGTCCGAGTACTTGAACGCGGTGCCGGGAGGCGTGTCCAGTCCCGATGCCATCGCCCGCCGTATGCCCTCATCCTTCCCGTTCCACGCATCGCTCAGCTTCACATCTGGTGGCAGGCCCGAGAAGTGCGTCAGCAGCTCCCTCAGGGTGACGCCTGCCTTCCCGTTCACGCCAAATTCAGGCAGGTACTTGACCACCGGGTCATCCAGCTCAACTTTGCCCTGCTCGTACATCTGCATCACCGCCGTCGCGGTAACGATGCACTTGGACAAAGAGGCCATGTCAAAGATGGTGTCCGTCGTCATCGGCTCGACACTCGGTTCGACTGCGCGGCTTCCAAACGCCTTTTCATACACCACATGCCCGCCGTGCCCCACAGCCAATACGGCGCCAGGCAGCTTTTTCGCCGCAATGCCGTCCTCGATCACACGATCTACTCCGCTGAAGTCTGCGGCGGGCGCCACAGCGGCCGCGGCAGCGTCGGTCCTGGCCTGAGCTCGCGCAGATCCCGCAACACCGAAGACGCCGACACATAAAAGAACAGCCGCAAGGACGGGCAACCGCTTCCCGACCAGGAGACTCGCCACGCTACCTACCCCAAACGTCACCGCACTTCCAATCAGCACATACCAGGTAAACGCCACATGCGGGATCGTAACTAGACCCATCACAAGTGGTCCCGGATGCTGCCAGAGCAGCACATTCAAGGCGAATCCCACTACCATGCCGACGATTGCTCCGGCCTGCGTCGCGCTCCGGTTTACGGTTCCCAGCAGAAACACACCCAGCAAAGCTCCATAGGCCACACTCGCAATCGACAGACCGATCTCCACCACGTGCCCCTTTCCACCCACATTCACGGAATACACGGCAATTCCAAATAGCACGACCGCCCAGAATACCGTGGAACTCCTCGAGACTAGTCCGCGCTCCCTGTCGGCAGCCCCGGGTCGCCAGTGCATCCAGAAGTCAACCACAGTGGTGGACGAGAGCGAGTTCAATGCCGCGCTAAGGTTCGACATCGCCGCTGCCAGTATCGCCGCCACCAGCAATCCGGCGACACCCCTGGGCATCTGCTGCACGATAAACGTCGGAAAGATGCGGTCGCCGCTCGCGAATGCCTGAGGATGCTGCGCGTAGAAGACAAACAAGCCCACCCCGATGAGAAGGAACAGCGTGAACTGCACCAGGATCACGACGCCGGATCCAAGCAGCGCCATCCGGCTCTCGCGGAGGTTGCGGGCAGCCAACATGCGCTGCACCATCAGCTGATCCGTCCCATGCGAGGCCATCGTCAAAAACGTTCCACCCAGGACACCCGCCCAGAATGTGTAGCTTTCACTCACATTCAAGGCAAAGTGAAGGAGGTGAAACTTGCCCGCCGCGACTCCGGCCACATGGATCGCTCCCCATCCGCCGGCAACATGTGACCCAAGCGTCGCGATCGCTACGACCGTTCCGCCAACGTAGATCGCCATCTGAACGACGTCGGTCCAAACGACCGCAGCCATCCCACCTTCAAATGTATAAAGAAGCGTCAGCCCCGAGATGATGGCAATCGACAGCACGTCACCGGTTCCAATTGCGATGCCTACGACGATCGAGACAGCGAAGACCCTTACACCTTCAGCAGCAGCCCTCGTCAGCAGAAACAATCCCGCGGTGACCTTGTGCAACGTATGCCCGAAGCGTCTGTCGATCAGCTGATAGGCGGTCAGCATCTCTCCCTGGAAGTACTTTGGAAGAAACAGCAATGCCACGACAACTCGACCGATCATGTATCCGAACACCACCTGCAGAAACCCCAGATCTCCCGCAAACGCCACACCAGGGATAGAGATGATCGTCAACGTGGAGGTCTCCGCGCTCACGATGGAAAGGCCGATCGCCCACCAGGGAATAGTGCGTCCCGCCAGAAAGTATCCGCGCAGCGACTTATCCTTCGCTCCTCGAAACCGCAGCCCGAACGCCGTAATGCCGACCAGGTAAGCGGCGACAACAGCGAGGTCAAACCCGCTCAGTCGCGGTGGCAGAGGAGGTGTCATGCAGCCGGTCCATCCACGGCATTGCCGCGCAGGTAAGTCTGCACCAGCCGTCCCTCTCCATCGAAGCGATTCAGATGCGCCACATCTCCAGCCCGCACCTCACCTGTTCCCTCAAGTCCCAGCATCCGCGCCGGATTGACCGAGGCCATGCGAACGGCCGAAGACAGTGCTAGACCCGTCTGCGCCTGCACATTCGCGACGGCGCGGTCCATCGTCAGTACCGACCCAGCGAGCACGCCAGAAGATGTCGTGCAGATATTTCCGCGGACATGCACAGTGACCCCACCCAGCAGATACTCGCCATCGGGCATCCCCGCCGCTGCCATACTGTCCGTCACCAGCACGCCCCTCTCAGGGCCCTTGGCTCTCAACCAGAGCCGGGTCATCTCCGGTGCAACATGCACGCCGTCGCAGATCAGCTCCGCAAAGAGCGATGCCTCATCCAGCACGACGCCGAGCACACCCGGTTCGCGATGATCGAGCGCGCGCATCGCATTGAACGTGTGCGTCGCACTCTTCGCTCCGGCGGCCACAGCTGCCCGGGCCTCCGCAGCAAGGGCATTCGAGTGTCCGATCGAAACGCGAACACCGAGCTCAACCGCCCGCCGAATCACCTCAATCGCGCCGGGCACCTCAGGCGCAATCGTCATCAGCCGAATGACTCCCTCGGAGGCCTCCCACATGCGGTCGAACGCCTCCACCGTGGGCGGCAGAATCCACTCCGCCGGGTGCATACCTTTCTTCGCATGCGAGACAAACGGACCTTCAATATGGATCCCCACGGCGGCCGCCTCGCCTGGACCCGGGCCTCGCTTCACCGCTCTTGCAAGCCATTCGAGCGATCGCAGCGTCTGATCCATCGGCGCCGTCAACGTAGTCGCCAGATAGCTGCTCACACCTCTGCTTGCGTAGAAGCGGCCTATAGCAGCGAACCCCGCTGCGGTCGTATCCATCAGATCGTGTCCGGCCGCCCCGTGAGTGTGAATATCCAGAAACGCTGCGGTCAGCGTCTCGTCGCTTTGTATCGAGGTATCGCTTGAGATCTCCGCGATCCGGCCGTCGTCATCGACGCGAAGCACCGGATACTCGATCACGCCAATGCCCGTGATTAGCCGCCGTGCAGTCAGTGTCTTCATCAACGAGCCCCCGCTGCGGCGGGAGCAGGGATCCCGACCTCAGCCGCCGTCGGCAACGTGTGAGACTCGCTCCACTGTCTCTGCGCGGTCCGTACACGATCGGAGCGGCTCAGCCAGATACCGATCGTATAGTCGTAGTGCTCCAGCACCGGCCTCAGTGCGTAGGGCCGGTTGGATCGCAGCCAGGCCTGTTCATACAGGTCTCGAATCAGGGAGTACGCGTCCTTGATGTCTTGTATCCGCCCGTTCACCCCGTTGATGTCACCCAGCTCACGTGAGACCTCCAACCGCTGCTTCCGGTCCGTTGCTCCCTGCCCCGCATAAGCCGTCTGGTAAGACTGCTGCATCTCCTCCGCAAGTTGAAACTTCATTCCGATGAAATCCATCCGCCTGGCGCCTAACTCCATCGCGTCAATCGCATCCGTCTCACGCAGGCTCGTCGGGTTGGACGGGTAGCTGTTTGCCGCGTTGTAGACCACAGATCCCCCTCCACTGACGGTAAAGGGGGGCGGCAACGCCGGTGCCGCGGCTCTCGCCTCGGCGATCAGTGTCAGCGCCCGCTCCGCGTGTACACGCACGTCGCGCGTATACGGACGGATCTTGTTCGCGTACACCAGACCATCCTTCGACCACGGATCGATCCAGAACAGCCCGTCCGACCCGTCGCCCACCTTCGCCTGCTCCTTCAGAAGCGCATGCGCCTCCATCAGCTCCATCTGAGCCTCATTCAGCTTGCCCGTCGCATCTCCATGAAAGACCTGCGCGTAGCTCTGCTCGAACTGTGGAATCGAGCTTTCGCCTTTCTGCCATGCAGCCGCCGCGCCGAAGAGCACCCCGTACCAGTCCATATTGGCGAGGCCCTCCCCATCGTCGTTCCAGATGGTGTTCAGCTCTCCCGTCGCGCCCAGACGCTGGCCGTCTCGAACGAAGCCCTGAATGTTTGCGAGCCCCATGCCGTAGTTCGGATAAACACGGGACCAGTTATTCACACCCGAGGCCACCCACGTCTCGAATCCCGCATTCGTGAAAGGCGTGATGTATCGGTCGAATCCTCTGGGCTGCGGGTTGTACTCCCAGGCTACCGCTATTGTGGCGTCCTTGAACGTCTGCGGCATCGCCTTCACCAGGTCCGGGGAGTTCATCGCGATATCGCCCCAGAACAGCAGCTTCCGATGCAGCGGCGTCAGCGCGTCGACGATCCTTTGCATGAAGTCGAGATACACCGCTCCCAGGCCGCGCGCATCCACATCCGCCTTGGTCTGCCCCTCGCCTAAATCCACCGTCTCGTCCGCGCCGATGTGAAGGAAGGGCCCTGGATAGATCTTCGCCAGCTCCCCAAACCACGCCTTGATCAGATCGAGCGAGCCCGCCTGTCCTGGAGCGAGCACCGCACCATGCGAAGTTTCAGCAAGGGTCGCGTACTGATCCCAGACCAGCGTGTGGTGCAGATGTCCAAACGCCTCCTGCTCCGGGATTACCGTGACGTGGAACTGCCGGGCGTACTCCACCAGCGCGCGCGCATCCGCGGCGCTCATGCTTCCGTTTGGGGGCGCGCTCAGCGGATTCCCGGCATACTGCATGCTGTGCTCGAAGTAAGGCGAGTACAGGTTCACCTTGTAGGCCGCTATGGTGCGTACCATCTTCTTCTGAAAATCGAGGGTGGGAACAGGACCGCGCGACAGATCGTCATCTAGACCGCGGTAGTGCATCGCCGGCCAGTCCCTGATCGTCGCCTCGTGCACAAGCACGTGTCCGTTTGCGGATGTAAACATCTGCTTCGCTGTCTGTGCACCGTAGAACAGACCTTCAGCCGTTGCGCCCGTCACGATCAGCCCATCGGCATTGGTTGAGATGGTGTACCCCTCAGCCCGCATAGCCTCGTCAAACCCCTTCGGCAGCGCTCCACCACTTGCCCGGACCAGCTGCACATTGAAGCCGTTCGCCGACTTCACTGCGAGCCCACGCTCCTTCAGCGTCGCCTCAAGATCATCCGCCGCAAACTGGTCCTCGGCCGAGCACCCGGCGCAGACGACGCGAACCCCATTCAGCAGTGGAACAGCAGCCCCCGCCCGGACCTCTCGGGGCATGGGAATCAGCTTCAACACCTGAGCCCGCCCGACCCCTGAAAACATCCCGGAAGCTATCAACGCGAGCACACCAAAACGGTAAGAATTCATTGACTTACCCTAACGCAAACAGCCTCTTCCACGCGAAGCGGCGAGCATCCGCAGGGGTACCCCGTCCAGGTTCACATCCCCGCCTCCGGAGGGACAGATCGCCCGGATTGTTCAAGCGTTCACACTTTTCTGGGAACATAGGAGCAAAGACCACGCAGGCTGAAGCGTCGTTCCTGTGCACACGCACAACTTCGCCTGCGCTGCGTCAGACACACTCTGAGAGGTTCCATGACGAAGCAACTGCAAGCGACCCTGGCAGCGATTCTGGTGATGTCCACCATGTCGGTCCGGGCGCAGCTGAGCACAACCACCACCACCAGGAAGACCTCCCCGGACACGACGAAGACGACGGTGGTCACCACAGATCGCTCCAAGACAAAGAAGCGCTCCACCACTCGCAAGTCCACCGTGAAGAAGGCTCCCGTAGAAAGCTCCACCTCGCGCGAACTGCGCGAACTACGCGAGGAGATGGTCAATCAGCAGGCCCAGATCGACGCTCTCAAGCAGCAGAACGCCGATAAGGACGCCCGTCTCGCAAGCGCCTCATCGGATGCGCAGGCGGCAAACGCCTCTGCTGCTGCCGCGACCGCGCAGGCACAGAGTCTCCAGACGCTTATCCAGACCAACTCCAGCTCCGTTCAGACGCTTTCAAGCGACGTCAGCGATCTCAAGCTGGCCAACACCGGGCTGGCTACCACCATCAGCGACACCAAGCGCGACCTGAACGAAAAGATCGAGTCGCCCGCGTCGATCCACTACAAAGGCGTGACGATTACTCCGGTCGCATTCTTTGCTTTGGAGTCGGTCTATCGCACCCGTTCCATCAGCTCCGGCATCAACACACCCTTCAACACAACGCCATATCCGGGTTCGAACGAGGGTCACATCAGCGAGTTCAACCTCTCCGGCCGTCAAAGCCGCCTTGGTGGCCTCTTCGAGGGCAACGCGGGAGCCTTCAAGCTCTCCGGTTACTTCGAAGCGGACTTCCTCTCCGCCGGCGTAACGTCCAACAACAACCAGTCCAACAGCTATACCCTGCGTCAACGCCAGATCTGGGGCAAAGCCGAGACCAAGAGTGGCTTCGCCGTAACCGGCGGGCAGATGTGGTCCCTCGTCACGGAAAACGGCAAGTCAACCGATGCCCGCACCGAGAAGCTGCCGAACACGATCGATCCTCAGTACATGGTGGGCTACAACTGGGCCCGGCAGCCGAGCGTTCGCATCCAGCAAAAGTTTGGCAACCCCATCCTCGGAAGCGCCGTTACCGTCGCCATGTCTGTTGAGCAGGCTCAAACGCAGTTCTCCGGCCTCAATACCCCTGCCAACTTCATCTTCGGCGGCAACGGCACGGGCGGCGGCCTGTACAACTCCACGGCACAGTATGCGAACAACGTCGCTCCTGACGTGATCGCCAAGGTCGCCTTCGACAGCAAGCATGCACACGCCGAAATTGGCGGCCTCGCTCGTTTCTTCCGCGACGAGTACTTCCCTCTCGTCGTCAGCCCGACAACGGGCATCACGACCAGCTACTCCGCCAACCTGCAGAAGGACACCAAGGTGGGCGGCGGCGTGTTCGGCACGGCGCGCGTCTCAGCGAACAAGTTCCTTGACTTGGCCGTTCAGGGCATGGCAGGCGACGGCACCGGTCGTTACGGCTCCGCACAGCTTGGCGATGTCACCGCGCATCCCGATGGCACCCTTGAGCCGATCCGCAACTACCACGGTCTGTTTAGCCTCGAGACCCACCCCGCGCCCAAGCTGGACATCTACGCCTACTACGGCGCGGAGTACAACCAGCGCGAGGTCTACGTCAGCAATGCAGGCCTGCAGGTTGGATACGCTCCGATCACGGCGAACAACTCCGGTTGCTTCGCGGTAACGGCTCCAGCTACAGGTAACAGCGGAACTGGTGTCACCGGCGCTCCCGGTACAACCGGCACCTGTCAGTCACCGACGCGCGCCATCCAGGAAGGCACGATCGGCTATACCTACCGCCTCATCAACAGCCCGAAGTTCGGCCGTCTCCAGTACCAGTTCACCTACAGCTACCTGAACCGGACCGGTTGGGTCGGCACGGGCAGCCCCACCACGCTGGTTGCGCCCAAGGGCACAAACAACCTGATCTACGGCGGTATGCGCTACTACATCCCGTAACTCCGCATGACGATCATCACGGGAAGAGGCGTCCTGATCAGGACGCCTCTTCCGTTTTCCGGCCTCCGATAGGCGGGCCGGTCGGCTGAATCTTTGCTACCCTGTTTCCGCCGATCTTCAAACAAAGTCCACGCCGCCAGGTGTCTTCCATGCTGCACGATCTTCGCCTCTTCCCCGCCGACCATGCCTCCCGACACATCGCGCAGCGCCTGTACGAGAGTATCCGTGACCGCCCCATCATCTCCCCGCACGGACATACAGATCCCGCATGGTTTGCTGAAAACAAGCCCTTCCCCAACCCTTCTGCGCTCTTCATCCAGCCCGATCACTACATCTTCCGCATGCTCTACTCGCAGGGCATTCCGCTTGAGGCGCTTGGCGTTCCCACTGCCGACGGCCCAGGCAACGCGGATCCGGGCGAGGTCTGGCGCATCTTCGCCCGCAACTACTATCTCTTTCGCGGCACCCCCACCCGTCTGTGGCTCGACTATTCACTCCACACACTCTTCGGCATTCGCGAACGTCTCTCCGAAGACAACTGCCGTGACGTGTACGACACCATCTCCCGCGCTCTTCAAACACCCGGTTTCCTTCCCCGCGCTCTCTTTGATCGCTTCCGGCTGGAGGTACTCGCCACCACGGACAGCCCCCTCGATACGCTGGAGCACCACAAAGCCATCCGCAAGTCCGGCTGGCACGGCCGCGTCCTCCCCACCTTCCGCCCGGACTCCGTCGTCGACGCCGAGTACGCGGGCTTTCGTCACAACCTCAACAAGCTCGGCGAGATCACCGGCGAAGACATATCCACCTACAAGGGCTATCTCCATGCCCTCCGCAACCGGCGAGCCTTCTTCAAAGCCAACGGAGCCACTGCCACCGACCACGGACACCTCACCGCGCAGACCGCTGATCTCTCCCCCGCAGAAGCCTCCGCTCTCTACGAGCGCATCTACACGGGCACGTTTGCAGACGCGGATGTCACCCTCTTCCAGGCTCAGATGCTCACAGAGATGGCCGGCATGAGTATCGAAGACGGTCTCGTCATGCAGCTCCATCCCGGCTCAATCCGCAACCACAACCAGGGTCTCTACGAAAAGTTCGGCCGCGACAAAGGCGCCGACATCCCTACAGCAACAGACTATGTGCGTGCCCTGCGGCCGCTTCTGTCGAAGTACGGCAACAATCCCCGACTCACGTTGATTCTCTTCACGCTTGACGAGACCACCTACTCCCGCGAGCTCGCACCCCTCGCAGGTCACTATCCCGCGCTCCGACTCGGTCCGCCTTGGTGGTTCAACGATTCGCCCGACGGAATGATGCGTTTCCGCGAGCAGGCCACCGAGACAGCAGGCTTCTACAACACAGTTGGCTTCAACGACGACACCCGGGCGTTTCTCTCCATACCCTCCCGGCACGACGTCGCCCGCCGCGTCGACTCCGCCTTCCTTGGGCGCATGGTCGCCCAACATCGTCTCGACGAGGACGAGGCCTTTCAGCTGATCGAAGATCTGACGGTAAATCTCGTCCGAAAGGCCTACCGGCTCTAGCGCCGCGTTGACCTCACAGGCTCCTCCAAGTAGGATTAAGGCAGTGGCTCGCCCGTATCAAATCGCCGCAGTCTGCTGCATGTGTTGTTGCGGCTCGGCGCGCCATTGTCTTTGCCTTGGATAGCCTCTACCGGATATCTCCTCTGCAAAGCCAACGCGCCCACGAATCTCGTGGGCCTTTTCTTTTTCCACCTCAAAGGAATCCACTCAAAACCCATGGCAGACGTTCTCGAAGTTCCTGTTGCTGCACCCGTGAAAGAGACCAAGGCGCAGAAGTCCGAGCGCCTCAAGCTCGCGAAAAACCCATGGGACGCATGGGACGAGGTCCGCGAGTTCGCCAGGAACGGGCGCGACTCGGTCCTCCCGGAGTGGACGGGGCTCTACTTCAAGTGGTGGGGAATCTATACCCAGGGCGATGGCCTCGGGGTCACCGGCGGTGCCAACGGCGAAGGCAAGGCCACCGAGTTCTTTATGATGCGAATCGGGCTGCCAAATGGCCTGCTCACCTCGCACCAGCTCCGTGTCATCGGTGAGATCACCCGCAAGCACGCCCGCAACCTCGCCGACATAACCACCCGGCAGAACATCCAGCTCCACTGGCTCACCATCGACTCCTTGGTTGAGGTCGTTGACCAGCTCACCGCCATCGGCCTCTCACCCAAGGGCGCCTGCGGCGACGTCGTTCGCAACGTTACCGGATGCCCGCTCGCCGGCATCGATGGTCACGAGCTCATCGATGCCTCACCGCTCGCGGTGGAGATCGCCCACACACTCACGGCCAATCCCGCCTTCTACAATCTCCCTCGTAAGTTCAAGATCACCGCCAGCGGCTGCCCGCTCTGGTGCTCCTACCCCGAGATCAACGATGTCGCCCTTACCGCCGTCAAGCGGAACATCGACGGAAAGGACGAGATCGGTTACACGCTTCGGGTAGGCGGCGGCCTCTCCACTGAGCCACACATCGCGATCCGCATACCCGCCTTCATCCGGCAGGACCAGGCCCTCGCCGCCGTCATCGCTACTGCGGAGATCTTCCGCGAACAGCAGGAGCTTCGCGAGAACCGCACTCGAGCCCGCCTCAAGTACCTCTTCATGCGCCACGGATGGACGGCAGAGAGCTTCCTTGATGCCCTGGAAGCACGCCTCGGATACAAGCTCGACCCGCCGCCTAAAGGTGCTGACACCGGCGAGGGGATTCCCGATGACATCTACCGGGATCACATCGGCATTACGCCTCAACGCCAGCCTGGGCTCTCCGCCGTCGGCGCCTCTGTGCTCCGCGGCCGCCTCTCCGGCGACCAGCTCGTTCAGCTCGCCGATCTTGCCGATCAGTTCGGCGACGGCAACCTCCGCGCAACGATCATGCAGAATATTCTGATCGTCAACGTCCCCAACAACCGCGCGCAGGGGCTCGTGGCGGAGCTCCACAAGATGGACCTCCACGTCGATGTCACACCCTTTTGGCGCGGCGCAATCGCCTGCACCGGGACAGAGTTCTGCAAGCTCGCCATCGCCGAAACCAAGGCCTTCTCGAAGTGGCTGGTCAGTGAGATGGAAGATCGGCTCCCAGCCTTTGACCAGCAGATCAAACTCCACGTCACCGGCTGCACCAACTCCTGCGGCCAGCACTGGATCGCCGATATCGGTCTTGAAGGCAAGAAGATCAAGAAAGACGGGGCTCTGGTCGACGCCTTCTTCTTCTGCGTTGGTGGCGCGGTCGGCAAGTACGCCCGGCCCGCGCGCACGCTTGGCTACAGGGCCGCTGCTGAAGACGTGCCGGCGGCAATCGAGCGCCTGCTTCGCGGATACCTCAGCGCGCGTACACCCGGTGAGGACCTCCGCAGCTACTTCAGCCGCACTGAGGACGAGATCCTCCGCGCACACCTGAACGCCACGTCGGTCGCGGAGCTGCCGCCACCCGCTACGCGCGACGCGCCGCCCGTGGGCCGCCCTGCTCCGGACGCCTGACAATCCCCCGGAGGGCCGGGTTCCGTCTTCCCTGACGTGCTCGCCCTCCGTCCGTTTTGAGCTGACGCCAGCCTAGTCTTTGTCGTGAGGGTGCTTCCCCGGCCTTCCGCAGTCATTATGCAAAAGGTTTTTGGGGTCGGTGGGTCCCTCGACGCAGGGAACGGCGCTCAGATATTCGTAGATGGCCTCAAGGTGACGGTCGGTCATATTGTGAAACACCGGCCACGGCATGATCTGGAGAAGCTTCCCATCCACCGGCGCGGGCAGGCAGTTTGCGGGGCTCGGTTTCGGCGAGACCGTAGTACAGGGAGGATGGACGAAGTCGAGATCGATGCCAGTCCGCATAATCTGCTTGAACTGCGCCAACGAACGGCCCCCTTCTGCTCGTCCCGTCTTGTCCGGCGTCAGGTTGCGCGCGATGATATCGGGTCCAAGGTAGCTCCCATAACCCGGATCATAGAATCCCGGCGGAAGCGCTGGTCCGAAATCCGTTCCTCCGCCCAGATACGTTGTTGGGTCGACGACCGTCTTCTGGCCAAAGTAGGGGTTTCCGCCGGCTGCATAGTTGAAGTTAGGAGGTCCGCCGGCCGTGTGACAGCCATTGCAGTCGCCCACTGCGTTCACCAGGTAGCTGCCCAGTCCAACCAGGCTGTGGTCTTTTCCGGTCAGATTCAACGGGACAGGAGCGATCTCGTAACCGATGTGGACGAGGGACTCATCACTGCCGCCTTCGGGGAACTCGTTAGCCTGAACGCGCGGTGAAGACGTAGACAGAACGACCGCCATCACCACACCAATCGTGATGGCACCGCTCGAAGCACTGATCCAATGTTGAGGTTTCACTCAGGTTCTCCTTGTCTGGATTTTGGTCGATGGTTCTCCTTGGGCCTTGTTCCGGGGCCTTGTCTTCGAGGTCTGCAAACCAGAGACCCGTGGTTGCTTTCGGGAAGAGCGAAATTGTACTCCTCACCTCCCCTACAGGCACCGAAATTCATTCACCTTCGGCGCAAGCACTCTCCAGCAGCCCTCGCCTTCAGAGTTGCCGACCCTTCGCCTATCCAACGCACAGCAGGCGTAAACTCTCCATCAAATCCGCTATCCTCGGACCAGAACCCACATGAGCCTCTTCCCCATCTTCCTCAAGCTCACCGCCCGTCCCTGCATTGTCATTGGCGCCGGATTTCTCGCTGAGTCAAAAGTCGAGTCGCTCCTCGCCGCCCAGGCTCACGTCACGGTGATCGCCCCACGCGCCAACCCGCGAATCCGTGAGCTCGCTGACGGTGGAGATATCCAGCTTCATCAGCGTCCGTACCAGGCGGGTGATCTCACCGGAGCGTTTCTCGCTGTCGCCGCTACGGACGTCCCGGAGGTCAACCGGGCCGTCTTTGCCGAGGCAGAAGCAGCGAACATCCTCGTCAACGCGGTCGACGACCCGCCCTTCTGCGACTTCTACTTTCCATCCGTCGTCCGCCGGGGCGACCTCCAGATTGCCATCTCTACTGCCGGACACTCCCCCGCCCTTGCCCAGCGGCTCCGCAAGGAGATCAATCATCTGCTTCCCCTGGACGCGGGCGACTGGCTGAACGAGCTCGGCAATCTCCGCCGCGAAGTTCTCCAGATGGAACCACTCAACGACCAGCGAAAAGAACTCCTCCACCAGCTCGCCAGTCGCGACGTCTGCGCATTCGACGCCTGCCCCTCCCGTACGATGGCGCGCCATCATGCCCGCACCAACTCCCGTGCCCAGTCTCCGCAGGCCGTGGCGGATCCTCACACCGAACCCGCGCCGGAAGGGGATGCGTGACCAGTCCCTCCGCCGCTTCCGGGCACGTCTATCTCGTAGGCGCCGGCCCGGGCGACCCCAATCTGCTAACGCTGCGCGCCCACCGCCTCCTTCAGACAGCGACGCTCATCCTCGCGGACGGGCTGATTTCGAAGGAGATCCTGGATCTCGCGAACCCACGCGCTCGGATGCTCTCCGTTGCCAAGCGCTGCGGTCAGCCTCGCATCACCCAAGCCGAGATCCACTCGCTGATGATCGACGGCGCCGGCTCCGGAGAGTCCGTCCTTCGCCTCAAGTCGGGCGACCCGCTCGTCTTCGGCCGCGCGGGTGAAGAGATCGCGGCCCTTCGCTCCGCCGGCATCCCTTTTGAGATCGTGCCCGGCATCACCGCCGCATTTGCCGCTGCTGCGACCCTGCAGACGCCGCTTACCGACCGGTCTGCCGCCTCCAAGCTCATCCTCGCGACAGCTCATCATGCCGCCAACAAGGTTGAACTCGACCCCAACCCTCAGCCCATCTGGCAGGGTTCCCTGCCTTCAGATGCGACCCTGGTCCTCTACATGCCTGGCCGCGACTTCGAAGCACTTGCCCACGATCTGATACGCGCCGGCATCGCGCCGGGAACACCCGTTACAGCCATGTCCGCGGCTTCGACCCCTGCCGAGCACATCCATACCTCCACGCTTGAAACCCTGCGCTCGGATGCCGTGGGTCCCGCCCCGGTTCTCCTCCTCATTGGTCAGGCGATTCAACCCGGGCCGAAACGCACTCTCCTGCCGGATACTGCAGAAAGGAGACCTCTCCGCTGAAGATGATCCCCTACCTCTATGTAACGCTCGGCAGCGCTCTCGGCGGTCTTCTCCGGTTTGCCATCACCCGCCTTACTCTGAGTATCAGCGCCGGATTTCCGGTCGGAACGATCCTGATCAATGTCGTTGGCAGCTTCGCCATCGGCTACTTCGGAACACTGACGCTCCACGGCACCCGCTTCGAGGTCTCCGAGAACACCCGACTCTTCGTCATGGTTGGGATTTGCGGAGGATTCACCACCTTCTCCTCCTTCAGCCTGCAAAGCTTTGAACTGGTCCGCTCCGGGCACTGGGGTCGCGCTTTGGTCAATGTAGCCGCGTCGGTGATTCTCTGCTTCGCAGCGGTCGCTGCAGGCCACATGCTTGCCTCGCACAGCGTAGATAGAGCAGGCGTGGTCGAGAACCGCGCGGAAGAGTTCACCGGCTGAGGTCGCCACAGCCTGCGAGCCTGCAGCTCAGCGCATCAGCGGCTCAGGAAACGCCGAAGTCTCTCCACACCCTCGTCGATCTTTCCGAGCTCGGTCGCGTAGCACCATCGCAACCAGCCCTCCCCCTCAGGCCCAAATGCGCGCCCCGGCGCAAGGCCAAGGCCAGCCTCCGCAACGAGCAACTTCGCCAGCGCTACCGAGTCCAGCGCACCCGCTACCCGCAGAAACGCGTACATCGCTCCGTCAGCTACGGGCACATCGACATCATCCAACACAGCGAGACCGCCCAGGAGCCGCTTCCGCGCTACGATCAGCTCTGAACGCAGACATTCGATCTCCTGCTCGCCGTGCTGTATCGCGGCGGTCGCTGCACGCTGCACAAACTCCGGTACGCATGACGTGTTGTATTCGATCAAGCTCGCCAGCTCCGGCAGCAGCGATGGCGGAACCACCATCCAACCCACCCGCCAACCAGTCATGCGCCACGCCTTGGAGAAGCTGTTGATGCTGATCACCCGATCTCCCTCGCCGGCGATCGATAAAAACGAACTAGCGACGCGCAGACTGCCGCGAAAGATCAGCCGCTCGTACACGTCGTCTGTCAGTATCCAGATCCCGCGCGTCCGGCAGTGCTCCAGCAGGGTTCGTTGCTCCTCCGCGTCGATCGTCCACCCTGTTGGATTGTTCGGTGAGTTCACGTACAGCATGCGGGTCTCCGGCGTCAGAGCATCCAGCAACTTGTCCATAGGCAGCACCCACCGCCCACCGCTCACCTCCAGCGGCATGCAGACCGATTCTGCTCCAAGAATTCTTGGGATCTCTACGAGATTCGGCCACATTGGCGTCACCAGCACGGCTCGATCGCCCGGATCCAGGATCATCTGGCTTGCGAGCATCAGCGCCGAGTCACCGGAACTCGTCACCGCGATGCGCTCCATACCGATGGGCCAACTATGAAGCTCCGTCAGGTAGGTTGAAATCGTTTCCCTGAGGTACGTCCGACCGAGGTTCTCGGTGTAAAACGTCTCTCCCTTCCGCAACGAAGCTGCCGCGGCCTCCCGGATAAAGAGCGGTGTCGGCTGGTCCGATTCGCCAAACCAGAAGCGCAGCAGACCCTCCTTGTGCATAGCCGCGTTTGCGACCTCGCGGATCAGCGACGGCCCTAGGGCTCGAACCCGAGCTCTTGCTTCAGGTGAACTCGTCGTTGCATCTGCGGGTAAACCGTTTCGTCCCAACGCTTTTCCTTTCTTAGTTCACCTGCAGGATCCATTTGCAAATACCATGCATCTGCACAGACTTGGTCGGCTCTCAGCTAGCGTCTCCTGACTAAGGCGACGCAGGTTCCAGGCTGGCGAACCGGGCGTTCAGCTCAACCTCTCCTCGGCTATCTTGGTCGCTTGATAGATCTGGTCGAAGCTCTCGACCGCATATAACACCGGCTGCATCTCCCCTGTGTCGAATCTCTGCTCAAGCACCTCATCGAGATCAAACGGCCTGACCTCGCATCCACCTTGCAGCACCCGGGTGCACTCGCCGTGGGAGGAGATCAGCCCACTTCCATAGACCTTTACCTGGCCATCCTGCCGGATAAGGCCGAACTCCACGGTGAACCAGAAAAGACGGCCCATCCGCTCCAGCGCTTCTGCACTCCGCAACCCGGCACACACCTTTCCGTAGTGCTGGAGGAAGTCCCCGAACACGGGATGAGCATGCATGGGCACGTGACCGAAGACATCATGAAAGATATCCGGCTCCGGCGTGTACTCCATGCTCTCGCGCGAACGCAGCCAGGTAGTTGTTGGGAACATACGATTCGCAAGCATCTCGAAGAAGGCATCCGCCGGAAGAAAGCCGCTGACAGGAGTAGACTGCCATCCGGTCCTGGGTCCAAGGAGAGCGCTGACCGCCGTAAGGTCCGGCAAACGATCTTCGCGGAGCCCGATCTGGCGAAAGCCGTCCATGTACTCACGGCACGCATGCTCCCGAAGCTGCGGCATCCGCCTGGAAACCAGCTCGGTCCAGACCTCGTTCTGCTCTTTCGTGTAGCTGGAGCAATCCTGCTCTATCAGAAAAGGCGCTGCGACACTCAGCCGGGACTGCGCCTCAAGGGTTCCTGCACTCAACGTTGCCATCACTTCTCCATGTGTAACGCCAACCGCGTTCGCGTCGCCGACACACCATTCATTCTGCTCCAGGGACACCACCTCCGGCTACACCCGCCCACGGAACAATGTCTTGTGCAGCCCCGGGAGGTAACGTACTCAACATCTGTATCGCCTCTGGCGTACATGATGGCTGCGATGTATGCTTCCACCATTCCCGGAAACTACCGCCAATCCAACTTCAAGGACGACATGCATGAAAAGTAAGATCCTCTCGCTCGTTGCGATCGCAGGTCTCTGCCTGGGAGGCTCCTCGAGCCAGGCCCAAACATCGTCGTGGACGATCGATCCCGCTCATTCCGGGACCGAGTTCCAGATCCGACATCTTGGAGTCAGCACCGTTCGAGGGTCGATCACTGGCGTGAAGGGCACCGTGCAGCTCGACGAAAAGGATGTAACCAAATCCACCGTGAACGCGACTCTGGAGACCTCCACGGTCTCAACCAGCAATGATGCTCGCGACAAGCACCTCAAATCACCTGACTTCTTCGATGCGGCCAAATTTCCGCAGATCACCTTCAAGTCAACCGGCTTCAGCAATGCGGGAGGCAAGCTTCAGATGACCGGCGACTTGACACTAAACGGAATCACAAAGCCCGTCACTCTTGAGGTGGATGGACCTGCTCCGCCACAAAAAGGCATGGGCGGCAAAGTCATCAGCGGCTTCTCGGCGACGGGAGTACTGAAGCGGACGGACTTCAACTTTGGCCCAAAGTACGCCCCACCCATGCTGGGAGACGATGTGAAGTTCACGATCGATCTTGAGATCGACAAGCAATAGCCCGATCCTCTCGCCTGATCTCCCCCGGGCTAAACCCTGGGGGACGCAGCCGGTCGAGGGCGCCTCCGACTACAGCTTGGCGCTGAGCGGTTGCGTCGGCTCGGTATGCCGAACCGGCAACGCGGGATCGTGAACCTCGTCGTACTGCTTCAACAGCTCATGATGCAGGCAGTACAGGGCAAGCTCAAGCCTGTCCGAGACACCCAGCTTGTCGTAAACCTTGCGGAGATAGTTCTTGATCACCTGTTCGGTCGTACCGATCTGGTAGGCGATCTCCTTGTTTCGCATGCCTCGCGTTATACAGCTGATGATGGCAAGTTCCTTACGCGACAGCTTCGGCTGAACACGAGGATTCGTCAGCATCGTGGCCTGCGACCGGTAGGCTTCGATAACCCAGCTGATGGACTGGTTATCGATCCAGGTCTCGCCGTCGGCGATCTTGCGCACGCACTTCACGAGCAGATCCGGCGAGATAGATCTCGGCACGACTCCGCGCACGCCTCGTCTGTAAAGTTCTACCGTGTTGGCCTCATCGGATTCGCTTACCTGAACGATGAGCTTGGCATGCGGAGCCTTTCGGACGAGCTCCGGCACAGCATCGATCGTGCCTGAGATCAGCTGGCCTTCCAGGATCACGACGTCCGTGGGATACCGTTCGAGGGCGGCATAAAGGTTGCCAAGCGTCTCTACCTGTGCGATGACGCGGATGTCATCTTCGACGGCGAAGATCTTTTTCATGCCGACGCGGTAAATGGCTTGAGAGTCGGCGAGGATGACTCGCACACCCGACGGTGCGGTTCCTTCATTCTGTGGGTCTTCGGTGTTGGGCGTTTGATTGGGAGAAATGGGGTTCATGTTCAGGCCTTCAGATAGTACTCGTCAATGACAGCAGCAGCCTTCTTCTCGTCTCCCTGACTCTGGTGACGTACAACCCGTCCGAAGCAGTGGATCATCACGTCCTTATCGGATCCCATGACGCCGGACGGCATATTTATAGTGAACTCGATCTTGCTGTCGACATCTGGCAGACGATCGCTCACGAAGAGCAATCCATTGGCGGAGATGTTCTCCGTCATCGCTTCGAGCACGCCGTCGGCGGTGCCGATGTGGATCACCAGTTTCATTGGAAATCGGACAGCCGTGCGTACGGGATTGTCTCCCGATGGCCTCTGCGTATAAGCCAAACGTTCCTCCTCACCCTGTTCAACCGTACTGAAGGGGTGATCAGGAGGAGTGTATCTCACTTCCTATACTCACTAAACCCTTTTTTGGATTGCCTCGTCAGCCTGCGGGAAAGAGGGCCGCCGAACCACCCACCCACTCCTGTTCGCGATTGTGATCGACCCCCATCATCAAACCGCGGCCCAGCCGAACGAGGCTTATCACCGGCTCGAGTTCCCCGCCATCCGGCCAGAGATACATGATTCGCACCTCTGCCTGAGTAGGCCCGTGAGGTGTCCGGATGAGGGGGTCAAAGGAGATGCGCTCCTGCAACAGATAAAGGTGGCGCTCCTCCGCAGGGATGGAAGAGAGATCCTCGTCCGTTGGACCGAACTGAATTCCCTTCCCCGCGAAGGAATAAAGGGGTTTGAGGAGAATCTGGTCCCGATCTTCCGGCAACTTGCCCCTGCCGCTCCCGCTGAACCAGTCATCGAGAAAGATGGCCTTTGGCACCGAGGGATGCTTGAGATACGGAAGTGAGAACTTACTAAGCCGGAAGTACCAGTTGGGGTGGCCTGCCCACTCTACCTGCAGGTCGTCTCGGTGGTCGAAGCCCGGTACGATTCCCTCGCGCTCGATCTCATCGACGATCGCCCGGTTGTAGATCCTGTCAATCGGCACCGAGCAGCCTTCCTTCATGTAGAAGAGTTTGGAGCCCTCCTTCCGGACGCTGGCAATGTCGACCGTAGCGATGCCGAGCCTCCGTTCGTAGACCCGGAAGTCCGATCGCGTCTTCTGCTTCTCCGGCGTCACCTCCAGGAGCACTACATTCTCCGGATCGTGATCGGCCACAATGACCTTCCGGAGAAGCTGCCAATAGCTCGCATCGTCGTTGCCGGAGAGATGCCATCTGAGCTCCTGCGGCAGGTCGTAGCTCTGAACGTACAGACGCGAGAGCATGTCCTGGTACCCGTATACCGAGGGAAATGCCTGGAGCTCGACCAACTTGTAGCCGACGCTCCCATCCGGGTTTCGGACGAAACCGAAGTCCACTGTCATGAAGTTGGGCCGGGCGTTTTCCTCCGGAACGCGGTACCGCTCCGGAACCGAGTTATGAGAGGCAGCCTTGTACTCCGCGCTCGAGGTCAGGGCCAAGGTCATCTCTTTGCCCGCCGCGGCCATCTCGTCGAGCAAGGACTTCGGGAAGAAGCAGGGCGTCTCGCAGACGCGAAACTCGATCGCTTCCCCACTCTCTTCCTGCAGTGCCGCGAGAAGGCGTCTGTAGGCTTCGGGGTTATAGCTCTGGTTGAACTGGCTGCGAAATGGTTCGAGCATGTCTCGGAGTTGCCGCCTGTCGTATGTCTCTGAGCCTTGACAGCCTGACGCGCAGGAGCGCAGCTCAGGCCTGAATGAGGAACGCGCCGTTACGCATAATCTGCTCCTCGCCCGCGGCGTCACCCAACCAGATATTGAAGCCGAGGCCGACGACGTCTATGTGAGTTGATGACTTCCAGGACGCTCCCGTATGAGCTCCATAAGGATCGCCGAAGGCAATGTGAACACCGGGGAACTTCTCATCCTGCAGGATGTTTCCGATGACACGCTCGACACCGATGTTGGTTCCGATCGCAAACTCACCGACCCGGTCTGAATTCTCGTCTGTGTGGGTGTAGGCCCAGAAGTCGCGTTCAAGCTCCTTGTTGTCGCAAGCGACACGCGTGATGCGGTTTGCCTCGATGTTGATCGTCAGCGGCGTCGCGCGCAGGATGCCATAACGTGCGCAGAGGAAGTCGCCGACGACACCGTCCACCACAAAGACGCCGTTCACTTCCTTGGGAGCCGTGAAGCACTCGCCTCCGGGCAGATTACCCCACTTCTCGGCACTGATGATTCCGGACGTCTTGAACCAGCGGTAGTCCTTCGAGAGCTCGGCGTGGATGTCGGTGCCCGCGGCAGTCGTGGCACGCACGTACGTTGCGGCCCGCACTTTATCTAGTACCGCCTGGCTAAGGCGATCGATCTCGAGAAAATCCGCTCGCATGCCCTGGGTCATCACCTCAGGGGTGATATTCACCATGTGCGCGTGACGCATGTGCCGGCGATTGACGACGTCCGTCATCTGCATGCGACTGCGCAACTCATTGGGTTGGACCTCCACCGCGAAGATGCTTACCTGGGAGGTCTCCATGTCCTCGAGTACAGCCGGGGGCATCTCTTTCACAGGGCGCTGCGCCTGCTCTTCGAGGATGAAACCATTCCATGCGCAGCCTAGCGCATCCAGCTCCACTGCAAGAGCGGCAGCGATCGTCTGACACTTGCGGTCGGTGATCAGAGTCACCTTTTCGTCGCGCTCGATCCTGAGGCAGGTCGTGACGGCATTTCGGGCACCGAAACAAAAATCATCGGGAAAGCCGATCGAACGAAGCTCTACGGTCTGCGTCAATCCCTGGTCCGCCATAGTATCCATTTTGACGTGAAGCTCCTTGTTTACAGAGGCCCCTTTGGACACTCTCTTCTGATCAGATGCTTGTTATAAGCCGAACTTGGTCTCCAGAGCCATGTAATCGACAACGTCCTTCATGCTTCCCGTCTCGCGAAAGACACGTAGCTGACGGTCTGCCCCGGATCCCTGTTGCAGCATGGTGCGGATGTAGCCGATCTCCTCGCGGCTGTCGAGCTCAGGCAGCACGTCGTCCACAAACTCCAGGTACTCCAGAATCAGATCGCGCGCAGGGACCTCCTGCTGCTTCCCGAAGTCGATCATCTTGCCGTCGAGGCCGTAACGGACTGCCCGGAACTTGTTCTCCATCAGGAGCGCTCTGGAATAGGCCCTATAGTCCACGTTGCGCGAATGGAGATGCCACAGCTTGCACGCCGTCGCCTGGATCAGAGCCGCGATGGCGATAGTCTCCTCGGCACGCAAGGGGATGTCACAGATGCGGACCTCGATCGTGTCGAAGAAGGGATGCGGCCGGATGTCCCACCAGATCTTCTTCGCGTTGTCGATACAGTTCGTCTTAATCAGCAGATCGACATAACTCTCGAACTCCGAGTAGCTTGCAAACGCGTCGGGCAGGTTGGTCCTGGGAAAGTTCTCGAAGACCTTCGCCCGATAGCTCTTATACCCAGTCTCCATGCCGAGCCAGAACGGAGAGTTCGTCGAAAGCGCAAGGATGTGAGGCAGGAAATACCGAAGCGAATTCATGACACGAATCGCGGTCTCCTTATCCTCGATTCCAACATGAACATGAAGGCCGAAGATGAGATTGGCCCTTGCAACCTGCTGCAGATCTTCCACCACCTGGAGATAGCGAGGGTCGGGATGTATCTCCTGCAGCCTCCAGTCAGCGAAAGGATGCGTTGCGCCCGCCACGAGCACCAGCCCATGCTCCTCCGCCAGCCGAACCATGTTCCGGCGAAGGTCGAACAGGTCCTCCTGCGCCTCTTTGATGTTGAGGCAGATGCGAGTGCCTACCTCGATCACAGACTGGTGCATCTCGGCCTTGACCCGCTCTTCCAGCCGAACCTTGCCCTTGGCCAGCATCTCCGTCGCAATATGCGATCGAAGATCCCTGGTCTCAGGATCTACGGTCTGGTATTCCTCTTCAATTCCAAGCGTGAACGATGGCCGCATACACTCTCCCGATCCTATGAACGAAGCTCTTTATCCCAGAAAGAACACCCGGTTAGGCCTTCGCCGTCGGAGCCTTTTTTGTAGCCGTGCGGGCCTTGGCAGGCGGGCTCTTCTTTGTGGAGGTAGCGGCTGCGGAGGTCCCGTTGAGAAGTGCCGCCCAGTTCATCTGCTGCTGCACCGTCCCGGGTGTCTGTGCCTTGCTCACGGCGAGTCTCGCGACCGCATCAACGATCCACTCAAAGCTCTCCCGTCCGACCGAGTTCAAATCCGCGTCCGGAGCCGGATTCATGAAGTCAATCGCATACGGAATTCCGTCTTCCACCGCGAACTCGACGGTGTTGAGGTCATACCCAAGCGCCTTGCAGAGTGTGAGCGCGTCTGTTTCGACTCGCTTCAGAAGCTTCGGGTCGTACTCTGGCGGGTCCAGCACATATCGTTGCTCGTGCGGCCGTCTCGGATCGTATGGCATGATCCGCACCTCACTCTGGCCTACAACGTAGCAACGGAAATACTCCTTGAAGTTCACCGCTGCCTGAAGGGTCATGCAGAGATCGCGCGTCTGCTCGTATGCCGCGAAGAACTCTCCCGCATTGCGGACATGGTAGACATCCCGCCATCCCCCGCCGTCGTGCGGCTTCAAGAACGCTGGGAAGCCGACGTACTCGAATATCCCGTTCCAGTTCAGCGGGAACTCCAGATTTCGGAGAGACTGACTGTTGATCTGCGGTGGGAAGTACTTGTGGGGTATCAGCACCGTGTTCGGCACCGCGACGCCAAGCTTCGAAGCGAGCGCATAGTTGAAGAACTTATCGTCGGCGGACCACCAGAAAGGATTGTTGATGATCTGAGCTCCGCTTAGGGCGGCATTCTTCAGGAAGGAACGATAGAAGGGCAGATCGTGCGAGATGCGGTCGACAATCACGTCGTAGCCCGAGGGCCTGGCCATCTCGACCCCACCCACATGCACGAACTCAGCCTGCAGATCCGGCACGCCCATCGAGTTGATCTTTTCGACCAGAGCTCCAGGAAAGGTATTCTCCATCCCGAACAACACACCAATCTTCTTCATTACACCTCCACACTGCTGTTACAGGTAAGTTTGAATCATTCGTCGCCACCAGGGCCAGTCATGCCTGGTTCCGTCACCCCAGACGTCGAGCCGGTGAGCGATGTTCTTGGCGCGCAGCACGCCCGCCATTCGCTCGTTCGCGTCCCAGCACTGGTCATGGTCACCCGTAGCAAGAACGTAGGTGTTGCCCTGGTGCTTCGTCAACTCATACGAGTCGGTGAGATTGGAGAGGAAATGAGGAGGCGAGTGAAAGTACACGTCCTCGTCGTAGTACCCCTGAAGGAATCCTGCAGGATCGAATATACCGCTCATGGAGAGAAAGCCGCGGAAGAGCGTTGGATGTCGAAGGGCGATATCAGCGGCGTTGTATCCACCCAGACTGCAACCAAGCGCAATGGGGCGCTCAGGTCCGTTCCAGCTCTGAATCAGCGGCAAAACATCCTGGAGCACATACTCCTCGTACTGCGCGTGGCGCGCAATCCTCCATCTGGGAGGAACCTCCCGGTTGTACCAGCTCTCACTATTAACTGAGTCGACGCAATAGAGCTGCAGACCCCCAGCTTCTATGTCGCGTTCAATCGCATGGACCATGCCGTTCTCTTCGAACTCAAAGAAACGGCCACCTGACGTTGGGAAGACAAGTACCGGAATTCCACCGTGACCGAAGACCAGCGTCTCCATGTCGCGTCCGAGAGATCTGGAAAACCACCTGCAGTACTCCCGCTTCATCGTTCCCACTCCTGCTAGTCTGTAATCCTAACGCAGTGAATGGACCCTCCCTGGAGTGAAAACGTCGCCGCAGTCCGCATATGGATTCCAAGACACCTCTGACCAACAGAGCGTAATCTCGGAGCAGGCGACCGGACATTTACACGACCAGCGTCTCGTCCCGCCGCGCTATACAGTTCATCGCTTCCACTCCGCGGTGCTCCCCGACGACCGACCCGTCTCGATCTATCTGCCTTCACAGTATGAGCTCAACGACGGACAGCGATTTCCGGTCTTCTACCTCCATGATGGCCAGAACCTGTTCGACGGACGCACCTCGTACATTCCCGGATGCACATGGCGCGTACACTCTACCGCGGATGATCTGAACGAGGCAGGCGCAATCCGTCCCGTTATTCTGGTGGGCATCGCAAATACGGGCATTCGGCGGATGGCGGAGTACACGCCAACCAGAGACTTCAAGATGGGCGGTGGTGAAGGCCCGAGGTACGGACGTCTCCTCATCGAGGAGCTCAAGCCGCTCATCGACAGCCGCTACAGGACTCTCTCCGGTCCTCAAGACACCGGAATCGGAGGGTCTTCCCTCGGTGGGCTCATCTCGCTCTACCTTGGCCTTCAACATCCGGAGGTCTTCGCCAGGCTCGCGGTGATGTCACCATCGTTATGGTGGGACCATCGCAGCATTCTCAACTTCGCGTCTCGAATGCCTGTCCGGCCTGACACAAAGATCTGGCTCGATATGGGTACAGCAGAAGGACTTCGTCACCTGCGCGATGCCGATCTTCTTTACAGGACGATGCTCCAACGGGGATGGAGGGCAGGGGTAAACCTCTCCTACCTTCGGGTCGAGGGTGGTCTGCATAGCGAAGACGCATGGGCGCAGAGATTTGGGGACGTTCTCCGCTTCCTTTTCCCTGCCGAATGACGCTCCGCAACGTTGCGAAAAGCTGTGGCTTCCTCCATACTTAGGTGTTGGGTGATGAAGAGACATCCGTCATCGGCCAAGTGCCTTGCTTCCCACCCAAAATCAGGTTTCGAAAGGCAGTCCAGTGTTAATGATCCGTCTGGCGCGTGTTGGAGCGCGCAAGCAGCCCCACTATCGCGTCGTTGTTATTGAGAAGGATCGTGCTCGCAACGGTCGGTCCGTGGAAGTCGTCGGCACCTACAATCCCCGCACCACGCCAGCAACCGTCGACTTCAAGCGTGACCGCATCGATTATTGGACTCGGAATGGCGCCCAGCTTTCCGAGCGCGTCGGCAAGCTTCTTTCCGCGATGCCATCGGCCGCACCTGCCGATGTCCCGGCAACGACGTAGGTCATGATCGAAAGAATCTTTGGGTACTCCATGAAGTTCCCAAAGATTTCAATCTCGCCGGATTGAAAGCGTTGTCCTGATCTGCCGCTCACGTAGACTCTGAGTCACGCGGCGCCTCTCTCCGAGGCGCCGCGAAGCGTCCGGACCTCCTAATATGGGGTCAAGGCGTTCGCACCGTCGCCTCGCTCGTAATGGTCAATCTCTGGAAGATCTCGCTTAGAACGAGACGAACGGGATGGCATGAGCGTCGCGCGTGACTCCCAGGAGGGATGTGTGATGACCCAGGCCAACGAAGCGATGACGGGGAACGACCCCGCATCGAGCATGATCAGGCTTATATCTGAGGTAGCAAAGTCTCTTGTGGACGATCCCGAGATCGTGTCCGTCGAAAGCATCGCGGACGGCGAGGGTACAATCCTTCGCCTCCGGGTCGCCCCTGGGGATCTCGGCAAGGTAATCGGAAGGCAGGGGCGTACCGCTCGCTCCCTCCGGACAATCCTTGGCGCGGCCAGTATGAAGCTTCGGCACAGGTTCTCCTTGGACATCATCGAGGAGGGTCCGCGACCTCTCCATGAGACCGCCCCGGAGTGACTGGCCGCAGCCGTGGTCGCGTATAGTCGACCCTCATGTCGAAGATCCAGAGCAGCTCGGTGGTTCTTGCTCGCCTGCTTCGCCCCCAGGGTCGGAAGGGTGAGGTTCTCGCAGACCTGCTTACCGACTTTCCCGATCGCTTCCAGCCCGGCGCCAAGGTTTTTTTGGAGTCGTCCGAACCTCGGAAACTCTCCCCGGAAGCCTCTCCGATGGAGATCGTCTCAGCCTGGCTGCCGCAGGGACGCAATCAGGGACGCATCGTGCTTGGCTTCGCTGGCGTCTGTTCCATAGAAGCCGCCGAACGTTTGGCAGGCTTCGATGTGGTTGTGCCGTCTGAAGATCGGCTGGAGCTTACGGATGGGAGTGCGTACATCGACGACTTAGTCGGTTGCGCGGTGTACAACGGAGACGTCCTGGTTGGGACGGTCAGCGATGTGCAGTTCATGACGACACCGGATGGAAGGCGCCGGCTCGAAGAGATGGCTCCCTTGCTGACGGTGACTATTCCATCTGGCGAGGCGCTGATCCCTTTCGCGAAGGACTTTCTGGTAAGCATGGACATCGAGGCGAGACGCATCTCGATGAGGCTTCCGGAGGGCCTGCTCGAGCTGAACACGAAGTCGGACGCCAGCTCGGGCTAGAACCGCACCGCAAATCCGATGGAGACGATCGGATAGATCTGCAGCGGACGTATGTCCTTGTTCAGCTTGTCTCTCTCGTTTGCGAGATTCGCTTGTACTGACGGGTCGGTAGCAGCATTGAAGCAACCCTGAGTCGTGCACGCAGTACCCGCGAGTTGGAGCCCCACCGATGGAGGCTGCAAATAGGCGCCTCCTATCTCGATCGGAACCGAGATGTGCCGACCGCTCCTTGGAATCAGGTTGCCGAAGCCAAGAAGCACCATGGGCGCGAGCTTTCGTGGAAACTTCAGCGAAGCTGTACCCTGCACCGGATCGTCGACACTGTTGATGTACGTCGTCCCTCCCAGCTTGAACTGTCCCCCGGGAGCGACATCTGCCGCTGCATCTACCGCGGTATGGAAGTAGAGCGCTCCCGCAGTGAGGTGGAACCCTCCCCGTTTCGGGTACCAGTCAATAACTCCCTGCCCGGAGGTCAGCTTCATGGCGGTGTTGTAGTTCACCCCATCGACGGCGAACGGATACTGGAGATTGACGTAGGCGCCGCCGACCCTGAGGTTCAGAGTCCGGGCAATTGGAGTTGCAAGCTCTAGCCCGGCGCCGAGCGTTCCTCCCGTCACTTCGAGAGCCACCGTCGAGAACGGACCGATGTGCTTGGCGACATGCTTCTTTGGCATTGGAGGCAATTGAATGCCGCCGCCTAACGAGGCGGAGCCGGACGACCCCAGCTTCGCCGGCGTAAGCTCCGGTGCCGCGGATGAGGAGTAGGTTATGGCAGCTTCATCGCCGCCGGTGGGACTGCCGACCGGTACCATCTGAGCTGCAGCCTGGATAGCCCTGAAGACAAGCGGCATAATGAGTGCTGCGGAGATCCTGCTCGGAAACAAGGGGCGGCCTTTCTCCGGCCCTCTGGCGCGGATCTCGAACCGTCCAAGTTCTCGGCGGAGAGAGAACGCGCCCGGATCGACTCAAACACTGTCAATCTAGCAAGATGGCCGCGGGCCATCGATCCCTCTTCTGTTGTACTCGGACCCATGCAAATCGACGTCCTGACCATCTTCCCCGCATTTTTCACCGGCCCTCTCGACTTCGGTGTCCTTCGCCGGGCACAGGAGACGGCCCTGGTGCGCGTCTCGACCCATGATCTTCGCTCGTTCACTCACGACCGGCACCGAACCGTCGACGACCGGCCGTTCGGCGGTGGCGAAGGAATGGTTCTGAAGGCGGAGCCGATCTTTGATGCAGTTGCGTCGCTCAACGTGTCGACGAAGAGTGAACGGGGGGCACAGCGGGAGACGGTTGTTCTGCTCTCCGCGCAGGGCCAGCCTTTTACCCAGAGGGTAGCTCACCAGCTCGCCGGATTGCAGCGGATCGTCTTCATCTGTGGACGATATGAGGGTGTCGACGAGAGGGTAAACGAGATGCTTTGCGACCGAGAGTTGTCGATCGGGGACTACGTCCTGTCTGGCGGCGAGATCGCTGCGGCGGTCATCATCGATGCCGTGGTCCGACTCCTTCCGGGCGTGCTTGGAAACCCGGACTCGTCACGATTTGAGAGTTTTGGGATAAATGAGTCTGAGATTGCAGAGACTCACGACGGTGGGGTTCCGCGCGCGACGTATGGCTCCGGAGGCCTGCTTGATTACCCGCACTACACCCGCCCGGCAGAGTTCCGCGGTGTACGTATTCCCGAGGTGCTGATCGGCGGGGACCATGACTCTGTGCGAAGGTGGCGGCGGCGTATGGCGTTGGAGAAGACGCTGCGGAATCGACCGGATCTCCTGGCCATGGCCAGCCTCAGCAAAGAGGAGCAGGATCTCCTGGAGCAGCTCCGTCGAGAGGCCACGAACCTGGAATCCAAGTAGGCCCAAATCACACATTTCAGGGGTTCGGGAGTCGGAATCGTGTAGACTTAGAAATTGAGTCCAACCCAGGAAAGTTCACATGTCTATTCATCCCATTATGCAGAAGCTGGCCGCCAAACTTGAGCGGACCGATCTCCCCGCCTTCGCACCAGGCGACACCGTTCGCGTTCAGGTCAAGATCAAGGAAGGCGAGAAGGAACGCCTGCAGGCCTTTGAAGGCATGGTCATCGCGACCCGCAAGGGGCCACAGGGCACCTTTACGGTTCGCAAGATGAGCTTTGGCCAGGGTGTCGAGCGTATCTTCCCTTACAACTCCAAGGTCGTCGACAAAGTCGAGAAGGTTCGCTCCTACGAGGTACGCCGCGCCAAGCTGTTTTACCTTCGCGGACTTCGCGGCAAGGCTGCCCGTCTTCGCGAGGTTGAGCGCGTCTCGTAGATCTCCTCTCAATTCACAAAGGGCCACGGCTAAGCCGTGGCCCTTTACGCGCTTGTGCTCAAAGTAGGCTTCGCTTCCCTGACATCCCGGAACCTCTTCTCGCGTACTCCCGCGAAGAGGCTCTGTCCATCCGCCTCGGTTTACACTCGTCAGATACACGGCATGTCGATCTCCCCCTCCATTCGCAGCCCAAAGACAGTCACCCGCGCGACCGCGAAGCAGCAGATGCTCAAGAAATTGGTGTGTAGCGATGCTCCCGAACAGGCGCTTCGATACCGCGGATTTCGCATCATTGCAGGCATCGACGAGGTCGGACGGGGAGCGCTCTTCGGTCCTGTTGTAGCGGCCGCCGTAATACTTCCGCAGCGGATCGGATCTCTTGCGCGAGCCGGACTGAAAGACTCGAAGCAGCTGACACGCGAGGAAAGGGAGCGGCTGAATCGCAGGATCCGCAAGTCCGCCATCTGCGTCAGCGTGGCCGAGGTCGATGCGGAGACGATCGACCGCATCAACATCTATCAGGCGACGCGGCAGGCGATGTGTCTTGCCGTACACGGGCTTTCTGTAACGCCGGATCATCTCCTCATCGACGCAATGCGACTTGACCACGAATGCGCGCAGACACGATTGTTTTACGGCGACGCCCTGAGCCTTTCGATTGCTGCGGCATCGGTAGTGGCCAAAGTTCACCGGGATGCCCTTATGCGGAAGTTGGACTCTGTGCATCCGGTATATGGACTGGCTTCGCACAAGGGATACGGGACACCGGAGCACCGGCGTGCACTCCAGACGCATGGACCGTCTCCGCTCCACCGGCGAAGCTTCCGGCCGGTCGCTGAGGTGGATCCCGATGCGGCACTCGAGGATTGCACCTCCGTGGAACTGCTGTTTGAACAAGGTGATCTGGAGGAGAGCGAGTGGGCCTGAAGCTGATGTGTGTGGTCGCGCACCCTGACGACGAGTGCTTCGCGTTCGGCGGAGCTTTAGCGTTGGCTGCGGACCGGGGTGTAGAGACTTACGTCGTCTGCCTGACGGACGGACAGGCAGCAAGCGCTCGGGGAACGGCGCAAAATGGCGAAGAGCTTGGCAGGATGCGGCGCGCGGAGTTCGCGGCCTCATGCAAGGTCCTGGGTGTCACCCATCATGAGCTGCTCGACTATGACGATGGACGGCTGGAGTTTGCCAATTTTCCAACCGCCTCCGGACGTTTGGTAGAGCGCATTCGCAGGTTCAGACCCGACGTCGTGTTGACCTTTGCAGGCGATGGCGGTCTGAACACGCACTCCGACCACATGCTGGCATCCATGCTGGCTACGGCGGCGTTTCACTGGGCGGGTCGAGAGAAGCGATACCCAGAGCTCGCGCAGGCGTTCCAGGCGAGGCGGCTGTTCTACCTCTCGACCAACTTCTTCATGGAAGACCGCCAACCACCACTGCCGCCGCCATGGACGGTGAAGCTGGACGTTCGCTCGGTGCTGGATCGGAAGATGCGCGCCTTCCGCGAGCACGCATCACAGGCACCCTTGGTGGAGAAGACAAAGGAGATGTTCGCAACTCGGGGAGAGTTTGAGTTTTACACGCTTGCCGCCAGCCCGGAGCCGCAGGCCGCCGAGCAGGCCACAGACCTGTTTGCGGGTCTCTGAACCCACATGGCACCACCGCCTGAGGCGGTCCTGGCAGAGCGGTTGAGGACGGATGTTGGTGGGGTTTGAATGCGCAGGCTGCTCTGTGCATGCGACAAGGGTTTGGAGCTCGCGCATCTTCCGCGAAGGCTATCTTTAACGAATGTCCGGGCATGAGCTGAACGCGAAAGATCCAATCAAGCTCTTCGGTGAGTGGATGCTGGAGGCTGAGAAGACCGAGCCAAACGATCCGAACGCGGTCGCACTCGCGACGGCGACTCCTGATGGCTTCCCGTCGGTCCGAATGGTGCTCATGAAGCATATGGATGAGAAGGGCTTCTGCTTCTTTACCAACGCGGAGAGCGAAAAAGGGATCCAGCTTGCAGCCAATCCAAGAGCAGCCATGTGCTTCCACTGGAAGACGTTGCGACGTCAGGTGCGTGTTGTGGGACCTGTAACGGAGCTCTCAGCGCCAGACGTGGACGAGTACTTCCACAGCAGATCGCGGCGGAGTCAGCTCGGTGCGGCAGTCTCAGACCAGAGCCGTCCTCTGCGTAGCCGGGAGGAGTTGGAAGAGCGGGTGCGCATATTCGCCGAACAGCATCCGGGCGAGGTACCCCGGCCGGAGTACTGGCGGGGATACTGCCTCAGACCGGAGCGGATGGAGTTCTGGATCGACGGAACGGACCGGCTGCACGACCGTTTCCTCTTCCATGCCGGAGAACATGATTGGACATGTCACCGTCTCTTCCCCTGACTGCTACTGGACTTGTGCAAATTGCCAGTGCTTTGTCACTCTATACACAATCGCTTCAACCCCGAGGCGAATGACATTTCAGAGGAGAAGAGCAGATGGCCGTATTTGGCCCCACGACTAACCACGCGGAGATCCGCTCCTGGGCTGCTGTGAACGGCGCGGTTCCGATGGAGATCGCGACGACGGTCTTTGATGGTCAGCCGACCAAGATCGGCTTCCGATTTACAAAGACAAAGACGGTTGAACCGGAGTTCAAACCCATCTCCTGGGAGGGCTTCTTTGCGCTCTTCGACGTGCTGGAGCTGGCGTTTGTCTACGACGACGATCGCCCGGGCTCCTATGAGCTGTTACAGTCCGATTCCGCATCACAGTCAGGCTTCGCCGTCGGGTCCAGTTGACCGGCGGTGGCAGATGGCGCTTCTCTTCTCCTGCCCGCAGCTTGCAATGTCTGGTCCCATTGAAGTATTTTGTTCGAGCTCGCAATTATTAGGCTTCGGCGTATGGGAAGAGATGAACTCTTCCGGAGGAGAAGGTCGGGATGACATCGGAGCTGGGCAGACGTGGATTCTTGAAGGGTGCGGTCGGCGGCATCGTGGGTGCGGCGGGAGTTCTGCCGGCGATGGGCATGGGGCTGGGCGGAGACGGCGCTTGGATTGAGGAGACGTTGCAGGCTCCGGCTGGCGCAGATACCGCACCAAAGCACCACATACGGTTTGCTGTCGCCGGTATCAGTCACGATCACATCTACGGCATGGTGGGCGCAGTCATTCGGGGCGGAGGAGAGCTGGTTGCTGTACAGGGCGCGGAGCCGGAGAAGCTGGCTGCCTTTCAAAAGCGCTTCCCACAGGCAAAGGTCGTCAAAACGGAAGACGAGATCCTGAACGACTCCTCGATTCAGCTGGTACTGACGTCCACCATCCCTGTGGACCGCGCACCCTTGGGCGTTCGAGCGATGCGGAAGGGCAAAGACTTCCTGAGCGATAAGCCGGGTATCACAACGCTGGAGCAGCTGGCCGAGGTAAGGAAGACAATCGCGGAAACCAAGCGGATCTACGCGATCATGTACAGCGAGCGCCTTGAGGTAAAGGCAGCCGTGTATGCGGGCGAGCTGGTGCAGAAGGGCGCCATCGGACGCGTCGTGCAGACGATCAACATCGCGCCTCACCAGATTGTGCAGGGGCATGGAGATGCGGGCGGCGGGTCGGGACGGCCGTGGTGGTTCTGGGACGATTCGAAGTACGGCGGCATACTGTGCGATATAGGGTCGCACCAGGTCGATCAGTTTCTGTTCTATACGGGTTCTACTGAGGCCGAGGTCGTGGCTTCGCAGGTTGCGAACGTCAAGCATAAAGATCATCCGCACTTTCAGGACTTTGGCGACATGATGCTGCGCGGCGATCGCGGTTTCGGATATGTGCGGCTGGACTGGTTTACGCCGGATGGCCTTGGGACGTGGGGAGATGGGCGGCTATTCATCCTCGGCACCGACGGATACATGGAGTTGCGGAAGTACGTCGACATCACCGGGCGAAAGGGCGGCAACCATCTGTTTCTGGTCGACGGGAAGCAGCAGCGGTATATCGATTGCAACAATATGGAGCTTCCGTTCGGCCCACAGTTCGTGGCCGACGTCGTGAACCGGACCCATGTAGCGCAAGACCAGGCGCAGTGCCTGCTGGCTGCGGAGTTGGTCATCAAGGCGCAGCGGAATGCGAAGCATGTCGAACTCAGGGGATGAACGCTGTACCTGGCCCCCATCAAGGCAGTTCCGGCCATTCTGAAAACCGACGGCGCGAGGGTGCTCGCGGTCTGCGATCTGGACACGGACCCGGTTAGATCCGGGCAAGTGGTTTGTAAGCCACCCATATGCGGAGAAGACAGGCAACGCATACGACGGGTCACGGGTAGCCATATCTACGTTGAGCGTTCGCCATAAAGCTTCGAGCAGAGCGGCTGGGCTTTGAGTCTGCTCGAGAGTTTGGTCCAAACAAGGTTGGGAGATAACGATGATTTCAAGGCGGGATGTACTCGTGGCATTATGCGCAATGGCGGGAACGATCGCTGCCTTGGCCGCAGTCGATCGAGCACATGGGATAATCGGCCCCTCGGTCTATGACGCTCTGGCCATGACACCGAAGCCGACCAAGGTGGGCAACGTGCGGCAGGTAATGAACGGACCTACCGCGACGCTCGAGAACCTCGAACTGCATGTAACGACGTTGAACCCGGGTGAAGCCTCCCATCCTCCGCATAAGCACCCCAACGAGGAGATGATCATCATTCGCGAGGGCACCGTCGAGACGCTCAGCAACGGAGAGTGGAAGCGGTTAGGGCCCGGCGGCGTCATCCTGAACGGGTCGAACCAGATGCACGATCTGAAGAACGTGGGGACTGTACCCGCTGTGTATCACGTCATCAACTGGAAGACTGCGGCCACGCCCAGGCAGTAGAGGCGACTCGACCTCACCCGCCCGCACGCCACAAACTGACGAGCGGTCCGGACGCACCGTAGACGGGGTCGGACGGCGGGAAGGCCACATGACGCATCTGCTCGAGTACCTCGGGCGTGGGAGCGGCGCGACAGATGTCCCAGTGCTCCCCGGCAGGGTAGGCACCGACGACAAGCAGATCCGGACTGGAATGGAGGCTGCAGTGGCCGGTACCCGCCGGCAGAGCCACGACATCACCGGCTCGCAGCGTGAGATCGCGTCCTCCCTCACCGCCCAACACCACCCTTACCTCGCCGGCTGCGATGCCTAGGATCTCGTGTGCAGTCGAGTGGAAGTGATGAAAGATGTAGATGCCGTTCCGCCACTGCGGAGGCCAGCCGTGCGCCGTGAACATCTGCTCCATAGCAACGGCCAGGGAGTTCCCCGCCGGATGCGCCACGGCGCCGCGATACAGAAGCACGGGCAGATCGGAGTTGTTGGGCATCCATCCGTTAGGCCGGAGCAGAAAGTGCTCAGGTGCCTGACCTGTTGGCTGTGCAGACGCGGCGGTCAGGCCGGAGGCGAAGATGCCGGCTGCGAACTGTCTACGGTCCAGGGTAGTCATCGAGGGTACCGTCCGAAGCGGGGATGGGCTGGCTTAGTGATGTGCCATCCATACGATGCCAGCGAATCGGAGGAGTGCAGCACGGGTCGCGCTTAGGATCGCGCGGGTGGCTTGAGACCGAGCTCTTTCATCGCCATCTGAAGATCGGCCCAGGCCTCGCCTTTCTGCCTTGGATCACGCAGCAGAAAGGCAGGGTGGTACGTGACCACGAGCTTGGCTCCGCGTACGGTGTGCCACCGTCCCCGCAGAGACGCGAGAGATTGTTTGACCCCGAGCAGGTAGGTCGCAGCCGTCGAGCCCAGGGCAACGACAACCTTCGGCTGAACGATGTCTATCTGGCGCAGCAGAAACTGCGAGCAGGTGTTGGCTTCCCCTGGCTCGGGAACACGATTCTGCGGCGGCCGGCACTTCACGATGTTGGCGATATAAACCCGCTCTCGCGTGAGACCCATCGCACCGATCATGTTGTTGAGCAGTTGGCCTGCTTTACCCACAAAGGGCACACCGGACGCGTCCTCGTCCGCGCCTGGGCCTTCCCCGATAAACATCAGGCGGGCGTTCGCATCGCCATCACCGTACACGATCGTTCTTCGACCGGCGTAGGCAAGAGGGCACCTTGTGCAGTCTCCGATCTCCTCGCGAACGGCAAGGAGCGCTGCCGCCTTGTCCGATGCTTGAACGCGTACCTCCGGAAGCGAGGCGAGATCGTCGAACGAGATCAGCTTTGGGATCGTGAGCTCCTGCGATTCGGGAACGGGCTGCGACTGCGCCACCGGATCGGTTTGAGATTGGCTCGCCTTGGGCGCTGCTGTGGAAGCAAAGGTCTCGATACTGCGCGGCGCGGCGTCGACAGCCGGGCTGACCTGCGATGCGTCGGGCGTGACGGATGGCGAGACCGCGGAAGCAACGGGATCCCCGCGACGGTAGAAGTCGTACACACCCAGATCACGGAAGTATTCAATGTATGCGCGCAGCTGCTCCGTGTCGACCGACATCACTCTCCGTGTTCTTGTCTTATTCCGGCGGTAAAGCTTCCGGGGCTGCTTCGACCTTTGCTACCGGAAGCACGTACTTCACCTGACCCTGCCGGATCTCATCCTGCGCCACCCGGCATGCCTTCATCGACTTAGCCGCTATAGTCGGCGCGGCACCATTCTGCAGCTGTCGTGCGCGCCTGGCAGCACCCTTCACCAGGCTGTACTTGTTGTGCAGAGCGTCTTCAAACGTCATCGTGTCACCCCTTGCACTCGAATGTACCGCAGCCCGAGCGGTTCACCAATACCTCCTCAGTTCGGTGGCGAGCCTTTTAGCTCTGTCCAAAGGCTCCGAGCACCTCCCGCAACCGATCCGAAGCGATATCGGTCCGGCACGTGCGCGCCGTCTCGGCCGCTCCGTCACCCACGCCTCTCTCACTGAGAACAATGGCCTTCATCTCACCGACGGCGTGATCGAGCACGTCATTGATCAGGGCGTAACGATAGTCCCATATCTTGCGAAGCTCCTGCCTCGCCTGGGAAAGACGTCGCTCGATGACGGCCTCCGAGGTCATGTTCTCCGCCTCGCTGCGATTGCGGAGTCGCATCTCAAGCACCTCCGGGCTGGGCGGAAGGATAAAGATGGAAACCGCGGGAGGCAGCTTCTGCATCACCTGCAGAGCTCCCTGCACATCGATGTCGAGCAAAAGATCCTTGCCAAGGGCCTTCGCGTGATCCAATACCGACACCGCTGTTCCGTAGTAGTTGCCGAAGACCTCGGCCCACTCGAGAAACTGACCGTTCGCGATCATCCGCTCGAACTCCGACCGCGTGGTGAAGTGGTATTCACGACCGTCCTCCTCAGAGCCGCGCGGAGCGCGCGTCGTATAAGAGACCGAAAAGTCGAGACCTTCCACAAGCGTCCGCAGTTGGTTCACCAGGGTCGATTTGCCCGAGCCGGAGGGTGCCGAGATGATGAAGAGGATTCCTGCCATACCTTGTGTCTGTCACTCCCTTGTGCTGCTCTGAGGTAGCGGACATCGAAGCCCGCCAGTGTTGGTCGGCTGTGATCCGCCGCGAGCGCTACTCGAGATTCTGAACCTGCTCCTTTGCGCGTTCGATCTCAGCCTTCATCGCCAGGCCGATCTCCGTGATGCGAAGTCCGTTCTCTCCCGCGGCTCCACCGGTCTTGGAAAGAATCGTATTCGCCTCGCGGTTCAGCTCCTGAAGCAGGAAGTCGAGGCGCTTGCCGACTTCGCCGCCCTCTTCGAGTGTTGCTATAAATCGCTCTACGTGAGTCACAAGTCTGACGTTCTCTTCCTCGATGTCGCTCCGCTCCACCAACAGAGCGGCCTCTGTCAGCACGCGCTCTTCGCTGA
The DNA here is from genome assembly GCA_963719405.1 of uncultured Acidobacteriaceae bacterium. Classification (GTDB taxonomy): domain Bacteria; phylum Acidobacteriota; class Terriglobia; order Terriglobales; family Acidobacteriaceae; genus Edaphobacter. Next base: position 678,099 of record OY970381.1, read on the forward strand.
TGCCCGGCCCCTGCAGGAGCTCCGCAAGACGGGTCCGCAGCCGTTCGAAGTGCGCGTCGCGAACCCGTCCGCGCAACTCGCCCAGCTCGATCGACATCGTTTGAAGCCGGCCCATGGAGGCGCGCAGCTCGGCCGCCAGACTCGCACCTTCGTCTGCCCTGACTCGAAGAAGAGTCTCGATCAGCTCGTCCGCAAGCTCGGCCACCGAAGTTTCCAGAGCGCATAGACCTTCCGCGGGACCGGATCTCTTCGGGGTCATGATGCCCGGCATCCTGAGAAGGACATTCAAGTCCGGCTCGCTTCGGAGATCGTGCTTCAAAGCTGCTGCGCGAAAGGCAGACAACGCAGCGCTGAGCAGATCGTCATTCACCCGCAGCTCGCCCTCTCCGGCGGATCGCTCCAGGGCGAGTGTGATGTCAACGTGCCCGCGTCGCAACTTTGCCTTTACCTTCTGCCGCAGAGCAACTTCGAGACTGTCCAGGCCGCTGGGAAAGCGGAACTGGAGGTCGAGAAAGCGATGGTTCACACTCTTGGCAGTCACCGCGAACTCGAGTCCGGCAGGTGTTGAACCGCGAACGGACGCAAAGCCGGTCATCGAATAGATCGGATTCAAGAGATGCCCTCCACGGTGGCCAGATCGGGCTTTCCCGCATCCACGGGGTCCGCATCTTCAAATTGCATGCTATACAGCCGCTCGTAGGTCCCGGAGTTCTGTATCAGCTCGTCATGCGTTCCGATCTCGGTCATGCGCCCGTGTTCAATGACGGCGATGCGGGTAGCCCGACGCACAGTGGACAATCGGTGTGCGATCACGAATACGGTTCGCCCCTGCATCAGATTGGCGAGCGCAGCTTGCACAAACTTCTCGCTCTCCACGTCCAGCGACGACGTGGCCTCATCGAGGATCAGGATGGGTGCGTTCTTCAGAATCGCGCGGGCGATGGCGATGCGCTGCTTCTCTCCCCCGCTGAGCCGTGCGCCCTTCTCTCCGATGACGGTGTTGTACCCCTCCGGAAGCCTCTCGATGAACTCGTGCGCAAGCGCCATGCGAGCAGCTTCCTCGACCATCTGGACGGGCACGTCGGGTCTGCCGTACGCGATGTTGTTGCGCACCGTGTCGTTGAAGAGCACCGTCTCCTGCGTGACTTTGCCGATCTGTCTTCGCAGCGACTCGATCGTCACGTCACGCAGGTCGTGCCCGTCAATCAGAATGCGGCCTTGGTTCACGTCGAAAAATCGTGGGATGAGATTAACCAGGGTGGACTTACCGGCACCGCTCGGCCCCACGAAGGCGATTACCTCGCCACGGGAGACGGTCAGGTTAATACCCTCCAGGGCCTGCTTGCTCTCGCCTTCCTCCGCATACGCGAAGCCGACATCCTCAAAGCAGATCTGGTTGTGGAACTCCTTCAGAACGAGCGCCTTCTTCTTCTCCCGCACGTCGTCCTGCGCATCCATGAAGCGGAAGATCTCTTCGCTCGCGCCCAGCGCCTGCTGGAAGCCGTTGTAAAAGAGCGCGAACTTGCGGACCGGATCGTACAGCGTAAATACCGCCACCAGAAACGCGATAAACGATCCCGTGGTCATCGAATGGTGGAGGATTCTGCCGCGACCGAGGAGCAGAAGGAGGGCGATGGCCACTGACCCCAGCGCATCCATCAGCGGCGAGCTTATGGCCTGGACGCTGACGCTTCGGAGATTGGCGCGAAACAGCCGGCGCGCCGCCCTCCGAAACCGATTCATCTCCCAAAGCTCCATGCCGAAGGCCTTCACGATGCGATTGCCCGTGATGGTCTCGTGCAGGATGTTCTGGATCTCTGCGAGCTTATCCTGGCCCTTGCGCGTGGTCTGCCGGACGCGGCTCCCGATACGGCGTGCCGACGAGATGACAACCGGCACAAACAGCAGTAACACCCATGCCAGACGGCCGCCATACAGAATGACGACCACCGACATAAACAGAAGGGTGAACATCTGCTGGAGGAACTCGCCCAGCACGCTGGACATCGCGAACTGCACCTTTTCGATGTCGTTAATCAACGTCGAAAGCAATGATCCCGTCGTGTGCTTCTGGAAGAAGGCGACCGATCTTCTGAGCACGGCTTCGTACAGGTCGTTCCGCAGGTCCGTGATCATGCCGAACCCCGCGTAGTTCACAAGGTACGTGCCGAGGTAGTCGCAGCAGGACTTCAGCAACGCCGACATGACCAACGCGTACGCAACCACCGTCCACGCATTGTGGAAGTGGTTCGGCACAAGGAAGTGAAGGTTCAGGGGGTGAGAGAAGTGTGCGACGGGGATCACAAGCACATCCCTCGTCGGCGAGTCCGGTGAAAGGACATTATCGAAGATCGGCCGCACCAGAAGTATCCGGAATGCAGCCATCGCGCCCACCGTCGCCATCAGCAGCATGGAGCCGATGAAGTAGAGGACGTAGGGTCGAGCGTATGAGAGAAGCCTGAGGATTCGTCTCACTCGAGACCTCTAACAGCCAACCTCAGGATGCCGTGCATCTCCATATTGTATTCGCCGCGGACGGTTGCACCGTCCTAGCGAGGCATGTCGCGATGCGCCGCCTTCACCCTGTACCCCTCGCCGGAGAGGCGCTTCTTCATCTCTTCCGCGATAAACACCGATCGATGCTGTCCACCCGTGCACCCGAAGGCCACCGTCAGGTAGCTCTTCCCCTCATTGATGTAATGGGGAAGCAGGAAGTTCAGGAGCTCGGTAATCTTGTCGAGAAACTCGGCCGTCTGCGGGAAGTGGCGCACATACTTCGCCACCTTGGGATGGCGGCCAGTCAGCTTGCGAAACTCCGGGATGAAGTGCGGATTCGGAAGAAAGCGGACGTCGAAGACAAGGTCGGCGTCGGTCGGAACACCGTTTTTGAAACCGAAGCTCAGGCAGGAGACGGTAAGGTTCGGCTGATTGCCCTGGTCCTTGCGTTCAAACTGCGCATTGATGTGCGCGCGCAGCTCGTGGACATTGAACTTGGTCGTGTCGAGCAGGATATCTGCGACGTTCCGCACGGGATCGAGTCGCTTGCGTTCCGCCCGGATCGACTGCACGACGGTCTCGGTGCGGCCAAGCGGGTGAGGCCTCCGCGTCTCGGAGAAGCGCCGGATCAGAGCCTCTTCCGATGCCTCCAGAAAGACCACTCGCGTTGGCAGTACGTGCCGGACCTTTTTGAGGATCACCGGGAACTCATCGAGGCGCATACCTTCGCGCACATCGATCACAAGCGCGGCGCGCTCGATCTGCGTTGACCCACGCACCAGGTCCGCGAACTGCGGGATCAGCTCGAGCGGAAGATTGTCGACTGAATAGTAGCCGAGATCCTCAAAAGCCTTCAGAGCCGAGAGCTTTCCCGACCCCGACATCCCGGTGAGAATGACGAGCTCGCCGTTGTCGGCAGTGACTTGTTTCTCGTGCTTCTTCGCTGACTTGCGTGGGCCCGCCATGGAGGCATCCTAGCATCACGACACGCAGGATGCCTCCATGCTACGGCGCGGATCTATGCGTCTGGCAGGATCCTGTTTTCGTCAGCGGTGATGCCATCAACGATCTCAGGCGCGGCGGACTTGAGATCATCTTTCGGGTGACGCTTGATGGTGGTGTGCCTTTGCTTGTGCTTGACGGCCTGTTGCTCCAGCTTCCCGAGCGCGTCGTGGAGAGCGGCCTCCATCTCGACCGCCTCGGCAGTCGCGACGAAGTCATAAAACTTCGCCTTCATCGTCACCTCAGCGATCTGACGATATTTGTCGACCGTCAGAATGACGTGAACGCTGCCCGAGTCCCCGGAGATCTTTGCGATCCGCGAGATCCCTTCCTCCACCTGCCGCTTGTGCTTGGGTGAAACCGTGGTCTGACGACCCGTGTACTCAACATTCATCTTTACGCACCTCACATGCATACTAGATGAAATCGGATGCTGTTACCGCACCCGGCGTTGGTGGGTGCTGGGTATCTGCATGTCTTCCCTGTACTTAGCGACCGTTCGTCGGGTCACCTGGATGCCCTGTCGCTGGAGCTCCGCGGCCAGCTGGTCATCCGTCAGAGGCTTCCGCTCATCCTCTTCTTCAATCAGCTTCTTCACCTTGCGCTTCAGCAGAACGAGTGGCAGATCTCCACCCTCTGGCCCATTCACACCCTCGGAAAAGAAGAAGCGCAGTTCAAACACTCCCTGAGGGGTGTGAACGTACTTATTGGCGACCGCCCTGCTGACCGTTGAAGGATGAACGCCGATCTCCTCGGCGACCTCTTTGATCATCATCGGGTGCAGCGCCTCGACCCCGTGCTCGAGGAAATCCGTCTGCCGCCGAACGATCACATCACAGGTTCGAACGATCGTGTTCTTGCGCTGCTCGATGTTTCGCAGCAGCTGAATCGCGGATTTGTAACGTTCCTTGACGTATTCCTTGACCTGTTTCTCGGTCTGCTTCTGCGCAAGCATCTTCCGGTAGTCCTGGTTCAGACGAAGCGTCGGCAGATCCTCTTCGTTCATCAGGACGACGTACTTATCGTCGCGCTTGACGAAGGCGACGTCCGGCTCGATCAATCTTGTCGCGGACTCGTTGTACCGTTGTCCGGGGCGCGGATCGAGAGTGCGGATGTACTCGACGGCAAGCTGGACCTCTTCCGCGGTGCGTCCGCAGCTTCGCGTGAGCTCCCGCATGTCCTTCTTCTGCAGCAGCGAAAGGCAGTTTGAGACGATGTGGCAGGCGATGGTGAAGATATCCTGCTGCTGCTCATCGGCCGTCTTTCCTCTGCGGCGCAAGGCAAGCTCTGCCTCGGCCCGCTGCGCTGCAATCTGAATCAGAAGGCACTCGCGCAGGTCCCGGGCGGCGACACCGACAGGGTCGAGATTACTGACGATCCTCCGAGCCTCCTGGACAGCGCCGATCAGCAGATCGCTGTTGGCCTCCGCCGCAGCCGCCAGATCGATGCTGGCCTGTGAGCCATTCGTTCCTTCGGTCTCATCTCCGTGCTGCCACGGGGAGGAGGTCCTGGACCTGCTTCCACGCTCGAAAGGAATGGGCTCGGACCGCGCTGGCTCCTGCATCTGCTGCAAACCTTCGAGGAGCTCCTCATCGGTCGCAATCAGATATCCGCTCTGATCGAGATTCCCAACGATCAGCTCCGTCGCGGCGCGGATCTCGGGTCGCAGTGTCAGGGAGCCGAGCTGCCACATCAGGTGATCGCTCAACGTGCTTGGCTGAGACAGGAAGTGTTCGAACGAAGGCTTGTCGTACTCCTCGAAGTTTGAAGCCGTCTTGTATCCAGGATCGAGGAACTCCTGGAAGTAACTGCCGAAGTCGATCTCGTCGAAGGGGTCCTTCTCCGGCCGCTCACTCTCAGCAGCAACCTCCTCGGCGGATCGTTCACGATCCCCCTCACGCCCAGCCATCTCCTCGAACGTGATGCCCGACTCTTCCACCTCTTCGAGCACCGGATTCTCGACAATCTCCGTGTTGATCATCTCCTTCAGCTCAAGCTTGTTCAAAGCCAGCACGCTGACCATCTGCACAAGCCCGGGTGTCAGAATCTGCCGTTGTGAGACCTTGAGGTTGAGCTTAGGTTGAAGTAGCAATGGATCCTCGGAGAGTTAGAACAAGGTGTTTCACCGTCTGGAATAGAGCTTTCAGCGGCATATCTGGATCGCGGTTCACGGCGATCCGTTCGTGGTTGTCGTGGGGACAGTCTATAACGCCGTGCCCTGGACTGACGCCAGTCTATGCCCGCATACGCCCTCGTAGGTTCAGGAAAACCGCACGTTACAACTGAAGTTGTAACGCTGGTTCAAACGCCTAATCGAGCCGGAAGTTGTCGCCGAGATAGATTCTCTTCACGTCAGGATCGCGACCCAGCTCGCCCGGCGTGCCCGCCCGGAAGATTTTTCCCTCATTGATGATGTAGGCGCGGTCCGTTACGGAGAGCGTCTCCCGCACATTGTGGTCCGTGATCAAAACGCCGATCCCGCTGCGCTTCAGACCGAAGATGATCTCCTGGAGATCCAGAACCGCAATCGGGTCAATCCCGGAGAAGGGCTCATCCAGAAGGATAAATGCCGGCTCGATCGCAAGACACCGGGCGATTTCCACACGACGACGCTCACCCCCGCTCAACGCATATCCTCGGGTCTTCCGGACGTGACTCAGATTTAGATCTTCGATCAGCCTCTCCGTGCGCGTTCGCCGTGTCTCCCAGCTCAGCTGCTGCGCCTCCAGCACAGCCAGGATGTTGTCCTCCACCGTGAGCTTGCGAAAAACCGAGGGCTCCTGCGGCAGGTAACTGATTCCGTGGTTCCTGGCCCGCAGATACATCGGTAGGCGGCTGATATCGCGGCCATCCACAAGCACCCGGCCGGCATCCGGACGCACCAGACCAACGATCATGTAAAAGCTCGTCGTCTTCCCTGCACCGTTCGGACCAAGCAGACCGACGACCTCACCTTGTGCGATCGCGAGGCTCACGCCGCGAACCACCTGCCGGCCGCCATAGCTCTTGCCGATGTCTTCTGTCGAGAGCGTTCTCATCAATGCTGCCGGACCTGCGTCTCGGTGTGAACCCGGCCACCATCTCCGCCCTTGGCATTGCCCAGAACCATGACACTATTATCTCCCGCATGGAACTCAAGGGCCGCACCTGTGATGGTTCCCTGTACATCGTCCACTACCTTCGGCGGAGCTGTAGGAGTTCCAGTCATCACAAATCTTCCGTCAGCGGCGGTGTAGACCAGACGCTCGCCTGTCGCACGCCGTCCCTGTTCGCTGACCTCGACGCCACCGTCCGCATTCACACGATCCAGGCTGCCGCCCATGAATCCGGCACTCTTCTGCGCGGTCGAACTACCTGGAGCACCGGTCGCCACAGCTGCGGGCCTCAGCAGGGCAGTCACCTCAGATCCGCGGACCGTTCCATCCACGCCCTGCACAACCACACCGCCGCCGAACTGTGCTCGCCGGTCTGCGTCCGAGTAGCGCAAGCTGGAGCTCGACACCCGGATCAGCTGCGGCTGGTCTCGACTGCTCCCTCGATCTCCGTGGTTCTCCTTTCCATTCACAAGCACCGTGCGAACGGCCTGCCTGACCGGGTCATTCGTGCGTGCCACCAGAGTCTTCTGAGCCTGGCTGAACTCAATCAAGGGGGCCTCGACCTGCGACGCGCCCTGCCACAGCCGGGCCGGAGCCCCCGCACCGCCAAAGAAGGTTGCAAGTCCACTGACACGCTGGAAGTCCGCCCGCGCCGCAAGCACGTGCAGCGGCTCGGCAGACCCCGTCTGTCGATAGCTCACGCTGACGCCACCATCTGCGGTCGCGTCTCCGCTGTCCCGATGCATGGCAAAGCTCTCGGCACGAACAAGGTTGTCGCCCTCTGTCACCTGTGCGTGCCCCGTCAGAATCAGAGCTTCACCATCCGCTTCGAACACTGCCTGCGATGCCGAACCACGTATCAACGAGGAAGCAGACGCGTCGCCCGGTCGCCGGCCGCGCAGATGAGTCAGGGTCACACCTCCGCGCTGTACCGCTCGCGTGATCGAAGTCTTCGACTCTGGCCGGGTGGCTACACCGCCGGGCCTGCCTTTCGGAGCTGCTTCACCGAAGCTCACATCAAGTGTGTCGCCCTGACTGGTATCCTCACCACCCGTGCTGTCATGTCTTCGAAACGCTGTGTGCCCCGCGCCGGTGATGTGGCTCAGCCGCTGTGTCGTTTCGTCCTGCGCCATCTGGGCGGTCAACGTGTCACCGCGCAGATCGCTGGTTGTCTCGACACCCGTATCCTTCGCTGACCGTTCGACCAGCAACATGCGCGCGTCTCCAGTGGCACTTCCCTCCCGGAGCCACCGCCTCCCTCGCCCACTCTCGGAGAAGCGCAACTCAATCCGCTCTCCCGAAACCGTCCTCTCATTCCAGGGCGTCTTCGCCGAGGAATGCTCTCGCATATGCATCTCCGCAGCACCCGTCATAAGTGCGCTCTCCACCCGGCCAGCGCCATTAAAGCGAGCAGTTCCCTCCCCGGCGCGTCCCTGGATCTGCCTCAACTCGGTATCGTCGGCATAGGTAAGTCCACCGGACATGTGCACTGTCTCCGGTCGACTCGCGGCACTAACGGTCACATCCGCGTTCTGCCCCCGTAACAACCCGCTGCCCTCGGCGAGGCTTACGCCTTCACTCGCCAGCAGCCGCTGCACAGATCCATCTCCGCGAAGCTGAACGACAGCGCGCTCCGCCGTCATAGTCCGGCCACCATCTCTGGGCTTCGCGGAGGCACTTTCTCCCACCGCAACATACCGGGCGTGCGCCAGCAGGAGCTGATCCTTGCTCCGGTCCATTTCCGCGTGCGATGCGGTCAGAATCATGGGCTGCCCGTCCCTCAGACCCGACACCCGCACGTCAGAGTGCAGCACGGTCAATCCCGTATCCGAGTTGTAATCGGCTCCCCTCGCCGTCCCATTCATGCCGTGGTACTGGAACTCGATCTCCTGATCCGTCGATGCCACCCCTAGCTTCTGAAGAAACACCAGTCCGCTGGTCTTGACGTGGACCATGCGTTCATCAGCATCGGTGTGCAGATCGCCGTGTTCCGAGGCGAAACCGTCCCCATCATGCCCTGCGGCGTAAGAGGCCCGGCCACGCGCATCCGTCGGCGCCGGAGCCTGCAGATCTAAATGCACCTCCCCGACAGCACGTACAACGCCGGCCTGCTGGTCAAACTCAAATTCGCTCCCGTAGATGCGGTCCGCGCGATCCTGTTTCTGCCCGTAAAGCACGATCCCCACGTCGTGCAGCGTCGTCTTTCCATCCTTGTACTGCACCAGCTTCGCCGCGTGGATCGTGTAGATCGTTCTCCCGCCCTTGCCGGACTGCGAGTACGTAAATCCATTCGATTCGCGGGAGATGTTGACGCCAAGCCGGCCCGGCAAATCCTTCAGAAACTGGTGCGCCCGCATATGCGCGTAGCCGAGAAATGCCGCGATCACGACAACGAGCAGTCCCGCTCCGACCAGCAGCCAAAGCCGCAATCTCTCAATTGAAACGCCCATCGTTCGCCGGTTCCATCTTCTCACCTCGGCATCTGCCCTGGCTCAAGGGAGCGCACCCCGCTCAGGCACGGCAGCAGCTAAACTGGAGCTATGGCCGATCAGCTTTACCTCAGCCTCTGGTTTCCGAACTTTCGCCTCGAAAGCCTGCCTGCTGCCCTTGTCGCAGTCATGCGCCAGTTCGCGATCATCAGCGAGGCCAGCAAATCGGCCGATGGCAAGCGGGTCTCCGCAGCCGCGGCCTACCCGATCTCTTTCAGCGAAGCTCCAACCTACCAGCGGCTCTACGTTAACGACGACCGTTCCGAGGACACATCCGGTTCGATCATCGAGAACGCCGTCGCTGAAGCCACCGAGCAGCTTCACGATGACATGGCCTACGAGTTCGAGATGAAGTGGAACCTCTGGACCCCTGACTCTGGCCCGGGAAGTCCGGGCTACGCCGCCGGTGAAGCGGAGTCGAACGGCGAGGTCCGACTTGACACACTCTGGCGGCAGCTTCCGGCTACCGTGAAGATCATCGGCTTCGGACCCCAGTTCGACGAGGGCGACTTCCAGCAGAACGGCCACATCCGCGTCGACTTCGGCCTGGACTACCCATGGGTTCTCGACGATGTGGAAGACTCGCGTGACGAGCGCGACGGCGACGACGATACGCCGCCCTCAGGCAAGATCATCCCGTTCGCAGCGGCCTCCCCATCGGCCATGCAGCTCAACGACGCGGCCTCCGAAGCCGCCGCGTACATCCAGAAAAACGTCGAGATGCTCCTCGCCTTTACCCTCTCCGTGGAGAAGCACTGCGGCATCTCCAGCCGCCTCCTCTGGACGGAGTCCGGCGAACCGCTCGCCGAGAAGCTGATCGCGCGGCTCCAACGGCTGAACTGACGGTGGAGCCCCCTATCCAGTAACAACGATCTCCGAGAAGTCCGCGATCCGGGAGAAGTCCCCCAGGACGCGCGCCAGCAGCGCCAGCCGATTCGCTCGAAGCTGCTCCTCCGGAACCATCACCATCACCGCATCGAAGAAGGCATCCACCTGTGGCCGCAACGTCGCGATAGCCTCAAGCGCTCCCTTGTAGTTACCCGAAGACCGCATCCCCTCAACGCTCTCCGCCAGATCTGCCGACCGTTCTGCCAGCGCTGTCTCGGCGGGCTCAATCAGCAGAGACTCGTCCACACTGGTCGGAACGTCGATCTTCTTCTCCCGCGCCTGCGCCATGATGTTCTTCATGCGCTTGAAGGCGGCGCTCACCGCAACAAAGTCGCTGGCATCACCGGCCGTCCGCACACTCGTCACGGCCTCCGCCCGAGCCACCGCGTCGCGAACATCATCCGCCCCCGCCGCAAGCACCGCCGCCACAACGTCATAGGCCTGCGACTTTGCCTCGCGCAGATAAAACTCCACACGCTCACGGAAAAATGCCAGCATCCTCCCGACGAGCTCGCCGTTGCCCTCGGAAGCCGCCTCGGCCACATCGAGCAGCCCAAGCGGGAGCGACGTCTCTGCCAGGATCTTCACGATTCCGTTTGCGGCACGACGCAGCGCAAACGGATCCTTGGATCCGGTCGGCTCCATGCCCAGGCCGAACATCCCTGCAATCGTGTCCGCCTTGTCAGCGATGGCGAGCAGTGCGCCTTCCGGGGATCGCGGTACGCTGTCCTCCATCCCGGCAGGCCGGTACTGGTCATAGATCGCCAGCGCCGCAGCCTCACCTATGCCCTGCGCGCGCGCATAAAGCCCGCCCACAACTCCCTGCAGCTCCGTAAACTCCTTGACAAGCTCCGTCGTCAGGTCCGTCTTGGCCAGGCGGGCTGCCAGGTCGAGCGCCACCGCATCCACCGTTCCGGCGCCGTTCGCCACCCGTTTGGCCAGGGCGGCAGCCACCCGGCGAACACGCTCGGACTTGGCCGCATAGCTCCCCAGATCCTTCTGAAATGTGACGCTCTCAAGCAGTCCGACACGCTCGGCGAGAGGCGTCCTTTGATCGAACTCCCAGAAGAAGCGCGCATCATTGAACCTCGCCCGCAGAACGCGTTCGTTCCCGTGACGAATCACGTTCAGCCCGCGTTCGTCTACCTCGGTATTCAGAACAGCTAGAAAGTGCGGTGCCAGCCTTCCACCACCGTCTTCGACCGCGAAGTACTTCTGGTGATCGCGCATCACCGTAACCAGCACCTCCTCAGGCAGGCTGAGATACTCCTGCTCAAAGCCGCCCAGCAGCACGCTTGGCCACTCCGTCAGCTGTGTCACTGCCTCCACAAGGTCGTGGTCCTCGCGCCATCGCGCTCCCCCAACGCCGCGGCAAACCCGGTCAAGAGCCTTCCGGATCTTCTGCCGCCGAACCTCCACATCCGCAATCACGTGCGCCGCCTCAAGTGCACGCTCGTACTCCATTGGCCGCTCGATCACTACCGGAGCATCTCCGTGCAGCACCCGATGCCCAGACGTGATGTTTCCGGCCGCCCGTCCCGCAAAGCTGATCGGCACAACTGACTCCCCGAGCAGCGCCAGAAGCCAGCGCACAGGCCGAACAAATCGCTCCGGCTTTCCCGCGCGCCAGTACATGTTCTTCGCCCAGTAGATGCCGGCGAGTTCCTTCGGCATCTCCGCCGCAAGCACCTCCTCCGCCCGTCTCCCTGCGCGTAACGACGTGGCCTGGAGATACTCCCCCTTTGGGGTTGTGACCGTTCGGAGCGCTGCAACCTCTACCCCGGCCTTCTTCGCGAACGCCATTGCCGCTGGCGTAGGCTCGCCATCCTTGAGGCCGTTGACCCCCGCAACCTTCACGCTTGGCCCCAACATCTCCTCAGCCACGTCCTCTTGTCGGTCGGCCACTCCCCTCACCTGCACCGCGAATCGCCGCGGCGTCGCGAAACTCCTGACGTCCGCCTCTGCACCCGGCCCCGTGGAGATAAGCCTTTCGCGCTCCAGCATAGCCACAACCCGCCGCGACATCTCCGCCTGCGCCCCCGCGATCATCCGCGCCGGCACCTCTTCCAGCCCGATTTCGATCAAAAACTCAGCCATCGCTCTTCCTGACTCTCCTGCTTCATTGCCGTCTGCACTGCGTCCCCAGCCCACAACTCTGCCGATACCTAAACGGCGGACCCACCAGCGTGAACAGCCGCGCCCTGCTGCGCATACATCTTCGCCACACCAACAACAAGCGTTCGAATACGCGCCATCACACCCACCCGCTCCGTAACGCTCACCGCACCCCGCGCATCCAGCAGGTTGAAGAGATGCGAGCATTTCAACGCCAGCTCATACGCCCCAAGCACCGGAAATCGCTTCAACAGCAGCTCGTCAGGCATCTTGCTCCCACCCTCGCCAGCTGCGGTGCCGCCCAACAAAACCTTGCCACGCTCCAGCAGTGCGAGACACTCCGCCTCATACAGCCGCAGATGCTCCCATAGCTTGGAGACGTCCGCATAATCGAAGCCGTAGGCGGAAAACTGCTCCTCCTCGGCCAGCCGCATCTCGCCGTACGTGACCTCCCGTCCGGTATCCGGCTCGCGCGCCCAGACGATGTCGTAGATCGAGTCCACGTCCTGCAGAAACCCGGCGATTCGCTCCAGACCGTACGTGATCTCCCCGCAGATCGGGTCCAGATCCATCCCGCCACACTGCTGGAAGTAGGTGAACTGTGTAATCTCGAGGCCGTCCAGCATCACCTGCCAGCCCACGCCCCAGGCACCGCCCACCGGCCACTCCCAGTTGTCCTCTTCAAACTTGATGTCGTGCTCGGTAAGATCGATCCCGATTGCGACCAGCGACTCCAGGTAGATCTCCTGGATGCGCTCCGGTGGAGGCTTCAGGATGACCTGCAGCTGCGTATGCCGGAACAGCCGGTTCGGGTTCTCCCCGTACCTTCCGTCGGCGGGCCTGCGCGACGGCTGAGCGTAGGCGATCCGTACCGGCTTCGGTCCCAGCACCCGCAGAAACGTGTCCGGAGACATCGTCCCCGCGCCCACCTCCACATCGTACGGCTGCTGGAGAACGCATCCGCGCTCCGCCCAGAACGTCTGAAGGCGGAACAGCAGCTCCTGAAACGTCAGCGACCTCTTCGTCGACACACTTGCCTGCATCTGTTCGCCACAATCTCCAAAGGAATCTCTCGATTCTAACCGGACCGTCAACGCAGCAGGGCTCCCGCACTCCGCAGCCGGCGCTGGAGGTGCCGCTCCAGCAGACCAACTCCGAACTGCACAAGATCCGCTGCACGCGCTCGCGGCCATTCCTCGAGGTTGAGATCCGCGACAGTCCCCCGAAAGATCCGCCGCACCTCCTCGAGCCTCTCCGCAGCCATTGCCAGACTTCCGCCGCGCCGGTCATCCTCGCATGTCATTCCGTCAGCGGTAGGCGACCACCATGCCGTTCCTCCACGCAGATCGAGGCCGCATACGTTGCAGTGGCCCAGCTCCGGCATCCAACCCAGAAGCCTGCCCATCCACAGGCAGAAGTACGCAACAGGCAGCCATACCCGGCCGACCTGTACCTCCGGCAGCACCGCCGACGTCAGCCGAAAGATCGCATCCTCCGGCGCCAGCTCCGGCAACGCCTCCTCTAGGACCTCCGCCATCAACTGCAACGCTGCCATGCGCTCGAGGTCAATCGCCGCCGAAAGCGGAGACCAGATGATCTCGAATGCATCCAGCCGCGCCAGCTCCTGCTTCGGCCGTTCCGCGTATGTCGCTCGAACCATCGTCATGGGCTCGAGCGCCCCACCGAACCGCCTCCGTGATCGCATCGCATGGCGAGCCACACCCTTGACTCGTCCCTGCTCCCGCGTCAGCAGACTCACCAGAAGGTCGGCCTCGAGAAAGGGCCACGTCCGCAGAACGACAGCCTCGCCTGCGTGCACGATCACCCGCCCCTCAGCCACAGATCACCGCGATACAGGCGGGTGCGCTCAGAACTGCCTCCACGAAAAACGCGCAGCCCCGAAGAGCCGCGCGTCGAAATCTGAACTCCTTACGGAATCTAGCGCCCGAAGTGGGTCGCGTTCTTCTCCTGGAAGCCAGCCCACTTCTCCGGAAGATCGTCGCCTGCGTAGATCGCCGATACCGGGCACACCGGAACACACGCGCCGCAGTCAATGCACTCCACCGGATCGATAAACAGCTGCTCCACCTCGCCGTGACCCGTCTCGTCCTTCTTCGGGTGAATGCAATCTACCGGGCAGGCGTCCACACAAGCCGTGTCCTTGGTCCCGATGCAAGGTTCTGCAATTACATATGCCATCTCTGAATTTCCCCTTTGCCGCCTCGAAAGTCGAGCCGCCCCTGTTTTGAAGTTTGACCTAAATTCTAACAGTACGTCAGCTCTCCCGCTGCGGCAGGAAAGCTCTGTGCGCTACCGTACCGTCCAAAGCGTTCGCCCCGGCGGTCCGCTCAACCTATCTGCCTCCGGCTGCGGCACGCCTCGCCGCAAACTCGGCCGGCGTAGGGATCGGCTCCATCGCCCGCCCCGCAAACATCTCCGCGAAGATATGCTCGATCTCCGGCGCGATACTCCCGTTGGTCGCCAGCGTCTCCCGGCTGTCCAGCGTAAAGGTGCCACCGTCAAAGTGCGTCACCCGCCCACCAGCCTCACGCACTAAAAGAACCCCCGCGGACGTGTCCCAGGGATTCAGATTGAACTCCCAGAAGCCATCGAGACGACCGCAGGCCACGTACGCCAGATCCAGAGCGGCTGACCCAGCGCGCCGCACCCCGTGCGATCGCAGCGTGATCTCCTGGTAGAAGTGCACGTTTGGGCTGCGATGCCGCTTATGGCTCGGAAACCCCGTCGCGGTCAGTGCCTCCTGCAGCTTCCCCGTCTTCGACACCGAAATAGGGCGCCCATTCAACCAGGCGCCCCGCCCCTTTTCAGCCAGAAACATCTCGTCCCGAAGCGGGTCGTAGATCACGCCCGTCACCATCTCGCCGTCGGCGTCTGCCGCTAGTCCTCCCCGCCTCTGCTCGCACCCAAGCACAACGCAGAAGACCGGGAAGCCATGCGCGAAGTTGGTCGTCCCATCCAGCGGATCGACGTACCAGCGAAACTCGGCGTCCAGGCCCTCGCGGGTTCCCTCCTCGCCGTAGATTCCGTGACCCGGGAACGCTGCCTCAAGCCGCCCCCGTATCAGCTTCTCGCTCGCACGATCAGCCTCCGTCACCAGGTCAACGTCGCCCTTGTACTCCGCCTTCACACCGCGCTCATAGAAGCCGCGGAGCAACTCTCCCGCTTCACGCGCAATCTCCGCCGCTTGCGTTGCAAACTCGAACTCCTGCACCAGACCCTCCGGTCCACGCCTGCGCACGTCTCAGTGCGCATCTGCGTAGTACCCATTACGGTACCGCAGCCGGTACTTCGCCGCGAGTTGCGAATCCCGCATCCGCACCACAATCTTCCGGAAGGATGTGTCCTGTCCCCGTTGCGGAGCGTAGTACCCAAGCACGTACTGCGTCCGGAGATCGTCCGAAACATGCGCGAACGCAGGCTCCAGATCCCGCGGATCCTCGACGTAGTAGTACTTGCCGCCCGTGTCGTCTGACATCTGGATCAGCGCATGCTCCCCACCCGTGTTTCGGCCCGCGTCCGCTGCGATCGGAACGATAATGATCGAATAAATCATCGCTCCCGCCCTTTGTGCCTGCTCGAGAGCCTGCCCATAGTGCGACGTGTGCTTGGAGTCACCACCATCCGAGATCAGCACCATCACCCGCCGCCGGCCCGCGTCATTGCGCGTCTCGCTGAGCCGCTGAGAGCCGAGGTAGATCGCGTCGTACAGCGCCGTCTCATCGCCTCGCTGCAACTCTCCCAGTCCAGCCTCAATGCGCTTCTTCTCGTTCGTAAATGGCACGATCTCCCTTACGGTATCCGCAAAGTCCATCAGATCGAGCTCGTCCTGATCACGCAGCAAAGCGCGCACAAAGCCCTTGGCAGCATTCCTCTCCAGGCGTTCATTGCTCAAAACGGTACCGCTTGTGTCAATCGCCATGACGATCGATAGCGGTGTACTCGATTCACGCTCGAAGATAGCGATCTTCTGCGGCTTGCCATCCTCGACGATCTCGAAGTCATCCCGCACCAGACCGGAGACGGGTGCGCCCTTCGCATCCACAACGTTGACGGCCACGTTCACAAGCCGCGTCTCAACCCGGAATACAGTCGGCTGATCGTCCCCCAGACCCGGCGGCGCCTGAGCTGCCGGCGGCGTCCGTGGGCCCGCTGAACTCGGCGGTCTGCGCTCAACCGGAGCCTGCAGCAGCAACATCCCCACCCAAGCTGCCGCTGCCCACCTCATCTCTCCGCACTCCCCTCCACCGTTCCGCCTGAGACGATTGCATCCGGAAAGGGCTCGCCGTCAGCCCAAACCGCGCCATCTTCGAACTGCTCCTTCTTCCAGATCGGCACCGTCTTCTTCAACGTGTCGATCAACCACCGGCAGGCATCGAACGCGGCCCCGCGGTGGGCCGATGCAACCACGATGAAGACGCTTGACTCGCCAACGCCAAGGCGCCCAAGTCGATGGACCAGAGCCACGTCGCGCACACCGAACTTTGCGATCGTCTCGGTCGCGAGACCTCGCATCTGCTCGAGCGCCATATCCTCGTAAGCCTCATAATCCAGGTGAAGCGTGCGCCGCCCGCGCGTGTTGTCCCGCACTATGCCGTCGAAGGCGCACACAGCCCCGTCCGCACCGGCCTTGAGGCCGTCCATCAACGCCGCGGCGTCGATCCGTTCCCTTGTGATAGCAACCTGCATCCGTCCATTAGACGTGATGCGACGGGAAACCGCACGTCACATCCTGCCTCCACTCACGGGAGGCAACAGAGCCACCTCGTCACCCTCACTCAGGCGCGTCGCCGGTCCCGAATACTCCCGATTCACAGCCACCGCCAGAGATCTCACCAGGCGTTCGTCGCCGAGCACACCGCGCATCCATTCCATGACATCGGCCACGGTCATCCCTGGGGCGAAGTCCTGAGACCTCTCTGCCCATCCCAGCCGATCCTTCAACACACCAAACAGCAAGACTCGAACCTGCATACGCCGAGCATACTAGCGCAAACCTCTCGTCCAACACCGCCCTCGCCCGCAGTTTCGGATGTCGAACGGTCTATTTCGTGTATCCACCAAAAAAGGCAGCCCGAGCACCTCGGACCGCCTCCTTGCTCCAGCCTGATTTAGGATGAAGCGCTCAACACCTCTTCACGAATCACCTCGTCCTGAACCGCCTCGCGAACCGTCTTCGGAAGCGCGACCGCCAGGACATCCTCAATCCGCGTCGCGTAATGAATCGTCACGCCTTCGACCTGGTCCTTCGTCAGATCCTCCTCGACGTTGGTCTTCACATCCGCAGGCAGAATCACATCGCGAACACCCACCCGCTTCGCCGCCAGGAACTTTTCCTTGATCCCGCCGACTGGCAGCACATTGCCGCTCAGCGTGATCTCACCGGTCATCGCAAGCAGCGGGCGAATCGGTGTGTCCGTCAGCAGACTGACTAGCGCGGTCGCCATCGTGACTCCGGCGCTCGGTCCATCCTTCGGAATCGCTCCCGCAGGCACGTGGATGTGGATGTCCGTGTCCTTCAAAACATCCTCGTCGAGCCCCAGCGTGACCGCGTTTGACCGCACCCACGTCAGCGCCGCCTGCATCGACTCCTTCATGACATCGCCGATCTGGCCCGTCATGGTGAAGCCACCCTTGCCCTTCATCCTGTTCGCTTCGATAAAGAGCACGTCGCCTCCCGCAGGTGTCCAGGCCAGGCCCACTGCCACTCCCGAGCGCTTGGTCCGCTCAGCGATCTCGGTGTCTACCCGGACCTTGATGCCGCCGAGGAACTCGTGAACTCGCTCTGGCGTGACCACGACCTTCTCGGTTCGACCTTCTGCGATCCCACGCGCTACCTTGCGGCATACCGTCCCGATCAGCTGCTCCAACCTTCGAACGCCCGCCTCCCGCGTGTAGTGCCGGGCAATCAAGCCCACACTCTCGGTCGGGAACTCCACAACATCTTCAAAGCTCGGCACCGTCTCCGCTCTAGTTGCCGCGCCTGCCTTCGCCTGCTGCGGCTCGGCGCTCGCTGACGTCTCCGTCTTCGGAACCTCCCTCGTAACCTCCTTCGTCAGGCCGTTCTCCTTCGCCTGCCTTGGAATCAGGTAGCGTTCCGCGATCCTGACCTTCTCTTCCTCTGTGTAGCCGGTGAGCTCAATGATCTCCATCCGATCGAGCAGAGGCGCCGGGATCGTGTCCAGCTGGTTTGCCGTGCAGATAAACAGCACCTTGCTCAGGTCAAATGGTTGATCGAGATAGTTATCGCGAAACGTGTTGTTCTGCTCCGGATCAAGCGTCTCGAGCAGCGCACTCGCGGGGTCTCCCCGGAAGTCACGGCCGAGCTTGTCAATCTCATCCAGCATGAAGACGGGATCCTTCACCTCGACGCGCTTGAGGTGTTGAATGATCTGCCCAGGAAGTGCGCCGATGTACGTCCTGCGATGCCCGCGGATCTCCGCCTCGTCATGCATGCCGCCGAGCGAGATGCGGGAGAACTTGCGCCCGAGAGCTCGCGCAATCGAGCGTCCAAGTGAAGTCTTACCCACGCCCGGAGGCCCAACGAAGCAGAGAATCGGCCCCTTCATATCCGGCTTCAGCCGGCGAACACTCAGGTAGTCCAAAATGCGGTCTTTTACCTTCTGCAGGCCATAGTGATCCTCATCCAGGCACTCCTTCGCCTTCAGGATGTCTACCTCGCCCGCCGAGGTCTTCCCCCACGGCAGAACCGCCAGCCACTCCACGTAATTGCGGGTCAGCGAGTAGTCCGCCGCCATTGCGTTCATGCGGCTCAGACGCCCCAGCTCCTTCAGAGCATCCTTCTTCACGTCATCCGGCATGCCGGCGTTCTCGATCTTCTCCTTCAGCTCCGCAATGTCCTTCTGAGCGTCATCCTGGTCGCCAAGCTCCTTCTGGATGGCCTTCATCTGCTCGCGAAGGTAGTAGTCCCGCTGCGACTGCTGCACCGAATCCTGCACCTCGGACTGGATCTTGTTCCGGAGCTGCTGCACCTCCAGCTCCTTCGCGAGGTGCTTGTTGATCCGCTCCAGGCGCGCTGCGACATCCGGCGTCTCAAGCAGCTCCTGCTTATCGCTGGTCGTCAGGAATGGCAGACTTGAGGCGATAAAGTCAGCCAAACGTCCGGGCTCCTCGATGTTGATCGCAATCGTCTGCAGGTCGTCCGAGAGCGTCTGGGATGCCGCGACCACCTGCTGAAACTGGCTCACGACGTTGCGCTGAAGCGCCTCGAGCTCCGGCGTCTTCTGAGGTTCGATGTCTTCGATCAGCTCGGACTCAGCAGTCATGAACGGCGTTATCTGGGTGATCTCGCCAAGTCGCACTCTCTCGTTTCCCTCGGTGAACACGAACAAACTCTGGTTCGGCATCTTGACGACCTTGTGAACCGTCGCGCGCGTCCCGACCGCGTGCAGATCCGCCGCCTGGGGAGTGTCTTGCCGCGCATCCCGCTGCGCCACCACCAGAATCGTCTTCTCCTCGCCCAGCGATTGGATCAGCTGGATCGAGCTCTCCCGACCCACCGTCAAAGGAAGAACCGCATGGGGGAACAAAACCGTGTCCCGCACCGGCAGAACAGGAGCTGCACCGATCCGGTCACCCTTCACATCGCCCCCGGGCTGGCCGACCTTCGCTGTGCTGGGCCTGATTACGCTTACAAAGTCGCTTGGCATTTGAGTGTCCTTCTATCAGATTACCTAGTATAGGATGCAGCAACAGCAATTCGGTCGCATATCCGGTTAGATCTGTCGCCCCTCCGCCCCGACCGAAGCCTCTACAGATGGGGCGGAGGCGCCGCAGCGTATCGTCCCAGCTCCTTCACCATGCTGCACCTCCCGTTCAGCTCCAGGAGAACGGCATCTGCCACCGGCAAGTCCCTGAACCGCAGGTCGACGTAAAAAACATACTCCCACGGGCGTCCAGGGACCGGCCGCGATTCAATCTTGGTAAGATCGGCCCCGAGTCGCGCCAGACCCTCCAAAGCCCCAACCAGCGTTCCGGGACGATGCTCCACCGCAAACGCGACGCTCATCTTGTCGGCGGCGCCAACGAACCATTCGGTCGCACAACTCTCCGGAACAACCAGGTGAAAACGGGTGTAGTTCTCCTCGTGATCCTCGATGGACCTTACGAGAACCTCTCCGCCGTAGACCTCCGCCGCCAAAGCCGGGGCAATCGCTCCCACATCCCGCAAACCCTTCTCAACCACATGCTTGACACTGCCGGCCGTGTCGTAAAAAGGCAAACCCGCAATCTGCGAGTGCTGGGCCAGCCACCGCCTGCACTGAGACATGGCGACAGGATGAGAGATGACGCTGCGAAGCTCCTCGAAACGGACCCCGGGGCACGTAATGACGTTATGCCGTATCCGCATCGAACTCTCCCGCGCCACTCGCACCGGCTGCGCCAATAACAGATCGTAGTGCTCGGCCACCGAGCCGTGAATGCTGTTCTCGATCGGCAGGACAGCGGCTTCGACTTCACCCTCAATCACCCTTCCAAAGACCTCCGCGGAGACGGAACATGCGACTACATCGACGTGCTCAGCCTCGTTTGCAAACATCTGCACCGCAGCCATGTGGCTGTTGGAGCCTTTCTCACCTTGTATCGCAATCCTGATGCTCACCTTCTGCGTACCCCTTAAATTCCCCTTTGGGACAACCTCGGTTGACCACCCAGCAACCTATCACAGGTAGGTCGCGTGGGCCTCATATCTACGCTCGTCCGGCTGCTGAAAATCGGGCGCACAGGAGAAATAAAATGCTCTGGACTATCACAATCGTCTTGTTCATCCTTTGGATTGTAGGCCTGGTGAGCAGCTACACCCTTGGCGGTTGGATTCACATCCTTCTCGTACTCGCGATCATAGTTTTGATCTTCAACCTTCTCTCCGGTCGACGCGCGTTGTAAGTGCGGAGCACCGCTTCTGAGAGGTCTTTCCCAGGCAAACACAACAGCACGGAACGCAGCAACTGGAGAGTCACGATGAATAACGACAACGTCTCAGGAAAGTTCGACGAAATCGCAGGCAAGATCAAGCAGACGGTCGGTGAAGCGATCGGCAACGAAAAGCTTGCAAATTCGGGCGCCGCAGAGCAGGTGAAGGGGCACGCCAAGGAAGCCTGGGGTAATGTGAAGGACACCGCCTCGGACGTGAGCGATGACGCCCGCGCAAATACCTCTTCAACATCCCTCCGCGATGATGCCAGCGATACCGGCCATGACGTACGGAACAGCGTTACCTCCGCTGCCCACAACGTCAAGGAGAGCATCAGCGATAAGCTCGACGACCTGAAGCGCGATCACAACCGCTAGCCAACTGTAATCAGTCGACGGTTGAAAGAGCCCGCGCACACGCGGGCTCTTTTCGTGTCTAACGCCTCAGTAAAACGTCAGCCGCAACGAAAACGAAGAAGATCACCGATATCACTCCGTTCAACGTGAAAAATGCGGCATTCATCCTCTTCAGGTCACCTGGCGAGACGATCGAGTGCTCGTAAGCCAGCAGGGCTGCGACGATCCCGATACCCATCCAGGCGACCATCCCTAACCCGAACAGATGAGTCAGCCAGACAAGCATTCCGAGCATCGCGATGTGCATAGCCCGCGCCAGAAGGAATGCACCCTTCAGCCCGAAGGCCTGCGGCACGCTTCGCAGCCCTACCTTCCGGTCGTGCTCGCAGTCCTGGCAGGCATACAACATGTCGAAGCCGCCGACCCAAAGCAACACAGCCGCCGTTAGGACGACGATGCGCACGTCCAGCGATCCTCGAACCGCGATCCAGGCAGCCGAGGGCGCAATGCCAAGCGCCAACCCGAGGACAAGGTGGGACCAGCGGGTGAATCGCTTCATGTAGCTGTAGCCGAGAACAATTGCCAGAGCCACCGGTGCGAGGGCAAGCGCCAGCCGATTCAACATGGCCGCACCCAGCAGAAAGACCACAACGGAGACAAGGACGAAGCCACCGACAAAGCCACGGCTAAGGGTTCCTGCCGGAATGGCGCGCATCGATGTCCGTGGATTTGCCGCGTCCAGATCAGCGTCCGCAAACCGATTGAACGCCATCGCAGCCGAGCGTGCACTCACCATGCAGATGACGATCCAGAAGAGGATGCGTCCCGCAGGCCACCCTCCAGCCGCCAGCACCGCCGCTGTCAGAGCAAAGGGCAGAGCGAAGATCGAGTGCTCCCACTTGATCATCTCCAGCGTGATCGCCGTACTCTTCCACAAATTCCCCATAACTCCATCCTAAAGAACAAAGAGCCGCACAGGCGAACGCCTCTGCGGCTCGTGACACTTGGTTTTCGCTTCAGCGGTCGCGCTGCTGTCCCGCGACCTGAAGATTGTTCGTTACCTTGAAAACTCCCGGAACGCCATTCGCCCGGATGTTCGCAACGTCCTTATCGGTCTGGTTGTCGACCACCCCGGAGAGCGTCACGTTGCCGCTGACGACAGTGATACGGATCGGCTTTGCAGGATCGATCGCATACTTGTTGAGCTGTGGCGCCCCGTAGATCGCGCGTGCCTCTGCCAGGCGGATGCGATCATCCATCGGTGACGTCGGCGCCACCTCAATGTTGTCGATCACATCCTTCACGCCCGGGTAGTTCGCCACAAGACTGAGGGCTGAGTCCTTGTCTGTCGGCCCGTACGCGATGCCGCCCAGTGTGACGACTCCGTTTTGTACCCCGATCGTCAACGCGTTGAAAGCAGTCGTCCCGTATCCGACACGGTCATACGCCAGCTTCTCCGCCAGCTTGTTGCGCAGCGTTGCGTCCTCTACGGTTGGGCCGGCAACCTGGAGTTCATTCTCCACACCTTTCACGTTCTTCCGGTGGTGCGCCTTCTTGTCAGCCTCTTCTTTGTCGCTGTACACGTCCACCGTGCCCGTCAACGTAACCACACCGTTGTTCACGGAGGTCTTCACGTCCTTGAACCTCTTGTTGTCGAGCGACTTCGTCACATCGCTCTGAATCTGAGCATCATTCGGACCTGACCCGCCTGTCTGGGCCAAAGCCGATGCCTGGGGCAGAACGCCCAGACTTAGACCTAACCCAACAGAGACGGCCATATTCCTGAACATAATTCTCATCTGCGGACTCCTCTTTTCAGGGCGGTGCCGCGACCAGGTATCTTTACGTCCCGGTCACGTCAACTCCGTACCCTATCCTCTCAAACACACAATTGGATGAAATTCCTCGGTCCGCGGATCGCTACCTGTAGCGCTTTCTCAGCTTATAAACAACGCTGAAGACGCCGGTCTCATCTCGTGTCGCCACCAGAGACTGGTTTTCGTTCAGCGCATAGGTGACCTGGATCAGCTGCTGCGCCGATGAGTTCACGTTCGTCGCAAACGTTACCGCTAGCTGCCGGGAGAGCTGCTGCTGTACCGTAATCCGCGCTGTTGAGTTCCCAAGTGTTCCCACAAACGCGGGATCAATCTTCACACTTCCGCCGCCAAACAGCTTCGATACCCGGTTGCTGACAGTGGCGTTTAGAGCTCCGCCCAGCAGAGCGCTGGTCGTCGGGTCAGTGCCCGCCTGGGTCTGCTGCTCCGAGTAGAGCTGCGCCTCTTCCTGCGTTCTCCCCAGAGCCAGCAGATTGAAGACATCTGCCTCGCTCAACGGCGGCTCGGAACGATACGTCGGCTTCAGGCTGCTGGTCGTGCCGTGGATCCCTATCGTGATGTCGTAGTTCTCCACCCTGGCGATGGCGTCGAGATCGATGATGGGGTCGATCCGGACCGGGTTCGAAAAGTAGATATCGCCCCTCTGTAGCTGGTACTTCGTTCCCGCAAACGTTGCACTGCCGTCGGTTATCTGTACGCGTCCAAGCACGCTCGGCTCGGCAGCCGTTCCGCGGACAGTCAGGTCCACCGTTCCCGCGATCTTCGCGTACGAGTTCTGAAAGTCCAGCTGCGGAGAGCTCGTCACATGGACGTCGAGCCGCAGCTTGCTCAGGGGTGAGTTCGGGTCTGGCGGCGCACTCACGCCCCCCGATCCTGCAAACGCCGCAAAGTCTACGTCAGGGCCGATCCCGAAACGCGTCAGCAGGATGTTTCCACTCAGCAGTGCGTTCTGCGGTGTACCCTGCAGCGTAAACTTCGCGTTCGCCGTGCCGCTCAGTCCGTTGTATCGAACGCGCACCGCATCCGCGTTTACGGTGAGGTTTGCGAAGACTCCGTTGTTATACGTGAGGTATCCACCGAGCGTCAGCTTTCCGCCGCCCGTCGTTCCTGTCAGCGTCTGCACGATCAGCCGGTCTTCATTGAAGACCATCGTCCCGTTCAGATCGCTGAGGCCGTTCGGTATACCGTCCATCGCCAGGTTGGCCTGCTCGAACTGCACCTTGCCCGTCAGAGCGGGACTCTTCAGTCGGCCACCCGCCGTCACCTGGAACTCGACCTTGCCACTCGAGATCACATCTTTATCAAAGGTATGCAGCAGCGCCAGACCGATCGTGCCGGTCGAATTGATGTTGATCGCCCCGCCCTTCGGATCTGTCACCCCGAGGACCTGCGCCGTTCCACTTGCGCGGAGATCCGTCTCCTGTCCGGTAAGGTGAACCGGCTCAAGCGTCGCCAGCCCGTCCTTCAGGCTCATTCGCAGAGGTCCATCCGCCTTCAGCTCAAAGCCCTGCGTTGTCACATCCACAGGACTCAACTCCGCCGTTCCACTCAGGGCCTGCGGAGTCTTTAGGGGTCCACTCACCGTGACCACCCCGTTGATTGCAGAGGTGATCTTCGGGGAGTTCGGCGCAAAAATCGCCATGGGCTTTTCGAGATCCAGGCCCGTCAGCGTCAGCTTCGCCTGCGTGTCATAGTTGCCCGCCAGCGACGTCTGACCCGTGGCCTGCAGTGTTGCCCCCGTGATCGACGAGTTCAGCGTGTAGTACACAACCTTGCCCTGGCTATGGATGTCGGCAGCCATCTGCCCCAGCGGCTGGCCGTTCATCACCAGATCGGCCAGGCGGATGTTAGCTTTCAGCCCTGGCTCCGCAAGGGTGCCGTTCGCGTCTGCGTTCAAACTCACCGTGCCGTCCACCGGCAGCTTCGCAGCCTGAACCTTGTCGAACTTCGACAGCATGAGGTTGTTCCCCTCGACATGCGCGTGAACACGATCCGTCGCCATGTCGTACCCACCGCTGCCAGCGATCTGCATCCCATGAAGCTTCACGGCAAAGCTGCTCGCCTCGACGTCTTTACCCTTCACCGTTGCATCCGCTGTGACAGACTCGAACCGCTCGCCGTAGGCCACGCCACCAATCAGCGAAATCTGTGCTCCACCGCTCAGGTTCTTTATCGTTCCAGCGGCATTGCCATTCAGGGAAAGCGTTCCGGTGACCGGGTACTTGTCCTTCTGACCGGCGATCTCAAGTACGTCCACCAGCTGTGCGTTGTTCAGCTCAACCTTCGCATTGACCGTGCTCCCGTCATCCCACACATAGGTCACGACGCCGCGACGCGAGACCTGCCTGCTCGGCTGGGCTGCGCCGGCAACGTTCAGAACGGCCGTCCCACGCTTGATCGTGGAACTCGCAACCGCCAGACCGGTTCGAGGCGCATACTCCGCCTCGGCAACGACCGAGTCAATATGGACATCTGCCTGTGTCCCCAGCTTTACGGCAAGGTCGGTGGCCTGCAGGTGGCCCTTCACATCCAGGTTGCTGATGGCGCCCTTCGCCGTCCCGTTGAAGCCGACAGATCCATGCAGAACCACAGGGATCGCGGCAGATCCCTTCTTTCCGTTCGCCTCGAATCCGAGTGTCTGCAGCAGCTGGTCGTACTCCGCCAGATCGCGCACCGATAAGTCCACCCGAAGCGAGGTGAGCGGATCGCCTTTGTTGACGCCCAGAACACCGCTCGCGTCCAGCGTCGACTGCGGTGTCTGAGCGACCATACGCTCGATGTTTACGACCTCTGTCTGCCCGCGATAGTGGGCCAGAACCTCACCCCTGACTGGGATACTCGCCGCCACACCCTTTGGCCTTGCTCCCGTTGGAGAGAACTTCAGGTCGGCGTCCACGTTCACCGTATCCGCAATCTGCGTCGCCGGTCCGCCCCACTCCGCCTTCACCGGCCCGCTTACCATCGTGTCGAACCCGAGGTCCCCAAAGTGCTCCGGCGCCGCAATCGCCATAATGGTCCGCAGAGCGATCTTGTCGATCGTCACGCTCAGCACCGCGTGGGCCCGCTGCACAGAAGTGATCGCCAGTGACTGGACAGGCTCCGCCGCACCGACGCCCTTCGCCGCGTTGTTGGCGGTCTTTGCCGCTGCGACCGTAGTGGGGGAACTCGCCGCTGTCTGCGAAGGGACCTCACCCAGCCAGTTTGAGATCCGTAGATCACCCGCCGCGCTCCCCCCGCCCGGCAGGTATCCCGTCAGCGCCGAGAACAACAGCTCCGTCGGGGTGACATGCAGTTGCGCGCCGCCATTGATATCGTGAAGGCGGACGTACTGGTCCCGGTAACCGGCATTGTGAAGTTTGACATCTCCCACGACCAGGTACCCTGCCGTGCAGTCCGGATCGGGCGGCAGCGCCTTTGTACTCGGATGGGCAGCATCGGCCGGGTGCCGCCGTTGCCAGAACCGGGGCTGCTTCTGCGCCTCCACCGGAGCCGTGTAGCAGTTGTGGCCCTTCACCTTCAGCTCCAGCGATCCGGCATTCAGCCCATCCACTCCGCCCAGTACCGCGATCTGCTTCAGCTCAAGGGAGCCCTCGATACTGGCCTGCCACTCAGGCTTTGCGAAATGCTTCACGGCCGCGGTCGCAAGGATCTCCGATGCCGCGCCCGTGTGTAGATCAAGCTTCGTCAGCTGCGCCATGTCTCTGCCGATCTCGGCCTCGACATGCAGCCTCGACTGCGCCTCCGGCTCCTTCGCCATCTGCGTCCGAAGGTCATTCAGGTCGATCGTCGCGCCGTAACGGTCGGTCTCCGGGAGGTACTGCACCCGGGCATTCAGATCACGTGCAGCGACATCGAACGGTATAGCCCGGTCGTTGACAACGGCCAGCCCGTTTGCAAGCTCGATCTCCTTCGCCTGAAGATCCAGCAATGTATCCTGCAGCGGCTCGGTGCTTGTACTTGGGTGCTTGGGTACTGGCTGATTCGTCTTTCCGTCCTTGTCGATGATCAGGTGAATCCGGGGCTGCTCAACCCGTAGAAAATTCAGCCCCACGTGAGACTGCGCGCCCTTCCCAACCGCGTGCGAGATGATGGTGTTGATCTTCAGCCGGACGAGGATCTTGTCGGCTGCCAGGTATGGCGCCTCCCCCGGCCCCTCGAGGCCATGGATCACAAGCCCGTCAACCTCAATCGCCAGGTGCCATATATCTAGGCTGATCCTGCCCAGCTCCACACGTCCGCCTGTGGAGTCCTCAAGCACGCTGACAACCTCTTTGCCGACGCGCCGTTCGAAGTTCGCCGTCGTCGAGTACCACGCCAGGCCACCGAGCACGAGCACAACCAACAACAACATCGATCCAACAACCCACGCCGCGACCCGCGCTGCCCTCTGCAGCCCTGACCGCGTCTGCGGTGTCTCCGTCACCTGTGGCCCATTGCTCATCGCGTCGCTGCCTCATCCTGCCCAACAAGGCGTACCGTGCCCTGCGCCCGTAAAGACCTCAACCAATCGCCAAGCAGGCTGCCCACCTGCTGTTGCAACAACACCTCTTGTATGCGCTCGGAGATCGCCTCCAGCTTCGGCGGAGTGATCTTCTTATTTGCATACTGCGGCAGCATCGTCTTCTCGTAATAGCCCCGGATCTCCTCGGGCGAGATGCGGATTCCCATGCGAAATCTCTGTTCAATAAACCGGAGAACCTCGATCCTCTGCTTCCACCGTTCCCTCAGCTCCTCCACGGTGAATCCATGCTCCGCGAGAAACCTCTCCCATCCAGCATCCGTCTCGCAGTGCTCAACCTTGCACGCCGGTATATCCTTCCGCAGCTGCGTGATCTGTTCGTCGAGCTCCTTGTCCGTTACCGGCGCCTGCGGCTGCACCTTGAGCTGCTGCAGGATCAGGTCTCTGTTGATCAAACGCTCCACCGCGCGTGCTCGGGTAAAGCTTCCCTCCGGCTCCGTCAACGGTTGAAACGACGCAAATCTCTGCTCCTGGTCGACATCGCTCTCAAGCACCAGGTCGCCATTCACAACTGCAACGATGCGGTCGAGCACCGTCACATCTCCAGCCTCCTGACGCGCTGAAGGCTGTCCGGCCGGGCTCACCCCTGCCGGCAACCCCTGCCCCTGCAGCGCTGCCGAGCCCAGCGTGAAGGCCAGGATCGTTGCCACCATCTTCGACTTGTTTCCGCCTTCGATCATCTAGAAGCTCTGTCCAATGCTGAAGAAGAAGTTGAAGTGACTCGCCTGACCTACATACGGTGGATTGTTGTTGAAGTCATAGATCACGGGGTAGATCGGCGGATTCAGGTTGTAACTGAAATCGGCACGGATCGGGCCCACCGGTGTGTTGTATCTCGCGCCCAGACCAACCGCATGCGAGAAGTAGTTGAAGTTGCATGTACCCACCAGGCCAGAGACGTTTCTGCACGTGTCCGAGTTCGGCTGGTGGAACCGCGCAATGCTTGGAAACATGTCGGATGGATGCTGAAAGACATTTCCCATGTCGTGGAAGACCACAAAGTTCACGCTGCTTCCAACGATCGGAAGCACCGGCGCAGGCAGCCGCAGCTCGAGGCTGTTGATGAAGACGGCCTGGCCGCCCACCGGGTATCCGGTCTGCAGGTCTCTTGGCCCGGCGCCGTTGATCGAAAACCCACGGTGCGACGTCGCTCCACCCGCATACAGGCGCTCCGGCAGTGGAACAGGCGAGCAGCTTGCATTGGTGGTCAGGAGGTTGCCAAGGCAGGAAGAAGGCGGTGGCGTTGTCGCGTTACCCGCGTTCGGATTCACACCGAAGTCGTGCTCAAAGCCGATTCGGGTATTGCGTGCAAACGTGTATCGCCGGTTCGTCTTGCCGAACGAGTAATAAGAGGAGTACGTCGCGTCCACCTTGTTGAAATCCGTCTGCGAACCGAACTTCGAGCTCGCCAGGAACTCCTGCACCGACGCATACCAGCCCTTGGTCGCGTCAAGTGGGCTCGGCGTTCTCCTGTCGTGGAACCAGGTAACGCCCGGACCTCCTACCCGCACAGGCTGGCTGAGCAGCGGAATCAGATTAGCCGATACCTGCAGACTGTTCGGGTCAACAGCCACGCGACGGTATTGGAAGTCATAAATAAAGGTGTCGGTGCGCTTCACCTTTTGCGTCACGCGGAAATCGCCCTGCAGCGTAGAAGCCGCAAACGTGCTGATGTTCTGCACGTTCGTATAACCGCCAGAAACCTGTGCGCTCAGGTTCGGATTTCCGAGCAGATTTGGGTTCTGGAAGCTGAGCGTCGCCACCTTCTCCAGAAGTCCATACGTCCCATGCAGCGTCAACGACTGCTGCGTCCCGCGGAAGTTGATCCTGGAAACATCGACCGACACTCTCGGGCTCACGCCGGTCTTCCCGTTCTGTCCATAGTTCGCCGTCAGCGGCAGACCCAGCTGAATCTTCGACGCGTCCGAGATCTGGCCGCGATTCGGTGTTCCCGTCTGCGCCTCAAAACCGAACCCATAGGTCACGTCCCAACGTTTTGCTTCTGTAAGCTGCACCAGCACGTTCTTCTCTGGCGCGTCGCCGGTCGGGTTCTGCACAGCCGCAACGACTTCGTTGAAAAGAGCTAGATTGTAGAGGTTCCTTTGCGTCTCCAGCAGCGCTGATTGATCCAGCGGATCGCCGGGGTGCACAAGGATCTGTTCGTCCACCAGCTTCTTCTTGGTCCGGTCGATGCCCGAGAGCAGCACCTTGTTGACGAAGACCTGCTGCCCCTCAACGACGTTCAACGTGACATCCGTCTTCGTCGCGTCCGCGCTTTCGACCTGCTGTTTGATCTCGACTCGAGCCTGGTCGAATCCACGGCTCACAAGATAGCCGAGAACCGCATCGCGATCCCCCGAGATCGTGATCAGGGAGAATGGCTGGCCCGACTGCGCATTCAAAAGCTTCTGCACATCCGCCTGCCGTGACGGATCCACTCCCGCCAGAGAGACCGCTCCAAAGGTCTGCTGCGGGCCTTCGCTGATCGTGTAGGTGACGTGAATGAGCGCCAGCTTCAGCGGCTTCCCGCTGGTGTTCTCGTCCGTATCCGTAACGGTGGGCGTCACCTTCACATTGCTGAATCCGTTCGCCCGATAGATGGACGAAATCGAGCTGACGTCTCCTGTCACCAGACCCTGGCTGTACTTTCCGCTGCGCTGGTAGGCATCGGCCTTCTGGACCCTCACCCGCTCGCGTAGCGTGTCGTCGTTGAAGTACTTATTGCCCTTGAAGTCCACAGCTATAACCTTGTGCTTCACGTTCTTGTCGACCGTGTAGACAACCCGCTCGGACGGTGTTCCCTCACCGATCACCCGTACCTCGACCGTTGCATCGAAGTATCCCTGCTGCTGGAGGAAGTCCTTGATATTGTGGGTGCCTTCGTTCAGAAGGTCATTGTCGATCGTCCCCTCTTCGAAGATGGGGACCAGCAGATGGAGCCTGCTCTTCGACACCTTGGCGCCTTCGATCAATACCTTCACAACCGGTCCCTGGTTTGCCTGAAAGGTGTAGTCCAACTGCTTCTTCGGGGCTTCGTAACTCTGCTTGTCGAGAGTGATGGTCCCCTCGAGCCGATCCTTCTTCTGGTAGACCGCCCGCAGATTCGTCAGCGCGTTGCTGGTCGTATCGCGATTCACCTTGGTGCGCCGCTTCAACTTGCCCTTCTTTCGGAAATCCTTCTCCGTCAGCCCGGCATCCTGCCCCGTCACGGCCACATCTCCCACGCGCGCCTGGGCCCCGATGTTCACCGTGTACGTCACGTCGATGGACTGCTGGTCGTCGTGCTTTGTTGTTGCAACCGAGACCTTTGGTTCGAAGTAGCCGTTCTGTGCCAGCGTCTGGGTGATGCTTACCTCGCCTGCCGGAACGGCGGCAGCCGTAAAGGCCGTGCCCGGCTCCAGCTTTGTCGAGAACTCCAGAAGCGAGGTCAGCCGCTCACTCCTCACACCTTCGATCGTCACTCGGCCGACGTAGTACCGCGGTGTCCCTTCGAAGATCAGGGTAAGGGCGTCTCCATGGCGCAGTCCCCGGACGGTGATATCGCGGTACCGTCCGCTTGCAAACAGTCTCCGCGTGCTCTCCCGAACCTTGTCGGGATCAAGCGGCTGACCCGTCTTCTGCGTCAACTCGTTCGGCAGCGTCTCTTTCTCTTCAAATGTGACGCCCTGAAACTCGATCTTGTCGACCAGGACACCCTTCATCTGCCATATGGACGTGCTCAGGCCTGTGGGATTCAGACCCGTGAGGTCGTCGATCGGCGCGCGAGCCCTGGGGGCCACGGCTGGGGTCTCTGTCTTCGAAGCCTGCGGCACCGCTGCTGGATTCGCGGGGCTCGTCACCCCCTGGCCTGCCGTCGCGCCGCCTACACCCTGCGAAGGCGCAGGTATGCTCTGCGCCTCCCCAAAACAGCAAGCAGCCAACAGTCCAAACACACCGGCCAGCTTCGCCGCTCTGCCAATTCTCACTGCAAACCCTCTATCCCGCCCCGGTGCGACCAACCCGTACTCCCTGATTCCTGATCAATCAGGCACAATCCGTCGTTCGACGAGTCGCCCTGTTGTGAAGATTTCCAGCCCTAGCCACCACGCACGACTGGGATAGCAACATTAAAGCATTTTGGATGCGCAAAGTCCGCCTCGGGTCGGTCCGAGGGGAGGTAACCGTTCCTATACTGAAGAAAGCTCCCATGTCATCACGCATTCTGCCGATCGAACCCGTGCCATCAACGTCAAGCTCCGGAAACGCGGAAGTCGACCTCAACGACCGTTACTCCCGCCAGGTGCTCTTCCCGGGGATCGGTCCCGCCGGGCAGCATCTGCTCTCGCGAGCTCATGTGGCCATCGTGGGCGTTGGCGCCACGGGGGCCGCCAGTGCCTCCCTTCTCGCACGAGCCGGCGTCGGCACCCTCACCCTGGTAGACCGTGACTTCGTCGAGCCCTCCAATCTGCAGCGCCAGGTCCTCTTCGACGAGGCCGACGCCCTCGCCTCGCTCCCAAAAGCAGAGGCGGCGCGACGCAAGATCCAGCTCTTCAACTCCAGCATCAAGGTCCTTCCGCATATCGCTGATCTGGTACCTGCCAACATCCACGCTCTCCTCTCAGGCGCGGACCTCATCCTGGACGCGACCGACAACTTCGAAACCCGCTACCTCCTAAACGACTTCTCCGTTCAGCAAGCGAAGCCATGGATCTACGCCGCCGCCGTCGGAGCCTACGCCACCACCATGAACATCCTCCCGCGGATGGAAACGCCATCCGACGCGGAGCTCTCCACCTCAACCACGAGCCCCGGACCAACACCTTGGGAACCGACCGCCTGCCTCGCCTGCATCTTCCCGAAGCCGCCCTCCGGTCCCGTCGAAACCTGCGATACCGCGGGCATACTCGCCACCGCCGTAAACCTCGCGGCGTCCATCCAGGTGACGGAAGCTCTTAAAACTCCTGTCTGGGCAGCCCCACCTCCTTCGTCGAACCCTCATCTCCTTTGATCTCTGGAGCACGACCCAGGGCCACGGTCTCGAACACAGCGAGATCTCCACGTCCAAAGCTGACCCCGCGTGCACCGTCTGCGCACGCAGGGTGTTCACCCATCTCGCCGGAGAAGGCCGGCCGCACATCACCCTTTGCGGCAGGAACTCGGTGCAGATTCATGAGCACAGCCGTCCGGTCGATCTGGCCGGGATGCGATTGCGTCTCGCCAGCCATGCGGATATTCACGATCTGCGCTCCAACGATCTCCTCCTCCGCTTCCGGCGCGGCCCATACACCATCACCCTTTTCGGGGATGGCCGGGCCGTCATCCAGGGCACAACAGACATCACCGTCGCGCGTACCCTGTACGCACGTTTCATCGGATCCTGAAGCGCGCTTCAGTCGCCATCCCTCTCCGCAAAATCTTGCCACGCAACCTTTGGCCAGCATCGCTCTTCTCACTCAGCAGAAGCAGGTTAGTCCCGTTTGCGATAGGCTGGAGCAGGCGAGTACGAGCCGGTAAATGGATCGAACGCACGATTTCCGGAGAATTCGCCCATGCAAGTCCAAGGTCTAACTATGAACGCAACCAAACCTACTCCCGCACTCTTCAAGCGGAATCCTCCCATCGTCGGTGAAGCGGAGGCTATTGAGAGCGCAAAGGCCGGTGACGCCGAGGCCTTCTCCAAGCTCTACGCCCTTCACAAGCGTCGCGTGTACACACTTTGCCTCCGCATGCTCGGCAACGTCTCTGAAGCCGAAGACATGACGCAGGAGGCCTTCCTCCACCTCTTTCGCAAGATCGGCAGCTTCCGCGGTGAGTCTGCCTTCTCCACCTGGCTGCACCGTCTCACCGTCAACCTCGTCCTCATGCACCTGCGCAAGAAGGGGCTGCAGCTCGTCTCCCTCGAAGAGACGATCAATCCGTCCGAGGAAGATGCCCCAAAGCGCGACTTCGGCTCACGCGACCCGCAGCTCTCGGGCTCCGTCGACCGTGTAGCCCTCGAGCGCGCCGTCGGTTCGCTCCCTCCCGGCTACAGGATGGTCTTTGTCCTGCATGACGTCGAAGGCTTTGAGCACAACGAGATCGCCACCATGCTCGAGTGCTCCACCGGCAATTCGAAGTCGCAGCTGCACAAAGCCCGCCTGAAACTGCGTGAACTTCTCCGCCACTCCGGACAGACAATCTCGTCCGCCCCGCTCAAGGAGGTCGTTCAGTGAGCAGCGATTCTCTCGAATTCGAGAACATGACGGTCGCACAGTTCGAGGAGCGTCTTCCCGAACTCTTCGCGAACGGCAACGGGCGCGTCTCCGACGATCCCAACGTTCAGCGATTCCTCTCCGAAAACCCAACCTGCGCCGCCCTCGTCCAGGATCTCGAGTACATCGCCGAAACCGCCCGGCAGTTGCTCGAACCAGACGAAGAGGAGCCGAGTCCTGACGTCTGGTACAACATCGAGCACCGGCTCAAGATCGCAGCAGCCGGGGATGATTCCAAGTAGTTCCCCATAGCGCTGTCAGAAGAGCCCGCCGACCGGCGGGCTCTTCTACATGTCCGGCCTCTCTCAACCCCGGAAACTGTCCCCGGAACGCTGTGGCCGATTGTCTTGCAACACGACCCGGCTCCGGTGTACTCTGACTCACAGGATGCAGACGTTTTCCCAGACCGCCCGATTTACCTATTGCTACTGGTGGCCACCAGCGGCTCAGGCGGGTCTACGTATCTCTCGATAACCTCTCAAGAGAATCCAAGCCTTCCTAAGCCGCGACCCGCAAGGGTCGCGGTTTTGCTTTGCAGATACACAGCAGATCGGAAACAGCCACATCGGAGACAGGATGAACAGCCTTTCAATCGACGCCACCGACGCAGCTCCCCAGACGACCACCTCCTCCCTTCCCCCGGACGTACGTCGCATCGTGCTCACCGGCTTCATGGGCGCCGGCAAATCGACGGTTGGACGCCTGCTCGCCCAGGAGATCGGCTGGACCTTTCTCGACCTGGACGCTCACCTCGAAGCGCGCGCCGGGCTCACCATCCCTGAGCTCTTCGAGCGCCACGGCGAACCGCACTTCCGCCGCCTTGAGTCTTCCGCCCTCGCCAGCGCCCTTCGTCAGCCAAACGTCGTCCTCGCCCTCGGTGGCGGTGCGCCGGAAACCCTGACCAACCGCCTGCTTCTCGAGCAGACCCCCGGCACCCTGACCGTCTTTCTCGACGCCCCGTTCGCAACCTTGTTTGATCGCTGCATGCTCCAGGCCCTCAACCCTGGCAGCGAAGAGGCGGCGCGTGACGCCGACCGTCCCAACCTCCGCGATGCCGCGGCAGCGCAGGCCCGCTTCAACACTCGCCACCCCCTCTACCGCCGCCTTGCACGCATCTGCGTCGAAACCGACACACTTGGCCTCAGTGAGACCGTTCCGGCCGTTCTGAAGGCCATCCGGAATATTCGCTGACCAGACTCTAACTTCTCGACAACTTACCGAAATCGGCATCATACGGGTTACACCTGCACCACAAGAGGAGCAAGACCCTGCCGACCAACGATCCAGTTCTCGTCGAAGACACTCACCACAGCCGCAACGTCACCCGTGGCCACATCGTCTTCTTCTTCGCGATCATCCTTGCTCTCTCCGTCGCCTGGCATCTCCTCAAAGAGCTCGAAATCCTCTACGTCAGCGCCCTCTTCGCCGTCGTTCTGATGCCCATCGTCACCTGGATCATGAGGCTCAAAGTCCGTGGCCGCGCCATGTCGCGCGCCGTCGCCGTTGTGATCCTCATGGCAGCCGTCGTGCTCTCGCTCGTTCTCTTCTTCGCCATAGCCTTCCCCCCGGTTCTTCACGATCTCCGCTCCTTCATCACCGAGATCCCTGCGCGAATTCCAGTTGAGATCGCCAAACTGAAGCGCTTCCCCGTCGCCAACAAGATGGGCGTTGACTCGATCGCACAACGCGCTCAGGGCGGCTTCGCGGAGAGCGCCAAGTACCTCGTCACCTCACTTCCCAACTGGCTCGGTCACGTCTTCGACCTCCTCACCGCCGCCTTCCTCTGCATCTACTTCATGCTCGAAGGCGAACACGCTTACCGCTTCTTTCTCTGCCTCTTCCCCATGAAGGAACGGCTGCGGCTCGACCGCACACTCAAGATTGCAGAGCGCAAGATGAGCAAGTGGCTGCTCGGTCAGGGCTCCCTGATGCTTATCCTCGGGGTCTGCAGCACCATCGTCTTTGTCGCGCTCCACGTCCGGTACGCCGTTCTCCTCGGCGTTCTGATGGGCCTGCTCAACATCATTCCCATAGCTGGCGGAGTCATCACAATCGTCGCGGCCGCCGCCGTAGCCGCGCTGGACTCCTGGGGCAAGATGGCCGGCGTACTCATCTTCTACGCCGTGTACATCAACCTCGAGAACGCCGTTCTGACGCCTCGCATCATGCGC
Organism: uncultured Acidobacteriaceae bacterium; assembly: GCA_963719405.1. GTDB lineage: Bacteria > Acidobacteriota > Terriglobia > Terriglobales > Acidobacteriaceae > Edaphobacter. Next base: position 714,248 of record OY970381.1, read on the forward strand.
TCCAGCGTCAACCTCATGGGGCTCACCGTGCTCGTCGCGCTGCTCGTCGGAACAGCTCTCGCCGGCATCGTCGGTGCGCTCGTCGCCGTTCCGACAGCCGCCCTCATCTCCGTTCTGCTCAACGAGTACGCCGTGCAGAAGGATTGCAAAGAGTCCGAAGAGCCTGCCACGTCCTGACCCGCAAAGCTCCGATCCCTGCCTGACGATCTCGCCTGTATGCCTTTACGCTCAACAGGAATGCCTCCTCAGAGCCACGCGCGACAATCTCCGGCCTCGGGTGCTATCGTTTCGCCCGGCTGTCTTTCAGGCGATCTCCTGCTCCGAAGGTCTTCGGGCCGCCGCCAGCCAGAAGAGAGGAACACCATGGCGACGGCAGCCATCGACCCCCGGCTCGGCGCTCACGCCGCAGACTTCATCTCCAGCACGCACCGCATGCTCATCGATGGCAAGCTTGTCTCCGCCTCCGCAGGCAAGACCTTCGCCGTCTTCAACCCTGCTACCGGTGAAGAGATCTGCCAGGTACCGGAGGCCGACCACGTCGATGTGGATGTCGCAGTGCGCGCCGCTCGTCGCGCCTTCGACTCCGGCCCGTGGCCCGCAATGAGTCCCTCCAAACGTGGTCAGCTTCTCTGGAGACTCGCCGATCTTATCGAGCAGCACACCGACGAATTCGCCGAGCTCGAAGCACTCGACAACGGCAAACCTGTCTCCGTCGCTCGCGTCGCCGATGTCCCCCTGGCGGTAGACCTCTTTCGTTACATGGCCGGCTGGGCCACCAAGACCCTCGGCTCTACGATCCCCCTCTCCGCCGGCACCGACTTCCTCTCCTACACGGTCCGCGAGCCGATCGGCGTCGTCGCCCAGATCATCCCGTGGAACTTCCCCCTCCTGATGGCCGCCTGGAAGCTCGGCCCCGCCCTCGCCACCGGCTGCACCGTCATCCTCAAGCTCGCCGAGCAGACCCCCATGAGCGGCCTCCGCCTCGCTCAGCTCTTCGTCGAAGCAGGCTTCCCGCCCGGCGTTGTCAACATCCTCACCGGCTTCGGCGAGCCGTGCGGCGCTCCCCTCGCCGCCCATGACCTCGTCGACAAGGTCGCCTTCACCGGATCGACGGAGGTCGGCAAGCTCATCGCCAAAGCCGCCACCGGCAACCTCAAAAAGGTCACCCTCGAGCTCGGCGGCAAATCGCCCGCCATCATCTTCCCCGATGCGGACATGGACGCCGCCATCGCCGGAGCCGCCTCGGCCATCTTCTTCAATCAGGGCCAATGCTGCTGCGCCGGCTCCCGCCTCTTCGCGCACGAGAGCGTCTTCGACAAGGTCATCTCCGGCATGAGCGACATCGCCGGCAAGATCAAGATCGGCCATGGCCTCGACCCCACCACGGAGCTCGGTCCTCTCGTCTCGGAAGAGCAGTTCGACCGCGTCACCGGATACATCAAAGCCGGCCACCAGGAGGGCGCCACCATCGGAGCCGGAGGCAAACGCCACTCCGACCGCGGATACTTCGTCCAGCCCACCGTCCTTCACGACGTCAAACCCGGCATGAAGGTCGTCGACGAGGAGATCTTCGGCCCCGTAGTTGTAGCCCAGAAGTTCTCCACCGACGCCGATCTCGACCGTCTCGCCGCCCAGGCGAACGACACCATTTACGGCCTCGCCGCCAGCGTCTGGACCCGCGACATCTCTGCCGCACATAAGATGGCTCGCCGCATCAAGGCCGGCACCGTCTGGGTCAACTGCCACAATGTCTTCGACGCCGCGCTTCCCTTCGGCGGATTCAAGCAGTCCGGCTGGGGTCGCGAGATGGGCGCCGAGGTCCTCAACAACTACACCGAAGTCAAAGCCGTCACCATAAAGCTCTGACGGGATCGCCAACCGAGTTCCCCTCCTCTCCGTCAGCCAAATCGACGGGGAGGAGGGGCGCCGGGCCGCACGCTCCATGGTTCACCTCCCGCTCTCTCATTTATCCTCAACCTCATGCCCAAGCTCTCCATTCGTGACCTCGAGCTCGCCCACAAGCGCGTCCTCATCCGTGTCGACTTCAACGTCCCCCTCTCGACCGATGGCCGCGAGATCCTCGACGACACCCGCATCCGCGAGACAGTTCCCACGATCGAATACGCCCTCCGCCACAAAGCCAGAGTGATCCTCTGCTCCCACCTCGGCCGGCCCAAGGGCAAGCGCGTCGAGACCATGAGTCTCCGTCCAGTTGTGGATCGCCTTCGCGAGCTTCTCGATCACGTCCTCGACCCCGATGAAAACGTCGCCTTCTCCCCTGACTGTGTCGGTGAGGTCGCCACCGAGCTCGCCACCAACCTCGAGACCGGTCAGACGCTGCTCCTGGAGAACCTCCGCTTTCACACCGAAGAAGAGAAGAACGATCCCGACTTCGCGCGGCAACTCGCCAACTTGTGCGACATCTATGTCAACGACGCCTTCGGCAGTGCGCATCGGGCGCACGCCTCCACGGAAGGCATCACGCACTTCGTCAAGCAGTCAGCCGCCGGCCTCCTTCTCGAAAAGGAGCTACAGTACCTCGGCAAGGCAGTCACAGATCCCCTCAAGCCCTTCGTCGCCATCATCGGCGGAGCCAAGGTCTCCGACAAGATCGAGGTCATAGACCACCTGCTCGACAAGGCCGATACCGTCATTATCGGCGGCGGCATGGCCTACACCTTCCTCAACGCGCAGGGCCAGACCACCGGCAAGTCACTGGTCGAAACCGACAAGATCGATGTCGCCAACTCCGCGCTCTTGAAAGCCAGGGAGAAGCACGTCCGCTTCCTCCTTCCGGTGGACCACATCCTTGCCGACAGATTCGCTGCCGACGCAAAGCCCGAAAGCTTCTCGGGCAATGGACCCTTCCCTCCCGAAAAGATGGCCCTCGACATCGGCCCCGAGTCCATCAAGCTCTTCTCCGCCGCCATCGCCGACGCGCACACCGTCGTTTGGAACGGCCCCATGGGCGTCTTCGAGTTCCCCGCCTTCGCGCACGGCACAAACGCGATCGCCCGTGCGGTCGCCGCAAATGAAAACGCCACGACCATCGTCGGCGGCGGAGACTCCGTCTCAGCCATCCAGAAATCCGGCGTGGCCGACAAGATCACCCACATCTCCACCGGTGGCGGAGCCTCCCTCGAGTTCCTCGAAGGCAAGACCCTCCCCGGCGTCGCCGCACTGACCGAGAAGTAGGGCAGCGCCTCCACAGCAGCACGGGTCCGATCTCCATTGCATCCGGCACGCCGCACGCCGGATGCATACCCGCGCCTCTGTTCCAAATCTATCGCTCCCCCAACCACACATTCGCAGTAACCTACATCTACATGCGCCAGCACCTGATCGCCGCCAACTGGAAGATGTACAAGACGCCCGCAGAAACAACCACCTTCATCAACACCTTCAAGCAGCTTCTCCCGGAGACCACCCGGGCCCAGGCCGTCCTGTTTCCTTCGACGACCTCCTTATCCGCCGCGGTCGAGTCCGCAAAGAACACCGCCATTCTCATCGGCGCACAGAACATGCACTGGCTCGACTCCGGTGCCTACACCGGCGAGACCTCCCCGACCATGCTCCTCGCCCTCGGTGTCACCCACGTTCTGATCGGACACTCCGAGCGACGGCAGTACTTCAATGAGAGCGACGAGACCGTCAACCTCAAGCTCAAGGCTGCTCTGGCCCACGCCCTCACTCCCATCGTCTGCGTCGGAGAGCACCTCGAGCAGCGTGAGGCCGGCCAGACCTCCGACGTGCTTCAACGCCAGGTCTCCGCCGCGCTCTCCGGAATCGATCCCGAGCAGGCCGGCAATCTCGTCTTCGCCTACGAGCCCGTTTGGGCGATCGGCACCGGTCGCACAGCGACACCGGAGATCGCCGAAGACGCCCACAAGGTCATACGCAAGCTCATCGGAGACTCGCTCGGAAGTGGCCTCGCCGAGACTACCCGAATCCTCTATGGCGGCTCCGTCAAACCCGACAACGCCGGAAGTCTCTGCTGCCTCCATGATGTCGACGGTGCGCTGGTAGGCGGCGCCAGTCTGGACCCGGTCTCGTTCGCCGGCATCGTCAAAAACGCCGACACCAGTCGCTGATCACCCGCCGCTCGTCAGAGCTCCACGCCGGCTCCTATCGAACCACGCCCGCCTGGTCGATGGGCCAGTAAACGAACGCCGCCTTCCCGTAGATCAGGCTCCGCTCCACCGGCCCGAAGTCCCGGCTGTCGCTCGAGATTGACCGGTGATCACCCATCACGAAGTACTCATTCGGCGGTATCACCGACTCCGGCTGCGACCGGTCGTCGGTGTAGCGCGAAGGTACATAGCGCTCCACCACCTGGTCCCCGTTCACATAAACCCGCCCATGGTCGATTCGCAGGTCGTCCCCGGGCACCGCTATCACCCGCTTGATGTAGCTCTTCTGATGATCGTGCGGGTACAGAAACACCACCACGTCACCCCGGTGGATCTCGCCCACCCGGTACGCCATCTTGTTGATAAACAGCCTGTCCTGGTCTTCAAGCATCGGCAGCATGCTCGTACCCTCTACTCGGACCGGCTGGTACAAAAACACGATAATAAATACCGAGACGATGATGGAGACCGCAGTATCGCGCAGCCACGAGCGCACAACGCCCTTGGTCGCGCCTGCAGCTCCTTTGACTCCATCTGCCTCCGCCCTCCCGTCATCAGAGGACACCTTCTCTGGCTCCTTGTTCAACTCTTCCCCGCCTCCATCAGATCCTTTATACCGCCGTTATTTAGACGTGTGTAAACGTTCTCCGTTCACCGCCGGAGCGGGCAGGCCCAATCCGGGCACCAGCGTCCTCCCGTCAATGCCCTCCGGAGACCACGCCGTCACAATCTCCCTGGCGAGCCGGGCCACCATCACCTCGCCTTCATTGTCCGGCGTCCAGCTCTTGTCAGCGTTGCCGTAGGTGAAGATCGAGATCACAATTGGCCCGCTCTTGCCCGCGACGATGGCCACGTCGTTTCGTACCGCATCCAGGCTTCCAGTCTTGCTCGCAATCCCGGATCCCGTCTCCGTTGAATCGAGCGTCTCCAGATACCGGGGAATCGTGGTGCGGTAAAACTGGTTGCGAAGCATCGTCAGAGCCACATCGCAGATGGCGCGATCGCGCGCGCCCTGGGAGACACTCCCAACCTCGCCCGACCCTCCCAGCTCACACCGTCCGATCCGATCCATAATCCCGGCCATCTCCCGTGCGGTCGTCTTGCCCAGACCGAACTTGGGCTGATCCGCGGGCATCGGCCCGGTTGGCGGCTTCAGGATCCTCTTGTATAGGTGCGTGTCCTTCAGCCCCATCCACTCGATCCGCGCATTGATCGCGTCGATCCCGAACCGCTCAATCATAAGGTTTGCCCCCGTGTTGTCGCTCACGATCACCATCATCGTCAACACGTCCTTCAGTGTCAGCGTCATCGGTGCGTCAAAGAACATCAACACCCCGGATCCGCTCACACCATCGCCCTTTTTGAGCGTCACCCTCTCGTCCCACTGCGCCTTCCCCGCTCGCACCTGCTCCATAGCCTCAAACAGAATGGCCAGCTTGATCACCGAAGCCGTCTGCACGGGCCGGTCTGCATCGATCGCGATCGTCTTCCCCGTGTTCAGCTGCTCTGCAAACAAGGCCACGTGACCGCGGTGGCTCTCCGCAATCTTGTTGACCCTTGCAAGGAGCGCCTCGTCCATCTGAGGCGTCGGAGCCGTCCGCCCATCCGCTCCAGCTCTCACCGAAAGAGCCATAAGGCAAAGTCCGAGCACCAACGGTAGAGGTGACGCGTGTCGCTTCATAGATCAGCATCTTACCCTCGCGCCCCGTTGTTTCTCTCACGTGCTATTCCTTACCGGTTCCCAAATCCTGCCCAAACCGGGAGAACGGTTCCATTTGAGAACAGCTTTGGTTACCAGTAACCACACTTCGAAGCATTTCGCTCTTCGGCAACTCTTCTAAGATAGAATTGGACTGAAAGAAATAGGATTGACTATGGCCACCCTCACCATGCTGGAGCAGGTGCCCCCTCTGAAAAACGGCAGCCGCGGCTCTTCCGAATTCCAGGAACTTACGACCGAGACGGCAAACGCGGCCTCTGAAGGCCTGGACACGAAGTCCGCGCTCGAGATCGCACGCATCATTAATCAGGAAGACGCGAAGATCGCCAGCGCCGTCAAGAAGGCCCTTCCCGAGATCGCCATCGTCATCGACACCGTCGCCCGTTCCCTCCGCGATGGTGGCCGCCTGATATACGTCGGCGCCGGCTCCTCCGGTCGCATCGCCTCCCTCGACGCCTCCGAGTGCCCACCGACCTTCTCCACCGCCCCGTCTCAGGTGCAATACATCATGGCAGGTGGACCCAAGGCCCTCGCCTCCGCCTCCGATGTCAACGAGGACTCCCCCGAGCTCGGCCAGCGAGACATCGCCCGCCGACGGCCCACGCGCAAGGACATCGTTATCGGTGTCTCCGCCTCCGGACGCACCCCCTATGTCGTCGGCGCAGTCGAGTACGCCCGTGCTCGTGGAGCAAAGACCGCCGCCATCACCTGTAATCACAAAACAGAGCTGTCTCAGGTGGCCGACACCACCATCGTGGCCGAAGTCGGTCCAGAGGTCATATCCGGTTCCACCCGCATGAAAGCCTCCAGCGCCCAGAAGATGATCCTGAACATGATCACCACCGGCGCCATGACACGCCTCGGCTACGTCTACGAGAACCTCATGGTCAACGTGCACATGAAGAACGAGAAACTCGTAGAACGCGGCATCCGCGTCCTGATGAAGGTCTGCGGTATCGATCGTGACTGTGCCATCCGGACCATCAAGTCTGCCGGCAAGTCCATCCCCATAGCGGTCGTCATGCTCAAAGCCAACGTTGACAAGATGGAAGCCGTCCGCCGCCTCACCAAGTCAGACGGCAACGTCCGCCTCGCCATCGACGACTCGCGCCTCGAACTCTAGATCCGATGTCAGACTGGTTCACCCGTCCCGTTCTGCACGTTAGGGATGTTGAAGCCTCGCTGTGCTTCTATGTGGATCGGCTCGGCTTCAGTATCCCTTGGCGCTACGAGGAAAGCGGCAAGGTCCACGTTGCCCAGGTGGATCGGCAGGGCTGCTCGATCATCCTGGCGGACACCTGGCCGGAGAAGATCGGCAAAGGTCTGATCTTCATCTCATTGAACGTTGAGCCTCCAACGAGCGACGCTGAAACGGCTGCGCTCGATGGCCTTCGCGCAGAACTGGAAGGGAAAGGCGTGGAAGTCAAGGAAGGCTCATGGGGTTACCGGCTGCTCGTCGTGAACGACGCCGATGGCAACGAGCTCTTCTTCAACTATCCGGCCGAGATTGCTCCCGGCAGCGAGAGGGTTCGATCTGAAACCTGATCGCTCGTGGAGGCTCAAGCCTTCTTTCCGCAGGCCGCCCGGAAGCTTAGCCAAGACGACCGAAACGATCCAAAGCGCTACGGACAGCTGGCTGAGGGCGTCCCACCGACTCCGCCCGCACTCCCGACCACTTGACTTCCCCGGTACATCTCCGCATCCGCCGCGAACACGGTACCTCCTCCGTCATCCATTTCCACGCGGCCTGTCCGTAAACTGGGGTCATGGATAAGTTTGTTGTACGCGGCGGAAACCCCCTTCTCGGCACCATCAAAGTCTCCGGAGCAAAGAACTCCGCTCTTCCCTGCATGGCCGCCGCCATCCTCACCGAGGAGGAGGTCGTCCTCGAAAACATCCCCCAGGTCCGCGACATCGAGACCGAACGAAAGCTCCTCGCCAGCATGGGTGCTGAGGTCGAACTCGGCTACGGCCGCGCCCAGCATCGCACCCACATCAAGTGCGCCGTGCTCTCCGATCCCGTCGCCAAGTACGAGATCGTCAAGACCATGCGAGCCTCCTCACTCGTACTTGGGCCCCTCATCGCCCGCACCGGCATCGCCCGCGTCGCCATGCCCGGCGGTTGCGCCATCGGCGGCCGCCCCATCGATCTCCACATCAAGGGCCTGGAAGCCATGGGCGCCACCATCACCCAGGAGCACGGCTACCTCGAGGCCCGCACCGACCGCCTCCGCGGAGCCCACATCGTCTTCGACAAGATCACCGTCACCGGCACCGAAGATCTCCTCATGGCCGCCACCCTTGCCGAGGGCGAGACCGTCTTCGAGAACTGCGCGCGCGAGCCCGAGGTCACCGATCTCGCCGCCCTCCTCATCGCCATGGGTGCCAGGATCGAAGGCGCCGGGACATCCACCATGCGCGTCCAGGGTGTTGCAAGGCTCCACGGTGCCCGCTACAAGATCAATCCCGACCGCATTGAGGCCGGCACCTTCCTCATGGCCGGAGCGATCACTGGCGGCGACCTCAACGTCGATTGCTGCAATCCCAGTCACCTCGGTGCTCTTCTCAGCAAGCTCGAGCAATGCGGTGTCCGCATCGATGTTGGCCAGGATAATGTTCGGGTCCGCTCCGGCGGCTCCCTCAAGGCGGCCGATATCTCCACCGAGGAGTACCCCGGCTTTCCGACCGATATGCAGGCTCAGTTCATGGCCCTCGCGACACAGGCCGAAGGTACCACCATCGTCACCGAAAACATCTTCGAAAACCGCTTCATGCATGTCCAGGAGCTCAACCGGATGGGCGCCAATATCAGTGTCAACGGCCGCTCCGCGACCGTTCGCGGCAAATCCGAGCTCCAGTCCGCAGCGGTCATGTGCTCGGACCTCCGCGCCTCCGCATCCCTCGTCCTTGCAGCTCTCGTCGCAGATGGCGAGACCATCCTTGACCGCGTCTACCACCTCGACCGCGGCTACGAACGCTTCGAAGAAAAGCTTCGCGGCGTCGGAGCTCAGATCCGTCGCATGGGCGACGTCTTCGGCAAGCGCTAAGGTCCGTCTACCCCGGGGCCGAGCCGCTTGCCGTATACAAATGCATCCAGCGTGTCGTCCCCGGACTCTCCGTAGAACCCGGCCTGCACGCCGGTTCGCTCGTAGCCAAGCCGCTCATAAAACCGGATGGCCGCGTCGTTACCCGTAAACACATGCAGCTCCATCCGCTCAGCTCCCGCCTCCGCCGCTAAACGTTCAACCCCGGCCATCAGCGCCGCAGCGATCCCCTCTCGCCGCCGTTCTGGCAACACGTCCAGCGTGACGACATACCCCCTCCGCCCGCCCTTCGGACTTCGTTCCACATGCACGATCACGAATCCCGCTATCCGCGGTCGCGCGGTCTCCACGTCGTCGATCTCCGCCACAAGCACCAGCGCGTTTCGCGACTCAGCGAACCGTCTCATGGAACGCAGGTCGAACCGAAACGGCTCCGCGAAGCACAACACATCCATCCGAAACAGTTCGCCGAGATCCGTCGGTCTGTACGGTCGAAGCATCAAGCCGTCTTCCACTCCTCTGGCACCTGTCCCGCTCCGGAAACAGAGACGCTCCGCCCCTGCGACAGGAACGGAGCGTCTCCTACCTTCCTTTTAGAAGGTAATCTTCCCAGCAAACTGCAACTGACGCGATGACCCTGCATCCCCGACCTGATTACGGGTCGCCGTAATCTGACCGAAGGTGCTCGTGCTTGCACCCGTGGCCGTGAGGTTAGGACTCGCGAAGTTCGCATGGTTCAGCAGGTCGAACGCATCCATGCGCAGCACAAGAGCAACCGACTCCGCGATCTTCGTCGTCTTCTGCAGCGACAGATCCGTGTCCGCATAGCCCGGCCCGGTCAATGCATTTCGTCGGAGATTTCCGAATCCGAGGGGCTGCGCGTAGAACGAGCATCCGGAAACGATCGTTGAGCATGCCGATCCGTTGATGAACGGAATGTTTCCCGAAGGCAACGGAGCTCCTCGACCGGTCGAGTATGCGCCAAGAACAGTCGGCCGTATCGCGCCGGAAGCGCCCGTGTACGTCGAACTCGTCACCACGTTCATCGGATTTCCGCCCTGGACCTGTGTAATGTTCGCCAGCAGCCAGCCCTCCTTCAGACGGTTCCCATGGAAGGGCAGCGTCCATATGCCGCTGAACACAAAGTGATGCCGCACATCGAAGTCCGAAAGCCCATAGTTGTCTGAGGGGTTATTGTTGTCCTGAAACCCGATACCAACCTGCGAGTTCTCGTCCATCGACTTCGAGTACGTGTAGGTCGAGTTCAACTCCAGACCGCCTCGCAGCGACTTACGAACAGTAAGCCAAAGCGCGTTGTAGTTCGACATCGAGGCATAGTCTGCCAGCGCTATGTTTCCCAACGCCGCTCCGGGCCGGAACTGGCTCGATGTCGATAGCGTCGGATATGGACGTACCGGTGTCACTCCATTGGGATAAAGGAACTGGTTGATGTTCCGGTTAACCCGGAGGTGCCTTCCCTGCGATCCGATGAAGCCCACCTGGACCGCCGTTCCGGCCCCGATATCCTGCTGCAGATTCAGGTTGTAAGACTCGGTGTAAGCATTCTTGAAGTTCGGGGTAACGGCACTCGGGTTAAGTCCGGAAAGCGCCGCCTTTGTATACAAGGTCCCAACAGGCAACTGCGTGCTGGCCGAAGTAGCCGACAGATTCACCGGGTTCGAAAATGGAGGATTGCCCGCAAGCCCGGAAGCTGTAGCGATCGTTGGCTGGTCTGCCATGATGCCGTAGCCGCCACGCAGAACGGTCTTCCCGGTGCCGAACGCGTCATACGAGAACCCAAGCCGCGGCTCATAGTTGTAGTTCTGCTTGTAGGGCTGATCCACCTGCTGAAGCACGTTCGCTCCAGGCAGGAAGTTCACGAAGCGGTGGGCGCCCTCGGCCGGAGTCCCGTTCCACTCAAATCGGAAGCCAAGCTCAGCCACGAAGTTCGGCGTTATCTTCCAGCTATCCTGAACGAAGCCGGCGACCGAACTGATGAAGATCCGGTTTGTTACGTTGGCAGGGTTCGACGTAAACGTGTTTGCCAGACCGTTGATGAAGTTCGCCGTGTTCGAAAACGAGATCGTTCCGGGAGTCTGTGAGAAGTTATTCCCATTGAAGCGCCGGAACTCGCCTCCGGTCCGGATAGTGTGCTTCCCGGCCAGGTAGCTCAGCGTGTCAGAGACAACGGCTGTGGTTACAAAACGGCCCTGCGGAAATCCGGAGGGGCCACCGAAGTTCAGCCCAAGGTCGCTCACCGTAATCTGCGGCAGAGCGATCGACGCCACGACACCCGTATTCAGCCCGTTGGCGGCAGCATTCGCCGGTGTGTTCGCGTTGAAGCCGATTGCAATTCGATTGAAGCCCAGCCGCGCCTCGTTCACCAGGTTAGGAGAAAAGACGTGTATCTCGTTGATCGTTCCGATCTGCCGGTGAGCCGTGCGATGGTCACCAAAACCGGTGATCGTATTTGCCTGAAGGTTTGGCTCCGTCCGGGCATCCTGCTGCCACGCATAGTACAGGTGCAGGCTGTCGGCGCTCGACATCTTGTGAAATAGATCGCCGCTGAACTGGTCGGTCTTGACCGGACCGGCGGACGAACCCGTGAACACGCTCCCCGTAGCGTCGTTCCCCACAGGAATAAAGTTGATCAGCTTGGCGTACGCCGGGCCGGCCGGGCTGGCCGCGAACAATGATCGTTGCGCCGCCGTGGGGACGTTGCTGCGCAGCAGAATATCCTGCGACTGACGTAGCCCCTCATAGCTCAGAAAGAAGAAGGTCGTGTCCTTCCTGATGGGCCCGCTGAACGCTCCGCCAAAGTTGTTCCGCTTCAAAGAGTTCATGCGAGTCGGCTTCCGATTGAAGAAGTTCCTCGCATCGAAATAGTTGTTCCGGAGGTAATCAAAACCCTCGCCATGGAACGCATTTGCACCGGAGCGCGTCGCAACATTCACGACCGACCCCGAACTGCGACCGTACTCCGCGCTGTATGTGGAGTTCGAAATCCTGAACTCGGACGTCGTATTGATCGAGGGCTGAAACGTGATCTGATTCTGTGTCAGATCATTAAGGTTGATACCGTTGATCTGAAAATTCGCCGAATCTTCCCTCTGACCCGCCGTAATGTACGAGTTCGACCCCAGCCCTCGGCTGGCACCTGTCAGAAACCCGTTCGACGGCGGCACCACCGATCCCGGAACCAACTGCGTCAGGTCGAGGAAGTGACGCCCATTCAGCGGAATCTGCTGTACCGTCTCTCGATCGATAACCTGCCCGACCGTAATCGTCTGCGTCTCGATCTGCGGCGGCGTACCCTCAACCTGCACCGTCGTGCCTGCACTCTCCAGACCCATCTTTGCGTTCACCGTCAGATGAGCATCCACCTGGAGGGTCAGTCTCTCGACAACATACTTGCTGAAGCCGGCTGCATCTACAGTCAGTCTGTAGTCGCCCGGCTGCAGCGACGGAGCCGTGTAGTTACCCGCATCGTCGCTCATGGTGGTCCGTTCCGCACCAGTCTCGATCGACCGGATCGTCACCGTCGCCCTCGGAACGACGGCGCCCGTCGGATCGGTCACGACGCCAGCCAGCGTTGCCGTTGACTGTGCCCGCGCGGCGATACCGCTTGCCATCAAAACCGCGATACACAAAACTCTGAGAGATGTCACAAAGCTTTTCATGGAGCCTCCAGGAAAGGAACTGCGGCCGCACGTCCATCTGCGGGTGTCACGCCTGCAATCTGGGCTGGGGAGCCTTGCCCCGCCCATCTATCTGCAGATGTGGATAGGATCGCCTCGATGTGCCCTCCCCGTCCCGCATTTTCGCCGCGGGATCTAACGGCTACTACCGAGGTTGTAATAAATTTCGCCAGCGTTTCGAGCAGTGGTCAGACATGTCACTCTCTACGGCGAAATGCAGACATTGGTTCACAAGGGAAGCAGAAAAAAGAAGATTCATCACCCCTCAATCAGTACTCCAACCCGACAAAAGATCTAGACGGCCACCGTAAACGTGTCCTCGCTCCGCGTCACCGCCCTGTACATCGTGTCCCGTTCAAACGGAATACGACCCGCCTCGGTGATCAATCTCACAAGGTCCGCGCGCCGCATCCCCTGCGGTGTTGTGGCCCCCGCATCGTGGTAGATCTTCTCCTCCACAACCGTCCCGTCGATGTCGTCCGCTCCGAATCGCAGTGCAATCTGCGCGATCTTCGGCGTCATCATCTGCCAGTACGCCTTCACATGCGCAAAGTTGTCGAGTATCAGCCTGCCCACCGCAATCTGCTTGATGTCCAACATTCCCGTCGTACGCGGAATATGCTCTAGAACCGTGTTATCCGGGTGAAAGGCCAGAGGAATAAACGTCTGGAAGCCACCGGTGTCATCCTGGACCTCCCGCAGCTTCAGCAGGTGATCGACCCGATCCTCATCGTTCTCGATGTGACCATACAACATGGTTGCGTTCGATCGCAGTCCGGTCTTGTGAGCAAGCCGTGCCGTCTCCAGCCACTCCCCTCCGTCAATCTTGTGGTCACAGATGATGTGCCTCACCCGGTCCGCAAAGATCTCCGCTCCGCCCCCCGGCATCGAGTCGACCCCCGCGGCCTTCATGCGCTCCAGCGTCTCACCGATCGACATCTTGCCGCGTTTTGCCAGAAACGCCACCTCAACCATCGTGAACGCCTTGACATGAACCTTGGGAAACCGCTGCTTCAAGCCGCTCACCAGATCCATGAAGTACTCAAACGGAAGATCCGGATGCAGGCCTCCTACAATGTGAAACTCCGTCACCGCCTCCGTATACCCCGACGCCGCTGCCTCCCACGCCTCCTCCAGCGCCATCGTGTAGGTGCCCGCCTCGCCCTTCTTCCGCCCGAAGGCACACAGCCTGCATGAGGCCACGCAGACGTTCGTCGGATTAATGTGGCGGTTCACATTGAAGTAAGCCACATCTCCGTGTAGTCTTTCGCGCACCAGATTCGCCAGCCAACCCACGGCAAGGATGTCGCCGCTCCGATACAGGGCAACCCCATCGTCAAAGCTCAGCCGCTCTCCGGCAATCACCTTCTCTGCAATAGGCGTCAAATGCGCATCATCTGTCTGGAATCCATGACGCGCACGCTGGCTTGAGCCAATGGTGTTCATACAACAATTCTACGCCGCGCACCCGCCCCAAAGCCGCTTCCACGACTCAGGGTAAAGGCTTCGCTTCCAGAGAATCCACCATCCTCGGCTGGACCACCATCCCATCGAACATCGTCGCGCCAACCAGGTGATCGCCCATCGGCCGGATAAACCGGAGATTCCATCCCGTGTCCCAGAAGCGAACAGAAAGCTCCGGCAGTTGCACCATGTACGCCAGGTGCGTCGACCTGTCAGCCGCAATATAGACCCGCTTCGTCTCCCGATCGAAGAAGATGTTGCTCGCGTCCTGAATGAAGAGGTTCTTCACCGTCGTCCAGTTCGCTCCGGCATCCCTTGTTGACCAGACACCCTCGCGTCCGCCCACCCAGATCCCACCTGAGTCATCCGCCGTCATCGCGGTTATCTGAGTCAGCTCCTTGGGAAGCGGAACCTCCGACCATGTAGCCCCCGCGTCGTCCGATCGCAGCAGCGAGTGCAGCGTCGCAACCGCAACTGTCCTCCTCTCGCAGGCCACAAATTGATACGCCTGCGCACCCACACCAGCCACCCTCCTCCAGCTCTCTCCCGCAGTTCCGCTGCTGAGAAGACCCTGTGACGTCGCGGCGTACATCGTGTCACCGACGGTGGCTATGCTGAATGTGCTTCCATCAAAACTCTGCTTTGCATGTCCAGCCGTCGGAGGAGCCAGAGCCTTTCGCGAGCTTGTCTTCGCATCGACCTTTGCCGTGCGCTTCACGCCCCTCGCAGCAGGAACTACCTTTTTTCTGACTCCCGTCTTCGCCGGCTGCTGCGTCGTATCATCGAGATCCACGTCGTCGACACGGCCCCAGGTTGACTCCTTGAATCGATAGATACCGTGACTCGTCCCTGCAATCAGTGTCCCGTCCGATGCCTGGCCGAGGCTGAAAACGTCCCGCCCACCCAGCCCCGTGCTCTGCTGAACCCAGCTCAGGCTGCCGTCCTTGCTCTCAAAAACCCCGCCCCAGTCCTTGTCGTTCAGAACGCTGATGTACACGGTCGCCGGTGAACGTGAATCGGCCACATAGCTCGCCACCTGCCGCACCGTGAAGCCCGTATTCGAGGCCTGAAAACTTGTTCCGCCGTCCTCGCTCGCCAGCACTCCTCCTCGGTCGGTCGCCACCAGGATGTGCTTTGTGTTCGATGGGTCGACGAACACATCGTTCACGATGACCTCAGGCCCCGTCGTACGCATCCAGGCCTTTCCCCCATCCGTCGTGCGAAACAGCCCTTCCGTTGTCCCGGCATACACCGTCTCCAGCTCGATCGGGCTCTGCATCAGAACCCTCGTCCTGCGAGCAGTCGACGGAATCCCCTGCACCTTCTGAAACTTGTCGCCGCCGTTATCGCTCTTGTAGATCCCGGAACACGCACTCGCATACACCGTGTTGGGGTCCTTCGGATCCAGGATGATCGAAAACACATCTGAGTCGTCGATCACACCCTCCTTGATGTTGTTCCAGTGCTCTCCCCCATCCGAAGTCTTCCATGGCAGGTGCCAGGTTCCGGCATAGATCTTTGTTGGGTCCTTGGGATCGATCGCCACGGACTCCACCTCGTGGATCTCCTTGCTCCCTTCAGGACTGATCAGCTTCCAGTGATCGCCGCCGTCCGTCGTCCGGTACACACCCTCCAGCGTTCCGGCCACAAACAGCTTCGGGTCCGAGATCGACCCGGCCAGCGAGCGCACCGACTGTCCCTTCAGGTCCGCCACCTCGGTCCAGCTTCTTCCTTCATCACCGCTCTGGAACAGGCCTCCATCGTTCTTTCCAAGGACCCAGACGCCCGCGAGCAGGTGCTTCGGATTGCTTCGGTCGACCTGGATATGGTCCAGAACGAGATCGTCTCTATGTCCCAGCCTTGCCAGACGCTTCCACGAGCTCCCCCCGTCCTGCGAGTCATAGATCCACCCGTCCGCAGTACCAAGGTAGATGTGCTTCGGATCCTTCGGATCGGCCGCAAACGACCTGGCGTCGCCCCCGTAAGGACCAAACGGCAGCCACTCAGCTGCCCGCGCTGACTTGGATCCAAGACTTGGAAGAAGTGCGAGAAACAAAGAGATCAAATCAATTCGGATAAGCCGCTTCACGTTGCACATCTTCATGGCTGCTTCGGAGCCTTCATGGTGACAAAAACTAGTTACAGCCCAGGGCTGCTTATCGCTACAACACAAAGGCTGACTGGGATAGCACCCAGTCAGCCTCCATGCCTTCTACTTCATTGCTGCTTGCGTCTACTTCTTGTGGTGACGGTGATGACGGGCTGCAGGAAGCGCCTTGCGGGGCTGAACCTTGACTGCAGACTCATCGACCGCCGTGATGCCATTGCTGTCCATCGTTGCGCCGGCCGGGATCAGGGTCGTGGTAACCGTCTTGCCGTCTGTCGTTCCGGTGTAAACCGAGACGCGTGAGGCATCGATTCCCTTCTCCTTCACCAGGTAGTCCTTCGTGTTTACAGCGCGCTCTGCAGCCAGCTTGCTGCCCATCTTCTCTCCGCCCGCTGCGTTACCCACGATCGCGAGCTTCGCGTCGGAGGTGCGCTGCAGGTTGAGCGAGATGTCATCCAGGCAGGCCTTCGCTTCGTTGTCGACGCGCGCCGGACGGCGGCTGTCACGCTCGAAGTTCACCGAGCAGAGGTTGCTCGTGGTCGGCTGCGGCGGCGGTGCAGGCGCGTTCACCGTAACGGTCGTCGTCGAAGATGCTGTCTGGCCCTTGTCATCCACCACATTACATGTGACGGTGATGGTTCCAGGAGCCGCACCAGTGGTCGTCAGGCTGGCCGTTGCATTGCTTCCGCTCACAGAGCCCGAGGTGGCGCTATAGCTGTACGTGAGAGGACGGTTCTGCGGGCTTACGCCGTTCGCTGTGATCGTCGAAGAATCGCCCGGGTTGAGGGTCGAAGGATTCGCAGAGCAGCTGATGGTCGGCGGCTCAAATGCCTTGATCGTGTAAGCAGCGGAGCAGTCAGCCATCTGGCCGGGCTTCTTGCCCTCAACCACATGACCCTTGGCAGAGTAGGAACCCGGCTGCGAGCTCTTCGTGTCGATGTTGGCGGTGTTGGAAGTTCCCGCAATCGTGCCGCCGTCAGTGGTCCATGTGTAGCTCGGCGTCTTCTTGGGGTTCAGGTTCAGAGCCGTGCCCGTGATCGTGATGGGGTCACCAGGAAACGCGGTCGCAGGCGAAGCAACGCAGCTGTAGGTAACGGGCGGCGGAGGAACGATGCTTCCGAAGTGTGTCACGATACCGGTGCTCAACTCAGCTGCGCCAACATTGGCGCGCCCACCGAGAACACCGTTCGTCGGAATCCCGACGTATGGACCGTAGTCCTCATGAAAATAGCGATAGTCAGCCTCAAAGAGTCGCAGGGAGAACCGGTGATTCATGAATGGCAGGTCGTAGTCCATACCGCCACCCGCAGCCAGCGTCGGTCCCCACATGTAAGGCTCGTGGTAGAACGGCGTTCCGCTGTTGTTCGGTCCACCAACCTTCGCGCCACCGGCAAGTCCGTGCGCAAACAAGGTGAAGTTATCCATCGGCGCGCGGAAGATCGGTCCAGCGGATGCAAAGTACAGGCCGTCGTTCTTTCCGTCCGGATGAGCCGTGAACTGGATCTCGGCTCCGACGTACTTGTTGAAGTAGTACGCCGCGCTTCCAGCAGCTCCTTCATCAACCGACGAGTAGTTCACGCCGGCCGGCTTCAGCTGACCATGGGCGCCGAAATATGAGTAACCGGTGAAAATATCCACGCGTGAAGGGCTGGGCCCGGCAGGGGCGGGCGTGCTGGGCGCAGTCTGTGCGCCCAGGCTTCCTGCACCTAGGGTGACTGCACATGCAGCCAGTACGAACCGGCCAAGACTGGAAAACGGGCGATAAACCATTCGACTCCTCCGCTGAAACTTTTGCTTTTAGTACGAGCTACACTGGCACTCGATATATAGTTCTTTGATTCGATAAAGTTTACCGCAGTTGCAGACAGGCTCCAGAAGAAAATGCTGAGACCTGCGCAGAAACTTCGTCTAGGTGACTCTATCGTCAGTTGGCTGAAATTCATGAGCGTCGGAACCCCGGAAGTACACAAAAGTGTCCTTCTCGCAGCGCTCCACAGCCATAGACCCGGACGTCCAATCCGTTGCCGGACAGACACAGGCCTCCCTTCACCATACCCCACGGGGGCGTTTACGCCAGATTAAGCGTCTTCCGGATCGTGCCCCGCTCCGCCTGGATCTTCTCCTGCAGCAGCGTGATCGCATACAAAAGCTGCTCCGGTCGAGGCGGGCACCCTGGGACATAAATGTCCACCGGGATGATCTGATTCACACCCTGCAGCAAGGCGTAATTGTTGAACACGCCCCCCGAGGTCGCGCAGGCTCCCATCGAGATCACCCACTTGGGCTCGGGCATCTGCTCGTACAACCGCCGGATCACCGGTGCCATCTTCTGCGAGACTCGCCCCGCGATGATCATCAAATCGCTCTGCCGCGGTGAGGGACGGAACACCTCTGCCCCAAATCGCGCGATATCGTACCTCGACCCGCCCATCGACATCATCTCGATCGCACAGCACGCCAGCCCAAATGTCATCGGCCACACCGAGTTCTTCCGAACCCAGTTCACCGCCGCGTCCAGCGATGCCAGAACGATCCCCTCCGGCTGGTCATACCCCCAGCTCACCTCGTTCACCTTCTCGCGGTTCTTGCCGAAGCTCTCCAGATTGCCGAACAGATAGCGGTCCCCCGCCTGCGGAACCTCCGTCGGGCGGCCGTTGCTTGTGTTCTCATTTCCACCGGTGCTCATACGCTAAATATAGTCTGTCGGACCCGTCCCTGGTCGCTGCGATCACCCGGGCAGTCCACCCGCTTTATCCCCTGCCGCAAGGAAAGCTCTCAATCTTCACCCCTGGAGCAGCCCTCACTCCGTGCAAAAGCTCCAGCTTCACCCGGAATCGCAAGCCTCCAATGCGTCCCAGCGCCGTCGCTCCCCCATCCGTCGGCTGCTCGATGCTGTGCGCCGTCGTTCCAAAGTGCGACGACACCAGGCCCGCAGCCCGCGTCTGATCCGCCGTCCCGGGAGCCAGCCGCGCATCAAGTATTTCCAGCACCCCCTCAGGCTGAACCCCCACCTCCCTCGCCAGCGCCTCCTCGTCTTCAGCAGATGCCTTCCTCGCCGCCGTCAACCTCCGGTAGGCCACCTCCATCGCCGCAAACGCACGCCCGTCCGCCGCATACCGGAACCGCCGCGGATTCCAGCCAACCGCGTCCTGCGCCCGGAAGCTGAAATCCGTACTCACCAGCAACGGCGAGACCGACCTGTAAGGCGGTGTCGCAATCTCCGCGTAATCCTCCGGCGGTCGCTGCCCCCGGGTCGGCAGCACCCTCACCACCCATCCCGACGCAATCGGCTCGAGCAAGAGGTCAAGTCCACCCCCAAAGCTCCTCCGAAACCCCTCCCCAGCCCTTACCTCGCCTTCAACAACAGCTCGCGAACACCGCGCCGTCTGCACAGCAGCCTGGGTCTTTCCTCTTCCCGCCGCCAACGTCGCTCGCCCCTGCCAGGCCACCCGCGGCAAGAACATCCGCGCCAAGACCACCCGCACCAAGCCAAGCAATCACCACCACCGCCGAAACCCTACGTCGCATTCTCCGCAATCGCCTCCGTCAACGCCTGCCGCAGACCCGCCTGCTCCTGCTCTTCAAGCTTCGCGCCGTCCCGCGTCACGTAAAACACGTCAATAGCGGTCTCCCCTTCGGTGTCGACGAGCGCCACCTCGATATTGCATCCACGCGCCGCCATCGTCAGGCTCAGCGCCCGAAGCAGCCCCGTCTTATCCTCCGCCGTCACCTCGACCAGCGTACTGTGCGATGACGCCTCGTCGTTGAACGAGATCACCGGCTCCCGCTGCACCTTTGGCGCCTTCGGGCGACCTCGCCGACGCCCCCCCAGCAGCTTCTCAAGCGACCCCGTGCCCGACATCACGTCATGGACGCTCGCCACAAAACGCCCGTGCTCGGACTCGTTCATCTCCAGCGTCTTGAAGCTGTCCGTAAACCGGAAGCTGTCCACCACCACGCCCTGCCGGTTCGAAAACGCGTCCGCCGTTACGATGTTCATCCCCCATCCCGCCAGCGCCCCCGCCATATCCGCAAACAGCTGCGGCCGGTCCTTTGTCACCAGCGTCAGCTCGCTCACCCCCGCCGCGTGACGGAAGTTCAACTGCACCGCATCCTCCGCAAATCTCTTCGCCATCAGGAAGTGTGTTCGCACCTGCTCGGTCGTCCTCGTCCGTACATATCTCTCCGGAAAGCCCTCCAGAAAGGCCGCCACCTCGACCGCCTGCCCCGGCAGCGTCGAGGCCACCCGCTCCACCAGCTCCGTCTCCCGTCTCCCCACCCGCTCCTCGTCCACGCTCCGGTCGAGGTAGTTCGAGGTCGCGATGTACAGACGCCACAGGTTCTCCGCCTTCCACGGCGTCAAAGCATCCGGATGCACCGCATTCAGGTCCGCATACGTAAACAGCGTCAGCATCCGCAGCGCCTCAGGCGTCTGCACCTTGCCGGCAAAGGTCCGCACCGTCTCCGCATCGAAGATGTCCCTCCGCAGCGCGGAAGACATCTCCAGGTGATTGCGGATCAGATTCAGCACCATGGCCCTCTCATACGCGTCGAGCTCCAGCCGGGCGAGCACATGCTCCGCCATACGCGCACTCTCAACCGCGTGATCGCCCGTGCTGCGTCCCTTGCCCGTGTCGTGAAGCAGCGCAGCCATGTAAAGGAGATCGGCATGCGGCAGATCGCGCAGCGCCGGCGCAAACCGGCCCGCCCACTCGCCCACCGCTCCGGTCTGCGGCGTCTCCAGGCCGTGGAGCGTGTCGATCAGCACAAACGTGTGCTCGTCCACCGTGTACCGGTGGTATGCGTCTCGAATCACCAGGGCATCGATCCCGTGAAACTCCGGTATCAGCAGATCCAGCAGCCCCAGTGCGTGCATCGATCGAAGCGCCGTTCCCGCCCTCGGCCCCGTTAAAACACGCCGCAGCCCATTCCACAACGCTGGCCCCTCCTCGAGGTTTGCCGACAACATCGGGAGCCCCTGCGAGAGCCGGGTCTCCGTCTTCAAACCCAGCACCAGATCCGTGCGGGCCATCTCAGCAAACAGCTCCAGCACCACGTGCGGGTCATTCGCCGGATCCCCTGAGTCCGCCGCAGCGGCGTTCAATACAGCCGTCCCCTCCTCAATGCTGTACCCCAACCGCGGCGGCGCTCCACCTGTCTTCGCCTGCTTCCATCCCGCCCGCAACCCGGCCAGCGGTCCTTTCGTCTTTGTGGCGGAACGCCCCTCCGCCATCTGCTGCACCACTCTCCGCTCCACGCTTCGCGCGTGTCGGAAGTACACCCGCATCCAGTAGGCCGCGTCCACCCTCCGGCCCCCAGGCAGACTCTGTGCCAGCCCCACCGGTACCTCCGCCGCCCGGTCCTGCGCCTGCCAGTCGAGCGTGTTGTCGTCGCGCTCATGGCGGTAATGCAGAAAGCTCCGCACCTCCGTCAGAAACTCAGCCGCCTCTTCGAACTCGCTGTGCTCCCCATCGTCTGCCGCGCTCTCCACCACCCCCGCAGTGCCCACCCGCTTCTCCGGCCGCGCCGCTCGCAACGTCCTCAACCATCCACACACATGCACATCCCGCAGTCCACCCGGGCAGTCCTTCACATTTGGCTCCAGGTGAAACAGCGTGCCTCCATACTTCGCATGCCGTACCCGTGTGATGTCCAGCAGCCGGGCAACAATCGCTTGGTGCTCCTTCGCCAGCAGCTTCGGCAGCAGCTCCTCCGCCAGCCGCTGCTGCACGCCCGCATCACCCGCCACCATCCGCTGATCCATCAGCGCCAGCGTGAACTCCGCATTCTCCGGGTCGAACCGCTCGCACTCAGCCAGCCGTCGCGTCAGCGGAGAAACCCGCAGACCGCAATCCCACATATCCTGGCTTATCCGCCGGATCGCATCCTTGACGTCCTTTTCCACCACCTTCGCATCCAGCAGAAACATCAGGTCGATGTCCGAATACGGAAACAGCTGCCTCCGCCCGTATCCACCCACCGCCAGCAGCGCGATCCCGCGACGGAGGCGCGCATCCCCGGAGCTCGCCTCGCTCCAGAGAGCCCGCACCAGCTCATCCACCGCCGAGGCCCGCTCCTCCACCGCGCTCGCATCCGGTCCGTTCCGGTCGAACGCATACCAGAGATCCAGCATCCTCTGCTGGTACCTCCCGCACGCATCGTCTGGGCCGCTCTCCTTCATCGCTTCCACCGCCTCAGCCATCCGCTCGCTTAGAGCGCAATCTCCCCGCGTTCATCGTTGCGGATCCGGATCGCCTCGTCGATCTTCGATACAAAGATCTTTCCGTCCCCGATCTTTCCCGTGCGCGCCGCCGTCGTGATCGCCTGTATCACCCTCTCCACCATCTCATCCCCGATCACCATCTCCAGCTTCACCTTCGGCAGCAGGTCCACCGAGTACTCGCGCCCACGATAAAACTCCGTGTGCCCCTTCTGCCGCCCGTGCCCTCGCGCCTCAATAATCGTGATTCCCTCAACACCGATCTCCACCAGCGCTTCCTTCACCGCATCCAGCTTCGATGGCTGAATCACAGCCTCAATCTTCTGCATACCCTCAGTCCTTCCTCTTTCTCCAGTTGGAGCTCAAGCAGCTCAATGCGCCCAATCGTATCCCTCTTCGCCGTGTTGCGACAGGTCCAGCCCCACACGCTCATCCTCATCGCTCACCCGCAGGCCGATCAGCTTGTCCACGACAAACAAAATCACCAGCGTCCCGACGATCGATATCGTCCACGCCAGCCCCACGCCCGTCAGCTGGTTCAGAATCTGATGACGATTCCCTTCCAGAAATCCCGTGGCCTTGCCCGCTCCAAAGATCGGGTTGATCGCGCTATTCGCAAAGATACCCGTCAGCAACGCGCCCATCGTTCCTCCCGCTCCATGCACGCCAAACGCGTCCAGCGAATCGTCGTACCCGAACACCGTCTTCACCTTCACCACCATCAGGTAGCAGAACACCCCGGCGATCAAACCGATCCAGAGCGCCGACATCGGTGTCACAAAGCCTGCCGCCGGTGTAATCGCCACCAGTCCAGCCACCGCTCCGGAGATCGCTCCCAGGGCAGAGACCTTCCCCTGCCGGAGCCACTCCGCTCCGCCCCATCCGATCGTCGCCGCCGCCGCGCCGAAGTGGGTCGCCACAAACGCCGACGTGGCCAGTGACCCCGATCCAAGCGCCGACCCGGCATTAAACCCGAACCAGCCCACCCACAGCAGGCACGCCCCGACAAAGCTCAGCACCACCGAGTGCGGCGGCGTCGGAACCTTGGGGTATCCGATCCGCTTGCCCAGGTACAGCGCCGTAACAAGCGCCGATACCCCCGACGTCACGTGCACCACGGTCCCGCCCGCAAAGTCCAGCGTGGGAAACCGTCCGCCCAGCGTCGCATTCAGCAGGCCATGCTTTCCCCACACCATGTGCGCCATCGGGCTGTAGATAAAGATCGCCCACAACACCAGAAACACCAGCATCGCCGAGAACTTCATCCGCTCCGCAAACGCACCCGTAATTAGCGCCGGCGTGATAATCGCAAACATCAGCTGGTACACCATAAAGGTCTGCAGCGGAATCGTCGCCGCATAGTCCTTGTCCGGCGCCAGCCCCACCCCATGCAGAAACACATTGTGGAGGCCGCCGATGAAGCTCCCTCCATCCCCAAAGGCCAGCGAGTAGGTCACCAGCGCCCACAGCACCGTAATCACCGCCATCATCGCGAACGTCTGCATCATCGTCCCGAGGATGTTCTTCTTGCGCACCAGCCCGCCGTAGAACAGCGCCAGACCCGGCCCGCTCATCATCAGCACCAGCGCCGCACTCGTCAGCATCCAGGCGTTGTCGCCCGCCGTCTGCGCAGCCGCAATCGCCGTCGCATTGTCCCCCGCCTGCCTCTCAAGTGCTGCGATCCGGTCCGTCTGTCCCGTCCCCGGCATCTGCCCGGACGCGAATCCGCCACAGCCCACCACGAAAAGAAATGCAAGAAGCACCTTCAAAACAGGAAAACGCATTTCGCAACCGCTCCGTCGAAATAGAGATACAGCAATACTTCGGCAGGACCGTCCAATTCGCGGAAACCTGCTGTATGGGGACACGCCCGGAGTCGACCGCCTGCCTGCCCATTCTGTTGTCGTCCCTGATGGCCTTACTCTACACAAGCCGCTCCGCAAACCAAAGCGACAAATTCATCGGTCCCTCATCGTCCCAACCCACTCGAAAGGCGTCTCGACCCATGTCCCAGAACTCCCCTTCCGACTCATCCACCATTCCGGACCAGGTCTCGGCTAAACCAGACCTCCACAGCTGGAACGACATCACCCCCGAGCAGCTCAACCCCCTGCTCACACGCCAGTTCATCTCCGGCCGCCAGTGCATGCTCGCTCGCATCGTCCTCCTCAAAGGCTGCGTCGTTCCGGAGCACTCCCATCCCAACGAGCAGATAGCCTTCATCCTCGAGGGCGCACTTCGCTTCGACCTCGCCGGGGAGACCCACACCGTGCACGCCGGAGAGGTCCTCGTGATCCCCGCCAATGTGCCCCACTCGGCCGTCGCCCTCGAAGACACCATCGACTTCGACGTCTTCGCCCCTCCGCGCCAGGACTGGATCACCGGCGAGGACGCCTACCTTCGCTCTCCCGCGAACTTCAACCGCTAAGACGCCGCCCCATCCAGAAACTACACGTGCCCCATCCTCTTGCATCTACATCGCGAGAGGGTGGGGCGCCCTCACCCCTCGCCCCGCAACAGCTCTTCCACCATCGCCTCCCACTCCGCTCGCAGATCCCCCGTCCGGACCGGCCGCCCTGCCCTCCGGTACCAATATCCTGCATTCGCCGCATCGCCCTCCTTCCTGTGGAGGTACGCATGCACCCATGCCCCATCCTTCGTCTCAACCTCCTGTGCGACCTCATGGGCTCGCTCCCATTCGCCGCGGCCGTCCCACCACAAAGCCAGCAGCGCACCCACAAACGCACTCGCCTCCGCAGCTTCAAACTCCGCAAGCGTCATTGGCATCACCTCGGCCTCCCGCCGCCGCCGCCATCCGCGGCGGCATACCCCCGCTCCCGCATCCACTTGATCAGCAGATCCGGCCAGACACTCAACTCCGGATTCGCCGCCGCCAGCCCCGCTCCGTGCGCTCCATGCTGGAAGATGTGCATCTCCACCGGCACCCCCGCACGCACCAGCGCGGAGTAGAACATCACACTGTTCAGCACCGGCACCGTCTTGTCGTCCGTCGTCGTAAACAGAAACGTCGGCGGCGTCTCGCCCGTCACCTGTCTCTCCGCAGACATCTCCCGCAGCAGCTCCGCGCTCGGATGCTCGCCCAGCAGGTACTGCCGCGATCCCTTGTGCACCTCCGGGTCCTCCATCGTGATCACCGGGTATCCCAGGATCAGGAAGTCTGGCCGGCTTCCCTGCCGGTCGACCGCGTCTGCGGCCCCCGGCCTTCCACCGTCGAAGTTTGTCCCCGCCGTCGCCGTCAGATGCCCGCCCGCCGAAAACCCCATCATCCCTATCCGGTCCGCGGCCACGCCAAACTCCGCTGCTCCCGCGCGCACCATCCGCATCGCCCGCTGCGCATCCTCAAGCTCGACCGGATTGTGGTACTCCGGACCCAGCCTGTACTTCAGCACAAACGCCGCCACCCCGCGCGCATTCAGCCACTTCGCCACTGCGAAGCCCTCCTTGTCCATCGCCAGGTGCACATATCCTCCACCCGGCGCAATCAAAACTCCCGTCCTGGTCGGATTCGAAGCCGGCAGAAAGATCGTCAGCGACGGCTTGTCCGCATCCGTTCCGCCCTTCGCTCCCGGTGCTCCACCCGGCCACAGCAGCACCGTCTTTCCTCCACTCGCGTCTGCCCCTTGCGCCCATCCCACCGTCCCCATCATGGCCAGACCCATCACCGCAATCAAAACCTTTCGCATGCATCCTCCTCGTCCGACCTCCATGCTAAGTCCCTCACCTCCACACTGGCCATGCGAACTCTTCGTTAATTCCTCGATCTCCTGTACGTCCCACCCCTCTTCACAACCCTCGCCGCCTAGACGCCTCCACCCCCCATCTGTAACAATCCAGCCTGGAAGCGCGCATCCCGGCAGACGCCGCGACAGTCGCCCCACAACGCACTCCCCGGAGATCAAATGAGCACAGTGAAGATTGGAAGTAAGCAGGTCGGTGATGGTCAGCCTTGTTACGTGATCGCAGAAATAGGTATCAATCACAACGGTGACATCGATCTCGCCAAGCGACTCATCTCCGTCGCCGTAGCCGCCGGCTGCGATGCCGTCAAGTTCCAGAAGCGAACCGTCGATATCGTCTACACCGAGAAGGAGCTCGCCACGCCACGCGAGAACCCCTTCGGCACCACCAACGGAGATCTCAAGCGCGGTCTCGAGTTCGGCAAAGACGACTACGAAGAGATCGCCGCCTTCTGCAAGTCCCTCAAGACCCCCTGGCTCGTCAGCCCGTGGGATGAAAAAGCCGTCGACTTCATGGAGCAGTTCGACACCCCCGTCTACAAGATCGCCTCAGCCTCCCTCACCGACGACAACCTCCTCCGGCACGTCCGCAAGACCGGAAAGCCCATCATCGCCTCCACCGGCATGAGCACCTACGACGAGATCGATCACGCCGTAGAAGTCCTCGGCAAAGACAACCTCGTCCTCATGCACACCACCTCCACCTACCCCGCAAAGTACGAGCAGCTCAACCTCCGCGCCATCCCGACCATGGCTCAGCGTTACGGCATTCCAATCGGCTACTCCGGACACGAGACCGGCATCCCCACCTCCGTCGCCGCCGCCGTCCTCGGCGCCTGCATGGTCGAGCGTCACATCACCATGGACCGCGCCATGTGGGGCTCCGATCAGGCCGCCTCGCTTGAGCCCAACGGCATCAGCCGCCTCGTTCGCGATATTCGCCTCTGCGAGCAGTCCATGGGCGACGGCGTCAAGCGCGTCTACGAAGACGAGATCCCCGTCATGAAGAAGCTCCGTCGCGTCGGAGCCGCCGTCTAGCCACCCCTCAACATCCCTGCCAAAGCGGATGCCCATCCTTTCGCCGTGTCGTCGCGAAAGGATGGGCACTGTTGTCCTCCCACACCCGAGATCCATGCCCATCGACCCCCAGAAACTCCGCCATCTTCAAGGCATCGCCTTCGACGTCGACGGCGTCCTCACCGACGGCACACTCACCTGGAACGCCGCCGATCCTGCCGCCGAGTTCAAGACCTTCTCCTTCGCTGACATCATGGGCATCTCCCTCGCCCGCCGCCTCGGCCTCCAGCTCGCCCTCATCTCCGGCGAACCCTCCCCGCTCGTCGACCGCTACGCCGAAAAGCTCCGCATCAAGCACGTCACCAAGGGATGCCGCGACAAGGCCACCGCCCTCCGCGACTTCTCGGCCGCCACCGGCACCGAACTCGAACACATCTGCTTCTTCGGCGATGACGTCAACGACCTCTTCGCAATGGAGATCGCCGGCCTCTGCGCCTGCCCCGCAAACGCCGCCAAAGACGTCCTCACGCACGTCTCCGCGCGCGGCTTCGTCTCGACCGAGCCCGGCGGCCGCGGTGCAGTACGCGAGTTCGTAGACGCCATCCTCACCGCCCGCAACCTTGCTGCGAAAGACATCTTCCTCCTCCGCCCACCCGACTAGCTCTCCCGACGAGCTCCACGCTCGTCTCTCCTGCACCTCGGCGTTGCTATTGGTTCAACGCGAACCAGTCGAGAAGCCTGCTTCTCCCCGCCCGGCCCTCCCCAACCATTTACGATTGGAACTCATGAAGCTCTCCGACTACGTCGTTCAGTTCGTCGCCGACCTCGGCATCAAAGATCTCTTCCTTGTTACCGGCGGCGGTGCCATGCACCTCAACGCATCCCTCGGTGCCGAACCCCGTATTCGCGCCATCTGCAACTCGCACGAGCAGGCCTCCGCCATCTGCGCCGAAGGCTACGCCAAGGCCACCAACGGCCTCGGCGTCTGCATGGTCACCACCGGACCCGGCGGCACCAACGCCGTCACCGGGGTCGCCGGCGCCTGGCTCGACTCCACCCCCACCCTCTACATCTCCGGACAGGTCAAGCGCCCCGACAGGATGTTCGACGCCGCCACCGGCAAGCCCCTCGGCATGCGCCAGCTCGGTGTCCAGGAGGTCGACATCTGCTCCATCGTTCGGCCCATCACCAAGTACGCCGAGACCATCCTCGTCCCCGAAGACATTCGCTACCACCTCGAAAAAGCCGTCTTCCTCGCCCTCAACGGCCGCCCCGGTCCCGTCTGGATCGACATCCCCCTCGACGTCCAGGCCACCCCCATCCCCGACCCCGCGACGCTCCGCTCCTTCGATCCCGCCGAGCTCTCCGGCCTCTCCAACCTCACCGGCACCTCCAACATCCCGTCCGAGGTCGCCCGCGTCATCGAAGCCTTCAACAAGTCCGACCGGCCACTCCTCTTCGCCGGCAACGGCATCCGGCTCGCCCGCGCCGAACAGGAGTTCGAACAGCTCCGCAAGCTCCTCGGCGTCCCCACCGTCGCCACCTGGTGCGCCGCCGACCTCGTTCCCTCCGACGATCCCACCTACGTCGGCCGCCCCGGCTCCGTTGCCGCCCGCGGCGCCAACTTCGCCCTCCAGAACTCAGACTTCCTCCTCGCCATCGGCGTCCGACTCGACTTCGCGATCACCGGCTACGCCCCACACAACCTCGCCCGCGAGGCCCACAAGGTCGCCGTCGATATCGACCCGGCAGAGTTACAAAAGCTGCACCCGTATCTCGAGCAGCCTGTCTGCGCCGACGCCAGGGCCTTACTTACCGAGCTCCTCAAGCACAAGGACGAGATCAAGCCACGCAACCTCGACGCCTGGCTCGCCCGCTGCGCCGACTGGAAGACCCGCTACCCCGTCGTCACCGACGAGCATCGTAAACCCGAAGGCCTCGTCTCCATCTTCAACCTCGCCGAGATCCTCGGCACCGAGGCCAAACCCGAAGACCGCCTGGTGGTCGGCAACTCCGGCTCCGGCATCGAGATCTACCTCCTCGCCTGCCCCACCCTCCACTCGCAGCGCCTCTTCCACACCGCCGGTCTTGGCTCCATGGGCTACGCCATTCCCATGGCCATCGCCGTCTCCATCGCAAACCCCGGCCGCGAGGTCATCGCTGTGGATGGCGACGGCGGCTTCATGTTCAACATCCAGGAGCTCGAGACCATCCACCGCCTCCAGCTGCCCATCAAGTTCTTCGTCCTCAACAACGACGGCTACTCCTCCATCCGCGCCTCGCAGGCCGCCTACTTCGGCAAAGCCTCCATTGGCGCCGACCGTAACACGGGCCTCACCATCCCCAATCTGTCGGACGTCGGAGCCGCCTTCAAACTAGGCACCCACGTCATCAAGGATCAGACCGACCTCCGTGCCGAGGTACGCAAGGTCCTCGACATGCCCGGCCCCGTCCTCTGCGATGTCAACGTCCTCCCCGACGAGGTCCGCGCCCCACGCCTGCAGTCCTACCAGAAGGAAGACGGCTCCTTCGTCTCCAAGCCACTCGAAGACCTCTTTCCCTTCCTTCCCCGCGAAGAGTTCCTCGCCAACATGATCGTGAAACCCCTTCCCGAATAAGCCGCACGGACGTGCGCCCCAGCTCTCGATCCTCAGACCTGGGCGCGCGCGCCCTACGAACTCAACCGGAGACCCATGACCCAATACGGCATCATGCAAGGCCGTCTCTCCCCTCCCGAGGACGGCCGCTTCCAGTCCTTCCCCCGCAACTCGTGGCGTGAGGAGCTCCCACGCGCCCGCGAGGCCGGCCTCGACTACATCGAGTGGATCTACGACGACTACGGCGCCTCCGCCAACCCCCTCACCACCGACGCCGGCATCGAAGAGCTCATCGCGCTCAAAGAGCACTTCGGCGTCGAAACCCCTGCGGTCTGCGGCGATTGGTTCATGGACTTCCCCTTCATCCGCTGCACCGAAGACGAACGGGCGCGCCGCCAGCGCTTCCTCGGAGCCCTCCTTCGTGCCTCCGCCCGCATCGACGCCCACCACCTCGTCCTCCCCTTCGTCGATCAGTCCAGCATCACATCCGAGGAAGAAAAGCTCGTCGTCCTCGACGTCCTCAACGAAGGTCTGAAGACCGCCGAAGCGACAGGCGTCGAACTCCACCTCGAAGCCGACTTCAACCCCGAAGACTTCGCGGCCTTCCTCGCCCACATCCCCCACCCCATGCTCAAGGTCAACTGGGACTCCGGCAACTCCTCCGGCCTCGGCTACGTCGCGTCCGAGGAGTTCGCCGCCTACGGCGACCGCATCGGCTCCATCCACATTAAGGACCGCTTCCGCAAGCCCGGCGGCGGCGTCGAAACCCGCCCCCTCGGCCAGGGCTCCGCCGACTTCGACGACGTCTTCACCAGCATGCGCAGAATCGGTTACAAATCCGGCATCACCCTCCAGGTCGCTCGCGGCGCCCCCGGCGATGAAGTCAACTTCATCCGCGAACAACTCGCCTTCGTCAAGCACCATTGGGAGCAGCCCCAGCCCGACCCGTCGCACCTTTAACCGGGGCTCAGGCTCGTACTCTGGTTGTCATCCTTCGCGCAGCGTACGATCTGCTTCTCTCCCGTATCGCCCCCTCAAGCCCCGGAGCTCCTCCATGCCCCTCACCGCACAAGATCTCTCCCTCACCTCCCTCTTCTCGCTCGAAGGCAGAACCGCCGTCCTCACCGGAGCCTCAGGCTTTCTCGGCCGCACCTTCGCCCTTGCCCTGCTCGCCAACGGCGCACGAGTCGTCGCGCTTGGTCGATCGGACCGCCTCCAGGCTGAGGCGAAAGCCTGGGCCAATGAGTTTGGAGCAGACAAGATCGCCATCCACCAGATCGATATGTACGACCAGCAGGCCCTCAACGACCTGTGCACGGAGATCGCCGCCGAAGAGCAATCCATCGACGTCCTGGTCAACAACGCCCACGAGCTCGGCTCCGCCACCGGCTTCAACGTTCCCGAAGGCTCGCTCGAAAACTCCACCTTCGACCAGTGGCAGCGCAACCTTCAGGGCGGCGTCTACTGGGCTGTCCAGACTACCCAGCGCCTCGGCATCCGCATGAAAGAAGCCCAGCGAGGCTCCATCATCAACATCGCCACCATGTACGCCTCAGTCGCTCCACGCCCGCAGCTCTACGAGGGGACCACCTCCCTCAACCCGCCCGGATACTCCGCCTCCAAGGCCGCCCTCGCCGCCTTCACCCGCTACACCGCAAGCTTTTGGGGAACCTCCGGCGTCCGCGCAAACTGCATCTCCCCCGGCCCCTTCTCCAACACCGAAGACACCGAAGGCCAGAACTCCGTCGCCGAAGACTCCCCCTTCGTCACCCGCCTCAAGGGCTACACCGTCCTCAACCGCATCGGCCGCCCGCGCGAGCTCGTCGGCGCCCTCCTCTTCCTAGCCTCCGACGCCAGCACCTACGTCACCGGCCAGAACCTCAACGTCGACGGCGGCTGGACCGCCGTCTGATCCCTTCAGCCGCAACGTTATCGGCGGGCGAAGGGGGGGACAAATCCGCTGCCTCGCCCAAGCCACTAAACTCGATCCCATGAACCTCCACCTCACCGACCAGGTCGCCTTCATCGCCGGCTCCTCCCGCGGCATCGGCCGAGCCATCGCCGCCGCCCTCCTCGCCGAGGGCGCCAACATCGTCATCACCGGCCGCGATGGAGACGCCCTCACCCAGACCCACAACGAGCTCGCCACCCCCGACAACCACCACCGCATCCTCGCCATCACCGGCAACTTCTCCGACCCTGACACCATCGAGGACGCCTACAACCTCACCGTCGGCCGCTTCGGCCACATCGATCATCTCGTCGCAAACCTCGGCACCGGCTCCGGCAAGCCCGGCTGGCAGCAGGACGAGTCCGAGTGGATCCGCCTCTTCGACGCCAACTTCTTCTCAAGCGTTCGCCTCGCCCAGGCCGCGATCCCGCACCTCAGCGCCGCAGCCAGGGAAGCAGCCCGCCCCACCTCCATCCTCTTCATCAGCTCGATCGTCGCCCTCGAAGCCACCCCCGCCCCGCTCCCCTACTCCGCCGCCAAAGCCGCCCTCACCAACTACGCCAAAAACCTCTCGCGCCTCCTCGCCCCCGAACGCATCCGCGTCAACACCATCTGCCCCGGCAACATCTTCTTCCCCGGCGGCTCCTGGGAGCGCCACCTCGACAACCGCCGAGATCAGGTCGAACAGATGCTCACGACCGAAGTCCCCCAGAACCGCTTCGGGACCCCCGAAGAGATCGCCTCCCTCGCCGCCTTCCTCTGCAGCCCCGCCGCCGCCTTCTCAACAGGCAGCACCTACACCATGGACGGCGGTCAGACGCGTTCCATCTAGCTGGCAGCCCGGTATCTCGGAGGCTACAATCATCGCCATGAAAGCCCGCTCGTCTCTCATCCTCGCCGCGTCCGCTTGCCTCGTCGGTTCAGCGTTTGGTGCAACAACACCGCAGGAAGACGCCGTCCTGACACCCATCAGGGCCATGTTCGAAGGCATGACGAAGCGCGATGCCGCGGCGATTGTGGAACCCGTACTGCCGGGCGCGACGATGGTGCTCATGCGCGACGGCAAACCCACTCAGATGACCGTCCAGGACTTCGCGGATCGAGTCGGCAAGCCGGGAACAACGCACATCGAGGAGCGCATCCACGACCCGTTGGTTCGGATCGATAACGACCTCGCGGTGGTCTGGGCTCCTTTCGATTTTCTTGTCGACGGCCACGTCGACCACTGCGGCACCGATCTCTTCAACCTCGTCCGCAAAGACGGACGTTGGCTCATCGCCAGTGTGGCCGATACGGGGCGAAAGGACTGTGCAGGCAAATAGTTCAGCACCTCCCACGAACTCCACCGTCACCGTAGGACACGGAACGCCTGAAACTGTACGGCAGGATCAGGATCCCACGCGCGCCTCCCCCCGTCTGAGATACTAGAGGTAATGCCGGACACCTCCCCCAACCGCGCCCATACCCTCTTCGACCTCACCGGTCGCGTCGCCATCATCACGGGCGGAGCAGGCCTCCTCGGCTACCACCACGGTGCCATCCTCGCCGCCGCCGGCGCCCATGTCGTCCTACTCGATCTCGCGCAGGCCAACCCCGCCCTCCGCGCCGAGCAGCTCCAGCTCGCCCACGGCCCCGCCTGCCTCGGCCTCGCCGCCGACATCACCAGCGAGCACTCGCTCGAAGAGGCCCGCGACCGCATCCTCGCAACGTTCGGCCGCATCGACATCCTTATCAACAACGCCGCCAACAACCCCAAAGTGGAAGACCAGAAGCCCGGCCAGCCCTGGTCCCGGCTCGAGCACTTCCCGCTCGCCACCTGGAACGCCGACATCGCCGTCGGCCTTACCGGAGCCTTCCTCTGCTCGCGCATCTTTGGCGCGGAAATGGTCAAGCGCAACGCCGGTGTCATCCTCAACGTCGCCTCCGACCTCGGCGTC
This sequence comes from uncultured Acidobacteriaceae bacterium, assembly GCA_963719405.1. Lineage (GTDB taxonomy): Bacteria > Acidobacteriota > Terriglobia > Terriglobales > Acidobacteriaceae > Edaphobacter. Next base: position 747,891 of record OY970381.1, read on the forward strand.
ATCGCCCCCGACCAGCGCCTCTACCGCCAGGACGGCCTCCCGGAAGACCAGCAGCCCGTCAAACCCGTCACCTACTCCGTCGTCAAAACCGCACTCATCGGCCTCACCCGCTATCTCTCGACCTATTGGACGGCGCACAACATCCGCGTCAACGCCATCTCCCCAGGAGGCGTCGCCAACAACCAGCCCGAAGAGTTCACCGCCAAGCTCCACCAGCTCATCCCCATGGCCCGCATGGCCCACAAGGACGAGTACCAGGGCGCTGTCCTCTTCCTCTGCTCCGACGCCAGCTCCTACATGACCGGCCAGAACCTCATCGTCGACGGAGGCCGCAGTGTCCTCTGACCCGAACACCTTCGCGCCCGTGATCGACCCGGAGATCCATCCCCGCCCCATACCCGTCGTTCCCATCGCGCAGAACCCCGACATCCCTACCGGCCGCCTGGCCCGCATCGTCCGTCGCCTTCCCCACGGTCAGTTCATCCGCTTCCTCTGCGTCGGCGTCTGGAACACCATCTTCGGATATCTCGACTACGCTGCCTTCCTCTTCCTCTTCTCGCATCTCCTTCCGCAGCGCTTCCTCTACCTCGCCGTCGTCATCGCCTCTATCGTCTCTACCCCCATCAACATCACCGTAGCCTACTTCGGTTACAAATTCTTCGTCTTCCGGACCTCGGGCAACTACCTCATGGAGTGGCTCCGCTGCTTCGCCGTCTATGGCGTCGGCATGCTCCCCGGCCTCCTTATCCTCTCTGCCCTCACCCGCCTTCTTCAGACCTTCCTTCATAGTCATCGCGCCCCGCTTCTTGCCACCCTCGCCCACGCCCAGCAGCTCGCCGCAAACCACCATCACATCGTCGCCTTCCTTCACACTGCATCCAACTCCAGAGCGGCCGCAGGCTACATCGCCGGCGCCATCACTATGAGCTTCACGACCATCTCCGGCTTCGTCGGACACAGAAAGTTCTCCTTCAAGCCGGCCAAATCCGCAGCCTGAGCACCGCCCGAAGACCCATCAGATTCACCCTGAGATGTCCTGATCCCGCAGCCGGAGCGTTCACAACCTTGAAGACCATCTCCATCGTCACTCCCTGCTACAACGAGCAGGACAACGTCCTCAACCTCTACACCCAGGTTCGAGACGTCATGGCCGGCATCGGCAAATACAAGTACGAGCACATCTTCATCGACAACCACTCCAGCGACAACACGGTCGCCATCCTCAAGCAGATCGCCGCGCAGGATCCCGTCGTCAAGGTCATCGTCAACTCCCGCAACTTCGGCCACATCCGCTCGCCCATCCACGCCCTCTTCCAGGCAAAGGGTGATGCCGTCCTCGGCATCGTCGCCGATCTTCAGGACCCGCCGCCCATGATCGCCGACCTCATCCGCGAGTGGGAAAACGGCGCCTACTGCGTCCTCGGCATCAAGCGCACCAGCGAAGAGGCCTCCCTCATGTTCTGGGCGCGCAAGCAGTACTACCGCATCGCCGAACGCCTCTCCTCCATCGAGACCATCCAGAACTACACCGGCTTCGGCCTCTACGATCGCAAGGTCGTCGACCTCGTCCGCTCCTTCGACGACCCCTACCCCTACTTCCGCGGCATGATCGCCGAGATCGGCCTGCCAACCGTCAAGCTCCTCTACGACCAGCCCTCGCGCAAATTCGGAATCACCAAAAACAACTGGTACACCCTCTACGACATCGGCATGCTCGGCATCATCAACCACTCCAAGGTGCCGCTCCGCCTCGCCACCTTTGCCGGCTTCGGCGGTGCGCTGCTGGCCTTCCTCATCGCATTCGTCTACCTCCTCCTCAAGCTCGTCTTCTGGTCCCATTTCGAGCTCGGCCTCGCTCCCATGCTCATCGGCGTCTTCTTCATCGCATCCCTCCAGCTCGTCTTCCTCGGCGTCATGGGCGAGTACGTCGGAGCCATCTACACCCAGGTCCAGAAGCGCCCCTACGCCGTCGAGCTCGAACGCATCAACTTCGATAAAGGCTTCGACTTCCCCAGGACCGGCCCCGTCCAGCTCCCTATGCAGACCTTTACCGCCCCCAGCCAGACAGCCACCCCTCAGGCCCAGGTCCCATCGCCCTCCTGATCACGGCCCACTTCTAGAACGGCAATCGTCTTTTCACTTGCCTCTCTTTCTTTCCATCCCGAGCAAGCGGAGACCTGCTTCTCGCCCTCCACCAGATCCGTCGGAGACCTCATGATCGACCTAGTAAAACGCCAGCTCACCCAGTCCATCGAAACCATGCAAAAGGTCCTCGCAGACCAGCAGATCCACCAGGCCGTAGTCCGCGCCGGTGAGATCACCGCCAGGGCTATGAAGGACGGCCGGAAGCTCATGGTCTGCGGCAACGGTGGCTCCGCCGCCGATGCCCAGCACCTCGTCGCCGAGTTCGTCTCTCGCCTCACCGTCGACCGCCCCGCCCTCCGCGCCGTCGCCCTCACCACCGACACCTCCATCCTCACCGCCATCGGCAACGACTACTCCTACGACAACGTCTTCGAGCGCCAGGTCGAGGCACTCGGCAACTCCGGCGACGTCCTCCTCGCCATCTCCACCTCCGGCAACTCGAAGAACTGCGTCAAGGCCCTCAAGCTCGCGAAGTCCATGGGCATCCACACCGTCGCCTACACCGGCAACAACGGAGGCAGCATGTCCGCCCTTGCTGACATCAACGTCATCATCCCCTCCGACACCACCATGAACATCCAGGAGTCTCACCTCGCCCTCGAACACATCTTCTGCATGGTCGTAGAGCGTCACTACTTCGGCCCCGACTTCGGCACCAAACCCCAACACCTCGCCGAATAGGTCTCTCCTCGTCGCCGTCGCTCTCGCCGTTCTCCCTTCCATTCCAGGCAAAGCTGCGCACCCGCCCTTCGCTCGCTCCAAAGCGCCGGCTCCAGTACCGCATAATCAACTCATGCTCACCCGCACCATCCTCTCTGCCCTCCTGCTCGCCGCTCCCATCCACGCGCAGCTGGTCCCCATCACAACCGGCCTCGCCCGCACCCCCGAGGTCGACCTCGCCTACGAGATCTACGGCTCACCCTCCGCGGCCACACCCGTCATCGCCGTCAACGGCGGCCCCGGCCTCTCCCACATCTACATGCTCCAGAACGACGTCTGGCAGCGCCTCGCCCGCACCCGGGAGGTCGTCTTCTACGACCAGCGCGGCCTTGGCAGATCCACCCGCATCTCTCCCTCCGCACCGCAGACCATGGACGCCGCCGTCGCCGATCTCGATGCCATCCGCCTCCATCTGCACTTCGATAAAGTCGACCTCGTCGGAGACTCGTTCGGCGGCCTCATCTCCATCGCCTACGCCGCCGCCCACCCCGATCACGTCCACAAGCTCGTCCTCTCCGACTCCGCCGCACCCGATCTCAGCCACATGAAGCGCAACCTCGATAGCGTCTTCCCCGACGTCATCGCCCGAGAGCAGCTCGAAACCGCTAAACTCACGGACCCGAAACAGATCGCAGAGCTCGGCCTTCGCACCCACTTCCGCATGATCTTCTACAGCCAGGAGCTCTGCACCCGCTACCTCGCCGGCGCACCCGATCTCGGCCTCAACGAGCAGGTTGGCGAAGCCGTCAGCAAATCGATCGCAAACCTCGACCTCACCTCCGCCCTCCCGAAGTTCAACTTCCCCACCCTCGTCATCAACGGCCGCTTCGACATGAACGTCACCCCGCTCGTCGCCTGGAACATCGCCAAAGCCATCCCCGGCGCACAGCTCGTCTACTTCGAAAAGAGCGGCCATCTCCCCTCCTACGAAGAGCCCGACCGATACGTATCCGTAGTCGACACATTTCTCCGAGGCGACGCGCCGCAGCCCTGACCACGCCCCCTCAGTACCCGACCTTCATCCATAATCAAATCGATGCCCGCCAAGCCCCTATCCCGCGAAGACCTCGACCACGTCCTCAACCACACGCGCGATCTCTTCCCCAGTCTCCGCGGTGCCCGCATCTTCATCACCGGAGGCACCGGCTTCTTCGGCCACTGGCTGCTCGAATCTCTCCTTCACGCCAACCGCGAGCTCGACCTCAACCTCCAGGCCACCGTCCTCACCCGCAGCTCCCACTCCTTCCGCTCCCGATCTCCCCACATCACCGGCAACTCCGCCATCACGCTCCTCGAGGGCGACATCCGCTCCTTCCCCTTCCCCACCGAGCCCCATACTCACATCGTTCACGCCGCCACTGACTCCGGCGGTCAGCAGGCCAACCAACCCGCCTTCGCACTCGCGGAATCGATCCTCGAAGGCACCCGCCACACCCTCCACTTCGCACTCCAGACCGGCGCCACACGGCTCCTCTACACCTCCACCGGGGCCGTCTACGGCCGCTCCTCCTCCACCGAAACCCACATCCCCGAGACCTCCACCGCCGCACCCGATCCCCTCCTCCTCCAGTCCTCCTACGACGAGGCCAAGCGCATGTCTGAGCACCTCTGCGTCGCCTACTCCCACCGCACCGCGCTCCAGACCGTCATCGCGCGCCCCTTCGCATTCGTCGGCCCCCACCTCCCCCTCGACGCGCACTTCGCTATCGGAAACTTCCTCGGCTCCGCCATCGCAGGCACCCCGATTCATATCCGTGGCGACGGCACGCCTCTCCGCTCCTGGCTCTACATGGCCGACCTCGCCATCTGGCTCTGGCACCTCCTTCTCCGCGCTCAGCCGAACCGCGCCTACAACGTCGGCTCCGAAGACGCCCACACCATCGCGGAGGCCGCCCACCTCACCACCCAAACCCTCCGCCCAAACCTCCCCATTCAGATCGACGGCACACCCGACCCGTCCGCCCCTATCAACTCCTACGTCCCCTCCACCGCGCGAGCCCGGGAAGATCTTGGCCTCCGGCAGACCGTCTCCCTACCCGACGCCCTCCGCCGCACCGCCGCCTGGCACGGATACAACGCTCTCCCAACGCGTCTATAATCCGATTCGCTTCAGACGGCTCCCAACGGAGAGGCCTGGTATCGCAGGAGGCTCCATGAACGTCACCCAGCCCGCAAATCCGCACGACCCCGATCAGATTCATCCCGATCTGCCCTCCGACCTCGAGTTCTGGTCCGACGAACTTTGTATCTCGATCGACTTCCTCAAAGAGGTGATCGCGCGGCACGGCACCGACGTCGTCGAACTCCGTTCCATCCTCGAAAAGTAGGCTGCCCCCAAAAAGCGGAAGGGCGTGGACTCTGAGGTCCACGCCCTGGCCTCTCAACGCCTTCGTGTCCTAGACCACCACCAGCCCAGCCTTCGCCGTGCCCACAAACTCCGTCACCGTCTGCACCATGTAGTCCAGCATCTCCGTCGTCAGCCCCGGGAACACCCCAATCCAGAACACGTTGTTCATCACGTAATCCGTATTCGGCATCTCCCCGATCACCCGGTACTCCCATCCCTCATACGCCGGCTGCCGCGTTAGATTGCCCGCAAACACCAGGCGCGTCCCGATCTTGTTCGCCTCCAGCGCCCGCGTCAGCTGATCCCGCGTAAACGGTGCGCCCTCCTTCACGCCGATCGGAAACCCGAACCAGCTCGGGTCCGAGTTCTCGCCCGCAACGGGCAGCTGCAGAAACTCCTCCATCGGCTTCAGCGCGTTCTTCAGGTACGCGAAGTTCGCCTTGCGCTTCTCAATAAACTCCGGCAGCTTCGCAATCTGCGCCACACCCAGCGCCGCCTGCATATCCGTCGCCTTCAGGTTGTAGCCAACATGGCTGTACGTGTACTTGTGGTCGTATCCGCACGGCAGCGTTCCAAGCTGCCAGTCAAACCGCTTCCCGCACGTATTGTCCACGCCCGGCTCGCACCAGCAATCCCGCCCCCAGTCGCGGAAGCTGTCGATCAGCACCTGCAGCGCCGGCTTGTTCGTCAGCACCGCCCCGCCCTCACCCATCGTGATGTGGTGCGCCGGGTAAAAGCTCACCGTGGCGATATCCCCAAACGTCCCCACCTTCTCGCCGTTGTACGTCGCACCCAGGGCATCGCAGCAGTCTTCCACCAGCCACAGGTTGTACTTCTTGCAGAACTCCGTCACCGCGCCCAGGTTGAACACGTTGCCCAGCGTGTGCGCAATCATGATCGCCTTCGTCTTCTCGCTGCGCGCCGCCTCCAGCTTCGTCACGTCGATCTCATACGTCGGCAGAATCACGTCCACAAACACCGGCACCAGCTTGTTCTGGAAGATCGGGTTCACCGTCGTCGGAAATCCCGCCGCCACCGTGATCACCTCATCGCCCGGTCGCAGCGCACGGTCTCCCAGCTTCGGAGAGGTCAGCGCACTCAACGCCACCAGGTTCGCGCTCGAACCCGAGTTCACCAGGCTCGCCGACCGCACCCCGAAGAATCGTGCCAGCTTCTTTTCAAAATCCTTTGCCCACCGGCCGGTCGTAAACCAGCCGTCCAGCGCCGACTCCACCACCGCGCTCATATCGTCGGCGCGAATCACCTTACCCGAAACCGGCACCACCGACGTCCCAGGCACAAACTCACGCTGCGGAAATGCCTCCGCATGGTACTGGGCCGTCAACTCGAGAATCTGCTTCTTCAACTGCTCTGCGCGCTCACTCATATCTCCTTTCAGGATACACAGCCGCAGCCCAACCAACCACCCGCCCGCCCCATCCCATCCCGTCCGCAAAGGTATAGTTGTGCATAGCGAAATCCATCCCCTTCAAGGATCCTCGATGAAAGCCGTAATCCTCGCCGGCGGCCTCGGCACCCGCATCAGCGAAGAGACCTCCCTCCGCCCCAAGCCCATGGTCGAAATCGGCGGTCGCCCCATCCTTTGGCACATCCTCAAACTCTATGGGCAGCACGGCATCAACGACTTCATCATCTGCTGCGGATACAAGGGCTACGTCATCAAGGAGTACTTCGCGAACTACTTCCTCCACACCTCCGACGTCACCTTCGACATGACCGACAACCGCATGACCGTCCACAACTCCGTCGCCGAGCCCTGGCGCGTCACACTCGTCGACACCGGTGAAGCTACCGGCACCGGTGGCCGGCTCCGCCGCGTCGCCAAATACCTCACCCCCGGCGAGCCCTTCTGCATGACCTACGGAGACGGAGTCGCAGACGTCGACATCACCCAATCCATCCAGTTCCACAAGAACCACGGCAAAGCCGTCACCCTCACCAGCGTTCAGCCCGTCGCCCGCTTCGGCGCACTCGGCCTCAAAGACACCCAGATCTACTCCTTCCAGGAAAAACCCTCGGACGAAGGCGGCTGGATCAACGGCGGCTTCTTCGTCCTCGAGCCCTCCGCCATCGACGCCGTCACCGACGATCTCCAGATGTTTGAGCGCGAACCCATCGAAACCCTCGTCACCCGGGGAGAGGTCCACGCCTTCTTCCACCACGGCTTCTGGCAGGCAATGGATACCCTCCGCGACAAGCAGCACCTCGAAGACCTCTGGCAAAAAGGCAAAGCCCCCTGGAAGTCCTGGTAAGCCTCTATGAAGACGGGGAAGACGGCCGCGGTCCCACTCCTGCTGACGTTCCTCTGCCCTTCCCTGCGCGCCCAGACGCCCCCGCAACCCACCCACGTCCGAGGTCCCCACAACCTTGAGGGCTGGAAGCGCGAAACCGTCGTTGAGACTCTCGAAGACCAAGGGCCTCTCCCCGTTGAGCTCATCGTGGCCCGAGGCGGGCACGTCCTCCGCCGCATTAAGGGCGACCCGTTCCTCTGGACGTGGACCTTTCAATCCGACGGGCAACGCGTCGCCTACGAGACTGGCCCGTTGCACTTCTCGATGACCTGCGTCCTCATGGACATATCCACCGGCCGACGCATCGAGCAATACGACTGCTTCCACGATCCCCTGCCTTCCGGCGCCCCCGCTTGGGTCCGGCAGCTGGAGTCCAAAGCAATATCTCGCGATACGGCCAGCCTTCCAAAATAATCGCCGCGTGGTTGCACGTCATCGCGCCTTCCGTCTCTTCCCGCCCCATACCGGCCCGCAGCAAGTATCTTTGACTCATGGCTGATACTCGCCCCTCCCTCTGGCAAGGCAAACGCGTCTTCCTCACCGGCCACACCGGCTTCAAAGGCGGCTGGCTCGCCCTTTGGCTCACAAAACTCGGCGCCGAGGTCCGCGGCTACGCCCTCGACCCCTCCACCTCCCCCAACCTCCTGACCGCCGCCCGCATCTTCGAAACCATCGAAGACCTCCGCGGCGACATCCGCGACGCCACCGCCCTCGATCGCGCCATGCAGCAGTTCGCCCCCGAGGTCGTCTTCCACCTCGCCGCCCAGCCCCTCGTCCGCCTCTCCTACGAGGATCCCATCGGCACTTACGAGACCAACGTCATCGGCACCGCGCGCGTCCTGGACGCCGTCCGCCGCACCCCCTCCGTTCGCGCCGTCGTCTCCGTCACCACCGATAAGTGCTACGAAAACAAGGAGTGGCTCTGGGGATACCGTGAGACCGACCCCCTCGGCGGCTACGACCCCTACTCCTCCTCGAAGGCCTGCGCCGAGCTCGTCTCCCACGCCTTCCGCTCCTCCTACTTTCACCCCGCCAAACTCCACCAGCCCGGCGGCCACACCACCGCCATCGCCACCGCCCGCGCCGGCAACGTCATCGGCGGCGGAGACTGGTCGCTCGACCGGCTCATCCCCGACCTCATCGCCGGCTTCACCCGCAACGAGCCCGTCCGCATCCGTCGCCCCGACGCCATCCGCCCCTGGCAGCACGTCCTTGAGCCCATCCACGGCTACATCGCGCTCGCCGAAAAACTCCTCTCCCCTGAAGCAGCAAAGTTCGCCACCGCCTACAACTTCGGCCCCTCCGAAGACGACGCCCAGCCCGTCCGCTGGATCGTCGAAAAGATGACGCAGTTCTGGGGCGGCAGCGCCTCCTGGCTCCTCGACCCCGATCCCGGTGTCCACGAGGCCGGGTACCTCAAGCTCGACGCCTCCCGCGCCCGCGCCGATCTCAACTGGCGACCTCGCCTTCGCCTCGAAACCGCCCTCCAATGGCTGGTCGAGTGGTACCGCGCCGCCGAAACCGGACAGGACCTCCAGGCCCTCACCCTCAAACAGATCGCAGCCTACGAAGCGCTCCTCAGCCAGCCATGATCCTCGATCCCCGCACCGAAGGCCCCGTTGAGGTCCGCCTCGCCAGCTTCCCCGGCGACCTCTCGGACATCCGCACGCTGCTCACCGAGTACCGCGCCTTCCTTGGCGCGTTTATGCACGAGGCCCGCCTCTGCGGCGATCTCCCCGTCTCCGAGCTCCACGACGTCCCCGGCGATCACGCACCTCCTCTCGGCGCATACATCCTCGCCAAAGTAGCCGGCAACCCGGCCGGCTGCGTCGCCATGCGTCCCATCACGTCTGCACTGGGAGAGCCGGGAGCTGAACTCCGCCGCCTCTGGGTCCGGCCGGAGTTCCGCGGCCATTCGATCGGCCGCCTTCTCATCCACGCCGTCATCGATCACGCCACCCGCCTCGGACTTCCCGCCCTCTATCTCGATACCGTGCCCGCATACATGCCCGCCGCCCAGCCCCTCTACCGCAGCTTCGGCTTCGTTCCGGTTCCGCAATACGGCAGCCACTCCGGCGATGGTCTCGCCTGGTTCCGTCTCCAACTCCCCACCCTCACACCCTAGGTCCCTGCTCGCTTCAATCCAACCGCCGCCGCTCCGCCCTCCCGCAGCAACTCCTCGACGTCGCTCTTGAGCACACCAGCCGTCACCTCGCCCACATACGTCTTGGCCACCCTTCCCTCGCGGTCGATCAGCAGCGTCGTCGGTATCCCTTCGAGACCCGCGCTCATCTGCGACATCGCATCCGGAAACGCAATCGGGTAGTTCACCCCGTACATCTCCGCAAACCTCCCCACCTTCCGCTCGCGATCCCCTCCGTCCAGCGATACGCCCACGGCAGCGAAGCCCCTTGGCCCAAGCTCCCGCACTGCCTTCACGATCGTCGGCGTCTCCTCCCGGCACGGACCGCACCACGTCGCCCAAAGATTGATCGCCACCACCTGCCCACGATGCTCCTCCAGCCTCCACGTCCCTCCCCCTGCCTGCTTCAGCGCAACACCGGTCATTGGTTGACGCGCCGCCACCGCCGTAACGCCGGCAGCCTGGCCCCGGTGCTCACGCATCGTCGCGATCCCCAGCACGATCGCCGCCGCGGCAACCACCACCAGCGCTCCGCCCGCATCTCGCCCCGGTCCTTTCAATCGCATATCCTCATCGAGCCGAAATCTCTCCCCTGTCAAATCTACCCACGTCCGCCCTGCCGTCAAAGGCAGCGAACAGGCCACCCCCCGCATCCAATGCTCTAAGCGCGCAAAATGCGAAGCTGAAAATCCCCACGCAAAGTGAGACGCATGGAACGCACCCTTCTGCCCGGAAGCCCCTATCCGCTTGGAGCAACACCCCACCCCAAAGGCACAAACTTCGCCCTCTACTCCGAGAACGCCACCGGAGTCTCCCTCTGCTTCTTTGACGAGAGTGGAAAGCAGACCGACTGCATCGCCCTTCGCGAACGCACCGCCTTTGTCTGGCACGGCCTCGTCCGCAACATCAAGCCCGGCCAGCTCTATGGATATCGCGTAGACGGTCCGTGGGAACCCGAAAAAGGTCACCGCTTCAACCCCAACAAGCTCCTCGTCGACCCCTACGCCAAGGCCATCAAGGGCGACGTCGACTGGAAGGCGCCCATCTTCCCTTACGACGTCCTTAGCGGCGACGACACCAAACGCAACGACGACGACTCAGCCCACGGCGTGCCCAAATCCGTTGTGGTCGACGGCCGTCACTTCAACTGGGAGGATGACACCGCTCCCCAGACCCCGCTCGCCGACTCCGTCATCTACGAGGTCAACGTTCGCGGCTACTCCATCCGCAACCCGCAGGTGCCCGAGAACCTCCGCGGTACCTACGCCGGGCTTGCCTCCGAAGCCAGCATCAGCTACCTCAAAAAACTTGGCATCACCGCCGTCGAACTCCTCCCCGTCCACCACTTCATCGACGAAGGCCACCTCGTCGATCGCGGACTCAAGGACTACTGGGGCTACAACACCCTCGGCTACTTCGCTCCCATGTCCCGCTACAGCTCCTGCGGCGACAACGGCTGTCAGGTCGACGAGTTCAAGCAGATGGTCAAGGCCCTCCACAAGGAAGGTATCGAGGTCATCCTCGACGTCGTCTACAACCACACCTGCGAAGGCAACCGCATGGGCCCCGTCCTCTCCTGGAAAGGAGTCGACAACACCACCTACTACCGTCAGGTGCAGGACAATCCACGCTTCTACATGGACTACACCGGCACCGGCAACACCCTCAATCTCATGAACCCGCAGGTCCTCAAGATGGTCATGGACTCGCTCCGCTACTGGGTCACAGAGATGCACGTCGACGGCTTCCGCTTCGATCTAGCCAGCACCCTCGCCCGCGAGCTCCACGACGTCTCCAAGCTCTCCTCCTTCTTCGACACCATCAACCAGGATCCCACCCTCGCCGACATCAAGCTCATCGCCGAGCCCTGGGACGTCGGTGAAGGCGGCTATCAGGTTGGCAACTTCCCCGTCGTCTGGGCCGAGTGGAACGGAAAGTACCGCGACACCGTCCGCCGCTTCTGGAAGGGCGACGAGGGCACCCTGTCCGACTTCGCCTACCGCCTCACCGGATCCTCCGATCTCTATCAGACCGACGGCCGCAAGCCCTACGCCTCGATCAACTTCATCACCGCCCACGATGGCTTCACCCTCTGCGATCTCGTCAGCTACAACGAAAAACACAACGAGGCCAACGGCGATAACAACACCGACGGCGCCAACGACAACGACTCCTGGAACATGGGCGCCGAAGGTCCCACCGACGACCCCGCCATCAACGAAATTCGCGAACGTCAGACCCGCAACTTCCTCACCACCCTCATCCTCTCGCAGGGCGTTCCCATGATCTGCGGCGGAGACGAGGTCGCCCGCTCGCAACGCGGCAACAACAACGGCTACTGCCAGGATGACGAGCTCACCTGGTACGACTGGAACCTCGATGCGCCCCGCAAACGCCTCATGGACTTCACCGCAAAGCTCATCGAGCTCCGCCGCAACCATCCCAATCTCCACCGCCGCAAGTTCTTCCAGGACCGCACCATCAAGGCGACCCGGGGCGCGGAGCCGCAGGTCATCAAAGACATCGCCTGGTACAACACCGACGGCAACGAGCTCTCGGACGAGGCCTGGAACGAGCCTTGGAACCGCAGCCTCGGCCTCATGCTCAACGGAAACACCCTCGGCGTCACCGACGAAGAAGGCCACCCTGTCTACGACGACAGCTTCCTCATCCTCGTAAACGCCTACCACGAGGGCGTCGAGTTCACACTTCCCACCGCTCCCAACGGGGAGGCCTGGGTCCAGCTCATCGACACCCAGCAGATCGAGGATCCCTTTGCCGAAGCCCCGCGGTCTGAAAAGGTCATCGTGGGTGGACGTTCCATGCGCGTCTTCCGCGAAGACTCCGGCAAGCGCACCACCGTCTAAACCGAACCACCACCCACGGAGCAGAAGGGGAGCCCTGATCGTCGGGCTCCCCTCTTCACGTTCCCCCTCTAAAACTCGTACCGTCCTGAGACGCCATACCGGTCCCGCCGACTACCCATAGCTGAAACTCTTCCTCAGCGCCTTCGCTCCGCAACCAGCTGCTCATACAACCGCACCGTCTGGTCCGCAATCGCGCTCCAGCTGAACATCGCCTCCACCCGCGCTCGACCCGCATCCCCAAACCGCTTGCACTGCTCCGGATCCGCCATCAACTCCGTCAGCCGCGCCGCCAGGTCCCGTGCAAACTGCTCCCCGTCCACCGGAAACCCCGTCACCGCATCCGGCTCGAAGTGCACCAGGTGCCCCGTCTCCCCCTCCACCACCACCTCCAGAATCCCGCCCGTCGCACTCGCCACCACCGGCGCCCGGCACGCCATCGCCTCAAGGTTGATGATCCCGAACGGCTCGTACACCGAGGGGCAGCAGAACACCTGGCAATGGCTGTAAAGCTCGATCGCCTCCGGCTTCGTCACCATCTTCTCGATCCACACCACGTTGCCGCCCGCCGCCCGCGCCACCTCCACCTTCGCCCGCATCTCCGCCGCTATCTCCGGCGTATCCGGTGCACCCGCGCACAGCACCACCTGCATCCCCTTCGGCAGGTATTGGATCGCCTCCACCAGGTGCGTCACCCCCTTCTGCCGCGTGATCCGCCCAACAAACAACACGTACGGCTTCGAAAGATCCACCCCGTACTTCACCAGCGCACCCGTACCCTCAGCCTTCCGATATTCCGCCAGATCAATGCCGTTGTAAATCACATGAATCTTCCGCTCGTCCACCTCCGGATACGCCTTCAGGATGTCGGCCTTCGTCCCCTTGCTCACCGCGATCACCGCGTCCGCATCCAGAATCGCCGTCCGCTCCATCCACGAGCTCATCGCATACCCCGACCCCAGCTGCTCCGCCTTCCATGCACGCAGCGGCTCCAGCGAGTGCGTCGTCAAGCAGAACGGCACCCCGTACAGCTTCTTCGCCAGAAATCCCGCCATCGACACGTACCAGGTGTGCGTATGCACCACGTCGATCTTGCTTAACTCCTTCATCATCTGCAGATTCAAGGCCAGCGCATCCACCGCCGTCTTGAACTTCTCGGCCGTTCCCCCGGTAATCTCGGGCGGCGGCTCCTCCCCCCGCACCTGGAGATTCCCCTCATCCGCCACCTGGTCGCCCCAGCAGTGCACCTCCACCTCGATCCGCTTCGCCAGCTCCCGGCTCAGGTACTCCACATGCACCCCCGCTCCCCCGTATACCGCCGGCGGGTACTCCCGCGTCATCAGCCCTACTCGCATCGCAAACCTCCACTCGGAGCCAGATATCGGCGCGAGGGCCCCGGTCCGACCCCAGGTCCGACCCCCAGGTCCGCCTCCCACGCCGCCTCCGCAGCCTACCACTCCCCACCGATGTAGCTCCACTCGCTCACCGCGCAAACCAGTCGCATCCCAAAACGTCCAACCCGTGGCAAATTCTGGCGTAACCCTGCACCCCTGAAACACCTGCGGTCCTCATCTCACCTTGTTCTTCTACGTTCTTCTACGCAGAAGGACTCCGGATGAGCTCTCTTCACCCCCGCAATCCACCACGGTGTAGCCCCGGCACGCGCTTCGCGGCCGTCTTTACCCACCCGATTGCATCAAAATCAATAGCGCATTCGAGGCGGACCCCTCCAGCCGCCATCCTCCGCAGCAGACAGGATCACGATGCTCCAAAGCCCCCAAGCCAACGAGACCATGGAACGATCAGACGACAGACTCGACGAGATCAGAACCATATGTCGCCTCCATGCCTGCCCCACTGGTCAGACGGAGAATCTCATCGACCTCCCCTCCCGGCTCTCACAGGATGCAGGGCTCCGCTCCGACCTCTCCGACATTGTCCGCTCCCTCCAGCGCAGCAATTTGCATCTGCCCGATGTCCTCGACCTCATCCTGACCGCCGTCGGCGGCAACTCCCTCCGGAAGCACAGCCGCGAGCTCAGCGAGCCGATTAGCCTGCTAGAAGGCTTCCTCGGCAACATCGGCCGCTGGCCCTCCACCGACAGCCAGCCCATCCTCGCGCCCGGCGAAGTCCCCGAAAACCTCCACAAGTTCCTCCGTCCTCAAGCTGCGGCCCCCGCCCCGGCCCCGCCGCAATCGCCCTCTCCACTGCCCGCCGAACCCGCCGCTCCAGCCTCACGCGTCCGCCTCTACGAAGCTCCCCGCGGCGATGTTCCCCGTGGCGATGTTCCCCGCCGCGATGTTCCCCCTCGCGAAGCTCCCTTAGCCCATGCAGCCGCCGACGCAACCTCGCGACAGTCTCGCGATCCCGAACCCGCACGTCCGGAGCTCATCGACTCCACCCGCGTCCGCTCCACGCGCCCCGACCAGCCCGCGCCCGCCCAGGAGACCCCTTCGCTCGAAGCCGTCCATCTCCGGCCAGTCCCCGTCCCCGTCTCTCAAGACACGCCGGACGAACCGGCCGGCAGCTCCGTTGTTTCAGATATCGGCCGCGCTCTCGCACGCCTCGAGCGCGGAAATCTTGAGCTCCGCGCCCATCTCGACTCCATCGACCAACGCATCAGCCGCATGGAGCCGCTCCTCGAGTCCGGCACCCCGCCCGACGATGCTCACCTGCCCGACCCGGCTACCGCCGCGCCCCCGCAACCCACGCTCGTCCATCGTTCCTCCTCCGTCCGGGGGGCTCTCCGCGCCGACGCCATTCACACCCCCGCGCTCCACCCCGAACCGATCCACACCGACCCGCTGATCGCCGACATCGGCCGCTCGGATCCGCAGGACGACCGGCCCGGCAGGAGATCCGCGCCTGAGATGCCCCACTGGCCGGACCCCTCGCTCGCCAGGACCCCAGGACCTGGCTCTCCCTCATCCACAAAGCTCTCACCCCCGGATGTCTCCCCCGTCGTTCCCCGGTTCAGCCGCTTCTCCCGCGATCCCGATCCGGTGGACGCCCCGCTCTCCCTCCAGCCGGAGCCCGAGCCCATCGCCCACGCCAGCTCCCAGCCCGGTGAGATGCCCCCCATGCCCCTCCCCCGCGGCTTCTTCGGCACCGTTCCCGACGACGGCGACACCGCCGCCAGCGCCATCGAAGATCCTCCACGTCGCAACGGTCGCAGGCTTACCCTCATCGCCGTCGTCGTCATCCTCCTCGCGCTCGCCGGTCTCGCCGCCTTCCTCTACACGCGCAACGTCTCCGGGGACGGCAATCAGCCGTCAGGCGCCGCCCAGGCCTCGCCCGCCGCCACCAGCACCAACACCTCCCGCGGCCCTCTCACCGCAACTCCCACCCAGCCATCGGCCACGCCCCAGGCCAACGGAAAGGTTCTCGGAGCGCGCAGCTCCTATCTGCCCCGGCAGTCCGCGGAAGAGCTCGGCACCGCGGGCGGGTTCAGGCCTGCAGGCACCTTTGTCGCCGCCTCCGTCATGGATGGCCATCTCATCTCGGCTCCGCTGCCCACGCAGCCCCGCGTCCCGGCAAACTCGGGGCTCCGGGCCATGGTCGTCATCGAAGCCAACATCTCCAACACCGGCCAGATCGAGGATGCCCAGGTACTCGGCGGCAACTCCAACCTTCGCTACGCCGCCATCCAGGCCGTGCGGCAGTGGCGGTACAAGCCGTATCTCGTCAACGGAGTGCCCACCGAGGTCCGGACCATCATCCGCGTAGACTTCAGCCAGCATCGCTCGGAGCCTGCCCAGCGCAGCGGTCCCTTCCCTTCCTGAACCCACCGCCTTCGCCTTCACCAGCCTCCCGCGCTACCGCAGACTAGTGCGGGTCAGGACTAGCCTTCCCTAGCCTCCGTTCGAAGAAGTCCGCGCCCAGTCGGTACGCCTCAACCCAATCGCGGTGAAGCAGAAAATCGTGGATCTCATCCGGAAACACATGCTGCTCGACCGGTACGCCCTGCTCCCGCAGCGCAGCCGCCAGCCGAACCGTCTGCGAGAAGTTCACGTTGCGATCGTCATCCCCCTGGATCAGCAGAACCGGAGATCGCCACGTCTTCACCGATGAAAGCGGCGACGATTCAAAGGCCAGCCGGGCCACATCCACATTCGGGCTATACGTCGCGTCAAACGTGGAGATCCCCATATTCCAGTCGTGCACGCCATGGAGGTCCACCCCGGCAGCAAACAGATCGGACGCCCGCGCCAGGGCCATCGCCGTCAGGTATCCCCCATAGCTTCCTCCCCAGACACCGATCCGCCCGCCATCCACGTCCGGACGCCCCCGAAGATAGAGACCCGCCCCAAGCACGTCGTTGAACTCGCTCGCGCCACCCGCCCCATAGTTCAATGCCTCGCGGAAGTCCAGGCCGTACCCGATACCCGACCGGTAGTTCACAGACAACACAACATAGCCATGCGATGCGAGGTACTGGTTCATCGCATACGCGTTCGAGTAGTAGCGCATGTAGTGCCACCCCAGCAGCATCTCGCGACGCGATCCGCCGTGAAAAAACACGATCGCCGGATGCCGTCCTCCCTCCCGGAGATCTCGCGGAAGAAACAGCTGCCCATGGATCGGCATCCCGTCCGCTGCCGGTATCATCACCTGCTCCGGAACCACCAGCTTGGCGCCGGGAAAGTCCGGAGGAATCAGCTCCGGCGCAACGTCGCGCATCTCCCCGGCTGAGCGGAGAATCGCCGGCCGTATCGGAACACGCGCGTCTGCATGGAGCACGGCAACCGTTCCCCTTGCGGTCACAGCCGGAAAGACCTCAATCCCCTCACCATGGGTAAGCGCCCGCGGCGCCGCTCCGCCCGCCGCGTCAACCTGCCAGATGTGCCTGCGATCCAGGTCCTTCGCGCCCTCCGGCCCTCCTGCATCCTGATTCGAAGAGAACGTAAGCAGCCTGCGGTCAGGGCCAACCGCGACGTGCTCCACCTCAAACGGTCCCGGCGTCAGCAACGAAGCTGTTCCACCCGTCTCCGCGATCGAGTACAGGTGCGTCCATCCATCCACCTCCCACGGAAAGACAATCCGTCCGCCCGCGCACCAGAAGATCTGCTCTGCCGTTGCCAGCCTCTGGAACACGCTTCCTTGCCCCGACGCGGCATGCCACAGCTCATGGCCCTCCCCAGTCGCCACATTGGCCACATGGATCGACCACGGCGGCCCCGTGCGGTGCGGCTTGAAACCCCCTCCGGGAACATCGCGCGAATGACGCACAAAGGCGATCCGGCGGCTGTCCGCCGACCACACCGGATAGTCGTCTGTGTCCGTCGAAGGCTCAAGATAAAGCAGCGACTTCGTCACCACGGCGTACACCCCGACAAATCCATGATCCCCGCGACCGCTCGTAAACGCCAGGTAGCGGCCGTCCGGCGACCAGCGAAGTGATCCAAGGCTTCCCCGCGCACGGAAGAGCCGCGCCGCCTTCGCCTCGCGTTCCCGCAGCGAGCGCGAGAAGACCTCGCCATTGCTGATAAAAGCCAGGGTAGCGCCGTCCGGAGAGACGGCAGGCGAACGACCCTCCGCCAGCCTTCGCGGCTCCCCGCCGCCCACCGGCACCGTCCAGATCTCCTCCGCTACACCACCGGCCAGCAGAGCCGGATTGGGCGACGGCTTCTCCGGAAACTCAAAGTCGCCACCCCGCCCGTACACCACCGAACTTCCATCGGGCATCCACGTGACGTCCCCAATGTCTACGCCGTCGTCCGCGTCGTAATGCGTCAGGGCACGCGATCCGTACCCCGGAGATCCAGCGTCCGCCACACGGAGGTTCCGGCGCCCCTGCTGATTCACCACCCACGCAATGCGCTCACCCTTCGGCGCCGCGCGCAGCTCAGAGCTGAACGGTGCGCTCATCACCTGCTCCAGCGTCATCCCCTGCCCCAGCAGGTGAACGGTTGACGACGCCCACAAAACGCACACCAGCGGCAACGCGGAAACTCGGCTCATCTCCGACCTTGATACATTGAATTTTGCTCCGTTGGCTTCCGATGGTACACCGCACCCTCCCGCAACTCTTGCTCGCCCCGGCCTCAAAATCCTCCCGTCCCAGGTCCTCCTCCCACAGCAGAGCGCATCAGCGCAAGGACACTCCCATCCATCGGCACCAAACCCGGTAAACTTCTCACGAACCACGCGGGCACCACCTCGGTCCACACCGGAAAGGCAAACACTGGAACTCATGCGTCTCGTAGCCTCTATCAAGCTCATTGCAAAGCAATGCCGGCGCGGCGCAATCGCCGCTGCCTTCTTGACACTCTTCTCGGCAGGGGTAGCCTCCGGGCAGGCTGTCCCACATCGCCCCCGAATCCTTGGCATCTCCCACTTCGCAATCTTTGCTCATGACTTTGACAAATCCAGAAAGTTCTACGGGCAGTTCCTCGGCTTCGACGAGGTCTTCCCCCTCAAGAACCCCGACGGAACTCCCTCCATGACCTTCTTCAAGGTCAACGACCACCAGTACATCGAGCTCTTTCCGGAGCGCACGCCAAACTCCGATCGCCTCAATCACATCTCCTTTGAGACCGACGATATCGAAGCGTTGCGAACCTATCTCGCCGCCCGTGGCGTGGAGGTCCCCGCTAAGCTCACCCCAGGCCGGATCGGCAACCTTGCCTTCAACATCACCGACCCCGCCGGTCATACGGTCGAGATGGTGCAGTACATGCCCACCGGCCAGACCATGCAAAACTTCGGCAGACACATGAGCCCCAACGCGGTCTCGCACCAGATGAAGCACGTCGGCATCATCGTCACCGACCTCGACCCTGAATACCGTTTCTACACCGATGTCCTCGGCTTCAAGGAGACCTGGCGCGGCAGCTCCAACGGAACCGTCCTCTCGTGGGTCAATCTCAAAGCGCCCGACAGCGACGACTACGTAGAGCTCATGCTCAACAAGCCCGAGCCCGAGCCGACCATGCGAGGATCAGCCCATCATCTCTGCCTCTTCGTTCCCGACGTCCCCGCAACCGTAGCCGGGCTGAAGAGCTCGCCCTTCCTCGCGGAGTACGCGAAACCCATCGAGGTTCACCTCGGCAGGAACCGCAAGCGACAGGCCAATCTATTCGATCCCGACGGCACCCGAACCGAGATCATGGAGCCCACAACCATCGACGGCAAGCCCACACCCCCGTCGACCGCTCCTCCACCGCAATAGCCGCGCCCGCGACCCACCCAAAACCGAGGTCGGCCCCCGCCCGGTGCTGCCGCCCCCACCGGCCATCTTTCACAACCGGCAACGCAACTCAGGAGAGCAACTCAATGAACACACCTTGGACACGCCGTAGCTTCCTCGCCGCGACATCCGCAGCTGCAGCCGTTTCTGCGCTTCCCTCCTTCGCCGCTGCCCCTCGCCTGCCCGGCATTCGCTATGGCTACGCCGCTATGCCTTGGGTAAACGAGGAGCGGCAGGCCATCGAAGATATCGCCGCCGCCGGTTACGCCGGTGTTCAGTTCCGCGCCAACGCCCTCACCGACTTCAAACCCGCCGAGCTCAAAGGGCTCATGGCCCAGCACAAGCTCACCTTTGTTGCCCTCTCCAGCGGCCAGATCTCCATCGACGCTCCCGAAGGCCCTCAGCTCGACACGCACGTCGCCCACGCAAAGTTCGCCCGGGAGGCCGGCTGCCAATACCTCCAGATCCTCGATGAGCTCAAAGGACACCCGCGCTTGGCCACCCCGGATGAGTGCAAGCGCCTGGGCAGGATGCTCTCGGAGCTCGGCAAGCGCACCCTCGACGTAGGCATTCCGCTCGGCTACCACAACCACCTCAACACCCTCAGCGAAATGCCCGGCAACCTCGACCGCATCCTCGACAACAGCGATCCTCGCTACGTCAAGCTCGAGCTCGACACCGCCCACATCGCCGCCGGTGGTGGAGACCCCGCCAGCTTCATCCTCAAGTACCACGACCGCCTTCTCTTCATGCACCTTAAAGACCTCCATCCCATCCCGCCCGACACCCCCGGTGCAAAATACCCCTTCGAATTCGTGGAGCTGGGAAGAGGCACAGTCGACTTCAACTCCGTCTTCGCCGCCCTCGACAGGATCAGCTTCCGCGGCTGGGCCGTCGTCGAGCTCGATCGCGAGCCCGAAAAGAACAGGACCCCGAAGGAGTCGGCACAGATCAGCAAAGACTTCCTCCAGCAGAAGATCGGGGTCTCCGTCTAACGCCCGTACGTCCCTTCAGCTCACACGAGCGGCACGAGCTCTCAGCCTCCACCTCTCCCGCTCCCGTCAGTAAACCTCTGCGTCGGAGATCGATGGACCTCCGCGCGCGGGTGTGGGTCGCGCACCGGCGACCCCGATCCCGGCGCAGATCAGAACCCATCCATCGCTTAGAGATCCGATCATCGATCACTCCCTCCGCTTCCAAACGACCCGGCAACCTTCCCTTCACTCCCCAAAGCTCCTACACTCCTCGAGAGCCGCCCGTCCTGCGATCTCACCTCTGACCTTCCATGAACCGACCGCCCCTCCGAGCCCAGCTCTCCCTCCGTCGAGCAGTTAGGGTCCTTCCGGCTCGTCCCATCCCGAGCCGAAGCTCCCCACCCCAGCCTCACGACAAGTCAACAGCTCCGATGCCACACGCCACCACAAAGTCACCACGAAGAACCCGTGGACTACCGCTGCGAAATATAGCGGTCTCAATAGCTCTTTTGCTCGCTACAAGTCCCGCCTTTACGCAGACTTGGCGTCAAGACCTCTACAGAAGCTTCCAGAATCCACCGGATAGCTCCCGCGCCATGATGCGCTGGTGGTGGTTCGGTCCCGCCGTCACCTCCGCCGAGCTCTCCAAGGAGCTCGAACAGATGCACAGCGTGGGTATCGGCGGCGTCGAAATCCAGCCCGTCTACCCCCTCGCCATCGACGATCCGGCCAAAGGAATCAATAACTTACCCTTTCTCTCCCAGCCCTTTCTCGACGCCGTCACCTTCGCGAACGATCGTGCACGCGCCCTTGGGATGCGCGTCGACATAACCCTCGGCAGCGGCTGGCCCTACGGCGGTCCACACACCACGCTCGACAATGCCGCCGGCTGCCTCCGGATCGCCTCAGCGCCCATCTCCGGCACATCCGTAGACCTCCCGCATCTCACTGAGGGAGAGTCACTTATAGCCGCCTTCCAGGTCACCGGACAGCCCTCTGCCTTTGATCCACAGACTGCCGAGCGCCTCGTACTGTCGCTCCCATCCACCTCCATCAAGGTCACACCAGGTGCTGGCCAGATTGTCCTCTTCTTCATCGCAAGTCACACAAAGCAAACGGTCAAGCGGCCATCCGCCGGAGCAGAGGGCTTTGTCCTGGATCACTTCTCCCGCGCCGCGATCGACGCCCACCTCGCCAGCGTCGCCATACCCCTCCTTTCCGCCTTCGGCACATCTCCGCCCGAATCAGTATTTTCCGACTCTCTCGAGGTATACGGATCGGACTGGACAGCGGACCTCCCCGCCGAGTTCCGCAGACGGAGAGGCTACGATCTGATCCCTCACCTACCCGAGCTCGCACAGGGCGGCACGCCCGCCGCAGAACTCGTCCGGCACGACTGGGGACTCACCCTCTCCGATCTCATCCGCGAGAACTACCTCGGTCCGATCAACAACTTTGCCCTGCAGCATCACTCGAAGTTCCGCTCTCAAACGTATGGTGAGCCTGCGGTTACTCTGGCCGATGAATCCGTGCCCGCACTCCCGGAAGGAGAGGGGCCACAGTGGCGCACCTTCTCCTTCACCCGCTGGGCCTCCTCAGCCAGTCACGTCTACGGTCGAAACATCACCTCAGCCGAGACCTGGACATGGCTCCACTCACCCGCGTTCCGGGCCACACCACTGGACATGAAGGTTGAAGCCGACCGCATGTTTCTTCAGGGCGTAAATCAAATCGTCGGCCACGGCTGGCCCTACTCACCCCGGGCCGCCGCAGAGCCCGGCTGGAGCCTCTACGCGGCTGCGGTATTCAACGCGCACAATCCGTGGTGGCCTGTGATGCCCGACGTCATGCTGTACCTTCACCGGACCAGCTGGCTCCTGCGTCAGGGTGAACCCGCGAACGACATCGCCATACTCCTGCCCGAGGACGATGCGCAGGCCAGCTTCTCTCCCGCCCACGTCTCCGTCACCGACGAGATGAAGAAGCGAATCACCCCAGAGCTGACCTCCACGATCCTGGACTCCGGGTACAACTTCGATTACACCGACGCCGCGGCGATATCCACCCGCGAGATCGCCCACAGCATACTCATACTTCCTCCAACAGATCTTCTTCCTCTCGCAACGCTAATCAGACTCGAAGATTTTGTGCTGCACGGTGGCAAGGTGCTCGCAATCGGAAGGCTTCCTCAGCGCGCGCCCGGTCTGCAGGCTCAGTCCGAATCGGCAACTATCGCGGCCCGCATGCGACGTCTCTTCGAAGGCTCCGGCTCCAACGCTGTCCTGATCGCCTCAACCGCTCAACTCCCAGCCGCATTGCACAAAATGCTCGCCGCCGACCTAAGCGTAAGTCCTCGCCCGGAGGTGCCCGCCCAGGATCCGAGCGCGGGTCTCGGCTTCATCCATCGGAAGCTTGCGCAGGGTGATCTTTACTTTGTCGTGAACTCCAGCAATCAGCCCCTCACCACCGCTCTGTCCTTCCGGGCAAAGTTCCACAGCCTCGAGATCTGGGATCCCGAGACCGGCAGGCTGGTTGAGAACCGCGAGTCCGGCCCTCTGTCCCTTACCTTCGCTCCCTATCAATCGCTGGCGTTCATACTCTCCAACGACCCCGTAACCCCGGTCCGCCACCCGGCGCATGCCCGTCAGCAGCAGGCGGAGCGCGACACCCCGCTGGATACCGGCTGGACGATCCAGTTCCCTGCGGAGAGACCCGAGGCAATCCGCACCCTCACCTCATGGACAGCCCTTCCACGCAAGCAGTTCTTCTCTGGCGAGGTCGTCTACTCTCACGCCCTGTTTCGACCCAAAGGCCACGCGGCAGGCGAGAGATCCATCCTCGACTTCGGCCCCTGCACCCCAACCATCGACAACCGTCCGCCCGATGCACCGGGAATTCATGCCAACCTCGACCCGCCCATTCGCGAGGCCGCGGTCATCTTCGTGAACGGTCTGCGTGCCGGCTCGCTCTGGCATCCGCCATACCAGGTAGATATCTCTCCTCTCCTGCATGACGGCGAGAACAGGATTGACGTGCACGTCTTCAACACGGCCATCAACGTTCTTGCAGGGCAGCCGCCACGCGACTACTCCGCCCTGGAAGCCCGGTACGGTCGCCGCTTCGTTCCGCAGGACATGGACAACCTCGTTCCGCTGCCCTCCGGCATCCTGCACCAGGTCAGGGTCCGGTACAGCGACTCAGACAGGCCAGAGATGGACTCACTCGCGGTCCAGCCATAGACGCAACGGAGAGACGATGGCTCTTAATCAAGCCCGCTTGAAGTCGATAAACGCATGCTGCGGATCGGTATGGAGGAGCGTTACCTGCACCCGGTCTCCAACGTCCAGCCCCTGCTCTCCCTGCATAATCCTTCCCTCCACCGGAGGGTCGAACACCCGAACGTAGGTTCCCTTGCTGCTGGCGCCCGTAATGATTCCGCTAAACGTTGCACCAACCCGGTTCGAGAGCGCGACCGCTGCCTCGCGCTTCTGCATCGCGCGCTCCACCTTGCGTGCGGCCGATTCACGGTCATTGCAGTGCGCCGCAATCGCCGAGAGTTCATCGTCCGTATAAGGAGGCGGCTGGTTCGCGATCATGGCTTTGAGAATGCGTTGCGTAACC
The DNA here is from genome assembly GCA_963719405.1 of uncultured Acidobacteriaceae bacterium. Lineage (GTDB taxonomy): Bacteria > Acidobacteriota > Terriglobia > Terriglobales > Acidobacteriaceae > Edaphobacter. Next base: position 772,206 of record OY970381.1, read on the forward strand.
AGGTCCACGAACCGGCGGTTCGGCGCGGTCGAATGAGCATACTCCCGCGCCGCGAGGCCGAAGTGACCCGGCTGCTCCGGGTCATCGGCGCGCGACAGGACGTACTGCCCCGGTCCCATAAGCTTGATGATCGACAGCGCCAGTTCGGGATAGTGATCGGGGTCGCTGTTCTTCTGTGCGGTGAGAAATGCGCTCAGGGCTGCGGAATCCGCCGTCGCCGGCAGATCGACGCGGAAGCGTTTCGCTACCTCCACAATGCGCTCCCATCGCTCAGGAGACCTCACAACCCGGCGTATGCAGGATCGCTTGGCCGCCAGCAAAGTACTCGCGATGGTCTCGTTCGCCGCGATCATCAGCTCTTCAATAAGCTCCGTGGCAGCATCGCGGCGAGCGATGCTGAGCGACTTGACCTGGCCATCCACCACCTTCGGATCGGCTTCCATGCGCGTGAAGTCAAGAGCTCCGTCCTTGAGCCTGCGCGCGTGCAGAGCAGTCGCCGCCTCCGCCTGCAGCCGCAGCTGCTCCTGCAGCGCGGGCGAAGACTGGATCTTCCCCGGGGCTCCGTTCTTTCCCTCCAGCCACGGCCCCACCTTGCTATAGGCAAGCTGCGCTGCGTTCCGGATCAGACCCTCCGATACCCCCGTATCCTGAAGATCACCCGCCGCGCTCACCGTGAACTCCGTCACCACCGCGCGCCGGTCGCGGGCCTCGTTCAGAGACGTGAGGTCCGTCGAAAGCTGCACCGGCAGCATCGGGAAGTTGCGTACCGCCGTGTAAACCGTCTGCGTCTGGTCTGCGGCGAACCTGTCCAGCGGACTGTCGCGCGCCACCGAGGCAGCTACATCCGCAATGGCGATCTGAACCACGATGCCCCGCTCGGATCGCTGGGCGACCTCCGCCTGGTCCAGATCGCGCGAGGTGTCATTGTCGATCGACGACCAGGGCAGTGCACGCAAGTCGCGAACCGCAGGGCTCGTCGCAGCGACCGGAGCCGAGCGTAGGGACGTGAGCTGCTGATCCTCGCCCTCAGGCGGATCGACCCGGAAACCCTGTCGGATCATCTCTTCTTGGGCAGAGGCGGAGAGGTCAAAGGAGCTTTGCGGCATGCAAGGGAGAGGCTAACACGATCGATCCTGCGACCCATCCTGCGATCCGGCAGCCCCGCCATGCGCTTCCTGCTGCACCGCTCCGACCAGCAGTCGCGCCCACGCACTCACCTGCCCCGCTGACACTCCTGCCTGTCCGTCGATCGCGTCCTCCAGAGCAGCCAGCTGCACGGCGAAGTTCCCCACCGTGGAGCTCTCGGCCGCGCCCCGAAGCACCTCGAGCCCGGTCGCTTCATTGGTCAACCTGTTGAGCAGCTCGTTCCGGCTCCCCCCGCCCACAACGAAGATCCGCTTCAGCTCCTTGCCCGTGTGAAACGCGATTCGCTCCAGCACCTCCGCGTACCGTGCAGCCAGACTGTGAAAGATCAGGCTCGCAAACTCAGGCGCGTTCTCGGGCGACTCATCGAGCTCGCTGTATCCCTTTCTTCTGCGCTCGGCATTGATCCGCTCCGGCATCCTCCCCGGCAACAAAAGATCGTCCTCGTCCACATCCAGAACGCCATCCGGAGCTCGGACCTCGCCTGCCGCTCTGACCAGCTCGGCCGCAGACCAGCTACGCCCCGCGAGAGCCCACGCATCCATGCACTGCCGAACCAGCCACATCCCATTCACATTCTTGTGAAAGCAGGTGCGTCCGCCAACAGCCGCCAGATTCGTGAAGTTCTCCCGCGCCGCTTCGGTCCCGTTTCGCGGCTCGTCAAGAACAGTCCCGACCAGCGACCATGTCCCGGAGCTGATGTAGGCCCAATCCTCACCTGTCGCCGGAATCCCGGCGATCGCCGAAGCCGTGTCGTGACATGCGGGCGCTATCAGCATCGCATCGCGCAGAGCCGGCAGCCGCGCCAGCTCTCCGGTCAGTCGACCGACAACAGTTCCCGGCGGCACGATCCGCGGCACCGACGCGCGGTCGATCCCGGCGGCATCGAAGATCTCCCGGCACCACTGGCCACATGAAAGCTCCACCATCTGCGTATGCGTGGCGTTGGTCAACTCCGCAACCGGCTCACCGCCCAATCGGAACAGGACGTACTCCGGCAGGTTCAGCCATCTGCGTACCTCTCTGCGGCCGCTCCGGATATCCGCATAGAGCTGATAGACCGTGTTGATCCGCAGCAACTGGACCCCCGTAAGCTCCCTCATCCGCTCTGCGCTGCAACGCTCGTGCAGAGACCTCTCCGCCGCCAGGGTGCGCTCATCTCGGTAACAGAACGGATCCCCCATCGGCCGGCCTTCGCCATCGAGGCTGACGTAGTCAACCGCCCATCCATCTACAGCGATCGACCGTATGCCCTCGCTTGCAATCGCGGCGCACCGGCGAAGACCCTCGTCCACCCCATCAACAATCCGTGTGAGGTCCCACCGAAGATCTCCGTCCACCAGCCGGGCTGCATTGGCGAAACGGTGAACGGGCGAGATCTCCGCCGTCTCTCCGTTCCACCGCAGCAGCGAAACCCTGCAGCTCTCCGCGCCAAGATCCACTGCTACCAGTGCCCGCCGATCCTTTGCAGCCTTCGTCTCAGCCTTCAAAGACGTCATCGCAGATACGCCTCCGTCAGCCCTCCATCGACGGGTATCAGATGTCCGGTCGTGCAACGCGCGTTTGGCCCCGCGAGAAAGAGAATGGCCTGCGCGCAGTCCTTTGGATCGATAGGTTGGTGGGTCAACGTCCGCTTTGCATAGAACTCCGCCAGCACGTTGCGAAGGCCATCATCGCCCTCCGCAGGGTCAAACGGCAGGCCATACTTCTTCAGCGAGGCGATCACGCGATCGCGCGGAAACATCGTCGACCCCTTCACCACGGTGGCCGGGCTGATGCCGTTCACGCGCACCAGCGGTGCCATTCCTACGGCAAGCTCCCGAACCAGGTGACTCAGGGCCGCCTTGCTGACGTCGTACGCCTCACTCCCGCGCTTCGCCGCCACAGCATTCGCCGAGCTCGTCAGTACCACACTCCCGTCGATCCCCTGCTCTGCGAAGATCTTTGCAGCCTCATCTGCCAGCAGATAGTTCCCCGTCACGTTGACCTCCAGCGTCAACGCCCACTGCGCATCGCTGATGGTTCCATCCGGCGATGAAGGAAACAGGGCCGCCGTGTTGATCAGAATATCCAGCCCTCCAAACTCCCGGATCGTAGCGGCCAGTGCAGCGCGAATCGAAGCTCGGTCCCGGATATCGATCGACGTCCAGCTCACCGCCTCCTTGCCGGCCACCGCTCGCACCTCCTCTGCGACTCGCTCCGCGCCGGCTGTATCGCGGTCCGCCACCATCACGTGAGCTCCACGCTCCCCCGCCAGCAACGCCACCTCCCGGCCTATGCCGCTGCCGCCGCCGACGACCAGGGCAATGCGCCGGCTGAGCTCCTTCTCCGGTGGCTGCCTTCGGATCTTCGCCTCCTCCAGCCTCCAGTACTCGATGCGAAACGCCTCACCCGGCGGAAGCGCCACGTAGTTCTCGTGCATGCTGAAGTCCTCGGCCGCCGCGGCCGGTCCCGCCTGCGGGATCTCCGTACACGTTGACCCCGCGCCCAGCGCCCCCGCACCTTGCATCACACCGATCGCATTCGTGTAAAACTCCCCGGTGATGCGCGCCTCCGTCTTGTTCTTCCCGAAGCTGAACATACCCAGTCCCGGCACAAGCACCACGGTGGGGCTCGCATCCCGCACAGCGGGTGAGTCCGGCAGCGCATGCTTCGCGTAATACGCCGCATACTCCGCGCGATACGTCTCCAGTCCCCGTTCGACAAGCTCCTTCAGCGCCCCAGGCTCCTGCGCCCCGGACCACGGCAGAAACATCGGTCGGATCTTGGTCCGGATAAAGTGGTCCGGACAGCTCGTTCCAAGGTGCGCCAGCTCCGAGGCGCTGGCCGAGTTCACAAACTCCAGCACGGCTGGTGAGTCCGAAAAGCTCCCGATCCAGCGCTGCCTCCGGGAGACAGCCCCGCGCAAATACGGCATGATCTCGGCTGCAATCTCCTTCCGGTCCTCCCGAGACTCCGACACCTTTCCGCCAAACGCCCGGTACCCCTCCGTGCCGGCATGGCGCTCAAGGAACTGCCCGATCTCGTCGATAATCGATATTGTGTTCAGGTAAGTCTCACGCTGCGTCTCACCCCACGTAAACAGGCCATGGCCGCCAAGCACCACGCCATCGCAGCCCGGCGTCTCCGCCACAATCCGTCGCAGCATCATGCCCAGCTCAAAGCCGGGCCGCTGCCACGGCAGCCACGCCAGCCGGTGTCCAAACTCCCGGTTGAACTCGTCCATCTTGATCCTGCCGTTCGCCGAGGCCGCCAAAGCGATGCCCCAATCCGGATGGAGGTGATCGACATGCGGAAACGGCAGAAATCCATGCAGCGATGTGTCGATCGAGGCCGCCACAGGATTGTTCCCAAACGTACACAAGGGGTACATCTCCACCATCTCGTCTTCAAGCGCGACGCCCCGATAGGCCCTCTCGAGCGCAAGCAGCTTGTCCATGTAGAGCGTTGCAAAGCCCGCACGCCGGATGCTCCCAAGGTCGCCACCGCTTCCCTTCACCCACAGAATCTTCTTCGTCTCACCATCCAGCGGATCGATCATGTCCAGCTTGGAGCTTGTATTGCCCCCGCCGAAGTTGGTGATGCGGAGATCCGACCCAAGCAGGTTCGACCTGTACCGCAGCAGCTCGGGCCCATCCAGCTTCGCCGCTACTGCCTCATCCCATCGATCGTCCAGAAACCGGAGTTTGCTCTGCCTCGTCATCGTGTCCTTCTCTCGTCCCTTCTCTTCTCGCCAATACCCGCTCAATTGCGATCCGTACAGCAACTATCCAACTCAGCAAAGCTCCGGCGGTCGAGCTCCACATCTCGCCCATCGGATGGGTTCTTTTTCCGCCCTCCGTCTCACGCGTAACTAGCCACCGCGCCTGCGTTCTTTGCTCCGCGTTCCTCTGAAATCCGTTCCACGTATCCGCTCGCCAGCAGCGTACGCAGAGGATCCTCCGGCAGCCCACGTGAGCTTCGCCAGTCTCGAACCATCGGTCTGACGTCCTTCCAGAACGCCGCACGAAAGCACTCCTCCGCCTCCACAATCCTGCATTGCTCCTGCAGCTCTGCCAGCCGCTCCCGGTCCACCAGCGCAGCGCGCGCGTACAGCTCCTGTGCCGTAACCACCGTCTGCACCGTCGCCTCCATCTTCCCCTTGATGTTGTGGCTCTGGTCGATCATGAAGGCCACACCCTCCGTCGAACTCGTATCCGCGCTGAGTATCTCGTGGAAGATCCGGAAGATCTGGTAAGGGTCGATCGAGCCAAGCGTCAGGTCGTCGTCCGCATACTTGCGATCGTTGAAATGAAATCCGCCCAACACGCGGAGGTGCAGCAGCCACGCCACAATCTGCTCGATGTTTGTGCCCTGCGCGTGGTGCCCTGTGTCCACCAGTACCTTTGCCTTCGGTCCTGATCTCCTCGCCAGCTCAAGCGCCATACCCCAGTCCGCAATATCCGTATGGTAGAAAGCCGGCTCAAATGGCTTGTACTCGATCAGCATCCGCTGGCTCTCATCGAGCGCCGCGTGCGTCGTCGCCAGCGCCTCCTCCATCCAGGCGATCCGCCGGCTTATGCTCTGCGTCCCGGGGTAGTTCGATCCATCCGCAATCCACAACGAGACATCCCTCGATCCAAGAGCGCGCCCTATCTCAACGGAGTCCAGCAGATGTGCCAGAGCCCCTGCCCGTATCTCCGCGCTGGGGTTCGCAATGGAGCCGAACTTGTAGATCTGTGACTGAAACAGGTTTGGATTGATGGAGCCGGCTCGGACGCCATGCTTCGCCTCCAGCTCCCGAATCCCCGCCACATCGGCCTTGCCCCGCGGAAGATCCCACAGCACATGCAGCGCCACCGTCGGACTCGCTCCCGTCAGCCGGTGGACCTCACCCGCATCGGCAAACTTCTCCGAGATCGTCGTGGCCGCGCCCTCCTGCACGAACTTCCCGAAACGGGTGCCCGTGTTTGCAAACCCCCACGAAGGCAACTCGATCTGAAAGCCGTCAAGCGCCTTGCACACCCGTTCGGAGTCAGGCTCCGCATCCGCTCTTCCGCCCATTCCCACCTCCTCGTCCAACCGAATTCGAAAACATACTACCTGTTGAAACCGACACTGCTCAGATCTCCCGTTCGAGACTGTGAGCAAAACAGCCCGTCAGTCCGAAACCAGAATCACATGCAGAAATCGCGGCCCGTGCACTCCCTTGATGCGCGTCATCTCGATGTCGGCCGTCGCCGACGGGCCCGAGATAAACGTCGTCGCAAGCGTCGCCGTCCTCCGGAGCCGCTCCATCGCCTCCGGCACGCTCTGGACGACATCGCCCATCGAAAGCACGCACAGGTGGTAGTCCGGAACAAGACTCACAGCGCGTCTTCCCTGGCCCGCCACATTCTGCAGAACCAGCGTTCCCGTCTGCGCAATCGCCATGGTCGCAGTGGTCAGAACGCCGTCGAATCCGTCCAACTCAGCGGCGCTGAAACCGTCGTCCATGGTGATCGATGCACCTCTCGGCAGCATCTCCTCGGGAAAGCCGCGAGGAGCGATCATTCGCGGCCCCTTGCGCTCCCGCAGCCGCCTCTCGATCTCCCCCGCCACCTCGGCCCGCGTTGCTCTCGAGGTTTGCGCATCGTAGTCGCGCAGTCGATCCTCCAGCAGTTCGATCATCGACCCGCGGTCGAGCGTCGTCTCCTGCCTGTAAGCCCGCGATATGCCCTCCCACTCCGCGTCGATCCTTCCCACCTCCGCTGCGGCACCGTTTGCCCGCCGAATCCGCGAAAGGATCGCCTCCCTTGCGCCTCCCTCACCGGCCATCACGCCCCGCCGCCCTTCTTTGCCCGTTCCTCCCACCACTCGCGAAAGGTCTGCTTCGGCATCGCCTTCAGATCCCGCGTCGACGTCCAACCGCCCAGCATCCCCGGCAGCCACGAGATCCAGCCCTCGCCCCTTCCGTCTTTCCGCACCAGCGGCGTCTCCGCCATCCGTCCCATCCTCTGCGCTGCGCGAAACCTGCGCTCACTCCGGAAGATCGCGCCCACGGCCTTCATCGCAAGTGCCTCCGGGTGCGTCAGGGCTCCCACCCCGGCGGTCTCCCGCTTCACCACCCTGTTCCGCAGATGGACCAGGACCTCCGGGATGTTGATCTTCACCGGGCAGACCTCGTAGCACGCCCCACACAGGCTTGAGGCATACGGCAGGCTCCGGGCATGATCCATGCGCTGCAGCTGCGGCGTCAGAATCGCACCGATCGGCCCGGCATACACGCTTCCATAAGCGTGGCCGCCCGTCTGCCGGTACACCGGGCACGCATTCTGGCACGCCCCGCACCGGATGCAATGAAGCGTCTCCCTTCCCTCAGCGTCCGCCAGCACGTCCGTGCGTGCGTTATCCATCAGCACCACATGGAATGCCCGCGGTCCATCCCCCGCGTGAACCCCCGTCCAAACCGAGTTGTACGGGTTCATGCGCTCGCCCGTCGCGCTCCTTGGAAGCAGTTGCAAAAGCACATCCAGATCGGCAAATCGTGGTATCACCTTGTCGATCCCGGCGATGGTGATCAGCGTATCGGGCAACGTGAGACACATCCGCCCGTTCCCCTCGCTCTCCACAATCACCACTCCACCCGTCTCCGCAATCAGGAAGTTCGCACCGCTCACGCCCGTCTTCACCCGGAGAAACTTCTTCCGCAGAAACAGCCGCGCCGCATCCGCAAGGTCCTGCGGCGTGTCGCCAAGATCCGGCAGGTTCATCTCGCGCCGGAAGATCTCTCTCACCTCCATGCGGTTCTTATGCAGCGCAGGCACCACAATGTGCGACGGCTGATCGTGTCCAAGCTGAATGATCAGCTCCGCCAGGTCGGTCTCGTACGGTCGAATCCCATTTGCCTCGAGCGCTCCGTTCAACTGGATCTCTTCGGTGGTCATCGACTTGATCTTGATGACCTCCTCGGCTCCCGCCGTCTTCACCAGATCGACAACAATCTGTCGCGCCTCCTCCGCGTCTCTCGCCCAGTGAACAACTCCGCCCGCTCTCGCGACGTTCTCTTCGAAGCGCTCCAGGTACACGTCCAGGTACTGCATCGTGTGCTCGCGAATCTTTCGTCCCGCCTCGCGCAGCTCCTCCCAGTTCGCGATCTCGCCCACCACGCGCGCGCGCTTGCCCTGGATCACCTCCGTCGCATGACCGACGTTCTTCCTCAGCTGCGAATCGCGAAGCAGCCGCTTCGCGACGATCGGAAACGCCGCCGCCGACCGGGGATCAAGTGCCGTTCCGCTCATCGCGCTCCCTCCTGTCCGCTCGCCAGGATCTCGGCGAGATGCAACGTTCGCACTCCCGTCCCTGCCCGGTGCAGCCCGCCTTCAATGTGCATCAGGCAGCTGTTGTCGCATGCCGTGCAGACCTCCGCCCCTGTCCTCAAAACCGCCGCGGTCTTCTCCTCCAGCATCGCGCTCGAAACCTCCGCGTTCTTCACCGCAAACGTCCCGCCGAACCCGCAGCACTGCTCCAGCCCATTAATCTCGACCAGGTCAATGCCCCTCACCGCTCGCAGCAGACGCTGTGGCCCGTCACCCAGGTTCAAACCCCGGAGACCGTGACAGCTTGCGTGGTACGTAACGCGATGCGGGTAGTAGGCCCCGACATCCTCCAGCCCCAGCCTCTTCGTCAGGAACTCCGAAAACTCGAACACCCGCGGCAGCAGCTCCGCTACCTCACGCTGGAGCCCTTCGTCCGCTGCCTCCACCGCCATCTTCGGGTAGTGATCCCGCATCATCGCCACGCAGCTCGACGACGGGATCACAACGGCCTCCGAACCTCGGAACTGCTCCACAAAGCGTCGCAGCAGCGGCATCGCCTCCGCCTGGTACCCGGTGTTGTAGTGCATCTGGCCACAGCATGTCTGCCCCGCTGGAAACACCACCTCGTGTCCAAGCTGCTCGAGCACACGAACGACCGCTCTTCCCGTCGCAGGAAACAGCGTGTCGTTGTAGCACGTAATAAATAGCGAGACTCGCAAGCAATCTCCTCCAGCCGCATCTCCGCGCCACCACGCCCCCAGGTTCAATCTGCAGTGCATCTCCGGGACACGTCTCGACGTCAGGTACGATGGTACGCAATCCACACCGCAGCGATCGACTGGACGAGACCAACTTGGGACCAAACCCTCTTATCGGCGTCATCTATCACTGGATCGGCGGCTTCGCCTCAGCCACAAACTTCATCCCGTTTCGCGGAATCAGACGCTGGTCGTGGGAGGTCTACTGGCTCATCCAGGGCTTCGCCGCCTGGATCGTCGCTCCCATCCTCATCGCAGGCCTCCTCGTCCCCGGGCTCTTCGGCATCCTCAGGTCCGCGCCTCCCTCCGCACTCGGATACGCGGTCTTCTGGGGAGCACTCTGGGGAGTCGGCGGCCTCACCTTCGGCCTCGCCATTCGCTTCCTCGGCATCGCCCTCGGATACGCCATCGCGCTCGGGCTCTGCACCGCCTTCGGCACTCTGATCCCACCCATCTACAGCGGAGAGATGCGCACCATCCTCCATGAGCGCTCAGGCCAGATCATCCTTGCCGGCGTCGCCATCTGCCTCATCGCCGTCGCAGTCAACGGAGCAGCCGGCCTATCCAAGGAACGCGAGACCACACCCGAAGAGAAGGCCGAGGCCGGCGAGTCAGACTTCTCCTTCGGCAAGGGCATCGCGGTCGCCATCTTCGCCGGAATCATGAGCTCCTTCTTCGCCTTCGGACTCAAGGCCGGCGCCCCCATCTCCGCCATCGCGAAGCAGCGCCTCCTCGCCAACCACCGTCTGGATCTATGGCAAAACCTCCCGGTCCTCGTCGTCGTCCTTTGGGGCGGCTTTGTAACCAACTTCATCTGGTCCGGCATCCTGATCTTCAGGAATCGCTCCCTCAATCAGTTCGCCGGTGCTCCCGGCCGAAATCCCCTCCGTTCCAGCGCCGCCACCGGGAACACGATCACGGACCTCGACCCCACAGACCATTCCAGCTTCCAGCGACTCTCCACCTCAACCCTCACCCAGAACTACATCTTCGCCGCGCTCGCGGGCGTCGTCTGGTACTTCCAGTTCTTCTTCTACTCCATGGGCCAGACAAAGATGGGCAAGTATGACTTCTCCAGCTGGACACTTCACATGGCCTCCATCATCATCTTCGCGACACTCTGGGGCCTCTTCCTCAAAGAGTGGAGGGGCACAACTCGTCGCACCCGTGTGCTCGTCGCCTCCGGCCTCATCCTCCTCGTCGGCTCCACGGTTGTCGTCGGCTACGGAAACTACCTCAAGGCCCGGCAGGAGCCCGTGCGAGCGTCGGTCGATCAGTAGCTCGTCCCGACGCCTCCGTCGCCATCAGCCGTCAGGCTCCCTCCATCCAGCTGTCGTGGCGACACACCGCTCCGCTATGTCAAGATAGGCAGGTGCTGCGGCCACCCCGCAGCCCTCCAGGAGAAACAATGAGCGTCGTCGCGGGTGTTGATTTCGGAACCTTGAGCGTCAGAGTAACCCTGCTTGACAGCAGCCGCGGCCGCCTCGGCACCGCCGTCGCCGAGTACCCGCTCAAACGGAATCGTCAGGACCCCGACGAGGCTACCCAGTCCCACGAGGATCAGATGGCCGCCCTCGCCCGTGCCACACGGGAGGTCGTCGCCCAGGCCGGAATAGACGGCAGCACCGTCGAAGCCATCGCGCTCGACACCACCGGTTCAAGCGTCATTCCCGTCGACGCCAACATGCAGCCCCTCAACGACTACTACCTCTGGTGCGATCACCGCGCCAAGCATGAAGCTGCCGAGATCACCGCGCTCGCCCACGCCCAGAAACTCGAGGCCATCGACTGGTGCGGCGGCGTCTACTCCCACGAGTGGGGCTTCGCCAAGCTCCTCCACTGGCTTCGCCACAACCCCGCGCAGCGCGCCAGCTTCGCCTCCGCCTTTGAGCACTGCGACATGGTCGCCGCCACCCTCGCCGGCATCACCTCGCCCGCACTCGCAAAACGCAGCGCCTGCGCTATGGGTCACAAGTGGATGTGGAACCCGCGCTGGGGCGGCCTCCCGCCACAGGCCTTCCTCTCCGCCGTCGATCCCCTCTTTGACGGCATCCGCGAAAAGCTCTCGGGCGACTACCTCACCTCCAACCACCTCGCCGGCCATCTCTCCGCCACCTGGGCCGAGAAGCTCGGCCTCCGCCCCGGCATCCCTATCCCCGTCGGCGCCTTTGACGCCCACTGGGACGCCATCGGCGCAGGCTGCCGAGTCGGTGACGTCGTCAACGTCGTCGGCACCTCCACCTGCATCATCGCCATGGAAGACAAGCCCTCGCTCATCCCCGGCATGTGCGGCGTCGTCCCCGGCTCCGTCCACCCGGCGTTCGTCGGCGTCGAAGCCGGCCTCTCCGCAACCGGAGACATCTTTGAAGCGATCGCCCGCCGCGCCGGCAAGTCCGTCAAAGACCTCGCCCAGGGCCTTGAGCAGTACCGCCCCGGGCAGACCGCCCTCCTCCGCCTAAGCTGGGATAACGGCGACCGGACGGTTCTCGTGAACGCGGCGCTCGGCGGAGTTACCCTCGGCTGGAACCTCGTCCACACCGCCCAGGATGAGCTCTTCGCCGCTATCGAAGGCACCGCCTTCCACACCCGCATCATCCTCGAGCGCATGGCCGAGGGCGGAGTCCCCATCGAGCGCGTCATCAACGCCGGCGGCATCCCCCAGAACAACGCCGTCCTCAATCAGGTCTATGCCGACGTCCTCAACAAGCCCGTCCTCGTCCCCGACGGCATCCCCACCTCGCTCGGCTCCGGCATCTTCGCGCTCCTCGCCACCGGCACCTTCAAAACGATCGAAGAGGCCCAGACCGCCATGTGCCTCAAACACCGCACCTTTACCCCCAACCCAGGCGCCGTCCGCATCTATGAGGACCTCTTCGCCCTCTATCGCAAAACCTACTTCGCCCTCGGCTCCCGCGACGCTGCCGCCGCCCCCCTCGGCGACATCCTCCCGCGCCTGAAAGATATCGCCGCCCAGCGCCTAGAAGCCTGACACCCCTCAACTAGCCTCACCGTCGCCGGCAGCGAAATCCCTATGGAGAAGCCCGCCAGATGGCGGCACCTATTCCAACCGCGAGATAGAGAACGACGTAGTCGTGCTCTGTCTCCCACCTACTCCTCCCGCAGGACCTCCAGCGGCTTCTGCCCCAGCACCCGGAAACTCGCAAACCAACCAGTCGCTACCGTCAGCAGCGCCGTCCCCAGCAGAGCCGCCATCGCCCACAGGACGTGGAACTGGTACGCAACCGTCATCTTGTGGAGGATCGCGCTCGCAATCAGGTTTGCAAACCCGATCCCAACCACCGCCGCCACCAGTCCCAGCACCGCAAACTCAATCGAGAAGATCGTCGCAATCCGCATCCGGGTCGCGCCCAGCGTCTTCAGCACCACCACCTCACGGACCCGCCGGTACCGCGTCCCCGCAATCGAGCTCGCCAGAATCACGATCCCCGCAAAGATCGAGAACGCCGCGAGAAACTGCACCACATACGTAATCTGCACCACCACCTGCCGCACCGTCTCGAGCGCCTGCGCCACGTTGATCACCGTCACCGTCGGATAGCTGCGGTAGAGCGCCCGCTGCAACTCATCCACACGGCTCGGGATCGCATGCACACCGCCATACCAGACCACCGGCAGCCCCTCCAGCGCCGCGTGCGGCAAAATGAACTCGGCCCGCGAGTACGCGTGCTGCCCGTTCGTCTTTGTAATCGCCGCCACCGTCGCCGTGAACTGCGTATCCTGCGCCGCAAACGTGATGGTGGATCCGACATGAACACCCAGCCGCTCCGCCTGGGGCTGATTCACCGCCACCAGCGGATGTTTCGCCCCGTCTCTCGCCTGCGCATCGCTCCACCATCTTCCCTGTGCCGCCGTCGTCCCCGGCGGCGGCGCGTCCGCCCACGTCAGCGAGATCGATCGCAGCATCCGCTTCGGAAAGTTCTTCACCTTCGCCTTGTCCGCCTCCACGCCGTCAATCTGCACAATCCGCGAGCTCACCACCGGCAGAAACTCCGGAGTCGCCGTCACCGTGCTCTGCCCCTTCAGCAGGTCGCGCATACCCGCAATTTCCTCCGACGTAATGTCGATCAGGAAGACGTTCGGAAGATCCGGCGCCGATGAGATGTGCAGCTCGCTCACCACGGCCTGCTGCACCAGGTAAACCGTCATGATCTGCATCACGCCCAGCCCCAGCGCCGCCAGCAGAGCCGCCGATGGATTGCCCGGTCGGTACAGATTCGCGAGCCCATGCCGCAGCGATGACGGCAGCGCGAACCCGCTCCTCCGCAGAATCACCCGCAGCAACGCCAGCACACCAGCGGAGGCCAGCAGCAACACCCCCAGCACAGACACAAGCCCCAGCGAGAAGAACCGGCCCACAGTGGCGGAGTCCGACAGCGTCGTCGCAATCGCCGTCAGCCCGGCCAGAATCAGGACCGCCGCTCCAATCTGCGCCCCGTTCTTCCTCAGCTTGCGAAATATCGCCGACACAAACGGATCGTCGGCATCCTCCACTGCCCTCCGGAAGATCAGCACCGGCCGCACGCCGCGTATATCCAGCAGCGGCGGAAGCGTAAACAGCAGCGTCGTCAGCACACCGGCCGCGAGCCCCGTCGCCACCGTCTGCCACTGCACATGCAACGTCGTATCCACGTTCACAAGCTTGGCCAGCAGCCATGGAAAGGCCAGCTGCACCAGCACCCCCAGCCCCACACCAAGCACTCCACCCATCACTCCCAGAAACAGCGTCTGGATCAGGTAGATCTTGATCACCTGCGACGACCGTGCACCGAGCGACTTCATAATCGCAATCGAGTCCAGGCGCTGCTGCAGATGTGCCCGCATCGCCATCGCCACGCCCACCGCACCCAGCACAAGCGCCACCAGCGACATCAGCGACAGGAGGCTCGTCGCCCGGTCCAGTCCCTGCGTCAGCGCCGGGTTCGTCTCCCGGTAATCGATCACCTGCGACTCCGGAAGCAGCTTCTCCAGGCGCACCTTCAGCTCCGCCACCGCGCTGTCCGAGATCGGCGCCCCGCTCTTCGGCGGCGGCACCTTGAACAGAAACCGCTGCCCCGCGTGAGAGCCCGGCGCCAGCAGACCCGAACTCTCAAGTCCCTCACGCGAGATCAGCACCCGCGGCCCCGCCGCAAAGCTGCCCGACAACCGGTCCGGCTCATTCGTCACCACCGACGCGATCCGAAACAGCCTGTTACCCAGCTTCAACTCATCCCCAACCCGCAGGTGCAGCCGCACCAGCAGATCGTCCGCCACCGCCACTGTATCCGGCCCCAACACATCCCGCAGCTTCGCCGTCGGCTGCAGATCCACCGTTCCATAAAAGGGATACTTCAGTGGCTCAACCGACTTCAAACTCACCAGCAGCGGATCCATCGTCTTCGGGGACGACGCCATCGACAGGAGCTCCGTCACCGGCGTGATCTCAACTCCACTCGCCGCAATCTCATCCAGACCCTGTTGCTGCTCAGCCGTCGGCTGCTGAAACATCCGCGCTGAAAGATCCGCCGCCATAATCGATCGAGCCCGCGTCAACAACGTCGTCCGGAAGGAAGCCGAAAATCCCCGCACACCCGTCAGCGCAGCCACGCCAATCGCCACCGAAAGGATCACAAACAGGAACTTGCCCCGCGATGACCGCAGCTCCCGCGAAGCGATACGCGCGGCCGTTCTGTAGGAAAGGTCGGCCATACGCTACGCCGACATCTCTTCCACGGCGTCGCTTCCCGCCAGTGGCTCCTGCGGTGCCGTCTCCGAGTACTCATCCGAAAGCAGCATCCCGTCCCGCAGCGTCAGCCTCCGATGCGCAAACGCCGCCACCGCCGCGTCATGCGTCACCAGCACCAGCGTCGTCCCTTCCACCCGGTTCAGATCCAGCAACAGGTTCATCACATGCTGCCCGTTCACTGAATCCAGGTTTCCCGTCGGCTCATCGGCCAGCACAATCGGCGGCCGCAGGATAAACGCCCGTGCCAGCGCCACACGCTGCTGCTCTCCACCCGAAAGCTGCACCGGGTAATGATCCATCCGGTCCGCCAGACCCACCGAGTCCAGCAGCCCACGCGCCCGCTCCATTCCCTCCTTCGCGCTCCGGCTCTCCGCATTCAGCTCATGCGGCAGCAGCACATTCTCAAGCGCCGTCAGCGACGGAATCAGCTGGTACGACTGAAACACAAATCCGATCGTCCGCCCGCGAATCTGCGCCAGCTGATCCTCCGGCAGGTACGAGATCGCCTGCCCCGCCAGGTGCACATTGCCGGACGTCGGAGTGTCCAGACCCGCCAGCAGACCCAGCAACGTAGACTTGCCGCTTCCCGAAGACCCCATAATCGCCGCAAACTGCCCCGCTGGAATCCGGAAATCAATCCCCTTCAGAATGTCGACCGAGCGCGTCCCGGTCCGCAGGCTCTTGCGAAGATCGTCCACAACAATCATCGGCTCCCCCGCCCGCCGTCCGACCGCATTCCCGTCGACCATCTCGCTCGCGTCCCCCTCCGGCCTCATCCCCACGCATTTTGTTACTGTCAGAGAATGCGCTCGTTCTGGCTCTCTCTTATTCTAGTGGCAGCAACGGGAGCCACCGGCTGCCGCTCCAGCAAGGCTCCCGGGCAAATGACAGACACCAACCAGACCTCCATCACCTCACAAAGCACACCGCCGGTTGTGACTCCGGGCAACATCCCCGTCGGACCTGCCGAGGTCCCCGACACCCGTCCCATCCTCGTCTGCTTCGGCGACTCGCTCACCGCAGGCCATGGCACCGACCCCGGCGAGAGCTACCCCGAGTTCCTCCAGAAAGACCTCGACGCCCGCGGCTTCCGCTACCACGTCGTCAACGAAGGCATCAGCGGAAACACCACCAAGGACGGCCTCGAACGCATCGACCGCATCCTCGCCCTCCACCCCGCCATCGTCGTCGTCGAGTTCGGCGGCAACGATGGCCTGCGCGGTCTTCGCATCGAAGACACACGCTCCAGCCTGGACACCATCCTCTCCCGGCTCAAATCAAGCGGCACAAAGATCGCTCTCGCCGGCATCACCCTTCCGCCCGACTACGGGCCCGACTACATCCGGCAGTTCCAGGACACCTACACCGTCCTGGCAAAGAAATACTCCGTTCCATTCCTGCCCTTCCTGCTCGAGGGCGTCTACGGCGTAGACGGCATGATGCAGGAAGACCGCACCCACGCCACCGCACGCGGAAACGAGGTTGTTGCCCGGAACATCCTCAAGCTCGTCACACCTCTGCTCCGAAAGAGCGGGGGACCTCGCACCTGATCTGCCCCACGCCCTCAGCCGTACATCGCGGCAGCCTTACCCAAGCACCACGATCGGCTGCATCAGGGTTCCCGCAATTCGCCGCGCTACCCCAAGCAACTCCGTCGGACCTGTAAACACCTTCACCAGCGGCTCACTCCCAAACGCGGGCAGGTTCACCTGCATCCCGTTCCGAAGCTGCCCGGCAACACGCTCATCCACCGTTACATTTGGCAGATCCGGAAGCAGCGTCCGCGGATGCGGCAGCAGATCCCCGAGTGCCCGCTCATCCCCCGCCAGCCGCTTCAGATCCTCCGCTGAGATCGCGTCCTCAAGCGTGAACGGCCCGGCCTGCGTCCGCCTCAGGGTGGCCAGGTGAGCCCCGCATCCTGCCCTCTGCCCAAGCTCATGCGCAACCGATCGCACGTACCCGCCCGCCGATATCCGAATCCGGAACTCGGCCGTCGCCCGCTCCGCGTCCAGGCCCGTCAGCTCAAACTCATGAATCGTGATCTTCGCCGTCTTCACCGGCACATCCGCACCCGCGCGCGCCAGCTTGTGAGCCGGCACCCCGTTGATCTTCTTCGCCGAATAGATCGGCGGCATCTGGTCCATCTCCCCGTGGAACTCCTCCGCCATCGAACGCAGCTCACCGAGCGATCTCCGCAGCGGCTCCACCGGTCCGCTTGCCGTGCCCTCCGCGTCAAACGTGTCCGTGGCATACCCGAACCGGATGCTGCCGGTGTAGCTCTTCTGCGCCGTTTGAAAGAACTGCGCCAGCCTCGTATATCGCCCCAGCAGCAGCGGCAGGACACCCGTCGCCATCGGGTCCAGCGTACCGAGGTGCCCGATCGATCTCTCCCCCGTCACCCTGCGCACCAGAGACACCACATCGTGCGAGGTAAGACCCTCGGGCTTATCCAGAATCAAAAGTCCATTCATGATGGCTTGAAGCGCTCCCTCGTTCTCCCAAACGCGCATCTTGACGCCGACTCGGCAGTCGCTCGTCTGTACTCATGGCACGTCGACGAGCAAACTTCGACGAGCAAACTTCGGCTGCGCATGCCGCCGTTGCCTTAGCTGCGGTGTATCAGCGACAGAAACTCGTTCCGCGTCTGCATCTGCGTCTTGAACACGCCCAGCATCGCGGAGGTCGTCGTATGCGAGTGTTGCTTCTCCACACCTCGCATCATCATGCACAAGTGCTGCGCCTCCAGGATCACGGCCACACCCTGCGGCTGTATCGCGTCCGTAATTGCGTCCGCAATCTGGCGCGTCATCCGCTCCTGCACCTGCAGCCTCCGCGCAAAAATATCCACCAGCCGCGGCAGCTTGCTCAGCCCGACGACCTTGCCACGCGGGACATATGCAATATGAGCCTTGCCGAAGAATGGCAGCAGGTGGTGCTCGCACTGCGAATAAAACTCGACGTCCTTCACCATCACCATCTCGTCATAATCAACGTCAAACAGCGCCCCGTGCAGCACCTCTTCCACCGTCTGCGTATATCCGCGCGTCAGAAAGGCCGTCGACCTTTCCACGCGCTCCGGAGTCCGCAGCAACCCGTCCCGATCGGGATCCTCACCCATCCGTCGAAGCAGTTCGCGATACAGATCCTGTGTGGAAGCCTGGGCGAGCCCCTCTTCCCTTGATGTCGTCCCGGCCATCGCGCCGCCGGAGATCTTCTTCTGCCCAGCCTCCGTGCCGCTCTCGCCGGAACCCTCCGGCTCGCCCGGGACCTTTGTGTCGGGCGTAATGCATTCGATCATCGTCGTGCGTGTCATCTCTCTCTGCCTTCCAATCCCGCCACAGACGCGTCGCCGCCCGGGTAGTCGAACGAGTTGTTCGGCGTCTCCTCGATATGCACTCGCTCCAGCCGTGCATGCGGATATGCCGAGAAGATTCGATGGACCTCAACCGCCAGGTTCTCGGTCGTCGATACGATCTCAGAGAAACATGGCAGCGTGTTCAGGTTCTGGTGATCAAACACCGCAATCAGTGCACCCTGTGCAAACTGATCCAGGTCCGCAAGATTCGTCACCATCCCCGTCTCAACGTCCACCGGCCCCGAAAACGTCGCCTCGACGATGTAGTTATGGCCGTGCCCATGCGGGTTGTTGCACTTGCCGAACACCTCACGGTTGCGCTCCGGTCCAAACTGCTCCGTGTGCAGCCGGTGCGAGGCGCAGAAGTGATATCGGCGCGATAACCTCGCGATCGGCCGGCCGCTGCTCATTCGCTCTCCCCGTAGTAGTCCGCAAACAGATCCGGGACCTCGTAAACCCGCACCCGGTGCAACCGCGCATTCGGGATCTTCCCGGCCAGCCTCCCCCAGATCGAGACCGCGATGTTCTCGCAGGTGGGCTGCCTCGTCGCGAACTCCGCGACCTCCAGATTCAGGTGCCGGTGATCGTACACACTCACCACCTCGCGCTCAACGATCTCCTTCATCTGCTTCAGATCAACCACAAACCCGCTCACCGGATCGATCTCGCCCCCGACCGTCACCTCCAGCGTGTAGTTGTGGCCGTGCCCGTTTCGGTTCGAGCACTTTCCGAACACACGTTCGTTCTCCTCGGCTGACCACCCGTCGTTCCAATAGAAGTGTGCGGAAGAAAACTCGGCTTTGCGCGTAAGGAGAACCATCGTGACCTACAAGCTTAGACGATGCCTGCCTCGCAACGATGCAACATCCGCGGCAGCTCACATTACGGCCGTCAAACTCCTCAGCGAAGATTCGGGTTGTAACTCCTCCCCTTCCAGGTCACACTTCGCTGCACACGATGCCGAACCGTACTGCGCACCAGCAGAAACACAAACACCGGTACCCCCAGGATCGACATCGCCACATCAAAGGCCGCGAAGTGCGATCGCGCCACCCGGCTGTAAAACCGGAACGCCGTTCGAAGCCACAACACCAGGATCGCCCCTCTCTGCCAACCCGCCAGGTTTGGCACCGCCAGGGCCAGAGCCGGCAGACCGAAGAACAGCAGGAGGTCCAGAACCCGCCACATCGCAAGCGCAATCGGGCTCGGCATCAGCAACGCGAGGTTCTTTGTCCAGCCCTCCACCATCTCCGCCGTCGTCCGGTACATCCGCGTCGAAATCGCCTCCGGGGCATACCGGAACCGTATCGTCCTCTGCGCCCGCTTCATGTTCTGCGCCAGCGCCACATCCTCCAGCACCTTTAGCCCCACCGCCCGATGCCCTCCAAGGTCGAAGTACGCCACCCGGTCCACCAGCAGAAACTGCCCGTTCGCCGCCGCCACCCGGCTGCCCGGGTCGTTCACCTGCGCCGGCGGATACACACTCGCCAGCTCCGAAAAGATCAGCGGCATCACCGCTCCCTGCATCACCCCCGTCACAATCTGCCGTGGGGAGTACGACAGCAGCGCCGCCTCGTGCCTCTCCGCCTCCCGCAGGCTCCGCGAAAGTGTGCCCGGCGCATGGATCGTATCCGCGTCCGTAAACAGAATCCTCCGGCCCCGGGCCATCTGCGCCCCCGCCCAGCACGCATTGTTCTTTCCGGTAAACCCTCCCCTCCCGCTCAGATCCAGCGGCGGCGCATCCATCACCGTCACCGCCGCCCCCACCTCCGTCGCCGGATGCTCGGCCGCCGCAGCCTCCGCAATCTCGCGCGTCCGGTCCGTTGAAGCGTCGTTCACCACGATCAGCTCCCACTCCCGGCCCACCGCAAACCCCGGCTCCGTCTGCGTCAGCAACGATTGGAGGCACGCCGCGAGGCTCCGCTCCTCGTCTCTCGCCGGCAGCACCACCGTAAGCTCCAGCGGAGCCTCGTCCTCAGCCTCGGACTTCCTCCGGGCCAGGGCTTCCGCCTTCGCCGCCCGGCTCTCCTCCGCGTCCATCAGCCCTAGAATCGGTTCCACAGCTCCGTATTATAAGAAGCGGAGGCGTCGTGCGTAGATCCTGTCTCATCATCCCCGCCGCAATCTGTCTCGCGCTGCTCGTACCCGCCGGTTGCGACCGCGGAGATCACCCCAACCGCCTCGACAGGCCCGCTCCCCTCTTCACCATCGGCGACGGCGTCCAGACACTCGATCTCGCCAGCCTCCGTGGACGCGTCGTCGTCCTCAATCTCTGGGCCTCCTGGTGCGCGCCCTGCGTCGAAGAGCTCCCCAGCCTCCTCGACCTCCAGCACCGCATGCCGCACCTCGCCGTCGTCGGCGTCAGCATCGATCAGGACGACGCCGTCTACCGCGAGTTCCTCTCCCGCCACCACGTCGATCTCCTCACCGTCCGCGACAGCGACCAGCGCATCAACGCCCTCTACGGCACCGCCCAGATCCCCGAGACCTACATCATCGACCGCACCGGCAGGCTCCGCCGCAAGTTCGTCAGCGCCCAGAACTGGACCAGCCCCGAGATCATCGACTACCTCAAGCACCTGTAAAGGCCGGACAAACCAGATCCTGGCCCCGGCCCGCTGCTAAACTTCTCCCTATGACTCAGCTGGACGTCCTCTACCGCTATCACGTTCCACCCACCGAAGCGGCTACCATGGCCATCGCTCGTCTCCGCGAGGTCTACGGCATCCGCCGCCTCGAACTCCGCGAGACGGAAAAGACCGTCCGCATCGAGTACGACGCCAGCCGCCTCACCGAGCCGGTCATTCACCAGCTTCTCCGCCGCGCCGGCTTGGATATCGTCGAAGAGGTACCCCTGATCGCCCCTCCCGTCCCCGATCCGGCGCCCCCGCAGCCAGCGTCCTGAAACCCGGGCCTCCGCCCGAGCACAGTCCACTTCACCAGACCGTTTTCACCTGCCCAGAACAGCTCTGCTAAAGCGAAAAGAAGCGAACAGAACCGACCGCGATCAGCCACAACAACACCTGCGCGCCCAGCATCGGCAGGCTCCGCCGCATCGTCCGCCAGTTGTTCACCACAAACAACACGATCAAAGGCAGCTCCAGAACCATCAGGATCTGAAAGATGTGCGCCTGCCATCCCTCATCCACCGGTCGCTGACTCCCGAACTCCACCAAACCTTCAGCGACGATCCCCAACGCGATCAACGACATGACGATCGGCGCGAATCCCATGACATACTGTGCCCTTCGTGAGTTCATCATCTCCCTCATCCTCCCAGGTGTATCTAACTCGATCCGGTTGTATCTAACCCGATCCGGTTGTATCTAACCCGATCCAGGTGAATCTGACTCGATCGGTGCAAGACCCGACGCTCGATCGCGCTTGAAGAATCCGAGACCCGCGGGATCGACACGCCCACATACTACGCCGCGCACATGGACATCCGTGCTTGAATTCGGCTACCTCGAACACCCTTTCTGCCGGCGCCGCGGCCCCATCATCTCCGGAGGTCACTTGTCGTTCGCGCTCCGGTCCGATATCGTAGCGGAAGTTCGGTTCTTCCCACGCGCCCGTAGCTCAGCTGGATAGAGCATTTGGCTTCGAACCAAAGGGTCGGAGGTTCGAATCCTTCCGGGCGCACCACCGCTCTCCACCGAACACGATCACCAGGCCCCCCCGCCGTTTGCTCTGGCCGAAGATCTTCGCTATTCTGAACAGGTTGCATACCCCTGCAATGTGCGCCCGTAGCTCAGCTGGATAGAGCAACTGGCTACGAACCAGTAGGTCGGAGGTTCGACTCCTTCCGGGCGCACCACATCCCCTCTGAAAATCAGCAGTCCGCGCATCCTCCTCAAAAGCCCCCCTGCGCCCGCCTCGCTCTCGTCCCACCAAAAACCTCGCCCGCGCTTGAACTGCTCGATTGACGACCGATTTGGTCCGAAATACACTTGTCGTGAAGAGCTTTCTCGGATAACACATCCCTTGAAGGCCGTTTACGGTCGCCGGAGACCCCTCCAGCCCGCCGAACAGGACAGGATAGCCCCTTATGTTGCAGGCATTTATCATCACGCTCCGGGAAGGCGTCGAAGCTTCCCTGATCGTGGGCATCATCTTTGCCTACCTCTCAAAGATCGGCCGCTCCGATCTCAAGAAGACCGTCTTCTACGCCATCGGAGCCGCCCTCGCAGCCTCCGTCCTCGCCGCAATCCTCGTCGCCCGCCTCAACCTGAACTCGGACATCATCGAGGGCTGGGTCATGCTCGCCGCCGCTGCCTTTGTCGTCTCGATGATCTGGTTCATGCACCGCACCGCCCGCTCCATGAAGGGCGAGATCGAGTCAAAAATCGCCCGGCTCACCGGCGGCGCCGCCGGAGTCTCCCAACTCGGCCTCTTCTTCTTCGTCTTCCTTCTCGTCCTCCGCGAAGGCGTCGAAACCGTCCTCATCCTCTCGGCCGTCACCCTCAACTCCACCGAGCTCCTCTCTTTCACCGGAACCCTCCTCGGCATCACCGTCGCCGTCATCTTCGGCATCCTCTTCATCCGCGGCTCGGTCAAGATCAACCTCCAGCGCTTCTTCCGCGTCACTACCGTCATCCTCTACTTCGTGACCTTTCAGCTCGTCGTCTCCGGCCTCCACGAGCTCTCCGAAAACCACATCCTCCCCTCCAGCCAGGCCGAGATGCGCCTCATCGGCCCCATCGTTCGCAACGACCTCTTCTTCTTCGTCACCATGCTCGCCCTCGCCGGCCTCATGATCCTCATGGAGCAGAAGCGCCGCTCCCCCGCCGACCTCGCCTCTGAGGCCGCCTCCCTCGATCCCGCGGCCCGCCGCAAGCTCGCCTGGTCCCAGCGCCGCGAACGCATGTGGATGTCCGCCGTCGTCGGCACCTCCTTTCTCTTCATCTTTCTTTCCACGGCCGAGTTCATCTACGCCAAAAGCTCTACCGCCCTCAGCCCCGCCACCGCCGTCACCCTCACCGGCTCGCAGGTCACCGTACCCCTTGCCGACGTCAACGACGACAAGCTCCACCGCTACGGCGTCCACATCGACGATGGCAAAGGCCGCTCCACCGAGGTCCGCTTCCTCCTGTTCAAGAAGCCCGACGGCAACATCGTCTCGGTCGCCGACGCCTGCCAGATCTGCGGTCCCGTCGGCTTCTACATCGGCGCCCAGGGCATCACCTGCAAGATGTGCGCCAGCCCCCTCGTCCCCCAGTCCATGGGCGTCGCCGGCGGCTGCAATCCCATCCCCCTCAAGTCCACGCAAGCCGGTGGCATGCTCATGGTTCAGGCCGCCGACCTCCAGACCCTCGCCCCCGTCTTCGAGCGGTAGCCCATGTTCTTCCGCCTCCTCCTCGAATCCTTCCGGCGCCAGCGCCGCCGCAAGCTCCTCGCCGGCATCGCCATCCTCCTCGGCACCACCGCCGTCACCGCCATGCTCGCCCTCGCCACCACCATCGGCGACCGCATCCACGCCGAGCTCGCCGTCTACGGCGCCAACATCATCGTCACCCCGCAGGCCCAGGCCCTTGCTGTCAATATCGGCGGCGTCAACATCACTCCAACCGCGAGCAACATCTACCTCCACGAGTCCGACCTCAATAAGCTCCAGACCATCTTCTGGCACAACAACATCACCGCCCTCAGCCCCGAAATGCACACCGTCGGTACGCTGCTCCTCCAACCCGAAGCTCCCGGCAAACCATCCCCCCCTCGCGTCCTCTGGCAACCGAAGGATCCTGCGATGGACGCCTCGGGCGCAGCCCCCGTCACAGCCGTGGGCTACTGGTTTCACCATACCTTCGGAACAATGACCACGGGTGCCCCCACTCTCCATCCCTGGTGGAAGCTTGACGGCCGCTGGCCCGTTGAGCAAGCTATCCCTCCCTCTCACGGCGAAGCCGCACAGGAGATCGTCCTCGGCTCCGCTCTAGCAAGGCGCCTCAACCTCAACATAGGCGACTGGATCAGCATGGGTCACGAACTCGAGGGCGACATCGTCGGCATAGTGACAACCGGCGACTCCACGGACCAGCAAATCCTCTATCCACTCGACGCCACCTATGGCCTCCTACCCGCTTCAGCGGCTAAACCGGAGATCGACCTCGACCGCGTCGAAGTCGCCGCCCGCACCCGCCCCGAAGACGCCTTCGCCCGCCAGAACCCCGACACCCTCTCCCCCAAACAGCGCGACACCTGGTACTGCCGACCCTACGCCAACTCCATCGCCTACCAGATCCGCGAAGCCATCCCCAACGCCGACGCCCAGCAGATCCGCCGCGTCGAACAGTCCGAAGGCAACGTCCTCAAACGCATCTCCGGCCTCATGTGGCTCATCTCCGCCGCCGCCCTCCTCGCCGCCGGCTTCGCCGTCTCCGCCGCCATGGCCACCGCCGTCCTCGAGCGCCGCGCCGAAATCGGCCTCATGCGCTCCCTCGGAGCCTCGCAGGGCCGCATCGCCATCCTCTTCTACGTCGAAGCCGCGATCCTCGCCCTCCTCTCCGGCCTCATCGGCTATCTCGCCGGAAGCGCCCTCGCCGCCTGGCTCGGTGCCCGCATCTTCGCCGGAGCCCCGCCGGCTCCCACCTTCAACCCCGTCCTCCTGCCCATCATCACCGGCCTCGCCCTCCTCGTCGCCATCGCCGGCAGCACCCCCGCCATCCGCTCCGCCCTTCGCCTCGAACCCTCCGCCATCCTCAGGTCCGACGCATGACCCTCACGATCGCGACCATCCTCCGCCGCTCGCTCGTCCACCGCCGGGCGCGCTCGCTCTCCGGCCTCATCGCCCTCACCGTCTCCGCCGCCATCACCACCGCGCTCCTCACCCTCTACGCCGACCTCGACTCCAAGCTCCACCACGAGTTCCGCTCCTTCGGCGCCAACATCGTCGTCAGCGCCCCCGCCGGCACATCGCTCCCACAGGACGCCATCTCCCGCGCCCAGCAGGCCGCCGGCCCCGACACCCTCATCGCACCCTTTGGCTATGTCGTCGCCACCACCGACCGCGGCACTCCCGTCGTCGTGGCCGGAACCGACTTCGCCGCCGTCCGCCGGCTCGACTCCTGGTGGAGCGTCGACACCTGGCCCACCGACCTCCCCATCGGCGTCCAGTACGCCCTCCTCGGTCAAAAGGCCGCCAACTTCGTCGCCAACGAGCGCGACGTCCACCTCACCTACAACGGCAAAACCATCACCCCCGTCCGTGCCGCCGGCCTCCTCCGCACCGGCGGCGACGAGGACAGCCGCGTCTACGTCCCGCTCGAAACTCTCGCCGAACTCACCGGCACCGGCCCCACCGTGCTCGAGCTCCAGGTCCCCGGCGGCGCCAGTCGCATCGACTCCGCCCTCACCGCGCTCCGCTCCGCTCTCCCCGCACTCACCGTCAGCCCCGTCCGCCAGCTCGTCGAAAGCGAAAGCCGCATCGTCGATCGCACCCGCGCCCTCATGTACGGCGCCGTTCTCCTCATCGCCCTCACCGTCGCCGTCAGCGTCCTTGCCACCCTCTCCGCCTCCATCCTGGAGCGGCGTCGCGACTTCGCCCTCATGAAGGCACTCGGCGGCTCGCAGATCCAGCTCACCGGCCTCTTCCTGCTCGAGGCCCTCGTCCTTTCGATCGCCGGCTTCGTCGCCGGATACCTCCTCGGCTCAGCCGCAGCCTGGCTCATCGGCGAGGCCAACTTCCAGACCGCCACCCTTCCCCACCTCGGGGTCCTCCCCCTCGTCCTCCTCCTCAATCTCGTGATCGCCGCCTCCGCAGCACTCCTCCCCGCCCGGCTCCTCCGCACCCTCTCACCCGCGGCCCTCCTCAAAGGCGAGTGACACAGCTTCGCCCCGTCCCTGCTCTTCCAGGATCGCCACAACGTAATTCTCAGATCGGCAAGCGGCGGCTGGCCCTGCTTGCTATGTGCCCTCCCGGCTAGCCGCTCGATAGTCCTAAGCCAGCCGCTGGATAGTCCTGAGCCAGCCGCTCGATGGTCCTTCAGGTCGTATCGCGGAAGCCGAGACACCCACCTCCACATCGCGACTCTGCGCATACAGGAGGGGGCCACTCGGCACCGAGTCGCCCCTCACCACATTTACCTTCGCAGAAACGACGAACCCCGCCGCAACACAATTCCGAGCAGCCCCGTCCCCAGCAGGCACAGCGTTCCCGGCTCCGGAGTTGGCGACACCCCACCGCCGACGTAACCCAGTGACTCGGCGCTCGTTGCAATCGCAAAGCCATAGTCAACGAAATCCGTACCGGGAAGCTGCCCGTTACTCCAGAGATTGACGACGTCCCCATTTCCAAGATCAAACAGCAGGCCGTAAATGTCGAGGAAACCGCCGTGGAAGCGGTAGTCAGTAGCAGTCTGCGGAGATCCCCCCGGATAGAAGAGATTGTCGTAGGACAGAGAGCCATGCATGGTTCCGGAAGCAACTGGAAATTTACTGAAGTCTTTCGGCGCGAGCAGGTTCGTTGGCTCGGGCATTGCATGGTTGATCGATTCGAGGCCGGTGATGGGCGCATCGAAGATTTTAAGACCTGGGTCGGAGATCGTGCCGCTGATCCCCGTGACCTCGAAGGCCTGCGGATACGTCCCGTCCGTGGCAGCGCCGTACGTCAATGCAACCGCGCCGCTCACTCCCGGGCCCTGGAAGACAAAACGAAATGTGTCGGCGTCAGCTCGCGAGGTAAAAACCGCAACGAAAAAAGCTGCCGCAAAGAGTAGAGATTTCTGTCTCATGGATCAACGCTCCGATTCCTGATTTAGGTACCGTGGGCCCGGGGACAAGTGGATTGGAGAACTCCCGACGAACAGGCGCCATCCCTTACCGGGTCAGCCGCAAGTTCCTCGCGAGTTCGCGAAAACTGTAACACCGCAAACGAGCAAGGGCAAGCTTGCTGGCCCAACCTCCCTGGGGACATTCATCCGAACGGAGCCGCTCTTGGAGCGGTGCTCGCCGCAACGTACTAGCTAAAGGCAAGCAGGCTCAAACCGCGCCGCCGGGCGTACCGCCCTCGAACCCCGGGCCACGCTGCAAGGAACGACGGAGCTGTGGTCTACCTCGTGGTTGGCGCGACCCATCCTCCCGGACTGCTAGAATCAAGCCAGAAGAATGGAGTGGAAGGCCCGGCTCCACCGGGCCATTTCTCTGCACAGGCAGCCGTCCGGTCCTCACCGAAGGTCCAGACCTAACTTGCCTGCTTCGAAGACTTTGAGATGAAGTACGGGGGGGAGGGGGAGGTACTTTGAGCCGCATCGAAACCAGCACCGCCATCGCCGACCAGACACGCGCCGAGTGCGCCGTCATCTCGCTCACCGGCGTCACCCGCGACTACGCCGGCCACGCCGGAACCGTCCGCGCTCTCGACACCGCCAGCTTCTCCATCGTCGCCGGCGAGTGGGTCGCCATCACCGGTCCCTCCGGCTCCGGCAAATCCACCCTCGTCAACCTCCTCGGCTGCCTCGACCGCCCCACCTCCGGTCAGCTCAAAATCGACGGCGTCGAGGTCTCCTCCATGTCCGCCACCGAGCTCGACCGCTTCCGTGCCGACAAGATCGGCTTCATCTTCCAGCAGTTCCACCTCATCCCCTACCTCACGTCCGTAGAGAACGTCATGCTCGCGCAGTACTTCCACTCCATGACCGACGAGACAGAGGCCCGCTCCGCCCTCGACAAGGTCGGCCTGGCAGCCCGCGCCGCCCACCTCCCCTCGGAGCTCTCCGGCGGAGAGCAGCAGCGCGTCTGCATCGC
This sequence comes from uncultured Acidobacteriaceae bacterium, assembly GCA_963719405.1. Taxonomy (GTDB): domain Bacteria; phylum Acidobacteriota; class Terriglobia; order Terriglobales; family Acidobacteriaceae; genus Edaphobacter. The sequence continues at coordinate 800,223 of OY970381.1, forward strand.
GCGCGCCCTCATCAACAACCCGCCCATCATCCTCGCCGACGAGCCCACCGGCAACCTCGATGCCGCCAACCAGCGCATCGTCATCGAGCTCCTTCAGGGCCTCCACGCAGCAGGGCACACGATCGTCATGGTCACCCACGACCCGGAGATGGCCGGCCTCGCCAGCCGCCGTATCGCGCTCAATCACGGCAAGGTCTTCTGCCACCCCATAGGCGGACAGGTCGTCCGCCTCGGCCCCTGATCTCAAACCCGGCCCGTATCCGCCAGGCTAACGCACGCCCCACTTCAGCTTCGACCGCAGCACATTGAAGAGCCCGTTCGGCTGATGCCGCAGCAGCCGCACACTGTACTCCGACCTCCAGCAGTGCACATGGTCGCCCAGCTCCAACTTGACCGCCTCCTGCCCGTCCACCGTCAGGTAGGTCTCGTTCGGCACCCCCACGACATGCACGCACACCGTCGACGTGGATGGCACAACGATCGGTCGCAGCGTAAGCAGGTGAGGACAGATGGGTGTCACAACCGTGGCCGAAAGACTCGGCATCACGATCGGACCATTCGCCGCCAGGTTGTAAGCCGTAGACCCCGTGGGCGTCGAAATGATAATCCCATCCGCCCGAAACGTGGCCACCAGCTGCGAATCGATCTCCACCGTGAAGTCCGCCATTCGCGCGATCGTTCCCTTTGCGACCACGACGTCATTCAGCGCCTCCCACTCATGCAGCAGCTGATCGCCCCGTCGCAGCTCCGCATGCATCATCTCGCGCGTATCCATCACGGCGCTGTTCTCGCACCACGACTCAAGCGTCCGGTAGAGATCGCTCAGCGGTATCTCCGTCAGGAAACCCAGCGCCCCCAGGTTCACCGACAGGATCGGCGTCGTCGTCCGGGCGAACGCCCGCGACGCCGCCAGCAGCGTCCCGTCACCCCCCAGCACGATCACCAGGTTCGGCTGCCGTTGCGGCATGTCGACCCGCTCCACAGCCCCCGCCCCCCCCACATACGCAGCACTGTCCGGGTCAAGCACAACATCGTAGTCATGATCCGCAAGCCACTGGATCAGTTCAGGGAGGATCGTGGCTAACTCAGGCTTCTGCGGCTTCGAGATAATGGCGGCTAGGAGCATGTTTTGAAATAGTGTACGGGAGCTTAGCTCGCGCACTCGCCAAAGCGGGCGTGAAGCAGGAACTCGTGATTCCCTTCCCGTCCAAGAATCGGCGAGTCGATCACCTCCACCCCCTGCCCTCCCTCCTCCGCTACACATCTCCGCACCCGCTCCACCGCTGCCGCCCTGGCCTCCGGGTCTCGGACGATCCCACCCTTCCCAACATTCTCCCGCCCCGCTTCAAACTGCGGCTTCACCAGAATCACTGCCCGCCCCGCCCAAACCTCTCCCGGAACCGCCAGCGCCCTAAGCACAGCCGGAAGCACCAGCGTCGCCGAGATAAACGAAACATCCATCGCCAGAAACTCTGAGACACTCCGAACCGCCGGCAGATCGCCCACCAGTGCGCCGGCCGCCAGCAGCCGCGCATTCGTCCGCTCGTGGAGCAGCACCCGGGCATCACGCCGCAGGCTCTCCGCGATCTGCCCGTATCCGGTATCCACCGCGATCACCCTTGTCGCTCCGTGCTGGAGCATGCAGTCGGTAAATCCCCCTGTCGAGGTCCCGATATCTACCCCGACCACACCATCCATCGGAATCTGCCAATGCTTCAACGCCGCCTCGAGCTTTAAGCCGCCCCTGCTGACATAACGCAGGTCGGATCCCAGCAGCCGGATCGTAGCCGTTGGATCCACTGCGACCCCGGGTTTGTCCACCTTCTGTTCATTCACAAGCACCCGCCCGGCAAGGATCAACGCCTGCGCACGCTCCCGAGATCCAGTATGCCCCTGGTCCACGAGCACCCGGTCCAGCCTGTTTCTGCTCAACATCTCACCCCGCGCCCACGCCTTTCAACAGGCGACCTGACGTTTCTCTCCTAGGTTACAGTCACGCCCGGGCACGACATCCCCGGTACAGGCAAGCCTTTTTCGGGTAGAGTGGGTCTGTTCCGTGAACGCTGGGTTCGGCATACGTTACCAATGTTCACCCGAATGGGCACAAATCAATCCAGTTACGCCAATCTGTCCGACTTGTAGGTACGTTTCCATGTACAGAGACACGGGAGTACAAAACGCGCATCCGCCATCCATGCAGGATGACGCTGCATTGCTTCTGCTAGTGCAGAGAGGTGACGAGCAGGCGATGGCGTCGCTGTTCGACCGTTACTCAAAGGTTGTCTACTCTGTGGCGCTTCGGGTTCTTCGAGATCCCGCATCCGCGGAGGACGTGCTGCAAGAGATCTTTATGCAGATCTGGCGCAGCCCGGATGGTTTCATCGCAACACGGGGCAGTCTGGGCGGTTGGCTCGCCGTTGTCTCGAGAAACAGATCGATCGATGCATTGCGGCGGAAGCGCCCAAGTGAGCAGGTCGATGAAATGGTTTTGCCGTCGTCTTACAATCTGGCCGCTGAAGCTGAGCGCGACAGCATGATGGACAAGGCGCGCAGCGTAATTCAAAAGCTGCCGCCGGAGCAGAGGAAGACGCTCGAAATGGCGTTCTTCGATGGTTTGACGCACTCCGAGATCGCCGAGATGACCGGCGACCCTCTAGGCACAGTAAAGACACGAATCCGCAGCGCGCTGTTGACGTTGAGAAAGGCATTCAAGGCATGAGCGACAACCGACAATTCGATCAGGACGATCTTGCCTTGTATGCAATGCAGCTCCTCACAAGAGAAGAAGAGGCGCAGATCAAGGATCTCCTCAACGGATCCCAGGAGCTCCGGGATGAGCTCGCCGAAGTACACGGCGACCTCGCCATGTACGCCACCACAGTGGATATGCACACACCTCCAGCCCTTGCACGGGAACGTCTCCTGACCCAGATGGGACGTGAGCGCAAGGTCCGATCCATTGATCGCGTCCAGGACGTAGCGGGACGGTCCTCAGCCTCCTACGGAGCCGGCCCAGGCACTGAGAGTGAAGCGGATATGCCGCGCTCCTCCGGGTCCAGCCGCCTTACCCAGGATGATCTCCCGCGCGACACCCCCGGCCTCGGCCGCATCGTCCCCTGGCTCGGCTGGGCCGTAGCTGCCGGACTGGCGGTCACGACCGGCAACTTCTACCACGAGAGCCAGACGATGCGCGGCTCCATGGTGCGCGACCACGCGGAGCTCGATCGCCTCACGGCAGATGCGGCAGCCGCCCGGCGACTGATGGACACACTCAAAGATCCGACGGCCACGCGAGTCACCCTCACCAGAAGCAAGGAGGCCCCCACGCCACAGGGGAAGGTCACCTACGTCGCGGATAAGGGAACTCTGCTCTTCGTCGCCAGCAACCTTGACCCGCTCGACACCTACAAGGTCTACGAGCTTTGGCTCATTCCCGCCAATGGCCAGGCTCCTGTACCCGCCGGAACCTTTCATCCCGACGGGCGCGGCAACGCGAGCGTTGTCCTTCCTCAACTGCCGACGGGTCTCGTTGCAAAGGCCTTCGGCATCACGATTGAAGACGAGGGCGGCGCGCAGACTCCGACTATGCCGATCGTCCTCTCAGGGGCAGCTGCAGGCCTCTGATTCGCCCTTCCAACGCAAAAGAGGCATCCCGTCGGGATGCCTCTTTACTTTGCACTCTGTACTCTATTGAGCCGTCACCCGAACCTGCCCCCCGGCTCCCTGTAGGTCCACATACGTCTGCACGGTGTCGATGTCGGTCCGCAGCACTGTCATCAGGCTCGTCTCAGTGGACGTCACATAGATCTTGCCTGTGGGCGTGCCGGTCGTGGCTACGAGAAACGTTGGGTGCCCCGCCACTGGAATCGTTGCCGTCACGGTGTTCGTCGTCAGGTTGACCACGCTCACCGTTCCGCAACCCTTCGTCGGCGGTATCGCTGAAGCCGCCGGAATGGTGGACGGGCAGGGGACATTGTCCCCAAAGTTTGCAACATAGGCGCGGCTTCCGTCCTGCAGAACTGAGACCACTACCGGTGCCGAGCCTACCGGCACATCTGCCAGTACCTGCCCGAAGCCGACAGCATCCACCGGATTGTTCGCATCGCAGTTCGGGTTTGAAGGAAGCGCAACAGCCGAGCACAGCGGGATGTTGACAAGGCTCAGACTTCCCCTCGATCCGTTGTTCCCGCCATTCAATACAGCCAGTTCAGTTCTCGATGGTGCAAAGTCCGCCCACACAGGGCCCGTGCCCACTGGGATGCTCCCGCCCGGAAGCAGCGTGGGTGTGTCCAGCTGATTGGTCTGCGCGTTGACTACGCTGACCGTGTTGCTTCCGCGGTTCAGAATGAACGCTCGTCTTCCGTCCGCCGTCATCACGCCGTACACAGGCTGCTGCCCTACTGGGATCGGCGCATCCGTGGTGTTGCTGAGCGTCTCGATCGGCGTCACCTGCCCGTTCCCGCCCGCATTCTGGCTAATCGCGTAGACGCGCGGAGCGTTCGCCACACCCGCGATGTAGACCACGTTAAGTCCTACAGGGAGCTCCTGGCGTAGAGCCGGCGGACTATTCTGCAGCTGCGCAACGGAGTTCCGGCCCGGCTCCGTGATGTAAACATTTGTCCCCTGCGGAAAGATACTGTTCGGCAGCGGTGTGCTCGGAACCAGGGTCGTCTGAAAGATCTCGTTCGACAACAGCTGGTTCGAGATGGTGAAGCTGTTCACGGTGCCATCGCCGTTCAGCGTGTATCCGGTGCTGCCCGTGCTGTCGACCGCAAGATAGTAGGGCGCGACACCAAGCGTCGCATTGATAAGGATCGAGTCGCCTGAAAAATCCACAATCGTCAAAAGGCCGTTCCCGGTCGCCGTCGGTTGAGAGATGGCGACAGCATACTTCTGAGGCTGGCCGGCCGGCCCCACCGGGTTGATCGCGGTCACCACAGGACGATAGCTGGCTCCACAACCGATGGCGAGCAGCAGCGCACCGGCTGAAAGCATCAAGCTCGTGACAGAGGCTGTGAGGGAGCGGTCGCTCGGGCGTGCAGCCCGCTTTTGAAGCTGAGTCTTTGTTACGTCAATTGCTGGCTGCAAAAGTGCTCCCACAGTCGTTCTAGTCTTGGCTATGCTCAAGATTCGATTGTAAATCAGCACAGGTGAGGAGAGCATGTCCGATCAGGTAGAACAGGGGACGGCGGCTACACCTCTGCCCCGCAAGGAAATCCCCCCGTCGAGAGATCGGCTGCAAAGCAGGGCGATCGTTCTCACCGTGGCCTCAGCCCTCTCCATCTGCATCGTCATCGGTGTGCTCGCGACGGGCGACCTGGGCGGCCGGTATCAGGTGGCGGGCATCAGCCTCCTCTTCGCAGCCATCGCCGGCGGCCTCCGCTCCGCAACCATCGGCGGCGCCGTCGCCGGAGCGCTCGCCTGCTTCTGCCTCACCTGGTGGACCAGAGATCTTGAAAGCCCGCTCCTGCAGAGTGCTCTCCCACCGCTGGTCGCGCTCGTCGTGCTGACCTCTATCGCGACCCGCGCCGGGCGACCGAAGAAGCAGCTTCGCGGGCTCGCAGAGCGGAGCGGCGGCCGAAACGCTGCGCAGGTCCTCGCAAACCTCGGAGCCGCCGCTCTCGCCGTCACTCCCATCGGCGCCTACGCGGGTGCCCTCGTTGGCCTTCCCCTTCCGGTCAGCGCTCCCGTGCTCGCCGCAGCAGCTCTCGCCGCCCTGGCCGAAGCCACCGCCGACACCGTCTCGTCCGAGATTGGGCAGGCGTTCGGGACCAGGACCTACATGATCACAAGCCTCCGGCGAGTTCGCCGGGGGACAGACGGTGGAGTCAGCATCCAGGGCACATTCGCCGGGGTCATTGGTGCTCTCTCCATCATCCTCGTCGGCGGCTGGTCACTGCATCTATCCGGCAAGCTGATGGCCCTGAGCTTCGTTGCGGCCATGATCGGCTTCATCACCGACAGCCTCCTTGGAGCGACCATCGAAAGACGCGGCTGGATAGGAAATGACCTCGTCAACCTCACATCCACCGTTGTCGCAGCGTTCAGCTTCTTTCTAGCCGAGCGACTCGCCTCGATGTACTAGACGACCAAACCCTCAGTCGTCACCCTTCCCCTCGAGCCAGCGATGCAGCCAGCTTCCATGCAGATCCAGCTTCAGCGAGGTGTAGCTGACGATCTCGTGCACATACCGGAGGAAGAGATCGTAGTTGCTGATGTGCCCTACAGCCGGCCGCGGTGACGTGTACACATCCAGCCCCGCGTCTGCGCACAGCTCGCGGATCCGGAACAGATGGGTCGCATCCGACACCACAACGACGTGCTTGAACTCATGTTCGCGCGCAATCGCTGCCAGCCGGTGCACCTGCTGCTCCGTATCAATCGATCTCGTCTCCGCAAGAATGCTTGTGAACGGCACGCCCTTGGCCAGGAGGTAGTCGCGGCCAACCCCTCCCTCCGTGTTTCCCGAATCGCGATCGCTGCCGCCCCCCAGCGTAATCACGTAGGGCGCAATCTGCTTCTGGTACAGATCCACCGCATGGTCAAGCCGTGCGTGAAACACCGGCGAAGGACGGCCCGAGTACTCCGCCGCCCCGAATACCGCGATCGCATCGGCCGGTACCGCCTCATCGCGGCTCGCCACATCCGCAATCTGCTGGTACACGTAAATCGACCATCCCAGCGCCACCATCAGCAACAGCCCCAGTAGCCGGCGCCAAACCTGCAGCGGTTGCCGAGTGCGTTTGTGGTAGCCCCGGGATGTGGTGCGCGAAACAGCCATAACAGTCGATCAAAAGTCTACGGCAGCTGAAGAGCTTACGGAGCCCACCTGCAACTAACGTTGCAGCGTCAGAGCGATCTCATGCGTCGGGATCGCGCCCTCACGCAGAATCATCCACGAGTTTCCCCCACCCGAAAGATCCACAATCGTCGTCGGCTGAGCCCTTCCCGTTGGTCCGCCATCCACGATCAGCGGGATCTTGTCTCCAAGCTGCTCCCGCACGCAGTTGGCATACGTGCACTCCGCCAGCCCCGCCAGGTTCGCCGAGGTCGCAGTGATCGGCAGGCCCAGCTGCCTCACGATCGCGCGAGCGATCGGAGCCTCCGGCACACGCAGCGCGACATTTCCCGTATTCGCCGTCACCCGCAGCGGCAGCTTCGCTCCCGCCTTCACGACAATGGTCAGCGGCCCCGGCCAGAATCTCTCCGCCAGCCGGTCAAACGCGCCGTCGATCGTCGGTGCCAGCTCATACGCCTGGCAGACCTCCGCGATCAGCAGCGAAAGAGGCTTGTGTCGAGCCCTCGTCTTCAGCTCATAGATCCGGTCAACCGCGCGCAGATTTACAGGGTCCACCGCCAGGCCGTAAAACGTGTCCGTCGGAAACGCGACAACCTGCCCCGAGTTCAGCGACCGCACGACGCGTTCGACGTGCGCAGCTTCCGGTTCGTCAGGATGGATTCGAAGTGTCTCGGCTTGCAACGATGTGTCTCCTGAGGCCCCCATCGAAGGCGCGGCTCGGAAAAGTTATTCCTGAAACCGCAGCCTAGCACAGAGAGCCGCCTCAGGGTGGGCGCTTGCCCGTAATGCCCTCCGTCCGCAGCACCAGCGTAAGATCTGAGACGATGCCGGACACGCTCAATGTCATCGCCAGCAGGTCCAACGCCCGCGTCAAACAGCTGCGCGGCGCCTTTGCCGGGCATGCCCGTCTCAGCGGTGGCCTCGTCGCCATCGAAGGAAACCACCTCCTCGAAGAAGCTCTGCGCAGCGGAATGGTTCTCAAAACAATCTTTCTCGCGGAGCACCGCACCCTCCCCCCCTACGTCCCGTCCTCGATCGAGGTCCTGCGCCTCTCCGAGGAGGTCTTCGACAGCATCATGGACACCCGCTCGCCCCAGGGCGTCGCCGCCCTGATGGTGCCTCCCGTTTCTGCACTGGAAAGCCTTCTTTGGGGTGTTCCCCTCATCATCATCGCTGCCGGTCTGCAAGACCCCGGCAACCTCGGAACCGTCGTCCGCTCAGCCGAAGCCTTCGGCGCCTCGGGCGTCGTCACCACCGCAGGAACCGTCAGCGCCTGGAACGGCAAAGCCCTCCGTGCAAGCGTTGGCTCCATCTTTCGCCTGCCCGTCGTCTCCGCCGAGATCGATGACCTCCGCAACCTCCAAGGCCGCGGCGTCAAGCTGCTGGCCGCCACCGGCGAAGGCGTCGGCTCCCAGAGCACCCACGAGATCTCCGACGCAGACCTCACCGGAAGCATCGCCATCCTCATCGGAAACGAGGGCGCCGGCCTCAGCCCCGATCTCCTCGAACTGGCCGATTCCCGCATCACCATTCCCTGTGCCGGCCCGGTCGAAAGCCTCAACGCAGGCGTCGCCGCCTCCGTCATCCTCTACGAAGCCCATCGCCAGCGCGCCCGTGTCGGTGTCCGCGTATGAGCCTCTTCGACCTCTCTCCCATCGCGGTCCCCCATCCCGCATCTGGCGCGCGCACACCTCTCGCCGAACGCATGCGCCCGCGCACCCTCGCCGAGTTCACCGGCCAGGATCACCTCCTTGGCCACGGCAAGCCCCTCCGCCTCGCCATCGAAAGCGACGACAGCACGTCCATGATCTTCTGGGGCCCGCCCGGTGTCGGCAAAACCACCCTCGCCAAGATCATCGCGCAGGTCACCGAGGCCAGCTTCATCGAGTTCTCCGCCGTCCTCAGCGGCATCAAGGAGATCAAGCAGGTCATGGTCGAGGCCGAAAAGGCCGCGGGCTTCGGCTCCCGAACCATCCTCTTCGTCGACGAGATCCATCGCTTCAACAAGGCCCAGCAGGACGCCTTCCTTCCCTACGTCGAGCGCGGCACCATCCGCCTCATCGGTGCCACCACCGAAAACCCCTCCTTCGAGATCAACGCCGCTCTGCTCTCACGATGCCGCGTCTACACCCTCGTCGCACTCACCGAAGAGCAGGTGATCGGCCTCCTCAGACGCGCTCTCGCCGACTCCGATCGGGGAATCGGCGGCTCCGGCATCGAAGCCGATGACGAAGCCCTCGCCACCATCGCTTCCTTCAGCAGCGGCGACGCGCGCAACGCCCTCAACGCCCTCGATGTAGCCGCGAAGCTGGCAGAAGGCCGCGGCGAACACCTCATCACAAAGCCCCTCGCCTCCGAAGCCATGCAGCGCCGCGTGCTCCTCTACGACAAAAAGGGCGAGCAGCACTACGACATCATCTCCGCCCTACACAAGAGCGTTCGCAACTCCGACGCCGACGCCAGCCTCTACTGGCTCGCCCGCATGCTCGAAGCCGGCGAAGATCCCATGTACGTCGCCCGCCGCGTCGTCCGCATGGCCGTTGAAGATATCGGCCTTGCCGCTCCCGAAGCCCTCAATCTCTGCATGTCTGCACGCGATGCCATGCACTTTCTCGGACAGCCCGAAGGCGGTCTCGCCCTCGCACAGGCCGTCCTCTACCTCGCACTCGCCCCCAAATCAAACGCCGTCTACACCGCCTACAACGCCGTGCTCGCAGACATCGAAGCCACGGCCGCCGAGCCCGTCCCGCTCCATCTCCGCAACGCACCGACCCGCCTCATGAAGGAGCTCGACTACAGCAAGGGATACCAGTACGCCCATGACATCGAGGGCCGCGTCGCCGACATGGAATGCCTCCCACCCTCACTCGCAGGCCACCGCTACTACCAGCCCACCGGCGAGGGCCGCGAGAAACTCCTCGCACAACGCATGGAAGCGATCGAAAAGATCAAGCAGGGCAGGCACACCGGCTCCTGACCCTCCCCTCTCTACGCGCCCATCATGTTTGCGTCACGGTGCAGCCGCCACCGGCCGTCGTCGCCCTTCCGGTAGATCCCCATCGTCGTCCCGCGATGTGTCCTCTCCTCGCCCCCGTGTGGCCTCACATGAACCGTCAGGTCATTCCAGCACCACGCCATCGAGCCCTCCACATGGATCTCCTGGATATCGCTCTCGGTCCGAACGGACATCTTCGGAAAAGCCTCGCGCATGTGCGCCAGAAACATATCTTTGCTCATCGGCGGCCCATGAACCGTGAGAAAAACCATCTCCGCTGTCATTAGCCTTTCGAGCGCGTCGACCTCCCCCGCCTCCGTCGCACGCCTCCATTCGTTGACCAGCTCGCGGATCTGCAACTCGTCCGCGTTCACTTCAGATCTCCCTTCAGGGCATCCAGAACGATCGGCTTGGTCAGCAGCTCCGGCAGCACATCCGCCTTGCTCTCCGTACCCGCCGGATACAACACATACGTCGGCACACCGCTCCGTCCCACGGATGCCAGCTCCTGAGTAATCGCCGGATCGTACTGCGTCCAGTCCGCTCGCAGCAACGTCACCTTGTGCGCACTGAACTCATGCTGGACCTCGGCCGACTTCAGCACCAGCCTCTCATTCACCTGGCATGACAAACACCACGCCGCCGTGAAGTCGATAAACACCGGGTTCCCTGCCGCCCTCGCCGCATCCAGGTTCGGCTGGCTGTAGGCCTGCCACACCAGTGTCTTGTCCTTTGGCGAGTAGATCGATGTCGCAACCGCAACCGCCGCAATGGCAATCGCTGCAACCGTCGCTCCCCATCTCGCCGGCCACTTGGCCAGCACCCATCCCACCACCGCCAGCAGCAGAAATCCCGTCAGCAGCCGCGCAATGTGATCGCTCCCCTCCCCCGCCGCAACACCGGCGCCCGAGAACAGCCGCCCGTACACCCACGTCAGCCAGATCACCGTCGCAAACAGCGGCACCGCCGTAAGCTGCTTCAGCGTCTCCATCCAGGCGCCCGGTCGCGGCAGCAGACGCGTCCACGCCGGCTGCAGGGTCAGCAGCAGGTAAGGAAACGCCAGCCCAAGCCCCAGCGCCGTGAACACCGCAAATGTGATCCCCGCCGGTTGCGCCAGTGCAAACCCGATCGCCGCCCCCATCAACGGCGCCGTGCACGGCGTCGCCACCACGGTCGCCAGCACGCCCGTAAAGAAGCTCCCCGGGTATCCCTGCTTGCGTGTCAGCGAGTCCCCGGCGCTCATAAACGAGAGCCCCAGATCGAACTGCCCTGCCAGTGACAGTGAAAAGAAAAACAGCCCCATCGCCAGCAATGCAAGAAACGTCGGCGACTGCAGCTGGAATCCCCATCCCGCCTGGCTCCCACCCGCCCGCAACGCCAGCAGAACACCCACGATCACCCAGAACGAGACAAGGATCCCCAGCGTGTAGACCAGACCGTGAGCCCGCATTCGGCCCCGCTCCTCCTCCGAGCTCTGTACCAGCGCCAGCCCCTTCAGAAACAGCACCGGAAACACGCACGGCATCAGGTTCAGGATGATCCCGCCCAGAAACGCAAGCCCAATCGCGCCGATCGCCGTCGTCTTGCTTGCTCCCTCAGCTCCCCCCTGACCGCCCGACACCGTTGGGACCTCCCCCGGAACAACCGGCGCGGTCACCTCGTACGCCTGGTCGTCGCTGAGCTTGATTACCCCGTGAATCTCTTTCGGCAGCTTTGTGAGCTCGGCGGCGCGCTTCACACGCAGCCGAAGCCCGCCCGGAATCGGCTCCGAAATCTGATCGGCCGCATTCGAGATCTGATCCTGATCGAACGGGTAAAACTCCCCGTCCGTCTCCTTATCCCCCGTAATCAGCGTGAACACGAAGTCCGTCCTCCCGCCGTTCACCGTCAGGTGCATCCTCTCCGGCAGATCTCCAGGCACCGAGTTCAACGCCTGCCCCAGTGCACCTACCGGCTCACCCGCCGGTGGTGCATTCGGCACGACATTCAGATCGATTCCTAAACGCGCCTTCCCCGGGATGCAGACCTCCCTGCACACCAGCCAGTCCACCTTTGCATCCAGATGAATCGGCCCCGGACGAACATTCTTCGCAGCCGATATCTGCACCGGAAAGGCGACCGCATCCTCGTACCCGAAGTCCATCAGCGGCCCCAGAGGAAGACGGCTCGGTATTGGAAACTGCATCGGACCCGCCGTTATGCCCTTCGGAAGAGTCCACGTGATCCGCGGCGGCTCGCCCGAATCACCAGCGTTCTTCCAGTAAACGTGCCACTTTTCCTCGAGGGTCAGCACCAGCCCGACCTGCAGCGTTCCACCCGGAGCGATCGCCGGTCCCACAGACGTCAGCTCCGCCGTCAGGTGTTGCGCCTTCACCGGCCCCGGCCCGCCATCGCCAACCATCTGCAACTGCGCACCCGCAGGCACGCCAAAGGCGAGCACGGTCAACAGGACATATACAAATACCGGGAACCTACGCGTCTTCATCTTCTCGAATTGTAGGCTGCGCGAACCGTATGTGTCAGGGACGTCGCGCGTTGCGGTGCTCGATCATGATGCATCGGTCCATCACCACCCGGATCCCGCCCTGCTCTGCTCGCTCCGCGGCCTCGCGATTCACAATCCCCTGCTGCACCCAGAGGTTTGCCAGCCCAAGCGCAAGCATCTCGTCCACAATCGAGGGAATAAAACTCGGCAGACGAAACACGTTCACCACATCCGGCTTCACCGGCAACTCCGCCAGCGACTTGTAGCTGCGCATCCCCAGCACCGTCTCAAGCGCCGGATTGATCGGGTAAATCTCATATCCCTGGCTCTGCATGTAGGCGGAGACATAGTGGCTCGGCCGGTCCGGCCGGTCCGAAAGCCCGATCACAGCCAGGCTCCTCGGCGTCCCCGCCCCCTCGCCGAATAGCATCTCCCGAATTACATTCGCCTCATTCATCGGCATCCCCCTACTTGTGCCACGCACCCAGCAGCCGCCGAAGCACAATCAACTCGCCCAGGTGGTACGCCGCGTGGTCTGCAATCAGCAAAGCCTCGCGCAAGAGGTTCTGCCCCTCGCCCCATCGGAACGGCTTCGTGAGATCCGCCCCCGGCCTCGAAATCAGCTCCTCAAACTTCGCCCCGTCACTCCGGATCGCCTCCACCGTCTGCTCCCACGCACGATCGGTCGGCGGTTCGGCAGATTTGGGCCAATACTCGTCCGGCCACTGCAGCGGATGGTATCCACTCGTCGGCGGCGAACTGAAGTTCAGGATGTCCCGTTGTGCAATCCTCAAATGCTCCAGCAGCTGCCACGCAGAGTACGGCAGACCCTCAGGCACTCTTCCCCGAAGCTCCACAGGGAAATCCTTGATCGCCGCCTCGAAGCCCGCATGCGCCTGCCCCCCGCGGATCAGCGCCACCAGCTGCTTCAGCAGCTCACCCGCATCGACCACCGGCCCAACCGGCCTTCCATCTCTCATCATCTACCTCTCCCTCCAGGAGACTGCGATCCCCGCAAGCAGACCGGCGACGCTCAGGCAACATCGTCGTCATTCACTGCCGCAGGTACACCACCCTCACGCCGCAGCCGGAGGTATCCCCGGATAAACGGATCGAGGTCCCCGTCCAGTACCCGATCTACATCGCCCACCTCCACTCGCGTTCGGAGGTCCTTCGCCATCCGGTACGGCTGCAACACATACGACCGGATCTGCGACCCGAAGCCAATGTCCAGCTTCGAATCCTCCAGCTTCTTCGTCACAGCCTTCTTCTTGTCGAGCTCATACTCGTAAAGCCGCGATCGCAGCATCTTCATCGCCCGCTCTTTATTCTTGTGCTGCGACCGCTCGTTTTGACACCCTGCCACCAGCCCCGTTGGAAGATGCGTTATGCGCACAGCGGAGTCCGTCGTATTCACGTGCTGCCCGCCCTTGCCGCCCGAGCGGTAGGTGTCGATCCGCAGATCATCCGGCTTGATGTCGATCACAATCGTGTCATCGATCTCCGGCGAAACAAACACGCTCGCAAACGACGTGTGTCGTCGCTTCGCCGAATCGAACGGCGAAATCCGTACCAGCCGGTGCACACCCGTCTCCCCCGAAAGCAGACCAAACGCAAACTCGCCCGAGATCGTAAAGGTTGCGGACTTGATCCCCGCCTCGTCCCCATCCTGGATCTCGTTCAGCTCAACCTTGAACCCCTGACGCTCCGCCCACCTGAGATACATACGCATCAGCATCTCGGCCCAGTCCTGGCTCTCCGTTCCGCCTGCCCCCGGATGCACCACCACAATCGCGTTCAGCAGGTCCGTCTCGCCCGAGAGCATCGTCTTGCTCTCCAGCTTCTCCGTGTAGTCCACCAGCCCCTTGATCTCACGGTCCAGGTCGGCTTCGACGTTCTCCCCCTCGCGCATGAGGTCGAAGTACGCTTCAATGTCATCGCCGCGCCGGCCGAGCTCCGCATCGTCGGCCAGCAGCGTCTCCAGACGCTTCCGCTCCCGCATCAGAGGCTGTGACCTCGCAGCATCCGCCCACACCGTCGGATCCGCAATCTTCTCCTCGATAACCGCTAACTCACGCCCCAGACGAGCGGAGTCAAAGATACTCCCGCAGCTCACGAACCTTCTCGCGAACCGGGGAGTAGACGTACTCAAGATCGGTCAACATACTTCCGTATTCTAGTGCATCGCAACCGCGCGCCCGCGCCACATGCTCCACCCCAGCGCCGCCGCTGTCACCGCGGCACACATGTACGCGAACAGGTCCCCATGCCTCGCGTAAAACGTCAGATCATGCTCATAGCCGAAGCGAACCTGTATCGCCGTCCGGATATGTCGCGGAGCCGACGCCGTCACCCGCCCAAACGGGTCGATCGAAGCAGTGACACCCGTATTCGTCGAGCGCAGCACCCACCGGTGATTCTCGATCGCTCTCATCCGCACCATGTTCAGGTGCTGCCACGGCGCGCTCGTGTCCCCGTACCAACCATCGTTCGAGATGTTTACCAGCACCTCCGCCCCCCCATTTACAAACTGCCGTACCTCATCGGCAAAGATCGACTCGTAACAAATAAACACCCCATACCTGTGGCCTGCGGCCGAAAACACAACCCGCTCTTTACCGGGCTCAAAGGTGCCCACCTGATCCAGCAGGCTACCGGCAAAGAAAAACAGCCGCTTGAAAGGGACGTACTCCCCAAACGGCACCAGGTGCATCTTGTCGTAACGCCCTGCAAAACTCCCCTCCGCCGTCACCAGCGAAGCCGCATTCCTCAACTCATACCCGCGCTTGTTCGTCGGCTCCGAGCTCCGCTCAAAAGCCGTATTCCCCACGATGACCGGAACGCCCGCGGCCCGCGCCAATGTGGACATACCCGCCCGGAACTGCGGGTCCTGCTCCTCAAAAGGTGCAGGCGACTCCGGCCATACGATCAGGTCAGAAGCCCTCGCAACCCCTCCACGCCCCCCAGTCACCACCAGCGGAGTTCCGGCCATCTCCGGAATCCCCCGCAGATAGCCCCCCGCTGGCGACATCGAGATCCGCGAAAAGCTGCTCATCAGCTGCGCTGCGCTCTCCTCCGGTCCCGTACTCGCCGCCCCCACCTCTAAGTTCTCCTGCACCAGCGTCGCTCGGGCGGAAACGTCCTCGTCACGCGCAGCTTGCGCATGCCGCAGCCCAAACACATACGCCACCACGATCAGCACACCCGCAGCCGTCAGCAGAGGTCGCGTGAAGCGGCGCTGCCGCAGCGATATCCGCAACAGCCATAATGCATTTACGCCCGCAACAACAAACGACAGCCCGTAAGCGCCTGTATAAGGAGCCAGCGGCGTCAGCAGGGGGCTGTCGACCTGCGCAATGCCAAGCAGGTCCCACGGCAGCCCCGTCACTCGAGCTCGGGCCAGCTCCACAGCCACCCACACAAACGGAGCTAGCAGCAGAGCCCCGCTCCGTCCCGCGCGGGAGCGCCCGATAGCCACCACCACGGCGCCAAAGATCGCGTGATACAAACCCAGATAAAGGCAGAAGAGGATCAGGATCCCAAACGCAACCGGTCGCGCCAGACCGCCATATAGGTACATCGTCTGGTAAATCCAGTAGCAGTTACCCAGGTACCAGGCGACCCCCGATACATACGCCAGCACCGCTCCCTGCTTCACGCACAGGACCGGATCACCCTCAGCCCGCCCCACCAGCACATACAACAAAGGCAGCAGCGCCACCCAGCAGAAGGTCGTCCTCCACAGCGGAACTGGCCCCGCAATCGGAAACGGCAGAACCTGGAGCACACCGGAGAGAAGCGCCAGGCACCACGGCCACGGCGGGATTCGTCGCATCGCAGCTGAAGTCTAGCATCGGCCCCCCTTCGAAGCTACAATAGCTCCATGGCACACGCCCTGCTGTCGTTCTTATCGGCGATTCTCGTTCCTCTGTTCTTCGCCGGCCTGGCAGGCTCTGCCCTCGTAGTGGTTGTGACCGTGATCCGCGATCTGCGGCAGGTCATGGGGCCTGACAGCACGGTAGTTAGCGACCTCTAACACTCCGGCTCTGTACGTTGACGCTATCCTGAGCCCACCATAAACTCGATTGGACGGTACTTGCTAGGACGTTCGCATACGGACGTCCGCTCAACATGGGCTCTTCAAGACAAACTGTCGCCGCGCCTCAATCGAACCGTGTTCGCCTTGTCGTGGCGTCTTCGGTCATGCTCACGTTCATCTCCTTCTGGCGTGCAGCGGCCATCGTCCTCAACGATCTCGGCTCCTCTGCGTTCTATGCCGGAGGTCTAGCCGAAGAGGCGATCGGCAAGTCAGCTCCCTGGCTCATCCTCGGTGTGGTCGCCTTCTCGTACGCCGTCCGAGCCGTCTACGTCGAAAGCTGCTCCATGTTCACCCGCGGCGGCGTCTACCGCATCGTCAAGGAGGCGCTCGGCGGAACCTTCGCCAAGCTCAGCGTCTCTGCCCTCATGTTCGATTACGTCCTCACCGGGCCTATCTCCGGCGTCTCCGCGGGCCAGTACATCGTCGGCATGCTCAACGACCTCACCGCCTTCGTCGCGCACCGCTATCACCCCGCCTTCTACTTCACCCCTCACCTGCGGCCGGATATCTCCTCCGCCGTCATTGCCCTGGGTATCACCGGCTACTTCTGGTGGCAGAACATTAAGGGCATTGAAGAGTCGAGCGAAAAGGCTCTGGACATCATGAAGATCACAACCGTGATGGTTGTCATTCTTCTAGCCTGGGGATCCTTCACCGTCATCCACCGCGGAGCGCAACTCCCACCCTTCCCCACCCCTTCAAACCTTCATTTCAGCAGCAACGCTCTCGGATTCCTCAAAGGAAGCCGCTTCGCCGCTTCGCTCGGTCTGTTCGGCGTCCTGATGGCCTTCGGGCACTCCGTCCTCGCTATGAGCGGCGAAGAATCGCTCGCCCAGGTCAATCGCGAGATCGAGCACCCGAAGCTCAAGAACCTGAAACGCGCAGCGCTCGTCATCGCCGTCTACAGCTTCTTCTTCACAGGACTTTGCACCCTGCTCGCCGTCATGATCATCCCGGACTCCGTTCGGGTCCACGTCTACCGCGACAATCTAATCGCCGGTATGGCGATGAACATGGTCGGCCCGCAGATCGCTCGCATCGCCTTCCGAGTCTTCGTCGTCCTTGTCGGCTTCCTTATTCTGGGCGGAGCCGTAAACACCGCGATCGTAGGCTCCACCGGCGTGCTCATGCGCATCGCAGAGGATGGGGTACTAACCGATTGGTTTCGACGCCCCCAGAAGAAATACGGCACGAGCTATCGCATCGTAAACCTCGTCGCCGGCATGCAGATTCTCGTCATCCTGCTCACCCACGGAAACGTCATCATCATCGGTGAGGCCTACGCCTTCGGCGTCATCTGGAGCTTCACCTTCAACGCGCTCGCCATGCTTCTGCTCCGCTGGAAGTTCCGCGGAGAGCGCGGTTCCAAAGTCCCACTTAACCTCCGCATCGGAAAGACCGAAATTCCCCTCGGCCTTATCTCCGTATTTCTCGTGCTCCTCACCACCGCCCTGGTCAACCTGCTGACCAAGTCTGTTGCAACGGTAAGTGGAGTTATCTTCGCCGCTTCCTTTTTCATCATCTTCAGCCTCTCCGAGCGGGATAATAAGCGCCGCCACGACATCACCGCCCTGCAGATGAAAGAACACTTCCAGTTGGAGCACCAGGATTCCGTCGGTCGCGAAGCTCTGGCAATAAAGCCCGGTGCTGTCGTAGTTACCATGCGCGATTCTGCAGCTCCCTTCGCGCTTAAGTGGGCACTTACCCATACGGACACCGATGAGCAGGACCTCGTCGTTCTTGCCGCTCGAATGATGGGCGCAGGCGGTCCCGAATACGTCGAAGCCTCGGAACAACTCTTCAGCGAGCACGAGCAGATGCTCTTCACCAAGGCCGTCTCCGTCGCCGAAAGCTTCGGAAAACACATCTCTCTGCTCGTCGTTCCCGCTGGCGATATCTTCGCCGCCCTTGTACAGACGGCGAACTCGCTCGAGGCCGCAGCCGTAGTCTCAGGCCTTTCCACAAAGCTCACCGCCGAAGAACAGGCCTATCATGTCGGTCAGGCATGGGAAGCGCTCCCCGATCCGAAGCGCCAGTTCACCTTCTACATCATCAAACCTGAAGGCGAAGCTCTCAGCTTTCACATCGGTCCGCACGCTCCCACAATCGAGTCCGATGACGTGCAGCTCGTGCATCGCCTCTGGCTCCAACTCCGCCGCGACCCTGAGATGCACGACCTTCATCACAGCGACATCCTCACCTATGCCATCACTCGCCTCGCCAGCGAATATACCCACGACAAGCAGTCCATCCAGAAGGGTCTGCAGCACTGTATTCAGCAAGGACTCCACCGAGGCCTCGGGTCTCCGCGCGTCGATATTATCGACGAGGGAGGTCCTGGCTATGCAATTACCTCAACGGAAGAGGATCTCGTCGCAAAATCCCTAACTCGAAAATCGCGCTCGGAAGTCGAATAATCCCATCCTGAAATTTGCGGAGTCGAATCCATTTCTGTATCGTCGAAATGGTAGCTTGTCTCCCAGCGGATATTATGCGTAGCACCGCTGCATTTTCCTATGTACGTTTCAAATGGAGGTAGCGCGTGGAAGTAACTCGCATCATAGCTGAAATCGACGCTCAGATATCTAAGTTGCAGCAAGCTCGTCAACTGCTCTCAGGTTCCGAAAGCGTCAAGCGGACTGGTCCAGGCCGGCCCAAAGGAAGCAAGAATGCCACCTCCGCAACGGCATCGCCCACAGCGGCAAAGAAGCGGAAGCTGACCCCCGAAGGTCGCAAGCGTATCGCTGACGCCATGAAGCGTCGCTGGGCAGAGCGTAAGAAGACGACCTCGAAAGCCTGATCTGGCTCGGTCAAGACCGCGCGGGAGCGGCCATCGTGCCGCTCTCCGCCCGTCGCAGCCTCTCTACCGCACCGCGATAACCTCACGCAGATTATCCTTCGCTAGAAAGAATCGGAAGCTGCCAAACTCCTGTAAAAGCTTCTCGACCTGCCGGTTATTGTAGATATTTCGAACCGGATAGTTCCCCGCGCGCTTCATGTCTACGCTGTCATTCGCCGTCAGGTGATACCGGTAGAACGACGTATCCACAGGAGCGCTCGTCGTCGAACTCTTCGAGTGAAAAAATGCCAGCAGCAACCCGCCCGGCTGCATAGCCTGCTTCAACCGCGACAGCAGCGGTGAAACCAGGCTTTCCGGAAGATAGTCCAGCGTGTCCCAGAAAATCACCACGTCAAATGTGCGACCTGAGAAATTTAGGTTGGTCGCCAGAAATCGGTCCACATCGAACACCGGCGTCTCTCCGGGTACCGCCGTAGACATCCACTCCGGCTTGGAGGCATCCTCCACCAGGTTCGCCATGTAGATGCTGTGTCCCAGCCCAGTTATAAAGTTGATATTCGTCGATGAGGTCGGCCCGATGTCGAGCACGCGAAGCGATTCGTTCGTCTGCAGGTGCTTCAGCAGCTCCTTCCATCCACTTGAGTGCCGCGACATGCGGTCGCTTCCACTCTCGCGACGGCCCCCGGACCTGTCGCCGCCACCGAAGAGATTGCGCATCCTCTCGCTTCCCTTCCCAACTAGGCCTTGGCCTGTTGACCTGTTCGAATCGGAGCCGCAGACGCCATCGTTCCGCCTTGCGCACCCTTGGTCAGGTCCGCCCTGCCTTGAATCGTAGCGTTCTCTTCAATTGCGAGACGCGCCGCCGTTATATCGCCCTTCAACGTCGCCGATTGCCGAAGATCCACGGCCCCGGACGCTTGGACATTCCCATCCACATGTCCAAAAATAATCACATCCCGCGCCACCAGATTCGCCTTCACGCGCCCGTTCGGTCCAATCGTCAGCCGGCTCTCCGGAACTGTGATCGAACCTTCCACCGTGCCGTCCAGAAATAGGTCTTCACTCCCGGAGAGCTCTCCCCGAATCGTGATCGACTTCCCGATTACCGTAGCGCCCTCTTCTGGCTTCATCAACTGCTCCTAAGTCCTTGACTGAGCTATCCATTTCCTCGAACGCTCTTGCCCGAACTATACGCAAGCTCCACCTCAGAGGCAACCACTCTCAAACTTTGACGACCCTCGTTACGTCATAACTCATAGAGCAAACAACGGGACGGCAAACGATTGACACGGACGACACAGAAGATCGGTGCAAGCTGCAGACAGATGGGGCAGGCACAACCCACAAGACACCTCGGCAAGCTGCTTCCGCACATTGCACTCGGTCTCGCGCTCCTCCTCGCATCTTCCCCACAACTCAGCGCCTTGGATCACGATCTACCCTCGAGTCGTGAAAGTTCCGCCAGGCACCCGCCACGCCAGTGGATCGTCGATGTGGCACAAAATGAGATTCGCGCAATGCAGCACAAAGACTCGTACCTGCGTTATCACATGCGAACTCTCGACGCCAAAGGTGATCGCGTGCGGGACATCATCGAGTCCCGCGACGGTGCTGTTGCTCGCCTCATCCTGAAAGGCGGTAAGCCTCTCTCCCAGGAAGAGGACGCGGCAGAGCGCAACCGCCTCACAGAGATGATCTCCGAGCCCGCCGAGTTCGCCAGGCATATCCACAACGACGTCCAAGGGAAGAAGCTCGCCACAGACCTCATCCAGCTCATGCCGGACGCCATGATCTATACCTACACTCCCGGCCAGCCTCAGATTCAGGCGGGTCGAAGTGCACCTCAGCTCGTACTCGACTACACCCCCAACCCTGGGTGGTCGCCACCCAGCACCACCGCCGAAGCTCTCACCGGTCTTCGTGGCCGCATGTGGATCGATCCCACAACCCACCAGCTCCTGCGCATGGAAGGCGAGGTCTTTCAGGGCGTCAACTTCGGTTGGGGCATGCTCGCCCACATCTATCCCGGCGGCAGGCTCGCACTCGATCAGGTCAATGTAAATGGCGATCGCTGGATCTTCAGCCGCTTCGTCGAGCAGGTCAAAGTCAGAGCGCTGGTCCTGAAGACACTCAATGTCAACACCACCATCGAAGCCTCCAGCTTCCACACGCTTCCATCCGCCCTCACCTATCAGGACGCCATCCGCCTGCTCCTCGATACACCCCTGCCCACGATGTAGCTGTCCCTCAGCGCGACGCTACGCCGTTACCCGGGCCCGCGCACGCAGGCTCTCCCGTCGAACGGTCAAAGACTCGATTCGCTCCGTGTCAATCTTGAATCCGCTCCCCGCCCCCGTCGGCACCGTGATCTCGCCCGTCCGGCTTACCGTCACCTCTGGCTCGATGATGTCTCGCGTCCAGTAGCGGCTCGATGCGGAAACATCACCCGGCAACGAAAAGTTCGGCAGCGACGACAAGGCGATATTGTGCGCTCGTCCTATTCCCGTCTCGAGCATCCCCCCGCACCACACCGGCACACCTCGCTCCGCCGCCGCATTGTGCACAGCGATCGCCTCGCTGAACCCACCGACACGTCCCACTTTGATGTTGATGATCCTGCACGACTCCATGTCGATCGCCGCCAGCGCATCTCTCCGGTTCCGGATCGACTCATCCAGGCAGATCGGCGTCTCAATCCGCTTCTGCAGCATCGAGTGGAAGTAGAAGTCGTCAAACCACAGCGGCTGCTCGATCATCAGCAGCCCGAACTGGTCCCAGCCCGCAATATGCTCGATATCCCTCATCCTGTAGGCCGAGTTCGCGTCGCAGCTCAGCAGAATCTCGGGCCACTCTCTTCGCACCGCCTCGAAGATCTGGTTGTCCCATCCCGGCTTGCACTTCAGCTTGATCCGCTGGTACCCGGCGTCCAGCTCCTTCGTCACCTTCTCGAGCAGCGCTCCCGCGTTTGGCTGTATCCCGATCGAAACGCCGCACGGGATCGTCGTCCGCGTCCCCCCCAGCATCTGCGACAGAGGCACGCTGGCCATCTGCGCCGCCAAATCCCACACCGTATTCTCGAGCGCCGCCTTTGCCATCCTGTGCCCGCGCACCTGGCGAAAGATCCTCGGGCAGTCTCCTCCACCTTCTAGATCCGCATCCAGCAGCCGCGGTGCAAGCTCCGTCTCCGCAATCATCCACGCCGTGTCGATTGTCTCGTCGCTGAAGTAGGGGTGCTCGCCGGCCACACACTCACCCCAGGCCGTCAGCCCCTCAGCCTCCATCTCCACCAGCAGAATCCGCCGGCCCGTTGTCACGCCGAAGCTCGTCTCAAACGGGTACGCGAGCGGCAGGTTTATCTCGCGCAGGTGGATCGCGTCTATGTTGATCATGGAGGTCGTTCCTTTGGGGTCTTTCGATCTGAGATGCGCTTTCTTCCCGCCCGGAGACTTCGTGCGGCTCAATCATTGCTTCCGAGGCGCGGAATATCGTCCGCATTGCTCAGCAGGTAACATCCGTTTCCGGCCCCGTCCCGTTCATATCCGACCGCCGCCAGCCCCCGCCCAAACGCATCCTGCAAAGCCACCCGAACCCTCGTCTGGAGGTCAAGTGCCCGTTGCCTCAGCGCAGGGTCAGCCTTCCACGCATACACCTCCGCAGGCACACGGACACGCTCCGCAATCCCCCGTGCTTCAGCACTTCCGGCAGCTTCTCCCGCCAGCAGCCTCGACACCCGCTCCGACCGGATCCACCACTCCGCGTACAGGCGGTCCGTAGGCAGGCCGCCCTGCAACGGCGAAGAAGAAGGCCCGTAGAAATCCGGGTGGTAGCGCCGGACAATCGCACCCAGCCGGTGGAGGTTCAGATGAGCGTTCTTGATCTCCAACGGATCAAACGTCCACTCCATCAGGTCAAATCCGCGCGCCATCGCATCCTCTCGCTGCGCCAGCTTCAGCCTCCGCCCCAGCCCCGCGTTACGGAAGTCCGGCAGCACCGCCAGCATGTGGGAGTGCAGATATGCAGCACCGTTCCTGAACCCCGGCAGCGCCATCGCGAAACCAACCATCGTCTCGCCCTCAAACGCACCCAGCACCTGCCCGCCGATGCGCTGCGCCACCAAAAACATCCGTCGCGGAATCACATCCCCGTCCGCATATCCCCACACCGCTATCTGCAGATCCACACACTGCTGTAGCTGCTCCAACGCCGTCAGAGACTCGATCCGAAACTCGGTCACACTCCGTCCATTCACGACCCCACCGTCCCGCGCGTCGTCTCTTTCGCCCGCCTCCACATCGCCTCCAGCTCCTCCGGCGAGCTGCTCCCCAGCACCTCCGCTCCACCCGCCGCCGCCTCCATCGCTGAGAACCGCTCCCGAAACTTCGCATTCGAAGCCCGCAACGCCGACTCAGGATCGACCTTCAAATGACGCGCCAGGTTCACCGCCGTAAACAGCAGATCGCCCATCTCCTCCTCGACGGCTGCCCTCCGAATCGCCGCCTCCCCCGGCGCTTCCATCTCCGCCTCCAGCTCAGCCGTCTCCTCCCGCAGCTTCTCCACCAACCCGCGTGCATCCGGCCAGTCGAACCCCACCTTTGCAGCCTTCGATCCCAGCTTCCACGCCTCCATCATCCCCGGCATCGTGCGCGGCACATCCCCAAGCAGCGAGGTCCCCTCCTCGCGCGCACCCTTCTTCTCTTCCCGTTTGATCTGCTCCCAGTTCCTCAACACCGCGTCCGCATCCGCAGCCTCCACCCCGGCAAAGATGTGCGGATGCCTTCGAATCAGCTTCGCATTCAGACCCTCCGCTACATCCTGTATCTCGAAGTAGCCCGCCTCCTTGGCCATCTGCGCATAAAACAGCACCTGCAGCAGCAGATCGCCAAGCTCATCCTTCAGCTCCGTCCAGCTCCGCCGTTCGATCGCATCGAAGACCTCGTATGTCTCCTCCAGCGTATGCCGCTTGATGCTGTCAAACGTCTGCTCCCTGTCCCACGGACACCCCTCCGGAGACCTCAGCAGATCCATAATCGCAATCGCCCGTTCCATCGGCCCGGCGCTCCCCGCGAGTGCATGGGCATTGGCCTCGCGCACACTCACCCGCTGCGATCCTGTTGCGATGGAGGGCTCGCTCATCCCTCCACTCTACCCGATCACAAAGCTCCGCAGCTCTCGCCGGAAATCGTCTATCCTGCTCTCCATGCAGAGCCCCGGAGATGGCGTCTCACCACCAAAGCGCAGGCCCACACGCTGGCTCTTGCTTCTGCTTCTGCCCTACGCCGGCCTGCTCTTCCCGCAGATCTACGCTCGCTCTACGCCAACCCTCTTCGGCTTCCCGTTCTTCTACTGGTACCAGTTCGCCTGGGTGCTTCTGGGCTCGGCCATCATGGCGATCGTCTATCTTCGAACTCGCGACTGACCCTCCGCCCCAAAAAGAAAAACGCGCCCGCATTTCGCGGACGCGTCACTATTGCCACCTTGTCTCAGGTGAAATCTGATATTTGGTCTCTACTTTAGAGCCCGGTAGGACTCGCAGCAGGAGCTGCCGTATCGCCTGCCATGTTGCTCAGCAAACGTATCTCCACCCGGCGATTCTTCGCTCGTCCGGAGGCTGTCTTGTCCGTCGCGACCTGCTGATCCTTGCCGATACCCACCAGGTAGAACTTGTGCGGCGGGATGTTGTACTTCGTCTGCAGATAGTTCGCAACCGCATCCGCTCGGCGCTGGCTCAGCTGGTAGTTGTAATCCGCTGCCCCGATCGAATCCGTTCCTCCTGTCACCTCGAGAATGTATCCCCGGGCGCTCGTCAGTGAGGTCGCCAGATCGTCCAGCTGCTTCTTGTCCGCAGGAGTAAGCGCCGCTTTATCGAACTTGAACGTAACGCTCACGTCTGCGAGTGGCTTGTAGTTATCAAGGTTCGCAACCACGCCGCTCAACGTGTCGACGCGGTTGTAAGCATCCTGCGCCGAGTGGTTCGCTGTATCCGCCGACTGCCCCGCCGCCTGCGCATGCTGGTCGGCTCCATTGGCCGCAGCCATCGCGCCCGAGATACCCTTCTGCGCACGCTCGTCCGTATCAACGATCGTCCTGTGATCCGAAGCCGTCTTCGTATCCAGATCGTTCGTCTGCTGAACGATTGGAGCCGTCTGAGACCGCACATAATTCTTCGTGGAGCAGCCCACCAAAGCAGTCATAACGAGAGCACTCGCAACTACCGCAGGAACGACTGAACCAAATCGCGAACTGGGATTGAAACGTTCACCTGAAACTGAGGTCATGGTTTGTTGTCTCCTTGGACACATGATTCCGAAGCTTACTCCTGCAATTACGATGCCAAATTAGACCCGGCCGTTTTCCCGTTTGCCCTCAGACGTTTACACCCCATCGGGAACCCACGCGAGCACCCTCCTCGCCCCGTCCAAGAACTTTTGTCAGGACGCCGCGTCAAAACTACGCTCGCCGTACCGCCCTCCCACCCACCAGGCGCCTTATCCCACCCGCACCATCTAGACTGTATCTAGCAGCAGCTCATGGACCTCCTCGCCAAAATCCGCACCATCCCGAACCAGCCAGGCTGCTACCTCTACAAAAACGCCGAGGGCGTGGTCATCTACGTCGGCAAGGCCAAAAACCTCCGCTCGCGCGTCCGCTCCTACTTCCTTGAAGCCTCCCAGGCCAACGCCAAAACCGGCTCCCTCATGCGCGAGGCCGTTGATGTTGAATACATCACCGTCGACAACGAACGCGAAGCCCTCGCGCTCGAAAACAATCTCATCAAGCAGCGCAAGCCCCGCTTCAACATCCTCCTCCGCGACGACAAGACCTACCCCTACATCAAGCTCACCATGGGCGACCGCTTCCCCAAGGTCTTCGTCACCCGCAAGCTCCGCAAAGACGGCGGCCAGTACTTCGGCCCGTACTTCCCCGGCAACCTCGCCCACCGCCTCGTCGACCTGATCCACCGCTCGTTCCTCATCCCCTCCTGCAAGGTCGACCTCTCCCGCTACCACCCCCGCGCCTGCCTGCAGTTCTACATCAAGCGCTGCCTCGGCCCCTGCGTCGATGGCCTCACCACCCCCGACATCTACAAGCAGACCATCCGCGACGTCCAGCTCTTCCTCGAAGGCCGCCCCAACGAGCTCGAAAAACTCCTCACCGCCCGCATGGAAACCGCGGCCGAGAACATGCAGTTCGAGCTCGCCGCCCGCCTCCGCGACCAGATCGTCACCGTCCACCAAGCCCAGGACAAGCAACGCATCGCCTCCGCCGACGACGAAGACGCCGACGTCTTCGGCTTCCACTTCGAAAATGAAATGCTCGCCGTCAATCTCTTCCACATGCGCGGCGGAAAGATCGTCGACCGACGCGACTTCTTCTGGGAAGACCTCCCCGATCTCAACTCCACCTTTAGCGAATCCCTCAACGAAGGCCCCGCCGACGCCCAGGAACCGGCTCGCACTCCCGACTGCCCCGATCCCGCCACCTACCGCGAAGCCGACCTCTCCGCCAACACACCCAACTCCGCCGAACCCGAAGACCTCCCCTGCCTCGAGCCCGACCCGACCCAATCCGCGCCCGAATACGACCAGTCCGACGACGACACGGATCTCGAAGCCGCACCCGGCCGCTCCCCCATCCAGCAGACCGCCCTCGCCGAGCTCAACGAGAGCTTCTCGCCAGCCAACTTCTTCTCCGCCCTTCTCAAGCAGCTCTACCTCGACCAGCCCTACGTACCCCGCTCCATCTACGTTCCCGTCGACTTCCCCGACCGCGCCCTCCTCGCCGAAGAGCTATCCATCCGTACCAAACACCGCATCGAGCTCGCCGCCCCGCAGCGCGGCGAAAAGCGCTCCCTCGTCGACCTCGTCTGCCAGAACGCCAAGCAGTCCTACGACCAGCGCTTCCGCGTCCTCCAGCCCACCCAGCGGGCCATCGCCCAGGCCCTCGAGCACGCCCTCAACCTCCCCTCCACCCCCACCCGCATCGAGTGCTTCGACATCTCCCACATCCAGGGCGCCGAAACCGTAGCCTCCATGGTCGTCTGGGAAGACGGCAGCATGAAGAAGGCCGACTACAGGAAGTTCCAGGTCAAGACCGTCACCGGCGTCGACGACTTTGCCTCCATGCGCGAGATCATCCACCGCCGCTACAAACGACTCGCCGAAGAGAAGAAGCCCTTCCCCTCCCTCATCCTCATCGACGGCGGCCTCGGCCAGCTCCACGCCGCAGCCGATGCCCTCGCCGAGATCGGCATCCAGACGGGAAACTCCCTCCAGCCCCTCGCCTCCATCGCCAAGCGCGAAGAGATCATCTACGTCTACGGCCAGGAGGACGACCCCGTCGTCCTCGACCGCCGCTCCCCCGTCCTCCATCTCGTCCAGAAAATCCGCGACGAGTCCCACCGCTTCGCCGTAACCTACCACCGCAAGCGCCGCGAGATCCGCGACCGCGACTCCGAGCTCGACGCAATACCCGGAGTCGGCCCCCGCACCCGCCAGCGGCTCCTTCAGCACTTCGGCTCCATCCGCGGCATCAAGCAGGCCACCCCCGACGCCCTCACCGCCGTCGTCAGCCCCGCCACCGCCGCCAGGATCCGCAACCACTTCGGCGTCGACGAGACCCGGACATCCCCCAGTCTCACCGTGCTCCAGTAGATCTCACCCGGTAGATCTCACCGGAACATCCGCCCGCCACACACCACGCTACATGGCCACCTACGCAATCCGGCGCTTTACTGCCCCAGTCCTTGAAATGTATTGCAAGCGCCCGGATCTCCCGCCTGCATCCCTCGCTTGAACCAGCCCGTCCGCTGTGCGCTCGACCCGTGCGTAAAGCTCTCCGGACTCACCGCCCGCCCGCTCATCTTCTGCAGATGGTCATCACCTACCGCCGCTGCAGCCTTCAGAGCTCCCTCCACATCGCTCTCATGCACAATATTTCGTTGCTCAGTCGAGTGCGCCCACACCCCCGCGTAGCAGTCCGCCTGCAGCTCCAGGTCAACACTCAGCGGATTCTTCTCGCCCGGGTCCTGCTGCTGCAGACGCCGCACCTTGTCCTCGGTACCCAGCAGCTTCTGCACATGATGACCAAGCTCATGCGCAATCACGTACGCCTGCGCGAAATCCCCCGTGTCCCCGCCGATCCGCCGCAGCTCATCCCAAAACCCTAGGTCGATATACACCTTTTCGTCTGCCGGGCAGTAAAACGGCCCCGTCCGCGCCTGCGCAGTCCCGCATCCCGAGTAGGTCGCGTCACGGTAAAGCACCAGCTTCGCATGCCTGTACTGCTTGCCCTGCTGCTCAAAGATCCCCGTCCATGTCCTTTGGACGTCATCCAGCACAAAAGAAACCAGCTGCGCGTCCCGGTCCTCTCCCGGTGCCCGCGCGCCTGTCTGACCCACCGGCCTCGTCTGCTGCGTCTGCGGCGCGCTTGACCCTCCACCCGACAGGTATCCGCCGATGAAGTTCCGGCCGGTCACCAGGCTGATCACAAGCAGCACCACAAAGCCCACGATCCCGATGCCCCCTCCGCCAAACCCGAATCCCCCGCCACCACCACCACCCGAAGAGTCCCTCCGGTCCTCTACATCGCTGCTCATACCACCCGGCGTCCAGTCCATCTCGTTCTCCTATAGGCGCATCTCGCAACAAATCCGCGCTTCCACTTCAGATGCGGCGTAAGGACCTCCCACCCCATCCCCAGATCAATATCCCCCAAACACCGTTTTCTTCAGGAGGACCCGGGCCCGTTGCTCCCCGCCTACTCTACGGACAAACCCACGGACCCTGCACGCAAAAAATACATCGTCGGCGTCCTCGACCTTCACGCGTACCATGGCCCGGAGAGACCCTCATGCCAGCTCCTTCGACCACAGCGTCCGCCCGCACCACCGTAGTCTCGCCCGCCGATCCCACCCTCCGCTCCGCCATCCGCCTCGCCCTCGTCTTTGCCGCGCTCAAGCTCCTCCTCCACATCGCCGGAACCCTCTACTCCCAGCACCTCGGCTACAGCTACTTCCGCGACGAGTTCTACTACCTCATCTGCGGCCGGCGTCTCGCCTGGGGATACGTCGATCACGGTCCCCTCGTCGCGGTGCAGGCTCGCCTCTCCACCCTGCTCTTCGGCACGTCCATCCTCGGCATCCGCATGCTCTCCGCCCTCGCCGGAGCCATCGCTGTCTTCCTCACCGGCATCCTCGCCTGGGCCCTCGGCGGCGCACGCTCCGCGCAGTCCCTCGCCATGCTCGCCCTCCTCGTCACCCCCGAGTACCTCGGCATCGACAGCTTCCTCTCCATGAACTCTGTCGAACCCGTCTTCTGGATGTTCTGCACCCTCGCCGTCATCCGCATCCTCTCCGGGGCCAGCCCGCGAAGCTGGTGGACTCTCTTCGGCATCTCCGCCGGTCTCGGCCTCCTCAACAAACCCTCCATGACCTTCTTCCTGGTCGCTCTGCTCGTCGGCCTTCTCCTCACACCGCAGCGCTCCGTCCTCTTCACCCGCTGGTCTGCGTTGGCCATCGCTCTCCTCGTCCTGATCGCCCTTCCCGACGTGCTCTGGCAGCTGCACAACCACTGGCCAACCCTTGAGTTCCTCCGCAACGGCAAACTTCAGCACAAAAACGTCGAGCTCCCCCTCCTCCCCTTCCTTGGCGCTCAGATCCAGATGATGCACCCTGTCAACGCACTCCTCTGGATCGCCGGCCTCGTCTCTCTCCTCCGCGCCCGCTCCATCCCCCACATGCGCTGGATCGCCATCACCTATCTCGTCTTCTTCGCCATCACCTTTCGGCTCCACGCCAAGGACTACTACCTCGCGCCCATCTACCCCGTCCTCTTCGCCGCAGGAGCCATCGCCTGGCAACACCGCATCGCCGCCTCCGAGCGCCGCCGCAACTCCGCCTTCGCCTTCCCCATCTACCAGACCCTCCTCGTCATCACCGGCCTCATCATCCTTCCCATGTCCATCCCCGTTCTCCGTCCCTCCACGTGGATCGCCTACACCTCGGCCCTCCATCTCCAGAGCGGCCAAAACGAAAACGCCCGCACAGGTCCCCTTCCTCAGTTCTACGCAGACCGCTTCGGCTGGCCGCAGTACCTCGCCCTCGTAAACAAGGCCTTCCTCTCCCTCTCGCCCGAAGACCGCGCCCGCGTCACCCTCTTCGCCGACAACTACGGCGAGGCCGGAGCCCTCGACTTCCTCGGCGCCCGCCAGCACCTCGGCCTCCCTCCTGCCATCAGCGGCCACAACTCCTACTGGCTCTGGGGACCGCATGGCAGCACCATGGACCTCGTCATCGCCATCTCCGGCGGAACCCCCGAAGAGCTCCGCGAAAAATACGAGTCCGTCACCGTCATCGGCTCCATGGAAGACCCCCTCGCCATGCCCCACGAGCACAAAAACGTCTACCTCCTCCGCGGCCGCCGCCCCGACGCACCCTTCCTCTGGAGCAAGGTAAAGAACTACATCTAGCCCCTCAGCCCCACCCCGGCACACGCGCTCGCCATCCGTACAAAGCGCGCCATGCTACCCTCACCCATCCCATGCCCGCCCCGCTGACCTCCGCCAACCCGGACCCAGGCCTCCCAGCCCCCGGCGGGATCACGGCAGCCGAGCTCCCCCGTTCCCTCACCTCCGCCCACGCCACCTCCATGGTCGTCGGCATCATCATCGGCTCCGGCATCTTTCTCGTCCCGCGCGAGATGATGGCCGCCGTCGGCTCCCCCCGCACCGTCTACCTCGTCTGGATCGTCGGCGGCCTCCTCTCCCTCTTCGGAGCCATGACCTACGCCGAGATCGCCGCCGCCCGCCCTCGCTACGGCGGTGAGTACGCCTTTCTCCGCGAAGCCTACGGCGACACCACCGGCTTCCTCTACATGTGGACCTGGATCACCGTCGCCAAGCCCGCCTCGCTCGCCACCATCGCCGCCGGCTTCGCGCGCGTCCTCGCCACCTTCCCCGTCTTCAGCTTCTTCTCCCGCTTCCTCTACTACACGCCGGAGGTCTGCCAGCAGCTCGGCTCCGACGCCCGGGTCTGCACGGCCGGACACCTCATCCCCATCACCTGGGGACAGGTCTTCGCCCTCTCCATCACGTGGGCCGTCACCGCCCTCAACATCATCGGTACCCGCAAGTCCGGAAACGTCCAGCTCGCCCTCACCTGGCTCAAGGTCCTCCTCATCGTCGTCATCGCCGGCTTCTGCCTGCTTGCCCCCGCCGGTCACGGCTCCTGGGGAAACTTCCTCAGCTCCGCCCCAGGCGCCCGCGGCGGCATCTCCGGCTTCATGATCGCCCTCATAGCCGCCCTCTGGGCCTACGACGGATGGTCGGACGTTACCCAGATGGCCGGCGAAGTCGAGCGCCCCCAGCGATCAATCCCCCTCGCCCTCATCGGCGGAGTCACCGTCGTCGGCGGGCTCTACATGCTTACCAACGCCTCCATCCAGTACGTCCTGCCCGCCGCCGCCATCGCCCACACCGACCGCCCGGCCGCCGACGCAATGCGCCTCTCCGCCGGCCTCTGGGGGGCAGCCCTCGTCTCCATCGGCATGGCCGTCAGCATCCTCGCCACCTTTGTCGGCTCCTCCCTCTCCGGAGCCCGCGTCCCCTTCGCCGCGGCCCGCGACCGCCTCTTCTTCCAATCCCTCGCCCACGTCCACCCCCGCTTCCAGACCCCCTCCACCTCCCTCATCCTCCAGGCCACCCTCGCCTCGCTCCTCCTCCTCGCCATCGGCAGGTTTCAGGCCCTCTTCTCCCTCGCCATCTTCGCGGAATGGTTCTTCTACGCCCTCACCGCCTCCACCATCTTCATCTTCCGCCGCCGCGACAGCATCCCCAGCGCAGACGGAGCCCCAGCCCCTGCCCGCCCCTTCAGTGTCTGGGGATACCCCGTCCTCCCCGCCATCTTCATCGCCGCCGCCGCCATCGTCCTCGTCTTCTCCTTCCTCGACCAGCCCCGCAACTCCCTCATCGGTCTCTGCGTCATCCTCCTCGGCATCCCCGTCCACCTCTGGTTTCGCCGGCGCTCCCGAAACATGGGGCCGCACCCCTCCCCCACACACGCCCCGCTTGTACGAAAATGAAGCATGTCCTCTGTTCGCATCGATAAGTGGCTCTGGGCAGCCCGCTTCTTCAAAACCCGCGCCCTCGCGGCGAAGTCCTGCGACCTCGGCCGCATAACCTCCAACAACCTCCCCGCCAAAGCCTCACGCGATGTCAAAATCGGCGACATGCTCCACGTCAGAAACGAAGCCGGCGACTTCGATATCGAAGTCCTACAGCTCAGTGAAGTACGCGGTCCCGCCGCCGTCGCGCAAACCCTGTTCCGCGAGACCGACGCCAGTCGCCAGCAACGCGCCACCGTGGCCGCCGAGCGCAAGGCCCTCCTCCAGTTCGAAGCTCTCCCCGCAGGCAAACCCTCCAAGCGAGACCGTCGCGACATCGTCCGCTTCCGCGGCAGAGGCTGACCCGCCCCCCATGTCCCAGAGATCCAAACCCAAATTCGGCCAGAACTTCCTCACCGATGACCGCGCCCGCCACGCCATCGTCGACGCCCTTGGCGACATCTCCACCCGCACCGTCCTCGAGATCGGCCCTGGCCACGGTTCGCTCACCGACATCCTCGCCGAACGAGCCCACCGCCTCTTCGCCGTCGAGCTCGACCCCGCACTCGCCGCCGAGCTCACCTTTCGCTTCCGCAACCATCCCAACGTCACCATCCACCAGGCCGACTTCCTCCGCACCGACCTCACCAGCCTCATCCCCGCGGCGGACTCGATCGACGTCATCGGCAATCTCCCCTACTACATCACCTCAGACATCCTCCTCAAGCTCTTCGCCGGCTCGCTCACCTCTCCCCTCAAACGCGCCGTCCTCATGATGCAGCGCGAGGTCGCCGACCGCGTCTCCGCAGCACCCGGCGTCCGTGACTTCGGTATGCTCTCCGCCACCACCCGGATGTATGCGGAGGTGCAAAACCTCTTCACCCTTCCGCCATCCGCCTTCACCCCGCCTCCGGACGTACACTCCACCGTCCTCCGCCTCGAATTCAGCCCCCGCTTCGCCGAGCTCAAGGTCGATCCCGCAGGCTTTCAGACATTTCTCCGCACCTGCTTCGCCCAGAAGCGCAAAACGCTTGCCAACAATCTCCGCGCAGGCGGCTTCGATCAACCCCGCATCGATCGCGCATGGCCCCCGTCCATCTCTCCACTCGCTCGCGCCGAAACCATCACCCTCGAGGGCATGGCCGAGCTCTACCGCAGCCTCCGCCCCTCGACGACGGCCTAGCCATTCACCCTGTGCGAGGTCTGCATGCGACCTCCCTGCCAACCGGACAGATCCGCACCTACCTCTTCGGAGCCGGTGACGGAGCCGGGGGAGCCGCCGCCGGCGCCGGAGCAGACCGCGGCGCTGCCGCCGGTGGCGCCTGCATCGGCGGCGGAGCTGGCCTCGGCGCAGGCGGGGCCGACATCGGCGGGGCAACAAAGCGTACAGGCGGTGGTGCAGTCGCAGCAGGCGCGGACGCAGCTGGCGCAGGCAGAGCTGTAGCTGGAGCAGGTGCGGCCCGCGCAGGCTGCACGCCCGATGTTGGAGCTGACCTGTCTCCCCGCGCCGGCGGCGCTGGCCGTGATCCCTCCTCCCCCCTGCTTCCCGGGTGGATCCGTGCACCCTGCCAGGCCGCTGTTCCCGCCGCACCCGGAGGCGGTGCCGGCACAGAAGACCCCGCCGGAGGAACAGGCTGCGATTGCGATTGTGATTGCGATGTAGGTATCGATCGATCCACCGGCATACCTCCCCGCGCCGGGTAAGCTCTCCGCGCAGCCTCACCGCGCGCGGCCCCCGAAGGCTGGCCGATTACCCCGTACACCTCTCCCCCCTGCAACCCTGTTCCTGCAGAAGCGGGCGGCTCACTCCCCTCCCGCCGCGATGCTGCGTCTACGGATCGACGGGTAGGCGGACCGCTCACCGTTCCCAGCACCGGCTGCCTCGTCGCCCGGTCCACAGGAAAATCCCGTCGCAGCGATGACCCGACCGCACTCCCGCCCCGCGATGTATACCCTCCCCCAACCGACCGCAGAGGCATTGCAGTCTGCCCCGCGATCTGCCG
The DNA here is from genome assembly GCA_963719405.1 of uncultured Acidobacteriaceae bacterium. GTDB lineage: Bacteria > Acidobacteriota > Terriglobia > Terriglobales > Acidobacteriaceae > Edaphobacter. Next base: position 834,501 of record OY970381.1, read on the forward strand.
GGCCTCAAACGCGCCCACCCTCTCGCGCGTCGGTCCCGGTCCGCTCCTTACCGGCACAATCGGGTGCACTCGGATCGGTCCGCCCGGCGTTGGTGGAAGCGGCCTCTTGTACCCCGGCGGCAGGTTCGACAGATTCACCCGGATCACCCGTCCGCCCCGCCCCGGACCGTAGCCCGCCCATCCGCCATATCCGCATCCACCCGCCGGCGTCCATCCCCATCCAAAGTTCTGCCAGTAGTTCCAGCTGCCGCATCGAAACGGCGTCCATCCCCAGCTGTACCCGGAGCTCCACACGTACCCCGGGCCCGTGTAGTACACCCAGCTCCCATATCCATACGGGTCAAACCCGCTCGCGCTCGCGTCAAACGGCTGCCACACCAGACCCTGCCCCGTGTCATACCACGTTCCGCTGGCATCCAGATCCGACCACCCGTACCCCTGGTCCCCCGCATACGCATTCCGCGCCGCAGTCCTCGCGGCAAGCTCATTCGCCGCAGCCTGCTCCCGTTCCTCATTCCAGTCGTCCCAGGAGTTGGACTGGATCGAAGGCGTTAGAAAATACCGCGTGCCCGCACTCGTATCCCCGCGCAGTGACTCACCAGCGGCCACCTCCACCTGGTACCCCGCTCCACCCTGCGATCCCATCCGCTCCACCCGCGTCGTCCCGTCGAACACCGCAACCTCGGCCGGTGGCTCATCCAGGATGATCCTCAAGGTCACGTTGCTCACCGGCGTCACCACGTCCCCCGCCGCGTCGATCCGGTAGGCGTACCTTGAAGCAGCCCGAAGCTCGGCGTAGATCAGCCCATTCAGCAACGAGATCTGCGTGTCCATCCCGCGGTCCGTCTCCGTCCCCAGCCTCGCCAGCACAACGGAGCTCTGCGGCGTAATCCGGATCAGGCTTCCATCCTCGAACTCGACCTCGGCCTCTCCATCCTCACCCGTCGAGATTCGGACACCCTCCGTCAGCGGCATATTCAACTGCGCCGCATCACCCCCCGCGCTGTCCGCGCGCCGAATCGTCACATCGCCGTGAAAGTACGCCAGGCGCACCGTTCTTACAGAAGGTTCATCGAAAGCCCGGACCACCCCCGGAAACACACCCAGCAGCAACGCCACCACCGCCGCCAGCCCCAGAAAACCGATCCGCATCCCCTCGGGACGCCTTCGTACATGTCGCATCGCCTGATCCCGCGCATTCCGCCCGGGCTGAGCCTCTCCCCCGGCGCAGACACCGCTCGCCTACCGGCCGTCGGCTGCCCGGTCCAGAAGCTTGGCTGCCCGCAATCGTACGCGCTGCATCAACTCCGTGTCATCCACCAGTTGGTGCAGCAAAGGGGCAATAGTACCCAGCTCAACCGCCCTCCCGCCCTCATTCGCTTGCGTCAAAATGTCCAGCTCCGCGTCCAGCCCGAGATGGTCGTATCGGTGCTTGAACTCCAGCTTGCGCCCCTCGTCCAGGGTCGTCGCTATCCCCGCAAACAACTCCGTCAGCATGGCCACACCCTTGTTCTCGGTGTAGTTGTAGGCGCACATCCCCTTCCCATCCGGCCCCGCATAGCTCAGCGTCTTCGCTCCTGTGTCCGCTATGTTCTTGGCCTTGGAAGCGCACGTGACGTTGAAGAACTTCTCCGATCGTGCCGTCTTGAAGATCTTCGCCGTGTTCGCGGCCGACACGTTCATCTTCCGCTCCACATGCGCCGTCTGCTGGCCCCGTGCCGTGTCCCCTCCTCCACCAGCCCCCGAGGCCACCTCGTCCCCTTCGTAGCTACCCGTGCCATCCTCGCGGATCACGATGCGGAACCGCGGAACCGGCAGTCCCGGCCGCTCAAACCCATACGTCACCGTGGCGCTGCCCGCCCCATCACCCGCAGCCTCGGTCGTCGCCCCACCACCCGCACCAGCCCCCTGGGCAAATCCGGCCGCCGTGCTCATGAGGAAGAACACCCGGGACCAAACATCGAAGCACACCCATCCTCATCGACCGCCCTGGGCGATCATCGTCTGCGCTGTATGGATATGGCAGATCGCCACCGCCAGCGCATCCGCCGCATCTGCCGAATCCGGGGCACAATCAAGCTCCAGCAGCCGGGTCACCATAAACTGCACCTGCTCCTTCTGCGCCAGCCCATACCCCACAACGCTGCTCTTCACCGACAACGGTGCATACTCCGCAACCGCCAACCCACAGCTCGCAGCCGCCAGCATCGCCACCCCACGCACCTGCCCCAGCTTCAGCGCCGACTTCGCATTCGCCGAGAAGAACACCTCCTCGATCGCTACCACCTCCGGGCAGTGCAACGCCATCAGCCCCGTCAGCTCCGCATACACCTGCAGCAGCCGGATCGGCGTCTTCTCCTTCTTGCTCAGGCGAATCGTTCCCGCCGCAACATGAACCAGCCGCGGCATCCGTGCCTGTGCGTCCACCTCGACTACGCCATATCCGGTGAACTCCGTCCCGCAGTCGATCCCAAACACCCGCATGGGCGAAGTCTACCGTAACCGCACCAGCAAAACTCCACGATCTCCCACGCGGCAACCACACCGTCACCACGCGATCTACCGTGAAATCCCCTCCATCGGAGAGCTCGCCGAAGCGTAAAGCTTCCTTGGCATACGCCCCGCCAGGTACGCCTGCCGACCAGCTAACACCCCGTGCTGCATAGCCTCAGCCATCAGGATCGGATCTCGCGCCCCCGCAATCGCCGTGTTCAACAGAACCGCATCAAACCCCATCTCCATCGCGATCGCCGCATCCGAAGCCGTCCCCAGCCCCGCATCCACAATCAGCGGCACCTCCGTGATCAGCTCCCGCAACATACGCAGGTTGTGCAGGTTAGCGATACCCACCCCGGTTCCGATCGGCGCACCTAAAGGCATCACCGCCGCCGCACCCGCGTCGATCAGCCGTCTCGCAAACACAACATCATCAGACGTATACGGCAGAACGGTGAAGCCCTCTTTCACCAGCACCCGGGTCGCCTCCAACGTCGCCTGCACATCCGGGTATAGCGTCGCCTGATCCCCTATTACCTCGATCTTCACCCAGTCCGACAGCCCCACCTCGCGCCCGAGACGCGCCGCCCGAATCGCCTCCTCAGCCGTATAGCACCCCGCCGTATTCGGCAGCAGGAAGTACCTCCGCGGGTCGATGAAGTCCAGCAGCGACTCACTGGAACGGTCCAGATTCACCCTTCTTACCGCAACCGTCACCATCTCGGCGCCCGAAGCTTCGATCGCGTCCCGCGTCTCGGCCCCGTCCTTGTACTTGCCCGTCCCAACGATCAGCCGCGACTGGAAAGCCTTGCCGGCAATCACCAATGGAGTCATACGTTTACGCCTCCGCTCTAAACCCTCACGCAAAACGCAAACGGCCCGCGCTCTCTATAGAGCAGCGAGCCGTCTGGCGGTGATCTGTTGAGATTGACCTGAGGGCATCCTCTCTTTGGATGGGCCTCGGTGGAGAAACTGCTGTTTGAAACCACCAGGTCTAGAGCAAAATGCCCTAAGCCTCAGTCACCTCACGTACGTTTGTGCAACTGTTACAGTCAGATTTCATAGGCTGGACCATCCTCCTTTCCCGTGTAAGAAGACGATAAACCGGTCGTCCATTCGGCGTCAAGCCAGGCCATATCTCTCCTGTCATCAGCCTTTAACACGCCTCTGTCCTACTTCAAATAGGCCCGCACAAGGTCGATCAACTCCTCGCCCAGATCAGGCGTCAGCGAGGCCCGGCCACCCTCCAGCAGGTGCAATCGAATGTGGTCCTCCAACACCTCTCCCATCAGGCTGTTGATCCCGCCCCGAACCGCGGCGAGCAGCATCAACACCTCGTGACAGTCGCGGTTCTCCTGCAGCGCACGGTCCAGAGCGTCAATCTGCCCGCGCATTCGCTTCACCCGGTTCAGCAGCTTCGTCCTGCCGCGAGAGATCTCGTCCATGCGTCCTCTTCCAATACCCTACTGGGGTATACTACACCTGCCGGCGAGACGGTACTCCTCGCCCAACACGACGCGCGCCCATCATCCCATCACGGTGATCTCAGCCCGCGAAAAGAGCGCGTCCCATGTGCAAACTCCGCCGCGTCATCCTTGCCTCACTTGCCGCCTGCCTGGCTGCCCTTCCTCTGCCCATGCTGCTTGCTCAGCATCCCGGCCCCCCCGACCCCCTCCCGCAAACCAACAACTCCCCCCTGAAGGACGCTCCCGCTGTCTCCGCTGCCGCACCCACCACCTTTCCGCATCCGTCTGCCTCCCGTTACCTGATCTCCGGCCAGGCAAACATCATCTTCCAGGCACACGCCCCCTTCCACTCTCCGTACGAAGGCCTCAACTCCACCCTCAGCCGCGGAGAGTACAAGACCTCGCTTCTCGGGACCCTTTACCTGGGCGCTCAGATCCGAAGGTCGCCCCGATCCAGTACCGACCTGATCCTCGACGTTGAAGCATCCGGTGGGCGCGGGATATCCCAGGCCCTCGGGCTCGCCGGATTCACCAACCTCGACGTGGTCCGTAATCCGACCCTCGGCTCCAAACCGTACATCGCACGTGTGCAGCTTCATCAGACCATCGGCCTCTCCCGAAAGCTCGTCGAGACCGACCGCACCCAGTTCTCCCTCGCAACCGAGGCGCCGGAGCGACGCCTCGAAATCCACATCGGCAAGATGAGCCTCCCCGACTTCCTCGACCTCAACGGCAGCGGCTCCGACAGCCACCTCCAGTTCATGAACTGGACCACCGACAACAACGGTGCTTGGGACTACGCGGCCGATACTCGCGGGTACACCTTCGCCGCCGTCACGGAGTATATCGACCGCGGCTGGTCAGCCCGGTACGCACTCGCTCTCATGCCCACCGTGGCCAACGGCGTAAACCTTGACTGGAATCTTCGCCGCGCGAGCGGACAGAACTTCGAGTTCGAACTCCGCCGCCACCTCTTCGGCGCTCTGTTGCCCCCCGATCGCAAAGGCACCGTCCGGCTGCTCAGCTACGTCAACCACGCAGATATGGGCGTCTACCGAACGGCTAACGCCAACTACCTCCGTGGCATCACCCCGTCGCCGATCATTACCGCGCACCCGCCCCAAACCACCGTAAAGTACGGCTTCGCAGCCAACTTCGAGCAGGAGCTCAGCCCCGGTTCCCACATCTTCGGCCGATTCGGTTGGAACGAGGGTCAGCACGAGTCCTTCGCCTACACCGAGGTCGATCAAACCTTTGAGCTCGGCGCAGACCTCGCCGGCAGCCGGTGGGGACGTCCCAACGACAAGCTCGGCGTCGCCTTGGTCTCAAATGCCATCAAGCGCGACCATCAGAACTACCTTGCGCTCGGCGGCCTGGGCTTCCTCATCGGTGATGGCCGCCTCCACTATGCGCGCGAGGACATCCTGGAGAGCTACTACACGCTGCACAGCTGGCGCGGCATCTACTACGCGCTCGACGCCCAGTTCGTGGAACACCCCGGCTACAACCAGGACCGCGGCCCAATCCTCATCGAGTCCGTTCGAATGCACGTGGACTTCTAACCCGGCCACCTCCCCTCCATGACGTGAAAGCGACTTCGCCCGGAGACGCCCAGCCCGTAACAGACCTCCGGCACCACCTATACTGGCACCATGCCGTCGCCGTTAGCCGTCGCCCTCCCGGCACTCCTGCTCGGTCTCCTCTTCGGCAGCTTCGTCAATGTCCTTATCTCCCGCCTTCCAAGGTCCCAGAGCATCGTCACGCCCGGCTCTCACTGCCCGGGATGCTCAAGCCCGATTCACTGGTACGACAACATCCCTCTCCTCAGCTGGATCCTTCTGCGCGCCCGTTGCCGGAGCTGCAAACAGCCGATCCCCTGGAGTTACCCTCTGGTCGAACTGGCGGCTGCACTCTGGTTTGTGGCCGTGGCCGCACGCCTGAAGCTCTTCCTGGACTTTGCCCGCAACATCGACTTCGGCCTTCCACCCTCCATCCCCGGCGGCATCATTGAGGCATCCTCCCTCGCCGTGCTTGGCCTGCTCCTCATCGCCCTTATCGTGATCGACTGGCAGACGCAGACGCTTCCCGACGCCCTCACCTTCACCGGCATCCTCCTCTCTTTCCTCCTCACAGCCGCGCAGGCCGTCTTCGTTGGTCCCGCTGAAGATGTGCATCTCCATCGCCGCAACCCCCTCACCAGCCCGGGGGCCACCATAGAGCGTGGCAACCTCCTCCTTACCGGTCCTGAAGCGCTCCTTGGACGCTGGCTCCTCTCGATCGTTGCCGCCGCTGCCGTCCTCCTCCTCATTCGCTGGCTCTACCGCACACTGCGCCGACGCGAAGGGATGGGGCTTGGTGACGTCAAGCTCCTCGCCATGATCGCCGCCTTTCTGGGCTTCTGGCCCGCGATCCTGGCACTCTTCCTCGGCGTCCTCCTCGCCACCGGGTATGCCGTTTCCCTTCTCGCCCGGCGACGTGGCAACGCCCTCACAAGGCTCCCGTTCGGAAGCTTCCTGGGTGCTGGTGGCCTCCTCTCCGCCCTGGTCGGCCCGGAGATCATCGCCTGGTACAAAACCCTCCTCTGACATCTGGACGACGCGCAAACGGCTGCCCCGCGCTTCTTGACACTTGCCACACCCACTCTTAGTCTCAAAACTGGCGATGCAAACGTACCCGTACATCTGGAACTACATCCCTCTCGTGCTGCAGGTCCTGGTCGCTCTCGCAGTTGCGGGCGGCATGGTCGGCGCCTCGTTCTTTATCGGCAAACATAAAAACTCCCGCACCAAGGCCGGCGCCTACGAGTGCGGTATGGACCCCGTAGGCGATGCCCGCGGACGCTTCTCCGTGCGCTTCTATATGGTCGCCATGCTCTTCATCCTGTTCGATGTCGAGGCCGTCTTCATGCTTCCCTGGGCCGTCATCTTTCGACGCCTCCCGGCCATCACAGGATCCCGCCTCTTCGGCTTCTGGGAGATGCTGGTATACCTCGGCTTCGTCGCCGTAGGTCTCTTCTACGTCTGGAAAAAGGGCATCCTCGAGTGGGCAAACGACAGGGGAGATCTCTAAAATGTACGATCCTTCGAGCGCACTGCGCGGCCTTGACGCCGTCCGCGAAGCTCACCCCGGGAACCCCGCCGTTGAGGCCCTGTCCGGTCTCGCAACCGATGCAACGTTTGATCGCAACGAGCTCACGCTCACCGTTGCGCGAGAGAACATCATTGCGGCCTGCCAGGCCGTCCAGCAGGCCGGCTATAACTTCCTTGAAGATGTGACGGCCGTCGACTGGTATCCCTCCGAGCCGCGGATGCAGATCACCTATCACATCCTGTCGCACAGCCTGAAGGCGCGTGTCCGCCTCATCGTCCGCCTCCAGGGTGATGATCTCGCCATCGAGTCCATCATCCCCGTTTGGCCATCCGCCAACTTCTATGAGCGCGAGGTCTTCGACCTCTTTGGAGTTCACTTCGGTGGACATCCCAAGCTCACCCGCATCATGATGCCGCTCGACTGGGAAGGTCACCCCCTACGCAAGGACTACCCCGTGGAGGGGTACCGCTGATGTCGCCTCTCGCCGCCCCGCCCAATATCGACGACATGCTCATTCCCGACGTCGAAGACGTCCTCGCAGACTCACAGCGCCAACACCACGGCTCCGATCCCACGTCGGACCAGACCATGGTCCTCAACATGGGCCCGCAGCACCCCAGCACCCACGGTGTGCTCCGGCTGGTCCTCGAGATTGACGGTGAGACCGTCGTCTCCTGCGCCCCCGACATCGGCTACCTCCACACCGGCATCGAGAAGACCTGCGAGGCCAAGTTCTACCAGCAGGTCGTCCCCCTGACAGATCGCATCGACTACCTGTCGCCGATGACCAATAACCTCTGCTACTGCCTCGCGGTTGAAAAGCTCCTCGGCCTCGAAATCCCCGACCGCGCCCAATGGCTTCGCGTCCTCCTCAACGAGCTCACCCGCATCTCGTCCCACCTGGTCTGGCTCGGGACGCACGCCCTCGATGTCGGCGCCCTCACCATGTTTCTCTACTGCTGGCGCGAGCGCGAAGACATCTCCCGCATCTACGAAAACGTCTCCGGCCAGCGGATGATGAGCTCCTACTTCCGCATTGGCGGCGTCGCCCTCGAGCCACCCCTCGACTTCTTCAAGCAGGTCCAGGACTTCCTCCACAAGATGCCCGCGCGCATCGACCAGTACGAAAACATGCTCACCGGCAATCCCATCTGGATGGGCCGCCTTAAGGACGTAGGACACCTCTCCGCCGCCGACGCCATTGCGCTCGGCGTCACCGGCCCTCCCCTGCGCGCATCCGGCGTCGATTGGGACCTCCGCCGCGATATGCCCTACACCTCGTACGAGAAGTTCCAGTTCAAGGTGCCCGTCTCCAATCGCGGCGACGTCTGGGCCCGATACACCGTCCGCATGGAAGAGATGCGCGAGTCGATCAAGATCTGTCAGCAGGCGCTCGACGGTCTCCCCGAAGGACGCATCGTCGCCGATGCCCCAAAGATCATCCTTCCCGATCGCGAAAAGATGAAGACCGAGATGGAATCGCTCATCCATCACTTCAAAATCGTCACCGAAGGCTTCGGCGTACCCGCCGGAGAGGTCTTCCAGGCGGTCGAAAGTCCGCGCGGAGAGATGGGCTACTACGTCGTCTCCGACGGCACCGCCAAGCCCTACCGCGTCCACATGCGCAACCCGTCGTTCGCAACCCTCCAGGCCCTGGAAACCATGTGCAAAGGCCGCCAGCTTGCCGATGTTGTCGCCGTCATCGGGAGCATCGACATCGTCCTCGGAGAGATCGACCGCTAACAAAGCTCCGGGCACCTCCCTCTACCTGTCATGCGGACCGGGCGAACGGAACCACCTCCGCCCCGCCGGCGCATTCGGAGACCGACGATCAACCCCAATCTGCACACGGAACTCTGGACCTCCTGGGCCTCCCTCCTCCGCTCCTACACCGGGGCACATGGCCTCAACTCCAGGCATCACGCCGTCGTCGAGGTCGGCCCCCAGGAGATCATCCTTCGCGTCGACACCCGCTGGCTCCGCTTCACCCATACCACCCTCTCTGACAGCAAGGACATCCTCACCAACTTCTCGCTCGAAGAAAACGGAACCGTTACACTAGGCGAGAGCAACGAAGAGATGGACCTCGCCGCCGAACGCCTCGCCCGCGAGATGATGTCCTAGATCCATCGCCCCTTGGTCGTCATTCCGCGCACAAACGGAAGAACCTGCTTCACCGTGCCACCACAGGACCCGAACGCATGAGCACAGTCGCCAACACGATCTTCTCTCCAGAGCTGGCCGCCCGCTTCGACCACCTCGTCACCATCTACCCACTCAAGCGCTCCGCCCTCGTCCCCATGCTGCTCTACGCGCAGGATGAGGTCGGCTATGTCTCCGACGCCGTCGTACACGAGATCGCCGAACGCATCGGCATCTTTGAGCTCGACGTCCGCAACGTCCTCAGCTACTACTCCATGCTGCGCACCGAGCCTGCCGGGAAGTACAACGTCCAGGTCTGCACCAACATCTCCTGCATGCTGCGCGGCGGATACGAGGTTCTCGACCACTGCAAGGCAAAGCTCGGCATCGGTCACAAACAGGTCACCGCCGACGGCCTGTTCTCGCTCGAAGAGGTCGAGTGCATCGGCGCCTGCTGCTGGGCACCCGCCATGCAGGTCAACTACGACTTCCACGACAACCTCACTCCCATCAAGGTTGACGACATCCTCGAGCAGTACCGCAGGGGCCAGGGCACCGACATCAAGTAGTCGCGCCCGGAACTCAGAGGTACGAGGAGAGAGGTACCAGGCGAGCGGTACCAGCAGCCCCGCTATTTCTCTGGCGGACATTCGCAGGTCTGTGGTTTACTGATCGCGCTTCCCCCACTCCAGCGCTTCCTTATTCCACCCTCGAGGTTGGTCCGTCATGCGTTTGTCTGTGCTTCGTCTCGCGATCTGCTGTGCCCTCTCACTCGCTCTCACGCCCCTGTCCTCCGCTCAGTCGCCGAAAGACGACGGCGACAAGGATCTCGAAGCGATGCAGCACTACACCTTGACCATGGACAAGGTGACACAGTACACGCAGACATTCACCGATCTCGCCGCCTACGCCAAGGCTCATCCGGAGGAAGCCAAGGACTCTGATAGCGAGAGCAACGAAAGTCTCGCCGCGGCGGAGCACCGTATCTCCTCCCACCCGGCAGTCGTCGCCGTGCTCGCAAAGCATAACTTCACTGCGCGCGAGTTCATCCTCTTCGGTATCACCCTGTTCCAGGCCTCATTCGCCGCAGAGACGGCTAAGCAGAACGGCGTCGATCCCGCGAAGATGGCAGCCGAGGCCCACGTCAACCCTGCCAATATGACTTTCGTGGTGCAGCACAAGGCCGAGATCGAGGCCATCATGGCCCAGATAAAGAAGACCTCCGGACAAAGCCAGTCCAGCAACTAGAGAGCTCCGCCAGGAGCAGGCAGAAGCAAGCCGCGGCAGGTCCCGGTTGGGCGCGCTGCGCAAGCGTGGTGTCCCGTTTTCAGCGCATCGCCACGCTTATTCCGGAGGCCCGGGAACCCGGCCATTGCTTTTGTATACTTGCACTGAGGCCCTTCCGGATGCCAACCCTAGTCTCCCACCCTGACGAAGTCCGCGTTCTGTCCCGCCGCTTCGGACAGGGCGCTACCGATATAGACAAGTACATCGAGCTTGATGGCTACAAGGCAGTTCAGTCCGCCCTTGAGCAGGGTCCCGAGTGGATCATCAACACCATGAAGGCCTCGGGCCTGCGCGGCCGCGGCGGCGCCGGCTTCCCCACAGGCATGAAGTGGTCGTTTGTCCCAAAAACGTCGGAGAAACCGAAATACGTCCTCGTCAACGGAGACGAGAGCGAGCCCGGCACCTGCAAGGACCACGTCATCTTCCTCCATGATCCACACGCCGTCATCGAAGGCACCATGATCGCCGGTCTCGCGATCGGCGCAAAGATGGGCTTCATCTATCTCCGCGGAGAGTACCGCTATCTCCTAAAGATCGTCGAAAAAGCCGTCGCTGACGCCTACGCCAAGGGCTTCCTCGGCAAGAACATCTTCGGCAGGGAGGGCGTGGACTTCGACATCGTCACCCAGACCGGCGCCGGCGCGTACGAGGTCGGCGAAGAGTCCGCGCTCATGGAGTCGCTCGAAGGCAAGCGGGGCGTCCCCCGCATCAAGCCGCCCTTTCCCGCCGTCGTCGGCCTCTACGGGGGCCCCACCGTCATCAATAACGCCGAAACCATCGCGGCCGCCCCCCACATCCTTCTGATGGGCGGCGAAGCGTACGCCAAGCTCGGCTCAGAGCGCAACGGCGGCACCCGGCTCTTCGGCATCTCCGGCCACGTCGAGCGGCCCGGCATCTACGAGCTCCCCATGGGCTACTCCCTCCGGAAGGCCATCTACGACGTCGCAGGCGGCATCAAGGATGGCAAACAGCTCAAAGCCGTCGTCCCCGGTGGCTCCTCCTGTCCCGTTCTAAAGGCCGATGAGATCGACGTCGGCCTCGACTTCGACCAGATGGGCAAGGCGGGCACCATGCTCGGCTCCGGTGGCATCGTTGTCCTCGACGAGACCGTCTCCATCGTCGAGTTCGCCCTCCGCGTCATCAAGTTCTACCAGCACGAGAGCTGCGGCTGGTGCATCCCCTGCCGCGAAGGCACCGATTGGATCAAAAAGACGCTGCAACGCGTCTACGACGGTGGCGGAGCAAAGAAGGACGTCGACAACGTCCAGTACCTCGCCGAAAACATGATGGGCCGAACCTTCTGCCCGCTAGGCGACGCCGCCGCCATGCCCACACTCGCCTTCGTCAAGAAGTTCCGCAAGGAGTTCGAAGACTACATCGAAGGCCACCGCGCCGGAACCCCGCTCATCACCGTGCAGGACCTCGTCGGAGCTGGACATTAGGATGGAACACTTTCCGATCACTCTTCTTGATCACACGCCGACAATCGAAGAACGCGTAGAGATTGCGCGTACATTTCAGAATCTATCCAGCATTCTGAAAGACCCCATCACCGTCGTAAGAGTTGACGCTGGATATGTAGTCATCGAGACCGGCACGAAGCAGTTCAAGAATGCGATCAGCTTGTTGCAGGACGGCTTAGCCTTCTACACCACAGACGATTCATTGCGAAGGTTGTTTGAAGAACACGGCATAGAGCCAACTTGCGAGCCCATGAAGAACGAAGAATCAGCTCATAACAGGTATCGCTATCTTATCCCGCATGTCTCTCCAGCGACGATCCTGAAATACAGACCACTCTTCCTGACGATGCTGCATGACTCCGTGAGCTACGTTCAAGACCAGGCAAACGCTTAGAGGATTTCCCGAAATGCCAGACGTAACCTTTACCGTAGACGGCAACAAGATCACCGCACCCGCGGGCACCCTGCTCATCGAAGCCTGCAAGTCCGCCGGCATCGAGATCCCCGCCTTCTGCTACTACCCCGGCCTCTCCCTCCAGGCCGCCTGCCGCATGTGCGTCGTCCGCATCGAAAAGATGCCCAAGCTCCAGACCGCCTGCACCACCCCGGTCGCCGAAGGCATGGTCATCTTCACCGAGACCCCCGACATCGCACAGGCCCGCAAAGCCACACTTCAGCTCCTGCTCGGCAACCATCCCCTCGACTGCCCCGTCTGCGACGCCGGCGGCGAGTGCGAGCTGCAGGACATGACCTTCAAATACGGCGCCGCCGACAGCTTCTACGCCGAGCCCAAAAATCACCGCGAAGAGCAGAAGTGGTCGCCCGTCGTCTACTTCGACCGGCCTAGATGCATCCTGTGCTATCGGTGCGTCAGGATGTGCGGCGAAGGCATGGACGTCTTCGCGCTCGGCATCCAGAACCGCGGCTCCGCCTCCGTCATCGCACCCAACGTCCCGCCCTCAGAGAGCCCCGACGCCCTCGCGCACGTCGATTGCGAGCAGTGCGGCATGTGCATCGACGCCTGCCCCGTCGGCGCCCTCACCTCCGGAACCTACCGCTACAAGACCCGCCCCTGGGAGATGAACCACGTCGCCACCATCTGCACCCATTGCGGCGATGGCTGCAAGACCACGCTCGGCGTCCGCACCGTCGCCGACGGCTCCGAGATCGTTCGCGGAGACAACCGCGACAAGTCCGGTATCAACGGAGACTTCCTCTGTAATAAGGGCCGTTACGCATTCGACTTCGCCAACAACGAAGACCGCATCACCACACCCCTCGTGCGCCAGCCCGACGGCACCCACAAGCCCGTCAGCTGGGAGGCCGCGCTCGACCTCGTCGGCCAGAAGTTCCGCGAGCTCCGTGACACGCGCGGGGGATCTTCGATCGGTGTCATCGGCTCCAACCGCCTTACCAACGAAGAGGCCTACCTCCTCCAGAAGTTCGCCCGCACCGTCCTCGGCACCAACAACATCGACCACCACCGCACAGCCGACTACGCCACCTTTACCGCCGCTCTTGCCGGACACCCGAACGGTGGCCAGGATCGCACCGCCTCCCAGCGCGACACCCAGACCGCCCCCGCGATTCTCCTCATCGGCGGTGATCCCACCAACCAGAACCCGCTCACCGCCTGGAACCTCCGCTCCGACGTCCGCCTCAACCGCGCCCGCCTCTACGTCGCCAACTCCGAAGAGATCAAGCTTCGACGTCAGGCCAAGGCCTTCCTCCACGTCGCTCCCTTCGGCTACAGCGCGCTCGCCAGCTTCCTCGGCGGAGACGACGCCGCTGCCGACAGCCTCACGCAGCCCGGCACCGACGCCAACTCCCTCGCCACCTTCCGGGACGCGATCCGCGCCGAAGATCAGCTCCTCATCCTCATCGGCTCCGAGCTCCGCGGCGGCGACCTCAAGCGTCTCATCGACTTCGGCCTCACTCTCCCGAACGCGAAGTTCGCCCTGCTCTCCGACTACGTCAACTCCCGCGGAGCGGCCGACATGGGCCTCCTTCCTGACCTCCTGCCCGGCTACGTCCCCGTCTCCAACCCCGGCCCACTCTCCGAGTACAACGCCGCCGGCAGTGCGCCAAATCTCCTCGAGCCCGGTCTCGATCTACTCCAGATCTTCGACGCCGCCGCCGCCGGAAAGCTCTCCGCGCTCTACGTCGTCGGCTCCAATCCCATCTCCCGCTTCGGCGTCGACCCGGCCGCGCTCAAAGACACCTTTGTCGTCGTGCAGGAGATGTTCCTCACCGAGACCGCAGCGCTCGCCGACGTCATCCTTCCCGCAGCCAACCTTTACGAGAAGTCCGGCTCTGTCACCAACTCCTACGGCGACCTCCAAAAGGTCAACAAGGCCGGTGATCGCGCAGGTGTCCGTACCGACTTCGAGATCGTCGTTCGCATTGCGGACAAGATGGGCGCAAACGTCCGCGCGCTCGTTCCCTTCGGCCGCGGCCTCCGCGCCGACATGGGACAGACCCGCGGCGCGCAGACCGGCGAAGCCGACCGTCACGCCATCTGGCTCACCGCCAACAACCTCGAGCCGCGCCTCAGCCCGTTCGATCCGTCCGCCATGCTCGACGAGATCCAGCGCCTCGTCCCCGGCTACGGCAACCTCCTCCGGCTCCAGCTGCTTTCCAACAACGATCAGCACCTCGCCCCGGCCCCCTCCTCCGAGCTCGTCCAGATCCAGCCCGCACGCCGCGATCTGGTCCTCCCCGCCAACGACAACCTCTTCACCTCCGGCACACTCGGTCGCTACTCGGGAATGCTCAACGACATCCAGCAGTTCCAAAGCCGCCAGGCATCCGAGCTCGACCAGACCGCCGCCGATTGAGATGGCGGACGCCCTGTTCCAGCTCTTCTTCCGGTTCCCGGTAGTCCTCGTCGCCGAGATCCTGCTGATCGTCATCCTGAGCCGAAGCAGGGTCCGGCGGAGGCTCCTTTGGGTCATCGGCTCCTACCTGCTTCTGGTAGCCGCAGCTCTCGCCTTCGCACTCATCGGTCGCGACGAGTTCGGGTTTGGCTTCATCCCCCTGATCGTCATGACAGCGCCCTGGCAGCTTCTGCCCATCAGGATGCCATCGGGCATCTTCTCGAGTGATCTGCTGCAGATAGCTCTCGGGCTGATCCTCAACTGCGCACTGTTCTACATCCTCGGCCAACTCGGTTATCCTAAGCACTCCACCAAGCCCTCAGGCCGACACGCGACGTAAGAGGAGTTCCACACAAAAGCCGAATGCCCCAACAAACCCCATTCCTCACCTTCCTCCTCATCACGATCCTCAAGATCGTCGTCGTCCTCGTCATCACCCTCACCTGCGTCGCCTACACCGTTCTGCTCGAGCGCAAGCTCCTCGGCCGCATGCAGAACCGCTGGGGACCCTCGCGCACCGGCCCCTTCGGCCTCCTGCAGCCCCTCGCCGACGGCATCAAGCTCTTCCTCAAGGAAGACCTCACGCCCATCCTCGCCGAGCGCCCCCTCTTCATCGCCGCCCCCATCATCGCGCTCTCCTGCGCCCTCATCTCCATCGCCGTCGTCCCCTTCGGCCCCATCTTCCAGGTAAAAGGCGTAGACCTCTTCGACATCTCCGACATCAACATCGGCCTCCTCGTCATCCTCGGAATCACCTCCATCGGCGTCTACGGCATCGCCCTCTCCGGCTGGTCGTCCAACAACAAGTACGCCCTGCTCGGCTCGCTCCGCGCCACCTCGCAGATGATCTCCTACGAGCTCGCCCTCGGCCTCTCGCTCGTCGGCGTCGTCCTCCGCGCCGGCTCCCTCCGCCTCCGCGACATCGTCGGCTCCCAGTCCGCTCACGGCCTCCTCTCCTGGAACGTCTTCGGTGGCCTGCAGATCGTCGCCTTCTTCATCTATCTGCTGTCCGCCTACGCCGAAACCAACCGCGCTCCCTTCGACCTCCCCGAAGCCGAGTCCGAACTCACCGCCGGCTACCACACGGAGTACTCCTCCATGAAATTCGCCATGTTCTTCATGGCCGAGTACGCCAACATGATCACCGTCTCCTGCGTCGCCTCCCTGCTCTTCTTCGGCGGCGCCTCCAGCCCCTTCGGACATCTCATTCCCGCCTTCGGACCCGCCATCTTTCAGGCCATACTCCCCATCTTCTGGTTCGTCGCAAAGGTCTTCTTCTTCATCTTTCTCTACATCTGGATCCGCGCCACCGTCCCCCGCTTCCGCTACGACCAGCTCATGAGCTTCGGCTGGAAGTTCCTCCTCCCCGTCGCCATGGCCAACATCGTCGTGACCAGCCTCGTCCTCGCCCTCCGCAGCTAAGCCGGCATGCGTACGACAGCCACACCCAGCCCTACGACTTGAGCATCCCTCTTCACCGGCAAAGAAAGAGATACTGAATCAGGACTCGACTACTTCGGGGCTAGATACTACGGATCGAATATGGGACGGTGGATGAGTCCCGACTGGAATGCGGAGCCGGTCCCTATTCCATACGCCGACATTGGAGATCCGCAAAGCCTCAACCTGTACGGCTATGTAAAGAACAATCCTCTCAGCATGGCTGATCCCGATGGACACGAAACTTGCTGCGATGTACTACCAACGATGGCGGAAGTAGATGCTGGAATCGCGTATCTAGGAGCCGCAGCAGCAACTGGGGCGGAGTTCACTATATCCGCGCTTGCAGCGCCGGTCGTAGCCATCGGGGGCTTCGTTCTGTCTCCTGCACAAGCAGGGAATGATCCGGCTGAGCGACGGTATCTGCTCATGATGTCGAAAGGTGGAAACCGAAACGTTAAGCATACCCAGTTCGACGACTATACCGATGAGGAGCTTGAGGCCATCACAAGAGACCCGAACGCTCCCTCTGCTCTCAAGCAGAAAGCCATCGCTACGCTGAAAGGTAGAAGGCAACGTAATCAGCAAAAGAGAGGTGGCGGCAACAACGGAGGTAACGGCGGTAGAGGAGGTAACAACAACAATGCGGGAAACAACAACAACAACAATCCCAATCGGGGCGGGATGGGACTGGTCCCCTTCCTCAAGACCTGCCCCCCCTCCGCCTCCTCCGCCCCCGAAAGACAAACATGGAGAGCCAAGCTAGGAGCTTATATGCGCCACAAAGCTGATGAAGGACAAGCAACCCGGGCGAATGTGGTGACCCGCATCCGAGCAGTCTCCTCTCTTCCGGTCGAAGACAAGGGCCGACTTGCAGAAACACTTAGCCGCTATCTTGCCGACCGTAGCCCCAGAGTAAGAGCAGCAGCGTTAGAAGTTGTGCGCGACGAAAGCCTGCGCGAGGTCGAACAACAAGTGATTACCTTGCTCTCAGACCGGAGTAGCTTCGTCCGTTACTCTGCGGTCGAGTGCCTTGGTGCTCTTCACGAGGAGGAGTCCATCGGGGCCTCTTGGCTATACCCCTTGCTGACCGATCCCGTTGCTCTCGTTAGAATCGAAGCCCTCGAAAGTCTGGCTCGAATCGGCGACAAAGGTTCGCTGTCACTGATCGTCGAGCGGCTACATGACGACGACGCGATGGTTCGGGCGTATGCAGCTCGATCCATCGCTCTGCTAAATGGGAGGGAATACATCACCAACGTCGCGAGTGCATCCATGTCAGAACAGGATGACAACGCGAAAGCCGGGTTCGCGGAGTCCCTCTTCCGCCTTGGAGATGACGACCAGTTCGCAGTTCTCTTGAGGCTTCTGTCGTCCTCCGAATACCTTGCTAGGTGTGCCTCGGCGAACGCACTTAGTGATCTGCCCTTGGATCAAACCCAGCTCCGGTCTGCTCTGGAGGCTGTATCTCATGCAGCACAGAACGCCCTTGTCAGAGGGGATCGGTCCACAATGGAGCGGGTCGAAAAGGAACTTCGGGAGCGGTAGACATGAACAAGGCCGTCTCTTCGGGGGCGGCTTTGCATCTCTAGCGCCCCTCCATCGAAAGCTGTTTCGACCGAGAGAAGAGCACGCTGCCTACGGCATCGGGTTAAGGGTGACACACCACCCCCGAATGGGAGCTGCACAGTAACCTTCCACGATGCACGTTAGCTGACAAGCTTCCCATCACCTGCTCCACCGGACGCCCTCCTCGCACCCGCAAAGCAACGATCCCCAGTTCTTCCGATCACATCCGTAGCTCTGGAGTCAACGCCGCCGCTCTTCATCTCCGAAACGCCAATCCGCATCCCCCACCCACGCCCCACGCCCGATATCCTGCTTTACAATCAATGGGACCGGACAGATTAAGGAACAGAAGGCACATCGGACCTCCATGCAACTGGCACTCTTCCTCATCTTTGGCGCGCTCGCAGTCGCCGGTGCAGTCAACCTTCTGCTCCAGCGGCACCCCATCAACAGCGCCCTCTCGCTCGTCGTCGTCATGATGTCCCTCGCCGTCCTCTACTGGTCGCTCGGCGCGGAGTTCCTCGCCGCCGCACAGGTCATCGTCTACTCCGGCGCCATCATGGTCCTCTTCGTCTTCGTCATCATGCTCCTCAACGCAGGCGAAGAAGAGCGCACCCACGGCAGCCGTGCCGCGTACATCGCCGGCTTCCCCGGAGCCGCAGCCATCTTCTGCCTCCTCAGCTTCGTCTTCCTGTCGGAGCGCCACGCCCTCGGCTCCTCCGCCGTCGGCGGATACCTTACCGGCGCCGTCTCCAACATCTCCGAGATCTCCACCATCCTCTTCACCAAACTCCTCCTTCCCTTCGAGGTCACCAGCATCCTCATCCTCGTTGCCATCCTCGGAGCCGTCGTGCTCGCCCGGAAGGAGCAGTAGCCGCCATGATGAATGCTGTCCCCATCGCCTGGTACCTCATCCTCGCCGCCATCCTCTTCTCCACCGGTGTCGCCGCCTTCCTCATCAAGCGCAACGTCATCTCGGTCTTCATGTCCATCGAGCTCATGCTCAACGCCGTCAACCTCACCTTTGTCGCCTTCGCCCACATGTGGCACCAGGTTCAGGGCCAGATCTTCGTCTTCTTCGTCATGGTCGTCGCCGCAGCAGAGGCCGCAGTCGGCCTCGCCATCATCATCGCCATCTTCCGCACACGGCAGACCCTCAACGTCGACCAGATCAACCTGATGAAACTCTAGGCGGAGCCCCACACATGATCCACACACCGATCACAGCCCAAAGAGCCGAGACCCGCTAATGCCCCCGTCCTATCTCTGGTGGATCCCCATCCTCCCCTTCCTCGGCTTCCTCCTCAACGGCACCATAGGCCGCAGGCTGGCGCGCCCCGCAGTCACCGGCATCGCCCTCCTCTTCACGGCGGTTCCCGCGCTCCTCACCGCCTGGCTCTGGTCGACCATGCTCTCCCCCGGCGCCCCCGAGGTCCTCTCCGTCGCTTCCCGGCCATGGATCGCCATCTCCGGCTTTCAGGTCAACTTCGCCTTTACCGTCGACCACCTCACCCTCATCATGCTCGCCGTCGTCACCGGCGTTGGCTTCCTCATCCATCTCTACTCCGCCGGCTACATGGCGCATGAGGACGGCTACTGGCGCTTCTTCGCCTACCTCAACCTCTTCATGTTCTTCATGCTGGTCCTGGTCCTCAGCTCCAGCTTCCTCCTCCTCTTCGTCGGCTGGGAGGGCGTCGGCCTCGCCTCCTACCTGCTCATCGGCTTCTACTTCAAACGAGACTCCGCCGCCAACGCCGGTAAAAAAGCCTTCATCGTCAACCGCATCGGCGACTTCGGCTTCCTCCTCGCCATGTTTCTGATGATCTCCCGCTTCGGCTCGCTCAACTTCACCGACGTCTTCTCCGCCATAGCCTCACACCCCGAGTGGCAGGGTGGCTTTCTCACCGCCATCGCCCTCCTCCTCGTCCTCGGAGCCACCGGCAAGTCCGCCCAGATTCCCCTCTACGTCTGGCTCCCCGACGCCATGGAAGGCCCCACCCCGGTCTCCGCCCTCATCCATGCGGCAACCATGGTAACGGCAGGCATCTACATGGTCGCCCGCGCCCATGTCCTCTTCGACCGATCCCCCTACGCCCTCGGTGTCGTCGCCATCATCGGCGCGCTCACCGCCATCGTCGCCGCCTTGATCGGTGTCGTCCAGCACGACATCAAGCGCGTCCTCGCCTACTCCACCGTCTCCCAGCTCGGCTACATGTTCCTCGCCTGCGGAGTCGCCGCCTACTCAGCCGCCATCTTCCACCTCCTCACCCACGCCTTCTTCAAAGCGCTCCTCTTCCTCGCCGCCGGCTCCGTCATCCACGCGCTCTCCGGCGAACAGGACATGCGCGTCATGGGCGGCCTCCGCAAGCGCATCCCGGTCACCTTCTGGACCATGACCATGGGCGTCGTCGCCATCGCCGGCATCCCTCCGCTCGCAGGCTTCTTCTCCAAGGACGAGATCCTCTACCAGACCTTTGCCAGCCCCAACCCCCTCGGCAAGCTCCTCTGGCTCGTCGGCCTCGTCACCGCCGGCCTCACGTCCTTCTACATGTTCCGCCTCTGGTTCAAGACCTTCTTCGGAGCCGAGCGGTTCGACAACGCGCAGATTGGACATCAGACCCATCACATCCGTGTCTACGCTGACGATGCAGACGCAGCGGCTGTTCACTCCCGTCATGACACAAGCTCGACTTTGACATCTCCTCGCGAACCGGAGCATGAGGTAACACGAGCCGGCGTCCACGAGTCCCCCTGGATCATGCTCGCCCCCCTCGTCATCCTGGCCATCCTCTCCGTCGTCGGCGGCTGGGTCGGCATCCCCGCAGCCCTCGGCGGATCTAACCACTTCGAGCACTTCCTCGAGCCCGTCTTCGCCTCCACAGCCGCCCTCCACGGAGCCTCGGCCGTCAATGCAGACGCCGCTCCCCATGGCCTCGAACTCACCCTCGCCGCCGTCTCGGTCCTCGTTGCCCTGCTCGGCCTGGCTGTCGCTTACCTCTTCTACTACCGCAAACCCGGCACCGCCGCCGCCCTGGCTCGCCGCGCCCCAGCCCTCTACAACCTCGTCGAGAACAAGTTCTACGTCGACGAGCTGTACCACAACTTCATCGTCACCCCGATCCTCGCCTTCACACGCCTGCTCCTGTACGGCCTCGTCGACCGCATCATCGTCTCCGGCGGCCCCGCCACCGGAGCCGCGGCTACCCGCGGCCTCGGCGATCTCTCCCGTCGCATTCAGTCCGGAAACATCCGCTCCTACGCCGGCTGGCTTGCGCTCGGCGCCGCCGCCGTCCTCGCCGTCATGATCTTCGGCCGAACCATATGGCTCCACTAACCTGCAACATCGTCATCCTGGACGTAGCGGCGCAGCCGCCCAGTCGAAGAACCCCGGTCTCGCTCTTGCTCCTGCTTGTCGCACCCAAACAGATAAACCCATGAACCTAGAACACTCCATCCTCTCCATCACACTGCTCATCCCGCTCGCGGGAACCATCCTCCTCGCGCTCCTTCCCGATCGCGGCCGCATCATGCAGTGGGGAGCCCTGGCTGTCACCACCCTCACCTTCCTCCTCACCCTTCATCTCCCGTCCCACTTCAACTACGCTGCCGCAGCGGCGAATCCGCACACCTTCCAGTTCGAGCAAAATCTCTCCTGGATCACCTCTCCCTCCATTCACTTTCACCTCGGCGTCGACGGCCTCTCCATGTGGCTCGTCGTCCTCACAGGCTTCCTCGCCCCGCTCGGCGTCCTTGCCAGCTGGAACGCCATCGACACCCGTCGCAAGACCTTCTACGTCCTCTTCCTGCTCCAGCAGGTCGCCATGATCGGCGTCTTCGTCTCGCTCGATCTCTTCCTCTACTACGCCTTCTGGGAGCTCTCGCTCGTCCCGATGACCATCCTCATCGCCACCTTCGGACGCACCGAGAACCGCCGCCGCGCCGCCATCAAGTACTTCCTCTACGCGTTCATCCCCTCCGCCATCCTCCTGGTCGGCATCCTCTGGCTCTACGCGCAGACCGGCACCTTCGACCTACCGCAGCTGCAGATCCTCGCCGCCGCGCACGGCATCTCCGGCAACTCCACCGCCCTCTGGCTCGCCTCTCTCGCCTTCCTCTTCGCCTTCGCCGTCAAGGTGCCGGTCTTCCCGCTGCACGGCTGGATGTCGGATGCCATCGCTGAAGCGCCCACCGCGGCGGTCATGGTGCTCGTAGGCAAACTCGGCCTCTACTCCATCCTCCGCTTCTCCTTCGGTATATTCCCAGAGCAGTCCCGTCGCATCGCTCCCCTCATGCTTGCCCTCGGAGCGATCGGCATCGTCTTCGGCGCGCTCGTCGCCATGGTTCAGAAAGACCTCAAGCGCCTCGCCTCCTACGCCACCCTCTCCGCGCTCGGCTTCATCGTCTTCGGCGTCTTCACCTTCACCATCGCCGGCGTGGACGGCGGCATCTACCAGATACTCAACGAGTCGCTCGCCGGCGCTGCCCTCTTCCTTCTCCTCGGCTTCCTGTACGAGCGCTACGGCAGCTACGACATGCGCGACTTCGGCGGTCTCGCCGCCAGACTTCCGTGGATGGTCACCTTCTTCGTCGTCACCACCCTCGCGCTCGTCGGCCTCCCCATGCTCTCGAGCTTCGTCGGTGAGTTCCTCATCCTCTCCGGAGGCATGCAGGCCATCTTCGCCCATCACGTCCTTTGGACCACCGTCGCCACCACCGGCGTCATCCTCTCCGCCGCCTACATGCTCTCCATGATCCAGCGGGTCTTCTACGGCGACCTCGGCCTTCGCCCCGCGGCAACAGATCAGCCCCGTGGATGGGACATCAACCCCCGCGAGCACCTTACCCTCTGGCCGCTGATGGCGCTCTTTCTCGTTATGGGTGTCGCCTCTCCCTTCTGGATGCGGTCCATCGACCCCGCCGGAGCCGCGATCGCCCGCGCCCTTCCCCAGCCGCAGACCACCGTACAGGGCGTTGAAGCCGTCTCCGGCCGAACTCCCCTCGATTCCTGCGCTCCCTCCTCCTCCGTAAGCGAACCCGGCACGCCCAACGCAAACTCCGATACCCCGCATAGCGGAACGCCGTGCAAGCAGGACGGCTCCTTCCTCGACCCCGGCCTCGCCGCCGCCGCACTCGGCAAAAAAGCTCCGCCGCTCAACAAGGGAGCCCTCTACTAATGTCCCCCAACGTCCTCGCCCTGCTCCCTGAGCTCATCCTCACCTTTGTCGGCGTACTCATCATGCTGGCCGAGCCTGTCCTTCCCTCCGCAGGCTCCCGCAAACCCCTCGGCTGGATGGCCATCGCCGCCACGGCACTGGCCGGCGGTGCAAGCTGGTACCAGCTCGGATTCGGCACCACCCACGCCTTCTCGGGCACCATCCAGGTCGACGCCTTCTCCGTCTTCTTCCACCTCGTCATAGCCGCCGTCGTCCTCGTCACGCTGCTCACGTCGCTCGACTTCTTCGAAGGCAATGCCTCGCATGCAGGCGAGTACTTCGCCCTCAACCTCTTCGCCGCAGTCGGCATGATGCTCATGACCTCCGCCGTAGAGCTCCTCGTCGTCTTCATCGGCCTCGAGATCTCGTCAATCGCCACCTACATCATGTGCGGCTTCCGGAAGGGCCGCGCAACCGGCTCCGAGTCCTCCATCAAGTACTTCCTCCTCGGCTCCTTCGCTACCGCCTTCTTCCTCTACGGCATCGCCCTCGCGTTCGGCGCCACCGGCTCCACCAACATCGCTGCCATCGCCGCGGCTCTTGGCACCACCGCCACACCCCGCCTCGCGTTCATGGCCATCGCGATGATCATCATCGGCATCGGCTTCAAGGTCTCGGCCGCCCCCTTCCATGTCTGGACCCCCGACGTCTATCAGGGCGCGCCCAGCCCGGTCGTAGGCCTCATGTCCACCGCTCCCAAGGCCGCCGCCTTCGCCGTCCTCCTTCGGATCCTGTTCTCCGGCTTCCCCTCCATGCAGCACCGCTGGAGCGCCCTCATCTGGATCGTCGCCGCACTCTCCATGTGTGTCGGAAACCTCGGCGCCCTGGCGCAGCGCGACGTCAAGCGCATGCTCGCCTACTCCTCCATCGCGCACGCCGGATACCTCCTCGTCGCCTTCACCGCCTTCCCTACCGATGGCATCGCAGCCGCCTGCTTCTACACCGCCGCATACGCCGCTATGAACGTCGGTGCGTTTGCGGTCATCACGCAGGTCTCCGGTTACGAAGAGCCCACCCGAACCCTTGACGACTTCACCGGCCTCGCACTCAAGCGACCCCTCCTCGCAGCGCTCCTCGCCTTCTTCCTCCTCTCCCTCATCGGCATCCCCTTCACCGGCGGCTTCTTCGGAAAGTTCTACGTCTTCACCGCCGCCCTCCACGCCGGCCGCGTCTGGCTGGCAGTGATCGGCCTCTTCAACTCCGGCATAGCCTGCTTCTACTACCTCCGCCTCTTAGCAGCGGTCTACGCCCGTCCCAACCTGGAGAGCAACCGGTTGAACGTGGTTCGCGCCGTCAGCCTTCCCGCAGGCGTCGGCCTCGTCCTCGCCGCCGCCGCAACTCTCATCCTGGGGATTCTTCCCGGCCAGACCCTCTGGCTCGCGCAGTACGCCAGCTTCACCACCCGTACGGAAAACGCCCGCTCCGAGTGCCTCGCCCGGCCGGACCTCTGCCAGGGCGACGCACACATTGAGGTCCACTAAACCTTCGCCGAACCTCAGTTGGTCGCCCGGCCCTGTTCCTGGATGAAACTCTCCGGCGTCCCCTCCGCAGGGTCGACAAAAATCACGTCCTGCGGCTCCCGGGGAGGCGTATCGATCGACAGAAACACCAGCGGCTCCTCCAGGATCTCAGGCAGAGCATGCACTGTGCCCCGCCTGAAGAAAAGCAGCTCGCCCGGCCCGAACTCCGCGACATCCTCCGCCCTCTCCATCCAGAACCTGCCCCTCCCCGAAAGCACGTACAGGTACTCGTCGCATCCGCGATGGAAGTGTGGCGGCGTCGCCCGGTAAACCCGGAACACACGCGCGCTTGCGGACTCTTCCCGTGTCAGGTACCGGTCAACCAGCATGGTCGTCGCCCGCTCCGGAAACCCCTCCGCAATCGCCCTCAGATCAAACCTGCCGGACCGTCTCTCGTCGCCTTTGTCGTCCATAGCCTTCCCTCCCCCATCCACTCTACCGAACAGCCCCATCCGACCATGCAGTCCCAACCAAGCAAAAAGGCCTCCGCATCGCGGAGACCTCTGCCCTACAACTTCGCTTCCCTCCGGTCTACGCGTGCACCTTGAGGAAGATGATGACAAACGTAAACAGCGCCAGCGACTCGATAAACGCCAGACCGAGAATCAGGAAGATAAAGATTCCAGGACGTGCTCCCGGATTGCGCGCCAGAGCCTCCGTCGCCGAAGCCGTAGCCTTTCCCTGGCCCAGACCGCACAGACCCGCAGCCAGCGCCATTCCCAGGCCGGCAGCAAGTGGAACCCACTGCGCAGCGGAGTTGTTAGCGCCAGCGGCATCCTGCGCAAAAGCCGGCGAGGCAAGCAGCATCGCGGCCAACGTCATAAACATGTACTGCAGCTTCTTCAACATGAAGTACTCCAACTCTCCCGGATTACGCCGCCAGTGGGTGGTTGAGGCTCACCGTGCTGGCCCCCTCACGCTGAACGGCGCTGTTGCATACCCCGGGGCGGGAGGTCGACCCCACGGCAAACTTGTCCAACCAAACTCTAGTGATCGTGCGCCACCGCGAGCGAAAGATAGATCGCTCCCAGCAGAAAAAACACATACGCCTGAACGATCGCCACACCCAAGTGCAGCCCCATAAAGATCAGCGGGATCCCCACCGGCACCAGCGAGAAGAACGCAAGCGTCACCAGGTCGCCCGCAAACATGTTCGCGTAAAGTCGGACCGTCAGCGACAGCACACGCGCGCAGTGCGAGATCACCTCGATTGGGAACAGCAGCCATGAGAGCCACCACACCGGCCCCAGAAACTGCTTGATGTAAGCTGCGCCGTTCGATCGCACCCCGTGGTAGTGGTAGTACACAAACGTCACCAGAGCAAAGCCCAGCGGCACCACCACGTTTGCCGTCGGCGACTCCAGCCCCGGTATCAGGCCCATCAGGTTCGCCACCAGGATAAACAGCCCCATCACCGTCAGGTATCCCGTAAACCGCTCAAACCCGTGCCCGATGATCTGCTCGCCCTGCTCCGAGGCAAAGCCGTGCGTAATCTCCGCCAGGTGCTGCACCGCTCCGGGCGTCTCCACGCTCAGCGTCATCCGCACCGCGACGAAGTAAGCCAGCAGCAGCAGAAACACCAGCAGCTCCATCGCAAACGCATTGCTGATCGGTGCCTGCGGTGCGGTCGGCTGGATATGCAACGCGTGCAGCAGCGCCGTTGTGGGCGCCGCAAGGTGGTCATTCAGAACTCGTGTGAACAGTAGCTGGGTCGCCATAATGTGTGCTCTGAATCGACTCGTCGCCAGCCCTTGAGATCTCGTTCGCCCGGGCTAAACCGTCCAGGCCTTCATCAACCGCAAACCCTCGACCGACAGCGCAAACACGCCTAAAGCCAAGCCCGCAGCCAACGCCCAGACCGATCCGTTCAGATACTTAAGGCTAACATACAGGACCACCACCGTTCCCCCCAGCCGAAGGAAGAACCCTGTCAAAATCAGCCCCATCGGCCGCGCCTTCCCACCACCGTCCATCCGCGCCATCACCGCCGTCATCAGCCGCAGCCACTCGTACAGCCCAGACCCCGAGATCGCCGACCCCACCAGCAGCAACAGCGCGCTCTGCCAACCCGCCTTCCACCACACCACCGGCAACCCCAACAGCGTCACAATCACCAGCAGCCGGATAGCCCCAAGGATCGTCCGCCGGAAGTCCTCGTCCGTGTAACCCTCCATCATTCCCATCAGTCGCCCCGCTTCAGATATCCCGAAGCCGTCCTGAAGATCTGGATAAACCCGCCGACCGCACCTAGCAATATCCCCGCGATCCCCATCCATCCCTGGTGGAAGTGCTTGTCCAGCCACGCCCCGCCCAACCACCCGATCAGGCACCCCGCCGGCAGCGCAATCGCCAGCTGGATCATCGACTCTGCCGTCACCAGCTCGCCCAGCGCCCCACCCTTCCTTCCGCCGCCGCCCCTTCCAGCATCATCCGCCATCGTCTCTCCCTTATGCCGCCGGCTTTATCAGCAAACCCTGCCCGGTCGGCAGGGTCAGCACCATCACTCCATGGCTGCGTGCAAACTCATCCCACGCCTCATGCTGTCGCTCATACGTCGCGAACGCATAGTCGTCCAGAACCACGATCGCGCCAGGGGAAAGCATCGGCCACATCACGTCGATCGTCGCCATCTCGGCCTCCGCGTTGTTCAGGTCCATCGAAAGATACGCGATCCTTCGAAGCGTTGTCTCCCCAACCGTCTCCGGCAACACCCCCCGAACCAGCCGCGCGTTCGTCACCGGCCTGAAGTTGCGCCGGGCCAGCTCATAGCAGTCGAAGTACAGCGTCTCGTTCAGCTCCTTGGCATGGGCGCTCTCCACCCCCGAAAGCCGCTCCGTTGGAATCCCCGAAAAGGTATCGAACAACCAGAACGTCCGTCCGAGCGACGCGAAGTTCATGTAGTGCGCGACCGTCAGCGAAAGCAGCCCCGTATGCACGCCGCACTCGACGAAATCCCCTTCGATCTTCAAAGCCTGCGTCGCTGCCCAGCAGCACACGTGTGCCCGAAAGCTGATATCCGGAACGCCGTGCGGCCAACCCTCGGCGTTCAGCCGGGCAGCCTCGGCATACGCCTGCACAAATCTCGGATCGTCCAGCGCCGCCAGGTTCTTCCCCGTCAGCGCCATGCCGTCCGCCTGGTAGTCGATCCTGAACGGCCGCCGGATCCCTCGATCCTTCAGCCATCGCTTAAGCCCGGAGTACAAGTACACCTTCTCCATCCACTTTCATCTCTGCTGACTATAGCAACTAGCGGCCCGCCCAAGATCGCCGCCGTATACTAGCCTTTTCAACTCCTAACCCAAGGTAAGCAGCGTTGTTCGAGTCAGAATTCGAAGAAAAAGCGTTCGCCCTGCGCGCTGAAAAGCTCGCTGAGATCGGCCGCCTCGGCCAGGTCGAAGGCCTCTCCTACGCCCAGAGCACATATCCCAACAGCTACCCGGCGACCATCACCATCCCCAAGCTCCGCGCGCACAACAGCGCCGCCACCGCCGATTCGCTCGAGGCCACGCGCGTCGAAGTCTCGATCGCAGGTCGCCTCATGCAGATCCGCGTTCAGGGCAAGGCCGGATTCGCGCAGCTGCAGCAGGGTGGACAGCGCATGCAGATCTACGTCCGCAAGGATGAGGTCGGCGAAAACCAGTTCGCCATCTACAAACTGCTCGACCTCGGAGACCACATCGGCGTTCGCGGCTACCTCTTCATCACCCGCACCGGAGAGCTCACCGTCCACGTCACCTCCCTCACCTTTCTCGCCAAGGCCATGCTCGCCCTCCCGGACAAGTACCACGGCCTCGAAGACGTCGAACTCCGCTACCGCCAGCGCTACGTCGACCTCATCATGAACTCCGGCCACTCCGTCCGACAGCACGACCACGGCCCCGCCGCACCCTCCACATCCGAGGCCGAGCCCGCGCCACCTCTAGCCTCCACCGCCCAGATCGAGACCCAGCAGATCGAGACCCAGCAGATCGAAGCCCCCCGCAACGTCCGCGAGGTCTTCGTCAAGCGCGCCGCCATCCTCCGCTCCATCCGCAACTTCTTCGACGAACGCGGCTACCTCGAAGTCGAAACCCCCATGATGCATACCATCGCCGGCGGAGCCGCCGCCCGCCCCTTCCGCACCCATCACAACGCCCTCGACATCGACCTCTCCCTCCGCATCGCCCCCGAGCTCTTCCTCAAGCGCCTCGTCGTCGGCGGCCTCGATCGCGTCTACGAGATCAACCGCAACTTCCGCAACGAGGGCGTCTCCACCCAGCACAACCCCGAGTTCACCATGCTCGAGTTCTACCAGGCCTACGCAAACTATCACGACCTGATGGACCTCACCGAAGAGCTCGTAACCAAAGTAGCTACAGAAGTCAACGGCACCCCCATCACCCACTTCAACGGCCACGAGATCGATCTAAGCAAATGGACCAGACTCTCCATGCGCGAAGCGATCATAGAATTCTGGCCAGATGACCGGACGAAGCCGAACATAGAGGACTTGGGCTCCCTTCGTACTATGCAGGCCTGGTTACATGAGTGTGCCGGCATATATGGATTAAGCGCGGCAGAACCT
Source organism: uncultured Acidobacteriaceae bacterium (assembly GCA_963719405.1). Lineage (GTDB taxonomy): Bacteria > Acidobacteriota > Terriglobia > Terriglobales > Acidobacteriaceae > Edaphobacter. Next base: position 863,627 of record OY970381.1, read on the forward strand.
TTGTTGCCAGAAGCTCACCGCTTTATCCTCACCCCTGAGGAGCGCGAACAACGACGGCTGCTGTTCCTGGGCGGCACACCAAACCGATTACAGCAAGCAGTAGATGGCGCTATTTACGAGACCAATCTCGTAGCGGGAGGAGAGCAACCCCTCGGAAAAGCGATCGCGACAATCTTCGAGGTTGTTGCGGAAACAGAACTCATCCAGCCCACCATCATCTACGACTTTCCTCTAGCCGTATCCCCCCTCTCCAAGCAAAAGCCCGACGAGCCCGACTGGGTCGAGCGCTTCGAGTTCTACATCGGCGGCTTCGAGGTCGGCAACGCCTTCTCCGAGCTCAACGACCCCGAAGAACAGCGCAAACGCTTCGAGCAGCAGCTCGCCGAACGCGATCGCGGCGACGACGAAGCCCACGCCATGGACGAGGACTACGTCCGCGCCCTCGGCTACGGCCTCCCTCCCACCGGCGGAGAAGGTATCGGTATCGACCGCCTTACCATGCTCCTCACCGGCTCCCGCTCCATCCGCGACGTCATCCTCTTCCCCCTCATGCGCCCCCAGGCAACCACGGCCAACGCGCAAAAGCCGGAGAAAGAGATCGTCTGATCGCGGTTCGACCGCGTCACCTGTGAGATCCCCGCGTCAGCTTGCCGGCTGCATGCACGCAGATGCCAGAAGCACCACGCCAACGCCTTCCGCGTACGCGGGAACCTGCTCGGAGCCGTCTGCGCTTCTCGGATCGTCCGCGAGCCACACCACGCGGCCCTGGTGCAGCATGCCCTCCCCTGAATGCGTTCCCTTGTTCGCGGCGCCGCCGGTGTTGTACGGAACGTCCGTCGAAAGGACATAGCTCTTTCTGAACTCGTTTGGTTTCGTCGCCATGTGAAAACTCCTCGTTCCGGCCACATCCATCTCCAGCCGGTTCGCAAAGCCTATGGCCGCCCCGCCAACGTCGGTATCCCCCAAACGAGTAACGCCCTCTCCCGGCACCAGCGCGATCACCGTCGTCCCGGTGCTTCCCCGCCCAATCCGTGCCCGGCTAGCTCTTCCTCATCCGCTTTACCACCTGCGCCAGAGACGTCTCGTTCATCGCCGACATCGCCTCCTTCCGCACCTTCTTCATCAGCCCACCCAGGCTCCCCGTATCGCCCGCACCCATCGACATCCAATCCCCCTCGGCCGCCGCATACACGTCCCCGAGCCCGATCTGCTTCGGCGAAACCACCAGCTTCGCCCCTCCGTTCGGTCCCTTCCTCTGCGCAATCAGACCGGCCTTCTGAAGCAGAAGAAACGTCCGCCGCACCATCACCGCGCTCTCCCGGAGCTCCTCCGCGATCACAGTCGATGTATGCATCGAATCCGGCGCCGCCGCCAGCACGCCCAAAACCCTCACACTTAGCTGAAACCGCCCACTCTGTGCCATGTCAAGCAAGCTACCACAGCCACCCGCAACCTATCGAAACCACCGCCGTTCGCATGCTACCCTCCGAAGGTGAATATCCTCTTCGTCGGGGACGTCTTCGGCTCAGCCGGCCGACATATCGTCCGCGAACACCTCCCCCACGTCCTCGACTCAAACGCTGTCGATCTCCTCGTCATCAACGGTGAAAACATCGCTGGCGGCTTCGGCATCACACCGCCGCTCGCGGAAGAGCTCTTCGATCTCGGCGCCCACGTCATCACCACCGGCAACCACATCTGGGACAAGCGCGAGATCTTCGAGTACATGACCGTCCCATCGAACTCTCACGAACGCGGTCGACGCGTCCTCCGCCCAGCCAACTACGCCGCCTCCACCCCAGGCTTCGGCCTCTACCAGGGCCAACTCCCCACCGGTCAGAGCTACGCCGTCATCAACCTCCAGGGCCGCGTCTTCATGTCCTCCTGCGACGATCCCTTCCGCAAAGCAGACGATCTGCTCGCTCAGATCGAACGCGAGTCAGGCGCCAAGGTCATCCTCCTCGACATCCACGCGGAGGCTTCCTCCGAAAAGGTAGCCCTCGGCTGGTACCTCGACGGCCGCGTCACCGCCGTCCTTGGAACCCACACCCACATCCCCACCGCTGACGAGCGAATCCTTCACAACGGCACCGCATTCCAGACCGACGTCGGCATGTCCGGACCCTTTGATTCGGTCATCGGCGTCGAGCGCGAGCTCGTCCTCAATCGCTTCCTCACCGGGATGCCCGGCAAGTTCGAGGCCGCCAAAGGCAATCCAAAGATGTGCGCCGCGCTGATCCAGTGCGACGGCGCAACCGGCCGGGCCACCTCCATACGACGCTTCATGCTCGGCGAATAGGCAGCTCCGCTCACGCTCTTCGCCGCCTACCAGCTCAGCCAGTCCGGCAGTATGCCTTCCATCCGCTCCCAAAGTGTCGATGGGGGCTTTACCTCGTTTGCACCGAAGTTCTCCTTCTGTCGACCATCGACAACATGGTCCCGGACTCCGACACCTGCATCTGCGGCCGCACCCCCAGGCTGAACTCGAAAACTGGCGCGTCGCCCGCCCTGAGCGATACGCTCTGCAGCAGGTTCGTGGCCTTCCCGTCGGTAAACAGCATCACCAGATAGGCACCCGGCGCAATGCCCTCCTGGCTGAATTTTCCCAAGGAATCACCAATCAACGTGTAACGCCACGGATGCGCTGCAGGCTGTACGGTCGTGTCGGAGACAAGGCGAACCACTGCGTTGGCGATCGGTCGTCCTGTTCCGTCCACAGCCCGGCCCGACAACCTGGCCGAACTCTGACCGAACGCAACCGAACTTACGACCAAACCGTAACCGACCAATGCAGAAGCAGAACAAAGCGAGGCAGAGAAGAAGCGTTTCATGAACTCATCTTTCGCCGCGTTCGTCTGCCCGGAAATCCCGCGAACGGGGTAGCGGCTTCCACATCCGTGTGGCTCTCAGCGTGCAACACACCCGCAGCGCTCCGCCCAAAGAAGAAGGGCAACCTCTTTTAGAGGTTGCCCTTTCTACTCAGTTCGTCGCTTCTATCGCTTCCGTGCCGGGGCGCGGTGTGCCGGGGCCGCTGCCTTCTTCGGAGCAGCCTTCGCAACCACCGCTCCATCGCTCATCACGATCATCACCGGTCCGCCCGCTGTCGGAGCCGCCGGAGCAGGAGCCGCCGCTGCAGCAGGAGCAGCTGCCGTCGTTGTGGAGGACGCATCCGTCGCTGCCGGTGTGGCATCAGCCGCCGGTGTGGCAGCCGCTGCCGGTGCCGCTGCCGGAGCCGCCGCCGGAGTCGCAGTCGATCCCGCCTGGCTGTACGACGTGTATGTGCCCGTCAGCGTGATCTTCGATCCCACCGCAGGCGCCGTCTTCAGCGGCTCCTTCATGTTGAAGGTGAAGTCAGCCGTCTTAGACTGCACCGCATCGTCAGACACCGCCACCGTCAGAACCGAGTCCGTCGCGCTGATCACAGTTGCATCCGGGATCTCGACCGTCTTTCCCTTCACCGTTGCGAACACCTTCTCGGCATCTTCAGGAGTTCCATTCTGCAGAATGAACTCCTTGTCGCTCAGAGCCAGCGTGCCCAGGTCCGAGGTCGAAGTCACCGTCTGGTGAGCAATGTCCGAAGCCTTCGGTGCCGGTGTAATCGTAAAGTCGCTCGGCGGGTTCAGGTTTGCCTGCGCAGCCGTCGTGACCTTGTCATACCCGTCTGCGTTGCCGTGGTACTTCTTGTAGCAATACTGTGCCGTCGGCGCCATCTGCGACTTGTATGGCTCCGGCGCAAACGCTACAAAGCGCGTCACGTAGAAAGTGCAGTTGATGTAGTCGGGCGGCGTGGACTGCAGGTAGGCGAGACCCAGGAAGTAGGTGTCCTGTAGAAGCGGTCCGGGCTTCGTTGTGTCAGCGGCCGGTACCGCAGCCAACTCCTGCTTGAAGTTCGTAATCGCGGTAGCAGTATCCTTCTTGTTCAGCGCCGCGGTTCCGATCGCGCTATAGAAGATTGGGTTCGCGCTTGTTTGCAGCTTCTTGAAGTCGTCGTCACTCATATCCTTCGGCTTCGTGGCTGCCAGACCCTTCTGCGCGTAGTCCGCCGCCTTGTCAAGCGCTGCCTGCTTCGCCGTGGCGTCTGTCAACTGGTCGGCCGAAGCCTTTCGGAAGTACACCTCAAGCGTCAGCGCGCGGAGGTTTGCCGGGTCCACCTGGAGCAGGCGGTCCGCCGCATCCAGCGTCTTGGTCTGATCAAATCCGCTGTACGCCACCATCAACTGCTGCAGAACATCAGCCTTCACCGCGGATTGAGGATATGCCGTGAGGTACGCTTCGAGCGCTGGAGCCTTCGTCTGCGGCGTCGTCTGCGTAATCGCATTGTTATAGGCGTTGTACTCTGCCTGGGACATCTGTACACCGCCCGCGGCAGGCTGCTGTTGAGCCCCGGAGCCCAGATTTACCTGTGTCTGGGAGTACGCATACCGAGCACCAGGAGCAATACTAGCGACGGCCAGGAGTGAAGCAACGACTGCCTTCTTCATTAAAATACCTCTCGTAAACATCTCTCTTTCGATCTGCCGCCACATCCCACACTGCGGGTTTGACACATCATAGAGCATGGACCTCACCTGTTGGCCGGTTCACCATGCTGCATGGCAGTCAGGTTTGATGATGCGGATTATAAGAAGGGCGTTGCTCCCACGCAAGCACGCCATCCCGTCACCACTCTGACGCAAGTCAAAGATCCGCTTCGCCACCGAAGACCGGACGACGCTCGGTCTCCTTCTGCGCTCGTGCATCTCCCGTCATGCAGAAACAATCATTCATCGAAGACGCAGCCTCCGCTTCGCCTTTCAGCTCAATCTCGAAAGCACTCCAGCACCCTTCCCGACAGCTCAACGGCAACCCTTACCTATAAGTAGGGTTCCGCACCCCTTATCCACAACCTGTAGGGTTGACAGTGTTGATCCGCTCCCGCCCGGCAGCTACAGTAGAAGTACCGGGGAGTGCAGCGCTGCCGTCCACTAGAGGTAGAGATCTCCGCCAAACCGAGGTGACCGCCTTCATGCTCAAACTCAAAAAAGTTCAGATCCTCGGCTTCAAGTCCTTCTGCGACCGCACCGAGGTGCAGCTCGCCGGAGAAGGAATCGCCGCCATCGTCGGTCCGAATGGCTGCGGCAAGTCCAACATCTCCGACGCCATCACCTGGGTGCTCGGCGAGCAGTCTGCGAAAAGCCTCCGCGGTATCAAGATGGAAGACGTCATCTTCGCGGGCACTCGCGATCGTAAACCCACCGGCATGGCCGAGGTCTCACTCACCCTCGTGGACCCGGACGTCTACGACGGAGCCTCGCTCGCGCATGACGGGCCGGAACTCGTCATCGCCGAGCGCCATCCTGAAGAGATCTCGAGGGACTGGGACGAAGCACAGCTGCGTGAGCAGTCCGCGGCCGAGACCGAGGAAGCCGTCGCCGAGGCGCAGCCAGGTACGGTGCTCGATGCCAATGGCATGCCCGTACCCGATCAGGTTGCCGAGACAGAGCTCCCCAGCCCGCCTTCCGATGCGCCCACCGCAGATGATGTCGTGCTCAGGATCCGCCGGCGAAAATTCAACCGCGCTCCCGTCAGGGCCGGCGAGATCACCATCACGCGCCGCCTCTTCCGCACCGGCGACTCCGAATATCTCCTCAACGGCCGCATCTGCCGCCTCCGCGACATCCAGGACATCTTCATGGGCACCGGGCTCGGTGGCGAGTCCTACGCCATCATCGGCCAGGAACGCATCGGCCAGCTCCTCAGCTCCAAGCCCCTCGACCGTCGCGGAATCATCGAAGAGGCAGCCGGGATCACACGCTTCAAAACCAAAAAGCGCCTCGCCGAGCTCCGCCTCGAGTCCGCAAAACAAAACCTCTCGCGCGTCAACGATATCTTCGACGAAGTCACCAAGCAGATGTCCACCCTCAAGCGGCAGGCCGCAAAGGCCGAGCGCTACGGCTCCCTGCGCGACGAGCTCCGAACCAGGCTCCGCATCGCCCTCGCCAGCCGTATGACTCAGCTCGACACCGAGCAGACCTCCATCGCCGCGCAGATCGCCACTCTCAATGCCGACATCGACAGCCGCTCCGCCGATCTTGAACAGCTCGACGCGGAACACACCGCCGGCATGCAGAACGGCTACGCGCTCGATCAGCAGATTCGCGAAGCCAACACCCTGGCCAACCAGTCAGCCGTAGAGCTCGAGCGCGTCGCTGCACGCACCGCCTCCAACACCGACCGCATCGGCGAGCTCGCCGATCGCCTCTCCTCCGGCAACGAAGACCTCGCCCAGGCACAGGCACAGCTCGCCCAACTCGCCGGCGAGGCAGAGCAGCACCGCAGCTTCCTCGAGAACGCCACCACCGAGGCCGGCACCGCACGCGAGACCGCGCATCGCCACCAGGCCCAGGCGCAGGAGGCTATCCGCGCCCTCTCCGTCGCCGAGCAGCAGGCCGAAGCCGGCCGCCGAAGCGCCATGCAACTGATGCAGCGCGCCAATCAGACCCGCAACGAGATCGGCCAGGCCGAGGCCGCTCTCGCAAGCCTCGACCGCGAGTCCGAACGTCTGCAGTCCGAGTCGGAGGTGGCCCGGCAGGAGCTCGCCACCCTTGGTCTCCAGCGCGGTCAGGTCAGGCTCTCCTTTGAGGACGTCACAGAACGCCTCAAGCGCCTCGAGCTCGAGATCTCCTCCTTCCGGCTGGACCTCGAAACCCGCCGCAAAGCGGAGTCCGACTCCAAGCGGCAGGGCGACAAGCTCCGCGGAGAGCTCGCCTCCCTCAATGGGCGCCGCAACTCCCTCGAAGGGCTCATCCGCGACCACTCCTACTCCACAGACACCGTCAAAAACATCTTCCGCAGCGCCCGGAAGAACTCCCAGTCGCAGGCGAGCGAGCTCACCCCAATCGGCACACTCGCTGACTTCCTCGAGATCGAGGGTCAGTTCGGCACCGTCGTCGATGAGTTCCTCCGCGAAGAGCTCAATTACGTCGTCGTCAAAGGCTGGGACGCCGCAGACGAAGGTGTACGTCTGCTCCGATCCGACGTCGCCGGACGCGCTACCTTCCTCGTCCATCCCCATGACGCTCAGCTGCCATCCTCTGCCGCTGGACGAGGACCCTCGCCAACGCCCCGCAGCGGAAGGCCTCGTCCCACTTCGCGACTCGATACGCGTCCTCAACGGTTTCTCCGGCTCCCTCGAGCGCCTCCTCCCCAAGCTCCGTGACGGATACATCGCGCCCGATGCCGCCACCGCACGATCCCTCGCCCTTGAGCATCCGAGCGCATGGTTCCTCGCTCCCACCGGCGAGACCTTCCACAACCTGACGGTCACCGGCGGCCGCCCCAGCTCCGGCGGTCCCCTCGCCCTCAAACGCGAGCTCCGCGAGATCCAGGAGAACGTCGCCCGCGTGGAAGGGGAGCTCACGCAAACCGACCTCGCATCCGCCACCCTCGCGAAACACATATCCGAAGCGACCGCCGCCATCGAGGCCCGCACCAACGAGCGCCGCGAAGCCGAGCGCGAAGCCGCGAACTCCGGTGCCGCCCTCCGCCAGATGGAGTCCGAGACCGCCCGCATCGAGCGCCGCCTGCAGGAGTGGCAGCTCTCCACCGAGCGCAATCGCGATCAGCGCAACGCCAAGGCCGATCTGATCTCGCGTCGCCAGCAGGAAGCCGCCGCCTTCGATGCCGAGCACCAGGCCATCGAGGCCACCATCACCGACCTCCAGTCCCGCCTCGGCGATCTCCGCCAGCAGCGCGAGCAGCTCCAGTCGGCGTCCGCCGCCGCCGCCGCCGCGCTCGCCGGTATCGAAGAGCGTCGCCGCAACGCCCAGGCGAACTTCGACCAGACCAGCCGCCTCGTCAATGGGCACCGCCAGCGCATCCAGCAGCTCGAACAGCAGCTCACCTCCTCCGCCACTGAAAAGCAGCGCCGTGAAGAGGAGCAGACCACCCTTGCCGCTCAGCACACCGCACTCGCTGAGACCCGGTCCTCCGCGGCAGCCGACGCCGCTCGCCTCACCGCCGAGGCCGCCGACCTCCGCACTCGTCTCACCGGGCTCGATCATCGCCTCCGCGCCCTCCGCACCGAGACCGAAGCCCTCCGCGAGCACCGCGCTCAGCTCGCCGCCCGGACGGCCAAGCTCACCTCGGACGTCGAGCACATCGAGGCCACCTGCCTCAACGATCTCGGCGCCGACCCTGCCTCCATCCGCCAGGACAGCTCCATCGCCCGCATCTCCGGCGAAGACCTCACCACCCAGGAAGAAGAGGCGCGATCCCTCAAACAAAAGCTCGAGGCCATGGGCCCGGTCAACATGATGGCGCTCGAGGAGTACGTCGAAACCACCCAGCGGCACAGCTTCCTCGAGACCCAACGCAAGGATCTCCTCGACTCCATCGAAAACACCCAGGCCTCCATCAAAGAGATCGACGACGTCTCCCGCCTCAAGTTCGACGAGGCCTTCAAAGTCATCAACGAGAACTTCTCCATCACCTTCACCAAGCTCTTCGGCGGAGGACAGGCCTTCATGAAGCTCACCGACCAGGAGAACGCGGCCGAGTCCGGCGTCGACATCGTCGCCTCGCCCCCGGGCAAAAAGCTGCAGAACATCCTGCTTCTCTCCGGTGGTGAAAAAGCCCTCACCGCGCTCTCTCTCCTGGTCGGCATCTTCCAGTTCCAGCCCGCGCCCTTCTGCGTCCTCGACGAGGTCGATGCACCACTCGACGAGACCAACGTCGGCCGCTTCGCACGGCTCATCCACGAGATGTCCGCGACAACCCAGTTCGTCGTCATCACCCACTCCAAACGCACCATGGCCCAGGCAGACGTCATCTACGGCGTCACCATGCAGGAGCCCGGCGTCTCGAAGATCGTCTCCGTCAGCCTTGGCAAACGTCGTGAAACCTCCGAAAGCCGGCGCGCCGTCGCCTGAGGCAACCGCCTCAAAGTCCACCCACCGACTTTGCGCAGCTGGAGCGATGCCCCAACCTCGCTCCGGCCCTTTTTCGGCTAAAGTAGAAGTGCCCCGACCGCACGAATGCAACAGGTCCCCCTCATAGCCCTCATCCTCCTCACCCTCGCCGCCATCGCAGCCGCCCTCCTTCTGCTCCGCAAACGCTGGCCTTCCCTAGGCGCCGGCACGCGCCGAAACCTCCTGCTCGCCTCGCTCATCGCGATCGGTATCTTCCTCACCGGCCGAGCAGCGCATTGGGTCACCAGCTCCGATCGCCTCAACTGCGCCTTTTACTGGGCCGCGCTCTCGGGATATGCGCTTCTGCTCACCGTCCACAGCCTCAACCGGCCCCGCTGGCTCACCTCCCTCAGCGCCATCATCCTCATCGCCCCCGTCTTCTCCGCCAGCCTCCTCCTGCCCCTCGGCAGCCTCTTTCGCCCCTTTCCTCGCCGGGTCCTGCCCCTCGGTGACAACCTCTACGTCTCCTGGCAGCGATTCACAGAGTTCGGTACATCCACATCCGGGGTCGACATCGATATCGTCTCCAGCCCTCCGCACCTCCCTTTCCTCTGGCACGGAAGACTCGGCGGCCGCTTCTACGACCGACTCTGCAATGCAGCTGCGACCGAGGTAAAACTTCAACCCGACCGCAACACGGTCTTCATTCGCTGCCCCTCCTGGCCCAACTCCGCGGAACATGATCCCGGCGCCTACATCCGCCTGCACTGAGGCTGCCCTGCTCCACACTCGCTTCCACGGTGTTACCGTGAAAACGATGCCTGACACCTCTCCCAGCCAAGCTCTCCTTCACACCGACCTTGGAGCTCTTCCGCTCACAGCGCGGGGCAAGGTGCGCGACATCTACGCGCTCTCCGCCGATCCCGCCTCCGATCTCCTCTTCGTCGCCTCCGATCGCATCTCCGCCTTCGATCACGTCCTTGGCTCCGGCATCCCCGACAAAGGCCGCATCCTCACGCAACTCTCGCTCTTCTGGTTCGATCACCTTCGCGATCTCGTCCCCAATCACCTCATCACCGCAGACACCACCCTCTACCCGGCCGGCCTCCAGCCGTTTCAACAGCAGCTCGAAGGCCGCAGCATGCTCGTTCGCCGCGCTCAGATGTTTCCCGTCGAATGTGTCGCCCGCGGCTACATCTCCGGCTCCGGTTGGAAGGACTACCAGGCGACCGGCGCCATCTGCGGCATTCCGCTTCCATCCGGCCTGCGCGAGTCGGACCGTCTCCCCGAGCCCATCTTCACCCCCGCGGCAAAGATCAACACCGGCGGCCACGATGAGAACATCTCGTTTGACACCGTCATCGCACACATCGGCGCCGAGACCGCGGAGCATCTCCGCTCCCTCACCCTGGCCATCTACGATCAGGCAGGCAAGCACGCCGCCAGCAAAGGCCTCATCCTTGCTGACACCAAGTTTGAGTTCGGCCTGATCGATGGCCGGATCACTCTCGCCGACGAGGTGCTCACCCCGGACTCGTCCCGCTACTGGCCTGCCGACACCTACTCGCCCGGCGGCCCCCAGCCCTCGTTCGACAAGCAGTTCGTTCGCGACTTCCTCGAAAACATCCACTGGAACAAGCAGGCGCCCGCTCCCTCGCTCCCACCCGAAGTGGTTGAACAAACGCGGGCCAAGTACATGGAGGCCTTCACCCTCATCACCGGGCGCACCAGCCTCAACACTTGAGATTCCCCCATACTTCGGTTCATCCTGTCCAGTGGACCTCGGTTCCGTCATGACAACACCTTTGACCGACATCTCCGGGCTCCACCCCGCCGGCTTCAACGCACTGGACTGGCTTCTCGTCCTGATCCTCGCCTGGTCACTGATCCTCGCCTTCGTCCGCGGAATCATCCGGGAGCTCTTCGGCCTGGCCGGGACCATCCTCGGCCTTCTCCTGGCCTCCTGGAACTACCCCGCGCTCGCCGCCTGGCTCTCCCGCTGGATCACATCTCCCGTGGCGGCCGAGATCACCGCCTTCCTTGCCATCGCCATCGGCGTCCTGATCGCCTTCACGCTCGTCGGCCGTCTCCTTCGAGGTACCGCCCACACCGTCGGCCTCGGCTTCGTCGATCGCATTGCAGGTGCTGGCTTTGGCCTCCTTCGCGGATGCCTCATCGGTATGGGCATCCTCGTGACCGCGACCGCATTCTTCCCGCCGCAAACCCTCGTCGCGAATTCTCGCTTAGCACCCTATTTCCTTGCCGCCGCGCGTGAGGTATGCTTCGTTGTACCTCAGGACCTCCAGAAGCGGATCACGGGCGGCATCGACAGCATCAGGCACATCGCACGGCGCTAACCATACCGGACCTTGCTGGATCAAATCGTCACCCAAGAGTGACAATGAGGCTCACGTTCCTTCCCGGGACAGCAAGCGAGGATCGACTTTGAAGCGCGAACTGCACAGCCTTGTCACCCAAATGCACAGCGCCGGTGTCTCCTACACTGAGGCGCTCCGACAGTTCAAACGTCGCTACCTCCTCGAGGTCCTCGCCCACCACAAGGGAAACCAGTGCAAAGCCGCAGACGAACTCGGCATGCACCGCAACACCCTCAGCCGGACCCTCGCCGAACTCGACATGGACACGGCCCAGATCCGCAACGGCATGCGCCGACCGCCCGCAAGCGAGCGCCCCCGCGTCCAGAACATCGCAAACGCACGCTAAGTCCCGTGTCCAACCGTCCAATCTGCAGCCCGCCGTCTGATCGCCGACCATGACGAGATCTGCACGCTCATCTCCCCGCCCTCTATCCCTGACCTGCCTCCTCCTGCTCGCCCTTCCCCTGCCGGCCTGGTCGCAGATACCGGAGGTTCCCCCAACGGCGCCCGCGGCCAACAAGCCCGCGCCCACCTCCAGATCCCAGCAACGTGCGGCAGACGTCTACCTCGCCGGCGCTCGCCTGATGGAACACAACGACCTCGGTGGGGCCGAAAAAGACTTCCTCAAGGCCACCTCCCTCTCGCCCGATAACCCCGACTACGCCAAGGCGCTCTCCGTCGTCCGCGAGCACCGCCTCACAGCTCTCGTCCAGCAGGCCGGCGATGCCCGCATCCATGGCCAGGCTGCCAGAGCCGACGCCCTGCTGACCGAAGCTCGCGCGCTTGACCCGCAGAACGCCATCGTCACCCAGCACCTCAATCCATCGGGCAACGCAGCCAGCTTCGTCCCTGAGATCGCAGGTGAGCCTGCCCCCTGGCTCGTCAAAGGACCCGCGCTCGCCGGCCCCATCACCCTCCTTCCCGCCTCCGGAACCCGCAGCTTCCACATCCACGCCGACTCGCAGACCGTCCTTCGTCAGGTCTTCTCGAACTTCAACATCCGGGCCGTCTTCGACGAGTCCGTTCCGCAGCAGCAGATCCGCTTCGACCTCGAAAACACCACCTACCAGCAGACCGTTCCGTTTCTTCTTCGCATGACTCAGGTCTTCGCCGTTCCACTGGACCCCAAAACCGTTCTCATCGCCCGGGACACCAGTGAAAACCGACAGCACCTCGAGCGTCAGATACAGGAGACCGTCTACGTGCCGGGCTCGACCCCCGAGCAGATGGCGGAACTCGGAAACCTCGTTCGCAGCGTCTTCGACATCAAGACCGTCACCGTCGAGAACTCCGCCGGCAGCCTCGTCCTTCGAGCTCCCGCGGAGACCCTGAATGCGCTCAACCTCACCCTCGCCGATCTCATCGACGGCAGTGCGCAGGTCATGCTCGACCTCCGCCTGTACGCCGTCGACAAGACCCGCACCCGCAACATCGGACCCCAGATCCCGCAGCAGTTCGGCATCTACAACGTCGCCAGCGCCGCACAAAATCTCGTCAGCTCAAACCAGGCGCTTGTGAATCAGGCGATAGCCCAGGGCGTCATACCCGCAAACGCGACCAACCTCCAGATCGCGATATACCTCATCTCCTCCGGTCTCGTCCAAAGCTCCCTGCTCACAAACACTCTGGGCTTCTTCGGCAACGGCCTCACACTCACCGGGATCTCCACGGTCGGTTCGACGACCTTCAACCTCTCCCTCAACTCATCCGACTCCCGCGTCCTCGACGACGTGCAGCTTCGGGTCGGCGACCGGCAGACCGCCAACTTCCGGGCCGGTACACGCTACCCGATCACCACCGGCACCTACACCACCGGCTCGGCTGCATCGAGCGCCTCGCTTGCAGGCATCACCGTCAACGGCGTCAGCGCATCCAGCCTGCTCAACCAGTACCTCGGCTCCGCCAACAATCTCACCATCCCGCAGATCTCCTACGAGGATCTTGGGGTCACGCTCAAGGCCACACCCACAGTGCAGAAGTCCGGCAACGTCGCCATGCACCTCGACCTCAAAATACAGGCCCTCGCAGGCGGCTCACTCGACAACATCCCCATCCTCGCCAGCCGCCAGTTCGTCTCCGACATCACCGTCGGCGACGGCGAGACCGCTCTCATGATCAGCAGTCTCAGCAAGACCGAATCAGTCGCCGTAAGCGGAATTCCAGGACTTGGGGAGCTCCCCGGCTTCCAGAGTGTCACCGCTGACCGCATCGGCGAACGCGACACCAGCGAGCTCGTCCTTTTGATCACGCCTCACGTCGTTCGCCGGCGCTCAGGCGTCACAGTCGGTCCGCGCATCGCGTTCAACCAGCCCCTTGGTTCGTCAGATTAACGTTTCCTTTCAACGGCAGCCACAGGGTAAAGACAGTCCCGTGACTTGCTGGGCCCCGCCGCGTTCTCATCTGCAGATACCCCCCATGTTTCTCGACGATCCCCTTGCTAACCCATAGCCCAAGTCCAGTGCCTGTCGTCTCCTTTGTCGTCTGAAACGGCTCAAACAGGCGCGCTTGGATCCGGGGGTGGATCCCCTCACCGCCATCCGCGATCGTTAGCCGCACACCTTTTTTCCCGGTTCGGAGGTCCGTCTGTCCGTGCAGACGTATCGCCAGCTCGCCCCCCGTACCCATCGCGTCCAGCGCATTTCGGATCAGGTTGTTGAGCACCTGGCGGATCTCTCCCTCCAGGCAAGTCACCGTGGGCGCGGGCAGCACCTTCCAGTGCAGCTTGATATTCCGGACCAGCAGCCGCCCCGTGTAAAGCACCATCACTGATCGGGCAAGCTCCTCGAGGTTCACCTGCGTGGGCCGGCTGTTCTGCCGGTGAAATCGCAGCGTCTGCAGCGTGATCTGCGTCACACGCGTCAGCTCGTTCTGCGCCATGCCCGCGTACTCCTGGATCTCGTCGAGCGAACTCGAATTCCGGATCAGGTACAGCAGATTTGTGATCGACTCCAGCGGATTGTTAATCTCGTGAGCAATCGACGACGCAAGCTGACCCACCGCCGCCAGCTTCTCGCTCTTCCGCAGAGCCTCGTCCTGCAACCGCATCTGGGTGACGTCGGTGTTCACGGCGACGCCCCCGATCAGTGCGCCGTTCAGCGTAATCGGCGCCGCTACACTCCGCAGCCACTGATCCTCGGTATGCACAAGCTCCGTCGAGGACTCACCCTGCAGGGCCCTTCCCAGCGTCTTCAGCTCCCTCGGAAAGTGCGGCCCGCTCATCACCCGCGCCCGCCGGTTCAGCCGTACGGACTCCATTCCCAGCGTCGCTACATACACCGCGTGAGGTATGCTCTCGATGACCGCATCCAGCTCCGCGGTTCTCTTCTCAGCCAGCTCGTACGCACTCTGCAACTCCTTCTGCTGCTTCAGAAGCTCTGTAATATCCCGAAACGTCACCACCGCCCCCACGACCCGTTCTCCAATCGTGATCGGATGTGCCGACACCTCCGCCGGAAACGCCTTTCCGTCCTTGCGAAACATCATGTCCTGCTTCGTTCGGTATGGACTCGCATTCCGCATCACCTCGTAAATCGGGCATTCCGTCGCCGGGAAGTGGCTTCCGTCCGAGTAGTGGTGGTGCACCAGGTCGTGCATGTTGCTGCCCACAATCTCTTCGGTCGCAAATCCAAACGCGCTCAGCGCCATCCGGTTCACAAACGTGCAGACCCCGTTTGTGTTCACACCCCAGATCCCCTCCCCCGCCGAGTCCAGAAGAGCCTGCCATTGCGGCGTATCCAAACGTTCAAGAGCCGCATCCGCCATCGTTTCCCTTTCCGTCCTTCCGTCCACTCTGGGTGGCCTTCCAGTATGGATGCAGAAGATCCCCACAACGTTCAGTCGCCGCTCCTCTTAGGTACCCTGAGCGTTGACCAGTCAGCCGTTCGGAAGCTATACTTCAGGCTGTACGAGCGGGAGTAGCTCAGTGGTAGAGTGCTTCCTTGCCAAGGAAGATGTCGCCGGTTCGACCCCGGTCTCCCGCTCCAGTTACACTTCAGTCCAAACCAGATAAGCCCTTACCCGCGCCAGGATTGCTGAAAGATCCAGTGCAACCGGCGAACCTGGCACACCTCGAGGCGCGGTACCCAAGTGGTAAGGGAGAGGTCTGCAAAACCTTTATGCGTCGGTTCGATCCCGACCCGCGCCTCCATCTAATCCAACAACCTACATATCGCTCCCCGGCAAACGCGCCGCCGCGTGCTCGTGCGACCTTTCAACCAGCTGCAGCGACGCACACCGACACAATCTTCCACGCCAAACATTCAGTCTGATACTTGGAAGATTGCGGGCGGCTGAGTTTCACACGGCAAACATCCCCCACAGGACCCAACGCGCCGGCAGGTAAAGTGGCTCAAATGGTCATAGCTCCAATCTTCATGCGGAAGATCCAGGCCTCCAGCCCGAAGCCCCGCGATATCGCGAACCGCCGCTGGATCTACATCCCCTACGACCGCTTCACCGATCGCGTCGGTCCGCTCACCGAGCAGCCCGCATCCGACACCGGTATCGTCATCGTTGAGTCCACCGCCAAGGCGCACCGCCGGCCCTACCACAAGAAAAAGCTCGTCCTGCTCATCAGCAACATGCGCCACTTCGCGCTCGAGGAGGCCGCCCGCGGCGTCAGCGTTCTCTACCACTTCTCCCCTCTCAGCCACGGCCAGGCCCTTCTCTCGCTTCAGCAGGAGCGCAAACTTCCCGTGCTCACCCTGATGCGACCCGCGGAGCGCGAACTTCGCCTCGATCTCGCGCAAGCCGTCTCAAACGGTCTCTTGCTCAACGAGGTGCCCGACCTCACATGGCTCTCCCAGACAGAGGACTTCACCTCCGTCTACGGCCCTTATCAGCCAGACAAGGCAAAGACCGGAATGCGCAACTTCGTCATGGACCGCTTCTACCGCTCCATGCGCCAGAAGACCGGCATCTTCATGGAGGGCAGCAAACCGCTCGGCGGCCAGTTCTCCTACGATCCCGAGAATCGCAACCCCTACAAAGGGCAGGTACCGATCCCTGTGCCGCCCAGCTTCCCTCCTGACGAGATCACCTCCGAGGTCATCGCCTACGTCCAGCAGAAGTACGAGCATCACTTCGGCTCCATCGAAAACTTTGAACTCCCCTGCACACAGGCAGACTGCGACCGGATGTGGAGCTTCGCGCTGGAGCACCTCCTTCCCACCTTCGGCCCTTTTGAAGACGCCATGCGCGACGATCATCCGCAGCTCTTCCACTCGAAGACATCCCCCCTCCTCAACCTCGCCCGCATGCTCCCGCAACAACTCGTCCACGATGTCGAGCAGGCAGCCACCAAAGGTCTCGTTCCGCTCTCCAGCGCAGAGGGCTTCATCCGCCAGCTCCTCGGCTGGCGCGAGTTCATGCGGCACCTCCACGAGCAGACCGACGGCTACCGCCTTCTCGAAGTCCCCCTCGAACCCCATCCCCGCAAGCAGGAGCTCTCCCCCGACGCCGACGAGCCTGACGACCCCTACGCAGCATCGAAGAAGACCTCAGCCCGTTCCAAGCGCAGTGCCCAGGCCGTCGACCCCTACGCCGGCGCCACACCGTCCGCGCTCCGCGCCTCACTTCCCCTCCCCGCCGTCTATTGGGGAGTCAAAAGCGGCCTCCACTGCATGGATACTGTCGTCGCTCAGGTCGTCGACGAGGGCTGGTCCCACCACATCACCCGCCTCATGGTCCTCTCCAACCTCGCCAACCTCTGCGGCTTCTCCCCCCGCGAGCTCACCGACTGGTTCTGGTTCGCCTACGTGGACGCCTACGACTGGGTTGTCGAGCCCAACGTCCTCGGCATGGCCACCTACGCCGACGGCGGCCTCACCGCCACCAAACCCTACGTCTCCGGTGCCGCCTACATCAACCGGATGTCCAACTTCTGCGGCCACTGCCAGTTCGACCCCAAAAAATCCGTCGGCCCCGGCTCCTGCCCCTTCACCGCCCTCTACTGGACCTTTCTCGAACGCAACCAGGACATCCTCGGCAAAAACTTCCGCCTGCAGATGCCCTACAACACCCTCCGGAAAAAATCCGCGTCTGAGCTCGTTCAGCTACGCACCCGCGCCGAAGAAGCCGTCGCCCACCTCCAGTCCTTCAAGCGGCCCGGTTACTAAACCCGGCTACCCACCCCGCCCGCATCCTGCGGCGTACCATCGCCTCGCTGCAAAAAACGAAAGACGAATTCTCGCCGTCCGGAAAGCCCTGCCAACAGGGCCTCGTTCCAGACGGCTCGAATGCGTCTCGTGCGCGAAGCTCCCCCGTTACTTCCCGCTGATGCATCCCCTCTGGCCGGAGCTGTTCGGATATCCGCTGCCCGAGTTATAGGCCTGATTCGACCACTCGCCCTGCATCTTCCACGCTGTCCCGTTGCTGAACGTCACCAGCGGAACGTTGAAGGTCCACGCGCACTTGTCACCATTCTCCGCGCCCGATCCGTCATACCATGCCCCAGGGCTCGCCGGATCCGACCTCGCCTCCGACAGCTCATGCCCGGTCACATTTGCAATCGCCGACAGCCCCTGCGAGTGCATCCCCGACGAATCCTGCGGATCGCACCCGCTGTCGCCGTCGAGCTTGAAGAAGAACGCAAACTGAACCGGTACTCCGCCGCAACTGCCCGCGCTGTGCCACGCGCAGTAGTTCGCGTTTCCACGTGGGGTGTCCGTATACACCGCGTAGTACCCGTTTCCGCTCGCGTCCGGACTCTTGATCATCTTGCAGACCTCACCCAGAATCGCGGAGGTCTGGCTCCCGCCCGTCGACGGAGACGGATCGACCACGTGCCCCAGATGCGTCGTCAACGCCCCCACCTGCCCGTTCGATCCCGTGTACTCATCCGTCGTCCTTGCATAGTTCGAGTTGTTGAACCCCGTGTACCACGCGTCGATGCCTGACATCTTGTCTCCGGAGTAGTTCGCCCAGCTCGTCCCCCAGAAGATCGCCTCCGTGACCGCCGTCGGCATGATCTTCCCGCCGTGGTAGGTCATCAGTGCGCCTCTCGATCGCGCCTGCCTGTTCGCCTCGTGCATCCGGAACGAAGGTTCAAATCCGCGCGTCCAATGAATCCCGAGCATCGGAGGTTCATTCAGTTCGGAAAGAGCCTGCGCTGGCGTCGCGGAGGATATTGCAGTTGGCGCATCCGGCTTCGGCTGCGTCTCCGTCTGCGTCTGACCGAAAGCGAACACTGGCAGGAATGCGCACGCTAGAAGTAACGACTCCCTCATCTTCAGTACCCCTCACTATTTGGATTTCGTTGTATCGCCGGCCGAAGTGCGCGAGCGTGGTAACGAGAGTCAGGTACACCCTGAAGTAATGTCAATAAAAAACTCGCGCTCCCCACACCCCGTCCTCATCCCCGCGTGAGCCCCCTGATCATCTCGCTCCACTCCGGCCACCTCTTCACCAGATCGGTCCTCTCCCCCGCCTCATAGTCCTCAAACTCGAACCCCGGGCTCACCGTGCATCCCAGCAGCGCCCACGTTCCGCCCTCCACAAGCCGCGCCCCCTGCCACACACCCCTCCGAACCACCACCTGCGGCCGCTCACCCCCGGCCAGATCCCTCCCGATCACCACCCTCTCCCCCGCTCCCCCCTCCGGCAGCTGCAACTGCTCCACCGCATCCCCAAGATAGGCATGAAACACCTCATCGCTCTTCAGCCGGTGCATCTCGCTGAACGTCCCCCGCTCCAGCAGGTAATAGATCGCCGTGCCCGTCAGCCTCGGTCCCGCATACCGCCCTCCCGCAAACGCCTCCGCCTGCACAGGCTCCCCCGACTCATACGTCCGCACATACCACCCACCCTCACGCGGATGCGGCACAAGTCCCAATATGTCCTTTACCTCCTGCGCTGTCATCGCTCCGCTCCCTTCAAACGAGCCGGGTTTCCCATCACCGTACTCGCCGCTGCGACATCTCTCGTCACCACACTTCCCGCATCCAATCACCGCACCATCCCCCACCGTCACGCCCGGTAGCACAATCGCTCCACCCCCTATCCAGACATCCTCCCCGATCGTCACCGGCCTGCCCAGCTCCAGACCGCGCCGCCTCACCTCCGTCTCACGCGGATGATCCGCCGCATAGATCTGCACCCCCGGCCCGATCTGGCATCTATCCCCGATCGTGATCGGACACACATCCAGCAGCACACATCCGAAGTTCAGAAACACACCCGCGCCCAGCCGGATGTTGTACCCGTAGTCGCAGAAAAACGGCTCTCTCACCACCGTTCCCTCTCCAATGCCGCCCAGCAGATCACGCAGCACACCCTGCTCCTCACCCGCCCGAAACCGCCGCAGCAGCAGCTCGGCCTGCCTCCGCTCCGCCACCAGCTCCGCGTCCAGAGCGTTGTAAAGCTCACCCCGCAACATCTTCTCTTTCTCTGTCACCTGGACCTCCAACGCTCTCAGCTATTCTGAACCCACCCCGTCCGACTCTCAGCCACACACAGGTCTCTTCCCAGGCATGCGCCAACGTCTCGAGCTCTACTTCGAATTCGCCCAGCACCAGACCTCCTGGCGCACCGAGATCCTCGCCGGCCTCACGACCTTCGTCACCATGGCCTACATCATCTTCGTCAACCCGGCCATCCTCTCCAAAACCGGCATGCCCATCGCCGCCGTCACCGCGGCCACCTGCCTCTGCGCTGCGCTTGGCTCCATCCTTATGGGAGCCATCGCCCGCTACCCCATCGCTCTCGCACCCGGCATGGGCCTCAACGCATACTTCACCTACACCGTCTGCCTCAAGCTCCACATCCCCTGGCAAGCCGCTCTGGGTGCCGTCTTCCTCTCCGGCATCATCTTCCTCCTGCTCACCTTCGGCGGCATCCGCCAGCTGCTCGTCGCCGCCATCCCGCAGGAGCTACACGCCGCCGTCGCCGGCGGAGTCGGCCTCTTCATCGCCTTTATCGGCCTCACGGACTCCGGCATCATCGTCAAAGACCCCGCCACCGCCGTCACCCTCGGCAACCTCCACGCTCCACAGACCGCTCTCGCCCTCTTCGGCCTCCTCCTCATCGCCCTCCTTCAGGTCTTCCGCGTCCGGGCTTCGATTCTCATCGGCATCGCCGGAACCATGCTCACCGGTTTCATCTTCGGACAGGTCCACTGGTCCCCCACCCACTACCGCCTCTCCGACATCTCCGCCACCGCCTTCAAACTCGACATCCCCGCCGCCCTTCACATCGGCGCGCTCGAAATAATCTTCGTCTTCCTCTTCGTCGATCTCTTCGACAACATCGGCACCCTCGTCGCCGTCACCGAAAAAGCCGGCCTCCTTCCCTCCGACGGCAAACCCATCCCGCGCCTCTCGCGCATCTTCTTCGCCGACGCCACGTCCACCGTCGTCGGCTCGCTCGCCGGCACATCCACCGTCTGCTCCTACATCGAGAGCTCCGCCGGAGTCGCTGCGGGCGGCCGCACCGGTGTCACCGCCATCACCACCGGCCTCCTCTTCCTCGCCGCCCTCTTCGTCGCCCCGCTCGTCGGAGCCATCCCCACCTCCGCCACCGCTCCCGCACTCGTCATCGTCGGCGCCCTCATGCTCTCGTCCATAGGCACCATCGCCTGGGACGACCCACTCATCGCAATCCCCGCCTTCCTCACCCTCGTCACCATCCCACTCACCTACTCCATCGCCACCGGTCTCTCCTTCGGCATCATCTCCTTCGCCGCCCTCCGCCTCTTCTCCGGCCGTGCCCGCCGGCAGGATTGGCTCCTCTACATCCTCGCCGTCCTCTTCCTCGCCCGCTTCGCCTGGCTCTGATCCCCCGCGAAAGCCTTCACAGGGCAGAGCCGTACCCACAGCCGCAAGCACACCTTCGCCGATCCACCATCGACCGACCCATACCGCACATCCACCTCTTCCGGTATCGTCTGTAGACACATGAAGGCCGCCTGCCTAGCCCTCCTCCTCACCGTCGCCAGTCCCCTCCTCGCCCAGACCCCCGACCCGCAGATGGCCGAGCAGGTCCGCCAGCAGTACCTCCACGCCTGGAACTCCTACCACCAGTACGCCTGGGGTCACGACGAGCTCAACCCCATCAGCCTCAAGCCTCACGACTGGTACGGGCCCTCCCTCCACATGACGGAGATCGACGGCCTCGACACCATGCTCCTCATGGGCCTCAAAGAGCAGGCCGACGAGACTCGGAACGACCTCGATCAGAACCTCTCCTTCAACCAGGACATCTACGTCAAAAACTTCGAGATCACCATCCGCTGCCTCGGCGGTCTCCTCAGCGCATACGAGCTCACCAACGACCCCAAACTCCTCGCCCTTGCCGAAGACCTCGGCAGGCGTCTCCTCCCTGCCTTCAGATCCCCCACCGGCATACCCTACGAGTTCGTCAACCTCCGCACCGGCCAGACCCGCGGCGCCGAAACCAACCCCGCCGAGGTCGCGCTCCTCCCCGAGTTCGGCACCCTCTCGAAACTCACCGGCAAGCCCATCTTCTACGACACCGCCAAACGCGCCGTCACCGAGCTCTGGAAACGCCGTTCCAAACTCGACCTCCTCGGCAGCTCCATCAACGTCGACACCGGGCTCTGGGTCGATCCCACCTCCACCATCGGCAGCGGCACCGACTCCTTCTACGAGTACGCCCTCAAATCCTCGCTCCTCTTCGGCGACAAGGACCTGCTCGCCATCTGGCAGACCAGCATCGCCGCCATCAACACGCACCTCGCCGACGATGCCCGCAGCGGCCTCTGGTACGGGCAGGTCGATCTCAACTCCGGCAAGCCCATCTCCAGGATCTACGGCTCACTCGACGCCTACTTCCCCGCCGTCCTCGTCCTCGCCGGAGACCTCCCCCGCGCCGAACGCCTCCAGCGCTCAAGCTTCCAGATGTGGACCCTCTACGGCATCGAGCCCGAGCTCCTCGACTACACAACACTCAAGGTCACCGACGCCAAATACCACCTTCGCCCAGAGATCATCGAGTCCACCTACTACCTCTTTCACACCACCGGAGACCCCCTCTACCAGCAGATGGGCCGTATCTACTTCGACTCTCTCGAAAAGTGGTGCCGGACCCCCGCCGCGTACGCCGAACTCTCCGACGTTCGCTCCAAATCCCAGGTCGACGACATGGAAAGCTTCTTCTTCGCCGAAACCTTGAAGTACCTCTTCCTCCTCTATGCGCCCCGGCAAACGGTCAACTGGAGCGACACCGTCTTCAACACCGAAGCACATCCGCTCAAGATCTTTCGTGACATCCCGCCCCGGAGTTAGTTCAGACAAGCAACACGCCGCTTCCCGCATCTCACTATCAGGAGATCTTTCACGTATGAGCCTCAACGAAGTTCTTATCGACGAATTACGCGACCTCTACAGCGCAGAAAACCAGCTGGTCAAAGCTCTTCCCAAGGCCGCCAAAGGCAGCAGCGATCCAACCATGAAGCAGCTCTTCCGCGACCACCTGGAGCAGACCAAGGGTCAGGTACTCCGCCTGCGAGAGGCCTTCGGACATCTCGGCAAAAAGCCCACCGGCCAGCACTGCAGCGGCATGGAAGGATGCATCAAGGAAGTGGAAGAGGCGCTCGAAAAGGATGAGGTCGGCGCACTCAAAGACGCTGGTCTCCTCGGTGCCGCACTCCGTGTGGAGCACTACGAGATCGCCGGCTACACCGCAGCCATCGCCATCGCCAAGAGCCTCGGTCACAAGGAGATCGTTGCGCTCCTGACCGAAACCCTCAACGAAGAGAAAGATGCCGCAAAGAACGTCGTCGCCGGTTCAAAGCCGATCCTCAAACAAGCCGACTCACAGAAGGACGAGGCCACCGCTCCCAAAGCCAAGGCTGCGAAGTCCCCGAAGGAACAGCAGTCCGAGAAGGAAAGCGAGCAGGACGAAGCAGAAGCCGCGCCTGAGATGGGCTCCGCCAAAAAGAGCAAGTAGCCCCGCCTCACACACGCAGCCCGAAACCAAGGGAAAGGCTCTCATCGCTGAGAGCCTTTTCTCGCCCTCCGATCGCGCTCAACCTCTACCGCACGCCATCCTCCGTCGCCTGGTACTGAATGATCGTCTTCAGCGTCTCGTAAGGGATCGTCATTGGCAGCAGATGACCGTTCACCGCAATCATCGGTGTCTGGTCGACGCCCACATCCTCCCCCAGCTTCATCGATGCCTTGACCTGCTCCTTGCTCGCCGGGGTCGCTGCGCAAAGATCCACCGCTCCCGGGTCCGCTCCGGCCTTCACCACCGCATTCTTCAAGGTCACATCGCCACTCTCGGCCGTCAGCCCGCCCTGTGTGTCATACACTGCCTGCAGATAGGTCCAGAACGCATTCGGGCTCTGCTTGGCGATGCAAACACCGTCTACCGCAGCCTTGAACGCGAACGGATGGATCTCCGTGAGCGGGAAGTTCTGGTACACCACCCGCGCATTCGGGAAGTCCTTCACCAGCTGGTCCATCGTTCCCTGGACCTCCTTGCAATGCGGGCACTCCATATCCGCGAACTCCACCAGCATCAGCTGCTTCCCCGCAGCCCCGCGCGCCGGTCCATCCGCCCTGCTCTGCAGCATCTGGCGCGTCTCTGCAAACGGTGTCGGCCCGAACGACACCACCCCGTCCCCCGCAATCGCATGCTTTCCGTCAGGCGTCACAAAGAACGCCGACGTCTGCACCTTCGCATTTGGGCTCTTGTCCGAGACATAGACCACCACCCGCACCACCCCCGGTGCCTGTGTCGTCTGAATCGCCTCAACCCGCCAGATCCGGTTGGCGTCGTAGCCCCAGAGCTGTTTCAGAAAAGCGTCCACCGTCGCTACCGAAGGTGACTGCGCCGTAAAGTTCTTCGCGTCCGTCGGCGGAAACGGATCCGGCGTGCCGCTCGGCGTCAACGTATTCGACTGCAGCGGCCTCCGCTCCGACTCCCCGGGCGCAGCCTTCTGCGTCCCTCGCGCCTCGCCCGCCGTCGGCGCCTGTGCACCCGCAGCCGCCACCACACCAACCATCAACATCGCCGCAGCTAACCGTACCTTCACCAAGCATCCTGCCTTCTGCCACGCCCGCGGGCGCGACTCCATCTCTAAACCTGGACCTTCACTGCAATCGGAAACCGGCGCCCCATCCCGAACGACTTCTTCGTCACCTTCAGCACCGGAGCCGCCTGCTGCCGCTTGTACTCGCTCCGCTCCACCAGCTTCAGAACGCCGCGCACCTTCTCGACATCCACCTTCAAATCCTCGGCGATCTCCTCCGCCGGCCGGTAATCCTCGACGTACGCCTCCAGCATCGGATCCAGGACGTCGTACGGCGGCAGCGAATCCGTATCCTTCTGCTCCGGCCTCAGCTCTGCCGAAGGAGCCTTCTCAATCGTTGCTCTCGGAATCACCTCGCGATCCCGGTTCGCGTACCTGCTCAGCTCATACACCCGCGTCTTCCAAACATCGCCGATCACCGCCAGCCCGCCCACCATGTCGCCGTACAGCGTGCAGTACCCCGTAGACATCTCGCTCTTGTTGCCCGTCGTCAGGACCAGCGCTCCGAACTTGTTCGAAAGCCCCATCAACAGCGTTCCGCGTATCCGCGCCTGCAGGTTCTCCTCGGCCAGACCGAAAGGTGTGCCCGCAAACAACGGATCCAGCACTCTCATATATCCCGTAAAAACATCGTGGATCGTCAGGATCTCGAACCGCACTCCAAGATTCGCCGCCAGCGACCGCGCATCGTCAACCGATCCGCTCGACGAATACTCGCTCGGCATACCCACGCCCATCACGTTGTCCGCTCCAAGCGCCTCTACGGCGATCGCGGCCACGAGCGCCGAGTCGATCCCCCCGCTCAGCCCCACAAGCACCTTCTGAAATCCACACTTCCGCACATAGTCGCGCGTTCCCAGCACAAGCGCATCCCAGGTCGCTGCAACCTCGTCCCGCACATCCGCAGCCCTTGCCTCGTGCACGTCGCCCCTTGCATCCGTGTCAAACACCACCAGGTCCTCGGCAAACGATCGGCCCCTGGTGATCACACTTCCATCGCTGCCCACCACCAGCGACGATCCATCGAAGATCAGGCTGTCATTTCCACCCACCTGGTTCGTCATCGCCACGAAAGCACCGTGCCGCCTGGCCAGCGACCCGAGCATCTCTTCCCTGACCCCGCGCTTGTCCTTCCAATACGGTGAGGCCGAGATGTTCAGGATAATCCGCTGCTCTCCCGCCGCCGTTTGCCACAGCTTCATCAACTCCTCGACCGGATCGACACCATACCTTCGCTCCCGCCAGAACCCCTTATCGTTCCACGCGTCCTCGCAGATCGTGATCGCCAGCCGCTGTCCACGGAACTCCGTCAGCTCCTGCTCGAAGCCCGGCTCGAAGTACCTCTGTTCATCAAACACATCGTAGAAAGGCAGCAGGCGCTTCTGCTGCGTAAACGTAACCCGCCCGCCGTCCAGCAGCACAGCCACGTTGCGAACATGCTTGCCTTCAGTCGATTCGGTCGGCAACACAGTTCCACACAGGATCCCGGGCCGCCCGGGGACCGCGGTCCACGTCGTCAGCTGCTCGATGACCTCACCGGAGCGCCGAAGGAACGCCTGCTTCTCCAGCAAGTCCGCCGGTGGATACCCACACACCGCCAGCTCGGGAAAGATCACAAGGTCTACGCCCTGCTCTGCCGCGCGGCCGGCATATTCAAGAATGATCCGAGAGTTCCCGGTGAAATCCCCCACCGTCGGGTTGATCTGGGCCAGTGCAATCTTCACAGCTTCAGTCTACCGTCTCTGCCCCTTCGACCGGTCGTCCCTAGGCACCCGTGCCGCTCAGCACTACCCCGACCGTACGGGCCAGGATCTTCAGATCCAGCCAGAGACTCCAGTTCTCCACGTAAGCCGTATCCAGCGATATGTAGCTGTCGAAGGATGGGTCCTGACGCGCCTCCACCTGCCACAACCCCGTGATCCCGGGTAGCACGTCGAGCCTTCGGAGGTGCGACAGATCATACTGTTCCACCTCGGACGCGATCGGCGGCCTCGGCCCCACCAGACTCATGTCACCGCGCAGGACGTTGTAAAACTGCGGCAGCTCGTCCAGCGAATACTTCCGCAACACCCGCCCGGCCTTGGTCACACGCGGGTCGTTCACGATCTTGAAGAGCACACCCGCGCGCTCGTTCATGTGCTCCAACTCCTCCTGCATCTTGTCCGCACCCGTCACCATCGTGCGGAACTTGAAACAGACAAAGGTCCGGCCCTTCCTTCCGATCCGCTGCGCTCGGTACATGATCGGACCCTTCGAATCCAGCCGGATCGCGATCGCAATCGCCAGCATCACCGGGGAAAGCACCAGCAGCGCCAGTGTCGCGAGCACAAGGTCAAGCGTCCGCTTCAACAGGACCGCGCCAATCGCAAACTCCCGCCGGTGAAGAGGAATCGTCGGAAACTGGCCGATGTACTCCACCGGTGCGTTCCAGGCAAGGCCGTCGTACAGATCCGGGACCACCCTGACGTCGATCCCCGCCTCCCGTGCCTCTTCCACCAGCCCGATCACCAGCTTCTTCTCCGCAGGCACCGAGAAGAAGATCTCGTCCACAAAAAGAGAGCGCGCCACCGCCAGGCAGTTCTGGACGTCTCCAACCACATCGGCATCGCCCAGCTCAGCCTCCCGCGCGGTTAGCGCAACAAAGCCCTTGAAGCGGAACCCGAGGTGCTGGTGTGATTCCAGATGATTTCGAAGCGCATGCCCCACCCGGCCCGCACCCACAATCATCACGTTTCTCGTCTCAATTCCTTCGAGATATCTCCGGTACACGATACGGCGCCACAGAATGCGCCGCAGGCACAGCAGAAATCCCGTGAAGAGCACCATCAGCGCCACCACAATGCGCGAGACCGCGACATTGTGGGTGAGATATAGAGCTCCGCACAGCAGCAGGCCCGCCGTCATCGTGCCCTGAACCGTCATCCGGATCTCATGGAGGCCGCTTCGGTTCTGAATCGGTCCATACATACCGTACGAACGCGTCACAAACACCAGGCACGCCGCAAACCATGCAATATAGGCCGCCGTCATGCGCGGCGCGCTGTGGATCAGCAGCGGCAACGTAGCCATGATGCCCGTCGTCTGCGGAATAAACACGCGCAGCCGAAGCGCCACAATCCACGAGGCAAACACCGTCATCACATCCAGAGAACCCCAAACGAGACTCGTGACAGAGGGACGCCATAGCCGGCTTGAATGCCGATCACTGGTGCGCCGGTCACTCACGGCACCCTTCCGCCCCGAAACAATCACTTGATGTAAATAGTCTGGTGTCGCCACTACGGTCCTTCTGTCTTCAATCCTTCAAAAACTGTGGTCTTATCTGCCCAACACAGGGACCTATGGGATATATGACAGGGCTATCGCATCTGCAAGACAGAACCTCGTTCAGTTGGCTGTTTACTGCTAAGTACACTCTGACGAACATGCACCCGCCCTGCCATACAACTTCTATGCCATTCCCAGTCTAGTCGAAACCCTGCGCTACGCCCGGTACCCAATCCGATCTCTTGAGAAGCCTCCCTTTCTATCTGTCACATATCAAATGGCGTCCATGCGACGCGAATCGCCCGTTGCGCTAGGCAGGAAGTACAAGCGCGTCAAGCGCGAGGAACTCTCTCAGGACCGGGTCCTCGCTTGCCTCCATCTCATGCATCGTTCCAAAAAAATGGGCGCGGCCCTCATGGAGGAACACAACTCGGTCCGCCAGCTTCTTCGCAAAACGCATGTCGTGAGTCACAACGATGCTCGTGAGATGCAGTTGCTGCTTCAGGCGTTCAATCAGATCTCCCAGCAAATGGGCCATCAGCGGATCCACCATGGTGGTCGGCTCATCGTAGAGCACAGCCTCGGGCTGGCTCGCCAGCGCCCGTGCAATCGCCACCGATCGCTTCATCCCCGTCGAAAGGTCGCTGGGGAGCAAGCCTTCCATCCCCGCAACTCCAACCATCTCAAGCAAACCCTTCACAATCTGATAGATCTGCTCCTCGGCCAGCTCTCCCCGCTCCCGCAGCGGGAACGCCACATTTTCCCCTACTGTGATCGAGTCGAACAGCGCTCCGTTCTGGAAAACCATCGTCACCTTACGTCGGATCGCCTGCAGCTCGCGTTCCCGAAAACCCGTAATGTCCTCCCCCGCGACCCTCACAACTCCCGAGTCCGGCTTCAGAAACCCAAGCAGCATCTGCAACGACACAGACTTACCCACACCGCTTCGACCCAGAATGCACAGCGTCTCCCCTGCGTTCACGCAAAAGCTAACGTCCTTCAAAACCACGAAGTCGCCAAAGGCCTTTGAAACCGCCTCAAATGAAATGTACGGCCCCGGCTTGTCGCCTCCGTTCTGTGACGCACTCTCTGAAGCCGCGGCCTCGTTCTGCTGGGCTGCCTGCTCCATGAACTCTTCAACCGCCGGCGCAACATCCTCCGAGATCCCGTCCGTCAACGAACTCCCCGGCTCCTGTTCGCCGCCCCCATCGGTCTGTTCACCATTCCCCGCCGCGCCAGATCCCGGCAGTTCCTCCCTGCCCTCGCCGCCGGCACCGTTCCTTCCCTGCGCTCCGTTCGCTCCTGTCTCTTCCGGCATCCGCCCTTGACCTCGCTGTCCTATTCTCCCATCTGCGAACGAGGCGCATCAGTGATTTCCACGCGCGGTCGGATTACCTTTTCCCAAATCAGGAGGAGGTCTCGACCCCATCCATCACACCCGCCGGCAAACCTCTCCCCGCCAGAGCCGCCTCCGCCGCCCTCCACTCATCCGGCGTGTTCAGATTGGCAAACCAGAACTCCCGCAGCTCCCACTCCGCATCGCTCGGCATCCACCCCGGCCACACAGACTCCCTCCGCCCCGTCGATATCTCGCTTCCGACGATCGCCCCCGGAGCCTGCCTCGCCACCCCATCCCGCCCCCCACCCTCCAGCACCGGTCGGACCTTGTACTCTCCCCGCCCCAGCGCACCCTGGACCGCACCCAGCATCTCCGGTCGCATCCTGCACACCAGCGGTTGAACCCGTCCATCCACCACGGCAAAGCCGGTCCACGCCTCACGTCTATCCCACTCCGCCACTAACCGCGTCAGCAGTCCCTCAGGAACAAACGGCATGTCGACCGGCAGAAACATCGCCGCTCGGCCATCCGCGTCCAGCAGAGCCGCCTCGATCCCGCCAAGCGGACCGCAGTCACGTCGCAGATCCCGAACAACCCGGACCCCCGCCGGCACATGCGCTCGCTCCCCCACGACCACCACACTCTCGCAGACCTGTCGCAGCTTTCCCACTGCGATCTCCAGCAGCGTCCGTCCCCCTAGCCGGACCTCGCCCTTATCGACCCCCATGCGCGAGCTCCGCCCACCCGCGATCACGTAACCCCGCGTCTCCATCGGCCCCCTAAGCCCCCGCCCCAACCCGCGCCAGAAACCCGATGATGGATTCGATCCCACGGTGGAAGTTCGCCAGGTGGAACTTCTCGTTCGGTGCATGGAGATTGTCGTCCGGCAGACCGAACCCCATCAACACCGTCGGCATCCCCAGCTCCCGTACAAAATCTCCAACAATCGGAATTGACCCGCCACCCCGGACAAACACCGTCTCCTTTCCCCAAACCTCCCGCATCGCCTCCGTCGCCGCATGAACAAATCGGTTGTCCGTGCTCACCACAATCGGGTCACCCGAGTGAATCATCCGGACCTCTACCTCGCATCCCTTCGGCACAATCTGTCCCACGTACTCCTTCAACATTCCAAACGTCTCAGCCGGGGTCATATCCGGAACCAGTCGCAGACTCACCTTCGCCAGCGCCTTCGCCGGAATCACCGTCTTTGCGCCCGCGCCCGTAAACCCGCCCGGCATCCCATGCACATCCAGCGTCGGTCGCGACCATGTTCGTTCCAGCACCGAGAACCCCGGCTCCCCGGTCAGCTCCTTCGACCCCACCTCCACCTCGCGATACTCCTCCTCGTCAAACGGCAAAGACCTCCACGCCTTCAACTCCTCGGCCGTCGGCGACTGAACCTTGTCGTAGATGCCCGGGATCAGAATCCGCCCGTCGGCATCCTTCAACCTCGCAATGATCTGTGCCAGCGCAACAAACGGGTTCGGCGCCGCTCCCCCGTACATCCCGGAGTGCAGATCCGTCCTCGCCCCGCGAACCTCGATCTCCGTATAGATCATCCCGCGCAGCCCAACGCACAGCGTCGGCAGCTCAGGCGCAAACATCTCCGTATCCGAAACCAGCGCTACGTCAGCCGCCAGCTCCTTCCCGTGCTCGCGCACAAACCGCGCTATCCCCTCGCCTCCAACCTCCTCCTCGCCCTCCAGAATCACCCGGACGTTCACCGGCAACCCGCCATCCCCGGCCATCAGCGACTCCAGCGCCTTCACGTGCATCCACATCTGCCCCTTGTCATCCACCGCCCCCCGCGCATAGATGTTGCCGTCCCTCTCGGTCGGCTCAAACGGCGGCGACTTCCACTCCTCCAATGGCTCCGCCGGCTGCACGTCGTAGTGCCCGTAGCAAAGCACCGTAGGCGCGCCCGGCCTCCCCATCCACTCTGCGTAGACCAGCGGATGCCCGATCCGCGCTCGCACCACCTGTGCCGGTCCCGCCGCCTCCGCCACCATGCTCTCCGCCTCGGAGGTCTCGATCAGCCGCACATGTCCCATTCCGATCCGGCGCAGCTCTTCGGCGCAGAACTCCGCCGCCCGGCGCACATCACCCACCCTCGCCGGGTCCGTCGAGATCGAAGGGATCCGCAGCAGCGCCTTCAGCTCCTCCACAAACCGTTCGCGGTTCTCCCTCGCAAATGCAACAGCCGTCTTCCCCAGTTCCATCCTCATCCCCTCTTTCATCTCTCGACGCATCCGCGTCTTCAGTCGACAATCGAGTATATGGAAGATCGACCCGCACCCGCACCGCCCCGGCCCATCGGCCAGATCTGGAACACCGCCGCCTATGCCGCCAACGGGCGATTCGTCGCGGACCTCGCCACCGGCGTCGTGGATCTGCTGGCCCCGTGTCCCGGCGAGCGGATTCTCGATCTCGGCTGCGGCGATGGCGCCCTCACCGCCCGGCTCGCAGCCACAGGCGCAATTCTCACCGGCATCGACGCATCGACTCTTATGG
The DNA here is from genome assembly GCA_963719405.1 of uncultured Acidobacteriaceae bacterium. Classification (GTDB taxonomy): domain Bacteria; phylum Acidobacteriota; class Terriglobia; order Terriglobales; family Acidobacteriaceae; genus Edaphobacter. The sequence goes on from OY970381.1 coordinate 895,004, forward strand.
TCGAAGCCGCGCGAGCTCGCAACATCGACGCGCTTCACATCACCGCGACCGAGCTCCCGTTCGAGCAGGAGTTCGACGCCGTCTTCTCCAACGCCGCGCTTCACTGGATCCCAGAAGCCGACCAGGCCCTTGCTCTCGCAAACATCCACAGAGCCCTCAAACCCGGAGGCCGCTTCGTCGCTGAAATGGGTGGTCTGGGCAACATCGCTGCCATGCGCACCGCGCTCTCGGCCTCTCTCGCTCCACTCGGCATAGACGCCGAGGCTCAGGCCGCGTCCTTCTTTCCCTCATCTACCCGCTATCGGAGTCTGCTCGCCAGCGCCGGCTTCGATGTGCATTCAATCGCTGTCATACCGCGGCCGACACCGCTCCCGGGCGGCCCCAACGGAATGGAGATCTGGCTCCAAACCTTTCGCAATGGCATCCTTGACCAGCTCGATCCCAAGAATCGTGCCGAGGTGACCGCTACCGTCGTCCGCCTTCTCCGACCCATCCTGTTCGATGAGTCCGGCCTCTGGATGGCAGACTATGTCCGTCTGCGGTTCCACGCTTCCCGGGCCATCTAGCCGCCCGCCAACTACCGGTGGAACTCCACGCTCACGATCGTAGCCACCTCAACCGGAACGCCATTGACGTAGTACGGGCGGTAGCGCCACGTCCGGACCGCTTCCTTGGCCGCCCCCCGAAGCATGTAGTGCCCGGAGATCACACGGACATTCTGCACCCGGCCGCTCTTCGAGATGATCGCCTGCATCACCACGGGCCCCTCCGTGTGAAACAGGCCCGCGAGCCCCTTCGGATACGCCGGCTGCCGGGACGATATAAGATTCCCCGCCATCACACCGGACGACACATGGACCCGCGCATACGAAGGCGGAATGATCCTCGGAGATGGCGCAACTCCCGTGCGTGTTGACCTCGGATCCACCGCCGAATCATCTCCGTCGGCCGCCTGCGATATAGCTCCCGTGGCCTCCGTAGCCGTGGGCTTCACATCCGTAGGCTTCGTACCTGTCACCAGTGGTGCCGCAACCGGACCCCCAGTAGCCGGAACCACCGGAACAACGACCCCCTGCTCCACGGTCGCGACGTCCGCTCTCTGCTGCTCTGTACGACTGCGCGGCTCCGCCCGCCGCTCAGAAGGCCTGTTCGCGCCCGCACTCGTCGTCCAAGGTACGTCCGCAGAACTCTTGGAGGTCGCCACAGCAGCAGCGCCCGAGCTCACCGCCGCGGGACCAACTCCCTCCACCCGGCCTCCCGTCGTCCGGCCATGTTGCCCGGCGCCCCAATAGCTGAGGCCGGCGATCGCCACCAGGCCCAGAACCGCCACCGGAGCCCACCTCCGCTGCTTGGGACGAAGCCATCCTCTCCAATCCCACGGCTCACCATCCTCTACCTCAACGGCCACCGAGTGCGGAGCCCTTCTCCGCTCCACCGGCACGCCCTGCGCGCGTCTCCTTCGCTCCGTCGTAGAAAGCACCGGAGTCCCCACCGGAGTCCCTTCGTCCGCAGGCTTATCCTCAACCGCATGGTTCTCGGCCTGCGGAGCCGACGTCGGCACCGGCACCGGCTCGGGCCCACGCATCCCCTCCAGGCGCGGCTCCATCCGGCTGATTCTCTGCTCAATCGAATCGAGGTACAGCTTCACCTGGAGCGAGTTCATCTCCAGGCGCGCCAGCGACTGGTTGACCTCAGGAGACACAGCTCCCACCCCACGTTCGGTCTCACCGGAACCGCGCTCTTCCGCAGCGACATCCTCATGCTGCAAAGCATTGCTCAGCCCCCGTGACGCAACGCCCGCATCATCGTCCATCGTCACGCGCTCACCATCGTCCCAGGCCGTGCTTTGGAAATTCGATTCGTCCGGCTCAACCTGCCCAGCCGACTCTGAATCCCACCTCTCCCCGCCATCCTCGTGACTGGGGGGCGCAGACCCGGCACCTCGCAGCTTTTGGTCTGAATCCGTCAACACTGCGCCTCCAGAAAAGAACACGTCACCGCATTCCGGAACGGCCGGCAGAGATTGTCGAACGGTTGCATGAGCTTTGGATGCGATCCGCCGCACTCGCGTCTATCCCCAACCGATGGAAATGTCCTGTCGCACCGGATCGCTCCTAACTGAAGCCAAGCACCGGGTGCGGCACATATGGCTCTTCAAGCGCGCGTATCTCCTCCGGCGTCAACCTCACCTCAAGCGCCCGCACCGCGTCCGCGAGGTGATTCGGCTTGGAAGCGCCCACGATCGGCGACGTAACCACCGGCTTCGACATCATCCACGCCAGTGCCACACTCGCCATCGGTACGCCCTTCGCCTTCGCTATCTCCTCCAGCCGGTCCACCACCGCCCTGTCCGAGTCCTCCGTCCCCCCATACAGCGTCTTCTGAAACTTGTCCGTCTCCGACCTGCTCGTCGTCTCGGACTTCCACCCCCTCGCCAGCCGCCCCCGCGCCAGCGGACTCCACGGAAGGACCCCAATCCCCTCCTCCGCGCACAGACCCATCATCTCCCGCTCCTCCTCCCGGTAAAGCAGGTTGTAATGGTTCTGCATCGAGACAAACCTCGTCCATCCCTGCCTGTCCGCCAGGTAAAGCGCCTTTGCAAACTGCCACGAGTACATCGACGACGCTCCGATGTATCGCGCCTTGCCCGCCTTCACCACATCGTGAAGCGCCTCCATCGTCTCCTCGATCGGCGTCTCGTAGTCCCATCTGTGCGTCTGGTACAGGTCCACATAGTCCGTACCCAGCCGCCGCAGGCTCTCATCCAGCTCGAACAGGATCTCCTTTCGCGACAGCCCCTTCCCGTTCGGGCCCGGGCGCATCACCCCCTGCACCTTCGTCGCCACCACGACGTCCTCGCGGCGCACCGTCTCCTTCAGAAATCGCCCCAGCACCTCTTCACTCGCCCCGCTCGAGTACACATTGGCCGTGTCGAAGAAGTTGATCCCCGCATCCAGCGCCTGCTTGAAAAATGGACGGCTCTCCTCCTCCGTCAGCGTCCATGCATGCCGCCCCGCCGCCAGCAGATCCCCCTCCGGCGCCTTCCCATACGTCATGCATCCCAGGCATATCCGCGATACCTTCAGCCCGGTCTTCCCCAGATTCACAAACTCCATTCCGCCGCCTCCGCTCTCTTCCGCATTGGATGCACCCTGAACCCATCGGCGCAGCGATCATCCATTCACCACCAGAGCGCCCCGCCCCCCGTCGCTCACTGCCCATCTAACCTGTCGCTCCGCGCCTGGCAATGACACATTCGCCGCACCATTGGTCCGTCGGTTCGCGTACCATGGAAGTGCCGGTCCGCGACCGTCTGCTCATGCGCCTTCGCTCCTCCCAGTTCGTCTTTCTCCTTCTGCTCGTCTGTTCCGTGCAGAACCGCGACGTCATCGCCCTGCACCTCGGCGCAGGCGAAGTCTCCGGAAGCTCCACCGGCGAACTCCAGCAGCGCAACGTGGCCTCGGCCGCCGCGGAGCAGCACCTTCCGTCACCCCTTGCAGGCGACCTCTTCCCCCGCGAAGTCCCCCTTGACGCAGCCTCGCGCGCGGCGCAGGCCACGCCCTGGTCCATGCGCCGGCCCGCTATGGATTCAGCGGCCGTCTCCAGCTTCACCGGCTTCCTCCGCGCCTAGCTCCTCGCCCGCGCCTCCGAAATCCGTGTAAGCTGCGCCTCAAAAACCAAGCTTTCCGATAAGCCTACCCTCCCTACCGCGTCGTTCGCGCCCCCCCAAAGGATCCATCCCGTGCTCAACAAAGCCATCGCCAAGGTCTTCGGCACCAGCAACGAGCGTGCCGTCAAGCGCCTGCTTCCCACCGTGGGACGCATCAACGCCCTTGAGGCCTCCATACAAACGCTCTCCGACGAGCAACTTCGCGCAAAGACCTCCGAGTTCCGCCAGCGGGTCGCCGACTCCGTTGCCAAGGTGAGCATCCCCTCCGATCCCATCGAGGCCCGCTCTCAGGAGGTACTCGACGCCATCTACGCCGCCGAAAAGGCCGCCCTCGATGACGTCATGCCGGAGGCCTTCGCCGTCGTCCGCGAAGCCTCCCGCCGCGCCGTCGGTATGCGTCACTTCGACGTCCAGCTCATCGGCGGCATGGTCCTCCACTCCGGCAAAATCGCCGAGATGAAGACCGGCGAAGGCAAGACCCTCGTCGCCACGCTTCCCTGCTACCTCAACGCGCTCGCCGGCCGCGGCGTCCACGTCGTCACCGTCAACGACTACCTCGCCAAGCGCGACGCCGAGTGGATGGGCAAGATCTACGGCTTCCTCGGACTATCCGTCGGCGTCATCGTCCACGACCTCTCCGACGAGCAGCGCCGCGAGGCCTACGGCTCCGACATCACCTACGGCACCAACAACGAGTTCGGCTTCGACTACCTCCGCGACAACATGAAGTTCGAAATCGCCGACATGGTCCAGCGCGGCCAGTACTACTGCATCGTCGACGAGGTCGACTCCATCCTCATCGATGAAGCCCGAACACCGCTCATCATCTCCGGCCCAACCGACCAGACCACCGACAAGTACGCCCGCGTCAACGTCATCATTCCCAACCTCGAGCAGGGCGAACTCATCGAGACCCTCGAAGAAAAGACCTGGTCCGGAGACTTCGTCGTCGACGAAAAAGCCCGCGCCATCACCGTCACCGACGAAGGCTGGGAGAAGATCGAGGGCCTCCTCGGCATCGGCAACATCGCCGACCCCGAAAACTGGGACCTCAAGCACCACGTCGAAGTCGCCATCAAGGCACACAACCTCTACAAGCGGGACGTCGAGTACGTCGTCAAAGACGGCGAGGTCATCATCGTCGATGAGTTCACCGGCCGACTCATGCCCGGTCGCCGCTGGTCCGATGGCCTCCACCAGGCCGTCGAAGCCAAGGAAGGCGTCTCCATCCGCAAGGAAGATCAGACCCTCGCGACCATCACCTTCCAGAACTACTTCCGGATGTACAAAAAGCTCTCGGGCATGACCGGCACCGCCGAAACCGAAGCCGCCGAGTTCGACAAGATCTACAAGCTCGATATCGTCGTCATCCCCACCAATCGCAAGATGCTCCGCATCGAAAATCAGGACGTCGTCTTCCGCACCGCCAAGGAAAAGTACTTCGCTGTCGCGGACGAGATCTCACGTCTCCACGACCTCAAGCAGCCCGTCCTCGTCGGTACCACCTCCATCGAGAAGTCCGAGCTCCTCTCCGAGATCCTCAAGCGTAAGGCCGTCCGTCACGTCGTACTCAACGCCAAGTTCCACGAGAAGGAAGCCGAAATCGTCGCCCAGGCCGGTCGCCTCGGCATGGTCACCATCGCCACCAACATGGCCGGCCGCGGTACCGACATCCTCCTGGGCGGCAACGCCGACTTCATGGCTCGCCAGGATCTCGTCCGCAAGTCGCAGGCTCGCGCCGTCTCCGCCGCCGAAGGCTCCATCTCTCCCGTCGCCGGCCCCGGCATGTTCCGCTTCTACTACTCCGGACAGGAGTTCGAGACCACCCAGGCCGCATGGGACGCCGCCGTCGCCACCCACGCCTCCGCCGCTCAGGCAGAGCATGACGCCGTCATCGCCGCCGGTGGACTCCACATCCTCGGCACCGAGCGCCACGAGTCCCGCCGCGTCGACAACCAGCTTCGCGGCCGCGCCGGTCGTCAGGGCGATCCCGGTGCCTCCCGCTTCTACCTCTCGCTCGAAGACGACCTCATGCGCATCTTCGCCCGCGAGTGGGTCTCCACACTCCTCCAGCGCCTCGGCATGGAAGAGGGCGTCCCCATCGAGAGCGGCATGATCTCCCGCCGCATCGAATCCGCCCAGAAGGCCGTCGAGTCCCAGAACTTCGAATCCCGCAAGCACGTCCTCGAGTACGACGACGTCATGAACAAGCAGCGCGAAGCCGTCTACGGCCTCCGCCGCCAGCTCATGGAAGGCGTCGACCAAAAACAGCTCATCACCGAGGACTACCTCTCCACCATCCTCTCCAACATCCTCGACGAGAACGCGCCCGAGAAAGCCCACGCCGACGAATGGAAGACCGATGCCCTCTTCAACCAGGTCTTCGACATCTTCGGCGCGCGCCTCGAGTCCGAGATCGACGTGCACGCCCACAATCGCCACCAGCTCGGCGAGGCACTCTTTCAATACCTTCAGCAGCGCTACGACATGAAGGAGCAGATCCTCGGCGCGCCCACCATGCGCTACCACGAGCGCATCGTCATGCTCTCCGTCCTCGACGGCCTCTGGAAAGACCACCTGCTCGCCATGGATCACCTCAAGGAGGGCATCGGCCTTCGCGGCTACGCCCAGCAGGATCCCCTCGTCGCCTACAAGAAGGAGTCCTTCGAGATGTTCGAAGCCATGATGATGCGCTTCCAGGAAGACACCACCCGTCACCTCTTCCGCATGCAGATCATCGGCCCGGATGGCACCCCCATCGAAACTCCTGAGCAGTTTCAGCAGATCCAGGCACAACAGGCTCAGCTCGCGCAGCAGCAGGCTCAGCTACAGGCCCAGCACCAGGCACTCCTGCACGCTCAGCAGGAGTTCCAGCATCCACCCGTCCTCGACCCCGGCCGACTCCCCGAGTCGCAGCCCGGCAACCAGCCGACACAGCCGGTCTCGCCCCCCAACGCACCTGGCAGGCCGGAAAGCATGCCGCCCCTCAAGGAGCAGCCCAAGCCGACCCGCTCCCAGGCTCCAACCACAACCATCGACGCTCTCGAACGCGACTTCGAACGGAAGAAGCAGCGTGAGCTCGACCACGCACGCGCGGCCGGCTCCGCAAACGGCTCCTCGAACGGAAACTCCCCCCGCCTCATCGGTGAAAAGGTCGGTCGCAACGACCCCTGCCCATGCGGCTCCGGGAAGAAGTTCAAGAAGTGTCACGGCGTCGAAGCCTGAGCTCCAAAGCGCCTCAATAACATTGGAACGGCACAGCTCTTGCCAGGCGTCCGTTGGCGGACCCCGCCACTCGAACGTACCGTGAACGCCGTCGAAGACTACAGGCCGGCAGCCTTCTCCAGGTCATCCAGCAACAACTTGCCCTTCGTCGCCAGCACCTTTGCTCCACCGGCGTCACCCGTCCGCAGTGCCTGCTGCGCCTGCCTTTGGAAGTTGTGGACCTTGCTCACCAGCGACGCCTGCGAGCGCACCACCTCCGGCTGAAGCGCGTTCAGCCGCCTCTCGTTCGACGCGATCAGATCGGAAGCCTCCTGTTGCGTCTTAGGGTCTTGATCTCCACCCGGCGTCAGCTCTCCAATCACATTTGCGCTCTCCGCCGGGTCCGGCGCTGCAGCCGTCTGCACAGGCGTAGGAGGAGGAGCGACGTCCGCAACCGGAGCCGGTACAGGAGCCGAAACCTTTACAGGACGTCGATGCTGCCGCTTCGGTGTCGTCGCCCCCTCCGCCACCGGTACCGGCGGCAGGTCCTCCGTATCGCCATCCCCTTCGATCATTGGCGGTTCATCGTTCGGCTCAATCTGCGCCAGCTCGACAGGCGTAAACGGCGGCAGCACAATCTGCCGTACCTTTCGGTGCGACGCGCATCCACTCAGCCCAAACACCAGCAGAGCGATCCCCATCGCCGTTCTCAAGCCCCGCGATCTGTACCGTACCAACATCAAACCCGCTCCCCGGCTAGGCGCCCGGTCCGGCCCGCCATCACTCCCGACTTGCGCATCTCGCTCGCGCCTGGCACAACCGGTAGACGTAGCGTAAACGTTGTCCCCCGGTCCGGCGATCCCACATCCGTGGAAGACCGCACCTCCAGTGCTCCGCCGTGCATCTGCAATATGCGGTATGTCATAGCCAGCCCAATCCCGCTTCCCTTCGGTTTCGTCGTGAAATACAGATCAAAGATCCGTGGCAGGACGTCCTCCGCAATCCCCGCGCCGGCATCGGCAACCTGAACAACCGCGAAGTGATGCTCCCTGCGTATCGAGATTCGCATATTCCCGCCGCCCGACATCGCCTGCATCCCGTTCAGCACCAGGTTCAGCAACGCCTGCTGCATCAGACCGGCGTCCACGCGCGCGACCACGGGCTCAGGCGGAACGTCGGTCAGCACAGTCACCCCGTTCTCCTCCATCTCCGCACCCGTCAACGCCACAACCGACTCCACAACCGCACGCAGATCGCGGTCGTTCAGGTGAAGCTCCATCGGCCGCGAAAAGTCCGCCAGCGTCTCGACCACCCGGTCCAGGCGCTGCATCTCCCCCGCCAGGATCTCCACGTGCCGCTGTGCCCCATTCATCGCCCCACCCTCCAGGCCGGCCAGCTTGCTCTTCAGCAGCTCCAGGTGAACCACCATCGCGTTGATCGGGTTCTTCACCTCATGCCCCACACCGGCAGTCAACCGCCCTACCGCCGCCAACCGGCGGGATACCTCAAGCTCCTGCTCCAGCTGCGCCGCGGACTCCACATCCCGCAACGTAACCAGCGTTCCCATCGCCTGCCCGGATCCCGCGCCGTCGTGGATCCTGTCCAGCGAAAACTGCACCTCGCGCCCGTCCTCCAGCCTCACGCTCTGTCCGCTCACCTGCTGCCCCGCGTCAAAGGCCCGCAGAACCGCCGCCCCCAGGGCGCTGTCGGCCTCGAAGATCTGCCTCACACTGCTTCCCACAAGCTCCTCCTCCGGCTTGTCCAGAAAGTACGCCGCCGCCTCCGATGCCATCGCCGCTCGCCCGTCCGCCGTAAACAGCAACACACCATCCCGCAGGGTGTCCAGCATCTTGTTCAAATTTGTTCGGAGCGCCGTATATCCCGCCTCCGTTGACCGCATCTGCTCGCCCAGCCTGTCGATCGATCGCGCCACCCGGACCACTGCATCCCGCTTGGTCTTGTCCTGCTCCTCCTCACTCGCGATCTCCGCCTCTCCATCCGTCACTCCCAGGTGCTCCAGCTGCCGGCTGATCTGCTCAAGCGGGTTCAGTGCCAGGTTCGCCAGCAACGCCGCCGCCGCCATCGAGGTCAGACCCGCCATCGCCGCGAACACCAGCGCCGTCCTGAACCAGGGCTCGTAGGAAGCGCGCAGAAACGTCGACCTCACACCGAGATGCACCGAAAGAAACGGCCTTCCGTTCCTCTGAATCGACTCGGAAAGATCCAGCACTCGAGGACTCCCGAACAGCTCCTTCGTCTGCGACCATAGGTTGCCCTCCTTCACCCTCCCCAGGCTCGGTCTTGCCGGATACCGCTGCCCCAGCGTGTCAGGATCCGTGCTCAGCAGCGTCACCCCGGTCGTGTCCGTCACACTCACGTCCTGGATCGTCAGCGAGTACCGCACAATCGCGTCCGTCACATGCACCAGGGAGTCGTTCGTCCGCAGCGCCGAGATCACCGACGACCTCAGCGCATCCTCGCTTCTGTCCTTCGGCGGATTCGCCCGCAGCCCCGTCTCCAAAGCCTGAAGCGTCACCAGCACCACCTGCTGCGCCAGCAGCTCGGTCGCTGATGTCGTCTGCTCGATCCGCTGACGAAGAAGTTCGCCGACAAAGATCGTCGACATCACCAGCACGATTGCAAACGTCAGCGCCGTCGTAGACAGCACTAGCTTCGTCTTCAATCGCATCTACTCAGCCCCGCTCGAAGACCCACTTCCCGTCCCGCTCTGGTGGTACTCCTTCAGCTTGTTCTGCAGCGTCTTAGAACTGATTCCGAGGATCTCCGCGGCCCTCGTCTTGTTGTTGTGCGTGGAGGTCAGCGTCTTCAAAATCAGCTGTCGCTCCGCCTCATCCACCGTGGTTCCCACCTCTACACGAACCGTGTTCTCTTCCTTGCGGAACCGCTCCGCCTCGGCCGCGACATCGCTCATCATCACGCCGCCCACCGCAGCCGATCTCGACCGCCCCGCCGGCGGCGCGAACCCCGGCTCCCCGAAGTGCGGCGGCAGATGCTCCACACCGATACGTCCACTGCCGGCCAGAATCGTCGCCCGCTCGATCGTATTTCGCAGCTCGCGTACATTGCCCGGCCACCGGTAAGACTTCAGCCGGTCCAGCATCCCCGGCTCGATGCCCGTAACGGCACAGCTGTGGCGTGTGTTCATGTCCGCGATCATGCGCTCGGCAATCGCCCCCACATCGCTCAAATGATCCCGCAGCGGTGGCATCTGGATTGAAAAAACGTTCAGCCGGTAGTAAAGGTCGCCCCGCAGCTCCCCATCGGCAACAGCCTTCTCCGGATCCTTGTTTGTAGCCGCAATCACCCGTACGTCCACCGGCGTCTCGGACTTCGATCCCAGCCTCCGCAGCCGTCTGTCCTCCAGAACGCGCAGCAGCTTCGCCTGTGTCGCTGCCGGCATCTCGCCGATCTCATCCAGCAGAAGCGTCCCCTCCTCAGCCAGCTCGAAACATCCCGCGCGGCGTTCGATCGCCCCCGTGAATGCACCCTTCTCGTGTCCAAAGATCTCGCTCTCGATCAGAGTCTCCGGAATGGCCGCGCAGTTGACCGCCACAAACGGCTTGTTCCTCCGCGAGCTCAACTCGTGAAGACTCCTCGCCACCAGCTCCTTGCCCGTCCCACTCTCACCCGTCACCAGCACGCTCACGTTCGATGGCGCAACCCGCTCGATCAACTGGTAAATCGCCTTCATCTGTGGCGAAGATCCCACCAGCGGCCCCAGGGCGCCCGTCTCCCGCACCTGCTTCCGCGTCTCCTCGATCGTCTCCTCTTCCGCCGCCGACATCTGCCGGCTCGCGTTCTGCAGGATCGCTCGCAATCGTGTCGGATCGACCGGCTTCGGCAGGTAGTCGAAAGCCCCCATCCGCATCGCCTCAACAGCGCTCTCGATGGACCCCTGCGCGGTCAGCATCACTACCGCGATCCGCTGAGACATCTCTCCCAGCCGGCTCAGCAGCTCCATTCCGTCCATGCGCGGCATCTTGAGGTCGGTCACCACAATCGCAGGCGACCACTGCTTCACGCGCTCCAAACCCTCTTGCCCGTCGGCCGCGCCCTCCGCCCGGTAGCCCCAGCTCTCGACAAGCTCGGTCAGGCCCGTTCGGGCATGAACCTCATCCTCGACAATAAGAACCTTCTCCAAAGCCACATCCATCCCCTCAGTCCAACAAGCCCGCAGCCGAAAAACCCTCTCCGCCTAGGTAGACTCTTCAGTGTACGACCTTTGCAGCACCATTGGTTATTCTGTTTGCATGCTCCAGCCAGAGATCTCCGTCGACAGCCTCGTCCAGCAGCTCAAACAGCCAGATCCGCCACTTTTGCTCGACGTCCGTGAGCCTTGGGAGACCGCGGCCGCACCTCTTCCCGGAGCGGTCCTCATGCCCATGGGGGACGTCCCGTCGCGCGCACACCAGGAGCTCGACCCCGACCAGCCCATCGTCGTCTTCTGCCACCACGGAGCTCGCTCCCTCAATGTCACCATGTGGCTCAGGCAGCAGGGCTTCGAGCATGTGCAGTCGCTCGCCGGAGGCATCGACCACTGGTCCGCTGTGATCGACCCGTCCGTGCCGCGTTACTAAGAAAGCTCCCCCGCAAAACCAAAACCGGCTGACAAGTGGAAGATCGTCGCCTTCCATTCGTCAGCCGGTTGTATTCGCCCACATCCGAAAGCCCCGGAAGACACACCCGGCGCCTCCTTGGTGAGCTACGAGGGTTAGCTACTAGACGCTGAGACGACGGCGAACCGCACCTGCAGCCGCCAGAAGCCCGGTTCCAAGCAGGAGGAAGCTGCTCGGCTCAGGAGTCGCCGCCAACGGCGCGGAAAGGTTCAGCGTCGCCGGTGCTCCGTTGACCTCGGCATAGATCAGGTCGAACGAGTAGTCGCCAGTCGTCGCAACGCTGAATGTGTCGGTCTTCGGGTTGGTTGGCCCCGCGGAGCCAATCGTCATCCCATCGATGTACAGCAGAGCGCCATCATCGTGAGTCAGAGAATAAGTCACGCCGCCCGTCAGATGCGCGGTCCCGAAAAACTGAAGCTCCTTGTTGTTCAGGCTCATTGTGCCGACACTGGGGCTCGAAAACGTCGCCGTTCCACCGCCCGATCCCAGAAACCCGGCAACCGTGTAGTTGCTTGTATTCGAGAACAGGTTGATGAAACCCACATTGTCCAGCGTAAATGTGCCGTAGGTCGTGGTTCCCGGAATGGTTCCCGGCGTCTGCGACGGATTCAGAGGACTTGGATAGGGAAGCGTCGAATAGACACCGCCGGTAATGGTGGAGGCGTGCGCAACACCTGCAAAAACAACCAAAGCTGCAAGGCAGGGAAGCGCGAGAAAGGATCTAAGCTTGAAAGTCATACTTACCTCATGGGAGTGACAACGTTAGCCGGCCGAGGTCCCAGCCTCTCGCCGCCGGAACACACCCGGCAAACCACGAAGAGATAAGGATCTCAGGTGCTTCTACACAGACTTCTCTAAAGGGGGCCCACCGCACATAAGAGCAGTTCAATGCCCAATCTCGCAGAGATCTGCAGGCTGCGAGCTCTCCCCGTAAGTCCTAGAGGACAAAACACGTCGGCAGGGAGAGAATTACCTTCTCGCTCCGCAGGATCTATGGACTGTGCAACGAATTGCTTAGTCTTGGTCGGCCATTTTCCGAGCGCGACCCAGCCGTCAACCCCGCCGATGACCTATTTCCACGGCCGTGCAACACGCCGTCATCGACTCGCACCTAACGGAGTGGGAAAGCATTTTCACCGTGAGCTGCAGGCATCGATCCGAACGCCACTTCCCCTCATCAACCTCGGAGACATCAGCCTCTTCCAGGCACTGGTCCGCTCAGTCACCAAGAACGCTTCAGCAACGGAGCTCCAATGACATCGACCAACGGCGGAACCGCGCTCGTCTGCCTCTTCCATCATTCCGATCAGGCCCGGGCAGCTCTCGATGACCTCTACGGCGCCCGCATCCCCGGGTCTTCCATCTCCGTGATCGGCGGGGAGGACCTCCCTCGGACCTCCGGTGGCGCAACCCTCGGCTCCCTCGGTCTCCCCTCGCGCGACCTGGAGCACCTCCAGCAGGGCATCAACGCCGGCGGAGCTATCCTCGTCGTCTCCGCCATGCCAGGAGAGATCGACGACGTCGAGCACATCTTCGGCAAACATCGGGCCACCAAGATAGAGGATGCCCAGCAGACGGAAGCGGAGCCTGAAGCCGCTCCCCTGGCAAAGCCCGCCGCTCCATCCAAACAGGCTGCCGAAACCCGCACCATTCCCGTCATCAAAGAGGAGATCGAGATCGGAAAGAAAACCGTGGACCACGGCGGCGTCCGGGTCTTCAGGCGCGTCATCGAAATTCCCGCGGAGCAATCCATCAACCTTCGAGAGGATCGCGTCGTGGTCCATCGAACCGCCGTCGACCGCGCTCCTACCGAAGCAGAACTCCACACCACCCGGGATAGCTCGATCGAGCTCACCGAAACCGCGGAAGAGGTCATCATCTCCAAAACCGCACGCGTCATCGAGGAGATCGTCGTCTCCCGCGAAACCAGCGAACACACCGAGCACATCTCGGACACCGTCCGAAGAACAGAGGTTGACGTCAGGGAACTCTCGGCAGCCGCGGCGGCCGGTCAACGGGGCGCGTAAGCACCACATCGCGGCTTGTCTCTTCCCTTCTTCGCCCGCACGTTGTACCTCCACGGCAAGCGGAACGCGCGCTTCGCCGAGATCACCTCGCACCATAACGGAATCGGCAGCAAAACATCTTCCCCGAGGAAAAACCATGTCCAGAACAGTCGTAGGCCTCTTTCAGAGCACAGCAGCAGCACAGCAGGTAAAACAAACCCTCGTTGATGAAGGCTACCCCGCGGGCGACATCAGAATCGTCGCCAACGACCACGATGAGGATCTCTCCACATCCACGCCGCTTGGCTCGGACCGCCTTACCGGCTCCGATCGCGACGCGGTCGCAGACACCACCAACCGGTCCTCCACAGGCGAGGTCGGCGAGTCCATCGGTGAAAAGATCAGCAACTTCTTTCGCAACCTGACCGGTGGCGATGAACACGCGCACCACCACTACGCCACCGGCATCAACCAGGGCGGGGCGCTACTCACCGTCACCACGGACGATGAAGATGCCGCGGAGGTCGCCAACCTCCTCCGGCAACACGGCGCCCACGAGATCGAAGGCGACGGACGCAGCTCAACCGGCACCGCCACCTCTGCGTTCGCGAGAGACTCCTCGACGGTCGCCACCGATGCCGAACGCTTCGGCGGTCAAGGCAGGAATCCCGGCACGGAAAACCTTACCGGCGAAACCGCTATTCCCGTCATCGAGGAGTCCCTGGTCGTCGGCAAACGTGAGATCGATCGCGGCGGCGTCCGCGTCTACTCCCACGTCGTCGAACGCCCCGCAGAAGCAGACGTCACCCTCCGCGATCAGCGGGTCAAGGTCGAGCGCCGCACCGTCGACCGCCCCGCAACCGCCGCTGACTTCGAAGCCGGAAATGCATCCTCCTTCGAGCTCCGCGCCAGCGGTGAAGAGGCCGTCGTCTCCAAAAACAGCAGGGTCGTCGAAGAGGTAATCGTCGGCAAGGAGTCCACCGAGCGTACCGAGGCCGTGCACGATACCATCCGCAAGACAGAGGTGGAAGTCGAGCAGATCCCCGGCAATCTCGCCGAAAAGGATAGATACTAAGTCTCTCCGGAGCGCATACGGCGGGTCGGGCATACTCTGTCCGGCCCGTCTGTATTCACCGGAGCTAAATCGAGCCGTAGGGAGAGTTTGTGACTCAAAAGCTAGATCCGCCGTCAGATCCATTCCCTTCAGCACAGGCCGAGAACATCCTCAAGGCTTCGGGCGACCTGGACATCCTGAAGGAGCACACCGAGCTTCACCTTCCCGGCGGACAGATCCTTCGCATTCCGACGTCGTTCCTCATCAAACATCCGGAACCGGAGACCGCGCAGTCCGCCGCCACCCCCGACGGCGCTCCCGAGAGCCCCGTCGTCATTCCGGTCATCGAGGAGCAACTCAACGTCTCCAAGCGCACCGTGGTCACCGGCAAGGTGCTCCTCGAAAAACACATCCAGCAGTACGAAGAGACCGTCGACATCCCTCTCGCGAGCCGCACCTTCGACGTCGAACGCATACACCTGAACCGTCCCGTACCGGCGCCGCCCCCGGTACGCCAGGAAGGTGACACCACCATCTACTCTCTTGTGGAAGAGCAACTCGTCGTCACCACCCAGTACATCCTCAAGGGAGAGGTCCGCGTCACTCAGCGCGACGGCGAGCGCCACGACATCCGAACCGTCACGCTCAATCGCGAGGTTCTCACCGTGACCCGCTCCCCCGTCGGTCCTGCTCCCGAAGTACCGCAGAGCTGACTCGCCCCTCGAATCGTCACGCGTCCAGCTCAGCCCTTCGGCTTCTTTAAAGCTTGGCGGTGCAGCAGATCCGAGACGATCTTGTACTTGTGTGCTCTTCCAATCACCGCGATCGGAATCACCGCACCCGCATTGCCCCGCTTGAACAAGGGAGCGAACGGCTTCAGCAGCCACGATTTGTAACCCGTGGTCGCGTGCGATATGTCCGAGTCCATGTGGAGATCGCCCGTCAACTTCGCATCCCCGCCCTGGAAGCTGAACGTGCCGTTCAGCCTTACGCCTGCCCCCGGCATGTTGAACGTGAGACTGTGCGTCGAGGCTACGCCGTTCCGCACCGTGACATCTCCCACAAGGCTCGACAAAACCTCCGGCACGCCTTCGCCCTCTGGTGTCTTGTTCCCTTGAGCCCTGCTGCTGAACTCCGACAGCTTCTCCTCGGAACGCGCGCTGGTGAAGCGCTCCGATGGAATCGCAAACGCGCCCTTCATCTGGAGGCGCTGCAGAAACTTCGTCCCCGGTGCAGTCGGTGCGAGGTACGCATGGCTGTGGAGTCGCACCGCCCCCGCCACTGGCGGCCCGCCATGCAGAAACGGCGTCAGCAGATCCTCGGCTCGTCCCCTCTCCACATCGATATCGAGATTCGTGACCTTTGGTTTGCCCGCTGTATCCCCATGCGCGTGAACTGTGGTTCGCCCCGTTGAAGCATCGATCGCGTCGTAATGTACATCGCCATTCAGCCCGTTGATCGTGATCCGAGCCGTCGCGGCAACGCGCACCGCCCTTCCGGAGCCCACCGCGAAGTCCGGCGTATCCGTCTTCACATCCGCCTGGATGGTCATCAGCGATCCGTGAAACGTCCCGCTCGAAGACATCGTCCCGCGCAACCCGTGGATGTCCGACAAAGCTGTCGGAGAGAAGTTGAACTCCCCTGAAACCGGCGTCGCTCCAAGCTGCGCCGCCACCAGCGGCCCGAAGCTCCCGTGCGCCAGGATGTGGCCAGCCGGCCACCCGCTCTCCATATCCAGCGAGTACGAGATCGCATGGCCCTTTTGCAGATCCCCAATCACCGCCTCGTGAATCGGATACGTATACCTGCTTCCATCCGCCTTCATCAGATCCAGAACCGCATCCTTGATTCTGAACTTCGCCACGGCCGTAGTCGGCCCGCTGAAATCCGCGCTCGCTCCCGGAGGAAAGTCCTCCCGGTTCGCCCGGCTGCCGACCGGTGGAATCACCACGTGAAAGCCCTCCACCTCCACCAGCCCCACCCTCTTCCGCAGAAACAGGAGGTCCACCCACCTCCCCTGGATCACAAGGTGACGGGCCGATCCGACCGGCGGGAGGTCTGGCGCGGAGTTGCGCCGCAACGTCAGGCCATCCGCAACCAGCCCAGGATGCGGAAAGTAGGTCAGCCGGTACCGGTCCATCGTGACCTTTCCGGCGAACACCTTCTCCAGCAGCGGCTTCACATGCTCATAGCGGAACGGCCAGTTCGCCGCAAGCAGCCCGGCGACCACCGCGATCACGACCAGCGGGACAGATATCCATACGGCTCGCTTGGTCGACCACGTCTGTCTCACTCCGGAATTGCTCCGTGCAGCGGAGGTCGCCGCTCCGTCACCCTCTTCTTTTTTCTCGTGCCCCGCGGGAATAGTTAGCAAAGTCGTTCCTCAAAAGCACACACAACAGCATGGATGAGATTCGGGGCACATGGGGATGCACTCCTTCGAACGCCGACCCGAGCCTGCTTTTACCTTGACTATGCAGGGGTGGGTCTGTACCTTTCGTTCGTTCTTCAAACAAGATGCTTGGGTCCCTGCTGTCCTTTTGGAGGTTGTTGATGTTCACACGCAAAGTTCTTCTCCGGCTCGCCCTCGCGTTCACCACTCTGGCCGCGCCCGTCGCCCTCCTCGCCCAGGCCGTCAACGGCACCATCCTCGGCACCGTCTCCGACTCCACTGGCGCAACCGTCGGAAACGCAAAGGTCTCGGCTGTCCAGAGCGAAACCGGCGCAACCCGCGAGACCGTCACCAACGAGAGCGGCAACTACACCATGCCCGATCTCCCGCCCGGCACCTACAGCGTCACCGTCGTCGCCCAGGGCTTCAAAAAGGACACCCGAGAGAACATCGCTCTGCTCAACAACACCTCCACCCGCGTCGACATCGACCTCTCCACCGGCAGCATTACCGAAACCGTGCTCGTCACCACCGCTCCTCCACTTCTGCAAACCGATCGCGCCGACATCAGCACCAAGATCGAGCAGCAGCAGGTCTCCGACCTCCCCCTCGGCACCAACCGCAACTTCCAGTCGCTCCTGAACCTCGTCCCCGGCACTACCCCCGCGACCTTCCAGCACTCGCAGTTCTTCAACGCGCAGAGCGCCCTCCAGACACAAGCCAACGGCATCCCGCGCATGGGCAATCTCTACCAGATCGAGGGCATCGACGACGACGAACGAACCGGCCTCCTGCAGATCATCATCCCGCCCGCAGAGGCCATCCAGACCGTCGACATCTCCACCAACAACTTCGAGGCTGAGCTCGGACGCGCCATCGGTGCCGTCACCAACGTCACCCTCAAATCAGGCTCCAACGCCTTCCACGGATCCGCCTTCGAGTTCATCCAGAACAGCGCCGTCGACGCCCGCTCCTACTTCGGCGGTCCACTCGGCCACCTCTCCTACAACTACTTCGGCGGCAGCATCGGCGGCCCCATCCTCAAGGACAAGCTCTTCTTCTTCGGCGACTACCTCCGGACCTCCGACCACGAGGCCATCGCCAACACCTTCACACTTCCACCGACCTCCTTCTACACCCCCAACGCACAGGGCTTCATCGACCTCAGTGGCCCACTCGCAGGCGGCAAGGGACAGATCTACGACCCCGCCACCGGCAACCCCGACGGCTCCAACCGAACGCCCTTCGCAAACAACCAGATCCCCTTCACCCGCGTCAATCCCGTCTCGCTCGCTATCCTCAAGCTCCTTCCCACCCCCAACCAGAACCAGTCCAACGTCTCCGCGCCCACAAACAACTTCGTCACCAACCTCCCCTTCCGCAAAACCACCGACAGCTTCGACGTCAAGATCGACTACACCCTCACGCAGAAGAGCCACCTCAGCGGCAGATACAGCTGGCAGCGCGTCCTCACCTACCAGCAGGCCGCCTTCGGCGCCTTCGCAGGCGGCCCCGCGGGCGGCGGCTTCCAGGGCACCGGAAACCAGCGCGCCTACAGCACCGGGGTCAACTTCGACCACGTCTTCTCCCCTACCCTCTTCACCGAGTTCCGATTCGGTGTCGCGCACCTCCACAACGACGCGCAACCCAGCGACTACGGCTCCAACGACGCGACATCGCTCGGCATCCCCGGCGTCAACATCAATCCATTCACCAGCGGCCAGGTCGGCATCTTCGTCGGCAACCTCGGACAGCAGGGTCAGAACTACCCCCTCATCGGCTACTCCGCGTCCGTTCCCTGGATTCGCGCCGAAGCCAACATCGACTTCGTCAACAACTGGACCAAGGTCATCCGTAATCACTCCGTCAAGTTCGGCGTCGATCTCCGCCGCGTCCGCGACGATCTCCTCCAGGACCAGACCTTCAGCCCGCGTGGCGCCTACACCTTCGGCGAAAACCAGACCGCCAGCATCTTCAACGGCGTCGGCACCAGCACCAACGTCGCCAACGACATGGCCAGCTTCCTTCTCGATCTTCCCAGTCAGTCCGGCCGTGACCTCAATACCTTCTTCCCCGCCTACCGGCAGTGGTGGCTCTTCGCCTTCGGCAGCGACAAGTGGCAGGTCACACCCAAGCTCACCGTCGACCTCGGCGTTCGCTGGGAGTTCTATCCGCCCGCAACCCCCAAGATCGCCGGCGGCTTCTCGAACTACGATCCCTCCACCAACTCGCTCATACTCGGCGGCGTCGGCTCGAACCCCTCCAATCTGGGTATCAAGACCCGCTACGCCTACTTCGCCCCACGCACCGGATTCTCCTACCGGGCCACCGAGAACACCGTCATCCGGGGCGGCTTCGGCATCAGCTACACGCCATTCCCGGATAACAACTACGCATATAACTACCCCGTTCGCGCCAACAACAGCTTCCAGCCCGGAAACACCTACGGTCCTGCTCTCCTCAGCGACGGCTCGCCTTCTTCTTTCCAGAAGGGCTTCCCCGGCCCTGTCCCCATCGTCATCCCCTCCAACGGAATCATCTCGGCCCCCATCAGCCAGCAGTACAACGTCATCCCCACCAACTACTACAACCCATACGTCGAGTCCTGGAACGTTGCCGTCCAGCAGGCCCTTCCCGGCAGCCTCTCCTTCCAGCTCGCCTATGTGGCCAATCACGGCGTCCACATGCCCGTGAACCAGAACATCAACAATCCCCGCGTCCTCGGTGGCGGCGTCGCCTCCGAACCCGAAAACATCCTCTTCAAACGCACCGCGGCCACCAACGCCGTCTTCCTCGGCTTCTCATCCAACTACCAGTCCCTTCAGGCGCAACTGAACCGCCGCTTCTCAAAGGGCCTCTCCCTCACGACCGCATTCACCTGGAGCAAGGCCCTCAACTACGCCAGCGGCGACGACGGCGGCCTCCTCTTCTTCTCGCAGCTCCGCCGCAACTACGCCCCCGCAGACTTCGATCGGCGTCTCAACTACGAGCAAAGCTTCACCTATGAGCTCCCCGCCGGTCGCGGCCATCGCTACTTCAGCTCCGGACCTGCGCAGTTCGTGCTCGGCGGCTGGAAGGCATCCGGCATCATCTCCGTCGTCTCCGGCCTTCCCTTCACCGTCAACGCCAACGGCGGCTCGCTCAACACCCCCGGCACCACGCAGACCGCCAACCTCGTCGGTCCATTCCGCGTCCTCCACGGCATCGGCGCCGCCAACAAGTGGTTCGACGCCTCTGCCTTTGGCCAACCCGTCGGCGTCGTCACCGGCAGCACAGGTCGCAACCAGTTCTACGGCCCCGGATACATCCAGGACAACCTCTCACTCTTCAAAAGCTTCACCATCTTCCGCGAAGCCTCCATAGAAACCCGCATCGACGCCTTCCAGCTCAGCAACACGCCTCAGTTCGGCAACCCGAATACCGGAACCCTCAGCGCCTCCAACTTCGGTTCCATCACCACAACCCTCGGCAGCGGCCAGGGCAGCGTCAACGGCATCGGCGGTGGAAGGTCGCTGCAGGCCTCGGCAAAGATCAGCTTCTAACGTCCTCCCGGCGGTGGTCCTGCTCCGCAGCGGGTCCGCCTCCTTCTCCGTCAGCTCGATGCAGCAAAGGACCTCCAATGCATACTCTCAACCGCCGCAACTTCGTCGCCGGAGCCGGTGCGCTCGCCGCCCTGTCCACAGCCCGTCCGGCGCTCGCGTTCGCTGCCGCATCACCCTTCCGCGTAGCCGTCATCTCCGACGAGATCTCGCAGGACTTCGACCACGCCTGCTCCGTCATCTCCCGCGACTTCGGCCTTCAGTGGGTTGAGCTGCGCGAGATCGGAGGCAAAAACCTCCAGGTCATGTCCGACTCTGAGATCGCGGATGCCAGGAAGATCCTCGGGAGGTACAACCTCAAAGTCACCGACATCGCCAGCCCGCTCTTCAAGGTCGACTGGCCCGACGCCCCCAAATCGCACTACAGCCCCCACCGCGACACCCATGGCGCAGCCGAGGTCGGATTCGATCAGCAGGATGAGGTCCTCGCCCGCTGCATCTCGCTCGCACGGCAGTTCGACACCGATAAGATCCGCTGCTTCGACTTCTGGCGCCTCGACGACGTAGCCCCCCACCGCTCCGCAATGAACGAAAAGCTCCGCGCCGCAGCAGAGACCGTCGGCAAGCAGGGCCTGCTCCTTCTCATCGAAAACGAGTTCGCCTGCAACACCGCCACCGGCCGCGAAGCCGCTCAAACCCTCTCCGGAGTCCAGTCCCCTCACTTCGCCCTCAACTGGGATCCCGGCAACGCCGTCATGCGTGGCGAAATGGACGCCTTCCCCGGCGGCTGGGATGCACTCCCCAAAAACCGCATCCACCACTGCCATTGCAAAAATGCTGTCAAGGATGACGCCGGCAAAGTGCAGTGGTCGCCCGTCGGCAAAGGCTACATCGATTGGACGGCCCAGTTCCGCGCCCTCAAACAGTCCGGCTTCCACGATGCCGTCAGCCTCGAAACCCACTGGCACGGCGGTGGCACGCCGGAGCAGTCCACCCGAACCAGCTGGGCCGGCATGAAGCAGGCATTGGAAAACGTTCAGGCCCTCTGAATCTCACGTCGCCTGGAGACGCTCACGCCTCCAGGCTGATCGCACATCCTATCCCAGCGGCATGCTCGAAGCCGACGCCGAGATCGACGTCAACTGCGTCTGACGCGTCGGCCTGGGCTCCCACACCGGCGACTGGAGCTCCGGCATCGGCTGAGCCTTGAAGATCCTCTTCGTCTGCGCAGCCATCCATCGCGCAGAGGTCTTGGCCTTCTTCCGTCGTGCACTGTCCGTCGAAATCCCGGTCCCCGCATACATCTGCCGGTAAAGCTTCGAAAGCAGCACAAACGCTACCCGGGCCTTGAGCGTCGGCGTACACTGCGACCGCTTCCAGACATCCTTCACATCATAGAAGCGATCCCAGACCTTCTGCGTCCGGTCCTTAATCTCCTCCGAGCTCATCGTCGGATGCGGTGTAAACATCTTCGGCCGGATCGCCGTCGGAATCAGCCAGTACCGCGTGATCGGCGTTCCGTCCACCATCTCCGGATTCACCGACTGCTCCTTCTCCCATCGCGCAAAGTCCACCGTTCCAGGAAACGGCGTCATCATCACAAACTGCGCAAACGTTACGTCCGCCTTCAGTGCCAGCTCCACCGTTGCATCGAAAGTGCTCGGCTTATCTGTCGGCAGCCCGAAGATAAACGATCCCAGTACATGCACTCCATGTCTCCGGAAAGTCTTCAGCTGCTCAATCAGCCGGTCGCCCGAGTAGTTGAAGTCCTTGTACACCGCCTTCAATCCCTCCGGCGTAACCGCCTCCACACCCACCAGCGCGCCCTTGATATTCGCTCGCCGCATCGCATCCAGATAGTCCGTGTCCTCCGCAGACTCCATCGTGATCTGCGTGAAGAACACCATGTCCTTGGGAAGCTTCGCCAGCTCCGCCATCAGCGAAAGCCGCTCCGCCTTCGTCGCCAGCAAAGACTCCAGTCGCTCCTGGTTGTTCTGCTCCCGCGCGAGTCGCAGATCCGTCAGCGTCACCGGATAGAAGTTGTCGTCGGCCAGCGCAATAAAGCGGAAGCCCCTCCGCCGAAGATCGATAATCTCGTCGATCACCTTCTCAAACGATCTCTGCCGCGGCTTCTGTCCATCCGTGCGCCACACCGAGCAGAACGAGCAGTGCTTCGGACATCCGCGGATCGTCTGCACCGACGCCCACATGTACTTGTCCGTCTGCATCAGATCCCATCGCGCCGCCAGAAACTGATCGCCCTCAATCCGCCCGCCGTCGTAAACCCGCTTCGCGCAGCCGTCCTGCAGGTCGCGCAGCACCTGCCCCCAAGCCACATCGCCGTCGCCCTTCACCACCGCGTCAGCGTACCCACGCTCAAACGGCTCCTCGGGAAACAGCGTCGCATGGATGCCGCCGTAAACAACCGTCGCACCCCTCTGCTTCGCCAGCCTTCCGACCTCATATCCGCGCAGCGCATTTCCAGTGTGGACACTGATCCCCACCACATCGCCAGCTTGAATCGTCTGGACGTCCAGCTGCTCCAGCGATTCATCAACCAGAACGGGATCGCCCATCGATCGGGGTGTCGCCGCAGCCAGAACAAACAACCATCGCGGCGTAATCACCGCAGTTCCAAACGAATTATCGCTGGGGTTAACCAGGTGAACAGCCATGCGTGCAGACTCCCATGCTCGTTATCTTTGGGCCCGTCCGGGCGATCTCCCAAAGGTTGAAGTCCGCACCTGTGGATGCCTGGAGGGCGGATCGTTGCTTTACGGATGCAAGGCAATCATACCCTGCGGAGTCAACGGCATGCGCTGCCGCCTTAACTCAACGTGCTCTCGGATGCGTCTCGTCATAAACCCTCTGCATCTGTCCCACAGTAAGTTGCGTATACCTCTGCGTCGTAGACAACCTCTCATGTCCAAGCATCTCCTGGATCGCTCGCAGGTCCGCTCCCTCCTCCAGCATGTGCGTTCCAAACGCGTGTCGCAGCGTATGCGGATGCACATCCGCCGGGAGCCCCCGACCTAGCGCTATAGCCTTCACAATCCGGCCCACGCTCCTCGTCGTCAGCCGCCCGTTCCCCCGCACACGCGCATTCAACAGCAAGGGACCTCCCGCCACCATCGCTCCCTTACCAGCCCGGATCAACCTCGCCTCTCGCCCCGGCAGATACGCCCGCACCGCCGCCGCCGCCTCGTCTCCCAGCGGAACCATCCTCTCCTTCTTTCCCTTCCCCCGCACCAGGATTACCTCGTCCTTCCACCGGACGCTCCCCATATCGATCCCCACCAGCTCCGAATTCCGTATGCCGCACCCATACAGCAGCTCGAAAATCACCCGGTCCCGCTCCCCCCACGCCGAGTCCCGCACCTCCCCAGCCCTTTGCTTCCCAGCCGCCTGCCTCCCATCCCCATGCTCAATCTCTCCCGCAGCCTCTCCCCCGTCCGCGCGATCCTGGCTCTCGGACCTGCCCGCCTCTCTTCGTTGCACCTTGTCCTCAAGCGAGTTCAGCACTCCGTTCAGCTCCTCCATGCTCGGAACCCGTGGCAGATGCAGCGGCCGCTTCGGTGTACTCACCAGCAGCGCCGGATTCTTCTCTACGGCACCTTCCTTCGCCATCCACTTGAACCAGCTCCGCACCGCGGCCAGCGCTCTGGCCACACTCGCCTTCGTCAGCCCGCGTTCAAACAGCACACCGAGGTATCCCCGTATATGCAGATGGTCCACATCGCGCGCCCGTCCTCCCTCCCAAAGCGTCTCCCGGAGGTAGCTCGCGAAGTTGTGCACCTCTCGCGCATACGCCCGCACCGTGTGCTCCGACGACCCACGCTCGTTGCTCAGCATCGCCAGAAACCGCTCCGCTAAATCCTCGATCTCGCCCCGACGTTCAGCCATCCGTGTCTCTCGCCTCAGACCTCCGCCGGCCCCGCGGATGATGCGCCTTATGCACGGCCTTCAATCGCCCCAGCGCCACATGGGTGTACACCTGCGTCGTCGCTATGTCCGCATGCCCCAGCAGCGTCTGCACGCTTCGGAGATCCGCCCCATGCTCCACCATGTGCGTCGCGCAGCTGTGCCGCAGCTTGTGCGGGCTCGCATCCCTGTTCGTCGCCCGCACCATCTCCCAGATCCACTGCCGTGTCAGCGCCTTCCCACGAACGCTGATAAACAGCGTCCGTTCGATCCCCACCACCCTGTTCCTCGCCCCTCGTACCAGCTCCGGCCTTCCCCTCTCCATATACGCCTGCAACGCTTCGCACGCCGATCGCCCCAGCGGCACAATCCGGTCCTTGTCGCCCTTCCCCCGCACCTGCGCCCGCGCAACCTCCAGGTGCACATCCTCCACCCGCAGCGCGCATATCTCTCCCACTCGCAATCCACCCGCGTACAGCAACTCCAGAATCGCGTGATCCCGCAGCGCCAGCCCATCGGCGTCATCCGCCCGCGCCGCCGCCCCCGTCCGCGCCAGCATCTCCGAAACATCGCCCTCCGCCAGGCTCTTCGGCAGGATCTTCCACGTCGCAGGCGTCTCCACATTCACCGTCGGATCATGGTCAATCCGCCTGTCCAGCAGCATCCACCGGTAGAACCCCCGCAGCGCGCTCAGCTTCTTCGCAACCGTCCGCGACTCCACACCGTTCGCTCGCATCCCCTCCATAAACCCACCCACATCCGCCTGCGTCGCTCCCACCAGAACGCCGTCCCGCCCCTCCACATGCTCCGCGAACTGCTCCAGATCCACGCGGTATGCCTCCACCGTCGCCGGCCGCGATCCCTTCTCCACCTGCAGGTACGCGCAGTACTCCCGCACGAGGCGCACATTACTGGTATCCGTTGGCTGCATAGCAGATGATTATCCTCGCTCGCGCCTCCCCTTCTCCGCACCCACGGGTAACCTGTACCTCACTCGCTACGCACCAGCACCGCCACTTGCCAACCCGCAAGCACTCCCGCAGCGAACACCATCCACCAGAAAACAGCGGGGTCGAGCAATCCTGCCTCGACCCCGCTCCCCACTCACCGCCACTTGTCTCCTACTCGTCTTCGCCGTTCTCCTCGCCACCGCCGCCCGCGAACAGATCCGACATCACCCGCACATCCGCGTCGCACGCATGGTTCAGGCACGGCAGACCGAACGCCCCCTCCACCGTCTTCAGCAGAGAAAAGTGGTTATAGTACCTCTGGCTCTGCACACCCTTGGGCCCAAAGTTCTTATCCACAATCAGCAGCACCTGGTTCGTCTCCGGAGCCGTCGCATAGTCGTTCTCGTCCCACACCACCACAATCGCGCTCTTTCCGTCCTTCCACGCCGGCGACTGCTTGATCGAGTTCACCAGCCTTCGGATCGTCACGTCGCCCCGATAGATCAGCGCCGGATTCAGTCCCGCCTGCGTCCCGTTGTCATTTGGGTCTCCGCTGCAGAACGGCCCGCCGTTGCCCCTTCCATGCTGATCATTGCACTGGTTCGGCGCAATAAAGGAGTACGCAGGCACATGCCCGCTCGCCAGGTCCGCAAACAGCCCCTTCGGTCCTTCAAACTCCACCGAGTTCCGCAGGCTTAGCCGCGGATCGTACCCCTCCTGGATATCCCTGAAGTATGCAAACGGATTATGCTTCACCGCGTATAGCGCAACAATGTTGCTCTGCGTCAGCGCAGGCGTCAGCGTCGGCGTAATCGCCGTGAAGTCCGTCAGGTTCGTAAAGAACCCATCGCTGATATTCACCTTGTCCGCGCCCGTCAGCGGCAGGCTCTCCTGATAGCTCTTCCAGCTCAGCCCCGCACTCACCATCTGGTCCGCGATCGTCTTCCCCACAATGTTGGGGTCAGCCGCAATCGACCGCTTGCCGTCGATATTGATGTCTCCCGGAGCTCCCTTCGTCTCGTTCGTCACGTCGATCGCCGGCGTCGCCGCATCCGTCCCATGCCCCCCGATCGGACAGATCAGCCCCGTCGCCGGGTTGTCCGTCGCCGCAACGCCCGTCGCCAGGTTCGTCACGCAGCTCGTGCTGTGCCAGTCCGGGTAGTTATCCGTGTGCACACCGAAGTTCGATCCGCCAACCACCTCCAGGTAGTTCGTCAGGCTCGGGTGCGCGATCGCAAAATAGTTCCGCGACACATTTGCCGACTGCGCCAGCTGGTTCGTATACGGCGCGTTCGGATTGCCCGCAATCTGCCCGTATCCGTGGTTCTCCATCATGATCACAAACACGTGGTCCAGATGCGGGACATTCTGTGGAACCGGTCCCTGCTGCCCGAGCGCAGTGCCCGCAGCCAGCGACAAACCCAAAACAGCGACTTCCTTGATCATCATTGCAGAGGTTCCTTAGGAGAGAGAGTTATCCGCGGCGGGAGCTCCGCAGCGTGACCGTCTCAACCTAGCCGCCAGATGTTACGCACCCATAACGGGCCGGTGAACAGCCGCCCAATCCCCTCCATCCCCATCCATTGCCCTCTCCCCTCGCGACGCTCTCGCCTTCGCCCCCCCTCCCACCCCACCTCCAAACCCGCTGATAAACTGGGGGCAGACCATCATGTTTGAAAACCTCAGCGACAAGCTCCAGCGCTCCTTCAAAAACCTCCGCGGCCAGGGCACCATCACCGAAGAAAATATCGCCGACGCCCTCCGCGAGATCCGCACCGCACTCCTCGAGTCCGATGTCAACCTCGACGTCGTCAAGCAGACCGTCGAGCACATCCGCACCAAGGCCCTCGGAAGCGAGGTCGCCACCGCCCTCTCGCCGACAGAGCAAATCGTCAAAATCGTCTCCGACGAGCTCATGAACATCCTCGGCCGAGACACCGCGCGCTTCAAGTTCTCCTCGCAGCCCCCCACCGTCATCCTCATGGCCGGGCTCCAGGGCTCCGGCAAAACCACCACCTCCGCCAAACTCGCGCAGTGGCTCAAAAAAGGCGGCCACCGCCCCATGCTCGTCTCCGTGGACGTCTACCGCCCCGCCGCCCGCGAGCAGCTCCGCGTCGTCGCCACCTCCATCTCCGCCCAGATCTACGAGGGCAAGCTCGACCCTGCCATCAAGCACGGCAGCGACGACGTCCTCCGCCTCGCCAAAGAAGCCCTCCGCGACGCCCGCAACTTCGGCTGCGACATCCTCCTCGTCGACACCGCCGGCCGCCTCGGCATCGACCAGCTCCTCATGGACGAGATGGCCGAGCTCAAAAAACAGCTCAACCCCTCCGAGATCCTCTTCGTCGCCGACGCCATGACCGGACAGGACGCCGTCAACTCCGCAAAGGCCTTCAACGACCGACTCGGCATCACCGGCGTCATCCTCACCAAAATGGACGGCGACGCCCGCGGCGGCGCAGCACTCTCCATCCGCCACGTGACGGGAGCGCCCATCAAATTCTTGGGCACGGGAGAGAAACCCGACGCCTTCGAGCCCTTCCACCCAGACCGCATCGTCTCCCGCATCATGGGCATGGGCGACATCGCCACCCTGCTCGAACGCGCCGAAGAAAAACTCGACCGCGGCAAGGCCGAGCAGTTCGCCAAAAAAGCCCTCTCCGGAGACGGCTTCACCCTCGACGACTTCCGCGAACAGCTCCGTCAGATCAAGAAGATGGGCTCCATGAAGTCCATCCTAAAAATGCTCCCCTCCGTCGGCCCCTTCCAGGGCATGAAGGAGGCCGCCGAAAACGTCGACGAAGGCCAGTTCACCCGCGTCGAATCCATCATCAACTCGATGACCAACAAGGAACGCCTCGACCACGAAATCATCAACGGCTCTCGCCGCAAACGCATCGCCGCCGGCTCCGGCACCACCGTGCAAGAGGTCAACAACCTACTCCGCCAATACACCCAAATGCGCAAAATGTTCAAAAGCATAGGCGGCGGCGGAGGCATGAAAGCCCAACAAAGAATGATGAGCCAAATGCAAGGCAAACAAAAATTCGGACGGTGATGTTGCTAAGCATTACCCGATGCGTGCTCTAGGCGTCTTTTTCGAAAACGTGCGCGTATGTCCCGGTCGGATTCTAAGAACTAATAAGGCGGGTGGCCCAGGTACCACCCTCAACATAGCAAAGCCAAAGGCGGGTGCCCCATTCATGGCATCCTCTCGCCATGAGTGGGTCATCGACCGACAGGTCGACCGCTTTTACGATCCAACCATGCCCCAGGGCCTGAAGCGCTTCCACCACACCGGAAAACTCCACTTCGTCACCTTCAGCTGTCACCACCGCCTCCCGTACCTCCTCCACCACCACCCCAAACAAACCGTCGAAACCGTCCTCGAACAAACCCGAAGAGAACACGGAGTCGAGATCCACGGCTACGTCCTCATGCCCGAGCACGTCCACCTCCTCCTCTCCGAACCCACCCAAACCGACCTGGCCACCACCCTCAAAGTCCTCAAACAACAAACCTCCAAACTTCTCGTAGGCGATCGGGACCAGTTCTGGCAGACCCGCTACTACGACTTCAACGTTCGCACCGAAGCCAAGCGCCTCGAGAAACTCCGGTATATACACCGCAACCCGGTAAAGCGAGGCCTCTCCCTCACATCCGAGTCTTACCCGTGGTCAAGCGCCCACCACTACGCCACCGGCCTACCGGGCACCATCCACCTCCACTCCCATGGACCACCCGAAACCTCTCACACAGCCAAGCCGAAGGCGGGTGCCCCATTCGTGGCATCCTTTCGCCATAGTGGGCAACGACCGACAGGGTCGATCGCTATACACTCACCAACCATGGGCCTCGACACAGTAGAACTTGTTCTCCGTACCGAAGAGACCTTCCTTATCGATCTCCCGGATGACGAGTGCGCCCGGATTTTCACCGTTGGCGACCTCTACCGCGCCGTCCTCGCCAAGCTCGACCTCCCGTACCTTCCTCTGGCAGAGGCTGAAGCTCTTCCACATCGCACGCATCTCAGCCGGACTTTCCACATCCATCCGTGGACCACTCCGGACGTTTGGGCAAATATCAAGGCAACAATCGTCGACCAACTCCAGATCGGAGAAGACGAAGTGCGGGAGTCCGCCCGCTTTCAAGCCGATCTAGGCTGCGAATGACCCCGCGTCGGCAGCGTTGCGAGCGGATGGCCGGGTGCCCATTCATGACTGCTCCAAGTCCTGAGTGGGCATTGGCGCGTGGCCCACATCTCACCCCACCACCAAGCCGGGTGCCCCACGTCTCGCCTCTGAGACGTGGGTTTCCACAACCGCCCGATCTCGCCGCGCAGCCGTCATCTCCGACTCAATCTCCACCGCCCCAACCTCCCCGGTCACATAATGACGCGCACTCGACCAGGCCCACTCCTCAGCCGACCTCGCCAAACTTCGTCGCACCGGATTCTGATGGATGTAGTTCAGCTTCTCCCACCACTTCTCTGCCCTAAACACGTTGAAGTCGTAATACCGCCTCTGCCAGAACGGCCGCTGCGAGCTCTTCACCGAAACCGAAAGCTTCAGCGCCTGCAACGCCGTCGCAAGAACAAGATCCTTCGGCTCACTCACCAGCAAGTGCACGTGCTCCGGCATCACCACATACCCCGAGACGGCAAACCCATCCCGCACCCGCATCGTCTCCAGCGCCCGTTCAAACAGATCACGTGACGCCGGAGCTTCCAGAAACGATCTCCGGCCAAAGCAGCTGAACGTGACAAAGTGGAAGTCGCCCTCCCGCTGATACCGCACCAGCCCCCGCGTCATCGCCACATCCTACCCATCCTGCAGAGAGCATCCATCCCACCGACGTGTAGCTTCGATCTGCCGGGTACCCCACCCACGGCAGTCTCGCCCGACTAAATCCCCCTCGCAAGTCTCCGGGTCTACAATTGCCCACCCCGGGGAACCACAATCCAAATCTCACGAAGAGAGAGAGACTCATCATGCTCGGAGAACAGATCGGCGAAACCAAAGGCAGAAGACTTGTCCGGCGCGTCATCTCCATCGACCCACCAACCGCAGAGGTGTCCTTCGAGGACGCCGGCAACATGTTCGATACTCCCACTACCGGCATGGGAACCTACACCTCCGTCATCCGGTCCGACGGCTCCGTCTTTGGCCACGGACAGGGCATCAACATGACACAGGATGGCGATGCCATCACCTGGACGGGAACCGGCGTCGGCAAATTCGGCGCCGGCGGTGCCGTCAGCTATCGCGGCATGCTGTTCTTCCAGACGGCGTCCGCCAAGCATGCGCGTATGAACAACCTCTGCGGAGCCTTCGAATACGAAGTAGATCCTTCAGGCGACACAATCTCCAAAGTCTGGGAGTGGAAGTAGGGTCCGATACGGTCCGTCACCCTGGGACCCTTCGCACATAGGCGCGATGCCCACCCCTGACAGCTCCACGTCATGGGCGGGCGTCCCGCAAACCTGCGTACGCTCCGGCCACTCTCCAGAACCGCCCGCTCCACAGACGCAAACGCCCAAGCTCGACACATACACCGTCAAGCGCCATCCACCCGCATCCCCAACACCCACCTCACCTACCGCTGGCGCAACCCACCCCACCAAGCGAGTACCCTTGATCTATGCTGCCTTACAATCCGAATATCAGGCCCACAGAAGCCGCCACTGAGACCTAAGCTCAATCTTCCGAAGACTTTGCAAAAAGTACGGGGGGGAGGGTACCACCTGCCGCCACCCCCCGCCACCAGGATTACCCTGACAACATGCCTCCGCCACTCACCGAAGACCAGATCAGCCAGCTCGTCGAGACCTTCTACGCCAGGGTCCGCCTGGACCCCGAAATCGGCCCCATCTTCAACGCCATCGTCTCCGACTGGCCGCTCCACCTCGCCACCCTAAAGGACTTCTGGTCCACCGTCCTCCTCACCTCCGGCCGCTACAAAGGCGACCCCATGATGACCCACCTCCAGCTCCCCCTCGACCCCGAGCACTTCCACCGCTGGCTCACCCTCTTCACCGAGACCGCCACCGAGGTCTTCCCTCCACCCCACGCGGCCACCGTGGTCGCCAGGGCCCACCGCATCGCCGAAAACTTCCAGCTCGGCCTCGCCCACCGCGCAGCAAACCCCGTCCGCCCCTGAGCCCAAACGCAAAGGCGCCCACCCCATCTCTGAGGTGAGCGCCCGATCCCATCTGATCCGTGACGAGTCGGCAGGGAGATCAACCCCGCCGGACGAACCTACCGCCCTCTCCCACCTCCATGGAAGCCGCCGCCGCCCCGCGATCCTCCACCGTATCCACCACCAAATCCCCGGCCACCACCCTCGAAGCCCCTCGCGTGTTCGCCGCCGCCGTAACCACCCCGGTAGCCCTCACCATAGCCTCCGCGGTAGCCCTCACGATAGCCCTCGCGCCCGAATCCGTAGCCACCCCGGTAGCCGTACCCTCCATACCCATAGGCCCGGCCATACCCATACCCTCGCCCATACCCGTACCCGCCCCGCAGCCACGGTCCCGCCCCGATAAAGATCCCGCCGTTGAACCAGGCCGGCCCATAGTACCCGTAAGGCGCACACGCATACGGAGCATATCCGTAGTACCCGTACTCACACACCGGAGGCCCGTACACGTACGCAGGTCCGCCATACCCGTACGGCACCCCCACGCCAATCCCCACCGAAACCTGCGCATGGGAGTACGCCGCCGGAACCAGCAGCACAGAAAGCAAAGCCATATACCGTAGCAACCGCATAGAACGATCTCCTTGACCCCGGACGAACTTCCTTACAAACGCTGGACCCGGCTACCAGCCAGCCGCCTCCCATCTCAAACGCATACCGAGAGGAAATGTTGCGATCGCGAACGTCACGACGCCGCCTCCCGCAGCCAACTCTTCATCACCTCATGACCCACCACTCCCGCCTGCTGTCGCACCGCCTTTCCACCCGAAAACACCATGAAGTTCGGAATACCCTGCACCCTGAAGCGTCCGGCCAGCTCCGGATCCCGCTCCGTGTCCACCTTCAGCACCAGCGCCCGTCCCGCCATCTCCTTCGCTGTCTGCGCAACCTCCGGAGCGGCCGTCCTGCACGGACCACACCACGCCGCCCAGAAGTCCACCAGCACCGGAACCCGCGCACCCTGCACGATCTCGTCGAACTCCGTCTTACCCACCGACATCGGCTGATCCAGCGGCGACAACTCCGCCTTGCAGGCCCCACATCTCCCCGTATCCGCCAGGTGCTCCGCCCCCACCCGGTTCTTCTGCCCGCACGCACCGCATACTCGAATCACATCCGCCTCCATCCCTTGTGCCTCAACGATCAGCGCCCACCTCAACCTGAGATGGGCGCCAGCTCACTTCAGCTGTCCTCAATCCAGCTCCGACAGATTAGCGTCGACCGCCGCCACGCGCCATGCCGCCGCCATGGAAGCCGCCGCCGATCGCTCCCGTACCTCGCCCGACCGCCACATGTCCTCCACCTTCGCTCCGCTGCCCATACCCACCGCGTTCACCATAGCCGCCTCGGTATCCATATCCGCCACGGTATCCGCGGAAGCCACCCCCATAGAAGAAGCCGCCCCCATACAAGTACGCAGGTGAGTAGAAGCCGTACCCATACGGATTCCAGAACAGGCCGTTCCCCGGCAACCATGTATACCCAAACATCCCGGGATCCCAGGCCCATCCGGGATTGAACCCACCTGAACCCTCGTACTGAGACGCCAGCCGTGCATTGGCTTGCCCCAGGTACTGAGACCGAAGATCACTCCATCGATAAAGATCGTCCTCAGCCTGGTCCTTGTGAAAGCTCTCCGGCTTTGCGATCTCTCCATTCAGAGCCATCTCACGACCGCCCTTCACCTCGATCCCCTTCTCGCTCAAAGCCGTCGGAAATACCTCAGCCCTTCCGTCAAACACCCGCATCCGCCCTTCGGCTGCGTCGAACGCATACAGGCCGTCCTTCAGAATGTGCGTCTGTGAGACGCCGCTGCTCTCAGGGATATCGATCAGCAGATCGTTCTGCTTATAAAGCTGATCCACCTCGAGCTCGGCACGTCCCCGATCCAGCTCAATCTCGGTCCGCGTCAGATCCGGAGACACCATCTTCACCGTGCTGTTCTCCCCAATCCGAAGGAACACACCCGGAGTCAGCAGAACCTCTACCTTCCCGTCCGCCGTCGCCAGCGTCTCTCCTCCAGTCAGCTCTGACCTCCCTGCGGAGTGGGCCGGCAACTCGCGGCCATCGATCGACGCATGGCCCTCGATGTAATTGATAGTCCCTGGTCCGGCTGGGTTGGCGCTCTGCCCAAAAGCGGGCGCCCACAGAGTCGCCAGGGAAAGTAGCGTAAGTACCTTCAACCTTGGCATATCTTCAAGTCCTCTATCGTTTAGATGGGCTTCTCAGCAAAAGGTCGCTGCCTCCCAAGCCCCGTGACGTGACATCACAACCGGCCTCTCTTGTAACTGCCCAGTTAACACACGGATCCAGATTGCGTTACTAATGTTCGCCGTTTGATTACCGAAGAGTTAGTGAAAAGAACGCGCGCGGAGCCCACTTCTTTACCCCGCACGGCATTCTTTCTATACCAACTCCCGGGAGATCCACGATGTCTGCTCATATCAGGTACGCCATTTCACTAGCACTCGCCGCAGCAGCATCCCTGTCGCTTCCGGCAGCTCCCGCCCTTGCCGACACCTATCAGCTCACCACCGTCGGCACCTCCCAGTCCGCAAGCTTCTTGGGAATCGACAATGTCGGCGATTTCACCGTAAACCTCGGCTCCGTGCCGGCTTGCGGCACCGCCTATAACGCACCGACGTGCTTCGAAACCTTCTACGAAGGTAGCGACAAACCCATCTTCACCACCTCCGCACCCGCGTTGACCTTTGACAACGGCTCCCCCTGCAAGCCATCCATCTCCGGCTTCAGGATAGCCAGCGGACTCTGCAACGGAGATCGCTTCCTCGCAGCAGGCGTTCACACCCTTCCCGATAAGTCCGAAGTCCGCGGCATCTGGGCCGGGCCCGTCGCCGACCCCTTCACCGACCCCCTCAGCAACGGCTCCATCGACGGCGGCTTCATCAACTCGAACGGCGACGCAGTCTTTATCGACGGACTTCACAACATCCTCGTCTTCGCCGACAATCTCTCAACCAACATCACCCCCGAGCCATCCTCACTCGTTCTTCTCGGCACCGGCGGAATCGCCGCCTTCGCCGCAGTTCGGCGGCGCTTCACCCGCTAGCTGGGAGCCGGCGCCCCCTGCCAGGTACTTCCGCGTCAACCCTGCTCTGTCCGGCATCTAAACTGGGTATGCACGGTCTGCAGGATAAGCTCGACCAGATCACCTCCAACACGCGCCGCCTCGTGCAGCCGGAGCGCCTCGCCGTCTCCGAACAGGCCATCTCGGACCTGTTCTCGACCGGCATTGAAGATCAGATCCTCCCCATCGGCTCCACCGCCCCGTCCTTCTCGCTCCAGGACGCCGCAACGGGCCGCTCCGTCAACTCCGCGGACCTCCTTGCTCTCGGCCCCCTCGTGCTCAGCTTCTTCCGCGGTCGCTGGTGTCCCTACTGCGTCACGGAGCTCGAAACCTGGCGCGATCTCTACCCGGAGATCCGCCGCCTTGGCGCCGTCTTTGCCGCTATCTCCCCCCAGAACCGCCGCCACAACGCATTCACGGCCGAGCATCTCCTCAAGAACGCTCCGCACCAGCTTGCGTTCCCGATCCTGTCCGACCCCGAAGCCGCGCTGGCCACCCGGTTCGGCATCGCGTACACCATTCCCGCTGCCGCCCGGACCTACTTCCGCTCCATCCTCGTGAACATCCCGTTCGCCAACTCCGGCAAGAGCTACGATGCCGCGCCTGACTCGGCCTGGCGGCTTCCCATGCCGGCAACCTTTGTCATCCGGCAGGACGCAACCATCGCCTTCTCGGAAGTGCACGCCGACTTCCGCGTCCGGCCCGAGCCCTCCGAGGTCCTGGCGGCGCTGGCCTCATAGCTCCTTAGCTCGCCCCCAGTCCCTCACTTCCCCGCCCTGTACCAGCGAATCAGGTTATTGGTGGACGTGTCATGCTTCAGCTCCGGCTCGCCCACCGATTCCAGCTCGCCGATGATCCTCTGCGCCAGCACCTTGCCAAGCTCGACCCCCCATTGGTCAAACGAGTCGATGTCCCACACCACACCTTGTGTAAACACCGCGTGCTCGTACATCGCCACCAGGCTGCCCAGAAGCTCCGGCGTCAGCACCTCCGCCAAGATTGTGTTGGACGGTCTGTTCCCCTCAAACACCCTGTGAGGCACCAGCCACTCGGGTGTCCCCTCGGCCTTTACCTGCTCCGCCGTCTTCCCGAAGGCCAGCGCCTCCGCCTGCGCGAACACATTCGCCATCAACACATCGTGGTGGCGTCCCAGCGGGTTCAGCGTCTTTGCAAAGCCGATGAAGTCGCACGGAATCAGCCGTGTCCCCTGGTGAATCAGCTGGTAGAACGAGTGCTGCCCGTTCGTTCCCGGCTCTCCCCAGTACACCGGCCCCGTCGAATACGTCACCTGCTCTCCCCCGAGCGTCACATGCTTTCCATTCGACTCCATGGTCAGCTGCTGCAGGTACGCCGGAAACCGCTTCAGGTACTGCTCGTAGGGCAGAACCGCTATCGTCTGCGCGTCGAAGAACTCCGTATACCAGACCGTCAGCAGCCCCATCAGCGCCGGCAGATTCTGCTCAAGCGGCGTCGTCCGGAAGTGCACATCCATCGCATGAAACCCGGCCAGCATCGCCCGGAAGTTCTCCGGGCCGATCGCCACCATCGTCGACAGACCGATCGCCGAGTCCATTGAGTAGCGCCCGCCAACCCAATCCCAGAAGCCGAACATATTCTCCGTATCGATCCCGAACTTCGCCACCTCCTTCGCATTCGTCGAGATCGCCACAAAGTGCTTCGCCACCGCTGACTCGTCTCCGCCCAGCCCCTTCAGCGACCACTCCCTCGCGGAAAGCGCATTGGTCATCGTCTCCAGCGTCGTAAACGTCTTCGAAGCCACCAGAAACATCGTCTCGTCCGCCTCGAGATCCAGCACGGCCTCGGCAAAGTCCGTTCCATCCACGTTCGACACGAACCGAAACGTCAGATCGCGCTGGCTGTAGTGCTTCAGCGCCTCATACGCCATCACTGGCCCCAGGTCCGAACCGCCGATCCCGATGTTCACCACATTTCGGATCCGCTTGCCCGTATGCCCCTTCCACTCGCCGCTCCGCACCCGGTCGGCGAACCCCGCCATCTTGTCCAGCACCGCATGCACCTGCGGCACCACATCCTCGCCGTCCACCACGATCTTCTCGCCCGCCGGTGCGCGCAACGCCACATGCAGAACCGCACGGTTCTCGGTGATGTTGATCTTTTCACCCGTAAACATCGCCTCCGTCCGCTGCCTCAGTCCGCTCTCTTTCCCCAGCCTCACCAGCAGATCCAGCGTCTCATCCGTAATCCGGTTCTTTGAGAAGTCCAGAAACAGCCCCGCTCCCCTCGCGGTCATCCGTTCGCCTCGTCCAGCGTCCTCCGCAAACAGCTCCCCGATCGTCCTTCCGCGCATCTCCTCTGCATGCGCCGTCAGCGCCTTCCATGCCTCCCGCTCACTCAGGGGTGTCGCCTGCTTCGCCAGATCCATCGCCCGTCTCCTTGTTCCTTCTCAAGCTCGCGTACACCCAATAGTGTAGAGCCGCATCCGCCATCTCCTGCCACCCGTATGCGTCGTTGCACCCTCTCCCACACCGCGCCTGTGCAGTCACAAGACTCCGGCGCGATTTCCACATAGCAGTGCGCGTTCCGACGGCCGCTTGCATTGTCCAACTCTGTGCGTTTACCGTAAAGACAGTTCGGCTATCGCACGGCAATCCCGCCGCTGTCCTCAGGCCGACCGAGCCAGCGAACACCATGAGCCTGCCTCCCTCGACCACTCTCGAAGCCCCCCTCCCCTCTCCGTCGCCCGCCCCCGTCAAGCTCAGCCCCGCTGCCGCCCTCGACGTCTACACCGGCGATCCCAACTTCATGACCTCGCTCGCACGTGGCCTCATCGTCATCCAGGCATTCACACAGCAGAACCCGCAGATGACCATATCGCAGATCAGCGTCCGCACCGGTCTCTCGCGCGCCGCCGTCCGCCGCTGCCTCTACACCCTCACCAAGCTGGGCTTCGCCGGCTCCGACGACGGATCCCGCTACACCCTGCGGCCGCGCATGCTCACCCTGTCCCACACCTTCACCACCTCCAACAACCTCGCAACCGCCGCCCAGCCCGTGCTCGAGCGCATGTCTGCCACCTACCGTGAAAGCTTCTCCGTCGCTACCCTCGACGGTGACGACATCGTCTACATCGCCCGGTCCTCCGTCTCCCGCGTCATGAGCGTCGACCTCCACATCGGCAGCCGTCTCCCTGCCTACTGCACCAGCATGGGCCGCGTCCTGCTCGCCTGGCTTCCGCCAGATCAGCTTGAGCACTACCTCGCCCACGCCGTGCTCACCCCACACACCACCCGCACCGTCACGTCGGTGGAAAAGCTTCGCGGCCTCCTCCGCAGCACTCGCCGCAACGGCTTTGCCCTCTGCGACCAGGAGTATGAGGTCGGCCTCCGCTCCCTCGCCGTTCCCATCTACGCACCCACCGGCCGGGCCGTCGCGACGCTCAACCTCAGCGGCAGCGCCCCTCGGCTCTCCGTCCTCGACATGCAGACACGCTTCCTTCCTCCTCTCCGCGCCGCCGCCAACGAACTTGGTATCTTTCTGCGCTGATGCGCGACGCCTATCTCAAGACCGGAAGCCTCGCTTTCAACAGCCCCCCGCCTCCATCCGAACCATCCCGTGCACCCCTCGCCCGTCCCCCGCGAACGGATACAATCTCTGAGGTGGCAACTTTCCTCCCCGACCCGCGTTTATACCGAGTCATAGGTAAGGCAACGCCCAGGAGCCCCATTCCAGATTTGCAAAACGCGACTCACGATTTGGTAACCCTCCCCTCCATCCCACCTGCTTCGCTCGCAGCCGACCGCCGGTCCGCCCTGCGCTACCTCCTCACCCTCGTCCTCCTCCCCCTCCTCGCTATTCCCGCCTTCATCGCCCTCGGCCGGTCCGACTTCTTCCTGAACCACGGAGCCAGCGTCTGGGTCAGATCCAACGACGCTGTCTTCCGCATGCACGACCGCGCCTGCGACGTCCTCATCTTCGGCGACTCCACCGCCATGACCGGTATCAATCCCGACGTCGTCGAGCGCAACACCGGCCTCAAGACCTGCAACATCTCCGTCACCAACGCCGTCCTCGCCGTCACCGACAACCTCACCCTCAACCACTACCTCCAGCACAACGCGCCACCCCGCGTCCTCCTCGTCCAGCTCAGCCCCGACAGCTTTCAACGCGAAAATCGCAGCTGGCACCGCACCATCTACGCAGAAGGACTCCTCGAACTCCTCCGCCACGGAAGCCCCGAAGAGGCTCATCGCACCCTCGTCCGCCACCCGCAGGAGGCCATCGCCTTCGCCGGCTACGCCGCCGGTTTCAGCGCCTTCTACGGCATCAAGGACGTCTGGTTTCACCTCACGCACCTCCGTCCCGAGGAAGACCTGATCACCGTGCACAACGGCTTCTTCACCCCTCCCGCCCCACCACGCACCTCCTGCGATCCCGCCGTCGCCGCCGGCCCGGACACCTCCGCGGCCGACTCACCGCGCGCCCTCGTCGACGACTACCGCAGCCACTACGCCTCGCGCACCGGGCTCGTCCTCGTCAACGTCGCACCCATCCCCTCCTGCGATCAGAACCTCGCCGCCTACAGCTCCCAGCTCGATGGCGTCACCAGCAACAACCTCCTCCCGCTCCCCATCGGCCTCTTCAATGATGGCCGCCACTACACCGCAGTCGGCTCCAACGTCGTCTCCAGCCTCGTCTCCGAAGAGCTCAACGAGGTCACCAGTCAGACCTCCAACCTCACACCCCGCCGCCCCGCATCTGCCTCCATCGCAAAGCTCCGCCGCGTCTCCTTCCGCCGCCGCTAGCAGCAGCCGCCGCTAGCCGCCGCCGTTAGCCGCCCAGACCGGCCGTCGCTCCCGGACAATCCCCTCTGCCCCCGCACACCCCACCTGGGTTACCCTTAACGTCAGTCCCGGATGCTCTTCAACTCCCTTCGCTTCCTCTTCTTCTTCCTCCCCGCCACCATGCTCGGCTTCCATCTGCTGGGTCAGTACGGCCGCCGCCCCGTCATCGCCTGGCTCGCCTTCATGTCGGTCGTCTTCTACGCCGCCTGGAACCCCGCCTTCGTCCTCTTCCTCCTCGGCTCCATCCTCGTCAACTACCTTGTCGCCAACACCCTGGCCTCCGCCCCGGACGACTCCTCCCACCGCTCGCGCCTCCTCGCCCTCGGCATCACCCTCAACCTCCTCGCCCTCTTCTACTTCAAATACCTCTACAAACTTCTCCTCTCCCTCTCCGCTCTCCACCTCGCCGACATCCACCCCCACCCCATCCTCCTTCCCCTCGGCATCTCCTTCTTCACCTTCACCCAGATCTCCTACCTCGTCGACCTCGCGCAGGGACAGGCAGAGCGCCAGGACTTCCTCTCCTACCTCCTCTTCGTCACCTTCTTCCCCCACCTCATCGCCGGCCCCATCCTCCACCACAAGGAGATGATGCCCCAGTTCGGCAAGGTCTCCCCCGAGGGTCTACCCGATCCCGCCACCAACCTCCGCCGCTTCCGCCTCAAGCCCGAGGACGTCTCCCTCGGCCTCACCTGGTTCCTCATCGGCCTCGCCAAAAAAGTCCTCATCGCCGACAAGCTCTCCCCCCAGGCCGACCTCGCCTTCCGCAGCGCCGGCACCCTCACCGCCACCCACGCCTGGACCGGCCTCATCGTCTACTCCATGCAGCTCTACTTCGACTTCTCCGGCTACTCCGACATGGCGCTCGGCCTCGCCCGCATCTTCTCCATCCGCTTCCCCATCAACTTCGACTCGCCCTACAAGGCCACCAGCGTCACCGAGTACTGGCAGCGCTGGCACATCACCCTCACCCGCTACATCACCCTCTACCTCTACAACCCGCTCCTCCTCGCCGTGCAGCGCCGCCGCCTGCTCACCGGCAGGAAGACCTCACGCAAGGCCCTCGCCACCCCCGAGGGCTTCACCACCATGGTCGCCTACCCGACCATGGTCACCATGCTTCTTACCGGCCTCTGGCACGGAGCCGGCATCCAGTTCCTCATCTTCGGAGCCCTGCACGGCATCTATCTCACCGCCAACCAGGCCTGGCGTCACTTCCGCCAGCGTGGCGCCAACCCCGCTCCCGTCACCGGCCTCCCCCGCCTCGCCATGATGGTCGGCGTCTACCTCCAGGTCAGCTTCGCGCTCATCTTCTTCCGCTCAGACTCCCTCCACGCCGCCTTCGCTCTGCTCCACGACATGGCCGGCCGCCACGGCATTGGCTCCACCAGCTCTCTCCTCGACGGAGCCCTCGCCTTCGCCCTCTTCCCCGTCGTCTGGTTCTTCCCCAACTCCCAGCAGATCCTCGGCCAGGAGCCCACCCCCGACCAGCCCCAGCCCGGCCATCACACCCCCACCTCCGAGCCCGACGACCCCGCCGCTCCCACCCCCCTGCTCGCTCGCCTCCGCTGGTCGCCGAGTCTCACCTGGGCAGTCCTGATGGCCGTCGTCTTCTTCGCCGTCCTGGCCAATCTCGACAGCACGACATCCTTCCTCTACTTCCAGTTCTAAGCCACCGCCGCCTCGCCTACCACCGGCTCAGCGCCGGGGCGCGAAACATCGCGCAAAACTCACCGGCCCGACACCTGCAACCTTCACCTCGGTCCCCGCTGGCACCACCACAGCCGTTCCCTTCCGCAGCTCTACCTCGCCTCCCGCGCTGCGAATCACCGCCACACCCTCCAGCCCCACCAGGCACCCGGCCCCATCCATCGCCACCCGCACCTCACCCCGGCCCACGTCGAACCGGTCCACCGTAAAGTACTGCTCCTCGATCAGCCGCGTCACTCCCTCCGCAAGTATCTGCGGCGCCACCTTGCCGGCCCGCGTCTCAAACTTCGTCGCCGCCACGCCCTGCTCCACATGCAGCTCTCGTGGCCGCCCGTAGTCCCACATCCGAAACGTCGTGTCGCTCGTCTGTTGCGTCTCCAGCAGCGTCACCCCCGGCCCGATCGCATGCACCGTCCCGGCATCCACAAACACCATCTCGCCCACGCTCACCGGCACCTGCACCAGCATCTCTTCAATCGTCCCCGCCGCGATCGCCCTCTCCACCCCGGCCGCATCCGAGCCCTCCTTCAGCCCCAGAGCCACCGCCGCGCCGGGCTCCGCCTCCAGCACATACCAGCACTCCGTCTTACCTCGAGGCTGCCCCATCGCCTGCGCCCGCTCATCGTCCGGGTGCACCTGCACCGAAAGCTTGTCGTTCGGAAACAGCACCTTCACCAGCAGCGGAAACTCCCCGTCGTTGCTCTCGCCCAGCAGCTCCGCCCCACACTCCTTCGACACCTCCGCGAGCGTCCGACCCGCCATCGGCCCCGTCTCCACAACGCACTGCGGTCCCGTCATCCACGCCTCTCCCACCAGCTCCGTCGTCCCGGTCTCCGAGTACCACGGCTCAAGGCTCGCCCGCCCCCAGACCCGCTCGCTGAAGTAAGGCTTCAGCCGAAACGGCTCCAATCCCTTCATCCCCGTCCCCTCATCTCCCGGCTTAGTCATCATCATCCTTCCTTGCCTTCTTCCTCTTCTGCGTCACGACCTCTGGCACCCGCTCGTCACCCTTCGCATCCCGCCACAGAATCACGTTCAGCTTCCGTGCATCCGCGCGGTCCGCATGCCGAAAGTCCATCCGCGCCGACTCCCGCTCTCCCTCCGCAGCCGCTGGCGCCAGCGCGGCCGAGACCCGCGGATTCGCCTTGTAGATCAGCCCGTTATCCCGGTTGCTCACGTCCGCCACAAACGGAGCCTGGTCGCCCGCTCCCTCAAACTCAGGAGCCATCAAAGAGCTGAACGCATCATTATTGTTCATCGGCGGCAGACCCAGCACCGACTCCATCGTCCGAATCATCGATCACCGTCGAGTAGAAGCGGCTGTCCACAAACGCCCCTCCATCCTTCCCCTTCGGCGAGTACTTGCTCACCACCAGCCCCAGGCTCCGGTGGGCATCCACATGGTCCGCCCCATTCTGCGCATCGTCCTCCAGGATGAAGAACGCCGTGTCATCCCAGAACGGCGAGTGCGATATCGCCTCCACCGCCCTCCCCACCGCCAGGTCGTTATCCGCAATCGAGCTCCTCGGCGTCGGCCCACCCGGCGTCGTCCCGCCCGTATGGTCGTCCGGCAGACGCAGCATCACGAAGTTCGGCATCGTATCCTTCCCCGCCTCGCGATCCTTCACCCATCCCGCCAGATGCCGCAGAAACACCTCCGTCCGAATCTGATCCGGCACCCGGACGTTGAAGTCCGGAGCCTCCACGGCAAAGTGCCCCACGAGCTCCGGCTTCGTCGCCACATTCGTCGCAATCAGCGGAATCTCCCACCCAAATCTGTTCACGCCGCCGCCCCACTCCTCCGGTATCGCCCCACCCGGCTTGATCGTCGGGTGCTCACATCTCGCTCCCTCCCGCACCGGCCCCTCCTGCGAGCTCCCGCTCTTCTTCTCGTTGCAGAAGCTCGTCGAGATGTACTCGCCAAAGTGATACAGCGTCCTCCCATGCTTCGCCAGGTTTCCCCACAGATATCCGCTCGAGGGCTCGTTCACATCCGGGATGTGCTGCTCGATCGGGTACCCCTCCGACACCACACCCTCAAAGTCATACGTCCTCTGGTCACCGCGATAGTTCTGCTCCCACGTCTTTTCGAGATAGTCCGTCCCGATCGCCGCGTTCGACCAGACATGCCCATCCCCCGAAACCTCACCCGAATCGAAGAAGTTATCCAGCACCCCGAACTGCAGCGCCAGCTTGTGCTGGTTCGGAGTCACCTCCGCCCCATACATCGTCAGGCTCTTATCCCCGTTGCCCACCGCCTTCCCGCCCTGCTCCAGATCGCCCAGCAGCTGATCGTACGTCCGGTTCTCCTTGATGATGTAGATCACATGCCGTATCGGCCCCGGAAATCCGCCCTCCTCCTTCGCTCCGCTCGCCCCCGCAAACCGTATCGGCTCCTCAGCCGCCTTCATCCGGTTACTCTCCAGCACCTCCGCCGTCCATCGCGGCAACTCCCGCTCCATATCCGCCATATCCATCGCCGCCACTGACCCATAGATCAGCGTCCCGATATAGCTCGACGTGCTCTGAAACCGCCTCTTGCCCTTCGTCTCCGGAGTCTGCCGCTGCGCAAAGTTGTTCGGCCCCGTCCCCTTGCCCTTCGCCGTCGCCACATACAGCTTGCCGCCCGCCATTCCCATCGACATCGGCATCCACTCCGTCGGCACAAATCCGATCGGCTCCACAAACCCCTTCTTCACCGCACCCGCCGTCATCCGCGCCGTGTCCATCACCGCCACCGCATCCTGCGCTCCATTCCCCACATACAACCGCCGCCCATCCGCGCTCACCGCCAGCGCCTCCGGCTCCGCCCCGAAGTAACTCTGTCCCGGCAGCCGCGTATCGAAGTACCCCTTCACCGCAAACGCGCCCGCACCCTTCCTTCCCGCGCTTACATCCACCGCCGCCACCGCATCCCGGTTCGCCAGCGCCACATACATCGTCCTCCCATCGGGCGACATCTCCAGCGCACAAGGATGCGTCCCCGCCAACGTCGCCCCCTGCGGCTTCAGCAGCGGCAACCTCCTTCCCACCGTCCCGTGCACCAGGTCCAGCTCCACCACCTCGCTCGCATTCCAAAGCGTCACAAACCCCCGCGCGCCATCCTTCGACACCGCCAGCGCCAGCGGATACATCCCCGGCACCGCATCGCTCTCCGAAAGATCGAACCTGGTTACAATCTTCCCCGTCCCCGCATCCATCAACAGCACATCGTCCGAAAGGTTATCCGCCACCAGCAGCCGCTCCGGCCCGGCACCCGGCACCACCGCCACACCCGCCGGAAACGGCACACCCTTCGCCCCGCTCGATCCACCAATCAACATCGTCCTTCGCCCGCCCGGCAGCGTCTGCAGCCCAATCTTCAGCACCCGCTCCCGCGTCAGCCGCCCGCCGTCAAACCCATAGACCACAATCCCGTTCCCCGTGTCCCCCGCCTTCTTTCCCTCGGGATCCGTCAGGCTCCCGATCGTCCCGTACAAGTGCCGCCCATCCCCACTGAACGCCAGCCCCGAGTACAGCGTCTGCCCCGCATTCACCAGCGTCCGGTCATCCGGCGAGTCCGTCACCTTCCCCGTCGCCGTATCCACCACCGCCAGCGACTGCCTGTACCCGGACTCGTACGTCCCATACCCCGCATTCACCGTCACCACCCATCGCCCATCCGGGCTCACCGCCATCGACATCGGAACGCTGTTCAATCGCTGCGGATCTCCCGGAACACCGGGCAGGATCTGCTTGCTCGTCGGCAGATCGATCGCCCCCCGGACCCCGGCCGTTTGCCCCAG
The DNA here is from genome assembly GCA_963719405.1 of uncultured Acidobacteriaceae bacterium. Lineage (GTDB taxonomy): Bacteria > Acidobacteriota > Terriglobia > Terriglobales > Acidobacteriaceae > Edaphobacter. The sequence continues at coordinate 939,981 of OY970381.1, forward strand.
CGCCGCTCCTGCACCTGCCGTAACACCGGCCAAACCCGCCACTGCCAACCCGAAGCATCGTGAAAATCTCATGCTGCAACCCTAACAACTACATCCCCTGGGGAGCATTACAAAACTCTTACAACCACCCCGGTCACACCCCTGCTAGCGTTGTTGAAGCAGCAAAAAGGAACCCGGAAACCATATGACCCCGCAAGCGCTCTCCCCAGATCAGGTTCAGGACCAGACAGCAGACCAGACAGCCCATCAGCGCGTCGACCAGGCCTCCTATGAGGCCGCCGTGACCGCCGCCCGCCCCAACGCCGCCGAAGAGGTCGCGCGCAAGGTAAAGCAGGACCTCCGCATGGGTCGCGAGCACCAGCAGGGGCAGGTCAACTGGATCACCACCATCGCCATGGGCGCCTTCCACGTCGGTGCCATCGCCGCCCTCTTCTTCTTCTCGTGGAAAAACCTCGTCGCCTTCGCGATCATGTACTTCTTCGCCATCAACGTCGGCATCGGCATGGCCTACCACCGCCTGCTCACCCACCGCGGCTATCGCACCCCCAAGTGGGTCGAGTACTTCGTCACCGCCTGCGGCTGCCTCGCGCTTGAGGGCGGTCCCATCTTCTGGGTCGCCACACACCGCGTCCATCATCAGAACTCCGACCACGAAGGCGATCCGCACACCCCGCACGACGGCACCTGGTGGGCTCACGCCGGCTGGATCCTCTCCGGTCGCGCCCTCCACTCCGAGACCGCGCTCCTCGGCCGCTACGCCCCCGATCTCACCCGCGACAAGGTCCACGTCTGGCTCTCGAAGTTTCACTACCTCCCGCTCGTCGTCACTGGCCTCGCGCAGCTCGCCATCGGCGCAGCCCTCGCTCCCGCCGGTCACCGCGTCGTCGGCGCCGTCGGCATGATGCTCTGGGCCACCTTTTTCCGCACCACCCTCGGCCTCCACGCCACCTGGCTCGTCAACTCCGCCACCCACCTCTGGGGCAAGCGCCGCTTCGAAACCAAGGACGACTCCCGCAACAACTGGTGGGTCGCCATCCTCACCGGCGGCGAAGGCTGGCATAACAACCACCACGCCCACCCCGTCAGCGCACGCCACGGCCTCGCCTGGTACGAGTTCGACGTCAACTACTACGGCATCTGGCTCCTGGAGCAGGTCGGCCTCGCGAAGAAAGTTCAGATCGCCAAGTTCGACCCCGCCGACCCCAAGCCCGCCGGAGCCTGATCCCTCCGCAAACACCGCACCACGCCAAGGCGCAGAGCAAGAGCTCTGCGCCTTTCGCTTTTCCCCCGCCCTTACCCTCTCATCAAAACGCATTCCCTCCATCTCTCCGCCCGGTCCGCCTCGCCGGAACCGCTCTGCACATTTCAGCATCCGAAGCATTCATGCCCGTGTCACGGAAAAAGGCCATCCACTCCGCCTCACATCCCTCCCCCTCCCCGGAACCCATCACCGACCCCGTTCAGTCCGCCAAAGCCGCCGGCCTCCGCTACGTCTCCGATACCAAACCGGGCATACAACGGAAGCGCACCCGAACCGGCTTTCGCTACGTCGATGCGGATGGCAAGCCCGTCCGCGATCGGGAAACCCTCGGCCGCATCAAGTCCCTCGTCATCCCTCCCGCCTGGAACGACGTCTGGATCTGCGCCACTCCCAACGGACATCTCCAGGCCACAGGCCGGGACGCCCGGGGCCGCAAGCAGAGCCGCTACCATCCCCGCTGGCGTGAGGTGCGCGATGAGACCAAGTACGAACGCATGCTCCTCTTCGCCGACGCCCTCCCCCGCATCCGCGAGCGGGTCGAGCACGATCTCGCCACCCCCGGCCTCCCCCGCAACAAAGTCCTCGCGACCATCGTCCGCCTCATGGAGACCACCTTCATCCGTGTAGGCAACGCCGAGTACGCCCGCGAAAACAAATCCTACGGCCTCACCACCATGCGAACGCGCCACGTCGATGTCGATGGCTCCACCATCACCTTCACCTTTCAAGGCAAGAGCCGCGTCCACCACACCATCGATGTGCAGGACCGTCGGCTCGCCCGCATCATCAAACGCTGCCAGGACATCCCCGGCTACGAGCTCTTCCAGTACCTCGATTCCGACGGCACCCCCCACACCATCGACTCGGCAGACGTCAACGACTACCTCCGCGAGATCACCGACCAGCACGTCACCGCCAAGGACTTCCGCACCTGGGCAGGCACCGTCCTCGCCTCCATGATGCTCCAGGAGTTCGAGCCCTTCGACTCCGATACCCAGGCCAAAAAGAACATCGTCCGCGCCATCGAAGCCGTCGCCCAGCGCCTCGGAAACACGCCCTCCGTCTGCCGCAAGTGCTACGTCCACCCCGCCGTCCTCCAGTCCTACCTCGACGGAGCCATGCTCAAAACCGTCAAGCGGCGCGTCGAGCAGGAGATCGACGCCGAAGACCAGAAGCAGCAGGACGACGCCGACCGCGCCCAGGCACTTCGCGAGGAGGAGGCCGCCCTCCTCCAGCTCCTTCAGCAGCGGCTCATCGCACAGGAGATCCACTGACGCGCCCTCCGGTCACACCCGCGGACGCCCGATATACTCCTCCCTAAACCATGAACCTCACCCGTCGCCGCGGAGCCATCGCCCTCTTCATCGCACTCGGCATCCTCCTCATCGGCCTCGCCGTCACCCTCAACATCGGCTGGATCATCGTCACCGCCAATGAGCGCCGCATCGCCGTACTCGTCCTCGGCATCATCTGCTTCGCCATCCTCATCGCCGGCGTCGTCCTCATCACCGTCTTCCTCCTCCGCGAGATCCGTCGCAACGAGCGCCAGGACAGCTTCGTCAACGCCGTCACCCACGAGCTCAAGACCCCCATCGCCTCCATCCGCCTCTACCTCGAAACCCTTCAGCGCCGCCCCGTCGACGAGGCCCGGCGGCAGGAGTTCTACTCCATCATGCTCGCCGACTCCGACCGCCTCCTCGCCACCGTCGAGCAGGTCCTCAAGGCCGGTCAGCTCGGTCAGCGTCACCGCCAGCTCAACCGCACCCTCATCGACCCCGAACAGCTCCTCGCCGAGTGCATCACCATCACCTCCCAGCGCCACCACCTCCCCCCTGGCGCCATCACCCTCGAGCCCGTTCCCGGAGCCGTCCCCCTGCGCATACTCGGCCTCGCCGAAGACCTCCGCACCGCGCTCGTCAACGTCCTCGATAACGCCGTCAAATACTCCGCCGACCCCAGCTCACAACCATCCACCACGGCTCCCGGTCACCCAACCGGAGCCGTCCAGATCCGCTGCTCCCTCGCCATCCAGAGCTACACCACCGTCGCCATCCGCATCTCCGATCGCGGCGTCGGCATCCCCCACGGCCACGAAAAGCGCATCTTCAAGCGCTTCTACCGCGTCCCCGGCAGAACCATGGTCCGCATTAAAGGCACCGGCCTCGGCCTCTTCCTCGTCCGCGCCATCCTCCGCCAGCACGGCGGAGACGCCACCGCACAAAGCCCCGGCCTCAACCAGGGCACCACCATCACCCTCACCCTTCCGCTCGCCACCAAAGCTACTACCACCCCTGAGATTCCCTGAGTGCCGCTACTTTAGAATTGAGCGCGTCCGCTCAAGAATGTTGAGATCACTCCTGAACCTTAAGAGTGGGCGTTTCCTCCAGGAAGGATCGAGAGCGATGGTGTTCTTAGATGACCGGCTGACAGACCTCGAATGCGGGTCTCATTCATCTGCCTTACTCGAGAATGTGCGCGTTAAAGCTTTCATCGGGGTGCTACCTCCATGATGAAGGCGGCCCAAAGAAGAAGAGACAGGGCGAGAAACGTATCTTCCTTATCCACGCCGGCCATGTTCAACTGCTACCGAGAAGAACCCCTTTTCAGCTTTTGGTTTATTCTGCTTTGCATCTTCTTGCTGCCCATTGCGCCGCTACTAATTGGAGTGAGGTGGATGCGGCGATGATGACACCAGCCTCCCTCATCGTCCTCGTCGAAGACGAAGCCCACCTCGCCCAGGGGCTCCTCTTCAACCTCGCCGCCGAAGGCTACCGCACCCAGCACTTCGCCGACGGTGATCTCGCCCTCGCCGCTCTGCTCACCGCCCCCGCCTCCGGCGCAGACGCACCCGCCGCCATCCTCCTCGACTGCATGCTCCCCGGCGTCGACGGCTTCACCATCGCTCGAACCCTCCGTGATGCCCATCACTACACCCCCATCCTCATGCTCACCGCCCGCTCCCGCCCCGAGGACATCCTAGAAGGCATCAACGCCGGCGCCGACGACTACCTCCCAAAGCCCTTCGACCTCAACATCCTCCTCGCCCGCCTCAAGTCCCTCCTCCGCCGCATCTCCTGGCAGACCAACAGGCCGGTCGCAACCCCCGAAGCCGCCGACTCCACCCACAACCCGCCCCCGCCTCTCCCCACACCCGAGTACGCCTTCAACCACCGCACCATACGCTTCGACGACCTCGAGCTCGTCGCTCCAAATCGCACCACCCACCTCACCCTCATGGAGGCCGACCTCCTCCGCTACCTCACCGATCGCCCCAACCAGATCGTCTCCCGCAAGGACATCCTCGAACAGGTCTGGCGAGTCCATGAAGACACCGACACCCGCGCCGTCGACAACTTCATCGTCCGGCTCCGCCGCTACATAGAGGACGACCCCGCCAACCCCCAACACCTCACCACCGTCCGCGGCATCGGCTACCGCTTCCATCCCGAGCCCTAAACAAACGATTTCGATTGCCGGGAAAAATATCCCGAACTAGACTCCATCTCGGGCCTGAGCCTTCACAGGCTGAGGTTCCGCCATGGCTTCTTCGCCTTTCAGCCGACACACTCCCCTCGCGTCCATCGCCGGTACGCTCCTCTCCCTTTTCGCCCTCAGCTGCGCCACCGGAATACCGCCGGGCGGAACTCTCGCCGGGCCAAGGCTCACAGGCCACCTCCACGGTGGACAACAGCCCATCGCCGGTGCCGCCATTCAGCTCTACAGCGCCGGGACCTCCGGCTACGGCCAGGGTGCAACCCCCCTGCTCTCACCCGCCGCAGTCACGGATGCCAACGGAAACTTCTCTACCTCCACCAGCTACGTCTGCCCTTCGTCCTCCACGGAGCTCTACCTCGTCGCCACCGGCGGAAATCCCGGCCTCGCCCCCGGAACCAACAACCCAGGCATGGCCATGATGGCCGCGCTCGGCTCCTGCAAACTCGTCGGCAACCAGTACCTCCCCGACCCCGCAGCCTTCGTCAACATCGACGAGGTCACCACCGTAGCCAGCGTCTACGCACTCTCCGCCTTCATGGACCCCGCCACCGGCCAGATCGGCGCCTCCGGCAACAACGCGGTCGGCATCGCCAACGCATTCGCAACCGTCAACAACCTCGTCGACATCTCCACCGGACAAGCCCGGTCCGTCACCCCCGCAGGCAACGGCACCGTTCCTTTGGCCAGAATCAATTCGCTGGCCGATATCCTCGCGCCATGCGTCAACTCCAACGGCTCGGGCACCGCCTGTAATGCCCTCTTTGCCGCGGCAACTCCCGCGGGAGGCGCGACACCCACCAACACCCTCCAGGCCACGCTCAACATCGCCCAGCACCCCTCCGCGGAGGTCCTCGCCCTCTTCAACCAGGGATCCACCATGGCCCCCTTCCAGCCCACTCTCCCCGCGCCGCCAAGCGACTGGACCCTCGCCATCAACTACACCGGCGGCGGCCTCGCAAACTCCGTCTCGCTCGATATCGACGCATCCGGCAACATCTGGGTCGCCAACAACGGCCTCACCAGCAACGCCGGCAGCATCATAGAGCTCAGCAACGCAGGTGCAATCCTCTCCGGTCCCTCCGGTTTCACCGCGCCCGGCGGTGTCGGCAACCCCTCCGGCATCGCTATAGATCCCGCAGGAAACGCCTGGCTCGCCTCCGCCTCCGTCTTCAAATTCAGCAGCACCGGCGCCCTTGTCTCCGGCCCTGCGGGCTTCACTGCCCCCAGCCTCAACGGACCCCGCGCCGTCGCGATCGATGGCGTCGGAAACGCTTGGGTCCCCAGCTTCAGCAGCGGCTCCCCGATCCCCGCAAACGTCGTCAAGTTTGCGAACGATGGCACTGTCCTCTCGCCAGGAGGTGGTTTCACGGCTCCCGGTCTCACCAGCCCTCTCGCCCTCGCAATCGATGCCTCCGGAGATGCATGGGTCACCAGCCAGGCAAACGGAAGCGTCACGAAGTTCAGCAGCACGGGAGAGATCCTCTCCGGCAATGGCTACACCGGTGGCACCAATTTCTTCAGTCCGGGTCCTATCGCCATCGACAATGCCGGAAACGCCTGGATCAGCGACGTTCTCTCCCCTCAGGTCGTAAAGATCAGCTCGACCGGCACGCCACTCTCCGATGCCTCCGGCTTCCGGACCTGTGTCGAATCGCCCCAGAACACGCCGCCACCCACGCTTGAGTGCTCATCCTTCTCGGGCGGGCCAGTCGCCATCGACGGCGCCGGCAACGCCTGGCTCCGCTACACCTACCGGACCGTCACTGCAAACTTCCACCGAACCGACTTCTTCGCGCTTCAAGAGATGGCCTCCGACGGCACCGTTCTCTCCGGCCTCTACGGGTACAACGCCGATCCGAGCTTCCTCGCCACCGGCATCGCGATCGACAGCTCAGGAAACCTCTGGGCCACCTCCTCCTTCGGTCGCGTGCTCGAGCTCGTCGGCGCCGCCACCCCCGTCACCACACCCCTCTCGGTCGCCGTTCGTGATCACAAGCTCGCCACTCGCCCCTAATCCACGCGCGAACTCACCGCAACACCGACCGCACCGGCAACAGGAACTCCGGCACATCCTCCGCGCCCAGCGTCTCGAGCAGGCTCACCTCCACCGTCCTTGCCATCGCGTCGAGCGGCAGCGCGTTCAGCGACGTCCCAAACGGCTCCTCCAGCTCATCCCCCAGCACATCCAGCCCGAAGAACGCGTACGCCACTACCGCGCAAAAAACCGGCGTCGCCCATCCCAGCGTCCCCACCAGGCTGAACGGCAAAAGGAAGCAGAACGCGTACGCCGTCCGGTGTAGCAGCAGCGTATACGTAAACGGAGTCGGCGTCCCTTTGATCCGCTCGCACGCCACCTGGATCGCCGCCATCGCCGTCACCCGCTCCTCGAAGCCGCGCCACACCTGCTCCCCGATCTCACCCTCCACCAGCATCGCCCCATACTCCGCCGAGATCGCGCGCAGGAGCGCATCCGGAACATTCCTCGCACCCGCCATCTCCGCCCACCCCGGCGTGTACCTCGCCGCCTCCTCCGGCATCCTACCCGCGCGCAGGTGCGCCATCATCGCATACACATACCCGATGGTCCGCCGCACCATCCGCTCCCTCCGCGCCCTGTCCCCGCCCGGCAGCGTCATAACCATCCGCGCAAAGCTCCTCACATCCCCGATCAACGCCCCCAACTGTCGCCGGGCCTCCCACCACCGGTCATAGCAGGCGTTGTTACGGAATCCCAGAAAGATCGACAGCGCAATTCCCAGCAACGTAAATGGAGCCACACTCCACCCGCGAAACACCGTCGCGAATCGCCGCTCGATCCAAACCGCCACCACCGAAAAAGCCAGCACCGAGATGATCTGCGGCAGGATCTGCGGCACAATCGAAAGTCGAAAGATCCCAAACAGCTCCCAAACCCGCGGCCGCCCTCGAACAATCATCGCCCCTCCTCACCTTCCCGCCATCTCTTCCGATCATGCCAGAGATCGCCGGCAGCCTCCTTCCGACCGATCGCGCCGGCGGCAGACAACGACTCATCGCCCGCCTTCCTCCGCCCCCTCGCGCACCCCCCTCCCCGGACTCGGTAGAATGGAGGTCAGCGAACTGATCTCAACACCTCGCATCCGGGGCAGGAGGGGCGCGACCGTCAAGTGGAGGTCCGGATCTAAACCCTGCGTTTCGAAGATTTTGAACCAGAAGTAAGGGGGGGGACCACCCTCTCTAACCCACTCCACCTAGCCAAAGGACCTCCAAGCGCCATGCCCCTGAACTGCGGAATCGTCGGCCTCCCCAACGTCGGCAAGTCGACCATCTTCAACGCCCTCACCTCCGCCAAGGCACAGGCCGCCAACTACCCCTTCTGCACCATCGAGCCCAACACCGGCATCGTCCCGGTCCCTGACCCCCGCCTCGGCAGGATCTCCGACCTCATCAAGCCCAAGTCCCTCGTCCCCACCACCATGGAGTTCATCGACATCGCCGGCCTCGTCGAAGGCGCCTCCAAGGGCGAAGGCCTCGGCAACCAGTTCCTCGGTCACATCCGCGCCACCGACGCCATCTGCCACGTCGTCCGATGCTTCGATGACCCCGAAGTGGTCCACGTAGCCGGAGGCGTCAACCCCCTCCACGACATCGACATCATCAACACCGAGCTCCTCCTCGCCGACCTCGACTCCGTCGAAAAGCGCAACACCAAGGTCGAGCGCGCCGCCAAGGCCTCCTCCGACGCGAAGATCAAGGCCGAGCACGCCATGTTGCAGAAACTCCTCGCCGTCCTCAACGCCGGCAGGCCCGCCCGCACCGCGGACCTCACCGACGACGAGCGCATCCTCTCCCGCGAGCTCTTCCTCATCACCGCCAAGCCCCAACTCTACGTCGCCAACGTCGACGAGGCCGCCCTCGGTGCCGGCAACGCCCACACCGCTGCCGTCCAAAAGCGCGCCGACGAAGAGGGCGCACAGATGGTCGCCATCTGCGGCGCCATGGAAGCCGAGATTGCCCAGCTCGACCCCTCCGAGCGCACCGAGTTCCTCAAGGACCTCGGACTCGCCGAGCCCGGCCTCGACCGCCTCATCCACTCCGCCTACCGCCTCCTCGACCTCATCACCTACTTCACCGCCGGCGTCCAGGAGGTCCGCGCCTGGACCATCCGCCGCGGAACCAAGGCCCCCGGAGCCGCTGGCGTCATCCACTCCGACTTCGAAAAAGGCTTCATCAAGGCCGACACCTACAGCTCCGACGACCTCTTCACCTACGGCTCCGAACAGGCTGTCAAAGAGAAAGGCCTCCTCCGCTCCGAGGGCAAGGAGTACGTCGTCAAAGATGGCGACATCCTCTTCTTCAAGTTCAACGTCTGACGTACATTTGCTCCCCGGGCGGCGAGGTCCCCTGAAACAAAGGGCCCCGCCAGCTCCGCACGTCCAAGGCTCTCATTCAGAAGCCCACCGAAGATCCCGCCTTTTACTCTGCCCCCCGGCTACACTGAAGCCGGCCACATGCCGCCCACCACGTCCAGCAAATTCGCCCACATCACCGAGCGCGAAAAAGGCCTTCACCGCGGCCTCTCCTCCGGTCAGATCGCCATGATCGCCATCGGCGGAGCCATCGGCACCGGCCTCTTCCTCGGCAGCGCCTTCGCCATCGGCTTCGCAGGCCCCTCCGTCCTCATCAGCTACGCCATCGGTGCCCTCATCGCCCTCCTCCTCATGGGTGCGCTCGCCGAGATGACCGTCGCCCACCCCACCTCCGGCTCCTTCGGCGCCTATGCCGAACACTACCTCTCCCCAATCGCCGGATTTCTCGTCCGCTACAGCTACTGGTCCGCCGTCGTCTTCGCCGTCGGCACCGAAGTCACAGCCATCGCCGTCTACATGCGGCTCTGGTACCCCCACGTACCCGGCGCCGTCTGGATCCTCACCTTCTCCGCCGCGCTCATCGCCGTCAACGCCGCCAACGTCAAGGTCTTCGGCTCCGTCGAGTACGCCTTCTCCCTCTTCAAGATCCTCGCCATCGCAGCCTTCATCCTCCTCGGCTCTTACGTCCTCATCACCGCACCCGCCACCTCCGGCATCGGCCTCGCCAACTACACCGCCCACGGAGGCTTCTTCCCACACGGCCTCTCCGGCACCTGGACCGCCGTCATCGTCGCCATCTTCAGCTACTTCTCGATCGAAAGCGTCGCCGTCGCCGCCGGTGAAGCCGCCGACCCCGAACGTGCCATCACCCGCGCCTTCCGCGCCACCATCCTCCGCCTCATCTTCGTCTATCTCCTCTCGCTCGCCGTCATGCTCGCCATCGTTCCCTGGAACCTGGCCGGCAGCACCGCCGGTACCTCGTCCAGCCCCTTCGTCCGTGTCGCAGCCGCCACTCACATCCCCTACGCCGCCGGCATCCTCAACCTCGTCGTCCTCATCGCCGCACTCTCGGCCATGAACAGCCAGATCTACATCACCACCCGCATGATGTTCTCGCTCTCCCGTGCCGGATTCGCACCCCGCCGCTTCGGCGCCCTCAACGCCCGCGGAGTCCCACTCCCCGCCCTCCTCCTCTCAAGCATCGGCATCGCCCTCGCCGCAGTCCTCTACATCCTCTTCCCCGCCACCGCCTTCACCCTCATGATGTCCGTCTCCATGTTCGGAGCACTCTTCACCTGGCTCATGATCTTCATCACCCACCTCCGCTTCCGCCGAGCCCACGCCGGCACCCCGCTCGCCTTCCGGATGCCCGGCTTCCCCATCACCACCCTGGTGGGTATCGCTCTCCTCGCTGCCATCCTCCTCACCACTCCCTTCATTCCCGCCTTCCGCATGACCCTCGTCTACGGCCTCCCCTTCCTCGCCCTCCTCACCGCCATCTTCCTCAATCGCCACCGCTCCCGCATCGCTCCGCTCGAAAACGCACCCCTGGAAGATCCCTCCACAACCTGACCACCACCACACCTCCCATCCGTTCCGCAGCTTCAGCGGCGGAACGGATGCCGTAAGCCGACCTGCGGTACTAACCGGAATCCATGAGCGCATTGGTGATTTTGCATCTGTCGAGAGTTGCGGCTGACGCGGCTCGCGTTTCTGCCTTCGCAGCCTGAAACGCTGAGAATTCGGTCAAACCCAAGCCCGCGCCCTCTTATCGCGGACCGAGGACCTTTTAGTGTCCTTGGAACAGTTGATGGGGGCCGCTCGCGAAACAGGGCATCGAATCTTCCCAATGACTCTCCGTGAGCTGACGCTTATTCATTCCGTCGGCGTTCATGATCCAATTGGAGCCATAAGGCTGAAAGGAATTGTCGTAGAGAGCAGCCTCGTCGCGGAACCCGTATTCTCCGCTGTTCCACATGATGTACTTGCCATCACCGCTCCAGACGGCGTGCGCGTCGTTGGCGGGAGAGCTAGTCAAACGCTGGATATCCGAGCCATCTGGCTTGACAGTGTATATGTCGAAGTTGCCGTTCTCCTCCCGTGTGAAGAGAATCCGGGAGCCATCCGGTGCCCAGTACGGCAGGTTGTCCACACCGTTCGTCAGCTCACGTGTCGCGTGAGTCTCCACGTTGATGATTCGCAGCCCTCGCGCATTTTGTGCGAAGGAACGGTAGACAATTTCCTTTCCATCCGCAGACCAGCTTGGAAAGCCGGCATTCGGCATATCTGGTGTCAGTTCCTCGACACCTGTCCCGTCGCGATTCACAAGTATGAGCCGTGCGCCGCTGGTTCGCCGCCCTTGCAAAAAGCCACCATAGCCGAAGGCAATTCGCCTGCCGTCAGGCGACCAGCTTGGCGCGAACGCCGCACCCTGAACGGCTTGAAAGACAGTCTTCCGATTAGTCCCATCCGCGTTCATCGTCACGATTGAGGAATCTACGTCTTTGCTCGTGAGCACCAGTGTGTCGTCCTTTGCAAAGCTCGGGAAGACATCGGTGTAGCGAAATTCATCCTGCGGCTCCCAGCTGTAAAGCAGCTGATTTTGGGGTCGTGGGGTGTAGTCCACCTTCTCGTAAACAATCTGAGCTCCATTGGGGGACCAGGATGGAGACCGAAGACTTGCCGGGAATGTTCCCTTACCGCTTGAATATGCGATCCCCTGATCCTTGCCCGCTTTGGTCGCATAGCCTACACGGCCGTCCGGCATAAACTGAGGCTCAAGTTTAAGGCCCGGCCCGGAAGTTATCTCCTTGCGTTTGCCGCCTTCGATCTCTACCGACACGATCTGCGATGTAGCGCGTGCAGACAAGCTGAAGACTCGAGCGTTCCATGTACTTTCAACCGGAATCTCGTAAAACACGATCTGTTTGGAATCAGCTGACCACTTCGGAGATCCGGAGCAAATGCCGCCATTCGTGATCCGGCGAAGACCCTTACCGTTTGGATGAACGATGTAGAGGCTGAGCTCCTGGGTGTGCTCCCAGCCGCTGCCATTTCCGTGCCCCCTCCATTCCGTATTGCGGTCCGAAGCGAAAGCTATCCACTTGCCGTCAGGGGACCATGAAGGCCTGAAAAAACCATCCGGCTTGGTCGGATCACCTTGAATCTCTGGGCTGCTGGTTAGACTGATCACGCGTTTCGTCGCAAGGTCAAGAATCCATACGTTCGCACGATGAGTGGCCCCGCGAGTCGAGACAAATGCGATCCGCCCGCCATCGGGTGAAAAGACAGCCTGGTCGTCAAGGGCTGGGTCATCGGTGAGTCGCTCAAGCCCCGTTCCATCGACGCGAACGCGGTAAATGTCTGCTTGACCAAAGCCAACCCTTTCCGAGGTAAACACGATCCATTTGCCGTCACTGGAATACGAAGCGTGATAGTCGAATCCGACCGATGGAATCAGCTTGTGCTCGCCGCTGCCATCGGCATTCGCAACATACAGCTCGGACGAAGATGGCCCGATTCGGTTCATTAGCAATATGTCTTTCCCGAAGGCTGGGAGACTGAACGCCAAGGCCACGAGCAGGGTGATCATTTTCATGCGGTGAGTATGCTCCCCGCACCCTAAGACCATCTATAACATTCCGAACCTTTTTCGTCTGACGGGAGGACCTTAGGCCGATTCGTAGGCGGGGATCATCGAATCGATTCCACCAGGATGAAACGGCGGACGCTTACCGACCTTAACATCTCGGTGGCCGCCGCGGCAGACGGCGACGTGGCAGGTTCATTTCAATTCTCGACAACAGGCCGATGGATTCCTTGAGATCGGCAAAAGAACGCCACCCGGCGCCTCCCGCCACGGTGGCGTAGTCACACCCTCGCTCGCTCTACAATTGAAACGACCCAGACAAGCGATTCGATCCGCTGCTCTGGATCGCACCGGGGTACCACCGTTCAACAGACGGACCTAAACCACCTTCTTCGAAGACTTTGCAAAAAGTACGGGGGGGGAGGGGTACCCTTCAGGCCGAAAGCAAACATGACCCCAGCCACTCTCACAAGCCCCGACCTCCCGCAGCCCGCGCACACCGACCCGCTCCTCGCCTGGCGCTCGCACTTCCCCATCCTCGAGCACACCACCTACATGGTCAGTCACTCGCTCGGAGCCATGCCCCGCGAAGCCGTCACCTCCCTCCGGGAGTTCACCGACACCTGGGCCACCCGCGGCGTACGCGCCTGGCACGAGGGCTGGTGGGAGATGCCCATCACCGTCGGCAATCTCATCGCTTCTATCATCGGAGCCGGTGAGGGCGAAGTCGCCATGCACCAAAACGTCGCCATCTGCCAGAACATCGTGACGTCCTGCTTCGACTGGTCCGGCCCCCGCAACAAGCTCGTCACCGACGGCCTCAACTTCCCCTCGAACGACTACATCTACCACGGCCTCGAGCGCCAGGGCGCACGCATCGTCTCCGTCCCCTCACCCGACGGCATGACCGTCCCCCTCGACTCCATCCTCTCGGCCATCGACGAGGAGACGCTGCTCGTCTCCATCTCGCACGTCGCCTTCCGCAGCTCCTTCGTCCAGGATCTCGCCGCCATCACCGAGCGCGCACACGCCGTCGGCGCCCTCATCATCGCCGACCTCTACCAGTCAGCCGGCATCCTCCCCGTCGATGTCCGAAAGCTCAACCTCGACTTCGCCACCGGTGGCTCCGTCAAATGGCTCATCGGCGGCCCCGGCTGTGGATACCTCTACGTCCGCCGCGATCTCTGGCCCACCCTCTCGCCCGCCGCAACCGGTTGGCAGGCCCACCGTCACCCCTTCGACTTCGAGGGCGGCGAGATCCGCTTCGCCGACGACGCCATGCGGTTCCTCAACGGCACCCCCAACATCCCCGCTCTCTACACCGCCATGCCCGGCTACCAGATAATCAATCAGATCGGTGTGGCCGCCATCCGCGCCAAATCCGTCCGGCAGACCCAGCACCTCATCGCCCTCGCTGACAAGGCCGGCATCTCCGTCCGTTCCGTCCGCGATCCCAACCACCGCGGCGGCGTCATCGTCCTCGACGTTCCCAACGGCCAGCAGGTCACCGCCGAGCTCCTTCGCCGCGAGGTGATCGTCGACCACCGCCCGGGCGCAGGCATCCGTATCGCTCCGCACTTCTACACCACCGACGACGAGCTGGCCCACACCATCCATGAGATCCGCTCCATCGTCCAGGCTTAACATCGTCCACGTCTAACATCGTCCAGGTCTAACTCTTCGCCGCACCCGCCTTCGCTCTGGCGTCCTTCACCATCTCTACCAAAACCGCTCTCACCTCCGGGGCGGAGCGCGCCTCGCGAACATAGTTGATGCGTACTCCCTTCATCCCCTCCGCCGTCGTCAGCCGCAGCGAGAACCCCAGCCGATCGACCGACGTCATCGCCGCATCCGTCGCCTCGATATCTGCATGCGTTCGCGCCAGCAGAACCATCGCGTCGACATGGTCCGCATTCATGTGCGCGAGGATCTCCGCAGCCCCGGCAGACAACGGATCTGGCGCCGCCTCCCTGTAAGCCGGCGCCTCCACCCAACCCATCACGCCGAAGCCGCCGACATAGTACACATCCACAGGCTCGAGACGGAAGAACTCGAAGTCCGCGAAGTCCACCCAGTACCTGCTGTTCTCATGGCGCGCGAGATAGCACTCCCGCACCATCTGGACCTCTCCCTCCGGCACACGCTCCGCTCTGCCGACCAGCGTCGCACGCGCCGCGCCCAGAGCATCACCCTCCCCGGCGGCCTGCGTCACAAACAGGCTCGCTCGGGCATCGGCCTTCAGGTTCTGGGTGTGCATCGCCATCGTGCTGATCAGAAAGATAGGTCGCCCCTCCGTGTCCAGAGCGTAGGGCATCAGAGATCCGAATGGAAATCCCGCCTGCCGCCTCGAGATGGTCGACAGTGTCGCCACCGATGCCATGGACAGCAGCGTACGCACCCGCTCGGCATGGCTCGGCTCTGGCGGCTGCGGCACCGCTGGCCCTGTGGACGCATGTTGGCTAGCTGCTGCCGCTTCGGTGGTGGTGGACATAGGTTGTTAGGCTCTCCGGGTCCTCGTTCGATCTCTCTCGATCTTAGTCCGCATCGCTTCCATCCTCCCTGACACGCGCACCTCCGTCGTCAGGAAGCCAGACCCACCCACCTGCCGCGCTACACTTGCACTCAGCACGCACATCCCCGCACGCAAGCTCATGCGCATCCTCACCCGCTACATCCTCCGCGAAGTCACATCGCACGCCCTTCTCGGCGGCGTCCTCTTTACCTTTGTGCTCTTCATGCGCGACCTCGGCAAGATCCTTGAGCTCGTCGTTCGAGATTCAGCCTCCATCGCCGACGCCACCCGCATCTTCCTCTACACCCTGCCCAACGCGCTCACCGTAACCATCCCCATGGCCGTGCTGGTCGGCATCCTTCTTGGTCTGTCCCGCCTCGCTGCAGACTCCGAGATCACCGCAATGCGCGCAGCCGGCATGGGTGCACTCGATTTCGTCCGCATCGTCTCCATCATCTCCGCCCTTGCTCTCGGTCTGGGCCTCGTCAACTCCCTCTACCTTGCTCCCCACTCCGCCGCCGCTCTCCTCGCGCTGGAGGACTCGCTCAAATCCTCCCAGGCCTCCTTCGAGATCCAGCCCCGCGTCTTCTACGAGGACTTCAAGAACTACGTCCTCTACATCCAGGACGTTCGTCCCGCCGCCGGTGCAGCCCTCTGGCACCACGTCTTCCTCGCCGACCTCTCCCAGCCCGGCGACCCGCGCGTCACCACCGCCGACCAGGCCGTCGTGGTCAACGGATCCTCTGCTACCGGCGATCCCCAGACCATACGCCTTCACCTCATCAACGGCAGCCAGCACCAGACCTCGCCCAACGACCCCAATCAGTACAACATCTCGACCTTCGGCTCCATGGATCTCCCTATCGAGACTGGCGGTCAGGAAGACACCCACGTGGGTCGCTCCGACACCCCCATCCTCGCCCTTCCGCTCTCCGAACTCCTTCGCCGCGGGAACTCCTCCCCCCCTCCAGCCGCGGTTCCAACATCTATCGCATCGAGTTCAACAAGCGCTTCTCCTACCCGTTCGCCTGCCTCGTTCTCATGCTCGTCGGCGTCCCTCTCGGTCTCTCCTCCAAGCGCGGCGGCAAGTCCACCGGCTTCGTCCTCACCATCCTCCTCGTCTTCATCTACTATTTCCTCTCATCGATCGGCGTTGCCTTCGCCAAGACCGGTAAGCTCTCACCCTTCCTCGGCGTCTGGGGAGCCAACCTCATCTTTGCCGCCGCAGGTGCATTTCTGCTCTATCAACTCTCCCGGGGTGGCATCGCCCTTAGCGTCTTCGCTGCGCTCGGCGACCGCATGAAGCAGATCTCGCTCAGCATCCTCCCCGGTCAGGATCCCGACCCCGAGCACACCTCCAGCCTCACCGCCGCAACCATCCTCCGCCGGCTTCGTTCCGCCCTCGGACTCCGCTTCCCTCTTCTCCTCGACGACTATGTCCTCCGCGAGTTCTCCACCAATCTCGCGCTCGTCCTGTCCACCTTCGCCATGCTCTTCCTTGTCTTCACCTTCTTTGAGCTCATCGGCGACATCATCCGCAATCGGACACCCCTTGTCACCGTCGGCGACTACCTCCTCAACCTCGTCCCGTACATCCTCTACAACACCACCCCTCTCTGCGTTCTGGTTGCTGTCCTCATCACCTTCGGCGCTCTCAACCGGTCCTCCGAGCTCACCGCCATGAAGGCCACCGGCATCAGCCTGTATCGCGTCGTCATCCCCATCCTTGTGCTCTGCGCCGCCATCGCCGCCGGTCTCTTCGCCTTCGATGAGTTCTACCTCCCCATCGCAAACCGTCGCCAGGAGTCGCTCCGCGCCACCATCAAAGGCAAGCCGGCTCAGACCTTTCTTCGCCCCGACCGCAAGTGGATATCCGGCCAGACCAACGTCCTCTCCGGCAGCCCCGCTGGCAACGTCAATAGCGGCTACTCCCCGATTCCCGGAGAAACTCAGACCTCAGGCTCCGACGAGCGCCCGGGAGGCAAGCTGCTTCACCCATCCGACCCCGCCCGCATCTTCTTCTACCAGTTCTTCGACGCCGACAAAAACGTCTTCGCCAACCTCACCGTCTTCGAGTTCGCGCCCGGCACCTTTACCCTTCAACGCCGCATCTTCGCGTCCTCCGCACATTGGGACGAGCATGCCGGCCAATGGATCTTCGAGAACGGCTGGCAGCGTACCTTCGCCGCCGAATCAACCGTAGGCTTCGAAACCTTCTCGCTCTCTACCTTTCCCGAGATCCGTGAGCAGCCCACCTACTTCAAAAAAGAGGACCGCCCCTCACAGGAGATGAGCTACGGTGAGCTCTCGCATTACATCACCGACCTCTCCCAGTCGGGCTTCGACACTATGCGACTCCGCGTGCAACTCAACCGCAAGCTCGCGTACCCCCTCATAACGCTCGTCATGGCGGTGCTCGCCATCCCCTTTGCACTGTCCATGGGCAAGCGCGGAGGCCTTGTTGGCATTGCGACTGCCATTGGCCTCGCCATCGCATACTGGGTCGTCGCCGGCATCTTCGAGGCCATGGGCAACGTCAACACCCTCCCCGCCATGCTCGCCGCCTGGTCGCCCGACCTCCTCTTCGGTATCACGGGCATATACCTCCTCCTGCGAACACCGACCTAGCTCAAAAGATCTCCGTGAACCCATAGCCCTCGCTTCCCACCTCTCCCCGCTTCAAGCGTGAAGCTCGGTAGACGCAAAGTCCCGAGGTGCCGAACAGACCGGATCCAAACACAAGCAGAGACTCCGGATCCGTCATACCCGCATCTATCGCCGCCCCCACCTCTGCATCGGCCACACGGCCTTCGTCCCCGCTCCCGGCCAACGAACTCCACTCTCCCATCCCATCGCCCTCCGGTCCCCTCCCCGCGCCCAACCCTGCCTTGAAGCTCATAGAGTCCTGCTCCATCTGCTCCGGCGAGGCCCACGCCGAGTCGCGCTCCGTCATCGCCGCCGAACCGCCGTACCGGTCCATCCCTGCCGTATCCGCCCATGCAACCGCATCGCTCAACCCCGCGACCATTCCCAATACAATCCACATCCTCCTCACATACCCTCCCGTTTTCGTTAGGCTCTGCGCCAACACCTCGACCCGCCGCAAAGTCCCACTCCCTCTATCGGCCACGTCCCTGAAAACATGAGCCACTCGGATCCGTGAAAGCCCTTCGCCGCCCATCCAAAACCTCCGAGCCGCCGACCGGAGGTGCAAACTCCGTGGATCGATAAACCCCGAAACCGCCTAAACTGAACTCACAATGAACAGAACATCCACCGGGATCGCCCTCGCCGCCTTCCTCACCTCCGCCGCCCTCGCCCAAACCCCAACCACCGCCAAGCGACCAGTCGCTCACCGCTCCAGCACTGCCTCCGCCCACACGGCAAAGCCGGCTGCTCCCGCCGCCGCCGCCGCCAACCCCGCCGACACACCGCCCAACGTTCCCAAGGTGGAAGGCACTCCAAAGCCCCTCTACTCCCTCCGCTACATCGACACTGTCGTCGGCACCGGCGAGCTCTCCGTCCCGCGCAAGTGGTACCTCGTCCGCTACACCGGCTGGCTTACGGACGGCACCAAGTTCGACTCCTCGGACGATCACCCCGGCGCCGCTCCCTTTCCCTTTCCCTATGGCGCGCACCAGGTCATCACAGGCTGGGACACCGGCTTTGAGGGCATGCACGTCGGCGGCAAGCGCCGCATCTTCATCCCCTACCAGCTCGCCTACGGAGAGTCCGGCCGCCCCCCCGTCATCCCCGCAAAGGCCGACCTGATCTTTGACATGGAGCTCGTCAGCATGTCCGACACTCGGCCCGGCGAGACTCCTGCCCCCACCGCACCCGCCGCCAGACCCTCCGCTCAACCCGCAGATCCCGCCCGCCCGGCTCCCCAACCCGCCGATCCGACAAAACCAACATCCTCGAGCCCCGCGCCGTCATCCAATCCTTCGACGCCGCAATCCACATCACCCCAGCCGAAATAGGTCCACTCCTGAAGATGCCGAACCGCCTCCGTCCGCTCACACCCTACCTCAGGCGCTACTGGAAGAGTCTCGCCTGGGGCGGTGTGGCCGTCCTCCTCTACAACACGATCAAGGTGCTCATGCCGCTCGTCATCGGCCACGCGATCGACGACATGCGCCACGGCGTCACCGAAGCCAAGATCCTCCACCACGCCCTCCGCCTCCTGCTGATCGCCGCACTCTCCGCACTGTTCCTCTACATCACCCGCCAGGTCATCATCGGCGCCTCACGCGAGATTGAGTTCGACCTCCGCAACGACCTCTTCGCCAACCTCGAGCGGCAGTCCGCCGGCTTCTACCACACCCACCGCACCGGCGACATCATGGCCCGCACCACCAACGATCTCGCCGCAGTCCGTCAGCTGCTCGGCCCCGCCATCATGTACTCGGCCAACACCATCGTCTTCACCGCCGCCGCCCTCCCGTTCATGCTCAAGATCAGCCCGCGGCTGACGCTCTTCGCCTTTGTTCCCCTCCCCATCGCCTCTGTCCTCGTCCAGTACTTCGGCGCCCGCATCCACACCCGCTTCGAGCGTATCCAGGCCATGTTCTCTGACATCTCCGCCAAGGCGCAGGAGAACTTCTCGGGTGCCCGCCTCATCCGCGCCTTCGCCCAGGAAGAGGCCGAGATCCGCTCCTTCGAGACCGCCAACCTCGAGTACATCCGACGCTCCCTCCACCTCGTCCGCCTCATGGCCATGCTCTGGCCCACCCTCGAGTTCGTCCTCGGCCTATCGCTGATGATCACCCTCTTCGTCGGCGGACACGAGGTCCTGCTCCACCACATCACCGTCGGCCAGTTCACCAGCTTCAACGTCTACATGGTCCAGCTCACCTGGCCCATGATCGCCATCGGCTGGGTCGTCAACCTCTTCCAGCGCGGCACCGCCTCCGTCGTCCGCATCGACGAGCTCCTCAAGCAACAGCCCACCATCGCCGACGACCCATCCATCGCCGCAGGCGGAGAGTCCGCGTCGCAACACCTCACCTCCGCCATCGACGGCGCCATCACCCTCCACCACCTCAACTTCGCCTACCTCCCCGACACCCCGGTCCTCCGCGACATCAACCTCCACATCCCCGCCGGCTCCTCGCTCGCCATCGTCGGTCCCACCGGCTCCGGCAAGTCCACCCTCGTCTCGCTCATCCCGCGCCTCCACGATGCAAACCCCGGCGAGGTCCTCATCGACGACCGCCCCATCCGCGACTACACCCTCGCCCAGCTCCGCGGAAGCATCGGCTTCGTTCCCCAGGAGACCTTTCTCTTCTCCTCCACCATCGCTCAGAACATCGCCCTCGGCGTCGACCACGCCACGCCCGCGGAGATCGAGAACGCCGCCCGCACCGCCCATATCGCCACCGAGATCCTCGAATTTCCAAAGGCCTTCGATACCGTAGTGGGAGAACGCGGCGTCACCCTCTCCGGCGGCCAGAAGCAGCGCACCGCCATCGCCCGCGCCCTGCTCCGAAATCCCCGCATCCTCATCCTGGACGACGCCTTGGCCAGCGTCGACACCTTCACCGAAGAGCAGATCCTCTCCGGCCTCCGCAAAGAGATGGAAGGTCGCACCACCATCCTCATCTCCCACCGCATTTCCACCGCCCGCAATGCCGACCAGATCGCCGTCCTCGTCGAAGGACGCATCGTCGAGCTCGGCACCCACGACGAACTCATCACCCGCAACGGCTACTACACCTCGCTCGCCGAAAAGCAGCAGCTCGAAGAAGAGCTCTCCGTCACCGCTTAGCCCTCTGTAAATGCCGGCGTCTGTCCCAGGGCCAGCTCCCTCGGCGAAGCGCCGGCTTCATCAGACTTCCGTCGGCTCTGGCGTCGGCTCCGACGTCCGCTCCTGCAGCCGCCTCCAATAGAAGTAAGAGAGCCCCCACAGCACGCTCGTCGCTGCAGAAGGAATAATCGCCGCCGGGCGGTCTCTTATGGAGAGGTGTGCGATAAGCGCGGAGGCGAGGTTGAAGGCAAAGCCGGCGTAGGCCCACTCCTTCACCACGTACACCGTGCCTCGCGCGGGAATCATGGGCATCAGCAGCGCGGCCACGCCTGCCACCTTCGCCCACGAGAGCTCCACCCGAAATGCGGCGGCGGAAAAGCCCAGCCGGGTAAACGCCTGTGCCGCCTCCGGCAGCCGCAGCAGCTCGTAATACGCGGTAAAGCTCATCTCCAGGCAGAAGAGCGCGGTAAAGATCCAGAAACCGACCACCAGCCCCCTTTGTGCGCGCCTCCCCGCCACCTTCATCGTGCCCCCCCGCCGAGCACCCGCTCGAGACCACCGAAGAACCTCTGCCACCCGTAGCTTGCACCCTGGTACGCCGCCTGCTGATTGGCACGGAAGCCGGTCTGCTCCATGCGGACACGCGTTCCACCATCCTCCGGAGCCAGCGTCCACAGCACCTCCCATTGCAGCCCGCTCGCGGCATTCCCAACACCCCACGTGTAGGAAAGGCGATGCAGCGGCTCCGACACGAGCACCTGGCAGTCGACAATGCCGTTCCAGTTCGGCATCGGCTCGGCGCGAAACTGGAACTTGCGCCCGACCACCGGCTCAAAGTCGTTGTTCATCATCCATTGCGCGAGCAGTGGACCCTCTGTCAGCGCTCTCCAGAGTCGCTCCGGCAGGTACGGAAAAAACCTCTCGACAACGAGGCTCTGTGGACACTCCCCTGGATTCGTCTTTGATTCATTGCTCATGGGTCCATCCTTTTCAATAGGTCTTCCAGCTGATCGAACCGGTCGCGCCAGAAGGCGCCATAAACATTCAGCCAATCCACCATCGGCGCCAGCGCGTCGGGCCGCGCGCAATAGTGAGTCTCGCGTCCGTCGCGGCGATGCCCCACCAGCTTCGCCCGCTTCAAAACCGTCAGGTGCTTCGAGACCGCAGGCTGGGAGACGCCCGCATAGCAAGTCAACGCGTGCACAGTCTGTTCGCCCTGCCGGGTCAGCCTCTCAAAGATCGCCCTCCGCGTCGGATCGGCGAGTGCACGAAAGACCGGGTTAGCATCGGCTGTCTTCACGCAAAAACCATAACCAGATGGTTATTGATTGTCAACAAAGATCTGGCTTCCATCTGGGTGACTGCTCGCGCAGCCGCCCATCCTTCGGAGCCGCCCGCTTGCCCAACCCCAAAACAGCCTTTCTCGACCAGACCGCGACCAGATATAGTCCCCGGTGTGAAACCATCCCGTCCCCTGCTGGCCTGCCTTACTCTTGGTCTCGCCTCCGTCGCCCACGCGCAGCAGCCTGCCCCCGCATCGCCGCATCCGTGCGTCCAAAGGTCCACTCCCCTCTCCCCCACTGGCAGCGGCTACTTCCGCCTTCTCCAGGCCGAGATCGAGGCCCTCAGCATCGCGCACCGCACCGTGCTCACCTCGGCTGATCCGCAGAAGCAGCAGGCCCCGCAGGACGCCGAAAAGACCATGCTCACTCTCTTCTCCAGCCTGGCTGTAAGCGCGCGAGGCTATCGCTGCGCCTCGGAGGTCGTCGGGCAGTTCCACCCGGAGAACAGCACGCAGTCCAGCCTCCGTTCGCAGATCGTCACGGCCTACAACTCCATCGCACAATCCAAGGACGACCTGCGGCTCTTTACCGCCAAGAGCCTCCGAGTCGCCGAAACGAAATCCACTACCGACAGCGGCCCTACCGTAGCCGAGATCTCCCATCGCCGCCAGCAGGCCGCAGCCGAACTCGGCCTGGCAACCGTCTCCACACTCTCCGCCGCGCAGATCGCGCAGCCTCCCTCCGGCAGCCCCCCGCCTTGGTCCTTCAGCGCCGCCGAACGCACATCGCTCCTAAGTCAGCTCGATCGCTCCTTCACCCAGAAGGCCACCCCCGACGACTTCAGCAACTTTGCCGACCTCATCCGCTCCTCGCTTGAAGCCAATCCCCTCTCCAGCCCTGGCCCCGCGCCTACCCCGTAACTCCAAGCACCTTCACAATCACCCGCTTCCTCCGCTGCCCATCGAACTCCGCGTAGAAGATCCTCTGCCACTGCCCCAGATCGAGCCGCCCCTTCGTCACCGGCAGCGTCGTCTCGTGGTGCAGCAGCAGCGCCTTCAGGTGCGCATCCGCATTGTCCTCACCCGTGCGGTGATGCTTGTATCCCGGCCATCGTGGAGCCAGCTTCTCCAGCCACACGCCGATGTCCTCAATCAAACCATCCTCGTTGTCGTTCACATAGATCGCCGCCGTAATATGCATCGGCGACACAAAGCACAGGCCATCCTCGATCCCGCTCCGCCGCACAATCTCCTCCACCGCGGGCGTCACATGGACCATCTCGTATCTCTGCGCCGTCTTCATCTCCAGATACTCCGTATGCGCCTTCATTCCGCCGCCCACCGCTCGTCTCCTTGGCTCATCTCGGTCGTCATCTCGCAGGGAAGCCGAGACATCCGCCTCTCGATGCGCCTCATCGCTTCATCAGATGCCATCACGCCCCGATCCTCCACCGTTCGCCCTCATCCGTGCAATCAGAAGTGTTCCGTGTTAAGCCTTTCACCCCGCCAGGCCGCACAATACTCCTGTGACCCCAAACCAAACCCTCTTCGTCGCCACCACCAATCCCGGCAAGCTCCGCGACTTCGCCTCCGCCTCGGGCGCCGACCTCGAGATCCTTCCACTCCCCGGCTTGGCGGAGATGCCGGAGGCCCCCGAAGACGAGCCCACCTTTGAGGGCAACGCCACATCCAAAGCCCGCTTCTACTCCGCCCTCGCCCCCGGCCTCACCATCCTTGCCGACGACTCCGGCCTCGAGGTCGACGCGCTCCACGGCGCGCCCGGTGTTCGCTCCGCCCGCTACGCCGACGACCAGAACTACGTCACCCGCCGCCCCCTTCTGCCCGATCAGCGCAACCTCCTCTGCCTCCTCGATGCCCTCGCATCCACGCGCGAGGCCGATCGTCAGGCCCGCTATCGCTGCGTCATCGTCGCCATCCGCGACGGTGCCGTCCTTGCCGTCGGACACGGCGCCGTCGAAGGCGAGATCCTCGCCATCCCCCGCGGCAACGGCGGCTTCGGCTACGACCCCGTCTTCCTCCTGCCCGACCAGGGACGCACCATGGCCGAACTCGCCCCTGACGAGCGCAATCGCTTCAGCCACCGTGGCCGCTCCCTTCAGGATCTCCTCGCAAATCTTCGCCACACTCCCGATTTCGCACAAAGCGCACGATAAACGCACGCTTTCGTCCGCGCTTCTTGACGCCGCTTTCTGCCCGGCAGAATAATCATCCTGCCCGGCACCTGCATCGCAACGGCCCGGGCTGCCCCGCAAACAGGGCAGCGAAGGAGAGGTAATGGCCGCAGCCGCACCCGTCGCACCAGCCGACAACGCCCGCCCCAGCGGCGAGCAACGCCGAGGTGTCCAGCCGCTCCGCGCCGGCGAGGGGCACTCCTTCCTCTGGCGCAAGCTCCACTCCCTCTCCGGCATCGTTCCCATCGGCGCATTCCTCGTCGAACACATCGTCTCCAACTACGAGACATGGAACGGCCCCCTCGCCTACGCCCAGCAGGTCAAGTTCCTCAACGGCCTTCCCCTCGTCCGCGTCCTCGAGTGGGTCTTCATCTTCCTCCCCCTCGCCTTCCACGCCGGATACGGCCTCTTCATCACCTTCCGCGGCCGCGTCAACGTCAACGTCTACCCCTGGGCCTCGAACTGGATGTACATCTCGCAGCGCGTCACCGGCATCATCGCGCTCGCCTACATCATCCAGCACGTCTGGCGCCAGCGCTTCTCCGGCGTCCAGCTTCCCGAGCACCCCGGCGCCGCCTTCGCCAAAGTCCAGCACGAGCTCTCGAACCCTTGGATGCTCGCCATCTACGTCATCGCCATGATCGCCACCACCTGGCACTTCTCTTACGGCATCTGGCTCTTCGCCGCGAAGTGGGGCATCACCCCCGGCAACCGCGCCCGCAAGCGATTCGGCTACGTCTGCGGAGCCCTCGGAACCGCCCTCTGCGTCATGGGCCTCATCTCCATCTACGCCGTCGTCTGGAAGTACCCCAACGCCCCCGCCGACGTCATGCCCGCCCAACCCGCCGGCATCATCCAACCGGCACCGACCACAGCGGCACCCGGGACCACTAATCCAACCCAGCCCGGCGAGGTTAGGTGAAGTCCATTGCGAACAGCGCTCGCAGCCTACATTGGGTTTGGATCTTTGCAGATGTTCGCCTGGATACTGATGTACCGTCAGGCAAATAGAGCAGCCATAGAACCGGCTGTCAGTATTTTGAGCACCATGTACCGCAGAGACTTAGCCAAGCCGTTCGAAGTTTATAGGTTCCACAAAGAACACTTTCCGAATAGCGTGCTTCGAACACTTGCTGTTTCTGGATTACTTCTATGCGTAGGTTTCTTCGCTGTCTTCATCTATGAGGCAGAATCGACTCGTCCAAGCCGCGAACTCCAATCACCGCCAAGTTCGCTTCAGAGGTAAGTAACTCAATGGCAGCAACCCCAAGAATCATCGTCGTAGGCGGAGGCCTCGCCGGCCTCGCCGCCGTCATCAAGATCGCCGAAGCCGGCGGCAAGGTCGACCTCTTCTCCATCGTCCCCGTCAAGCGCTCCCACTCCGTCTGCGCCCAGGGCGGCATTAACGCCGCCAAAAACCTCAAGGGCGAGGGCGACAGCACCTACAAGCACTTCGACGATACCGTCTACGGCGGAGACTTCCTCGCCAACCAGACCCCCATCAAGCAGATGTGCGACCAGGGCCCCGCCATCATCGACCTCCTCGATCGCTACGGCGTCCCCTTCAACCGCACGCCCGAAGGCCTGCTCGACTTCCGCCGCTTCGGAGGAACCTTGTATCACCGGACAGCGTTTGCAGGCGCGACCACCGGCCAGCAGCTCCTCTACGCCCTCGACGAGCAGGTCCGCCGTTACGAGTCCGAGGGCAAGGTCACCAAGTACGAGGGCTGGGAGTTCCTCTCCGCCGTCCTCGACACCAACGGAGCCGCCCGCGGCATCTCCGCCATGGACCTCCGCACCATGGAAGTCCGCACCTTTCCCGCCGACGCCCTCATCATCTGCACCGGCGGCATCGGAGCCATATTCGGCAAGTCCACCAACTCCGTCGTCTGCACCGGCTCCGCACAGTCCGCGCTCTACCAGCAGGGAGCCTTCTACGCCAACGGCGAGTTCATCCAGGTCCACCCCACCGCCATCCCCGGCGAAGACAAGCTCCGCCTCATGAGCGAGTCCGCTCGAGGCGAGGGCGGCCGCGTCTGGGTTCCGCGTGACCGCAACGACAAGCGCGTCGCCAAAACTATCCCGGAGGCCGAGCGCTTCTACTTCCTTGAGGAGTGGTACCCCAAGTACGGCAACCTCGTCCCCCGCGACATCGCCACCCGCGCCATCCACCGCATCGTCTACCAGGAAAACCTGGGCATCGACGGTCAGCCCATGGTCTACCTCGACCTCACCCACATCGACCGCGCCACCCTCAACCGCAAGCTCGAAGGGATTCTGGAGATCTACGAGAAGTTCGTCGGCGACGACCCCCGCGACGTCCCCATGAAGATCTTCCCCGGCATGCACTACACCATGGGCGGCCTCTGGGTGGACATCAACCAGCAGACCAACATCCCCGGCATCTTCGCCGCCGGCGAGGCCGACTACTCCATCCACGGCGCCAACCGCCTGGGCGCGAACTCCCTCCTCTCCTGCATCTACGGGGGCTTTGTCGCCGGCCCCTGCGCCATGGAGTACGCCCGCTCCCTCGCCGCCCAGCCCGGAGATGGCGGTCACGCCGCCGAGCTCCAGCGCCAGCACGAGAAGAACCGCGTCATCCTCACCAACGCGGGCACTGAGAACCCCTTCAGGATGTGGCGCGAACTCGGCGACACCATGACCCGCCACGCCACCATCATCCGCTACAACTCAGGCCTGGCCGAGGCGGACGCCAAAATCGTCGAGCTGCTCGACCGCTACAAAAACATCAACCTCTCCGACAAGAGCCAGTGGGCAAACACCAGCTTCGCCTTTGCTCGCCAGCTGGAAAACATGCTCCACCTGTCCCGCGTCGTCGTGCAGGGAGCAGCCATCCGCGACGAGAGCCGCGGCGCCCACTACAAACCCGACTTCCCCGATCGCAACGACGAGCAGTTCCTCAAAACCACCAAAGCCGCCTTCGCCGACGGAGCCCCGCAACTCTCCTTCGAAGAGGTCGACATTAGCCACATCAAACCCCGCGCCCGCAGCTACACAGCGGCCGCCTAACCGGGCCCGCCTCCGCATCAGGGGGCGAGCCTCGATACCAGTGCCGTCGTCTAACAATCACTATGTCCGGCATGCAAATCGAGTACGTTGTCCTCTCATTCATCTTCGCCTCCTTCCTCACCTACATGTTCTGGTGGAATAAGCGGGAGAAGTAAAGAATCAGTGACAGCAGCAGCTCTCTCTGGACTAGCAAGCCCAGCCGAGGGCAGTACCCGGACCTGAGTATCAAAGTGCAACGAACAAAGGGGCACACGTCCCTGAGGGCAAGCAAAATGGCCACCGCCGTCCAGACCCCCAGCACCACCCACACTCCCATCGCGCAGTCCGCCACCGCTGCCAGCACCTCGCAGCGATCGATCAAGGTCGAGATCAAGCGCCAGGCCACGCCCGACGCACCCGCGCGTACCGAAAAGTTCGAGATCCCCTACCGGCCCAACATGAACATCACCTCGGTGCTTGGAGAGATCGCCTGCGACCCCGTCACCGCCTCCGGGGAGCCCACCACGCCCATCTCCTACGACGCCAACTGCCTCGAAGAGATCTGCGGCTCCTGCGCCATGCTCATCAACGGCAAGGCCCGCATGGCCTGCTCCGCGCTGGTCGACAAGCTCACCCAGCCCATCACCCTCGCCCCGCTCTCGAAGTTCCCCGTCGTCCGCGATCTCGCCGTCGATCGCTCCGTCCTCTTCGAGAACCTGAAGCGCGTCAAGGCCTGGGTCCCCGTCGACGGCTCCTACGATCTCGGCGAAGGCCCGCGCCAGTTCCCGCAACTCCAGGAGCAGCTCTACCCGCTCTCGAACTGCATCTCCTGCACCATCTGCATGGAGGTCTGCCCCCAGTTCAACGATCAGACCAACTTCGTCGGCGCCGCCACCATCGCGCAGGTCAAGCTCTTCAACAACAACCCCACCGGAAAGGTCCTCAAAGAGGAACGCCTCCGCGCCCTCGCCGGAGACGGCGGCGTACAGGAGTGCGGCTTCGCCCAGAACTGCGTCGAAGCCTGCCCCAAGCAGCTTCCCCTCACCGAGGCCATATCGGACGTCAGCCGCGACGTCATCCTCCAGCAGGTCAAGGACCTCTTCACCAGGTAGGGCGGGCAGCAACAGAAAAGAGAGAGGATGCGCGCCGAAAACCTGCTGATCCTGCTGGTGGTCTTCTGCGCAACTCTCATCCGCTCAACCTTCGGCTTCGGCGAGGCCCTCATCGCCGTTCCCCTGCTCGCCCTCCTTATTCCCGTTGAGATCGCTGCTCCCGTAGCAGTCCTCCTCTCCATCACCATCGCCGCCGTCGTCGTCCTGCAGGATTGGCGTCACATCCACATCCGCAGCACCGGCTGGCTCCTCGCTCCCACCTTCGTCGGCACGCCCCTCGGCATCGCCCTCCTCAGGAGCGGTCACCAGCACATCATCAAGGCCGCGCTGGCCATCGTCATCATCGCCTTCTCCGGATACTCTCTCCTGGGCAAGCGCCTCCCCGAGCTCCGCAGCGACAGCCGCCCCTGGCTCCTGAGCTGCGGTCTCGTCGCCGGCCTGCTTGGAGGCGCCTACGGAATGAACGGTCCTCCCCTCGTGATATACGGCGCGATGCGGCGCTGGTCCCCACAGCACTTCCGCGCAACGCTGCAGGGCTACTTCCTTCCGGCAAGCGTGGTCGCAATGGCCGGGTACCGCATGTCCGGTCTCTGGGTGCCGGCAGTCACCCACATCTACCTCGTCTCCCTCGCTGGAGCCGTACCCGCAATCTTCCTGGGGAGGGCCCTGAATCGCCGACTCAAGGGAGACCAGTTCCTCCGCTACGTCCACGCTGGCCTGATCGCCGTCGGTCTCCTTCTCCTGGTACAGGCAGCCCGTATCCCATAGGCCCGCAGCTCAATCGAGCGTCGCCGATCCTGTAGCATCCCCCCATGCTCTCGCTCGATCGACGCCGGTTCCTCGGCCTCAGCATCTGCACCGCGATAGCCTCACGCCTCGACGCAGCCGAACACTCCCCTTCCCCTCCCCTCCGCAGCCCGCAATACCACCAGGTCACCCTTCACTCCGAGCCCCACCTCGCCCAGCAGCGCAACGCCGAAGCCATCCTCATGGGCCTCTCCGACGACAGCCTCCTCAAGCCCTTCCGCGCCATGGCCGGCCAGCCCGCGCCGGGCGTCGACATCGGAGGCTGGTACCAGTACCTACCCACCTATGACTTTCAGCACGGCGATGCCGGCTTCGCCCCCGGTCACTGCTTCGGCCAATGGACCTCCGCGCTCGCCCGTCTCTCCGCCGCCCACAACAATCCCGCTCTCGCCAGCCGCGTCCGCAGACTCCACGCGCAACTCGCCGATTGCATCTCCCCGGCCTTCTTCGACCAGACACGCTTTCCCGCCTATACCTTCGACAAGCTCGTCTGCGGCCTCATGGACGCCCACGCGCTGCTCCGCGATCCCCAGGCCTTCTCCACGCTGGACAAGGTGCGGCAGGCCGCGCTGCCCAGCCTCCCCGGCCATGCCCTTGAGCGTGAGATCGCCTGGCGACCCAACCGCGACAAGTCCTTCTTCTGGGACGAGAACTACATCCTCCCGGAGAACCTCTTCCTCGCCTCCGCCATGGGCGCGGGTCCGGCATATCGCAGCATGGCCGAGGATTACCTGCTTAACTCTTTCTTCGACCCCCTCGCCCGAAACGAGAACATCCTCGGCGGTCTCCACGGCTACAGCCACGTCAACGCCCTCTGCTCCGCGATGCAGGCCTACTTCATCGCGGGCAGCGCCCGGCACCTGCAGGCGACGGTAAATGCCTTCGCCATGCTCGAGGCCCAAAGCTACTCGACCGGTGGCTGGGCACCCGAGGAGACACTGGAAAAGCCCGGCTCCGACCGGCTCTTCACCAGCCTCACTAAAACCCACAACTCCTTCGAGACTCCCTGCGGCTCCTACGCGCACATGAAGCTCACCCGCTACCTGCTCCAGGCCACCCGGGACGGCCACTACGGCGACAGCATGGAACGCGTCATGCTCAACGCCGCCCTTGGAGCCCGCCCCATGCAGGGTGACGGTCACTCCTTCTACTACGCCGACTTCAGCACCGCGGCCCGTCGCGTCGACTCCACCCACCGTTGGCCCTGCTGCTCCGGTACCCTCCCCCAGCTCGCCGCCGACTACGGAATCAACGCCTTCCTCCTCGGCCCCGACGGCGACTCCTCCATCTGGGTCAACCTCTTTCTCCCGTCCACCCTTCGCTGGATCAACCGCGGAGCCCAGCTCACCCTCACACAGGAACACACCTACCCCGAAACCGAAACGATCCGCATCCGCATCAACACCTCCCGTCCCTCCACCTTTACGCTCCACCTCCGCATACCCGAGTGGGCCACCGACGCCCAGGCCACTGTCAACGCTCAAGCACACCCCCTCGCCATCGCACATGGCTTCGCGCCGCTCCAACGCGAGTGGCGCAACAACGACCTCGTCGAACTCCACCTCCCCATGCGTCTCCGTCTCGATCCGCTCCGCACCGACGGCGGCACGCCCCACCCTGAGATCGTCTCCCTCCTCTTCGGCCCGCTCGTTCTCATGCCGCTCGCTCCCATGCCCACCCTCACTCGTGCTCAGTTGCTCAACGTCCGCCGCACAGCCGCCTCAGAGTGGGCCATCGAAACCCCACAATCCACCCTCCGGCTGCGGCCCTTTACCGTCGTCGGCGACAGCATCTACTCGACCTACATCCGCCTGAGCGAAGCCACCTGAGTCCACGTTGTCTTAGGCGTATCGCAGAGCCATACGCCAACAGTGCGACACCGCCCGTACTCTCTGGTCTTCCCGAACGAGAGGTGACGGTTTGAACGCGCGGCCTCCGTACCCCCGCAACACCGCTCTTGTACCATTCCCCCCATGCACCACCTCGACCGCCGCCGCTTCCTCTCCCTCTCCGCCGCCGCTGCCGCCACCTCCGTCCTTCCGCTCTCCGCCCAGCAGCCCCCGCCCGCCGGCAAGGCCGGCCACCTCCGCCTGATCTTCTTCACCGACACTCACAATCAACCCGAGCTCAGCGCCAACGAGGGCACCTCCCTGGCCTTCCAGAAGATCAGGTCCCTCAAGCCCGATCTCTGCATCCAGGGCGGCGATCACTGCTTCGACATCGCCGCCGTTCCGCGCGACCGCTCGCTCATGCTCCTCGACCTCTACCAGAAGACCGAGCACGCCCTCGACGGAATCCCCATTCAGCACGTCATCGGCAACCACGACGTCTTCGGCCGCGATCCCGGAACCGGCGTCGAACCCTCCGACCCCCTCTACGGCAAGAAAGCCTTCGAACAGCGGTTCAACACCAGGACATACCGCTCCTTCGACCGCTCCGGGTATCACTTCATCCTCCTCGACTCCATCCAGATCACTTCCCAGCGCGACTTCACAGCCCTGATCGACCCCGAGCAGCTCGCCTGGCTCAAGCAGGACCTCGCCGCCACCCCCACCGGCACGCCCATCGTCGTCGCCTGCCATGTCCCCCTCGTCTCCGCCGCCCCGCAGTACGCCCCCATCGACGACAAGGCCGCCAAGTCCCTCGCGTACGAAGCGGCCACCGGCCTCCATGGCTTCCTTCTCGGCAACTCCCGCGACGTCACCCAGCTCTTTGACGGCCACAACATCATCGCCGTTCTCCAGGGCCACACTCACATCAACGAGACCGTCTGGTGGCGCAACACGCCGTACATCACCTCTGGCGCCGTCTGCGGCAACTGGTGGCGTGGCTCACGCTGGGGAACGCCCGAAGGCTTCACCGTCGTCGAGCTCGCCGGAGGCACCGCACACTGGCACTACGAGACGTACGGTTGGAAGAGCGCCGCACCGGACTCTGATCCCCTTTCCCCCCTCACCCATCCAAGGTCCTCCCCCAGCCCCCGCCCCTCCGTCGATCTGCTCTAGATCCCGTCGTCACCCAACGTTACGTAGCGTCGCAGCCGCAACACAGCCTGCGTCCAACAGCCCCGACCCGCATCTCAAGCATGAGACGCAAAGCACCCAGGAGAGATCAATGATTCAACTCGCAGACGCACGCCGCATCATCGCAGCCGCAGAAAAGAAAGCCGAAGAGATCGGCCAGCCCATGAACGTCGCCGTTGTTGATGAGGGCGGCAATCTCATCGCCTTCGAGCGCATGACCAACGCCTGGCTTGGTTCCATCGACATCGCGCAGAAAAAGGCCTGGACCTCGCGAGCCTTTGACATCACCACCAGGGATCTCGGGTCCAACTCGCAGTCCGGTGATCAGTTCTTCGGAATTCATGCCTCCAACCATGGCAAGGTCATGATCTTCGCGGGCGGGATCCCGATCAGGAAGGATGGCAAGGTCGTCGGAGCGATCGGCGTAAGCGGAGGCAGCGGGCAACAGGATCACGACGTAGCCGAGGCAGGCGTCGCCGCATTCCAGTAAACCTCAGCAATCACGCATGAAAAAGCCCGCCGTTGAGGCGGGCTTTGTTGCTGGGTGTCTCTTACTTCGAAATCAGCGTGCTTCCGGGGATGTTGCCCTCATCCGCATGGATGCGGTTCTCCGCCCGTTTCGCACTCTCCATCGCTACGCGATCCATCTTTGCCTGCTCGCTCTTGCCCTCGTCCGTCGCATCGCCGGTATGCTCCTGCAACGCCTCGTTCGAAGGCCGCGCCGGGCTCTTGGTGGAGTTCAGATTAAGATTCGAGCTGTCTTCGTGCGCCATATCTCACCTCAGCCCCGTAAGATACCTCCGCCTCTGCGGGGGGTTGTCCGCGCCGCCGCAAAGCCACTCCTCACGAACTTGGCCCCATGGTAAATCTCGGCCCCACGGTAAGATGAAGCCGTCCCACACATACGGTCATCCGCAAGGCAGGCCGATTCCAAACTCGTCGAGACCACCCATCGATCCAGACCGTACCCCCCGCGTCCAATTCATCGTCGACACCCACGCCGACACTCCTCAGCGCTTCGCCGACGAGGGCTGGAGCCTCCTCGACCCTCTCAACGGAGGTCACCTCAACCTCGCCTCGGCCCACGCCGGCAATCTCGCAGCGGAGTTCTTCGCCATCTGGCCCGAGCCCACACAGTGGCGGGGCCGCTTCGCCCATCGCACCCTGCAGCTCATCGACAGTGTCCTGGAACAGGTTCGTCTCGCCCCGGATCACCTCCGCCTCTGCACCTCCGCAGAGGAGATCCTCTCCGCTCACCGCGACGGAAGATTTGCCGTGCTCATGGGCATCGAAGGTGGCCATGCAATCGAGAACTCACTCGCTCTCCTCCGCTGCTACTTCAACCTCGGCGTCCGCTACATGACCCTGACCTGGGCCAACTCCAACGACTGGGCCGGCTCCTCCGGAGACCTCTCTCCGCACATCCCATCCGCTCCCCTGGGCGTCGGTCTCTCCCCCTTCGGCGTCGATGTCATCCGCGAGATGAACCGCCTCGGCATGATGATCGACATCTCCCACACCTCCGACCAGACCCTCGCCGACGTCCTCGCCACATCCTCCGCTCCGGTCATCGCCAGCCACTCCAGCGCGCGCGCTCTCACCTCAGCTCCCCGCAACCTCACAGACGCTCAGCTTCATGGCATCGCAGGCAAGGGTGGCGCGGTCATGGTGAACTTCTACCCCGCCTTCATCGACGAGCGCTGGCGCGCAGCCTGGAACGCACTCACTCCGGAGCGTCACGCCGCCCAGGCCGCCCTCGAAGCCTCCTTCGCCGCCCGCAACCAGCCCGTTCCCTACATGCTCTCAAACGCAATCGACCGCGACTTCGCAGCCCGCATCCCCCGCCCGCCTCTCGTCTCACTCATCGATCACATCGGCCACGTCGCCCGCGTAGCCGGCATCGACCACGTAGGCATCGGAACCGACTTCGATGGGATCTCTGCGCTGCCGGAGGGAATCGACTCCGCGGCCGACCTCGGCAAGGTCACGGATGCCCTCGCGGCTCGCGGCTACAGCTCCGACGACCTCCAGAAAATACTCGGCGGCAACCTCCTTCGCGTCTTCCGCGAGGTGGAGCTTGCCGCCGTCAACAATTTCTCAATCTGACGCGCCTTCCTTCAGCGCTTGGTCGCCAGAACGTCGATCTTGTGAATCTGCGGTGTCTCTGAAAACAGCTCACTCGCCTTCGCCATCAGAGCCTTTGCGATGTCGCCGTTCATATGCGCGTCCCGTCCCTGCTCATCGTCAAACGTGTCAAACACCGCGTACCGTCCCTCGCCCTCCTTCAGGCCAAACCATGAGATCGTTCCGCTCTCCTTCTCGGCCATCTCCGCGCCCAGCTTCAGGAACGCCTCCACTTCGCCTTCCTTGCCAGGCTTCGCCTTCAACGGTGCATACAACGCGTACTTCGCCATATCGTGATCTCCTGCTCCGTTCGATGCCCGGAAACCGGAACACGACCCGCCTCGCATCCAACGCGCAGGGGAGATTTACACAATGACAAAGAAAAAGCCCTCCGTCGTTCGCGGTCTCGTCGTCGGTGCTGTCGCCGGTCTCACCGCCACTCTCATCATGGATCAGTTTCAAAAGCTCTCCTCCATGGGCCAGAAGAGCATCGAAAAGCACAACAAGCTCTCCCAGGGTGAGTCCCCCTGGCAGGTCGCCCATGAGCAGGCATGGCAGCAGCAGCGCGAACAATCAACGGAAGGCTCGACCGAGATCGTCGCCCGAAACATCGCGGAGGCAGCCGGCAAACAGATCCCAGAGGAAAGCAGGAAGCAGGCCGGTCAGGCCGTCCACTACACCTTCGGCACCCTGATGGGCGTCGCCTACGCCCTCACGTCGGAGTTTCTTCCCGAGGTAGCCTCCGGTGGCGGCACCGCCTTCGGAACCCTGCTCTTTCTCGGAGCCGATGAGATCGCCGTCCCCGCCCTCCGACTCTCCCCTCCCCCCACCAGTACCGCGGCCACCGATCACCTCCAGCATTGGGCCGCGCATGTCGTCTACGGCGGTGCCCTCGAGCTCGTCCGCGGCCTCCTCAAGCGCCTCGTCTGAGACCTCTCTTCCAACCCTCCGTCGGGCCTCACATCCAGCCCTGAGCCCCTGCCTCCTTTGCGGAGCCCGCACCGTCCTGCGTACACTAACGGTGGAGCTCTCCTAACCGCATGATCCTGCGTTCGCTTGCCGTTCTTCTTCTCTCCGCACCGCTTCTCGCACAGACTCCACGCCCCCCCGCATCCCCTTCACAAGCACCTTCCCAAACACCTTCCCAGGCACCGCCCCCCGCATCTCCTCCGCCCGCAGCAGCAACGCCCGCCAGTCCCGATCTGCCCGACTCCCCCAGCACCTCCGCCCAGCTTCACCCACCCGTCATCCCCACCGGTCCCACCGCCGTCATCGACACCTCCATGGGCCGCCTCACCTGCAAGCTCTACGACAAGCAGGCGCCCGTCACCGTCGCCAACTTCGTCGGCCTCGCAAACGGCACCAAGGACTGGACCGACCCCCTCACGCTCAAGAAGGTACACGGGCAGCCCTTCTACAACGGCACCACCTTCCATCGCGTCATCCCCAACTTCATGATTCAGGGTGGTGATCGCGCCGGCAACGGCACGGGCGATCCCGGCTTCTTCTTCCAGGACGAGTTCGACCCCGCTCTCTCCTTCGATGAGCCCGGTCGTCTCGCCATGGCCAACTCCGGCCCCGCCACCAACGGCAGCCAGTTCTTCATCACCGAAGCTCCCGTCCCGGAGCTCACCGGCAAGCACACCATCTTCGGCCAGTGCGACGCCCACTCCGTTCTTCTCGTCGCCTCCATCGCACGCGTGGAGCGCGGCGCCAGCGACAAGCCCGTCACGCCCGTGGTCATCGACAGGATCACCATCGTGCGCGACGGCCAGCCCATGCCACCCGCTCCCGCCATCCCATCGGCTCCGGCTCCCGCCGCAGCCTCGCCGCGCTAGCCCGCCGGTACCCCCATCGACTTCAACCAGCAAGAGGAGAAATGCACCATGCCAAACAAACCAGGAACCTACGCCACCTTCAAAACCTCCGAGGGCAACGTCGTCTGTGAGCTCTTCGAGCAGGACGCACCCGAAACCGTCAAAAACTTCATCGAGCTCGCGGAGGGCAGCAAGGAGTGGAACTCCCGTTCCAAGAAGGGCAACAAGCTCTACGACGGAACCATCTTCCATCGCGTCATCCCTCAGTTCATGATCCAGGGCGGAGATCCCGAAGGCACCGGCATGGGCGGCCCCGGCTACAAGTTCGCCGACGAGACCAAGGGCTCCAGGCACGGCTTCCAGCAGAAGGGAAAGCTCGCCATGGCCAACTCCGGCCCCAACACCAACGGCTCCCAGTTCTTCATCACCGTTGCCGACACCAGCTGGCTGACCGGTAAACACACCATCTTCGGTGAGGTCGTCGAAGGCTACGACGTCGTCGAGAAGATCAGCAAGGTCGCTCGCGACGGAATGGACCGCCCCAAGACACCCGTCGTCCTCGAGTCCGTCACCATCGAACGCGTCTGATCCAGACATCTCCCGCGTTCGGGATCTCGAGCCGCATCGACAAGAACAGAGAAGGCCGGCGAACTCGCCGGCCTTTCTCATGCATGCACCGTCCAACGCCCTTACGCCACGCCGATCACTCCGCACAGCTCCTTCACGGCATCCGCGCTCTTCTGCAGCGCCGCCTGCTCCTCGGCCGTCAGCTTGATCTCGATGATTTGCTCCAGTCCCTTCGATCCCAGCTTGCACGGCACCCCGACATACAGCCCCGAGATCCCGTACTCGCCCTGAAGGTACGCTGCGCACGGCAGAATCTTCTTCTTGTCCTTCAGGATGGCCTCCACCATCTCCACCGCAGCCGCACTCGGCGCATAGTACGCAGAGCCCGTCTTCAGGTACTTAACGATCTCCGCGCCTCCATTCGCCGTCCGCGTCTCCAACTCCTTCAACCGGTCCGGCGCGATCAGCTCCGTAATCGGTATTCCCGCCATCGTCGAGTAGCGCGAGAGCGGAACCATCGTGTCGCCATGTCCGCCCAGAACAAAAGCAGTTACATTCTCAACCGACACCTTCAGCTCCTCCGCGATAAACGTCCGGAACCGTGCCGAATCCAGCACACCCGCCATACCGATCACGCGCTCGCGCGGTAGCCCCGCCTTCTTGAACGCAGTTTGCGCCATCGCATCCAGCGGGTTCGAAACCACGATGATGATCGTGTTCGGCGAAGCCTCAACCACCTTGCCCACCACGTCCGACATGATCTTGAAGTTCGTATTCAGCAGGTCGTCCCTGCTCATCCCCGGCTTCCGTGCGATCCCGGCCGTAATCACCACCACGTCCGAGTCCTTCGTGTCCGCATAGTCGTTGGTCCCGACGATCGAAACGTCCCGCTTCTCAATAGGCATCGCCTCCATCAGGTCCAGCCCCTTGCCCTGCGGCACGCCCTCCATCACATCCAGCAGCACCACATCCGCCAGCTCCTTCGCGGCAATCCAATGCGCCGCCGTAGCCCCAACATTTCCCGCACCAACAATCGTTACCTTCTTCCGCATTCCCTCTCCTCTTCTGTACGTGTCGCTGTCTCTGGATCTCTTGCGCGCATGAGCGCCTACGCCCGTGCGGCGAGCACCATATTCTCGATCATACGAGTCGCGAACTCGCTCGTCTTCGCCTTGGTCGCTCCTTGCATCTGCCGCTCGAAGTCGTACGTCACGTACCTCTGCCCGATCGTCGCCTCAAGCGAGCTCTCGATCATGCGCGCAGCCTCCGGCCAGCCTAGGAAGTCGAACAGCATCACCCCCGACAACATCACCGACCCTGGATTGATCACGTCCTTGTCCGCATACTTCGGCGCCGTCCCATGCGTCGCCTCGAACACCGCGTACCCGTCGCCGATGTTCGCGCCCGGAGCGATCCCCAGCCCGCCCACCTGCGCCGCCGCCGCATCCGAGATGTAGTCGCCGTTCAGGTTCGTCGTCGCCAGCACGCTGTAGTCGCTCGGCCGGATGATGATCTGCTGAAAGATCGAGTCGGCAATACGGTCGTTCACCAGGATCTTCTTCTTCCATTGCCCGTTCCCGTGGCTTCTGCCGATCGTCGCGATCACGCTCCGGACCTCCGCCACCACACCCTCGCCAAACTCGGGCGGCGCAAACTCCATCCCCGGCTCAATCAGCCGCGCATTCTCCTCCGGCGTAATCTGCGGATTCTCCTCGACGTTCCCCAGGATCCAGCTCTCCCGCTCCGTCACCGTCTGCTCCCGGAACTCCTCGACCGCGACCTCGTAACCCCACTCCCGAAACGCACCCTCGGTAAACTTCTGGATGTTGCCCTTGTGCACCAGCGTCACCACCTTGCGACCCTCTTTGATCGCATACTCGATAGCCGCCCGCACCAGCCGCTTCGATCCCGTAATCGAGATCGGCTTCACACCCACTCCCGAGTCCAGCCGGATCTTCTTCTTCCCACCCTTCAGCATCTCGTCATTCACAAACGAGATAAACTTCGCCGCCTCAGGCGTTCCCTCGCGAAACTCGATACCCGCATAAATGTCCTCCGTATTCTCCCGGAAGATCACCACGTCCAGCTTCTCCGGATGCTTCACCGGGCTGGGAACGCCCGCGTAGTACTTCACCGGCCGCACGCACTGGTACAGGTCCATCAGCTGCCGCAGAGCCACATTGAGACTCCGGATTCCACCACCCACCGGCGTCGTCAGCGGTCCCTTGATCGACACCCGGAAGTCCACCGTCGCCTTCACCGTGTCGTCCGGCAGCCAGTTCTTCGTCTGCCGGTAAGCCTTCTCCCCGGCCAGCACCTCGAACCACTTCACCGAGCGCTTGCCGCCATACGCCTTCTCGACCGCCGCATCGAACACCCGTTGCGATGCCTTCCAGATATCGCGCCCCGTCCCATCCCCTTCGATAAACGGAATCACCGGATGGTCCGGAACCGTGTACCTCCCGTTGCTGTACCCGATCGCCTGTCCATCCTTCGGCACGCTCAATCCGTTGTAGCTCTCCTGCATCGCTCAGTACCCTCAGTCTTGAAGTCCCCAAAGGCTACCATCGCGTTCAAACCACTGGCAATCAGGGCGCGCTCGCGAGTGCTTCGGCGACCCCCGCGTCATCTTCGAGTGCTATACTCCCGCCATGAAAACGGCCGCCTCTTCTTCCATCGTGGTCTCTCTCCTGTTTGCCCTCGCCATCATTGGCGCCGCCTTCGCCCTCAAGGGAACGCCCGCGGCCGAGTGGGTGGAGACGGCTCTCGTCGGTGCGGCACTGTGTTTCGTGGTATTCCGCCGACCCGTCTGCCGTCCCTAGTCGGTCTACCCGCCTGTCCCAACAGATCTGCCTGCCGCCCAAAAGCAAAGTGGCCGGCAAACCTCGCCGGCCACTTCACTAACATCTGACAACTCGCAACCGCCTCTAGAACTGTCCCCACAGCAGCTGGTTGTACACATCGTGGTGGAACTGCACCTCAGGCGCCTTCACAATCGTCCCCAGCAGCCGCGGGCAGCGATCCGCCGATGCCTGCTTAAGATCCGCATAGCGCGTCTTCACGTCTTCGCCCAGCAGCGTCGTCGTCCACTCCGCACTACGGAAGTTGTCCAGCGCCGAGTAGATATTGTCCGGAAGATACCGCTCCGCCTGCCGCAGGTTCTTGATCTTCGCAGTCTCCCCTTCCAACCCGCTTCGGAAGATCGAGTAGAGCACCAGGTACGGATTCGCATCCGGCCCAACCGATCGAACCTCCACACGCGCCGACTTCTCGTTGCCGATCGGAATCCGCACCATCGACCCGCGATCCGTCGCCGACGCCTTGATCTGGTTGGGCGCCTCGAAGTGCGGATCCAGCCGCCGGTACGCATTCACGCTCGCATTCAGCAGCAGGCAGATGTCGTTGCCATGCGTCAGAATCCGATCCGTAAACTGCCACGCCATCTTCGAAATCTTCTCCTGCCCATTCGGATCCCAGAAGAGATTCTTGCCGTTCTTCGTAATCGATATGTTGGTGTGCATACCGCTGCCGTTCACGCCAACAACCGGCTTCGGCAGAAAGCTCGCCGTCATCCCCATCTGCGTCGCCACCTGCCTGCAGATCAGCTTGTACAGCTGGATCTGATCCGCCGCCGCGACCACCTCGCCATAGCTGTAGTTGATCTCGAACTGGCTCGGCGCAACCTCCGGATGGTCCTTCTCATTCTCAAAACCCATCGCCCGCTGCACCTCAGCCGCAACGTCGATAAAGTCCCGCAGCGGATCGCCAGGCAACGAGTGGTAATACCCGCCCTTGTTCACATACTCGAACGAGCCCGTCTCATGGAAGCTCCGCTCAGCGTCGATCCCCTCAAAGAGAAATCCCTCAATCTCATTCGCCGCGTTAAGCGTGTATCCCTGTGTCTCGAACAGCCCCTGCGAGAACTGCTTCAGTACCCCGCGAATATCCGCCGAATACGTCCCTCCGTTCTTGTCGACAACCTCGCCGAACACCACCACCTTGCCCGGTCCGAAGATGTCCGCCGGCACCCAGTAAAACGCGCTCCAGTCGATCCCCAGCCGCAGGTCGCTCTCCCTCTGCGCCGTAAACCCGCGTATCGAAGATCCGTCAAACGTCAGGTTGTCGTAGCTCTTAGCCAGAAACTTAGCGTCGTAGTCCAGCATGTGCAGACGGCCCTCAAGATCGCTGAACATCACCGTCACGGCCTTAATTCCACGCGTGTCCGTCAGGTACTTGAGCCGCTCCTCCTGCAGCACATCCGGAGCTACCCGCTTCTTCCGCTTGTCCTTCGCCTCAAGGTTCAGGTCTTCAAGCTCGGAA
Source organism: uncultured Acidobacteriaceae bacterium (assembly GCA_963719405.1). Lineage (GTDB taxonomy): Bacteria > Acidobacteriota > Terriglobia > Terriglobales > Acidobacteriaceae > Edaphobacter. Next base: position 981,186 of record OY970381.1, read on the forward strand.
TACGACAGTTCGAGGAAATCGCGAAACTCTTTCATGACACTCCTTCAGCTGGTCTGAGATACACGGCTGCGGTCGCTCCGGAGAACGTCCGAATCTGCTGTCTTGGTTGGGAAACAAAGGTGAATTTGCAACTCTGTCATCCAACGTAACAGATTCTCGCATCGGAAAACACCCGTTCTTCTCTCGGAAACAGCCATCCCGGCAACGGCATCGGGCCGAGCCGCGCGGGCAAGCGCCCGATGCTAAACTTACTTAGTCATTTCGAGGTGACTACATGCCTACCGCTCCAAAGAAGTCATCTTCTCCAAAAAGCAGCGGCGCAAAGACCTTGTCGATCGCGGAAGCGAAGGCCCACTTCTCGTCGGTCATCTCTGACGTGCAACGGCAGCGCAATGCCGTAACGATCGTGAGGCGCGGTGTCCCCGTCGCGGAGATCATCCCCATCGGGGAGCGGAAACCCTCCTCGGGCTTCGGCTGGATGCGAGGATCCGTTCAGGAACTCGGAGACATCGTAGGCCCCACTGGCGTCGAGTGGACGCTTGGGAATGAGTAGCAACCCCCTTCTTCTGCTTGACACCCACGTTTGGATCGACTTCATCAACGCCTCGCCAAAGCTGCGGTCGCATGCCATCGCTGCCATCGATAAAGCTCGCTCAACCGGCTCCGCCTTCGTATCCGTTATCTCCGTCTGGGAGATCGCTCTCCTGGTGCGCCTCGGGCGCCTCTCGCTCCACTCGCCCGTGTCCCAATGGACGACGGAGGCTCTGGAGCTTCCCGGAATCAACCTCCTTCCCTTCACGCCCGAGATCGCCATCGCCTCAGTCGACCTCCCGGATCCCATGCACAAGGATCCGGCAGATCGCATCCTCGTCGCCTCGGCGCGCATCGAGCGCCTAACCCTCGTGACACGGGATCGCGATATCCTCGGCTTCGCCAAAGCCATCAAGCTCCCCTGCCTCCAGGCCTAAAGGATCATTCAACCTATGCCCGCCTCCAAGCCCACCCGCATCGCCCTCATCCAGATGTCCATGTCCGCCGACCCCGCGGCCAACCTCGATAAAGCCATCGCCCGCACCCGCGAAGCCGCCGCAGCCGGCGCCGACATCATCTGCCTCCCCGAGCTATTCCGCGCCCAGTACTTCTGCCAGCGCGAAGACCACGCCCTCTTCGCGCTCGCCGAATCCATCCCCGGCCCCTCCACTGCCGCTCTCTCCGCAGTCGCCCGCGAGCACAACGTTGTGGTCATCGCCTCGCTCTTCGAACGCCGCGCCCCCGGCCTTTACCACAACACCGCCGTCACGCTTGACCCCGCATCCACCGCGCCCGACAACATCGCCTCCATCTACCGCAAGATGCACATCCCCGACGATCCCCTCTTCTACGAGAAGTTCTACTTCACCCCCGGCGACCTCGGCTTCCTCGCCCCCCAAACCAGCCACGGCCAGATCGGCACCCTCGTCTGCTGGGACCAGTGGTACCCCGAGGCCGCCCGCGAAACCGCCCTCCGCGGAGCCACCACCCTCTTCTACCCCACCGCCATCGGCTGGCACCCCGCCGAAAAAGCCGAGTTCGGCGAACGGCAGTACGACGCCTGGCAGACCATCCAGCGCGCCCACGCCATCGCCAACGGAGTATTCGTCTGCGCTGTCAACCGCGTCGGCCACGAACTCGGCGATATCCTCATCGACGGCAAAATCAACTCCGTCCCGCCCACCGCAAACGAGGTCGTCGGTATGACCGGGGACTTCACCGTCGGCCCCAACCCCGGACTCGAGTTCTGGGGCGGGTCCTTCATCGCCGACCCGTTCGGCCGCATCCTCGCTCAGGCCTCGCACGACAAGGAAGAGATCCTCACCGCCGATCTCGACCCCCGCGAAGTCGAGATCACCCGCCAGCACTGGCCCTTCCTCCGCGACCGCCGCATCGACGCCTACACCGGCATCACCAGGCGCTTCATCGATTGAACACTGCACTCCGTACCGCAGAGCCGCGCCACCGGGCACGCCCGGCCTCTCCGCCTCGAACGCCCGCACCACGCCTCTCCCGGAGGTTCCAAACCACTGGCTAAAGTTGTAGACGACGCTGACCTCGGCGGTTAGACTCCGTCTCAAAGCCTCCTCCAGCCTTCCGCGGAGACCCCGCTCAACATGAACCTCCCGCTCCCGCTTCTTCTCTCCGTGGTCTTCGTCGCGCCCATCCTGCCCGGTCAGACAGCACCCCACCCTCCGTCCAACCTCCCCGCTCCTGCCAAGCTCTTCCCCCTCGAAGCAGATCTCGTCGCTCCGCTCAATACTGCAAAGCTGCACATCGGCGACTCCATCCTGCTCAAGCTCGACAAGGACTGGTCCGATGGCAACTGTACCTTCGCTCGCGGCTCCGCCCTGCACGGCCGCGTCACGGCCCTGGGCTCCCCGTCCGCCGGAGCGAAACAGAGCTCAGTCAGCCTTCTTTTCCAGTACGCGTGTGCCGATGTCCCGCCCCAGCCGCTCACCTTCATCGCAATCCTCGCTCCGGACACCAGCTCCCTCGCAGGCGTGCATGGAAACCCCGTCACCGTTCAGGCAATGCGCTCTCCGTCCTTCGGTGGAAGTCGCGGTCTCACTTCACCCGGCAACACCGCGAACAGTCGCACCGACCTCTCCGGTCGCCAGAATCCGGACATGCCCGTCTTCCTTGGTGAGGCTCCGGATCGCAGCGTTCCTCGTCCCGTCATGGTCAAAAATGGGGAGGTCTGGCACCTCGCCGGCATCTCTCTCACCGTAGGCGACGGCCCGGACGCCAGCAGCACACTCTCCATCAAGAAGAAAAGCCTCCACCTCACCGGCGGTTCCGTCCTTGTTCTCCGGCCCCTCGCCGCATCCGCGGCAATCCTTCCCGGTGCGCCGGAGCCGTCCAGCCCGGCCACCCCGACCGTCTCCCAACGGCGAGCCAACGTCCTCCCCGCGGAGATCACCGCCTGCGAGGCTCCCGTCTGCTCCGTGGTCCGCGAGCCCGCGTCCTCCACACCCCACGAGCCCTCGCCCAGGCTCACCCTGCCCGTCCAGGGCCTTGGCTACTCCGGCCTCAGCACAGCGGAGTTGTCCAGCCTCCAGTACCGGACAGCCCTTGCCTTCCTTGGGCCCGACCAACTCCTCTTCACCTTTGATCCTCACACCCTCGTCTCCCGGCGCAGCACCGACCGCTCGGAAGACCGCCCGCACATCATTCGCGCCGTCCTCTTCAACCTCTCCACCGGCAAGGTCATCCGCACGGAGAACTGGCGCGTCGCTGACGACCGGCAGTACCTTTGGCCGCTTGATGGCTCACAAGTGCTCGTGCACGACGGCGATCACCTCCGCTGGCTCGGCCCCGGTCTCGAGGAGCACGCGTCTCTTCCGCTCGCCGGCTCGCTCGCCTACGTGCGCTCCTCACCAGACCGCCAGCACTACCTCGTCGGCACCATCCGCGAGCTCCACTCCGGCACCGAGCACGCAGAGCTCGCCGGAACCGACGTCCGCGGTCCCGAAGAACAGATCTCCGTCCAACTCCTCGACGGCCACCTCGCCGAAGTAGACTCCTTTCACGAGAGCTCCCGCGCCCTTCCCCCGCTCCTCTCCAACGCAGGCATCGTCACCCTCCTCCACGCGTCCGGGCAGCACTGGTACCTCCGCGAGACCCCCTGGTCCGGATCCATCCGCAACTTCGCCCACATCCGTTCCGACTGCATCCCCTCCGTCACGGGCGCCGCCGACAATCTGCTCCTGCTCACCGGATGCGATGTCCGCACCGTCGATCGCTGGTACCGCATCCTCCGTCCCGACGGCAGCCTCGTCCTTCGAGGCGTCCTCACCTCCCGTCAGATGGATCCCCTTCTCCCCGACTCCTCCGTCGGTCGTGCCCTCGCTCTCGCTCTACCCGACGGTGGCCCCTCCTACACACCCGAGACGCCCTTCCACCTCGCTGACATGGCTTCTGAAACCATCAACGTCCACCGCATCGCCGACGGTGGCCTCCGCCTGACGCTGCGGATGCATCAGCCCAGCCCCGACCGTCAGCCCCTGGCGCTCTCTTCCTCAGGCGACCTCCTCGCCATCATCGACGGCACCGACATCAGGATCTTCGATCTGCCGGCCTCCACCGGCGCCCCGGCAAAGGATCTCGCCAGTCGCTCTCTCGACTGACCTCCCGCACTCCCTCGCATCTCCCTCGAAAACCTCCACCTGGCCCACGACCTCCCCGTCGCGGGCTTCTCTTGCTGCAAACCGGTCCCTCGCTCAATGTGAATATTTCCTTTGCGCTGGCGTGCTTTCTTGGTTTATGGTCGCGTCACCCCTTTTCTCAATTCAGCTTTTTCACGGTCTTCTAACCTTCCACAGCCGCACTGCACCCGCTGTATGGCCCCGAAGTGACTGAGTGACACCTTCGCAAGCTCCACCTTGCGAGAGGCCGCAGAGCTATACCCATTCGAAAAAGCTGTCTCGCAGACAGCACTAGACCCGTATTGCCTGGAGGTCACATGCGTCTCAAGATCCGTCCTCTCGCAACTCGCCTCAGCGCATCTCTCATCGCCCTCGCACTCCTCGCTCCACCCCTCCCCGCACAGACATTTCGCGGCGGCATCAACGGCTCCGTCACCGACAACACCGGAGCCGCCATCCCCAACGCCGTCGTCGCCGCTACCAACGTCGGCACCTCCGCCAACCTGTCCTCGGTCAGCTCCTCAGCAGGGGAGTTTCTCTTCAACGACCTCCAGCTCGGCACCTACTCCGTCACCATCTCCGCCCCCGGCTTCGCAACATCCAAGGTAGACAACATCACCGTCTCCGCCGGTCAGATCTACACCCTCCCCGTCAAACTCTCCGTCTCCAGCAACGCCCAGACCATCGAGGTCAACGCGGCCGCCATCGCCCTCGACACCACCACCGTCACCCAGACCACCGTCCTCGACGCAAAGGCCGTCTCCGATCTCCCCCTCAACGGCCGTGACTTCACCCAGATGATTCAACTCACCGCCGGATACGCCGGATACACCGGTGGAGGCTACGGCTCCCTCAACGGCACACGAGCCAACCAGATGAACTGGCAGATCGACGGCGTCGACAACAACGACCTTTGGCACAACATCCCCGCAGTCAATCAGGGTGGCGTCTCCGGCATCGCCGGAATCATCCTCCCGCTCGATGCCGTCGACCAGTTCTCCGCACAAACTCAGGCCGGCCCCGAAGGCGGTCGCAATCCCGGCGGAACCATCAACCTCACCCTCCGCTCCGGCTCCAACTCCCTCCACGGAACCGCCTACTACTTCAATCGCAACGAGCTCTTCGGCGCAAAGAGTCCCTTCTCCTCCACCAAGCAAAAGGTCCGAAACTACAACGCAGGCTTCTCCGTCGGCGGTCCATTCATCAGGGACCGCCTCTTCGGCTTCCTCACCTTTGAGCACCAGCGCTTCGTCATCGGGCAGTCCGGCAACGCCACACAACCCTCCGTCGGCTGGCAGAGTCAGGCCGCCGCTCTCCTCGCCAGATACAACGTCCCCCAGCAAGCCGTCATGCAAAGCACCCTCAACACCCTGTACGGCAGCAACGTCCTCTCTGCCGATCCCACCGGCACCGTCAGCAACTTCCACTCCAACGATCCCGAGTTCGGCTACAGCTGGAACGGCCTCGGCAAGGTCGACTGGCGCCTCACCGATAAGGACAACCTCTCCGTCCACTGGTTCGTCGGCCAAGGCAATCAGATCGCTCCCGTCACCGGGTATCACCTGCTCAGCTACTACGAGGTCGCTCCCATCCATGTGCAGAACATCGCCATCGTCTACAACCGCGTCCTCAGCAGCCACATCACCAACCAGATCCTCGCCGGCGTCAACTACTTCAACCAGGTCTTCAACGACTACAACACCGGATACAACGTCCAAAGCCTCGGCTTCGTCACCGGCGCCGGCTATACCAACGCCCCCAACATCAAGATCGGCAGCTTCGACTTCGTCGGCGCAACTCCTCCCGAGGGCCGCAACGACATCACCGGGCACCTCACCGATCAGCTCTCCTGGGTCAAAGGCAGCCACCAGATGCGCTTCGGCGGCGAGTACCGCCAGGCCCAGCTCGACGAGTTCTACCATCGCCACTCCGTCGGCTCCTTCACCTTCGACGGCAGCCGCATAGCCAGCACCATCAACGCGGCCTCGGGTGGCGTCTGGCACCCAGTACACGCCCGACAAGTACATCGCTCCCCTCGCCGACTTCCTCTCCGGACGCACCTCCGACGCCAGCATCGCCATCGGAGACCCCGAGCGCCAGGTCTTCGTCAACACCTTCTTCCTCAACGCCGGAGACTCCTGGCAGGTCAACCGCAAGCTCAATCTCAACTACGGTATCCGCTACGACTACACCGGCCCCTTCCACAACAGCCAGAAGAACATGTCCGTCTTCCGTCCCGAGCTGACGGGCAACCGCGGCCTCGCGATCCAGGGCTCCGAGGTCAGCTCCCTCTTCCAGCAGTACTGGACCTCCTTCAGCCCACGCGTCGGCATCAGCTTCGCCCCCGACGAAAAGACCGTCATCCACGCCGGATACGGCTGGTACTTCGACAGCCCCAACCTCAATCCCTTCCTCGATAACCGTCCCGGCAACTCCGCCCCGAACGGCGTCGAGGGTAATCCCACCGGCCCCAGCCCCGTTTACACCGTGGATGTCGGCGAAGTCCAGATCCTCAAAGGCCAGGCCATCTTCCCGTCCGCGCTCAACGGCAGCCCCTGCCTCCCGGCAACCCCCTGCGGCATCTTCTCCGTCGATCGCAACTTCCGTCCCTCTTACAACGAGAACTACAGCTTCAACGTGGAACGGACGCTCTCGCCCTCCGTCATCGCCCAGATCGGCTTTGTCGGCAGCCAGGGTCGGCACCTGCTCAGCCTCCTCGATATCAACCAGGCCGAACCCGGCGTTTACAGCAGCGCCGCCGCACGCCAGACCGCCCGGCCCTTCAACTCCACCTATCCGCAGTACGGCAACATCAACCAGATCGAAAGCATCGGAACCTCCAACTACAGCGCGCTCCAGGCCCAGATCCGCACTCAGAACTGGCATCGCTTCTCCTCCCAGATCGTCTACACCTGGAGCCACAACCTCGACGAGGTCACCGCATACCGTGGAGCTCTCCCGCAGGACTCCTTCAACTTCAAGGGCGACTACAGCAACTCGGACTTCGACACCCGCAACACCTTCACCGGCTTCTTCAGCTATGCCGTTCCCGGCTTCTCCCACGGCCCTCGTGAGCTCAGCAGCGGCTGGCAGGTCAACTCGCTTCTCAGCTTCCACGGTGGCCAGCCCTTCACCGTCCTCGCTTCGGGTGACCGCAGCGGAACCAACGAGGGCAACGACCGCGCCGTTCTTGTCGGGAACGTCCGCAAGGGCTTCCAGGGACAGACGCCAAACGCCAGCTGGCTCGATCCCGCAGCCTTCGCAGACCCCGCCGTCGGATCCTTCGGCACCACCCGCCGCAACGCCTTTTACGGCCCCGGCTACTCGGACGTCGACCTCTCCGTCTTCAAAGACACCCACCTCTCCGAGCGCATCACCGTCCAGCTCCGGGCCGAGATGTTCAATCTCCTGAACCGCACCAACTTCGCCCCTCCCTCCAGCACCTCCTCCGGCGGCAGCTTCACCCTGAGCGACACCATCGGCGACTTCAACGGAGCTCCCGGCATCGGCGCCGGCGAACCCTTCAACACCCAGTTCGGAGCAAAGATCATCTTCTAACCTCCGCAAACCCCGGGGCAGCGGCATCGACCACCGCCTGCCCCACCAAAACGGATACCCACCCCACCAAAGCCGGGTGCCCCATTCATGACGCGGTCCTTACCGCGTCATGAACGGGCTCCTCTCTGCCGAACGCAGACCATACTTCGCCCCACCCCACCGCAACTCAGATCACTCCGCGCCCCGACCCGCGAACCCATCCAAAGCTCCCTCATGAGCAATCGGGATGCTCCTCTCACCCCGCAACTTGGCGCATTCACCCCCATCGACTGGCTATACTGAAACAGCAGGCAAAACCAACATTGGACACCGGACAGCTTTCACCCGCCCAGGTACCCCCGAGCTAAGCATCCTGAATGGAAGACTTTAGAACCAAAGTACCGGGGGGGAGGGTACCTCCGCCAAGCCCGCAGCGACCCCTCGCGACCGACACCTCCGCATGCCGGCAGAGTGGGAGCCCCACGCCGCAACCTGGATCGCCTGGCCCCATAACGCGGAGGACTGGCCCGGCAAGTTCCAGCCGATCCCCTGGGTCTACTGCGAGATCGTGCGCCACCTCTCCCGCGCCGAAGACGTCCACATCCTCGTCAACGACCTCGCCGCCGAGCGCCGCGCCAACAACATGCTTCGCCGGCAGGGTGCCAACCTCGCCCGCCTCCACTTCCACCACTGGCGGACAGACCGAGTCTGGCTGCGAGACTCCGGACCCATCTTCCTCAAGGACCCCGCCGGCGTCATCGCCCTCACCGACTGGAAGTTCAATGCCTGGGCCAAGTACCCCAACCACCTCAACGACAACCAGATCCCTTCGCACGTCGCCGCGCTCTACAACATGCAAAGCTTCCAGCCCGAGGCCACCCATCCCGACGGCACCCGCCACCGCCTCGTCCTCGAGGGCGGCTCCATCGACGTCAACGGCGCCGGCACCCTAATCACCACCGAGGAGTGCCTCCTCTCTGAGATCCAGCAGCGTAACCCCGGCATCACTCGCCACCAGATCGAAGCCGCCTTCCACGACTTCCTCGGCATCGACCAGGTCCTCTGGCTGAACCGCGGCTGTGCCGGAGACGACACCCACGGCCACGTCGACGACATCACCCGCTTCGTCGGCCCAAACACCATCCTCACCGCCGTCGAGCCCAACACCGCCGACGAGAACCACCTGCCTCTCGCCGAGAACCTCCAGAGGCTGCACGAAGCCCGCAACCCCCACGGTAAGCCCTTCGACATCCTCCACCTCCCCATGCCCGCCCCCGTCATCTTCGAAAACCAGCGCCTCCCCGCCAGCTACGCCAACTTCTACATCGCCAACGGTCTCGTCCTCGTTCCCACCTTCAACGACCCGAACGACCGCCACGCGCTCAACACCATCGCCGACTGCTTCCCCGGCCGCACGGTCGTCGGCATCCATGCCGTGGACCTCGTCTGGGGCCTCGGCACCCTCCACTGCATGACCCAGCAGGAGCCCGCATGAGCCAGCCCTGGCCCCCGCCCCCCGACCTCCACTCCCTCCAGGAACTCGTCGCAACCGCCGACGTTGAAGGATTTATCGCTGAGGGCGCCCCTCCCGACGAGTACGACAGTGAAGCCGAGCTGCTCCTCGCCTCCGTCCGAGACCTTTCGACGGAACAGCTCACCCCACCCACCCTCCTTCCTGTCCTTCATGAGGTCTGGCGCACATCCTTCTCGCTGACGGATGCAGACCTCGCTGAGCGCCGGGAGGGGCTCCAGCAGCTCGCAGTTCAGATCGCCCGTTTCTTCGGCCCGGAGGCCAGGCCGCAGACCCGTTGAGCACACCTCCCTCCGAACTCGAACTCATGCAACTCGCCATCGCCGAAGCACAGGCAGCCGAGGCCGCCGGCGAAGTTCCCGTTGGAGCTATCGTGATCTCCGCGACCGGCGAGATCCTGGGCCGCGGAAACAATCAGGTCCTTCGATCCGCTGACCCCACCGCACACGCCGAGGTCGTTGCGCTCCGGGCGGCCGCCCTCACCATCGACAACTACCGCCTCCTGGGTTGCACCCTCTTCTGCACCCTCGAGCCGTGCGCAATGTGCGCCGGGGCCATCCTGCACGCGCGGATCTCCCGTCTCGTCTACGCCGCACCAGACCCCAAGGCAGGCGCGTGCGGAAGCGTTCTCGAGGTCATGAACCATCCCAGCCTCAACCACAGGGTGGAGGTCGCCTCTGGCCTCCTCGCCGCGGAATGTGGCGCTCTGCTGACCAACTTCTTTCGCTCCCGCCGATAGCTCAGCACGCATCTATATCTGTGCGCAGCACGTACCTACCCATCAGGAGTTTGCTTATGTCAGGTCGTCTAGCAGGCAAGGTTGCCATCGTCACGGGATCTGGCTCAGGCATCGGCCAAGCCATCGCAGAACGCCTTGCGAAGGAGGGCGCCAACCTCGTCGTCGACTACCGCGACCACATCGACGCGGCGAAGGAGACGGTCAGCAAAATTGAGGCAGCCGGCGGCAAATCGATCATGGTCAAGGCGGACGTCTCGAAACTCGCGGACGGCCAGAACCTCGTCGAACAGGCCTGGCAGCAGCTCGGGAGCTGCGACATCCTCGTCAACAACGCCGGCATTGAAAGGCACGCTGCGTTCCTCGACGTCACCGAGCAGGACTTCGACACGGTTCTCGACGTCAACCTGAAAGGCGCATTCTTCCTGACTCAGGCTTTTGTCCGCAGGCTGGCAGCCGCAAAACAGCCTGGCCGGGTCATCAACATCAGCTCTGTTCACGAGGATATGGTATTCCCCAACTTCTCCACCTATTGCGCCTCCAAGGGAGGCATGCGCATGGTCATGAGAGACCTCGCTGTAGAACTCGGAGGGCTTGGCATTACCGTCAACAACATCGCACCCGGAGCTATCGTCACACCGATCAATAAATCACTGCTCGAAGACAAACCCAAACTCGATGCACTGCTTAGAAATATCCCACTCGGCCGAATGGGTACGCCGGAAGAAGTAGCCGGTGTAGCCGCCTTCCTGGCGTCGGACGACGGCGCCTACGTGACTGGATCCACTTACTTTATCGACGGTGGCTTGATCCGTAACTACCACGAGCAGTGATCGCCTCGCATCCTCCGGACAACGGCCCCGCACGCGATGACGTCCGCTTCGGTAAACTGGAAGCTATGGATCTGACCCTGTATTCCGCAGCCTGGTGCCGCGATTGCCGTGAGGCCAAGCGTTTCCTCTCTGAACACAACATCCCCTTCAGCGAGATCGACATCGAGAAGACACCCGGGGCGGCGGACGAGGTGTTGCGCAACGTTGGCAAGCGTGCAATCCCGCAATTCGTCATCGACGGCAAATGGGTGCAGCCCTATAAGCCGGGCAGGGGTTTCCTGTATGACGAGATGTCGGAGCTTCTTGGCGTCACACGCTCCTGAACCTGCGCCGCTTCGTCTGACGTCGTCAAACGACCGTGAGAAGCGCGTAGCCGCGACAAAGCCCGCAGCCACACGAGGAACCCACATTGATAGCCCGCTATACCCGACCGGAGATGGGCCAGATCTGGTCCGATGAGAATAAGTACCGCTGCTGGCTCACGGTGGAGGTGGCCGCCTCTCAGGCGCTCGCTCGCGCGGGAATGGTTCCTCAGGACGCTGCAAATGCAATCCGTGACCGGGGAGACTTCACGGTGGCGCGTATCAACGAGATCGAGGCTGAGGTTCGCCACGATGTCATCGCCTTCACGACAACCGTCGCGGAACACGTCGGTCCTGAAGCTCGCTGGCTTCACTACGGGCTAACCTCCACCGATGTCGTAGACACCGCACAGGCGCTCCAGCTTAAGTCGGCGTCCTCGATCATTCGCGCGGGCATCGTCGGCCTGGCTGAGGTCCTGCGGCGCCGTGCCATCGAGTTCCAGCACACACCCGCGATCGGCAGAACGCACGGCGTTCACGCGGAGCCAACCACCTTCGGCTTGAAGCTCCTCCTGTGGTACTCCGAAATGCAACGAAACCTCTTCCGCTTCGATGCCGCGGCAGAGGATCTCCGTGTCGGCAAACTCTCGGGCGCGGTCGGCACATTTGGACACCTTAAGCCAGAGCATGAGGAGGCAATCTGCTCCGAACTCGGACTGAAGCCTGTCGCGATAGCGACCCAGGTCGTCCAGCGTGATCGCCACGCCGCATACATCGCCACGCTTGCTGTGCTCTGCTCCACCCTCGACAAGATCGCGACCGAGATCCGCCACCTCCAGCGGACGGAGGTGCGTGAGGCAGAAGAGTTCTTCTCCGAGAAGCAGAAAGGGTCAAGCGCCATGCCTCACAAGCGCAACCCCATCACCTCGGAGCAGATCAGCGGCCTTGCCCGTGTGGTCAGGTCAAACGCACAAACCGCGTTCGAGAACGTTGCTCTCTGGCATGAGCGCGACATCTCTCACTCGTCCGCGGAGCGCGTGATCCTGCCCGACTCCACCATCCTCGCCGACTACCTCCTCGCGAAGACCACCAACCTGATCGAGAAGCTCCTCGTCTACCCTGCCCGCATGATGAGGAACCTTGAAAGCACCGGCGGCCTGATCTTCTCGGGTCAGCTGCTGCTTGATCTCGCCGAGTCGGGCATGAGCCGCGAGGATGCGTATCGCCTGGTTCAGTCGCACGCGATGCGAAGCTGGAAGGAAGACCTTACCTTCCGCGACGAGGTCGCAGCCGATCCGGAGATTACCGGGCGCCTCAATCCCGAGCAGCTCCGTCGAGCCTTCGACTTCACGCGTCAGCTCGCAAATGTAGACGCAATATTCCACCGGGTTTTGGGAGAGCAGGCCTAAGCGTCGGTTCCGCCCTGATCTCGAGGAGTTGAGTGACCCAGCGGTCAGATCGCCGATTACGTTTCAGCGTGTCATCCGGGCGAAAACTCGCAGTACGACTGGCCGTTAGCGCGAGTCATAATGGGGTATGGCTGCAGGTCTCTCATCGGTCACAATCAGTCTCGCCATAACGGGAGCCAGCGGTGCCGCCTACGCGGGCGAGATGCTTCGGGTACTGGACGCCGATCCCCGGGTCGGAGAGGTCAACGTCGTCGCCTCCGAGAGCGCTTTGCGCGTCATCGCAGAGGAGCTTCAGCTCAGTGGCCGGAATCAACTGGTGGAGAAGTTGCTGGGACGGCCCTCGGCAAAGGTCAAACAGCACCCCGAATTCGACGTGGGAGCAAACATCGCGAGCGGGAGCTATCCCGTCACCGCCATGATCGTCCTTCCCTGCTCTATGGGAACACTCGCCGGGATCGCGAACGGCATGGCCTCCAACCTAATCGAGCGCGCCGCGGATGTATGTCTCAAGGAGCGCCGACCACTCATACTCTGCGTTCGCGAGACTCCGTTCAATCGCATTCATCTCCGCAACATGCAGCTTGCGTCAGATGCCGGAGCCGTTATCTTTCCCGCGATCCCAACTCTCTACAATCACCCGCAGTCAACCTCGGATATGGCACGCAACTTCGTGCATCGCGTCCTGGCGCACATAGGCCTCCCGCAGGCGGATGCATTCGTCTGGCAACGGGACTAGGTCTACTGGCCGCCATCCACGGCGCTCTCCGCCCCTCGAATCGCCGGCTGAGCCTGAAGAAAGGTAACAGTTGCCTGCAAGGAGACCCGCGAGCACTCCGACGGCGTGAGGTGCCCGCAGCCGTCTACAACAAGCAGGGACGACCCAGGGATCCCGTTATGGATCGTCTCCCCGGAGGAGAGCGGTATCAGCTCATCCTGCTTGCCCCAGACCACCAGCGTCGGTTGCTGAATCGAGTGCAGGCGAAAGTCCATCAGGTCGCGCCCGCTCATCATCGCCGCCATGCTCCGCTTGACCACCCAGACGTTCGCCTGGATCCTGCGCGCCAGATCCCTGCCAACAAACTCCGGTATGGGGCGCGGGTGCGGCGTCAGGATAGAGAACAGCCGGCGGATGCCCGCAACGTCCTTCGCATCGAAGATCGTCTGCAGCTGAGAATATCCCTGAAAGTACACACCCGCCGAGTCGAACAGGACAAGCCTGTCCACCATGCCGGTGTCGTCTGCCGCCAGCTTCATCGCGACCCATCCGCCCATTGACCAACCTGCGACATCTGCATGCTCCAGGTGTAACGCTCGCATGTAATCCGCGACCAGCTTCTCCTGCATGCTGATCGAGTAGCTCGCGTCGGGGCGGGAGGACCGGCCATAACCCGCGAGGTCCGGAACGTAGACATGGAATCCGGCAGCGGCCAGACCTGGAATCATCGGAGACCAGTCCTCTCCCCGAGCGCCAAGGCCGTGAATCAGAAGCAGAGGTTTGCCGCCTCCGCTCTGCGGCTCCGCTTCGAAGTAGTGGATGCGATATCCGTCGACAGACACGTACTCGCTGCGCACTCCAGATCGCCACAGGTGGAACCGAATCTGTTGGTCGGCGACCGTCAGCGGCCTCTTGTAAAAGAAGATGCACACGGCCGTAAGCAGCAGCACGGCAAACGCCGTGGCCCCGAGTACACGCCTTCGCACCGTTGTCACAGGCTGAGTTCCTTCCCGCGATCGGCTGCGCGCCGTATCACCTCGAGTGTCTCTGCTTCCAGCCCAAACGGCTGAAGCGCATCCATGTCAGCCCACACCGCCTCTGCGGCGTCGCTTCCCGCATTTAGCTCGGCGCCTGGTCCGGTGGTGCACAGCCAGTCGAGCAGGACGTAGTGATAGAGCACGCGCCCTGAGACATCATGCGAGATACGGTCCAGAACCTCGACGAGTTCGATGGGCCGAACGATCAACCCTGTCTCCTCTCGTACCTCTCGCGCCACACCTTCGGAAATCCGTTCAGAAAGGTGGAGGGCGCCACCGGGAAGACTCCATGCACCCTTCATTGGATCGCTGCCTCGTCTGATCAGAACGACCCGATTACCCTGGACCACGACTCCTGCAGCCCCCACGATCGGGCGAGTCGGGTATTCGCGCCGATCTCCTGAGCCGTCTGTCTCCCTGATCACTTCAGAGGTTTGCCAAATTCTTCGCTGAACACCGTGTGGTTCATGTCAAAACGACCACCGTCGAACTTGTCGGAACCCTTCCCATGGCCGATCGCCAGAAGTGCCACCACCCAAAAGCTCATCGGCAGCCGGAGCACCTCATGGACCTTCTCCTGCTCGAAACCCTCCATCGGCGCGGTATCGTATCCCAGCACCTCCGCCATCAGCATCATGTGCGTAAAGGCAAGCATCACCTGCTTGTTCAGCCATCCCTTCATCTGATCGCCCGAGAAGCTCGCCATGTACTTCGGAACGCTGCTCTTGGCCTGCGCAGCGTAGCTTTCGGGCATACCGCCTTCCAGCCCCTGCTGCAGCATCAGGTCAAGATCCTTCCTCCATCCGTCCGCATCCCCACACGCCACAATCACGGCCGAGGCCTCTTCCACCTTTGCCTGGTTGTAGCTCGCGCCGCGCAGACGGCGACGCTGTTCCGGCGACTGCACCACAACAAAGCGCCACGGCTGCATGTTGTAGCCGCTCGGAGCACTGAGTCCGGCCTCCACGATCTGCTTCAAATCCTCTGGCGGAAGCGGCGCGCCATCAAAGCTGGGCGTAGACCGCCGCTCCTTGATCGCCTGCTCCAAACTCTTCACTGTCATCGACATCCCTCTTCCATTCCGGGCCAGGCAAGGTCGCGACCAGGCCGGATGTGTACAGACCTTTGGACCGCGTTCGCCGCCCTGAAGATACTACCCCATAGCAATGCAATGTCATGGGATCAAAGTGTTAGGCCGGCTAATGCAGATCGGCCATCGCCTGCTCGGTTGCGAAAGGTGCAGCGTTCGGTGTGGCAGCCGATTCCGCGACAATCCATATCCCATGGAAGCTCGATCTGAGCTCCGGGTAGGCCGCCAAAAGCGCATGCATCGCGTCCTCATTCCGCTTCCGTGCCGCAGCCGCGTCGCCGATCTCTTCCACCCGAAGGTGTGCAGAGACATCGATCTTGTCTTTGGCGAGCGTGTCGTCCACGCCCAGTGCCGTGAACTGGTACGTCTTCCCGTCCGCTGCCTTCACGACCAATGGCACGTCAGTTCCAATGCCGGAGGAAAGCGCCGCGGGTGCAGCAGCGCGCTGCTCGTCGCGCAGCTTCTCAAGATGCGTCGACTGGATGAAACTCGCCGGTTGCAGGAGAGCTTCGGCTTCACCATACAATATCCATGCATTCCACCGCTGCTTCTCCTTGGCAAGCCTCCTGGCCTCGCGCCAGTACCAGAGCCCGTCATGTCCCGCGGCCTGCGTTGATCGCGGATATAACCCGGCAAGCAGCCATCTCCCTTGCTCGCGACGCAACAGCATCGGCACGATCCACGGGTCTGGCGAGGCTGCCACCTGGACAACGGCAAATCCGTAGACGCCGGCTGACAGCCCTGGGATAAGAAACTCAACGTCGTTTGCGGACTTATTCAGGCTGCAGAAGAACTGCGCCTCCGATCCGCCCTGTGCCTTCAGCTGCGACGCGTCCAGAAGATACACCTGGTCCACCGTGAGCGCTCCTCCGGTAAGTCTTGGAGCGGTCTCGGCGACCAGACTCTGCATCGGGCTGAAATGGCTGGCGAACTCCGCTACCGTCTCCGCCTTCAGACCATTGGCGTCGTTCGTCTGAACCTTGGAGGCGATGTCGCGGGCAGCAGCGGCCAACCCATCCCGCTCCTGGTCCTTCATCTGCGACTGCGTCGTGCAACTCTCGCTCCACGCCAACGACCCCGGCGCCGCGGCGCCTGAAACAAGCAACAACCCAACTACGGCAGCCCGCAGGCCCATTCCATTCACCTCTTAGCGGTAGACTACTCCCAACCGCAGACGTGGTGTCGCCGGATCAGAGTTACCTTCACAGCCCCGTTCGCGTCCTACAAAACAGCGACAAGGAGCAGCCATGCTCAGCGAACTCCCAGATCCATCGACCAACTCCGCCGCCGCGATTGTGGCTCGGAAGATGTTCCTTCTATTTGCCGCGGTGTGCCTCTCCGCAAGCATCGATGCGTTCGGACAGACGGATCCGGTTCGGTTCTCTCCCGTGTCGCCTGTCTCCCAAAGCGATGTCGCTTCTGATGCATCGCGGCGTGGTCCGGGTCGGGCAGAGGTGACTTACAGCAGCGGCCTGCTGACCGTCAGAGCGAGCAACTCAAGCCTCGACCAGATCCTGAGAGAGATCGCGGTCAAAACCGGCATGAAGATCACCGGCGGAGTTCCTGAGGACCGCGTGTTTGGCAACTACGGACCGGCTCAGCCGTCCACCGTTCTGGCGACGCTGCTCGACGGAAGCGGAAGCAATATGCTGCTCGTTCAGGACGCGGCACGTGCACCCAAAGAGCTCGTCCTTACACCGAGACTCGGCGGGATTACCCCTCCGAATCCAAACGCGAACGGAGCTGAGGACAGCGATAATGAAGCTGCTGCTCAAGTTATTCGGCAGTACGCTCCACAGCCGCAGCCTCCGCAGAACTCGCGAGCGCCGTATCGTTCTGGAACCGGCGGTATGGACACCAATCCCGCCGCGACTGCACCTTCTTCAACCTCTCAGCAGATCGCATTTCCACCGATCGACAGCTCCACCCCGCCTGCGACCGCCACAACAACACCGCTCACATCGGAGCCGTCATCCCCGGGCAGCGTCAAGACTCCTCAGCAGATCTTTGAACAGCTGCAGAAGCTGCGGCAGCAGCAGAACACCCCGCCGGCATCACCACCCCAATAACCCCGTGGATGTCGTCTTCGGCAGAGCTGACGGAATCGACCTTGGACACCCGAGGAACATCCGTTAGCTACATCAGCTGCGGAGAACGTGAACCGGCAGCGCTACAGACTTCCTTGCGGTGAGCTGTCGGGCATGCGCTCGGAACAGGCTGAACATCGTCAGGCACACCGCGTAGGCAGCGACGACGCCTACAGCCAGAGAAGCCAGTACAGCGCATATCAGTACGATTGACGTGCTCACAGTCACCCCACAAACCTCGAGCGCTGACTGAAAGCAGAAAGCCCTCCGCGCCAGCATCATTCTCGCAAGCCAGCCTGGGATTTCCAACTGCTTCCCGGCAACCTGTGTTATCCCTTCGGATACGTTTTGGGAGTTCGCAGTTGCCCCGCACTTCCCTGCCTGATTACCAGACAGATACGCGCATGCCTTATCCTAGAGACTTGGCTACGTCTCCTCAATCCTCTTCCAAGGGCATCACGCACATCACCGTTCGGGGGGCGCGACAGCATAACCTCCGCAACGTCAACGTCTCCATCCCCCGCAACACCCTGACCGTGGTCACCGGACTTTCAGGCTCCGGCAAGTCCTCTCTGGCCTTCGATACCATCTACGCCGAGGGCCAGCGCCGCTATGTGGAAACGCTCTCGGCCTACGCCCGGCAGTTCCTCGACCAGATGGAGCGCCCGGACGTCGACGCCATCGATGGGCTCTCCCCGGCAATCTCGATTGAGCAGAAGACCACCTCGCGCTCTCCACGCTCCACCGTTGGCACCATCACCGAGATCTACGACTATCTCCGTCTGCTGTGGGCTTCGGTCGGCCAGCCCCACTGCCCCAACTGCCACCAGCCCATTACCCGCCAATCCGCCGAACAGATCGTGGAAAGGGTCGCCGCCCTCTCACCCGGCGAACGGATCACTGTCCTCGCTCCCATCGTCCGCGGCCGCAAGGGCGAGTTCCGCGAGGAGCTGGAGGCTCTTGATCAGCAAGGCTTCCGTGTTCGCATCGACGGTGAGATGACTGAGATCACCGAGGGTATGCGGCTTGAGAAACGCAAGAACCACACCATCGAAGCCGTAGTCGACCGCATCATTCTGAAGCCGGTCGCGGACCAGACGCCCCCGAACGCCAACCCGGCGCTCGCCACGACCGGCAACGAGCCAGTGCAACCCCGCTACGACACACGAAGGCTCGAGACCTCGATCGCAAAGGCACTGCAGATGGCCGCCGGTCTCGTTCTCATCGGAATCCAGGACCCCGAGACCAGGCAGCAGGTAGAAACCCTCTACTCGTCATCGATGGCATGTCCCGACTG
Organism: uncultured Acidobacteriaceae bacterium; assembly: GCA_963719405.1. Taxonomy (GTDB): domain Bacteria; phylum Acidobacteriota; class Terriglobia; order Terriglobales; family Acidobacteriaceae; genus Edaphobacter. The sequence continues at coordinate 999,938 of OY970381.1, forward strand.
CGGCATCAACGTCCCCAAGCTCGAGCCCCGCAGCTTCTCCTTCAACTCCACCTACGGAGCCTGCCCGGAGTGCCACGGGCTCGGCTCCATCTATGACTTCGACCCCGCCAAGACGATCACTGACTGGTCCAAGCCCCTGCTTGACGGAGCCATGGGTCCGGGCTCCGCGTCCTCCTACCTGCTCCGCCTCATCAAGCTCGCCGCCGAGAAGCACAAGATCAACATCAAGCAGCCCTTCGCAGATCTGACCAAGTCAGAACAGGATCTCTTCCTCCATGGCCCACCGAAGTCGGATGCCGCACGCACCGGCTTCCACGGCATCTTCGCCTACCTCCGTTCCAATCTTGAGGAGACCAAATCCGAGGGCTACCGCGAATACATGATGCAGTACATGTCCGCGACCTCATGCCCCCGCTGCAATGGCCGCCGTCTTCGGCCGGAGTCACTCGCCGTTACAATTCCGATCGGCGGTGCCAAAGACCAGAACGGCCATCGCACAGACCAGAGTATCGCCGACTTCACCGCCCTCCCGCTCGACCGTGCCCTTGTAGGAGCACGCTCCATGCATTTCACCGGTCGTGAGCGGCTCATTGCAGATCGACTCCAGCGCGAGGTCATCGAGCGACTCGAGTTCCTCAACGCTGTAGGACTCAACTACCTCGCGCTCGATCGCTCCGCCGCCACCCTCTCCGGAGGCGAAGGCCAGCGCATCCGCCTTGCCACACAGATCGGCTCCCGCCTGCGGGGCGTCCTCTACGTTCTCGACGAGCCCTCCATCGGTCTTCACCAGCGCGACAACCAGCGCCTCATCTCCGCCCTCGAACGCCTGCGTGATCTCGGCAATACCGTACTGGTCGTCGAGCACGACGAAGACACCATACGAAAAGCAGACTACGTTCTCGACCTCGGTCCGGGCGCCGGAAAGAACGGCGGCTACCTCATCGCTGACGGCACACCACAGCAGGTGATGGACAACCCTGCCTCGCTTACCGGGCAATATCTCGCGGGCAAGATCGAGATCGTCGCTCGCGATCAGCCGCGAGAGCTCTCCGGCAGGTGGGTCACGGTCGAGGATGCCCGGTCGCACAACCTGCAGAACGTGACCGCGCACTTCCCGCTTGGTGTCATGACCGTCGTAACGGGAGTGAGCGGCAGCGGCAAATCCACTCTCGTCAATGACATCCTCTACCGTTCTCTCGCAAAGGAGCTCTACGGCTCGCGCGAGGAGCCGGGACAGCACGGAAACGTCATCGGCATCGATCAGATAGACAAGGTCATTCAGATCGATCAGTCTCCGATCGGGCGCACGCCACGCAGCAATCCGGCAACCTACACGGGTGTCTTCACCGCAATCCGCGATCTCTTCGCCATGCTTCCTGAATCGCGCGAGCGCGGCTATAAGCCCGGACGTTTCTCCTTCAACGTGCAGGGCGGAAGGTGCGAGGCCTGTCAGGGTGAAGGTCAGCGCCGCATCGAGATGAACTTTCTGCCCGACGTCTACGTCCTCTGTGAGGTATGTAACGGTTCCCGCTACAATCAGGAGACGCTGGCTGTAAAGTTCAACGGCTACACCATAGCCGATCTGCTCGAGCTGCCCATCGCCGATGCGGTTCCCGTGCTCAAGGACATACCCAACGTCCATGTGCGGCTTCAAACCCTCGTCGACGTCGGTCTCGGTTACATTCACCTCGGCCAGTCAGCCACTACACTCTCCGGCGGAGAGGCGCAGCGCATGAAGCTCGCTCGCGAGCTCTCCAAGCGTCAGACCGGGCGCACCGTCTACCTGCTCGATGAGCCCACAACCGGTCTCCACTTCGATGACGTCCGCAAGCTCCTCGAGGTTCTGCACCGCCTCACCAATCTCGGCAACACCGTCATCATCATTGAGCACAACCTCGACATCATCCGCAACGCCGACTACATCCTCGATCTCGGCCCGGAGGGAGGCGAGGGCGGCGGGCGCATCATCGCCCACGGAACACCGGAACAGGTGTCAACAGTCCAAGGCTCGCACACGGCAGCCTTTTTGGCACACCACTACAAGCAGGCTCCGGCGAGCCAAACAGAAACTGCCTTGAGCTTCGCAGGCCCGCAGCCAGCTTCCATCAGCGCTGCTGTCGACGCGGCACGAAAGGCGCGTGCTAAGTTCGTCCCACCGGAGAAGAAGACCGGTATGCCCGTCGCCAGCGGCAACAAACCCGCCGAACGGCTCGCTGCGAAGTCGAAATCTAAAAAGATCTCAAAGAAGGTCAAGCAATGAGTTTTCCGCGTCACCCGGCTCAAATCTCAGGTCGCCAGGAGGGGGTCCCCGCATGCGCAGCGCTCGGATCGCCCTCCCGACCTGCTGGTCTTCCCGCCTTTCGCACCGCCGATGACCCTCCGCTCGCCCCAATCCCACCCCTCATCCCCGAAGGGGAAGCCATCGTTCAGCCGCCTTTGGACAACACGCCAAACGAGGCTCCCGACGAGCCGGGTTCGCGCATCCCGCACCTCGGCCACGCTCTCCTTTTCCTCGCAATTACGGGTATCACCCTCCTCTTTGCTCAGGCCACACTTCTGGGTGTCATTCATCCGATCCACGTCGCAAACACCGGTGTCTCACCCAAGCTCCTGCTTGCGGCAGAGGCCTTCACCTACCTCGCCTCGCTCACATCCTCCTGGTTTCTGTTCCCTCTGCTCTGGCGCCGATCCTTCGTTACGGGCATTCAGTGGAACCTGCCGGCCGCCTCTCGCAACGTACTCCGTCTGCTTCCTCTGGGAATCGCGTTGTCCTTCACGGTGCAGGCCGCCTCTTCCCTTCTGCCTGCCCCAAAGACCATGCCGATGGATGACTTCTTCCGCACACAATCGGACGTTTGGATCATCACCGCATTCGGCATCTTTGTGGCGCCAGTCTTTGAGGAGATCCTCTTCCGCGGCTTCTTCCTCCCTGCGCTCGCCATCGCATACGACTGGCTCTGCCTTCCTCGCACGGAAGCGGCCCGTGTCACCTGGCAATCTTCGAATGCGCTCACGTTGCCCGCGCTGATCTTCTCTGCCGTCTTCACCAGCATCCTCTTCGCTCTGCTCCACGGACAGCAGACCGCGTTCACCTGGCCCGTGCTGGCGCTTCTGTTCTGCGTCTCCCTTATCCTCACCGCGGTCAGGGTCCGTCTGCGGTCTGTCGCGGCCTCCACCCTCGTTCATGCGAGCTACAACATGACCGTGTTTTTAGCCGCCTTCGTCGCGACTGGCGGATATCGCCATCTGGATCGTCTGCCTCACTGATCGAGCCATACAGATCGACGGTCGCGTCTTTCGGCAGCACGCACGTGTGGACGGTACTCGCGCGGCCTCCATCAATTCTGCTGCGGCATCACTCTGGACAGGGTCTCTGCCGCGCTCTGGGAACGGTCATGCGGCGTATACTCAGGCCATAAACTCATCGCGTGAACGCGTGATTTACAGGGGGAAAACCACATGAGCAGCATCGAAAATGGCCAGGGTGGGAACGGCGGTGGCCCACACGCGAAATCGGGTGGAAATGGCGAGCACGCGATGGGGAACGGATACAAGGTTCCTACCGGCAGGGCGGACTGGATCGTGAAGCGCAAGCTCGAAGCTGAGCGCACCGGCGACACCAACATGAGCCAGATGCACTTCGCCAGGCTCGGCAAGATCACCGAAGAGATGGCATTCGTCGCACAGAAAGAAAAGCTCTCCCCGGAGCTCGTCCGCTCAGAGATCGCCAAGGGGACCATGATTATCCCGGCGAACATCAATCACCCCGAGCTCGAGCCCATGGCGATCGGTGTCGAATCGCTCTGCAAGATCAACGCCAACATCGGCAACTCGGCCCTGGTCTCCAACGTGGATGAAGAGCTTAGAAAGCTCCATACCGCCGTGCACTACGGCGCGGACACTGTGATGGATCTCTCTACCGGCGGAGACATCCCGATGATCCGCGAAGAGATCCTCCGGCACTCGCCTGTACCGATCGGCACGGTGCCGCTGTACGAGGCGCTCTCCCGGGTAAAGCGCGTCGAGGACCTCAACATCGATCTCTACCTCGAGGTCATCGAGGAGCAGGCGCAGCAAGGTGTCGACTATTTCACCATTCACGCCGGAGTTCTGGTCCAGTACGTCCCATTGGTGGCGAAGCGAATCACCGGAATCGTCAGCCGTGGCGGAGCCATCATGGCGCAGTGGATGACCGCGCACCACAAGCAGAACTTCCTCTATGAGAACTTCGATCGCATCACCAAGGTCATGGCCAAGTACGACGTCAGCTACTCGCTTGGTGACGGTCTACGCCCGGGTTGTGTCGCCGATGCCAGCGACGAGGCTCAATTCGCAGAGTTGAAGACCCTGGGCGAACTGACGCGTCAGGCCTGGAAGTCGGACGTACAGGTGATGATTGAAGGTCCCGGCCACGTACCGATGGACAAGATCAAGGAACAGGTCGACAAAGAGGTCGAGCTCTGCGATGGTGCACCGTTCTATGTCCTGGGACCACTCGTCACCGACATCGCACCAGGTTACGACCACATAACGTCCGCGATCGGCGCTGCGATGATCGGTTGGCACGGTGCCGCAATGCTCTGCTATGTCACACCAAAAGAGCACCTTGGCCTTCCAAACGAAAAAGACGTGAAGGACGGGATCATCGCTTACAAGATTGCCGCTCACGCCGCCGATATCGCCCGCCATCGTCCTGGAGCGCGCGATCGGGACGACGCAATCTCTCATGCAAGATACACATTCGATTGGGATAAGCAGTTCGCCCTGTCGCTCGATCCGGAGACCGCGCGCGGCATGCACGATGAGACGCTGCCGGACGACTACTACAAGGAGGCGGCATTCTGCTCGATGTGTGGACCGAAGTTCTGTTCCATGAACTGGTCGAGCAAGGTGGACCAGTTCAACGAGCGCGAGCATGGTCTGAAGAAGCCCGATCTCACCCAGATCCTGACCGAGCAGATGGCGATGCGAGGCTAAACCTCAGAGCTAGTAACACTTAGGTACTGCAATAAGAAGGCCGCTCCCTGGTTTGGGCAGCGGCCTTTTCAGATTCCAAGCTCTAACTTCGGCCCTTCAATAAGGAGGGTTTGCTGCGGGTTGAGGAGGTCACGCCCTGTGCGGCGGGCTCGGAACCTGGTCCGGTGGACGTCGCGGTGTGGTGCAATCTCTGGTGGATCTGCGGTAATTGCTGGTAACTGGATGGTGCTGAAGTTGAAGGCCATGCCGGCTACGCGTTGCACGATTCGAGAGGGAGAGGCCCGGCTGTACGTGTCCATGGCCGGAACCAGTGGACGGGGTTGAATCACAGGACGTCTTTTTCCTCACGATCCGAGCGCATGGCGAGGAGGGCGGGGGTGATGATCATCGCGAGGAAAACCAGAGCAAGAACAAGGTCATGCAGCATAGGGGGAGCTCCTGAAGGGGACGACTCTTGGGGTCATCTCTGTGTGCAATACTCTGCTGGCTTTTTGAGCTGAGGTATAGCACATCGAGGTTCACCGCCTCACGCCGAAGTTGTAGGCGGTCCGGAGTCCAGGTGGGCCCGGGATTGCGTACCTGGATTTCACAACAGCGCAAAGCAAAGCCCCCGCGGCGTCGCGGGGGCTTTTCCGAGGAAACCGAAGCAAGCTGCTACTTCGCTGCAGCCTCCAAGATCGCGGCCGAGCGGTTGAGAGCATCGGCAAGCACTGCCATCTGGGCCTGAGCTCGAGCGGCGTCCGGAGCGTCGATGCCTTCGTTGACTCCCGGGATGACCACAGCGGCGTAGCCGGTGAACTCCCCGGGAGCGTAGATCGTGTGCTTGAACCAGGCACGCTGCGGAAGACCCTGTGGACTCAGGAGTGCCGACTCCGCGTCCCGAAGCGCCTGGTTGAAAGCAAGGGGATCTGCCGGGCGCCTTCCCTGTGCGACGTGAACGGTGCTTCCCGCTGCGGAGAGCCGCTTTGCGGCTGCCTGGGCCGCGCTGAAGTCGAGCGTCATCTTGGAGGACTTCGCCTGTTGCTCGGCCGCGTCCAGGTAGCGGACGATGTCTTCACCGTACGCGTGGTAGTCATACGGGAGGATGTCGGCGCCGGCCATATGCAGAATCTCCAGGCCGAAGACTCGTGCCTGCTGCTGCTCGTAGACAAAGGTCGGGTCCGCGTTCTTGATGAACCAGTTGTAGTTGTCAAAGACCGAGTGGTAGACGCCGTACGGTCCATCGGAACCGATGTCGGTCGAGGGGACGCCAAGGTGCTGAATGAAGGGCGTGTAATCGGAGCCGGAGCCGAGATCTCCTACGCGTACATCCTTGTCACTGTCGGAGCGCTCCGAGCGGCCTGCTGTGAAAGGAGCGGAGCTCCGGCGTCCGTGGCCCTCGGCCTGGTCCTTGGCCCACTGGTCGTAGACGGTGCCGCCCTTTGGACTGGGCACCTGCTTGGTGACCTCGCGGACGAACTGCTTCAACGACGGAACGGCGGCCGCATTGAAGTTGGGGCCGGACACACCGACGTCGGTGTTGAAGTACGCGACCGCGTGAGATAGATCGGAGGCGTGCTGCTCGGCCCACTCGGTGGAACCGATGAGCCCCTCTTCTTCGGCGTCCCACGAACCTATGATGATGGTGCGCTTCGGCTTCCATCCCTGCTTGAGGAGTTCGCCCAGGCCATGGACGGTTTCGAGCATGGCGGCGGTTCCGGAGTTGGGATCGACTGCGCCGTAGACCCAGGCGTCACGGTGGTTTCCCGCGACGATGAGTTCACTCTTCTCCGGACCGCTGCCGGGGATGGTGCCGATCACATCCCAGATGGTGCGAAGACGTGTGTCCTGCTGAAGATCCATGTGGGCAGTGACTGCCGGTGTGCCGCCCAGGTGGTATGTAAAGGGTAGGCCGCCCTGCCAGTCATGAGGGCAGGCTGGCCCGGAGAGCGCCCGCAGTATCGGGCCAGCGTCCTTATATGAGAGCGGGTTGGCCGGGATTGAGGGTTGATCCCCCCCGGGCAGTACCATCGTCTGCTCCGGCGTGAGGCGCTTCGAATCCGGAAGGTCCATCGTGGAGGCGACACCCGGGGTTTCGGGATCGCCGGGATAGAGAGGAAGAAACTGCACGGAGCCGCGCTGCACGGCGGACTCTGGCCGCATGGGACCGGCAGGGTACATGTCACCCTTGGTATATCCATCATCGGCGGGGTCAGAGAAGATGAGGACGCCTTTGGCGCCGAACTTCTGGGCGATGTAGACCTTTACGCCGCGGAAGTTGCCGCCGTAGCGGACCAGAACGATCTTGTCTTTGACCGAGATGCCGTGCTCAGCGAGGTATTTGAAGTCGGCGAGGTTGCCGTAGTTGGCATAGACGACCTCTCCCGTGACGTTGCCGGAGGGGCTGGAGCCGTTGAAGGCGGGAAGGATACGTGGATCGTTCTGAAAGGGATCTCCACCGTGATCGCTGGGGTCTACGTGCTCCGGGGTTGGACCTGACATCAGTTTGTTGTGCTGGGCGTCGAAGGCCTCAATCGCGATCTTGACCGGCTTGTTGAGCAGGATCTTGTAAGGAACGATCTCGGTCTGGAGGCCGGCGGCCTTGAACTTTTCCGCGACGTACTGGGCGGTCTTGTAGTCCTCGGGCGAGCTCGCCCAGTGCGGTGCGGAGGTAAGGATCTTCAGGTGCTGCCCTGCAAGTGCGGCGTCCGGGACTGCGAGAAAGGTCGCATCCAGCTTCGCCTGCGGTGCGAAGTCGAAGTATCCGAAGACCTGAGACGGAGCGGGCACGGCGGCAGGTGACTGGGCGAGGACGGCGGAGGCGAGGAGAACAGAGGCGATGGTGCTGCGGAGATAGAGCAAGGCAACTCCTGTGTTTTCGGATAAGGAGACAGCATACCGGAAAGGCCGGGGAACCGGATGGCAGGAGTTTTGGAGGTTTTCCGAGCCGCAGCGCCGGAACGGCGGGCGCACGTTACCTTCGGTGAAAAAATATTTCGTTTCGTCAAGATCTGTCGGACAACGCACATCGTACAGCTCGTGGGATGTCCGCCGGGTTGCCTCCCCGCATGTCCGACGATACGACCGACACCTCAGACCATGAATTTGGTTGAAGACTATCCCGCTCGCCACCGGCTCCTCCAGTGCTCGATGAAGACCCGGATCGGCAATGCCCTGGATCTTCAATCGCGACCGAGTGTCAGACCCAACCGCACCCAGGTATCAGGAGAAACACGATGGAAATGATGAGCAGCATCAAACAGCTCGCGCAGAAGCCCGCGGGCCGACGCACCTTTCTGAAGGGCGCCAGCCTTACCGGACTCGGTATCGCCGGCAGCGCGCTACTTGGAAGCACGACCCCGGCTTTGAGCCAGGCAACTACGGGAAGTGGCCTGAACGCAACTGACATCGCAGTTCTGAACTTCGCATTGAACCTTGAATACCTCGAGGCCGAGTTCTACACCAAGGCCTTCTATGGTTTGACGCTTGAGCAGTTCGGCGGCATTCCCCTCGGCGGAAGCGGCAAGACCGGACCGACAACAGGCGGCAAGCGGGTGATGTTCGAGGAGAGCGAGAGCGAGTTCTATGGAGAATCGGCGGAGTTCTCCGGCCGGCTGCGCGCGATCGCGAAGCAGATCACCTACGACGAGCAGACACACGTCAAGCTGCTGCACTCGATCCTTGGCTCGGATGCCATTGCCAAGCCGGCGATCAATCTGGACGCGATGGGAAAGGGCTTCGCGGACTTCAAGCAGTTTCTCTCGCTGGCCCGGGATTTCGAGGACGTGGGCGTATCGGCCTACGGTGGAGCGGCTCCGCTGCTGACTCCGAGCACCCTCGCGGTCGCGGCACGCGTTGCGTTGACCGAGGCTTATCACGCGAGCAATCTGCGGCTACTCTGCGCAGAGAATCACGTTCGTTCGCTGCCGGTTGATGCGAAGGACTTCCCGCCGCCGCCCGTGGGCTCCAAGTACTTCGATGTCGACGATCAGGGCCTTGCGGTGGTACGCACACCGAGCCAGGTGCTGGCGATCGTCTATGCCAACTCGGCACCGGGAACGGCGATGGGCGGCTTTTTCCCACAAGGCGTCAACGGAGCCATCACGACTGTCTAGTGGGATCCGCAACTCGGAGCAAAAATGCAGAAGGGAGTGTCCCAAGGTTGAGAGGACGCTCCCTTTGCTGTTTGCGTGAACCTACTGGCTAGACGGGCTGGGCGCAGAATTTGCAGCGGGTTGCGGCGAGCGGGATGTCGCCTAGGCACTGTGGGCAAGGTTTGGTGGAGCTTGGGGCGGGCCCGCGAAGCCGGAGCAGCAACGAGTTCACCGGGGTGACGATGAAGAAGTAGACGACAAATGCGACGAGCGCAAAGGCTATTGCGGCATTCAGGAAGTTGCCGTACTTGATTACGCCGCCGTGGATGTTGAGCGTGAGGGCGGAGAAGTCAGGCTTTCCGATGATTGCCGCGATGAGGGGGTTGATGATGTCGCCAACGAGAGAGTTGACGATGCTTGTGAACGCAGCGCCGATGATTACGGCTACTGCGAGGTCGATGACATTTCCGCGCAGGATGAAGTCCCGGAAGCCCCTTAGCATGGTTCGCTCCGTGCAGTTGTGGTTTGAGCTGATTGAGAACACGGCGAGTATACCCGAGGATCTCCGAGGTCTAGGGGTTTTGGCGAACCGTGGTAACGCGAGGCGCATAGGAGCTGGAGGGCGACCATGCGGGACGGGCGGGAGCGTCCGCAATGGCGCGGGTGAGGTCACGGAAGAAGTCATTGAATGCCACGGCAGCTGCCCAGTCGATGGGTGTGGAGAGGTCGTCCTGCGGCTTGTGGTAGCGGCGGGCGTACCAGTCACGGTAAGTAACCTCTTCGGCGGTGCCGCGGTTATAGCCGAAGATGAAGCTGGCTATCGGAACGCCGATGCGGACGAAGTTGAAGTTGTCCGCGCGACGGAACAGGTTGCGCTCGGGTTCGAGATCGGGACGAAGCTCGATGCCGTACTTCTGCGCGACGGTTCGTGCGGTCTCGCCAAGGGTGGAGTCGGTGATGCCCTCCATCGTGAGGATCTTGAGCGGGAAGATGGGCCGGAGCTGGTCGAGATTGAGGTCGGCAACGATCTGCCGGGCCGGCAAAGTCGGGTGCTGCGTGAAGTAGGCTGAGCCCAGCAGACCCTTCTCTTCCCCGGTGAAGATGCAGAAGAGGAGCGAGCGCTTTGGTTGCTGCCGGGTCGGAAGCGCCGCCTGCGTGCGCGCGAGTTCGAGAAGCGTAGCGACGTAAGCGGCGTCGTCAAGGGCTCCGTTGTACAGGCGATCTCCCAGAACGGGTGTGCCGAAGCCGTATCCATCGAGATGTGCGGAGAGGGCCACGAACTCGGGAGCGAGGTCGGGATCGGAGCCGGGGAGGACGGCGAGGATGTTTGGGGACGATATGTCCTTTGCGGAGATCTCGAGATGGATACGGAGGGCGCCTGGGAGATCGAATGACGGCAAAGGAGCGCCTCGCTCGGCATCGTGAAGGAGGCTCGGGACGTCGTGACCGGAGTGCCCGAGCAGGATGGGAGCGGCGTCCGCGCTGATGCGGAGTGCGGGGACGGAGCCGGCCGGCGGTGCATGGGCGCCGGAGAGCGTGACAGAGCGGGCATAAGCCGCGGGCCAATGGAACGGCTCGATGTCCGCAGGATTGAGGATGGCAACGGAGGCGATGGCGCCGGAGTCGGAGAGGCGCTGCGCCCGGCGAGTTGCAAAGGCCTGGCGATCCGGGACCGAGAGGCCTGAGGGTGTTCCGGCGAAATAGACGGCCACGCGCCCGTGGAGGTCCGGCGATGATGTGCCGGTCTCCGCCCCGTAGCCGATGAAGACCATGCCGGCACGGAGATCGTGAGGCAAAGACTCCGACGGCTGGAGGGTGACCTGCTCGAGGAGCTTGAGGCGGGTAGCGCCGGCTGACCCTCCTGTGGCGCTCTCGACGGTGACGGACGAGCGGCTCGCATCGAGGTCTACCTGGTGCATGGGCACGCGCTGAAGGTAGGTGCCGTTATCGCCTGCCGGTTTGAGGTGGGCGGCGGCAAACCTCCCGGCAACGTGTTTTGCTGCGCGCTCATAAGCCTCGGTGCCGGTGTCACGGCCTTCCATAGAATCGTATGCGAGGGCGGAGGTCTCCTGCCACCATGGTGTGGCCGCGGGGGTGGGCGTTTGCTGCGCGGCGATATTTGCGGCGGCTACCAGCAATGTAGGTACAAGAAGGCGGGATAGGTGCATGCGTGCTCCGGGTGTGAAGGAGATTGTACGGGCACAGGCTGGACTCCTCCCTCGGCGGAGGGCGGGGATCAGTGCGTTCCGGCGAACGCCGATACGTAGGGGTAGATCAGGAAGAAGAGGATCATGCTGAGGATCATGAGATCGGCGTAGATGCAGAGGAGCACCCCGCCGTGATACCAGCTCCACGTAGAACGCATGCAACGCACGTGGTCGACCAGGCCGGCGGTTGCGGCGAGGGCGGGCAGCGCAAGGAGGAGCGTAGGGTGGTTCTCCGGGAAGTGCGCCAGGAGCAGGGCTGCGGGGAAGCTTGCGATGACGAGAAGGGAGCCACGAAGCAGCGATCGTACACGCGGGTTGAAGAGAGCCGACTTCACCTCCGTTAAGAATATCCCCGAAACCGAGCTCCATTCGGCTGTGTGGGAGGCGGGTCCGGGCCGGTGAAGATTAGGGCGGGAGATTTCGATGACGGCGACATGCGCGGCTACACCGGCTGATGCTCGGCGTCGTTGTTCTGACTGGGATCTGCGGCGCTTCGGCGGATGCTTCGGAGGGCGGGACGGCAGTAGAATTCCCGGTGACCAGAGAAGGGTATTCTGGCTTCATGCATGCAAGAGGTGGAGATCCACTATGACGTTCGGAAAAGCAGGTCTCTGGGCAGGTTCAATTCGGGCAGGTTCAATCCGGGCAGGTTCAATCCGGGCAGGTTGGCTTCGGGCAAGTTGGCTCCTTGCAGGCTGGCTTCTGGTATCGGCCGGGGTACCCGCCATGGCCAGCTTCGAGCCCGTCACCTGCAAGAACTCATTTGATGTGCAGCAGGAGATCACCGAGGGCAACAAGGTAGCGGCGCAGGTGTACCAGCAGATGCCCGTGCTTCCTGAGAACAGCCCGATCACACGGTACGTCCAGCAGCTTGGTGCGAAGCTTGTGGCCAGTGCACCGGGCTCGCCCGGGATCAACGAGCGCTGGCCGTACAACTTCCACGTCGTAGCCAGCCAGGACATCAATGCGTTTGCCCTTCCGGGTGGATCCATCTTTGTAAACCTGGGCACCGTGCAGGCGGCGGAGACGGAGGCCCAGTTGGCGGGCGTGATGGCGCACGAGATTTCGCACGTGGTGATGCGGCACTCGACCTGCAATCTGAGCAGGCAGCGCAAGAAAAGTCTTCTGTATGGGCTTGGTGCGATCGGATCGGCGGTCCTCTTGGGCGATGGAGCAGCGGGACAGCTGGCGCAGACGGGTATCGGGCTCGGTCAGAACCTGGACTTTCTGCATATGTCGCGCGACGACGAGAGGCAGGCCGATCTGCTGGGCGTGAACATCCTTTACCGTGCGGGATACGACCCTCGCGGTCTCCCGCAGTTCTTTGAGGCGATCCAGGCCAAATATGGAGCCGGTGGCGCACAGTTGCTGAGCGATCACCCCAACCCGGGAAACCGGACCGAGTATGTGAACGCCGAGATCCAGACGCTTCCACAGCGCACGGGAGCGACGGTGACAACGGCACAGTTCAAGCAGGTGCACGGGGAGGCGATGACGCAAAAGGCGCTCACGGCCAAGGAGATCCAGGCGGGCGCCTGGAAGGGCGCAGGGCTTTATGCGGCCGGGCCGGGCAGCAACGGCGCCGTCATCCCGGTCTCAAGCGGGGGCGGTGCGGCTGCACCAGGCGGAGCGGCTGCAACAGGCGGAGCGGCTGTTGCTCTCGGCCGGTCCGAACTCGGCCTCGACGGCTCCATGACGACGTTGCAGAGCCGGAGCTTCACAATGCGCTTTCCATCGCGGTGGCAAAAGGTGACCGACGCGAATGGTTCAGTCACAGTGTCGCCGCCGAGGGGTTCCGGGCAGTTCGGGATCGCGTATGGGGCGATCGTGGAGACTGTGCAGGCAAATCCTTCCATCTCCGATGAGAGATCTCTGGTGGAGGCCACGTCATCGCTCGCGCGGCGACTGATGTCTCAGAATGAGGGTCTGAGCCAGGGTGGCCAGGTGACCCCATTGCGTGTTGCTGGAGGAAGGGCGGCGGCTGTGGATCTGCGTGGCCGCTCTCCCCTGCAGCAGGATGGCGCGGTGTTGCCGGAGCATGACTGGCTGGTGACCTTTGCGCGCGCGGACGGGACGATGAGCTACGTGGTGTTTGTCGCACCGGAGCGCGATTTTGCGATGCTCAAGCCCACCTTTGATTCGATGCTCCAGAGCTTCCGGGTCCTTTAGCCGGCGTTGACCATGCAGGGGCCGGCATGAGCCGTGAAATAAGCTCTGCGCATGTTCGAGCAAGGCGAGCGATCAAGGATGGGGGGTTGTGACTGCGTCCGGAGTTGCGCCGGGCAAAGGTGCCGGAGCGAGACCCTTGATGGATGAGATCGGGACCTCGACAGCTCCCACACGGTTGCTGACCAGATCGTGAACGCCCACGCGGAGGTAGAAGTCGCCCGATGCGGGGACGCTGATGACCTGGTGAAAGGGAACTCCGGATCCGGACAGCCGCGCAAGATTCTCTGCCTTGACGTTGAGGCGGGCGCTGCCGGATGTGGCGGTAATAAGGGTGCCATCGGCATCGTAGGCATTGACGACGAACTCGACTGCACCCGTTGAGTCTCCATTGGACTGGCGTACAAGAAGGAGCTGCGAGGCCAGAGCTGCGGTGTCGACGGTGTAGCGACGGTATGGGCCGTGTGCGAGTTTGCTGTCCGGGTTCGCCCGGGTGTCGGGGGCGAGATTGTCTTCGGGAGCAGAGGAAGGCGGTGTGGCGGGAAGAACGAGTGCCTTGAAGATGATCTGGGTGGGCTCTGGTGCGCCGCGCATCATGGCCGCCCGGATGACATTGGGTGGAGGCGGAGCGAGCGAGGGGCTGGCCGGGACGGGTCCGGCAACCTGAGTTGGACGAGCAGCGGGAGCGTTGGGATCCACCGCGAAGTAGCCGCGGCGATAGGCGAGGCTGAGATTCTCAGGCGCGAGGCGAGCACCGAGTTTGACACCGATCCGGCGAAAGGCTCCGTCGTACCTGGTATTTGAAGGAGAGTAGGTGATCGTGTAGTAGTTGGCGCCGGTGCTGATGGCCGTCTCAACGGCCTTTGAGAGGCCGTTGGTGTTGATAAAGGCGCGACCGCCGGTCTGCTCCGCCATCTGGAGCATGGTGGCATGCTCTTCCGCGGTCTGCTGGCTGAACTTCTGGAGGTCGGCCCCGAAGGCCTGAGGGTTGCTGGCGTAGCGGGCTCCGGGTTCCGAGACGTCGTACATGGGCGCGTTGAAGAGGCCGCGCGCGTCGACCGGGTAGACGGAGACCTGGGACCGGGTAAGGAGATTGGCGGTGTCGCGAAACTCGCCTGACATATCGCCCATCACCGCGAACGGGTCGGGGAGATCGCCGTCCGGAAGGACACTTAGCGGGAATGAGCCGGAGAACCAGATGAGATTTTTGCGTCCGGGGAGCGCCGAAAGGTATCGAGCAAGCTGTCCCATGGCTTCAAGGGTGTAGCGGGCGCGTAGCTGCAGCTGAAAGGACTGCGTCTGTGCCTCGAACTGCTGAAGCCGGGCAATGGTCCCGAGCTGATCGCTGTTGGAATCTGCGCCGCTATTCGCGATGTTCCTCGAGAGCTGCTCGGCCGGGAGACCGCTGGTCGGGTTATCAAGGATCTGCGAGGACCGCATGCTTTTCTTGTCGATTGCGGACCTGAGCAGCTGTGGGTTGGCAGTGAAGCCCTGGAGCAGGATGAGGCGAGTCGTAAGACCGAAGATGGCGATCCGGTTTCCAGCAGGCGCCGAGCGGATGTAGCTCAGGAGCTGCGACCGGAGATACGCCTGATCCTGGAGCGGGGTGTTGAGGCTGTCCAGAAGAAGGATGTTGAGAGCGCTTGAGGCGGGTGCCGGGGTGAAGTTGGTGAAGACCCCTGGGGGCAGATCGAGCGGCTTCGGCGGGTCGGCTGGCTGAGCGGGGGCCGAGTGCTCTTCGAAGCTGCGGATCTGCTGCGGTGCGCCCTTCTCGGTGAGGAGAAAGTCGGACCGCTGCAGTCCGTGGACGTTCTTGCCGGAGTGATCGGTGACCACAACGTCAACGACGACGAGGTTGGTGCGGGTCTGGATGGTGACGCCGGACTTTGGAGGGGGTGCCGCGGGCGCGGATGTTGTCTGGGCGAATGCTGTGGAGCCGAGAAGCAGGAGGCTGAGTGGAAGGACGGTCGATCGCGGCGGCATGGAACTCCCGTGTGCGGCTTGCCCATCTAAACACGGCAGCGGGCGGGATGTCGTGGGATATCTGCTCGTGTCACCCCAGGCATCGCTGCGGGGGGAGCGGCGAGCTAGGCGGGCGTTAGCTCGGACACACCGGGGTTCGCCATTGCGGCGATGGACTGCTCGTATGGGGCGCGGAGCACGCCTCGCTCGGTGATGATCGCGGTGATGTACTTGGCGGGGGTGACGTCGAAGGCGGGGTTCTCGATGCCGACGCCGTCGGGGGTCATCTGCTTGCCGTTGGAGTGGGTGACCTCACGCCGGTCGCGCTGTTCTATTGGAATCTGATCGCCATGGATGGTCGCCATGTCGATCGTTGCCCAGGGGGCGGCGACGTAGAAGGGAATGCCGTGCTCGCGGGCGAGGATAGAGACGCCGTAGGTGCCGATTTTGTTGGCGGTGTCGCCGTTGGCGGCGATGCGGTCTGCTCCCACGATGACGGCCTGAATGCGGCCCTGCTTCATGAGGGAGGCGGACATGTTGTCGCAGAGCACGGTGGTGGGGATGTTGTCCTTCATGAGCTCCCAGGCGGTGAGACGCGCGCCCTGGAGGTAGGGGCGGGTCTCGTCCGCGAGGACGTCGATCTCGTGGCCGCGCTCGACAGCCGCTCTGACGACGCCCAGCGCCGATCCGTAGCCGCAGGCGGCAAGCGCACCGGCGTTGCAGTGGGTAAGGACGGTTCCCTTTTTGGGAAGTAAATCTGCACCGAAGGCTCCGAGCTGCCGGCAGTTAGCGATGTCTTCGTCGTACATCTCCCGGGCGAGGTTGACGACAGCCGTCTTGATCTCAGGAATGGGGGTGTTCTTCGCGGCGAGGGAGTTGTAGAGATCGCGGATGCGGCCTATGCCCCAGAAGAGGTTAACGGCTGTGGGGCGGGTGGAGGCGAGGTGATTGCAGATCTCATCGACTTCGGCGCCGAGCTCCGGGAGAGTGGTTGCGGTGGAGTTCTGGATGCCGAGAGCTACGCCCATGGCTCCGGAGACACCGATGGCCATGGCTCCGCGAACGATCATGTCCCGGATGACTGTGGCCACCTGCTTGTAATCGGTGGCGAGGACGTAGGTCTCCTCGAGGGGAAGCCTGGTTTGATCGAGGAAATTAACGCCTTCGGGAAGCCATTCAAGGGTGGGGATCATGTCCCCTTTAGTTTACGACGGCGAAGCAAGGAAACCTGGGAGTGCGCTTGGGGAGGGCTGAAGAGAAGCGGCGACGGTCTCCGTGGGTGGGCCGTCGCGCGCTGTGAGAGAACCGCAAGATACGCTCAGGAACGTTCCCTGGGCGAAGGTTTTGTAGCTTGTTACAAAAACAGGTACAGCATGAAAGCAGGAGTGCAGTGATTCAACAGCCTCTAATTCGGGGCTTCTGTTTGCAACTTAGAGGTGGCAAATGGGGAACACCATACCCCGGACGTGGGAGGGCAGACGAATGGACCTATGCTTCAGGGGCACTTCTGTGGAGATCCATGTGGGAAGCGCGGATATCGTCTGCGGTGAAGACAGGAAGGAACGGCGCGTCTCCGGCGACGCTTTCGATCTTTGCGCGTCCGCCCTGTTCGCGGTCTACAAGGCAAAGGACGCCGGCGACGAGCATACCGGCTTCGCGGGCGGCCTCGATGGCGAGGATCGTGGATCCTCCCGTGGTGCAGACGTCATCCACGATCACCACCGGAGCGCCCGGCTGGAGGAACCCTTCGATGCGGCGACCTGTTCCGTGAGACTTCTCGGCCTTGCGAACGAGAAAGCCCTGGAGGAGGCTGGTCTTCGGGTCGGAGGGGTCCTCGTCTCTGCCGATCGCGGCCCAGGCGCTGGCGGACGCGGTGTTGGAGACGAGGGGGTCGGCGCCCATGGTGAGGCCACCCACGGCAACCGCAGAGGGGATGTGCTGCCGGATGAGGTCATAGAGGATGAGGCCGGAGAGCCGCCCCCCCTCGGCGTGGAGGGTGGAGGTGCGGCAATCGATGTAGTAATCGGATCTCTGACCGGAGGCGAGGGTGAAGTCGCCGAGGCGGAAGGAGTGCGTGGCGAGGATTCGGAGGAGGCTGGAGCGGAGATCGGAGATGGATGGGTTCATGCTGGCTCGCGTGCAACAGGTATGGGCTCACGGTAACACCGCCTGAGATATCGAGGGGCGATGCGGCTGGGCCGAGACGTGAGGGGGAGCTGTTCACCGGATGCCGGGGTGAAAAATTCGAGCGGGAAGGTTGTCCGTTGCTGGTCTGCGGGCGATTAGCGGATACGAACGTTTAAGGCAGGCGAGGGTAGCCGGCGACGCAGGACGTAAAATGGAAGGAGATTATGCCGAAGCCTGCTACTCCGAAGAGTTCCGTGAACATCATCCTCGCCGTCCTCGTGATTCTTGGAACGGTGGCCTGGCTGGCGTTCACGGGTGTGCGTGACAACAAGAGCTACTACGTCACGATCACGGAGCTGCAGGGGATGGGCGGAAAAGCCTACACGCGGCACCTTCGGGTGGCCGGCAACGTGGCTCCGGGAAGCATCCACCGGGTGGGCACGAACGCGGACTTTACGCTGCTGGAGCAAGGCAAGACGCTGCGGGTGGACTACAAGGGAGCCGAACCTCCTCCGGACACGTTCAAGGATGACGCGCAGGCGCTGGCTGTCGGGACGTTTGGACGTGATGGCGTCTTCCATGCCACGCAGCTGCAGGCGAAGTGTGCGTCGAAGTACGCTCCCGCGGATGCGAAGAAACCGGGAACTAACAACGTCGCAGCGGTGACCGTGAAGTAAGATCGCCGGGTTCACCGGCTCTACGCTCGCAATACATCTATGGGACAGAGATGACACAGGTTCGGGCTGCTGCTGAGTTTCGCGCCGTGTCCAAGGTGTATGGACGCTTTGCGGCGCTGCGAAACGTCACTGTAGCGTTTCTATCCGGCAGCTGCAGCGTGATCCTGGGACCGAACGGCGCGGGCAAGTCGACGCTGCTGCGGATGGCCGCCGGATTAGCGGCTCCAACGCGCGGAGAGGTGCGGGTGTTTGACACGTATCCTCAGCTGCACCGGGGCCGCATCGCTTACATGAGTCACGCTCCGATGTTGTACGACGAGATGTCGGCAATGGAGAACCTCCGTTACTTCGCCTCGCTGGCGACAGCCAGGGAATGCGATTGCGCCGGCTCGCCGGAGATGGCGCTGCGTGCGGTCGGTCTGGACCCAGGGTTGAAGAGGATGGTGGGTGAGTACTCGCAGGGGATGCGGCAGAGAGCCTCCTTCGCCCGGGTGCTCCAGGCAGATCCGGAGCTGCTGTTACTGGACGAGCCGTTCTCTAACATGGACACCGAGTCCGTGAAGCAGATGGTGGATCTGCTCGCAGGACTTCAGGACGTGGCCTGTAGCGGGTGGAGGGAGCAGGACGATTGTGCTCACCACGCACCAGGCACATCTGGCCATGCCGCTTGCGGATAACGTGGTCAGGTTGAAGAACGGCGAGCTGACGGACGCGACGGAGGTTGGCTCGTGAAGCACGCGACGCCTGAGAAGACGAACGCGGCTCGCTTGCTGGACGGGCTCGGAATCGCGTACGAGCTCCGGGGCTACGAGGTTGATGAGAACGATCTGACGGCGATCTCCGTAGCGAGAAAGATCGGGCTTCCGCCGGAGCAGGTGTTCAAGACGCTGCTGACACAGACGGCCAAGTCCGGCGCGAGCGGAGTGGAGCACGCGTTTGCGGTGATACCGGGCGACGCGGAGCTGGATCTGAAGAAGCTGGCGTCTGCCTGCGGGGCGAAGAAGGCAGAGCTGGTGAGTCTCAGAGAGGTTGAGCCACTGACAGGCTACATCCGCGGCGGGGTCACGGTCATGGGAGCCAAGAAGCACTTCCCTGCTTTCGCCGATGAGACGATCGAGCTGTTCGATGTGATCTCCGTTTCGTCCGGGCAGCGAGGCATTCAGCTGCTGCTGTCGCCGGCGGATTACCTGCGATCTGCGGACGCGATTCTTGCTGACCTGACCAAGGCTCTGACCAAGTCTGCCGACGTGAGGTCTGTACCCGGCGGATCGACGGTGCGCGGCGCATGATCTACCTGCGCAGCGTGCTGGTTCACCTTCGCAAAGATCTCCGGTTGGAGTGGCGGTCGCGCGAGGCGATGAATGGGACGCTCTTCTTCTCGCTGCTTGTGGTGGTAGTGTTTTCGCTGGCCTTCGATCCAACCGCGTACCCCACGATGGCGCGGCAGATCTCGGGCGGCATTCTCTGGGTTGCCCTGCTGTTCGCCTCGGTGACCGCGCTCAACCAGTCCTGGGTACGCGAGCAGCGGAACCATGTTCTCGACGCGCAGCGGATGGTCCCGGCGCCGGCCTCCGCGCTGTTTCTGGGAAAGGCGCTCGCGAACTTCATCTTTGTGGGCCTTGTACAGGTGGTGCTGGCCCCGGTGTTTATCGTCTTCTACAACCTTCACCCGCTTGGGAACGTGTGGCTGTTGGCGTTGATTCTGCCGCTGGGAACCTGGGCGCTGGTCGTGAACGGAACGTTTTTCGCGGCGCTGGGTCTCCGGGCTCGCAGCCGGGAGCTGCTGTTACCACTGCTTTTACTGCCGATCTCGTTGCCGGCGCTGCTGGCGATGGTGCAGGCGACCACGGGGGTGATGACGGGTGATCTCGATCCCATTCAGATCAATGTGTGGATCCGCGAGCTTGTGGGCTATGACGTGATCTTCACAACCGTTTGCATCCTGCTGTTTGAAACCGTTCTGCATGCGGAGTGAGACGCAACCCGCGGCGTGCTTCGCGGCACTTCCACGGTAAAATAAGGACACTGTGACTCGCCCCCAAACCCTTCGTACGATCGGCTTCGTCTGGTTCGCCGCGACGCTGCTGGTGCTCGCCGAGAGCTTCCGGCAGGCGATCTTCCTCGTGCCGACCGAAGCGACGATGGGCAATATCCAGAGGATCTTTTACTGGCACGTGACGGAGGCGACGCTGGGGTGCGTGTTTCCGTATGTGAACCTCGTGGCGTCGCTGGGGTTTCTGTATCTTCGGCGGAAGAATCCGTTTCATGCGTTGACGGCGGATGCGCTGGCGGTGGCTTCGGCCGAGGTGACGGTGCTGTTTGTGTCGATCGGGCTGATCACGGGGATGCTGTGGGCGAAGCCGGTGTGGGGCATCTGGTGGACATGGGACGCGCGGCTGACGACGTACTTTCTGCTGTGGCTGCTGTATGTGAGCTACCTGTTGGTGCGTCGGTTTACGCCGGTGGGGCAGACGAGCACGCTGGCGGCGGTGCTTTCCATCTTTGCGGCAGTCGATGTTCCGATCACGTTTATGTCCATACGCTGGTGGCGAACGCAGCACCCGGCGCCGGTATTCGGCGGGGAGGGGCACCTGGACAAGAGCTTCTACCCGGCGGTGTTCTGGAGCCTGGCTGGATGGACGATGTGGGGAATCCTGGTGTGCGCGTTCCGGTTTGCGCTGGAGCGGCGGAGGCAGATTGCAGAGCAGGAGGCCGCGCTGCACAGCATCGAGGCTTCGCTGGAGATACCGCGATGACCTGGCACAGCTTTCTGGGCGCGATTCACATTGAGGCATTGCGCGATCTGCCCATCGCGTACGCGGCGATCATCCTTGTACAGGGTGGGTATCTGCTTTGGATCCTGCGTGGATGGACGCGGCGCGACGTCAGAGAATGACCTCCGGCGCCACGCCTGTTGCACGGGAGGTCGCGCATGGCTTGCCCCGACTGGGCGGTCTCGGTAGACTCCGGTAGTGTCTGCATCCCCTGCCAATAACCTATGTCGACGCAGCCTTGCCCTGCTGGGGAGCGCCGTGCTTCTAAGTGGAGGCATGCTGGCCTGCCGTTCGGACGCCTTTCCCGATGTGCCTCCGGGGTATCGGGAGTATGCCTACATCAGCAATGGCGGGGCAAATACCGTGACGGTGCTGGACCTGGTCTTTGTCCGGCTGGATCGCACGCTGCAGGTGGGGCAGAATCCTACGGGGATGGCTGCGAATCCGAAGCGCAACGAGATCTATGTTGTGAATACGAAGTCGGGCAGCGTGTCCGTGATCGACGCGGAGGCGAACCGCGTTGTGGCGACGATCCCGGTGCGGAGGCAGCCATACGCGATCAGCGTCGATGCCGATGGCCGCCGGGCGTACGTGGCAAATGCGGGATCGAACAGCGTGAGCGTCATCGATCTCGATCAGCGTCGCGAGCTGATGGCGGCCGGCACGGGAGAACAGCCGGGACTCGCACGCATCTCGCCGGATATGCGGACCGTTGTGGTTACAAATCGTGCAAGCGGAAGTGTCTCCATCTTTGCGGCAGGGTCTTCGAGAGACGGCAAGGCGCCGCCTCTGAGTCCTAGGGCGACGATCTCCGGGTGCCCCGGAGCGACGGATGCGGTGATACTCCCGGATTCGTCGAAGGCCTTTATTGCATGTTCCGCAGGGCACCAGGTGATGGTCGTAAACCTTGCGGCGGCGCCGAACTCCTGGGCAGCAAAGGGAAACCCCTCGCTGTTGAGCGATCACCTGCTATGCATGCTGGATGTGGGAACCGGGCCGGTACACCTGGCCTTGAAGCCCGACGCAGGTGAGATCTTCGTCTCCAACTTCAGCTCGGACAGCATCTCTGAGATCGCAACGGGAACGAACGAGGTGGGCGGGACGTACACGATCGCGAACAAGCCTGCTCACTCGGTCGTGAGCGACGACAACGGAACGCTGTGGATCTCGAACTTCGGTGCAGACTCGGTGAGTCTATATGGCATCGACGATGGCAAGCTGGAGGGCAGCGTGCGAACAGGCTCCTCCCCGGATGCGCTTGCCTTCTCCGAGGATGAACATCTGCTGCTCGCGGCAGACGCGAAGTCCGGCGACGTGGCCGTGATCCGGACCCAGGGCAAGCAGGGTCCAGCCCTGTTCACCATGCTGCCGTCCGGAAGCCAGCCAAACGATATCGTGGTGAAGGCGCTGACGGTCAGGAAATAGAGACGTCTACACCTGGCGGGCAAGAACCAGGGTGATGTCGTCGGGCTGCTCCTCGGCTCCGATCCATGCATCCAGGGCATGCATCACCTGCTCCGAGATGACATGCAGGGGTTCATGACGGTAGCGCTGTACGACCTCCACCAGCCGCTGTTCGCCGAAGTCGCCGAAGTCGTTCTCGGGTTCGGTAACACCGTCGGAGTAGGCGATCAGTATGTCTCCGGAGCGCATGGTGAAGCTGTCCTCCTCATACCGCATGCCATCCATCAGGCCGACCACGGTGCCACCGCAGTCAAGCCGGCGTATTGCTCCGTCCGAGCCTAGGACCAGGGGTGGAAGCTGGCCCGCGTTCGAGTAGGTCAGGCGCGAGGTGCGCGCATCATAGTGCGCGAGGAACAGGGTGGCGTACTTTTCAGGCTGGGTGCTTCGGTAGAGATGGCGGTTCAGAAGAGCGAGTATCTTTCCGGGGGATTCGAAGAGCTCGCCGCAGTCCCCTGCCCTGTCCTCACGGCTCGCCGTCAGGCCCGCGACGCTGGACTCTGCGTAGACGAGCTCCTCGCTGGCGAAGCGGTAGGCTCGAACGGCAGAGTGCAGGGTGGCCATCAGAAGTGCGGCGGAGATCCCTTTCCCGCTGATATCGCCGAGGGCGATGCCGACGCCGGTTAGTCGCGAGTTCGGCATGCCGTCATGGGCCTCTTCGTGGAATACCAGGAAGTCGTAGTAGTCGCCGCTGACGGAACGCGCAGGCCGGCACACGCCGTGCAGCTCAAGCGTGGGTAGATCGTAGGTCATACGGGGAAAGAGGTTGGCCTGAACCTCCTGCGCGATGGAGATCTCGTTTTGCAGACGCTCCTTAACCTTTTGTTCCTTGACGAGCCTCTGGAGCGATCCGGTCATGTTGTTGAAGGAGCGACCGAGTTCGGCCAGCTGATCTTCGCGTTCCACCCGGATCCGGTGATCGAAGTCTCCGCTGTCGATGCGTTTGGTTGCCTCGTAGAGATCTGTAATGGACGCCGTGACCGTCCTGCTCAACCTGGCCGCCATCGTCAGAGCGAGTGCCTCGATCAGAGCGAAGACGATGCAAAGGACGAGCAGGCTTATCTGGATGACGCTGGTGACAGTTCCGCTGAGAGAGCTGCCGAAGAGCTGACGGTAGAGCAGCGAAGGACGTGAGGTGACCTCAATGGGTGCGCTGTTGGGTTCGCTGGTGTCCCAGTCCGTAACCGGGAGAGTGGAAAGAAACCTTACCTTCAGGTCGGCTATGTTCGCTCCCGGAGGCTCTGTACCGCCGATGACCGAGGTCCGACGCATCTGTTCGCGTCTCGCGCTTGCGTCTCCAGAAGCCGCGCTGCCGGTCACCTTTGCCGGGGAGCCTTCCCGCAGCCCCGTTCGCCCGGAGCTTTCGGCGTGGTTGCCGATCAACTGCGCGACCATGCCCGCACGTCCCAGGCCGTCGGCGATGGTTGACATCAGGCGCTCGTCAACAGGGAGGCTGCTGATCAGGCTCAGGCGCCGCCCGTCTGCAAGTGGATGCTGGTGAATGGCGACGAGGTAGAGATCGCTGCCGTCCAGGACCATCCCGCGGAAGCCCTGCGGTGAGAGCTTGGTCGCCCATGGGGGCAACCCGAGCGGTGTGCGATCCCGCCCGGCGACCGTGTCCGGCATCAAGGGGACGCCGTCGACGAATGCGTTGAACTCCGGTTGCAGGCGGGAGCTGCGCGCATCCTGGCGGTAGGCGGAATCATCGCCCGGCGAGTGACCGATCGCGACCGGTCTGCTGGACCTTTGATCTGCGCCGGCAGCGAGCATCCGGTCTTCGAGGTTGGCGTTCTCGGAGCTCAGCCAGTCCAGCTGACTCTGCACACGCGAGTCGGCGAGGTGAATGGCGAATTGACCCGCCGCGATGTACGCCGAGATGAGGACGAGAGTGACGAATAGAACGATTGGAGCGAGCCCAATCAGAAGGTAGGTGAGAACGAGCTTGTTGCGGAGGCTCCACAGCATGCGCCTGCGAACCTGCCGCCAGATGACCGGGACCGCGAGTACCGCGAGCGCGATCCCATCGAGGACCTGGAGCACGCCGAAGAGGGTTCCGACGGTTCCCGGGATGAGCCGAAGGACCCAGAACAGGCAGAACCAGACGGCGAGCCAGAAGACGACACCGGTAAGTCCCGTCGGCGGGCCGTGCCGGAGGCGGGCGAGATGCGCTGATACAGGCACCGGTCAGGCCTCCACCTGCGTCTCACGGGCAAGACGCAGCGTGCATCGAGTTATGGAGAGGTGAGCTGGCGGGGCGAACTGATTCTGCAGATACGGCCGGATGTCAGACAGGTGCGACCGGGTGCTCCGCCCGACACGTGCAGAATCGATCGGCGCGACCTCGCCCAGCGGCGCCATCTGCCCGCCCGAAGTCTGGGGTGTCGATTGCCTGGAGAGGATGGGGATCATAAGCCGTCGAACAGAGCTGCCGCGTTCTGAACACGATGCTAGCAGAGGGCTTGCTAGAGTGGGGTCACCTGGCCTCCACCGACAGCATCAGCCGGCGTGAGCGTCTGACTTCTCGAGGACCGGGTTTCGGCCGTCTGGGGGCTTGATCTGCTGTCGATCTGGGCATGGATCCTCTCGATCGCCCATCTCGAAGCCTCGGCCAGTACGGGATCGTCGCCTGCCGCCCAGGCTGTGAGCCGCGAGAGAAATCGCGCATCAGCGCTGTTGCCCATGGCAATTGCGACGTTGCGTTGAAGCCGCGGACGTCGTGTCCGTTCGAGCGGAGATCCTTTGAACCACCGCCTGAACTCCGCAGCGTCCATCTCTCCGAGCCAATCGAGCTCCGGGTTGATGAGCTCTGACCTGGAGAAGCTCCGGTCCCCTGCGATAGATGCCGAGTGGCGGTTCCAGGGACACACATCCTGGCAG
This sequence comes from uncultured Acidobacteriaceae bacterium, assembly GCA_963719405.1. GTDB lineage: Bacteria > Acidobacteriota > Terriglobia > Terriglobales > Acidobacteriaceae > Edaphobacter. The sequence goes on from OY970381.1 coordinate 1,025,239, forward strand.
ATATCGCAGCCAAAGACCTGCCGGCCCATCGAAGCGCGCAGGTCCAGAGGTATCAGGCCTTTCTTCTCTATGGTGAGATAAGCGATGCAGCGCGACGCATCCATCTCTCGGGGCGCGGTGAGAGCCTGCGTGGGGCACGCGTCTATGCATCGCGTGCAGGAGCCGCAGCGATCTGCCGCAGCCAACGTTGCGACCGCAGGAGGCAGGCGCAGTGAGCTGAGAATGACACCAAGCAGCAGCCACGAACCCTTCTCCTGGTTGAGAACGCAGGTGTTCTTGCCGATCCAGCCGATGCCTGCCCTTGCAGCAAGGCTCCGCTCGACGAGCGGTCCGGTATCGACGTAGCACCTTGTCTGGCCGCCTGCCTCCGATTCCAGCTCAACGGCGATCTCCTTCAGCCGTTCCAGGAGGAAGTCGTGGTAGTCGGTAGGCCGGAGCGGGGTGGCAGCATCTTCAGGATCGGTTGGTTCGCCACTCCACGCGTAGCGAGCGATCCAGCCGGCAGATGCTGGCGCAGGATCGATAGAGAGCGGACCTGTCGAGCTGTATCGCATGGCGCAGACGACCACTGAGTTCACCCACGGCTGCGAGAGGCGTACGGAGGTGCGCAGGAGGCGCCCCGCTCCGTCGCGGCGCTTCAGATACTCCATCTCCCCGGCCCGTCCAGCATCAACCCAGGCCTCGAAGCGCGCTGCATCCTCCGCCTCGGCGGGATCGTCCAAGGCCTCGACCGAAGCGACACCCGCGAGATCGAAGCCCAGAGCGGAGCTTCGCTCGTCGAGCCAGAGCTTGAGGTCGGAGGTCCAGAGCGTCGTGGTCATAATCGTTTGGCGGCACCGAGGCCGGCGCTCCCCCCAGATCGCGTTCTTCAAGGCCGGCGTTCTTCAAGGCCGGCGTTCTTCAAGAATAGACGGTCTCAGGCGCCATAGGCAGGACAGCAGCGGACGCCCTCTCCAGCTACCAAAGATTGGCATTCAGGGCACCGGGGTGTCATCATCCCGACATGAGTCAGATGAGTTCCGGGAAGAAGTTGCAGATGCGTGCGAGCTTAATAATTGGCCTAACACCAGATGATGCGCCTTCGGTCTCCCATGACGCTCGACATCCTTTCTTTCAGCGCGCACCTCGAAAGAGGCCAGCCCTAAGAACGTCCTCGACCGCAGTGCTGGTCGCAGGCGCGGCGTTACTGGCACTCTTCCCGGCTGCCCTGCATGCAGGCGCCCCCGGCAACGATCCGGAAGCTGTGACGCTCTCCTCCGGATGGCAGTTGCAGGACGCCTCCAAGGTGCCGGAGGACGGCGCACACGTGTCAGGCGCGAACTTCAAGCCGCACGACTGGTTCGCGGCGACCGTGCCCGGTACCGTGCTCACCAGCCTGGTCAACGACAAGGTGTATCCGGAGCCGCTGTATGGCGAGAACAACCGTCCAGACAGGATTCCGGAGACTCTGAATCGCGTTCCCTACTGGTATCGGACAGTCGTGACCATCCCGAAATCCTACAAACACCAACAGGTCTGGCTGAACTTCGACGGGATCAACTACGCTGCGCAGGTTTGGGTGAACGGAGCTGAGGTGGGCTCCATGCGTGGAGCCTTTCTGCGCGGACGGTTTGAGATCTCGCGCCTCGTCAAGCCCGGAAAGAAGGCCGCGCTGGCAGTGCTCGTCTCCCCGCAGCCGCACCCCGGCGTTCCGCACGAGCACACCATTGCCAACGGTTTGGGCAAGAACGGCGGCATCACCGCCATCGATGGCCCCACGTTTCTGTCGACCATCGGCTGGGATTGGCTTCCCGCGATCCGCGATCGTGACACGGGCATCTGGCAAAAGGTCTATCTCTCGGCATCCGGCCCGGTGTTGATCAAAGATCCGCTGGTGACGACGGATCTCCCGTTGCCCCGAATCGACGAGGCTGACGTGGGCATCAGGACCACGCTGGAAAATGTAACCGAAGAGGAGCAGAAGGGTGTGTTGAAGGGTACCTTCGGCGATGTTGCCTTCGAGCAGCAGGTCGATCTGGCGCCACACACGTCTCGACAGATCTCGCTCGATTCGAAGAGCACCCCGGCGTTGCACCTTCTGCAGCCGCGACTGTGGTGGCCGAACGGCTACGGTCCGCAGAACCTTTACCAGCTTCACCTGAGCTTCACGCAGGACAAGCGCACCTCCGATACCAGGGACATCTCGTTCGGCGTCAGAAAGATCACCTACAGCGTGCCCGATTCAGAGAACCTGACGATCTCCGTCAATGGCGTGCGCGTCTTCATCCGAGGCGGCAACTGGGGTCTGGATGAGGGGCTGAAGCGCATTCCGCGAGAGCGTCTGGAAGCGCAGATCCACATGCACCAGCTCGCAAACCTCAACATGATCCGCAACTGGGTCGGACAGAGCACCAGCGAAGACTTCTATGAGCTATGCGATAAGTATGGCCTTCTGCTTTGGGATGAGTTCTTCCAGCCCAACCCAAACGACGGCCCGGACCCGGACGACCTCCGGACGTATATCGCAAATGTGCGCGAAAAGATTCTGCGCTTCCGAAATCACCCTTCGATCGCAGTCTGGTGCGCACGCAATGAGGGATACCCGCCCAAGGAGATCGACGACGCGCTCCGGACATTGATGACGGAGCTGGAGCCAACCCGCCTCTACCAGCCGAGCTCCACCGAAGGACGCGGCGTCAGCTCCCACGGACCCTACCGCTGGCGCACTCCACGTGAGTTCTACGTATTCGACGAGGCCTTCAAGACCGAGGTCGGAAGCGTCTCCATCCCGACGCTCGAATCGGTCCACGGCATGATGCCACAGAAGGACTGGGAGGTGATCAACGACGACTGGGCAGAGCACGATTTGGCCAAGGGAGCGCAGGGCGGCGACTCTTACCCCCGGATCATCGCTGACCGGTACGGCAAGGTAGCGAACCTGGCCGACTTTGTCCGTAAAGGCCAGCTCGCAAACTACGAGGCGTTTCGAGCGATGTACGAGGGCCGAAACGCAAAGCTCTTCAACCCAACAACCGGTATTCTCACATGGATGAGCCACCCGGCTCAGCCGAGCTTCGTCTGGCAGCTGTACCACTACGATCTGGAGCCGAACTCAGCTCTCTTCGCGGTCCGAAAGGCGGGTGAGCCGATCCACATCCAGCTGGACGAGGGCAACGGCAACCTCGAAGTCATCAACAACCTGCCCGTCCCGCTTACCGGAGCCGTCGCTCATCTCTCCGTGTACAACCTCGATGGGTCGCTCGCGTACGGACACATCTACAACGTAAGTGGAGGCGCAAGCGCCGCGATCAACCTCGGTCCTGTCGAGTGGCCATCGAACCTCTCCACCGTCCACTTCGTCGTGATGGATCTACAAAACGCCCAGGGTGGTTCACTGTCGAACAACTTCTATTGGCGCGCTTTGCCGGAGCAGCAGGATAATCTCCAGGACCTGAACACACTGCCCGTCTCACAACTGCTTGCGACGGTGTCGCGCCGTGATGCGGATGGCAAATGCATTCTGAGCGTCACGCTGCGCAATCCAGGAAAGACGGTTGCGTTGATGGCGCACCTGCAGCTACGCCGCGAAGGCACCCGCGACAGGGTGTTGCCCGTCTTCTACTCCGACAACTACGTTTCGCTGGTGCAGAACGAGACCCGGACGATCACAATCGAGGCAAGCTTGGCCGATCTGAGAGACCAGCGGCCTCTGGTGTTGCTGGACGGCTGGAATACCTCCGTCGCTCCGACTCAGGGCAACGGGGTTGCGATCGCGACAAATGTCGACGCGGAGGTAGATCACTGGCCTGTGACCGGCCTTCCGATGGAAGCAGCGACGCCGAAGTAGATTGCTTCCAGGCAGAGGTCACCCTGTGTGGCCGACGGCGCCGGAGATCGAACTCAGGCGAGCACACCTCGGGCTTTGAGACGTGATGCCTCAGAGATCCCCGGGTGTTCCGCACACCCGCACGATCCGCGCACAACCAGCTCGACCGGGAGCACAACACGCTGACGCGCGGCGCCTGAGTCCCCCTGCATCCGGGCAAATAGCAACTCTGCCCCCTGTTGCCCTACCTGCGCGACTGGTTGCCGAACAACAGTAAGGGGCGGCCGCATCACCTCCGCGAGTTCGAAGTCATCGAAGCCGACAAGTGCTATCTCATTCGGGATCTCCACGCCCAGCTCTGCCAGTGCCTGAAGCGTATAGCGCGTCGTCAGTCCGTTCGCCGCGAAGATCGCCGTGGGCCGGTCTGGCCTCGTCCACAGACCGCGCAACAACTCAGTGACAGTCCGCTGGGGCTGGCAGTCAAAGTGCGCTTCAGGAACCAGACCCGCCTTGCGCATCGCCGCCTCATACCCGGCGAGCCGCGTGCGCATGGTGAAGAGCTGCTTTGAAAGCGCGACAAAGGCGATCCGTCGATGGCCGTGCTCTATAAGGTGATCTGTCGCGAGCGTGCCTGCCTCCTTGTTCTTTACCTGCACGCTGTCAAAGCTCGAATCCGGTATCGGTCGGTCCAGGGTCACGATCGGCAGGTCGCTGAACTCCGGACTGGTCAGGACTGAGCCGCTTCGTTCCGCCGGAATCACGATGAGACCGTCGACCTGACGCCGCACCATCTGCCGGACCGCCTCCAACTCCGTCGCCGGGTCCTCATTGGTCGTGGTCAGGATGACGGAACAGCCGTGACTTTGAGCCACCTCATTGATCGCATGTGCGCAGGTTGCAAAGAACGGGTCGTAAAGGTAAGGAACAAGAACCCCGATCGTATGTGACCGGGACCCACGCAGCGCGCGCGCAACCTGATTGGGCTTGTACTTCAGCGTCTCGATCGCGCGATAGACCTTGCTGCTGGTCTCCTCCGAGACTCGAGCCGTGCCGTTCAACACACGGGAGACGGTCATCGTGCCGACTCCGGCCAGATCCGCAACGTCGCGCATACGCACGGAACGTGCTCCAATCTTTCCGAAGTGCCCTGGCATGCCACGGATTGGATCAGAAATTGTCGGTTTCATCGCGTGATCCGTAATGGCCGGCCTCACGACCAGAGCTGCCGACCAGAGTCAGTTATACAGATGTACGTCAGGGATCATAGCTGACGTCGTCCCAGTCAACATCCGCAGCAGGACCGTGACGATCGGCAGCCTAGCGCGCTTCGGTCGGCAGCCCGATCAGATGCAGCAGGCTTCCGAAGCCGCGCTCCGATCGCAGGCTGTCAAACTGTGGGATCGCATCCAGAAAGATCATGTTGTTGGAGCGATCACCATAGGCACTTTGTAGCCAGTTCATCGCCTGTTCGCGCTCGCCCAGACCGACATACAGAAGCGCTACGTAAAAAGGCGATACGTACCTGTGAGTCGCCTCCACTCTGAGCTTGTCCAGTAGCTTCAGAGCCTCCGGCCGTCTGCCTGCGGCGGCATAGGCGTGCCCCAGAGCCGCGATCGCGGGTGGGCTGTCGGGAGACATGGATACAGCCTTCTGCAACTCGGCTATGGCGGACGCGTACTGCCCCTTTTGCTCGTAACACTGGCCCAGAACGATGTGGGCGAGCAGATACGTCGGGTCCATCTCGATCGTATTGAGCAGCTGTGCGATAGCCGGGTCGTACTGCCGGGCCATAAACAACCGCCATCCCAAACTGAAGTTGACGCTCAGTGAGAGCGGATCGAGAGACCTCGCCCGATTCATCTCCGCCAGGCTCTCCTCGGTTCGCCCCATCGCAATCAGGTAAAGAGAATAGCGCTGGTGAGCAGTGGCGTAGCTGGGGTTCAGCTGGATGGCGCGCCGGAAGTTGGCCTCAGCCGCCGCCCAGTTCCAGTCGTAGTTGAACTGAACAGTGGCAAGCGCGGTCTCAGTCTCGGCCAGCGTCGGATCGAGGCTGACGGCCTTGGTAGCGGCTGCCTCAGCCTTCGGAGCTACCTCGCTCGTTGGCACGGTACCGACGATCGCCGCTCCCAGGATCCCGTAGCAATCCGCCAGGCCGGCGTAGGCCAGCGCGTACTGCGGATCCTTCTCCGTGGCTGATTGGAAGTAGTGGATCGCGCGGTCCAGCGCGTCTTCCGATCGCTTCCCCCAGTAGTAACGTCCCTTCAGATAGTCTTCAAATGCCTCGGAGTTGACGGAGTGGCTCGCCGCCAGGTGCTCCTTGTCCTCCGGCGTAAGTTTGACCCGGATCTGGCTGACGATCGCGGACGCGACCTGGTTCTGCAGTGTGAGGATGTCTCCCATCGGACTCTCATACGTGTCCGCCCAGAGATGCCGATCCGTTGAGACCTGCACCAGCTCTGCCGTGATCCGCACGCGGTCGCCCGAGCGCAGCACCGTCCCCTCGACAACAGCATCCACGTTCAGATCATGTGCGATCCGCTCAAGCGATTCGTGAGTGCCCTTGTACTCCATGGCCGTGGTTCGGGAGATCACCCGAAGCGAGCTGATACGCGCAAGACTTGCTATCAGCTCATCCGTCATACCGTCCGCAAAGTAGTCCTGATTCACGTCCCCGGACAGGTTCTCCATGGGAAGCACCGCGATCGAGGTAATCTGGCGCGGATGAGCGCCTCCCGGCAAGATCCTGGACCGAAGCTGGAAGAACGTCGCAGTCAAAGCGAGCACCAGCAGAACGGCAGCAGATCCCCAAAGAAGCGCACTGCTCAGCGGGACCTGTCGGACCGCGCGTCCCCTGGCGTCCTCTGCAAACCCGGGATCTGGGTCCTGGTCGACTTCAGTCGGCTCAGCTGCGGCGAACACCATGGGGGCTGGCATCGGAGGTGCATCGGTCTCAAGAGCCGGCGCAAGGGAATGCTCCCTGGAAAGATCGTGAACGGGAGCAATGAACCTGTACCCCTTGCGCGGAACCGTCTGGATGAATCTCGGGTTGTCCGATGAATCGCCAAGCACCTCACGGAGCCGCATCATCGCGGTGTTCAGGCTGTGGTCGAACTCGACAAAAGTGTCTGGCTTCCAGAGCCGCTGACGCAGCTCTTCGCGCGTCACAAGCACCCCCGGACGCTCCAGCAGGACCTTCAGTAGATTTAAAGGTTGGTCCTGCAGCTTGAGGCGCAGTCCCTTCTTTCGCAGTTCACTCGCTTCAAGGTCGACCTCAAAGAGGCCGAAACGTACAACCCTCTGGGTTGCTTCTGTTGAAAATGCAGCCATGGAAGAGAGACCCGAACAAGGCGGGCTATGTTGAGGGACGACGCGAACTATAGAATCACGAACCGAGGCATGTCAACGAAATGTGATTGCACGCGTGTTACCCGGATAGGTAAGTTGCTCATTCGACTGCACAAGATCGGTTACCAACAGATGTCTATCTGCTGACTACCGTGGGCCTTGAGGAAGCGGGGCCGGCGACGTACGATCCGTCTGCTTCCGTGATCCGCATTCCTTTGAGTGCCTGGCGAATGACGGCCCACGCGGTCGGCGGTTGCGATGAAGAGGAGAGCCATGAAATCTGACACGATGTGCAGCTTGAAATCGAGAATCTCGACGGTCGCGATGGTCGCTGTGCTGGTGATGTTGTGGAGTTTCGCTGGCAGCGTGCCGGCAGCAGCGCAGGTCGCCGGCGCAACACTCTCCGGGACGGTATCCGATGTGTCGGGTGCGGTGGTTCCTCAGGCCAAGGTCACCATCCGCAATGTGGATACGGGATCTTCACGCAATGTGACCTCCAACGCGAATGGGTTCTACTCGGCTCCCAACCTGCTCCCCGGCCCCTATGAGGTACGGATCGAGGCGCCGGGATTCAGCACCGTCCTCCAAAAGGGCATCACGCTGACGGTAGGCGCGGAGCAAAACTACAACCCCACCCTCGCGATCGGCAGGCTGACGGAGACAGTTGTCGTCACCGACGTCCCGCCTTCCATTCAGACGTCGTCCTCCGCCCTCAGCGCAACGGTGGACGGCACCACGGTCCGGGAACTTCCCTTGAACGGCCGTGACTGGACCTCGCTTGCGACTCTCGAGCCGGGCGTCGTCTCCGTTCCGAATCAGGCCACAACGGGCTTCTCCGCGAACAAGGGGAACCGAGGCTTCGGAAATCAGCTCTCCGACGGCGGTCACCGCTCCAATGAAAACACCTACCGCGTCAACGGAATGGTCATCAACGACTACACCAACGCCGCACCCGGCGGGGCTACCGGCGTCAACCTGGGCGTGGACGCCATCGACCAGTTCTCCGTTCTAACGGCAAGCTATACCGCCGAGTACGGCCGGACCTCCGGCGCCGTGATCAACGCCATCACCAAGTCGGGTACGAATCAGCTGCACGGCACAGCCTACTTCTTCGACCGGGACAGCATCTTCGACGCGCGCAACTACTTCGACGGACCAACGATTCCGCCGTTCCGGCGCATTCAGTTCGGCGCCGCCGCAGGGGCGCCCATCGTGAAGGATCGCACCTTCATCTTTGCGGACTACGAGGGCATTCGTCAGAGCCAGTCCGCCTCCGGGCCCATCTTCGTGCCGAACGCCGGCGCGCGCGCCGCCGCGGTCTCGTCCATCCAGCCCTACCTCGCACTCTGGCCGGTCGCCCCCGCCGGAGCCACGGACACCAACCCCGGCGGAATCGGCATCCAGTCCTTCAACATCACGACACCGACAAAGGCTCAGGAGAACTACGTCATCACCCGGCTCGACCAGAAGATCAACGACAGCAACTCGCTGGACGCCACGTACTTCTTCGACTCCGGTCCGCAGACGCAGGCGGACCCGCTCAACAATGCCGTCCACCAGGTCTTCTCGCGCCGACAACTCGCCTCCATCGAAGAGACCCACATCTTCAGCCCGGCGATCGTGAACACCGTGCGCATCGGCGTCAGCCATATCACCGGGCTCATCAACTCGCCGGTCTCCGCTGACGCTTTGGCAATGGATCCCAAGCTCGCCATAGCACCAGGCGCGGTTGCTCCGCCGCAGATCCCCGTCTCTGGCCTCACCACGGCATACGGTCTGAATGGCTTCAACAAGTTCAATCACATCTGGACATCCATGCAGGCTTACGATGACGCCTTCATCACAAGAGGAACGCAGTCGATCAAAGTTGGCTTCGCGTTCGAGCGAATGCGCTACAACATCCTCGAGCAGCTCAGCCCCAACGGCCGCATGAGCAACTACAAGCTGTCGGACTTCCTCAGCAACGCGCCCCACCAGCTCAATGCGCTCGCCCCGGGGGGCTCAACCGAGGTCAGGCTGCGCGAAAGCCTGTTCGCCGGATACTTCCAGGACGACTGGCAGGTGACCAAGCGTCTAACGCTCAACCTCGGTCTCCGCTACGAGGCGACCACGCGTCCCTCTGACGCCAGCACGGTTCCCGGCTACACCGTCAATGGGTACACCGTTGCCGCCGCGGGCTTCCAACAGATAACGACACTCCAGAACTGCCTCTCCAGCCCGACCGCCTGCGGTCCGGTCGGGACCAGCAGCCCGATCGCCTCAAACCCGACGACCAAGGACTTCCAACCTCGGCTGGGCTTTGCGTGGGATATCTTCGGCACAGGAAAGACCGCTGTCCGCGGTGCGGCCGGCATGTTCGATGTCCTTCCCCTGCCGTATGAGTTCGGCCTGAACACTGCGGCTACCGCTCCATTCCAGATCATCGGTGCTGATAAGACTTCGCGCCTGGGCACCGGTACGGCGGATCCCAACGTCAACTTCAACCGTCAGAGCATACGAAACCGCTATATCCAGCAAAATCCCAAACGCGCCGCCGTCTACAACTGGAACCTCAACGTCCAGCAGGACTTCGGAGGCGGGTTCACCCTGCTGGTCGGCTATGTCGGGTCGCGTTCGCTCCATCTGTCCGCTGCGTCGGACGACGTCAACCTGGTCCAGCCCACAAACGTCCCAGGTGTTGGTCTGGTCTTCCCCTGCGACCCGGTGGCCGCCGGAGGTAACTGCAACTCGAACCAGACCGGAACCCGCGTCGACCCGAACTGGGGTGGCGGCGCCGGCATCCGTCCTGTCCTCTTCGACGGTGCGAGCAGCTACGAGGGCCTGCAAACACAGCTGCGAAAGGCCATGAACCATGGGCTCCAGGGTCAACTCTCCTACACCTACAGCCACTGCGGCGATCTCAGCTCCGCGCCTGTGACAGGCGACACCTACCTCAACTCCATCGCCGTGCCGATTCTGGCCAGCAAGCAGTACCGGATCGGCTCCTGCGACTTCGACATCCGGTCCGTCGCAACCGGGAACCTGATCTGGGAGATCCCCGCACCGAAGTTCGGGAACGCCCTCGCCAACATCGTCACCAACGGGTGGGAGTTGGGAGGCATCGTGACAGCCGAGACCGGAGCTCCGTTCTCCGTCACGGTAGGTGGCGGCAACGATCCTTTAGGCACAGCATTCAATGGTGACTTCTCGATGGACCTCGCCAGCCTCCTTCCAAACTGCAACCCGATCCATGGCGGCCTGAACTACCTGAACCGCAACTGCTTCACACCTCCGACCGCGCCCTCTTCTCTTGCCGTCGCCAGCGCTGCCAATCCGTTCGGTTGCGCTCCCAACTCCTTTCTCGCACCGGCGGCACCCACCGCCAGCAACCCCAAGCCGAGCGGCTACACAGGTCCCGCCGCCCCCTCCGGAACGCAGTTCTGCTCCAACGTCGTCGGCAACTCCGGCCGGAATCGCTTCTATGGGCCCAAGCTCACAGAGCTTGATATGTCCCTGTTCAAGAACGTCAAGGTCCCCATCATCTCGGACGCCTTCAACATCCAGCTTCGGGCCGAGTTCTTCAACGTCCTGAACCACACCAATTTCCTGTCCCCTGGCTTCCTCAACACCTTTGGGCAGAACAACTCGATCTACGATTTCAACGGCAACAACCTCCCCACGGCGCTCAACCAGACCTCAACCTCGTCGCGTCAGATCCAGCTTGGTGCGAAGTTCATCTTCTAACGGCAGCAGAATCATCAGGCTTCCGCAACCGGGCGTGTCGGACACCTCGCGCCCGGGTACCAGGGAGTCGGGGCACGCTCTAAATCCAGGTTGGCGGGTTGGGCTGTGCGTCTGTGACCGATTAGTCTTTTTGCATACGGAGAACCGCTGAAATGCACCTGGAAGAAGATCTGCTGCCCTCGAAGAGTGAAGTCAATACACCGGGATGGCAGTTTGCCGTTGCCTCGAGCATTCTCGGCTGGGTGCTGGACGCCTTCGACTTCTTCGTTGTGGTGTTTCTCTTCGACGCACTCGCCGACAACTTTCACGTCGAAAAGAAGGCGATCGTCTGGACGATCTCCATCACCCTCGCGATGCGACCCGTCGGCGCCCTGATATTCGGTGCCCTGGCCGATCGCTACGGCCGCAAAAAGCCGCTGATGATCTGCGTCGCTTACTTCTCGATCGTCACCGTCCTGAGCGGCTTTGCACCGAACTACGCGTTCTTCGTCGTCATGCGCGCCCTTTACGGCATCGGCATGGGCGGATACTGGGGGATAGGCGCTTCCTTCGCAATGGAGAATGCTCCTCGCAAGCGGCGCGGCATCCTCTCGGGCATGATGCAGGGTGGGTATCCCTTCGGCTACCTGCTGGCCGCGGTCGGCATGCTGACGATTATGCCGCACCTGGGCTGGCGAGCCATGTTTGTTGTCGGTTCGTCCCTCGCGATTGTCATCATTGCCTTAACCTATCTTTCCCCAGAGTCGGAGGCCTGGAAGCAGCACCGCATGGGCTCCATCGGAAACATCTTCAAGACCCTGTTCCAGCACATGGGAAGCTTCTCGTACCTGCTGTTGGTCATGGTGGTGATGTCCTGCCTTTCGCATGGAACGCAGGACCTCTACCCCGACTTCCTCAAATCCTTGCCGGCCATCAAGGGCGCACTCGTCTTCGGCATGAAGCCGCTCTACGGCATACCCATCATCTACAACATCGGCGCAATCATCGGCGCCGTATTCTTCGGTCACATCTCCGAGCGCATGGGGCGGAGGTACGCCGTCATGACGGCACTTGCTCTCTCCCTGATCTCCATCCCCGCATGGGCGTTCGGCGGCTCCGTGCTTGTGCTGGTGCTCGGCTCCTACCTCATGCAGACCGGCGTTCAGGGAGCGTTCGGTGTCATTCCGGCGCATCTCAACGAGCTTTCACCCGATGCGGTCCGCAGCCTGTTTCCCGGCTTCGTCTATCAACTTGGCGTCCTTATAGCTTCCCCGGCCGTCTCCTTCGAGTTTCTGCTTCGCGACCACTTCGGATATCCAGTGGCGCTTACAGTCTTTGAGGTGGTCGTCATCCTTCTTCTTCTTCTGATCTTCGCCTTCGGGCCGGAGCAGCGGGGCCGAAGCTTCCGCCGGGAAGAGACCAGTCAGTGAGAGCGACGGGCAAGGCCTGGCGACGATGAACAGCTTGCAAGACGCGGCCTAGCCTCCAGACCGCGTCCATCCATCGCACCTCGTCAACATCCGAGGCCTCGCCTGTGCGATCGCCTCAGCAAGCCTTAAGCATCTTTGGGTAAAACTGAAGGTGGTATGCCATCGCCGTCAATCATCCGGTCTATTCTGCTCCTCCTTGCCTTCACGGTGGCCGGCGGCTCCGCCAGGGCGCAGTCTCGTACCACCCTTCATGGCTCTCTGGTCGACACGACCGGCGCAGCCGTGCCTTCTGCACACCTTGAATTAAGATCCACGACAGGCTCTCTGGTCACAGAAGGGACATCGACGTCGAACGGCGACTTCGATCTCACCGGAATACCGGCCGGGACGTACGTGCTTACCATCCCCGCCACGAACGGCTTTGCCGCTCAGAGCATCCAGGTGCGCATCCCTTCCGCAACGTCCGCCCTCAAGATCCGACTGGGCCTCGAGGCCGTCGCCCAGACGATCGATGTGGGCAACGACCAGCCACTCTCGACCGACGCCGCCGACAACAAGGACGCCGTCGCAATCTCCGGTTCAAACCTTCAGAGACTTCCCGTCTTCGATCAGGACTACGTGGGCGCACTCACCCCCTTCCTTGATCCAGGCTCGACCTCGTCCGGTGGCGTGAGCATTCTTGTCGACGGAGTCGAGATGAAGGGCTCAACCGTGTCGCCGTCGGCGATCTCCGAGGTCCGGCTCAACAACGATCCGTACTCGGCGGAGTTCAGCCGCCCGGGCCGCGGACGGATCGACATCATCACCAAGCCGGGATCGCCCGAGCTGCACGGGACCGTCAACTTCATCGCACGCGACGCTACGTTCAACGCGAAGAACCACTTTGCTCCTGTCCGGCCACCGGAGCAGCGGCGCATCTACGAAGGACATCTGACCGGCCCCGTCGGTCACGGTGGCCACACCACCTTTGTTCTCTCGGGAGACCGGCGGGAGAACGATACGGCGGTCGCGGTCCATGCCTTCGGCACCGGTGGCCCGATCGATGCGAACGTCCAGGCGCCCCGACGCGATACCCAGATAGCGGCCAAGATGAGCCGCGACCTCTCTCCAACGCATCGTCTCTCGCTCGGCTACAACTTCGAATACGGAACACGGGAGAACAGCGGTGTGGGCGGCATCGTCCTCACAGAGGCGGGGACCAATACCGATTCGCGCGAGGATGACCTCATCATCAACGATCGGCTCATCCTCTCTCCAACCCTCGTCAATCAGCTTCAGATCACCCTTGAAAAGGATGAGGACGTCAGCAGGAGCACCACCAACGCACCCTCCATCCAGGTCCTGGACTCCTTCACCGGAGGCGGCGCACAGAACGACCTGAACCGAACCGAGAATACGATTCACATCAATGAGGTGGTGAGCTGGACCCACGGGATTCACTACATCCGGTTCGGCGCGAACATTCCCCAGATGAGCCGCCGCGCCGTCGACGACCATACAAACCGGCTCGGGACCTTCGGGTACAACTCTCTCAGCGACTTCGCCGGCTCCAAACCATACGTCTTCTCTGAGCAGCAGGGCCCCGGCCGTGGCCTCTATTGGATCAACGAGATCGGAGGCTTCGTTCAGGATCAGATGCAGCTCAGCAAGCAGATTCAGCTCACGCTTGGTCTGCGGTATCAGTGGCAGACCTACATCAGCAGCAACGCGAACTTCGCCCCGCGACTATCCGCCGCGTACTCCCCTTCGCCGAAGCTCATCGTGCGTGTCGGCTCCGGCATCTTTTATGACAGAACCGGCGGAGACTTCCCTGCTACCTTCAAGCTGCACAACGGCATCGTTCTCCGGTCGTTTCAGACCAGTCCCGCTTATCCGTCGCCTCCGCCGGCCGGCACGGATCTCCGCGCCTTCCCAACAAGTCTGGTCCGCATGGATCCAGGCGCGCGGACGCCGTATACGATCCAGTACAGCTTCGCAGTCGAGCGCCAGCTCACCAGGTCTGCCACTCTCACCGTCGGATACCGCGGCATCACCGGTGTAGCGAGCTTCCGCTCGCGGGATGCAAACGCGCCGCTCGGGCCCTCGTACAGCACCCTTCCCGATCCCGCCCTGGGTTTCGTGCAGCAGATCGAGTCCAAAGGCCGCAGCCGCTCGAACGCCTTGGACGTCTCTTTCCGTGGCAAGACCGGGCGGTGGTTCGACGGGCAAGCTCAGTACACGCTTGGCCGCACCTACAACAACACAGGGGGAATCAACTTCTACCCCCAGGATCAATACAGCCCAAACGATGAATGGGCGCGCGCCGACACTGACCGGCTCCATCGCTTCAATCTCATTGGCAACATCAACCCCGATCACTGGCTCACACTAGGCATCTCCGCCACTCTCTACACCGGTACGCCATACACCGAACTGGCCGGCACCGACGCCTTCCAAACCGGATTGGGAAATGACCGCCCCGCAGGTATCCGCCGCAACACTCTTCAGGGTGCGGGCACGGCAGACCTCGATCTCCTCTGGGATCACGACTTCAAGCTAACGAAAGCCCGGGGCGATCGCGCGAAGCTCCTGAACTTCGGGGTCTCCGCATTCAACGTCCTCAATCACGCGAACTACACCAACTACATAGGAAGCATCCGATCGCCCCGTTTCCGCGAGCCCACCGTGGCCCTTGCAGGTCGTCAACTCCAGTTCGGCATCCGCTACCAGTTCTAGCCTGGGATCTCTGCCGACTTCGGTAGCTCGCCCAGAGCCCTCCCAGAGCAACTCCAGGCCCGAACTGCATCCTTGGGCTGCCGGCAGATCGAGACGGCACTGCAGGTGTCGATGCAGCGTTGCAACCAGCACAGATTAACCAGTACACTTGTGCTGCCGGGTAAACCATCAGACTACGATGGATTCCCTCGGCCATACGTCACCTTCGAACACGTTGGCCTTGATCCAGCGCGGCGACAGGGTCGGTTCAGGCTCCCTCCTGCGACCATGGCGTCGGATACCGAATCTCAGCCCCGACGAGAACGGTCTTCGAAGTGACTGATGACGCGGAGAGTTGGCAGAGCCCGGTTGAATGCACCTGACTCGAAATCAGACATAGTCGCAAGGCTATCGGGGGTTCGAATCCCTCACTCTCCGCCATTTACTCTTCCAACGCTATCCAACAATATCGAAGACATAAAGAAGCCCAGCAAAAGCTGGGGTTTTGTGCTTTTCGTCGTCCGATCACGTCTTAGGCAATCCGAGGTTGCTGGGAGCATGTTCGGGTGGGAGTGTTGATCTCGGGCGGGGGTACTTTCGCGAGGAGAGCTCCCTGGTGCGGACCGGCGTGCTGGACACGAAGCCCTATACGGATGAGGGCAACCGTGGATGAATGTTCCGGACGTGCGGATATGGACACGGGGCGGAGTGGTGGCGGGAGTTCGCGTCAACCCTGCGTATGTTTGGGTATGATGGCGTTCTGTCGATTGAGCACGAAGACAGCCTGCTCTCGGCTGAGGAGGGCTTGACGAAGGCTGTGTGCAGTTTTTGAATGGTGTGGTGATGCTGGAAGAGCCGGGCAGCGCCTGGTGGGTTTGAGGGTACGTATGGAGGTTGTTGGGTTGAGGACGTCTGGAGTTCTGGCAGTAGCTATATTGGCCGCGATGAGCGGTCTGGTTTGTGCGCAGCAGCCCGCAGCGACTGGTGCGGTGCCGAAGCCGAATCCTCACGATACGGAAGTATTTTCGCCGGAGCCCAAGGTGGTGACACCAGCTGCCGTGGTGGGACAGCCGCCATCGGATGCGGTTGTGCTGTTTGATGGACGGACGCTGGATGAGTGGGTTTCGGCGCAGGACCATACGCCGGCGAAGTGGTTTGTGCAGGACGGCATTATGGTCGTAAACAAGGCCAAGGGTGTGGGGAACATCGAGACGAAGCGGAAGTTCAAGAACTACCAGTTGCATGTGGAGTGGAAAATTCCGGCGGAGATTACGGGCTCGGACCAGGCGCGCGGGAACAGCGGCGTGTTTCTGGCGTCGACCGGGCCGGGCGATGATGGGTATGAGCTGCAGGTGCTGGACTCGTACATCAACAAGACTTATGTGAATGGGCAGGCGGGTAGCATTTACAAGCAGAGTGCGCCGCTGGTGAACCCGAATCGTAAGCCGGGTGAGTGGCAGACGTATGACGTGGTGTGGACGGCGCCGGTGTTTGCGGCGGATGGGACGTTGAAGTCCCCGGCGTATGTGACGGTGCTGTTCAACGGCGTGCTGGTGCAGAACCATTTCGCGCTGAAGGGGCAGACGCTGTATGCGGGCTCGCCTTCGTACAAGCCGTATGACATGGCTCCAATCAAGCTGCAGGCGCATGGAGATGCGAGTCTGCCGCTGAGCTTTCGCAACATCTGGATACGGGATATTCAGTAACGGTTTTGCAAGGTATTGCCACCTGACGAATGGAGTACGACCAAACATCATGGCTCGACGACTTACTTCTGATCTAACACTCTCGGCAATGAACCGCCGCAACTTTTTGAAATCCGCGGGCGCGGCGGCTATGCTGCCGGCGTTCGCCCCGGCTTTTGCGCAGACGCCGGGCGGATCGGCTAACAACCGGATCAACCTTGGCGTGATCGGGATGGGATGGCAGGGGCCGGCAAATACGAAGGCGTTCCTCGAACTGGAGGATTGCCAAGTGGTCGCGGTGTGCGACATCGATGAGAAGCACCGGGCGGCGGCCATCAAGATGATCAACGACCGCTACGGGAATGAGGATTGCAAGGGCTATCACGACTATCGTGAGCTGCTGGCGCGGCCCGATATCGATGCCGTGATGATCGCGGTGCCGGACCATTGGCACGAGATTATTGCTACCGAAGCGGCGCGCCGCGGGAAAGACATCTATGGGGAGAAGCCGCTTGGCCACACCATCTCCGAGCAGCAGTCGATCGTGCGGGCCGTGAAGGATAACGGCATTATCTGGCAGATGGGATCGTGGCAGCGGTCGGTGCCGATGTTTCACAAAGCGGCGGAGATTGTCCGCAATGGAATGATCGGCGACGTGACGCACGTGGAGATCGGGCTGCCGGGCGGCAACCCCGACTTTGACAAGCTGAAGCCTGCAACCTATGCCGAATTCGCGGCCAAGAGCCTGCCTGAAAAGAGTTTTGAGACCATCCTTCCGAACTCGAAGGAGTGGGACCTGCTGGTGACCGCTCCGCCGCCGGAGCTGGATTACGAGATGTGGGTGGGACCATCGAAAATGGAGCCCTACATGCGGGTGCGCTCACACAAGACGTGGCGGTGGAACTACAACACCGGCGGCGGACAGTTGCTGGACTGGATTGGCCATCACTGCGACATCGCTCACTGGGGACTGGGGTTTGATGAGTCCGGGCCGTCGGAGGTGGAGGGTAGCGGCGAGTTGCCACCGCGCACTGCGGTGTGGAACTCGGCGCCGAAGTACAGATTCGAGCTGAAGTATCCGCGCGGCATTACGATGACGATCGGAGGCGACTATCCAGACATCAAGACGGGCGTGAAGTGGATTGGCACCAAGGGATGGGTTTGGGTGGATCGCGGTAAGTTCGACGCCTCAAATCCGGCCTGGAAGGTTGGCAAGTACCTGCCTCACGAGGACCGCAAGATCAAGCTATATACGTCGGCGAGTCACCAGCAAAACTTCCTGGACTGCATCAAGTCGCGGCAGCGGACGGTTACGCCGGTTGAGATAGGCCATCACTCGGCGATTCCTGGGCACCTTTGCTGGATTGCGATGCAGACCAAACGCAAGATTCGCTGGGACGTGCAGACCGAGAAGATTGTTGGCGACGCGGAAGCCAGTAAGCTGATGACACGCGAATATCGCGGGCCGTGGAAGATGAGCTAGAGGCGTGGTAGGGAGTCAATGACCGAACCTTTTGGGACGAAAGAGAGCGTGGGGCCGGAGCGGCGCTGGGATTTTGCTATGGCGTTCCTGGTCTTGCGTGGATGGCTGGGCCTTCGTGCCCTGCTGGCGGGAATACAGAAGTTCGGCGCGTACCATTCTGTGGCGATGCCGCTGATCGATCCTGCGACTGGGCAGGCGGACGCGAGCGGCGTCATGACGAACGTCAATGTGAAGTCGTATGCGTGGGCGAACTATGCGGGCGTGCCGAAGGGTTTGATGGACAAGTTCGCGCATGAGCCGCTGCTGGCGAAGGTCATGCTGACGGCTTTCGATAAAGTGCTGGGGCCGCTGCTGATCGTCAGCGGTGTAATGCTTCTGATCGGCCTGGGAACGCGGTTGTCGCTGATGGTCCAGGCGGTGCTGTACCTGGCTTTGACGGCGGGGCTTGTCCTGATCGACCAGCCTGACGGCGTGGCATACCTTGGAATTCACATGGGGCTGTTGGCAGGCGCGTTTGTGCTGGTTGCACACAACCGTTTTGCGGTGCTGAGGAAATGGTGAAGCCTTTCCTGAAGCGGCTCTTGAATCGTCGCGACTTCATCAACGCGAGCGCGGTTGCGGGTGCCGGGCTGCTGCTGAACTCGTGCAAGTCTGGCAAGACGCCCGGAGCCACGGCTGCGAAACCTTCGTCGCAGAACATGCTGCACGTGGCGCTGATCGGGTATGGCGAAGAAGGCAAAGTGCTGCTGGAGTCGATGCTCAACATCCCGGATATCAAGGTGGTCGCGCTTTGCGATATCTGGGAGTATCACCGCGGCGAAGGCATGCGCTACTTGTCGAAGCTCGGCAATGAAGTGCATGGGTACGAGAACTACGAGGAACTGCTGGCGAAGGAGAAAGATCTGCAGGCCGTGGTGATCGCGACCCCCGACTTTACCCACGCGCCGATGACGAACGCATGCCTTAAGGCGGGGATCGATGTGTATTGCGAGAAGATGATGAGCAATACGATCGAGGGTGCGCGGTCCATGGTGCAGACGATGCGCTCCACGGGCAAGCTGCTGCAGATCGGGCATCAGCGCCGGAGCAATCCGCGGTACCTGTTTACGCGGAACCGGTTGCTGGGTGAGGCAAAGTTCTGCGGGCGCCTGACCGCGGCCCAGGGGCAGTGGAATCGTGCGGTGAAGGAAGACTTTGGGTGGCCCAAGAAGTACGAGATGCCGCAGGCGCTGCTGACTCAGTATGGATATAAGGACATGCACCAGTTCCGCAACTGGCGCTGGTACAAGGGGCTCGGCGGCGGTCCGCTGTCGGACCTGGGCGCGCACCAGATCGACATCTTCAACTGGTGGATGGGGACGCCGAGTTCGGTGATGGCCAGCGGCGGCCTCGACTACTACAAGAACCACGACTGGTACGACAACGCGATGGTGATCTACGAATATCCGCTGGCGACTGGCATGGCTCGGGCGTTCTACCAGGTGCAGACGACGACGAGTGCGGGTGGTGGATACTACGAGACGTTTAGCGGCGATGATGGAACGATTAAAATGTCGGAAGACCCTTCCGTTTGCGCGATCTATCGCGAGGCGCGAGCAACGGGTGTGTCGTGGGATGATCTTACGGAGAAGGGGTACGTGCACCTGAAGCAGCCCACGACAGATGCTGTGAAGGTAGATGTGCGCGAGACCGCGCAACTGGCGGAGTATGACATTCCGGTGTTCTTCAACAAGCCACCGCACCAGCCACATTTGGAGAACTTTTTCTCGGCGGTGCGCGGGACTGGCAAGTTGAACTGCCCGGCGGATGAAGCGTTCACGAGCGAGTATGTGATCCACAAGGCGAATGAGGCCGTTGCGGCGCAGAAGAAAATCAACATCACACCCGAAGAAGTGAAGGCCTAAGTACAGGATGAAGATAATGAAACATGGGATCGCGTTGACGATGTTGGTTGTGTCCTCTGCCGCACTGGCGCAGACTCAGGTGCCGCTTAAGACGAAGCTGCCGCCGCCGCTGTTTGTGGGGACGCCGGTGCCGATGGCTGTGCCGAATCTGGAGCCGCCCATCCGTGGGAAGCGGCCGGACTTCATGGTGCCTGCAGGGACGATCAATCTTGCATTGCACAAGAAGGTGACGTCGAGCGACAGCAATCCGAATACCGGGACGCTGGATATGGCAGTTGACGGCGACAAGGCCGGCGATGAGGGATCGTGGGTAGAGTTGGGGCCGGGTAAGCAGTGGCTGCAGATCGACCTGGCGAAGCCCGCGAACGTCTACGCGGTGTTGCTGTGGCACTTCCACTCGCAGGCGCGGGTGTATCGGGACGTGGTGGTGCAGGTGTCTGATGACGCGAACTTCCGCAACGGCGTGAGCACGATCTTCAACAACGACCTGCATAACGAACTGGGGCAGGGCATGGGGAAAGACCTGAACTACGTAGAGACGTACCAAGGCAAGCTGATCGATGCGAAGGCCGCGAAGGGGCGCTACGTGCGCATTTATAGCAATGGGAATACATCGAACAAGCTGAATCACTATATCGAGGTTGAAGTGTGGGGCAAGCCTGCGTAAAGCGGCTTCGGGCGGGGCGGCGGTTGTGACGGTGCCTCGGTCTCGGAAGGTGATGCAGTGGGCGGCGTTTGTGGTGGTTTCGCTGCTGGGGTTGGCATTGCGGTTACCGCAGTTGGGCACAAAGCCGATGCATACCGATGAAGCGGTGAATGCTTACATTGTCGGTGAAGTGCTGGCGGGGCGGAGCTTCCCCTACGATGCCGGAGATAGGCATGGGCCGGTGCTGGCCGCAGTGGCTTGGCCGCTGGTGAGGGTGCAGGGGGCGAAGAGTTTCGCTGAGTTGACGGAAGCGGAGTTGCGGCTGACGAATGTGCTGGCGGGGACGCTGACGGTGATGCTGTTTGGGGCGGGGGTGGAGTGTTTTGGGTTGGTGCCGTGTCTGGTGGGGGCGGTGCTGATGGCTGCGAGTTCGCTCCCGGTTTACTACGATAGATACTTCATTCACGAGTCGCTGTTTGTGTGTACGACGTTTGGGCTGATGCTGAGTGGATGGCGGCTGTGGCAGCGCGGAGGTTTGGGGAACGCTGCGGTTGTTGGGGCTTGTGCGGCGGTGATGGTGGCGTGCAAGGAGACGGCCGCGATTCAGTTTGCGGCGTTGGCGGTGGGTGCGTTGTGGGTTTGGTGGACGCGGCGCAGCGCACCTAGCGGTTTGCGGCTGAGATGGATCGCCATTGCTGCCGGGATTTTTCTAGCGCTTAGCCTGGCGCTGTTTACGTGGTTGGGGCGTGAGTGGAGCGTGCTTGCGGCGTTCACGCGTGTGGGGCCGGCATACTTTGCGCGGGCGCATGGGGCTGGACATGAGAAGCCGTTTGGGTACTACGCGCGGCTGGTCGCGGAGAATGGATCGGGAGCGATGGTTTGTGCGCTGGCATGCCTGGGAGTTTGGCGGACGGTGAGGCAGCGCGCAGGTTCGGCCTGCGGATTTCTTGTGGCGTATGCGGTTGCGATTGGCTTGATCTACAGCGTAATTCCTTACAAGACCCCATGGCTTGCGCTGAACTTCTGGTTGCCGCTGGTGTTGCTGGCGGGGCTTGGTGTCGACGAATTGTGGCATGGGCTTAGGGAAAGTTTGAAGAAGTCCACGTCCGCGGTTGGTGTTGGTGTGGCGCTGGTTTGCGGGGCTACTGTTTTGATTGCGCATGACACGCGACGGCTGGTGTTTACGGATCCGGCGGGGGAGGAGAACCCGTACGCCTATGCGCATACGTCGGAAGACCTGTTGGGTCTGGCACCGGCGATCGATCGGCTGGCCGCGGAGAATGGGCTCACGGCACCGCGGATCGCGGTGATTGCCAGAGATGCGTGGCCGCTGCCGTGGTACTTGCGGCGGTATCCGGAGACTGGGTTCTGGCAGCCGACGCAGAAGGTGGCGAGCGCTGATTTTTATGTGACGACGACGGCTGAGGCGTTCGATGGAGAGGCGCGTGGCCTTCGTGCGGAGTTTTTCGGGCTGCGACCAGGTGTGATGGTTCTCTTGTGGTCGCGGAGGCCGAGGTAGCCTGCATGGCTGAGGTCCATACGTTTTGGCATCATGCTATGGCCACGTACTTCGAGGTGCGCGTGGTTGATGAAGATCGAGGGTATGCGGCGCAGCTTGCGCAGGCGGCGTTTGACCTTGTGGATCGGCTGGAGTCGCAACTGAGCCGCTTCAGGACGAACAGCGAGGTTGCGCGAATGGCTTCGCTGGGGCCGAGGGGAGATGATGCGGCTGAGTGAGCCGGTCTATGCGTGTCTTGAGATTGCGGACCGGATGGAGAAGGCGACGGGGGGCGCTTTCTCGGCTACGCCGATGGCGGTCCGGGTGCAGGTGGCGCGTTGGACGCTGTTGCCGCGGGAGTCTGCGATTCGATGCGATGGCGGGGTGCTGCAGATGGATTTGGGCGCGATTGGGAAAGGGTTCGCGCTGGATCGCGTGGCGGAGCTTTCGCGGACCTGGGGTTGCGCAGCGTTCTTAGTGGTTGCGGGGGGCAGCAGTATTGTCGCGGGTGAGCCGCCGTCGGGCGCTGCGGGGTGGACGTGCGGGGTTGGCGAAGGGGAGGCGCGGCGGGAGCTTGGGTTGACGCTGGCCGCGCTGAGCGGGTCGGGGCTGGCCGTTAAGGGTAATCACATTGTTGATCCGCGCACGGGTCAGGCTGCGCTGCGGCAGGAGCGTGCGTGGGCGGTGGCTGATAGCGGGGCGGAGTCGGATGCCCTGTCGACAGCTTGCATGGTTTTGTGCGATGCGGAGATTGAAGAGGTGCTTGGGAAGGAGGCTTCCTGGGGGGTGTTTCTGGAGGGCGGCGAGGGGGTGCGTATGTTGGGCCGGAGGCTGCCGCCAGTGGCTTGATCGTGGGGTGGCTCGCCTGGAGCGGATTTGTGGTCCGAAAGGCGGATCTTCCTTTGCGAATGACAACAAAAAGCGTTGGTACCGATATGCCGGCTTCTCGGAAGCCATCAGACTAAGAGTCCTCAACCGTTGAGACCAGGCCAATGCGCGTTCCCAACCAGAGAGAAAGACTTGAAAGACGCATTGGTTATTTGCCCCACTTGAGCGTGTGGTTTCACCTACCTTCCGGATAGCCGACCATTGGGCGTTACTGACGGCAACGGCGTTTGTCAGAGGTGATGCCTAGCAATCCGCGTTCCACAACAATGAAGGCAGACCCATTCCACTTGCCATCCATTAACGTCTACAACCAATGCTTAGCCCCTTACAATTGCATCGCACTGGATAACTTCTGGGCGCTCGCTCTCCAACCTGACCATCAACGTTACAGGCCAGACAGGATGCCCAGCCAACACGGAGTTCTGGGCGGTGTCGCAGGGTGCCCCGCTGCGGCGCGTCAACGTGAACGGCCGCGTTTCGCTGATGGACTACTGCAATGGCGCCCCGGACTACGCCAGTGGTGGGTTCATCGCGGACTCCCAGTTCCAGGGCGGTACCGTGATCAACGGATCTCAGCAGCAGTTCTTTGTCCGCAACACCATTCTGGATGGATGGTCGAACGGTGTCTGGAACCAGGTGTTCTCCGGTGATCCCGGGGCCCCTGCGCAGAGCTTTGCGCCGAACTCCGGCGACCCGGGCGGCCCGAGCCCGTACACAACTCTGGCCAGCACGCCGGTCAGCCGCGAAAAGCCCTTCCTGTACATGAACAGCAAGGGCAACTACAACGTTTTCGTACCCTCAGTGCAGCGCAAGTCCGTTGGGCCGACATGGACCAGCGGAACCAATCAACCGGGACACAGCCTGCCGCTCAGCCGGTTCTTTATCGCCCAGCCCTCCACACCGGTTAAGGAGATAAACCTGGCGCTCTTGTTTGGCAAGAGCCTCATCCTGACCCCGGGCGTGTACAGCCTGAAGGAGCCGATCCAGGTGCTCTACCCGGATACCGTGGTGCTTGGCCTCGGGATGGCAACGCTGGTTCCGCAGACCGGTAAGGAAGCGATGGACGTCCTCGATGTGGACGGGATTCAGATTGCGGGCTTGATCATCGACGCGGGTCCGGTCAACTCGCCGGTGCTGCTGAAGATGGGCGTCGGCCTCTTTGATCTGCCGCTGCCCCTTGGCGGCTTCTTCCCCCATGTCAGCGCCCCGTCGTCAATCAACGATGTGTTCTTCCGGATCGGGGGCGCCACAGCGGGATCGGCCACGACCAGCCTGGAGGTCGACAGCGCTGATGTGATCCTCGACGATGTTTGGGCTTGGCGCGCGGACCACGGCACAGGAGTGGGCTGGACGCTGAACACTGCGGCTCACGGTGTAGTTGTGAATGGGAATCGGGTAACGGCGCTCGGCCTTGCCGTGGAGCACTTCCAGAAAGAACAGGTGCTTTGGAACGGAAACGCCGGCGAAACGATCTTCTACCAGAGCGAGCTACCCTACGATCCGCCGAGCCAGAGCGCCTGGGTGGATGGAGCCGCGAATGGATTCCCATCCTACGTTGTTACCAGCCCCGTGGGAACGCACCAGGCGTACGGATTGGAAATCTCCTCCTTCTTCGAACTCGGCGTAAACATCGTCGAGGACAACGCTATATCGGTCCCGGATCACACTGGCATTCAGGTCAATGATGCCGTTACAGTGTTCCTGTCCGGAAGCGGCCAGATCACGCATGTGATCAATGGCGTTGGCGCTACCGTGAACTTGAGCAACCCCGGCCCAAGCGACGTGGTCACGTATCCGTAGAAGCACGACGTAGAGAGGACTAGCCCATACCCCGGAGCACAGCTCGCTGAGAGGTATGGGCATTTCTGTGCACGGTGCTGACATAACCAGGAGTTCCTCGAGTTCATCATTCAGATGCGGCATGGCGGCGCACATTAGCGGCGCCAGGGTGAGTTCCGGCGCTTACGCCCGGACGTGCGTGTTGTGCCTCTGGCTGCTCGCTTCTGCTGGACACACGACCTCAGGAACGGCTCAGACCGCTACCTTGCGAAGTGCAGCTGACACAGTTCCGCTGCTTGCGTACTCGCCTGCCTGGAATCTCGAACGAAGCGAGATGGGGATGTTGCAACGCGCAAAGGTTTCGATCGATGTCGCGATGTACAGCTTCACTGCCAGGGAAGCGGCCGAAGAGCTGGGCCGGTTTGCCCGCCGCGGTGTTCGGGTGCGAGTGTATCGGGACAGGGTTCCATACGAGCAGGAAAGGGAGCATGGGCTATCGACCACTGAGATCCTCCTCGAGCCGGCGTCCAGGTAAAGGTGAAAGCCTCGAGAGACCTGATAGGCCTCGAGAGCTACGCCGCTGACGGCACTTTACTACGCACGGGATGGGCAAACGAACTGGTCTCCGACCGGGCTGAAGCGGCAGGACAACGGTCGCCGTTACGTGATGGACCCGGTGCTCGCGAGGCAGTTTGAGGCTCGGTTTGCGGATATGTGGGACAGACCGAGCAATATCTGCCCGTTCTCGCCAGATAAGGCGCAAGTTGCTATCCACCGACGGCGCTTGTATCTTCGCCTTTTTCTCCTATACTCCTGCTCATGGGCCGCACCGATGCCTCGGGCACCACGGGCGAGGTGCGCTTTACTGTCGACGAATCCATCTGCATCCTCGTGGGCCAAAGCTGGTCAAGCCGGGCGGAAGCTAGCCTAGATGAAGAAGAGCACCGAAGCGGAGTAATCCAAAGCTCCACCTGCTACACCGCTCGCGTGCGCTGAGATCACTCCAGTCCTTCGGTGATAATGCGCACTTCCCATTCGCGAGTTGACGTGGATGAGTGCATTGGCCTGTTAGGGCCAGTCGAGAACGGTATCGATGACGACAAGCCGACTTTCGAGGACCAACAGAGGTGTGGCTCGCCTGTTAAGAGGCACAACTAATACCTCTCCCAGGTCACCGACCAGTGTTGGTCAGGATCGGCGGGCCGCATGACGAGATGTTTCTTGTCAGGGAAGGTCGGGCGCAAGAGTTCGTCTTTTCCAACAAATGCGTCACGCGTGGCTGACGCGATGGGATGATATCGCAGCAGGTGTTTGGCTTCATCCACCTCGAAAGAGCCGAACGAAGCCTCATACCCGTCGTGGACAAATCTATTGTTGAGCGTGCTTGCCTCCTTCGGGTACATCAGCTGTACTGCTTCGTGGCCATCGGCTGTGAAGATGAGCAATCCCATTGGGAGAGGCGGTTGGGGTCGGCCATCCGTGGTGGGCGAGTCAATGCTGAGGAGATGCCACGTTCCGATGAGCCGTTCGCGATCAGTGACGGCTCTGATTGTTTTTTCTTTAGCCAAGCACGCGGTCGTTAGAATGGCGGCGATAACGAGCGCCGACATCTTTCCGTTATGGACTGCTTTCATTTGGAGTCTCCTCGGTCTAGCGGCCAACAAGCTGTTCGTGCACCTTGGGATAACGGGCGCCCTCGATCTTAACTTTGGAGGAGGCCTCTTCGAGCGATTGCACATCGGACTGGCTCAGCTTCACTTCCGCTCCGAGAAGGTTCTCTTCGAGACGCTGCAGCTTGGTTGTTCCGGGAATCGGTACGATCCAGGGCTTCTTCGTAAGTAGCCAGGCAAGGGCGATCTGTGCAGGTGTGGCCTTCTTATTCGCGGCGAAGACCTTGATTACATCGACGAGGGCAAGGTTCGCCTGAATGTTCTCTTGACTGAAGCGCGGTACCGAGCTGCGGAAGTCATCGCTCCCGAATTTGGTATCGGCATCAATTTTCCCTGTCAGAAAGCCCTTGCCCAACGGGCTAAACGGTACAAAGCCGATGCCCAGCTCCTCCAGCGTCGCGATGATACTTTCTTCCGGGTCGCGATAGAAGAGCGAGTATTCGCTTTGGAGCGCGGCGACGGGTTGCACTGCATGCGCTTTGCGGATGGTCTCGGCTTTCGCCTCCGACATTCCAAAATGCTTTACTTTACCTGCAGCAATCAGATCCTTCACTGCGCCGGCCGTTTCTTCGATCGGCACGTTTAGGTCAACACGATGCTGGTAATAGAGGTCGATGGCGTCTACCTTCAGCCGCTTCAATGATCCTTCAACCACTGTCTTAATATGTTCCGGCCTGCTGTTCAGCGCACTCCACTTGCCGTCCTGTTCTGGATTGGCTTCCCAGCCGAACTTCGTCGCGATGACAACCTTGCCTTTATAGGGAGCGAGTGCCTCACCGAGTAGCGTCTCATTCGTCTCCGGCCCATAAACCTCAGCCGTGTCGAAGAATGTTATTCCTCTATCCACAGCCGCATGGATGAGCGAAATCATCTCCGCTTTGTCCTTCGCCGCGCCATACGACCAGCTCATGCCCATGCAGCCTAGGCCGAGCGCCGAAACCTCTAAACCGCTATTTCCAAGCTTTCGTGTTTCCATTACATCCTCCCGTGCGGTAAGACCGCGACCTACTTGTTGCGTCCGGCAAAGACTTCTTTGAAGACCGGCAGCGCCGAAAAGACTGTTGGCCAGCCGGAGTAAAACGCCATGTGAGTCAGCACTTCCGACGCCTGCTCACGCGTCAAGCCGTTATCCAACGCTCGGTTGAGGTGATACGGAATCTGCGCAACCTGTCCCGCCGCGATCAGCGCGGCAACGGTGACGAGGCTTCGGTCGCGTGGAGCGAGAGCGGGTCGCAGCCAAAGATCACGGAAGAGAAGATCGGTCGTGTTATCGACGACACCCTGCGACGTTTCGCCAAAGTTCGCCTGTACTGTTGTCGCTCGCTTCGCTTCAGCTTCTTCATTGAGGGGCAGAAGTTCCGGTAATGCTGCGGGCAGCTGATCAGAACCGATGCCACGCTCCGCAAAGATTCCCTGCAACACATCGACAGCAGCGAAAGCGTTTGACCAACCAGAATAAAAGGCGAGATGCGTGATGATCTCCGATAGCTCCGCAGCGGTAACGCCGCAGTCCAAGGCTTTCGTGAAGTAGTGCTGCATGTTGATGGTCTGAATCCGGGCGATCAGCGTGGCCGCCGTGACGATGCTGCGGTCACGGGCGGACAGGTCAGGCCGATTCCACACGCCGTCCACGATGGCAGTTTTGGTGTAGCTGGCGAAGGCGGGTGAAACGGCCTGTACGTCTACGGGGCTGAGCGAGGAGCGAAAGTGATTGTCTGTTGCCATAAGTGTCTCCGTTTGCCTTTTTGTTGCTGAGTGATCTAGCGTGCGTAATGTTCGTCCGTAACCTTCTCCAGCCAGACGGCAACCTTGCCATCGAGCGATTCCGCAACGGCAATATGGCTCATACCACTTGTAGGAGTCGCCCCATGCCAATGCTTCTCCCCGGCCGCAAACCATACGGTATCGCCGGGACGGACCTCTTCGATGGGTTCGCCTTCCCGTTGGACCCATCCTGCACCCGAAGTGATGAGGGTGGCCTGTCCAAGCGGATGCGTGTGCCAGGCCGTGCGCGCACCGGGCTCGAACGTCACACTGCCTGCCGAACTGCGGCCCGGCTCCGTCGCCTTGAAGTGCATATCCACACGGACAATACCGGTGAAGTATTCTTCAGGCCAAATGCTCGATGCCTGCGTGCCTGCTCGATTGATGTTCATGCTCAACTCCTATGCGTAAAGCCGTCTTCGCGATTTCAGAAACGTAGAGCTCTGCGCTATAAAAGATAAGATGGCTTGCATTGCCCTTGGGTTTAGCTTGTGATGGGAAACCAAGATGAGTAGCATTCATTAATGGAGCGCAACAATTTAGCAGAACTCTCCGCGTTTGCAATGGTTGCGGAAGAACGCAGCTTTACCCGAGCCGCGATCAGGTTAGGTGTATCCCAGTCAGCGCTCAGCCATTCCATACGCGGCCTTGAGAAGCGAATGGGCGTGCAGTTGCTAGCGCGCACGACACGGAGCGTTTCCCCCACCGCTGCCGGTGCTGCTCTTCTGCAGGAACTCGCTCCAGCCCTGGAGAAAATCAGCCGCGCCGTCTCAGAAACCATGAACCTCCGCGAGCGCCCCGCTGGGCGAATCAGGCTCATCATTCCGAGGTCGGCAGCGGAGATGGTGTTGATGCCAAAGCTCGCCGCTTTCGCTCGCGCTTACCCAGAGATTGTTTTGGAAGTCACATCTTCCAACGACCCGACTGACCTTGTGGCAGGTGAATATGACGCAGGTGTGCAATTAGGCGAGTACATCCAGCGCGACATGATCGCTGTTCGTGTTACCCGAGAGATGCGTCTAGCTGTCGTCGGTTCACCAGCTTACTTTGCAGATAATCCAATACCGAAGCACCCGCAGGACTTAAAGGACCACTCTTGCATCGGTTTCAGGTTCACGAATGGAATGTATAGGTGGGAGTTCGAGAAGGGCCGAAAAGCTGTCACCGTAAATCCCCAAGGACCGGCTTCGTTCGACGACCCGGACTTGGTGATCCAAGCCGTCTTGGAAGGCATCGGAATCGGAACGTCGATGGAGGACAATCTTTCGGTCCTGCTCAATAAAAAGCGACTGGTGCAAGTGTTGCAAGACTGGTGCCCTTCGTTTCCTGGATATTTCCTGAATTACCCGAGCCGCAGAAATCAGCCAGCAGCCCTTGCTGCTCTGATTGACACTCTCCGCATCACGGAAAATCACAATTAGCGAGAAACGCCCTCTCGTCAGTAAAACTCCTAGATCGGTGCCAGATTGCCAATGCTCGTTCCGACCATTGAGGACACTGGAAACGTGCATCGGCCTTTTGACAACAGTTGAATCCCACGGGAGCAAGTGCCTGGACAGGTGTAGAACCGAGTCAGCCGGGCCATCGAGGCCTGCGCTTCGAGCGCGGTGCCGGGCCTATAGGATTCTTGGGCCATTGGTTTGCGACAAAGATGGAACCGCCCGTCAAGACACCCCTTCAAGATGAAGGCGCCGCGGAACGTTAGGCCTGGCACGTCACCTTCGCTCGCTGATGCGTTCGCCCGCTTCCTCACATCACACGAAGAAGTACGGGACTACCTTCGTACTAATGCCGACCTGGACCTTGCGGCGATCCGATTCCCGAATCCGCTTGTACCCGGCATCCGGTTTAGCTTGGCCACCGGACTTCACATTATTGCCGCTCACGAGAGGCGTCACATGTGGCAGGCTTGGCGCGTGCGCCGTGCTGCGGAGGGCGCGCCAGGCGAACGCGCCGAGGTAGAAAATGCTTCAGACAGCTAGAGCCGCGGGAATTTAATCACAGCCGGACTGGGCATCAGGCGCCAGACCCTTTATCGCTATGCTGCAGGGGAGAAGTGGAGGCGAATTCCAAACGGATGATGCACTGCCCTTCCGAGAATGCGAAGGTGCTCGCGCTTCATCTGTGCTCAACCTGCTACCCGCTAAGCGGCAAGACGAAGAGTACTTCCGAGGACTGCGCGAAGCAGTTCTGGAAGGTGAGGGCCACCGTTGCCGGGCTAACGATGCCTCAGGCCGTGACAAGCGTTCCATCATCGTGTGCCGGGGGAATCCGTGTTGAGCCTGATACTGTCGCTATGTCCAGGCTGCCACGGGAAGGTTCACCGCACGAAAGCCGTTCTTTGGGCGATGCCGCCACTCTTGCTGGAGCTATGGCGAGAACAGCGCCCCCGTGGGCATGAACAGATTCAGCTCCACTTCAAGAGAAAGAAGGCTGCGGCAAAGCCCGTCGCGTCGCCTGGGAGGAACGGGAGACGGGTTCATAGAGTTCCAAGGTGCGCCTCAGGACCGCCTGCATGCCGCGCGGGCACCGTTTGCGCGAGTATGCGACACCCAGCTCTCACGAGGACACTGGCGATGTCGTTAGGCCCGACAGACGATCGCCCGTTTGGAACATGGCCGGTGCATCAAGCCATTTATTGATGCCGGCTTTTAACCCGAATGCAGAGCATCACCGTCTTTCGGGCCGAAGCTATACTTTCGAACTAGGCCATGGTGAATTTCGGAGAACTCTCTGCTTGGCAAAATTTCTACGTCATTGTTGGCTCAGCGGCCGGCGCTTTGACAGGTCTGCAATTTGTCGCTATGGCGCTCATCGCAGACCTTCCAATGGAGGCAAAAGAATTAGAAGCAGGGCATGTCTTTGCGACACCCACCATCCTTCACTTTGGGGCTGTACTCACGACGGCCGCGGTACTCGCCATGCCCTGGCATGGAATCATCGCATTGGGCTTCGTAGTGGGAATGTTTGGACTGGCTGGTCTGGTGTACACCCTAAGAGTCGCCTGGAGCATGAGGATCCAGAAGTCCTACAAGCCCGTAGCCGAAGACTGGCTGTTCCGGTCCGTCCTTCCGTTCCTCTCGTACGTATGCGTCTTGATTGCCGCTGCAATGATGAGGAACTTCACGCGGGAGAGTCTTTTCGTTCTCGCGAGTGGCATGTTGCTGTTGCTTGCGATTGGGATTCACAACTCCTGGGACAACGTGACCTTCCTCGTCTTCACCAAGAGCAAATCCAGGTCTTAGATATGAGCAGAAAACGGCATCCTTTGCGAAGCGTTTGGCGCACTTCGCATGGCCTGCTCGCCCGCGGGCTCCTAGCCTAAGAGGTATGCAAAACACGAAAGCATACTCAGCCGCGACCGCAAGTTCGCCTCTCGCACCAACCACGATCCCCCGGCGCGAGCCTACCGAGCGCGACGTGCAAATCGAGGTTCTGGACTGCGGTGTGTGTCACTCGGACCTGCACACTGCGCGTAACGAGTGGAGCAGTGTCATCCAAACTGTGTACCCGTGCGTTCCCGGTTAAGAGATTGTCGAGCGCGTTACCAAGGTTGGGTCTGCAGTTTCCAGATTCAAGTAAGGCGATCTTGCCGGTGTAGGCTGCCTAGTTGACTCGGTGGCACATGCCCGTCTTGCATGGCCGGACTTGAGCAGTTTTGTCCCAATCAGGTCTGGACGTATGCCGGTCAGGACAAGCACACAGGAGGTGTGACATATGGCGGTTACTCCGAAGCATCGTTGTGGACGAAAGGTTCGTTCTACAAATCCCTTCGAACCTCGACCTCGCGGCCACCGCGCCGTTGCTCTGCGCGGGTATCACCACGTACTCTCCGCTTCGTCACTGGGAAGTGACTGCAGGCAAGAAGGTGGGGATCGTTGGATTGGGTGGTCTCGGCCATATGGGGGTGAAGTTCGCACGCGCCCTGGGCGCCCACACCGTGGTGTTCACAACCTCTCCGACCAAGGTGGAGGATGCGCGACGGCTCGGATCAGATGAAGTCGTCATTTCCAGAAACTCAGACGAGATGCAGAAACATGCGGGAACGTTCGACTTCATCCTCGATTGTGTCTCAGCGGGGCATGACATAAACGCATACATCAACCTGTTAGCGCGAGATGGCAACATGACGCTCGTTGGGGCGCCGGAGAAGCCTTTGCCCCTCAGTTCGTTCGGCCTCATCTTCGGTCGGCGCAGCGTGTCAGGGTCGCCGATCGGGGGCATTGCTGAGACCCAGGAGATGCTCGATTTCTGCGGCAAACACAGCATCACCTCCGATGTTGAGGTTATTGCCATCCAACAAGTCAACGAGGCTTATGAGCGTCTCTTGAGAGGCGACGTGAAGTACCGCTTTTCAATCGACATGGCCTCCCTGAAGGCTGCGTAAGGCTATGGTGAAACACTTTCGGGTCCCGGGAGGGCTCGCAACACGCTTGGAAGACTCGGGTGTGCCCATTTCCGCGGTCCTCCGCAGAGCCGGGCTCCCACAAGATCTGTTCCGGCAGACGCGCATCCTTGTGTCTACAGAGGAGCTTTTCGCGCTCTGGGGAGCCATCGGTCACGTCAGCAAAGACGCCTCGATCGGGCTAAAGCTGGCCACCGAAACAAAAATTGAGCGCTTTCATCCTATGGGGATCGCTGCGTTGTCGACAGAGAGCTTCGGCGCAGCGATTGCGCATATGGCCCGGTACAAGCGCCTTTCTGCGCCAGAGGAGATCCTGCACGAGTTGGAAGAGGACGAGTGGAGCATCCGCTTCCGCTGGTCCCTCGCAGTTGATGTGGAACCGCCTGTGCTCGTGGAGCACTGCTTTGCCTGGGTGCAAACCATTGCACGCCAAGGCAGCGGCAAGAATATCTGCCCGGTCCGCGTCGAGTTTGTTCAGGCACGTTCCCACGTCAAAACCCTTGAGCGACACTTCGGTTGTCCTGTTCTTTGCGGTGCTTCGCGTAACGCGATGATCTTCCGTGGGGAAGATGCAAAGCTGCCCTTCGTCACCAGAAACGCCGAACTCCTCGACATGCTCGCGCCACAATTCGACTTGGACTTGAAGACACACGATCAGACGGACGACAGCTTCGTCGAACTGGTACGTGGAGCGATTCAGCAGAGGCTAACTGGGCATCGCCCGATTGTCGAAGATATTGCGCGCGATCTGCACATGAGTCCAAGAACCTTGCAGCGCAGATTGCAGGAATCAGGCTCGAGCTACCAACGGGTGCTGGACGATGCTCGTCACCAGATGGCCCGGTATTACTTGCGAAACTCGGTTCTGGAACTCACGGAAGCGGCATACCTTCTCGGATATGAAGATGCCAGTTCCTTCACACGCGCATTCCGCGCCTGGGAGGGCATGCCACCCACCCATTGGCGCGAAGCTCATCGTTCCGACCCTGTGAACTAGTCCTTTGGAGCCGAGCGGCGCGCCTCCCGTTTGGCGCGATTCGCGTGAGGTTTGGCGCACTTCGCATGGCAGATGCACGGGCGGAAGCCTAACTTAGACATGTGGAGATGACAGCCGATGGCAATAACCGGCTCACATCCATGAGGAGATAGAGATGAGTCAGCAAGTCGTCGTGGTCATTGGCGCCGGTGGTATCGGAATGGCGATCGCTCGCCGTCAGGGCTTCGGAAAACACATCCTGTTGGCGGACTTCAATCAGGAGCTGCTGGAGAAGGCTGCAAAGGAACTTGAAGGGGCGAGCTATACGGTATCTACCCACCGGGTCGATGTCTCCTCCCGTGAATCGGTGTGTTCGCTGGCGGATGCGGCTTCAGCACTGGGTAGCGTCGTGCAGGTCGTCAACACGGCAGGCGTATCCCCTAACATGGCCCCACCGGAACGCGTGTTGGCTGTAGACCTGTATGGGAGTGCCGTTGTGTTCGAGGAGTTTCGGCGTGTCATTGCTCCTGGCGGGGCGGGGCTCATCATCTCAAGCATGGCTGGCCACATGTCGGCCGCTCTGCCACCAGAACAGCAACACGCCCTGGCGTTCACGCCGGCCGATGAGCTTCTGAAGCTGCCCTTTCTAGGGGCTGAGAAGGTTCCAAATTCGATGGTTGCCTACATCGTCTCGAAGCAAGCAAATCGCCTTCGCGTGCAAGCGGAAAGCATCAAGTGGGGAGAGCGCGGTGCGCGTGTGAACTCCATCAGCCCTGGCATCATTGCGACCCCTTTGGCACAGCACGAGCTGAACTCTTCGATTGGCGATGTGTACCGGGGTATGATCGCGGCCTCACCTGCAAAGCGTATGGCTTCACCCGACGAAGTCGCTGTGGCGGCTTCTTACCTGCTCGGACCCGACGCCGGCTTCGTCACCGGAAGTGACCTGCTGATCGATGGGGGCGTGATTGCGGCCATGCGGGCCGGTCTGCTGCCTAACCCGGCGTAGCTCGAATCCGTATCCAAAACAAACCTAGCAACGCAAATGGAATTGCTCCACCATCGCGCGGGGCAACGAAACAGAGGAAACAACAATAGAAAAGCGAATTCTTGGCACGAGTGGTCTTGAGGTGTCGGCGTTAGGTTTTGGCTGCATGGGGCTCAGCTACGGCTATGGCCCGGCAACTGAGAAGGAACAAGCCATAAAGGTGATCCGCGCAGCATACGACGGCGGCGTGACCTTTTTCGACACTGCAGAAGCCTATGGTCCCTTTGAGAACGAGAAGCTGGTAGGTGAAGCTCTGGCACCCGTCCGGGACAAGGTTGTCCTTGCCACGAAGTTCGGCTTCAAGGAAGGCATGGTCAATCTCGGGCTGGACAGCAGACCAGAACACATCCGGGAGGTGGCGGAAGCGGCGCTGAAGCGGCTCAACACGGACGCGATCGACCTCTTCTATCAGCATCGTGTCGATCCCGCTGTGCCCATCGAAGATGTGGCCGGGACGGTAAAGGAGCTGATCGCAGAGGGAAAGGTAAAGCACTTTGGGATGTCTGAGGCAGGTGCCGAGACCATTCGCAAGGCCCATGCTGTGCAGCCAGTGGCGGCCCTTCAGAGCGAGTATTCGCTGTGGTGGCGAGAGCCTGAGAAGGAGATTCTGCCGACACTCGAAGAACTTGGTATCGGCTTCGTTCCGTTCAGCCCGTTGGGCAAGGGCTTTCTAACCGGCGCGATCAATGAAAGCACGAAGTTCGACAGCAAGGACTTCCGCAACGTCGTTCCACGCTTCGCAGAGGAAGCGCGTAAGGCAAATCAGCAGCTGGTCGATCTCCTGGGGCAGCTTGCCGAAGCGAAGAGCGTGACTCGCGCCCAGATCGCCCTCGCGTGGCTGCTCGCGCAGAAACCCTGGATCATTCCGATTCCGGGCACCACCAAGCTACACCGGCTGGAAGAAAACCTGGGTGGGGCAAAGGTCCAGCTATCGCCCGAAGATCTGCAGAGCATAGAAACCGCACTGAAGGGTATCGAGGTGCAGGGCGCCCGTTATCCGCAGCTCCTGCAGGCAAACGTCGGACGTTGACACATGCTGGAGGGCAGGAGCCCTCCAGCTGGTCGCAGCAACTCGAAGCAGGGAGGCCGGATGGCAGGAACTCGTCTCGACATACTGGTGGTTGGTGCCACGGGAAGCATAGGAAAGCTCGTGGTCGCGGAAGCGATCCGGGAGGGACATACCGTTCGAGCTCTCGTTCGGAATCCGGAACGCGCCCGCAGCCTTCCGCCCGGGATACAAGTCGAGATCGGGGATCTCACCAGCCAGCAAACGCTCGTTGAAGCCGTTTCAGACATCGATGCCATCGTGTTTACGCATGGTTCGGATGGCGGGGGTAAAGACGGCGCGGAAGCTGTCGATTATGGTGGCGTTCGAAACACCCTCCGCGCTCTTGGAGGAAAGAAGCCACGCATAGCGCTCATGACTGTCATCGGCGTAACCAACCGGGACGGCTCCTACAATCGCTCCACGGAAGCGCATGACTGGAAGCGCCGCGCCGAAAGACTTGTGCGAACTGGCGGCTATCCCTACACCATCGTGAGACCGGGTTGGTTCGACTACAACAAGGCCAGCGAGCACAAACTCGTCTTTCTACAAGGAGACACCCGGAAGGCCGGGAACTCAAGCGATGGTGTCATTGCACGCAGGCAGCTTGCGGAGGTCCTCGTGCGAAGTCTCACTGCGGACGAAGCACTTCGGAAGACCTTTGAGTTGGTCGCTATCGCTGGCGCAGCTCAGGAGGATCTGAATGCTCTCTTTGCTCAGCTCGACGCCGATCCGCAGGGCGCTCTGGATGGAGTTCGTGACACTCAGAACCAGCCCTTGGAGAAAGAACCTGAGCGTGTGCTCGAGGACCTCCGGAGTTTGTCGAGCGACGGATCGGGTTGGAGCTGAGGGAACAGTGAAGGAACTGCACGCAGGATCGTCAACCTGTGACTCGCCTGAGTGACTGGGATCTGATGGAGGTGAAAGATGGCAAAAGTAATCGTGGTGATTGGAGCAGGCTCGATCGGACAAGCCATCGTGAGGCGGATCGCCGCTGGGAAACACGTGCTGTTGGCGGACCTGAAACAAGAGAACGCCGAGGCTGCGGCCAAGACTCTGACGGACGCAGGCTTTACCGTCACGACAAGCTCAGTCGATGTCTCCTCGCGTTCATCCGTTGAAGCACTAGTAGGAACCGCACAGAAGCTCGGAGACATCACCGGCCTCATCCATGCGGCAGGTGTGTCGCCGTCGCAAGCATCTCCAGAGACGATCCTGCATGTGGATCTGTACGGAACCGCGCTTGTGCTGGAACAGTTCGGCAATGTCATCGCGCAAGGCGGTTCAGGAGTCGTCATTGCGTCTCAGTCCGGTCATCGACTGGCGCCGCTGAGTGTCGAGCAAAATGCGGAACTTGCGACAACACCTGTCGAAGAGCTTCTCAAGCTACCATTCCTTCAAGCGGGGCAAGTGAAGGATTCTCTTCACGCATACCAGCTCTCCAAGCGCGGCAACGCTCTTCGCGTCATGGCCGAGGCGGTGCGCTGGGGAAAGCGCGGAGCGAGGGTGAACACGATCAGTCCCGGCATCATCATTACGCCGCTTGCGAACGATGAACTGAAGGGACCTCGTGGCCCCGGTTACCGGCGAATGATCGAAGTCTCCGCAGCTGGACGCGCAGGCACACCGGATGAGGTTGGGACGGTGGGCGCTCTCCTGATGGGCTCTGATGGTGCCTTCATCACGGGAAGCGATTTCCTTATGGATGGCGGTGTAACGGCAGCCTACTGGTTCGGGGAGCTTGCGCCGGATGGCAGGAAAGCTCCTCGCGGGTCACATCGAGACGAACAATGAGGAGATTGCCACGTGGCCTCCGAGAAACGACCGTGGCCTGGCTGTATCAGGAGCGGAGAACTGGAGACGGTCACCCGTATCGTCGCCTTCGGGAGGCAGGGGGGCGGTGCGACCGAGAGTTGGCCAGAGTGCTTCGGAAGCTCCCCGTCCTAGCGGAAATAGCACGGCCGGACACTCTCAGAGACTATGCCGCGCTCTTTACCCGCGGATGGGGGTACATTTGGGGGTACATAGGAACACGCTGCTCATAAGTGATTGCACCTCCGATACTTGTGCCATATTACGAATCCCTCACTCTTCCCAGTCTGTCCGAGACATCCAAGTGCAACCGAAGAACCCGCAGCTGCTGAGGATCTGCGCTCTATCGTCTGAACGAATGCGCAATGTATACGGCAGCAACGAAGCGAACACCCCTGAGGTTTTACCTCTCCTGAAGCGTGCTTTGTTTCTCCGCGACAGATCTCCCCACCCGGCAAGCTGTCTTAAAGGCCAGCGGCTTGCGGACTCCTGTCGCGAGACAAGCTTGGATCCGTTACAAGTTCGAAGCCTGGATATTTTCGGAGCCCGCAGGTAACCGTCTATGGAGCCAGCTACAATCGTCCGGTGTTGTGGGCGCCATGCATAGGCGTAGCTCGCAACGAACGGAGATGGCATGAGCCTTTGGCAATACAGCTCGCTGGCCGCACTGGCGGTAACGCTTCTTCCTCTTTCGGCCCGCGCGGCCGACCCGCTCCGCATGAAGACCGACAAGGGCGAGCTGCAGGGCAAGCTCTCGGACGACGGCGGGGTCCGGATCTTTCTCGGCGTTCCTTACGCAGCTCCGCCGGTCGGCCCTCTCCGCTGGCACCCACCGGAGCCCGCCGCTGCGTGGAAGGGCGTTCTCAACGCCCAGAGCTATGGCTTCCACTGCGTGCAGGCCAACCAGTTCGCGGACATGACGTTTCACGACCCCGGGCCCAGCGAGGACTGCCTCACCCTGAACGTGTGGGTGCCCAAGTCGGCCACCGAGGGCTCCAAACTGCCGGTAATGGTGTGGATCTATGGCGGCGGTTTCTATGCCGGCTCGACCTCGGAGCGTCGTCAGGATGGCGAGGCCTTCGCGCGCAAAGGCGTGATCCTGGTTTCCATGAACTACCGCCTCAACATCTTCGGTTTCTTTGCGCATCCGGCGCTCGCGGCCGAGTCGCCGCAGCACGCGGCCGGCAACTACGGGCTGATGGACCAGGCGGCCGCGCTGCAGTGGGTGAAGCGCAACATCGCGCAGGTCGGCGGTGATCCGGGTAACATCACGCTGTTCGGCGAATCCGCAGGGTCCTTCTCGGTGAGCGCGCAGATGGCCTCCCCGCTCGCGAAAGACACCCTCGCCCACGCCATCGGCGAAAGCGGCGGCGCATTCTCCCGCGGGACTCTGCCATTCCCTGGGCGAGCAGAGGCGGAGACCCGGGGTGAAGCGTTCGCCAAAGATGTGCTCGGCAAAAGTTCACTGGCCGATCTCCGCGCTATCCCTGCGACTGACCTTGTAAAGGCCATTGAGAACCAAAAGTCTCCGGCCGTTCGCTTCAGCCCTGACGTGGACGGCTTGTTTCTGCCTGACTCCGTACCCAACATCTTTGCCGCAGGCAAACAGGCTCACATCCCGCTTCTTGCTGGCTGGAACCGAGATGAGGGCGGCCCGCCCCGCGACTCTGTAACGCTTGAGAGCTACCGGCAACTGGCGCAGACCACGTGGGGTGCGCACGCTGAAGATTTTCTGAAGGCGTATCCGGCCACGACAGACGAGGAGGCGCGCCGAGCGGCAGCCGATCTTGCGCGCGATCAGTTCATTGCGGCTTCCACGTGGGAGTGGATCGAAGCCCAGGTCCGGACGGGCGGCTCGCCCGTGTACCGCTTCCGCTTCGACCGCCTCTCGCCCGGCGACCGCTACCACCCTGCCACCTCGGGTGCCTTTCATTCGAGCGAGATCGAGTACGTCTTCGGCAACCTCGCGGTGCGACCGGCCGCGCCCTGGAAGGTTGAGGACTACACGCTCTCGGACCTCATGCAGAGCTATTGGGTGAACTTCGCCAGGACGGGCAATCCGAACGGATCCGGGCTGCCCGAATGGCCGGCCTACAACGCGGCTGCAAACTGGCCAGTGATGCACCTCGATGCTGCTCCTGCAGCCAAGCCGGACGCCACCCGTGAACGCTATGTCTTTCTCCGCTCCAATACGCCGGTGCCACCTGCGGGATCTGCTGGTAGCTCCAGGTAGCAGGGGTGAAAGGCGGGTTGCACCCCGGTGCTCGTCACCTGATCAGCACCCTGGGAGACGATAGGCCGGGATAGGTCCTGCTCACCATGCCGGACTTGGCCCATCGGCCTCGCTATTTGGCCGGATCCACGAGCGCACCGTAAACAGCCGCATGGCTGCGGTACTCCAGGGTGTGGTTGTCATGGCCGCGCATCCGCTGGATCATCCCCACGAAGACCACATCGTTGGTCGGATCCACCCAGAACCAGGTCCCTGCCGCCCCGTCCCAGAAGAACGTCCCCTTTCCGTCCGCCATCTCCGCGGTCGGAGGATCGAAGATCACAGCACAGTTGAAACCGTACCCAAACCCCGGCCGCATGACCGATTGCCCAATCCCGAACTGGCCGGTCAGTTGCGCCGGCTGGAGATGATTCGACGTCATCAGCTTCACGGATCCGGGCGACAGTATCCGGGTTCCGTCCAGTTCCCCGCCATGTGCCAGCATCTGCGCAAACCGGTAGTAGTCGTCGATGGTCGTGACCAACCCGCCGCCGCCGGAGGGCATGGTCGGCTCCGTCACATAATCAGCTGGCGCACCGCCCTCCGCCTGCACCGGCACCAGTTGTCCCTGCGCGTTGTCCTCGTAGTTTGAGGCGAACCGGGCGCGCTTCTCCACCGGCACGTAGAACCCTGTGTCCTTCATCGCCAGCGGCGCAAAGATGTGTTCCCGCATAAAGGTCGGCAGCGTCTGCCCGGTCAGCTTCTCCACGATGTAGCCCTGGATATCCATCGAGGCGCTGTAAGTCCAACCTTTTCCGGGCTGGTAGTTCAGGGGGATCTTTGCCAGCTTGTCGATCATCTGCTGGAGATTCTCTGAATGCATCACTCCGAGATCCTGGTACATCTTGTCAACGACGGTCTGCCCCGCCCCGTATGAGAATCCCGCGGAGTGCGACATGAGTTCGCCCATCGTCGGAGCGTGGTCCGGTTCCACAAGGATCGGCTTGCCCGCAGCATCCACTCCGGTAAACACCTTCAGGTGCGCAAACTCCGGGATGTACTTCGCGATCGGGTCCCATGGGAGCCACTTACCTTGCTCGTACAGAATCATCATGGCAACGCCCGTCACGGGCTTTGTCATTGAGTACGCGCGAAAGATCGTGTCTCTGGTGATCGCGGTATGGGTCGCGAGATCCCGATCCCCATAGGTCCGGAACTCCACCGCCTTCCCATGCCTGGCTAAGATCGTTACCGCACCGGCAAGTTCCTTTCTTTCGACCTCACCCTGAATCAGTTGGTGAAGATTCTCCAGCCGCTCACTCGAGAAACCCACACTCTCCGGCGGTACAACTTCCGTCCTGGCTTTGGACCCAGCGCCTCCGGGCTTTTTCGTGGCGGCTCTTGCCTGGCCCACGGCCCCCATCAGCATGCCCGTCACGACACCCACCACAACCAGATTCCCCACCGGCACGCCCCAATGCTGTCTCATCGCTCTCCTGTTCTAACTCTTATGCAGGCATCAGACCCTCACTCTTCCGGACGGGGCTGCCGCTGCAGATAACAACTCTCTACAGATAAGAAGCTCAACACACGGCATAGTAGCGCGAGGGACCTTCGGCGTGAAAGGTGATTCACCGCCACTTGTGCACTCGTCCTTGCCGCCGGCGAGACCACGTGCCACAGTGGGAATGCCTCTGATGCACTCCGGTCAAGGGGCCCGAGAGACTTCTGTCCATGCCCAACATCCCGATCCGGACGACCATAGAGCGGATTCCCGGCGGGATGATGGTCGTCTTCCTCCTCTTGGGTGCGCTGGTGCACACGCTGATGCCGGGCGCGGCGATCGTCTTCGGCTCGTTCACTGGAGCACTCTTCACAGGAGCTCTCCCTATCCTGGCTGTTTTCTACGTCTGCGTGGGGAGCACACTGCGCCTTCGCGCCATGCCGATCATGCTCCGCCGTGGCGGCATTCTGCTGGCCACCAAGATCTGCGTGGCTTTGCTCGCCGGAGTACTGGGTGCGCATCTGCTCGGCAGGACACCCGTCCACGGCGGACTTTTCGCGGGCTTCTCCACACTTGCTCTGATCGCCGCTTTGAACGACACCAATGGTGGCTTGTACCTGGCTCTCATGGGCCAGTATGGCGATCCCGAAGACGCCGGGGCCTACGCCGTCATGGCTCTCGAGTCCGGTCCCCTCTTCACGATGCTGACCCTGGGCGCGGCAGGCCTCTCCACCTTTCCGTGGCAAACGATGCTCGGCGCTGTGCTGCCACTCGTTGTTGGCATGCTCCTCGGCAACCTCGACCCCGATCTCCGGTCCCTGATGGGCAACGCAATGCCCGCTCTCATTCCCTTCTTCGCATTTGCGCTCGGCGCCACCCTGAACCTGCACCAGGTCGCGCAGTCCGGCATCGGTGGCGTTCTTCTGGGCCTCTCTGTCCTTATCATCTCTGGGGGCTCTCTGTTCCTGGCAGATCGATTGACCGGCGGCAATGGAACGGCGGGTCTAGCGGCGGCCACCACAGCTGGAAACGCGGCCGCCGTTCCTGCTCTGATCGCCGCCGCGGATCCCCGCTACAAAGAAGCAGCCGGACCCGCGACATTGCTCGTTGCCTCAAGCGTCATCATCACCGCCTTCCTTGCTCCGCCACTCACGGCATGGTGGCACCGGCGCATTCTCCGCTCCACGAAGTCCCGGAGAGCACCCGGGTCTCCTCCGCCCGAAACACCCGCGCTCCTCATTGCGCTCATCGCAGACGACCTCTCGGGTGCTGCGGACTGTGGCATAGTCTTTGCCTCGCACAACCTCAGCACAGTGGTCCTGCTCGACTCCGAAGCTGCAGCGCCTCTCGTGTCCGTGCTCGCTCTCGACAGTGACACACGCCATCGATCCCCAGACGAGGCGAGCGCCATTGCGACGCGCACAGCCCAACGGTTCACGGATCCGAACACCATCCTGTTCCGCAAGGTGGATTCAACACTTCGCGGCCATGTTGCGGCTGAGCTCGCAGCTACGTTGCGCGTTCGCCGGAGCGCGACACGGGAAGAGACCCGCGTTGTCGCAATCTTCGCCCCGGCCTTCCCTGCCGCGGGCAGAACCACGGTAGCCGGGCACCAGCTGCTTTGGGGCAAACCCCTGGAGCACACGGATGCATGGATGCGCGAGCGGGCAACCCCACCCTCATTCCTGCCCGGGATCTTCTCTGAGACCGGACTCCATCCGGCCCTGATCGCCCTCGCGCAGATCCGTTCAGAACACGTGCACCTCGCCATGGCGGAGGCGGCCCAAAGCGCTGACGTGCTCGTGTGTGACGCAGAGACCGACGCCGACCTGCACGCCATTGTGCAAGCCGGGCTTCGTCTCGGCCCCGCCACGGTCTGGGCAGGCTCCGCCGGACTCGCCGGTCAGCTTCCGCGATTGCTGCCGGGGCAGCAGTTCCTGAGCACACAAGCCTTGCCCAAAAGCCCCTGGTCCACTCACCCCATTGCGCATGGCCCCACGTTGTTCGTGGTGGGCAGCCTTTCCCCGGTCTCTCGCCTCCAGGCATCGCTGCTCGCACAAACCCCGAACACCTTGTGCATCACACTCAGCACGCGAACCCTGCTTGAGGAGCCTCGCGAGCCCGCATGGTTTGCACAAATCACCGAGCTTCACCAAGCGCTCGAATCCGGCCGCGACGTGCTTCTGCTTCCCGACGATGACATTCTTCACGGGATGGACATTGGCCAGCCAATCTGCCGCTCCCTTGCGGATCTGGTAGAGGATTGCTCGTCCCGGATCGGTGCCCTGGTGGCCACCGGCGGTGAAACGGCGCGCGCTGTCCTGCTCTGCTGGGGCATCCCTCAGCTTCAGCTTCTCCACGAGTTCGAAGCCGGTCTGCCCCTCTCGGTCGCAGAACTTCGTCAGCGAACACTACCCGTCCTAACAAAGGCCGGAGGCTTCGGGCTTCCCGATACACTCGTGCATTGCCAGTCATTTCTTCGTCAAATAGATCGCACCTCGCCCGATAACTTTCTGAAAGCAGGAACCAAATTATGCTCCCACCCCTCATCGGCATCACCATGGGCGACGGCGCCGGCGTCGGTCCCGAAATCATCGTGAAAGCCCTGGCTCACCCAGAGCTTTACGACCAGTGCCGTCCATTGGTCGTAGGAGACACGGCGCGCCTTCGACAAGCTGGAGAGATCACCGGGATCCATCTTCCCGTCGTAACGATCAGGGAAGACGAGATCGCAAAAGCGCAGTTCGGCCCGGACCGGATCCTCTGCCTTGACCTGCATCTCCTGCCAACGGACCTCCCCTGGGGAGAGCTCTCCCCCATCGCCGGCGACGCCGCCTTCCGCTTCATCGAGGTCGCGGCCCACCTGGCCCTCTCCGGACAGATCGACGCGATCTGCACTGCACCGATCAATAAGGAAGCGCTGCAGGCGGCCGGACACAAATTTCCCGGCCACACCGAACTGCTCGCTTCTCTGGCCGGCACCCCCGAAGTCTCCATGATGCTCAGCACGCCGAAGCTGCGGGTCTTGCACGTCACCACCCACATCGGCCTTCTCGAT
Source organism: uncultured Acidobacteriaceae bacterium (assembly GCA_963719405.1). GTDB lineage: Bacteria > Acidobacteriota > Terriglobia > Terriglobales > Acidobacteriaceae > Edaphobacter. The sequence goes on from OY970381.1 coordinate 1,069,592, forward strand.
GCCATTCGCAAGATCGAACCCGGCCTGGTGCAGCGGACCATCGAGCGTGGCCACGCTGCTCTGCAACGCGGAGGCATCGAGCATCCGCGCATCGGCGTCTGCGGAATCAACCCCCACGCCGGCGAAAACGGCCTGTTCGGCTGCGGCGAGGAAGAAGAAAAGATCCTTCCGGCCGTAAAAGCCTGTCGGAGCAACGGCCTTTCGGTGGAAGGTCCCTTGCCCGCCGATACCTTGTTCTTCCGCGCGCAACGCGGGGACTTCGATCTCGTGATCGCGATGTACCACGACCAGGGCCACGGCCCGATCAAAGTTCTCGGGCTCGAAGCTGGAGTCAACATCACCATCGGACTTCCCGTTGTCCGCACCTCGGTGGACCACGGCACCGCGTTCGACATCGCCGGCACCGGCGTTGCGGATGAGCGCAGTCTCCTGGAGGCGCTCCGCGTGGCCGTGGACCTCTCACCCAAGCGCGCCGTGGCTCCCGTTTCCACGTAAAGCCGCTCTCTGTACCGCCAAATTCAGTCCTCTACACATTTCCTCATCTAGTACTCCACGACCTCATTCATCCTTAGTGGCACAAAGCAGCACCTAGAACGGCTGTTCGTGAGCTTCGCGGATATGGGTCCATTGCCTCGAGATATAAAAGTGAAATGCCTCCCGCACGCCGCCACTCGCTCTTCCGAACCTGCAAATACTTGTGGTCCCCTGATCGATCCGCGCACCTTCATACCGGAAAAGGTGACACCCCTTCCGGTGCGCACCAGCTGTACCGCCGATCAGCATGACTTGGAGACACGAACTGCCATTCCTCGGGAGTCGTTCCGCAAGTCGGATGTAGCGGAAATCCGCTCCCGCTTTGTGCCGCCAATGCCATTGAATCTTTCATGGCAGATTTGATCTCCGGTGTAACGGAAGCTGGTTCTGGCGAAAAGAACAAAGAAGTGCCGCTCCTCGCAACTACATCCATCCACTGGCCAGTCTCTCTCCAGCCGACGTCCGACGTGATCGCGACACAGTCTGGGTCTAAATGGAAGAACGTACGATGCTGGGCGACTCGATGCGAAAGGCTGTTCACTCCAAAGCGTCTGGTTCTCTCCCAGTCACGTCCGCTCGTATCATCGCCGGTTCGCTGCGACTCGAAAACCCCTGCTGCCAGATGACCGACGGTATTACATCCAAGAATCGTTACATGTTCTCCCGCCGTGCGGCGAATGGCGTGGTACAGGTCCCTTATGATTTCGGCATTCGTACGCGATCTGTCATGGAAGTGCCATCCCGGACCTGTCACTTCAGCGTGCATCTCCGATCCCCAGCGTCCCAAGAGCTCATACGTTGTGAAATCGTGTTTGATGAACTCGTATCCCCACTGAACCGCCGCACTCACCGTCGCCAAGGCTTCCTGAAGCGCCTCTGGATGTGTAGGATCAAGCGCCAACGTCTCGTGAGGAAACCCCTTTCCGAACCGGGTATCGGGTAACAGCCAGGACTGTGGGGCGCTGGTTGCTGCACGCAAGGGCCGGATCCAGAGGCCCGGCCGTAAACGCCGATCCTTGATCTCCGCCGCCAGTTTCGACATGCTCGGAAAACGCCCAGGGTCCTGCCATCCGTCATCAATCACAACGTGAGGTCGAGCCAAACCTCCTGGAGCCAGGGACTCGATGAGGTCTGCATCCCGCAGGATGCCTGCAGCGGTGTTTTTGCCGTAGGCATAGTTCCAGTCATTGACACCAAAGAGTGGCTCCTTGGGTAGTCGAGGGGCGGGGCACATAAGTCTGCAGAACTCCTGTCCCGCGCGCCAGATGCTCTCTCCCCTCCGTCCCATGCGTGTCACGACGGTGCAGGCATGCAGTTCTCTGCTTCCCAGCCTCGTAGCTTCCCCGCCGTTGCGCAGATCGATCGACAGCGTCACCCCTTCGTTATCGCGCTGCCAGAAGCAAAATGCGGAGGGTTGCGTCATCACCCCATACCCGTTTACATGATCGCCATCAAAGGTGAGGAAGTACCACGGCATCACCCTCTCGGGAATCGTTCCCCGCCACTCAAGATCTCCATAGCTTCTCTCCCATCGGTCGCCGATTGAAAGCAGCGCCTCGTCCTGTTTGCCCTTCCAGCGCACATGGAGATAAGTCAGATCTCTTGCCTCGTTGGTCACACTGATCGGAAGCTCGCTATGATTCTCCAGTCTTCTTGGCTCTGCGGATACCCGAACTCCGGGGCACGTCCAGGCCTGAGCGGCGTACTGCATTCTCGCGACGGCCTTGTTTTCGAACCGGGCACTGACAAAATCCGGAGGACGCAATAAGTCGACACCCTGCTCCGCGGTTGCCTTTCTCATGCGCAGCTTGAGCCGATGGTGCGTGGGATCCAAATGCTGTTGGCGATACAACTGCGGCTGCGGCCGTCTTCAGAAATTCTCTGCGATTTGCTAGGTCCATCTAAGCTCCCATCCGACTAGCGGGAATCTTATAAGCAATTCGCGCAAAACCATCGCGTCGGTACCGCTCTCATGTAGGCTTCGGACAGCATAAAACCGCTGCGCATTTCATCTGTAAGCCGCTTTCCTGCTACAAAGAGCGGAAGAGTTTTCGATCAGGAGCTTAGCATCATGAGGCCTAGGACCACAGAACGCATCGCTATACTCACGTTCGTTTTCGTTGCGGCAGCGCTGGCGCAGACGAAGCAGAAGAGCGCCGGGGCATCTTCGACCCGCCCTCAAGGACCCTGCGACATCTATGCTGCTGCGGGGGACCCGTGCGTTGCCGCCCACAGTACGACGAGAGCTCTGTATCAGTCGTACAACGGGCCGCTTTATCAGGTACTTCGCCAGTCAGACGGCAAGATGCTGGACATCAAGGTTGTCGGTCCGGGAACTTCGCCGAGCCGCGACGGTGGCGGTTACGCCGATGCGGCGGCACAGGATGCGTTTTGTGCGAACACCTATTGCTGGATCAGCAGGGTGTACGACCAGTCGCCGAAGCACAATGACCTGACGCAAGCTCCGCGCGGGGGCTTCAGCGGACCGGCGATGGGTGGCTTGAATAATCTGCCGCTTGCGGATATGGCGCCCGTCACCGTCATGGGGCACAAGGTGTATGGCGTCTTTATCGAACCGGGGACAGGCCTCCGCGTCGACGACGTCAAGGGCACGGCGGTCGACGACCAGGCTGAGGGGCAGTACTGGGTCATCAATGGGCAGCACTTCAACGGTGGGTGCTGCTTCGACTACGGCAACGCCGAAATTGACAGCCGTGACGACGACAACGGCACCATGGAAACTGCGTACTTCGGGGATACGACGGGTTGGATTCATGGCAACCCTCCTGGCCCATGGATCGAGACGGATCAGGAAAACAACCTGGTCGGCTGCGTAAACACGGACGGATCCAAGCTGTGCGCTCACCTGCCCGACATCCATTGGCGGTTTGTGACCGCGATGGCAAAGGGTGAACCGCACCGCTGGGCTTCGTTGGGCGGTGATGCGCAACGCGGTGCCCTGACGGTGATGTTCGATGGCCAGAGGGTGAACTCCAGCTACGATCCCATGCGCAAGCAGGGAGCCATCCTGCTCGGAAACGGCGGCGACAACAGCAACAGTTCGCAGGGTACGTTCTATGAAGGTGCCGTAACCGCCTCGGGAACCTTCCCCAGCGACGCCACCGATCAACTGGTTCAGGCGAACGTCGTTGCGGCGGGCTATGACGTGCAGCGGCTCAGTGTGAAGCCGGCCTCGGCGAAGGGCCCGACCGGCGTTCAGACATTCTCGCCCGGCGCAGCCAAGGACACCACGGTCACATTCACAAACACCACTGCTTCACCCGTCAAGGGACTGGTGCTGGGCCTGACGCTGCCGAACAAGCAGTGGACCGCTGTCGTTCAGGGAACGCAGGAGAGATCCAGGACCTTCTCTGACGAGGTTGCACCGGGGGCAAGCGTGAGTGCCACCTTCACAGTCACAGCGGGTGCGAAGTCTTTCAACGGTGACCTCCTTGCCGATGCCTCGTGGACGGATGCGGCGAACGGCGCAAAGCGAACCGACACCATGGCACAGAAGGTGCGGAGTTCCGCGCCCGTCAGGATCAATGAGTTCCGCATCGGCTCCGGTTCGGGAGGCAATGCGACGGACTCCTTCGTTGAGCTGTATAACGCCGGTACCAACGAGGTGGATCTATCCAACTGGAGCCTGACCGAACGGCCTGCTCAGCAGACGGTATTTTCGTCGGTGCAGATCCCGGCCGGCACCCGTCTGAAGCCGAAGAGCTTCTACCTGCTCGGCCTCTCGAACTCCGGGCTGGCCGTGCCGGCACGCGCTGGAGACGCTACCCTCAATGTCCGCGAAGTAAAGGCGATGTCTACCGGGGACACAGTGGAGATCGGTACCGGCAGGGACGTGGAGAGCCGCAAGATCACGGCAGTTGGGACAGCGGCCAGCGATCGTACGACGTTGTGGCAGCCCCTTCCTGACGGGCCGATCACGCTGTCTCCGGGCTCCACCAATGTTCCGGTCCAGAGTGTTACAGGCTTCAAGGTCGGCGAGAAGATCGCGCTTGGGTACGGTTCGACGGTGCCGTTTGCAGGCAGCAGCATCGAGCAGTTTGAGACAGCGACGGTGACCGCCGTCGGCAAGCCGGGGACGCAGGCCTACCTTGCGGCGGATGCGCCCGCGGGCGTCACGAAGCTCCAGGTGACCGCTGTCGAGGACATCTCTGTTGGCGACAAGATCCGCCTGGATATCGACAGCCCCGGTCATGGGGTCGAAACGGTGACCGTTGCGCGCGTCGGCACCAAGGCAAACCAGACGAACCTGACAGAAGACGTCGGCGCAGGTGCGACACACATCCGGGTTCGCCGGGCCGATGGATTTTCTGAAGGCGACAAGATCACCGTGGGCACGCCTGCGAGTAAAGAAGTAGTCACTGTGAGCGCGGTGGTGCGGGAGGGCCGGAACGGAGCGGAGATCACGTTTGCTCCTGCGCTTTCCGCAAAGCATGGCCGGGATGAGTGGGTTGTGTCTCCGGGGACGGGCCTTGACCTCGCGGCCCCGCTTCGCTTCAGCCATGCGGCGAACCTGCCGTTCAGCGATCGGGGGACAGGTGTCTCATTCGAGCCAGCTACAAAGTTTGTACACGTGAGCGACGAGCCCATCCAGGCCCTTGGCTCGGGCGTTACCTTGGACCGGCCGCTGGCGAAAGCGCACGCGATCAACTCGGTGGTGCGGGACGAGAAGGTGACCAGCGGGGGTTATCAGGGAGACCGGAAGCCGGATCAATGGTTCGGCGGTCCCGAACTTACGACGAGATATCTTCTGTTTGGCCGCACCATTCCTTTGCATGAGGGCAGCTTGGTCTTGCGGGACTCCTCCGGAGTCGTGGCGGACAGCCTGAACTATGGCGGTCTTTCCGATCCCTGGGCCGCCAAGGGCTACCAGGCCGAGTCTGGTGAACGGAGCGAGGGCTGCTTTGTGGCTTCGCCAGAGCCCGGCGGCGGATTTGGAACAGCGGGCGCTGCGAGCTCCGTGAATCGCAGCGCTGGCCGCTCTCCGGATGGAGCTGACACAGACAGCAACTGTACGGACTTCGTCGTGGCACCAGCTACTGTGCTGCCATTTGGGTCCACTGCAGGAAGCACTGTAATCAAGGTCGCCAGCGTCGCCGGGTTTCGTGTGGGCGAGAGCGTCGTGCTCGGCTCAGGCGCTGAGGCTGAGCGCGGCGTGATCGCGAGCGTGGGCACCGCTGGAGCGACGACCACGAGCAAAGAAGTTGCAGCCGGGGCGACGATGATTCCTGTCGTGAGCCCGTTCGGGTTCGAGGACGGGCAGACGGTCACTGTAGGGGAAGGGGCTGAGGCTGAGACCGTGGCAGTCGCGTCGATCAGGCGATTTGGAGGGGGCGCGATTGTGGTTGCGGCTCCGCTCAAGCAGGCGCACATTGCCGGTAGTCAGGTCTCCGGCACGGGATTGACGCTCGGCTCTGCATTGACCCGGGCACATGCTGCGGGCGCACAGGTAGGCGTTAGCCTTCCAACGCCGGGGACTCCAAATCAGGCGGCACAGGTAGATGCAGCGAGCGCAAGCCGGTGAGAACGACTCAACGTTCGCCTTCGGCCCACCTTCTCAGAAACTCGTAGAGAACACAGGCTGTAACAAAGATCCCCGGTCAATCGCGCTAGCCGATCGACCGGGGATTGGCGTTGAGTGACTACGACCGACCCTTACCGAGGGGTGACCGAATACAAGGCGCTGCTATGCGGCTGCAGAGACACCCGAATATTCTTCTGATTCCCGAGGTCCTTCTTCGCCCAGAGATCCCTGACTGCAGCCTCTCCGGCTTTCACGCCGACTTGATCCCATGTGAGATCAATCTGACGCGCGCGATCTCCGACGTTGAACACGGCAACATACTTTGATGTGCCCCCGGGCTTGTCTGAAATCCACGAGATCGTGTCCGCGCTGCGGTATACCTGGTGCGGGCGCTCACCTCGCTGATCAACCGCGAGCACCTCCGCATTATTCAGCAGAGATAGGGTGTACGGATCGTTGCTCGGCAGATCGCCACCAAACATCAGCGGTGAACGGAATATCGACCAAAGTGTCATCAGAGTTTGCTGCTCATCGCGGGTAAACGCTGTCATGCGCGGCTCGCCCACCTCAGCTCTCAGACCGATCTTACCGAGAGGCAGCATGTCCGCATCCGGCCAGCTTCCCGGCCCCACCTTGGACTCCCATTGGTGCGTGAGATCAAACTGCGCCTTCAGCTTTGGCCACGTATCCCAGAAGTCGCCGGAGATGCGCCAGAGCTGAGCATTGGCTTTCAGCTCCTGGTACTTGTCCAGAGGTGCCGGCCCAGGCGAGAGACTCAACACGATAGGCCTCCCCGTCTTCTTGAGCGCTACGCTCAGCGCATGGATCTCGTCCCCTTGAAAGGGTTGGCTCATGTCGTCGGCTTTGATGTAATCCAGCCCCCACGAGGCGTACAGGCGGGCGATGGAGTCGTAGTAGTCCTGCGCCCCCGGCTTGGACATATTCACGCCGTAGGTGTCTTCCATGCCCTTCCAGTGACAGACATTGTTTTTATCCGCCACATCTGCAGCACGGTACTTGCTTCCCTCGATTGGCAGATTCTGCTCCACGGCGCGGCGCGGTATCCCACGCATGATGTGCACGCCAAACTTCAGACCTTTGCTATGGATGTAGTCTGCGAGAGGCTTGAACCCTTTCTCGCCACCTGCGGACGGGAAACGCTGGACTGCAGGCGTGAACCGCCCGAAGCGATCCATGCTTACCGCACCTCCGGGGATGTATCCGTGTGTCTTCGGATCGGTCGCGTACCACTCGATATCCACAATCACGTACTGCCATCCAAGCCGGCCAAGTTGGTTGGCCATGTAGTCCGCGTTTGCCTTCACCTCGCCTTCGCGGATCGTGGTCCCGTACGCATCCCAGCTGTTCCATCCCATGGGCGGCGTAGGCCCAAGCACTTGTGAACTGGCAGACGAACATAGGAACGCGGCGCTCAGCGCTACCGGCAGTGTCCTCTGGAGTCCTGCCCGCGACCTGAGCAGGTTTCTGAGACCCGCTTGCGCCCTCTTGCCTCGGGGCGTCGGAGTCCTTTCATCGCGATTGGGGCTGCATACCCGGCATGCAAGGATCGTCCGATCGGATGCGGTTTTTCCCTCCTGCTCTTGAACCTCTGAAGAGCCCTCCCTCAAACGCGCATGTTCAAGAACGAACCGCTCGATAAGGAGGGAGCGGTAAGGCTTCGTGATGGTCATTGATATTCACCCGGAACTTTGGTCTGGACGCCAATCTGCACGAGTTTAGGGAAAACCAAAGGGCGGCGCAACACGGCCTCAGCGTCCGTTCTTTTACTAGCGCGCTGGGCGGGCTGAACGTCGAGTTGCAAGCTTGCGTTTACACCGCGCTCTGTTGACAGCCGCGTATCAAAAGCCTAATGTTTTGTTGTTTTTCGCGCACAAGTTCCTGAGCAGCGAGCCGGCACGATGAGTGTCGCCGGTGAGCACTCGAACTACAGCGAACCGGGAGACACCCCCCGGTTCTGAACTCCCCAAAGCCACATTTCGAGGTCACAATGTCGCACAGAATGAGATGGATCCTAAGTTGCTTGGGTATCTTGCTGTCGGGCATGTTCTTTCTCCCCCGCGTCAGCTATGCCGTGGGACCTACTGGCAGGATCGTGGGAAACGTCACAGACCCCGGAGGTTCAGCGATTCCGGGCGCAAAGATCACACTGACAAACGACAACACGGGCGAGGCTCGTGTCGATACATCCGACCCGAACGGAGATTTCAGTTTTCCAGCGGTGCCGGTAGGCAACTACTCCGTTCGTGTGGAAGGCCAGGGGTTCCAGAGCTACGTTCAACGCGGCATCGTGCTCCAGGTAGATCAGAACGTCTCGATCAAAGCTCCTCTTACGATCGGTGAGCTTTCACAGACCGTTGAGGTGACGTCTGGCGCGCAAAGTATAAATCTCGTCGACGCTACGGTAAGTCATGTCGTCGATCAGCAGCGTGTCGAGGATCTGCCGCTCAACGGCCGTGATCCGCTCCAATTGCAATACATCATGCCGGGCGTTTCGTATGACAACAACAACGTCTCGCACGGACAGGGACAGCACGAAGGTGTCGTCGTGAACGGCAATCGTCCCGGTTCGAACTACTACCTCCTCGATGGCGTGGACATGACGGATAACTACCTGTCCACAGCGCCCGTCTTCCCGGCGCCGGATGCTCTCCAGGAGTTCGACATCCAGACCAGCAACTTCACCGCGCAGTATGGCCGCAACTCCGGTGGGCTCGTAAACACCGTCACACGCGCCGGTACCAACTCGTTTCATGGCGGAGCCTTTGAGTTCTTCCGCAACACCGTCTTGGACGCGCACAACTTCTTCGATCGGCCGGGACAACGGAAGCCGTCCTTCAAGCTGAATCAGTACGGAGGATTTCTTGGCGGACCGATCCAGAAGGACAAGACGTTCTTCTTCGTGTACTACCAGGGAACTCGCCAGCGTAAGGACGAGACCCTCACCATCGGCCAGGTGCTCACGCAGGCTCAGCGACCTGACCTGAACGGCGGTATCGCCAACATAAGCGGCCTCTCCAACCAGAACTCAGCCGCTAGCCCGCCACTGGATCCACTCACTGGGCAGCCGTTCCCAGGAAACGTTATCCCAGCATCACGCATAGATCCGACAGCTCTGGCCCTGATCACGAAGTTGATGCCTTTACCGAACAGCGGTACCGGCTACACCTACATCAGCCCGGTCGCGAATAACCAGGATGACCTGAACGAGGATCAGTACCTCGCACGTCTTGATCACGTCTTCAGTTCGCACGACTCTGGCTTCGCTCACTACTTCTACAATCAGGACAACTCCTCCGGCATCGGTGCCGGCAACCTGCCCAACCGACCACACCTGAAGTACTTCCGCAATCAGAACGTGGCGCTCGATTGGACGCACACGTTCAATCCAAATCTGCTCAACACAGCGGTGTTTGGGTTCACACGCGTTGCCCACCACCGTGGGCCCACCCAGGCAGTGGGCTGGGAGGCGTTTGGTGGCCCCGTAAGCGGTTCAGCTCCCGGTGTCATAAGCGATCTCTTCACATCCGTGAACGGCTCGATCAGTGCAAGCGGAGACGGCGCCTTTGTGCAGAACCGCCAGACCTGGCAGTACACCGACAGCCTGAGCCTCATCAAGGGCAAGCACACCATGACCTTCGGCGGGGACTATCGTCGCGAGGCCTCCAACCGGGTTGAAGACTACGCCACGGATCCGAGCTTCAACTTCAACGGCCAGTACTCGGGCAACGCACTCGTTGACCTCCTTCTCGGCCTCCCAAACAACTTCAACCAGCAGACCGAAGTGCAGAGTCGCCTGCGACACAATGGCGTCGACGCTTTTGCACAGGACAACTACAAGGTCAGCCAGACCGTAACGATTGACGCTGGCATCCGGTGGGAGCCATTTCTTCCTCCGGTAGACAACCTCAACGACCAGCTCTGCTTTGACCCCTCGCTTAAAACGAAGTCAACCTTCTATCCCAATGCACCCGCGGGTCTCACCTTCCCTGGGCCGCCCGTCGGGAACGGTTCGTTCGGAACGGGCGATGCTGGCTGCCCGCGCTCCGGCATACCTAATCGGTATAAGAACTTCGCTCCGCGCATCGGTGTGAACGTTGCTCCCTTCAAATCCGGAAAGACCTCGATCCGGGCGGGATACGGAATCTTTTACGACCAGGCACGCCTGATCGCATGGAACCGCTTCTCGACCGCACAGCCCTTTGACTCGAACTCAACCGTCGCTGGGTTGACCACCCTCGCACCAAGCCTCACGGGCAATAACGTCTTCACCAACAGCGGCCGGGTCAATCCCTTCCCGTTCGTCATCCCTCGGACGGCCGCGCAGAGGGCAGCATTCGTCTGGCCCGTCGAGTCTGCCGAAACCGTCTTCTCGCCCAACTTCAACGAGGGCTATACCCAGCAATACAACCTCTCGATCGATCAGCAGCTGGCCAAGAACTACACCATGACCATCTCCTACATCGGGAACAAGGGGTCCCACCTCTTTATCTCGAGGGAGTACAACTACGCACCACTCTCCAGCTTCGTAAAGAACCCTCCAATCAACCCCGCTACCGGAAAGCCCTTCGATCCGGTCGTCTACAACAACACCGACTCTGTCCTTCGCGAGCGGCGTCGTCTCAGCAGCGTTCGCTGCCCGACGGCCGCCGGCAGCACAACAAACGGACCATGCTACGGCGCAACGGAGATGCTGGAGCCTACCGGCTACTCCAATTTCAACTCCGTGCAGGTCGAGCTAAACCACCGGTTCGATCATGGGTTCAGCCTGCTCGCGTCCTACGTCTACGCGAAGTACCTTGATATCGTCTCCTACACCGCTGAGGGCGGAAATGGACCTCGCAATCCAGAGAACTTCTCGCAGGACTATGGACCCTCGGACAATGACGTGCGTCATCGCGTCACGGCCTCGTACATCTACCAGCTGCCCAGGTTGGAGAGTGCACACGGTGTGCTTTCCGGTATCGTGAACGGCTGGCAGAATCAGGGCATCATCGGCATACAGACCGGCTCTCCCTACTCCATCCGTTCGGGTCTCGACACCGCTGCTGCTGGCGTCGGTGGAGACTTGGCCGACATCGTCCCCGGACAGCGGGTCGCTCCCACGGTCCGCGGCGTCCACTCCTACTTCAACACTGCTGCGTTCACCAACGCGGCGCCCGGCACTATCGGCAACACAGGCCGCAACTCCCTCAACGGACCAAGCCTCGTCAACGTAGACCTCTCGCTCTTCAAGGAGTTCAAGGTGTACGAGCACGGAAAGGTGCAGTTCCGAAGCGAGTTGTTCAACCTCTTCAACCACCCGAACTTCTTCAACCCGGATAACACAGTCGGAGACGGAAGGTTCGGGCAGGTCCTCTCCGCACGGGACCCGAGAATCGCACAGTTTGCCCTGAAGTTTCTTTTCTAAAAAGTGCTCATTTCCAAAGGGGGTGCCTGCGCTGTGCAGGCACCCCCTTTCTTTCGCGCGCCGCTGTATCTCTGGGCCAGCTTGCACGGAACGGGGCCGATGATGTGCAATACAGACGTGAGCGAGGCACATCCTTTGCGGCTTCAAGTGCCGTCCTTATACCGAGGCCTCTCGTTGCGAAGCGCTCTTCTGCTCGTCCTTTCGTTCCTCTGTACGGGGATCGGCACAGCGCGCTCGCAGACCCAGTCTCGATCTGAACTTCTCTCTTTGCAGGACCGCACATCAAAGGTGGATCAGGCACTTCGGGCAAACGATACCGAAGGTGCATTGCGTGAGTACCACTCCATGATCGCGGCGGATCCGGCGAATGCCCAGGCGTGGGCAGGCATGGGAATCTTGCTTTACGGCTCCGGCCGAGCCGCCCAGGCCGTCGACGCCCTGTCACATGCAATGCGGATCGATCCGGCGATGCCGAGGGCAGAACTGTTTCTGGCACTTAGCCAGGCAGACCTCGGAGCCTGCGAAAAGGCGACGCCGGCACTGCAAAAATACTTCGACACGGAACGGGTTGACAAGGTGCAGCGACTGACCGGGATCACCCTGCTCACCTGTCTGGCAGCGAGCAAAGACACCGCAGCCGCGCTCCAGGTAGCAGGTCGGCTGAGGCGGAACTACCCGGGAGACCCCGACGTCCTGTACCAGTCCGCAGAGCTTTACACCAGGTTGTGGAGCGAGACGGCCAACGAGCTGATCACCTCCCATCCCGACTCCTACCGCGTCCATCAACTCGCCGCAGAGGTCAACGAAGCACAAGGAAATCTACAGCAGGCTATCAGGCAGTACCGAGCCGCCCTTACTCAGAATCCGAAGCTGACGCAGATGCACTTCCGCATCGGGCAGCTCCTGTTGCGCGCCGGGGGCGGGGACGCTGACGAGAAGGCAATGGACGAGTTCCGTGCCGAGCTCGCCATCAATCCACAGAGCGCCGTGGCTGCGCTCGCCATGGCGGAAATCGAGCGGCACCAGGGAGCGCTGACCAAAGCGACTGACGACTACAACCTCGCCATTAAGCTGGAGCCCGAACTCCTGGAAGCGCGCGTTGGACTCGCGCAAACATTGCTCGCGCAACATCACGTTGAAGCGTCAGAGGCGCAGCTTCGCAGCCTCATCGCCGAACATCCGGAGAACGCGCAAGCGCACTATGCCATGATGCTGGCCTACCGCGAGCAGGGAAAGCTTCCCGAAGCGGCCGCCGAAATGGCAACCTTTCAGAAGCTCCAGAAAGGAAAAGAAGATCAGTTTCAGAAGAAGCTGGACGCTCTTCTCAACGGCAGCAACACCGACCTTCCGTCCGGTCCGGAAGCACGGCCGACACAATGAGGAGATCGGCCGCACAGTCGCTGCGCAAAACGGACTCCGTACCGGCGCTCCAATCGCCCGATCGCCGTCTCCTTCTCAAGGCCGCTGGAGGTGGTGTGCTCTCTGCTCTACTCTCCCCCGCCGCTCAAGCGTTATCCCTCACGTCCAACCCGGCGAGACCACTGGGCTATGCGGTAACAGACGTCGCGGCAGCCGCGGGGCTGAACTTTCTGCAGGTCTCCGGGGGCGAAACGGCGAAGAAGTACATCATTGAAACCACCGGTGCGGGTGTCGCCTTCTTCGACTACGACCACGATGGCTGGCTCGACATCTTCCTGGTCAACAGCTCGCATCTGGACAAGCGCCCCGCCGGTCACGAGCCCCACAACAAGCTCTTCCATAACAATCGAGACGGCACCTTCACGGACGTCACGGAAAAGGCGGGTTTGGCCCGAAGCGGATGGGGCCAGGGCGTTTGCATCGGAGACTTCGATAACGATGGCTTTGATGATCTCTTCGTGACGTACTGGGGTGAAAACGTCCTCTACCACAACAACGGCGATGGAACCTTCACTGACGTAGGCCGCAAGGCGGGGGTAGCAGGTTCGCCTACCCGCTGGAGCACGGGCTGCGCTTTCGTAGACTATGATCGCGACGGCTGGCTCGACCTCCTCGTCACTCACTATGTCGACTTCTCGCTCGAGACCGCAAAGGATCCGGGCAGTAATCCATACTGCGTCTATCGTGGTTTGCCGGTCATGTGTGGACCACGCGGCCTGAAGAGTGAACGAAGCACGCTTTATCACAACAACCGTGATGGCACCTTCTCCGATGTCTCCGCAAAGGCGGGCATCGGCGCGAAGGGCGACCTTTTTGGCATGGGTGTCCTGGTCGCCGACTTCGACAACGACGGCTGGCCGGATCTCTACATCTCCAGCGACTCCACGCCAAGCCAGCTCTTCATGAACAACCATGACGGAACCTTTCGCGAAGAAGGGACTCTGCGCGGCGTGGCCTACAGCCTTGAGGGTATGGAGGAGGCAGGCATGGGCGTCGCGGCTGGGGACTACGACAACGATGGCTGGCTCGACATACTCAAGACCAACTTCTCCGACGAGGTGCCCAACCTCTACCGCAACACCGGCAAAGCTCTGTTTACCGATATGGGAGAGCCCGCTGGGCTTAACCGCCAGACCCACTTCGTCGGTTGGGGTTGCGGTTTCTTCGATCCCGATAACGACGGACTCCTGGACGTCCTCTACTGCAACGGACATGTCTACCCGGAACTGGACCGCATCCATGCGGACACGGTCTTCCGCGAGCCCCGCGTGCTGTATCGAAATCTCGGTACCGGATCCTTCGAAGACGTCTCCGCACTTGCAGGTGCGCCAATCACCGCTCCCGCCACAGGACGCGGCTGCGCCTTCGGCGATTTCAACAACGACGGCTGCGTGGATGTGGTCATCAACAACCAGGGCGCGCAGCCTTCGTTGTTGAAGTTTGAGCGCAAGAACGACAATCACTGGATCAATCTCAAGCTTGTCGGGACCAAATCGAACCGCAGCGCCATCGGCGCGCGTGTCCGCTGCACGGCCGGCTCAGTGGCGCAGATCGGGGAGGTCCGCAGCGGCGGCAGCTATCTTTCGCAGAGTGATCTCCGGCTGCACTTCGGCCTTCGAGATCATGCTGTCGTCGACCTTCTCGAAATCTTCTGGCCCAGCGGAGCGGTCGATCGACTTCACAAGATCGCTGCAGACCAGTTTCTTCAAATCCAGGAAGGCGGAGCGATCACAAAGCTCCGGCGGCTTCCATGAGCCGCTTCAATTCCATGCGAGACGCTCGCCCTGATCCGAATCCGACCATGTACAGGCAGTCGTCGCGCCCCTTCTCACACGTTCATCTCACGCTCGCTTGCGCTCTTTTCACGCTGTGTTCCTCACCGTACACGCTCGCGCAGAGTCCTTCCGCCCAGAGCTTCGTAGCGCAGGGCGTGCAGCTACTTCGGAGCGGTGAGGCAGCACAGGCAAAAGAGAAGTTCGATCAGGCCCTTAAGATCGCTCCGGGATCCGCTGACGCACTCACCTGGAGAGGCGTCAGCGAGAACCAGATGCATCAATACGCAGAAGCGGCCTCGGACTTCCGAAAGGCCCTGCGCACCGAGCCCTCAATGATCGCGGCTCATTACAACCTTGCCCTCAGTCTGATCCGGCTCCATCAGAACGATGCTGCAATCGAGCAACTCAGGTTCGTCGTTGCGGCTCAGCCGACAGCCGTGCAGCCCCGATACAACTTGGCCGTCCTGCTCGAAGCCAAGGGCGCCTTTCCCGAGGCTCTCGAACACCTCAAGGCAGCGCATGGGCTTACCCCCGGCGACACCGGTGTAATCCTTCATCTGCTCCTCGACAGCCTGAAACTGAACGGTCATGGCGATATCTCATCTTTAGTGGCCGCCCTCTCCGGAGGCGCCACAGAGCCCGAGGCCAAGCGACAGGCCGGATCGGCACTTCTCGATGCAGGGAGGTTTCCGGAAGCAGTAGCGCTTCTCAGGGATGCGCAGAACCGGGATCCCTCGGCCGCCGGTGAAGTTCTTCTCGCGCGAGCTTTGATCGGGAGCGGATGGAATGCGGATGCAATCAGTCTTCTCAAAGCGACACCCCCAACGCCCGTCGGCGGCGAGCGAACCTACCTGCTCGCCCTGGCATACAACGGCATGGGGGACCTCCAAAATGCTGCGGAGAACTTCCGCACGGCGGCCAGGCTCGACCCAAAGGATGCTCGCCCGCTCTATCACCTCGCCCTGATCGCGGCCGCTGCTCCACAAGGTGGCAATGAGGGCGTCTCGTTGTTGCGGTCCGCCGTGGAACTGGAGCCGCACGACCCGATCTACACAGAAGCGCTCGCCCGCCTGCTCCTCGCGACGGATCACCCGCAAGACGCGAAATCAGCGCTCGCCAGGCTGCAATCCTCTGGAGCTACCGATGTGCAGCAGCACACGCTCATGGGCGTTGCGCTCGCTGCCCTGCATGACATACCCGGAGCGATTCCGGAGCTTGAGGCCGCTGTTCACTTGGACCCTGCACTAGCCCTGGCTCATAACGTGCTCGGCTTCTGCCTATTTCAGCAGGGCCGATATCCGGAAGCGGCTGCAGCTTACGGCAAAGCGTCTGAGCTCGAGCCGAATCGGCTCCTGTACGCCCGCGATGCCGCGCTCGCCTATGACCGAGCCAGCAATGCTGCCGAGGCACTCCGCTTCGCGAAACGGGCCAACGCAACCGGAGGGGCAAGCGCTCCTGAACATGCCTTGCTCGGAAAGTTGTACGCGGCCGCAGGCCAACGTGAGGATGCCGTGCGAGAGCTCCGTCGGGCAGCTGAACTCGATCCCAATCTCGACTCCGCCTTTTACCTTCTGGCGCGCACCTACCTCCAGATGGGCGACCGCCGGCAGGCCACAGAGTGGGCCGCGAAGCTGGCGACCCTGAAGCAGCAGCACCAGGCCGCATTCGATCTGCAGAAGAAGTCTGCTGGTGCGCTCATCGGCTCCTCTACCCTGCTCGTTGGCGGCACTCTCACCGGTGGCGAGGCGGATGTCCCATGACAAGGTATACGTGCGCTGCCGCGCTCTTTGGAATACTACTCTCCCCTTCGGCGAAGTCGCCCGCACAGATAGGTTCCAACCATCCGCTTCCACAGGTGGAACCCAAACGGGGCGCCCCCGTGGCCAACTTCGTCGATGTCGCCGATCGTGCTGGACTGACAGCGCGCACCACCTTGGGGGGCCAGTTCGCAAAGCATCACATACCCGAACTCACAGGCGGCGGAGTCGCCCTGATCGACTTCGACATGGATGGTTGGCTCGACATCTTTCTCGTGAGCGGCGGCCCCAAAGACGCGGCGACCGGCGCGCCATCGACGAACCATCTCTACCGCAACAACCACGATGGCACTTTCACCGACGTTACCGAGAAAGCAGGGCTCGTCCGGCATGGATGGGGTCAGGGCGTCTCGGTCGGGGACTTCAACGGCGATGGCTGGCCGGACCTCTTCATCACCTACTACGGAAAAAATGTCTTGTACCGCAACAACAAAGACGGCACCTTCACGGACGTCACCGAGGCGGCCGGGCTTCTGACTCCCGAAAACCAATACAGCACCGGCTCAGCCTTTCTGGACTTCGATCGAGATGGCCACCTTGACCTCTTCGTGGCTCACTACGTCGCCTACGATGAGGCGACCACGCACGATCCGCAGCACGGGGATAACTGCAATTGGCGCGGACTTTCAGTGCTATGCGGTCCCCGCGGCCTCAAGGGAGCGAAAGACACCCTGTATCGCAATCGCGGCGACGGAACCTTCGAGGACGTCTCCACAAAGTCCGGCATCTCCGCGCCGCTCAACTACGGCTTCACACCATTGGTCGCGGACTTCAATAACGACGGCTGGCCGGATATTTACGTTGCAAACGACTCAACCGCCTCTCTGCTCTTCGAAAACAATCGGGACGGCACCTTCACCGAAACAGGCGTCCTCAGCGGCGTGGCCTATAACTCCGACGGCCGCGAACAGAGCGGTATGGGCGCGGACGCGGGAGACTTCAACGGAGATGGCCGGCTCGACATCGCGAAGACCAACTTCGAGCAGGATACGAGCACACTCTACAAAAGCCGCGGCGACGGAACCTATGATGACGTCACCTTCTCCGGAGGTCTCGGGGTCAACACCAGCTTCGTCGGCTGGGGTGTCGGCTTCGTTGACTACGACAACGACGGTTGGCCCGATCTCTTCATGGCAAACGGGCACATCTATCCGGAGGTCGACGTGCTACACGACACCTCCTTCAAACAGCGCAAGATCCTATACCGGAACAAACGCGACGGAACCTTCGAGGACGTCTCCTCACGGGGCGGCCAAGGCTTGATGATCAAGCGCACATCCAGGGGAGTGGCCTTTGGAGATCTCTTCAACACCGGGCACATCGACATGGTCATCAACAACCTGGCGGACACGCCCACGTTGCTATGCAACCAGATGAGCTACGACCACCAGGCGCTCACACTCAATCTCGTCGGAAGAGGACCGAATCAACTCGCGATCGGCGCCCGCGCCACGGTGACGGTAAAAGGGCACCACATGATCGGCGAAGTACGCAGCGGGGGCAGCTACATCTCACAAAACGACCTCCGCCTTCACTTCGGGCTCGGAAGCGCCTCCAAGGCAGACGTGGTCGAGATCTGGTGGCCCGACGGACACACGGATCGCCTCACCGACGTCGCCGGTGGTGCGATCCTTACTGTCCAGTACGGAGGAAAGGTGCTCTCCTCCACGCCCTTTCGACCGCTGCCGAGCCGCCTTCGCAAAGAGTCCTCCGAACGCGCGCCCTAACGAACGGACGACACTGCTTGCGTCTGTGATCCGGCGGGCTCCAGATACATCGCCACCCCACCGGCCGGCCGCATGTGCAAGTCGATCGTGTCCGCTGAGGTCACGTGCTTCGTCGTCTGCAACATCGCTTCGTAGCTCGCTCCATCGTCAGTCGGATCCGCGTAGATGTGAGCGATGTAGTCCCCCTTCGGAAGAAACGAAAGCGGCATCCGGTAGTTGTACGCTTTGTCGGCCGTCATGCCACCGACGAACCACTTTTGTCCGCGCCGTCGCGCCATCACAATGTGTTCACTCACCACCCCATCCACCACCTTGCTCTCATCCCAGACCGTCGGCACTACCTTGAGGAAGTCCAGGCCGGATTGGCCTTTGTAGTTCTCCGGATCGTCTGCCAGACACATCAGCGGGCTCCAGTACACAACGAACAGCGCCAACTCCTGGGCCCTGCTCCCCATTACCTCGGTCGGGGTCGTCTGCTTCCACTCCGCCGGGCTACGATTTTTGAAGCCCCCGGGCGTGTAATCCATCGGTCCGGCCAGCATTCGCGTAAATGGCAGGGATAACTTGTGAACTGGCGTAACACGTGTGCTGAACTTGTTGTACTCATTGCCGAGCACGCCCTCTCTCGTCAATAGATTCGGCCATGTCACCCTCAGCCCGGTCGGCTCGAAGGCGCCATGGAAGTCGACCATCAGGTGGTGCTTTGCGGCGAGGGCCACAACGTCCTCGTACCAGTTCACGATGCCCTGGTCGTTGCTGTCCATGAAGTCGATCTTCACTCCGGCAATGCCCCACCTCTCATAGGTCCCAAAGGCGCTATCAAGCGTGCCCGCGTCTTTCGCCCGCGAAACATCCCCGGAGTGCAGCCAGAGCCACTCCCGAACGTGATGATCGGCCGCGAACCGAAGCAGTCCCGGCATATCGATCTGCGGCGCGGGCCGGGTAATGTTGGCCTCCGGCTTGTTGAATGGGCCATACCACTGCCAGTCAATCAGCTGGTAAGGAAATCCCATCTCCGACGCAAAGCTGATGAACCGCTTGTTGGTCTCGTTGTCCATCTTCACGTCCGCGCTCCACCAGTGATCCCAGGCCATCATCCCCGGCTTGATCCATGACGCGTCCGCGATCTTTGACGGTGGATTGAGGTTCTCGATGAGATTGGATTCGATCAGATCTCCCGGCCTCCGCCCTAACATGACCACCCGCCATGGTGACTGGTGCGGCGTGTCCAGCTTCACCAGACCCGCGCCGTCGAGCCTGGGTGAAAGATCTGCTGACAGACTGCCGCTCCCGGAGGGCGTCAGATACATCCCCGCCCAGTCCGTCAGGTCTGCTTCGAGTACCGCAGCGTACATCTCCGGATTCACCTCCGCCAGCATCGGCAGAATCACATGAGCTCCTGCCGGCAACGCGGAAAGATTCTCCTTCGGGTACTCATGCTCAAACGAGTGGTGATACTGCTCCGTGATGCCAGCCCAAACCGGCACATCGGAAGCGAAGTGAAACGAAGTCAGCTCCTTCGAAACGATGACGTGCTCAAGGCCGGGTTGCTTCGGCAAAGCGTATCGGAACGCAACCCCGTCCGGGTAGGCTCGAATGATCACGTCCATCTGCCGATGCGCTCCAGCCGATTCGCGCAGGCTCAGGTCCATCTCGTTGTACTCGTCGCGAATTTCGCTGGTCTTTCCCCACAAAGGCTTCCATGTCCGGTCTACCTTGTGCTCGGCCCTCCGAGCCAGTACCCATCCCCCCATCGGCGCCTGGCCCTTCAACTCGAGTCCCAGAACCGAATCCGTAAGCACCGGCTTGCCCTGCATGGAAATCGAGTACGTCAACGGATCAAGCTTGACCTGAACACGGATCGCCCGATCCGGAGATCCAATCTCCTGCATGGACTGCGCGAAACTCACCATAGGCAAAGACAGCATCGCAAAAGAGACCGCAACGCACTTGCAGATCTGACGTCGCCCAGTTAGCTCTTCCAACCTGTGCATCATTGAATCGCACCTCTCTGATCGGTTCCGTAGTGCCATAAAACTCCGAACCTGTACGTTATCGCGGTCGGCCCGGGTACTGTCAATTATGGAGACCCAGTGACTCTCCTCCAACCAGAGCGCTTCCGCTCCGGCAAATGTGCAACTCTGGCGGTCGTTCCTCTGGGGCACACAGACGAACACAAACGTCCTGAACTCAGGTCCGTTCGCGATGCGTCTCCGCGGACATCTTCGACCCGATCTGTTCAAGCGTGTATCCCTTGGTCTCCGGTACGAAAACGGTCACGAGGGCACAGCCCAGCAGGCAGATCAAGCCATAACCCAGAAAAATTCCCGCCGTGCCAAGGCTGCGATTGAGAAACGGAAAGCTGTAGGTGAGCGCGAAGGAGGCGATCCAGAGGGCGCTGACTGCGGCGGAGACGCCCTGCGAGCGGACGCGATTCGGAAAGATCTCCGCGATAAGCACCCAGGTGACAGGGGCAAGCGTAAGTGCATAGCAAGCGATCGCGCAAAGCGTCAGCACCAGAACGGCGCTTCCGTGCCATTGCGCATGGTAGGCCAGAGCGCACAGCAGATGCGAGAAGCCGATACCAATGCAGCCGAAGATCATCATCGCTCGCCGGCCCACGCGATCCACCAGCAACATCGCAAACGCGGTAAAGACAAGATTGATGGTGCCGGTGACCACGATGTTGAGGAAGATGTCGTTTGCTCCGTAGCCCGCGCTTCGGTAGACCTCTGCCGCATAGTTGAAGAGGGTGTTGATTCCGGTCCACTGTTGCAGAACTGCAAGTGCCATGCCGATCAGGACGATCCTGCGAACGTCGGGGCGCAGGAGGTCGCGCCACGATTCTGTCGTGCTCGCTTCGGCCCGGAGCGCCTCCTCAATGTTGGCGACCTCGGCCTCCGCGTACACCGCTCCACCGATTCGCTCGAGAACACTTCGTGCAGAGGCCCGGTCTCCGCGCGCCAACAACCACCGCGGGCTCTCCGGCAATGCGAACGATGCGATCAGAAAGATCGCTGCCGGAAGAACGAGCGCCGAAAACATCCAGCGCCAGCCAGCCTGAACATTCCAGGAGTTCATAGTGGCCTGCGCGGTCATCTGCTCAGCAACAGGTCGAGCGATCGCCCAGTTCACAATCTGCGCCAGCAGAATGCCGACAACGATCGCAAACTGGTTCAGGCTGACGAGCCGACCGCGAATCGTTGCAGGGCTGATCTCCGCGATATAAAGCGGCGAGATGTTGGAGCTGAGACCGATCGCCACCCCGCCCGCGATTCGCCAGACGATAAAGCTCGGAAAAGAATAGGACCAGCCCGTGAGAGCGGACGAGATCGCAAACAGAATGGCGGCTGCAAGCAGCACACGTCTGCGGCCAAAGCGATCACTGAAGTAGCCGGCCACCACGGCGCCAAGGAGGCAGCCGACGAGAGCGCAACTATTCGCCCAACCAACCAGCTCCGGCGAGGTCAGGTGGAAGTACAGCTCGTAAAATTGCCTTGCCCCTCCGATGACCACCCAGTCGTATCCGAACAGGAGGCCTCCAAGGGCGGCAATCGCGGCCATAGACCAGACAAAGCTGGTATGTTCAGCCTGCGGCGAGGTCCCTTCCCGGGCAAGGTGGGCTGGAGGTCGGTGCATGCCTAGAGCTCACGTTCCTCAAGCAACCGGAGAAGATCCTTAGCTCCCGTGTGGCTTCGATCGAGATCAAGCACATCGCCGAGCAGACTACGGGCCGCGGACGTCTCCCCGAGACCGGCAAGGGCCTGTGCTCGCAGAAACCATGCCGTGATCTTCTGCCGCTGTCTCAGATCCTCTTCAAAGAGCAACATAGCCGGCAGCGAGGTCGCAAAGAAATCGATAACAGGGGCCTTCTGCTCCAGGTCTGCGGCGTACTCGTAGATCCTCTGGAAAAGAGAGCGCGCGCTGTCGAGCTCTCCAAGCATGCGAAGAGCCATGGCGCTCCAATAGCTGGACTCCGAGATCTCCTGGATCGCCATCTGCTGGAAGTCCCCACGGCTGCTGGCGGCGCGACGCCAGTATAGCGAGGCGGCGTCCTTCTCCCCGGCCTTGTCATGCGCCACACCCAACCAGAAGTCGATGATGCTCAGGTTCATCAACGGGTGCTTAACCTCGCTGAGGTTCTCCGGAGGTCTGGTGGCACTCTCAAAGTGACGCAGCGCCTCCCGCGTATCGCCCGCTTCGAGAGCACGCTCCCCAAGAAGCAGGTGGGAGCGAACGAACTGCGCCAGCACCAGACCTTCACCGCCCTCCCATGGCTGGAACTTTCGCGAGAGCAGAATGTCCAGTGCACGCTGCGGCTCACCGGTACTGTTGCGCAAGGAAGCAAGCTCGACGGACAGATCGTCGCGCTCGTGGACCAGATCGATGTGAGACTCAAGCGCGGCTCGCCTGTCGCTTGGCAGTTCACCCGTGCGCTTCAGTAACTGATCCTGCTCGTAAAGAATGCGAGCGTCCGAAGGCGCGAGCTCGCGGCCACGAGCGAAGGCATCGAGGGCGCGTTCCGGACGGTGCAGAACGTTGTAGTAGCCGAAGCCCAGATTGCGCCAGGTAGTGGCGAAGGCAGGATCCACCCGAACCGCCTCTTCCCATAGAGCAATCGCCTCTGTATGTCGGCGGCGATCGTAGAGCAGATTTCCCAGGTAGTGCTTTGCCCGCGCATCCCCTGGGCTTCGCTGTATCGCTTCCTCAAGCAGCATCAACTCGTCGAGTCTGCTCGGGAAGACATAGGCAGGATCGGCTGCCGCCGCTGCCGCGTACATCGCTGCGCTCTCCTGATCCAGGCCCAGCCGTCTCAGAATCGATGCGCGCGTGTACAGCAACATCGGAGTTGTGCCGTCCTTTTTGGTCGCACCGGAATCCGGTACGACCGCGAGCGCCTCCTGAAGAAAACCCGCCCGGAGGAGGTCGAAGGCGAGATCCAGGCAATCCTGGCCGCCAGCGGGCGCATGGCCATCCACGAGAAAGCGGCTGAAGATGTCGAGTGAGTCCAACGCGAGCGTTGTTTGCAGTACCTCCTCCGCCTCTGCTTCGCGTCCCAGTCTGCGGAGCACAAGCGTCTTCAGGTTCCGCGCGTTGAGGTTATCGGTTCCCACCCCAAGGGAACGGTCGAGATGGTCCAGGGCCGTGGCCCAGTCGCGACGGCTGGCGTCGATCTCGGCAAGACGGTGGTATGCGGGTCCACGCCAGGCGGCGTTCCACGTGGATTTGTAGAACGCATCGTATGCCTCGCGGAGACGCTGCTGATAGAGCAGTGTGAGGCCGAGGTTGTAGTACGGCTCGCCGTCGTAAGGATTTGGATTGCGAGCCGTGAGACGAGCGATGCACGCGCGGAGATGGCGCTCTGCAAGATCGAACTCACCCCGGCGCATATGCCAGCGCCCGATCGCATGATTAGCGCGACTGTCCGCGGGGTCACGTGAGATGGCCTCGCGCCAGTAGTGCTCAGGGTCGCGGGTCGGATGGCGGTACTGCTCCAGGTGAAGCCCCACCAGAAAAAGCTCGTCGCTGCTTGAGATCTCCTCCGGAAGCAGCGGCTCCGTCGCGACTGACGGCTCCTTTACCGGAATGATCTCGGCCGGTGCGTAGCGAAGAATAAGAGCGCCGGCGTCCTCAAGGGTGACCTCGATGTCTTCGCCATCTGAGTTGACGTCGAACTCATGGTGCAGGGGGAGGTCAGGGCCCAGGGAGCCCTTCCACGATTGGACCTCCTGTCCCTTCATCCAGAGGCGAACGGCCGCTTGCTGCAGGCTTCGGGTGACGAGGAGATGGATGCGCACGCGTCGGTCCCCTGCTTCCACACGGATGGCGGCGTCGCGGTTTGCAAGATTGGGTACGCCTATCTCGCGAATGGGATACCAGAACTGATGGAACGTCTTTGTCTCGCCTGGCGCGAGAAAGGAGAAGTCTGGCTGGTTGTCGGTATACACACCGGCCATAAGCTCGATGTAGGGGCCATCTGAGTCCGTGAGACTCCGGTCCCAGGAGTAGCCGAACTCCTGATTGCCCCACGTCCACTGTTTCTTTCCCGGCGCGATGTGATGGTTCGCCACATGCACCAGACCCGCGTCCTGCTTGTGGTCATAACCACCGCTGAAGTCTCCCTGGGACCCCACGATCATGTAGCTCGTAGGCACGGGTATGTTCGCGTACCAACTCAGGTCGTTCGGAGCGATGGAGCTGTCAGGAACGAACTGGCTGGGCTCCTCGTCCGAGGGAACACCGGTGACGGCACGCTCCCCATAGTTGATGCCGTAATAGGTGCCCTGGCTCAACGGGAACTCTGTGATCGCGCGTTTGGCGTGATCCGCCACAAAGCGGACGTCGCCCGGAAAGAACGACTGGTATCTCTCGTGGACGTGCGTCGCGACGTTAGCCCACCAGAGAAAGGTGTGCGTATCCGTCGTTCGATTGTAGAGTCGCACACGAAGCTCCAGATATGCCGCTCCGGGACGCAATCGGAGTCCATGCATACCTTTGAGGCGTGTCATAGGATCGTGATCGCTGCACCACACCGTCGCTGAGCCATCCGGCTCACGCTCCACCGTGACCTCAACCGGCATGAACGTCGCGGGCCGATGGTGCTGCGGCCAGTTGAACTCCACGCCTCCCGAAGCCCAGGGGCCGGCCAGGCCCACAAGCGCTGGCTTGATCACATTCTGCCGGTAGAAGAAGTCGTAGCCGTTCGTCTTGTCTAAACCTACGTGGATGCGGCCGCCGATCTCTGGCAAGACCATCAGGCGCAGGAACTCGTTCTCAAGATGAACGGCCCGCCATTGGTGGGGCTCGGACTCCGTTGAAATGCGATCGATGACCGGCAGCGGATACACACGACCGCTACTGCCCTGGTAGACCCGCCTCTCGAGGAAGAGCGGATTGGGATCAGGCGCCGCTGGCATGTAGCTGCGAAGTGTGACGGGCTGCTCCCACGCCTTCACTGCGCCAGTCTCGCTTGCAGGCGCAGGCGGCAGTTCCAGCTTGGCTTCGGCCGATTCCGATGGGGGCGTGCCTTGGCTCATGGTCCTATCCTCCATGGGTCACGAGCTCACGCTCTACTTCGCCCTTTCGATCTGCAGCAGGGTCACACCATGGGGTGCGACCGTCGCCGTGAACGCCGTTCCGCTCGCCTGGACGTCCTCGTGCTTCCAGAGGTCACGTAGCCGCGGAGCGCTTGTGCCCGCGAAGCCGCCGGGCAGCTTACTCCACGGAAGGCTTGCGGTTGCCGGCTTCTCCCCGCGGTTGAAGATACCAATCGCGATGGATCCGCCGTGCAGCGGTCGCCAGAGGATCTCGACCTTGCCATCGGTAGAAAGAACCTGCACAGGCTTGGCGTCTGGATCCTGATCGATTGCAATCACGTCGCGGTTCATCAGGATAGACCTTGTCTCGTCGGACATGTTGCGAAGGTCGTTGCCCGCGATCAGCGGAGCGGAGAGCAGCGACCACAGACTCATGTGCGTTCGGTACTCGTCGCCCGTCATGCCGCCATTGCCCACCTCGAGCATGTCCGGATCGTTCCAGTGGCCGGGTCGAGCGTACGAGGCGATCGCAAGCTGACTGAAGCCGATGCTGTCCATCGACTCCCACGCATCGCGGATATCGCCCGTCGTTCGCCAAAGATTTCCGCTGACCTTGGAGCCCCACTTCCATGGATCGTTCTCGCCATATTGGCAGAGGCTGAAGACGATTGGCCGGCCTGTCTCGAGCAGCGCCTCACCCATCTTCTGGTAAAGCCCCTGCTGGATCGCCTGCGTCGAGGCGTAGATGGTGCGCGCGCCGCACAGATCGTACTTCAGGTAATCGAAACCCCAGGCAGAGTAGGTCTTTGCGTCTTGCACCTCGTGCCCGTAGCTGCCCTCGTAACCGGCGCAGGTCTTCGGTCCGGGCGAGGAATAGATGCCGATCTTCAGGCCCTTGGAGTGCACGTAATCCGCCAACGCCTTCATGTCAGGAAACTTTGTATTCGTCGTGATATTTCCATTGGCGTCACGCCCGAGCTCCCACGTGTCGTCGATGTTGATGTAAACATAGCCGACCTTGCTCATGCCGCTTGCGACCATGGCATCTGCCATCGTGCGGACGTCGGCGTCGGTGATCTTACCGGCAAACTTGTTCCAGCTGTTCCACCCCATCGGCGGCGTGCGGACGAGTCCGTTATCGGGGAGGTCATGAAGCGGAGGCAGCGGCAGCGCCGCAGGGGGCATGGCCGCCTCCTTGGACGACCGCTCGGCCTCTCCGCTATAAACCTTGCCTCCATACCCGTGCGTCTCGAGCGAAATCTTTCCGTCGTGAACGGTTCCGTCGTAGACGTTGGGGCGACGGCCGAAGCCACCGGCGGGAGCGCCTGGCGCAGGCGGGGGAGGAACAGTGGCAAAGTGGATCACCTCGCCCTTCACAGTACCCTCGATAGGTGTGCCCGCTGGAGATCTTCCGAGAAGCCTCCCGGAAAGACCTTCGCCGTTCTGTTGGAACTCAAAGAAGGTCTCACGAAATGTCCCGTCACCATTCGGAACCCGCAGATCCCAATAGCCGGTCAGGTTGTTCTGCGCCAGTGCCGAGGGAGCCGCTTCGACCAGAAGAGCAAAGCCCAGCAGAAACCCGGTGGTCAATCTCGTCATCCCGCCGAATCTCACGAATAAATTCATAACTCCACCTTTTTTCGGCTACCGCCTGGCTAACAGGCCACGCTCGAACAACCGTTCTAGTAACAACTCGGAAAGGGATTTCGCTCCCTCGCATCCGCCTTGAAGTATCTGCGAACCTAGCGAATACATCAAGGTCTGCCGCCGCAGCTTTTGCTCTCCGCCGCGGGTGTCGCAGCGCGCGTCCGTTGCTTCAGCGAGCGTCTCTTGCTTCTTGGAGCTGTTCGCGCCAAAATTCTCGGTGTTCGTGTGCAACTCCATCGGCGGGGTCCCTGTTTGAAAACGACTCTCAACCGCAGACAGCTGGCGAAGTCACTTTCCGCGGGTCTGGCTGCCTGCACCTTCGCCTCGCCGCGGCTCCTCGCAGCCGCACCAGAGCAACCGACTCCAGTGGAATGGGCCGCCATACACCCCGGCATTTGGAAGGCGACGATTGCCCAACCGGAGGCACACACCCCCGTGTCGCTGCGTTCCGTGCCGCCCCTTTTGAGCGCCTTGGCCGCTCTTCCCGCCGTCACCGCTCCGCCGCTCAGTCAGCCACACGGCTCCCAGACGACGCGCGGGTGCAGATTTTCATTGGCGCTCAGCCCCGGGGAGCAGATCTACGGCTTCGGTCTCCAGCTCCTCTCGTTTCAGCAACGAGGCAAAAAGAGAATCAACCGGGTCAATGCCGATCCTAAGGGCGATGCGGGAGACTCGCACGCCCCGGTTCCGTTCTTCGTTTCGACGCGCGGCTACGGTGTGCTTGTGGATACCCTGCGACACGCCGAATTTTATTGTGGAGAAGCCCATCCAAAACCGACCGCCGCTATAAACGCGGAGGCTCTGAAACTGAATACACCGGAGCAGATGCGCGAGCGCGACGACACGCAGCCGAGTCGGATCGATGTGGAGGTCCCAAGGGCGGCGGGGGTGACGATCTATCTGTTTGCCGGACCAGGCATGATGCAGGCCGTGCAGCGCTACAACCTGTTCTCAGGCGGTGGTGTGATGCCGCCGGAGTGGGGACTGGGCTTCTGGTACCGCCCGGAGATGCACGGGGATCACAGCTCCATCCTGCAACTGGCGAAAGAGTTTCGCGAGCACAACATTCCATGCGATGTGCTCGGTCTTGAGCCCGGCTGGCAGAGCCATGCCTACTCGTGCACCTTCGCGTGGGACACGACACGCTTTCCTGACCCGAAGACCTTCCTGCAGGATGCCTCCAGGCTCGGCTACAAGGTAAATCTGTGGGAGCATGCCTTCACGCATCCGGCCTCTCCTGTCTTCTCTGCGCTGGTCCCCCATTCAGGCGACTTCGCTGTCTGGGAAGGGCTGGTGCCGGATTTCGCGGGGGAGCCGGCCCGGCGCGTCTTCGGCGACTACCACGGCACGGAGCTCATCGATGCAGGAGTGTCGGGGTTCAAACTGGACGAGTGCGACAACTCCGACTACACCGGCGGATGGTCGTTCCCGGACCTCAGTCAGTTCCCTTCCGGCCTCGACGGCGAGCAGATGCACGCGACGTTTGGGCTTCGGTATCAGGACACACTCTGGCAGCAGTTCAAGGATCGCCGCCGGCAGACGTACAGTCTGGTCCGCTCGAGTGGAGCTCTGGCCGCACCCTATCCTTTTGTGCTCTACAGCGATCTTTATGATCACCGGCAATTCATTCGCGCGCTCGCGAACTCCGGCTTCTCGGGGCTGCTCTGGTGCCCGGAGGTTCGCGACGCGACAAGTGAGGAAGACCTCATACGCCGGCTGCAGAGCGTTGTCTTCTCTCCGCTCGCGATGGTGAATGCCTGGTATATCAAGAACCCGCCGTGGAAGCAGATCGACCGCAAGCTAAACAACCTGGACAAGCTCGCGGACGATTCGGAGAGGCTGCAGTCGCGCTGCCGCGAAATCATTGGCTGGCGTATGCAGCTCGTGCCCTATCTTCTATCAGCGTTCGCGCGCTACGCAGCGGATGGCACTCCGCCCTTTCGTGGCCTCGTGCTTGATTACCCGGAGGAGAAGAGTATGCGTTCCATCGATGACGCGTACCTCATTGGAGATCGCATGCTGGTCGCGCCGCTCTTTGCAGGTGAGCCGGAGCGCACGCTCACGCTCCCTCCCGGGACATGGCATGACTTCTGGACCGGGCGCGCACTCGATGGGAGCAGCGTCGTTACTTTGCCGCGCACCACGGAAAAGATCCCTGTCTTTGTCAAAGGTGGATCCATCATTCCAATCGCAGGCATCGGAGCTTCCAGCGATGATCCCGTAAGTCGCAAGCTCTCAGTGCAGGTCTACGGCGACGGTCATCTGCCGTGGCAGCTCAGCGATGCGATGGGAACGGCGCTCGAGCTCTCGTGGAATGCCGGCGAGAAGACCGGAAGAGTGGCGCAGCGATCTGCATCGGATCGAAAATACAGCATTGTGGCGTGGAAGCAGATGGTTTAGCGCCGAAGTCGGCACCGCACATGCGGTGTGCATTGCATCTTCACTGCTCGCAACGAGTGCCAGTTTCAGCATGCTTCGCTGCAAAGACATTGCCGCGATTCAGATCACCAACGATCAGATCCTCAGAGAAATGCCTGTCTAGTCACGACCAAGAAAGTTTGCCACTGCCCCGCTCATTTCGTCACACGCTCCAGCGTGAAGGCCGCCGCCTGGAAGTCGCCCCGCAGCTCCACATCCACTCCGTGGTGCATCCAGTAAGCTCCGCTCGCGCTCTCCGGTGTCGACGGTGAGAGCTTTCCCGCAAGGCTCTTCACCTGGTAGGTCGCGTTCTCTTCCAAACCATCGAGGAAGATCCGCGGGAAGGGGAAGAACTCCTGGCTGGAATGAAGAAATGCGAAGACAACCGCCTGCCTCCCATCACGTGCCACGCTCTCGGTAACTGAGTGCTCGCTGCCGTGTTCTGGTGAGATGATCCGGTAAAGCGCGCCTCGTTGCACCGTTTCGCGAATCATCTTGTACTGCGCGACCAGTTGCTTCGCCTTTGCGAAGTCCTCAGGTGTCCACTTATTCAGGTTGGCTCCAATGCCGAGAGAGCCCTGCATCGATGAGAGAAAGCGGTATTCGAGAGATAGGCTGCGCTGGTTCACCCAGGTCGGTGAGTCCGTCACCCAGGCCATCATGATCGCCGGCGTGTAGGCGTACGTGAAACCGTTCTGGAGGAGAAGACGATCGAAGGCGTCGGTGTTGTCCGAAGGCCAGACCTCATCGGTGTACCGCATCACCCCAAGATCCACGCGCCCGCCACCGCTCGAGCAGCTTTCAATCTCCACCTTCGCGTGCTTCTCTCGAAGCTCCGCCAGGATGCTGTAGTAGTTGCGAATGAAATCGACATAAACCTTCTTCTCGTCTTCGGGAGCGACGCCAGACCACCCAGGTTCAGACCAGTGACGGTTGTAGTCCCACTTCAGGAAGGCGATATCGTTTTCGCTCAGGAGTTTGTCGAGAAAGCCGAAGACGTAGGCACGTACGTCCGGGCGGGCGAGGTTCAGGACGAGCTGGTTCCGTCCCTCCGTGCGCGGCCGCCCCGGAAAGCTCAGCACCCAATCGGGATGTGCGCGGTACAGATCGCTGTCGGGGTTCACCATCTCCGGCTCCACCCAGAGACCAAAGCTCATTTCGAGGGAGTGCACCTTGTCGATAAGCGGTTTGAGCCCGTTCGGAAACTTCTGTTTGTTGACGTACCAGTCGCCGAGGCCGGCATGATCATCCTTGCGCTGACCGAACCAGCCATCATCCATTACGAAGCGCTCAACCCCGATGCTGGCCGCCTTTTCAGCAAGCGCCATCTGCCCGGCCTCATCGACGCGAAACTCTGTCGCCTCCCAGGAGTTGTAGAGCACCGGCCGAAGTTTCGGACCATGGGTGCCCGCGAGGTGCGGAAGAACCGAGTCCACTTCGAAGCGGTGCAAGAGCCGTGATGCGCCATCGATGCCCTGATCGGTGTGGCCGCCATAAAAAGACGGTGTAACAAAGCTCTCGCCCTTTTTCAGGGAGTACGAGAAATCGAAGCTGTTGAGCCCGCCAGTGACGCGCACCTGCTGAAACGGATCCTGCTCAACACTGATCTGCCACGACCCGCTCCAGGCGAGCGCGCCGAACCACACGTCGCCGCTCTCGCCCCCCGCGCCCATGTGGTCAATCGCGAACCACGGATTGTTCTGTGGACCGGTCGTTCCGCGACGGCTCTCGAGCACGGTCTTGCCTGGTTCGATCGCATTCTCGTGAACGTTCCACTCGCCTGCCCACCGCCCGGCCAGGTAACGGAGCCGGTAGTCCGTGCCGCGCGGCAAGCTCCACGTACCTGCCGCCACCTGCTCGATCACGAAAGGGGCGTTAGTCCGGTTCTCAACCTTTGCGGAGCGCCGCAAAATACCCGTCGCTCCATCAGCCTCGTAATCGAGCGTGACATACACCTCCCGCTCGATATCTTTCATCGTGATCCGCAGCAGATCACCGTCAATCGTATGCGAGACATACTTCAGCACTAAATCACGGTTTCCGTCCGGAAAAGATATCTTCAGGTCCGGCTCCACGTAGAGCCCGCCGCCCCAGCCTACGAACTCCTGCGGCGTCGCCGTCCGCGGCAACTCAAAAGAGTACGCCGGCATTGCCTTGGCAGCAGGAAAACGGTCGCCTCCGCCCAGACGCCTTCCCCAATAAAGCGACTGCAAGCCGCCCATCTCATTCACCCCTGTCACATAGGTCGTGTCCGCCGCGTCAATGCGAAAGACCTTCGTGACCTTATCGAACTGAATTGAGACGCGGGGGGCCTGTGCACGCAATGCTGTCTGGCCGAGCACGCCCGCGAGCAGCAGTAACAGCGCTGTCCCTCTGCTCAACCAGGCGAAGGTCTGCGGCAATGGTGCACTGACTACGTCGGAATTGCTCTCCACAAATAATCTCCTGATAGCGTCCGGTTCGCTTATACGGTGCACTGCACCGGCGCCCTCCTGAACATCTTATCCAAGCGCATTCTCCCAGCGGCAGTGGGACAGAGGTGGGTCTCGCTGGTCGCATCCTGTAGAGCGAATACGCTTCCTTCCTTGACTCAGCCTCCAAACGCCAGGGGTCAGTCGTCCCGACGCCTTCCAGGCTGTCGTCCGATCACGGCTTATCGGTCAACGTAACGGACGTAAACACCACCTGCCACCGTCCTCTTCGGCGCGCCCACGTATCCGCAAAACGAGCGTTCTGCACGTAGGGCTTGCCGTGATCTGTTCCCGTCAGGTGCACCCATCCCCCAAGGATCACCGTTTCGCCATAAACCCTTGTAAACGGCCTTTCGACCACATACCGATCGTTCTTCAACCCTTCTCCCGCCACCACCTTGATCAGCACAGACTTGTCACCCACCGTTCCATTCCCACGGATGATCAGATAATCATCGGCAACCAGACGCTCCAGCTCCTTGCGGTCTCCGGCAATCTGAGCCTCGTCGTACTCCTTCACTGCACGCGTCAGCGCGGGATCAAGCGAGGGCGTCTCCGCATGGCCGACCCGCATCAGACTCCCGATCAGCACCACAACCACACCTATCGGGAACGAACTCACGCACACGCGGAAACGCGATCGAAACATAGACTCCTCCATTCCCTCTTATACGCCGCCAAGCCACCCTCAAAGCCGTGTCGTCGAATGCTCCGTTCGCATAACTGCCTCAAGCCTGTCCGCACTACGCCGAGCTTGCGATGGATCTGAAGTCCGAGTCCGGCGAGAAACACTTCGCAGCCACCCCTGCCCCGATTAGTCTGAAGCTGCAACTCATGGAGCCGACACGCGTGAACAGCACCCCCGAACTGCAAACGGTCTACGCCTTCTGTGATGGAAACACCGGCGGCAACGCTGCAGGTGTGCTGATCGCGGATACGCTGCCCGACGATGCAGCCATGCAGCGTATCGCGGCAGAACTCGGTCACTCGGAGACCGTCTTCGCGGCACCCCGGAATGGAGACTGGCGGGTGCGCTACTTCGCTCCGGCCATGGAAGTTCCCTTCTGCGGCCACGCCACGATCGCTCTCGCCGCAGCGTTCGCTTCGAAGTTCGGCGACGGGACCTTCCGGCTGACGCTTAACGAGGGTGCGATCACGGTAGAGGGCGCCGCAGATTCGGCTGGTCTTCTCGCCTCCCTCCACTCACCGCGAACATCCTCCGAGGTCGCCGGCGATGCCCTGCTGGACGACGCCCTCGCCCTC
Organism: uncultured Acidobacteriaceae bacterium; assembly: GCA_963719405.1. Taxonomy (GTDB): domain Bacteria; phylum Acidobacteriota; class Terriglobia; order Terriglobales; family Acidobacteriaceae; genus Edaphobacter. Next base: position 1,102,670 of record OY970381.1, read on the forward strand.
CTTCAATACTCCCGGGCCGATCTCGACCCGCGGATCCCGGCGGCAGTCATCCGTGCGGGGGCGACGCACCTCGTGCTTGGGCTGCGGTCCCGGCAGGCCCTTCGCGATATGCACTACGACTTCGAGACCGGACGTGCCCTCATGGAGGCTGCCGGTCTGATCACCATCCTCCTCGCCGTCGCAGAGACGGACCAGCTCTTCCACACGCGCAATCCCTTCGCCGCCGGCGGAGTCTATGAAGACCCCGCAACAGGAGCCGCCACAGCAGCCTTTGCCGGGTACCTGCGCGATCTCCATTGGCCCCACGGTGGCCGGATCGATGTCATCCAGGGTGAAGATATGGGCTCGCGTTCACTTCTGCACGCCGGCATTCCGGTGGACCCCGGCGCAGGCATCCGTGTCTCAGGTAGAGCAAGGATTGCCGCGTCACAGCGCATCTCTCTCACCTCTGTGCCCCACATCTTGTCCACGAGCGACGCATAGCGCCAGGTGGAGCACGCGAACCCTCTGCCAGCGACCTCGTGTCTCCTGAACTCGACTGCTCTTAGTCAGGGGAGCGAAACTCCAGAATTTTCTTGACAGTTCCATACGGACAGTGGAACCTGACCCTCTATCTCAGCCTGTTCGACTCCACCTGTCGCCTGCGGCGGCTCGGCGTACGAGAGAGCTGCGTGCTTGTAGCTCCGGGCCCTGCGTATCAGCTCAGACCACGCTGTCATCGAGGCCCCATGAGCAACATCAATGGCAAAGTCTACGCAATGAATGTAATCACGCCGATGAGACCTTGGAAGACCCTTCTCCTCCGCGCGTTCTTCTTCATCCTCGGGCACGTCCGATCGTTGCAGTCAGACCTCATCAATCTGCACTTCATCCAGTTCGCTCGCTGGGTCATCGTCCCTCGCCATGCCTTCCCATACCTTGGAGACCCTCAAAAACAGGAGCGTCTCCAGTACGACTACCTTCTCTTCTTCAGCAACTTCAACGGCACCTGGAACCAGTACATCGATGCCTTCTCGGCTGTGCTCAGCAAGGGGCTGAATCTGATCTGGCGCTGGAGCGAGAAGTTCCCGGGCTCCGTTCCGGTCACGCCGTTCAAGAGCTACATCAGCAGTGTTCAGTTCGACTCCGATTACTTCTTCTCCGCCTATCCGGAAGCCACCCTCAACGACGTCCAATCGGCGCACATCGTCACACAGGAGCTGGATGCTCTCACCAGGCAGGCAGATGCCCTCACGCCCGAACAGTTCCGCACCGCGTACCTCCGCTTCGTTCTAAACGTTCAGGCTCATCTTGGCTCCACAGGAATCGCTCCTGAAGTCTTCTGATCCGAGGTACGTGCATGCCGAGCCAAAGCGGCAGCGTCTATGGTCTAACGCTGCTCTCGCCCATCATCGACGACGAAAGCGCCACACCATCGCATGACCTGCAGATCCGCTTGCATCTCTCCAGGCTCTCGCTTGGTCCCGATGGCCCCTTCGCCTCTGCTCCGGGAACCCACCTGGCCCGTCTCGTCGTACTCGACGACGTCATCTTCGTCGGCGCGCCCTCCTGCGAAGAACACCTCCAGTCGAAGTACCTCGTCTTCGAATGCAACTGCGACGGCGATCGCGACTCCTATCTCACCGGTCTCGTCCAGCACATCCCTGATCAGCTCGACACCATCTGGCAGCACTGCGTAGGGTATCCCGGCACAAAGGATCTCTCCGCCTTCCTCGCCTACATGCGAAAGTGTCAGATCGAAACCACCTTCTTCTTTGCGCCTGTGAATGACAGATCGGTGACGGAGACGCTGGCAGCCCTGCAAACACAACGCGCCGTCGCCTCTTTCATTGCGACGCACCAGGGTTGCGCCGCAGCCGTCCTCCAGCATGACTTCGCGGTCTTCACCGACCGTCTCCGAAAGGCTCCCGCGCCGCGACCTGCCGCAAACTTCTTTCACCGCGAGCTCAAGACCGGGGGCCGCAATGAGTAACCTCAACGCCAGCGACATCCAGGGTTTCGCCATCCGCGGTTACAATATGCCCTTCGCCCGTTACTGCTTTCTCCGCTTCACCGATGCAGCGCGCGCCCGTGCTCTGCTCTCCGCGCTTCTGCCCTCCGTCACCACTGGGCAGCTTTGGGACAGCAAGCCCCAAAGCACACTCAACCTCGCCTTCACGTTTCACGGCTTCGCTGCGCTTGGGCTTCCGCTCGCCACACTCATCAGCTTCCCCGTCGAGTTCCAGCTCGGCATGAAGGCTCGCGCAGACATCCTGGGAGACACCGGCGAAAACGCTCCGGAACACTGGGAGCCGCTCTGGAACGAAGGCGAGGTCCATGTCTGGCTCGCTATCAACGCAACGTCCCCGGAGGCTCTGGAAGCACAGTTCCAGGCCGTGCAGTCGCTGTTCGAAAGCACCGGCGGCGCCTTGCTGCTTGGCACACAGGACGCCTCGGCCCTGCGCACCGACGGCAAATACACAACGCAGGAGCACTTCGGCTACACCGACGGCTTCGGAAACCCCGATTACCTCGGCGTCTGCCGCAAAACACAGCCCGGCCAGGGCAAGCTGTCCGCCGACGGCAAGACCTGGGTTCCGCTTGCCACCGGTGAGCTGTTGCTCGGCTATGCCGATGAAGCCGGAGAGCTTCCCGTCGCACCGGTGCCGCACCTGCTCGCCGCCAACGGCACCTTCATGGTCTACCGCAAACTGCGCCAACGCGTCGGCACCTTTCGCGCTTTCCTGAATCACTGGGCCGCGCTCTACGGCGAAGGCGACACCCTCGCGAAAGAAAAGCTCGCCTCCAAATTCATCGGCCGCTGGCGAGACGGCACACCCGTCGAGCTCTCGCCCGACCGGATGGATCCGGCCATCGTCCACGACGCCAGCCGCAGCACAAACTTCGGGTACGCCGCAGACGACCTTGGAGGTACCCGGTGCCCACTTGGCGCGCACATCCGCCGCACCAACCCGCGTGACGCCTTTGGCTTTGAAGGCCGCCTCATCCATCGCCGCCGCATCTCCCGGCGCGGCCTTCCGTACGGTCCCCTCGCCCCGCCCGAGGACACCGTCGCAGGCCAGGACACACAAGCACTCGACGCCGTCGACCGCGGCATCGCCTTCATGGCCCTCAACGCCAGCCTCTCCCGCCAGTTCGAGTTCGTCCAGCAGCAGTGGATCTCCTACGGCAACGACGCCCGGCTCGGCAACGAGAAAGACCTGCTCATGGCGCACCACGGCCCCGGCGAACGCTTCAGCATCCAGGGCGACACCTCGCCATCCAACCCTCCGCTCTTCTGCACCGCCCTTCCCAACTTCGTAGAGCTCCGCGGTGGAGACTACTTCTTCCTGCCCAGCATCACCGCGCTCGGCATGCTCTCCATGAACCTCGTCGATCCACGCTGAGCTGCCAGATGAGCATTGAGCCGCCATCAGCTCCTCTTCACCCAATCCTCTGCGCCCATCTGTTGCGCCAGGTCGACGCGGCGTTGATCGATCTCCTGCGTTCCCTCCCGCCATCCGATTGGGATCTCCCATCCGTCGCCCCCGAATGGAAGGTCCGCGATGTCGCCGCCCACCTGCTGGATACCGCGCTCCGCAAGCTGTCCATCGTCCGCGACGGCGGCATCGTCGATGCACCCGAAATCCACTCGCCGCAAGACCTCATCGCGCATATCAATCGTCTGAACCGTGAGGGCGTCACCATCTACCGGCGTCTCAGCCCATCCGTCCTCATCGACCTCATGTCAATCGCCTGCCGGCAGAGCGCGGACTTCCACGAGTCTCTCGACCCCTTCGCTCCCGCAACCTTTGGCGTCAGCTGGGCGGGCGAGCAAACATCCGCCAACTGGTTCGACACCGCACGCGAACTCACGGAGCGCTGGCACCACCAGCAGCAGATCCGGCTCGCCACCAACCGCCCCGGCATCATGACCCCTGTGCTGTATCACCCGGTCCTCGACTGCTTCCTGCGTGGTCTGCCGCACCTCTTTCGCAATACCGCCGCTTCGGTCGGAACCACCTTGGTCGTCGAGATCTCCGGCGATTGCGGCGGTCAATGGTGTCTCGTCAGGGAACCCGCGCATTGGTCTCTCGTGAAAACTCCCGACCCGCACCCCACGGCGCGCGTCATTATCCCGCAGACAATCGCATGGCGTCTCTTCACCAAAGGTATCGATCATGTATCAGCCACATCACTGATTCACTTCGGAGGAGACCGGCATCTGGGAGAGATGGTCCTCCATCTCACCGCAATCGTCGGCTAAGGACTGATCCCCAGGATCGCCCCGCGCCACACAAATTCCTTCCAGTGCTCGGATTCGCCGTGGTACCGTTTCACAAAGAAACGCAGCTCCGGCCCCGTAACACCATTCTCAGCGGCTCTCTTCTCTCCTTCCAGTCCCCTTGGCGTGAAGAGATCACCGCTCGGCCTCGCGACTCGTTCAGACCTTCCAACCCATCAGGTGTTTCGTTCGCCAATCGGTCTTCGCTTCAGGAGCCAACATGACGACTCTCGCCGGAAAACTCTCCTGTCTTGTGATCCTGGTATTCGGGATCGTCTCGCCCACACTCCGTGCTCAGGTGCAGGCGACGAATGGAAGCATCCAGGGCGACGTCACCGACCAGCTCGGCGCTGTGATCCCCGGCGCCGCCGTCGAGGCCGACGAGCTCGATACCGCCACAATTCACACCGCTGTGACCGACGGCTCGGGCCACTTCGACTTCCCTTCTCTACAGCCCGGACGCTACGTCGTCAAAATCTCGAAAGCCGGGTTCGCCACCACCATTCAGGAAAATCTCACCCTCACCGTGGGTCGCACATCCTCGCTCAAGCTGACACTCCAGGTCGCGGGCACCAGCGAGACCATCGTCGTTACCTCCGCTCCCCTCGTCGATATCGTCACCACATCTTCGACCTCCACGCTGAACGAGCAGACCATCGCAACTACGCCCGTGCTCGGACGTAAATTCGAAGATCTCCTTACGCTCACACCCGGCGTCAGCATCTCGCAGGGCCCAGATGGCGACGAGATCAACATCAACGGCCAGCGCGGCATCTTCAACAACATCAGCCTCGATGGCGGCGATTACAACAACGGCTTCTTCGGCGAGCAGTCAGGCGGTCAACGCGCCGCAGTCGACATCACGCTCGAAGCCGTCAAGGAGTTCCAGGTCGTCGCCAGCGGTGCCAACGCCGAGTTCGGCAGGACCGGCGGTGGCGTCGTCAACGTCATCACCAAGTCCGGCACCAACGACTTTCATGGCAGTCTCTTCCACTACCAGCGCCTTGAGGCCCTTACCGCCAGCACCTCCGACGGCAGTCCGCTCACCAACTTCCATCGCGAGCAGTTCGGCGGCAGCGCAGGTGGCCATATCATCCGCAACAAACTCTTCTACTTCGGAGCAGGGGAGGGTATCGACGAAAACCTCCTTCGACCCAACCTCAGCACCTACAACGCCAGGAGCCTCGGCTCCGCCCCTTGCCCCGTCACCAGTCCCGTCTTCCAATCCAACATCACCGATGCACAGATCGGCGCCAACGGCGACTGCCAGCGGCAGGTGCTTCTCAGCTTCTACAAGACCCGGTTCAATGAGGATGACGGCCAGCCCGTCGATCGCGTCATTCACAACGGCGCCTTCTTTGGCAGGGTCGACTACAACATCGCGCAAAACAACCTGCTCTACATCTCGTACAACTTCGACTATTCCAGGAATCCGAATCAAACCTTCGACGTCGCTACCTACGGCACGTCGGCCAATGGAACCGAAGGCCCTGCTCATGTGCAGACCCTCAACTTCAACCTCATATCTACGCTGGACGTCCGTCATCTCAACGAGGCGCACCTCACCTACGGACACGAGACCCGCCCACGCTCCGCGATCGACCCAAAGGCCGTGCCCGATACCGGCATCGGCTTCTTTCCGTCCTTCCGCTTCGGCCAGCCGTTCTTCCTCGGCCCGGGCGCAAGCGAGACCTTCTACCATCTCGACTTCAAAGACAACTTCTCGCTCATCCTCGGACAGCACACCGTCAAGCTCGGCGCCGCGGATCTGTACAGCCACAACGTCCAGGTCTTCGACGGATTCGCCTTGGGGCGCTACATCTTCGGCAGCACCACCGGCTTCCTCCACTACGCGTCACCCGCCTCTACCGGCAACGGCTTCGGCCCTACCGCGCAGTCCTGTTCAGATGGATCCTTCGTCTCCAGCACCGCCTGCCCCACCGGAACGACCAGCTTCGGCAGCCCGCTCTTCCTTTACCTGCAGGACGCAGGAACGCAGGCGGGCGAAACCGTCCAGCAGGCCGGCTACTCCAGCATCAGCAACCAGGAGCCCTCCCTTTACATCCAGGACACCTGGCAGGCTACCTCTCGGCTCACCCTCAACTACGGTCTCCGCTGGGAGGCGCAGTTCTTCCCTAAGATGACCATCGCGCCATCCGCCGCAGTCTACGGAAAGTACCTCTCCAATCCGGCCTTCCCTTCGACCGGCTATCTTCCCAATCAGACAAAGCAGTTCCAGCCCCGGGTCGGCTTTGCCTTTGACATCTTCGGAAACGGCAGATCCGCTCTCCGCGGCAGCGCTGGCATCTTCAACGCGCGTCAGAACATGCTGACCCAGGTCGGCGCCATCACCACAAACGGTGTCCAGCAACAGACCATCACCCAGTTCTCTCTTCCAGTCCCGCCCACCTACCCCGGCATCGCGCCTGTTCCCAACTGCCCGACCACCGGCTGCATTGGCGCTGGTGTCACCGTCTTCGACAGGAACTACCACAACCCCCGCATCTATACGTTCAACATCGGTTACGATCAGCAGTTCCTTCAGGACTTCGTCGCCTTTATCGATTTCACCGACTCCAAGGGCGTCTACCTCACGCGCTTCATCAATCCCAACGTGGGCTCAACCGTCGTTCCGGCAGCCAACGCAGACACCGTCTCCTACTCAGGCCCTGCTCCCTTCGCGGACCTCGGCGCGATCACCGACACCGTCAGCAACGCCAAGTCGCTCTATCGCGGGCTCACCGTCGGCGTGCGCAAGCGGCTGTCCCACCACTTCCAGTTCGAGGCCGAATACACCTACTCCGTCGATCGCGACGACGACTCCAATGAGCGCGACCCCTTCACCTTCCGCTACGCCAATCTCTACAACCTCAAGTCCGAATACTCCCTCTCCGATCGTGACGAGCCGCACAAGTTCAACGCCTTTCTCCTCGGAGATCTACCCTTCGGCTTCAAAGGCAACCTGCGCATGCAACAGCACTCCGCCGAGCCACAGACGGATAACTCCAACGGCGACGGCTCCGGAGCTCCCTGCAGCCTCAACAACTCCCTCACCCGCTTCGTCAACGGCACCGACTGCGGACGCAACCACCTTCGCAAAGACAACGCCTTCTTCGTCGTAGACTTCGGCCTGGCGCGTCCATTCGGCTTCCATGACGACAAGTTCCAGCTTGTTCCTCGCGTCGAAGTCTTCAATACCTTCAACAACACCAACAACCTCAACCCGCTCAGCTCCCCGGCGCTCTTTGACTTCAGCGGCTTCCTCCGCTTCGGAGTAGGCGATCCTCGTCAGGCCCAGCTCTCCCTGCGCTTCGTCTTCTAGCAACACACAGAAATTGGAGCGACCGGACCCGCCTCCGCCTCCCGTGCCCGCACCGAATCCACGCGCTCCCTGCGCTGGCTCGTGTCGCACCCCGGTCGTATATCATCGCCAGATCGTCCGATGGAGCGTCAACGTGCGCGTAAGCTTCCCCGCAGTCCTGTTGTGTCTCGTCTCTGCCGTTCCCGCTCTTCCAGCTACCCCGCACATCTTCCAGCACCCCGCGCTCTCGCGCGATCTCATCGCCTTTGGATACGCGGACGATCTTTGGACTGTGCCTCGCGAGGGTGGACGCGCTACCCGCCTCACCACCGGCGTCGGCATCGAGTTCGCGCCCGTGTTCTCCCCCGACGGCAAAACCATCGCCTTCACCGCCGACTACGACGGCAACACCGACGTCTACACCATACCTTCCACCGGCGGCATCCCTCATCGCGTCACCTTTCATCCCGCACCCGATGTGGCCGTCGGTTGGACCCCGGACGGCCGGTCCATTCTCTTCCGCACCAATCGCGACTCCGCCAGCCGCTACACGCGTCTCTTCTCCGTTCCCTCCGCAGGCGGCCTGGCCACTCCGCTCCCGCTCCCCATGGCCTCTCAGGGCGAGATGTCACCCGACGGCTCACGAATCGCGTACTCCCCGCTTCCCCAGGCCTTCGGCTTCGACTTCGTCTCTTACACCTCCTGGGGCAACTACCGCGGCGGCCGCGCCGGAACCATCAACATCACCACCCTTCCAGGGCTTGAAACAACGCTCGTCCCGCACGAGACCGCAGCCGACTTCTCGCCCACGTGGCTCAACGGCAAGCTCTACTTCCTCTCCGGTCGAAAGGGTCCCATCACGCTCTTCTCCTACGACCCGGCATCAAAGGTCGTCGCCGAGGTCGTGCATCCCGCATCGCCTGAGGCCTCCGATCTCCGCTCCGTCTCAAGCGGCCCCGGCGGTCTCGTCTACGACGCACTCGGCGGTCTCTTTCTCTTCGACCCCGCGTCCGGCAAGGCCCACGAGGTTCCCATCGAAGTCGCAGCCGACCTCCCGGAGGTCCGCCCACGGCTTCAGACCGTCACGTCGGAGATCGACAACCTCGGCATCTCGCCCGGCGGTCTGCGAGCCGTCGTCGAGGCCCACGGCGAGATCCTCACCGTCCCCGCCAAACATGGCACCATCCGCAATCTCACCAACACTCCAGGAGCCGCGGAACGCGAACCGGCGTGGTCCCCCGATGGTCAATCCATCGCCTTCTTCTCCGATGAAGCCGGTCCCGGCATCCGCTCCGGACTATATGAGTTACATATCGTGAGTCAGACCGGCGCAGGTGCCGTGAAACGCTTCCCTCTCGCGCCGGAGCCCGCCTTCTACTTCTCTCCCGTCTGGTCGCCAGACTCAAAGCGAATCGCCTTCCACGACAACCACAACCGGCTCTTTCTTCTCGACACCACATCCGGCAAGCTCAACACCGTCGATGACTCCAATACCTTCGGCGGCTTCTCCTCCGGAAGCTTCGACGTGGCGTGGTCGCCGGACTCGAAGTGGCTTGCATACCCGCATTCAACCTCCAATCACCTCCACGCTCTTCTGCTCTACTCCGTCGACACAGGCAAGTCGACCCGCTTCACCAGCCAGATGGCCGACTCACGCAATCCCGCCTTCGATCGCAACGGCAAATTCCTCTACTTCACCGCGAGTACCAACTTCGGCGCTACGTCGGACGGGCTCGACATGACCAGCGACCTCTACAGCGTCACGCGAAACATCTACGCAGTTGTGCTCGCCTCCGATCAGGCCTCTCCAGTCGCGCCCGAGTCCGACGACGAGAAGACCCCCGCCGAGGTCATGGAGAAGGCAAAGGAGAACGCCGACGCCACGCCCGCAGGAGAGGCGGCCAAGGCAAAGACCGCCGCCGGGAAGACCGACACCGAAGCGAGGCCCGCTGCCCCTGCGCCTCCCAGGCCCACGCGCGTCGACCTCGCCGGCATCGAAAGCCGTGTCGTCGCCCTCCCCCTTCCCGCCGCCGTCTACACCACACTCAGCGCGGGCAAGCCCGGAACGCTCTACTTCCTCACGGACACCGCATCGAATCGCTTCGCGGAACGTGACCTCGCGACCCTGAGCCGCTTTGTCCTCGAAACCCGCAAGTCCGAGAAGCTGGCAGAGCGCGTCGCCGCCTTCTACCTCTCAGCCGATGGCGACAAGATGCTGCTGAAGCTCACCCCGCCCGAACCGGAAGGGGCCGCTCGCACCGGTCCCGAACCACCCGCGCAGTACGTCATCGTCCCCGCGGGAGCGCCCGTAAAAGCTGGAGAGGGTGCAATCTCATTCGCCGGGCTGCAGGTTCGCGTCGACCCCGCCGCCGAGTGGTCGCAGATGTACCGCGAGGTCTGGCGAATCGAGCGAGCCTACTTCTACGATAAAAACTTCCATGGCGTCGACACCGAAGCGGAAGAGAAGCGGCTTGCTCCCTTCGCCGCCGCAATCACCTCGCGCGCCGATCTGAACTACATCTTCCAGGAGATGCTGACCGGCTTTTCCGTCGGGCATCTGCGCGGCAATGGAGGCAACATCCCGCAGGCGAAGCACGTCCCAGGTGGCCTGCTCGGTGCCGACTTCGTGATCCGCGATAACCGTTACTGCATCGCGAAGATCTATACGGGTGGGGACTTCAATCCCAAAGACAAGGCCCCCTTGAGCCAGCCGGGATTGCACGTCGCCCCCGGCGACTGCATCCTCGCCATAGACGGGCAGGAGCTCACCGCCGCAAAGGACATCCAGGAGCCGCTCGAAGGAACCGCCGATCATGCCGTCACCCTGCGCATCGCATCCGGCGCCAGTGCAACGCCGCGTGACATCACCGTCGTTCCCGTCGCAAGCGAGTACTCGCTCCGCAACATCGATTGGATCGACTCCAACCAGCGCAAGGTCGATGAGCTCTCAGGCGGCAAGCTCGCCTACGTATACCTGCCCGACACAGCCGAAGGCGGCTTCACCAACTTCAACCGCTACTTCTTCGCCCAGCTGGACAAAAAGGGCGTCGTCATCGATGAACGCTTCAACGGTGGAGGCCAGATCGCCGACTACATCATCGAGGTCCTGCGGCGTCAGGTTGAATCCTTCTGGGCTCCGCGCTACGGCGCCATCGAACACACTCCCAATGCCGCGATCTACGGTCCCAAGGTGATGATCGTGAATGAGTTCGCGGGCTCCGGCGGAGACGCCATGCCATGGCTCTTCCGCTACAACCACATCGGGCAACTCGTCGGCAAACGCACCTGGGGCGGTCTCGTCGGCATCGGAAACATCCCGGTCCTGATGGATGGCGGCCACGTCACCAGCCCGTCCGTCGCATTCTTCTCTCCCGCCGGCCAATGGGATGTCGAAAACCACGGAGTCGAACCCGACATCACGGTAGAACAGGATCCCAAGGCCGTGGCCGAGGGACACGATCCGCAACTCGAAAAAGCCGTCGCAGTCGCGCTCGACGAGCTCCAAAAACATCCCGTCTCCGATCCACCCCGGCCCCAGTACCCGAACTACCACAAACACTGAAGCCGATCCCAACCACCCTCAGCCAGACCCTTGCGTGCGCTCTGCGATGCACCACCCTCACGGCGCGGGAAACGCGACAAAGCATCCACTCACCACGTAAACCCCGTCTCCCGCATCACCTCTTCCACCCTTCCTACCACCAGGCGGAGGTCACGACCTCAACCCCGACAGGTGCATTCGCAACCACGCGTATGTGGAGCACCGCCTGGAAGTTCTTCTGCTCCCAGTGCATTGGCGCGTCGCGGAGCATCGCGCTCATCTTCTCGTCGCTCGTCACGAACTCCGCTGCGGCATCTGTCCCAAACGATCCGATGCCGCTCACCGTCAGCGCCGGTCCGCCCGTCTTTGCCTGCAGAACACGTGAGATCAGCGCGTAATCCTCGTTCGTGTTTCCCGCCGCATCGCGTCCCAATCTCCAAACCTGATCCGGATGATCTCTATCGCGGATCTCGGTTCCCTCCCGGAACGAGAAGCGCAGGTCATCCGTCGTCTCCAGCGTCCAGTGATTGTTGAAACCACCCACCAGCACCGCAGGTGTATTGCGGAGGTCTCCGATCGAAAGGTCCTCCGCCGCCCGCAACGTAAACGGCTTTCCCCATCCATTCAACAGCGAGACAATCTGCGTGCTCGCCGCCAGATCTCCCACCGTCACAAAGGTGCCCGGAACAGGCATAAGATCGCTCGTCTGAACCGTTCCGTTCCGTGGCAGATCGATAAAGAACTCCGGCCCGTTCTGCGTCAGCCGATGCTCCTTCTGGTAGCGCGTCTGGAACTCCGGCGTGAAGCGGTACGCCACGTTTGACCCGAGATACAACAGGATCGGCTTGCGGCTGGACGTCAACGGCGCCCAGAATCGCCTCTGGGGAGATCCCCACGCCGCTCGGGACCGGAAGACCGCTGCCCCCACGCCCATCAAAACACCCACCGCCAGCAGCGCCCAAACCGTTCTGATCCAGAAGACGCGACGCGAGGTCCGTTCACGGGGAACGACCGCCTCTGACGGAGCCCCCTCACCTGGCTTCTGCATGCCTTCGCGCACACTCAGCGCCGAAATCTCGGCTGACCTCAATCCCGCAACCGGCGTCGGATGCGATCGCGCGCTCTGAAACGTCGCGCGATAGGAGCCCGGCTTCAGCTCGATGTACACAGCCGGCACATCGGCATCCAGTGACTGGTAGTACTGCGCCAGACGCTTTCGCACGTCCGCCGCCCGCATGCGCACCACGGGATCTTCGCTCGTATCGTAGTTGGACGCTCGGCCGAAGACCTCAATCCCAAGGATCCGCTCGCGCAACGCCAGGTCGTCCTTGCGCAGCGAGTGGTCCACAATGTACCGCAGCAGATCCTGGCATTGCTTGCTCTTCCGGAACGGCTGGCTTAGGACAATTGCCTCCAGCTCCTGCTGCACCTCGGCAGACCCAATCTCCTCTGACGAGGGCCACAGCGCACTCTCATCCGGAACCCCATGCGCCGTCTGCATATCGTCACGACCCGCCGTCCAGAAGTGTCCCGGATCGCAGTAGTATACCGCCGACATTACCCCCCTCTTCTCCTGCAGAATCAGCGGCATTGGCCGGAAACCTACCGTAACCTCTGTTGACAACGCCTTCCTTCCACTTGCCTCATGTGCCCGGCAAAACATGCACCTCAGACCCCAGCGGCATCCTCCATCCAGCCGCACCCGGTCAGTGGCCTCGCCGGCAGCACTCAGGGAGATCTCATTGTCAGTCAAACGATTAGGCGCACATCTGTTCGAAGTCCTCATGCTGATGCTTGCTCTCGCAGCACCCGCCCGGGCACAGGACCAGACATCCTCCTCCTCCCTCACCGGGACCATCACCGATCCATCCGGCGCCGTCATCTCCGGCGCCGTCGTCACACTCACCGGCACGGGGAACGGCGTCACACGCACCTTCCCCACCACCCAGAGCGGAACCTACAGCTTCCGCCTGCTCCCGCCTTCGACCTACACCCTCAAGGTCGAGGCACCCGGCTTTCGCTCCTACCAGCAGCAAGGCATCGTCCTCACCGCCGGGCAAAGCGTCACCCAAAGCGTCGACCTGAACGTCGGTGCCGGAACCCAGGAGATCTCCGTCACCAGCGACGCTCCGCTCCTCAACACTGACAACGCCAACCTCTCCGCCGACATCTCCTCCAGGCAGGTCGTCGAGCTCCCGCTCAACCTCCGCAACGTCTTCGGCCTCGCCACCCTCAACTCCTCCGTCTCAAACTCCGTCCAGGGGCAGCGGCTCAACGGCGGCGGAACCCAGGGAACCGCCGATCAGGACATCTCCTTCCTCAACTTCGGCGGCGGCTTCTTCGGCACCACCGCCTTCCTCCTCGACGGCATCTGGGACACCGCCTCCGACTGGGGCGCCGTCGTCTACGTCCCCTCCGTCGACTCGGTCGACCAGTTCAAAATCCAGACCAACTCCTTCACCTCCCAGTACGGCTTCTCCACCGGCAACGTCATCAACGTCACCACCAAGTCCGGCACCAACGACTTCCACGGCTCCGCCTTCGAGTTCCTCCGCAACAGCAAGCTCGACGCCAACGCCTACTTCAACAACTTCTACGGCCTCAAGAAACCCTCATTCCGTCGCAACCAGTTCGGCGCCTCCATCGGCGGTCCCGTCATCGTCCCGGGGCTCTACAACGGCCACGACAAAACCTTCTTCTTCGCCCTGTACGAGGGCCTCCGCCAGAGCACACCCGCTACCTTCACCGGAACCGTCCCCACATCTGCCTTCCGCACCGGAGACTTCTCCGCCCTGCTCGGATCGCAGATCGGCACCGACGCCCTCGGCCGTCCCATCCTCTCGGGAGCCATCTACGATCCCACCTCCGGCCGCGCCATCTCCGCCGGCGTCGTCGATCCACGCACCGGACTCGTCGCCTCCACCTCCGGCTTCATACGAGACCCCTTCCCCGGAAACCGGATCGGCGTCAATCAGATCAACCCCGTCGGTGCCAAACTCGCCTCCTTCTATCCCAGCCCCACCACCTCCGGCACCTCCAACAACTACGCCGCCGCAGCCTCCGCTCCCGCCACCTCCAACGAGTACCTCATCCGCGTCGACCACAACATCACGGAGCTCACCCGCATCTTCGCCCGCTGGTCGCAGAAGTACGAGCAGAAGACCAACTCGCCCGCCTTCTACGGCGCCAACAACATCGCCGGCCCCGGCAACATCCGTCCGAACAACCGCTTCAGCTTCGTCCTCGGCGGAAGCCACGTCTTCACCCCAACCTTCGCCATGAGCGCCACCGCCGGCCTCTCTCGTTGGGCCGAGGGCGGCACCGTGCAGGGCTATCCCTTCGACTACGCCTCCGTCGGCCTCCCCGCCGCACTCACCGCCAACTCCAACGTGTTCCCGCTGATCAACGTCGGTGGCCAGGCGTCACTCGGCCCGTCGCAGGGCTCACAAGGCACTGGCTTCCGAAACGTCGGCAGCGTCTCGGTCGACTTCACCGAGACCCGGGGCGTCCACAACCTCAGCTTCGGCTTCTTCGGAGCCCTCCAGGAGAACAACGGCAACAGCCTCCCGGGCACCTCCTTCAACGTAGGCTCGGGCTTCACCTCCGGCCCGGACCCCACCTCCGGCAACTCCAGCACCGGATCCGGCTTTGCCTCGCTCCTCCTCGGTGCCGCCGACAGCGGCTCAGCCACAACCAACTTCAACGCCGCCGTCACTCGCCACCTCTACGGCTTCTACGCCGAGGACGACTGGAAGGCCACCCAGCACCTCACTCTGAACCTGGGCGTGCGTTACGAGTGGCAGGCGCCCCCCACCGAGCGTCATGACCGGCAGGCCTACTTCGACTACAACGCCATCAACCCGATCAGCTCTGCCGTCGGCACACAATACCCCGGCGAGATCGTCTTCAATGGCAACGGTCATCGTCGCGGGCTCTACAACACCAGCTTCACCAACTTCGCTCCCCGCATCGGCTTCTCCTTTGAAGCCACCAGCCGCCTCGTCCTTCGTGGCGGATACGGAATCTTCTTCTCGCCGCAGTGGTTCGGAGGCGGCTACAACCCCGGCTTCAGCCAGTCCACCTCCTACTCCGGCTCCGTCAACAACGGCGTCACCCTCAGCAACACCCTCAGCAATCCGTTTCCCACCGGCCTCCTCAAACCACAGGGCTCCGCGCTCGGTGGATTGCAGGACGTCGGTCAGAACACGACCGGCATCCCCGGCGATCGCCGGTCGCCCTACGTCCAGAACTACTCGCTGGGCGTCCAGTACGCCATCACCCCCAACGACGTCGTAACCGGAACCTTTGTCGGCAATCACGGCACCAGGCTCCTCCTCAGCGGCTTCAATCACAGCCAGCTCAACCCCAGCTTCTATTCGCTTGGCAGCACACTCAACGATCAGGTCGTCAATCCGTTCTACGGAGCCATCAAGTCCAGCTCCTGCGGTCTGGATCAGCCCAGAATCGCCCGTGGTCACCTGCTCTCGCCATACCCGCAGTTCTGCGGCGTCACCGAGCCCCAGGCGCCCGTGGGCTTCTCCATCTACAACGCCTTTCAGGCGGACTACAACCACCGCTTCCACGCCGGCCTCAACGTCCTCGTCTCCTACACCTACTCCAAGTTCATCGACAACGTCTCCGGAACCAACAACTGGGCCTACAACGGCGATCAGGGACCGCAGAACTTCTACGACCTCGCCGCAGAAAAGTCGGTCGACGGCAGCGACATCCCGCATAGCCTCGTCGCCAACTACATCTACGAGCTGCCCGTCGGTCGCGGTCGCCACCTCGGCGGAAAGATGAGCCGCAAGGTAGACGCCGTCGTCGGCGGCTGGCAGGTCTCCGGCATCAGCTCCTTCAAAGGCGGCTTTCCGCTCAGCATCAACGGCTCCGGTGGAACCAACCTCTACGGAGCCAACCAGCGGCCGGACATCGTCGGAGACTTCCACGTAGCTCATCGCACCATCAACCAGTGGTTCAACCCGAACGCCTTTGACTTCGTCCCGACCGGCACCTACCGCTTCGGCAACGCTCCGCGTTACATCTCGAAGCTGCGCGCACCGGGCCTTCAGAACTGGGACATCTCAGCGCAAAAGTACTGGGCGTTCACCGAACGGTTCCGCCTCCAGGGCAGGGCCGAGTTCTTCAACGCCTTCAACCACGCCAACTTCTACGCGCCGGATATCTACCTGGGCGATCGCACCGGCGGCAGCTTCGGCACCATCCGTGCCGCACAGCCACCACGCGATATCCAGTTCGCCCTTAAGCTGTACTGGTGATCCGCTGTATGCGTACGTCTCCGCGGCCGTCCCTTCTCGGTCTCGCCCTCCTTCTGACACTCATCGCGGTGTCAGGGGGTCGGCGAACCGTGGCACAGGCCGGCACTCCACTCGACAACGCACTCAATCGCGCTCAGGCAGCCCAGCGAAGCGCACACTTCGCCGAGGCAGCCACAGCCTACGCCTCCGCCACAAAGCTCTCTCCCCGAATTGCGGAGCTCTGGGCAAATCGAGGCCTGATGGAACATCTGTCCAGTCAGCCGGAGATGGCCATCGCCAGCTTCCACCAGGCCCTCGCCCTCAAGCCCGGGCTCTTCACCCCCATCCTCTTCACAGGCGTCGACCTCGTCGCGACAGGCAAGCCGGAGCAGGCACTTCCCTTTCTGCGCAAAGCGCTTGCCGCGCAACCGCAAAATCCCGACGCCACCATTGCACTTGCCCGGGCCTACACCGCGCTTCATCAGCCGCGCCCCGCCGCGGAGGCCTTTCAGGCCGCTACCTCCCTCCAACCCGACAACGCCTCCGCCTGGTACGGTCTCGCCGTCGCCTCGCTCAACATCATCGAGCAGGACGGCGGCACCCTCGCCTCGCATCACGGCGGCTCCGTCTGGGCCCGCATGCTCTACGCCGATGAACTCCTCGCACAGAGCCGCCTCAAAGAGGGCGTCCGCCTCTACCAGGAGACCTCCCGCGATATGCAGCCCGACGAGCGCGCAAAGTTCCTTGGTGTCCTCGATCTCGCCGCTCAGACCGATCCCGGGAGACCCGCGCCTTCATCGGCACTCTCTCCACAGACCCTCGCAATCCTGCGCCAGAGCCTCGAGCCCGCATCCTCCTCTGCTCTCTGCGATCCCTCCAAAACCTCTCCCCTCACCGCAGCCTGCGCATTTCTCAGCGGCAACTACGCCCGGGGCGCGGACCTTGCCTCAACAGCCCTCTCCAAAGATCCCTTCGACGTCGAGGCGCTCTTCTGGTCCGTCAAGGCCAACGAGCACCGAGCCATCCTCGCCTTCGATCGCTTCGGGAGCCTCGTCCCCCAGTCGCCCGCAACCTTTGACCTCAACGGCGACCTCTACCGGCGTCGCAGCCTCTTCGCCGAGGCGCGCGCCGAGTACGGAAAGGCGCTCGCCGCAGACCCGCACGACCCCGCCGCTCTGCTTGGAGTCGCAGCCGCTCATCTCGCGGAAGCCCACAACGAAGACGCGATTGCCACCGCGAAAACAGGCCTCGCCGACCGTCCCGGAGACCCGCGCCTCAACCTCATCATCGCCGAAGCCCTCATCGCCCAGCACCACTTCGACGAAGCCCGCCCGTTCCTCGATCTCAGCCTCCGTCACGAAGCCTCCGCCGACGCCCGAGTCCACGCTCTTCTCGGCCAGGTAGCCGCAGATGCCGGCGACACCAAAACTGCCATCGCTGAGCTGCGCCAGGGACTCTCCGCCGACCGCGACGGCAGCCTCCACTTCCAACTCTTCCGCCTTCTCCGCAAATCCGGTGACCTCGCCGGAGCGCAGCAGGCCGAGGCAGCTGCCCGAGCCCTCCAGGCACAGCGGCTCCAAAACGCCGCCATCGCCGTCGACGATTCGCAACCACCTCAAAACTAAACCGCTGTCACCCTTGGAGCTCCCTCGGCATGCACCTCCGTATCTCGGTCTATCTCTTTGCACACCGTGCGCTGCTCCGCTCCCGCCTGCTCGCCCTCTTTGCTCTGCTCGCCGCCGCTCCCGGCCTTCGTGCCCTCCCGCCCGCTCCCTTCGCTCCCATCCCCACGGAGGTCCGCTCCTCTCACTTCATCGTCTCCATCAACGACAGGCGCTCCCCCGTCCTCCACGCCGCCACAAACTACTACCTCCTGAACTTCGACGTCTCTGCGCCCACCGTCATCTCCGTCACCGCGGAAGACCCGCACACCTGGGACCGCGGCGTGGTCGTACAGCCATTGCGCTACGGAATTCGCCCCCAGCGACACGGCGCCACCCTCACCTTCACCATCCCCGGTCCCATCAAGCTCAGCCTCTCCCGGCCCCACGAGCACTTCGCCGGCTCGGAGATGCTGTTTCTCTTCGCCAATAACCCATCTCCCCGCAAGTTGACGGCCCGGACACCCGGGCTCCGCTACTTCGGTCCCGGAGCGCACCATCAAAACATCGACGCCCACGACGGAGATCAGATCTACCTCGCGCCCGGAGCCGTCGTATTCGGCGCTCTTAACCTCTGGCAGGTCCATAACGTCCGGGTCTTCGGCACAGGAACCATCATCTATGACGGCCCGCAGTACCCCTACAACGACGAGGGCTGGCAACATAAGCAGAACTGGCACTGCATCGTGATGGACCAGGCCATCAACATCGAAATCGATGGCATCACCTGCATCACGCGAAGCCGAACCTGGCAGGTCCAGATGAAAGACTCACGCCATATCGGCTTCTTCAACGTCAAGATCATCGGTGGAAATCCAAACAACGCCAACCAGGACGGTCTCGATTGGCTCGGGGGCGGTGACACCACCGTAAGCGATAGCTTCTTCCGGGCATCCGACGACGTCTTCGCACTCCAGGGAAACTGGGACGGATACGACCTCCCTCTGCTCACCAGAGCCGGGGCGGACGTCACCAACATCACCATCGAAAACACGGTGGCCTCAACCAGCATCTCCAACACCATCCGGGTCGGATGGCCGCAGAAGACCTTCAACAGCGCTCACTTCCACATGCGCGACATCGACGTCATCCACACCGGCTTCGGTGGCTGCAAGGTCCCTTTCTCCTTCTTCGAGCTTTGGGCCGATCCCGACGGAAAGGGAGCTCACTCCGACTACACCTTTCGCAACATCCGCCTGGAAGACTGGTACTCCCTCTTTCAAATTCGGCAGCCGCTTCCGCAGGTGCGCGACGTCAGCTTCGATGGCGTTTGGGCCATGGATGGTCCCGCAATGCTGCCGTCCGTTCTCAAAGGCGACATCCAGGGAGTCACCGCAAGAGACACCTCGCTCAGCGGTATCGCGTCACAGGGCATAACCCTCCTCGACTCCGCCGCTGCAGCATCTGTTCGCGCTCCGGCCCTCGACGCCGGCTTCGCCTACAGCCATGGAATCCTTCGCGCCGGCCACCCGGTCACCTTCACCGCCTCCGCTCCACCCGATCCAGGTCTCCAGTTCGAGTGGCTCTTCGGGGATGGCTCGCGAGCTGCCGGAAGCGTCGTTCAACATACCTTTCCGGACACCCTCGGTTCTGAACTCGACGGCTCCGGACGCTTCCGTGTCTCGCTCCACGTACTCCGTCCACGCAACGGCGAGCAATCCTGGAGCGTCCGCCACCTCGTGCTCGCCTCCCAAAAACAGAGCCATCACGCCGGCAGCTCTCCGGATTCCGGGCGTGCTTTCACCATGGATCTGGACGCGCCGGAGGACGGCGGCTACACCTTCACTCTCCTCAGCAGCACCAGGGCAACGCTTGCAGTCGACGACGGAGATCCATCGAACTCTCCCCAACCGCAGGCTCAGGTCTGCGGATCTCCCGGCAACGCCGTCCAGCCAATCCGTGTCAGCGCCATCCTCAAAGCCGGCCGGCATCGCGTGCGCGTCACCCGCGACAACTCCCTCGAGAACGCTGAAACCTCCTCGCCAGACGTACCCCTGCTGCTCTGGGAGGGTCCCCAATCCGCCTCGCCTCGGCGCCTGCCCTCCGTTGGGCACCCCACCGGCGCTCCATCAGGCGCACGCTGAAACTTGTCTAACCCCGGTGTCGCAAGGACCTCAAGCTTCAAGCCCCGCTTATCGTCTGTACTCATCCTCGCTGACCTGCTCCATCCAATCCGCAACCCTTCCGCCTGACCGCTCCTGGATCGCGATATGGGTCACCGCCGTCGTCGGCGTAGCCCCGTGCCAGTGCCTCTCTCCCGGCGCAAACCAGACCACATCTCCTGGATGGATCTCCTCCGTCGTTCCGCCCTCCCTCTGCGCCCATCCGCAGCCTGCCGTAACAATCAACGTCTGTCCCAGCGGATGCGTATGCCAGGCCGTCCGCGCCCCCGGCTCAAACGTCACACTCGCCCCGGCAACCAGGGCCGGATCGGGTGCTTCAAAGAGCGGATCGATACGAACGACGCCGGTAAACCACTCCGCCGGGCCTTTGCCCGAAGCCTGTGAACCTACCCTTGTGATCTTCATCCCCGCATTCTACCGGCGCCCACCCGGGAGCCACCCAACCGGACCCGGTTACCAAGATCATGTGCTCGTTTCACAATCTCTCGACGACCTTGAATCCAACGCGCTCCCCCTTACGTTCGTAGATCAGTCCGCAACTACCTGATCACCCGCCGTCCCCTCCTCCGGCGAGTTGACCGCTAACCAAAGTCAACCGCAGTCGCACGTGAGGACACAATGAACTTCCAGCAACCAGACAACACCGCCGCCAACCTCGCCCAGATCCGACTGGATCGCCGCCGCTTCTTCCGCCAGGCCGGCCTCCTCAGCCTCGGCGTCGCCGCCTCCGGCATCGCAGTCGCCTCCGCCAGCGGGGAATCCAAGGCCGAGAGCGCACAGGAAAGCGCCCAGGCCAAGGACACCGTCAAGCAGATCTTCACCGCCGCCCTCATCGCGGAAGATCTCGCCACCACCTTCTACTACAACGGCCTCATCGGCAACGTCATTATGGACGTCAACCTCGCCGGTGCTGGCGGCTCAGCCACCAACATCACCAACGGCAACTTCGGCAACGTCGCCTACATCCGCGCCGCTCTCACGGAAGAGATCGCCCACGCCAACCTCCTCCGCAGCCTCCTCGGCATCCCCTCCGCCGCTCAGGATCCAGCCCAGACCTTCTACTTCCCCGCAGGCAGCTTCGAAACCCTCGGCGCCTTCACCGGCCTGCTCGACGCCCTCGAGAATGCCTTCATCGGTGCCTACCTCAACGCCATCCAGGAGCTCGCCTCCAAGGCTGCGCATCTCCGCTCCAACGACGATGACCATCGCGACCGCGACGACAGCGACAGCAAGTACACCGCCGAACAGCTCGACTACTTCGCCAAGGTAGCCGCATCCATCATGGGCATCGAGTGCGAACACCGCGTCCTCGGCCGCGTCATCAGCAACAGCAACCCCGCCAACAACCGGAACTACGAGCAGACCGACGGCATCAACGCGGTCTACAACGGTCCCTCATCCGCCGTTGCCGCCCTTACGCCATTCCTCACCCCCTCCTTCGGCCAGCCCTACTCGCTCGCCGTCGCGCTCGCCGGACAGGGCAACGTCTCGCAACCGGTTCAGGGCAACCCACCCTCGTTCTAAACAAAGCCCACCAGACTCGCCCGCTCCCGACCGTCCGCTCCCGGACGCAACCCGGGAGCAGGCGGGCCGTAAACATACGGTGCGCGGCAACCTCATCATCTGCTTCGCCTCCAGGACCACCCACAAGCGAGCAGACCTCACCTCCCTTGTTCCGCTCCGGCCCTCCCCCGAACGTCCTCGCCCGCCCGCCGCCTCACCAACCGCAGCCTTCGCACCGCCGTCCCCTTGGCCCGAAAAAACTCCTCAACCGCGATCCATCACTCCGATCACGCCCATCATCCGCCCCGCCATCCCACGCTCCGCCCTGTGCGAAAAGTACCTTCTCTCCCCAGACTCATCGCGGGCACAAGCCGCACATTCGCCCAGCACCGAAATCTGCTCGACACGCACGCCGGCATCCACCAGCTGACGCCGGTTCGCCTCCCAAAGGTTCAGAGACACACTTCGATCCTCGGCTGACCCACGCTCCTCAAACAGCTCCCGCCCGTACTCGAACCCCTCCTCAAACCCGGTCCGCACCTCCTCCCCAACGGAGTAGCAGCACGGCCCGATCGAAGGCCCGATCGCCGCAATCATCTCCTCCGGCCTCGAACCAAACTCCTCGCTCATCCGCGACACCCCCTGCTCAACGATCCGCGCCATCGTCCCCCTCCACCCCGCATGAAACGCTCCCACCACCCGCCTGTTCACATCCGCCACCAGCACCGGCACGCAGTCCGCCACCTGCACTCCGATCACCACACCCGGCATGTCCGTCAGCAGGCCGTCCCCCTCGAGTACCGCCCTCCCACTCTCCACCGTCAGCCGTTCCGCCTCCTCCCGAACGACATGGACGATGTCGGAGTGCACCTGACGCAACGTCACCAGGGGAACCGCACCGCCACCACCGGATTCACCACAAACACCACGCAAAAACCGCCGCCGATTCTCCGCCACGTTGGCGTCCTCGTCCTCTGCCTTCCAGCCCAGATTCAATGACTTGCCGCCGAAAGCTGAAGAAACGCCACCAGAACGCCGGCTGAACCCCGCCCGCATCCACCCAAACCTGTCCCAACCGGGTACCGTGATCACACTCTCATTGTTCATGACATCGCCGCTAACGGCTCCCTCGCTATTTCGTCTACTATCGCAAGTGACACATATTTGGCCACTTACAACCCGATTCGCGATCCTTTCACAACGTGGGGCAAACGATTTGCATCCTCACCGGCGCATCTGTAAGATACCGCGCATCGTAGCATTGAGATATCCGTGCCCACTCTGAGTCCACAACTCCTCCGCTCCCGCATCGGCAAGGTCTGCGTCGCCATCGTCGGCTCCGCAGCCTCCGAAGTCGTTGAAAAGACGGCGTCTACGATCAAGGACAATCCCTTCATCGAGGTCCGGCTTGACTACATGGACAAGCCCCTCCTGGCACTTCCCGGCCTCAAATCACTGCTTGCCGAAAACCCGACCGTCACCGCCATCGCCACCTGCCGCCTCCAAAAGAGCGGTGGCCGTTTCAAAGGCACCGTCGCAGAAGAGCTGGATGTTCTTTGCAAAGCCGCTCTATCCGGCTTTCAGATCATAGACTTACCCCTCGAGTCCGCCGAAGCTCTCAAAAGCTCTGACCTCCAGAAGCTCCGTTCCACTGGTGTCTCAATCATCATCAGCCATCACGACTTCACCGCGACCAAGGACCTGGATGGTATCTACGCCCGCATCCACCCCTTCGCTCCCGACTTCATCAAGATCGTCCCCACGGCAAAGAACCTCTCGGACAACATCACCCTGATCCGTTTTCTCGAACGGATGAACGAGTCCTCGAATATCGTCGGCATCTGTATGGGAGAGCCAGGCATAATCTCACGCGTTCTGGGTGTTCGCGCGGGTTCCGCATTCACCTTCGCTGCCGCAACGCCGGGAGAAGAGACTGCCCCGGGACAGATTGCGGCGCGCACGCTCTACGAAACCTACCGCATCGATGAGGTTGATGCGGCCACCAAGGTCTACGGAGTAGCCGGAAACCCAACACGTCATTCGCTCTCTCCATTGATGCTCAACACTGCCTTTCGACGTGAGACCCTGAATGCGGTTTACCTCGCACTCCAGACCTCAAAGGTAGCCGACCTGCTCAGGCTTGTTCAGGAGATTCCTATTCAAGGCCTCAGCGTGACCATGCCGCTCAAGCAGGAGATTGTTGCGCACCTGGAACGCACTGATCCTCTATCGGCGAAGATCGGAGCCTGCAACACGATCCTGCGCGCCCAGGACGGCAAGCTCTACGGTTTCAACACGGACGTGGCAGGAATCACCGGTCCGCTCGAGAAGCGGATGGGCCTTCGGGGCGCGAAGGCGCTGGTCCTCGGGGCCGGCGGGGCGGCCCGCGCAGCAGTCTTCGGGCTCCGCGAAAAGGGCGCCGATGTCTTCATCCTGAATCGCACTCCGGAGACCGCACAGAAGCTGGCCAGGCAATCGCAGTCAAAGGCAATCAAGAAGGAAGCGCTCTCCAAGACGCAGTTCGACGTGATCATCAATGCGACGCCCATCGGCATGGCCGGACACAAAGGGACACCGCTTCTCGAGCCAAATGATCTTCGAACCAAGATCGTCTTTGATCTCGTCTACAACCCGCTCGAGACGCCACTTCTGCGCATGGCCCGCCAGCAGAATCTGCAGATAATTACCGGGATAGAGATGTTTGTGCACCAGGGCGCCAGGCAGTTTGAGATCTGGACCGGAAAGCCTGCACCTGAAGAAGAGATGCTGCGAGTCGTGATCCATGCTCTGCGCCAACAGGCAGAGGCCGCAGCTCCCGCCGCCTCCGCACCAGAGAGCCCCAACTCTCCCGAGCCGAAGCTCCGTTCCACCGGCCCATCCCGAGCTGCCAAGGCAGCACCCGCCGCCGCAAAAGGAAAGCGCGCGTCCTGATCGCGTAGCCGCCCATGCGGTCATCCTGCCTGCAGATTACCCGTGCGGCGTCGACCGCCTATCGAGCTCCACTAAGCGCTGCGGCCCTCGGACGAGGCTATCTTCTCCTCCGCCTTGCGTGTGACGGCGTTTGCATCGTCGTACCTCTGCCCGTCATCTCCAGCCTCCGACCAGAGACGCTCGCCAGCCTGAAGCTCTCCCTCTGCCTCCGCTCGATCGATCTCCTCGGGCCGTAACGCCTCCTCGGCGAGGATCGTGACACGCTCAGGAAGCACCTCGACAAACCCCCACGCCACGAAGAACTTACGGTCTCCGGAAGATCCACCATGTAAACGGACCTCGCCCGCCCCCAGCTCGGCGAGGAGTGGAGCGTGTCCGTACAGAGCCTCGAGGTAGCCGGACGAGCTCGGCAGTTCAACAGCGTCGGCCGTTGCGTCCACCAGAACGCGATCCGGCGTCACCAGCCGGACCGCGAGTGTGTTTCCGCCACTCGGATTGTTCGTCGTATCTGCCATAGGTTAGGCCGTCTGCTTCATCTTTTCGGCTGCTGCAAGCACGTCTTCGATACCGCCCTTGAGATAGAAGGCCTGTTCAGGAATATCGTCGTGCTTGCCTTCGATAATCTCTTTGAAGCTCCGCACTGTATCCGCGACTTTGACGTAAGCCCCCGGAATGCCGGTGAAGATCTCCGCCACATGGAACGGTTGGGAAAGGAAGCGCTGAACCTTTCGCGCACGCGCCACGGTGATCTTGTCCTCTTCCGAAAGCTCGTCGATTCCCAGGATCGCGATGATGTCCTGCAGATCCTTGTAGCGCTGAAGTATGCGCTTCACACCCTGCGCTACGTCGTAGTGCTCCTGCCCAACGATTCGCGGCGACAGAATACGGGAGGTCGAGGCCAGAGGATCAACGGCCGGGTAGATACCAAGCTCAGAGAGAGGCCGGGACAGCACCGTCGTTGCGTCCAGGTGGGCAAAGGTGGTGGCGGGCGCTGGGTCGGTAAGATCGTCCGCCGGAACGTAGACAGCCTGAACGGAGGTCACCGATCCCTTCTTGGTGGAGGTGATCCGCTCCTGCAGCTCACCCATCTCGGTCGCCAGGTTGGGCTGGTAACCTACCGCCGACGGCATGCGGCCGAGCAGCGTCGAAACCTCGGATCCCGCCTGCGTGAAGCGGAAGATGTTGTCGATGAACAGAAGCGTGTCGGCGCCTTCCTCATCACGGAAGTATTCTGCAACCGTCAGACCCGTCAGCGCGACGCGAAGACGAGCTCCCGGCGGCTCGGTCATCTGCCCGTAAATCAGCGTGGCCTTGCTCTTCGAGAAATCCTTCAGATCGATGACGCCCGACTCCTGGAACTCTACCCAAAGATCGTTGCCTTCACGCGTACGCTCCCCAACGCCAGCAAACACGGAGAAACCACCGTGCTTCGATGCGACGTTATTGATGAGCTCCTGAATAACCACCGTTTTGCCAACGCCGGCGCCGCCGAACAGGCCGATTTTGCCACCCTTCAGGAATGGCTGGATGAGATCGATGACCTTGACGCCGGTCTCAAACATCTCCTCCGATGTTGACTGCTCGTCAAAGGCCGGTGCCTGCCGGTGAATCGGCAGGTGAACTTTGGCGTTCACGGGGCCAAGCTCATCGACTGGCTGGCCGAGCACGTTGAGGACACGGCCCAGCGTCTCGCGCCCCACCGGAACAGTGATGCCGGCGCCTGTGTCGATCGCCTTCATCCCGCGCACCATTCCCTCAGTCGCCTCCATCGCGATGCAACGAACGCGGCCCTCGCCGAGGTGCTGCTGCACTTCGACCACCACGTCGAGCGGGGTCGGAATGTTGAAGCCCTCACTCGTGATCCGCAGCGCCTGGAAGATCGGCGGCATGTGCTTTTCTTCAAATTGAACGTCAACGGCCGGGCCGCTGATCGATATAACTTTTCCGATGTTCTCTGCCATAGCTCTCTCTCGTTACAGCGCCGCGGCGCCGCTCACAATTTCAATGATTTCCTTGGTAATCGCAGCCTGCCGAACTCGGTTCATGGTTAGCGAAAGTGCGTCGATCATGTCGCCCGCGTTGTTGGTAGCTGAGTCCATCGCCGTCATTCGTGCAGCATGTTCCGCCGCCACACTCTCGAGCAGCGCGTGAAAGATCTGCGTCGCCACGTATCGGGGCATGAGGTGCCGAAACAGCCGCTCCGGATTCTGATCGAAGATGTAATCGACCTCGGCCGTCCCGAACTTCTTCGCCTCCGCCTCCATCTCCGTCTCTTCCGACTCATCCACGCTGATGCCGGAGGTGCTGGCCGCTCGCGCTGCCGCATCTCTCTCTTCCTCTGTCATCTCGCGTGCCGCCGTCATCTCGTGAATGCCCAGCTTCTTGATCGGCAAAAGTCTTTCGACCACGACTCTCTGTGCAATGACCGACTTGAACTCGTTGAAGACGAGATAGACGGCGTCGATCTCGGCCCGCTCGTACCGCTGCACGATCGACTCGCTGACCTTGGTCACCTCACCAAACTCAAGCTTCACCAGAAGTCCGGTGTGATCGCCGGTCACCTCGATCGGTTCAGCTCGATGCCGGATCGTCTCGTAATGAGTCGAGAGATCGTTGTCGTAGTGCTCTTCCGTGCGCTCGTACTTCGCCTCCGGGTAGCGCTTGCGGTAGGTGTCCCGCGCTTTCCGCCCGATCGGCTCAATATCAACCGTCTGCCCAGCCCTTCGTCGATCCTCAATGAAGCTCTGAGCGGCCTTTACGATGTTTGAATTGAACGCTCCGGCAAAGCCCTTGTCTCCGGCAACAACAACCACGAGGACATTCTTCTCCTCACGCTCGACCAGCAGCGGATGCATAATATCGCCGCTCTCTTCGCTGTACAAATCCGTCCGCCTCACCAGCGACTCAAGCACGTTTGTCAGCATCTGCGCGTAGGGACGCGCCTGCATCGCACGCTCCTGGGCACGGCGCAGCTTCGCGGCCGAGACCATCTTCATGGCCTTGGTAATCTGCCGCGTGTTCTTCACACTGCGGATGCGGCGCCGGAGATCGAGTACGTTTGCCATGGGTCTATGCCTTCGCCGGCTGTGCCTCGTCCGCAATCTCCTTCGGCACACCGGCCGTCGGAGCCTTCGGCTGGTTCTGGTCCTTGTTGTCCCTCTTGTTCTTACGATCAGCGAGGAACACCGTCTTGTACTCCTTGATGGCCGCCGTCAGCTTGCCCTTCAAGTCGTCATCGAGCGCCTTCTTCGTCGCGATATCGCTGAGCACGGATCCCGCAGAACCCTCGAGGTACTTGTAGAAGCCATCCTCAAAGGCGCGGAGGTCGGAGACTTCGACATCATCCAGCAGTCCGTTCGTTCCGGCGAACAGGATTGCAACCTGCTTCTCAAACGAGAGCGGCTGGAACTGCGGCTGCTTCAAAAGCTCTGTCAGCCGTTGTCCCCGGCTCAACTGCTGCTGCGTGACCTTGTCCAGATCGGACCCGAACTGCGCAAATGCCGCGAGCTCACGATACTGCGCCAGATCGAGCTTCAATGTGGCGCCCACCTGCTTGGTGGCCTTCGTTGCCGCCGCAAATCCCACGCGTGAAACGGAAAGTCCGACGTTCACGGCAGGTCGAACACCTGAGTTGAAGAGATCCGTCTCGAGGAAGATCTGGCCATCCGTGATCGAGATCACGTTGGTCGGGATGTAGGCGGACACGTCGCCGGCCTGGGTCTCGATAACAGGAAGAGCGGTGAGCGAACCTCCGCCCAGCTTGTCCGACAGCTTCGAAGATCGCTCAAGCAGACGCGAGTGAAGGTAGAACACGTCACCCGGATACGCCTCGCGGCCTGGCGGGCGCCGAAGCAGAAGCGAGATCTCGCGGTAGCTGGCTGCGTGCTTTGACAGATCGTCGTAGATCACCAGGGCATGCTTGCCGTTGTCGCGGAAGTACTCGCCGATCGCCGTTGCGGCGAATGGGGCCAGGTACTGCATCGGCGCGGGCTCGGACGCGGTCGCGGCAACCACAACCGTGTACGCCATGGCGCCATACTTCTCCAGCGTCTGGACGACCTGAGCCACCGAAGACCGCTTCTGTCCGATGGCGCAGTAGATGCAGATCAGGTTGTTCTTTGCGGAGTTGATGATCGTATCGAGCAGGATCGCCGTCTTGCCCGTCTGCCGGTCGCCGATGATCAGCTCGCGCTGTCCGCGGCCGATGGGAATCATCGTGTCGATCGCCTTGATGCCCGTGGCCATCGGCTCCCGGACGCCCTGACGATCGATAACGCCGGGCGCAAGACGCTCCACCGGAAGCGTCTTGTCCGTGTTGATCGGACCCTTGTCGTCGATCGGCTGGCCAAGCGCGTTCACGACCCGGCCAATCATCTCCTCGCCGACGGGAACGGACATGATCTTGCCCGTCCGCTTGACCTCGTCGCCCTCGCTGATCTCCGTGTAGTCGCCCAGCAGCACGGCGCCAACCTGGTCCTCATCGAGGTTCATGGCGAGACCTGCCACGCCGTGCGGAAACTCGATGAGCTCTCCCGCCATCACCTTGTCGAGTCCGTGCACGCGCGCGATTCCGTCGCCGAGCGAGATCACTGTCCCAACCTCGTCTACCTGGATGCGCTGCTCGTAGTTCTCGATCTGCTGGCGAAGCAGCTCGGTTATCTCATCAGCTTTGATTGCGTTGCCTTGTGCCATTGATCTCTTGTCCTGATGCTGCTGGAATCTGCTCGTCCTGCTGGAAATCTGCTGGAACTAATAACTTGACTCTACCGGATTGGCTCGCGCCTTAGGCGACCTGGGCCCCGGCCAACCTCTGCTTCAGGTCCCGAAGCTGCGCCTTGAGGGAGCCGTCGTACACCGTGGATCCGATCTTCACGACAACGCCGCCCAGAAGCGATGCGTCCTGGAGATAGGTTGTGCGCACCTGTCCTCCAGCCTTCTTCACAACCTGCGCCTCGAGCTCCCTGCGATCCTCTTCGTTCAGAGAATGGGCGCTGGTGATCTCCGCCTCCACCAGCCCCGACTGCTCATCGGCAACCGACGAGTAGTCGGAAAGGATCTCGCCAAGCTCGCCGAGCCGCTGATGCTCCATGATCACGGCAACAAAGTTCCGCACCTGCGGAGACATCCCAATCTTCTGCGCCATCGCATCGAGGATCCTGACCTTCTGCTCCTGCGCGATCGACGGGTTCATCAGGACCTCGCGAAGCTCACGGCTCTCAGCCAGCGTCGCCGCGAAGTCGGCCAGCTGCTGCTGGGCCGCCGAAGCGTCGAGGTTGGTCGCCGCCACCACCTGCCCAAATGCACGCGCGTACCGGGAAGAGAAGACTGCCATCAGTTCTGCCCCTCTTTCTCATCATCTCCGGTGAGCCGGCGGGCAAAGCTTTGGACCAGCAGACGATCCGTCTCGGCGGAGACAACCAGCTTCTTCGCCGCCTGGTCAATTGCCAGATCAGCAGCGAACTGCTGGATCTGTCGGCGCGCCTGCATCGTCGCAGTCGCAATCTCCTGCTCGGCCGCCGCGAGGATCTTCTGCTTCTCTTCCTCGACCGAGGCCCTGACGCGCTGCTCCTCGGCGATCCAGTCCTTCTCGGCCTGCACGCGCATCCCTGCAATCTGGTCGTCCAGCTTGCTCAGGCGATCTTCCACGCTGTTCATCCGTGCCGCAGCTTCCTCAGTCGCCATGCGAGCATCGACCAGATGCTTCTGGATGGCGCTGGTCCGGCTCCGAAATGTCTTAGGCAACGACTTGGCGAGAAACAGGCCGATCAGCACAGCAAGCACCGCGAAGTTGGTCACCTCGAAGACGGTCGCCGCCTGCTCGGTACTCATTCCCAGCTTCGCGCCGAGCGCCTTGACGATGGCCGAGTGCCTGTAGGCGTCGTTCTCGTCAGACTCTTCCTTGTTCTTCTCCGGTGAGTTCGCCTCAGGCGTACTGCTCTGACCCGACTGAGCTGCGCGCGCCGGCGCCGCGTCCGCCTGGGCGTGAGCGGCCGGGACTGGAGCAAGCCAAAGCCCCGCCAGCAGCAACAGCGGCAGAAGGCCTGAGACACTGCCCGTCATCATGGAACGTAAGGTCTTCACTGCCCTGCCTCCGGAAACGAGACGCCTGCCGGAAGAACGGCTCTCAATATCTTCGAGCTCAGCTCCGAGCTCATGGCTTCGATCTGCGCACGCGCCGTTCGCGCACTCTCTTCTATCTCGAAACGGGCCGCCCGCACACGCTCCTCGGTGGAGCGGCGTGCCTCGGCGAGGGTCTGCTCCCGCTCCTCGTTCCAACGCTTCAGCCGCTGCTCTCGCGCGGCAAACATCTCCGCCTTGGCGCCGCGCAGCTTGTCTTCGTAGACCGTAGTCTCAGCTTCGGCTGCGGAAAGCGCACCGCGCGCCTGCTCCACTGCTCCGGTCGTCCGGGCGCGGCGCTCTGCAAGTGTCTTCTCGAGTGGACGCCTGACCAGAGCTTCATATGCCGCAATCAGCAATACGAAAAAGATCATCGTCGGCACAGAGCCGAGCACAAGTCCGCCGAGTTGGTGAAGAATAATATCCATTCAAATGAGGGGTGCGACTGGCGTCGCGTCGGAGATGCCTCCTGGACCTGCACCTTCACAAACTCTGCCGAAAAGCAGCCTGGAAGCGAGCAGACAGGCGAGGAAGTACACCTTCTTTCTAGCAAAGCGGTTGTGAGGGTGTCAACCAGCGGTGTGCGATTAGCGGGTGGAGTGTGCGAAAATCGAGCCCGCACGGATCATTGCACCTTTGTGCAAATCTTTTCCCATAAACCGCCCGGAGAAGGTTAGAATCTCCTCACCACCCCGACCCAAGTCTGGGTCACATAGGCCGCGTGAATAGGGACACCACCTCCGCTCCCTTATCAGGCGGCCTATGCTGTGTCTTGTGGCTGCTCGCGCAACTGAAACCTCAAATAACGGTTGAGAAGCGAGGCTGGCCCCACCGCCTTGAAGAATGCCAGATTCCCCTCGAATCGCTTCTCCTCGATCGTAGAGCCCGCCTCAAGCGCGGCCATTGCGCGTCCTTCAGACTGCGGCAGGCGAAATCTAACCTCCAGCAGCGGATCGGCCGTCAGCAAGCCGTCAATCGCAATCAGTAGCTCTTCGAGCCCCGTTCGTCGAAGGCCCGAGACTGGAAGCGCGCCTGGCCGAAGCACGCCGCCACGCTCCTCCGGCGAAACCAGATCGATCTTGTTCAGCACCTCGAGCACCGGAGTCTCCCCGACCTCCAGCTCTCCCAGAACCCGTATCACCTGATCGCGCTGCTCTTCCTTCATCGGGCTGGACGCGTCCTGCACATGCAGCAACAGCTCGGCTCGTTCCACCTCTTCGAGCGTCGCCCGGAAGCTCGTCACGAGCGTATGGGGCAGATCGCGGATAAACCCCACCGTGTCGGAGACCAGGATCTTCCTTCGCGAGGGCAGCTTCAACTGCCGGAGCTTGGTGTCCAGCGTCGCGAACATGCGGGACGACTCCAGAACGCCGGCCTCCGTCAGCGCATTGAACAGCGTGCTCTTACCCGCGTTCGTATACCCCACCAGGGCGACCACCGGTACGGGAACTGCCTCTCTCCGCTGTCGCTGCTGCCGCCGGATCCGACGCACGGATTCGAGCTGCCCCTTCACGTGGTCGATACGGAGGTTGATCTTTCGTCGATCGGTCTCGAGCTTGGTCTCTCCTGGCCCCCGGGTTCCGATTCCGCCGCCCAGCTGACTCATCGCCTTTCCCTTCCCGGCAAGCCGAGGCAGCTGGTACTCGAGCTGTGCCAGCTCTACCTGCAGCTGACCTTCGCGCGTCCGCGCATGTCTGGCGAAGATGTCGAGGATCAGTTGCGTCCGGTCGATCACCCGGCAGGGCAGCCGGTCGTCAAGATTGCGCAGCTGAGAGGGTGTCAGGTCATGGTCGAACAGAACAAGTTCGGCGCCGGTCGACGCGACGACGCCTTCGATCTCGTCCAGCTTTCCCATGCCGACCAGCGTGGCAGCATCGGGCCGCGCACGCCTCTGGTGCAGCGTCGCCACCACCTCCGCACCCGCGCTCCGGGCCAGCTCTTCAAACTCCGCGACGAGAGCTTCCTCGTCCTCGGCCACGCTTTCCATTGCGGCTGGAGGCGGCGTCTCCGCATCCATCTCTGCTCGGAGGACATTTGCCGCGCTCCGGGCCAGCATCGCAGCCGGAGTCAGTCGGCGACGCCCTCCGGTAAAGTGAACGGCAACAAGTACAGCACGCTCCGGACGCGCGCCGGATGGACCAGCTGACTGTGTAGTTTTATTGAGAAGCATGCCCTCAGGGGAACCCCTCTCGGCGGAGGAGCCGCGTCCCGACCTCTTCTGCTTCATCAAAGCCTAGTGGCCGCCTTGCGGGCCAGATGCATCCCCTGCGGGAGGGGAGCTGGGAGCTGGTCGATGGGTCTCGGGCCGACCTTCCACCCGCCCCTCAGGACGCACCTCTCCGTGAGCGCCGCCACGTCCGCTTACCACCGTCGAGATCGCGTGTTTGAAGATCAGCTGTTCCTGGCTGTTGTTCTCGAGCAGGACGGAATACTTGTCGAATGACCGGATCCGGCCAGTCAACTTCACACCGCTGACCAGGTAAATGGTGATCGGGCTCTTATCTTTGCGGACCGTGTTCAAAAACGTGTCCTGAATGTTCTGTGCCGGCTTCGATTCCATGGGGGCCGATCTCCTTTATCTATCCGTTTTCCTACGCGCAAGCTCTGCCATGCCTCAACGCATCTTCAGCAAGCTATCGATCGCCAGCTTTTGACGATATGACCAAGGTTACTCACGATACGACCATCTACGCAGACTTTCAACCTCCGTTTGCAATCAGGTGCAAATCCAGGATCTCCCGACAACCTCCCACCGCCATCACGACAGGGAGTGGGGCATTTACCATCACGGAGATGGCTCAATTGACCGCGCAACCTATTGTGATGCTTGATCTGTCGCGACAGTTCACCGGGATTCGCGCGGAGATTCTCAGCGCCGTCGAAGCGGTCTGTGACTCGCAACAGTTCATCCTCGGTCCGCAGGTTGCCAGCTTTGAGACCGCCGCCGCAAAGTCCTGCTCCGTTCCCCACGCAATCGGCTGCGCCAGCGGCACAGACGCGCTTTGGCTCGCGATGGCCGCCGCGGGCATCGGTCCGGGAGACGCGGTCGTCACCTCACCGTTCAGCTTCTTCGCCACCGTCAGCTCCATCCTGAGGTGCGGCGCAACGCCCCTGCTCGCTGACATCGACCCATTGACATACAACCTCTCCCCGCAGGCAGTCGATCTCCTGCTTCGAAAGCATGCTGCCGGACCCGTCCGCATCCGGGCTGTGATGCCCGTTCACCTCTACGGCCAGTGCGCCGATATGGACGCCTTCCGGCAGATCAGAGATAAACATGGAGTCCTTCTGTTCGAGGACGCGGCACAGGCCTTCGGCGCAGCGTGGCGGGACACACCCGCCGGCGCTCTGGGCGATGCCGCCGCCTTCAGCTTCTATCCGACCAAGAATCTCAGCGCCATGGGGGATGCCGGCCTCGTCACCACCCCCTCCGCCGCCGTCGATGAGCACTGCCGCTCTCTCCGCGCACACGGCATGCGGCGCCGCTACTTCCATGACGAGATCGGCTGGAACTCCCGCCTCGACAGCCTCCAGGCCGCGATCCTCGAGGTCAAGCTCCGGCACCTTCCTCGCTGGAACCAGCAGCGGCGATCGGTCGCCGCCCGGTACGACCAGATGTTCCGAGAGGCCGGTTTGGCCCCGGACCCCGGACCAGCGGTGGATGCATCATCGGACCAGGCCTCTTCGCCCCCTGACACAAGCCGCGCTCCATCCGCCACCCTCAAGGACGGTCTCGTTCTCCCCTATACAGATCCGCGCGCGACCCACGTCTTCCACCAGTACGTCGTCCGTGCCCCGAGGCGTGATCTGCTCCGCCAGCACCTCGCCAGCAAGGCGATCGCCAGCGAGGTCTACTACCCCTTGCCGCTCCATCAGCAGGCTGCCCTCGCCAGCCTTGGCTACACTCACGGGGACTTCCCTGTCAGTGAGGCCGCCGCCAGTGAGGTCCTCGCCCTTCCTATCTATCCGGAGCTGCGCGACGACGAACAGCGGGCCGTCGTCGAGGCGATCCGGAACTTCTACGCCTGATGCAGGGGAGCTGAGCTACCTCCCCCTGGAGGCCGGAAGAGAGCCTATCTCCTCCGCCGTCTACCCTTCTTCTCTTCGACCGGCTGGGGGTGCGCCGGATCGGGTGGCGTTGTGCCCGGAGCGATCACCCTTCGCACCAGATTGCCCTCCAGCCGATAGGTCCTGACCAGGGTCTTGGTGGGCACAACTGCCCCGGTTACGGGATCCGGCGTGACCGGAGGAGCGTCTGCCGTCAGCAGGCGGTAGCTGAACGTCGGCGCTTGAACTCCCGCCGCCGGTCCCTTTCCAAAAGCGTCAGCAGCCATCTTGATCTCGACCGGCAGATACCCGGCTACATTCTTCTCTCGGAAGGCCGTCTCATATCTGTGCTTCTTCACGTTCCAGATGAAGACGCGCACCTGGTCAAAGTCATACGGCAGACCTGCCTTGTACGGACTCAATACCGTCAGGTACTCCGGCACGTCCTTGTCATCCATCGTCGTCTCCGGGTCGTTCACCTTGGTGAGCAGATAGGCTCCAACGATCCTCTGCCCCTCCGAGTACCGCGTCAGAGATTCCGGTGCATCCACATCCATCATGCGGCTCAACAGCCATCCGGTTCGGCCCTGGGAGTCGCGAACCAGCCACCAATCCTCCATCGGAGGACCTGCCGGCGCCTCGGCGACATCCGTCTTGGGCGCACCCACAGCCTTGCCCGCCTTCGGATCTGCGTTCGCCGCAGATTTCACCTGCGCCGCCTTCTGCCCGGGCGGCAGCGCCTTTTCAAGCGTCGCCCTGCGCAGCAGCTTCAGCTTCTCGCCTTCAGAGAGCCGGTAGAGGCGCTCCGTATCGCGCCCGGGCTTCAGGTGCATGTAGACCTCGTCGCGCACCACTGCCGATGCCACCGCCGGATCCTTCGCATGTGCCGTCTTGAGCTCGTCGAAACCCGTCGAAACGTCCCCTGACGCCACCACCTTCTCATCGATCCATCCAAGCTCGCCCTTCGACGTCTTCACGCGCAGGAACCGTCGGCCATGCTCCAGAACCTCCAGACGGTCGCCATTCTCGACGGTTCCCGTCCGGTTCGAGACTGCCGCTACACGGTCCCGGAGGTACGTCTGCTTCGCCGTGACATACACATACTGCGTCTGCAGCTTTGCATGAAATCGGGAGCATCCGCTTAGTCCCAGGGGGGTAGAAGCAGCAAGCAGGATCAGGCTTCGCGTCACAAAAGGCGTTCTCAACCAGGTCAAAGTAGCGGCCACTCCACGGCATGCGGTATGCCTCATCATATCGGCTGGCCGCTGCGGCAGAAACCCGGCTGGTCCTCGCGAACCTCGTCAGTGCGTCTGTGCCACCAGATTCGATCCGGCAGGATCTACCCCGCTCTTCGTCGTCGCGGCCGCATTCAGCTTGCCTGGTACCGCCGCATCGAAGCTGTACATCGTCAGGTCAGGCGTTCCGCCCGCCGCCGCCGCCAGCAGATACTTCCCGCTCCGGTCCGCAACCAGCGAGGTCACCAGGCTTCCGCTCGCAAACGGAGACCCTGCCAGTGCCGTCAACACTCCGTTCGACCCGATCGAGAATCCTGAGACCGTTCCATCCTTCCGGTTCGCCGCGTACACATACTTTCCTGTTCCATCAATCGCAACATCAAAGGTGCCCTGCCCGGTCGGGAACGGCGAACCCGAGATCGGACTCAGCAACCCGGACGCCCCAATCGTGTACACCGCCAGGCCGCCATTCTGCCCGCTCCGCGCGACGTATAACGTTGATCCCGTGCTGTCCGTCACCAGTCCGTTGTCGCTCGACAGGTTGGAGGCGAGCGAAAGGTGCTGGCTGCTGTCCACCTTTCCCGTCGCCGTGTTGAGTGTGAACACATGATCCCCGCCGGTCCCCAGTGCGGCGAAGACATAGTTCCCCACCGGCGAGACCCGAAGCATCAGGGGCACAGGCGTCGCGTCCGTCACCGTGTAAACCGCCCCCGTCATCGCGGTAATCGCCCCCGACGTCTGGTTGATCTGCCACTCGTCCAGCGTGGAGCTCTGCGTGTTCAGCCCGAACAGCCATTGCCCATCCGGCGAAACCGCCAACGCGACCTCTGTTCCGATCGCCACCGCGCCTGCCAGCGCCGACGCCGAAAGTGATCCATCGGACTTGATCGCGATGGCATAGATCGCTCCCGGTCCCGCCACGTAGAGGAAGTTGTTGGCTCGCGTCACCACCATACTTACCGGCACAAACCCCAGCGAGTACGGCGATCCGGGCGTGATCGTCAGCGTTCCCGCACCGAGAAGAAATCCGCTTACCGTTCCAGTGGCCGAGTTCAGAACATACGCATAGTTCGCGCCGGCCCCGCCAACCGTCCCTCCGCCTGACCCTCCGCCTCCCGGCCTGGTCACCGGAACGAAGAAATTGTCACACCCCGCCAGCAGTGCTACCCCAATCATCGCCGTAAGCCCCCGTACGGCCCTCGTCCAGCATCTCGATCCCTGCAAGGCTTGCGGCATAACGTTCACCTCTCCACCATCTTCTCAGCGCCGGCCTCCTTGCGGAAGTACTGATATGGCTCTCAAGCCCCATCCCCTCTATAATCCGCCGATGCAAGCTCCTCCCCGCTGGTACCGATTGGCGACCGCAGCCGCCCTCCTCCTCTCGCTCCTCACTCCCGCTTCCGCCTACGTTTTGGACGATCCGGCTTCGATCTCGGCTTCGGAGCACGCCTCGATCGAGCGCGAGCTCCGCGCCGACCTCGCCTTTCTCGCCGATGACGACCTGCACGGCCGAGGCTCCGCAACCCGCGACGAGCACATCGCCGCACTCTTTGCAGCCTCTCAGTTTCAGGCGCTCGGCCTCGAGCCCGCCGGCGACGATCGCACTTTTATCCAGCGCAGCAAGCTTCCGTCGCCGCTTCCCGACCGGCTCCAGCAACGGCTCTCCACCTTTGAAGACACGCCGCGAACCGAGACATGGAACGCCGTCGCCATACTCCGCGGGACCGACACCGACAACGAGGCCATACTGCTCACCGCTCATCTCGACCACCTCGGCGTCGGCAGACCCGATCCGACAAAACCAGGCGCCGACCTCATCTACAACGGAGCAGACGACGACGCCTCCGGCTCCGCCGCCGTTCTCGCCCTCGCGCACATCCTCTCAACCGGCCCCAGGCCACGCCGGTCCATCATCTTCGCGCTCTTCGGTTCTGAGGAGATCGGCGGCTTCGGAAATCGGGCCTTTCTCGCCCACCCCCCCGTCCCCCTGACCTCTATCGTCGCGAACCTCGAGTTCGAGATGATCGGCCGGCCCGACGCCGCCGTTCCCCCTGGCACACTTTGGCTCACCGGCTACACCCGGTCCGATCTCGGCCCCGAGCTCGTCAAACACGGCGCCCATCTGCTCAACGACCCCCACCCGAAAGAACAGTTCTTCCGCCGATCCGACAACTACGCCCTCGCCACACAGGGCGTCATCGCTCACACCGTGTCCAGCTTCGGCCTGCACAAGGACTACCACCATCCTTCGGACGATCTCTCGACCATCGACTTCAACCACATGACCGCCGCCGTCGCCTCCATGATCGAACCCATACGCTGGCTCGATTCCACGACGTGGAAGCCCGCCTGGAGCCCGGGCGGCCGGCCCACAGCCGATCCTCCCAGACCCGCTGCTTCCAACCCGCAGAAGCAGTGATCGGCCAACATCCCACCAAACCGCCGCCCCTCAGTTCAGCCGTTCCCGCTCTCCGCGCCCGAATCGCCAATCGAGCGGCCTGCGCTCAGCTGGTTCATCGCTCTCCTCGTGCCAGTGCTCGATCGTCGCCTCGCCCAGCTTCCAGCAGAGCATCACGTTTCCGTTCTCAATGTGACACGGAATATCCAGCAAGCCCTCCGGGAGATCGTGCAACTTGGCTCCGATCTCCTCAATCTCGAGCACCGTTCCGCTCGCCTCCTGCAAGGCCTTGTCCCGCTCCGCCCTCCTTCGTGCCGCGGACGCAACATCCACATGCATCCCGCCCGACAGAAAGATCCGCCGGTTCAACGTCTCCATCTCAAGCTCCAGCTCCGCGCCTCTTAGAGCTGCTCTCTGGGCGCGCAGCAACAAGGCTTCCAGTACCGGCAGAAGCGTCTGCGCCTCGCTCAACGTAAATGTCTTTCCCATCCGCATCTCTCTCCGCAACTGTTGGATGTCGCCAACGCCCGAAAGTCATCGCCCCTCCTTCACGGCAACACCCGAATCGTCTCCGTTCGCACTGCGGTACTGAATCACCGACCTATTCATTTGTTCCACATCAACTCACGCCGTATCATGAAGTCACTTATGCCGAGCTTTCAGGACAGCGCTGTCATCTTCTTTATCGCTCTGCTCCTCTTCGGCCCCAAGAAGCTGCCCGAACTGGCCCGCCAGCTCGGCAAGCTCATGGGTGAGTTCCGCCGTGCGTCAAACGAATTTCGGATGCAGATGGAAGACGAACTGCGCATAAGCGAGCAGGCGGAAAAGCAGAAGCAGATCGAAGCCATCGAAGCCGCGGCTCCTGTACATCCCCTTCTCGTCGGCAGCGCCAGCAACACCATCGCCGCACCAGCGATCGCTCCATCAGCGGAGGACGCGTCCACTCTGGAGACCGCCAGCTCGACCGAAAGCCTCGACGTCATCGAAGATCCTCTCGACAGCCACCCACATACGAGGCCGCCGGATCGCTACACCTCATCCAAAGCCGCGGAACCTGCCGCCGAGCCACCCGCTCCGCTTCCGATCGCAAGCTCAGGCGACCTCAACCTGATGCCTCCCGCCACCGGGCTCCCGGTCGCCCGATCGAGTTCCAGCCCCGAGAGCACTGTGCTCTCGCCGATGTTTGACGCAATCCCCCAGGCACCCGATCGCAGTCCGGCGGCGTACTCCGATCACTCCGCTGGCGCTCCGGCGGCACCCGACGAGGCCATGTCCCGTGGCTGACGTCATCGACAACGTCCGGGCAGCCGTCACTGACCGCGCAGAGCTACCAGGCATGAGCCTCATGGAGCACCTCACCGAGCTCCGCAAACGCCTCATCCACTCCGTCTCCTATCTCCTCGTCGGCTTTGCCGTGGCTTACGCCTTTCACGAGCGCCTCTACGGCATCATCCAGGCCCCGCTGGACAAGCTCCACATTGCGCTGAACTACACCCATCCCACTGACCCGCTCAACCTCTATCTCAAGACAGCGCTCTACGGCGGCTTCATCCTGGCCGGCCCCTTCATCCTCTACCAGCTCTGGCTCTTCATCTCGCCCGGCATGTACGCGCATGAGAAGCGTTACGTCGTGCCGTTCATGTTCGTTACCGTCGCGCTCTTCTTTGGCGGCGCCTGGTTCGGCTATCACTACGTCTTCCCCGGTGCCCTCCGCGTCCTTATCGGCGACTTCGGCAAAAAGTTCAACGCCGTCCTCACCATCGACGACTACACCAACTTCTTCCTCGCTATCGTCCTTGGGCTGGGCGTCACCTTTGAGCTCCCGATCGTCATCTTCTTCCTCGCCCTCTTCGGCATCGTCGACGGCAAGTTCCTCATCCGCCACATCCGCTACGCCATCCTCATCATCTTCATCATCGCCGCCATCATCTGCCCCACGCCCGATCCCCTCAGCATGTGTATCTTCGCCGCTCCCATGCTGATCCTCTACATGATCGGGGTCGGCGCTGCATTTGTCGTACACCCCGCCCGCCGCAAGGCCAGAGAGGCCAAGAAAGCTGCATGAGCTTCGACCCCCTTCAAAACCTCTGCTCTGTTGAAAAGCCTCGCTCTCCGTTCCTCCGCGCTCCCTGGCTCAGGGCTCTGGGTTCCACGCTCACGGCGCTGATCGTCTGCCTCCTCTTCGCCCCCGCAGCCCAGGCTCAGCAGCACGCGGCTCCGCACTTCAGCGGCCAGGAAGCATTCAATCTCACGCGGCAGTACCTTGACGCTGCCCCGAAACGCTGGATCGGCTCGGAAGGTCACACCAGGGCGGAAGACTTCATCAAACAGCACTTCGCGGCCGAGGCAGCCAAGGGTAACTTTGAGACGGACGGATTCTCAGCCAGCACCCCCATCGGCCTCCTCCCAATGCGCAACTACATCGTGCGCTACCCCGGCAAAAAGGATGGGGTCATCGTCCTCGGCAGCCACTACGAGACGAACTACTGGCTCAAGGATATGAACTTCGTCGGCGCCAACGACGGTGCCGCGACCACCTCGCTACTTATCGAGATGGGCAGCTACCTCCGTGCACATCCGCCCGAGGGCTACAGCGTCTGGCTCGTCTTCTTCGACGGCGAAGAGTCCATCCGGCAGCAATGGACCGGCTCAGACTCCCTCTATGGAAGCCGCCACCTCGCGGCCAGGTGGTCAGGCGATGGCACCCTCGCCAAGATCAAGGCATTCCTCCTCGCCGACATGGTCGGCGACAAGGATCTCAACATCGACCGCGACAGAAACTCGACCCCTTGGCTCCTCGATATGCTCAAAACAGCCGCCAGGGACACCGGCCACAGCGCCTCCGTCTTCAAAAACGACACGGAGGTCGAAGACGACCACCTTCCCTTCAAGCAGCGAGGCACCCCCGTACTCGACATCATCGATCTCGACTACGGTCCGCCTTCCCGCGAGCACCCCGAGGGAAGCTTTCATCACACGGAGCAGGACACTCTCGACAAGGTCAGTCCCAAATCGCTGCAGATCTCCGGAGACCTGTTCCTCGAGATGATCCACCTCATCAACCAGCACTGACCGACGAGACCCCGCGCACAAATCCGCCGGTCGGCCGAGGTGCGCGCCTGGCACCCTCGGCCCTTCTCCGGTCGCCTACCTCACTTCGAGCATGGCTTGTTGTGATCCGCGTGCGCTCCCATCGCCTTCGCATCCGCCTCGGACATGTACTTGCCTTCCTTCGTCTTGCCGTAAAACTCGCCTCCGGGACAGTGGTAGACCTTGGTCGGTGTGTTGACCCAAACCATCCCCGGGCCTCCTCCAGGAGCCTGCGTTCGTGAAGCCGCATCCGCCGCCGGACCTTTCCTTCCGCTACTCGGAGATGCAGCGCTGGGCTTCGTCGCCGGCGCGGCAGCCGCCGGTGCCGCCGCTGCAGCCGGTGCCGCCGTTGCTGCGGGGGCTGTCGCTGCAGCAGGCTTGGACGCTGCAGCCGGCTTGGACGCAGCGGCCGCAGCCGAAGGCTTCGTTGCTGACTGGGATGCGGCCGAGGCTCCGGAACTATCCGCAAACCACGTCTGCACGCCCTTGTGTCCGCGGCACGCTCCGCCCTTCTTGTCGGCGTTCGTGTAGCTCCCGTCTTTGCACTGCCCCGTCGATCCTGCGGGTGCCTGCGCTCTTGCTCCATACCCTGCAAACATCACCGTAGACAATGCCAGTAGCCAAGTACCTGCCTTCATCGTGAAAACTCCATGTGGAAGAATTGGGGAACAAACATCAGAGGGAGCCTACCCTGTCCAGCAGCGTCTGTCCCGCTCTTTGAAGTCACCTGAATTTGGTTACCCGAGCGCTCCCTGATCACCGTCACAACTCGACTCCGGGCTTTCTGATCGCTCCAGCCGAAAAGAGCCTTCATGTAGCATCCCACTACTCATGCCAAGCTCCACGCCGCTATCCCACTGGATCGGCTTCCATCTATTTCTCCTCACGCTTCTCGCCTGCGAGCTCCTCTACGCCCGTCGCCGATCGAACCGCGCACCCCTCCGTAACGAGGCATCCGCCCGTCGAACTGCGATCGTCTCGACAATCCTGTGGGTCGCGGCAGCCCTCGGCTTCTCCGCCTTCATCTTCTCCACGCTTGGTTCGAAATCCACCACCGAGTACCTCGCCGGGTATGCCATCGAGGAGTCCCTCTCCGTCGATAACCTCTTCCTTTTCCTGCTCTTGTTCCGCATCTTCCGCATTCACCCCACCAACCAGCCCCGCGTCCTCTTCTGGGGAGTAGCTGGCGCGATCGTCATGCGCGGAGCCTTCATCGCCGCCGGCATCGGCCTCCTTGAGCGATTTCAATGGATAAGCTACGTCTTCGGCGTAATCCTGCTCATCGCCGCAATACGCCTCATAAAACCCGAGCAGAACGTCGAAAGCGACACCCCGCCCCTCTGGATCCGCTGGATATCTCGAATCCATCCCGTCAGCCTCCGGCAGGACGCCTTCTTCGTTCAGGAAAGCGGCCAGCGCATGGCAACCATGCTCATGCTGGCTCTCATAGCCATAGAGCTCACCGACGTAGTCTTCGCCCTGGACTCCATTCCTGCCGTCCTCTCCATCACGCGCCACCCCTTCCTCGCCTACACCTCAAACATCATGGCTGTCATGGGTCTGCGCTCGCTCTTCTTCCTCATCGCCACCCTGCTCACGCGCCTCCGGTTTCTGCACTACGGCCTCGCTGCCGTTCTCGCGTTCGCCGCTCTCAAGATGCTCTCCGCTCACTTCTTTGAGGTCGGCCCGCTCACCTCGCTCGCTGTGATCGTGGGTGTCTTGTTTCTCACCGTCCTCCTCTCCGTTCGCTCGCCCAAGCCCGCGATCTAAGCGTCAGATCCAAGTACCCGCGCGCAGCTGGGCCGATTTCTGACCAGATCTGGTACACGCTTAGCCCATTTTGGGAGCAAACGGAACTGCATTTCCCCCATACCGAACAAGGGCGAAACTCTTTACCCCAACAGCGACCTTCGCGCGCTTACGTGACCTATGTGCGTGAATACGTTACCGAAGTCTATAAACCCGACCGGAACTCCTTGCGAGAAAAACACTTGCAAGCTCCTGCATTTTCGCTGCAACGTTTTGCGTAGTTTGGCCACCCCCTTGCAATACTCCCTGGCATAGGAGCTTCAACCATGAAAACCTTCGCTGCACTTCTCTCTGCCGCCGTTCTCTCCGCCTCCACCCTCGCCGCCAACGCAGCTCCGATCAACCTCTTCGGCTCCGGCGTCAACGTTTTGCTCGATGGAAGCGTCATCGACACCGCCAACATCAGCCTCGTTCCCAACGGCTTCAGCGTCGTTGATCATGGTTCGCTCCTCACCATCACCTATGTCACAACGCCCACCATCGGCCTCATCCCCGGTGTCGGCGTCCTCAACATCACCGACGCCTGCCTGAACGCGGGCATCAGCATCGGACCCTTCAGCACCGGTACTCCCTGCCAGGCACAGGCCCTCTCCT
Source organism: uncultured Acidobacteriaceae bacterium (assembly GCA_963719405.1). Lineage (GTDB taxonomy): Bacteria > Acidobacteriota > Terriglobia > Terriglobales > Acidobacteriaceae > Edaphobacter. The sequence continues at coordinate 1,146,542 of OY970381.1, forward strand.
TCACCGACGCCAACTTTGGTAAGGTCCAGGTCGGTGCCGCTGTCGCCCTCGGCGCACAGGAGACGCTGTCCGTCTCCGGGGACACCGCCAATCTGGGCATCGCCCAGGCCGCCAGCGTCGGTCTCGACACAGCCGCCTTCACCTTCATCAACCCCGTCACACCTGAGCCATCGCCCAGCCCCGTGCCCGAGCCCGGAACCCTCAGCATGATGGCGACCGGAATCCTCGGAGCCGCAGGTGCAATCCGCCGCAAACTCCAGGCATAACCATCAAACCGGCCTTTCACCACGGGAACGAGACTCCATGTCTCGTTCCCGTCTCTCTGCCATCAACCTTCGAACCTCTCCCGCAAAGATCGCCCCAGACCATCCATTCAGACCTGCGTTACGATGTTCACAAGTGCCCAGCAACCTCAGCAAAGCCTCCGTGAAGCAGCCTCTCCGCTCTTATCCCTCCAGGTCGTCGGCCGTTCCGTCATCCCGCATCTCTCTTCGGACAACCTCCGCCGCCTACGACATCACCGTCGGTTCGGGTCTCTTCGCAAATCTCTCCCGCCGCCTCGCAGCTCTCACCCCCGGTCGCTCTCCCCGCCTCTTCATCGTCACCTCGCCCGAGATCTGGCGCCTGTGGTCGGAGCCCGTCCTCGCCTCCTTTGCTGGCCGCGGCCCCTCTCCAACCCTCCTCCTTCTGCCGCCCGGCGAAGCTCACAAACGCCTCTCCACCGTCGAGCGCCTCTCCGAGCAGCTCGCCTCCGCCGGGGCCGATCGCGACTCCCTCCTGCTCGCCCTCGGCGGCGGTATCGTCGGCGACATCACCGGATTCCTCGCCGCAATCTACATGCGTGGCATCCCCTGCGTGCAGCTTCCCACCACACTCCTCTCTCAGGTCGACTCCTCCATCGGGGGTAAAACCGGCGTCAATCTCCGCGCCGGCAAAAACCTCATCGGCAGCTTTCACCATCCGCTCGCCGTCTTCTCAAATACGGACACCCTCTCCACCCTTCCACCCCGGGAGCTCCGCGCCGGCCTCCACGAATCCATCAAAGCCGGCATCATCCGCTCGCCGCAGCTCTTCCGCTTCCTCGAAGCAAACGTCGCTGCCATACTCGATCCCAACCACCCCCAGCACACCGCCGCCATCACCCGCGTCGTCATCGCCAGCGTCCGCATCAAGGCGGAGGTCGTCGCAGCCGACGAACGGGAGTCCGGCCTGCGCATGATCCTCAACTTCGGCCACACCCTGGGTCACGCCATCGAGGCTGCCACCCGGTACAAGCAGCTTCTGCACGGCGAGGCCGTAGCCTGGGGATCCATCGCAGCCACCCACCTGGCCCTCGCTCGCGGCGTCCTCTCGCCCGCGGCAGCCAACCGCATCCAGCAGGTAATCCTCGGCTATGGCCCGCTTCCCCGCTTTAGCGCGACCGCCGCGAAGCTCGTCGACCTGACCTCGGCCGACAAGAAGACCCGCAGCGGCGTCCGCTCTTTTATCCTGCCCACCGCCATCGGAAAGGTTGACATAGTGCGCGATGTCACCGACGCCGAGCTCCTTCGTGCGGCCGATTCGATGCTTGCTGTGATGCGCGTCCAACCCCAAGCTCATCCATGACTCCTCCCATCACAGATCCCGGTGCACGCCCCGTCGGAACCAGCAACGAGCAGGACGCCGCCCTCACCGTCCAGCACATGTTCGACAACATAGCGCCCACCTACGATCGCGCCAATCACCTTCTCTCCCTTGGCTTGGATCGCCTCTGGTGGCGTCGTGCCGCCCGGGTCTTCGCTCCGGTTCTCGCCCGGCCCGACGCCCGAATCCTTGACCTCTGCTGCGGCACCGGCGACATGACCGGAGCGCTCCTCCGTCTTCGCCCCCGGACCTCTTCCAGCCATCCCGTCCTCGGGCTTGATTTCTCCCCCGAGATGCTCAGCCGCGCGCGCCGGAAGCATCCCTCCTCGCAGGTTCTCTTCCTGGAAGGAGACGCCATGCATCTCCAGTTCCCCGACGCCTCCGTCGACCTCGTCACCGCGGCCTTTGGCTTCCGCAACCTCGCCAACTACGCCGGTGGCCTGGCCGAGATCCATCGTGTCCTTCGTCCCGGCGGGCAGTTCGGCATCCTTGAGTGCAACCAGCCCGCCGGCCTCGTCGGTGCCCTGTACTCGCTCTACTTCAAGCACATCCTTCCCATCTTCGGCGGCCTCATCTCCGGCCAGCCCGCCGCCTATCGCTACCTGCCTGCCTCGGTGGAACGCTTCCCGCGCCCGCCGCAGATGCTTCGGCTCATCCACGAGGCCGGCTTCACCGACGCCTCGTGGACCGGCTACACCTTCGGCACAGCCGGGCTCTACCGCGGCACCAGGCCTTGACTCGAGGTCCGGGGGCACCTCGATCGACCAGCCCACCGCAGCCGCAGCAAACCAACCGCTGAAACCTGTACCATCACTCCAATGAGCTCCACGGCCACCCACGATCCGGCCCGCCGGTCGACCGGCGTCGCTCGTTCCACGAAGCGCTCAGCCGCTCTCTTCTCCGTCCTTGCCGCGCTTGTCATCACCACCCTCAAGCTCATCACCGGGATCCTCACCGGATCCCTTGGCATGCTCTCGGAAGCCGCGCACTCCACCATCGATCTCGTCGCCGCAGCCATCACCCTCTTCTCTGTACAGGTCGCCGATCGACCCGCCGACGAAGAACACAACTACGGTCACGGCAAAATCGAGAGCCTGTCCGCCTTCGTCGAGACCGGCCTCATGCTGGCCTCCTGCATCTGGATCGTAACCGAGGCGGTCCGCCGCCTCTTCTTCAACGCTGGCCTCGCGATCTCCGTCTCCATCTGGCCCTTCCTGGTCCTCCTCCTCTCCATCACAGTCGACTTCACCCGCGCTCGCACCCTCCACCGCACCGCGAAGCGCTTCCACTCCCTCGCCCTCGAAGCCGACGCCATCCACTTCTCGACCGACATCTGGTCCTCAACTGCCGTCCTCCTCGGCCTCTCCGCCACCTGGCTCGGCGAGCGCCTACACATCAAAGCGCTTGAGGTTGCGGACCCCCTCGCCGCCATCCTCGTAGCAGGCATCATCCTGCGAGTCACCCTCCGCCTCGCCCGCCGAACGATAGACAATCTCCTCGACGCCACCCCCACCCACAACGCCGACGGCACCGCCACCAACACCCGTCGCGACATCTTCCGCGCTCTCAACGCCATCGAAGGCGTCCTCTCCGTCGATCGCCTCCGCATCCGGCAGTCCGGCGCACGCTTCTTCGCAGACGTCACCCTCGCCATGCCGCGCAACCTCACCTTCCAAAGGACCGAACAGGTCACCGCTGCGGCCACCGGTGCCGTCCAGCGACACCTGCCCGAAGCCGACGTCGTCGTCCACTCCGTTCCCACAGCCTCCAAAGCCGAGAGCCTTCACGACCGCATCCGCGCCGTCGCCGCCCGCTCCAACCTCTCCATACACGACGTCACCCTCCAGCAGCACGGCGATGTCCTCCACCTCGAGCAGCACCTCGAAGTCAACGAAAACATGCCACTCCGAAAGGCGCACGATCTCGTCACCCAGCTCGAGTCCGACATCCGCCGCGACGTTCCCGAGGTCGCCTCCATCCTCACCCACATCGAAAGCGAGCCCGCCACCATCGAGCAGCCCGCATCGCTCGATCGCGACCGCAGGATCGAGCTCCGCCTCCGTTCCGTAGCCGCAACCATCCCGGGTGTGCTCGACATTCACGACGTCCTCGTCACCCGGCTCCCCCCAGCCGTATCCGAATCCGGCAAAAACCTCGAGGCCCTCATCGCCCGCGCCAGATCAGGTACAGAAGACTCCTCGGCCGTCGACCGCATTCAGGTCGCCTGCCACTGCACTCTTCCCGACGACCTCCCCATGGCCGACGTACACGCAACGATAACCGCTCTCGAAACCGCCTTCAAAGCCGACTGCCCCGAGGTCGTCCGCCTCCTCATCCACCCGGAACCCGCCACCGACAACCGCCGCTAACCTCGCTAACCCCCACCCCAGCCAGGTCATTCGCTCCCGCAGCTCTCCTGTATCCTCACTCAAGCGATGAAGCGCTTCTTCAACATCCTCCTCACCGCCCTGGCCATGCTCGCGGTCGCCCTCCTCTCCGCCTTCGTCGCGATGCGCCTCGCCATCCACGGCCGCGAGGTCGTCGTTCCCAATCTCGCCGGCCTCACCCTTCAGGAGGCCAGCGCCAAAGCTGGACACCTCGGCCTCAGCCTCCGCCTCGAAAACAAGTTCTACTCCGCCGACGTCCCCTCCGGACACATCCTCGGTCAGTTCCCCGCCCCCGGCGCCAGCGTCCGCAGCGAGTGGGCCATTCGCGTCACCGAAAGCATCGGCCCCCAGCAGGTCTCCATCCCCGACGTCACCGGACAAACCGAGCGGCCCGCCTCCCTCGCCCTCCGTCGCTCCTCCCTCGAGCTCGGAACCGTCGCATCCATCGCCGCCCCCGGCGACCCCGGTGTCGTCCTCGCCCAGACGCCGCCCCCCAACGCCTCTGGAGTCGATCGCCCCCGCGTCAGCCTCCTCCTCAGTCAGCCCGCCTCCACAAGCCTGCAGGCCTTTGTGATGCCGCAGCTGACCGGCCTGTCGATGTCGGCCGCCCTCGCCCGCACCAACGCCGCCGGACTCCGCATCGCCGCCGCGGAAGAGCCGCCGCCCGCACCGACGACCACGACTGCCGATCCCTCCGCAGCCGCGCCCCAACCACCTGCCTACCACGACTCCTTCTTTGTCGGCGCACCCCCGCCCCCACAGACCCCCAACCTACCTGCCAGCCCCAGCGCATCACCGTCCAACACCGGAACCGTTATCGGCCAGTCGCCACTCGCAGGTCACCGCGTCGTCCGAGGCGAATCCGTGCGCCTCACCGTCGCGCACTAGGCCTCGTCCGGGCCCCGCTCCAGCACCACCGCATAGAACCCATCGCATCCGTGCACCCCAGGCAACGTCCGCAAAGCTCCATCCCTCGCCATCGACCTCCAGTCCACCCCATCCCGCAGCACGCCCCTTTCCTCCAATCTCTGCATCAGCCCCTCCACCGCCGTCCTGCGCCATCCCCTGGCTACCGAACCGACCACCTCCTCGCACTCCTCCGCCTCCAGCGAACAGGTGGAATACAAAATCCGCCCACCCCTCCCCACCCGCTTCATCGCTGCCGTTAAGATCGCCCTCTGCCGCTGTGCCTGCCTTCCCAACTCCTCCACCCTCAACCGGTGCCGGATCTCCGGGTTCCGCGCCAGCGTACCCGTTCCACTGCAGGGCACGTCGCACATCACCATGTCGAAGTCGCCCTCCTCTGCCGGCAGCGCACCTGCATCCGAAACCATGCACCGCACCCGGCCGCCCTCGCCCGCCGAGGCCGCCATTCCCCCCATCCTCTGCTCGGTTGCGCGCAGCCGGTTCGCACTCACGTCCGTCGCAAGAATCTCCGCCTCGCCTAGCCGCCTCGCCAACACCATCGTCTTCCCTCCCGGGGCCGCGCAGCAATCCCATACCCGTAGCGCCCGTTCCTCCACCGCCGGAGCCGCCATCGCCGCAATCTCCGCCACCAGCCGCGACCCGTCGTCCATCACCGGCATCCTTCCCGGCCCGGGCTGTACTGCCATCTCGGCGTCAGACGCATCCTCGCCTCCGAGACTCTGCCCATCGCCCGGCGATCCACCTTCCTCGGCAAACATCTCGCCCGGCCTCGGCTCCGTCTGGTCCGCCTCGCAGATCTTCATCGCCCGCGTTCGCCCGTAAGCCTGTACCCAGCGCTCCACCATCCATGCCGGATGTCCCATCCGCTCTGCAAACGCCGGCGTCGCCTCAAACATCTTCGTTCCAGCCGCAGGCTCCCGCGTCAGCCTGCGCAGAACCGCATTCACCATCCCGGCCGCATGCTCCTGCCCCGCCGCCCGGCACATCTCCACACTCTCGCTCAGAGCAGCGTGCGCCGGTATCCGGTCCATATGCAACAGCTGAAACGCTCCCATCCGCAGCGCTACAAGTACCTCGTCCGCTGACCGCTGATCCGGTCGCGCCAGCAGCCGCTGAAGTCGGGCATCGAGCGCAATCTGCCATCGCAGAACACCCATCACCAGCGCCGTCGCCAGGTTCTTATCTTGTCCGCTCAGCCCCGCCAGCCGTGCGGAGTGCAATAGCTCGTCGCTGTGTCCTCTCCCGGCGCCCACCTCCATCAGAACCTCAAATGCTGCCCTCCGCGCCGGCGCCACCTCAGCCCAGCCGCCGCCTCCACCACCGCTCGGCTTCGCGGTCCCAGCGCGCGACGCCGGCTTCAACCGCCCATCCTCTCACCCGTCTTCACCTGGTACCCCCGCACAAACTCCGCCGCTGCCATCCTTCGCTTCCCCTCCATCTGCAGCTCGTCGATCCTCAGCACCGTCAAGCCTCCGCACACCACCATCAGGCCCTCACCCGCCACAATCAGCTCGCCTTCACGCGTCGACTCTGCCCCCTCTGTCACCGCCTCAAACTCCGCCCTGCGCAGACCGTGAAGAATCAGCTTCTTTCCTCGGAACACCGTGTGCGCTCCCGGCCATGGATAAAATCCACGCCACCTGTCGTAGATCTCCTTCGCCCCCCGCGCGAAGTCCACCAGGCCGTCCTCCCTCGTCAGAATCGGTGCCAGCGTCGCCTGCGAATGATTCTGCGCCACTGGAACAACGGTTCCGGCCTCGATCCCCACCAGCGTCTCCACCATCAACTCCGCCCCAACCACCGCCAGCACGTCGAACACCTCCGCCGCGCCCATCTCCTCGCCGATCGGAACCGCCCGCGCCAGCAGCATCTCCCCCGTGTCAAGACCCGCATCCAGCTTCATCGTCGTGACGCCGGTCACCGTCTCACCCATCGCCACGGCCCATTGGACCGGTGCCGCTCCCCTGTACTTCGGCAGCAGGCTCCCATGGAGGTTGATGTTGCCGAACCGCGGCAAACTCAGCATCCACTCCGGGATAATGCGCCCATAGGCCACCACCACAATCGCGTCGGGCCGAATCCCCGCCAACTCCGCTCGAAACTCCGCGTTGTTCTTGATCCGCTCCGGCTGCATCACCCGCAGCCCGCGCTCGATCGCCAGCCGCTTCACCGCCGGTATCTGTATCTCCAGCCCACGTCCCGCGGCCCGGTCCGGCTGTGTCACCACCAGCGCAACCTCGTGCCCCGCCGCCAGCACCGCCTCCAGCACCGGCACCGCGAACTCCGGTGTCCCGCAAAACACGAGCTTCAAACTACCACTCCCCGTTCTTCTGCATCTTCTTGATCTTTCGCAGCGCCAGGTCACGCTTCAAACGGCTGATGCGGTCGATAAACAACACACCGTCCAGGTGATCGATCTCATGCTGCAGCGCCCGCGAGAGCAGCTCCTCGCCCTCCACCTCGAAGAACTTCCCCGTAACATCCTGCGCCCGCACCTTTACCCAGGCCGCTCGCTGTACCTTCTCCCGGATATCCGGCAGACTCAGGCAGCCCTCCTCCTCCACCTGCTTGCCCTCACGATCCACAATCTCTGGATTGATCAGCGCGATCTTCTCCTCTGGATTCTTCTTGAAGCTCACGTCAATGACCGTGATGCGCCTCGAGATCGAGATCTGGGGGGCCGCCAACCCGATCCCCTGCGCCTCGTACATACTCTCGAACATCTCCTCCACCAGCGTCTTCAGCTCCGGCCCAAACTCCGTCACCATCTCCCCCGGCTTCGCCAGCACGGGGTCCGGGTACTTCACCACCTCATGAATCCTCAGCTTCTTCTTCGCCACGTCGAGTCTCTGCTCCATCCTTTAGGCCATCTGTCGTCTTCCGCGCCGGCTTTGCTTCATCACTCCAGCGCGCTGAATCATCTGCTTCCTTGCCGCTAAACCCTCTCGGCTCCCTCAATACGCTCGAATCTGTTCCGCATATCCATCGAAGTTTCGCCGCAGCTCCCGCATCGAGTCGCCTCCGAACTTATCGACGACCAGTCGCGCAATCGTCAGCGCAACCATCGCCTCGGCCGCAACACCCGCCGCCGGAACGACACAAACATCGCTCCGCTCGTACGCCGCCTTCACCGGCTCCCGCGTCTCAAAGCTCACAGACCCAAGTGGCCGCCGGAGCGTGGAGATCGGCTTTAGGTAGCCCCGCACCACTACATCCTCCCCGTTTGAGATGCCGCCCTCGATCCCACCGGCGTTGTTCCGCTGTCGAGAAAACCTCGTGAACCGGCCCGGCACAGCCGCCTCGCCCGGCTCTCTCGTCCCCGTCTCCTCCTCCACATATCCGATTGCGTCATGGACATCGGATCCCTTCGACTCCGCCGCGGTCACGCCGCGCCCGAGCTCAACCGCCTTCACCGCCTGGAGGCTCATCACCGCCTGCGCCAGCAGCCCGTCCATCCGCTCATCCCAGTTCACGTGCGTTCCCACCCCCGGCGGCAGGCCATGTACCACCACTTCAAACACGCCGCCGATCGTGTCGCCCGTCCGCAGAGCCATATCCACCTCCGCCTTCATGCGAGCCTCGGCCTCCTGGTCCACACAGCTCAGCAGAACCTCGTCCCGTCCCGCCAAAGCCGCTAACTCGCTCCACTCCGCATCTCGCCCCAGCTCCTCCCGCCCCACCCGCACGACATGACTCGCTACCTCCACGCCCAGCTCGCGCAGCAGCATCTTCGCCATTGCGCCGCACGCCACACGCGCCGCACTCTCGCGAGCGCTCGCACGCTCCAGCACGTACCTTGCATCCTTGAAGTCGTACTTCAGCGATCCCGCCAGATCAGCGTGCCCCGGCCTCGGCGAAGCGACAGCCTTATGCTTCTCCGCGTCACCCTCCCCCACCGGCAGGATCTCCTCCCAGTTCTTCCAGTCCTTGTTCGCCAGCGTCATCGCCACCGGAGACCCGATCGTCTTCCCATGCCGCACCCCGCTCAGGATGTGCGCCGTGTCCTTCTCGATTCGCATCCGGCCGCCGCGCCCGTACCCCTGCTGCCGCCGCCATAACTCGTGGTCCAGAAACTCCTGGTCAACCGGCACACCCGCCGGCAGGCCGCTCACCATCGCCACCAGAGCCTCCCCGTGGCTCTCTCCCGCAGTCGAAAATCGAAGCATTGTCCCCTATCAGCCGCGCAGAGATTGGCGCAGACATCCCATCAGCGATTGTAACGAATCCAGCCTTCTTCGCCGGCGGCAACATACCTCACGTACAAGCCTCCGCGTTCGTCTCTGCAACCTCGATGCGCATCGCCACAAAGGCCACCAGCAGCGCCGCCGACGCAACTGCTGCGCTGGCCAGAGAGAGACTTCCGTACCCGTACCCCGCGGTCAGAACCAGGCCGCCAAGACTCGCCCCGAGGGCATTCCCCAGGTTGAACGCGCCCTGGTTCAAGGTCGCCGCGAGGTTGGGCGCGCCCTTCGCCATGTCCACGATCCTCGATTGCATCGGCGCTCCCGTCGCAAAGTGCACCATCCCCCAGACAAACACGATCGCGATCGCGGGGCCGGCCATCCGCTCGGCCATCGGCATCACCAGAAAGATCCCGATCAGCAGAGAAAATCCGCACAGGATCAGCGGCATCTGCTTCCAGTCGCTTAGCCGTCCGCCCACCAGGTTTCCAACCGTGATTCCCACACCAAACACCACAAGAACTATGGTCACGGCGCGTGGTGTCAGCCGCGTAACCTGCTCCAGAATCGGCGCTATGTACGTGAAAACACAGAACAGCGCCATCGAAGACAACGTGCTCAACGTCAACACAAGCTGCACCTGAGGCCGTATCACCGCCCTCAACTCCTGCATTATCAGCACCTTGTCCGGCTCCTGCGAAGGCACCAGCGCCCAAAGCCCTGCGGCGGACATCAGCCCAATCGGTATCAATGCCCAGAAGGCCGCTCTCCAACCAAACGCCTGACCCAGGGCAGTCCCGGCCGGAACGCCCAGCACATTCGCCAGTGTCAAACCACTGAACATGATCGCAATAGCCTGGGATCTTTGTTCCCGCGGCACCACCGTCGAAGCGACGATACTTCCGATCCCGAAGAACGCTCCGTGACAAAGCGCGGTCAACACCCGAGCCGCCATCAGCAGCCCATACGTGGGCGCCAGGGCGCAGGTTGCATTGCCCGCCAGAAACACTCCCATCAGCACCAGCAGAGCGATCTTTCGGTTCGTTCGGGCCAATGCCAGAGCCACAAACGGCGACCCGACCGTGACACTGAGGGCGTATCCCGAGACCAGCAGGCCCGCCTTCGGAATGCCTACATTAAAGCTCCTCGCCAGGTCAGGGAGAAGCCCCATGATGATGAACTCGGACGTGCCGATACCGAAGGCCGAGACGGCCAGAGCCAGAAGTGGTCTTCGCATAGGGTCACTTCCATTATCCCCCGATCAGACCGCAATTGCTCCGAAGCTCAGCTCCCGCTCGACTCGCCCTTCAGATACTCGCGCGAGTTCAAAAGTGGACGTTCCATCCCGCGCACCCACTCAGTCATCTCATCCGGCGATCTTCCTCTGGCAACCGAGGCCGCGAACTCATTCCGCATCGCCTGCATCTTGGCCTCAAGATCATCCAGCGCGCTCAGCAGCACAGCTTCCGGAGTCATGGGCAGCTTCGGCGATCCAAACTCATACTTGCCGTGATGGCTCAGAATCATGTGTTCCACAAGCACCCTCAGGCGATCCGGAAAACCCGGGAGCACCGACAGCTTATCCCGAAGCATTCCCTGAGCAATCGAAATATGCCCAATCAGCTGCCCCTCAAGCGTGTAGCTGAATGAGTTCTTCCAACTCAGCTCCTGCACCTTTCCGATGTCATGGAGGATCGCTCCCGTAACCAGCAGCTCCGCATCCACCTCCGGATAAAACGGAGCCGTCGCCCGGCAAACCCGTACAAGCGTGAACACGTGCTCCAGCAGTCCGCCAAGCCAGGCATGGTGCAGCCGCTTCGCCGCAGGGGCGTCCCGGATCGCAGGCCCAATCTCCGGATCGTCCAGAAACGAGAACACCAGGCGTTTGAGATCCTCGTTCCCAAAGCCAGAAACATAGCCGCGCAGCTCCGCCCACATCTGCTCCACGTCGAACTGGGTAGCCGGCATGTAATCCGCTGCATCGACCTCCGCGGTCGCCGCCAGCCGCATCTTCTGCAACGTAATTTGGAACTTGCCCTGGTACTTCGAGATCTGCCCCTGAACCTTTACGTAACATCCTTCGTTACAGCTTGTGATCGCGTCTGCGAACTCTTCCCACATCCGAGCTTCCATTGTGCCCGTCTTGTCCGCCAGCAGCAGAGCCAGGTACTGCCCTCCGCCGCCCTTCCGGTCCCGCACCTGCACCGACGCCAGTGCGAAGTATGAGGTAACCACCGCGTTCTCAAATCTGCCTGCATCCGCAACAAAAAAGTCTTTCACATGCACCAGAATACCCTTCGCCACAAAAGGAAAACGCGAGAGCCGAAGCCTCGCGTTTCCCCGCCAAACCACGTGAGGAATCTCAGGGCTGCGGTGGTGCCGTGCCGTTCGGCGTGGCCGACGGCCTGCCCGTAGGCGGAAGCGGTTGACCTTGCGGCGGAGCTCCCGGGGCAGGCGCATTGGATGGCGGCAACGTCGTCGTATCCGCGCTGGGAGCCGTCGGCGTCGTACCCGCCGGGCTCGTGCCCAGGGTCGGATTGACTGTCGGCGCGATCGGATTATCCGGAGCCGCGTCTACCTTCTTATCCTGCAGGCGTTCCTTCGGTGCACCCTTCACCTTCGCCTTCTTCTTCTTCGAAGCGGTATCGCCGTTCAAACCCAGCGGCGAGGCCTGCGTCTTTTGAGTCGCGGCCTCTTGGACATCAGGTCCCGCAGGAGTGGCCGCAATCTTCTCGCGAACCTTTGCCTGCTTGGTCGCGACCTTCTCCGCCTTGAACTCCCTTTCGCGCGAACTGAACCGTGTCTTCCCTGCGCTCACTGTCTTCGGAGCTAGAGGATCCGGATCCGAACTCGCTGAGATCTCAGTTGTCGAGCCGACCGGCGCGATCACCGATCCGGGAGCCGTGTTGGGGGCAGAGCCTTCCGCCATCACGCCGCCCGGTGTAACCGCCGCCGAGGTCGCGCCCTCTCCCACGTCGCTTCCCGTCGCCGTCTCAAGCGCGCCCGCGGGCAATGAGTTCCGAGGCGCCTGGCCGAACCGGACCTTCTCCCGCTTGATCTTCCGGTGCTTCGGGACACCCGCTACATTTCGCGAGCTCGCCCGCGTCTTCCCTGAAGTAGCCCCTAGATCAGAGATCGAAGCAGCTCCAGATTGTCCCGGCGCGCTCGCGGAGGTCGCCGCCGTTGGCGCTGCGTTTGCTGCCGTGTCCGCCCCGCCTGCAGCGCCCTCCGCCGGCAGCACAGGAGCGCCGCCCGGCGTCGTACTCGAAGCTCCGGAACTCGAAGCTCCAGTCGCTTTTCCCGAATTCAGCGCGCCTAGGGATCTGGCGCCTCGATCGAAACGCGCCTTCTGCAATACCCGTTTTTTCTTCGGTGCCGGTGCTGCATACGCACTGAACACTGGCTTGGTCTGCTTTGAGCTCGCCCCGGTGTCCACAAAACCCGGTTTGATATCGATGTAAGCCTCCTCGCGAAGACGCGTCAGGTACGCGCGCAACGCGGGCTGCATCTGCTGCATATACATCGCCTCCTGCACCTGGGGCTCGACCTCCTTCAGCGTCGGAACGCCTGGCTGCTGGTGCTCCGTAACCTTTAGAATGACGAATCCCTGTCTTGTCCGGATCGGTGGGGTCGACTCCCCTGGCTTCAGGTCAAACGTCTGATCCTCCAGCGTCTTCGCCAGGGCTCCCCGCTTAAAGGCTCCAAGATCTCCACCCTGTGCGGCCGTGGGTCCGCCAGAGTACTGCTTCGCGAGGTCGTCGAACTTGCCGCCCGCCTTTACCTTGGCGGCGATGTCGTCGGCCTTCGCCTGAGCCTGAGCCAGGGCACCGGCCTCCGCATCGGCTGCAACGGGTACGAGAATCTCGCTCAGCCGCACCTGCTCCGGCTGCGCAAACTCCTGCTTGTGGGCATCGTAGAAGGTCTGCTCCTGACCCTGGGTCATCTGCAGGCGCCGTCCCACCTCATCGCGGACGACCTGCTGCGTGATGACGCCGTTTCGAATATTTGCCTTGAAATCCTCAAAGCTGACGCCCTGCTGCCGGGCCGCCTTCTCGAGATCCTCCATCGTGTCCAGATGATTCTGCTTCCGGATCTCGTCCAGCCTCCGAATCACTTCAGCGTCCGCGTTCAGCCCCAACTCCTTACCTTTGGAGAGCAGGAGCTGCTGGTCGATCATGTCGCGCAGCATGTCCTTCTCTCGCTGCTCGCGCTCTGCGGCGGGCAGATTTCCCTGCTGCAACTCCTGCTGCAGCTGCTGCTCGCTCCGTTCGACGTCGCTCCGGTTGATGATCTGGTCATTCACTCGCGCGACCACATCCTCCACAACCGTTCCATTCGGTGTAATCGCGGGTGGGGTCGGCAGAGCCTGAGGCTGGGCTGGCTGTGCTCCAAACGGGCTCTGATACCGGGGAGCCGCCTGGCCCCAGGCGACACCTGCTGCCGCCACCGTCCCGATACTGCCCACCACCGCACCGCGTGCAACGCGCCGTAACACCGAAGCCCACATCCGTCGGGAAGTCCAATAGTTCATCGTCAAGTTCGCTGTCTCACTCATCCGGCGGGCTCTTGCAAGGCAAAAATCCCACCTGCCCGGTTTGACTCGCAACGTTATTCTGTCGATAGCCGGTGCCCATATTCTACCCGTCCGCTCACAGCCGCGCGAACGCGCTGTCACCCGGCATCCCACCTTCGTTCGTGGTCCTCGGCTCACGGCCGATGCTATACTCCGTCCAAACTTAGGCTCTCTGCGCCTTCCGAGCCGATGCGCTTCCTCGAGGACATCTAACGAACATGGCACCCCGCACCCGACGCGCCCTACTCTCCGCCACGCTCTTCCTCGCGACCTGCGCCACGGTCGGCTCGCTCATCAGCCAGCGCGTGGCCGCGCAGTCGGCTACCGACGAGTCCACACTTCGCGACTCGCTCCATAGCTTCACCGACGTCTACTCGATCGTGGAACAGAACTACGCCGAAAAGCTCACCGGCGACAAGCCCGACAAAGCCATCTACGACGGCGCGATCCCGGCCATGCTGCACGTCCTCGATCCTCACTCCAACTTCTACGATCCAAAGGCCTTTGCGCAGATGCGCGAAGACCAGCACGGAAAGTATTACGGCGTGGGCATGACGATCCAGCCACAGCCGACGCCCAACGGCAAAACCAAAATCGTAGTCCTCTATCCATTTGAAGGCACACCTTCGTTCAAGGCAGGCATCCGGCCGGGCGACGTCATTCTGACGGTCGATGGCAAGTCGACCGAGGGCATGGACTCAGCGGCCGTCGCGACTGTGCTCAAAGGCGCGCGCGGAACGCACGTGCTGGTTACCATGTCCCGCGAAGGCTCGTCCAAGCCCCTCAGCTTCGATCTCGTTCGCGACGAGATCCCGAGACCTTCAGTCGACCTAGCCTTTATGGCTCGTCCAGGCGTCGGTTACGTCCATGTGACCCAGTTCATGGAGACAACAAGCCGTGAGGTTGGCGATGCTGTAGAAAAGTTCCAGAAGCAGGGCGATCTCCACGGTCTTCTCATTGACCTGCGTGGGAACCCGGGCGGACTCCTCAACGAAGCCGTCAACATGAGCGACAAGTTTCTCGATAAGGGTCAGATCGTCGTCTCACAGCGAGGACGCGCCTTTCCGGATCAGGTCTACCGCGCGGCCCACGGAGAACAGGGACCCAAGTTCCCCATCGTGGTTCTCGTGAATCGCAACACGGCATCCGCAGCTGAGATCGTCTCAGGAGCCCTGCAGGACCACGATCGAGCGCTGATTGTCGGCGAGACGACATTTGGCAAGGGACTTGTGCAGACCGTCTTCCAGATCACCGAGGACACCGGCCTGGCCCTCACGACCTATCACTACTACACTCCGTCAGGCCGCCTCATCCAGCGCCCCTACGACCATGTCTCGCTTTACGACTACTACTACGTCCGTGACCCGGCCAGCCAGCCCAAGGACAATGTCAACCGGGAGGTCAAGCTCACCGACTCCGGCCGCACCGTGTATGGCGGCGGGGGCATCACTCCTGACGAGAAGATCGACAACCCGACTTCGAACACCTTTCAGGGCAACCTGCTCGTCCACTACGCCTTCTTCAACTTCGCCAAGCATTACCTCGCCGATCGCTCCGTAACCAAAGACTTCACTGTCGATGACGCCGTGCTCCAGCAGTTCAAAGACTTCCTGAAGACCAATCAGATCGAATACACCGACCAGGACATCGCCGGCGTAAACGACTGGGTCAAGGCCAGCATAAAGGCGGAGCTCTTCACCTCCCAGTTCGGTCAGCTCGAAGGTCTCAAAGTACGTGCCCAGTGGGATCCGCAGATCGCCAAAGCTCTCACCTTCATGCCTCAGGCGCAGGCCCTCGAGGATCGCTTGAAGACCGGCGGAAAGACCACCGTAGCTTCACGCTGAGCTGCACCGCACCTGCAAACCAAGAGGGCCCGGTCATTCGCACCGGGCCCTCTTTTGCTGCCTGCTACGCCGCCTTCGGTAGAACCACGTCGGGCTGCGCATTCAGAATAGCCACAACGCCATTCACCAGATTCGTGACGTACGCTGTATCCACCTGTAAGCCGGCCTGCGCAAACATGGTGATTACGGGTTGCTCGACAATCTCGAGCACATCGGCAAGCTTCTGAGCATTGGCCGCCGTGCCCTCCACTGCCCACTTCTGCTGAACGCTGATGGCCGTCGCCTGGACCAGTCTCACGGACGCGGTAAACGCAGATACTGCTGGCGCCGCTGCCGGATCCGCAACTGCAACCAGCGATGCCACCGGAATCACGTACTTGACGATGTCCGTGAGCACGACCCCGGCGATATGCCCCGCCTTCTTCAGAAAGCCCTCAAACGCAACCAGCCTGCCCGGCTTGGCCCCGGCATCCTGGGGCGAGTTGCTCGGCCGCGAAGAAAGGTTGGAACCCGCTGCTGTCGAAGCTACTCCTCCCGTGCCGCCGGTCGTGCTTCCCTGCGCTGATGCTGCCGTTTGCGCAGGTTGTGTAGTGGTTTGCACCTGCCCACCTGCCAAAGACGCCGCTCCCGGCGCCGGATGAAGTTCTGCTGCACTGCTCATATCGTCTTCTCCCCATCTTTGTCACAGTCCATCGGTTGAACGGAGGTCGTCTGGCTCTCCCGTGTCGTCACCTTGGTACCCTCTTTCGTCTCGACCTCGTGCGTCGTGCTCGGTTTCCCGACCAGAAGCGTAGCCGCAATACTTGTCAGAGCAGTCACCAGGTTTGTGACACAGAGCAACACCGCAGTTCGTACCGTCGCATCGTCTCGCCCCAGGCCGAACGCCAGCATGGCCGTAAGCACCGCGAGTAGCAGCAGCACGAATGCAATCGAATCCGTCCTGCTGCTCCCTTCGCGTGTCGTCAGTTGCATAAGGATCTCCCCGCCAAAACAAGAGTGGCTCCTTTTCGGGAGCCACTCATCAACAGAAAAAGGCCTCCGCTTGGCGGAGGCCTCAGACACTATCTCAGGTCCGCACTCGCGTCCCTGATTTCAAGTCTACCTATTCTGAACAATATCTACGCCAAAGCGCTCGATTGCCCAGTGACGCGAAGCTCGCCCAGACGGCATGGAGCGGTAGGCTCTGCTTCCGGGTCGCGCACTGCGATCATGACGCCATCGCTCATGCCTTCGATACGGTCCGGCAGGGTTCAAATCAGCCCCGAAGTAGACGCGCTCAAGGAGAGCGTCCCGACAGAAGCTGCCGACAGGCTTTGTCGATCTTTGCCTGCGTCGCAGCCGCAGCATGACCCTGCTATGCACATCGGTCAGCTGGACAAGATTCGCCGTAGCTCCCCGTCAGGATCATCCACCATACGACACGCATCGTCGAAGACCATCGTCTGGCAGCGTTCTGGATCGGACGGAGCCCAGGCCAAACCGGGCTGATCGGGTCTTCCGGTGCGCGCGAAGCTTGCCCAGGCGCCCGCCATCTTCTTTGCGAGCGCCTGCGCCTCGGGTGTGTTTCCGGTTCCCTGTTCGCATCGCTTCGCGTTATCGAAGCAGAAGGCCAGCTCCGAGGTGTGCCAGGCTCCTCCCACTCCATCCAGCATGGGTGACTGCCACGTGAAGTAGTAGGCGTAGGCCGGTGCTGCCTTCAGGTCATATTTCATCTTCGCCATGCGCGCGACATTGTTGCGCTGACCGAGACCGCCAACTCCGTAGGACAGCGTGCGAATGCTCTTCTTCGGATGCGCCTTCTTCATCGCGGCGATCAGCGTCGTGGCCTTGGCATCTCCCATCGTCTTCGCCAACGTGGCGTGCCATTCCTGCTCGGAAGGGTTCGATGACATGCGATTGCCCTCTTCGCTTACCGACCCGATGAGCATCGGCACGTCCTTCGAGATGGCGGGCGCCTCCTCAAAGAAGGACCGTACAGTCACAGCACGGCCGTCGACGATCGGCCCCCAACCCACGCGCGGATGCGGGCTGGGCGGTCCTCCCATGCCGAAGAACTGACCTGGCGGATTGATCTTCGCAATCGCGGCGTTACCCGCGGCGAACAGCTTCGACCATTCCACCTTCTTCAACGAAGCCATGTCGTTTGGCTGTAGGTCAAGCCCGGCCATAAGCTGCTTCGTCAGCTCTCTTGCCTGTTCGCCGCTGGGAGGGTTGCCGCCGCCTCCGGATTGCACGCCGGCACGATGAAACAAGCCCGCTGCCGAAGGCATTCCCATCAGGGTGGTGACCTTCGAACCTCCGCCAGACTGTCCGTAGATCATGACGTTTCCGGGATCGCCCCCGAAGTTCGCAATGTTCTCTCGTACCCATTCGAGAGAAGCAACCAGATCGGTCATGCCGACATTGGCCGAGTCAGCGTACGCAGCTCCGCCAACCTCCGATACGTCGAGAAATCCCAATGCGTTCAGCCGATGATTGACTGAGACCTGCACCACGTCGTGAAGACGCGCCATCTGCGCGCCATCGTGCGATGGCAGTTCATACGACGATCCGAAGCTGAAGCCCCCGCCGTGAAAGTAGACCATCACCGGCCGCTTACCGGAGAGGCTTGGCGTCCAGATGTTCAGCTTAAGCATGTCTTCGCTCATCGGCCCGTCATCCCAATCCTGCAGGAAGGCTTGCTCGACGCCACCATAGCTATGCAGGTTCTGGGGGCAGTTGTCCGCGTAGATGAGGGTAAAGCGCTCGTCCGTCCAGGGCTTGGGTGGCTTAGCTGGCAGCCAGCGGTTATCGCCGCCCGTATCGGCTCCATAAGGAATTCCCTTGAAGGTGAAAACGCCGCCATCCAGAAATCCACGCACCTTGCCGTACTGTGTCTTGGCAATGGCTGAACGAGGCGTGCTGCATCTGCCGGGTTCCTGGTGTGACGCAGTCTTGATGTTGTCGAGCGCAACTCCTGCCTGGCTTGCGGCCAGGCCGAGGCCAGCTGTTGCTGACAACTTGAGTAGGCTTCGTCGGTTCATTGTGACACCGCTGCAAATATCTGATTTCTTCATTACGCCTCCTTCTTTCAATTAGCTTTGGCTGTACTTGGTGAGGCTGAAACTCATCCGGTCAGTAAGGTCTGTGGCTCTCTGTGATGCCGGGCCATGTGTCCGTTCGAAAGGGGCCAGCTGGCAAACCCGCGCCGTTAAATAACGTAGCTTGGGGGTTTCCCTGCCATGCGTACCGGGCTTGCAGCGGTTCGGGCACAGAAGGCGAAGAGAGTATGACGGTGTTGCCTTCGATCCGTGCATCGGCCCAGTGCCACTTGTGGTCGACGCCGGCGATCGAAAACTCCTGAAGCTTCGCGCCCTTTATGACCAGGCCACCGTCCGCGTGCGCGAGATGAAGCCGAATCGCTCCCGGCATGCGATCCACCGAGGCCAGCGTCGGTCCTGATGATGCGATCTTCACGCCGTAGTGTTTCGCCAGCGCGCAGCGTGCGAGCCGATCTCCGACCGGCTGCTTGTCCTTGGGATGTAGATTGGCCGGGTCGCCGGTATCGATGGTGACCGCGAGGCAGGAGTTGGGGACCTTTGCGGCGGCGATAGCTTGAGACTCCCGCGTCTCCGCCCATGAGTCGTCGACCGGCGTATCGCTGCGTGCTTTGAAGGCTGGAAGGCTGACGATGTAAAAAGGGAAATCCCCCTGTCCGAAAAGGGTGCGCCAGTCGGCGATCATGGCCGGAAGTATCTTGCGGTACTGATAACCGCGGTCGGAGTTCTGCTCGCCTTGATACCAGATGGCTCCTGTAATCGCGAGCGGAGCGACAGGTGCCAACATGCCTTGATAAAGAACAGAAGGCATCACGGGCCAGTTCTCATAGCCGATTGGAAGTGGATGCGGCGGTCGAGCGTCCACGCTCAGCTTAGCCTTCCATATTCCTGCTAAAGGGATGGTCGTATGATCGCCGAGCGTGAGGTGCAGGTCCTCCGGCTTGCTGAGAAACCCACCGTGGGGCTCGGTCTTCAGGACGCGAATGGCGATCACATTCCGGCCTGGCTTGAGGACGCCGTCGTGAACCGGATAGATACGCGGGTTCTCGACCCATGCGCTTCCGCCAACGGAATTCCCGTTAATGTAAACCGTATCCATCCGCTGGATCGATCCCAGAAAGATCGCAGACCGCCCGGACGGAAGTGGGTCCGGCAGCGTTACCTCTCTGCGGAACCACACTACCGCGGGGTCATCTGGAACTCCAAGTTCAGAGAAGCCGCCTGGGACGTTCACGGCCTTCCAGCTTGAATCGTCGACTCTGGAAGCGAACCAATCCTCTCTCTGGCCCAGGTCGTACTCGTCGTACCAGTGCATGATGTAGTTGCCGTACTCCGGAGCATTCGCGGACGCAAGGTGCCGTACCTCCTCCAATGGAACGTCGAAGTCCTTGAGCGGAGCAAGCGCGGCCGCGCTGGTCCACGACTCGGCGGGCGTGCCACCCAGCGCATCGACGACCAGGCCGATCGGAACGTGGATGTCCTGCTGTACCCTGCGGGCGAAGTAATACGCAACTGCGGAGACCTGCGCCGCCGTATCCGGGGCCACAGCCTTCCATGCTCCTTCAACCGTCTCGGTCCGGTGATACGCCGGGTGTGGAGCTACTGAGAAGAAGCGAATCTTCGGATAGTCAGCTGCCTTCACCTCGGCCTCGCCGTTCTGCACGGCACTCAGCGACAGCCCCATGTTGGATTGGCCGCCGCAGATCCAGACGTCGCCGACGAGAACGTCACGGAGCTCCGCAGTCTGGTGCCCGCTGATCTTCAAGGTGTAAGGCCCACCGGCTGCTGGTGGCTGAATCTTCACCTGCCAGCGATGGTCGGCTCCGGCAGTCGCGGTCGCGGTGGTGTCGCCAATCTGTACACGGACGTTGTCGCCCACGTCGGACCATCCCCAGATGGTGTTGAGCTTGCCGCGCTGCAGCACCATCTTGTCGCCGAAGATCGGACTGACGAACGGCAGCGGCCTCGGCGGCGTTATCGCCCTCGTCTGCGCCCCTGTGCTTCCAACCGCCGCCCCCAGCACACCAGCGAGAAGAAGATACCTGGAAATCACCTGTACAGCCCTCCTTGTTTCTTGCCTGTTTCGGCAGCGTCTTTGTCGGTCGTACGGAACCCCGACCTCGATGCTCCTACGGTCCTGGAGCGTCGTTCAGCTCCGCGGCATCGTAGGTGCGCGGGATGCATTTGACTCGCGGTTGACACGAGATATATCGATATTGCCGCGCCACTCTTGCATGGGCAGCGAAGTCTATCGCCTGCCGTTTGTTTTAGGGAGTCCGATTTACGCGGAAGCGCAACAGAGGGCTTACTCTTGCTCGCGTAAAACGTTATCGGAATCAGTTCCCGAACGATACAGACAAAGACCGGTCTTCAACAAGCCACCAGGTCCATGTGATCAGTTCGCCAGGCAATCGCGACAACCAGCAAGGTCGAACGCTCTTCCGAATTTGTGCAATGGGGACTCTTCTAGACAACTAAGGGTCAATAAAGGAGCGTGGCAGATGTGAACCTGGTCAAGTAGACCATCGGTGAAGGCGTCACACTGGCTTGCGGTTTGGGTGCTTGGCTGCGCTCTTGCGGCGCGAGGGAGGATGGTACCGGGGAAGCCTTCGGACACGAATCCGAACTCAACCTTGCAGAACCCAGTCCATGCAGTCGCAACGGAGTTTAACGTTCCGGCTGAGGCCGCAATTCAATTGTTTTTGGAGCGGGAGACCGGGATCGAACCGGCGACATTCAGCTTGGGAAGCTGACGTTCTGCCACTGAACTACTCCCGCCTTCAGAAGTGGCCAATCCTGAAGTCTCTCTGAGAGGCATCTCCAGACTGCTGTCCACCTTTGTGCGTTCACCGCCAGCTTCGTCTGATATTCCAAAACCACTTAAAATCTGGAACGATGAGACCAGGCGAACCCAACGGCCAATCTTCTGAAGTATGGCGCAGTCAGCGGGAAATGGCAATCCGGCGTCTGATCACTTCTCGCGCACAAAGCTCTGCTTTCAGACGCGATTGGGAAGCAAAGCCCAGGCGATAATCGTCTCCTTGGCTGGAAACTCGCCGTTCAGCTCCTCCTCAAGCGCGTGGTGCTTCAGGCGCATCTCGCCCTTTAGAACCTCTGCTTCGCTGGCACCGATGTAGCAGAGTTCGCACATCCCAATCCCGAACTCATTCTCAACCGGCGGTCCGAAGATGCGACAGGTAAGAGGACGACCCGCATAGAGATCGCATCGTCCCGTCGTCGGATCAAGCACGGGACAGGGTGCGTCGGCATTCGGCAGGTCCGCAAACTCGTTCCATGTGGAGCTCTCTTCCGGATCGAGAGCACCGGTAGCAAAGTCTCCCGGAAAGGAGGCCCGCAGATCGTTTGCAAGGGTCAGAGCGCGCATCTGGATCTCTTCAGCGCGAACTCTATCCTGCCGCTCAAGCGTGTGCAGAGCGACGCGGAGACGTTCTGCATCGAGCATCGAGATGCGGAAGACGCCATGACAGCATGAGCTGCAGCCTGGGCGGCAGGCCAGCCATGAACCTCCCTCGCTCCTGCGCGCCCGCAGGGTAGCGTCAACAAGCGCTGAGTCCACAATTTGCACAAGTTCAGAGTCCCGCGCCGGAAGTGGCATTTGCTCCATTCTCATACGGCTGGTGATCGCTGATCTTGCAGACTCCCTCTTCAAGCCACCCTGCCCCCATTCTTGCCCGCTATGCACCGCTATCAGTTCCGCGAGAGACAAGAAGAAGCCGGGGAAGGGTCGCCTGCCGCATGACGTGTTCTATCGTGCTGCCGAGTGCAAGCCCCCCGTCGGTAGTGCGTCCGACGCCACCCATGACAATCATGCCGTAAGGCCTCCGCTTCAACTCCTCCAGAATGGCGACGGCGGGATCGGCGCCTAGTTTCACGCGTGTGGACACCCAGGCTCCGAGCCGCGCAACCCGGAACTCGGCCTCTCGTACGACCGTGTAGCCTCGCTGCAGCACATCACGCTGACCGCCCTCCTTCCAGAACATGGCGTCCAGCCGAGTGTGAGCGATGTTCAAGAGCACGAGTTCCGCATTGCAGGCACTTGCAACATACGCCGCAACATCCGCAGCGGCGAGCGAGTGCTCGAGGCCATTCACAGGAACAAGGATGCGCTTCGGCGTTGGAAGGACAGAGCCGCTGTGAACCGCCAGCAGCACATCGCAGGCAGCACCACACACCAGGGAGTCGTGCATGGACCCGAAGCTGAGTGTGGAGTTGTCCCGGCCCGTAGCCGCAGTTCCCACAAAGATGATCTGCTGCGTCTGAGCGGCTTCGAGCACGGCCTCCAGCGGATCCTTCGCAATCAGGCTCCGCTCGAGACCGACATGCTCGTGTGCCATAGCCCGGGTCAGCCAATGGGACACCTGCTCGACCTCGGGTGTCGTCCCCTGTCCAGTGGTCGTCTGCACCGATGTCGAAAGTTCCGTGATGTCGAAGATCTCGCGCTGCTGGCTCTTGGTTCGCGCAATCTGCGCGACAAGGCTGGCGATCAGCTCCGGGTGAAGCTCCGGAATCTGGGGAACAAGGACCCGCTCCATGTCGGCGAAGTACGCGCGGCGGCGCGCCTCCTCGTGGTTCAATCGTTCGATCTCGGACGGATCCGGAAGCGCCCGCGCCGAGATCCTGGCAAGAATGGGCGGTGTGATCAGCACCGTCAGGATCGCAACCACGGCGTACATGGTGTAGAGATCTGCAGAAAGCAGGCCAAGCTCGGTTCCCACGATGGCTACAACCACGTCCGAGCCACCCTTGAGGTTGAGGCCGACCCCGACCGATGCCGACTCCCACAGCGGCAGCCGGCCAGCCTTTGCTCCCAGGAAGCCGAACAGGATCTTCAGCAATCCCACGCCGAAGAGCAGGAGCAGGATGCCCTTGACCGACTGCGAGCCATGGAGGTCAAACAGGTTCACCCGCATGCCCGCGAGGCCGAAAAATATCGGAGCGAAGAATGAGACGGTCAGGGCCTGGATGCGCTCCTTCAGCGCCACGGTCGCACGCGGAGCCCGGCTTAGCAGAACGCCGAAGACAAAGGCGCCCAGCAGAGGATGAAGACCGGCCCAGGCGGTGATGATCGCCGAGATGCTGACCAGAAGGAGGATAAGCGACAACTCGCCATTCGCGATGCCGGTAACATCCGCGACGCGGCGCATCGCCCAGAACGTAAACCGCCGTCCAACCGTAAGCATGCCTGCAAAGAAGGCAGCCGCGAGCACCGCCGATTTCAGGCCCGCGATCCAGGCGTTGCTTCCGTTGTGCAACGACGAGAGCACGGAGATGAGCGGCCACACCAGGACCTCACTCGCAATCCCCGCCGCCAGCATCACCTGAGCGTACCCGCGTCGCAGCGCGCCACGTTCAATCAGCAGCTTGGCAACGACGCTTACTGCCGTAACAGAGTAAACAAGGCCAAGGAAAAGGCCGCTCTCTTGAGGGCGATGGAGCAGGCTCACAGCGACCAGCGAGGCGAACACGACCGACGCGCCGATCGCACCTGCGGCCGAAAGCAACCCCGGCACTGCCTTCTCCCGCAGAATCACGAGATCGGCCTCAATGCCCGCGATCAGTAGGAGGAGTATCGCTCCTATCCACGACAGCAGCGACATGCCCTGGGCAACGACGACCCTGCCAAACAGCTCGTGAAACACTCCCGGAAAGAGGGCGCCCAGGGCAGATGGTCCGATGAGGAAACCCCCAAGCAACTCGCCGAGCACCTCCGGCTGACCAACTCGCCGGGCAAGCTCCGCCATCGCCCGCGTCGCTACCAGGAGCAAGGCAAAGGCAATCAACGAAAAAAGCAGGTCCTCTTCAGTCAGGCCATGCATGAAGCACTTCCACCCCTTCTAATCCATAGGAGGTCAAAGCTCGACGCCCAGGGTGCGCCAACACGTCGCCACAGCCTGGCTTCTGCGAAGGCACGCGAATCGTCTCTCTTGCTGCTGAGTCGCTCGCGAGCCTCATCTAGACCTTGCCGTCTCACCCGTTCTCATTATCCACGGTCGCTCTTTCCCGAGCCTCCAGGCGATGTCGCGATTCGTCCAGCTCTCGACGCGCTAAAGGTCTCACATCCATCTTTGACATTGCGGAGCCGTTTGCCTGACGCTATACTTCCGGAAATCGTTTCCCGCAAGACTCCGCAACTTGGTTTGCTGTGCCTGTCATCGGCTTGCACTCCTGGGATCATTCACTCCTCGGCTCAATGAGCTACAGCAGCAGAACGTAGAAGCTAGCTCCGTCTGCAGCGGTTCGGGAGATCTGTGGAATCCGGACCTTACCCATCTTGAAACGCCCGGTTGGAGACAACCCTCCATTGGCCGAGTAACCGGTTACTGGCGACAACACCTCATCTGACGATGACTGTTGTGTCAAAGATTCTGCCTTTGCTTTACGAGCTGCACACCCCGACAACTATTCATGCTCAAGGAGATCTCATGACGCGAAAAGCTCTGCTCCTCATCCTCGGTCTCACTCTAGGGTCGCTGCAAGCCGTCGGCCAGGTAGCCATCACCGGGCAAATACGGGGAACTGTAACGGACGCCTCCGGAAGTGTGTTGCCCAATGTCAGCATCAGCGCCGTAAGCTCCGCCCTCATGAGCCCCCGAACGACCACAACAGACGTCGCCGGTAATTACCTGTTCGCCTCGTTACCACCCGGCTCCTATCGGCTCACCTATACCGTGTCGGGGTTCAGAACCGAAGTGCAATCCGACATCGCGATCACCGCAGGCTTCACCGCAACGATCAATCCACAACTCCAGGTGGGATCGACGGAGCAGTCGGTCAACGTCTCTGCTGAAGCTCCGGTGGTCGATACGGTAAACAACACCACTGCGACAACCTTCGACGACGCCTTGCTTCAGGGCATCCCAAGTGGCCGCGACACCTTCTCCACCGTTGCGCAAACGCCTGGCGTCGCCACCAGCGACTTCGACGTCGCGGGCAGCCAGAGCTTCCAGCAGTCCGTCATGGAGGTGCACGGCAGCCTGCCCGGTGACCAGGTCTACAGCTTCAACGGACTTCGCCTGAACTGGCCGGGATCAACTGGCGGATATACCTCGTTCTACGTGGACAACGACGCCCTCTCCGAACTGCAGGTCGTCACCGACAGCGCGCAGGCTGAGGTCGCCGTTGGCGGTGTCTATATGAACCTGGTCCCCAAGTCAGGAGCAAACAGGGTACATGGCCTCGCTGCTGCCTACTACCAGTCCGCCGGCACTCAGGCCACCATCACCAATCCCATCTACAACGGAAGCCCCGTCAGCGCGGGCACACCCTTCATCATGTCCAGAGATCTCGCCACCAATCTAGGTGGCCCTCTTCTCAGGGACAAATGGTGGTTGTTCGGGTCGTGGCGGCTCTACGATCTCAAGGAGAGTGTCTTGTCCGTACGGAACGCGGACGGTTCGCCTACGACAGATCCGAACCACCAAAGCAACGTCACCCTTCGAAGCGACTACCAGGTATCCCCGAACAATCGCGTGAACTTTGTCTGGTGGTTCAACGAGCAGAACAGATTCTTTCGTCGCGATACCGGCTTCGCCTTTGTCAGTTCGGATGCCTCCTGGCGGCAGATCGAACCTGCATACATCCTTCAGACAGAGTGGACCAGCACCTTCCATAACCTTCTGTTCGACACCCGCTTCGGGTACCTTCACCAGGTGTTTCCACTCGGCAATCAGAGGGGAACGTCACCCACCGCGCTCAACCGTCAGGACGTTACGCTTTCCACAGAGACCGGCGCTCCTCCGTACTCCTTCGTGAATCCCGCCAGCGTGATCGCACTTGCAGAGGGAGTTTCGTTCTACAAAGGGAGCCTTTGGGGTGCTTCCCACACCTTCAAGTTCGGCTTGGACACCTCCGTCAACCGGAACGGTTACAACTACACCGTCAATAACGGGATCAATGCGGTCTATAACAGTGGCACGCCAACTCAGGTCGTCGCCTACAACACGCCCGTGGACGTAAGAAGCATCTATCACGAGACCGCAGCTTACGTGCAGGACTCAGTCACCCTCAAGCGCAAGCTGACGCTCAACCTCGGTGTGCGATACGACCACTTCAACACCTTCTACCCGGCTCAGACCAGCCCGGCTGCAACGTTCCCTGCCCTCTTTCCGCAGCGAACGTTCACAAAGTCTCCCAACATCGCCACCTGGAACACTTTCCGGCCGAGGCTTGGTGCAGCCTTCGACCTCAGGGGCAACGGGCGATCCGTCCTGCGGGCCTTCTTCGGGCAGTTTGACGTCATCGAAGGTGCTGAACTGCCAGAGCAGATCAACCCGAACGGGCTCAGCACCCAGGTCTACAAATGGACTGATACAAACGGCGACGGCATCCCGCAGTCAACCGAGTGGAATTCCCCGGCCAACCTGCTCTCTGCCTCGGGAGGTGTCGTCACCTCCGTCGATCCAAACCTGAAGCGTCCGTACTCAAATCAGTTCAACGTGGGGTACGAGCAGCAGGTATTCTCCTCCGTCATGGTAGGCGTGAACTTCTACTACCGAAACCTTCGGAACCAATACGCGGAAAGAAATCTTGCGAACCTGCCATCGGACTACGTCGCAACTCAGGTCGACAACCAGGGACAGCCGCTCGTCAACTCCGTCACCGGTCAACCGATAACTCTCTTCAACCTCGCGCCCGGAAAGGTAGGGCTCTCGAACTACCTCATCACCAACATCCCCGACCTGAATACAAATCACTACAACGGGGTGGAGATCACGGTTCAGAAGCGTATGAGCCGCGGCTGGCAAGTCCTCGCCGGCTACACTCTCCAGCAGCAAAAGGGCACCTACAGGCGCGGACTGACGGACGACTTCAACAATCCCAATAACGCCATCAACCGTGGTGACGCCATTCTGAACTACGACGCCACTCAGATGTTCAAAGTGCTCAGCAGCTACACCTTCCCCAAAGCCTTCAACGTCGGTTTGAACTTCCAGCATTACACCGGATATCCGCTCGATCCAAACAATGGCCCACCCACGGCTGTGTTCGAAAACCTGAACCAGGGCCAGGTCTCTGTGATCGGCGAACAGATCGGTCGCCTCCGTCTTCCCAACGTTGACATCGTCAATCTGCGGATATCCCGACCCACCCACCTCGGCGAAAGGTTCAACATCGAGCCCGTCGCCGATCTCTTCAATCTCGCAAACGCCAACACGGTGATCAGCGAGGTGCCCACAGGCGGGAGCAGCTTCCGGGCACCCGTCAATCAACTCAACCCCTTCATCGCTCGATTCGGCCTGCGATTCAGCTTCTAAGCTCACCCGCACCAGCACGCGATGAGGTTTGTACATCACGAGGGCTGTGCTCCGCACCTCCGGACGCACAGCCCCTCGTTGCTAATTTCACTTCCCCCCATACTGATCGCAAGTTGGAGAGACTCACGTGAGATTGACCGGCCTGTTTGTTGCTGTTGTGTACGCTTTCAGCCTGTCTCCAGCGGGCAGCGCCTTTGCACAGTCCACTCCGCGCGGAAGCATAACGATCGACCGGATCGCAGATATCAAGTACCCCACCGACCAGCACTGGTCGCCGGATGGAAAGCAGATCGCCTTTCTCTGGGATGCCGCCGGAAAGCAGGATCTATTCGCGGTAACGCCTGGCGAAGCACCCGTCGCGCTCACGAACTTCCCCGTTGACCCTGACCTCTTGGTCTCGGATATCGATCATTTCGAGTGGGCGTCGGCGGAGGACATCATCTTCAGTAAGGGCGGCCGCCTTTGGAGCGTCTCCACACGATCCCGTAGACCGGAGCCCCTGCCCGGTTTCGAGGGCGTGAGCAGCTTCAGCCTCTCGGCGGGCCGCCAGCAGATTGCCTTTGTACTCAATGGAGATATCTACGTCGCAGCTCTGAAAGAGAAGACGAGGCGGCGTCTGACGCACATGCCTGAGGGTCTACACCCTTACGACCCAACCTTCTCTCCCGATGGGATGTACGTCGCCTTCTCGGCCTCTCGTCAGGAGCAGACGCCTGAGCCGCTTCCCTACAACGGCAATCTTATTAAAGGTCCTCCGCAGCCTCACCTGGGATGACCGCATCGGCGTCATCTCGGTCTTCAGCTATGCCGCAGAGCCGACGTGGATCCCGGTGTCGGCGCGGAACTACGGCTCGACCGCCATGCAGTGGGCCGCTGGAAACTCCATCGTGCATGAGGAGTTCTCGCCCGACCACAAGACGATGGAGATCAAGGTCACCGCTCTCTCCGGCGAGACGCGCACCCTCTGGAAAGACCACGATCCCGCCTGGATCTCACCGGCGGACGGTGCGGATGACGTCACGTCGCCCGACGGCAGATGGCTGGCCTTCATCAGCGATCGCAGTGGCTGGCCACACGTCTACGTCATACCGACCGACGCGACCTCCGAGTCCCAGGCCAAGCAGGTGGGCAAAGGCGCCTTCGGGGATGGTTACGCCGCCTGGTCCCCGGACAGCAAGCACCTTGCCTTCGCACACAGCGCCGAAGGAAATCAGATGGAGCGCTTCATCTCGATCGCCTCGGTTGCCAATGGCCACCTGGAACCGATCGTCGTGAGCCGTGGCGTCAATCGCAATCCCGCGTTTTCTCCAGACGGATCCATGCTCGTCTACGAACGCAGCGCCGTCGAACACCCCCTCGAGGTGTACTCGGTAGCAGCCAGGCCCGGGGCCACACCTACCCGGCTGACGAACTCTCTTCCCTCTGGGCTCAATCCTGAAGATCTCATCGCACCCACGGCCGTCCACTTCCCCAGCCGCGCCGATCACAAGCCCGTCCCCGCGACGCTTATGGTCGACAAACACCTCGACCGCTCGACGAAGCACCCCGCCATCGTCTGGATTCACGGGTCAGGAGCCGACCAGAACTACCTGGCATGGCACCCAGGCGCGTACCGCATGTACTACGCGATGAGTCAGTACCTCGCGCAGCAAGGATACGTCGTACTCACGCCGGACTATCGCGGCAGCTCCGGATATAGCCGGGACTGGGCTACCGGAACGTCAAAGGATCTCGGCGGCGCAGAAACCCAGGATGTCAACGCGGGCGCCGACTATCTCAAGACTCTCAGCTACGTCGACCCGGACCGAATCGGCATCTGGGGACTGAGCTACGGGGGCTTCATGACGCTGCAGTCCATGATCACCGATCCGACACTGTTCCGATGCGCGATCGATGTTGCTGGCGTCGGCGATTGGGAGACATGGACGACCGGCGGCCTGATCCTTGGGCGCCTGGGCGCAACACCCGTCACTGATCCTGAGTTCTATAACCGCTCCGCCCCGGTCAAACACCTCGACAAAATCCGGCGCCCTCTCCTTGTGCTGCAAGGCACCAACGACGCAAACGTACCCTTCTGGGAGTCGCTAAAGGTAATCGATAACCTGGAGAAGCTCGGGAAGCCCTTCGACATGGCCATCTATCCCGGCGAGATCCACTTCTTTCGGAGGGCGTTCGTCCTTCGCGACGCTTGGCGACGAAGTGAGACCTTCTTCGACCTCTACCTCAAGCAGAGTGACGCGACCAAGGGTTCAAGCCCGGCTGGAGCTCAGAAACCGTGACTCAATAAGTTCTCCGTAATTTCATATCTTGAGCAAAACGGAACCTCGATTCCTGTATGCCAGGGAGCCTTCCCCGGCTGTATGTTGGTCAATTCATACAGGGAAGACGCCTCTTTGGAGTGGCCCGGTAATTGCTTCGATATGTATATCGAGAGATTCACAGCTTTGCCGTCAGAGAATTCACCGGGCTACAGGTGGACAGATGACTGCGAGGTGTCTCTCCATCCGAACGATCGAGGGTACTCATGAAGCACCTCCTACGACTTCCTCTTCTCCTGATTCTCTCAGTGCTGTTGCTTGCTCCCGCCCAGGGACAAGACTCGTCGAGCATCACGGGCGGGCTGGGAGGTGCGGTAACCGATCCCACCGGTGCGGTAATCCCCGGCGCCTCTGTCACCCTCGTCGGCCCACAGGGTACCTACCATCTCACCACCGACAATCTCGGGCGGTTTACCATCTCAAACCTCCGGCCAGGCTACTACGACGTTAGTGTCGAAAAGCTGGGGTTCAACAAGGTCCAGGCCAAGCACAATGAGGTCACGGTCAACAGCAGCTCGACTCTGAATCTCACTCTGGCCGTCGGAAACGAGAACACCACAATTGAGGTCACTACCGCCGCGGTCGCCATCGACACCCAGTCGACGGCCATTACCTCCGCTCTGACTGAGACCTTCTACAACAGCATCCCCATGCAGCGCAACGTAAGCGCGATCTTCTATGCTGCACCGGGTGTAGCTGCCGGCGAAGTCGCTGGCACACCAAACGAAGTCGGCCCGGGAGCCGCCAACCCCTCGATCGGTGGCGCATCCGGTCTCGAGAACCTGTATGTGGTGGATGGCGTAACCATCACCGACCAGGCCTTCGGCAGCATCGGCACCTACAACCGCTACCACGGCTCGCTCGGCACCGGCATCAATCTGGCCTTCATCAAGGAAGTCGACGTGAAGACCACCGCATTCGAGCCTGCATATGGCAAGTCGCTCGGCGGCATTGTGCAGATTGTTACAAAGTCCGGAAGCAACGAATATCACGGAGCTCTGTCTGCCTACTTCGCCCCGCAGCTCTTTTACGCGAGCAGGCGGCAGTTCTATCAATATGGATACAAGCAGATCACGCCCAGCCAGACACTCTCCAGCCCAGCGTTTGACGCAGCAGCCGAGTTCGGCGGCTACGTTCCCCACTTCCGCGACAAGCTCTTCTTCTTCGGCGCCTTCGATCCCTCTCTGAACCAGAACCGTATCCTCGCGAATCCGGGATCTCCCGTGACCTATGCGCACGGCGTCTACGACTACAACACGA
This sequence comes from uncultured Acidobacteriaceae bacterium, assembly GCA_963719405.1. Lineage (GTDB taxonomy): Bacteria > Acidobacteriota > Terriglobia > Terriglobales > Acidobacteriaceae > Edaphobacter. The sequence goes on from OY970381.1 coordinate 1,177,968, forward strand.
CCGTGGCAAGCTGGGCGGGCAAGCTGACCTACAAGCTTGGTGATAAGGCAACCTTGGAGGCGTCCAGCTTTGGCGATCCTTCCAAGCACAACACCGTTCCCAATACCCTCTCAACCACGAACCCCGGGTCCGTTACCAGCTCCTACAACTTCGGCTCTCGGGACTCCGTCGCTCGCCTCGATACAGCGGTCACCCCCAGCTGGACGGTAGACACCTCTTACGCCTACAACCACAATCACTTCAGTGAAACGCCTGCTCAGAATGCATTCGGAATCACGGATAAAACTCTTCAGTATCTGCCCACGCCCGGTCCATCCGTCTCCACAGGCTTCGGTGCCTTTGAGCCCTCAGTCAACAACACCTACAGCATCTCGGCCAACACAACGAAGATCGTTCACCTATTCGGTCAGCACACCCTGTCTGCCGGCTACGCGTTCGACCACACCAACTTCCTTGATCAGCCATCGCGGTCTGGCGGCCTGTTTGCCATACCAGCGACAAACATGGCAGGTGCCAGCCTCACGTCGCTGTATACAAATATCCCGGCCGGTGCAACTGGATCTCTGACCAACGCCAGCTTCTCCATTTTGGCGGCGAATCCGAACGATCTGACGGACCCAACCTGCTCGAAGTGCCCACTCATCAACGGTGTACGCTCCTACGCATCCATCTCGCGCGGAACATACCAGGGCCTGAACGTGAAGGCGCTGTCGAGATACCACTCCGCCTATGGCGAAGATGTCTTCGAACTCAACCGGTATGCCACGATCGATGCCGGAGTCCGCTGGGAGCAGCAGAAGATCGGCGGCACCCTGTTGAAGTACACCTTCACCGGGAACTGGTCGCCGCGCATCGGAATCAACATCGATCCGCTTGGCGATCGCAAGAGCAAGATCTTCTTCAACTTCGGCCGCAACTATTGGGCACTCCCACTCGATGCTGCCATCCGCCAACTCGGCAACGAGCAGGATGACACCAGCTACGCCTTCTACCCGACAGTAGGAGCTGACGGAACGATCTCCATCACTCCGGATGCGGCGCACACGCTGAACGGCACACCGCGGTCCACCACCGCCGGAGCCGTCGCCGTATTTGGCGGCCCGAACTTCTCGTCATCCACAGGTGAAGGCATCATTCCGGGCACCAAGAGCGAGTACGAAGATGAGTACGTGATCGGCTTCGAGCGCAACGTCTCCAGCTCGATCGTCGTCAAGGCTCGATACACGGACCGACGCCTCGGCAGGATCATCGAAGATATCGGCTCGCAGTCGCCGGAGGGCTCGCAGGTCGCCTCCAACTACAACGGCGGTATCGCGAACCCCGGTCCCGGTACAGACATCGCCATCAACGAGAAGGAAGTGACGTACACGCCGGCACAGTTCCTGGCTGCGAACCCCGGCACTGTGACGGCCAGCAAACCCGCAACCTCCACGTCACCGGCCGTACCCGGCAACTACGTCGCTCCCGTCTCGGGCTGCACGGAAGCGAACGACACCTACTTCCCTGTAGGCGGCTTCTTTATCAACAGCCGCAACGTTCCCGTAGGTGGCGCTTGTATCCTCAACGCCACAACGGCGGACGCGGGTCCGGGCGACGGCGTCTCCGACGGATTCGCCAAGCCGATCCGTCGCTACAACGCTGTGGAGCTTGAACTCGATAAGCGCTTCAGCAACCATTGGCTGGCCGTCGTCAACTTCCGTTGGGCAAATCTCTACGGCAACTACGAGGGCGCATACCGCAACGACAACGGGCAATCGGATCCTGGAATCAGCTCATTGTTCGACTTCACCTCGGGTGCGCTTGGTCTCCTTGGCGATCAGTTCACACCTGGGTACCTGAGCAGCGATCGTCGGACCGTGGGTAATCTGTATCTCAGCTACAACATCGGCTCCGATACGCCCTTCCTCTCCGGCGTGAAGGGTCTTACCGTTGGACTGGGAGCCCGGGGACAGTCGGGTGTGCCTTTGAGCCTCCTCGGAGATCACCCGGTTTACCTGAACTCTGGTGAGATCCCGGTCGGTGGACGCGGCGCCGCAGGCCGCACCCCGGCCGCCACACAGCTGGATCTCCACCTCGACTACCCCGTGCCGCTCGGCTCGCACTTCGGTGAGCGCTACCGCCTCAAGCTGGCAATGGACACCTTCAATGTGACCAACAGCCAGTTCCAGACCGGTCGCGTGCAGGAGCTGCAGACCAGTGCTGGTGCCGTCGGTGCACCTCCTCCGCTCAACGTCGACTACGGTCGTCCTACCTCGTTCCAGACCCCCTTCTACGCTCGTGGAACTGTTCGGTTTGAATTCTAGTTCCCGTCCAACCTAAACTGAAGAGGAGAGCAAACCTGCTCTCCTCTTCGCTTTTTAGGAGTGCACTTGCGCGCGTTCTACCGTTTCTATCTGCTCTCCATCATCTTTCTCGTCTTCGCTTCCCCCACGCTCAACGCCGCCGACCGAGCCAAGACACTCTCTCCCCAATACCGCCACTGGATTGAGCAGGAGGTTCCGTACATCATTGACTCCGCGGAACGAAAACAGTTCCTCGCCCTGAGAGATGACGCGGAGCGGGAAAATTTTATACGGGCCTTCTGGGATGCACGCAATCCAAATCCAGGCTCCGGCTCCAACCCCTACAAGGAGGAGCACTACCGTCGACTCGCATACGCCAACGAGCACTTCGGTACGACCGCATCGCAGAACGGCTGGCGCACCGACCAGGGTCAGATCTACATCACGTTGGGTGAGCCACAACAACGCGCCAACTACCCCAACGCACGGAACGTCCGGCCGCTCCAGATCTGGTTCTATCAATCTCCTACACCGGCTCTTCCAACCCACTTCTACGTGGTCTTCTATAAGCGAAGCGCAAGCGAGCCCTACACCCTGTACTCGCCCTATCAGGATGGACCTACACGCCTCACCACCGGTCTTGAAGACCTGAATGTGCAGAACAGGAGCATCAAGACAATCCGCGATTCGTTGGGGGACGAGGTTGCCCGAACCACGCTTTCGCTCATCCCGACCGAACCCGTAGACCTCACCAACTACTCACCGAGCATGACCTCGGACGTGCTCCTCAGCAAGATCCGCGGACTCGCCGACGATCCGATGACCAAGGAGATGCTCGCTGCTCACCGCTCCAAGGAGGTCGTTACCTCGAACCTGCTGCTTGCGGAGAACCAGGCCGACCTGGAAGCGGCTACGTTCCGGGATCAGGATGGCCGTCAGACCGTTCATTACCTGATCGTTCCGCATGGGCAGATGCAGGATCTGATCGGTTCCATGCCGGGTGGAAAGGTTGGCTACTCCCTCAAGCTTGAGGCGTCGGTCGTCACTCGAAGCGGCAACAGCGTCTACAAGACCGAAGACGCTCTCAAGGGTGTTGTCACCGAAGACCAGGCCGCGCAAACTCGACACAAGCGCTTCGCAGCAGAAGGTAGGCTTCCACTCGCTCCCGGAGAGTACAAGCTCACCGTGACGCTCACAAACGAGCTGACGCATACCGCCCTCTCCCAGTCCCGGGCACTGGTTGTTCCAAATCTGTCTACCGACGGTTGGAACATGAGCCGCCTCCTCGTCTTCTCAGCGCGTTCCGCCGGTCAAACCTCGGCAAAGCTTCCCTTCACCTTCACAGGTGTACGTTTCGCGCCTCGAGGACTCGCAGATGTTCCCCTCCACCCGTTAGACCCGCTTTGGTTGGCCTTCCAAATCTGGGACACACCTCGATCGTCTGCCGCAACGCCCGCTCCCGCCAGAAAGATCAGGATGACGTATTCATACGGTCGTCTTCAGGGGGGCCTGCCTCCCGTCACCGTTACTGAGGATGTCGATTCGGCCGACTTCAACGCCTCAGGCAGTTACCTCACCGGGTACAAGATCTCTACGGCAGGCCTCGAACAGGGTTCATACCGTCTGGTCGTCACCGCGGCCGAGGTCGGAGGCGACCGCAGGGCGTATGCCAGCATGCAATTCCGGATCGTTCCTGATTCTGAGCCTACAGATCTCTGGACGGCGTATACGACCGAGGGTGCCGGTGCCCGCAGCGACGCTATGGATGACTACAAAAGGGGGCTCAGCGCTCTCGCAGGCTCGCAGGACAACATCGCCATGCAGTGGTTTCAAAAAACGCTCAGCGACGATCCGCAATATGTCCCGGCCGTCGATCACCTCGTCGAAATACTGGCCAGGAGCAAGCGCTTTCAAGAGATCGCCACGTTGTCGCTCCAGCATCCCGCGACAAACGATCTGAAGGAACGCACCGTCATCCTGATGGCTCAGGCGGATGGTCAGATCGGTGATCCGATCGCCGGGACCCGCATCCTGGAAGCCGAGCTTCGCTCGCACCCTCCGAGCTCCGATCTCTGTCTGGAACTCTCCAGGCTCTACCAGGCTGCTGGAAACAGCGATAAGGCACAGGAACTAAAGCGCAGGGCCGAAGCTCTGAAAAATTAGTACCTCGATTACGAAAGAGCACCTCGCCCCGCTAGCTGAGGCGCATCCAGTATTCAAACCAGATCGTGCATCGCCCCGTCGTCGTCACTTCGTCTCCGCTTCGCACTCTCTCGTCGCTCCATCTCCACCCGCAGCTTCAGGGTCCTGAAGCGCACGCGGTTGCGTCCCTCTGATTTCGCCTCGTACATCGCCCGGTCCGCAGCCTCCAGAAGCTCCTCTTTCCTTCTGCCGGCAGTCGATTCACAGGTTGAGACTCCGCAACTCGCTGTAACCCACATCAGGCACTCCCCTCCAAGTTGCTCCTGTGGAGGAGAGCCTGCCATCTCGACCAGGGTCCGTATCCGCTCTCCAATCCGTTCCGCGCTCTCGCGCTCCGTCTTGGGCAACAGCACGACGAACTCCTCTCCGCCATACCTTGCGGCAAAGTCCGCCCTCGACCGCAGGGACTGCGTCATCAAGGACCCGACCCGGCGGAGCACCTCATCTCCATAGGTGTGGCCACGAACATCGTTCAAGACCTTGAAGTGGTCCACGTCTATCACCACCATCGACAACGGCGTGTCTTCCCGCTCAGCCTCGCTCCACAGCTCCTGGAACCTCGCTTCATACCCTCTCCGGTTCGCCAGCCCCGTCAGGTTGTCGATCGTGGACAGTCGCTCCAGACGGGCATTGACAACCGAGACCTCTTTCCTGCGGCTCTCGCTCTCCAGAAATCTCAGGTAGCCCAGGCGCTCCTCTCGCTCAAGGCTGAAGTTCGACATCATCGTAATTCCGATGACGATCGTTGTGAGGCTTGCCCCCATAATCTTCTGCTCGGGTGTCAATGCCCCTTCGACAGCCAGAAACGTCAGCGCTGCCACCAGAATCACCATCGACGCTCCAAGAGCGTAGAAGAAGCGGAGCCGCATCACGACCCCTGCAAACATGGCCGTCACAATCACACCCACCAGCGTCAATGCGACCGCGACCGGCCCCTTCCCGTGCTGCAGGCGAAGATAGGTGCAGGCAATAATGCTCGCCATCGCCGCTACGCTTCCTTCACGGCACCACTTCGGAAGACCGAAGCGCATCGCGAGATTCACCAACAGCGCCAAAGGTGTGATGACGCAGATCTGACACCACATCTCGTTGCGCGTCACCTGACGCGTAAGAAGCCACTCTCCGATGTAGAAGACGTCGAACAGAATGATGGACGTCAAACCCTCTCGCCAGAGTCGCTCCGCACGAGCAGGACCTCCGTCCGCCTCAAACTGTAGCTCCAGCTCCTTTGGAAACGTAAGCGCCCGCAGGCCACGGCCAGACAAACGCGCTATCTGTTCGGGAACGTAAATCGGTTCTGTTGATCGATGCATTCGGCCCGGCTGACTCGAGAGAACTGCGTTCGTCACTCAAAATGATGAGGTGACCCCACCTGAAAACAACACTGACAGATCCTTCTCTCCAGAGCAATTGGTTTCGCCCGCTGAAGCTTGCAACCTTTGTGCTACATCGACGCAAATCCCGGCGCGATCGGGCAGATCCGTATCTCCCCATCCCCTTCCCGCCTAAGGGTCATTGGCTCACCCCTTCGGGGAGTACCTTCGCAGGTTCGGAGTCGATACCGTCTACCCATGAGTTCATCCGGCCGTTTCTCCTCCCGAAAGCACAACCTCCTCTTCGACGCGCTTCAAGCATCCGGACAGACCAGCGGCGACTACACAGACTTCAACCGCTGCATGTCGGAGGCTAAGGCCAAGGGCCTCACGTGGGTTCAGGGGCTTGACTACACCGTCAAGAAGCTACAGCCGGTCAAGCCGGCACAGAACGAGCGCCCACACTAAGCAGCTCGTCTACGGGTACTCTTCAGGCAGGCGATGGTTCCACTCGCCAAATCGCGTTCTTTAGATGACTTGTTCAAAGATTGGTGGAGCTGAGCGGGATCGAACCGCTGGCCTCCTCGTTGCGAACGAGGCGCTCTCCCAGCTGAGCTACAGCCCCCCACCATTGCCTCAGCGCACCGTCTTCGCGGGCCCTGTGGCTATCCAGTAACTTCCACAGTGTACCAGCAACACCGCGACCTCTCAAACCTCTTTCCGCTTCACCCGTCCCGTCACCTGCGTCCCGGTCGCCATTGGCTTGTCGACCACATGCCACATATCCCCATCGACATCCACCACAGTCGATAGGACCGGCACCTCCAGCAATGCTCCGCTGCGAGCCACGGCCTCGAGAACACCCGTATCCCCCTCGCCGAACTCCGTCTTGTCCAACTGCATCTGCCACCGGCTGCGACCCGCGATCCTCCGCTCCTCGCGTATATCGGTCACAACCGCCTGAAACTCCATCATCGGATTGACCACCTGGCCATCAACGTCCATGCCTTCATCTTCCGCTATCCGATTCGTATCTGTAGTTCCTTACGGTGCCTCAGTGGAAGTCAGTCCTGCACCCGCACAGGGCCCTCGCCGCTGTACCTCGCCAATCTAGCCACTAACCGGCTCCGCCCACAAGCCTCCTCTGACTCTCAATCAACCCGCGGCTTCCCCCCTCCGCTGGGTGCGTTCCTTCGTTGAAGATCCATGATCCGCTCCCTCCACGCCAGCTCAGTCTGACTATCCTGGTCGCGCTTCGTTCCCGTCGTCGCCGCCCAAAGATCCTCGAAGGGAGCCTTCGGATTTCGATCCGCAAACAACAGACCGTTGGCCTCCTGGTACGTATCCGTGAACTGCGTATAGCAGAAGCCCGCCAGCGCCGGGAGCGATCGCACCGTCTCCAGCAAAGCGGAGTATCGCTCCAGAAAATCAGCCGCGGTCTCTGAGCTCGAGTACCCCCAGTCGCCCTTCTTGTCCGTCCGCGCTATACCCCCAAACTCGGTCAGCACAATCGGCTGCCGCGTAGTCGCAGGCTCTCCCAGCAGCAGCATCCGCCCTCCCGGTCGCTCCGACTTCAGCAGCCGCGCCTCGATGTCGTCACTTCCATACCGCCGTGCGAGACGCTCCGGTTTGTCGTCATAGTCGTGGATCCCGATGATGTCTGTCGCCACGCTCTCCCATCCGTCATTCCCGATCACCGGCCTCGTCGGATCCAGCGTCTTCGTCAGATGGTAGAGCGCCTGCACGTAGTTCCGTTGTGCCGAACTTTCCGGCAGATCTGGCACACCCCAGGACTCATTGAAAGGAACCCAAGCCACGATGCAGGGGTGACTGATGTCTCTCTTGATGACCTCGATCCACTCCGATGTCAGCCGCTCCACTGACCTCTGCGTGTATCGGTAAGCGCTCGGCATCTCCTCCCACACAAGCAGCCCGAGGTGGTCCGCCCAGTACAGAAAGCGCGGATCCTCAATCTTCTGGTGCTTCCGTACCCCGTTGAAGCCCATATTCTTCGCCAGCAATACGTCCCGGAAGAGCGCATCCTCGTCCGGAGCGGTGAGCCCTGTCTCCGGCCAGTAGCCCTGGTCCAGTACCAGCCGCAGCGTCATCGGCCTTCCATTCAGAATGAAACGATCTCCCTGGATTGCGATCGACCGAAGCGCCGTATAGCTTTTCACTGCGTCGATCACCGCCCCCTCCGGATCCCGCAACTCGATCTCGACGTCAATAATGGTCGGCGCTGTCGGGCTCCACAGCAGTGAATTCCTGTAGTCGTCGATGCCTGGATCCGACAGTGCAATCCTCCGGTGCACCTCTCCAGAAATCAGGGAATACGAGTCATCCGCGAGCACCTGATCGCCCGCGTGCATCCGCACCGTCAGCCTGCATCCCGGCTCCAGATTTCCTCGTATGTGAGCCTCAAAGCCAATCTCCCATCGCTCTAGATTCGAAGCCCACCGGATCAGCTCTAAGTAGGTCGGTGGAACCACCTCCATCCACACCGTCTGCCAGATTCCCGTCGTCCGCGGATACCAGATCGAATGCGGATCCAGCTTCCAGTCCTGCTTCCCGCGCGGCTTTGCCAGGTCGGCCGGATCGTCCTCCGCCCGGACTACCAGCTCCTGAGCTCCCTCGCCCCGCAGCACCTCCGTGACATCAACCGTGAACGGTGTATACCCGCCCTGATGCGTGCAGACCTCAACTCCGTTGACCCAGATCGTCGCCTTGTAGTCGACCGCTCCGAAGTGCAGCAGCAGTCTCTTTCCTCCACCCAGCCACCCTGTCGTGAAGCTCCGGCGATACCACGCGACACAGTAAAAGCCGGTATTCCCGATCCCGCTGGCCGAGGTCTCCGGACTGAATGGCACCACGATCTTCGCGTTCCAGTTCACCAGAGCCGGCAGCGCCACCTCGGCTCTCGCATCGATCGAGAAGTCCCACTCACCGTCGAGAGATACCCACTCCGCTCGTTCCATCTGCGGCCTCGGATACCCACGAAACCGCTCTCCGAAACCCTTCTCGATAATCTCGTTCACACGACCCCACTCCCTGGGCAAACCAGCCCGTTCGTGTGAGTCCACCACACTTCGCGTCTGAACTCAACCGCACCCACGGCAACGCTATGCCCCTCTCGTGTGATTGCCATCAACTCTCCCCACACTCTCGAAGCAGGACTTCACCCCGGGGTCAAATCTTCAACTCACGTCCCTTTTGGCGCACCTCCGGCTGCCCACGCCAGAGGGTGCGGCCTGCGCCTTCCTCCGTCGTCAACCGTACAATTCCGCATGCCCTCACGCCGAAGCTTTCTGCTCTCCGCCACATCCCTCGCCGCCGCCGGCGTCCTTCGCGCACAGCGTCCGTCCTCTCCTCCAGCTTCGGCCGCCCCGCTCCCACCGGCCATCGCCGCTCTCTCCAATCGCCGCCCCGAGGCCGTCCCCATCACCCTCGCCGAGCGGGAGCATCGCCTCGACCGCGCTCGCCAGCTACTCTCCACTCATTCCATCGACGCCCTCGTCATCTGCTCCGGGACATCCCTCACCTACTTCACCGGCCTCCGTTGGGGCCAGTCCGAGCGCCTCTTCGCATGGGTTCTACCCCGGCACGGCAATCCCTTCATCGTCTGCCCCGCATTCGAGGAGGGCCGTGTCCGAGAGCGGATGTCCGCCCATCCGCCAACGCTTCCATCCGCCTCCACCACCCGCGTCTACACCTGGCAGGAGGATGAAGACCCGTACGCGCTCGTTGCAGCCGCGCTCAAAGAGATCGGCATCAGCTCCGGGAAGGTCGGCGTCGAAGAGCGCACACAGTTCGCCTTCGCGGACGGCATCGCACACGCCTCACCCACCCTCACCGTCGTCGGCGCGACATCCGTCACAGCTGGCTGCCGCGCGATCAAGTCATCCGCCGAACTCGCACTCATGCAACTCGCCAACGATGTCACGCTCATGGTCTACGAGGCCGCGTGGAAGTCGACTCAGCCCGGGATGACCAACCGGGAGGTCTCCAATCTCATCTCTGCCGCCTTTGATCGCACCGGCTTCCCGGGCGAAGCCTCCTGCGAGATCGGCAGATACTCCGCTCTGCCTCACGGCAGCCTCGAAGCCCAGACCATCCGCGAGCGCGAGATCATCCTGCTCGACGACGGCTGCTCCGTCGAGGGCTACCAGTCAGATATCTCCCGCTCCTTTGTCCTCGGCAAACCCACTGAAAAACAGCGACGCGTCTTCGACCTCGTCCATAAGGCACAGGCCGCCGCGCTCGCCGCCGCTCGCCTTGGCGTCGCCTGCCAAACTATCGACTCCGCTGCCCGTATGGTCATTGAACAGGGCGGCTACGGACCCGGATACAAGTTCTTCTCACACCGCGTTGGCCACAGCATCGGCATGGACGGCCACGAATGGCCCTACCTGGTCCGCGGCAACACCCATCCACTCGAAGCCGGCATGTGCTTCTCCGACGAGCCCGGCATCTACATCCCCAACGAGTTCGGCATCCGCCTCGAAGACGACTGGCACGTCACCTCCGACGGTGCGAAGCTCTTCACTCCACAAAGCCAATCGCTGGAACAGCCCTTCGCCTGACGGTGGACCCCGCCTGGGGAGCACAGCTCCTCCACACTAGAAAAGGCGCGGAAACCCTGATACTCCATGCGCGCAGCAGACACCCAACGCCGTCACAAGGTAGGTAAACAACCGGATAAGAAGACGCATAACGCGACCTCCCCGCCATCTCGCGCCAACTTCTAGTCCACTCCCGGATCCTCTGTCAAGCCAACTTCTCACATAAGCCGATCCAGCTCTTCGTATCGACAGGCGCACCCCGCAACCTCTACCCTGAGTCGCACCGGCTTCCCCGCTGTCGTCGCACGGAGATCAAACAAATGTTCCGCAACGCCCCTATCAGCCTTCTCGCAGCTCTCGCCCTCGGCTCCCCCTTCGCCCTCATCGCTCAGATCGCTCCTCCCAGCACCCACGGCATCGCCGTCGCCAACATCGACAGCTCCGTCAAGCCCGGTGACGACTTCTACCACTACGCCAACGGCGCCTTTATCAAACGCACCACTCTTCCGCCGGACCGGGCCTCGCTCGGCGTCTTCAACGCACTCGCCGATCAATCATTCAAGCAGGTCGCCGCGATCATCGAAGACGCGACCAGGTCCACCGCAGCCGCGAATCCAGACCAGAGGAAGATCGCTGACCTCTACCGCTCCTACATGGACGAGCCCGCGATTGAAGCGCATGGCCTCGCCTCCCTCAAGCCCCACCTCGCCGAAATCGAGGCCATCAAAACCCCGCACGATCTGGCCGTCGCCCTCGGCGCCTCGGTCCGCGCCGACGTCGACGCGCTCAACAACACCAACTATCACACCGCCAACATCTTCGGCCTTTGGGTCGCCCCGGGCTTCAACGACCCCGATCACTACGCCCCCTATCTTCTTCAAGGCGGACTCGCACTCCCCAATCGCGACTACTACCTCACCGACACACCGCAAATGGGGGAGATCCGGTCGAAGTACAAAACCCACATCGCCGCCATGCTCTCGCTCGCTGGCCTTCAGGATGCCGAGGCCCGCTCCACGCGCGTGCTCGACCTCGAAACCGCCATCGCCCGGGTTCACATCTCACTCGCCGACAGCGAAAACATCGAACACGCGAACAATCCCTGGTCACCAGCCGACTTCCCCGCCAAAGCCCCGGGCCTCGATTGGCCGGCCTTCTTCTCGGCCGCCGGGCTCGGTTCGCAGGCGTCCTTCATCGTCTGGCAGCCCTCCGCCTTCACCGGCGAGTCCGCGCTCGTCGCCTCCCAGCCCCTTGAAGCCTGGAAGGACCTCCTCACCTATCACCTCATCGAGGCGAACGCTACCGGCGCGTCAAAGAAGCTTGCCGACGAGCGCTTCGACTTCTTCGGCAAGTCTCTGTCCGGAACCCCCGCCCAGCGGCCCCGTGACGTCCGCGGCGACGTCCTTGTCTCCGGCCTGCTCGGCGATGCTGTCGGCCAGATCTATGCCCAGCGCTTCTTCTCCCCCGAGGCAAAGGCACAGGCCGAGGCGCTCGTCGCGAACCTGCTCGCGGCCTTCCGTCAACGCCTCGAGAACCTCACCTGGATGGCCCCTGCAACGCGAAAAGAAGCTCTCGCCAAGCTCGGCACACTTGAGGTCTCCGTCGGCTACCCCGGCCACTGGCGCTCCTACGACGCTCTCGAGATCAAGCCCGAGGATCTCTTCGGCAACCTCTACCGCGCCAGCCTCTTCGATCGCCAGTACAACATCGGCCGCATCGGCAAGCCCGTCGATCGCAAAGAGTGGTGCATGACCCCGCAGACCGTCAACGCCGTCAACCTCCCGCTCAACAACGGTCTCAACTTTCCCGCAGCCATACTTCAGCCGCCCTTCTTTGACCCCAAAGCACCCGCCGCCGCAAACTACGGTGCAATCGGCACCGTCATCGGGCACGAGATCTCCCACACCTTCGACTCCGAAGGTGCGGCCTTTGACTCCAGGGGCCGTGTCCGGAACTGGTGGACACCGGAAGACCTCGCCCACTTCAACGCAGCTACAACAGCACTTGCCGCTCAGTACGACACCTATAAGCCCTTTCCCGATCTCGCAATCAACGGCCGCCAGACCCTCGGCGAAAACATCGCCGACGTCGCCGGTCTCACCACGGCGCTCGACGCCTTTCACGCCTCTCTGAAAGGCAAGACCGCACCCGTTGTCGGCGATCTCAATGGCGACCAGCAGTTCTTTATCGCCTTCGGCCAGAACTGGGCATCCGTGACCCGCGACGCCGCCCTCCGCCAGCAGATCCTCACCGACCCCCACGCTCCCGGTCAGTTTCGCGCAGATACTGTCCGAAACATCGACGCCTGGTACAAGACGTTTCCGGTAAACCCCGGCGACAAGCTCTTCCTCGCTCCCAAAGACCGCGTCCGTATCTGGTAGCCCAACCTCTCCATTCCTCGTCCGCACGGCTCAACCTCCGGCAGCCGTGCGGACTGACCCCCACATCGTCTAGGCGCGATCAGCCGACCGCGTTGACAAGTCTCATCCCGCAACATAATCTCGGCGAGATCTCCCGGCCAGCCAACACACTCCTCCGCAAAGCAGGTGCGCATGCTCGGCTCCCCCATTCTCGATGTCGCTATCGGCATGGCCTTCATCTACCTCCTGCTCAGCCTCATCGCCTCCGCAGTACAGGAGCTGCTCTCCTCGCTCGTGGAGTCCCGCTCCGCAAACCTCTACAACGGCATCCGCAGCCTCTTCTCGGGTGACACCCAGCTCCTGAAGCTCCTCTACAGCCACGGCCTTGTGGCCGGTCTCTACAAAAACCCCGCCGTGGACTTTGCCGGTCTCGGCCGAAGCTGGTTCCGCCGTCTCCGTACCGCGCTTCAGCCTGTCGTCGGCATTCGCCGCATCGCTCCATCCCCCTCGGACGAGTCCACCTCCGATCCGCTCCTCCTGCCCTCATATATCCCCGCCCGCACCTTTGCCCTCGCTCTCATGGATCTGCTCAACCCATCGCGATCCGACGGCCCGGATCTCATGAGCTCTATCCGGAAGACACTCCACTCCGACTCGAACGAGGGCAAAGCCTACGTCGCACTGGAAGCCCTCGCCCTTCGCGCAGGAGAAGACCAGTCGGCCTTCCAGACCTACCTTGAAGACTGGTACAACGACGGCATGGACCGCGTCTCCGGTTGGTACAAGAAGCACGTCCAAAATGTCCTCCTTGTAGTCGCCGTCATCCTTTCCGTCACCTTCAACGTCGATTCCATCCGCATCGGTCGCACGCTCTGGATCGAGCCCACACTTCGTTCCACCCTCAACAGCGCAGCCGACGCCTACGTCCGCACGCCACCCGCCCCCACGCTCGCAAAGGAGAGCTCACCGAATGACCCCGGAGAGAAGTTCCGCTCCACGGTCGACGCCTTCAACCAGGTAAGCGACAGCCTTGGTCTCCCCGTAGGTTGGCATCGAACTCTGCCCCAATACATCACGGCGCTCCGGAGTCCGTCCTGGTCCATGCTCCGGACCCTTCTCCAGTCGCTCGTCGGCTGGCTCATCACTGCCTTCGCTCTATCCTTCGGCGCGCCCTTCTGGTTCGACACCCTCAATCGCTTCATGGTCGTCCGCAGCACCGTCAAACCTCGGGAGAAGAGCAGCGTCGATCCGCCGAAAGATTGACCGCCGGCTCGAGCGGCTGACCGACCTATTCACCGCCCTGCCTCTTGTCCTTGCGAAACAAATCCAACCCGAACTTGGGGGAGCCCTTCGTCCCGCTCACCCATACAGGTATCTCCGCTCCCGCTCCATGCTTGTGAAAGAACGGGTCCACCGGCCGCAGCAGCAGCGACTTCCACCACGAAGTCACCATCTGCGAGAGCTTCGCCTCCGTCCTCACCTTGCCCTCAAACCGGAACTCCTCCCCGCTCAGCGTATAAACCCCGTTTAGCTGCATCGTCGCTCCCGGCATCGTGTAGACCAGGTCGTCGAATCGCATCCGGCCATCGTTCATTCCGAACCGGCTGCTCATCTGAGACGACACATCCTCCGCCCCGGACCTGACCTCGCCCGCCTCACCCGGTCTCCCCTGCGCCCGCAGACTCAACATGTCCACCTTTGCCTGCACCTCCGGATTATTGAAGTGAATGCGCCAAAGCCGGAGGCCGCCGGCAAGCGTCAGCCTTCGCGTCACACTCTCCTTCCCAGGTCGGATGTGAAGCTTCACCTTCATCTCCAGCCGTGCCGTCATCACCACCGGCCTTGTCTTCACAGCAAGCCGCAGAAAGTCCTCCAGCCGACCGTTCGGCACCGACACATCCAGATCGATGACGTGCCCGACACCCTGCTGATGGATCACAGATCCGCTGCACATGAAGCTCGTCTCGCTCAGCCGCGCCCGCACCGGCTGCAGGTACGTGTCTCCCGTCGTACCATCCACAATCGCGTGAAAGCTCGTTTGCAAGGGCATGGGGTGATTCGCCGTGTCGAGCGAGAACTCCGGCACCTCCGCTGTTCCGTCCACCTCGATCCGGTTCAACATCCCACGAAACTCACCCACCGACGACAGCGTCCCCCCAATCCCCTTGATCGGGCTAAGATCCGCATGCTCAAACGTGTATCTGCCGGAGAGCGGCAGCTCCCCGGGCCGGTCATTCACCCACGGCCAGAAGATCCCGGTCGCATGGATGTCGCCCTTCGGAATCGCATTCACCACCGTCGCGTCATACTGCCACGGTCCGTTCGGTCCTACATCGCGCATTGCGATGTGTCGCAGCGCAAACTCCTTCGGCGCCCGTCCCGGCCTTCCGTTCTCAATCACCAGTCGCGAGTCGTCGCACACAATCCGGTCCACCAGGATCTTCATCTTGCCCCCTCGATCTCGCCTGGGAGCACCCTGCGACCTTACCTCGCGAGGCGGAACTCGGATCTCCATCCCCGATACGTGTACCTCGTCCACATGCATCGGCTTGACAAACAGTCCCATCAGCCCCGCATGGAAGCCAAAACTCCGAATCGAGATCAAAGGTGACGTCGCTCCTGCAGCCACCACATCATCGGGCGCAAAGATCCGAAGCCCCTCCCCTGAGACCTCCAGCCCATGAAGAACAGAAACGTCCAGCGCGTCCAGCTCGACCCTCCCGTCGAAGCGGGCACTCAACGTCTCGATGATGCGTCCCTTCAGAATCGGTCCGGCGCGATCCAGTACCAGCGCACCCACGAACACCAGAACGCCCGCACCCAGAAGCCCCGTCCACGCCACCCAGCTCCACACCCCACGCCGCCGCCGCCCTGCATGCTCCACATCTGTTTCGCCGGCGATCTTCGCTTCCGCCAAGGTTTCGCTCCCAGGCTGCCCCAAACCGCGCATACCCGCAGTCAACGGCCTCCTGCCGCCCCCCATCCTAATCCTGGCGATCGCCGAATCCTAGCCCGCCGGATCCGGCCGGCCCTCTTCCTAGTCCGCCTCAGAGCATCCGCAGAAACTCGTTCAACGCCTGCCATGCCGCGTTCACAAACACCGTCTCGTGGTGCTGCACGCCCTTGAGCTCAACGAACCGCTTCAACTTTGCCCCGCTCGCTGCCGCCACCTTTCGCCCCTGCGCCGCCGGAACCAGCATGTCCGCCGTTCCACTCATCACCAGCAGCGGAGCCGAACTCCGCCTCATCATCCCCACCTCATCAAACGCCAACTTGGCATCTGCCCCAGGCACCATCGTCCGGATCGCATCCGGCCCAAATCCCATCCGCCGCGCAAACACCGGCATCTCCTCTTCCGCCGTAGCGAACGGAGCCGCCATCACCACGCCATCTACCTTTCGCTCCGAGGCCACATAAGCCGCCATCGCTGTTCCCAGCGAAAATCCATACACCAGCACCCTTCGCCCCGCGTACTCCTTCGCCACCTTGTCATAGATCGCCAGCGCATCCGTCCGGAAGCCGCCGACGTCCGGCTGCCCCTCGCTGAACCCATATCCGCGGTAGTCATACGCGACCACCTCTACGCCCAGCCCCGCCAGCCTGCGGTAAAGCTCATCGGTCCGCTCAATCGTCATAAGGTTGCCGTTGAAGAACACCACCACCGGAACCCGCTTGTCCGCTGGCCCAACCGCAGCTACGTGCGAGCTCGCCAGCCCACCGTTGCTCTCCAGAGGTCCGCCGCCGCCGCCCTCCTCCGCTCCGGCCCGCCCACCGTCCATCGCCTCCGCCTGCGCGACCCCGGCCGGCAGAGCTTTGTAGTCCCAACCGCGCAGCTTGGCGCCATTCACGTGCAGCTCCACACGCAGACGTCCAGGCCCGTCCGTCCACCGGCTTATATCCGACGTCGGCGCCGGTACCGGGATCACCTCGTTTGCTCCAACCACCTGTCCAACCGCCGCGCCACCCACCAGCAAAGACACTCCTAGAACTCCTGGAACCAGTCGCAAACTCATCCTCCGCCGACGCCTCGACCGGCCTCCGTTTAGACGAACACAGCAGGCTTACGTCAGGTCGTCCGTGTCAAAGGTCGGCACGCGCCGTCCCAGAGCAGATGTGTCCCGCACCCCCGTCACCAGGCTCTCGACGACCTCGTTCACCTCGTCCACATCCGCCGTCGCGACCATCACCTTTTCGCCCGCATCCGGTTCAATGCTCTCCAGCAGAACCGTTGCATGCGCCACGGCCACATGATCCTGGTTCAAGCCCTCCGGCGTCTTTGCCTTGATCCCCACATCCCTTGGCTTCACACCCAGCAACTCCGCCACCGACTCCCGCATCTCCCCCGCGATCGGAACCACCTTTGGCCGTGCCATCACCAGCACCGTGTCCACATTCACAATCCTGTACCCCGCCGTATGGATCTCCTCAAGCGCCGTCCGCAGAAACAGGCTCGAAGCTGCGCCCTTCCATCGCGGATCGCTTGGCGGGAAAAACGTGCCGATGTCACCCGCGGAGACCGCCCCCAGCAGAGCATCCGTGATCGCATGGAGCAGCACATCCCCATCCGAGTGCCCGGCAAGCCCCTCTGGATGTTCAATGGCCAACCCTCCAATCACCAGGGGCACGCCCGCCTTGAACGCATGCGAATCGAATCCGTATCCAATACGTAGGCTCATCGGACACCCGCACCATAGTGGAGGTAGAACTCTGCCAATGCCAGATCCCCCGGTTGCGTTACCTTGAAGTTCCGCGCTGAACCCTGAACCACCGCGACCTCGATGCCCGCCCGCTCCAGCAGACTGGCCTCGTCCGTCCCTTCGAATCCGTCCGCCTCGGCCTCCCGAAACGCCCGCTTCAGCAACCCCGCGAGAGCACCCTGCGGTGTCTGCGCATGAACCACACGCTCCCTCGGAATGGTCGACGTGATAATCGCACCGTCAGCCGTTCGTTCCACCTGCTTGATCGTATCTACCGCCGGCAATCCCACGATCGCCGCTCCATGCCGCACAATCGCGTCGATCGTCCTCTCGATCGTAGCCGGGTCAATCAGCGGCCGAACCGCATCGTGCACCAGCACGACATCATCCTCTTCGCAATCAAGCGCCGCCAGGGCGTTTGAAACGGAACCCTGCCGGTTCTCGCCCCCCTCGACCATGTGCACCCGCGCTCCAAGCTTGTACTCAGAGATCTGTGCCTGAACCCGGTCCCGCTCCTGCGCCCGAACCGCAACACACACCGCATCCACCTGCGGAACAGCTAAAAATGCCCGCATCGGATGCACCAGCAAAGGCACGCCGCCAAGCTCCATAAACTGTTTCGGCGCGACACCCCCGGGAACACCCGCAGACATCCGCGTCCCTATACCCGCAGCCGGAAGAATAACGAAAACTCGCATAGCCAACGAAGTATAGCAAGCAGTACTACCGCCGGGTCGCATCCACCCAAAGCTCGACCTCCAGCTGGCTCAGTCTTCTACAGGACTCACCGAGCAGCCCACCCATACACTGCTACAAGCATGGCGTCATCCATCCGAACCCTTGTCTTCGATCGCTCCAATATCCGGCCCGGCGAACGCATCTGCGTCGCCGTCTCCGGTGGCGCAGATTCCGTAGCGCTCCTTCGCGCTCTCCACGCCGCGAATTCCGCTAACGCGACCTCTCTCGGCATCGGGCTCTCCGCCGTTCACGTCCATCACGGGATCCGCGGCGCGGAGGCAGACGCGGACCTCGACTTCGTCCAGAAGCTCTGCTCCGCCCTGGAAATCCCCCTCCTCAGCCACGCGGTCGACGTCCCCCTCCGCGCTTCCACTTCCGGCGAAACCATCGAAGAGGCAGCTCGTCATCTTCGCTACGACCTCTTCCACACCCTTATCCGCTCTGGGGAGGCCGACGCCATCCTCACCGCCCACACCATGGACGACCAGACCGAGACCGTCCTCCTTAAACTTCTTCGCGGGGCCTGGACCGAGGGTCTCGGCGGCATCCACCCCGTCATCCCCGTTCCAAGAGCCGGCGGACCGCCCGGCCGCATCCTCCGTCCACTCCTCTGCGCACGTCGTCACGAGGTCGAAGCCTTCCTGCGCGGCCTCGACCAGCCCTGGCGCGAAGACAGCTCCAACGCCGACCCGGCATTCACCCGCAATCGCCTGCGCCATCAACTACTTCCCCAGCTCCGGGAGTTCAATCCCTCGCTCGACCATACCCTCTCGAACCTGGCCGAACTCGCCCGCGAGGATGAGACCCGTTGGCAGGCGGAGCTCAGCCGCATCCTCCCGCAACTCCTGCTTCCCGGCAAACCGGTTCGCGGCGGTGGTCGCTCCGTTGCAACCGCGCCCGGACAAACCTCCCTCGCCCTCGAAGTCGAGCGCCTCCGGCCACTTGACCCCGGTCTTCGGCGCCGCGTCCTCCGTTCCGCCGCCCGCCAGCTCGGCGCTCGCATCAGCTTCGCGGAGACATCGCGGCTCCTCGCCCTCTGCGGTTTCGTTATCCTTCCGACCGTCTCCTCGAAGCCCGGCTCCTCGCTGCGAATCTCGGGCGGAATCCTCGTAGAGCGCTCCGCGCGGGAGCTCCGCCTGACGCTCAGCCCCGGCCAAGCTCTTGAAACTGCAACCATGGCTCGTTAGTTGCATCAACATAACCGCGCACCTGGAACGAAGTCCTCAGGAGAGGGAGTAGAATTTCACTCACCTGACGGTAAAGGCGGTTGTAGCCCATCCGGGATCCTGACGGGCTTGCACCTTCTCCCTTTGCCTCTCGTCTAACGGATGTAGCAAGGTCTGCCGAAAGGGCAGCCCGAGCCTGACACCTCCACCGCGATGCAGGCTGGAAATGGGGATTTCGATTGAACTCGACGGTCAAACAGATTCTGATTTGGGTTTTCATGATCACGTGCCTTGTCTTTCTCTGGCAGTTTGTCGCCAAGAGCTCAGGCATGGGGCAGGACAAGAGCATCAGCCTGACCGAGCTGCTCAATAAAGCGGACGAGGGCAAGGTAGGCGATGTCGTCGTGAATGGAGCCGAGGTCACAGGTCACTTCCGTGACGACAAGACCCAGTTCCACACCACCATCCCCGCTAACTACCCCGACATGTACAAGACGCTGCGCGATCACGGCGTCAACATCACCATCAAAGATCAGAACTCCAACGCCTGGCTCGGCCTGCTCATCCAGCTCGCTCCGTTCGCCCTGCTCCTCGGCCTCTGGTTCTTCCTCCTCCGCCAGATGCAGTCCGGCGGCAACAAGGCCATGAGCTTCGGCAAATCGCGCGCCCGCCTGCTCTCCATGCAGCAGAAAAAGATCACCTTCAAGGACGTCGCCGGCGTCGACGAAGCCAAGGAAGAGCTCAAGGAGATCATCGAGTTCCTCCGTGAGTCGCAGAAGTTCCAGCGCCTCGGCGGCCGCATCCCCAAGGGTGTCCTTCTCGTCGGACCTCCGGGAACCGGCAAGACCCTCCTCGCCCGCGCTGTCGCCGGTGAAGCCAACGTCCCCTTCTTCTCCATCTCCGGCTCTGACTTCGTCGAGATGTTCGTCGGCGTCGGCGCCTCTCGCGTCCGTGACCTCTTCGAACAGGGCAAAAAGAACGCTCCTTGCATCATCTTCATCGATGAAATCGACGCAGTCGGCCGGCACCGTGGCGCAGGCCTCGGCGGCGGACACGATGAGCGCGAGCAAACCCTCAACCAGCTCCTCGTTGAGATGGACGGCTTCGAAGCCAACGACGGCGTCATTCTCGTCGCCGCCACAAACCGCCCCGACGTGCTCGACCCCGCCCTTCTCCGCCCCGGCCGCTTCGATCGCCGCGTTATCGTCGATCGCCCGGACATCCGCGGCCGCGAAGAGGTCCTCAAGGTCCACTCCAAAAAGGTCCCTATGTCCGATGACGTGAACCTCAACGTCCTCGCTCGTGGAACACCGGGCTTCTCCGGCGCCGACCTCGCCAACATGGTCAACGAGGCCGCCCTCACTGCCGCCCGCTACAACCGCAAGGCCGTCCACATGTACGACTTCGAAGTCGCCAAGGACAAGGTCATGATGGGCGCCGAGCGCAAGTCCATGCTGCTCTCAGACGACGACAAGCGCGACACCGCCTACCACGAGGCCGGTCACGTTCTGGTCGCCGCACTTCGGCAGCACTCCGACCCGCTCCACAAGGTCACCATCATCCCGCGTGGTATGGCCCTGGGCGTCACAATGCACCTGCCCGAAGAGGACAAGCACACCGTCACCAAGGACTACCTCGACACTCAGCTCGCCGTTCTCATGGGCGGCCGCTGCGCCGAGGAGATCTTCATGAACCGACAGACCACCGGTGCCGGCAACGACATCGTCCGAGCCACCGAGCTCGCCCGCAAGATGGTCTGCGAGTACGGTATGAGCTCCATGGGTCCGCTGACCTACGGCAAAAAGGAAGAGCAGATCTTCCTCGGCCGCGAGATCGGTCAGGCCCGCGACTACTCCGACGACACTGCCCAGAAGATCGACGCAGAGGTCCGCAACTTCGTTGACGCGGGCTACAAGTCGGCCTACAGCATCCTCGAGTCGAACGGCGACATCATGCACCGCATGGCCGCCGCCCTGCTCGAGCGCGAAACCCTGGACGCCGCCGAAATCAAGCTGATCATCGAAGGCAAGGATCTCCCACCCGCCCGCTCCGCCCTCGCAGCGGCAAACAGCGGAGACCCCGGCGACACCCAAAAGGTCCTCAAGCCCGAGGGTGGCCGCAAGCCCGGCTTCGGTGAAGGCCACACCTCGCCGGCATAAACTCCACCCATAAACCGACAAAAAGGCAGCCCTCGAAAGGGCTGCCTTTTTTATCGCCTCGCAGCTCTACTTCACCAATTCTTTTACCGCCGACTTCACTCCCTCAACTGCACTCTTTACCGCTCCGGTCCCGCCGCCGTTCGCAGACGCCTTCACTCCGACAAGGTCGTCCAGGCTCGAAGCTGTCGTCGCCTTCTGCGCCGCATCCTGCTTCCCGCGCTCCTCGCCAGGCAGCTTGCCGTTCACCTCGCCGATCGAAAGCCCCGGTCCACCCTCACGTTTCGAGTTCACCAGGCTGAGCCCGTACGAGCTTTGCCACGGACCGTGCATGTCCGTGTCTCCCTCGTCACCTTCTCCCGTCGATCCGTTGAAATACTCGTCGACCAGCACCGGTGTAGGGCGTAGCCGTCCGACGGAGAATGGCGACTTCTCAAGCGTATCCAGCGCCGCCTGGAAGGCCTTCATGTGCGTGATCTCCCGCGTCATCAGGAACTGCAACGTATCGATCGTTCCGGGATCATCTGTATGGTCGATCAGCCGCTCATACACGATCTTGGCCCGGGCCTCTGCGGCAATGTTGCTTCGGAGGTCCACATCCACCTCTCCTGAAATCGTCAGGTAGTCCGCCGTCCACGGATTGCCCATCGAATTGAACAGGTTCAAACCACCTCCGCCCGCGATCGTCACCAGCGGATCCGCCTCCGCGGCCTCGCGGTTCTCCTTCAGCGGCTTCAGGTGCATCCGGATCAGCGCTCCGACGACCTCCAGATGGCTCAACTCCTCCGTTCCGATATCGAGCAGCAGGTCCCGCCGTCCCAGATCGTCCACGCAGTTCCATCCCTGGATCGTGTACTGCATGGCTGCCGCTAGCTCCCCGTTGGCGCCACCGAACTGCTCCAACAACATGTTTCCGAAACGTACGTTCGGCTCCCCAATGTTGACCGTGTACATCAGCTTTTTCACGTGGTGATACATAAAGATCCTTTACCGCCTAAGTCGCGTCCGTGGTCCTGTCCGTGAGATGCCTGATCTTTGGTCCGCGCCAGGGAGGGTTCCGCCCGCGATGCGACAATAAACTTACCCGGCATGCGACTCGCCTCCATCAGCCTCGTCTGCCTCGTTGCCGCGCTTAACGGCTGCGGATATCACGCCGCCGGCTCCGCCACCCACATCCCCGCTAGCGTCCGAACCCTCGCTGTTCCCATCTTCACAACGCACGCCCAGGCCTTCCACACCGAGATGGCCTTCACCGAAGCCGTCATCCGCGAGCTCGATACCCGCACCCGGTATCGCGTCCTCAACTCCGCCTCCGCCGACGCCGACGCCACCCTGAATGGCACCATCGTCTCCCAGACCGTCGCCCCCCTCACCTACGACGCCAGCAGCGGCCAAACCTCCAGCTACCTCCTCACCATCACCGCAAAGATCCTCCTCACGTCGCACGACGGACGCGTCCTCTATCAGAATGACGCCCTCGTCTTCCGCGAGCAGTACCAGTCCACCCAGGACCTCAGCGGATTCATCCAGGAGGATACCGCGGCGGTACGCCGCGTCTCCCGCGACTTCGCCCGTACCGCCGTCAGCGATATGCTGGAATCGTTCTGATGCCCAACCCCCTCCGCAGCTTCGCCGCATCCGACCGCTTCATCGCCGAGCTCTCGACCCCGCAACTCCGCCCCGGCTACGTCCTCGTCGGCGACGAATCCTTTCTCCAGGACCGCTGCCGCAAAGCCGTCCTCCAAACCCTCGCGCCACCCGAGAACCGCGACTTCTGCCTCCACGACCTCGACCTCGCCGAAAGCTCCATCTTCGAGATTCTCGATCACGCCCAGACGCCCTCGCTCATGGCGCCCTTCCAGGTCTTCTTCATCCGCGGCCTCAAGAATCTCTACACCCGCGGCTCCAAAAAAGAGGAGTTCGCGGCAATTGATCAGTACTTCCGCTCCCCCAACCCCCAGGCCATCCTCATCTTCATCGCCGACCACCTTCGCATCCCCACCGACCTCCGCCGCATGGACATGCAGGATAAGGATCGCTTCGAACGGATTCGCGAGACCCTCGGTGACTCCTGTGGCCTTGTAGAGCTCGCCCGTGTCGAAGAGGCCGACGCCGTCGGATGGGCCATCGAAACCTCCGCCGCAAGCCAGGTTCGCTTCGATCCAGATGCCGCCCGCGAGCTCGTCGACTCACTCGGGGCCGACATGATGCTCATCAGCAGCGAGCTCGAAAAGCTTCTCCTGTACGTCTCCGGCAAAGATCGCATCACCCTCGGCGACGTCGAAACGATGGTCCTCGCCGCCAAGCAGCGCTCGCTCTACGAGCTCACCGACGCCATCACCGCCCGCGACCGCCCCCGTGCCGTCGCCCTCCTGCACGGCCTTCTCAATGCATCCGATGCGGGCGACGAGGCCGCCATCGGCCACCTCTATATGCTCGCCCGCACCTTTCGGCAGATGCTCATCATCCTTGAGAAAAACGTCCGCGACTCCCGCGCCATCTGGCAGGCTCTCTGGCAGGGCTTTCGTCTTCCGCCATTCGCCGCAGAGGATGTCATCCGTCAGGCACGACGTTACAAGTCCCGCCGAGATCTCACGCGAGCCCTCCGACTCATCGCCCGGGCGGATCTCGAACTCCGCTCCTCGCCCGTTTCGAAGCGCCTCGTCCTTGAGCGCCTCGTCCTCGAGCTCGCCGGTGAACCAAAGCCGGACCGCTACGACTCCTCGTTCCAGTTCGCCATGGAACTTTAGCTCCGGCTCTCACGAGCGATACAAAAAGCCGGCAAGTCTCTACTGCGGAACGCTCGCCTTCTCTGCCTCACGCTCTGCCTTGTCGTGCGCCTTTTCGGCCTTCTTCACCTTTCTTGAGTTCAGCGCCTTGCGATCTGCCTTGTCCGCCTTCGCCTGGGCCTTTTCCGCTTTCTCATCCTGCTTCAGCTGTCTCTGCGTGTCCTTGTTTTCCTGCAGATTCGACTGCGCAATGCCCACTCCGCTCAGGGCGGCCGAAAGCGTCAAAGCGGCTGCTACACGGTAAAGTCTCATCGATAGATCTCCTTATTCGCGTTCGATGTAAACACGCGCGAGCCGGTAGCCACACACCTTGCCGAGGCCCAAAAACCTTGGTAACACGCTGGCAGGGTATGCTTGTTCCGACCTGAGCCCGACTGGTATCCACCAATGCAACGCATCGCGCCTCTCTTCGCCGTCCTCATCCTCACCTCATCCTTCCACCCTGCTTCGGCGGCTGCTCAGTCAGCCTCCCTGCTGGGCACCTTCAGTCGCCCCGTGCAGGCGCCCATCATCGCGCCAGACCGATCCACTACCTTCTCCGATCCCATCACCCACGCACCAGTCCACTGGGAGACACTCCACACCTTCAACCCCGCCGCAATCGTCCGTGACGGCAAGATATACGTCCTCTATCGTGCCGAAGATGACTCCGGAACCATGCAGATCGGCATGCACACCTCCCGCCTCGGCCTCGCCTCCAGTGCGGACGGCCTCACCTTCACCCGCCTCCCGCAGCCCGTCTTCTTCCCCGCCCCCGATGCACAGCAGGCCCGCGAGTGGCCCGGCGGCGTCGAAGATCCACGCATCGTCCAGATGCCCGACGATGGCGGCCAGCCAGGCACCTACGTCATCACCTACACCCAGTGGAACCGCAAGACATACTCCATCGGCATCGCCACCTCACCCGACCTCATCCACTGGACCAAGCACGGACCCGCCTTTCTCGGCGCCGCCGGCGGCCGCTATGACCACCTCCAATACAAGTCCGGTGGTATCGTCACCCGGCTAGACCCCACCCCGGCCAACCCGGACCGGATCGTAGCCGCCCGAATCAATGGCAGCTTCTGGATGTACTGGGGCGAGGGCGCCATCCATCTCGCCACCTCCACCGACCTCCTTCACTGGACACCCGTCGAAGATCCCGTCACCCACCGTCCGATCGAGGTCCTCACCAAGCGCCCCCGCCACTTCGACAGCGGCTTCCCGGAGGTCGGCCCTCCGCCCCTGCTCACCTCCACAGGCATTCTCGTCCTCTACAACGGCAAGAACGACCCGGCACACGGCGATCCGAAGCTCGGCCCCAACGCGTATGCGGCAGGGCAGGCCATCTTCGCTCCGGACGACCCCAAACGCCTCCTGAGCCGCATGGACGGCCCTATCCTCAAGCCCGAGCAGCCCTTCGAGAAGACCGGCCAGTACGCAGCCGGAACCACCTTCGCCGAAGGTCTCGTCCGCTTCCACTCACAATGGTTCATCTTCTATGGCTGCGCGGACTCCGCCGTAGGCGTCGTCACATCTGCAGCGGCACACTGACCCGATCCCCACCCCGCTCCGGGCTCCCCTCCCCGACCATCTCCGCCGAGGAGACCGCCCCATCCCCGGCCTCCCGCCCCGTCCCAGCCTCCCGGACCAGCACAGGAGAGCCCCATTCCACCCTGCTACCCTTAGACCTGACCCATGACCTTCGACCCAGCCCCCGCACACCTCCAGACCACCCCCGAGACCCGCGTCCGCATCGCCCCCTCCCCCACCGGCGACCCCCACGTCGGCACCGCCTACATCGGCCTCCTCAACCACATCTTCGCCCGGCAGCGCGGCGGCAAGTTCGTCCTGCGCATCGAGGATACCGACCGCGCGCGCTTCGTCGCTACCTCCGAGCAGATGATCTTCGACGCCCTCCACTGGCTCGGCCTCACGTGGGATGAAGGCCCTGACTGCGGCGGCCCCTTCGGCCCATACCGCCAGTCCGAACGCACCGAGATCTACCGCGAACACGCCGAGATCCTCCTCGCCAACGGCTCCGCCTACCGCGCCTTTGAAACCCCCGAGGAGCTCGAGGCCGAGCGCAAGGCGCAGATGGCCGCCAAACAGCCGCCCCGCTACAACGGCCGCTCCCGCCACCTCTCGCCCGCTGAGATCGAAGCCGAGCTGGCCACAGGTAAGCCCTACACCATTCGCATGCGAGTCCCCACCGAGGGCTCCACCACCTTTCGCGACGAGCTCCGCGGCGACATCACCTTCGACCACACCAACGTCGACGACCAGGTCCTCATGAAGTCCGACGGCTTCCCCACCTACCACCTCGCCAACGTCGTCGACGACCACCTCATGCGCATCACCGACGTCATCCGCGCCGAGGAGTGGATCTCCTCCACCCCCAAGCACGTCCTGCTCTACCAGGCATTCGGTTGGGATCGCCCCCGCTTCTGGCACATGCCGCTCCTCCGCAACGCAGACAAATCCAAGATCTCCAAGCGCAAGAATCCCGTCTCCCTCGTCTACTACCGCGAGGCCGGCTTCCTTCCCGAGGCCATCATCAACTTCCTCGGACTTATGGGCGGCGGCATGCCCGCAACAGAAGGCAAATCCTCCGACATCTTCACGCTCGCCACAATGCGCGAAAACTTCTCCTTCGCGAAGATCTCCCTCGGCGGCCCCGTCTTCGATCTCACCAAGCTCAAGTGGCTCAACAGCGAGTACCTCCGCGCACTCCCGCCCGAAGACTTCTACAAGGCCGTCCGCACCACCGTCTTCGGCGACGACTACATCCGCCAGATCAGCTCCATCATGCAGACCCGCATCGACACCCTCGGCCAGTTCGGCGACCTCACCGGCTTCTTCTTCGCCGATAACGTCATGCCTCCGCAGGAGGTCTTCCTCCCCAAAAAGCGCAGCCTCGAAGACACCCTCGCCTTCGCTGCCGACATGCTGCCCGTGCTCGAGTCCACCGACTGGACGACCACCGCACTCGATCCGGCTCTGAAGACCTTTGGCGAACAGAAAGGCTGGTCCGTCAAGGAGACCTTTATGCTTCTCCGGGCCATCCTCACCGGCAGCGTCGCCTCGCCCCCACTTCTCGAAAGCCTCGTGATCTTCGGCAAAGCCCGTTCGGTCGACCGCGTGCGCCGCTTCCTCGACACGCAGAAAAAACTTGCGGGCAACCGGAAGCAGCAGCCTACTTCGCCGTAAACAGAACCTCGACCGGCAGCGACTTCGGAGGATAACAAGCCGCGCGATCGCAGGCCTGGTACCGCAGCGCCCCCGTCAGCGTATGCTCGCCCGCCTTCGCCTGCACTGGCAGCCTCACCAGGAACGCCCCCGTATACACATCCAGCTTCTCCCCGGGCGACGTCGGAAAGCTGTACTCCGTTCCCGCCGGGTACTCGAGCTTGCCCGCACTCTCAAGCCCGGCGTCGGGTGTCAGCTTCAACTCCGTCGGAATCAGCAGCTCCGACTTCGGCGTGTGCGAGTTTACGTGATAGCCCTCCGCAACGCGGAAGTGGAGCTCCAGCCAGCTCCGTTTTCCTGCCGGCACCGCCTGCGGCTCAGGGACGTAGCTCACGTACCCCTTGGTCTTCGCAGCACTCCCGAACTCACCGATCTGCTGCGCAATCACGCCCGCGCTCAGAGCAGCAAAACCCAGCGCCCCGAGCAGCCGCACCCTCACATTCCACCCGCAACCTTCTGCGCCGGAGCCGCCACAATCTTCCGGATATTAGCCTCGATCTGATCCTTTGATCCGAGCCCCGCTGTCTCTTCCACCACCAACCCGTCCCGCCCCACATAAAACGACATGGGGAGATAGTCGATCCCGCCATACTTCGGCGCTACCTTCCCGTCCGTCAGCAGTATCGGGTAGGTCACGCCGAGCTTCTTTGCCGACTTCGCGATATCGTCTTTGCCCGCGTCGTCCTCGGCTATCCCAAGGATCTCGAGCCCCTGCGCGGCGTACTGGCTATGGAACTGCTCGAACCACGGCATCTCCAGCTTGCATGGCGCACACCACGTCGCCCAGAAGTTCACGAGCACCGGTCGGCCCTTGTAGTCGCTCAAAGAAACCTTTTTGCCTTCAAGCGTGGTCAGGGAAAAGCCCGGCGCCGCCTTCCCACGAAGATTCAACTCCGGCCCATCCGTACCCTGGGCTCCACCCGGAGCTGCAGGCGTCAGCGTCACCCGGTTCTCCTGCGCCCTTTGCATCGCCAGCCGCCGCTCGCGCAGGTTATGCCAACCCGCCCACAGCATCATCGAGATGCCCAGGATCATCAGACCCGACACAAACGCGTACCGCTTCACGAACCCGTCCTCTCGAGGCGCACCGCTACTGCTCCTCAACGCACCTTCAGTTTACGCGCGCAGCCCCGAAACATCCTCACCAAACTCCTTCTGCTAGCATCACCAGCGATGAGCACCGACGCACAACGCCTGCCGGTCCAGGGGGAACCTCCACCGACGCGGCCCTCCGATCTCGTCCGTATCGAAGCCGCTGCCCTCTCCCAACTCGCCGACCGCCTCGACACCAGCGGGGCCCAGGCCTTCTCCCAGACCGTCGACCTCCTCGTCCACACCGTCGCAACCGGCCATCGTGTCCTCCTCACCGGCATGGGCAAGAGCGGCATCATCGCCCGCAAAATCGCCGCCACCCTCCGATCAACAGGAACCCCCGCCCACTTCCTCCACCCCTCCGAAGCCCTCCACGGCGACCTCGGCATGCTCACCCCCGGCGACGTCGTCCTCGCCCTCTCCTCGAGCGGCGAAACGGAAGAGCTCCTCTCGCTCCTCCCGCTCCTCCAGCGCCTCAAAACAAGCCTCGTCGCCATCTGCGGCTGCCCCGCCTCCACCCTCGCCACCGCCGCCGCCCTTTCTCTCGACGTCAGCATCTCCGGCGAGGCCTGCCCCCACAACCTCGCACCCACCGCCTCCACCACCGTGATGCTTGCTCTCGGCGACGCCCTCGCCCTCTCGGTCAGCCACCGCCGCGGCTTCCAGCCGGAAGACTTCGCCGACCTCCATCCCGGCGGCCGCCTCGGCAAGCGCCTCACCCGCGTCCGCGATCTCATGCACACCGGCGACGCCATCCCCTCTGTCTCACCCGGCACCCTCCTCCCAGACGTCATCTACGAGATGTCCCGCAAAAAACTCGGCATCACCACCGTGCTCCTCCCTGAGGACGGCAGTCTGCTCGGCCTCATCTCCGACGGCGACCTCCGCCGCCTCCTCGGCCGCGATGGCGCGCAGGCACTCACTCGCAGCGCCGCCGAAATCCTCAACCCCCGCCCCGTCACCATCCCGGCCGACACCTACGCCTCCGCCGCCCTCGCCCTCATGGAAGAGCGCAAGATCACCACCCTGGTCGTCGTCGACCCGGCTACGCCACAGGGAATCGAGGGCATCGTCCACCTCCACGATCTCTGGGCCCTCCAACTCCCCTGAATCCGATGCGGCACTCACTTATCCTGTGGGCATGGCAGCCAAACCGAAGAGCCGCGCTCCCGCGCGCATTGATCTCGACGTGCTTGCCGACAACTTTGACGAGCAGCTCAGTTCGGGTTCGGTCTTTGATGCGATCGCCTCCGGCTCTCTCCCGTCGCTTCTCAGCGCCCGAGAGCAGCCAGCTCACATCGAGAGCTCCCTTCTCCGCGCCGTCACTCTTTCAAACACCAAAGCACACAGGCTGCACCTGCACGACACACGTATCGAGTCCAGCGATCTTGCCAACATTGACCTCACCGGTAGTCATCTCGAGCGTGTCGAAGTCATCTCCACTCGCCTTACCGGCGCGACCTTTACCGAGACTCAGCTCAAAAGCGTCCTCTTCCGCGAGTGCAAGCTCGATCTGGCTCTCTTCCGCATGGCCACGACACAGCTCTGCGTCTTTGAGAACTGCAGCCTCGCAGATGCCGATCTCTACAATGCAGATCTCTCCGGCGCCATCTTCCGTGACTGCGATCTGAGCCGCGCCGACCTGTCAAACGCCAGGCTCACCAGTGCCGATCTCCGAGGCTGCCGTCTCGACGGCCTTCGCGGAGCCCCCGCCGACATGGACGGTCTCACCATCAGCCCGGATCAGGCGGCTCTACTGATCACCCTCTTCGGTGTTCGCGTGATCTGGTAGCACCGCACGCACGCTCCCGGCTACGGGGTTCGCCGGCCCGC
This sequence comes from uncultured Acidobacteriaceae bacterium, assembly GCA_963719405.1. Lineage (GTDB taxonomy): Bacteria > Acidobacteriota > Terriglobia > Terriglobales > Acidobacteriaceae > Edaphobacter. The sequence goes on from OY970381.1 coordinate 1,208,383, forward strand.
TCCTCCTAAACGGTAGAATGTCTCAAAGCACCAGGACAGCTACATCGCACCCCTCGCAAGCGCCCACGTCTTTGGGCGGGAAAGCCTCTCTTCACATGCACCGCTGGTCCCAGCTCTTCATCCCCACCCTCCGTGAAGCTCCCACCGACGCCGAAGTCGCCAGCCACAAGCTTCTCCTCCGCGCCGGCTACATCCGCCAGCTCGGTGCCGGCATCTACAGCTATCTCTTCCTCGCCACGCGCTCCATCCACAAGATCTCCGCCATCATCCGGGAAGAGATGGACACCATCGGCCAGGAGTTCTTTCTTCCCGCCATCCTGCCCGCCGATCTGTGGCTCGAATCCGGCCGCTGGGCCGGCATGGGCCAGAACATGTTCAGGCTTCAGGATCGCAAAGGCGCGGACCTCTGCCTCGGCATGACCCACGAAGAGGTCATGACCTCCATCGCCCGCAACGAGCTCCGCTCCTACAAGCAGCTCCCCCAGATCTGGTACCAGATCCAGACCAAGTTCCGCGACGAGCCGCGCCCCAAGTCCGGCCTCCTCCGCGTCCGCCAGTTCCTCATGAAGGACGCCTACTCCTTCGATATCGACGAGGCCGGTCTCGACGAGAGCTACAACAAGCACGACCGCGTCTACCGCCGGATCTTTGATCGCTGCGGCCTCCAGTACGTCGCCGTCGAAGCCGACTCCGGCGCCATGGGCGGCTCCCAGTCCCAGGAGTTCATGGTCTACACCGAAGCCGGCGAAGACCTCATCGTCTCCTGCGATTGCGGATACGCCGCCAACCTCGAGAAAGCCACCTCGCAGCTCAGTCCCGTCAACGAGATGCAGCCCACCGGCGACGGCCTCCCCGAGCTCGTCTTCACCCCCGGCAAAGGCGCAATCGCCGACGTAGCCGAGTTCTTCCAGATCCACCCCTCATCCGACATCAAAACCGTCGCCTACATGGGCCACACCCTCGCGCCCGACACCCGGCGCATCGAGCATCCAGTCATCGCCTTCCTCCGTGGCGACCACTTCGTCAATGAGACCAAGCTCTCCGCCATCGCCGGCGTCACCGACCTCCGCACCATGAACGCCGATGAGCTCGCCCGCTACTTCGAGGGCCCCGCCGGCTTTCTCGGCCCCATCGGCCTCAAAGTCCTCCCCGAAGCCAAAGACGATCCGCGTGCCGCCACCGTCATCATCGACCGCGGTCTCGAGAACCGGCACAACATGGTCGGCGGTGCCAACAAGCTCGATTACCACTTCCGCAACATCACCCCCGGACGCGACTTCACCTGGACCGCCGCGGCCGACATCCGCAACGTCAACGAGGGTGACCTCTGCAGCTCCTGCGGCAAGCCCCTCCGCATCGGCAAGGCCGTCGAGATCGGCCACATCTTCAAGCTCGGTTACAAGTACTCCAAATCCCTCGGCGCCTCCGTCCTCAACCGCGAGGGCAAGGAGACCACGCCCATCATGGGCAGCTACGGAATCGGCGTCGAAAGGATCCTCACCGCCGCCATTGAGATGAGCGCCGCCGTCCGCGCCGCCAGTCCCACCCCCGGCGGCAAAGGCGACACCCTCTCCTACGTCCTCCCTCCCGCCATCGCCCCCTTCGAGGTCGTCGTCACCATCACCAACGTCGGCGAAGCCCCGCTTCTCGCCGCAGGGGAACAGATCGCCGCCGCCCTCCACAAGGCAGGTATCGACGTCCTCCTCGATGACCGCGACGAGCGAGCAGGCGTCAAATTCAAGGACGCGGACCTGATCGGCATCCCCTATCGAGTCAACGTCGGCAAAAAACTCGCCGAAGGCAAGGTCGAGCTCGTCGATCGTCTCCGCAATCAAACGGAAGACCTTGCCCTCAACGACGTACCTTCCGCAATACAGGCTCTCCTGATCGCAGCAAATCAGCTCTCCGCAACTCCCGTTTAAGCGTCCAACGAGAGACCAGAAAGACACCTTGGCCGTCAAAGTCAAATACCGCACCGGTTCCGCAACGCAGGGTCACAACCTGCTCGGCAACCCCATCTTCCGGGCCGTCTCCATCCTCGTCCTCGCCGGCTTTCTTCTCTTCGCCGCCGTCTTCGCGTTCTACTACCACAAGTACCAGAGCATCGTAGACGAGCGCCTCTCCGCAGGTCCCCTCTTCGCTCCCGTCGCACAGATCTACGCCGCACCCCGCGAAGTTCGTAACGGTCAACACCTTACCGCCCAGGAGATCGCGCGCGATCTCACCCAGGCCGGCTACAACGGAAACCGGCAGCTTGGTACCTTCCAGCTCGATGGCGAGTCGATCCAGATCAAGCCCGGCCCTCAGTCCTACCACTCCACTGACGGCGCCACCATCGACACCTCCGGCGGCAGCGTCCAAAGCATCACAGCAGAGAATGGCGCCGCACTCCGCGCCTACCAGCTCGAGCCCCAGCTCATCACCGCCCTCTCCGAAGACAAGAACCGCACCAAGCGCAGGCTCGTCACCTACGACGAAATCCCGCAGCGCATGGTGCAGGCCGTCACCTCCATCGAAGACCGCCGCTTCTTCGAGCACGGCGGCGTCGACTACCACTCGATGGTCGGCTGGGTCTATCACGACCTTCGCGGTGATCGCCGCTACACCGGCGGCGGCTCCACCCTCACCATGCAGCTCGCTCGTGGCATCTTTCTCTCGCCCGTCCGCCACATCAAGCGCAAGCTCATTGAGATCCTCATCACCTTCCAGCTCGAATCCCGATTCACCAAGCAGCAGATCTTTGAGATGTACGCCAACCAGATCAACCTCGGGCAGCGTGGCTCCTTCGCCATCAACGGCTTCGGCGAGGCCGCTCAGGCCTACTTCGGCAAGGACCTCCGCCAGCTCGACACCGCCCAGTGCGCCATGATCGCCGGCATCATTCAGAGCCCAAATCGCCTCAACCCCTACCGGCATCCCGAGCGTGCCCTGGAGCGCCGCAATCTCGTCCTCGATGCCATGGTCGAGACCAACTCCATCACCCCCTCCGAAGGCGCTCGCGATAAGGCCGAGCCCATCCGCCTCGCTCCCGTAAACGTCGACGCCAGCGAAGCCCCGTATTTCATCGATCTCGTCCACGAGCAGCTCTCGCAGCGCGTTGGCGAGCAGGAGCTCGGCCACGACACCCTCCGCATCTACACCTCACTCGATCCCGAGCTCCAGCGCGCCGCATCCGCCGCGGTGGAGGTCGGTATGCGCAACGTCGATGAGCTCGTCCGAAAGCAGCACGCTAAATCCTCCGCCCCCCTTACCTACCCGCAGGTCTCGCTCGTCGCCCTCAACCCGCACACGGGCCAGGTACTCGCCCTCGTCGGCGGCCGCAACTATGGCGCATCCCAGCTGAACCACGCGGTCGCAAAGCGTCCTACGGGTTCGATCTTCAAGCCGTTCGTCTACGCCGCCGCCTTCAACTCCTCGCTCAACGGTCTCTCGCTCGGCGACGGAGGCGTCTTCACCGCCGTCACCATCCTCCATGACGAAGCCACCACATTCAGTTACGACAACGGCCGCCAGACCTACAACCCGCGCAACAAACTGAGCGGTTTCCGCGGCGACGTCACGGCCGCCTACGCCCTCGCGCACTCCCTCAACAGTGCCACCGTCTCTCTCGGCCAGCAGGTCGGCTTTGAGAACGTGGCCGCCCTGGCCCGCGCCTCCGGCATCACCGGTGCCCGCGGTACTCCTTCCGTCGCCCTCGGCTCCTACGACGCCACGCCACTCGATATGGCCGGCGCATACACGGTGTTCGCCAACGGTGGTGTCCACCTCAACCCCTGGATGCTCGCCTCCGTTCGCAATGCCAACGGCGACATCGTCTCCGACTTCGCACCCGAGGCCCGCCAGGTCATGGATCCGCGCGCCGCCTACCTCACTCAGTCTCTGCTCGAAGGCGTAATGAACTACGGTACCGGCGCCGGTGTACGCTCCCGCGGCTTCACCGCTCCCGCCGCCGGCAAGACCGGCACCTCACACGACGTCTGGTTCGCCGCCTATAGTTCCAACCTGCTGTGCGTCGTCTGGATCGGCAACGACGACTACTCGGACATGGGTAAGATCCAGGGCGCCACCGCCGCCGCACCTATCTGGGCGGAGTTCATGAACCGCGCCATCAAGCTCCCCCAGTACTCCGATATGAAGGGCTTCACCGCCCCCGAAGGCGTCACCACAGCACGCCTCGATAGGGAAACCAACCTCCTCGCCGACGCCACCTGCCCCAACGACTACACCGCAGCCTTCCTCGACGGCACGCAGCCCCAGAACACCTGCAGCCAGATGAGTGAAAGTCCCCAGTCGATCATCCAGAAGATCCTTGGGATCGGCGGAAGCAACAGCTCTCAGCAGCCCGCGGATATGCCCAGCCCCGACGAAGCTCCGGCCGTTCCCCCGGGCCCCAATCAGCCTAAAAAGCCGGGCTTCTTCCGCAAGCTCTTCGGCGGCGGTGACAAAAACAAGCAGACGCAGCAGCCGCCTCCCACTCCGCCTCAGTAAGTAGTCGGCTCTAGGCTCGACCGTTCACCTTCGCCCACCACCACCGGAGTCCCACAAAGAGAAAGCGCGGGTCCGAGAGAAACTCCGGCGGTTTGCCCTCAAATGCATGCCCCACAAACTGAAACACCCATCCCACGACGAACAGGGTCACAGGCACCGGCCAGAACGCCGGACGCACAAGGCACGCCAGCGACATCGGAATCGAGATCGCAATCAGCGGGATCCCGATGGTATGACACACCCTGTTCACCCCATTCTGATGACTCAGGGAGTACTGCGACACCCACTGCTCCCACGTGCGTCCGCCCATCATCGGAGTGCCTCCTCTGGAATGGCCGGAATTGTAGCAGCCGGCAGGCCACAGCCGCCGCAGGTGTGTCGCCGCTAATCTGCCCCAATTCGCCCCAGGCACTAAGGGCGTACTCTCTGCGACCGATACACCTTCCCTCCGCTCGCTAGCAGCCCGACTTCCGCCGCCTCGAGCCTCGCTCCCCACCCACCGGGGCCTCCGCGCTCTGACCCGCTGCCGGGATCCAGGGCTGGCATGACGGACACCAGTACGTCGATCTCGCCTGCTCTCCCTGCTTCCGCATCATCACCTTCGCTCCGCACCTCCGGCACTCCTGCCCCTGCCGTCCATACACCCACAGCCGGTCCTCCCGATTGGCCGAACGCGTCGTCCGGCGATTTCCCGAATACGTCACGATTCCATCGCCCGAACCGTCCAGGACATTTGCCTTCAGCCATTGCTGGCTCTTCTCCACCATGACCTCCATCTCCCGGCCCGTTATCGTTCGCATCGCCCGAAACGGATTCACCCCTGCCGCAAATGCGACCTCACTCTTGTAGACATTGCCCAGTCCGGCGAGCACCCGCTGATTCAGCAGCACCACCGCAATCTCCGCATCCGGATGCTCCGCCCCGTACCCCCGCAGCCGCTCCACCCCACCCTCAACCGTAAACTCGTCCGACAACACATCCGGACCCAGCTTCGGCACCTGGCTTGACCGCTCGAGAGATCGCTCGGTGTGGAACTCGACCACCGGCACATTGAACGCCACCGCCTCCCACTCGGCCGTTCGGATCGCCACCCGCATCCGGTCCCGTCCCATCCACCACTTCTCCCCGGTACGGTAAAGATGCCACGACCCGCTCATCAACATGTGCGTCACGAGGATCAGATCTCCCGAGAAGCGAACGAGACACCATTTCCCACGCGACTCCACCAGCTCCACCGTCCTCCCCACCAGCGAATCACCATCATTAACCCGCGCAATCTTCGCCAGACCAGTCTCGAATCCCGTCACGACACGGCCGCCAATCGCCCGCTGCATAGCCCGCGCAGCCCGATAGATTGTGTCTCCCTCAGGCATCTAACTCCTTCATCTGCCTCATTTCGACTCTGCGCTGGACGGCTTTGTCGTGGACGGGGAGTTGGGCGTTCCACCGGCCCCATTGCTTCGCAGCAGAAGAAAAGCGGCCAGAAAAAACACAATTACCGCCAAAACCACCACAAAAAACACAGGACTGCGCGTCGATCGACCCTTGGAAGGATCAGGGTTGGTGTCTGGAGACATGCGATTGTGATGCCTGAGCGCCGGTGATGGCAGCAACGTTCCAGCCATTTTGTTCACGGAACAGACGGGGAAACGGTCTGGTAGACCCGAACGTAGTCGACAAGCATCTCCGGGGTGGGAGGCGTGGCAGCAGTGGGAGGACCGGGCCAGTCTCCTCCTATCGCGAGGTTCAACAGAAGAAAGAATCGCCCCTGATCAAATGGCCATTTCGCGCCGGAGGGTAGGTCGGCAGGAGTGAAGCTGGCGTAAGGGCGGTTTGGGTCGTCCACATAGTACTGGATCTTTCCCGGCGACCATATGAGGCCGAAGGTGTGGAAGGCGGCGGAGATCGGCTCTCCTGAGGGAAGCTGATATACGGTGCCGAGCGGTGTACCGGTGAATCCGGTTCCGTGGATGGAGCCGTGGATTCGAGTGGGCTCCTTGCCGATGTTCTCCATGATGTCGAATTCGCCGCAGGCCGGCCATGGGTGGCTGTCGATATCGGAGCCGAGCATCCAGAATGCCGGCCACACTCCGGCCCCGGCCGGGATGAGGATGCGGGCCTCGATGCGTCCGTACTGGAAGCTCTGGAGACCTTTGGAGATGAGGCGGGCGGAGGTCCACTGGCCACTCGCGGGGTCGCGGCGAGCCGTGATGTGGAGGTAGCCATCCTTTGCGATGCTCGCATTGGGCTGAGCGGATGTGCAGGGTGGCTGATTCGAGTTCGGCGCACAATATGTCTCGAGCTCATGGTTGCCCCACCCGCCTCCACCGGTCTCGTACTTCCAGTTCGCGGGGTCGGGTAGGGCACCGGCGGCGTTGAACTCGTCGGACCAGACGAGATGTTCGACAGGTGTGCCGGCGTGGGCGTCGGTGCTTACAGGGCCGGAGCAGGCGAGGAGAAGGGCGATCGGTAAAAGTCGGGCAAACATGGTCGAGGCCTCAGGCGAGCTCTCCCAATGTAGCCGATCGACCTTGGGTCGCGGGCATCCAGTCGAACATCCGGCCTGCGGTTCGGTTCCGGCACGCCGCCTTCGATGTCGTCCTTGGATGCAGCTGGATCCGTAGAAGGCATGCAAGAGAGGAATCTGGAATGGTTCTACCCGGAAAGGGTGATGTTCACCCCGGGAGAGATGCCGTATACCCATGAAAGATGATGGAGCGGCGATCGAAGGCCCGTTGGCCCAAGGGCGAATCGATTGGGAGGATGCACGATGGCGAAGGAACCCAAGAAGACGACAGAACGAGCGACACGGTTGTTCTCCTCCTACCTGAAGGCGGCCGATGACGGGCTAAATGTCGACGCAGTGATGTTGTGCGAGGTGATCGGCGACGAGATCCAGAGTATCTCGCTGCGCGTGGCGGCCGACCCGATGAAGCGGATGTTTGCTGCAGAGTAAGCCCGCCTGCCGTGAAACAGCATAGCCGACAGTGCCCGCTTGATCGCGACTGCAGAAGCTGGACGGATGTTGTCGCCCGATGTGCCGCGGAGTAGGCTTCTGGCGAGGTGAGGTATGCGACTGGCCGGGTGGCAGGTGTGGGTAGGGGCTGCAGCGTTGGCCGGTGGGCTGAGCGCGGGTTGGGCCAAGACAAAAGATAAAGTGATGCTGCCGCCCTATGTACTTTCGGCGCATACCGTTGCAGTGCTGGTGGACCCGGGTGCCGGCGTCTCTGTGGAAGATCCGCGGGCGAACCAGGTGGCACAGAAGGATGTTGAAGCGGCGCTGGCGCAGTGGGGCAGGTACGAGACGGTGATGGGGTCCGAACAGGCCGATCTCCTGATCGTGATCCGGCGAGGACATGGACGGGCGGCGGAGGCTACGATCAGCGATCCACGGCAGAATGATCGGGCGGGAGCGATCAACCCGACGAACGACGGTGTCGGGATCGGCGGCCAGCATGGCCAGCAGCCACCGCTTTCGGGATCGAGGGCGCCAATGGGCTCGCAGGATGGGATGGGTTCGGAAGCGCATCCGCAGGCGGAGATCGGCCGGATCGACGATGAGTTTTCGGTGTTCCAGGGTGGGGTAACGCGTCCGCTGGATGGGGCTCCAGCATGGCGATGGGTTCGACCGGATGGGCTGCGCCCGCATGATGTTCCAGCGGTCGCCGAATTCCGGAGAGCTGTTGCGGAGACGGAGAAGGCAGCTGCGGCGGCGCAGGCGAAGAAGCCCTAGGTGTTCCTTGCTGTCGGCCTCCAGAGGAGCGAGGCCTGAAGCGCGATTGCGGTTTGTACAGGCATGTCGGGTCAGAGATACAGCGCTGATGGGAAGCTTGCCATTGAACGTTGCACGGTGTACCTTTCCGCTGCCACGTTGAGCGGTTCAGATCCGGGCCAAATACATCTCAGTCGATCGGAAGGACACTCCAAATGACTCAGTTTTTGGTGCAGGTCGCGTATACGCCCGAGGCCTGGGCGAGCCTAGTCAAGAGCCCGCAGAATCGCATTGCGGTGGTGTCGAAGGCAGTAGAGAAGCTGGGTGGCAAGGTGGATTCGGGCTGGATGTCGTTTGGGGACTATGACACGGTGCTGCTGTTGCAAATGCCCGACAATGTCAGCGCGGCTGCGTTTGCCGTGGCGATTGCCGCGGGAGGCGCGTGTAAGAGTGTGAAAACGACGACCCTGCTTTCGGTTGAGGATGGGATGGAGGCGATGAAGAAGGCGGGTGCCGCAGGGTATCAGGCACCGGCTATGTCCTAACATCAGCTGCAGCGACCGCTTAGACGCGAGGTGGTAGCGGAGCCTTCGATGCGCTTCTTGCCATGTAGAAGTTGACATCATAGTAGCGGCCCGTCAGATTTCACCCGGTTCTGGGTCGAGTATTACGAGTGATCGAGAGCTCGTCCCACGTGCAAGACCTCCGGTGCAATTCACTCACACAGGAGGCAAGTTCGAGATCGAACTACCGTCTAATGCTTCACTGGGGGAGACTACATGATTAGCTCGAGAGATCTACACCGTAGGATTGTGCTGGACGGACAGCTGGAAGGCATCCTGCTTGCTCCAAAGGGTCGAAGCAGTCTTCAGGATCGCGTACACGGGATTCTGAAAGGGTTCTCGTGCATGCCAGGCAACGATGTTCCCGAAGAGGTGAGATCAGATTGGGAGATTTTGCAGTCCGTCTATCGTCACCCGATCAAGCCGGAGCATGATTGGAGGCCGAATCTGATGGAACGCGTCTCGCAAAGCTTGAGCCCTTCAGAGGCGAGACGAGTTTTACGAGCATACCTTCAGATCACCTTGAAGGTAATCTCAGAACAGGGGCGAGCAGGTCATTTGTGGAAGAATAATAAACAGTCGGGCAAGGCAGGCTAACAAATAAAGGGCGGACTCTTCCGAGTCCGCCCTTTGTTTGCTACTGATGTTCAGTGTTGTGCGCGTGAGCGCGTTGGCTGCATGCAATGCTTACTCGCTGGCGGCCAGTTCTTCCTGTTCGCCTTCCATGCGCATCTGTTCGAGCTCGCGCTCTTCGGCTTCGATGGCTGCGGTGACCTCCTGCTGAACCTGGGCTGCCGCTTCTTCGAGCTCTGGGGAGAGGGCGACGTTGCGGTAGTATTCCATTCCGGTTCCGGCGGGGATCAGGCGGCCGACGATGACGTTTTCCTTGAGGCCACGCAGCGTGTCAATGGAGCCGTTGATGCTGGCTTCGGTGAGCACGCGTGTGGTCTCCTGGAAGCTGGCGGCCGAGATGAAGCTGTCGGTCGAGAGCGAGGCCTTGGTGATGCCGAGGAGGAGCGAGCGACCGATTGCCGGGCGTCCACCTTCCATCAGCGTCTTCTGGTTTTCGGCGTTGAAGCGGAAGCGATCGGTCTGCTGATCGACGAGGAAGCCGGTATCGCCGACCTCTTCGATCTTGACCCAGCGCAGCATCTGCCGAACGATGGTTTCGATGTGCTTATCCGAGATGGTGACGCCCTGGAGTCTGTAGACCTCCTGGATCTCGTTGACGAGGTACTGCTGGAGAGCGCGCTCACCGAGAACTTCGAGAATATCGTGGGGATTTCTCGGTCCGTCGATGAGAGGATCGCCTGCTCGCAGCCGCTCGCCTTCCTGCACGTTGACGTAGACGCCGCGGGGGACAGAGTACTCCTCTTCCTGACCGTTGTCGGCGGTGACGTAGACTTTGCGCTGACCCTTGGAGACCTCACCGAAGCGAACGACACCATCGATTTTGCTGATGATTGCCGGGTCGCGTGGCTTGCGCGCCTCGAAGAGCTCGACGACGCGTGGCAGACCGCCGGTGATGTCCTTGGTGCGCGTGGTTTCGCGCGGGATCTTGGCAAGGATGTCTCCGGGGGAGAGCTCGTCGCCGTCGGCGATCATGAGGTGGGCGCGTGAGGGCATGAGGTAGCGCTTGTTGCCCTGGGCGGACTTGATGATGATGGTGGGCTGACGCTTCTCATCGGGCGAGTCCGCGACGACGAGACGGGAGAGGCCGGTGACCTCGTCCACCTCTTCGTTGAGGGTGACGCCTTCCTGCAGGTCCTTGAACTGGACGGTGCCGGCGATTTCGGTGAGGAGGGAGAAGGTGTAGGGATCCCACTCGCCGAGGGTGTCGCCGAGCTTGACCTCCTGGCCGTCTTCGACCTTGAGCTTGGCGCCGTAGACGATGGCGTAGCGCTCTTTCTCGCGACCCTTATCGTCGATGATGGCGATGGAGCCGTTGCGGTTCATCGCGACCAGGCCGCCATCCTTGTTGCGGACGGTGACGAGGTTGATGAAGCGCACGGAGCCGGCATTCTTGGCCTCGAGATGCGAGGCGTCGTGCACACGCGATGCGGTTCCTCCGATGTGGAAGGTACGCATGGTGAGCTGGGTGCCGGGCTCTCCGATGGACTGCGCCGCGATGACGCCGACGGCTTCGCCCATCTCGACCATCTTGCCGGAGCCGAGGTTTCGGCCATAGCAGAGGATGCAGCAACCGCGCTTGGACTCGCAGGTGAGGACCGAACGGATCTTGACGCGCTCGATGCCTGCGGCCTGAACGGCGGACGCGCGATCCTCGTCGATCTCCTGGTTGATATCGACGATGACCTTGCCTTCGAAGTCCTTGAGCTTTTCGAGCGAGACGCGGCCGATGATGCGGTCGCGAAGGGGCTCGATGGTCTCGCCGGCTTCGATGATCGGCATGACGTAGATACCTTCGACGGTGCCGCAGTCGTGCTCGGAGATGATCACGTCCTGGGCGACGTCGACGAGACGACGTGTGAGATAGCCGGAGTCGGCCGTCTTGAGCGCGGTATCAGCGAGACCCTTGCGGGCACCGTGCGTGGAGATGAAGTACTGGAGCACGGTGAGACCTTCACGAAAGTTGGCCGTGATGGGGGTTTCGATGATTTCTCCGGAGGGCTTGGCCATGAGGCCGCGCATACCGGAGAGCTGACGGATCTGCTGCTTGGAGCCGCGGGCTCCGGAGTCGGCCATGAGATAGATCGGGTTCATGGCTCCCTCTTTGTCCGCGCGCTTCATGTTGTTGAACATCTCGTCGGCGACGCGCTCGGTGACGCCGGACCACATCTGGATGACCTTGTTGTTGCGCTCGCCGTTGGTGATGGCGCCGTCGAGGTACTGCTGCTGCACGGCGATGACCTGCTTCTCAGCTTCGTGAACGACGGTGTACTTGGAGTCCGGGATGACCATGTCGTCCAGACCGACGGAGAGGCCGGAGCGGGTGGCATAGAAGAAGCCTAGATCCTTGATACGGTCGAGGGTCTTGACGGTGACTTCGAGACCGAGGTTGAGATAGCAGTAGTTGATCAGCTGCCCCATGCCCTTCTTCTTGAGCAGACCGTTGACGTACGGCATGCCATCGGGGAGGGCGTCGTTGAGGATGGCGCGACCGACGGTGGTGTTGATGAACTGCTTGTTGAACTCGACCGGCTCAGTGTGGGTGAGGTCCTGATCGTCGTACGCGGTGGTCATGTCGAGGACAGGACCGGTGTAGCGCAGACGGATCGGGGTAAGGGTCTCAACCTGCTTCGCCTCGAGGGCCATAAGGACCTCTTCGATGTTGGCGAAGACACGGCCTTCACCCTTCGCGTTCACCTTGGCCTTGGTGAGGTAGTAGATGCCGAGGACGAGATCCTGTGTGGGGACCGTGATCGGCTGGCCTGAGGCGGGCGAGAGGATGTTGTGCGAGGCGAGCATGAGGACTGAGGCCTCGATCTGCGCCTCGGGGCTGAGGGGGATGTGCACGGCCATCTGATCGCCGTCGAAGTCCGCGTTGAAGGCGGTGCAGACGAGCGGGTGGATCTTGATGGCTTTGCCTTCGACGAGCACGGGCTCAAAGGCCTGGATGCCGAGGCGATGGAGCGTGGGTGCGCGGTTGAGCAGGACGGGGTGATCCTTGATGACCTCTTCGAGGATGTCCCAGACGATCGGCTCCTGCATCTCGACGAGCTCTTTGGCCTGCTTGATGGTGGTGCAGTGGCCGGTCTGCTCGAGGCGATGGTAGATGAAGGGCTTGAAGAGCTCGAGCGCCATCTTCTTGGGAAGACCGCACTGGTGCAGCTTGAGCTCAGGGCCGACGACGATGACCGAACGTCCGGAGTAGTCGACGCGCTTGCCGAGGAGGTTCTGCCGGAAGCGGCCCTGCTTGCCCTTGAGGGTGTCGGAGAGCGACTTGAGCGGACGGTTGTTGGCGCCACGGAGGACGCGGCCACGACGGCCGTTGTCGAACAGAGCGTCGACGGCCTCCTGGAGCATGCGCTTCTCGTTGCGGACGATGACCTCAGGCGCATGGAGGTCCATGAGCTTCTTGAGGCGGTTGTTGCGGTTGATCACACGACGGTAGAGGTCGTTGAGATCGGAGGTGGCGAAGCGGCCGCCGTCGAGCGGAACGAGCGGACGGAGTTCGGGCGGGATCACGGGGATCACGTCGAGGATCATCCACTGCGGGAGGTTGTCGGACTTGCGGAAGGCCTCGACGATCTTGAGGCGCTTGGAGTACTTGAGCTTTTTCTGGAGCGAGGTTTCGGTCTTCATGCGCTCGCGCAGCTCGATCGAAAGCTCGGTGATCTCGACGCGCTTGAGCAGCTCCTTGATGGCCTCTGCGCCCATCATGGCCTTGAAGCCGGAGACGCGGTACTGGGTGTCGAGCTCGCGGAAGCGGTTCTCGTCCTTGATGACCTCGCGCTCTTTGACCGGCGCTTCGCCTGGATCTACGACGACGTAGGACTCGAAGTAGAGGACGGCCTCGAGCTCGCGGAGCGAGATGTCGAGGAGGTGGCCGATGCGCGACGGCAGGCCCTTGAAGAACCAGACGTGCGAGCAGGGGCTGGCGAGCTCGATGTGACCAAGACGCTCGCGGCGGACCTTGGACAGGGTGACTTCGACGCCGCATTTATCGCAGATGACGCCGCGATGCTTCATGCGCTTGTACTTGCCGCAGAGGCACTCCCAGTCGGTGATGGGTCCGAAGATGCGGGCGCAGAAGAGGCCGTCGCGTTCTGGCTTGAAGGTGCGGTAGTTGATGGTCTCGGGCTTGGTGACTTCGCCGTGGGACCAGGAGCGGATCTTCTCGGGGCTGGCGAGCTGAATCTTGATCGCGTCAAAGTCTGCGATAGGGCCGGTGAGTTCGAATGGGCTGGAGCGGAACATATGTTTTGCGTCTCCGGTGTGTGCAGCGTGCGGGCTGCTGTTGCTGATGCTGTCTCGCGGTGACTCTCGGCGCATCGCGATGCCGTCGGTTCTGTTGCCAGGTGCTTGTCTTCGATTGTGGTGCTGCTCAAATCTGTTCAGAGGTGGAGGCTTGCGGTTCGTTGGCAAGCCTCCACTTCCCTGTTGTGCTTAGTCGGCTGCCGCGATCTCCGGCAGCGGCACCTTCTTGCCATCGGCCTGTTTGATCAGCTCGACGTCAAGGCAGAGCGACTGCAGCTCGCGGATAAGTACGTTGAACGACTCGGGGACGCCGGGCTCGATGGCTGCCTCGCCCTTGACGATCGCTTCGTAGATCTTGGTACGGCCGAAGACGTCGTCGGACTTGGCGGTCAGGAGCTCCTGCAGGATGTAGGCGGCGCCGTATGCTTCGAGCGCCCACACTTCCATCTCTCCAAAGCGCTGTCCGCCGAACTGTGCCTTTCCACCGAGCGGCTGCTGGGTGATGAGCGAGTACGGTCCGATGGAGCGAGCGTGGATCTTGTCGTCGACAAGATGCGAGAGCTTCAGCATGTAGATGTAGCCCACGGTAGCGGGCTGCTCGAACATCTCGCCGAGCATGCCATCCACAAGCTGCGTCTTGCCGGAGCTGGGAAGACCCGCGGCCTTGAGAAGCGCCTTGATCTCCGTCTCGCGAGCGCCGTCAAAGACAGCCGTGCCGAACCAGATGCCGCGCTTCATGCCTGCGGCGACACGCATCGTCTGCTCGTCGTCGAGGTCAAGAAGCTGGTTGAGAGCGGCGGTGTTGGCGAAGCGTGCCTTGAAGAGCTCGCGAACCTCGTTGGCGTCGGTGTGAGTGGCGGCGATCTCGGCGACCTGCTTGCCGAGCTCGTGCGCAGCCCAACCCAGGTGCGTCTCGAGGATCTGACCGACGTTCATACGGGAGGGGACGCCGAGCGGGTTGAGAACGATTTCGACCGGGGTTCCATCGGGGAGGTAGGGCATATCCTCTTCCGGCAGAATCCGGGCAATGACGCCCTTGTTACCGTGGCGGCCGGCCATCTTATCGCCGACTGAGAGCTTGCGCTTCATGGCGATGTAGACCTTGACCATCTTGATGACGCCGGGCGAAAGCTCGTCGCCCTTCTGCATCTTGCCGATCTTCTCGTTGGTGATCTTGCGGAGAACATCGATCTGCCGCGAGGTCATCTCTTCAATCTCATCGATCTGCTCGTTGACGCGTGGGTCCTTGTCGGCGTAGCGGATGCGCTTGAGATTACGGGTGGATATGAGCTCGATGGTGTCGCGGTCGAGGAGGTCACCCTTCGACAGCAGCTTCTTGTTGGTGCGCTCGTCGTGCAAGTCTGCCAGAACTTCCTTGGCACCCAGGATGGCTTCGAGGCGCTTGAGGCGCTCGTCGGTGAGAATGCGAATCTCATCGGCGAGGTTGCGCTCGAGCTTCTCGACTTGCTCCTGCTCGATCTGCTTGGCGCGCTCGTCCTTCTCCTGTCCCTTGCGGGAGAAGATGCGGACGTCGACCACTGTGCCTTCGATTCCCGGAGGGCACGTCAGCGAAGCGTCGCGAACGTCGCCCGCCTTTTCGCCGAAGATGGCGCGGAGGAGCTTCTCTTCGGGAGTGAGCTGGGTCTCGCCCTTGGGCGTGACCTTGCCGACGAGGATGTCGTTATGACCGATCTTGGCGCCGATGCGGATGATCCCCGACTCGTCGAGGTCACGCAGAGCGTGCTCTGAGACGTTGGGGATATCGCGCGTGATCTCTTCCGGTCCAAGCTTGGTGTCGCGGGCTTCGATCTCGAACTCCTCGATGTGGATCGAGGTGTAGTAGTCCTCGCGGACCAGCTTCTCCGAGATGAGGATCGCGTCCTCGAAGTTATAGCCGCGCCATGGCATGAAGGCGACCAGAACGTTGCGGCCGAGACCGAGCTCGCCCTGCTCCGTGCATGGACCGTCCGCGATCACCTGCCCCTTGAGGACACGGTCGCCCTTGCGGACGATCGGCTTCTGGTTGATGCAGGTGTTTTGGTTGGAGCGCTTGAACTTCGTGAGCTGGTAGATGTCGGAGCCGACCTCACGCGAGAGCTGCGTGGGGTGATGCTCGCCTTCGACCCGGACGATGATGCGCTCGGAGTCGACGGAATCGATGATGCCGTTGCGCTTGGCGAGGATGACCGCGCCGGAGTCGCGGGCGGTGACGCCTTCCATGCCGGTGCCGACGAAGGGAGCTTCGGCGACGAGCAGAGGGACGGACTGCCGTTGCATGTTCGCACCCATGAGCGCGCGATTGGCGTCATCGTGCTCCAGGAACGGGACGAGGGATGCGGCGACCGACACGAGTTGCTTTGGAGAGACGTCGACATAGTCCACCTCGGCCTTGTTGACGAGGACGAAGTTGCCTTGGCGGCGAGCGTTGACGAGGTCCTCTGTGATATTGAGGTTTTCGTCGAGGTCGATGTTGGCCTGCGCGATGGTGTGCCGGTCTTCTTCCCACGCGGAAAGGTAGAAGGAGAACGGAACGAGCTCCATGGGACGCTTCTTGTCCTTTTTGAGCTGCTCGGCCAGCTTGCGGGCCTCGCCTTTCTCAAGGTAGTCGCCCTGACGAAGACCGGACTCTCCGGCGTTCGAGACGGCGACGAAGTCGAGCACGGTGCCGTCCTTCACGCGACGGTACGGGCTCTCGATAAAGCCGTACTCGTTGATACGCGCGAAGCAGGAGAGCGAGCTGATGAGACCGATATTCGGGCCTTCCGGCGTCTCAATCGGGCAGATACGGCCGTAGTGGGTGGGGTGCACGTCGCGGACTTCAAAACCGGCGCGCTCACGGGATAGACCACCAGGTCCGAGGGCGGAGAGACGGCGCTTGTGGGTGATCTCCGACAGCGGGTTGGTCTGATCCATGAACTGCGACAGCTGGGAGGAGCCGAAGAACTCGCGGATCGCGGCCATGACGGGCTTGGCGTTGATGAGGTCGTGCGGCATGGCCGTCGACATCTCCTGGTAAACCGACATCTTTTCCTTGATGGCGCGCTCCATGCGAACCAGACCGATGCGGAACTGGTTCTCCATGAGCTCACCGACGGCGCGAACGCGACGGTTGCCGAGGTGATCGATGTCATCGACCATGCCGATGTTCTTCCGCAGCTTGAGCAGGTAGCGGATGGTGCCGTAGAAGTCCTCGGGCGTCAGGGTGCGGCGATCGAGGTGATCGGGGCTCTGATCCTCGTACAGCTTGATGTTGAACTTCAGGCGGCCAACGCGGGAGAAGTCGTACTTGCGCGGATCGAAGAACATGCCCTCGAAGAGCGCGGTGGCGGTGTCCAGCGTCGGTGGGTCGCCCGGACGCAGCTTGCGGTAGATCTCGATAAGCGCTTCTTCGGGCTTGCGCACGGAGTCGCGGCGGAGGGTGTTCGTGATGATGTTGCCGACATCGTCGCGCTCAGGAAAGAAGACCTCAAAGCTGGAGACGCCTGACTGGAGGATCTTGTGGAGCTTGTCGGCGGAGAGCTCCTGGTTGGCCTCGTACAGGAGTTCGCCGGTGGTGAGATCCACCACATCGGACGCCGTCATCGCGCCGTCGAACTCGCTGGTCTCCACTTCTACTGACTCAATCTTGTGGTTGCGAAGTGTACGCAGCGTATTGGGGGAGATCTTGCGGGTTGCAGGCGCGATCTCCTCGCCCTTGGCGGTGATGGCCACGGCGGGGCGGGTGCCCTGGAGGTGCGTCAGAGTGTTCTCCGCGGCGACGTTCCATTGCAGCTTGCCATCCTTCACCTGGATGGTGTCGATCGTGTAGAACGTCTTGAGGATCTCCTCGTCGGTGCGCAGCCCGAGCGCGCGGAGGAAGATGGTTCCGAGGAACTTGCGCTTGCGATCGATGCGGACGTAGAGGGTGTTCTTCTGGTCGTACTCGAACTCGACCCAGCTGCCGCGGTACGGGATGATCTTGCCCAGGAAGTAGGTACGGTTGTTGGCGGTCTCGAAGAATACGCCGGGCGAGCGATGGAGCTGCGATACGATGACGCGCTCAGTACCGTTGACGATAAAGGTGCCGTTCTCGGACATCAGCGGGATGTCGCCAAAGAAGACCTCCTGCTCCTTCATGTCGCGGAGGCTCTTGACGCCGGTTTCGGGGTCCTTATCGTAGATCTTCAGGCGGATAGTTACCTTGAGCGGAGCGGAGTAGGTCATGCCTCGCTCTTCGCACTCGGCCTGGTCATACTTCAGCTGCAGGCCGACGGGATCGCCGCACTTGGTGCAGAAGTCGGGGGTGTTCTTGTTATAGGTTCCGCAGAAGTTACAAAGGACGTCGCCGGGATGGAAGGGGTCCGTGATGACCATGTGACCGCAGTTCGAGCACGCGGTGCGGAGATGGTTCAGTCCCTTGAGGTAGCCGCACTTGCACTCCCAGTTGCCTATCGAGAAATCGACGAACTCGAGTTCGGAGACGTTGCGGAAGTCCGTGATGGGGAATACGGAGGTAAAGACGGACTGAAGGCCGTTATCCTCTCGCTCCTGCGGGAGCTTATCCATCTGCAGGAAGCGCTCGTACGAACGGCGCTGTACCTCGATGAGATTGGGGATCTGAATGGATGTGGGGATCTTTGAGAAATCAAGACGGCTGCGGATCGCGCGCATTTCTGTGGACATGCTCTCTCCTGAGACTTTGAACCTTCGAGGCCTCCCGCTTATAGCAACCCGCATCTGAATGCTGATTGCTGCTGCGGAAAGGGCAAGGACTGGTAGCGGTCCCCGCTTTATTTCTGTTGCGCATTGAAGCTTGAGTCGGTACCCTACCCTCGATACAGGGAGCCGATGCGCAGAGTTTGACTGCCAGAGAGCCTCGGGCAGGAAAAACGATGAGGATCAGATCTTTCTGGGTGCCCGCGAAGCATTCTGCGTGGCCATCTCAGGAGCCCCAAAATAAGTGGGGGCAAACGTCTTAAAGGTTAAGACGGCAAAGCGCTCGAGGGGACAGCACGTCCCGCGAGCGCATAGTTCGACTTGTGCACTATTTCGATCTTGTTGGTGTAAATACCTGCCGCCATTTGGGACTCGCCGTGCCCCAAAGTTGCTGCCGCTGGTGAAGCCTGGTTGCACCTTGCAATCTGCCGCTTGCTTGCAAAGTGGCCGGCTCCGTAGCCTGTCAAGCGCAGGATGAGCCGGATTACTGCAGATGTCGACTGAACTACCGTTCGCACGGCAGACACGCCGGGGCGAAACGAGCACCTCATATAGAGAGGATAACGCGTTCCGCCCCGGCGCGCAAGCTACGGGTAACTACTTGATCTCTACAGTCGCGACGCCGTCGAACTTCTTCGCGATGGCAGCTGCATCTTCCTTCGAGATGTTCTCCTTCAAGGGCTTCGGAGCTCCATCGACCAGATCCTTCGCTTCCTTCAAGCCAAGGGCCGTGACTTCGCGTACAGCCTTGATGGTGTTAATCTTGTTCGCGCCCGCATCCTTAAGGATGACGGTGAACTCAGTCTTCTCTTCCACCGGAGCGGCGGCGGCTGCGCCACCACCGGCTGGGGCCGCAGCTACGGCTGCAGCGGCGGAGACGCCGAGGCGCTCTTCGAGCTTCTTGACCAGAGCCGATGCTTCGAGCAGGCTGAGGCTAACGATCTGATCTTCCAACTGCTGAATGTCTGCCATTTCATTTCTCCAATATCAAATCTGAACTTTGTGTTGCATCTTGCTCAAGGCCCGACGGTGGCACCTCGACTGCTCCGGCTATCTCCGGGTTTCCGCTGCGCCCAGACTGGCGCACCCGAAGGAGACGGAGCGAAACTTGTGTTTAGCCCTCGACGGGATCCGTCGTAGCAGCTTCGCCAGCCTGGGAAGCAGTGCCATTCTCAGGCTGTGCCGGCTCGCCGGTGGCGACCGGGTCAGCCTCGGAGGCCGGGTTGTCTGCGATTTGCTGCTCAGGCGTAGGCGACTCGATCGAGTGAGCTTCGGCCACCAGCTGACCTTCGCCCGCGGGCGTTGACGCTGCAGCCTCCGCCGAGGGTTTAGCCACGTCGGCATCGATTGTCGAGGTCGCCGCTGCCGCACCCGCAAACTTTTCCTTCTCAACAGCCTGGTTGATGACGACGGCGAGATCCCGGCCGGTCGCATTGATGACCGTGGCCAAACGCTGCGCGGGCGAGTTGATAAGGAAGAGCAGCTTCGAGAAGAGCTCTTCCTTGCCGGGCATGGTCGCGAGCGCGCCGATCTCCTCGACGGAGATTACCTTGCCGTCGATGATGCCGAGCTTGAAGGTGAACTCTGCGTTGTCCTTGACCCATGTGGACAGCGCCTTCGCGAGTGCCACGGGATCGCCGGAGGTGTACGCAACCGACGAAACGCCCTTAAGACCCTGAAGCGCCGCCTCAATCCTGCTTCCCTGGGCCGCACGCGCAGCAAGCTTGTTCTTGACAACGTGGTAGTTGCCGCCTGCGCCACGAATGGCCTTGCGAAGATCAAAGTCCTTCGAAGCGGTAAGACCCGTGAAAGTGCCGACGATAGCGGATGTCGAAGTCTCGAGTTCTGCGGCGAGCTTCTGGACGTTCTCCGATTTTTTGCTTCTGCTCAGTGCCATGGACGCCTAACCTTTGGTGCCGACCGGATGCTGCCGGCGAAGTGCGTGGCGCGATCAATCGCGCAAATCTAATGCGTATGACCCGGGCGACAAGAGTTCTGCCGCACCCCGTGTCAGACGGAAGGTGTTCTATGCCTTGCCGGCTTGCTCCGCTGCGGCAAAGTCCAGCTGAATGCCAGGACCCATGCTCGAACTTAGGGTGATGCCCCTGATGTATTTGCCTTTTGCGGCCGATGGTTTTGCCTTAACCACGGATGAGATGATGGTCATCGCGTTATCTACGAGCTTCTGGGGCTCAAATGAAAGCTTCCCCACGGGAACGTGAACCAGCGCAGTCTTGTCGGTGCGGAACTCGACCTTTCCGGCCTTGATCTCCCGAATGGCA
This sequence comes from uncultured Acidobacteriaceae bacterium, assembly GCA_963719405.1. Taxonomy (GTDB): domain Bacteria; phylum Acidobacteriota; class Terriglobia; order Terriglobales; family Acidobacteriaceae; genus Edaphobacter. Next base: position 1,229,004 of record OY970381.1, read on the forward strand.
GCGGCGACGTCTGTCGTTACCGTGCCCGTCTTCGGGTTTGGCATCAGACCGCGGGGTCCGAGAACCTTTCCGAGGCGACCGACCGACTTCATCATGTCTGGAGTTGCAATCAGGGCGTCGAAGGCGGTCCAACCTTCCTTCTGAATCCGCTCTACTAATTCTTCGCCGCCGAAGAACTCCGCACCTGCGGCTTCGGCGTCACGAATCTTGTCTCCCGAGGCGATAACGGCCACCGTCTTTGACTTGCCAAGACCATGTGGTAGAACAACGGTTCCGCGGACCATCTGATCGGCATGTTTCGGATCGACGCCCAGACGCAGTGTTAGATCGACCGTTTCATCGAACTTCGCGTACTTGGCCTTCTGAAGCAGCGGAACTGCATCTGTAAGCGTATAGGGACGTGGCTCAACGAGCGCACGCGCCTTTGTCAAATTCTTCGATATCTTTCGTGACATTGTTTTCCTTGTCTTCCACCCCTCGGACGATGAACTGTGCGGGCGTGGTCGCGACGGGTCTCAAGGGACTTGAGACAACCTTCGAAGTATGCCAGAAAATACCCAAGATTGCAAGCTCTCCATATCCGACCACCCTGCTGCGAGTCGTACACAGGGACACACCAACTGCTCATTGTGCGACCCCTACAGTGAGAGCTATACTCAATAGCGAACATAAGGCGAACATGAGCGATCTCCAAAGTATCAGCACACTCTTCCCGATCCTGGCACCGGAACCTCGTGGCTTGGCGAAGCTTGCGGCCGACGCCGAATACATCGAGAGCGGTTATGAGGTGGAGTTTCGATCGATCGAGGCACGCAGCATCCTGAATCGATCGATATCGAAGCGCCAGCTGTCGCTCGCATACGGGATAAACCCGTACCGCGGGTGCGAGTTCGGCTGCAAGTACTGCTATGCGCGATACACTCACGAGTTCTTGGCCGCCCGCCCGCCCGGCGATCAGCATCCCGGTACTCACGGCCCGGATCTCCCGGCTGAAATCGATATAAACCGACGTGCAGGCCTGACACGACCGGACAACTTCGAGAAGCTGATCTTCCTGAAGAAGAATGCGGCCTGGCTGCTGGAACAGGAGTTACGAAAAATCGATCCTGCAGAGGAGATTGCTCTCGGAACGGCAACCGATCCTTACCAGCCGATCGAGCGGCGGGCGATGGTGACGCGCAGTCTGCTGGAGGTATTTGCGCGCAAGGAAGGGTTTCGACTGGGCATCGTCACGAAGTCTCAACTCATTGAGCGCGATGTAGATCTCCTAACGGAGATTGCCAGGAAGAACACCCTTGTCGTGCACCTGACGATTACCACGGCTAACGCCGAGTTGGCGCGAAAATTGGAGCCGCGGGCGCCCAGACCAGACCTGCGGTTCAGCGCCGTCCGACGCCTGCGAAAAGCCGGTATCTGCACAGGCGTCTTGTGCTCACCGCTTCTACCGGGACTTACGGACACAGAGGTCGCGATCGACAGCATGGCCGCGCGTTCTGCTGAGGCAGGAGCGAGCTTCTTTGCCGCCCAGCCGCTCTTTTTGAAGTCGTGCTCACGTCCTACTTATCTGAGCTTCGTTCGTGAGCACTTCCCCGCCCTGGAGGCGGAGTATGCTGAGCGGTTTGCAACGGCAGACTTCGCCGCGCGGCCTTACCGGGAACGTCTGGCTGGGATGGTCCAGCGGGCATGCAGAAAGCACCGGATCGCGGAACGATCGACGGATGCGCTGTTGACGCGTGATGTGGGATCAACCAGAAGGGGCCCGCAGAGCGCGGTGAGCACGCAGCGGCAGCAGCTACTCTTCGGGTAGGTGGTCGAGGACCTAGGTACAGAGTTGCATGCGGCAGAGCCGAGAGGAGAAGCGCAGCTAGAAGGCTGCGCTTCTTCGCCCTGAGACAGCGCGGGTCCGCTTAGGCTACGACCTCGATACCCATCGAACGCGCAGTGCCACGAATGGTCTTGGCAGCAGCCTCAACGGAAGCAGCGTTCATGTCGGGCAGCTTTTGCGTCGCTATCTCCATGATCTGCTTCTCTGTCACCTTACCCAGCTTTTCCTTGTTCGGAGTGCCCGAGCCCTTGGGAATGCCCGCGGCCTTGAGCAGGAGCACCGGAGCCGGTGGCGTCTTGGTGATGAAGGAGAAGGTACGATCCCCGTATACCGTAATAACCACGGGTATGGTGAGACCCGCGATATCTGGGCCCTTGGTCCGTTCGTTGAACTGCTTGCAGAACTCCATGATGTTGACCTGCGCCTGACCGAGCGCTGGGCCCACGGGAGGTGCAGGAGTGGCCTTGCCGGCCGTAATCTGAAGTTTGACGTATCCGTTGATCTTCTTCGGTGCCATGGATGCTTCCTTTTCTGTGCTTCGAGCGGCTCAGGCGTTTAGGCCGGCTGCTTCGGAAATTGTGTTTGCAGTTGCTGTAAATCTTTGCACGCCCCTATGCGTAGCTAAGGGCTTGGGCTTACTCAACCACCTTGTCAACCTTGGAGAACTCGATCTCCACCGGAGTGGAACGGCCAAAGATCGAGACCATGACCTTGAGGGTCTCGCGATCCTCGTTGATGTCGTCGACGGTACCCGTGAAGTTGGCGAAGGGACCTTCATTGATTCGGACCTGCTCGCCTTTGGCGAACTTGATCTTGAGTGTCGGCTTGTCCTTGTTCGCATCGCTGCGGAACAGGATGGAGCTCACCTCCTGTTCGGAAAGAGCAACAGGATTGTCGCCTGTGCCAAGAAACCCGGTAACACGGGGCGTGTTCTTGATCACATGCCAGAGGTCATTATCAAGTTCCATTTCGACGAGCACGTACCCTGGAAGAAAGACGCGCTCCGTGGTGTACTTCTTCCCGTTCCGGAGTTCGGTTACGGGTTCAGTGGGAATCATGATCCGGCCGATACGGTTCTCAAGGCCGAAGGCGCGGATACGGCTCTCCAGCGACTCGCGAACCTTTCGTTCAAAGCCGGAGTAGGCGTGGATGATGTACCACTTGAAGTTCTGATTGACGGGAGGCGCGAGCTGCTCCGAGCCTTCAACGGCTCCGTCGGAAACGGCATCTCCGCTTGGTTTGAGGGCCGCAGGATTCTGCTCTTCCGGATTTTGTGCTTCTTCGGCCATAATTACGCCTTCTTCGTGCATCGTCTATTTCTTTCCGCTCAGCCTTGGTTGCTTCTAGTGCCTGGCGAGCTTATCCAGAACGAACCTGATGATGCCGTCCATTGCCGAGTCGACTATCCAGAAGTAAGCGGCAAAGATGAACACTGTGGCAATCACGATAGTGGTTGTCGATCGCACCTCATCGCGGGAGGGGGTAATAACCTTGCGCATCTCACTGCGCACATCCGTAAGGAAGCTGTTGAGACGGGCTGGCTGCGACTTCCAGGCCGGTGTGACGTCCGGAGTTGTTGCCACGATTGCTTTTGCCATGACGTTCTTACCTTCTGATCTGAACTAGCGTGCGACTGATCAATACCTTGTAGAGCCTTTTTCTGAAGTGATGGCAGGGGCGCTCGGATTCGAACCGAGAAGTTCGGTTTTGGAGACCGACAGTTTAACCGTTGAGCTTACGCCCCTGTATTGAGGCGGGGCAAAGGCCCAACCTCACTGACCGGTGTTACTTGGTCTCTTTGTGATCGGTGTGTTTCCGGCACGTGTTGCAGAACTTCGAGAACTCGAGCCGACCGGTGGTGGTCTTCTTGTTCTTGGTGGTCGAGTAGTTCCGGTTCTTACAGGTCGGGCACTGGAGTGTGACGATTTCGCGCATCTTTTTATCCTAAATGATTTTACCCCGAAGGCCAGATGCCCGGGGTTTGCTTTGGTAACGAAGGCTCCTGACCGGATCGGACAACTCCAGCCAGGAGCCTCAAGTTATATGACTCCGTTTACTTGATGATCTCGGAGATGGTTCCTGCTCCAACTGTCCGTCCACCCTCGCGGATGGCGAAGCGCAGACCCTTTTCCATGGCAACCGGCGTTCCCAGCGTGATCTCGAGCGAGATGTTATCGCCCGGCATCACCATCTCGGTGCCCTCCGGCAGCTTCGCCGATCCGGTCACGTCCGTGGTGCGGAAGTAGAACTGCGGGCGGTAGCCGTTGAAGAACGGCGTATGCCGGCCACCCTCCTCCTTCGACAGAACATAGATCTCGCCCTTGAACTGGGTGTGCGGCGTGATCGATCCCGGCTTCGCCAGAACCATGCCGCGCTCCACATCTTCCTTCGCGATACCGCGCAGCAGCAGGCCCGCATTATCCCCGGCCAGACCCTCGTCCAGCTGCTTCTTGAACATCTCGACGCCCGTGCAGGTCGTCTGCTGGGTGTCGCGGAAGCCGACGATCGAGCACGCCTCGCCAACCTTGATCTTGCCCCGCTCGATACGGCCCGTCACCACCGTTCCACGACCCGAGATCGAGAAGATATCCTCGATCGGCATCAGGAACGGAAGATCCACCGCACGCTCCGGCTGCGGGACATACTTGTCCACCGCCGCCATCAGCTCGTCGATCTTGGCCTCCCACTGGGCTTCGCCATTGAGCGCGCCAAGGGCCGATCCGCGGATGATCGGGGTGTCGTCGCCCGGGTAGTCATACTTCGACAACAGCTCGCGGACCTCCATCTCGACCAGCTCGATCAGCTCCTCGTCCTCAACCGCATCGCACTTGTTCAGAAACACCACGATGTACGGAACGCCAACCTGCCGCGCCAGCAGAACGTGCTCCTTGGTCTGCGGCATCGGGCCGTCGGTCGCCGCAACCACCAGGATCGCGCCGTCCATCTGCGCCGCGCCCGTAATCATGTTCTTGATGTAATCCGCGTGACCCGGGCAGTCGACGTGAGCATAGTGACGATTCGGCGTCTCATACTCCACGTGCGAGGTCGCAATCGTGATTCCGCGCTCACGCTCCTCAGGGGCGTTGTCAATCGTGTCAAACGACCGAAACGTGTTCTTCGGGTTGTGCTTCGACAACACCTTCGTGATCGCAGCCGTCAACGTCGTCTTGCCGTGATCAATGTGACCAATCGTCCCGATGTTGACGTGCGGTTTGGATCGATCAAACTTTTCCTTGCCCATGATGACTCTCCGTATCTAGCCGGGATACCGGCGGTTTATCTGAACTCTGTGGGTTTGTGGGATCTCTGCTCTTCAGTAGTACGCGTAGAGCTTGAAGAAGCGATTACGAAGGTCCGGGTCGATCTTCTCGAGCGAGGCGAGATAGAACTCGCGGATCTGACCCTGATCCCCGTCTGGAAGCCGTGCGTACTGGGCGGACGTCTCCGGCCCGAGGAGTCCCTTGCTGAGCACGGTCTCGAAATCGCGAATGCGCACGGACGATCGATCAAGCGCTCGCAGAAAGTCGCTGACGCGCGGCGCCGAGAATGATCCGCTGATTGCATCGCGAACGGCGCCGAAGGTGTTGGGATCGGCGATGGGGATGATTGCCTGTTGATACGTGGTGCCCAACGAAACTCTCCTGCCGGATGCGGACGATGCCCGGATTACCTTCTCTCAAATTTGGAGCGGGAGACGGGAATCGAACCCGCGACCAACAGCTTGGAAGGCTGTGACTCTACCACTGAGTTACTCCCGCACAACCCGGGGCCAAGGCCGCCGGTTGTGTCTCACGGCGCAGAGGCTGAAATCTCTGCTAACCCTCGGTTGGTCTTCAATTGCGAAGGGCCGAGAGCTGAAATCTGGAGCTGACGGAGAGGCTTGAACTCTCGACCTCTCCCTTACCAAGGGAGTGCTCTACCACTGAGCTACGCCAGCCTGTGTACTTCCAACTTACTTATCCTATCGTGAACGCAACCTCACGAGTGCGATCCGAAAGGCAAAAAACCCGAGCAGCACAAACGTGAGTGCACGGTACCGGCCGGGCTCCATCGTGAGCCAGGCAAGAGCGGCCAGAAGAGCCAGGACAGCAAGCGAAATGACGAGACGTCCGCTGCCAGCCGGGCTTAGATCCAAGACGCGTACCACCTGTTTGCCGATGTCCGGAGTGCACTCCGGGAGAGACTTCGGCGATTGGAGCCTGCTGCGAAGATGTGGTGCACAGGGGAGGATTCGAACCTCCGTAACTCGTAGAGTGGCAGATTTACAGTCTGCTGCCATTAACCGCTCGGCCACCTGTGCCCCGGCTGCTTGACGAGTCTCTTGTTTGGATCCGTCAGGCGCCTCAAGGAGTGCGGTTCGCCTCGTGGAGAGGACGTCCCGGAAGACCCTTGAAGGAGTGATCGGAGGCCGCGACAGAGGTCGTCAGGCAGTGTCAACCAAATCCTATACTTCTGTTTCAGCGGAGTTACGCAAGCGTGAATGAAACTGGAGCTGACGAAGGGATTTGAACCCCCGACCCTCTGATTACAAATCAGATGCTCTACCAGCTGAGCTACGCCAGCCCAGACAGCGCCTGTGTCGCCCCATTGAGACCACCCCGGACGTGCGGATATGTCTGCGCAGGGTGCGCCGCAAGCCATACTTTAGCACGCTGCGCGGGCTGCGGCAATGGATACCTGTGCTCCAGATTGCAGCCGCCAGGCCCAAGCTCCTTCGCCAACGGGAATCACCATGGGGGGGCCGAATGAGACGCTCGGCGACGACGCCTTTGCCCGATGAGATCCGAACCGGTCAGGGATGCCGGGCTCACGTGAGTCCGGGAAGATCTATACTTTTGCGATCAAGCTGGGCAAGGGCAGATAGGCCGGCCTGACACACGCACGTTCGCAGCAGCGAGGTTCTTTGCCGCAACTCTCTTCCCGACAACGACGGACAGCGTTTTCCCTGGCGGTCATCCTCGCCATCTTTGCCGCGCTTGCGATTGCCTTTGTGCTCCGGAAGGAGGCCCCGCCGGAGGTGGCGCGCCTGCTGCCGGAGTCCGATGCGATCATCTACGCAAATGTAAAGCCGCTGCGCCTGGCAACCAACTTCGACCGAACCCCTGTGACCCATAGCGTGGAGTATCAGCACTTTATCGACGCGACCGGGATCGTTCCGGAGCGGGATCTGGATGCCGTGGCGTTCGCGCTTCATCGGATGAGGGATCCGAATGGACCGAATGGACCAGTCGGTTACTCGGAGGTGTTCGAGGGACGTTTCGACGGGCACAGGTTGGCCGACTACCTCCGCTCCATCGCGAGCGCGCGGGAGCAGTACGCCGGTCATGAGATCTTCTCGATCCCTGTCGCCGATGAGCCCGGCAAGGGAATGCGGCAGATGCGGGTGGCCGTGCTTGGCTACGACACGGTGGCCGCCTCCAATATGCCAACAGCCGAGCAGATTCATTCCATTCTTGACCGGCACAGGGCGGCGGCCTCACCCTTCGCCGGGTCGTCTTTGCTGAGCGCTCGATACCACGAAGTGCCCGTGCTTTCGAGCGCCTGGGGCATCGGGCATGTGGGTCTTCCCTTCTCGGAACGAGGTCGCATCACCGTCCTTGGGCTGCAGCTGCCGCTGCCGGAGGACACGACGTTTGTGGCGAGCCTGCGGTATGTCGGTTCGCTTCATCTGCGGATCGAAGAGATTGCTCCCAGCGAAGCGGACGCAGCCAGGTCGACTGAGGTCCTCACCGCGCTTCTGGGACTGCTCCGGTCCGTAGAAGGAGTGCAGCCAGGCGCAGCTGAGGATGTGGAGTTGAAGAAGGCACTGGACTCGTTGAAGGTGGAGCAGCATAGGGACCGTGCTGTTTTGACCGGGACGATCCCATTGGATCTGGCGCGAAGGATGACCGGAAACGATCAGCTATCGCAGCGTTGATGAGACTTCTCACACTCCGCACCCGTACATTTGGCATCTTTCTAGATGAAGTACTGTGACTAAAAGCCGCTGTCCTCGGGGCGGCTTCAGGTTCGGCACCAGAACCTGGATGGGCCACCGACGGCGTTGGCGATGAAAAGGATGACGAAATGAGATTGACAGAGAAGAGCATTCAGGGAAGCTTGTCCGCGGCGCTGCTGGCTGCCGGGACGTTGACCATGGGCGGATACCTGATAGCCGGAGGCGTGGCACATGCTCAGTCGAAGCAGCCTACGATCACGGGCAAAGCGGCGTTCACAGACTACTCGCAGGAAAAGCCCGGCGTCCGTCGCAAGCTGACGATCGCAGACCTGCCTGAGCCCAAGGAAGATGAGTCCGTGGACAATGGTCCGTCGCTTGTGGATCGGCCCAACGGCGCATGGCCACAGGCGCCCGCGGGCTTCAAGGTGGAGATGTATGCGCAGGGCTTTAAAGAGCCCCGCCTCATCAGGACGGCTCCGAACGGCGACATCTTCCTGGCAGATTCGCATGGAGATACGATCTGGGTCCTGCGCGGCGTTGGCGCCGACGGCAAAGCCCGGCAGAAGGAGGTCTTTGCCAAGCTGGAGGACCCGAACGGGAAGTCGTTGCCATTTGGCATCAACTTCTATCCTGCCGAGAATCCGAAGTGGGTGTACGTGGCGAACACGGTTGATGTCGTTCGATTTCCTTATAAGAACGGCGATCTCCACGCGAGCGGACCCGCAGAGATAGTGGTCAAGGAGCTGCCGGGGTTTGCTCAGCTACGCGGAGGTGGGCACTGGACGCGCGACGTCGTGTTCTCCAAAGACGGGACTCGGATGTTCATCTCCGTGGGATCCGGCTCAAACGTAGACGACATGGACAACAACCCCAAGGAGTTTCACCGGGCGGATGTGCTGGAGTTTACGCCCGAAGGAAAGTTCGTGAAGGTCTACGCGAGCGGAATCCGCAACTGTGTCGGAGAGGCGATCAATCCGGTCACAGGGCAGCTATGGTGCTCAACCAACGAGCGGGATCGGCTGGGCAACAACCTGGTTCCGGATTACATCACCAGCGTCAAGGAGGATGGTTTCTATGGATGGCCCTGGTGGTACATGGGCGGGCACCAGGATCCCAGGCATGTCGGCAAGCACCCGGAGCTGAAGGACAAGGTGATCACGCCGGACGTGATCGTGCAGCCGCATATGGCGTCACTCGAGATGACGTTCTATGAGGGCAGCCAGTTCCCTGCTGACTTCAAGGGCGATGCCTTCGCTGCCGAACATGGCTCCTGGAACAAGAAGAACCGGGTGGGCTACGAGGTCATTCGCGTGCCGATGCGCGATGGTCATGCCACGGGAGAGTACGAGGACTTCCTCACTGGTTTCGTGACGCCGGATGGCAAGGTCTGGGGTCGGCCGGTCGGAGTGACGGTCGCGAAGGACGGGTCGCTCTTCGTGACGGATGACGGTACCAAGACGGTGTGGCATGTGACCTACACGGGTAACAAGGCCGCATCGGAAGATGGACCGCTGAAGCAGAAGTAATGCCAGCGGCGACGGACGGAAGATCGGCTGCCTTCAGGCAGCCGATCTTTTGCGGCATATACAGCTGCAGCAGAGCTCCAGGTACCCTTCAGCTTCACTTCATCCCCGGTTCAGTGGTGCTTAATCGGGAGGGCGCAAAGTGAAGGAAGCGCGGTATGCGCGCTTGGGAGGGGTTCGACGATGAAACTCAGAGGGTTCGGAACGGTTGCGTGTGCGGCTTTGGCACTGTCCATCGCAGCATCGGCGCAGGAGAAGAAGATCGAGCGGTCAGCGTTGCCCGCACAGGTCGCCAGGACAGTGGACAAGGAGACGGCGGGCGCGATAGTCAAAGGCTTTGCGACGGAGCGCGAACATGGAAAAAAGGTGTACGAGGCGGAGACGATCGTGCACGGGCATACCCGCGACATCCAGATAGCCGAAGACGGAACGCTGAACGAGGTGGAGGAAGAGGTAGCCTTCGACAAATTACCGGACCCGGTCAAGAAGGGCCTGACGACCAAGGCCTCCGGGGCCAAGATCACGAAGGTGGAATCGCTGACGAAAGGCGGAAAGCTCGTGGCATACGAGGCGGCTACCCTGCGAGGGAGCAAGAAGGGTGAGGTGCAGGTCGGACCTGACGGAGCCGCGCTGTCGCACGAGGAGTAGACGGTATGCATTCATAAAAAAGAGCGGGACCGGCCAGTGCCGTCCCGCTCTTCTGTCGAAGGTACAGCTTACGATCTCGGAGGTCCGGTCTCACCCAGATCGGCAATCGTCGTCTGCAGGTACTTATGCGGATTGACCGAGGTGTCATGGATCTTGACCTCGTAGTGCACGTGGTTACCGGTCGTGCGTCCGCTATGGCCAACATAGCCTATAACCTGACCACGGAAGACCGTCTGGCCAGCTAGAACGTTGAACCCCGACATGTGTCCATAGAGAGTCTTCAGCCCGTGCCCGTGGTCGATAACGATCTCCCGTCCATAGCCATTCGACATCCCGGCTGAGGCGACGACGCCATCCGCGGTAGCACGTATCGGCGTGCCGAGAGGGGCGGAGATATCGACGCCCTTGTGGAACTCACCTTCACCCGTACCGAGTACGGGATCCTCGCGCTGACCGAAGCCGGAGGTGATCGGCCCGATGACCGGCCACAGGCTGGGCGCGATCGAGGCATCGAAGGTACTGCCGACGCCGGGGATGCGGGTCAGGCTCGTGGAACCGATCGTAGCGGAGCTGACCGGAGAGGTCGGCATGAAGCGAGTTGCATGGCCGCTCATCGCCGTTGTGCGCAGGTTGTAGAAGGCGTCGACCGACTTGTAGTAGCTGTCATTCGAGAAGGCGCTGGAATCCGCTGCTAGGGGCGCAGTCGCTACGGACGCTACAGAAGTCGATTTGTTGCGGCCAAACGCGCGGCCCGTGGCGTTGGCAACGGGGAGCGCAAGCTTGTTCGCGGTGAAGCCGTAGAGCGCCGAAACCTCCGTCGCCAGAGAGCCGAGACTGGCAGCCTGGATGTCGCGCTCCTGGGCGGCCTTCTCGAGGTGGGCATAGTCCCGCTGGAGGTTGTTGTGGTCCTGTCGCAGCTGGTTGAAGCGTGCCGTCTTGATCAGCATTCGCGAGTAGGAGCCGGCCAGTCCGGTGATCGTGAACAGACCAATGACCGCTGCGGCTACAAAGACATACGCGTAGTGAAGGGGGATCGGAACCTTGCTCAGAGTGCCGTCTACGTCGCGGCTGACAAACATGATGTAGAAGCGCTTCTTAGCAATCAAGCGGAGACCTTTGCCCGGATTTGACCGCTGGGGGCGGTGCGGAGGAGACAGCGAAGATCTCGCAAATGGGGTCTGCTAAATGCCATTTGCAATGCGCTATATCCCCATTGGGCTTACCTAAAGAGTTTAACCCACGCGTAATCAGCGCGCAACCTTGGGGGGCGGGTTGGTGCCACTTTGGCGGGAGTGTGGGAGGCCGTTCGTGCTTCTGCGATGGGATTATGCTGGCGGTAGACCTATGCGCGGACCTGTTGGAGCGACGTCGGAGCTGGAGCTTATCAGACAGATAAGTAAGGTATTTAGGCGCCCGTTAATAAACGGAGTGGAGCTCGGAATCGGAGACGATTGCGCGGTCTTAAGGCCACGGGTGGGGTGGGAGGTGGTGGTGACTACGGATCTTTTGCTGGAAGGGCGGCACTTCCGCCGAGATCTCCACTCGCCGGAGTCGGTGGGGCAGAGGTGTATCGCGCGTGGATTGAGCGACATAGCGGCCATGGGCGCGGATCCGCTGGCAGCGTTTCTGTCGCTCGGTTTACCGTCAACCGCGGTAAAAGACGTGGTGGAGAGACGGTGGACCGCGCGGTTTCTGGATGGTATTCGCTGGTTGGCGGATGGTTCGGGCGTGGTGCTGGCGGGCGGCGATACGGGCGAGGTCGCCGGGCGGGAGATGGTCGCGGATATCGTTCTGATCGGGCAGGCTCCCCGGGGCAGCTCGCTGAGGAGATCGGGTGCGAAGGCGGGTGACGGTATCTACGTGACGGGGGCCCTGGGTGGAGCGGCCGCGGAGTTGGAGGCCATGGTGAGGGGAAGGGGGAGGGGAGCTCGGAGGAAGACCCCGGCGGGTTTGCAGCCGCAGAGTTATCCCGAGCCGAGGCTGAGGGTCGGACAGACGCTTCGGCGGAGGGGGATGGCGAGCGCGTGCATTGATCTGAGCGACGGGATCTCAACCGACCTCCGGCATCTGTGTGAGGCCTCGCGGGTATGCGCGGAGGTCTGGGAGGGATCGTTGCCGGTGCACCCGCTGGCAGAGGGAGCGGAGAGGCTGCGGCTCGCGCTCCATGGGGGCGAGGACTATGAGCTGCTGTTTACGGCGGGGGCGGAGGTACGGGTTCCCCGGCGCATAGCGGGAGTGGCGGTGACGCGTGTGGGGAGCATCACGCGCAGAAGGGCGGGACCCCTGTTGACGATCGTGAGAGGGGACGGAACGCGGGCGGAGTTGGAGGCTGGTGGATGGGAGCACTTCAGGGGTAGATGACTGTGGCGACTGGGCCGGTAACGGCTGGGCCGGGAGTACCTGGGCCGGGAGTGGCTGGGCCGGGAGTGGCTGGGCGGGGCGTGGCTGGGCGGGGCGTGACAGGAACGCGGCGCGATAGGATCGGGCTCGGTAGGATTGGGGCTCGACGATGTTGCGGAGGCGGATGTGAGGGAGACGACCAGGGTTGTGCGGGCGATGTTGACGGCGGCGGTGTCGGGGGAGCCGATGCACGAGGGGCCGGTGTTTGCGGCTCCGTTTCACGCGCCGGGGGATCCGGCTGACGCGGCTTACAGCTATGGGCGGTCGCACAACCCGACGTGGACGGCGCTCGAGCGTGCACTGGGAGTGCTGGAGTCAGGCGAGGGTTACGAGGCGCGCGCCCTGATCTTCGGATCGGGCATGGCGGCGGTCGCGGCGGTGTTTGGGTCGGTGCTGCGGCCGGGCGATGCGGTGGTGATGCCGTCGAACTCCTACTTTACGGCGCGGGTGCTGATCGAGGAGTACTTCACGAAGATGGGAGTGGAGGTTCGGCTGGCGCCCACGGCGGGTGGGGCGCAGGGAGAGCACGTGGAGGGGGCTCGACTGCTCTGGCTGGAGACGCCGAGCAATCCCGGAATGGAGATCTGCGATGTGCGGGCGATGTGCGAGAGGGCGCATGCGGCGGGGTGCCTGGTGGCCTGCGACAACACGACGGCGACGCCGCTGGGGCAAAAGGTGCTGGAGATGGGTGCGGACTTCGCAGTGGTGTCGGACACGAAGTCGGTTACGGGCCATGGGGATCTGTTGCTGGGGCATGTTGCGGTGAAGGATGCCGAGCTGTATGCGGGGCTGGAGAGATGGCGGACGCTGACGGGAAGCATTGTGGGTCCGATGGAGGCGTGGCTGGCGGGGAGGTCGCTGGCGACGCTGCCGCTGCGGCTGGAGCGGAGCTGTGAGAACGCGATGCGGATCGCGGAGTTTCTGAGCGGGAGGGCGGAGGTGGAGCGCGTGATGTATCCGGGGCTGAAGAGTGATCCGGGCCATGCAATCGCCTCGCGGCAGATGCGGTACTTCGGCCCGGTGGTGAGCTTTGTTCTGCGAGATCGCGGGGCCGCTGAGCGGTTTCTGGCTGCGGCGGAGCTGGTGACGGACGCGACCAGCTTCGGCGGGGTGACGACGACGGCGGAGCGGCGCGCGCGCTGGGGGCACGACGCGATTGAGGAGGGGTTTATCCGGCTGAGCGCGGGATGCGAGGACGCGGACGATCTGCTGGAGGATATCGGGCGGGCACTGAAAGCTTGAACGGAGTGCTTTCTCCGGATGGCTGGCTCCCTGCGCTGAACGGCACAGAACCTCGCCTCTTCACCCCAGTGCCCGACGCTGCTATTTACCCGACGCGCGATCCCGGCGACGAAAGACCCCGGCTAACGCAGGGCGACCTCCGGTTGAGCTGAGGGTACTTGCTCCCAGTGCGGGTTGGGGTTGAGGAGCTTATCGGCGGCGAGGGCGAGTATGTTGTGTCCGCGGGTGGTGGGGTGGAGGTCATCCCAGAAGAGGAAGGTATCGGGATTGACGGCGAGGTTGCCCTGGGACATGGAGGTGACGTCTCCGAGAGCAAAGGCGGACGGTGAGGCGATGACCTGGTTGAAGAGGTTGAAGACGTCGAGCTGACGGAGGTGGACACGGCCGAAGCTGAAGAAGCGGAGGATGTCGAGGCCCGCGGCAAGGGTGACGTTGTAGAGGACGCTGCCTTCGGTAGCGGTAAGGGCTCCGGTGGGCATGCTCTTGAAGCGTGGGACCGCGCCGAGCGGGGGCAGGTTGGGAATGATGAACTGGGTGGCACCGGCTGCGATGAGGCGCTGGATGTTCTCTGTCTGCTGGATCGCGGCGTCAACGACCTCTTCAGGCTTGGTGGCATTGAGCACGTCGATTGCCCCGGCCCAGACAATAAAGAGAGTGTTGCTGTTGATGCGGGGGTGGGTGGCGAGGTAGGTGGAGATCTGGAGGCCGACGTTGTTGACGTTGACGAAGGGGGAGTTGGCGGCGCTACCGAGGGTGAGCGGGCTGGCGCCGCCGGCGGTGGTGGCGAAGCCGTACGCGTAGTCGGTGCCGCCGCTGAGAGAGGGGGCGAGGACCGGGTGGGCGGGGAGCATCGCGGCGAGCTGCTCTACCCAGACACCGCGATAGTTACGGGCGGCGGGTGCGGTGTCGAAGCCGTCGGTGAAACGGCCGAAGGTGTAGTCGCCAACAGGGCTGGGGAAGGGGATGCCGTACTTGGCCAGGGTGAGATCGGTGACGTTGCCGACGTCGGAGAGGGAGTCGCCGAAGACGACGATGGAGGTGTAGTTCTGGGCCTGTGCGAAGGCGGTAAGCGAGAGGATGAGGATGGCGGCAAAGAGGCCGGGGTTGCGAGGCGTGTGGACGGATGGGGTAGAGGCAGACGTCCGGAGCCGGAAGGAGATTCGCATGGATTTTCGTTCTCACAATTGGGATTGGCAGTGCGGTTGGGACCAGGAGCCGGGGACGGGGTGAACGTACACGGCTGGGTCGGGCGTGTCAACGGTGGAGTTCAGGCGGAACCCTGCGTTTGCCAGCCGTCTCGCGGGGAGGACGCCGGCTGCGTCCTATGACAGTCTTGGATGGAGGCGGGAGGGTGAGCGATGACTGAGGCTGGCTTTGAGCGCGGATGGACGGCAAAGGTGCTGGAGCGGGCGCCGATGATTGCGCCTGCCCGTCGATATACGTATCCGATGGAGGTGGCGGGCGAGGAGGATGCGATGGCGCGAGGAGCGCTGGAGCTGCTGGTGAGGCCTGCGACGGGAGGGGAGTTTCTGGCGACGTGTGCGCTGGGCTTTGAGAGCGCCGCGATGCCGACCGGGATCTGGGGATGTCCGCGGGCGGAGCAGATGTGCGCGGTGGCGGGAGGATACGCGTATGTGATCGAGACGACGCGACCGGAGGTGTCCGTGCACGTGGGGCTGAGGCCGGTGGTGGGCGTGCGCGAGCTCGTGGATGTGGGGCTGCTGCTGTTTGTAGGCTTTCACCGATTGGCCGCGTGGGGCGCGGACGGGCAGGTATGGGAGTCGGAGAGGCTGAGCTGGGAGGGTGTGCGGGTGGGAGTGGAGGAAGGAGAGGTGCTGCATGGGTGGGGGTGGGATGTGCGCTCAGACAGGGAGCTGCCGTTCCAGCTGGACCTGCGGACAGGGCGGCACGAGGGCGGAGGGTTTCTGCGGTAGGCGGAAAAGAGAGAGGAGCGACCGTCTGGCGGCCGCTCCTCGTCTGCTGCGTTCCGGGGAGGTTGGTGTTTACGCGGTGACCGCGACGGGGTTGGTGCGCTCGGCGATGGTGTTGAGGAGGCTGTTGGCGTGCTTCTCCTCGTCGAGGGTCTTCTGGAGCATCTGGGCGTGGCGGGGGAGGTTGAGCTGCGTGGCCCAGTCGCGGGCGGCGCCGTAGGAGGCCATCTCGAAATGCTCGACCTTTTGAGCGCTGGCGAGCAGACCGGCGTCGCGGACGGGACCGGCTTCGGACTCGGAGACGATGTTTTCAGCGGAGGCGATGAGGGCCGCGGTGACGGCGCACTTTTTGTCGTCGGCGTCGCCGTTGAGCTCGGAGATGAGTTCCTGGAGGCGTTGCGCCTGGACCTCGGTCTCCTGGCGGTGTGACCGGAAGGCGTCCTTGAGCTGCTGGTCGGTGGCGTGCTTGATCATGCTCTCGAGGCCGGTGACGATCTGGTTCTCGGCGGAGAGGAGGTAGCGCAGCTGAAGAGTGTAGAGAGCGCGGAAACTTTCGATGTCATTCGGAGTGATAAAGCCCATGGATACCTCGGAGGCGGTTAGGTACTGCCTGTGTGATTAGAGCGCTCTAATTCGCGTGACGTTGGCCGCTTTGGCGCAGTTGAGGGGAGGCGATGTTGATGAGGGGAAAGTGTTGCGGCTTGCGGAATGATGGGAGACGGGATGGGGATCAGAGGGCGGAGAAGAAGGTGAGGGCGGCGTCTCCCTGCCTGACGGTGCGGGTCTGCTGGAGCCGGCCGAAGGTGGGCGGGAGGGGGCTTTTGCTGGAGTGCTCGGCGATGACGAGGGCGTCGGGTGCAAGGAGTGGATGGGCGCGGGCGCTGCCGAGCAGGGCGAGGGTGTTGGTGTAGTCGGCGGCGGATTCGTAGGGCGGGTCGAGGAAGATGATGTCGAAGGCGTGGGGGGAGCGGGTGGCGGCGGCGGGGGCGGGGGCCGGGGTGGGGAGCGGGTTGGCGGTAAGGGTGGCGGATGGGAGTGCGGGGAGGCGGTCGGTCATGCGGTCGGTCATGCGGTCGAGGAGTCGGTCGAGGGCCGCGATGGAGCTGCGGGGTTCGAGGGTGAAGCCGGAGGAGATGCCGAGTGATTTGAGGTTGGCGCGGAGGTTGGCGAGGGCGGGCTCGGCACGTTCGACGAAGAGGACGTGGGCGGCGCCGCGACTGAGGGCTTCGATGCCGACGGCTCCGGTACCGGCGTAGAGGTCGGCGAAGCGGGCGTTTGGGATGCGGGGATGGAGGATGTTGAAGAGGGTCTCGCGGAGGCGATCGCTGGTGGGACGGGTAAGGTTGCCGCGGGGAGAGAGGAGGGGGCGCGAGCGGTAGGTTCCGGCGATGACGCGCATGACTGATGGTACCCGGGCGGCGGGGAGGATGTGCGGGGCGACGGTTTGAGGGGAGCCTACAATGGACGGATGCGAGGGTGGAACTTTTCGGCCGGCCGGTGGTTCGGAGTGCATGTGCGGATGCATGCTTTCTGGATCCTGCTGCTGGGTGTGGCGGTGGGATCAGCGGTATACGGGGGCGCGGCTGCGGGACGCGGTGTGCTGCTCTGGCTGCTGATGCTGGGCGCGGTCGCAGCCCGGGAGGTTGCGCGCACGCTGACGGCGCTTTGGGAGGGGCTGGAGCTGAAGGGAGTTCTGCTGCTGCCGACCGGTAGCCTGCTGAGTTTTGCAACGACGGAATCGAACGAGCTGGCTTCTACGGCGGGGGTGCAACGGAGGATGGCGCTGGCTGGTCCGATCGCAAATGTAGTGCTTGGGCTGGTACTTGGGGGGTTGATGCTGGCGCTTACGCCGGGAATAGCGCTTCTGGAGCATCCATGGATCACGCCCACGCGTCTGTTGCGGTCTGCGGTTTGGGTCAACCTGCTGCTGGGTGTTGCAAATCTGCTGCCGGCGTCGCCTCTCGACGGAGGGCGGCTGCTGCGGGGCCTGATGGCGCGGACCAAGGGTGTGATGCAGGGCGCGAGAGCGGCCGCCGGTGTGGGGCAGATGCTGGCGTTTGTGCTGATCTCGGGCGGGATCTGGCTCCGGGACGTGTGGGCTGTGGCGCTGGGTGTGCTGGTGATGTTTGGGCCCCAGCTGGAGAGCGAAAGCCTGCTGCTGGACAGCGATGTGGATGCGGTGACGATGCGGGATGTGATGCTGCGGAACTTCGCGACGATCTCGGCATCGGAGACGCTGGAGGGGGCGCTTGAAAATGCGGTGCACTCGCTGCAGGATGTCTTTCCAGTGGTGCGGGGCGGCAATGTTGTGGGGGCAGTCTCGCGGCAAGGGATCGTCGAGGCGTTGCAGGCGAGCGGCGACGGATATGTGCAGGGGGTGATGACCCGGACGCTTTCCACGGCAAAGCCCGAGGACAGCCTGGTGAAGACGCTGCGCCGGATGATGGGGGCGACGGGCGTGCAGATGGTTCCGGTGGTGGAGGGTGAGCGGGTGGTGGGGATCATTACGCCACAGAATCTGGCGCACTCCATGCGCATGCTGAACCAGCGGCGGAGGCTGCGGCGGCCCTCGTGACCGATGAGCGGGAGAGCGCGGCGACGGGTGAGGAGACGGAGGCGGAGTGGCTGACCGGCCGGGTGCGGGGACCGCTGCTACCGGGGCTGTACCTGGTGGCGACGCCGATCGGCAACCTGGAGGACATCACACTGCGGGCGCTGAGGGTGCTGCGGGAGGTGGACAGGATCGCCTGCGAAGACACGCGGCAGACGCAGAAGCTGCTGCATCACTACGGTATCCGGACGCCGACGGTGAGCTATCACATGCACAACGAGGCGGGGCGGGCGGCAGAGCTGGTGACGGAGCTGGCGACCGGGGCAAAGATCGCGGTGGTGAGCGATGCAGGGACGCCGGGGATCGCAGACCCTGGAGCTGAGATCGTCCGAGCGGCGATTGCGGCGGGCGTGCATGTGTATCCAGTGCCGGGGGCAAATGCGGCGGTGTCGGCGCTGGTTGCGAGCGGGATAGCGACCGAGGATGGATTCTCGTTTCGCGGATTTCTGCCCTCAAAGGGCGGCGAGCGAAGGACGAGGCTGGAGGAGCTGCGGCGCGGCGAGGGAACGGAGATCTTCTACGAGACGCCGCACCGGATACTTGAGGCGCTGGCGGATGTGGAGGCGGTGTTTGGGCCGGATGAGCGCGTGGTCGTCGCCCGGGAGCTTACCAAGATGCACGAGGAGTTCCTGCGGGGGACGGTGGCGGAGGTGAGGGCGGAGCTAGGCGCGCGAGAGAATGTGCGGGGGGAGATGGTGCTGTTGTTGAGACCTCTGGCGGTGGCGGATGCGGGGGCGGCGTCGCTCGGCAGCGTGGCAGGGGCGGTGCGCGCGATGGTGGCCGCCGGTATGGAGGAGAAGGAGGCGCTGAAGCGGGTGGCACGTGAGCGCGGGATGGGAAAGAGCGAGGTATACAGGGAGTGGCAGCGGGGCAAGGGACGTTGAGCCGCGAACGCACGCGCTCAACCCGCTCGTGTGGATCGGTCCGACAGGTCCGCAGCGCAACTTGGAAGCAGGAGTCCCGAATGAAGATGTTGAAGCAATCACTTTTGTTTGTTGCGCTGTCGTTCTCTGCGATGAAGGCGGAGACTCCGGCCATCTGGGTGGGGACCTGGGCGGCGTCGCAGCAGGTTCCTGAACCACAGAACGCCCTCGCGACGGCCGAGCTTACGGACGCTACCCTGCGGGAGACGGTGCATGTATCAAGCGGCGGGGCGAAGATTCGCGTCCACCTGTCGAATGCATTTGGAACCGGGGCACTTCACCTGACGTCGGTGCATGTGGCCCGGCCTGCGGCATCGGGATCGAGCGCGATCGACCCTGCCACGGATCTTGCGCTGCTCTTCGGTGGGGCGTCAGACGTGGTCATTCCGCCGGGTGCGGAGTACATCTCCGACCCGATCGCCTACTCGCTGGCTGCCGGCTCTGATCTGACGATCTCCATGCACGTTGCGGGGGAGCCGGGGCAGCAGACCGGCCATCCCGGATCTCGACAGACTACGTTTTACGCACACGGAGATCTGACCGGGGCAGCGGATATGCAAGGAGCGCAGAAGGTCGACCACTGGTACATGCTGTCCGGAGTGGATGTGGAGGCATCGCGAGGCGCGTACGCCATCGTCGTCCTCGGAGACTCGATCACGGACGGACACGCGACGACGACCAACGGGAACGACCGCTGGACGGATGTTCTGGCGCGGCATCTTGCGCTGAATGCGGGCACGCGCAAGGCAGGCGTTCTGAACCAGGGCATTGGAGGCAATCACCTCCTGACGGATGGACTCGGCCCGAACGCACTGGCGCGGTTCGATCGTGACGTGCTGGGGCAGGCTGGCGTGCGATACCTCATCGTGCTTGAGGGCATCAACGATCTGGGCGCGGTGGCGCGCATGGCAGATGCGACACCCAAGACGCACGACGAGCTTGTTCTCCGGATGATCGGGGCATATCAGCAGATTGTGGCGCGGGCGCACGCTGAGGGGATCAAGGTGTTTGGCGGGACGGTGATGCCCGACACCGGATCCGGCTACTACCACCCTGACGCCCTCAGCGAGCAGGATCGTCAGCGGGTGAACGCCTGGATCCGCGAGCCGGGGCACTTCGACGCGGTCATCGACTTCGACAGGATTACGGCCGACCCGGCGAACCGGCGGCAGCTGCTGCCGGCGTACGATTCAGGCGATCACCTTCACCCGGGCCCTGCCGGGTACAAGGCGATGGGAGAGGCAGTTCCGCTCTCGTTGTTCCGGTAGCGCGTGCCGCTCCTGCGGAGACAGGCCCGCCCGCAGAGCGGTTGCGGAGGCTTACCAGGGGATGTCTTTGCCGAGATGGATGTAGGCGCCGGTTGGGCCGTCTTCGGGAAGCGTGGCGAGGTCTACCTCGGTCTTTGCACCTTCGGGGATCTCGAGCATGGCGCCGTCGCCGCCCATATCGGTCTTGACCCAGCCGGGGTGGGCGGAGTTGACCTTGATCTTCGTGTCTTTGAGGAGATGCGCGAGGTGCAGGGTGAAGCTGTTGAGGGCGGCCTTGGAGGCGTTGTAGGCGAAGGCTCCCTTGGCCTCGTAGACGGGCGAGCCGGGGGTTGCGTGGAAGGTGTTCGAGCCGAGGATGCTGGAGACGTTGACGATGCGGCCGGCGGGGCTCTTCTTGAGCAGCGGAAGGAATGCCTGGGTGACGGCGACGACGGCAAAGACGTTGGTCTCAAAGGTCTGGCGAAGCTGATCGCCGGTGACGGTGCCGACGCCGTTGGGGCCGAAGCCATCCTCTACCATGATGCCGGCGTTGTTGACGAGGATGTCGAGGTGGCCGAAGTCGCGCTCGATGGTGGAGACGGCGGCGGCGATGTGGCTGGGGTTGACGACGTCGATCTCGACGGGGCGGGCGTCGATGCCCTCGGAGCGGAGCTGGTCGGCGGCCTTTTTGCCTTTGGCGAGGTCGCGCGCGCCGACGAGGACGGTGATGCCGAGCTGGCCGAGCTGGCGGGCGGTTTCAAGGCCGATGCCCTTGTTGGCGCCGGTGATGAGGGCGATCCTTTTTGCTTCGCTCATACGTATGTCTCCTTTGCAGTACCTGAGGACAGGACTGGGTCTAGAGATGAGCGCGGAGGGCTGGACGGTTCAGGAGTTGCGGGAGGGCCTAGTTGCTGGGGCGGCCTTTGACGCGGTCGTAGACGTAGACGTCGGAGGTGGTGCCGAGGCTTTCGTTGTAGAGGGAGAGTGCTCCGGCGGCTTCCTTGAGCTCCTCGGAGAAGTTGTGGATGGCTCGGAGGTGCTCGGCGGTGGCGGGGATCTCAAGGCGGCTGGATTTGAGGAACTTCTGGTAGCCGCGGTCGAGGAGGCGGGAGATTTCGCCGTGGAGGAGCCAGCCGGGGCGGGCGAGGATCTCAACCTGACCGTCGGGGGCGGGGGCGATCTCCGCGGCACAGCCGTATTTAGAGACCTTGAAGGCGTTGGGCGTGCGCTTTGCACCCTCCAGGGCTGGGGCCACATCAAACCGTTGTGAGCCGAGGGTCGAGAGGACGTCGTTGAAGCTGCGCTGTGGTGCCTTTTTTGCCATAGGGGGAATGTTCAGTAGACTCGATTTAACTGTCGCACATCCTTGGGCCGTCTTCAATTAGAGCGGTGCCCGGATGAGCAGGATGGATGCAGATCGCATGATTGCCGTAGACAAGTCGCTGGGATCGACGCTGCTGGAGCGGATTGGGAATACGCCGCTGGTGCGTCTGAGTTCGCTGACGGCGGAGATGCCGGGAGTGCAGATCCTGGGTAAGGCGGAGTGGGCGAATCCGGGTGGAAGCGTGAAGGACCGGGCGGCCTCGGGGATCGTGCTGGACGCGGAGCGGCGGGGTCTGCTGCAGTTTGGGCAAAGGGGACCGGGAGCCAAGGGCCTGCTGGACGCGACGAGCGGGAATACGGGGATTGCGTACGCGATGCTGGGAGCGGCGCTGGGATTTCCGGTGACGCTGTGCATGCCCTCGAATGTGAGCCCGGAGCGGAAGAAGTACGTCGACATCTACGGAGCCGAGGTGGTGTGGACGAGCCCGGCGGATGGATCGGACGGGGCGATACGGAAGGCGCGGGAGCTGGTTGCGGCGGAGCCGGACCGGTACTTCTACGCGGACCAGTACTCGAACGAGGCGAACTGGCGCGCGCACTACAACGGGACAGCGAACGAGATATGGGAGCAGACGGACGGGCAGGTGACGCACTTCGTGGCCGGGCTGGGGACGAGCGGTACGTTTGTGGGGACGACGCGGCGGTTGAAGGAGTTGAACCCGCGGATCCGGTGTGTGTCGATGCAGCCGGACTCGCCTTTCAATGGACTTGAAGGTTTGAAGCACATGGCGACCGCGATCGTGCCGAAGATCTATGACCGGACGCTGGCGGACGCAGATGTAGAGATGGAGACGGAGCGTGCATATGCGATGGCGAAGCGGCTGGCGCGCAACGAAGGAATGCTGGTGGGGGTGAGCGCGGCGGCGGCGGTGGCGACCTCGTTGCGAGTGGCGGAGGAGGAGTCGCGGGCCGGGCGCGAGGCGGTGATTGTGACGGTGTTGTGCGACTCGGCGGAGAAGTATATGAGCGAGCGCTTCTGGACGGAGGGTTGATGCTGCGGTGTAGTTATGAGGATTATGCGGCGATGCGGTCGCATGGCGAAGAGACGTACCCGAACGAGTGCTGCGGGATTCTGCTGGGAAAGGCGGATGACGCAGGCGGCAACGATGTTCGGGCGCTGTTGCGCGCGGGTAATACGCGGACTGACTCCGCGCATAACCGATATCACATCTCGCCGATGGAGCTGATCCAGGCGCAGCGTGTGGGGCGGGAGTCGGGGCTGGATATTATCGGTTTTTATCACTCGCATCCGGATCATCCGGCGCAGTGGTCGGCGACGGACTTTGCGGAGGCTCACTGGGTCGGCTGCTCGTACGTGATTACGGCGGTGGAGCAGGGTAAGGCTGCGGTGACGAACTCGTTCCGGCTAGCTGGGGCGAGCGAGGAAGACAAGAGTTTTGTGGACGAGGCCATCGAGATCAGCGTGCAGGGTGCTGATGGAGAGGGCAACGGAACTGGAGTTTTAGAGATGGAAGGGGAGAAGGCATGAAGGTACATATACCAACACCGTTGCGGCAGTACACGCGTCACAAAGAGACGGTTGAGGTAAGCAGCTCGTCGGTTCAGGGCGCGCTCGATGCGCTGGTGATGGATTCGCCGGAGTTGAAAAAACACCTGTTTACGGAAGACGGGAAGCTGCGTTCGTTTGTGAATGTCTACCTGAACGACGACGACATCCGGTATCTGCCGCAGCGCGAGGATACGGCCACGACAGAGGTGGATGAGTTGACGATCATTCCGTCTATCGCCGGCGGCTGTTGTTGTTTGTAACCTTCTGATTTGCCCCCTTGGAGATTTGTAACTGTAGCGGACCACTCCCGTGGCGAAAGCCTGGGAGGGCCGCATGGCCCGTGGAGAGCGGGCGGAGAGTTGGACGATATGGCGACAGAGACATTGATTGCAGAGAATGAGACGGCGAAGGCAGAGCTGCCGAAGCTGACGAACGAGGAGATCTCGCGCTACTCGCGGCACCTGATTCTGCCCGAGGTGGGGATGGAGGGGCAGCAGAAGCTGAAGGCTGCGAAGGTGCTGTGCGTGGGAACGGGCGGCCTGGGCGCGCCGCTGGCGCTGTATCTCGCGGCTGCCGGCGTCGGGACGATCGGTCTGGTGGACTTCGATGTGGTGGATGAGTCGAATCTGCAGCGGCAGATCATTCACTCGCAGGCGACGGTTGGCAAGTTGAAGGTGGACTCCGCCGAGATCATGATCAACGGCCTGAACAAGAATACAAAGGTCGTGAAGCACAACACGATGCTGACCAGCGCGAACGCGATGGAGATCCTGAAGGACTACGACGTGATTGCGGATGGGACGGATAACTTCCAGACGCGGTACCTGGTGAACGATGCGTGCGTGCTGCTGGGAAAGGCGAACGCATACGGATCGATCTTCCGGTTTGAGGGGCAGGCGAGTGTCTTCGGGCTGCCGGAGGGACCGTGCTATCGATGCCTGTATCCGGAGCCACCGCCTCCCGGGCTGGTGCCCTCGTGCGCTGAAGGCGGCGTGCTGGGGATTCTGCCGGGGCTTGTGGGTGTGATCCAGGCGACGGAGACGATCAAGCTGATTCTCGGCATCGGCGAGCCGCTGATCGGGCGGCTGCTGCTGGTGGATGCGCTGGGGATGTCGTTTCGTACGTTGAAGCTGCGCAAGAATCCGGAGTGCCCGGTGTGCGGAACGCATCCGACGGTGACGGAGCTGATCGATTACGACCAGTTCTGCGGTGTACCGAAGCCGGCCGAGGTTGGGCCGCTGGAAGTAGCGAGGGACAAGGCTGTGGCGAGTGCACCAGAGGTGGATGGGATTCCGCAGATCTCTGTGGAAGAGTTGAAGCGAAAGCTCGACGCGAAGGAAGATGTATTCGTGCTGGACGTGCGGGAGCCGCATGAGTACCCGATCGCGAACCTTGGCGCACCGCTGATTCCGGTGGGCGATATCGAGAGGCGCGTTGGGGAGCTTGCGGATAAGAAGGATGCCGAGATAGTCGTGCACTGCAGGTCGGGGGCACGGAGCCAGAAGGCGGCTCTGGTGCTGAAGGGTGCGGGGTTCACCAACGTCTCCAACCTGGCGGGCGGGATCCTAGCGTGGGCGGACAAGATCGATCCGACGATGCCGAAGTATTGAAGGGGGGTCTATTCTGCAAGGGGCAGGGAGCTATGCTTCCCTGCCCTTTTCGTTTGCACGGGCCTTCAGGGGAGCGGCTTTGCGATCTCCCAGTGGTGTCCGAAGGGATCGACGACGCGGCCGACCCGCCAGCCGTAGTCCTGGTCCGCAACCGGATGAACGACGGTTGCGCCGGCGGCGACTGCGCGGTCGAAGGCGGCGTCCGGGTCATCGATCGTAAGGATCATGCGGAGGGTGCTTCCGCCGAGTGTTGGAGGGCTGAAGTTTCCGTGTTCGGGCGATTCGTCGGCAAGCCAAACCTCCGAGGAACCGATGGCCAGGCGGGCCACGACGGCGCCGTCAGGAGCCGTGATGCGGAAGACCTCGCTAGCGCCGAAGGCGGCCTTGTAGAAGTCGACCGCCTGCGCGCCGTTGCGAACGCTGAGTAGAGGCGATGTCGTGGTTTGGAGAGTTGGGGTGGCGGGGGTTTGAGGGTCCATGTGCGATCACCTTGCACGAAAACGCCGTGTGGGGTCGATTCTAGTCTTCCGCCTTGTCGTCGATGGTGAGCATCTGGAGGTCGAGTGGGGGCTCGAGCATGCAGTCCATGGAGGCGATGGAGGAGACGGCGGCGGTGATGGTGGAGGTAAGGCAGGGCTCCGTGGTGACGACGAAGGGGAGGCGGTGCTTGGGGTGGCCGGGTCGCTGGAGGAGAGAGTCGATGTTTGCGCCGACGGTGGCGAGTGCGCCGGAGATGGCGGAGACGATGCCGGGCTTGTCGTCGACGATGAAACGCAGGTAGTGCGGAGCGAAGAACTCTCCGGTGACCTGCTTGGGTGAGGCAGGGAGGTTGACGGAGGTGGAGTTCTGCGCGACGGCGAGGAGGTCGGAGACGATGGCGACGGCCGTGGGGTTGCCGCCTGCGCCGTGGCCGGAGAAGACGACGTCGCCACCGAACTCGCCGGAGGTGACGACCATGTTCTGGGTGCCGTGCGACCAGGCGATCGGGGATGTGAGCGGGACGAGCATGGGGGCGACGCGCGCGCGAACGACGCCGGCGTCCGAGCCTGAGCCGAGCTGTGCGCGCGAGACCTGGCGGATGGTGCAGCCAAGCTCCCGGGCGTACTGGAAGTCGATTGCGGAGACGGGTGCGATGCTCTGGGTGGAGACGCTGTCGGGGTCGAGCTCGGCGTGGAGCGCGATGCGCGCAAGGATGCAGAGCTTGGCGCGGGCGTCAAACCCATCGACGTCTGCCGTGGGGTCGGCTTCGGCGTATCCGGCGGCCTGCGCCTGCGCCAGAGCTTCGCCGTAGGCGGCGCCGGCTTCCATGTGGCTGAGGATGAAGTTGCAGGTGCCGTTGACGATGCCGCTGAGGCGGGTGATGCGATCCCCCTGCAGGCCTTGGAGGGTGGCGGGGATGACGGGAACGCCACCGGCGACCGCTGCGTTGAAGCGGAGGTGCACGCCGCGGTCTTGAGCGATACGGGCAAGCTCTGCGCCACGATATGCGATGAGCTGCTTGTTTGCGGTGACGACGGATTTTCCGGATTGGAGGGCGCGGGTGAGCCAGGACTCGATGGGGTCGAGGCCGCCTATGGTCTCGATGAGGATGTCGACGTCGGACGCGAGGATGTCTTCGATGTTCTCGGTCCAGACGGCAGCGGAGGGGACGGCGGCGGCTTCGGCGGTTCCGCGCTTACGCGTGACGGAGCGATTGAAGATGTGCGTGAGCTGGATGCCGGGAAAGCTCTGCGCGGCAAGGACACGCGCCACCGAGCTGCCGACGGTCCCGAAGCCGAGGATCGCGACGCGCGTGAGGGGGAAGGGGCTGGAGGTCGGCGGTAGCGTCATCTTCGGTGCGGGTCCTTGGAGGTCAGTAGTCGATCTTGCAGTCGCTGTTGAGCCAGGCTTCAAAGCTCGACCAGGCTTCTCTCGAGAGCAGTGGATGAATGGGGATCTTCCGGTCGCTGTGGGGGAGCGCGACCTCGGTGTAGAGGAAGGAGTCGTCGAAGCCGGCCCGTGCCGCATCCGCTGCGGTGTTGCCGAAGTAGATGGCGTCGAGGCGTGCCCAGTAGATGGCGGCCAGGCACATGGGGCAGGGCTCGCAGCTGGTGTAGATCTGGCAGCCGGTGAGCTGGTAGGTGTTGAGGGCCGTGCAGGCGTTGCGGATGGCGGTCACCTCCGCGTGAGCAGTGGGATCGTTGGCTGCGGTGACCTGGTTGACACCGGTGGCAATGACGTGGTCGTCGCGAACGATGATTGCACCGAAGGGACCACCGCAGGCGGAGCCGACGTTTGCGGTGGCAAGGTCGATGGCCTGCTGCATGAAAGCGGGATTCGGGCGGTGGGACGGAGGCGGCATGGACGTTCGATATCCTTGTTGCGATCCAGTGTGTTCCTGAGATTGGGGCTGTGAACCTATGGTACAAGCATTCGTTTCAGATCGGATCATCACGCCCGCGGGGAGCAGGGCCGGGGCGCTGCTCGTCGAAGGGGAACGGATAGTGGGAGTCTGCGGGCGCGGTGAGATTCCTCCTGACGCGACGGTCCGCGACTGCAAGGACGCGGCTCTGCTGCCCGGGCTGGTGGACACGCATGTTCACCTGAACGAGCCTGGGCGGACTGAGTGGGAGGGCTTCTGGACGGGAACGCGTGGGGCAGCTGCCGGGGGCTACACAGCCATTGTGGATATGCCACTGAACTGTCTTCCCGAGACGACGACGGTGGCGGCGCTCGAGCTGAAGCGGGAGGCGGCGAGGGGAAAGTGCTGGGTGGACTGGGCGGCGTGGGGCGGTGTGGTGGCGGACAACCAGGGGCATCTGCGGAGGCTGGCGGAGGCGGGTGTGCCCGGATTCAAGTGCTTCATGATCTATCCCGGATGCGCGGGCTTCACGATGGTGGACGAGCGAGAGCTCGAGGCGGCGCTGCCGGAGGTCGCGGCGACAGGGCTGCCGCTGCTGGTGCATGCGGAGCTGGAGGGGCCGATCGAGCGGGCTAGCGCCGGTCTGCGCGATGCGGACTGGAGTGTTTACGGGACGTATCTGGCGTCGCGACCGGATGAGGCGGAGCTCCTGGCGATACGGCTGCTTCTGCGGATGTGTGAGCGGTACCGGTTCCGGTTACATATCGTTCACCTGTCGACGGCATTGGCGCTTGAGGAGCTGCGCGTAGCGAAGCTGGCAGGTCTTCCCGTGACGGTGGAGACGTGTCCGCACTACCTCCACTTCGCGGCGGAGGAGATTGAGGACGGGGCGACGCTGTTGAAGTGTGCGCCCCCGGTACGAGGGCGTGGGAATCGCGAGGCGTTGTGGGAGGGGTTGCGAGATGGCGTGATCGACCTGGTTGCAACGGACCACTCGCCGTGCCCGCCGGAGATGAAGCGCGAGGAGACGGGGCGGTTCGACCTGGCGTGGGGCGGGGTGGCGAGTCTTTCGGTGGCGCTGCGGGTGATGTACACGGATTGCAACCGGCGCGGGTTTGGGCTGGAGGATGTGGTGAGGTGGATGAGCTCGGGACCGGCGGCGCTGGCGCATTTGAGCTCGTCTGCGGGAGCTCTTGCCGCAGGGCGAGAGGCGAACTTCATCGTCTTCGACACCGAGGTGGATGAGGTGGTGAAGGCGGCGGAGTTGCAGACGAGGCATGCGATCTCCCCCTATGTGGGAGAGCGGCTTCGCGGCGCGGTGCGGGCGACCTACCTACGGGGCGAGGCTGTTTGGAACGGCGACAGCTTCGAAGCGCAACCGCGAGGGCGCGAGATCAGGATATGATCTGCCAAACGATGAACCAGGTGCTGGAACGCTGGAACTTGAGCGATGCTGAAGCGGCCGCGGAGGAGGTGCTTCCCTGCTGCGGATCGGGCGTGTGGGCGCGAATGATGACGGCGGCGCGACCTTTGACAGACGAAGATCAGGTGGTGGCAGCGGCGGATCGCATCTGGAGGACGCTGCCGGAGGAAGCGAGGCTGGAGGCGTTCGCGAGTCATCCGAGGATCGGGCAACGCGAGGCTCCGCAGGGTGCGACCGCGATCTCTGCCGCGTGGTCGGGCGAGGAGCAGCGGACGGCGATGCTGGCCGAGGATCGGGTGAAGAGCGCGCTCCAAATGGCTAATGAGCGGTATGAGCTGAGGTTTGGGCGCGTGTTTCTGGTGTGCGCCGATGGGCGAAGCGCGGGGGAGATCCTGGCTGAGCTGGAGCGCCGGATGGCCAACGACGCGTATGTTGAGCTGATGGAAGCTGCGGAAGAGCAAAGAAAGATCACCGAGCTGCGACTGCGGCGGTGGATGGGAGCGCGGTAACGGATGGGGATCTCCACGCATGTTCTGGATATGTCGAAGGGTCTGCCGGCGGCAGGTGTCGGGGTCAGGCTGGAGCGGCTCCGACAAGGTGCATGGGAGATGATGTGCAGCGCGGAGACGGACCTCGACGGTCGATGCAAGAGCCTGCTGCCGGACGGAGAGGCGGTCGCGAAGGGTGAGTACCGCGTGCGATTTGAGACGCGCAGCTACTTTGCGACGACGGGAGCGCAGTGTCTCTACCCGTTCGTGGAGATCGCTTTCGAGGTGAGCGACGACCGCCACTACCATATACCGCTGCTGCTGACGGCGAACGGGTATACGACGTACAGGGGAAGCTGACTGATGTTTGAGCTGTCCGAAAACAGGTATGGGAAGTCTCGCGTTCGCTTGATGAAGGTCACCCGGCAGAGCGGTGTGCATGAGGTCTACGACTGGACGGTGGAGGTGCTGCTGCGCGGGGACTTCGAAGGGGCGCACGTCCGGGGCGACAACAGCAGGATCCTGGCGACGGACACGATGAAGAACATGGTGTACTCGGTGGCGCGATCGAGCTCGGCCAGGACGATGGAGGAGTACGCGAAGGATCTCGCGGGGGTTCTGCTGGAGAGGAATGGGCAGGTGGACGCAGCTACGGTAGGCGTGCGGAGCGCGCTTTGGAAGCGGCTGACGATCGAAGGCAGGCCTGATCCGACGACGTTTATGCGCGGCAGCAGCGAGCAGCAGACGACGCGAGTGGAGGGTTCACGCAGCGGCGTTTTCAGTGTCACCTCCGGTCTGGACGACATGGTGCTGCTGAAGACGGCGGACTCAGGGTTTGAGGGATATATCCAGGATGAGTGGACCACCTTGAAGGAGACGAGCGATCGTCTGTTGGGCACGGCGATGCGGGCGAGCTGGACTTATGTAACCGATGATGTTGCCTATGAACAGACGCGGGCGACGATACGCGAGACCATGCTCCGTGTGTTCGCGCGGCATAAGAGCAGGTCGGTGCAGCAGACGCTGTACGCGATGGCAGAGGCGGCATTGGCGAGCTGCAGCCAGATCGAAGAGATTGAGCTGGCGATGCCAAACAAGCACTGCCTGTTGGTGGATCTGTCGCGTTTTGGCCAAGACAATCCGAATGAGATCTTTGTGCCGACCGATGAGCCGCACGGGTACATCGAGGCGCGGGTGAGGCGGCGGGCATGACGAACGAGAGGGCGCTGGCTGCGGCCCGGCGAGCAGTGGAGCGGTGCAGGGTGATTGCGGGTTTCACCGAGGTACCGGGTGAGACTACCCGGCCGTTTCTGTGTGCGTCGGCCCGCGCGGTGCAGGAGCTTGTTCGGGGATGGATGGAGGAGGCGGGGATCTCGGTATCGATCGACAACGCCGGAAATTTGCGGGGAGTCTACGCGGGAGTGAGTGGGGGTGGGCCGCGGCTGCTGATCGGATCGCATCTCGACACGGTGCCAAACGCCGGAGCATTTGATGGGATTCTCGGTGTGGTCCTCGCCATCGCTGCGGTTGAGGAGATGCGCGGTGAGCGGCCGCCGTTTGCGATTGAGGTAATCGGGTTCTCAGAGGAGGAGGGCGTGCGGTTTGGGCGGCCGTTTTTGGGGAGCATGGCGCTGGTAGGCAGGCTGAGTCGAGATGTGCTGCAGCTCCGTGATACGGCTGGCGTAAGCGTGGAGGCCGCGCTGCGAAGCTTCGGGCTGGACCCATTGCACCTCAATGAGAACCTTGCGGACAGCGGGGCCATCGGCTTTCTGGAGGTGCATATCGAGCAGGGGCCCGTGCTTGAAGCCGAGGAGCTTCGGCTCGGTGTGGTCGAGGGTATCGTCGGCCAGACGAGATTGCTGATCACATTTACGGGGCGATCCAACCATGCGGGAACGACGCCCATGGAGCTGCGGCGGGACCCGGTGATGGCGGCTGCGGAGTGGATAGTGGCAGTGGAGAAGCAGACCCGAGCGACGGATGGGCTTGTGGCCACTGTTGGTCGAATCGAGGCGCGCCCGGGCGCGGCCAACGTGATTGCCAGGGAGGTAATTGCAACCCTTGATGTGCGGCATGCCGACGACGCCGTGCGGATGGAAGCCGTGCGCGACCTCCTGGATCTGGCTGAGGCGGCGGGAGAGCGACGCGGTGTGCTCATGCGCTTTGAGAGGACGATGGAGCAGGCCGCGGTGGCGATGTCACAAACGATGACGGATGCGCTTGAAGGGGCGGCCCGGCGATCAGGACACCGGGTGAAGCGGATGATGAGCGGGGCGGGACATGACGCGATGGTGATGGGCGAGAAGATGCCCGCGGCGATGTTGTTTGTGCGTTCGCCGGAAGGGGTGAGCCACGATCCGGAGGAGCGTGTGCTGGTGGAGGATGTCGCGGCGGCGTTGCGGACGGTGGATGAGTTTGTGCGTATTCTGCGGGATGAGGGGACGCCGCGAGTGACCGGAGATGCATAGACTTGGCGAGACACGCAGCGCGAGCCGGCGCGACCACCTCCTACAGACGCCGGACACGTTTGTGCGGATTCCACTGCCCTGTCTCGAGCGGGCGGTGGCCGTGGTGCACATAGGACCCGCCGGAGGAGCGGCTTTTACGCAGTACACCGTGGAGTTCGAAAGCGGTGGCGCGATGTCGAGCACCGGCATGCAGAGATTTGTCTACGTGTTGGAGGGTGATCTGATCCTCCAGACGTCCGCGAGGGAGGAGCGCATGCTCCCGGGATCTTTTACGTATGTACCCGCGTCGGTTACACATCGGTTTCAGTCCGCGAGCGGTGCACGGGCGGTGGTCATCGAACGTCGGCCGGGAGAGGCGGCGGCCGGAATGGTCGTGGGGCACGAGGAGGACTGTCCGCCCGTGGCACTGATGGGCGACGCGGATCTCCAGGTGCGGAGCCTGCTGCCGAGTGGGGCGGAGTACGATTTTGCGGTGAACACCATGACCTATCAGCCCGGCGCGGCTCTGAGCATGGTGGAGGTGCATGTGATGGAGCACGGGCTGTTGATGCTGGAGGGCGGCGGTATCTACCGGCTCGGGGATTCGTGGTATCCGGTGCAGGCCGGCGATTTCATCTGGATGGGCCCGTTTTGTCCGCAGTGGTTTGGCGCAATTGGAAAGAGCCCGGCGAAGTACCTGATCTACAAAGACTGGAATCAGCACCCGATGCGTGAGGAGCAGGCGTGGCAGAGGAGATCCTGATCGATGGCGAGCGCCTGCTGCGCGAGCTGTTCGAGCTTGCGGCGATCACGGACGCGGAGCCGGCGGCCGAGGGAACCGCGGTTACGCGGGTCGTCTTCAGCGAGCGGGATCTCCAGGCGCGCGCGTGGTTGAAGGGGATGGCTGCTGCCGAGGGCTTCGGGGTTCGCGAGGATGCGGTCGGCAATATTTTTATGCGCATGGAGGGGACCGAGCCGGAGCTGCCGGCCGTCGCGACTGGATCCCACACGGATGCCATTCCGCATGCGGGTATGTATGACGGGACCGTAGGTGTGCTGGGCGGGCTGGAGGCGATGCGCGCTTTGAAGCGGGCCGGAGCGCGCCTGCGGAGGTCGGTGGAGCTGGTGATGTTTACGTCGGAAGAGCCGACCCGATTTGGAATCGGCTGCCTGGGAAGCAGGCTGATGGGCGGCGTGCTCGATGCCGCGAGGGCGGATGCGCTTCGAGACATGGATGGCGCTACTCTGGCGGAGGTGCGGACGCGCGCGGGCTACCGCGGCGATCTCGAATCGGTGCGTCTGCGCGAGGGGCACTACAGTGCATGGGTAGAGTTACATATTGAGCAGGGGCCGTTGCTGGAGCGCGGCGGTGGAGGAGTGGGTGTGGTGATCGATATCGCCGCGCCTGCCGGGTACAGATTCACGATCGAGGGGATTGGCGGGCACGCTGGAGCGCTGCTGATGCCGCAGCGGCGCGATGCTCTGTGTGCTGCCGCGGAGGTGATCTTGGCGGTGGAGAGGAAAGCGCTTGCGACTGGCGCGATCGACACGGTTGCAACGGTGGGGACGTGTGGGGTGTATCCGGGAGCCGTGAACAGCGTGCCGAGCAGGGTGGTGCTGGAGCTGGACATCCGCGACACGGAACCGGAGCGGCGGGATGGGGTGATGCGCGAGGTGCGCAGATCGGTCGAGGAGATCGCCGGGCGGCGGGGTGTGCGCATTGAAGAGGAGATGGTCAATGCGGATCTGCCGGCAAGGAGCTCGATAAAGATTGTGTCGGAGATCGAAGCGGCCTGCGCCGAGCTGGGCACCGGGTCACGGAGGATGGTGAGCCGGGCGTATCACGACTCTTTGTTTATGGCGCGGATTGCGCCGATCGCGATGATCTTTGTGCCGTGCCGAGGCGGCGTGAGCCATAGGCCGGATGAGTTTGCCGAGCCAAAGGACATCGTGCGGGGGACGCGTGTGCTGGCGTCGACACTGGCTCGGTTAGCATCACGGTAGGATTTTTCGCAGGGCACACCAGAGTATGGCAATCGAATCGATCAACCCGGCAAATGGCAGTGTGATGCGGCGCTTCGAGGCGCTGGACGAGACGCAGACTCGTCAGCGGATTGCACTGGCGGCTGAGGCCTACCGGAGCTATCGCATGGTTCCCGTGGAGCATCGCGCGCTTTGGATGAGGAAGCTGGCCACGCTGCTGGAGGGTGAGACGGAAGAGCTCGCGATGACGATCACGAGTGAGATGGGGAAGCCGATCGAGGCCTCGCGGCAGGAGGTGCTCAAGTGCGCGACGGTATGCCGCTTCTACGCGGAGAACGCTGTGCGGATGCTGGCGCCTGAGCCGGTGCAGACGGACGCGAGCAGCAGCTACGTCCGATGGGATCCGCTGGGCATCGTGCTGGCGGTGATGCCGTGGAACTTCCCCTTCTGGCAGGTCTTCCGGTTTTTGGCACCGGCGTTGATGGCGGGCAATGTCGGCTTGCTGAAGCATGCACCAAACGTCCCGCAGTGCGCGATCGCGATCGAGTCGCTGACACGGCGTGCGGGGTTTCCGCGGGGCAGCTTTCAATCGCTGCTGGTGGAGGCGCAACAGGTGGAGCTGGTGCTGGGCGATGAGCGTGTGGCTGCGGTGACTGTGACCGGAAGCGAGGCGGCGGGGCGGGCGATCGGAGCCCAGGCGGGTTGGCTGATCAAGAAGTCGGTGCTTGAGCTCGGCGGAAGCGATCCGTTTATTGTGATGGGATCTGCTGACCTCCGCGCGGCGGTGGAGACGGCGGTGCGCGCGCGCTCCATCAACAGCGGTCAATCATGCATCGCGGCAAAGCGCTTCATCGTTGCGGAGCCGGTCTACGACGAGTTCGAGGCACGCTTTGTATCCGGGATGAGAGCGTTGAAGGTCGGCGATCCGATGAACCCCGAGACCAGGATCGGACCGCTGGCGACCCCACGAATTCTGCACGGCCTGGAGGAGCAGGTGAAGGCTGCGGTGAAGGCGGGCGCCCTCGTACTGACCGGCGGAGAGCGTTTACCGGAGCCGGGGAACTTCTATCCGCCGACGGTGCTGGTGGGCGTTCCGCGGAGCTCTGCTGTGTACCGGGAGGAGCTGTTTGGACCGGTCGCGATGCTCTTCCGGGTGCGAGATATCGACGAGGCAATCCGGGTTGCGAACGACACTCCGTTTGGGCTGGGAGCCTCGGCGTGGACGCGCGACCCGGCGGAGCAGCAGCGGTTGGTGGCGGAGCTGGAGTGTGGGTCAGTCTTTCTGAACGCGATGGTGGCGAGCGATCCGCGGCTGCCCTTTGGCGGCATCAAACGCTCCGGCTACGGGCGTGAGCTTTCGGCGGCGGGTATGCGTGAATTTATGAACGCGAAGACGGTGGTTGTGGGCGCTGCGGTGCCTGTGATCTCGGGCCACGCAGCAAACCGCAGATAGGAGCGGACACCTAATGCATCCCCGATCTCTGAGAGGGCAAAGGGGGCGGCTCAGGGAGCCGCCCCCTCTCGCTTTTCGCGACGCGGGTCAGAAGGTAAAGCTGGCCTGCAGGATGAACTGCCGGACGGCAGCGCCGTTGCTGAACGGGCCTCCGGCGAGCGTTGTGAATTGACCGAAGCGCGGAGACGTCAGGGTGCTTGTCGGTGTGCCGTAGTTGACGTTGTTGAAGAGGTTGGAAGCCTGGGCACCGAGGTTGAGGTTATAGCGATGGCCGGTACTGGAGCCGCCGCCGAAGCCACCGGGGCCGCCGCCACCCGGTCCACCCCGGCCACGTCCGCCGGGACCACCTCCGGGGCCGCCTCGACCACCGCTCTGGCCAGCCTTGGCTGCTGCCTGGGCTGCTTCGGTTTGCGGGCCGAAGCCGATGGTCTTGCTGACCCGGAGGTTG
The DNA here is from genome assembly GCA_963719405.1 of uncultured Acidobacteriaceae bacterium. Classification (GTDB taxonomy): domain Bacteria; phylum Acidobacteriota; class Terriglobia; order Terriglobales; family Acidobacteriaceae; genus Edaphobacter. Next base: position 1,264,378 of record OY970381.1, read on the forward strand.
AATGAAACGTTTGCCGGGCCGGTGCAATAGTTGATCGGCACGGGTGTCAGCGATCCAGTTTGCGTCGACGTAAAGTCAGAGGAATGAAAGCAGCTTCCGCTGTTGCCGTTTACGAAGTAAGGCCGCTCGTTGTAGATGGTGTCGTTGTTGGGGTCCGTGCCGAGGGTGGCGTTGTACGGTGTTCCGGATTGCGCAAGAAGGAATGGGCCGAAGCTGACGTTGTGCGGAAGGGTCCAGTTTCCGCCGACGATGACGAAGTTCTTGTGGGCAAAGGCGGCGCGACCGTAGTCGGCGCGAGTGTCGATGGGCTGCGTCGTGCCGCTCACAATCGGGGTAGTCGGGAAGAAGCCAGAGCCGGAGGTATTCGCGTCTGCGAGGTTTAGCGAGTAGAAGCCAAAGAGCGACACCTTCCGCATGCGGAGATTTCCGTTGACCATGAGCTGACTCTCGCGGAAGACGCCACCGGACTGGAACTGGTAGTTGTATGCAGCCGGGTTAATGTAGACGCGGCTGAGGTACTGGTGAAGTCCGCGTGCGTTGAGGTAGTTGACCGAGATGGAGGCGGCGCGGCCGATCTGTTGATCGAGACCGATGGCAGCCTGCATCGTGTACGACGTCCGGAGATTGCGCCCGAGAGAGTAGGTGGTCTGATTGGTATTGAAGGCAGAGCCAACGCATCCGGTGGTCGCACCTGGCTGGCAGGCTGCACCCGGATTCTTGACCGTTGAGGTGATCTGGTGCAGGCCGTTCTCCTGAAACGTTGTGAGGACGTCCGAGAGCCCGAAGCGCTCGTAGAACAGACCGTAGCCGCCACGGATCACGGTGGACGTCTGACCGTTCTTGCGCGGTATGCCATAGGCGAAAGAGACGCGGGGAGCGATATCGTGTCCGCTGTCGATGAAGTTCTGCGCCTCGAATCGAGCGCCATAACTGATGGTCAGATTGGGCTTCAACTTCCAGTCGTCCTCCGCGTACAGGCCGACGTCGGTCATGCGTGCGTTGACGGTTTGGTTGTTGATCTTCGCCTGCGTGAACTGGCTTGGGAGACCGCACTGGTACGACGAGATGTAGTTCGACGCTACGCCGTTGGCCTGAGAGCAGGGCGTGGTCACTCCCGCTGCGCAGGTGGAGGGCCGCTTGATGCTGGGGTTCGGGTCGGTGCACGGATCGAGCAGGTAGGAGTAGGTGAAGGTACCGTTGGCGTGTGCCGTCGAAGCGAGTGATTCGCTGGTGGTGCGAAGTCGACCGCCTATACGGATGAAGTTCTTGGCAAGCTGCACGGAGGTGTAGTTCTGGAGCTCGATGTGTGCCTGCCTGGAGTTTGAGGAGCCGTTGCTGGAGCCGCCGGAGGTGAAGATGCCCTGAACGGAGAGGGTAGGCGCGGTGCTCAGCGGGTTTTGTAAGGCCTTGTCGCGCTCGTACTCGAAGCGGGTTTCATTGACGATATTGCTCTTGACCAGCTGGGTGTCACTGATCTGGATCGTGTTCTCGCTGCTGTCGCTGTTGTAGCCCGCGGAGGGCAGGCCGGTGTTGCCGATGCCGTTGTTCTGGCTGCCGTTCACGTAGTACTGATAGCGGACGGTAAGGGTGTTTTTCTCGCCGAGAGCAAGGTCGATCCTTGGGCTCAGATCGCTGCGAACCTGCGGATTGAAGACGGCGCGGGCGCTCTCCGGATAGGAGGAGAAGTAGCTGCAGGTGAGATCGCCGGGGCTGCAGGGCGTATTGGATGTGGCTGACGTGCTGTAGAAGCCGCTGGGGTTGACGATGCTGTTGTTCTGGATGTCCCGGTGAGAGCCGCCTACGGTGAACGACGAGAAGCGATTGATGGGTCCGCTTACGCTGCCGAGGATGAAGACGCGGTGATAGTCCGGCTGGTTATTGGCGGATCCAAGGAAAGGATTCGAGGTGTTGAAGGCCTTCATTCCGCCCTGAACGTTGATGTTGCCGTGGAACTTGTCCGTTCCGGGCTTGGTGAAGACCTCAACCCGCCCGTAGCCGAGTTTGTCATACTGCGCGGAGAAGGGGTTCTGGTTGATGCGGATCTCCCGGATGGAAGACTTGGGCGGGAGCTGCCCGCCGGTGAAGCCGTCTACGTAAATCTGGCCGCCGTTGGGGCCTGCCGCGGGACCGGCAAGGGCGGAGAGTTCGGAGGAGAGCTCGTCCGGATCGTCGGAGAGAGCGTCGAGGTCCTTGCCTTTGATGGTGGTGGCGCTGGCGTTGCTGTCGGGATCGGTGCTGAGCTGGACGCTCTGCGCGTTGACCTGGACCTCCTGGGTCTGCGCCTCAATGGCGAGCTTCGCATCCTGGATGAGGCTTTGGCCGGGATTGATTCTGATGCCCTGCTTCACAAAGGTCGCGAAGCCGTTCATGGTCACCGTCAGCGAGTAGCTGCCGGATGCGAGACCCCGGACGGTGTAGCTCCCGTCCGCCTGCGAGGTGACGATCGTGGCCTTGCCGGTGGCTGGCGTGAAGGTAACGGTCGCGCCGGGGATGACGGCGTCATCCGGATCGGCGACGGTGCCGCGGACCGTCGCTCCGGTCTGCTGAGCAAAGGCACGAAGCGATGGAGCAAGGCAGAGTGCGATGAGGAGGAAGAGCTTCAGGCTGGTGCGGAAAGACATCGGTACTCCTGGGGAAAGATGACGGTGTTTGCTGCTGAGCTACTGAGCGCCTCCACCCTCGGGAGCTCCGGTGCCGACGCTCCAGGGTGAAAGTGTCATGGCGGCCGATCCGCCGGGAGCTGCCGCGAGGATGGGCTCGACGCCGGCAAGCATGGTGATAGCAGTGAGATTGGCGCTGTCGGTCGAGCTCTGTTCCGCGACGACCATAACCGCGTCTCCGGTGTGGAGATCCGAGAGCGGAACCGCAGGCAGCCGGGCGACTATCTGCGAGAGATCGCCTCCACCAGGGTGTGTCATGCCCCCTGGACGCCCGGCAGATGCGCCACCCGCGCCGTCAGGCCGAGGTGACGTCGCAGGTACACCCGCAGGCTTCGCCGGCGCTCCTGCTCCTTGCGCGCGGGTCGCAAGCCTGGCCGCCGCATCTGCGGGAAGCCTGTGCAGCGCAGAGTTTGGGGTCAGTTGGACGGTGACCGTCTTCTTCGCGACGATATCTTTGAGCGACACAGTGTTGTTCGCTGCATCGATCGAGACGATGGTGCCGGAGAGATTCTTGAATGATCCGCTTACAACCTCTTCAGCGGCTACCGAGCCGCCGTCCTCGGATCTGGCACCGCGGGCAAGCAGCTGATCGCCGGCCTGAATCTGGCTCAGGGAGCCGGGCCGGGCGTCTTCAAATCTCACCGAGCCGCCGGCGTAGCGGCGATAGATTGTGGTGGGCGTCGTGGTGACCTGCAGCTTGCGTGCTCCGGCTAAGACGGTGATGGCGCCGGAGGCTGCATCGACCGCGCTGACGATGCCACCCGCTCCACGCTTCTGCCAGTCCTGCTGCTCCGCCTCGTGCTTCTGGGCGATGTCGCTGGATTTCATGAGGATGACCCGGGTCGCATTGAAGGTGGCCGGCGAGTCTCCGGCGATGCCGGTGACCAGGATGCGATCACCCACGGCCACATCGGTGAGGGCAGCGGTCTCGGCAGTCTTTAGGTCGGTGCTTCCGGGGGCGAGTCTTTGGACGCGCGCGGTCGCAGCGACGCTGATGACGACCTGCTGGCCGGTGTCCGTTGCCAGGGTCAGGCTGTTGCCGTCGACCGCTTTGACGGTGCCTCGCTGTGGAGTCGCGCGCGCGGCAGTCGCGGCGGCGGGGGTCTGGGCGGCGGGGGTCTGCGCGCCGGATGCGGTAGCCAAAGCAGCGGGGGTGAGAACCGCGAGAGAGATGCTGAGAGGAAGGGCAGCGAGCCGCACCTTATGAACTTTGATGGACATGCTTGACCCTTAAACCGTGCTCTGGTCCCCGGCTTCGTTTGGTTGCGGCGTGATGCGAGCAGGGTCCCTGTCCGGCCGTGCAGAAAAGAGGACGTACAAAGGAGACGATAGCTGCGCTTGAAAGTTTCTGAAAACGCGAACTCCGTCCATAAAACCGGAGCCGGAACCCCTCAGTCGGGAGAATGATGCAGATCTTTCCAAATGCCACGACGGCGAATATCGATCCTTGAAGGCCTCCGCCAAGAGGGTGAGTTGAGGAGCATAGCGGATGCTAAAGACTGCCGTAGCGGACCGCATGCAAGGGTCGCGAACCTCACTCCAAATTTTACACAGATCGTCGATCGGTTTTGGCGCTAGGTGGTCTCGCTCGACAGAATCGCCACACTGTCGGGTGGAACCACGACCTCGGTGTCGGTCAGGTGTACACCGTCCGCGGATGCGAGGACAAGGCCGAGCCCGTCCGGGTTGGGACAGCGATGAAGATCGGGGCCGAGGTTGCAGATCAGCCGGACGTTGCCGCGACTCATCAGCAGCCAGCGTTTCTCCTCGTCGAACTTCACCTTGACGTGAGACAGGTCGCCATCGTTAAGGGAAGATGAAGACCGGCGAAGGTGAATCAGCTTCTTTACCCACTCGAGCATCTCCGCATGCTTGCCCTGGCTGACCTCGTTCCAGTTCAGCTTGGAGCGATGGAAGGTCTGCTCATCTTCAGGATCGGGGATCTCGTCCGGATCCCAGCCAAACGCAGCGAAGTCTCTCTTGCGACCTTCGGAGACAGCCTTTGCCATCTCCGGGTCATCATTGTGCGCGAAGTATTGGAAGGGGGTGTCCGCCGCGTACTCCTCCCCTTGAAAGATCATGGGAAGAAAGGGGGCGAGCATGACGATCGCTATGGCGACCTTGGAACGCGGCATGCCGATGATGTGCTCGATCCGGTCGCCGGTGGCGCGGTTGCCGATCTGATCGTGGTTCTGAATGAAGCCAAGGAAGTGGTGCGCGGACAACTTCTCGACGGGGCGGCCGTGCTTTCGCTTCCGGTAGCTCGAGTAAATGCCGTCGTAGACGAAGACCTCCTTGAGAGACTTGGCAAGATCCTCCATCGTGCCGAAGTCATCGTAGTAGCCCATTCCCTCCTCGTTCTTGTGCAGGACGGTGAACAGGGAGTGATGGAAGTCATCGCTCCACTGGGCGTCCATGCCGAAGCCGCCCGCCTCACGCGGTGTAACGACGCGCGGATCGTTGAGATCGCACTCGGCGATCAGAACGAGACGCCGCGCCAGCGTTGAAGAGAGGACGTCCACCTCGCTTGAGAGCTGCTCCATGAAGTGGATCGCCGATCTGTCCATGTACTCGTGAACCGCGTCGAGGCGCAGACCGTCGATGTGGAAGTCACGCATCCACATCAGCGCGTTGTCGCAGAAGAAGCGGCGCACCTCATCGCTTCCACCCTCTTCGAAGTTGACCGCATCTCCCCAGGGCGTGTGGTGCTTCGAGGTGGTGTACGGCCCAAACTTGTTGGCGTAGTTTCCGACCGGACCGAAGTGGTTGTACACAACATCGAGGATGACTCCGAGACCGTGCCGATGGCAGGCGTCGACGAAGCGCTTCAGAGCGTCGGGGCCACCATAGTTTTCAGTCACGGCGAACAGGGCGACGCCATCGTACCCCCAACCGAAGTGGCCGGGGAACTCCGCGATCGGCATGACCTCGATGTGTGTGACACCGAGATCGAAGAGGTACTGGAGGCGCTCGATGGCGGAGTCAAATGTGCCGGCCTGCGTGAAGGTGCCGACGTGCATCTCGTAGATGATGCCGCCGGTCAGCGGAGGCCCCTGCCACACGCTGTCGTTCCACCGATAGGCGTGCTGGTCGTAGAGCTGGGACGGGCCGTGTACGCCATGGGCCTGTCGGAGGCCCCGCGGATCCGGATACGGGACCGGATCTTCGTCGATGAGGAAGGCGTAGTCCGTTCCCCAGGGAACGTCGACAGACACGTTCCACCATCCGCTTGTGCCGGGCTTCATTGGGTGGTCCGCGTCATTGATCCGAGCCGTCATGGCGCGTGCGTACGGCGCCCAAACCGAAAGTTGATGCATTCGTCTTTACTCCCGAACCAGAAGTGCGACTGGAAATTGTTGAAGCAGACGATCCACACGGACGATGCCGCCGGGCAGCTCTTCACCCGTCAGGCGATTGATCCAGGTGCCTTCGGGAAGGACGACCGAGGTGTCCTGCCAATTGCCGTTGAGTGTCAATGTCAGCCGGGGAACAACGGTCGCGACACGACCTCCACGGAGGTACGCGATGGCGTGCTCCCTGCGTCGACCCGTTAGCTCGAGCGGCTCATAGGCCGCTTCGGCGCCGAACCACTCGGGGTGTTCCTTGCGAAGATGAAGAGCGCGGCTGATGGTCCACATCTTTGGAAGACCGACGTCGGCTCGCTGCACGATGTGGGTAAGGGGAAGCGACTGCATCTCTTCCAGCAGCGACCGCCGGAGGTCGTAGTCCACAGGCCGCCGGTTGTCCGGATCGACGAGGCTCAGGTCCCACAGCTCAGATCCCTGATACAGATCGGGAACTCCCGGAGCCGTGTACTTCATCAGCGTCTGAGCGAGCGAGTTGAGTCGGCCTGCATCGCGGATACGGGCGACCATCTGCTCGAGATCGGCGATAAAGGAGGTACTGGCGAGCGTCGCGTCAATAAAGCTGTTCAGGGCGTCCTCGAACGGCTGATTGTTCGCGGTCCAGGTCGTCTGCTGCTTGGCCTCGCGCGTCGCCTTTTGCATGTAGGCGTGGAGACGGTCGGCGGTGATGGGCCAGGCCCCGAGAAGCGTCTGGTAGTAAAAGTACTCGGTGTTGCGATCGGGAAAGGAGCCAGTGCGCAGCTTTACGTTCATGCGCGACCAGCGTCGCAGCGCCTGCCGGAACTCGCGAGGGATCTCGGTCAGCACAGCAAGCCGTGCTCGCACATCGTCGGCCCGCTTGGTGTCGTGGGTGGAAAGCGTTGTCATCGTTGCCGGATGGGTCGCCTGCATCTTGGTGTTGTAGGCGTGGAAGTCCTCAACCGATGTCCCATTGTTCCCCGGGTCTGCGCCCACCTCGTTCATCGCGATCAGACGGTTGTAGCAGTAGAACGCGGTGTCTTCGACACCTTTGGCCATCACGGGGCTGGTGAACTGCTGGAAGCGCAGAACGAACTCGGTCTCCTTTCGACCGCGCACCTGCAGGGTGAGGACATCACGAATGAAGTCGAACAAGGTGCCGTCGACGTCGGCGCGATTCTCTTTGGCGCAGTTGGTTGCCCGCTCGATAAAGGTCCGGTCCTCGTCGGTGATCTCTTCGCGTTCGGGAACGACATAGGTCCGGTAGATAGCGAAGCAGGAGGCGACCTCACGGATGGCGCGCCGGATCTCGGTGCGGGTGAAGTCGCGCTGATTGCGGTTGCACTCGCAGATTTCGACAAAGAGGCTCGTCAGGCGGTTCACATCGCTGCCCAGCGCCTGCTCCATGACGTTGATTTTCTTCTCGTGCGCGATTGCGGGGAAGCTGGTCGGCTCGCCGGTGAACTCGCCATAGATCTTGTTCAGCTCGGCGATGCCCTCCTGGTGCACCAGGACGCCGCCAACAACGTTGAGGAAGTCGTACCCGCTGGTGCCGTCGATGGGCCAGCTTTCGCGGAGGTATTCGCCGGGCTCGAGAATCTTTTCGCCGATGATCCAGCCATCGGGAACGTGACGGCGAAGGCGGTGGAAGTACTCGAGCGGATCCCGCAGGCCGTCGGGGTGATCCACTCGGACGCCGTCGAGAACACCGCGACCGAGCCAATCGATCAGCAGAGCATGGGTCTCTTCAAAGACGTGCTCCCGTTCCATGCGCAGACCGATCAGTGTGTTTACGTCGAAGAAGCGGCGGTATCCAAGCTGCTGATCCGCGGTCTTCCAATAGGCCAGCCGGTAGTACTGCTGGTTGAGGAGATCGTCGAGCGCGTCGAGGTTGGAGTTGGTCTCGGCGATGGAGCGATCAATGGCCTCGCAGACGGCCGGCTCCTCGGCGCAGAGGCGCTTCAGCAACTTCCAAAGGACAGCCTTGTCGCGGTGACGCGCGACCACGGCGCGGCGATCGGACGCGTCCGGGACGGGAAGGCGGCCGAACGAGGCGGAGAGGAAGCTGAGGGTGTCGGACTTCGAGTACTCCGCGGCGCGGTTGAGGATGGCGGGCAGCGAATTGGGTGTGACGGGTAGAATCTGGCCGCCAGCTTCTACATGGAAGACGTCGAGGTCACGCGTAACCTTGATGCCACCGTCCTGAAGAACGCGGCCGTACTGATCCGCGAGAATCGGGACCAGGACCTTGTCGCGGAGGCGTTCCTCCTGCGGCTGCCAGTCGATATCGAAGAATGAGGCGTAGCGGCTGGCCATGCCGTTCTCGAGCACATCCCACCAGAACCGGTTCTCATGGCCGAGCGACATGTGGTTCGGCACGATGTCGAGCACCTGGCCAAGCCCGTTCTCCCCAAGACGTTTGGAGAAGCGCTCGTGCGCCTCGCGCCCGCCGAGCTCCTCGTTGACGCGCTGGTGGTCGACGACGTCGTAGCCGTGCATGCTGCCGGGCGCAGCCTGGAGGTAGGGCGAGCTGTAGACGTGCGAAACGCCAAGGTCGTACAGGTACTGCGCGATGGCCGCGGCATCGTCAAAGGTGAATCCCTTGTGCAGCTGCAGCCGGTAGGTCGATGTAGGAATTCTTCGCATGGTCCTCAAAGCTATGGTGAGGGAGATATCGGTGTTTGATCCTGCTGGCGATCTGTTGCGCCGTCAGGCTCGCCAGCAAAAAGGGCTTGAACCATGATAGATGCGGAAGCGACCCGGATCGTTCCCTCACCTCTCCGGACGCCACATACCGGAGAGTGTAAAGGCCGAGTGCAGCAGCGCGATGTGCGAGAGCGCCTGCGGAAAGTTGCCGAGCAGCCGCTTCTCCGAGGCGTCGTACTCCTCCGACAGAAGGCCCAGGTCGTTGGTGAGCGCGAGCAGCCGCTCAAAGAGCTCGCGGGCCTCCTGGTGCCGGCCGATCAGGTGGAGGTTGGAGACCAGCCAGAAGCTGCAGGCCAGAAACGCGCCTTCTCCGCCGGGCAGACCGTCGCTGGAGGTAGCAGGATCGTAACGCTGGACGAAACCGTTCTTCATCAATCGCCGCTGAATCGCATCGACAGTGCCGTGGACCCTCGGGTCCTCGGGAGGAAGGAACCCGACCAGCACAATGCGCAGGCATGAGGCGTCGAGCTCCGTTGACCCATAGGACTGCACGAAGCTGTTGAGCTCCTGGTTGAAGCCCTTCTCGCAGACCTCGCGATGGATCATCTCGCGGTTCAGCTTCCAGCGCTTGATGTCACCGCCACCGTCAAAGCGCTGGTGATGCTTGATTGCGCGATCTAGCGCCACCCAGGCCATCACCTTGGAGTGGGTGAAGTGCTTGCGTCCGCCGCGGGTCTCCCAGATTCCGTCATCTGGCTGCTGCCAGACGTGACAAAGGTGATCGACCAGCTTTGCCTGCAGGGCGCTTGCATCCACGCGAATATCGTTCTCGGCCATTGGCGTACGCGCGAGCGCAGCGGCAACCTCGCCGAAGACGTCCAGCTGGAACTGATCGACGGCGCCGTTGCCGATGCGAACCGGGCTGGAGTTCTCATATCCAGGCAGCCAGAGGGCGGTCCACTCGTTGAGCTGCCGCTCCCCCAAGATGCCGTAGATGGTCTGCACCTGCTCCGGAGATCCGGCGATGGCGCGCAGAAGCCATCGCCGCCAGGAGATCGCCTCCTCCTGAAAGCCGGCCTGCATCAGCACCAGCAGCGTGAATGAGGTATCGCGCAGCCAGCAGTACCGGTAGTCCCAGTTGCGGACGCCTCCGATGTGCTCCGGCAGAGACGCCGTCGGGGCGGCTACGATGCCACCGGAGGGCCGGTAGGTGAGCGCCTTGAGTGTAATGAGGGAACGGTCCACCACTGTCTGGTAGCGGCCCCGGTAGGTGCTGTGGCTCATCCAGTCGGTCCAGAACTCGGAGGTGGCCTCGAGCGCGCGGTGGGCCGAAGGAGGCTTCGGGATGGTCTCCAGGGAGGACGCGCTCGTCAGGACGAAGTCAACGGTCTGCCCCGCGCGGACGCTGAACTGACTGATCGTCGACATCCCTTCTCCCTTGAGCGGAGCCTTTGTGCGGAGAACGACCATATCCGGGCCTGAGATGGCGCGCAGATCGTCGCCTACCCTGGTCACCCACGGTATGCTGCGCCCATAGTCAAAGCGAATCGCCAGGTCCATTCGCATGGCGACCTCGCCACGAACACCACGGACGATGCGAATTACGTGGGAGTGGTCTCCGCGCGGCGGCATGAAGTCGGTGACGACCACCTCTCCGGCGGCGGAGGTGAAGGTTGTCTCGACGATCAGGGTCTGGGGCCTATACCGCCGGCTCGTCCCGGTGATCTCGCCTTCGGGAGCGATCCTCCAGAAGCCGTGCTCCGCGGTTCCAAGCAACGCCGCGAAGCATGCTCCCGACGCGAAGTTCGGCCAGCACAGCCAGTCGATCGAGCCGTTCAGCGAAACCAGCGCCGCCGTCTCGCAGTCCCCGATAAGGGCATAGTCCCCGATGGGTGAACCATGCAGCTGAGGGCGGACTGGGGGCATCTCTTCAGGCACAAACTCTCCTTTCACCATCTCTCCGGCCCGCCAGGGCTCTTGAGCCGGTCAGCAAACGCATTGAAGCCGTGGCGCATCTGTCTACACGAGGCAGTTCCGCTATAGCTTCGATGCATCGGTTCGCAATCGGCATCGGGGATCTTGTAAAACTACGACGACACAACATCCTCAAGTCTGGAATCGATGAAACCTAAAGAGGGCCGCAAACGCGTCATTATCGAGCAGGTGGAGCCGCAGATCGATTGCGGCAGATACCCTGCAAAGCGAGTCATCGGCGACGAGATCGTCGTGACAGCAGCTGTATTCGGCGACGGGCACGATCACGTTGCCGGCCGGCTGCTCTACCGGCATTCCAAAGAGCGCGGCTGGCGCTCCACGCCACTGACGGCACTTACCAACGACATGTGGACGGCAAGCTTCACAGCCGACAGCCTGGGAGAATGGCAGTACACCATCGAGGCCTGGGTCGACCACTTCGATACCTGGCAGTCGGACCTGAAGAAGCGCATAGCCGCACAGCCCGACCCGGCGCAGCCCGGCAGCGGCATCCCGGGGCAGAATATCCCGCTGGCCCTGCGCACAGGTGCGCTTCTGCTTGAAGGGATCGTCAAACGGGCGGAGCCTGAGGACGCAAAACTTCTAGGCCAGGTGATTCTTTCGTTGCGTTGGCTCGCGGATCAGGATTCGGCCGTGTATGAGTTTCCGCTCGCGCCTGAAATCAGCGAGATCGCGGCGCGGTATCCCGACCTGAAGTTTGCGACGCGATTTGATCGGGAGCTTACGATCTGGGTCGATCGTGAGCGGGCCCGCTACTCCGCCTGGTACGAGCTGTTTCCGCGGTCGGCGTCACCGGAACCCGGTCGGCATGGGACGCTGAAGGATGTGGAGAATCTCCTGCCGTCGATCGCGGCCATGGGCTTCGACGTCCTCTACATGCCTCCGATTCACCCGATCGGAACTGCGTTCCGGAAAGGGCCGAACAACAACGTGGTGGCCGCGGAGGGCGATCAGGGAAGCCCCTGGGCCATTGGCGCGGCCGAGGGTGGACACAAGGCGATTCTGCGGGAGCTGGGGACGCTGGCGGATCTCGAGCAGCTGGCGAAGGCTGCGCGCGACCGCGGCATGGATCTCGCCATGGACATCGCCTTCCAGTGTTCGCCCGATCACCCTTGGGTCAAGGAGCACCCCGATTGGTTCCTGCACCGGCCCGACGGCACGATTCAATACGCCGAGAATCCTCCCAAGAAGTACCAGGACATCTATCCGCTGAACTTCGAGTCGGATGACTGGCGCGGACTGTGGGAGGAGCTGCTTTCGGTGTTTGAGTTCTGGATCGGCCACGGCGTCACCATCTTCCGCGTGGACAATCCGCACACCAAGGCGCTGCCCTTCTGGGAGTGGGTGATCGCCTCCATTCACAAGGACCATCCAGAGGCGATCTTCCTCGCCGAAGCCTTTACGCGGCCGCACGTGATGTATTCGCTGGCCAAGGCGGGCTTCACGCAGTCCTATACCTACTTCACGTGGCGGAACACGAAGGCCGAGCTGCAGACCTACCTTGAGGAGATCACCAGGCCGCCGGTCAGCGACTTCTTCCGGCCGAACTTCTGGCCGAATACACCGGACATCCTCCATGCGTCATTGCAGGGGGGTGGACGTCCGGCGTTTATGCAGCGGCTTATCCTGGCCGCGACCCTGACGGCAAACTATGGCGTCTACGGGCCGGCGTATGAGCTCGGCGAGAACACTCCCATCAAACCCGGAAGCGAGGAGTACCTCAACAGTGAGAAGTATGAGATTCGGAGGTGGGACCGGACCGCATCTCACTCGATCGCTCCGTTGATGACAAAGCTGAACCAGATCCGCAGGGAGAACCCGGCTCTCCAGAGCAATGAGCGGCTCCACTTCCACAACGTGGATAACCCGCACCTGCTCTGCTACAGCAAGGCCACGGCGGATCGGAAGAATACGATCCTGGTGGCGATCAACCTCGATCCTTCGCAGGAGCAGGCAGGCTGGATCGACCTGGATCTCGGCGAACTCGCGGTTCCTTATAATCGGAACTTCGACGTGGAAGATCTGCTTACCGGGAAGCACTACCAGTGGCATGACCGCAGCAACTACGTCGCGCTGCGCCCGGAGATCCTTCCGGCGCATGTCTTTCGCGTCAGCCTGCTCGACTAGATCGACCTCCCTATGAGGGGGCGGGCAGGCACAGCTTTTCAGGAAACACTGCATCCAAGCCATGTGGATAGATCTTCAGCAAAGGGCAATACGTGAAGAAAGCCGGAAGCGCCGCAGATCCTCTCTGGTATAAAGACGCGATCATCTACGAGATCCACGTTCGCGCCTTTATGGACGCGAACAACGACGGCATCGGCGACTTCGCCGGTTTGATGTCGAAGCTGGACTATCTCCAGGACCTGGGCGTCACCTGCCTTTGGCTTCTTCCCTTCTTCCCTTCTCCGCTGCGGGACGATGGCTACGACATCGCAGACTACAACGATGTCAACCCAAGCTACGGGACCATCGAGGACTTCAAGCAGTTCCTGGACGCTGCTCACCTGCGAGGCATGCAGGTGATGATCGAACTCGTCATTAATCACACCTCCGACCAGCACCCCTGGTTTCAAGCCGCGCGACACTCGCCGCCGGGATCGCCCGAGCGTGAGATGTACGTCTGGAGCGACAGCGACAAGCTGTACGAGGGCGTGCGCATCATCTTCACCGACACCGAGAAGAGCAACTGGACGTGGGACGAGGTGGCGAAGCAGTACTACTGGCACCGTTTCTTCTCACATCAGCCGGATCTGAACTTTGACAATCCACGCGTGATGGAAGAAGTGCTGAACGCGATGCGCTTCTGGATGGATATGGGTGTCGATGCCCTCCGTCTGGACGCGATCCCGTACCTGGTCGAGCGCGACGGCACAAGCTGCGAAAACGTGCCGGAGACCCATGTCAAGATCAAAGAGATCCGCAAGGTCATTGACGCCGAATACAGCAACCGCACGATTCTCGCCGAGGCCAACATGTGGCCGGCGGACGTCCGCCCGTACTTCGGAGACGGCGACGAGTGTCACATGGCCTTTCACTTCCCGCTGATGCCGCGCATCTACATGGCGCTTCGGCAGGAGGATCGTCTGCCCATCACGGACATCATGGCGCAGACGCCGGATATCCCGGACAACTGCCAGTGGGGACTGTTTCTGCGCAATCATGACGAGCTGACGCTTGAGATGGTTACCGACGACGAGCGGGACTACATGTACCTCGCCTACTCGGCCGATCCGCGCATGCGGATCAATGTCGGGATCCGTCGCCGTCTTGCACCCCTCGTCGACAACAACCGGCGCCGCATCGAGCTTCTGAACTCGCTCCTCCTATCCTTTCCGGGAACGCCGATCATGTACTACGGCGACGAGATCGGCATGGGCGACAACATCTACCTCGGCGACCGCAACGGCGTCCGCACGCCGATGCAATGGAACTCGGATCGCAACGCCGGCTTTTCGAAAGCCGTCCCCGCCAAGCTCTACTTCCCTGTCATCATGGACCCGATCTGGGGCTACCAGGCGATCAACGTCGAGGCGCAGCAGTCGGACCAGTCGTCCCTTCTGCACTGGACGCGCAACATGATCGCACTGCGAAAGCTGTTCCAGGTCTTTGGGCGCGGCACGCTCGAGTTCCTCCATCCTGAGAACCGCAAGATCCTCGCGTATATCCGCAATCTGGACCGTGAGGACGGAACCCACGAGACGGTTCTCTGCGTCGCAAACCTCTCCCGTTTCGCGCAGCCGGTCTCGCTCGACCTCAGCCGATACGACTGCATGCAGCCCGTCGAGATGCTGGGTTACGTCAGCTTCCCGACTGTGACCAAGCAGCCGTACGCGCTGACCCTGGCGCCCTACTCCTTTCTGTGGCTGGAGCTCCAGCCCGCCGCACCCAAACCGGAGGCTCCCGCCGTGGCGAACGAAGATCCAGGTCTCGACCTACTTGCGCGCGGCGCCCTCAAAGGTGATCTCTCAAACCTGCTGACCGGACCGGGGCTTGAGCTGCTTCAACAGCTGCTGCCCAAGTACATCCCCCAGCAGCGCTGGTTCGGCGCGAAGTCGAAGTCGATACGTGAGATCGCCGTTGAGAACTGGGCTCAGCTGCCAAATGCGGCGGCAGTCGTCGTATTCGTGAAGCTCACGTACGCGGACGATGCTGTGGACCTGTATCAGCTTCCGCTCGCCATATCCACGGGAGAGCAGGCCGATGCGATTCGTGCCTCCGCGCCCGGGTCCATTCTCGCAAACCTGAGCGCGGGAGGAACCAGCGCCGTCCTGCACGACGCGACCGCACGAGAGGATCTGCGGCAGGCCCTGCTGGGCATCATCGACAGCAACGCCTCCGTCGAAGGCCAGAGCTCGACGTTGGTCGGTGCGCGATCGTCCGCGTTCGATGCGGTACGTGGAAGCGAACCTTTGCCGGCGCGTACCGGTTCAGCCGAGCAGTCCAACACCAGCATCCTGTATGACAATCGCCTGATCATGAAGCTCTTCCGGCGCTTGCAGGAGGGCGAGAACCCGGATACCGAGATCGGCCGCTTCCTGACCGAGGTGGCTCACTTCCCGCGCATCGCCCCTTTCCTCGGCGACATCCGTTCGATCGGCGCTTCAGGTGTTCCCACCACCATCGGAATGCTGCAGGGCCTGGTCGCCAACGAGGGCGACGGGTGGGAGTGGACGCTCGAGGAGCTGGGCCGCTACTACGACTCTGTTGCCAACTGCCCGCTGCCCTCCGATATGGGCCGGCCTGCCAGCTTCGTCGAGGCCGGGCGTGCTCCGGAGCTCGCATGGGAGCATGGCGGGCTCTACCTCGACGCCGCCGCGGTTCTTGGACGGCGCACCGCCGAGATGCACCTGGCGCTCGCCACCACGACAGAAGATCCGGCCTTCAAGGCGGAGCCCTACGCCGCGGCCGATCTGCGGTCCGACACGGAACGGATCTCGGCGCAGATCACGAGCGCGCTGGAGGCACTGAAGCGCGGTATGACGCACCTGCCTGAGGCCGATGGGGCAGGAGGCAGCGTCGTCGACGACGCCGCCCGACTGGTAAGCCGCAGGCTCGATCTGATCAGCCGGGCGAGGATCACATCCGATGCGGCCTCAACCGACTTCGGCCATCGCATCCGCATTCACGGCGACTACCATCTGGGCCAGGTCCTGCGGTCCAAGAACGACTTCGTGATTCTGGACTTCGAGGGCGAGCCCGCCCGTTCGCTCGAGAGCCGGAGGCAGAAACAGACTCCTCTGCGCGATGTGGCCGGGATGCTGCGATCGTTCAGCTACGCCGCCTTCTCCGGCCTGGAACGCTTCTCGCAGCGAAGACCCGAGGTACGACACATCGAGCCCTGGGCGCGGCTG
The DNA here is from genome assembly GCA_963719405.1 of uncultured Acidobacteriaceae bacterium. Classification (GTDB taxonomy): domain Bacteria; phylum Acidobacteriota; class Terriglobia; order Terriglobales; family Acidobacteriaceae; genus Edaphobacter. The sequence goes on from OY970381.1 coordinate 1,280,356, forward strand.
TGGCAGAACGCCGTCTCGACGGAGTTCCTCACGGGCTATCGGCAGGCCATCCACGCCAACCCCCATCTCCTTCCTCCGCCGCAGGAGGCGCAATCCATGCTGGACGCCTGCCTCCTCGAAAAGGCACTCTATGAGCTCCAATACGAGCTCAACAACCGGCCCGACTGGGTCCGCATTCCGCTGGCGGGCATACTTGCCTTGCTTCGTTAGGTAAAGACGCAGGAAAGCCGTAGTCTGAGAACAAACATGGCCGGATCTGAATACACGACGGAACAGGAACACACGGCAGCCGATCCCGGCCTGCCGGTCGGGACGCCGACGGCTCGTCTGCTTGTGAGCCTTGCGCCGCTTCCGCCGGACGCGCTCGAGGTCACCCTCGGCAATCTCGCAGCGGCGCTGCCGGATATGGCGGTGCAGGTCGTCGCTCCTGACGCGTCAAACGGTGGTCCACGCAACCACGGCAGCCTCACGTTTACGCCGTACGCTCCGCTCGTCACCTCCGCGACCCCATGGATTCTGACCGCGGCCGACTACCTGAACCTCTACGAACTGGCTCAGCGGCACGGCGCCGAGTGCTGCCTGATCCTCGGCTCTGAGTCGCAGACGGTTCAGCCGGAGTCCATCCGGGCGCTGGCCGATGCCGCACTTGCCAAATCCGACCTGGTGACGCCAAGATACGATCTTCGGCCGCGCGAAGGCCTGGTCAACTCCGCGATCTTCTATCCGGTCTCGCGAGCGCTCTACGGTGCGCGACCTCGATTCCCCCAGGCAGTCGATCTGGCGCTCTCAATGCGGATGGTGGAGCGGCTCGCGATGGCCGCGCAGCGGTTTACGTCGCTCGGTCAGAACGACGCCTTCCTCTGGCCGGTCGCCGAGGCCTCTGTCGCCGGCTACACCATCACGCAGGTCGAGGCGAGCCACCGCGCCATCCCGCAGCCCGCGATCGCGGACCTCAACAGCATCCTCGCGCTGATCGCCGGCTCCCTGTTCGGCGATGTGGAAGCCAAGGCCGCGTTCTGGCAGAGATCCCGCGTTACACAGCCCAACAGCTCCTTCGAGAGCAACAACCACGATGAGTCCGTGCCCGACATCCAGCCGATGCTTGACTCGTTCCGGCTGGCGTACACAAACCTGCGCGAGATCTGGTCGCTCGTGCTTCCACCGCAGACGCTTCTCGGCCTCAAGAAGCTCTCGCTGATGCCGACCGAGAGCTTCCGGATGCAGGATGCTCTCTGGGCACGAACGGTGTACGACTTCATCCTCGCCTATCGGCTGCGCACCCTGAACCGCGGACATCTCCTCGGTGCGCTGACCCCACTCTACCTTGCCTGGGTAGCCTCGCACCTGAACCTCACACACGCCGGCACGCCTGCCGAACAGCACGTGGAGCAGACGGCTGCTGCCTTTGAAGCAGAGAAACCTTACCTCGTCTCCCGCTGGAGATGGCCGGACCGCTTCAACCCTTAGCGACACCGGTATATCGCAGGTCGCAAATCGTCAGCGAAGTCCGCAAGAATCCGCAAGGAGAAACAGCATGCTTCAAGTGAATCCTTTGCCCACCGCTCCCACGTACCCGCTTCCGCTCTATCCGGAGTTTGCGCCATCGCTTTGGCAGCAGGTAGAGGGCGCGCTTACCCAGTCGATGCACCGTGCCCTCGTCAAGCTGGCGAGCTTTCTTCCAGGCATCCTCGCCCTGCTGATCGCTGTGCTGCTGTTATCAGCGGTCGGTGCCCTGCTCGCGATGGCTCTTCGCAAGGTGCTGACGAGCGTCCGTTTCGACGAGCGGTTGAATCGGAACACCGCCGCCGGCGTCTCCGACTTCTCGCCCGCGAACAGCCCGACGCTGCTCGTCACCCGGGTGGTCTTCTGGGGATGCGTTGTGCTCGGCTTTGTGATCGGCATCTCTGCTCTGGACGCCTCGTACTCCAACAGCGCGCAGGTCTCGATCTTTCTCCTGCCCTACGTCGCGCACTCTGTCGGTGCGGTCATCCTGCTCCTGGCGGGCAGCATCATAGCCCGTTTTCTGTCCCGATCGGTGCTGATCGGCGCGGTCAACGCCAAGCTGCAGTACGCGCGGTTCCTCTCGATGGGCGTCAAATGGCTGGTGCTGGTGCTGACCGCCGCCATGGTCCTCGATCATCTGCAGATTGGCGGAAGAATTGTTGAACTTGCCTTTGGAATCCTGTTCGGAGGCATCGTCCTTACCCTGTCGCTGGCTGTAGGCCTGGGCTCGCGCGATATCGTGAGCAGGTCGCTGGAGCGCAGTGCGGACCGGCTGCCGCAGTTCGATCCGGACCTGGGTGCGCATACGCCCACACCGGCTGTTCCGCCGGAGAGCCTGAGGCACTTCTAGACCGGCACTCCGGCCTTCGCAGGCATCTCGTCGCGCAGCCCGGAGTGCGTCCGGCGCGGCGATATAATCCGTCTCAGATCCGCCAAGAGGAACCGTCCCGCCAAATGCAGTCCGAGGAGATCTACGCACAGCTCACGCCGATCTTTCACGATCTCTTCGACGACGAGAGCCTGGTTCTGAAGCCCGGCCTCAGCGCCGGCGATGTCGCGGAGTGGGACTCGTTCAACCACATCAACCTGATCGTCGCGGTGGAGGCGACCTTTCGGATCAAGTTCCAGACCGCTGAGCTGGAGTCCCTGCAAACCGTAGGGCATATGGTCGACCTGATCTCAAAGAAGCTGGCCGCGCAAGGCCGATAGCCCGGACGGCTTGAGCGCCCGGCCTTCTGCACAGGCGGCGCTCCGATGTTCAGCATCATGGGGCCAGAGTTGCGGTAGAGTCATTCACACGCATCGCCGGTCGCTTTTGCGCGGCAGGTTGATGCAAGCCGAATGCGAGGTCTTCCCCGATGGTTTCTTCGAAGTCAAAGCTCACTCCCGCAACGCAGACGCGCTTCGCCCTACCCGGAAGCGAGAGGCCGGATCTAGGTGGCACCCCGATCGGCAAAGCGCCCTCGGGCAAGATGACCGTTACGGTGATCCTTCGACGTAAGAATCCGCTCAATCCAGCAGATCTCGGTAAAGTCCGCATGACGCGAGCGCAGTTCGCCCAGCAGCACGGGGCTGACCCGGCCGCGACCAGGGCCCTGCGTACGTTTGCGAAGCAGTTCGGCCTCACCATCGACCCCGGATCTCCGGCTCCTGGGACGACCGCCGTCCGCGTATCCGGCACCGCCGCCGCCATGCAGGCTGCCTTCGGTGTCACGCTGCAGCAGCAGACCCAGGAAGGCGCGACGTACCGTGTTCGTCAGGGAGCGATTCAGCTTCCGGAAGAGCTGAGCGGCCTCGTGGAAGCCGTCCTCGGACTCGACAACCGGCCGCAGGCGACGCCTCACTTCCGCATTGCGGGAAACGCCGGCAGCGCCAAGGCCAATGCACAGGGTCAGGGTGCCATCGCATCCAATGCCGCCGGAGCGTCATTCACCCCGGTGCAGATCGCCGATCTTTACCAGTTCCCGCAGAACCGCAGCGGCGCCGGGCAGACGATCGGGATCATCGAGCTCGGCGGCGGCTACCGCACCGCCGACATCACGGCGTACTTCAAGTCGCTCGGCCAGACCGCCCCCAAGGTCACCGCCGTCTCGGTCGATGGCGGCAAGAACTCACCCTCCACCGCCTCAAGCGCGGACGGCGAGGTGATGCTCGATATCGAGGTCGCAGGTGCCGTCGCTCCAGGCGCAAACATCGCCGTCTACTTCGCGCCCAACACCGATCAGGGATTCATCGACGCGATCTCAACCGCCGTCCACGACACCACCAACAAGCCAAGCGTCATCTCCATCAGCTGGGGTGGGCCGGAGTCCAGCTGGACGCAGCAGGCGCTTACGGCGCTCGACCAGGCCTGCCAGGCTGCGGCCGCGCTTGGCGTCACCATCACCGCGGCTTCGGGCGATAACGGATCAAGCGATGGCGGCACGGGCGACAACGTGGACTTCCCCGCATCCAGCCCGCACGTGCTCGCCTGCGGCGGCACCAAGCTGGTCGCCAACGGAAGCGCCATATCCTCCGAGGTCGTCTGGAACGAGCAGGCGAGCAACCAGGGCGCCACAGGCGGCGGCGTCAGCAGCGTCTTCGCCAGGCCGACCTGGCAGGCCTCCGCGAATGTGCCTGCGCCCCCCTCCGGTTCGAGCGGCGGCCGCGGGGTTCCGGACGTCGCAGGCGATGCCGATCCCGCGACCGGGTACACGGTCCGCGTGGACGGGCAGACGCTGGTGTTCGGCGGAACCAGCGCCGTTGCTCCTCTATGGGCCGGGTTGATCGCTGTCGCCAATCGGCAGAACGGTTCACCGGCGGGGTTCATTCATCCGGCGATCTACGCCTCCGGTTCGAAAGCCGGCTTCCGCGACATCACCCAGGGTGACAACGGGACCTTCGCCGCCGCACCGGGGTGGGACGCCTGCACCGGCCTCGGATCGCCAATCGGCACGGCTCTCATCCCGCTGCTCACCCACAAGCCGCCAGGCAAGAAGCCGACAAAAGGCAAAGGAAAGAAGGCCGCCCCGCCCGCAAAAAAGACCACAAAGAAGGCGTCGAAAGCCCCTGCCGGACGGGCGAAGTAAACCCTTCGCCCGCCATACGCCTGGTGACGGGGCACACGCCCCGTCCTACCCCAGGTTCACACCGGCCGCGCGGTAGATCGCCACGATGTGCTGCATGTCACGCAAACCCTCTTCGCCGGGAGTCTTCGGTGTCTTGTTGGTGCGAATGCACTCGGACATGTGATCGGCCTCACGCTGAAACTGCTTGGGGTCTTTCTCAGGATTCGCCTTGTCGATCTCCGGCTGCCCATTGATGCTCGCCTTGAGCCGCAGACCTTCGTAGTTGAAGGCCGGGCTCATCTCGATCGAGCCCTTGGATGCGTTAACCCGGAAGAACCCCGGCATGTTTGCTCCATAGGTCGTGCTGCAGCTCGCCAGTATCCCCGATGGGAAGCGTGTCACCCACGAGACGTTCTCTTCCATCGCGTCGAATCGACCGTCATGGTCGCGAGTCGAGACAGATGCGCGGAACTCGGCCGGCTCTTCCCCGGTCAGATACCGCGATGCGTTCAGGCAATAGATGCCGACGTCAAACAGCGATCCGCCGCCGGCCAGCTTCTTGTCCAGACGCCACGCGCCCTTCGCCGCATTGAAACCGAATGCACCCTCGATCGACTGGACCTCGCCGATCGCTCCGCTCCGAATCATCTGAATGCACTCGAGGTGCAGGGGCTCATACTGGCAGCGGTAGGCGATCATCAGTTTCACGTTGGCTGCCTTGCAGGCGGCAATCATCTGCTCCGCCTCGGCCACCGTCGTGGACATCGGCTTCTCGCAGAGCACGTGCTTTCCTGCCTTGGCCGACCGAATCGTGTACTCCGCGTGCATGCTGTTGGGCAGGGCAACGTAGACCGCGTCGATGCTCTTGTTGTCGCGCATCCGGTCCATATCTTCGTAGCTGTAGATCGACTCCTTGGGGACGCCGAACTGTGCGGCAATCCGCTCCGCCTTGTCCCTGTGTCCGCTAACCACGCCTGTGATCTTGGAGTGTTCGCTCTGCTGCACGCCGCCCATGAAATGTCTGGCGATCTCGCCGAGCCCGATCACGCAGTATCCGACACGTCCTCCGCCAGTCTGCGCTTCCATCCCTGGCAGGACGCCTGCCGCCAACCCCATGGCACCCAACTTCGTAAACTCGCGTCTCGATATCATCGTCCTCTTTCCTCTCTGGTGCCTGCAAATCAGTTGGTTGATCCGCGCGGTGCAACACACACTCGCGCGTCATGACAGTATGCCCCGTCTACGTCGCTTCCCGCATGACGCAGAGCGGCTTTCGTTCTATGCTTGTCGAACACCCAGACGTTTCAGGCACAAGCGAGGCCGCACTCCGTTCGATGCAGAAGCCGCCCCAAGCCGTCGTAGGCACATCTCCTCCTCGCAAGGAGGGTCGGGCCAAGGTACTCGGAAGCGCCATGTATGTCGATGACCTCGCCCTTCCCGGCATGTGGTTCGGAGCCACGGTCCGGAGTTCGGTAGCGCGAGGCCGCATACGCTCCGTCACGTTCGATCCCGCCATCAACTGGTCGGAGTTCGCCATCGTCACCGCCCGCGACATCCCCGGCGAAAACACGGTCGTCCACCTCGGGAAAGATCATCCCTGCCTCGCCGACCAAGTCGTGAATCACCCCGAAGAGCCGATCCTCCTGCTCGCGCACCCGTCCAGGTCCGCCCTGCTCAAAGCCGCTGCAGCCGTCAACATCCAGTACGACGAGCTGCCTGGCGTCTTCACCATCGAAGCCTCCGAAGAGGCCGCTCTGAACAACGACCCGGACCGCATCATCTGGAATAGCGCATCCGGAGATTCACCCAACACCTTCAAGCAATACCTCATGCGCAAGAATGGACGTCCCGTTCCGGACACGATCTGGGCGGAGGCCGACTTCATCGTCGAAGGCGAGTACACCACCGGCGCGCAGGAGCAGCTCTACATCGAGAACAACGGCGTCATCGCGGAGTGCACCTGCAACGCTGACGGCGCGGTCGAATCGGTTACAGTGCGCGGCTCCATGCAGTGCCCCTTCTACGTCGTGCACGCGCTCGAGCTCATCTTTCAACTGCCCGCCGAACGCTGCCGCGTCATCCAAACGGAGACCGGCGGAGCCTTCGGCGGCAAGGAAGACTTCCCTTCCGTCATCGCATCGCACGCTGCCCTGCTCGCCATGAAGTGCGGCCACCCCGTCAAGATCACCTACGATCGGGCGGAGGACATGGCGGCCACGACCAAACGGCATCCCTCGCGAACCCGGCACCGCACCGCCGTCTCGCGCTCCGGCAAGATCCTCGGCGGCACGATCGAGTTTGCAATCGACGGCGGCGCCTACGCCACGCTCTCACCGGTCGTGCTCTCCCGCGGAACCATCCACGCGCCCGGCCCATACCACTGGCCATTCCTTGAAATCCACGCGAAGGCTATGGCCACCAACGTCCCGCCTCACGGCGCCTTTCGCGGCTTCGGCGCACCGCAAAGCATCTTCGCGCTTGAACGGCACATGGACAGGATCGCCCGCACGGCCGGGCTCGAACCCGAAGAGCTCCGCCGTCGCAACTTCCTGAAGACAGGCGACCGCACCTCCACCGGTCAGCTTCTGTCCGACCCCGTCGACATGGAAGCGCTGCTCGACCGAGCACTCTTCCAATCGGACTTCCACGCAAAGCAGCAGCGCTTCGCCCGCGAGAACCCCGGCAGCTCGATCAAACGCGGTGTCGGTCTCGCCACCTTCTTTCACGGCGCTGGATTCACCGGATCAGGCGAGCGACGTCTGAACTCCGAGGTCGCCATGGACATCGATCCCCGGTCGGGCAAGCCCCGGATCCTTGTCTCCTCCACCGAATTCGGACAGGGCACCAATACCGTCCTCTGCCAGATCGCCGCAGAGACACTTCACCTGCCGTACGAGGACATCTCGATCCTCCGTCCCGATACGTCGCTGGTCCCCAACTCCGGTCCGACCGTCGCAAGCCGAACCGCCATGATCGTCGGCAAGCTCGTGGAGCAGGCCGCCCGGAAGCTCTGCACAACGCTTGTCACAAGTGGTCACCTCCCGCACGACTACAGCCCGGAGGAGTTTCGCCAGGCCGCCATTCAGCTCTGCCTTGATCGCGGCGTGCTCGAGGTCAGCGCAAGGTACGACGCGCCCGCCGACATCGTCTGGGACGATGACCTGTACTCCGGAGACGCCTACCCCGCATACGCCTGGGCCGTTTACGTTGCGGAGGTTGCCGTCGACACCACCACCTACACAGCCACGGTGACAGACTTCCATGCGCTCCAGGAGGTCGGGCGTGTCCTGCACCCGGTACTCGCCATGGGACAGGTCGAGGGTGGCGTCGCCCAGGGCATCGGATACGCACTCTACGAAAAGTGCGTCTGGCAGGATGGACGTTTGAGCAACAATCAAATGACCAACTACATCATGCCCACCTCCATGGACCTCCCTCCCATCCACGTCTCCTTTGAAGAGGTCCCTTCGATCCATGGAGCGTTCGGAGCCAAGGGCATCGGTGAACTTCCGATGGATGGTCCCGCACCCGCCATCCTGAATGCCATCGAGAACGCCACCGGGCTCTCGTTCACCTCCATTCCGCTCTTGCCCGAGGACATCTTCGAGCGAATGTGCGCGCCCGGAGATCACACCGCAGGAGCCGAAAGCCTCGAGCCCTCGGTCGCCGGCCCGTACTTCAGCGAGAGTCACACGTGATCGCCCTTCGCCTCAGAGCCTGTTGCGCCGTTCTTGTATTCGCCCTTTGCATCCTGGTCAGCGTCGCCCCGGTGCGCGTTGCCAACCTCATGCTGCGCAGCCGTGTGGTCGAGGAGGGTGACCTCTCGTTCACTCTCTTCTACCGCCTCGCCGCAATCGTCGGAGCAGCGGCCTCGCTTTACCTCCTCATCGGTGACCTATGGCACATCAGCAACCCATAAATCCGTTTGAGGTGACAGTGTCGTGCACTGTGAACGGCACGCTGCAGACTGTCACGGCTCCGCCACTGAAGCGGCTCCTTGATGTGCTTCGAGAGGACCTGCAACTCACCGGCACCAAGGAAGGTTGCGGCGAGGGCGAGTGCGGATCATGCTCCGTTCTGCTCAACGGCGAACTCGTGAACTCCTGCCTCGTTCCCCTGCTGCAGGTCGAAGACGCGAGCATCTGCACCATCGAAGGTCTCAGCAGCGAGGGTCGACTCGACTCCATCCAGCAATGCTTCCTTGAAGCTGGCGGAGCGCAGTGCGGCATCTGCACGCCGGGAATGATCCTTGCCACGCATCACCTGCTCGAACGGCATCCGCACCCTACGCTTACACAGATTCAGGAAGGTCTTAGCGGAAATCTCTGCCGCTGCACCGGGTACATGCGGATCTTCGACGCCGTTCAAAAGGCAGCGGCGACGGGGCCGCTCTAGATGCGCTCAGATGCCTCAGACTTCGCGGTGACAGCTCCTCCGACGCTCGAGTCGGTGCTCAATCTGCTCGCCCGGGAGCCCGGAGCGTACACACCAATCGCGGGCGGCACAGAGTTGATGGTCGCCCTCAACACCGGACGCCTCAAGGCGCGCTCTCTCCTCAGCCTGCAGCAACTTCGCGAGCTGCGGTTCATCACCTCGGGCCCGGATACCATCACCTTGGGCTCTGCCACCACCTTCACGGACCTACGCACTCACACCTCCATCAGGGAGCATCTTCCTCTTCTCAATCAAGCCGCATCCTGGACCGGCTCCATCGCCAACCAGAACCGCGGGACGATCGGCGGCAACATCGCCAACGCATCTCCCGCTGCCGACTCCAGCCCGGCTCTCCTCGCGTACGACGCCGTAATCCATCTGATCTCGGCCTACGACAGCCGCTCCGTTCCATACCGCGACTTCCACCTCGGCTACAAGAAGACGGCGCTCCGTCCCGAGGAGCTCATTTACTCCGTAACACTGAAAAGTGACTGGAGCGGTTACAAACAGTACATCCGCAAGGTTGGGACGCGAAACGCCCAGGCGATCTCCAAGGTCGCTCTTGCCGGAGTAGCATCCCTGGAGTATGGCGTCATTCGCGAGATCCGTATCGCGGCCGCCTCGGTAGCCGATCGCCCCGTCCGCTGCCTTGCCGCCGAACGATCGCTCCTGAATCGGCAAGTGAATGAGGAGACCATCGCGGATGCGCGCAGCGCGCTCCTGCTTGAGGCAAGACCTATCGACGACATACGCAGCACCGCGAAGTACCGCGGGGCGGTGGCCGCCAATCTGCTGGAAGAGTTTCTTCGCGAGCTCTAGACCGGCTCCGTTCGGAACAGCTCGCGCGCCCGTTCGAGCTCCTCCTCTGTGTCCAGGTCCAGCTCACCATTCGGCAGATCCACAGCGCGAGCTCCGCGCAGCAGATCTCGCGCCCCGGCATCTCCCTGCAGCTCCAACAACTCCCCAAAGGCGCTCGACGCGAGATAGGCCGGAACTCCGCGTCGCCCCCCGTACGCTGAGGCTACGATCTCCCCGCCTCCGCCCGTCTCCACCAGCAGACGGAGGTGCTCCGCCGTCACGGCCGGCTGGTCGCACGTCATCATCACAACTCCGGAGGCCGTACTCCTGACCAGCCGCACGCCCTCCCGTATCGAAGACGCCATCCCTTGCTTCGCCTCCGCGTTGAGCACCACAAAGCAGGGGAGACGCCGCGCCTCCGCTACAACCGCGGCATCATCGGCATTCACCACCACGTAAACCGCGCCGACCTGAGACTCCGTCGCAACCCGGACAGCACGCTCCAGCAACGTCTCCGCCCCAAACCTCTCCATCTGCTTCGGCCTGCCCAAACGCCTCGAAGCTCCGGCCGCAAGAATCAGGACCGCCGTCACATCGCGCACTGCGCCTGCAGATATCGGGACGCTCCGCCTTGCGCTACGTGCTCGGCCACATCCTCGGCGCTTAGCCGTCTCGACGCACCCAGACGGCCTTCCACCCGTGCATGAACCTCGGAGACCACAGCCAGCGCAATCGCTCCCGCGCCCTCTCCGCCCAGGTCCAGTCCCATCGGAGCGTAGATCCTCTCGCAACACTCGCTCACGCTCTTGCCCAGCATCGCCGCAACCTCGCTCACCACCAGGCTGCTCCTGTGTCTGGCGCCCAGCAGACCGAGATAGACCGGCGGCTCATCGAGCGCCAGCATCGCGGCGAGCGTGCTCCGATCCTGCTCGTAGCTGTGCGTCATGATCACGACAGCATCGCGGCTGACCACGCCGAGCTCTGCCGCGTCCGCAGTTGCGATCACCCGCTCGGCATCCGGGAACCGTTCGGCCCGGGCCAGCTGCGAACGCCCGTCCGCCACAGTAACGCTCCATCCCAGCATGGCCGCCGTGCTCACGACAGGGCGCGCGTCGTCACCCGCCCCGATCACAAACAGCCTCTGCGGAGCTGCGATCCGCTCCACGTAAACACCCGCATCGGCACTCAGCGAGACCAAATCCACTGCCGCAATCTGCTGCTCGCTCAAGGCTGCGCTGGCAAAGACAAGCTCTCCCGGGGCGGAAAAGATCGCCCGCAACATCGGCCGACCGTCATCGGGCAGCCACGTCGCGGCAACCATCGCCTCGCCACCTAGCGAAAGCTCCATCGCACGCATTAAAGCGTCGTACTCCGGAGTTCCCGCCGGCTCAAGCAGCAGATCGAGCACGCCACCGCAACCCAGCCCGTACGGGATCTCCGCCGTGTCGTCGAAGATCGTTGAGTAGCGCTCCACCACAGGCCCCGAGCGCGTCTTCCAGCCAGCCTTGCGGACCACCTCAGCCTCCAGGCAGCCTCCGCTGATGGTGCCGCAATACTCCGTGTCTCCACCGACCAGCATGCGCGCGCCGGGCCGCCGGTAGGAGGAGCCCTCCGCCCTGACCAGCGTCACCAGTACCTGCCCTCTGCCCTCGCGATTCATCGCGACGATTTGTCTGCGTTCCATGGTTGACCGTTTCCTATCTTCGCCCTTTGTCTCCGAAACCGCCAGCCTCTTTCGAGCGCCTGTCCCCTTACGCCCGCCAGCCCGCCGCCGGAGATCCAACGCACTTTCAACCGTTATCCGGCGCCGGCCCTGCTTTCTTCCACACGCAACGCCTGGGTATGGGCAGGACGCTCCTGATCTCTGCTAAACTAAGCCGTACCGGTAAGCTCCCAGTTGAGCGCGCATGCAAGTGTTCGCGAGGCCTCGGATCCGGTCTTTCTCCCGTCAACACCAAGGTTCGGGGCGTAGCGCAGTCTGGTAGCGCACCTGGTTCGGGACCAGGGGGTCGGAGGTTCGAATCCTCTCGCCCCGACCAATCTTCGGCTTGCACTCCTTGAAGATCAAATAGGTATTCTTGGACCCACGTTAGACCCGCATCGTAGGCCGCGATGTGCAACCATTCATCTTCATCGCAGAACAATCTGTCCAGGCGCCGAAGCACAACAGAAAACACTCTTCCGGGATCGGGATAAACGGCTGGCGCGGGCTGCCCACCAAGCGTCTCAGAAAGACGACAGCCTTGGTCGTGACCTAAGGTAACGTCGCCGCCCTCGACGCCTATGCTGTTCTGAGTTATGGCGATCGCTTTGTGTTTAGTCCCGGGCTCCCAACGGATTAATCGCTACACTTCCCGCACAAATGAGCCCTTAGCGTTTCTAGCGCAATTGACGCAACTCCCATATCGCTCTCCCGAACCGGTGACTGTTGATGATGCGTATAGCACAAACCTGTTCAATCGAAGGATGGGGCCTTCAAAAAAGCGCCAAGAGATCCCGGCGAGAGTGTAGATCAGTACAACTGATAGAAATGCCGAGACAATAATAGAAAACCTTCCAGGGTGATCTCCGGACCCGACTAAGAAGTGGTTATCTCGGACGATTAGGCGTACGTACGATGATACCCAGAGATGATAGACGTAAATGAAGTAGCTGTACTTGCCGAATCGCCGCAACAGAGTAAGCCGGAAGAGTCTGCTGATCCATGTCGGTCCGGTTGGCACTATACAGAGCCAGAGCAGAGCGCCGAATAGCAGCGCCAGAACGGAAAACGTCACCCTTGCTTTCCAGAATGCCATCCGTGTGGGCCAAGACAGAGCCACAAACGCTAACGACGCAATTGGAAGGATCACTCTCGCAGTCCGCGTCACAAGTTCCACCTTCCAGTTCTTATAAAACAAAATGCCTAGCGCCGCCCCGCAAAACAGACCATCCATGTGTAGGGGCGTCATCCTGTAGATGAAGTTTCCGTAAAGCGCGTCCTCGTGTTGTATAGCGGGAAGGTTACGCAAAATCGCGATGCCTACAGCGCTCGCGACGCAACCGACTAGGAGTGTCTCCTCTCTGAAGTAGCGGATGCAGGCTGGCCAGACTAAGTAGAACTGCTCTTCGACGGCTAATGTCCAAAAAATTGTCAGAAAAGGCAACCGATCTGGGAAGAACGCCGTGTGGAGATTAGAGACGTTCAGCCAATACCAGACCTGCTCAGTTGCGGGTGCTCTCTAAGTGAAAGCGCGAAATCCACGTGCCGATACCAAATGCATGATGATGGGAAATGGGTATCAAAACGCAGAACAATAAAATGAGAGCCGAGTAATAAACCGGAAAGAGACGTAATGCCCTACGTGTATAGAAGGTACGGAAGTAGTTCGGAGATTGCTTGGCCCGTAGCAGTACCCCTGTTATCAGAAAGCCGGACAGAACGAAGAACAGGTCGACCCCTATCCATCCAGACTGGCAAATTCCTTCAACTACCCGCGAAAACGGGCTAGTAGCTGGCCGACCTGCGTAGTAATGAAACGCGAGTACCATCAAAATCGCTGCCCCACGCAGCCCGTCCAGCGCCAAAATATGTCTTGGATTGCTCGGGAGAGGTCCACCTTGAAGTAATGCGTCTCCCTCGCGGCGTTCCCCGAACCACCCCTCACCTTTCCTGCGACCGATCATATCCACTGTAGACCCAATTTTGCCGAGCACAGGCGCCGGGATGCAGCGGATTCCTAGCGGCTCGCGCGGTTGTAGGAGCTTATACAAACATCCACATCACGCCATAGGGTCTAAACGACAACACCGCGCAACCCGGTATGAAGACGGTTAGTATACCAGCGGTGTATTGGGAGCAGAGAAGCCAGGGGTTCGACCTCCTTTGCCCCGGCCTTGGGCAACACCGGGTGCTTCGTGCATGAAGTCGGCTTCTCGCACGGTCATCCTCTCAAGCAACTTTGAAGAGAAGGCTTCGAAAGTCGTCCAGCAGCCCGACCAAATCTTCGGCTTGCACTCCTTAAAGATCGCTTCGCCCGCGGTGCTACACACCTGTCCCAACCAGACCCATATCCCCCAGCTTCGCTCCTTCGTGCGAATCCTCTCATGTCATGAGTGCACGCCTGGGTTCTGCTTGCGGATCTTGGTTCCGACGTTAGCGCGCCGCGCCCGCAGCTGGAGGCCGTTGCGCGGCGCGGCCGAGTTGGGTCAGCTCTGCCGTTCCCAGACGTCGGTGTAGGTTCCGGGTTTCATCGGCCCCGCCGTGACGGTGCGCGTCGTCGTGACGGTCTTGCCATCCTCGGACATCACGCTGTGGATGTGCATGGCGGGCTTGCCGTCGATGGTGAACGTGAAGTCCTGGGTGGTGGGAGTGCTGGGAGTTGCCGTTACGGTCTTGAACGGCGCTTCGATAACAGTGCCGGTTCCGCCCTTCAGGGGAAAGGAAAACTTGGTGATCCGAGGAGCTCCGTCGGAGGTGGTTCCGGTGACTGTGATCGTCTCCGTGGTGCCGTCCGTGACGGCGACCAGCTGGGTTTCGGTGGCTTGCTCTGGTCCGGTGGAGGTCTGGGTGTTGAGCTTCCAGGTTCCGTTGAAGTCAGCGGCGGCGAACATGGGAGTGACGAGTGCCAAAAGTGCGGCAGCGAGCAGCGTCTTGCGCATGGAGTAGTACCTCGGCCGCGAATCATACGCGCCGCGGCTAGGGTGTCCACGCGCTTGTGGTCGGCTCGAAGTGGGTAAGTCGTGGCCCTTCTTGGGTACGGCGACGTCGAAATATATTTCACCGTATTGCGGGGGACACGCCGGCAACGCCTCCTGAGATTCCGAACAGGCCTCCTCTCGCCCAGCCAACTCGCATCAGTGCGCTCGCAGCAGAATCACTCCATGCCCGGGCACAATCGCTGTGTACTCTCCTCTAACCGCTGCAACCTCTTTCTTCTCCCAGATATCTTCAAAGTGCGCCGAGGCCTTTGCTCCCGCAGCCTTCAGATCCGCCGTATAACTCAGCGGTTCGCCACTCCGGTTGAAGATCGCGATCGCCCGGTCGCCGTTCGCCAGCGGCCTCGCCCACACCTCAAGCGGCCCTTCCGCGATTACCCTGTCTCCCTGCCGGCCAAGCGTGTCCTGGTCGATCGCGATCACGTCCTTGTTCGTCAAAATAGACAGCGTCTCAGGCGTCATCTTTGCCAGGTCGTTTCCCGCCAGCAGAGGCGCGGCCAGCATCGCCCAGAGGCTCATGTGCGTCCGGTACTCCGCCAGATTCATGCCTCCGTTACCGACCTCCAGCATGTCCGGATCGTTCCAGTGACCCGGGCCGGCAAACTTGCTCAGACCCGCCTGGCCGAAACCTATCGTCGACATAGAAGCGTACTTGTCCGAGATGTCGCCCGTCGTACGCCACAGATTTCCCCCAACCGAATCACCCCATCGCCACACTCCGTCCCAGCCATACTGGCAAAGGCTCAGCACAATCGGCCGCCCCGTCTTCTTGATAGCCTCGTGCATCTTGGAGTACACGTCGATCATCATCTGCTTCGACTTCTCGTGATCTTCGCCCGCCTCTGCTTTCATCACCGTCCGGTACCCGCAAAGGTCGTACTTCAGGTAGTCGATTCCCCAGTCGGCGTAGCTCTGTGCGTCCTGATCTTCATGTCCCAGGCTCCCCAGGTACCCGGCACATGTCTTGTCACCCGGAGAAGAGTAGATCCCCAGCTTCAATCCCTTCGAGTGGACGTAGTCTGCCAGCGCCTTCATATCCGGGAACTTCTTGTTGGTCTGGATCTTGCCCTCGGCGTTGCGCTCACCCTCCCATGTGTCGTCGATATTCACATACACGTATCCGGCGTCGCGCATGCCGCTTGATACCAGCGAATCCGCCGCCGCACGTACCGTCGCATCATCCACCTTGCTCGCAAAATGATTCCAGCTGTTCCATCCCATGGGCGGTGTTGCGGCCGCAGCGCGAGCAGGCCTCGCCTGTGCGGACAGGGCTCCAGTGCAAACCGCAATGCCAATACAGAAGGAAAGAAATATCGATCGCAGGCGCCAAACGTGCATACAAATCTCCCGGGGATCTCGTCTTACAGACCAGTCCTGAATCTGTTGGTCCGTATCAGCTTACGCGTCCTTTGGCACATGCGGCACACGCTCTCCGTGGTACCCCACCAGCAACCCCCAATCTCCGCTTGGAAGCACCTTGCGTTCCGCTCCGTGGAGATGCTGGAGCGATGTATCCCAGATGGTGTACATTCGCACGATGCACACTGATACCTGCATGCTCAAGGTGTCCATCATCGACTCCCACACCGCAGGCGAGCCCACCCGGCTCATCCTCTCCGGTGGCCCGGATCTTGGGTCGGCATCGCTTGCCGATCGGCAGGAGCGCTTCCGCCAGGAGCACGACACCTTCCGCACCTCCGTTTTGAACGAGCCGCGAGGCTCGGACGTGATCGTCGGTGCTCTGCTTTGCACACCCGTCGACCCCGCCTGTGCGGCAGGCGTCATCTACTTCAACAACGTGGGCTACCTCGGCATGTGTGGCCATGGGACGATCGGCTTGATCGCGTCGCTCGCATACCTGGGAAAGATCGCGCCCGGCATCCACCGCATCGAAACCTCTGTCGGCACCGTCTCGGCTACCCTGCACCCGGACGGTCGCGTCACCGTGCACAACGTTCCGAGCTTCCGCTTTCGCACCGACGTCCCGCTCGATGTTCCGGGGTACGGGCGCGTTCACGGAGACGTCGCCTGGGCAGGAAACTGGTTCTTCCTCGTCGCCGACCATGGCAGGGTCCTCTCGCTCGAAAACGTCTCCGAACTGTCCGCCTACACCACCGCAATGATGGCCGCTCTCACGGACCAGGGGATCACCGGAGAAGACGGCGGAGAGATCGATCACATCGAGCTCTTCACGGAGCCGCGGGCCGCGGGTCTCGACAGCTCAAACTTCGTGATGTGCCCTGGCGGAGCGTACGACCGATCTCCCTGCGGCACCGGCACCAGCGCCAAACTCGCCTGCCTCTATGCCGCCGGAAAGCTACAGCCCGGTGAGCTCTGGCGACAGGGCGGCATACTCGGATCCGTCTTTGAAGGCTCCTTCCAGGTCGAGGGAAAAGCCATCCTTCCCAGCATCACCGGCTCCGCCTTCATCACATCCGAGGCCAGCCTCATCTTCGATCCGAACGACCCGTTTCGCGAGGGAATCCGCACCTGATTCGAACACGGAACATCGTGCCCGTACGTCGGTGACTCCAGCGCTATGGTCGCGGCTTCGATCCGGGTTCGCCCCTTATCGTTGTGCCAGCGCCCTTGCCCCCGCCCCGCGACGAAGCAGGTAGAACACTGGAACCCCCATTGCCACTATCACGATGCCCGGCCACGTCGTTCCGGCGCGGTACGTAAACAGCGCCAGCAGGATCACGGTCGCCCCGAGGATATAGATCGCCGGCAGCCACGGATATCCCCATGCCTTGTACGGCCTGTTGGCGTCCGGCCTCGTCTTGCGCAGCCGAAACACCCCCGCGATCGTCAGGATGTAGAAGAACAGCGCCGCTGAGATCACGTAATCCAGCAGGTTGCTGTAAAGATTGCCGTACTCGTGCGTCACCGGATTCACGGTTCGCGGAAGCACCAGCAGCACCGACCACGCGCACTGGATGCCGAGGCTCCAGCCCGGGACATTCGCCTTGTTCAAACGCCCCGCTTGCGGAAAGAACAGGCCGTCCTTGGCGATGGCATAGCAGGCTCTCGCCCCCGCCAGCGTCAGGGCGTTCACCGTACCAAACGTCGAGACCATGATCCCCAGCGCCATAAGCGTCGCTCCAAACCGCGGAAAGATCCGCTGCAGCACGGCCGTTGCGACTCGGTCGCTTGGCGCCGTTTGGATCGCCGAGATCGGCAGGCTGGCCAGGTACGCCACATTGCACAGCAGGTACAGCACAATCACCGACCCCGTTCCGATCAGCAGAGCAAGCGGCAGGTTTCTCCGCGGATTCTTCACCTCACCCGCCACAAACGTGATGTCGTGCCACGCGTCCGCCGAAAACAACGACCCCGTCTGCGAGATACAAAGCGCCACCAGCATGCCGAATCCGCTCGCGGCCGTCAGACCCTCCGCCAGCGAAGCCACGCTCTGCACCGCCCACGGGTGGTCGAAGTTCGCATGCAGCGCCGTCCCGTTCGCGCACACCGTCAGGCCAAGTATCACCAGCGCCGCCATCGCACCCAGCTTTGCGACCGTGAACACGTTGGTAATCAGCTTTCCATACTGCAGTCCCAGGCTGTTTCCGAACGCCAGCACCACGATCACCGCGATACCCAGCGCCTGCGCGGTAGACAGCGAAACGGCGTAGTGGCTGCCCAGAGCGATCGGAGCGACGAGGTACCGCGACTCCGATATCCCCGGAAAGAGCACGCCGCTGAAGCGCGCAAACGCAATCGCAACCGCTGCGATCGTTCCCGTCTGGATCACCGTCCACAACGTCCACCCGTACAAAAACCCCCACATCGGCGAGAACGCTTCACGGAGGTAGATATACATCCCGCCCGCATCGGGCATCATCGCAGCCAGCTCCCCGTAGCTCAGCGCGCCCGTCACCGTCAACACGCCCGTGATCAACCATGCAACCAGCAGCCATCCCGCGCTTCCGATCTGTCGGGACATCTCCGCCGAGACGATAAAGATGCCGGAGCCCACCATCACCCCGACAACCACCATTGTTGAATCAAAAAGACCCAGTCCACGCTCGAAGTGAGGCGTCTCCCCTGGCTTTGCTTCGGCAGTCTCTGTCAGCATCCGTCCCCTTCGCGCTGCTTTTCGTTCCACCTATCCTATAGCTGCGTCTGTCTTTCACCGCTGCGCTCTCTCGCAATGTCGCATCTACACCCTCAACTCCGCCCGGCTCTCAGCCGGATCTGCACGTACTGCCCAAACGTATCCCCGCACCGTGGCTCCATGGCAGCGTCAAAGCATATAGGCTCGCGGAGAAGCAGATTCGCAATGCCGTTCAGACGGGAGGACGTGCGATGCCTGTCGCAAAGCTGATCCTGGAGATCGACATACCTCATGCGCAATCGCTCAAAGATCGTCGCCAGGTAGTTCGCTCCATGAAGGACAAACTCCGCCATGGCTTCAACCTTTCCGTCGCTGAGCTCGACGAGGGGCTGGTCTGGAACCGCGCAACCCTTGGGATCGCAACCATCTCCTCCTCCACCACGTATCTCACCGGCCAGAACCACGAAATTGACCGCGCCGCCCAGCGGATTGCCACCACCTTTGGAGCTGAAATCCTGGATTCGTACCTCGAAATCCTCAACGATTCGGTGGAACAGCCCCCCGATTGACCCCCTCACCGCCACATCACCCCCGTTCTTTTGGTATCCTCGACTGTTGCCGGGAAGGGTCACACCATGCCTGAACATCGCGCCAGAAATCACCACCGCAATCGCGTCGCCAGCACCTTCTCGCAGGAGATTGGTGCCATGCTGGAAGGCGAGCTCTCAGACCCGCGCATCGCCCCGAGCTACGTCACGGATGTCGTGCTGGCGCCCGGCGGCAAGTCCGCCCGCGTCTTCGTCGCTGTCTACGGCGATGCGCCAGAAGAGGATGCGACACTCGAGGGCCTGATGACGGCACGCGCCTACATCCGATCTCAACTACGCGACCGCATGGGTGTTCGCCATGTTCCCGACCTCACCTTTGCCATCGATCGCTCTGAGAAGATGACCGGGCGTATGGACGAGCTGCTCACCCGGATTCGCAAACGTGACCAGCGCAAGGGGCTTGACCTTCAGCCCCAAGAGAACGGGCCCTCTGCGCAATGACTCCGAATGCATCTTTGATTGAGCCCCTTCTGCAGGCCTTCCGTTCCACCCCCCGATTTGTCCTGACCTCCCATGCCCGACCGGACGGCGACGCCATCGGTTCGGTGCTGGCGCTGGCAGGAGTTCTGGAACAGCTTGGATGCGAGGTGGACATGGTTCTCGCAGACCCCGTTCCCCTGGTCTACCAGTCTCTCCCGGGCGTTCAGCGCATCCGTCAAACCTCGCACGTCCTGTCTGACCTTCCCTGCGTCCTGCTCGAGTGTGATGGCACCCAGCGCACCGGTCTCACCGGCCTCGAGAACCGGATGCTCATCAACATCGACCATCACGCATCCGGCCGCACCTTTGGCGCGTTGAACTGGATCGATCCCCACGCGTGCGCGGTCGGCGCCATGGTCTACGAGATCGCCCTCGCGTCCGGCGTGGAGATCAGCCCGGAGATGGCTACCTGCCTCTACACCGCCATCCTCTCCGACACGGGATCCTTCACCTATGGCGGTACGAATGCCGCTACCTTTGCGCTGGCGCATGACCTCACGGTATCCGGGGCGCGCCCAGGCGAGATCGCCCGCGACCTCTACTTCTCCAGCCCCGAGAGCAAGGTCCGCCTCCTCGGCACGGCGCTCTCCCGGATGAGGCGCGAAGGCGCCATCGCCTGGAGCTGGGTGACCGTCGACGATCTGCAAAACGCGTCCGCGCAGGTGGAAGACTGTGAAGGCGTCGTCAACCATCTCATCGGTGTCGCCGGTGTCGAAGCAGCCTTCTTCCTCCGGGAGGTCCCCGATGCCGACGGATATCGGCTAAGCATCCGCAGCAAGGGCAACCTCGACGTGGCCCGTGTGGCTGAGCACTTCGGCGGCGGCGGCCACCGCACCGCAAGTGGATGCACCGTGCAAGGCCCTCTCGAGAACGCCGCTGGACGCATCGTGGAGCAGCTCCGAAGGGCACTCTGTTAAGCTTGTCTCGCCTCTCAGCAACTCGACGATGGAAGAAGATCTCTCAAATACAACCTCCGGAACTGGTGGACATCGTGCCCTCTGGAGCAGGTTGAAGAGCGTCATGAAGCTCCCCAGCACGACCGTGCTTCGTGAGCTGTCGATCCTCTGCCTGGTCTCTGCGTTTCTCCTTCTGTACGGCCTCGTGCCCATATTCGGCGGTGACCAGCTCGGTCTCGTCGGAGCGGACGAGCCCCGTTACGCCCAGATCGCACGCGAGATGCTGGACGCACACACCAGGATCTGTGCCGAGACTCACTCCAGCCTCCTTCCCCACAGTCCCCGGTTCACCGACCTTCGCGACTCCTATCACTGCCTCGTCGGCGGTACCGTAACGCCCGTCCTCTACGGACAGCCGTGGCTCGAGAAGCCGGCGCTCTACTACTGGAGAGCCATGGGTTTCTTCAGGGAGTTCGGCGTGTCCGACTGGTCAGCGAGACTCCCCTCCTCCTCGGGCGCGTTTGCTCTTATCGTCCTCATCTTCCTGCACATGCGAAGGTTCCGGCCGGGAGGACATCTCGACGCAGCCCTGATCACCGCCTCCTGTGTCGCCATGGTCAGCTTCGCTCGTGGCGCCTCCACTGACATGCAGCTCGCCGCGCCATTCTGCATCGGCATGCTCGGCTGGTACGCCTGGTACGAGACCGGCAAGAAGTTCTGGCTGTTTGACCTCTACTTCTTCGGCGCGGCCGCCACCCTTGCCAAGGGTCCCGTCGCGCCGTTTCTCGTACTCAGCATCATCCTGCTCTTCGCCGCGCTTCGACGCGAGTGGTCGCTCCTCCGCCGAACGATCTGGCTGCCGGGTATCCTCCTGTACCTCGTCATGGTGCTTCCCTGGTATATCGAGGTGCAGCGCCGCAACCCAACGTTCTACCGGCTGTTCTTCCTCGAGCACAACCTCGAGCGTTTCGCCACAAACCGCTATCAACACCACCAGCCCTTCTGGTTCTACGCTGCCGTATCAATCCTCGGCCTCCTGCCCTGGGTAGTCCTTGCCGGGCGCGCTCTGGTAGACGCGATCCAGGTCTCGGTCGCCGAGTGGAAGGTCCGCCACAACCCGCAGAGATACCTCGGACACTCACGCGCGGGAGACGCATTTCCCGAGTTCCTCGTGCTTTGGGCACTGTTCCCCATCGTCTTCTTCTCGTTTTCTGGGTCCAAGCTGCCCGGCTATATCCTCCCGTCGATACCGCCAATCACCATCCTCACCGGCGACTACATCAATCGCATCCGTCGTGAGGGTCTGCCGAACTGGCTCCTCTGGTCGCACGCAGGCGTCTGCGCTCTCATGTCGTTCGTCATTGTGCTGGCCCCGCAACACATGAAGTACGAGACCCTCGTCCCGTCCCATGTCTGGCTGATCTCCGCCGCAGTCACCGCCATCGCCGTCGCAGTGCTCGTGGTCCTGATCATTCGCCGGTGGGGTCTTTCGCAGGTGCTCACCGCCTCGCTGATCCCGGTTCTCGGCGGCTTGATCTTTCTCCTCGGCGTACATGGAAGGGACCTCGACATGAACTACTCCGCGCGTCCGCTCGCCGCGGAGATTGCGCGTGAGGCTCCAGGTGTGGGAATCGTCGCAACGGAAGAGGTCAGGCGCGACATGGACTACGGCCTCGCCTTTTACAGGAACCGCGCGACCACGCATTACAGCGTCGACGGCGTGCCGGCACAGGAGCACGTCCTCGTCATTCGCTCCAGCGACACGAGCGATCTGGACCACTGGCTCGCCGGCCGCGTGTACCAGCCGATCTTCCTGTTTGAGCCGCAAGGGCTTGCGATTTATAGGGTAGCCGAGAAGAAGTGACCTCGGTAACAGCCCACGCCTGTTGGTCGTCTGCAGCCCATTCGTATAAGCTCGTTCAAACCTCCATCGCATGACGGGCCCAACACATCTTGAAGTCCTCGACCTGCGCCACTTCTCGGCCAAACAGCTGCGGCCGTTGCTGGAAGCCGAGTCGCGCGTCTGGCAGGATCGTCTTCGGTGGAACTACCGCAGCTCGACGGAGCTGCTGCTCCAGTACCTCGATACGCACGTTCTGCCCGGGTTCGTTGCGCTCGAAAACGGCAGGGTCTGCGGCTTCGCCTTCTGTGTCTATGAAGGGATAAAGGCGGTGGTCGGCGATGCCTTCGCAGTCGACGCGCCGCATCACTCCGCAACCGCCGTCACCGAGACGCTGCTTCGGCATCTGCTGGAGCTGCTGCGCGGCTCTCCCTCGGTTCAACGGATTGAGTCGCAGCTGCTTCTGTACGACTCTCCATCGTTTGCGGAGATCTTCCGGACCGAGGGATTCTCAGCCTTTCCCCGCCTCTTCATGGAATGCGAGCTGAACCCCGCGCACCCAATCATCAGTCCCGCTCCCGTCGCGGGAGGTCTCGTTCTAAGGCGGTGGTCTTCGACCGATTACCAGAACGCCGCCGAGCTGATTCACGCCTGCTACGCCGGTCATGTGGATGCCCGCATCAACGACCAGTACCGATCTCTTCATGGATCGCTGCGCTTTCTTCACAACATCGTTCGTTTCCCTGGATGTGGCATCTTCCAGGGAGATCAGTCGTGGGTCGCCGAAGAGACCGCCACCGGCAGACTCGCAGGCATCATTCTTTGCTCCCGCGTGGCCGACGACGTCGCCCACATCACGCAACTCTGCGTTGCGCCCCGGCACCGGCGGCAACGGTTGGGTGCGCTGCTGCTGCAGCAATGCATGCAGCACCTCAGGCGCACGGGCTACGCCGCGATCAGCCTCACCGTCACCGAGGAGAACCAGACCGCGGTCCGGCTATACGAGGAGCATGGCTTTGCCACGCGGTATCGGTTCGACGCAATGGTCCTCGACCAAAGCGACCGCGCCACCTGAATCACGGATCGTGCAGGATCTCGAACCGCGATCGCCCGGACGATTTTTATTCAACGTGGTAGTTCGGTGCCTCTCGCGTGATCATGACGTCGTGGACGTGACTCTCGCGCAGGCCCGCATTGGAGATGCGGATGAACTTCGCATTGGTCTGCAGCTCGGCGATGCTGGCGCAGCCCAGGTACCCCATTCCGGAACGCAGACCGCCCACCAGCTGGTAGACCATGGCCTCGAGTGGCCCACGGTGCGGAACGCGACCTTCGATTCCCTCCGGCACGAACTTTGCCAGACGATTCGACGTCGAACCCTCCCTGGCCGTCAGCGACGGACGCTCTCCGATGCCCGCCTCGTCCATATCGTCCTTGCTCTGGAAGTACCGCTCACCCGAGCCCTGTGCCATCGCTGAAAGCGAGCCCATGCCGCGATACGCCTTGAACGATCGGCCCTGGTACAGGATCGTCTCGCCCGGACTCTCGTCCACTCCCGCAAACAGCGAACCCATCATCACAACGCTTGCACCCGCCGCAATCGCCTTTGTCACATCCCCCGAGTACTTGATTCCGCCGTCTGCGATAACCGGAACATCGCGCTGGCTGGCCGCACGGTACGCCTCGGAGATCGCCGTGATCTGGGGCATGCCTGCGCCCGTCACCATGCGGGTCGTGCAGATCGACCCTGGGCCGATACCGACCTTGATGGCGTCCGCCCCCGCATCGATCAGGGCCATCGCGCCTTCATACGTGGCCACATTTCCGGCAAGCAGAGCCACCCGCGGAAATCGTTTCTTCACCTCGGCAACAGCCTCAAGCACACGCGACGAATGTCCGTGGGCAGAGTCGATGGCGAGGGCGTCCACCCGGGCGATCACCAGCTCGGCCGCACGTTCCATGTAGTCGCCCGTTGCCCCGATCGCGCCTGCCACCCGCAACCTGCCTTGGAGGTCCTTGGATGCGTTCGGGTACTTGAGCTTCTTCTGGATGTCCTTTACGGTGATCAGGCCCTTGAGCTCGTACTCGTCATTCACGACCAGGAGCTTCTCTACGCGGTGCTGGTGGAGGATATGCTCGGCTTCCTCGAGCGTCGTCCCTACCGGCACCGTGATCAGGTTCTCCTTCGTCATCACCTCGTCGATCCGCAGATCGGTACGCGATACAAACCGGAGGTCGCGGTTCGTGAGAATCCCAACGAGCTTTTTGTCCTTTGTGACCGGCACGCCTGAGATCTTGTAGCGCCGCATCACGTCCAGTGCGGAGGCGATCGGCTGGTCCGGAGAGATCGTCACCGGGTCCACGATCATGCCGCTCTCCGATCGCTTCACCTTGTCGATCTCGCCCGCCTGCTGCTCTATCGAAAGGTTGCGGTGTACCACCCCCATGCCGCCCTGCTGGGCCATGGCGATCGCCAGACGCGACTCCGTCACCGTGTCCATCGCCGCAGACATCAGCGGTGTATTCAGGGTGATGTCTCGGGTCAGTCGAGTCTGCGTGCTTACCTGGCTCGGAACGACATCACTGTAGGAAGGAACAAGGAGGACATCATCAAAGGTAAGCGCCTCGGGCAGGGGGGAAGTGATCATGTAAGGTTTAGCTCCAGGAGCGGAAGGGAAGGCGTCACCTCGCCTCGGGTCACTCGATTGTAGAGAGTGCCACTCCGGACCGCAAACGCAGCAGAAGCCTCTGCCACGGACAAAGTCCGCAACTGCCGTACGCGAGGGAGAACAGATGCTGCGCGGCACTGGGTGAATCCCGCAGACACCCGCCCCGCCGGCCGACGGCGCCATTGAAGCCGAGCGGCAATCGATGTATCATCAGGACAGCTGTTTTGTTCCGTCAGCTGCAGAAGACCGTGTGTTTCCCGGGGGTTGGCGGAAGAGATGAGTGGGCTGAAGCCCACTTTTTATTTGCTTCAAAAAGCGTCTCCCCGGCTGGATAAACGGAGCGTTGCGGGTACGGATGGCAGTCAAGCTGGACCAAATTCGGAGCACCGCGGACCGTGTCGCCGCCTCGTTCGGGCTGGAGATCGTGGATCTGGAGCTGCAGGGAAGCGCCAAGTTTCGCACCCTTCGTGTGTACCTCGAGAAGGACGCCGCAGGCCGCGCCAGAATGGCGGAGCTTGCAGAGAGTGGAGACGCTGAGCCTCTGCCGAAGGGCGTTCCCGTCGAGATGCTCTCGGGCGTTACCCACGAGGACTGCGCGCAGTTCGCCCAGGACTTCGGAACTGTGCTGGACATAGAAGATCTCGTGCCCGGCGGCGAGTACACCCTGGAGGTCTCATCTCCGGGACTCGAACGCAAGCTGTCGACGGCGGCCGACTTCCTCCGGTTCACCGGCAGCATCGTCAAGCTGCAGACCTTTACGCCCGTCAACAACAATCGGCAATGGCGAGGCCGGCTGAAGAGCTTCAAGGATGATGTGGTAACGCTGGATCTTTCAGCCGTCAAACAGAAAGGCAAAGCGAAGAAGGCGACCGAGGAGATCTCGATCGACATCCCGCTGGCAAACATTGAAAAGGCAAACCTGGTCGCTGAGATCTAGGCAACGCCCCACAGGAATACGGCCGAAAACCTGCCTGCACAGCGATGCAGGCAGCCGGCAGACGAGAGAAGGACGAGAGCGATGGCAAGTGTTCTGTATCAGTCAATCGAGATGTTGAGCAAAGATAAGGGGATCGACCCCGAGATCGTCGTTGGCGCGGTCGAGGATGCGATCGCTCTGGCTACCCGCAAGTACTACAAGACGCAGGAGAGCATGCGCGCCGAGATGGACCGCGAGACCGGCGAGATCCGCGCCTATGTCTTCAAGACGGTCGTCGAAACTCCGGAGCAGGTCGAAGACGAGACCAACCAGATCACCCTCGAGAAGGCGCGCGAACTCGCTCCCGAGGTCGAGATCGGCGGCGAACTTCGCTTCTACAAGGACACAACACCGCTCGGACGCATCGCCGCCCAGATGGCGAAGCAGGTCATCTTTCAGAAGGTGCGCGAGGCCGAGCGCGACACGGTATTCAACGAGTACAACCACCGCGCCGGCGAGGTCCTGAACGCCACCGTCAAGCGCCTGGAGCCGATGGACACCATCTTCGATCTCGGCAAGGCGGAGGCCCGGATGCCCAAGCGGGAGCAGTCGCGGCTCGAGCAGTTTGCAGTGGGGGAGCGTGTGCGCGTCGTTCTTCTGCGCGTCGACCGCGCCGCCAAGGGTCCGCAGGTCATCGTCAGCCGGGCGGCCCCCGGGCTGGTCTCAGAATCTGTTCCAGTCAGAGGTGCCGGAGATCTACGACGGAACCGTGACCATCCGGGCCATCGCCCGCGAGGCCGGCGAGCGCACCAAGATCGCCGTCATGAGTCGCGACAAGGACGTTGATCCGGTCGGCGCCTGCGTCGGCATGAAAGGGATGCGCGTCCAGTCCATCATTCGCGAGCTCCGCGGAGAAAAGATCGACATCATCGAGTACTCGGAAGAGATCACTACCTTCGCCGAGAAGGCACTGCAACCCGCCAAGGTAAGCCGCGTCTCGATCACCGATCTCGGTGAAAAGCAGATCGAGGTCATCGTCGACGACACGCAGCTCTCGCTCGCCATCGGCAAGAAGGGTCAGAACGTTCGCCTGGCCGCAAAGCTCCTGCAATGGAAGATCGACATCAAGAGCGAAGAGGAGAAGCGTCAGGAGGTCGAGCAGCAGATGACCGCCATGAGCGGTGGGCCGACGACCCCGATCGAGCAGGTTACGGAGCTCGGAGAGCAGATCCTCGAGAAGCTGATCGCCGCCGGCATCACCACGGTCGAGGAGCTCGCGGACATGACCCCGGAACAGCTCGAAGAGGTCCCAGGCATCGGCGAAAAGACCGTAGAGAAGATCTCTACTCGCCGTGCGCCACTACTTCGGCCAGTACGAAGACGGCGAGGAGCGTCCCGAGCCCACGGCCGAGGCATCTACACAAAAGACAGCAGGCGCCGAGGTTGAGGACGCCGGAGAGGCAGCAGAGACCATGACGACAGAAAATTTGTCCGGGACACCCGAGGCAGTGCTCGCAGCGGAAGCAGCGGAGTTCAACGAGGCGCAGGAATTGAATGGCGTCTCAACAGAGGACCTGATCGAGGCGGAGGATCGCGCCAGCCTGAGCGACGCGAACGATGATGCCGATGCCCGGGAAGAGCAGATCGAGCTCGATAACGATGCTACGGACAACCTCGCGGTGCAGGCCAACGAGGTCTCTGACGAGGGCATCGACACCGACGGCCATGATCGTGGCTAGCTCCGGCTTGGTCGAGAGGGCGGTTGACGAGCTGGAAATTGCTGCAAATTTACGGTTTTTACGTACAATAGACATTCCCACGATGAGGCTGATATGAGCAGCTAAGGGCGCAGGGGAAGCGAAAAGGGACGGATGAACAAAGTTCGAATTAACGATTTGGCACGAGAGCTCGAGGTCAAGAGCAGACCGATTCTGGATGCTCTCGAAGCAATCGGCGTCACAGGAAAGACTCACTCCAGCTCCATCGAGGCTGATCAGGCCGAAAAGGTGCGCAGCTACATCAACGGCGGAAGCCGTTCGCAGAGCGTCGGCCGACAGCAGGCTGCAGTACCCAGGATTGACCTGTCCAAGGCAGCAAAGCCCGGCGATGCGCTCAAAGCCATCCTCGAGCGCAGGCAGGCCGAGGCGGCAGTCAAGGCAGCGCCTCCGGTCAGACCCACGGTCGTCGCAGCTCCAACTGTGACCGCGGCAGCTGCGCCCCCGAGACCAGCGGTGACGCCCTCGGGTTCGGCTGCCGTCGTCGCAGCGCCTCCCGTTGCTTCGCCCTCTGCTCCGCCGTCGCCTCCTGCCCCCCGCCGTATCGTTCCCCTGCCCCGGCAGGGCGCGAACATCGTCGCCCCACCCGCACCTCCGGCAATCGCAACCAAGCCTCCCGTCGGTCCGGTGATCGCGAAGCCCCCCGTGGTGGTTCCAGGCTCGGCTCCACGGCCAGCCGAGCGGCCAGTCGCCGTCCCCGCGCCGATTGCGGTTGCGAGGCCGATCGCTGTTCCCCCCGTTCAATCCGCACCTGCGCCTCCAGCGCCTTCCGCGAAGGAGCCCGTCCCGGTAAGTCCTGTAGTAGCTGAAGCTCCGGCGACTCCGCCGCCCGCGGTTGAGGCTGCGCCGGCTCCGGTCCCTGAGGTCGCCACAGAGGCTCCAGCCCCCACCGAGGTCGAAAGTCCGGCCGTGGTGGCGCCCCCCGCTCCCGCAGGGCCTCCGCCCCGTCGCGTCATCATGCCGCAGACAGGCCCACGCCCCATCTATACAGCTCCCCCGCCGGTGCCAGGCGCACCCGCCCGGGGACGCCCCATCTTTGAGCGCCCCCGTCCGCAGGGCTCCGGTCCACAGGGCGGTCCCGGCGGCACTGGAGCTCCCGGAGCGCGCCCCGGCTTTCTTCCCCCGGGCGCACGCCGGCCCATGCACCCCACGCGCACCTTTCCGACCGGCCCGGGCGGAGCCCCTGGCCGACCCGGATTTGCTCCGGGCGGTGCACGTCCGGGCTTCGGTGCGCGACCCGGATTCGGCGCTCGACCCGCTGGACCCGGTGGTGCTCCAGGCATGCTTCCTGGGCCAGGTGAGTCCCCAGGCGGAGCTCCGCGTCCGGCGGCCCGTCCAGGGCAGCGCCGCGGTGGCCAGCGCTACGAAAAGAGCAAAGAAGGCCCGATGAAGGGCTTCACTCCGCCACCACGTTTTGGCGGGGCAGCATCCTTCTCGAGTTCCAACGAACCCGTTCCAATCACGCGCAAGATCACTGTGACCGAAGGCATCTCCGTGAAGGATCTGGCCGAGAAGCTGGAGGTTCGCGGAAAAGATCTGATCGCCATCCTGCTGATGCGCGGCGTGTTTGTCACCGTCAACCAGTCGCTTGAAGGCGAGCTGGTGAAGGATGTGGCACGACAGTTCGGCGCGGATGCAACGGTGATCTCGGTCGAGGAGCAGCTCGAGAACGAGGCGATCGAAGCCTTCGTGGAAGACACGACCGGCATGGTCGAGATCACGCGGTCCCCGGTGGTCACCGTCATGGGTCACGTCGATCACGGAAAGACGTCGCTTCTGGACGCGATCCGTCAGACAGATGTGGCGGCAGGCGAAGCCGGCGGAATCACGCAGCACATCGGCGCATACAAGGTCCACGTGTCGAAGCCGGACTCACCGGCTTTTGGCCGCGAGATCGTCTTTCTCGATACGCCGGGCCACGAGGCGTTTACGCGTATGCGTGCCCGTGGCGCCAAGGTGACGGACATCGTCGTCATCGTGGTGGCTGCGGACGACGGTGTCATGCCGCAGACGATCGAAGCCATTGCGCATGCGAAGGCCGCAAACGTTCCTGTAATCGTCGCGATCAACAAGATCGACAAGCCGGATTCCAACCCGGACCGCATCAAGCAGCAGCTCGCAGAACGCGGCCTGCAGCTTACGGGATGGGGCGGTGACGTAGAGTTCGTCGAGGTTTCGGCGAAGAAGCGTATCAACCTCGATCGTCTTGAAGAGATGATCTGCCTGGTTGCGGACGTAAACGAGCAGAAGGCCACTCCGGAACGGCCAGCGGTCGGAACCGTGATCGAAGCGAAGCTCGATCGTGGACGCGGTGCCGTCGCATCGGTGCTCATTCAGAACGGCACCCTGCGAACCGGTGATAGCTACATCGTCGGCAATACGTTTGGAAAGATCCGCGCCATGTTTGATGACCGCGGACGGCCAATCACCGAGGCGGGACCTTCCACACCAGTCGAGATCCTTGGTCTCGAAGGCATGCCGGACGCGGGCGACACCTTCCTCGTCATGGCGGACCGCGACAAGGCCAAGGGAATCGCACAGTACCGCAAGATGAAGGAGCGCGAGGCCCAGCTGGCAAAGTCGAGCCGCGTCTCGCTCGAGGGCCTGGCCGAGCAGATCAAGCAGGCCGGCATGAAGGATCTCAACCTCATCCTCAAGGGCGACGTTCAGGGTTCGGTCGAGGTTCTGGCCGACTCGCTGCAGCGGATGTCGACCGAAAAGGTCAGGGTTCGTGTGCTTCACTCCGGCGTCGGCGCTATCACCGAGTCGGACATCCTTCTGGCCTCGGCTTCGAACGCGGTCGTCATCGGCTTCAACGTCAGGCCGGAGCGCAAGGCACAGGAGCTCTCCGACCGCGAAAACGTCGAGGTCCGGCTGCACTCGATCATCTATGAGCTGCAGGACGAGATCACAAAGGCGATGTATGGCCTGCTCGAGCCGGTCTTCAAAGAGAACTACGCCGGACGCGCACAGGTGCTCAACGTCTTCAAAATCACCAAGGTCGGCCAGATCGCCGGCTGCCAGGTTACGGACGGCCTCATCAAGCGCGAGAATCAGGTCCGTCTGCTCCGCGAGGGCGCCGAGATCTGGCGCGGTCGCATCGGCTCTCTCAAGCGCTTCAAGGATGACGTCTCCGAGGTCCGGCAAGGCGTTGAGTGCGGTATCGATCTGAACGGTTACAAGGACATTCGCGTCGGCGACATCATCGAGTCCTTCACCACCGAGACGATGGCTGCCGAGCTTGGGCAAAACGCGGCCGTGAAGAAAGCCGAGAAGGACAAGGAGGCAGTCGCAGCCGCTGCAGCAGCAGCCGCTGCGGTTGCAACACCCGTTTCCGTATAGCGCGGGTATCCATCACTGAACTACAGAAAGGCCGGGATCTTCTTCCCGGCCTTTCTGTTGCTCGCTCAAAGTGACAGCCCGGCGCATTACTATGGAGGCGTGAACCTCGACGCTATCCAGGCCGCACTCCGTGACCAGCATCTCGACGGCTGGCTCTTCTACGATCACCACTACCGCGATCCTCTCGGCTACCGCATCCTTGGCTTGGCGGACAATCTCCACATCACGCGCAGGTGGTTCTACTTCATCCCCGCCTCGGGCGATCCTCGAAAGCTGGTGCACCGCATCGAGTCCGGGAGGCTCGATCCCCTGCCCGGCTCCAAAGCTGCCTACTCCTCGTGGCAGGAGCTCGAATGCGAGCTGGAAAAGCTCATCTCCGGTGTCACCCGGATCGCCATGCAATACTCCCCGCGAAATGCCATCATGTACGTCTCCATGGTCGACGCCGGAACCATCGAGCTTCTTCGCGGCATGGGCAAGGAGATCGTCAGCTCGGCCGATCTGGTTAGTCAGTTCGAGGCCGTCCTGACGGATGATCAGATCGAGACCCACTTCGAGGCACAGCGAAAGATCGACCCGATCCTCGCCGAAGGCTGGAAGACGATGGGGCAGCGTGTGCGATCCGCCACCGGAACCCACGAGTTTGACATGGTGCAGTGGCTGTCCGAGGCCATGACCCGCGAAGGTCTCATCTGGGAGCACGGCCCCAACGTCAGCGTCGGCCCAAACAGCGCAGACTCACACTACGAACCCTCCGCTTCGAACTCCACACCCATCCGCAGCGGCGACTTCGTCCTGATCGACATCTGGGGACAGCTCAATCAGCCGGGCTCCTGCTTTTACGACATCACGTGGACCGGCGTTGTAGATCGCGAGCCGACCGAACGTGAGCAGTTCGTCTTCTCCTCTGTGCGCGACGCACGCGAGGCTGCCGTGAAGACGATCTCTGACGCGTTCTCCGCACATCGTCCAATCGCCGGTTGGGAGGGCGACGACGCTGCCCGCAACGTCCTTGTAGCTGCCGGTCTTGGAGACGCGTTCACGCACCGCACCGGTCACAACATCGGCTCGATCATCCACGGCAACGGTGCCCATCTCGACAATCTCGAGACCCATGACGAGCGTCTGATCCTCCCAAATACCTGCTTCTCGGTGGAGCCGGGTGCCTACTTCCCCGGTGAGTTTGGTGTCAGGAGCGAGGTTGACATGATCGCCCGGCATGGAAAGGCAGAGGTTACGGGACGAGCACAATTCGAACTCGTCCGCATCTAGCTGATATCATCCAAGATGATGACGACCAACGCCCAGGCATCTACGCAAGTGGCCGTAAAGACCTCGGCCATGCCTCCGCTGCTCGTGCTGCTGGCTGGATGGCTGATACCCGGCGCCGGACACTTTCTCCTTCGCAAGTGGATCCGCGGCCTCCTTCTCTTCGGCTCCATCCTCGCCATGTTCTTCATCGGTATCGCGCTTCACGGAAAGATCTTCAGCCCGAACACCGGTGATCTGCTCGACATCCTGAACTTCGTAGGAGATCTGGGGGCGGGCATCCTCTACATCCTTGCCCGCGTGCTGGATCTCGGTGCTGCAACCGTCCAGATCGCCGTCGCGGACTACGGGACTAAGTTCATCGTTGTCGCTGGGCTGCTCAACGTGATCGCTGCCGTCGATGCCCACTCACTTGCTACAGGACGGAAGCGATCGTGACTCACTTCGAAGCAGTTCTTCTCTTTTCGCTCTTCACCTCCGTCGTCTTCGGCATCACGCAAAGGTCCGAACCGCGCATGATGATTCGGTTCGGCGGCTACTGCTTCGCCTTGTTCGTTGGTGGGACGATCCTGGCAAGCTGGGTGATGTGGCTCATAAAGCGATAGCTGCGATGGGGTCGTCCGCTCTTCAGGCGTCATCTAATCGGAGCGCCGCAATTTTGCCACGCGATCAAACGCGCTTCTGATCGATTGTTCTGAGATCCTTGCCCGTCCCGCATCCAAGGATGAGGAGAAAAACATGAGCCAGGATCGAAAAGTGTTTCACTGCAAAGACGTAGGGTACGACTGCACGTGGCAGCTGGAGGGCACCAGCGAAGAAGAGATGCTGCCCAAAATAGAAGCGCACGCCGCAGAGGTGCACAACCTCACGCACTTCAAGCCCGAAGCGGTCGAGCACGTCCGCGAGGCGATCCGCAAGAACGGGTAGGCCCCTCTTCCAGTCGTCTCACCCTCTGGCTGGCCATCGTCGCGTTCCCCATGTTTCAAAGGGCCTGATCACGATCTATAACCTTCACCTTGGGCTCAGGACCGATTTGGGAACAGCGCAATCCGCCGCTCTCTCGCATCCGTTATCAGCTTGTAAGGTCAGGCTTTACGGATGACTCGGAGTTTGTACGGAGACCGCTCCTCTACAGCCGAAGCGACGTATCGTGGCAGGACATCGCAAATAAAAATTGACCTTGGGCAAGCGGCTGTATTCTTATCTCGTATTCCCAGGTGACGGATGCACGTCATGCAAGTTGAAGAAACAGGCAATCTGGCCAGCGGCGCGAGGATAGCGAACGACGCCCGACCGGAAGCAGAATTCGATGAGATTGCGCGGTTGGCCTCGGCGGTATGCCGCACGCCGACAAGCATGGTCATGCTTCTCGATGAGCAGCGAAACTGGTTCCGGGCATCGGGGGCACTTCGCCTTCGAGAGCCGGCAATCGGCTCCACCTTATGTGAGCACACCATTCGTGAGACCACCCCCCTCATCGTCGAGGACACGGCTAATGACAGCCGCTTCAAGCACGATTCTCAGGTAACCCGCGACCCGCACATCCGCTTCTTCGCAGGTGTGGCGGTCTTCGATAACGACGGGCACGCCATCGGCGTGCTTTGCACCTACGATCTGGTGCCGCGGGTTCTCACCTCGGAGCAGGAGGAGGCTTTGGAGCTGATCGCACGACAGCTCAAGGCCCGGATGGACTCCCGAAAACAGAGTGCGGCTCTCGACGAACTCCTCCGCGAGCGCGAAAGGTCCACCGCCAGCCTCCGCGCAAGTGAAGAGCTCTTCCGCGCGTTCATGAACGCCAGCCCCTTCCTTAGCTACATCAAGGATGCCGCAGGCCGCCTTCTCTTCTACAACCGCAGCTTCGCCCGACGATTCGGTGTCAGCGAGTATGCGTGGCTGGGCCGTGCGGACGATCAACTATGGTCGCGAAATACATCCGCTCCCATGCGCGTGCACGATCTCGAAGTCATGGCGGGCGGCCGGATGGTCGAGTCAGAGGAGAAGATCCGCGGAGCCGACGGAACCGTGACCAGCTGGAAAACTTACAAGTTTCCCTGCCATGACTCAGCCGGCAACGTCCTTCTGGCAGGCGTCGCCGTGGATATCACCGAAGAGGTCGCTCGCAAGGCCGAGCTGGAGCGCTTTCAGGAGGAGATGCAGGAGGTCAACGACCAGCTCCGTCGCCTCAGCGTCACCGACGAGCTCACCGGGCTTCGCAACCGCAGAGCATTCGAAGAACGGCTGGTCCTCGAATTCTCAATGGCGCGTCGCCGAAAGCGAGACCTCGCTGTGCTTCTTCTCGATGTCGACTACTTCAAGCGCATCAACGATCAGTGGGGACACGGGGCCGGCGATGCTGTTCTGCGCCGGCTCAGCGCGATTCTGCGAACGACCGTGCGTCTGCCCGATCTGGTCGCCCGCTATGGTGGCGAAGAGTTCGTCATGCTGCTGCCAGAGAGCGGAATCGATGCGGCGGTCGGACTGGCGAACCGTCTCATGGAACGGATCGCAGCTGAGCCCTGGGAGCACGAGCCAGTCACGGTCAGCGTGGGCGTCACAGCGCTCACAGACGGCCTGCTCAATGGCTTCCAGATCGTAGCCCAGGCCGACGAGGCTCTTTATGCTGCCAAGCGCACAGGCAAGAATCGGATCGTCGTCTATGGCGGAGATAAGGCCTGAGACCTGGCAGCCTGAAATAACAAGAGCGCACCCAAATCGGATGCGCTCTCAGTGATTCCCTGAATACCTGTTAGCTACGGCTGGGCATTCGGGTCAGACTGCTCTCCCGGATTTTGCTCCTCGAGCTGCTTCTGCATCTCTTCACGGCGCTTCGTACGAGCCTCAGCCCGCTTCGCTGCCTTCTCGCTGAGCTCCTGCTCCGCTCCTAGCAGCTCGATGAAAGCCATCTCCGCCGCATCGCCCTTACGGGGACCAGTGCGCACGATACGGCAATATCCGCCGGCTCGGCTTCCGTAACGCGGCGCAACCACGGCAAAGAGTCGGTCGACAGCGGCCGGAGTCATCAGGTAACTGGCAGCCTGCCGCCGGGCATGCACATCTCCCCGCTTGCCCAGAGTGATCATCTTCTCGACAAGGGGACGCGTCGCCTTGCACTTGGTGATGGTGGTCTCGACCCTGTCCATCACGATAATGGAGGTGACAAGATTCCGCAGCATGGCGCGGCGATGGCTGGTGTTTCGTCCTAGTTTGAATCCTGCATTGCGATGGCGCATGGCGTTGTCGTTCGAATTCCCTTAACGTCTGAGGCGTGGCCTCTGCTCCGTAAAGGAACCCGCGGGCAGTATGCCCGTCTCCTTTATTGATCTCGTTGGCTCAGCAGAAGCCTCGCCCAACATCGGTTAGTGCAGTGGCGGTCAGCAGACCGCCACTGCGGTTGAAGTTAGAAGTTTTCGGGCTCGTTGTTGGGCAGGATGAGGTCGTCATCCTCCTCTTCCTCGTCCTCGTCATCATCATCGAAGTTGCCAAAGCTCGCTGCCAGGGTCGCCGCCGGCAGGACCGAGGTCGGTCCTGGGACTGGATTGCCCTGATCGTCGATCTTCATGCCGAGCGAGAGACCCATCTGAGCAAGGATCTCCTTGATCTCGTTGAGGCTCTTGCGGCCGAAGTTCTTTGTCTTCAGCATCTCGGCTTCGGTCTTCTGGATCAGCTCGCCAATTGTCGCGATATTCGCGTTCTTCAAACAGTTGTAGCTGCGGACCGAGAGTTCCAACTCCTCAACCGAGCGGTTAAGGTTCTCGTTCCGAATCTGCGGGCCATCGTGCGCACCGTCGTGACCAGCCTCCATCTCCTCCTCGAAGTTGATGAAGATCGTCATGTGATCCTTCAGCAGCTTCGCCGAAAGTCCGAGCGCATCAGCCGGAAGAACCGTGCCGTTGGTCCAGATCTCAACCGTGAGCTTGTCGTAGTCGGTGATCTGACCAAGACGTGCAGCCTCAACGAGGAAGTTGACCTTGCGGACTGGCGAGTGGACCGAGTCAACCGGAATGAAGCCGAGGCCGAGATCACCATCGAAGTTCTTATCCGCAGAGATGTATCCACGGCCACGCTTCAGCCGCATCTCCATATCGATCTTTCCGCCTTCAGACACTGTGCAGACGTACACGTCCTTGTCGAGGATCTCAACGTCCCCGTCAGCCTCGATCATTCCCGAGGTGATCACGCCGGCCGCGTCTGAGCGCAGGTAGAGTGCCTTCGGTCCGTCGCCGTTCAACTTGAACGGGATCTGTTTCAGATTGAGGATGATGTCGGTAGCGTCTTCGACCACGCCGGTGATCGACTGGAACTCGTGCAGCACACCCTCGATGCGAACTGCCGTGACAGCAGCGCCCTCGATGGAAGAGAGCAGCGTGCGCCGAAGGGCGTTTCCAATCGTCGTTCCAAAGCCGCGCTCAAATGGCTGCGCGGAAAACTTGCCGTACTTGTTTGTGAGTGTTTCGTTCTCGACTGCGAGGCGCTTGGGCTTTTGAAAACCTCTCCAAAGCATGCGTTATTCCTTTCGTCCGGTCCAGCCGCGATGCACTCTGCGGTCTGGCGGGTGGTGCGGTTGCGGGTGCGTGCGTTACGGAGTTTCTTCTCTTTGCAGCCGGCAGCCTCCAGCAATCGCCGGAGGCGCCGGTTTCTATCTTGTTACTTGCTGTAAAGTTCGACGATCAGCTGCTCGTTTACGGGCAGATTTACATCTGCGCGGTTCGGCATCGCGATGACCTTGCCCGAGTAGTTGTCCCGGTTGATGTCGAGCCATGGCACCGGCCGCTGTCCGCTGGCGAAGTTCTTCGACTCCTCGAGAACGACCAGAGCCTTTGATCCCTCGCGCACGGCGATCTCATCACCGACCTTGCATTGGAACGAAGGGATGTTCACCTTGCGTCCGTTGACCTGGACATGTCCGTGACGAACGACCTGGCGCGCCTGACGACGGCTCGTCGCAAGACCCAGCCGGTAGCACACGTTATCCAGACGCGTCTCCAACTGCTGCAGCAGGAGTTCGCCGGTAACTCCGGTCCGATTCGACGCCTTCTGGTAGTACGCGCGGAACTGAGTCTCAAGCGTGAAGTAGATGCGCTTCGCCTTCTGCTTCTCACGAAGCTGGAGACCGTAGCCCACGACCTTCTTCTGCTTCTTGGACTGGCCATGCTGACCCGGGGGGAAGTTGCGCTTCTCTACCGGACACTTCTCGGTAAAGCACTTCGCTCCCTTAAGGAAGAGTTTCGTGCCGTCACGCCGGCACATCCGGCAAACGGGTCCTGTGTAACGTGCCATGATGCTTTCTCCTGAGTTCGGGTGTCGATCGCTTTACACGCGGGCGGCGCTTCATCGCGATCCGGTTTAGGCCTTGGTGCGGCGGGGTCTTCGTACAAGCTCCCCGCCGCAGTTCGGGCAGATGTTGTGCATTGCTTCTGAGCAGTTCGCGCAGAAGGTGCATTCGTGGCTGCAGATGAAGGCCGTCGCGTCTGCAGGAAGCGCAGTATTGCAGCGCTCGCAGACCGGCTTCATATCCAGGGCCATAACGTCAGACCCGGCGGCGCTTTGGAGGGCGGCAGCCGTTATGCGGCATCGGCGTGACGTCTCGAATGGAGCGAACCTCAATCCCCGCAGATGCGAGCGCGCGAATCGCGGACTCACGCCCGGAGCCGGGGCCCGACACCCGCACGTCTACCGATCGCAGACCGTGATCGCGAGCAGCATTTGCCGCCCCGACCGCCGCCTGCTGCGCCGCAAACGGTGTGCCCTTACGCGATCCGCGGAAGCCGAGAGATCCCGAACTCTTCCACGAAAGCGTATTACCGACGCCATCCGTGATTGTGACGATCGTGTTGTTGAACGTCGCCTGGATAAAAACGAGGCCAAATGGAACGTTCTTGCGTTCCCGCTTCTTGAACTTCTTGTTCTTGCCCGCCTTCGCGCCGGTGCCCTTGTTCTGTGTCTTTGCCATGGCTTATTTCGTCGCTTTCTTCTTACCGGCGACGGTGCCCTTACGTGGGCCCTTGCGGGTACGAGCGTTGGTGTGAGTGCGCTGCCCGCGAACCGGGAGCGAGCGGCGATGACGAAGTCCACGGTAAGACTGGATCTCGATCAGGCGCTTGATGTTCAGCGAAACGTCCTTGCGGAGATCGCCTTCGATACGGCCTTCCTGCTCGATCACTGTACGGATGCGGTTCAACTGATCCTCATCCAGCGTTCCAACCTTCAGAAACGGGTCGACATCGGCCTTCGTGAGGATCTTCGCCGCTCGCGAGTCGCCAATGCCAAAGATATAGGTAAGTCCGATGCGCACCTGTTTGTTGTTAGGGACATCGACTCCGGAAATACGTGCCATCTTGAGTCCTTTTGTAGAGCCGCCGGTCTTCCCCGGCAAGCGTGTTGGAGGTTGAGGAGGTGTTCCGCCGGGTTCATCGCAAGCCTTGACTTCAGCTAACTAGCCCGGAAGCTCCTGAATTTTCAGAGCTCGATTAGCCCTGACGCTGCTTGTGCTTGGCGTTCTCGCAGATAACACGAACCACGCCGCGGCGGTGGATTACCTTGCATTTATCGCAAATCTTCTTAACGGATGCGCGGACCTTCATTGCAACTCCTCGTGACACAATCGACCCCTCCCTGCGATCCGGGAGGAAGACGAAGTTCATCTGTATTAGGTAGTACCTGATTCAACCCAGACCAGCTGAGGTTGAGGTATTACAGTCGCCTACTTGTAGCGGTAGACAATACGCCCACGGTTGAGGTCGTACGGACTGAGCTCAATCGCGACCCGGTCGCCGGGGAGAATGCGGATGAAGTTCTTACGCATACGTCCGGAGACGTGCGCAAGGGCCTGGTGCTTGTTCTCCAGCTCTACCTTGAACAGTGCGTTCGGCAGTGTCTCGACGACAGTAGCCATCACTTCAATTGCATCTTCCTTCGACAAACGATCTCCTTTGGACCGGCAGCCGAAGCTCACGGTTCCAGCCGCGTGACAAGCACGCAGCATCTCTTATAGTACCCCAGCTCTGGCTTATTTCCTAGGCAGTCAGGACCACGGGACCATCTTTCGTGATAGCAACCGTATGCTCGAAGTGCGCCGAGTAGCTCCCATCCACCGTAACCGCCGTCCATCCGTCCTTCAGAACCCTTACCTCAGGCTTGCCCGCGTTGATCATCGGCTCGATCGCAAGCACCATACCCGCCTTCAGCCTCGGTCCCTTCCCCCGTAACCCGAAGTTCGGCACCTGCGGATCCTCGTGCATCGACCGGCC
Organism: uncultured Acidobacteriaceae bacterium; assembly: GCA_963719405.1. Taxonomy (GTDB): domain Bacteria; phylum Acidobacteriota; class Terriglobia; order Terriglobales; family Acidobacteriaceae; genus Edaphobacter. The sequence continues at coordinate 1,319,932 of OY970381.1, forward strand.
AATCCCGTGCCCAACAAAGTCCCGAACGACCCCAAAGCCCTTCGCCTCACAGAGTTCCTGCACCGCCGCCGAGATGTCTCCCAGCCGTCCGCCCACCTGGGCCTGCTCGATCGCCGCATTCAGCGAGGCCTCCGTGGTCTCAAGCAGCATCTTCGTCTGCTCGCTGGGCGTTCCGACAGCGTACGTAACCGCCGCGTCCGAGTAAAAACCGTCCAGGATCACACCGCAGTCGATCGAAACGATGTCGCCGTCCTTCAACACGCGATTTACATTTGGAATCCCATGCACCACCTCTTCATTGACGGAGGTGCACAAGGCAGCAGGATACCCGTGGTATCCCTTGAAAGCCGCCTGAACGCCGTACTCCGCAATCTTGGCGGCAGCCGCGTTCTCTAGGTCCATCGTCGTCGCTCCCGGTCGCACGACCGGCTCAATCGCCCTGTGAACCTCGCGGAGGATGCGGCCAGAAGCCCGCATCTTCTCGATCTCCGCAACAGTCTTGATCATGATCGCCATCGCTCAGTAGCTCCCTCCCGGGAGCGTGATCGGACTTCGGCTGCGAAGCTCCTGGATGGCATCGATAATGCGCTCCTCCACTGCCTCCAGAGTTCCCGTGCCTTCGATCTCCCGGAAGCAGTTCTGCGCGCGATAGTGTTCAATCACCGGTGCCGTCTTCGACTCGTACTCCGTCATCCTCTTGTAGAACGCGCCCTCTGTATCGTCAGAGCGGTGCTGCAGAGCAGTTCCGTCAAAATCGCACCGGCCATCTTCCGCAGGTCGATGCGAGTAGATGTTGTAGATCCGGTTGCACGTCGGACAGGTTCGCCGACCGGTAATCCTTCTCAGCAGCTCCTCGGTGGCGACATGTATCTTGATGGCGATAAGTGGTGGTGCGTCGTGAAGCTCCGGAAGCTTTCCATCCAGCCAATCCGCCTGGCCTGTCGTCCGGGGAAATCCATCCAGGATGTATCCGGGAATGGTGTCGGGCCGCGCCAGTCGGTCCGCCACCATGCCGTTGACGATCTCATCCGGGACCAGCTTCCCTTGGTCCATTAGGGCCTTGGCGGTCTTTCCCAGCTCAGTTCCGGCCAGTACATGCTCCCGCAACAGATCTCCTGTCGAGATCTGTGGGATCCGGAATGCTGCCATCAACAGCTGCGCCTGGGTACCCTTCCCCACTCCCGGGGCTCCGAGCAGAAGAACCGGCCCTGGCAGGAACTCCGCCAAGGCCGATGTGTGTTGGGTCTCTGAAACGATATTCACCGTCACTTCTCTTCCCTGTTCGCTTACCAGCTCCGCCGTCCACGGATTCGTCCGGACTTGGGGCTGAAGCCGTCATAGTGGCGCATGATCAGCTGCGACTCGATCTGCTGCACGGTGTCCATTGCCACGCCAACTACGATCAGGAGCGACGTTCCGCCGAAGTAGAAGTTCACTCCAAGCCCGTTTGTCATCCACGTCGGCAGCCGGTCGAACACTGGCCCGATGAACGGCAGATGGTTGAAATGGATACCGCTGATCAGAAACATTGGAATGATCGAGATGATAATCAGGTAGATCGCGCCCACAAGCGTGATGCGGCTCAGGACATCGTTGATAAAGTCCGCCGTCCGCTTGCCCGGCCGGATGCCCGGGATGAAGCCGCCATACTTCCGCATGTTGTCCGCGATATCATCTGGACGAAACACGATCGAGATGTAGAAGTAGGCAAAGAAGACTATCGCAATCATGTACAGCAGCACGTACCAGGGTTCGCCCGGCCCGAGCGCCCGGAAGATCGGACCCAGGAATGCCGTGTCACTCAGCTTTGCACTCCCGAAGAAGCTCGCGCCCGCAAAAAGCAGCGGTGCCGAAAGGATCGAGCTCGCAAAGATAACCGGCATCACTCCGCCCGAGTTCACCTTGAGAGGCAGGTGGGTAGACTGTCCACCCATCATCCGCCGGCCCACAATCCGCTTTGCATACTGCACCGGAATGCGCCGCTCTGAACGCTCCACGTAGACGATGAATGCGACCACCGCAATCATCCCGAGCACAAGGATAGCCACCGCAATCGGTGTAAACGCGCCCCATGCATTCGTCTTCACCTTGTCGTAGAGCTCCGCGATGCCCTTTGGCAGACCCACGACAATGCCGGTAAAGATCAGCAGCGACATGCCGTTACCCACACCGCGCTCGGTAATCTGCTCGCCCAGCCACATAATGAAGGCGGTGCCAGCGGTAAGCGTGAGAACGCACATCGGCAGGAAGGCCAGACGCGGGATGGTCACCATGGAGGATCCCGTCGCCGTGTTCGTCAGAGTCATGCCGATCGCGAATGACTGGACGATCCCAAGCAGAACCGTGACGTACCTGGTCCACTGCGTGATCTTGCGGCGGCCCAGCTCACCCTCCTTCTGGAGCTTGGCCAGCGGCTCGTAGATCACAGTGAGCAACTGGAAGATGATTGAAGCCGTAATGTACGGCATGATGCCCAGCGCAAAGATGGTCAACTTGCGAAGGTTTCCGCCGGAAAACAGGTCAACCAGGCCAAGCGCCGAGCCCGAGTTCTGATTGAAGAACTGCGCCAGCATGTCGGCGTTGATGCCCGGTGTCGGTATATGGGAGCCCAGACGGTAAACCGCCAGCATGCCGAGCGTAAACAGGACGCGCTTGCGAAGATCGGGAATCTTGAAGATATTTAGGAATTTCTCGAACATCGGAAACGCTTCCTCATGGTCTAAAGCCCCTCACGGTGGAGGGGCTGGTTCGGTGCGGCCGAAGCCGCACCTTCTACAATATCAGCGGTCTGGCCTAGGCTGCGGAAGCAGCCTCGCCGATCACAATCGCCTTGCCACCCGCGTTCTCAATCGCCTCTTTGGCGCTCTTCGAGAACTTGTGGGCATGCACAGTTACAGCGGCCGAGATCGTTCCATTATTCAAAACCTTTAGCAGGCCCTTCTTCTTGCGCAGCAGGCCAAGTCCCACGATCGTCTCAAGGGTAAACTCGCTCACGTTCGACGCAGCCTGGATCTCCGCAATGCGGTCGAGACCAAGTACGGTGTACTCCACCCGGAAGATGTTGGTGAAGCCACGCTTCGGCAGCCGGCGGTGCAGCGGCATCTGACCACCCTCGAAGCCTCGCATCAGGCTCGATCCTGAGCGTGATCCCTGGCCCTTGTGGCCGCGGGTCGAGGTCTTTCCCATGCCGGAGCCCATACCGCGCCCGACACGCTTCTTGTTTTCGTTCGCCTTCTTGGGGGCGCGCAGATTGGAGAGATTGAGTGCCATGTTTCCTCGCTAAACGCCGATCAGGTGATCCCCGAACGACTCGCATGTGTAGGCCCGGCTTGGGCGTTAGAGACTAGTCGACGATCCGAACCAGATGCGGGATCTTCTTGATCATGCCGCGGGTCGAAGGTGTGTCCTCACGCTCGACGACCTGGTTCAACCGGGTGAATCCAAGCCCCTTGACGACGAGCTTGTGTTTCACCGGCGTGCAGATCATCGAACGGAAATACTGGATCTTGAGAGTGGCTTTTAGGTTTGCCATGGATCTACTCCTGATATAACGTGACTTGCAGTCTTAGAGCTCTTCTTCGGTCTTGCCGCGAAGGCTGGCAACTTCAGCCCGGTCGCGCAGCTGGATGAGGGCATCAAACGTGGCCTTCACCACGTTGTGGGGGTTCGCCGAACCAAGAGACTTGGTCAGGACGTTCTGCACCCCGACCGAGGTCATCACGGCGCGAACCGTTCCTCCGGCAATGACGCCAGTTCCCTCGGCAGCAGGCTTTAACATCACCTGGCCCGCGCCGTAGTGGCCCAGCACCTGGTGAGGGATCGTCGTCTGCGTCAGGTTCACCTTGATCAGGTTCTTTTTCGCCGCTTCGATTCCCTTCCGGATAGCCTGGGGAACCTCCTTGGCCTTACCGGACCCGTATCCGACAACACCCTCTGCAGGATCGCCAATGACCACAAGCGCGGCAAAGGACATGTTTTTACCGCCCTTGACGACTTTGGTAACGCGATTGATCGAAACGACCTGATCCTTCAGGTTCAGCCGGTTCGCGTCGAGTTTCTTCTTCGTAATAGCCATAACTTCTTCCTATTGCTTTCTCTCCGGCCATCGGCACGGGAATGGGAGACTAGAACTCGAGTCCGCCTTCGCGGGCTGCGTCGGCGAGTGCCTTGATGCGGCCGTGGTAAAGATATCCGCCACGGTCAAAGACAATCTTCTTTATGCCCTTCTCTTTGGCGCGCTCAGCGATCAGCTTTCCGACCGCCGCAGCTGCTGCGACGTTGCCGCCGCTCTTCTTCTCCTCGGCACCCTTCTCCTCAGACTTCTTGGTCATTGAAGATGCCGAGGCGATGGTGACGCCGCTCGCGTCGTCGATCAGCTGGGTGTAGATGTGGTTGAGCGATCGGTAGACATTCAGGCGCGGACGCTCGGCCGTACCGGACATCTTCTCGCGTATGCGGGTGTGGACGCGCTGACGAATCACATTGCGCTGGCGTGCGTTGATCATGGATCTCTTCCTTCCTAGTGGCGTCGACGGAGTGCCATCGACGTTCGGGCTTGCTCGTCTCTATCGGATGAACCCAGGGGTCAATCGGTAGAGAGTGGGGTTACTTGGCTCCGGTCTTGCCGACCTTCTTCTTCAGCTTCTCGTCTGAGTATCGGACGCCCTTGTTCTTGTAAGGGTCTGGCTTGCGAAGCGATCGCATATCCGCCGCGACCTGGCCGACCTTTTGCCGGTCGATTCCCGATACGGTAACGTGCGTCTGCTTGGCATCAACAGCAACCTCGATCCCCGAGGGGAGCGGAAACTCGATCGGATGGGAGTAGCCCAGCGTGAACACGACCATGCTCTTGCCCTTCATCTCGACGCGGTAGCCGATGCCGACAACATCTAGCTCCTTCTTCCATCCATTCGTGACGCCTTCGACGGCATTGAACACCAGCGCTCGCGCCAGGCCATGCACCGCTGCCTGGGAGTCGTTCTGGCGCTCCGCGAGCAGCTGCCCGTCCTTCTCCACGAGGGAGATCCCCGTCGGCAGCAACGCGCTTACCTTTCCCTTCGGGCCTTCTACGAGCACTGTGTTGCCTTGCACGGTGTACTTCACACCCTTGGGCATCTCAATTGGCTTCTTGCCGATACGTGACATTCTGATTCCTCTTTGCTTGCGAGTCGCAGGATCATCTCCCGTTCCACTGCAGCCTTACCTTGCTCAGTAACCCTGTTGGCGAACGCCGCCCTGAATGTGACCCTGCGACCTGGCGACCTACCAGACCTCGCAGAGGATCTCGCCGCCGACACCCTCTCGCCGCGCCTGCCGACCCGTCATCACACCCTTCGGTGTCGTCATGATCGAAATCCCAAGTCCACCCTGCACACGGCGGATCTCGTCGCGACCGAGATACACCCGGCATCCAGGCTTCGAGACACGTTGAAGGTCACGAATCACAGCCTCATTGTTCGGGCCGTACTTCAGATACACGCGGATGACCTTCTGGCCATCCTCCTCGGTCGGCTTGTAGTTCGCGATGTAGCCCTCTTCTTTAAGGATGCGGGCGATCTCCAGCTTCAGCTTGGACGCAGGTGCGTCGAGCTTCTGGTGACGAGCGCGGATGGAGTTACGGATGCGTGTAAGGAAGTCTGCTACAGGATCGGTCAGATTCATCAATTCTCCTTCGTCCCCCGTTCGCTTGCAGAGTCTCTGCAAGAACCAGCGGGAACGTTGCTGCGGTGTTACGGTCCGGACGAGGTCTTCGCGCGGGTGGCGCGAACTCAGGTACGGAGTGGGAACCGAAACTGCCGGTCACCCTGAAGGTCTACGCTACCAGCTGGACTTCACAACGCCCGGTATCTCACCCTTGAGGGCGAGCCCACGGAAGCAGAGTCTGCACACACCGAACTTGCGCAGAAACGCGCGCGGTCGGCCGCAGAGCTGGCATCGATTGTGCTGACGCGATTTGAATTTTGGCTTGCGTGCGTCTTTGACGCGCTTTGCTGTGGTTGCCATGTGTCTTCACTCTCTATCTTAGCCGCTTTGCGCGGTTTAGGTGCGAAATCTTTGCCGGATCAGAAACTACGCGCCCTGCCGGAAGGGCATTCCAAACGCCTTCAGCAACGCTCTTGCGCCATTATCGTCTCTTGCCGTTGTGACGATCGTAACGTTCATGCCCTTGGTCTTGTCCACCTTTGCATAATCGATCTCTGCAAAGATGAGCTGGTCGCGAAGCCCAAGCGTGTAGTTCCCGCGGCCATCAAAGCTCTTGGAAGATACTCCGCGGAAGTCACGAACGCGGGGAAGCGCAATCGAGATCAACCTGTCGAGGAACTCGTACATCGCGTCACCACGCAACGTTACCATCGCGCCGATCGGCATGCCCTCACGAAGCTTGAAGGCAGCGATAGACTTCTTCGCTTTGGTGATGACAGGCTTCTGTCCTGCGATCGATGCGAGATCGGCGATCAGCGGATCCATGATCTTGACGTTCTGCGTCGCCTCGCCCAGACCCATGTTGATGACGATCTTCTCGATCTTCGGAATCGCCATGACGTTATCGATATTCAGATCCTTCGCCAGTGCCTGCCTGATCTCGGAGTTGTACTTCTCGCGGAATCGTGATGCCATTGTTGCTCTCTTCTCTTTCTCCACGGTGGTCGGAGTAGCCCGGAGGCCGTATACCGTTTACGTGGGGTGAACCGTCAGATCTGAACTGCCGGGGTTATGATCTTCGCCCCGCCTAACTGCAATTACTTCTTCTTCTCGACGATCGCGTTGCCGGAGCTCTTCGAGAACCGTACCTTGCGATCACCTTCCATGCGTGATCCGACCCTGGTCTTGTTCCCGTCTCCGTCCAGAAGCATCACGTTGGACAGGTGGATGGTCGCTTCCTGCTCCGCGATGCCGCCCTTGATATTCTTCTGCGGGTTCGGCTTCACGTGCTTCTTGACCATCATCACGCCCTCTACGAGGACGCGATTCTTTTCAGCGAGAACGCGAAGTACCCGGCCCTGCTTACCTCTGTCTTTGCCGGCGATCACCTCGACCTTGTCGTTCCGCTTGATCTTGACCTTTGTTGCTGCCATGCTGCCTTCTCCTAGCTTCCGGCTTGGCCGGATGCCTTGCGGACCTGCTCCGCAGGTGAATTGTTCATTTGCGCAGGCCGGAGGCGGAGAGCCCCAGGGCCTGCGATCTAGATGACTTCCGGTGCGAGCGAAACGATCTTGAGGAATTTCTTCTCGCGAAGCTCCCGGGCGACGGGCCCGAATACGCGCGTGCCCACAGGCTCCATTGCGTCGTTGATCACGACTGCGGCGTTCTGGTCGAAGCGGATGTACGTTCCGTCTCTCCGCCGATACTCCTTGCGTGTACGGACAATCACCGCTTTGACGACCTTGCCCTTCTTTACTGTTCCATCCGGCGAAGCCTCTTTGACCGCGGCGGTAACCACGTCTCCAAGACCCGCCTTCTTTCCAAGTCCTCCGCCGAGCGGAAGGATTACCTGCAGCTTGCGTGCGCCAGAGTTGTCGGCCACGTCAAGGATTGTTCTCATCTGTACTGCCATGGTCGATCTCCTAAACCATCAAGCTCTTTCGACCGGCTCTAATCCATGCTCGGTCGGGTCCAACGGCCCCGTGTCAGGGCCCCAAACTTCGCTACATCTACTTCGCTGCTGCTTTGTCCGCTGGAACATCCGCCAGCTGAGCCAGTGAGCTGCGGCGCACAATCTCCTCTAGCGACCAGCGCTTGAGCTTCGAAAGTGGGCGAGCCTCGCGAATGCGGACCACATCGCCGACGCGCGCGGAGTTCTGCTCATCATGCGCGTAGAACTTCTTGTTGGACTTCATGACCCGCTTGTACTTCGGGTGAGCCTTGCGCATCTCGATCTCGACCACGATCGTCTTCTGCATCTTTGTCGATACAACCAGCCCAACTTTTTCGTTGCGCCGGTTCGGCTGCGTCTCTGTGCCGCTGGTGGCGGGGGTGTTCGGTGTCTCTGCCATGGCTTAGTCCTTCTTCGCTTTCTTGCGGGCGCTGCGCTGGCTCGCCGGAGGAGCGCTGTTCTTTACGACCGGATTGGCTGCCTTGTGCGCTGCGATCTCGCGCTCCTTCGCAACTGTCTTCGACCGTGCGATATCGAGCTTCAACGTACGCAGCTTCTTCAGGCCTTCGACGTTGCCGAGGCTCTTTTGGAAACGGATGCGAAAGAGCTGCTCGGCCGACTGGGCCTCCTGCTTCTTCAGCTCTTCATCCGAGAGATTACGAATCTTTTCAAGTTCCATCACTTATCCTTCAGACTGAGTTACTTGGCAGCCGCGATGACCTTTGCGTCATGCCGCTGGACGAAGCTGGTTTTGAGCGGGAGCTTGTGAGAAGCGAGGCGCATCGCTTCCTTTGCGAGCTCAACGTTGACGCCTTCCATCTCGAACAGGATCTTCCCTGGGCGAACGACGGCAACCCAATGATCCGGAGCGCCTTTACCCTTACCCATACGGGTTTCGGCCGGCTTCTTCGTGATTGGCTTATCCGGGAACAGGCGTAGCCAGACCTTGCCGCCACGCTTGATGAAGCGCGTCATGGCGATACGACTGGCCTCGATCTGGCGGTCGGTGATGTACCCGCACTCCATGACCTTCAGCCCGAAGTCACCGAACGAAAGATCGGAGCCGCGCCAAGCCTTGCCGCACATCCGGCCGCGCTGCTGCTTCCGATACTTGACTCTCTTTGGCATCAACATATGAAAACCCTCACAACTCTTTCAGGCTTGGCGCCTGTAAACATCTCGTTACGACTGAAACACACCTGCAGTTGTGCCCGGCTGACCCTGCTCACGGCGCTTGCGCTGCTCGTAGATGTCGCCGCGGTAGACCCAGGTCTTCACGCCGATGATTCCGTAGGTGGTATGAGCCTCGGCAAAGCCGTAGTCAATATCAGCGCGCAACGTGTGCAGCGGCAACCGGCCCTGCAGGTACCACTCCGACCGCGCGATCTCGTTTCCGTTCAGACGGCCCGAGACGCGCACCTTGATCCCCTTGCAGCCGAAGCGCAGCGCCGAATCCACGCTCTTGCGCATCGCGCGCCGGAAGCTGACACGCTTCTCAAGCTGCAGCGCAATGTTTTCGGCAACCAGCTGTGCATCGAGCTCGGGCTTGTTTACTTCGAGGATGTCGATAAACACCTCGCGGCTGGTGCGCTTCTGGATATCGGCCTTGAGCTTGTCGATCTCCGCCCCCTTGCGCCCGATGATGATACCCGGGCGGGCCGTGCGGATGATCAGCCGCAGCTTGTTGCCGGGGCGCTCGACCTCGACCGAGCTCACGCCCGCGGCCTTCAGCTTCTCGCGCAGCTCAGCCTTCAGCTTCACATCCTCGACCAGCAGCTTGTCATAGCCGCGCTCTACAAACCAGCGTGACTTCCACGGCTTGTTGATGCCGAGGCGAAACCCATACGGATGGACCTTCTGTCCCATAGCTTCCCTTTACCTCTCGCCACTTCCCGGTTGAGCCGGACAGGCGTTACCCCGAAACTCTAAGTCTACGCGAATCCCGCGCTACTTCGCAGCTTTGTTCGCACTTGCCTTCTTTGCAGCTGGCCTCTTCGCCGCGGTCTTGGCGGCTGGCTTGCGGCCGGCGCCCTTCTTCTCCGGAGCGGTCGTTCCCTCACTGCCTGTCGCGGCAGCGGTCACCGGAGCTTTCTTCTCGGCGACCGTCACGATGATGTGAGCTAGGCGGCGCTGGTAGCGGAACGCCCGTCCCATCGGTGCAGGCCGAATCCGCTTCAGGCGTGGGCCTTCGTTCGCCACAGCCGTCTTCACGTACAGGTTGTCGACATCTACATCCAGACCCTGCTCCTGCGAGACGTAGTTGGCGTTTTGAATTGCCGACCGCAGCACCTTTTCGATCACGGGTGCCATGCGCTTCGTGGAGAAGTGGACCGTGTTGAGCGCCTGCTCCACACGAAGACCCTTGATCAGATCTAGAACCAGCTTCGCCTTCTGCGGGCTGGTGCGCTGGAACTTTGCCTCAGCGCGGAACTCTCGGATTGCCTCTGCTGCCTTTGCCATAATCTTTCCTTCGAAAAAGCGGGAACGCGGAACAGTACCTCTGAAACTCTTACTTGGGCTTCGCGGAAGACTCGCTCGCACGGGCGGAGTGGCCCTTGAACGTGCGCGTTGCAGAGAACTCTCCAAGCTTATGACCCACCATATTTTCAGTTACATACACCGGGATGAACTTGCGCCCGTTGTGAACTGCGATCGTGTGACCGACCATGTCAGGGTGAATCGTAGATCGACGGGACCAGGTGCGGAGTACCTTCTTGTCGTTTGCCTGATTCATGACGTTGATCTTCGTCATCAGGTGCTCGTCAATGAAGGGGCCCTTCTTCGCGGAACGTGCCATGGTGAAGCTCCAATCTTGTAACGGTGCTGGATACGACGAATCTCACATCGAGACTTGGTGAAACAAAGCATTACTACGGAACTACTTGCTGCGCCGGCTGACGATAAACGTGTCGGTCCGCTTGTTGTTGCGCGTCTTGTAACCACGCGTCGGCTGTCCCCATGGAGTTACAGGGTGGCGTCCGCCGGAGGTTTTACCCTCACCACCGCCGTGCGGGTGATCGACAGGATTCATCGAAACGCCGCGGTTGGCAGGGCGAATCCCCTTCCATCGGTTACGACCAGCCTTTCCGATCGTCACGTTTTCATGATCGGTGTTGCCGACCTGCCCGATCGTCGCCATGCACTCGACCAGCACCCGACGTGTCTCGCCGGAGGGCAGCTTCAGCAGCGCGTAGTCCCCTTCTTTCGCGACCAGCTGAACCTGGGCTCCTGCCGAGCGCGCCATCTGCGCTCCCTTGCCGGGCCGAAGTTCAATGTTGTGAACCGTCGTTCCAGCCGGAATATTCTTGAGCGGAAGAGCATTGCCCACGAGAATATCCGCCTCGGGTCCGCTCATGATCGACTGCCCAACCTTCAGCCCGACAGGCTGAATAATGTAGCGCTTCTCGCCATCCGCATAGTTCACCAGTGCTATCCGTGAGCTTCGGTTCGGGTCGTACTCGATCGTCGCCACAGTTCCCGGAATGCCGTACTTCTCGCGTTTGAAGTCGATCAGCCGCAGCTTCTGCTTGTGGCCGCCGCCCTGGTGGCGAATCGTCATCGCACCAGTCGAATTGCGGCCGCCGGTCCGCTGCTTCACAGCGAGCAGAGGCTTGTGGGGCTTGTCCGTCGTAATATCGCTGTTCACCAGCTTCGTCGCGAAGCGTTGGGACGGCGTTGTTGGTCGAAATGATTGAATCGGCATCGTATTGTTCCTTGCGCTTTGGGCGGTTCGCATCCATCTGCGGTTCGCGCCGTGTTCACAGTTTCTGTCGCACCAATTTCAGTGCCCGCGGCCTAAAGGCTGTCGAGGTACTCCGGCATCTTTTCGCCTTCGTTCAGACGAACATAGGCCTTCTTCCAGTCGGGACGGTAGCCGGCAAACTTGCCCCGGCGTCGCTCCTTACCTTCAACAGTCGCGGTCCGGACGTTGCTGACCTTTACCTTGAACAGCGACTCCACGGCCTGCTTGACCTCGGTCTTGGTCGCCTTCAAAGCGACCTCGAACACCAGTGTGTTCTGCGTTTCCTTTACGCCCATGCCCTTTTCAGTGATCAGTGGCCGGCGGATGACGGTGTAGAGAGTCGGCATTACGCAACCTCCTTCTCAGAAGCCGCCCTGCGCTTCGGAGCATTCTTGACCAGAGTCTCCTGCAGAGCCTCGATCGCGTCCTTCGAAAACACGGCATGCTCGTAACGAAGCAGGTCGTAGGGATGCACCTCCGAGCTCAGCACCAGCTCGACACCCGCCAGGTTGCGTGATCCCAGATAAAGCTTTTCGTCCAGCCTGCGACTCGACTCGACCAGCAATGTCGTCTTGCCGGCCTCGAGCTTGTTCAGGGCGGTCCGGAACAGCTTCGTCTTTCCCTCTGCTAACTCGAAGTTCTCGACCACCGTAAGCTTCCCGTCGGCCAGCTTCGATGCCAACGCCGATCGCAACGCCCCGAGCAGCTTCTTGCGCGGAAAGGCGTACTCGTAGCTTCGGGGCTGGGGTCCATGAACCGTTCCGCCTGAGCGCCAGAGCGGCGTGCGGATGGATCCGACGCGTGCCCGCCCGGTTCCCTTCTGCTTCCACAGCTTCTTTCCCGATCCCGAGACGAGCTTGCGGTTCTTCGTTGCAGCTGTACCCTGCCGGAGGGCAGCCCGGTAGTGCTTGACCGCCTCCCAAAGGAGCGCCTCATTGACCTCGCCCGCGAACACCTGATCTGCGAGTTCGAACTCACCGACCTTGTCGCCACCGAGATTGACTACGTTGATGTTTGCCATCGTCTTCTCTCTTCGTCTCCGCACCTGCTGCACTGCGGATGTTACGGAACTTCAAATCTTGTAGCAGCCCCGGCCTGCATGGGGGCTGGTCAGACTACTTCTTCTTGGCTGGAGCAGCCTTCTTGGACGCCTTCAACGGATCCAGCGTCGACGCTCCGGCAAATCCGCGGCGCTCTCTCGGAGGAGCCTTGGCCTTCGAGATCAGCACATATCCATCCCGCGGGCCAGGTACTGCGCCCTCAACCAGGATGAGGTTGTCCTCAAGGTCGATCCCACGAATGCGAAGGTTGCGTACCGTCACCTGATCGGTGCCCATGTGTCCCGGCATTCTCTGTCCGGGAAATACACGGGACGGGAACGATGAAGCGCCGATCGATCCCTGCACCTGGAACATGTGGCCGTGAGCCTTGGGTCCGCCACCGAAGCCATGCCGACGAACGACACCGGCGAAGCCGCGTCCCTTGGACGTCCCGATTACATCCACAAACTTGTCGTCCGAGAAGATGTCGACCAGCACGCGATCGCCTGCCTTTGCGTTTGAAGCCTCGCTCCCCGCCGTCACGGTATTGTCGAGAGGAACCTCTCGAAGCACGCGGACAGGAGGCACGTTTGACTTTGCAAAGTGACCGGTCATCGCCTTGTTGATCTTGGAGGCCTTGACGAAATCGACGTAGCCGATCTGTGCCGCGTCGTAGCCGTCCTTCGCGAGCGTCTTCAGCTGCGTGATCACACACGGCCCAGCCTTGAGCACCGTGACGGGGTGAACGTCGCCCCGATCGTCGAACAACTGCGTCATTCCGATCTTCTTGCCGAGAATTCCTGAGACTGACATCTGATCTTCCTTTCCTCATCATGCTCGCGAAGCGCGAGCACTGCCGGGTTGCCCCTACTTCTGAACTGTTTTGATCTCGACGTCCACACCAGCCGGGAGGTCAAGCTTCATCAACGCGTCCACCGTCTGCTGGGTGGGCTCGAGAATATCGATAAGCCGCTTATGCGTCCGGATTTCAAACGCCTCACGCGACTTCTTATCCACATGGGGAGATCGGAGCACGCAATACTTGTTCTTCATCGTCGGCAGGGGAATCGGCCCCGCAACCTGTGCCCCGGTGCGCTTGGCTGTTTCGACGATCTCGCCCGTGGATGTATCGAGGACGCGGTAGTCATACGCCTTCAACCGAATTCTGATTCTCTGTCCAGCCATCGTGTCTTCTCTCGTCTTCCTGCAAAGATCTGATTGAGTGGCTGCCAGGCTTGCGGCCCGGCAGCCCTGATGCGTTTACTTGATGATCTCGGAGATGGTTCCTGCTCCAACCGTTCGTCCACCCTCGCGGATGGCGAAGCGCAGACCCTTTTCCATGGCGACCGGCGTTCCCAGCGTGATCTCGAGCGAGATGTTATCGCCCGGCATCACCATCTCGGTGCCCTCCGGCAGCTTCGCCGATCCGGTCACGTCCGTGGTGCGGAAGTAGAACTGCGGGCGGTAGCCGTTGAAGAACGGCGTATGCCGGCCACCCTCCTCCTTCGACAGAACATAGATCTCGCCCTTGAACTGGGTGTGCGGCGTGATCGATCCCGGCTTCGCCAGAACCATGCCGCGCTCCACATCTTCCTTCGCGATACCGCGCAGCAGCAGGCCCGCATTATCCCCGGCCAGACCCTCGTCCAGCTGCTTCTTGAACATCTCGACGCCCGTGCAGGTCGTCTGCTGGGTGTCGCGGAAGCCGACGATCGAGCACGCCTCGCCAACCTTGATCTTGCCCCGCTCGATACGGCCCGTCACCACCGTTCCACGACCCGAGATCGAGAAGATATCCTCGATCGGCATCAGGAACGGAAGATCCACCGCACGCTCCGGCTGCGGGACATACTTGTCCACCGCCGCCATCAGCTCGTCGATCTTGGCCTCCCACTGGGCTTCGCCATTGAGCGCGCCAAGCGCGGATCCGCGGATGATCGGGGTGTCGTCGCCCGGGTAGTCATACTTCGACAACAGCTCGCGGACCTCCATCTCGACCAGCTCGATCAGCTCCTCGTCCTCAACCGCATCGCACTTGTTCAGAAACACCACGATGTACGGAACGCCAACCTGCCGCGCCAGCAGAACGTGCTCCTTGGTCTGCGGCATCGGGCCGTCGGTCGCCGCAACCACCAGGATCGCGCCGTCCATCTGCGCCGCGCCCGTAATCATGTTCTTGATGTAATCCGCGTGACCCGGGCAGTCGACGTGAGCATAGTGACGATTCGGCGTCTCATACTCCACGTGCGAGGTCGCAATCGTGATTCCGCGCTCACGCTCCTCAGGGGCGTTGTCAATCGTGTCAAACGACCGAAACGTGTTCTTCGGGTTGTGCTTCGACAACACCTTCGTGATCGCAGCCGTCAACGTCGTCTTGCCGTGATCAATGTGGCCAATCGTCCCGATGTTGACGTGCGGTTTGGATCGATCAAACTTTTCCTTGCCCATGATGACTCTCCGTATCTCTCTATCTGAAATCTATGTTGCGAACTTCACTGCGATCTACCGGGCAGCCGCTTCCTTGCCCTGTACCTTCGCGATAATCTCTTCGGAAACCGAGCGTGGCGCCTCTTCGTACTGCTTGAACTCCATCGAGTAGTTCGCCCGGCCCTGTGTCGACGAGCGCATATGTGTCGCATATCCGAACATCGTACTCAGTGGTACGGTTGCGCGGATAGCCTGAACTCCGCCTACCATCTCCATGCCCTCAATCCGTCCGCGGCGGCTGTTCAGATCACCGATGATGGTTCCCATGTACTCCTCCGGGACCGTCACCTCGACCGACATCACCGGCTCGAGCAGAACTGGCTTGGCCTTCCGAGCAGCCTCCTTGAAGGCGATCGAACCAGCGATCTTGAACGCCATTTCGTTCGAATCGACGTCATGGTAGCTGCCGTCGTAAAGCGAAACCTTGACGTCCACCATCTCGTACCCGGCCAGAACGCCACGCTGCATCGCATCCTGGATTCCCTGGTCGATCGGCTTGATGTACTCCTTCGGAATAGCTCCGCCCTTGGTGTCGTTTGAGAACTCGTACCCCTTGCCGGGCTCGTTTGGTGAGATCCGGATCTTCGCATGGCCGTAGTTGCCCGAGCCGCCCGTCTGCCGGATGTACTTGCCCTCGGCTTCAGCGTTCGAACGGATCGTCTCGCGGTAGTTCACCTGCGGCTTGCCGACGTTTGCCTCGACCTTGTACTCACGCATCATGCGATCGACGATGATCTCAAGATGAAGCTCGCCCATGCCGGCGATGATCGTCTGCGCCGAGTCGATATCGGTGCGAACGCGGAACGTGGGATCTTCCTGTGCCAGCTTAGCCAGCGCCATGCCCATCTTTTCCTGGTCAGCCTTTGTCTTCGGCTCGACCGCAACCTCGATCACCGGCTTCGGAAAGTCGATGGACTCAAGCACGATCGGCTGTTTTTCCGTGCAGATCGTGTCGCCCGTGACGAGATTCTTCAAGCCAACCGCCGCGCAGATATCGCCCGCCATAATCTCGGTGATCTCTTCGCGCTTGTTGGCGTGCATCTTCAGCAGACGGCCGATTCTCTCAGTCTTTCGCGTACGCGGATTCAGAACAGAGTCCCCGGTCTTCAACACGCCCGAGTACACACGGATGAAGATCAGCTGTCCCACAAACGGATCCGTCATAATCTTGAATCCCAGCGCAGCAAACGGCTCGGAGTCGTCTGCCTTGCGGACCAGCTTCTCTTCCATGTTCTCGGGATTGCCGCCCTGGATCGGCGGAACGTCGAGCGGGCTCGGCAGGTAATCAACTACTGCATCGAGCAGCGTCTGAACGCCCTTGTTCTTGAAGGATGAGCCGGCCAGCACCGGAAAGACGTTCATGCTGATCGTCGCCTTCCGCAGCGCGCGCTTGATCTGCTCCGTCGAGATCTCTTCGCCTTCGAGGAATGCGTTGAGAACCTCGTCGTCAGAGTCAGCAATCGCCTCGATCATCTGATTGCGATACTCGACCGCCCTCTCCTTGAGGTCTGCCGGGATCTCTTCGACGGAGTACTTCGCGCCCATCGTCTCGTCGTGCCACAGAATCGCCCGCATCTCAACCAGGTCGACTACGCCGGCAAACTTCGCCTCTTGCCCGATCGGAATCTGGATAGGAATGGCGCGCGCGCCCAGGCGATCACGAATCGTTCCGATCGAGTAGAAGAAGTCTGCTCCTGCCTTGTCCATCTTGTTGATGAAGCAGACCCGCGGAACACGGTATTTGTCGGCCTGACGCCACACCGTCTCCGATTGCGGCTGAACACCGGCAACCGCATCGAAACACGCCACCGCGCCGTCGAGCACGCGCAGCGAACGCTCCACCTCGGCCGTAAAGTCCACGTGGCCCGGCGTATCGATGATGTTGATGCGGATACCATTCCAGGTGCAGGTCGTCGCAGCAGACGTGATCGTGATGCCGCGCTCCTGCTCCTGCTCCATCCAGTCCATCGTGGCCGTGCCTTCGTGCACCTCGCCGATACGGTGCGTGATGCCCGTATAGAACAGGATGCGCTCGGTCGTCGTCGTCTTGCCGGCGTCGATGTGCGCCATGATTCCGATGTTCCTGCAGCGATTGAGCGGTGTAGTGCGTGCCACGGTCTTCTATCTCTTCTGCGAGCGCTAGGCCCGCCGTAAACTACGTTGTCACTGAACTTGTTGAGTCTCTAAAATCCGCTTACCAGCGATAGTGCGCGAAGGCCTTGTTTGCCTCAGCCATGCGGTGGACATCTTCCTTCTTCTTCATCGCCGCTCCACGCCCATTTGCCGCATCCAGCAGCTCGGCCGTCAGCTTCTCGACCATGCCCTTCTCTCCACGGGCACGACCATAGGTCACCAGCCAGCGGATCGCGAGCGAGGTGCGACGCTCCGGAAGAACTTCGATCGGCACCTGATAGTTCGCTCCACCGACGCGCCGGCTCTTCACTTCAAGCAACGGCTTCACATTCTCGACGGCCTTCTTGAACAGCTTGAGCGCCTCATCGCCGCCCTTCTGCTCGAGGTTGGTCATCGCCTCGTAGAAGATGCCCTGCGCGGTCGACTTCTTCCCGCCCCACATCATGGAGTTCACAAACTTCGTCACCAGGGTCGATCCGTAGACCGGATCGGCTGCAACGTCACGCTTCGCAATGAAACCTTTTCTTGGCATGCTCTCTCTTCTCGTCTTCCTTCAGGACCGTACACATCTCAAGCCCTGAACCTGAACTTCTCTTCCCGGACCTCAACCTCGGACCGGATCAATCAATGTCCTACTTGGCAGCCGCGGCCTTGGGTCGCTTTGCGCCGTACTTCGACCGGCTCTGCTTCCGATTGGCGACGCCGACCGAATCCAGCGTGCCGCGCACGACGTGATACCGAACGCCCGGCAGGTCCTTCACGCGTCCTCCGCGAATCAGCACAATCGAGTGCTCCTGGAGGTTGTGGCCGATGCCCGGGATATACGTCGTTACTTCAATGCCGTTGGTCAGGCGAACCCGGGCAACCTTGCGCAGCGCGGAGTTCGGCTTCTTCGGAGTCTGCGTGTACACGCGGGTGCAGACACCACGACGCTGGGGGGAGCCCTGCAGGGCGGGGCTGGCTGTCTTATAGCGAGTGGGCGTGCGGCCCTGCTTCACGAGTTGATGGAACGTAGGCACTCGAACTCCTTGGTGGAACAAATCCTGTTTACTGCGGCGCAGCTTCGATCAGATCGCCTCTGCGAACTGCGCTTTGCATCCAGCGCACAGCGTTGAGCACGCGAACGTGCTCTTCGACAGAAGGCAGGCTGTCTCTACCTGCACTCAAACTTGGTACTGCCACATCGGTAAATAACAGTCGACGGTGGTCGAGCGCCCTCGATACGGCATTTCAGGGCCGACTCCGTTTCGCTGTTCCGGCCCGCATAGCCCATCCAGGGAGGAGGGTGTCGCAGGCACGATTGCGAAAGGCCGCAGTACAATCCGCTCCCCGTGCACTTCTTCGGTGAGCCTGCGGTGAAATCTCTTGTATCCAGTGTATCGCAGACGAAACGATCTGTCTGCGGCGGATGGAGCTTCCCATCCTCGGCCAGCACCCTTCGATGACGGCACGTTCCGGATACTCGCGGAACCCTCTTACCATATCAAGAGGCGTGGTGCTCGTCAATCTCTCACCCGTCAACACTCCCCAGAGGCCTCCACCTGCTCGATAAACCGGGCTTTCCCATGCTAGGCTGGCCGGATGTTCAACCTCCGGGGTACCTCTTCACCGACCGCTCTGCTGCGGATCTCCTTTGCTCTGGCAGTCGCCTCCTCCAGCCTGCCCGCGCTCTCCCAAAGCGGCAGACCGGCGCCCATGACGCCTCTGAAGAACCCCGACCCTCGCGTCGCACCCATCCTCGACGCCATCGAAAAAAGCCGCAACCCGGTCGCCCTAGCACTCTCCCCGGACGCCTCACTCCTCGCGTGGACCATCGGAAGCCGGCAGGGTGGCGGACAGCTTCACCTCACCGAGACCGCCCGCCCCGACGCCCAGGACCGCGACATCAATCCGCTCGGAGCCCCCGGCAGCTGCACCGAAAAGGACCCCACCTGGTCGCCGGACGGCAGCACCCTCTCCTTTCTCGCAAGCTGCGCTGAACCCGGAGCTCAGGGAAGTCAGGCACAGATCTTCCTCTGGTCACGCAAATCCGGGCAGGCGCATCAACTCACCCACATCAACGGCGAGATCCATTCGCTCGCCTGGTCCCCCGACGGCCGCTCCATCGCCTTCCTCTTCGTCGAAAACGCCACCCGCAGCGCCGGTGCACTCGCCGCCATGAAGCCATGGTCCGGGGTCGTCGGCGAGGATGGCGTCGAGATCCAGCGCGTCGCAATTGCGCGTGCCTCCACGGGCGATGTCACCCAGGCCACACCACCCAATCTCCACGTCTACGAGTTCGACTGGGCACCTTCTTCAAAGGAACTCACCTACGTCGCCGCCAACCCGCCCGGCGAAAACAACTGGTGGATCGCGCAGCTCTACACCCAGGAGATCGGCGGTGCCGCGCAGCCCCGCTCCATCCTCAACACATCCTCCGTCGCAGGCGAGCTCCACGGCCTCCAGATCGCCAACCCCCGCTTCTCTCCCGACGGCAGACACATCGCCTTCATCGGAGGCCTTATGAGCGATCAGGGCTCAACCGGCGGAGACATATACTCCATCAGCGCCAGCGGCGGCGCCCCCCGAAACATCATGCCCGATAAGTCCGTCAGCGCCGCCTGGATCGAGTGGACCGGAAAGTCCAACATCCGCTACGTCGCCCGCAAGGCAGGCGGCAACCAGATCTCCATCTTCAACGCCGAAACAGCGAGGGCGCTCCCCGACGCCACCGAGGTCTTTCAGCAGTCCATCTCCGCCGGTGGAGACGCCGTCTCCTCAAGCCGCGGCGGCGCCTACGCCTTCATCGCGTCCAGCTTCGATGCGCCTCCCGAGATCTTCCTCCTCCGGGCCTCCAGGCAGCCGCTGCGTCAGCTCACCCACCTCAACGCCGGCCTCAAACCCGTCTGGGGAAAGAGCGAGTCCATCGAATGGGAGAACGACGGCTTCCACGTCCAGGGCTGGCTCCTCTATCCCGTCGACTACGATCCGGCGAAGAAGTACCCGCTCATCGTCAACGTCCACGGCGGCCCGTCCAGCGCCATCGGATCGCACTGGGGTCAGGGTGGCGCTCTCTACTCCGCGCTCGGCTACTTCAGCTTCTCGCCCAACCCACGCGGAAGCTACGGCCAGGGAGAGAAGTTCACCCAGGCCAACATCAAAGACTTCGGCTACGGCGATCTCAAGGACATCCTCGCCGGCATGGACGTCCTCGAAAAACGCTTCTCGATCGACAAGAACCGCGAAGGCCTCACCGGCTGGAGCTACGGCGGCTTCATGACCATGTTCGGCGTCACCCAGACCAATCGCTTCCGCGCCGCCGTCGCCGGTGCCGGCATCAGCGACTGGAAGAGCTACTACGGCGAAAACTCCATCGACCAGTGGATGCTTCCCTTCTTCGGCAAGACCGTCTATGACGACCCCGAGATCTACGCCAAAAGCTCCGCCATCGAGTACATCAAAAATGTAAAAACCCCCACCCTCGTCATCGTCGGCGACCGCGACGGCGAGTGCCCCGCCCCCCAGAGCTTCGAGTTCTGGCACGCACTTCGCGCCCAGGGCGTCAAAACCCAGCTCGTCATCTACCCCAACGAAGGCCACGGCTTCCGCGACCCCGTACATATCCTCGATCGCACCCAGCGCACCTTCCAATGGTTCGAGCAGCAGATGCCCGCGGGCGGATCCGCACCCTCGGCCCAGACCGCGCGCAGATAGCGCACACGCCTCCGTTTGCTTCCGCGGCGCGCGCTCGTCTAACTGCCTGACCGCCGCGTGCCGCTGTGCTCCCTCGCCCGCCTGCCCCCCGCTAAAGTTGCCTAAGCTGACAGGCAGCTTCTAAACTAAGGATTCGCCACTTCAGCAGTTGCGGTGTGACCGCTCATCCTGAGCTAAGGCCGGGCGGGGAAATTCAAGAGGTTCAATGCGTCGGTTCGTCACACTTTCATTTCTGCTTCTTTTCACGATTCCCTTCGGTATCTCGATCTCAGGATGCGGCAAGAAAACAGCCGTCACCTTCTGCAACGGCGGCGACTCCGGTCCCGTCGTCGGGCAGCTCACAACCATCAACCTGCAGCCCAAGATCTTCGGCATCTCGCTCAACGTCGGCGAGTTCGGTCAGGTCATCTCGCCATCCGCGACAGACTGCAAAGGAACCAGCGTCTCCTCAGGCTCCTTCACCTACGGCACATCCGATATGACGATCGCAGACATCGTCCCCTCGACCGGCCGGATCTGCGCCGGACTCTGGAACAGGAACACCGGCGGCGGCATCCCCGACTACACCGTCTGCAACCCCACCAACAAGACCGGCACCGCCTACATCACCGCCAGCGCCAACGGCGCCACCAGCAATCCGATCCCCGTCTTCGTCCACGCCATCGTCACCAGCGTCGTCCTCGGCGTCCCATCCACCGACTGCTTAGCGGACCCCGCGTCGAACTGCAGCCCCGCCGCCACCACCACCACCGCCAACTCCATCAGCTGCACCGTCAACCCCAACACCGGATGCTGCACATCTCCACCCGTCTCAACCGCAGGCGGATTCAGTCCCAACACCTGCCTCTCGCAGAGCACCTCCGGTCAGCTCGCCGCCCGTGTCTTCGCCGGAACCGGCGGCGCGCAGCAGAACATCAGCTGCCGGGTCGGCCACCTCAACTACACCGCGCAGACCCCCAGCATCGTCACCATCGATGAGAACGGCATCGCCACCGCGCAGCAGCCGGGCTCCACTGTCATCACCTCGTCGCTCTCGAACGCGGGCAGCTCCGCTGGCTTCTTCTCCACCTGTCCGCCCGCCAGCATCGCTCTCACCGCGCCCAACAGCACGGTCGGCAACGACGGCATCGCCAGCGTCAACGTCAATCAGAACAACACCCTTCCCATCACCGCCGTCGTCACGGACACCAAGGGCGCAAAGCTCACCGGCCTCGCCCTCACCTACGTCTCCACCACCCCCATGACGCTTCCCAGCGGTGGCGCAGGTACCGTCACTCCCATCTTCCCCGGCTCCGGCTCCGTCACCGCCGTCTGTCAGCCGCCCTCCTGCAATCCGTCACCACTCAATCAGATCGGCAACTTCGGAAACGGCAAGCCAGTCACCTCCAATAACATCGTCGTCAACACCCCGGGCACAAACAGTTCCATCATCTACACCGCCAGCACCCAGTCGCTCTACTTCGTCGCAGTCGACCTCACCACCAACACCATTGGCGCACCAGTTCGTCTGCCCTACACCCCGAACTCGATGGTCATCTCCAACGACGGAAGCACCATTTACTTCGGCAGCTCCACGGAACTCATGGTCGTCAGCGCATCCACCAGCGCGCTCAATCGCGAAGACCTCTCCCTGCCCGGAACCGTCCTCGCCGTCTCCCCCGACAACAGCACCCTCGTCATCACCGATCCCGTTCGCCAGACCGTCTCCCTCGCAAGCGCCTCCGGCGGTGTGCAGACCACCTACGGCGGCGTCGGCACCCGCGCGCAGTTCAGCCCGGATAACAGCACCGTCTACGTCGCCGCTGGCGATCGGACCCTCGTACACTCCACCTTTACCGGTTGGAGCGCCCTCAGCAACTCCCCGTCCGTCACTGACGTCGCCGTCACCGTTCCCTCCGTCGGCGCATTCTTCGCCGGCAGCACCACCACCGCGCGCAGCTACTGCCCCCAGATCAACGCCTCTCCGATCGTCTACTACCCCGACGCCGGCGTCCGGGCATCCGCCACCGATCGCATCGCCGCCACCAACGACGGCATCCACATCCTCGGAGCCACCGCCGCCGGTGCCAACTTCACCGACCTCCGACTCGGCAGCGGAGCTACCGGCGGCCTTCCCACAGGTCAGTGCCCGCTCGATGGCAGCGCGCCCACCTTTGCCACCACCCAGGTCCAGTCCGGGACGCTTCAGAACATCGCGCCCACCGCCATCACCGGCATCGATCCCACCTCCAACTCCGCCTTTGCCTTCGTCACCTACACCGGCACCGGCGGCGTGCTCCCGCTCTACCAGCCCGCAACCTCCGGACAGGGAACCTTCAGCAGCATCAAGCTCTCCGGCTCCGCAGTCGCTCCCGTCGCCGGCGTCTTCAGCTCGGATAACTCCACCTTCTTCGTCGGCACCTCGGGCGACAACCTGATCCACCTCATCACCCGCACACCCACCACCTACACCGACTCCAACACCATCGCACCCAAGCTGCCGGATCCGTCAGGAAACATCGTCACACCAAACCTGATCGTTCAGAAGCCCCGCCCCACCACCTGATCCCGCCACCTCACCCGGCACTCTGGACCGCACCCAGACACGAAAGGCCCTCTCATCGCGAGAGGGCCTTTCGTGTCTGCCTCACCTGCATCAGACCACCGCTGCTTACCCTAACCTCTGCTTCAGCAGGTCCCGCGCAATCGCATCCAGAACCCCGTTCAGAAAGTTCACCGACTCCGGAGCCGCGTATCTCCGCGCAACCTCCAGCGCCTCGTTGATAATGATCGCCGCCGGTGTATTCGGAAAGCCCATCATCTCCGCTACCGCCGCCCTCAGCAGGTTGCGGTCGACCACCGCCATCCGCTCCAGTCGCCAGTTCTGCGCGTGCCGCTCGATCAGCTCGTCGATCTCCGCCTTGCGCGCCGTTGCCACACGGTACAGATCCTCGGTAAAGCTCTGCGTCTCCGCATCCACATCGTCGCGCGACGTCCAGAACAGCTTTCGGACCTCCTCCGCGGACTGCTTTCCCAGATCACCCTGAAACAGCATCTGCATCGCCAGTTCGCGGGACTTCCGCCTCGTCCCCATCAGCTCTGCTCCCCTTCCGCCGCCGAGCGCTCCCGGATCTTCCGCTGAATCGACGCCATCTCGATCGCCGCAACCGCAGCCTCAAAGCCCTTGTTGCCCGCCTTCAGCCCCGCCCGGTCGAGCGCCTGCTCCAGCGTCTCGCACGTCAGCACCCCAAACGCATGCGGAACCCCCGTCTCCTGCTGCGATTGCCCGATCCCCCGCGCCACCTCCGTGTAGATCGCCTCATAGTGAGCCGTCTCCCCGCGCAGCAAAACCCCCAGCGTCACAATCGCGTCAAACCGCCTCGTCTCCGCCAGCGTCCTCGCTGCGGACGGAATCTCCCACGCCCCCGGAACCCGCACTATCTCGACCGCGTCCCTCGCCGCTCCGCTCCGGTGCAGCGCATCCAGAGACCCCTGCAGCAGCCTGTCTGTAATCACCGCGTTCCAACGCGCCACCACCACCCCAAACCGCATCCCCTGCGCGCTCAGATCACCTTCGATCGCCGCAGGCCTGCCATGCAGCGGGTTCTCCGACTCCCAGAAGCCCAGCTTCAGCTCCGGCGTCAGCTCCACCGAAAACAGCCGTGATCCCCAGTGCGTCGGCTCCGCGTCTGTCATCTTCGTTGGCAGCTCCTCCGTCCGCACGCGCCCCAGCATCCACTCGCGCACCGCCGCGTGTACCTGGTCCAGCTGAGTCACCTCCACCAGCACCGGAGGCACCGCCGGAACGCGTCCCGTCACCAGCTCCAGGTTCCCTACCGGCGCCAGAAACGCCGCACCCCGGCCCCCAACGTCCTTCCACCCGCGTCCAGACTCAAATCCTAAAGCGGCAAACAGGCTCGAAAGCTGGTCAAACGCATCTCCCGAAGAGACGCCGCTCACAAGCGTAATTCCCTTGATCATGCCTTCGATTGTATCGTCAGGAGTCGCAGCTCCTTCGCCCATCGGAACGGAGATCCAGGCATGACCCCACAGACATACGAGACCCTGCTCCTTGACGTGCAGCAGCACGTCGCTCTCCTCACGCTCAATCGCGCCAAGGTCCTCAACGCCCTCAACACCGCCGTCTTCAACGAGCTCGAGCATGCCTTCACCTCACTGGCCGCGGACCCCAATGTGCGCGTCATCCTCATCACCGGCTCCGGTGAAAAGGCCTTCGCCGCTGGTGCCGACATCAACGAACTCGCGGACACGGACCAGGCCTCCGGAGAATCGAAATCCCTCCGCGGCCAGGGGGTCTTCCGACTCATCGAAACCTGCGGCAAGCCCGTCATCGCCCTCATCAACGGCTTCGCCCTCGGCGGCGGTTGCGAGCTCGCCCTCGCCTGCACCATGCGCCTCGCCAGCGAAACCGCCCGCCTCGGGCAGCCGGAGATCAAGCTCGGCCTCATCCCAGGCTACGGCGGCTCGCAAAGACTTCCCCGCCTCATCGGCTCCTCCGCCGCGCTCAAACTCCTCCTTACCGGTGAGATGATCGCCGCCCCCGAGGCCCTTCGCCTTGGGCTCGTCGACGAGGTCCACCCGCCCGACCGCCTCCTCGCCCGCGGACACGAACTCGCCTCCGTCATCGCCTCCATGGCTCCCCTCGCAATCGCCGGCAGCCTCGAAGCCGTTCACCGCGGCGTTGGCCTCGCCATCGACGAGGCCATCGAGGCCGAGATCTTCGGCAGGCTCTGCGGCTCCGCCGACAAGGCCGAAGGCACCCGCGCCTTTCTCGAGAAACGCCCGGCCACGTGGACCGGTAGGTAGCCCGCCTCGCCGGATCCTCCGTCGCACCTCGAAGCATCCAATCTCACGTGGCCGTACTCTCCCCCGCTCCACCATCCACCGCAACCCGCGCAGCTCGAAGCTCCACCCCCGCGAACCTGTCTCATCGCGATCGCATCGGTCCCCTCGCGCTATGGCATCTCCTCTCGCTCGACGCCCCCTCCGTCGCCGCCCTTTGGACCTGGTTCGTCGCCCGAAGCAACAGCGTCCACCTCCCCGCAATCGCAATCGTCTCCATGGCCGTCGCCGTCTGGATGCTCTACGCAGCCGACCGCCTGCTCGACGCCCGTCACCTGATCCTCAACCCGCTCCACACCGGAGACCTCGAACTCCGCCATCGCTTCCACCATCGCTTCCGCTCTCCCTTCCTCGCCGGCATCTTCGCCTCCTCCCTCGCTCTCGCCTCTCTTATCCCTCATCTCAGCCCCGCCGCCGTTCACCTCTACCTCGTCCTCGGTGCCCTCCTCGCCGGATACTTCATCCTCATCCACGCCACCGGCAACGCCCACCGCCTGCCCAAGGAGATCGCCGTCGGCCTCTTCTTCTCGGCCGCAGTCTTCATCCCCACCATCGCCCGCCATCCGCTCCTGCAACCGGCGCTCCTTCCTGCCGCCGCCCTCTTCGCCCTCCTCTGCAGCCTCAACTGCCTCTTCATCTACAGCTGGGAGCACGCCGGCACCGACCCCCGTACCGACCCCCGTACCGCCCCCCGCACGGCTCGCCCGTGCACATCCACCCCGCACCCCGCCACCCGCCTCGCCCTCCGGCACCTCTCCACCCTCGCTCTGCTCTGCCTCATCTCCAACCTCGCGCTCGCCGCATCGCCCCTCGCTCACTCGCCCTTCCACCTCACCCCTTGGGTCCTCCCCGCCGCCTGCTCCCTCTCGATCGTTCTCTTTACCCTCCTCAACCTCTTCCGCCGCAACCTGGCTCCCGTTACCCTCCGCGCCGCCGCCGACCTCGCCCTCCTCACTCCCCTGGTCTTCCTTCCTCTCCTCCCCGCACTCCACCCGTGATCCCTCCCGCGAACTTCAACCGCATCGCCCGCCCCTACCGCTGGCTCGAGTACCTCACCCTTGGCTCAGCCCTGATGCGCTGCCGCCTTCACTTCCTCCCCCGGATCCTTCACAGCCGCCGCGCTCTCGTCATCGGAGACGGTGACGGTCGCTTCCTTGCCCGCCTCCTCTCCGCCAACCCGCACCTCGTAGTCGATGCCGTGGACCTCAGCCCCGCCATGCTCCACCTGCTCCGCCAGCGTGCACTCGCCGCATCCCCGACCGCTTCCCACCGCCTCCGGACCTACTCCGCCGACGCCCTCGCCTTCGATCCCCCCGCGACCTACGATCTCGTCGTCACCCACTTCTTCCTCGACTGCCTCTCCCAGGCACAGCTCGATCAGCTCTCCGCCCGGCTCGCCCCGCACCTCGCCCCCGGCGCCCTCTGGCTCCTCTCCGACTTCCGCATTCCCTCCGGTCATCTTCAGCTTCCAGCACGGATCTTCGTCCGCCTCCTCTACCTCGCCTTCCGCCTCCTCACCGGCCTCCGAACCACCCGCCTCCCGGATCACAGCGGGGCACTGACGGCCGCAGGCCTTACCCCCATCGCGCGCCACACCCCCATGTTCGGCGTTCTCTTAACTGAAATTTGGCAGCGTCAGCCCATCAGCCCGCTGTACCATCCAACACAAATCACCGCATCCAAGGAAGCCGCCCATGGCCACCCCCTCTCCCGTCCCTGATATCCCTCCTCCACCCGGAACCGACCTGCCCACCGGCCCCGCATCCGACCCCATCCCCAACCCCGAACCGCCCTCACCCTCACTCCCCGACCCGGACCCAGGCGTCTTCGAACACGCCATGCGATCCTGACCATCGTCCACCGGAAAAGCACCACCCGCTAACCAGCAAAACACCGTCCGGTTGTCCGCTAGAATTGTTACAGCCATATGAATTTGTTCGTTCTTCGCCACGCCAGCGCTGGCACCCGCCGCATCAATCCCCTCCTCGACGTAAAGCGTCCGCTCGACAAGGAAGGCAAGCGCCACTGCCTTCAACTCGCACACACCCTCAACAACCTCAAGATTCAGTTCGACCTCATCATCTCCAGCCCGCTCAAGCGCAGCCTCCAGACCGCCTCGCTCATCGGCACCGAGACCGGCTACGAGGCGCAGATCCTGCTTTCAAACGCCCTTGCTCCCTCCGCCACGCTGCCCGACTTCCAAAAGCTTCTGCACGAGTACAGCGGCCTGGAAAACCTGCTTGTCGTCGGCCACAACCCCAATCTCACCAGCTTTCTGGGCTCTCTTCTTGTGCCCGCGTCCACCCGCTCCGCCGCCCAGGTCCGCCTCCGCAAGGGCTCGCTCGCACGCGTCAGCCTCACCCGTGGTCCCGCCGTCCTCCAGTGGATGCTCGACCCGCGAATCGTCCGGTCTCTCTACGCCACCTCGACAAAGAGCTCCCGCCGGAAGACCTCCCGGAAGTAAGGCGCCTCCTTTTTCAAGGACCACGCCTCCAGCTCCGCTCCTCCCCTGCCCGGAACCAGCTCCATCACAATGCGCTTCGGGTAGACCAGCACCCGCATCTTCAGCACCGCACTCGCGCGGTCCTGGTTCAGCGAATTCGCCATCCGCAGAAGCACCACCGCCCGCTTCACCCGCGCATGCTCCTCCACCGGCAGAACACGCATCGGCCGGTCCATCGCCTCCGGCCGGGTCTTCCCCATGTACCGCGCGATCGCGCTCACGATCCCTCGCTGCTCCGGAGAAAATCCGAACACCTCCGAGTTCGCGATGATGTATTGCGTATGCCGGTTATGTCCCTGGTGGTTCATAAACTTGCCCACGTCCTGCATCATCGCCGCCGCCTGCAGCCACAGCCTGTACTCGGGCGGCAGCTCATGCACAACCATCAACGCGTCGAACAGCTGCACCACGTGCGCCCGCACCGGCTCGGCCTTCCGCTGGTCGATCCCATACCTCCGGCAAACCTCCAGAACACCCGCCCATCGCTCACTCTCGATCTTCTGGTGCACCGAAGCACGCAGATCCACCTCGCCCAGCATCTGCGCCAGCATCCCATCCCGCAGGCCAAGCTGCGAGTAGCGAAACCCCTTCAGATCGAAGCGGTCCATCAGACTCGCGTACACCAGCGCACCACCAACGATGATCTCCGCCCGCTTGGGCCCGATCCCCGGCACCGCCTCCCTCTGCGCACTCGTCATCCTCACCAGCTTGTCAGCCAGCACTCTGACTTCCGGTGTCGCCGCCTCGTTCGGCTTCAAACGTACAAAGTTCTTTCCCGCAGTCTTTCGCACCGGCAGCTTCTTGGCGGTTGCCACACTCGCCTCCGCCAGCGCCGCCGCCGTCCCGCTCGTCGCGATCACGACGCTCACCCTCGGCGCGCCCAGCTTTCTGTCCGCCCGTCGCAACTCGCGTTCGATGTACTGCTTCAGCCTTGCAACATCCTCCTTGCTCGGCGGATCGACGGTCAGAAACTGCTGCAATCGCACCGCACCCAGCGGCAGGCTGATCATCTCCTTGATGCGCCCGCCATCCGACACGGTCACCTCGCAGCTCCCGCCACCCAGGTCGATCAGCATGCAACGCCCTTTCGCCCCCGACTCATGCGTCACCACGCCAAGGTGGATCAGGCGACCCTCCTCCAGCCCCGATATCACCTCCACCTTCCATCCCGTAGCAGACTTCACCCACTCCGTGAACGCCCCCGCGTTCCTCGCATCCCGCATCGCGCTGGTCGCCACCACACGCACCTTGTCGACCACATGCAGCTGCACTGCCCGGTGAAACCTCCGCAGGGCCTTGATCGTGGCCTCCATCGCCTCCGGGCTGATCACCCCCGTCTGGAAGACGCTCTCTCCCAGCCGCGTTACCTCTCGATCCTCATGCAGCGTCTTCAAACGGTGCGCCTGCACCGTCGCTATCTTCAGCCGGCAAGAGTTCGATCCAATATCTACCGCCGCAAACGTCGGCATCGCTCCACCGCCCCATGGTCAATTTGTCCTGACACAAGCACTGTACATGCCACAAACCCCACCAGCGCAGCGGCAGTTGTTCAGCAGTCCCCGGCAAAAGCCCGCCACACAATTTACTCTGGATAGGCACACCCCGATGGCCAACCTGACGATCCAAGAAGCCGATCCTCAACCTATGCGCGGAGCCCAGGCACGGGTACTCTCAACGCAGATCGGGCCCCGACGCTCCACCGCCATCGCCATCCTCTGCAGCCTCTGGACTGTCATCTTCTTCGCCTCTCTCTTCGCGCCTCCTCTGCTCGACGACGCCGACGGCACACACGCCAACGCCGCCCGGCACATCGCAATTACCGGCGACTGGGTCACCCTCCGTGTAGACGGCGTCCGCTACCTCGAGAAGGCTCCCCTTCCTTACTGGCTCGATGCCCTCTCCTTCCGGCTCTTCGGCTTCAACACCTTCGCCGCACACCTCCCGCAGGCGCTCGCCGTTCTCCTCCTCGCGCTCCTCGGCTACCGCTGGGCCGTCGAAGCCTTTGAGCGACAGACAGCCTTCTACACCGGACTCGCGATCCTCACCTCGATCGGGGTCTTCCTCTTTACCCGCATCTTCATCCCGGAGGTCCTGCTCTCCCTCCTGCTCTGTACGGCGCTCTTCCTCTTCCTCAAATCGCTTCAGCTCGGCCCGGCCCTCTACACCGATCCAGCTCTGCTCGACGCACCGGAGCCCGCCTGGCTCAGCCATGGCACAGCATCCATCCTCCTCCCCTGCGCCATGTGGGCCGCACTTGCGCTTGCCGTGCTTACCAAGGGCCTCGTCGCCCTCGTCTTCTTCTTCGGCGCCACCCTCGCCTACCTGCTCCTTACGGGAGACGGGAAGAACTGGCGTCTGCTGAAGCCCCTCCCGGGCATCTTCGTCTTCCTCCTCATCGCCGCTCCCTGGCACATCCTCGCCGGCCTCCGCAACACCGGAGGAGCCAACGGTCACGGCTTCTTCTGGTTCTACTTCGTCAACGAGCACTTCCTGCGCTTCCTCGGCAGGCGCATCCCGATGGACTACAACAAGCTCCCCGGATATCTCTTCTGGAGCCTCCATCTCGTCTGGCTCTTTCCCTGGAGCCTCTTCCTTCCCATCGCCGCTCTGCTGGGCATCCGCCGCATCCGCACCTCGCGCCACCAGAGTGATCCCGGGCGCGTCGCCGACCGTCCTGGCCTCATGTTCCGCCTTCGCCACCTCGATACCCCCCGTGGCAGAACCACCCTCCTCCTCGCCATCTACTCGGCTCTTATCCTTGGCTTCTTCTCCCTCTCCACCAATCAGGAGTACTACACCTTTCCCGCCTATCTCCCGCTCCTGCTGCTCACCGCCGCAGCTCTCACCCGCGCCGAGCAGACCTTTGCCAGCGACCGCACTGCCCGCCAATGGGTCACCTTCGCCCACGTCACCTTCACCCTGCTCGGGGGCGCCGCCGCCGTAACCCTCATCTGGGGACTCTGGTCCTCCAGGCATCTCGCCTTCGTCCCCGACATCGGTGACCTCCTCGCGCACCGCAACGTCGGCAACTACACCCTCTCCATGTCGCACTTCTTCGACCTGACGGGACCATCCTTCGCCGCCCTTCGCTTCCCCGCATCGCTAGCCGCCTTCGCACTCGCCTTCGGTCCCGCCATCGCCTGGCTCCTTCGCCAGCAGCGCCGTCACTTCGCCTCCACCGTCTCTGTCGCACTTACCGCCGCTCTCTTTCTTGTAGCGGCACACATCGCGCTGGTCCGCTTCGGGCCCATGCTCTCCTCGCAGGACCTCGCCGAAAAGATCCAGGAACTCGAAGACGACGGCAACATCTCCCGCGACAACCGCGTCCTGCTCTTCGGCGACCAGGCGTACGGCTCCTCCATCCCCTTCTATCTCGGCGAAACCGTCGATCTCGTCGACGGACGCTCCTCCTCCATGCTCTTCGGTTCCACCTTTCCCGACGCGCCCCACATCTTCCTCACCCCGTCCGACCTGCTCGCCCAATGGGGCAAAGGAGAACGCAAACTGCTCTTCATCCCGCTGGAGCGGCGCGACCAGGCCGACCATCTCCTTCGCGGCACCCGCACCTTTCTGCTCGAGGAGACCTCCGGCAAAGCCCTCCTCACCGATCGCCCCCTGGATCGCGAACCAACCATCGATCCCGTACACCACAGCTCCTTCATCGACCCGCACCATGAGTGATCTCGCCACCTGACATCGTCCGCCCGGCGAACACCCCGGGCCGCCACATCCCCGCAAGGTAAAGCTCCGACCCCATGACCTCTGCACGTCCCGCCGATATCGCACCGCAAAGCCCGGCTCCCCCCCCTGTACCGACGGACCTGAAAACGTGGCACCGCTGGAATCCCGTCTCGGTCGCACTCATCGTCCTCGCCTGGCTCGTTCTCCACATCGGCTGCCTCTTCTCCCCCGGCCTCCTCGACGACGTCGATTCCATCTACATCGAGATCGCACGCGAAATGCTCGGCCGCCACGACCTCGTGACGCCCTTCGTCGACGGCATCCGCTTCTTCGACAAGCCCCCGCTCATGTTCTGGCTCGCCGCCGGCTCCATGCATCTCTTCGGCGCTCACGCCTGGGCAGCTCGGCTTCCGCTCGCACTCCTTACCCTCGCCCTCTTCCTCGCCACCTACGCCTTGGGCCTGCGACTCTTCACAGAGCTCTCCCCCTCGACCCACCCCGACCGCGGCGCCCTCTACTCCGCGCTCGCCCTCGCCACCTCCATAGGTCCCTTCCTTTACACGCGTTTCTTCATCCCCGATATCGTCCTCGCACTTTGGATGACTCTCGCCGTCCACCTCTTCCTCATCGCCCTCGAACGCATCGACGCCCCTCTAAGCCTTCCAGCCCCTCCGCTGAGCCGCTTCACCTCTCAGATCCCGCTCGCGTCCTCATCGCCAAGGCCCGGGGACGAGAGCGGCGGCCAAACCCCGACATCCCAAGCCCAAACGTCTCAAACCCAGGCACGCCCCTCCAGCCGCTCCGCCCTCCTCCCCATCCTCGCCTTCGCCGTCGTCATGGCGCTCAACGTCCTCACCAAGGGCCTCATCGGCCTGGTCTTCCCCGTCGGCTTCGTCCTTCTCTACCTCGCCCTCACCCGCCGGCTTCACCTCATCCGCCGCCTCCACCCACTCGCCGCGACCGCTGCCTTCCTCGCCGTCGCCGCGCCCTGGCACATCCTCGCCGCTCTCCGAAACCCTGCCATCGATCTTCCCCCCGGCCTCGGCCTCCCAGCCCACGGTGGCTGGGCCTGGTTCTATCTCTACAACGAGCACATCGCCCGCTTCCTTTCACGTCGCATCCCGCACGACTACGGCCAGGTCCCTGTCCCGCTCTTCTGGCTGCTCTCCGTCGTCTGGCTCTTCCCCTGGGCCGCATTCCTCCCCGCAGCCATAGCCCAGCATCTCCGCGACCTCCGTTCCCAGGCTCCGGATGCCCCCTCCCCGGCCGGTCTCGCCCAAAAGCGCGGAGCCCTCTCACGCCTGCGCAGATCTCTCCGCCGGGCCAGTGGCGCCCCTGCCACGCCTCGCGGGCGAGAGGCCGCCCTCACCCTTCTCCTCTGGGCCGCGATCGTGATCGGCTTCTTTACCCTCTCCGCCCGCCAGGAGTACTACTCACTTCCCGCGATACCCGCGCTCGCCCTCATGGTCGGCGGCCTCCTCGCCCGCGCCGATCGCGACGGCACCTCCGCCGATCGCACCGCCCGCCTCAGCGCCCGGCGCTGGTCAGGCTTCGTCCTCGCGCCTCTCGGTCTCGCGTGCGCCGCCGCCGCCGCCTACTTCGCACTCACCGCTCCACACCCCGCGCCCGGCGTCGACATCTCCACCCTGCTTGCCCAGGAGGCCTCCGGCTACAACCTCTCACTCGGCCACCTCTTCGATCTCACCGGGGCCGCCATGGGCCTGTTCCGGGCCCCACTCTCCTTCTTCGCCCTCAGCATGCTCGCCATCGGCCCCGGGGCCTGGCTCCTGCGACGCTCCGGCAGAGCCCTGGCCGCCAACCTCACCCTGGTCGCAGCCTCGGCCAGCCTTCTCCTCTGCATCCACGAGGGCCTCGCCCGCTTCTACCCGACCCTGGGCTCCAAGTCTCTCGCCGACGCCATCCTCGCCGAGCAGCACATCCGGCCACGCTCCGGCGACCTCATCCTCATCGACGGAGAGCTCACCGGCGGCTCCACCCTGCTCTTCTATACCCGGCAGACCGTCCACCTCGTCGACGGCCGCATCAACGGACCGTGGTACGGCAGCTTCTGGCCGGACGCCCCCGCCATCTTCGAAACCGACGCCTCACTTCACCAGCTCTGGTCCGGCCCTCACCGCGTCTTCCTCCTCACCTACCACCCGGATCTCCGCACGCGCGACCTCGGCTCCGTCGCCCCCGTGCGCAGCCTCGCCAGCGCCGGCGGCAAGGCCATCCTCACCAATCAGCCCTGATGCCTCGTCAGCCCACCCGCGTGGGCTGATGCAATGGCCGGAACCGGCCGTCTCTCCCGATCTCATACGCCCCGCCGTGGTACCGCATCGTGCTTCCCATGTAGCTGCTCACCCACAGCACCCCGCCCAGCAGATCCCGCATGGGATAGATCAACACCGGCACCGCGGCCCGCTCATCCCGCAGAGCCCAAAGCACCACCGCCGCCATCACCCATCGATCCACGCACGTGGCCAGCAGCCACAGCAGACCGGCACCCATCTGCCCGCTCGCCAAGCCCCAAAGCAGCCCAATCAGACCGAACGGCACAGCAAACGTAAGCCCCGTTCCAAGGTGGCCCGCCGGACGCGATCTTCGCGTGCTCTTCATCCATCGCAGCTGGTCGTTGAACGAGTCGCGAAAGCTCTGCGGAAGCACCATCAGGCGGATCACGTGGTTCGACATCCGCACCCCCAGCCCCTTCTCCGCCAGCCTGTTCCCAAGGACGAAGTCCTCCGCGAACCACTGCCCCAGCTCCTCGTATCCACCCGCCTGCTCAAACGCCTCCCTCCGCAGGATCATCGTCACGCCCAGCGCAAATCTCGTCCCCTCCACCATGTCCGCAACCAGGATCCCGCCTGACATCTCGACGCTCTTCCCCACCGCATCCAGCTGCGCCGCAAATCCGCCATTCGTCCGTCCCACATACAGGCATGAGGCGAGCGCGATCTTCCCATCCGCCAGGACCTGCACACACCTTCGGAGATAGTCGCGATCCACCCGCGCATCCGCGTCGCTCGTAACCAGAACCTCGTTCTCCGCCGCCTTCGCAAGCCACGCCAGCGACCACATCTTCGCGTTCGGAAACTGCGGCTCGCCACACGTCAGAAAGCGTGCACGCACCCCGGGGTACCGCGCGGCAACCCGCTCCGCCATCTGCAGCCCCGCATCCCCCGCGTGCCGCGCACAGAACAGGACCTCGTACTCCGGGTAATCCAGCTCAAAAAACCGCCGGAGGTTCTCCTCCAGATCCGGCTCCGTTCCATGCAGCGGCTTCAGCACGCTCACCGGCGGCAGAAAGTCATGCGGCGCCGCGTCCTCTCTTCGCTTCTTGATCCCGAAACGAATGGCCCCGACACCCACCATCAGGGAGTAGATCGTCGACGTGGCTGTCCCCACCGCCGCCACCCAGAACAAAGCCCGAACCACCACATTCATCCCGAAACCCTATCTCCTCTTGCTCGCCGGCTTCTCCGGAGGCACAACCATGGGTCGCCGCAGCGGCACCAGGCCGGCCTGCGTTCCCTGCGCCTGCTGCATCCGCGACAGCATCTCCGTCCGGACGTAATCCACAAACCCCTGCATCTGCCGGTTCATCTCCTCCATCCGCTCGCGCATCTGCAGCACAATGGCGATCCCGGCGATGTTTACCCCAAGATCCCGCGCCAGGTTCAAAATGAACTCCAGCCGCTCCAGGTCCTCATCCGTGTAGAGCCGCGTATTTCCCTCACTGCGCGAAGGCCGCAGCAGCCCCTCACGCTCATACAGCCGCAGCGTCTGCGGATGTATCTCGTACATCTCGGATACCGCCGAGATCATGTACGCTCCCTTGGACTTTCGCTTCGTCGCCATCGTCTACCCCGTCCAATTCCACAGCAATCCAGCCCAATGCAAACAAAGTCTAGCCTTTACCATCAGCAACTCGCCAGCGAAACTCGCTCCCTCGTCCCGCCGCATCTCAGTTAGAACCATGAAGAAGTCCACCAGCACGCTCTACACCGCACAGATCGTCGGCAGCATCGCTGCGGCAGCCGCCACCTGGCTGCTGGTTCCGCGCACGCGCCGCTCGCGCGAGGTCGTCGTTATCACCGGCGGCTCCCGCGGACTTGGCCTCGCTCTCGCGCATCGCTTCGGCAAGGCCGGCGATCGTCTCGTCCTCGCCGCCCGCGATCACGTCGAGCTCAACCGGGCTCGTCACGCACTGCTCGACGCCGGATCCGTCGCCTCCCGCGAAGACATCCTCCTTGTGCCCGCCGATCTCACCGATCCCGCCCAGGCCCAGGCCCTCATCGATCAGGCATTTACCCACTTCGGTCGCATCGACGTCCTCATCAACAACGCCGGCATCATCGAGGTCGGCCCCATCGAGAACCAGCCCCTTGAGGCCTTTCAGCGCGCCATGGACACCAACTTCTACGCCGCGCTCCATACCGTTCTGGCCTCGCTTCCCCGCCTGCTCGCACAACCCAAGCTCAACGGCCGCAGGGCGTCCATCGTCAACATCTCCTCGATCGGCGGAAAGATCCCCGTCCCGCACCTCCTTCCCTACGTCGCCAGCAAGTTCGCCCTCACCGGCTTCTCCGAAGGCCTCCACGCCGAGCTCCGCGCAAAAGATATCCGCGTCACCACGGTCTGCCCCGGCCTCATGCGAACCGGCTCTACCGGTCAGGCCCAGTTCACCGGCCAGGCTCAAAAGGAGTTCGCCTGGTTCGACATGGGCGCCACCACACCAGGCCTCGCTGCCAGCACCGGTCACGCCGCCAACAAGATCTTCAACGCCTCCCGTTGCGGTCGAACCGAGGTCACCATCACACCGCAGGCCTGGCTCGCCGCCCGCATCCACGGCGCCGCCCCCGCAGCCTCACAGTTCGTGGCGGCCCTCGCAAATCAATACGTCCTTCCCAGTCCCAGCACCACCTCCACCCCGCTCACCCTCGGTTCTCACCTCAAGCAGAAGCCCGGACCAACTAAGCTCGAGGTGGCACACAACCAGGTCTTGTAAGCAACAGCGGCAGGGTTATCGCGGACGGCCACGACGCGCGTCCGCGTGCCTCATACCTCGGCAAAGATCCCCGCCCGCGGATCCTCCGGATTCAGCTTCGAAAACTCCCGCAGGATCTCCTTCGACCTCTCGTCCTGCACCCTCGGAACGACCACCTTCACCTCCACAATCTGATCTCCGCGAACACCCTCACGCGATGCGCTGGGCACACCCTTCTCGCGCAACCGAAGCTTCTGCCCGGTCTGCACCCCCGGCGGAATCTTCAGCTGCGTACGCCCCTCGCCCTCATGCGTATCGATCGTCGGCACGTCGATCTTCGCTCCCAGCGCAGCCTCTGAGATTGTGACCGGTACCGTCACATGGATGTCGTCGCCCGACCGCGTAAACACCGGATGCGTCCCTCCCTTGATGATCAGGTAAAGGTCGCCCGCCGCTCCGCCGTCCGTTCCCGCATTTCCCTTGCCCGCCAGCCGGATCCGCTGGCCGTCCCTCGTCCCGGGCTTGATCCGGAACTCCAGCGGCTCCTTTCGCGTCACAACGCCCTCCCCATCGCACGTCGGGCAGGCACTTTGAGCCTTTCCGCTGCCGCCGCACTTTGGGCACTGGATGTTGAACTTCATCCGTCCCCCCATCTGGGTCACCTGCCCCGATCCGTGGCACTCCGGACACTCCACCGTGCCGCCCTGCGTCCCTCGCCCCTTGCACGTCTTGCAGGTCTCCTGCCGCGTGATCTCCAGCCGCGTCACGCCTCCCCTTACCAGTGTCCAGAAGTCCACGTTCACCAGGTACTCAAGATCCGTTCCCGGCTGCGGTCCGCGTTGCGCCTTCTGCCCGCCGCCGCTAAACATCCCGCTGAAGATATCGCGAAACCCGCCAAAGCCGCCGCCCCCCTGCTCCTGCTGCGCTCCTCGCCCGCCACCCTGAAACCCCGAAAAGTCGAAGCCTCCAAAGTCGAACGGAACCTCCTGCGCTCCGCCTCCGCTCCTTGTCCGCCCACCACCTGGGAACCCGCCCCCGTATCCACCCCGCGCCGCCGCCTCTGCCGCCGCCGCGTCGATGTTGTCCGAGTAGAAGCCGAACTGGTCATAGACCTTGCGCTTCTTCTCCTCGCTCAGCACATCGTTCGCCTCGGAGATCTCCTTGAACTTCTCCTCCGACTTCTTGTCGCCAGGATTCACATCCGGGTGATACTTCCGCGCCAGCTTCCGGAACGCCTTGCGAATCTCCTCGGGCGTCGCCGTCTTCTTCACGCCAAGCGTGCCGTAGTAGTCCTTCTGTTGTGTCGTCGCCATCGTTCTTACCCTTCAGTCCAAATCTCGTGCTGCCCGCCATAGCCTCCCGGCCTGATCACTCCGCCTGGCACGTCGGGCACCAGTACAGACTCCGCCCCGCCATATCCCTCTTCATCACCGCAGTCCCGCAGACCCAGCACGGCTTTCCGCTCCGCCGATACACATAATGCACCTCCTCCTTCAAAGGTGGCGTCTCCTTCCCATGCGGACGATGCTTCGGCAGCGTCGTCACAATCCGCCGATCCACCATCCCCGCCCTCATCAGCGGCCTCGCCTCTTTCCAGATCGCCTTCAGCGTCGTAACCGGCACATCCACGCCTGCCCTGAACGGACTCAGCCTCGCCCGGAACAGCAGCTCCGCCCGGTAGATATTCCCGATCCCCGCCATGATGTCCTGCTCCATCAGCAGAAACCCGATCGGCTTCTTCGCCCTCGCGATCTTTTCAAACGCCTCGTCCGGTCTGTCCCCGTTCAGCGGATCAGGCCCAAGCCGCTTCAGCAGCGCATCCCACTTCGCCTGCGTATACAGGCTGCAATCCGTCGGCCCACGCAACTCCAGCCAATCCACATCCGCCGCACTCACATTCGCAGACCCATCGTCACTCGAATACCATCCATGACGCCTCGCCGGCTCCGGAGCTCCCTTGACCGGCCTCGCTCCAACCCGCCACATCCTCAGCCGCAACATCCCCCGAACCTCAGGCAGCGGCATCCGGCCCTCCGTCCAATCGCCAAACCTGCCCAGATGCACGTGCAGGATGCGATCGGCGCCAAAGTCGTATCCAAGATGCTTGCCCACCGCCAGCACCCGCTCCAGCTTTCTCCCGTCCAGAGCCGCCGACTCCTGGAAGCGGCCATTCGGCCCTTCGACATGTAACTTCTTTCCAACAAATGCCTCGGTATGCCGCTCCGCCCACCGGTGGACCTCATTGCCCTCAGGCATCCACGCTCTCCCTGCGCTCCTCATTCGCGCTCAGATCTTCGATAAGCGCCTCCTGCCTCGCCTGATCTCTCCTCCGCGTCCGCCGCGCTCGCCCACCCGTGGTCAGCTCGTACCGGTAGTGCTCCAGAATCCTCTCCGGCGTCCAAAGCGCCCAGTGATTCGCATTCTTCTTGTGCATCCGCTTCAGCTGGATCTCATCCATCTGCCGCATCAGCTTTCGGAGGTCCGAGTAGTGATCCGAGAACGAGCTCTCCTCCCCCTCGATCAGCGTCTGCATGTCTACATACACCGGCTGCGCCCACTCGTAAAAAGTGTGCCAGACGTCATACACATCCAGGTGCCCCTTCTTCACCAGCAGCGCCAGGTGCTCATAGAAGTCCAGCACCTCGAACGCGCTCACCGGCGGGTCTTCGAGATCCCACGTCCTTAAACCTGAGTTATCCAGGCGAGCCTCAGCCAGCCTCCGCCGAGCAGACACAAATCCGTCCGAAAGAAAGAACCCCAGCTGCTTCTCCAGATTCGCAACCGACCTGTACTCCCGCTCGTGGCGCAGTTGCAGCGCTGCATACGCGATGGCGCCGGCGCTCGTCAGCACCAGCACCGCCGTCGCTACAGATTGCACTGCTACCCAGTCGATCGTCATCCGAGCACCAGCCTCAGTTCCAAACCTGACGCGCCTCAACTGCTTCGATAGAAAACATCTGATCCGGCTCAGCCTCACGCATCCTGCGCATAAACTGCTCCGCCTCAGCCTTGGTGTCGAACATCATCCGGTTGTATAGCTGACCGGCCCGGACCTGGTCACAAATCCACATTGTCGCCGTCATCGATCTACCTCCATTCGCCTGGTTGAAATCGAACTGCCAAGAAACATCTGCGTACATTTCGTCCTTGCTTCCTCTCATCTCTTCAACACCCTTCGTAGAACCAAGTCGCTGTCTCTTTCAGCTTCTGCTCTGCCTTCCTATTCGATGCAGCAACTGCTCACACGCTGCCGGGTAACGAAAGAGGGGCACCCCATCCGGAACGCCCCTCAGTCACCTCTACGTCTTTGCGGTCTCTGCCGTTCTGTGTAGCTCACACTTACTTGTGGTCTACATACTCCGCATCGATCACGCCCTCTTCCTTCTTCGGCTCTTCGGTAGTCCCCTCGGCCGCAGCCGCGCCATCGGTCGGTGCGCTCGCAGACGCCTTGTACATCGCCTCCGCCAGCTTGTGGCTCGCAGACGTTAGACGCTCGCGCGCCGCGTTCAGCTCCGTCGCACCCGGTGTTCCCGTCAGCGTCGACTTCGCATCCGCAAGCGCCGTCTCAACCTCGTGCTTGTCACCCTCGGCTACCTTGTCGCCGCTCTCCTTCAGCATCTTCTCGACGTTGTAGACCATCGAGTCGAGCGAATTGCGAGCTTCAACCGAATCGCGCTGCTCCTTGTCCTCGGCCGCATGCGCCTCGGCATCCTTTGCCATGCGCTCGACCTCATCCTTGCTCAGGCCCGAAGAGCTCGTGATCGTAATCTTCTGATCCTTGCCCGTCGCATTGTCCTTCGCCGTCACATTCAGGATGCCGTTCGCGTCGATATCAAAGGTGACCTCGATCTGCGGCACACCGCGCGGCGCCGGAGGAATCCCGCTCAGCTTGAACTTGCCCAGCGTCCGGTTCTGCGCCGCCATCGGGCGCTCGCCCTGCAGCACGTGAACCTCAACCTCGGTCTGCGAGTCCGCCGCCGTCGAAAACGTCTCCGTCTTCTTGGTCGGGATCGTCGTGTTGCGCGTGATCATGCCAGTCGCAACGCCGCCCATCGTCTCGATCGCCAACGTCAGCGGTGTCACGTCCAGCAGAAGCAGATCCTTCACCTCGCCAGACAGAACACCAGCCTGCACCGCGGCTCCGATCGCCACAACCTCGTCCGGATTCACGCCCTTGTGCGGCTCTTTGCCGAACAACTCCTTCACCAGCTGCTGGATCTTCGGCATACGCGTCTGCCCGCCGACCAGGACGACCTCGTCGATCTTCGACGCATCGACTCCCGCATCCTTCATCGCCTGCCGCGACGGTCCAACCGACTTCTGCAGCAGGTCATCGACCAGCGATTCGAGCTTCGCCCGCGTCAGGTTGCGTACAAGATGCTTCGGCCCAGTCGCGTCCGCCGTGATAAACGGCAGGTTGATCTCCGACTCCTGTGCCGTCGACAGCTCGATCTTCGCCTTCTCCGCCGCGTCCTTCAGCCTCTGCAGCGCCATCTCGTTGCCCTTGGCGTGCAGATCCAGACCCGTATCCGACTTGAACTCCGAGATCAGCCAGTCCACAATCCGCTGGTCCAGGTTGTCGCCGCCCAGGTGCGTGTCGCCGTTGGTCGACTTCACCTCGATCACGCCATCCCCAACCTCGAGGATCGAAATATCAAAGGTGCCGCCGCCAAAGTCATAGACCGCGATCGTCTCGTCCTTCTTCTTGTCGAGCCCGTACGCCAGCGCTGCCGCCGTCGGCTCGTTCACAATCCGCTTCACATCCAGGCCCGCAATCTTGCCCGCGTCCTTGGTCGCCTGACGCTGCGCATCGTTGAAGTACGCCGGAACCGTGATAACCGCCTCGGTCACACTCGTCCCGAGGTAGTCCTCCGCCGCCTTCTTCAGCTTCTGCAGGATCATCGCCGACACCTCAGGTGCCGTAAACTCCTTGCCCTGCGCCATGACGCCCACATTGTCGCCCTTCGAGACGACCTTGTACGGCACCATCTTCATCTCGTCGCCAACCTCGTTCATCCGGCGGCCCATGAAGCGCTTGATCGAATACACCGTGTTCTCAGGGTTCGTGATCGCCTGACGCTTCGCCACCTGACCCACCAGGCGCTCGCCGTTCTTCGTAAATGCCACAATCGACGGCGTCGTCCGCCCGCCCTCTTCGTTGGCAATCACCTTCGGCTCGCCACCCTCCATCACCGCGACGCAGCTGTTTGTAGTCCCCAGATCGATCCCAATAATCTTCGCCATACCCGCCCTCTCCTCGACACACCCCGTCAGCCGGTCTCTCCGGCCCTGTTCAGGTCAAACTCGCGACATCACCGATTCTCACATGTGAGTCTCTTAGTGTCAATGTATCTGATGCGATTCGTCGTAAGAGGATGCAGCCCATCCTCCCGCATTCAACCCCGCCCCCCTGCGCCAGTCGCTCCGCCCTTCGCCCGGCGATCTCGGATTCCTCACACCCGGCATCCCACGGCTAACTCAAGCCCGCTAAGCCGCTAACCCAAACGAGCCATTCCAGCTCCCCATCCCGGCTCTCTACTCTTCCCGCAGAGTCTGGAACTCCTGAAAGCTGGAACACTGATGCCCTCCCCTGCCGCACGTCACACCCTCGCCCGCCGTCCGTCCAGAACCAAACGCCGTCTTCTCGCCGTCACCTCCCTCGGCTTGGCTGGCCTCATCGCCGGCCTCCTCTCCGGTTGTGCCTCCGGCACAATCACCGCCTCCTCCCGCAACCCCTTCGCTCAAGCCTCCGGGAACTGGCAGTTCAGCTCCTCCGCAGGCGCTGCGGCTCGCCTCTCCGCCCTTGGCGGAAACCTCTCAGTCGAGGGATCCGCTGTGACCGGCATCCTCCATCCCCTCGCCTCCAGCAATCAGTGCCTCCAGACTTCCATCCCCATACCCGTCGCCGGCTCCATCGACACCTCAAGCCATCTCACGCTCTCCGCCCCGGTCAGTGGAGGAACCCTCTCCATCTCCGGAACGCTCTCGGCCGATCGCAGAAGCCTCTCCGCCGCAACCTATACCGTCACCGGCGGCGCCTGCGCCTTCCCCGCCCTCCAGGCCGTCACCGCCCATGACTCCGCCTCACCCGTCACCGGGCAGCAGTACCAGCCCCTCAGCGGCACCTACACCGGAACCCTCACCACTGGCGATGGCCAGACCTTCGCCCTCACCTCCACCCTCACGCAGACCAGCCAGCCCGACACCAACGGTGTCTACCACCTCACAGGAACCGCCGCCTCGCCCAACAACACCTGTGTTCCTACCTCCCTCGCAGCGACCGCCTCAACCGTCGACGGCGGAAGCGTCTCCACCACCTACACCGACGCACTCACCGGCACCACCATCACCGGCATCGGCTCCACCTCGCCCGACGGCAGAATCATCTCGGTCTCGCATTGGACCATCAGCAGCGTCTGCGGCTCAGATACCGGCTCCGGAACACTTACGCTCCAATAACTCCGACGCTCTCCAGCCTCGCCACAAATGTAGCCAAACCGGAGCTCCTGCATCTAACTCTGGAAGTCCCGTCTCTCCTTACCGAGTCGCGGCTCCACTC
Organism: uncultured Acidobacteriaceae bacterium; assembly: GCA_963719405.1. Taxonomy (GTDB): domain Bacteria; phylum Acidobacteriota; class Terriglobia; order Terriglobales; family Acidobacteriaceae; genus Edaphobacter. Next base: position 1,363,196 of record OY970381.1, read on the forward strand.
TTAGTCAAGGAAACCGCCTCCTCCGAATGGCCGCTGCCACCGCCTCCGCTCCGCCAGACCAGACCTCTGAAGTGATCCAGGGCGTCAATCCTTGGCTGATCGCCGCGTCCGTTATGCTCGCGACGTTTATGGAGGTGCTCGACACCGCGATCGCCTCGGTCGCGCTCCCCTACATCGCAGGCTCCCTCTCTGCCTCGAACGACGAAGCCACCTGGGTCCTCACCTCCTACCTCGTCGCCAACGCCATCGTCCTCCCGATGTCCAACTGGATGTCCCTCCGCTTCGGACGCAAGCGCTTCCTCATGTCCTGCGTCGCCATCTTCACCGTCGCCTCCTTCGCCTGCGGAGCCGCACCGACGCTTGGCTTCATGCTCCTTGCCCGCGTCGTCCAGGGCGCCGGCGGCGGCGCTCTCCAGCCGCTCTCCCAGGCCATCCTCCTCGAGTCCTTTCCGCCCCGCAAACGTGGCGCCGCAATGGCCGTCTTCGCCTTCGGTGTCGTCGTCGCGCCCGTCCTAGGCCCTACCCTCGGCGGCTGGCTCACCGATACCTACTCCTGGCGATACGCCTTCTACATCAACATCCCTATCGGCATCCTCGCGCTGTTCATGATCAACAAGTTCATCCATGACCCCGCCTACATCAAGAACGCAAAGGTGCCCGCCTTCGACAACATCGGCCTCGCCACCCTCGTCGTATGGACAGGCTGCCTGCAGATCGTGCTCGACAAGGGTCAGGAGGACGACTGGTTCGGAGCCGTCTGGATCCGCTGGGCCGTCTTCTTCCTTGTCACCTCGTTCATCTGGTTCTGCGTCCACTCCTGGCGCAAAAAGAACCCGCTCGTCGATCTCAAAGTCTTCAAAGACCGCAACTTCCTCATCGGCTCCACGCTTATCTTCTTCTTCGGCATCGGCATCTACTCCACCGTCACCGTCCTCCCGCTCTTCTATCAGGAACTCCTCGGCTACACCGCCTTCACCGCCGGCATCGTCGTCGCACCCCGCGGCCTGGGCGCCATCTGCGGCATGCCCATCATCGGCTTCCTCTCCAACAAGGTGGACCCCCGCTACCTCCTCACCTTTGGCTTCGGCGTCTTCGGCCTCACCACCCTCTACTTCGGCAACATCACCCTCCAGGTCTCTCCCACCACCCTCCTCGTTCCCATCCTCATCACCGGCTTCGCCCTCTCGTTCGTCTTCGTCCCCATCTCGACCGCCTCCTACGGCACCCTCAAAAACGAGCAGATTGGCAACGCCTCCGGCATCTTCAACCTCATGCGCAACGTCGGCGGATCGATCGGTATCTCGGTCGCCCAGACTCTCCTCACGCGCCGCACCGCCGTCCACCAGAACGAGATCATCAACTCCGTTCCGCAGTCCGGACAGCAGTTCCAAAACCAGATCAACGCACTCCGGGGCTTCTTCAGCGGAGCAGGCAGCGGTCCCTTCGGCGCTCCAAACTCCCTCGCACCCGCCCAGGCGCGCCTCTATCAGGAGCTCCAGCGCCAGGCCGCCAACTGGGCCTTTGTCGACGTCTTCCGCTGGCTATCCCTCCTTTGCTTCTTCTGCGTCGGCATCGTCTGGACCTTCAAAAAGGTCAAGCCCGGCAAAGCACCGGCGGGCGCCCACTAACCCTCGTCGACAAATAGCCCGAACAATCCCTTCGCCAAAGGCGCAGTTCCTTCTTGCACGTTTGAAGAGGTCTGCTCCGCCCCCGGGAGGTCCGCACCGGTCCGGCTGCGCGAGATTTCACCCGAATGTGACACACATCCGGCCTATACTTTCGGACACGTTCGAGGTTTCGCATGGGATTGGTCCTGCTCGTGCCGTCGGTGACCGCCTGCACATTCGCCAGACTTCTACATCAGGGCGGCGTGGGCCCGAAAAGGTAGCGGTCAAGTTCGAAAAGATTCGCCTTGTCTTCGCCTTTCATCCTGCGTATGCTTGGACGCTCCAAGGGCCTCCATCTTTTTACAAAGAGAGGAAACATCCATGCCAAATCCCTTCGTCCACCTCGAGCTCAACACCCCCGACCTCGCCAAAGCCAAAGCCTTCTACGGCGCCCTCTTCGGCTGGCAGTTCAATGACATGGACATGGGCCCGTCCGGCGTCTACAGCACCTTTCAGCCGGACGCCGCCCCCGGCGGCGGGATGTCCTCCATGGCCGGTGGAAACTACGGTTGGCTCGCCTACGTCGGCGTGGAGGAGATCCATGCCTCCACCGAAAAAGCCCGCTCTCTGGGCGCAAACGTCCTTCACGACTCGCACGAGATCCCAAACGTAGGCTGGATGAGCATCCTCACCGATCCCACGGGGGTCGCCATCGCCCTCTTCCAGCCGAAAAAATCCTGATACGGGGTAGCTGACCGCTCCTCCACTCTGCAGGCCACCACATCGCTCCCTCCGCATCCCCACTCCAAGCGGGTGTGCCATGCCGGTTGCCCATGCATCGCGTCCCTTCGCGCGATGCGTGGGCTCCACCCTGCCCGGAAGCAAACCCACCTTCCTTTCACCAAAAGCAGCGGGCGCGCTCCGCGACTCCCACCCCGGAGTCCACTCGAACACACCATTGGCGCAACCCCCCCCGTCGATCCGTCATACTGAACCAGGCAAGCACGCGAACCAAACGCGTGGAGTCAACCACAGGTCCGGACCTAAACCACCTGAAGCGAAGATTTTGCACTATTTTGGCAGGGGAGGGAGGGGAGCACCAGATGAAAGTCCGACACAGTAAGTTAGCCCTCCTACTCACCCTGGCCCTGGTCTCCGCCCCGGCACGCGCACAGTTCGACATCGAAGACTCCCTCACCACCGCCTCCCTCCGCGGAATCCACTCCGTCGGCAACGGCATCGCCTGGGCCTCCGGAACCGACGGAACCGTCCTCCGCACCGAGGACGGCGGCATCGAGTGGCAGCCCTGTACGGTCCCCCCTGGCGCCGAACATCTCGACTTCCGCGGCATCCAGGCCTTCGACGAAAACACCGCCGTCGTCATGTCCTCGGGAAAAGGAGACCTCTCCCGCCTCTATAAAACCACCGACGGCTGCCGCACTTGGAAACTCCTCTTCACCAACCCCGATAAGGATGGCTTCTGGGACGCGCTTCAGTTCGCCCCGGCAAACAGGAAGGTACGCAAGCCCATGTTTGGAGCTCTGGTGGGCGACCCGGTACGCGGAAACTTTCCCATGTTTCTCACCTTCGATGGTGGCGACCATTGGGAGGCGCAGATCAAACAGTCCCCGCCAGCTCTAGCCGGCGAGGGCCTCTTCGCCGCGAGCAATCAGTCCCTGCTCCTTGAAGATCTTCCCGTGCGCGCCTTCGTCACCGGCGGCAAGTCCGGGCCCCGCATACTTCAGTATTTAAACGTGTCAGACGACACAAGACAACCGTCAGACTACGAAGCCGAAGTTAGCCCCGGCGCGAAAAAATTCTCGTTTCTGCCACGTCATATGCAGGCCGACGTTCTCTCTGCTCAAAATCCAAAGACGGACTCGTCTGGAGCATTCGCGATTCAGGCAAGCCCCGATACTGGCTACAGCCGGAAGGTAGTCATCGTCGGTGGCGACTACGCTCATCCCGACATGGTCGGTATGGCGCTTCGTGGCTTTCTCGGAGGCAGCGCAGATGACTGGAAACCCGCCCACACCCCACCCCGCGGCTTCCGCTCCTCGGTCGCCTACGACCCCAAGTCCAAAGCTTGGATCACCGTAGGCCCCAACGGCTCCGACTACTCCACCGACGACGGCAGGAACTGGCACCCGCTCAAACCCACCCCGAGCCAGCCCCCCAACGGAGACACTGACAAAAACTGGAACGCCCTCTCGCTCCCGTTCGTCGTCGGCCCCCACCGGCCGGCTCGGCAAGCTCCGCGACGACGCCATGCCCGCACGCCATAAGCCGTGAGCACGGCGCGAACCTTACTGTGGAGTAGTGGGATTGGCCGGAGTCGCTGGAGGGGAGCCCGCCCCCGGCGCAGAGCTTCCCGGAAGAGTCGAAGGAGTCGGCGAGCCGAAGCCTGACCCCGACCCGAGCCCCGCTCCACTCCCGCTCGCCATGCCGCCCCCCAGAATGTTTACCTTCGCCTTCATCTGCTCGATCCGCGGATCATAGACGAACTCCCACGTCGGATACGTCGTCTGCTCATTCAGCACCATAATGGACTCTCCCGGCGCGGATCCCCCGACCCCCACAAACGGCGCTCCCGAACCCGAAAACGTCGACGCCGACTGGCTCGAGATACCACCCGCACTCGTCGGAGACGTCCCCGCCGATGCATCCGACGATCCCGTCCCAGCTCCGGCCGTCCCCACACCACCCCCCAAACCGCCGTTCGCACCGCCAGACCCAAACGTCCCAGCAGCACCTGAACCTCCAGCGGCCCCGCCCAAACCTGGGCCCCCGGGGCTCCCGGGTCCTCCCGCCGTTCCCGCACCCCCCGGCGCTCCAAACACAGACGGACTGCTCCCCGTTCCGCTCGGTGAGACCATCGAACTCGCAGTTCCCAGACCGGAGGTCGCAATGCCGGCCAGCGGCTGACCGAAGAACCCCTTTATCGTCGTCTTCTGCTCCCCCAGGTGAATCAATCGCCAGTCCGGCTTCCCCGTCATCGGGTCGGCGTACCTCTGCCTCAGAAACCGTATGTTGTTCGACTTCTCAAGCTGCTCCATGTTTCCGGGGTAATGCCCGAGCTTCCTGTAATAGAGCTGGATCGCCCGGACATACTGATTACCCCGGTGCACCGATTCGAGTTCACGGTCACGCCTCAACTGCCGAGCCATCGTCGGAGCCGCTACGCTCAGCACTAAGAGCACGAGAAAGATCGCAATGATCGCGCCCATCAGCAGGAAACCGTCTTCGCCGCAGCTCCGGTCTCCCACACAGCCGTGGGACACCTCACGTTGTGTGAGGTCTGCTTCGGCACAACCATCGCAAGCGCCCGAGCCGGCAAAGTTCCCTGCCACCCCCCGGCCCGATCTGTCCTGCGACCCTTTCATCTACTCCACCAGCAGCGGCAGTGTCTGACGGTTGCTGTTCACGAGGTCCTCGACCACCATCGAGTTCGCCGCAATCGAAACGACTTTATATCGTCTCTGCACAATATCGCCCGGTGATGCGAGAAACACATCCTCCCCCCGCAGGAGAAATGCCTGCCGTCCCCCGGCCGCGCTTGTCGCCGTCCCAAAGAACTTCAGGTCGATGGGCGGCGGAGGAGGAGGTCCGGTCGGTGCTGTATATACCGGCGCCTGAAGAGCTACCGGGCGAGCCGGCGCCACTGGCCGGGGCAGGGCAACAGGAACGCTTGCACTCGAGAAGATATTTCGTCCGGTGCCTGAGTACACCAGCGACTCCGTCACCAGCATCGGTCCCATCCGAAGCGTCGGGTCAAGCTCTGCTGCGGTCGTTCCTGTGCGCTTCGCCGCGCTCCCGGCCGGTCTCGGAGCGCCTACCGTCGTCGTTGGCACCCCCGTCCCAGTTGGCACCGAAACTGTCGTCACAACGGGCGCTGGAGGAGCAGCGGGCGTACCTCCCCCATCGCTCAGCTGAAAGTAAAGCACTCCCGCCGCAATCACTGCGAACACACTCCCAGCCGCGATCTTTTTCTGCTGATCTGTCATCGCGTCTGGTCCCCTCCGTCCACGTCAGCGACAGGCTCACGCACCGCCGGCAGTACCGTCGCTCTGTCCGTCATCTCTCCCGGACCCGCCGGTCGAAGATACGTCGTGAGCCGAATCCGCAAACCTACAGTTCCGCTCTGCTGGCCGCTCAGGTTCACACCGCCGATCACAAAGAACATCCGGTCCCGCTCCAGCGCGTTCACGAACTGAACCAGGCCGCGGTAGTCGCCGCCAAGACTCGCATCCATGCGAACCTCCGTCAGCGCTCCACCTTCGCCTGCCTCGTTCAGGGCCGGGACCTCCGCATACTGCACCCGGGTCAGCTTCACACCCTCCCGCTTCGTAAGCAGGCCAAGCTCGGTCAGGAACTGACTGTGCGCATAGGGAAGCCTTCGGTCGTAGAACGTATCCGCTTCCGTCGATGCCGTCGTCAACTTGACGTCCAGACCCTGGAGCGGCTTGGACTGCAGCTCCGCCGTCTCCATCGCCAGCCTCTGCTGCGCCAGCGCGTCCGCACCCTGCGTGCTCTGCGCCCGCCAGGCCACATACATCTGCGTCAGCAGGAAAAGATTCACGACCGCCAGAAGAGCCACACCCGCATAATGCAGATTCACCAGGGTGAGCAAGCGTCTGGTGCGCTCGCTGAAACGCTCCGTTGTCACCGCGCTCGGCATCTTCATCGCGGACCAGCCTGTCCGGGGTTCACGGAGCTTGCTGTAGGAACCCTCCTATGAGCGTTAACCGTCGAGGGCGAGCTGGCAGCAGCGCCCCTCGGAACCGCTCCAGTAGCCCCGCCTGCAACCGACCTCCGCAGCTCCGGCAACGGGTTGTACCCGCTCAGGATGTCAAACTCCACGGCTCCCGGCACTACAGGACCGGACGTCTGCACCAATCGTCCGTTCGCGTCCGACGCCTGGGCCGCCTCATTGCTCAGCCGAGGATGCACAAACCGCGCCGAACCCTCCAGATTTCTAACGAGTTGCACCGCCCGGTCCCGCTCTCCGCTCACCCGCAGCCGGATCGTCACCGAGCCATCCGTCGCGGACACCTGCGGCTCGATGCTCGTCACCTGCACACCCGCCGGCAGCACCCGCTCCAGGTCCATCATCACCGCCGTCCAGCTGAAGCTCTTCATCGCAAATATCTCGTTCAAAAAGCGGCTGCGCTCGAGCACCGCCTGGTTTCGCGGCTGCCGCATCCGCGCTTCGTTCGTCCGACGCTCCTGCTGCAGCTGCGCCGTCCTCGCCTTCACCGCATCCATCTGCGCCTCGGCAACTGCCGCCTTCTGATTGAGCGCATGCAGCCACACGCCAAGTCCAACGCACAGCACCGCCAGCAGAACCATCGCCAGTCGCAGCCGCGCCAGCAGCGGACGAATCTCAACAAACGGCTTTGTCGCAAGGTTGACTGAAATCCGCATCAGCTTCTCAGCGCCCCCCGCACACCCGCCAGCCATCCTCGCGGAACCGTAGAGGTCGACGCACTCACGCCGATCGCCTCGGCGTCCACTATCTCCCGCACCTGGATGCCGTCCATGCCGTACATGCTTAGAACCGTGCCCAGCCTCTCCGCACCCATCGTACCCGAGGCCAGCAAGACCGCCGGTGCTCCGCCCAGCGTGTCCTCAAAGTAGGCCGCCGCCACGCTCACCGCCTGCGTGATCTCGCGCCCCGAGCTCACCGGATCAGCCTCATTCAAAACCCGCACCGCCTCGTTCGCCTCTGTAGGCAGCGGCGGCATGGTCTCGCGCCGCAACACCTCCGTCTGCATGTCCGTCTCGGCGTCCATCCTGTCGTAGTCCGCGCGATCATTCCGCGGAGGCTGCGCGGCCCGACCCTGCTCCCCCGTCGCCCGCGATCCCTCGTACTGCCCCGCCCTCTCAGCTGGGAGCATCGACGTCGACACCGCTCCTGCGCCGGTCTCCACCCCGCCCAGCTCCGGCCCCATGTCCACCGTTCGGTGCAGCAGCAGCACCGCACCCTGCACGATCGCCGTCGTCACCGCTCCCGGTCCCGCATTGACCACCAGCGCGGTTGCCGTGCTGTCCGAGCCCGCATCCAGACCCGCCAGCACCGCCAGCGTACTCGGCAGAACCGCCCCCGGCAGATACCCCGCGTCTGTCACAACCCCCTCGTACTCCGTGAGCACATCGCAGGGCATCGCCACTGCGAGCACGCGTATCCCGTCACGTCCGCTCGACATCACCTGGTACGTCACCACCGCATGCTCCGCGTCGAACGGCAATAGCTTCTTCAATCGGAAGCGCACCACCGCCAGCGCCTCAAGCGGCTTGCTTGGAAGCGCGTCGAAGTCCAGCAGCAGCACCCTTACGGCCGCATCCGGCACCACCAGCGTCACATACTTCGATCGCTCGCCGCCCTTTGCGGAGACTCCATCCAGCGCCCGGCGCACCGCACCCGAGATCCCCGCCCGATCCGCGATATTGCCGAGCCGCAGCCCGGGTCGAAGCGCTCCCTCATTCAACTGCACCGCTGATATGGCCGCGAGCAAACCCGCGCCGCCCTCGGCTCGAGCCGCCACCAGACCCTCCGGTCGCAACTCGATCGCGACCCTTGGCCGCGTCCCCATCGTTCTCGGTAAAAGTTCCATTCCGTCCTAGACTATCCGTTCCTGATCACGATCGACCCATCTAACCTGCAACTCGTCTTCCATTCGTCCACCGGCGGTCTCGGCATGGCTCCGGCATCATGACAGCTTGCATAGAACCTAAACGCTCAACCGCTTCAAGGACAGAAAGAACAGCGTTGGATCGCGAAATATCCTCTCATCCACCCGCCCGGCAGGTAATGTGCGTTCCCGTTATCCGCTGACGTCTCCGCCGCTACCTTCCCGTCTCGATAAAGGTAACCTTGTTGATCTCCTTCAACGTCGTCACCCCTGCCCGGACCCGCTCCAGCGCCGAATCCCGCAGAAACGCCATTCCCTTCTCCTTCGCCTTCTTCCGGATCTCACTTCCCGGCTTCTTCGCCAGCAGCATCTCCCGTATCTCGTCGTCGAGCTCCAGCAGCTCGTGAATCGCGGAACGTCCCTTATAGCCCGTCCCTCCACACTCTATGCAGCCCGCGCCTTCGCGGAACACAAACCCTTGCCACTCCTCCGGGACCAGCCCGTTCTCGTCGAGCTCCGCATCCGTGTAACGCACGCCTCGCGCACAGAACTCGCACACCTGCCGAACCAGCCGCTGCGCAAGAATGCAGTTCAGTGCGGAAACAAAGTTATACGGCTCGACACCCATATTCAGAAAACGCCCCAGCACGTCCACAACGTTGTTCGCATGGACCGTCGTAAACACCAGGTGACCCGTCAACGCGGAGTTGATCGCAATCTGCGCCGTCTCCGCATCGCGGATCTCACCCACCAGGATCTTGTCCGGATCATGCCGCAGAATCGACCGCAGCCCCCTCGCAAACGTCAGTCCCTTCTTCTCGTTCACCGGAATCTGCGTAATCCCCCGGATCTGGTACTCGACCGGATCTTCGATCGTAATGATCTTGTCCTCTTCGCTCTTGATCTCGTTCAGCGCCGCATACAAGGTCGTCGTCTTTCCCGATCCCGTTGGGCCCGTCACCAGCACCATCCCGTACGGCTCCTTGATATACCTCCGAAACCGCGCCAGGTCCTTATCCGCGAACCCCACCACGTCCAGCGACAGCTTGGTGAACTTCTCCGACATCGACTCCTTGTCGAGCACACGAAGCACAGCATTCTCGCCATGCACCGTCGGCATAATCGAGACGCGGAAGTCGATCAGCCGGCCCTTGTACCGCACCCTGAAACGCCCGTCCTGCGGAACCCGCCGTTCCGCGATGTCCAGCTCCGACATCACCTTAATGCGCGAAAGAATCGTCTGATGATGCTCGCGCGCAATCGGCGCCATCGCCTGTTGCAGCACGCCGTCGATCCGGTACTTCACCAGCAGCGAGTCGTCAAACGTCTCCAGGTGGATATCCGACGCCCGGCGCTCCAGCGCCGTAAAGATAGTGGTATCCACCAGGCGGATAATCGGCGAGATATCATCCTCGCCCGTCAGCCGCTCAATCGAAATATTCTCATCCGTGCTGTCGTCCGCCGAAAGAACGTCGAACGCCAGCCCCTCGCTGGCCTCGTCCAGAACCCGCTGCGACTGCTCCGTCTTCTTCAACAGCTCGGTAATCTGCGTCAGCGTCGCAACCCGGGTCACCAGCCGTGTCCCCAGCAGCCCAGAGATCTCGTCCAGCACCATCAGCTTCGACGGATCACTTACCGCAATCGCCAGGCGACCGTCATGCTGCTCCAGCGGCACAAAGTTGTACCGGAACATCATGTCCACCGGCACGCTCTTGAACAGCTCATGCTGGATGTTGAAGTTCTTCAGGTCGACAAAGTCGGCGTGATACCGGCGCGCCAGCATCTGCGCGCGCTCCACCTCATCCATCCCCATCTCGGCAACTGAAAGCGGAACTGCAACCGGTGTAGCCATATGTCGTGAGACTCCCGTTCCCACCATCCGTCACAAGCAGCCCGCCGTCAATCACACCAAAGCCGCAAGCTCCGCCAGCCTACCAGACGCGGGAGATATGTCCGAAGCTTGTGTCCGGCATTCTTCGTCGCCGCCAGCCTACGGCACATACTCCGGAGCGCCGATCGGATGCAGCGGTGTCACCTTGGGTATGTAAATCAACGCGTCAAAGGCGTCCGCCGGCACCGTCCAGTTCGGTTGTGCCGCCTCCCCGTCCGCATACGTAATTGCGAGATACAGATGCGTCGCCTGCATGCTCTCCAGCCAGTCCGACCACGCCGAGCCATCCCTGGGGTCCCGCAGATCGATCAGCAGCGGCCCGTCGCTCCCCAGGGCCGCCGCCATACTTCCAGGTAAAGGCGCATCCAGGGTTGCCGCATGCATCCTCCTAGGCTCGCCGGGCTTCAGCCCCGGCACCATCGCCCGCATACTTCCCGTCCCATAGTCCTCCCCGAGGAAGAACGCTCGATCACCCAGGGCTCTCGCCAGGTGGTACCCCAGAGACTGCACCTTGTCCCCGGTAAGCCGCCCCGGCCGCAGATGCACCGTGTGCGTCACAATCACCGTCGGTGCCTTCGAATCTCCCATAATCTCGAGCGCCGCCCGGGCCATCGCGAACTCCCGCAACCGCTGGCCCGCATCGTTCCCGTCCGGTCCCGTGGCCCGAAGCTCCGCCGATCGACGGCCGCCGCGGACCGAAGCCGCGAGGCGCAGCACATCCTCACGAACCGTACCCTCGGGCAGTTCCTTCAACGCCCCGATCAACTCCATCAGAGCGGCGTCGTACGCCTCCGAAGCTGACCTATCGTCCGGCGTAGAACCCGCTTTGGCCGGCCCCTTCATCCGGTCAGCCGCCTCCGCCCCAACCCGCACCCGCTCCACCAGGGCGGGACTGAGATGCAGTCCGGAAAGCCGTTTCACCAGCGCTAGTCCCGCGGCCCCGCCCGCGTCAATGTCCATCCCCGCCACCCGCACCATATCGCGCTGGTGTGCGCGGTTCCATCCCGCAACCCAGCGCATGGTCTCGGCCTCTTCAACCGTGTTCCAGATCACTCCGCCCCGCGGACCGACGATATCGTCCACATCCCCGACGCCGGTCCTTACATACGCGTCAAGCTCCAGCCCCTCCGCATACCCCATCTCCGTCACCAGGGTACGCACCCCCGCCCGCTCCACCAGGAACCGTACGACCTTGGCATTCTCTGCCCGGCACTCGTGCATCGCGTGAGTCGGTTCGCTTATCACCACCAGCGGCTTGCCCTGAACCCACCGCAACAACGGAGAGTAGTCCTCCGCCCGGTACGGCGCGTCCGCTGCCGCGATCGGCGTTGCGTGCGCCAGCAACAGCCTTCGCGTCTCGCTCTCACGTGCAGCCAGCTGCGCCTTTACGGCCGCCTCATCGACGGGCTCCTGCCCCCGGCAGATCGCACCCACGGCCAAAAGCATGGCCACGCACACACCATTCGCACCCGTCAGCCTCACTGTCCCGCCACCCCGCCTGCGCTCAGGCTGAAGATCGGCAGGTACAGCGCAATCAGGATCGTCACCACGACCATACCCATAACGATCAGGATCAGCGGCTCAATCAGGCTCATCGCCGCCGTCAGATTGGTCTGCACGTCTTCCTCAAAGAACTCCGCGACCGAGTTCAGCATCCCCGGCAGCGCCCCCGTAGACTCCCCGACCTCAATCATCTCGATTGCCAGCTCCGGAAACACCTTGGTCGCCTGCAGGCTCGCCGAAAGTCCCTTGCCTTCACGCACCGTCTCCACCGACCGAAACACAGCCGATCCGATCTGCCGCGAGTCGATCGATCGTGCTGCCGTCTCCAGGCTGGGCACCAGGGGCAATCCACCCGTCAGAAGCGTCGAGAGCGTCCGCGAAAACAGACCCACCTGGTACTTCAACCAGACGTTGCCGAAGATCGGCAGACCGATCCGCACGCGATCCACAGCGTTTGCTCCGGCGTCCGTCCGGATCCACCTGGTCAGCAGAAAGATCGCAAGTGCCACCGCTGCACCGGCATACAGACCGTAGTGCTGAGCGCCCCGTCCCAGATCCAGAAGAAATGTCGTCAGCGCCGGCAGATGCGTCCCAAGCTGGTCGTAAAGCTGCGCGAACCGGGGCACCACAAAGGTGATCAGAAAGATGAACAGCCCTATCACCATCACGATCAGCAGAGCCGGATAGATCAGGCTCGCCTTCAACTTCTTCCGAAACGTAAGGCTCACCCTCTGGAAGTCGAGAAAGCGCTGCAGCACCTCCTCCAGATTTCCCGACCGTTCCCCCGCCAGCAGCGTCGTCGTGTAAACCACCGGGAACCCTCCCTGCGCCTCAAAAGCCCCCGATATTGACTCACCCGTCTTCACCCGGGAGACTACGTCCTCCAGCTGCGCCCGGAAGTTCGGCTGCTTCTGCCGTCTCGCCAGCAGCTCCAGCGACCCGAGAATCGGCAGCCCCGCCTTCACCAGCGTCAGAAACTGCTGGTTGAAGACCAGAAAGGTCTCCAGCTTCACCTTCTTTCGGGTTCCGCCCGACCCCAGCGCTCCCCGGGCCTTGACGCTGTAGACGTGGTACCCCGCTTGCGAGAATCGCGCTCGCAACTCATCGGCGGTTGCTGCAGCATGTGTCTGCTCCTGCACCCGTCCCCGCTCATCCGCCAGCCGCACCACGAACTCATTCATAGGTTTCGAGAACACCCGGGATCAGCGGGGTCGCACCCATTTTAGACGCACACCGGTCGCTCCCCGGGCCCGGATCGATAATGGGCCCCACGTTCCGCCTCTCGGCAGCCGGAATCGCCATGCATGCAGCCCATATTGGAACGCGCTTCGCCCTCCAGCAGTTGCAGGAGCTCGCCAGACCCACCCCGGAACGCATGAAAAAGCCCCTCGGAGCGGCTGCTCCGGAGGGGCTTATCACGAACGGAAAGTACGTTTCTTCCTAGACGCTGAAGCTCGATCCACATCCGCAGGTGCTCTTCACCGCGGCGTTCTCAAACTTGAATCCGGCAGCCTCCAGCGTCTCGACATAGTCCACAACGCAGTTCTGCAGGTACATCGCGCTGGTTGCGTCGACAAAGACCTTCAAGTCGTCGAACCGCACGATCTTGTCCATCATCCCGCTCTGATTCTCAAAGCTCATCGAGTACTGGAAGCCCGAGCAGCCCCCGCCGACAACGCCAATTCGCAGACCCGCCGGGACCGGATCCTGCGTCGCCATAATCTCCCGAACCTTGGCAATCGCCGCCGGCGTGAGTGAGACAGGGCTCGTCGATGCCGGAGCGCCGGTTACTACTTCAGCTTGAGCATTCGGTGTCGTCGTTGCAGTAGCCATCAGCATTCTCCATCGTCCACATCAGAAGACGAGTACTTGTTTAGTGTAAGCTCCACGACCCCTGCGAACAAGCGCGTTGAAGCTTTCCACCTCTATCTACAGATGCGCATCCGGACCTATGGTCGCAAAGCCTCTCCCAGACGCCTCAATCAGCCCCCCGCCAACCGTTATCATCTTTCCTTGGAGTCCCCAACCCCCATGAAGCCACTCCTTTGGCTCGCGACCATCTTCATCAACACCTTCGGCATCACCCAGCCGAGTCCTGAGAGCGAAAGACGCATGGCCATCTACATTGGCATCCTTCTCGCAGTCGTCCTCATCGGCGTGATGGCGGTCGCCTTCGTCCTTCGTGCCTCCTTCCACGCATAAGGGACCCCTCAGCCGCTGTTGACCACGCCGGGTCACACCTCCGGGAACTTAAAAACTCTGGTGAGACAACCTTTCCGGGAGTATGATCCTCTCGGCAGCGACCTCGCGTGCCCATCCCATCCTCTTCAGAAAGGGGACCAGCCTGTATGACTCTTGCCTCCGCTCTCTCCGCCGTACCCACACTGCTCGTCGTTTGGGCAGTGTTCACCGCCTTGTTTGTTGGCCTCCTCACCTACCGTGGGCAGCTAACCCGATATGAGGATGAACAGCTCTTCCTCGCCGAGCACAATCCCGACGGTCCCCGGAAACAGAGTGAGATCGTCCGCCGCGTCAACCAGGTTCAGCCCTTCGTCAAGCTCCTTGCCGGTGTAGCCGGCCTGCTTACAGTCGGTATCGTCGGCATCTGGGTCGCCGACGCCATCCAGACTCTTCGGGTGAGTTAGCCGATTTTCCGCACAAAAATCCTCAACAGGGCGGCAAGCATCCAACTGCAGACATGAAGCCCCTGAGCACGCTCCTTGCCGCCTTCCTCCTTGCGCCAATCTCAATCGCAGCAGCGGCTCCATCTCACGCCCTCTTCGGCGATTGGAAGACGGCGGACGGGTCTGTCGTCCGCACCTTCCCCTGCGGAGATGCGCTCTGCATCAAGATCATCGCCGTTACACCCACCGCACCCGGTACGGTCGACCACAAGAACCCCGACGCCGCTCTGCGCAATCGGCCCCTTTGCAACCTGGAGATCGGTAGCAACTTCACGCTCTCCGGCGACAATCAGGCGACCGCCGGCCGACTCTACGATCCCGAGTCAGGTAAAACCTACAAGGGAAACATCGATCTCAACGGCGAGACTCTCAAGCTCCGTGGGTACGTCGGCGTCACTCTCTTCGGTCGAACCGAAGTTTGGCACCGCACCTCCGACGTAAAGCCCTGCTCATCCTGAGCTGCGGCCCTCTCCCCTGGCGCGAGCCTATCGCTCGCTGTCCAGGTGCGTCATAGCCTGCTTGTCATACCTCGTTCCCTGCACCTTCTCCGCAGGAACCGCCTCCTCCAGCTGCCGCATCTCCTCCGCGGTAAGCCGGAGCTGCAGAGCCGCCTCGGCCTCCTCCCATTGCGAAACCCTCCTCGCTCCCAGCAAAGGTACGATCTCCTCCCCGCGACCCATCGCCCAGGCGATCGCCATCTGCACCGCGGAGACGCCGCGTCCGGCGGCCACACTCCCCAGCGCTTCGATCAGGGTCTGATTCGCGGTTAGGTTCGCGCCCGTGTACCGCGGCAGAAACCTCCGAAAATCCCCCTTCTCCGCTGGCTTCGATCCGCTCAGCAGCCCGCGCGAAAGCACTCCATACGCCGTCACGCCGATCCCAAGCTCCTTCAGGCCCGGAAGAACCTTCGCCTCCATTCCGCGCGTGGCCAATCCATACTCCAGCTGCACATCGCAGATCGGAGTCACCCCCTGAGCCTTTCGAGTCGTCTCAACTCCCACCTCGCTCAGCCCGACATGCCGGGCATACCCCTGCTTCACCATGTCCGCCACCGCCCCCACCGTGTCCTCAATCGGCACCTTGTCATCCAGCCGCGCCGGCCGGTAGATATCTACATTTGCTACGCCCAGGCGAACCAGGCTGTACGCCAGCCGGTCCTTCACCGAGCTCGGCCTCCCGTCAAAGCCCGACCAGGCACCGCTTGGTGTCCTCTGCGCACCGAACTTCACGCTCAGCACCACCCTGTCGCGTGCGTTCTCACCCATCTCCCTCAACGCCCGCCCGATCAGCAGCTCGTTGTGGCCCATCCCGTAAAAGTCCCCCGTGTCGATCAGCAGCTTCGCGCCTGCAGCCTCCGCCGTTCGTATCGCCGCATGGATCGTCCGGACACTCTCCGCCTCATCGCTGGGGCCATACATCCCGCTCATCCCCATGCATCCCAGACCCAGCGCAAACACCTCCGGCCCCGCCGTCCCCAGCCGCCTCGTCCCGTAAACACTCATTCGCACTCACCTCACGCACATCCGATGCGCCCGTTCGCGTACCGCTGCAGTCAAAAGCGAAAGGGCCAAAGCAAATCGCTCCGGCCCTTCACCACACCAACATCAGGTTTCAGTCACTACCCGAGGCTAAGCGTTGTAGGTGGACGAGCTCACGCGTCCGCCTCGTCCCGTCCAGTTCGTGTGGAAGAACTCGCCCCGCGGCTTGTCGACCCGCTCGTACGTGTGCGCTCCGAAGAAGTCCCTCTGAGCCTGCAGCAGGTTCGCCGGCAAACGCTCCGTCCTGTATCCGTCATAGAACGCCAGCGCCGTCGAGAATGCCGGTGTGGGCACGCCGATCTCGATCGCGTGGATTACAGCCTTTCTCCAGCTCCATCCATACTTGTTCAGCACACCGGAGAAGAAGTCGTCCATCAATAGGTTCTCAAGCGCCGGATCTTTGTCGTAGGCCTCCTTGATGTTTCCCAGAAACGCCGACCGGATGATGCATCCACCCCTCCACATCAGGGCGACGCCGCCCATGTTCAGGTGCCAGCCCTGCTCCTTCCCTGCCTCACGCAGCAGCATGTAACCCTGCGCGTAGCTGATGATCTTCGAGCAGTAGAGCGCGCGCCGCACATCCTCGATGAACTCCTTCTTCTCGGAGATCGTCTTCACCTTCTTTGGGCCCTGCAGAATCTTCGCCGCCCTTACCCGCTCATCCTTGATCGCGCTCAGGCATCGCGCAAATACACTCTCACCAATCAGCGTCACCGGCATCCCAAGGTCAAGCGCCGAGATAGCCGTCCATTTGCCGGTCCCCTTCTGCCCTGCCGTATCCAGTATCTTGTCGAGCATCGGCTGCCCGTCGTCGTCCTTCTTCGCGAAGATCGTCGCCGATATCTCGATCAGATAGCTGTCCAGCTCCCCCTTGTTCCACTCCGCGAACACCTCGCCGAACTCATCGGTCGTCAGCCCCAGGCCGTCCTTCAGCAGCTGGTACGCCTCCCCGATCAGCTGCATGTCCCCGTACTCAATCCCGTTATGCACCATCTTCACGTAGTGCCCCGCGCCATCCTCCCCCACCCAGTCGCAGCACGGAGTTCCGTCCTCCACCTTTGCCGCAATCGCCTGAAAGATCTCCTTCACGTGCGGCCACGCCTCCGCATTCCCGCCCGGCATGATCGATGGCCCGAACCGCGCTCCCTCTTCGCCGCCGGAAACACCCGTGCCGATAAACAGGATCCCCTTCGCCGCCAGATCCTTTGTTCGCCGGTTCGTATCCGTAAACAGCGAATTTCCACCGTCGATCAGAATGTCGCCCTTCTCGAGATACGGCAGCACGTGCTCAATCGTCTGGTCCACCACCTCCCCCGCCTTCACCATCAGCATCACCCGCCGCGGCGACTTCAACAGACCGCACATCTCTTCGGCCGAGTGCGCGCCCACCACCTTGGTTCCCTTTGCCTCGTCGCCCAGAAAGTCATCCACCTTCGAGACGGTCCTGTTCCACACCGCCACCTTGAAGCCGTGGTCGTTCATATTCAGCACCAGGTTCTGCCCCATGACCGCCAGCCCAATCAGTCCGATATCGCAAGTAGCTTCAGCCATCGCACTCTCCCATCGCGCAGCGCAGCCGCGCCATTCTTCCTGTTGCAGCTCGAAACCGCGCTCACCCGAAAACGGGAACGGGGTCAGCCAGATGCAGCCTTTCTATCACAACGCCAGAGCGCAAGGCAGCGCTCCCACATGCCGCCCTCATGCTCCTCCGCAACTGGCTTCCCCATGCAACCCACTCCCTTGTCGCTCCGCAGCGCGCATGCTGTACTCTTCATTCGCGCGCGCGCAGATCACATCCGGTGCATCAGACGGTAGAGACGCAACCCACAGCAATCGCGATATAGATCAGGTCAGTTCCCAATCGAAAGCTGTGCCCGGTCTCACCATCGTGCTGACTGGGGAAGGCATGGAGATGAAATGATGCAAACACCTCGAGTCCGACAGCCCCGTTCCCTTTCAGCGAATCTATGCCTGGCGACAGCCAGCCTGATTCTCGCCGCCACCCAGACTGGATGCATGGCAGTCGGCTACAGCAGCGGCGGAGGCTGGTTCGTCTGGCCAGGCGGACTCGGGCTCCTCGTCATCCTCCTGCTTCTCTTCTTCTTTCTCCGGCGCGGACGATAAGCACCGCACCAGGCCCGCTCCTCAAGCCCTCTCACGAAAGGCATCGATGAACGCACACCGATCCTTCTGCACATCCGCACTCCTCGCACTCGCCCTTCCCCTCACAGCCCAAACCCGCACACCCCGCACCAGGCCCGTCACTCAGGCCGAGGTCGATCGCATCACCCGCGAAGCCATCCTCATCGACACCCACAACGACGTACCCTCCAAAACCGTCGACGGGTACGACATCACCACTCCCAACATCAAGGGCCAGACCGACCTCCGGCGGATGAAAGGCTTCCTCGGCGCAGAGTTCTTCGCCGTCTTCGTCGACGCCGAGTACGTCAACGGCAACCACTCCGCCAATCGCACCCTTCAGATGATCGATACCGTCCGCACCGACGTCATCGCAGCTCACCCTGAGCAATTCGTCTTCGCCACCACCGCCGACGACATCGTTCGCGCGCACGATCAGGGCAGGATCGCCGCACTCATGGGCATCGAAGGCGGCCACGCCATCGAGGATTCCCTTCGCCTCCTTCGCGATTACTACGCCCTCGGCGTCCGCTACATGACCCTCACCCACTTCAATACCAACAACTGGGCCGATGCACAGGGCGACTTCGACGACCCCAAGGTTCACCACCACAACGGTCTCACCCCGTTCGGCAAAGAAGTCGTCCGTGAGATGAACCGCCTCGGGATGATGGTCGACATCTCCCACACCGCCGATAAGACCTTCTACGATGCGCTCGAAGTCTCCACCGCCCCTCTCATTGCGTCGCACTCCTCGTGCCGCGCCGTCTCCAATCACACCCGCAACATGACCGACGACATGATCCGCGCGCTCGCGGCTAAGGGCGGCACCATGCAGATCAACTTTGACTGCGCCTACCTCTCCCAGCGCTACAACGACGCCGCTAAACCCATCATGGCCAGCCTTCGCCCGCAGATCCACGAAGCTCGCAAGATCGCCGATCCGATCGCCCGCGAGGCCGCCATCGACAAACTCGAACAGGAAGCCACGGCAAACCTCCCGCCAGCCAACCTCGCCGACGTCATCGCCCAGATCGACCACGCGGTCCAAATCGGTGGCATCGATCACGTCGGCATCGGTACCGACTTCGACGGCGTAGGCTGCGTCCCGGCAGATCTCGGCTCCTACGACAAGTTCCCAAACCTCACCCGCGCCCTGCTCGGGAAGGGCTACACCGCCGAAGACATCAAAAAGATCTACGGCGGCAATCTCCTGCGCGTCATGCGCGCAGTGGAAAAGGAAGCACACCGTCTGAGTGATCAATCCACCCCGGCGTCACACGCCCGATTACAAAGGTAAGGGACGGACGAGCCTTCGTCTGGAAACTCTCAAACCACCCGCTCTCATCAGACTTTCTAAGCAACATTGAGAGTTGAGGAGCCACGAGGGCAACGGCTCAGGCATCTCATCACCTGTTGCCAGAACGAGGAGACTTCATGCTCGACAATCTACGAAAAATCGCATTTGTAACCGCTGCAGTCATGTGCGCCAGCACGTTTACGATCGCCCCCGTCTTTGCGGCGACCCCGATTCAGGAAAGAGACCACCAGGACAACCGCGACCGTCAGGACAACCGCGACCATCAGGACAACAGGGATCAGAATCAGCAGAATCGCAACTACAACAACAACTCGTTCTATCGGCTCGGCAACCGCGAAGGTCAGCAGGATCGCAGGCACAATAAGCAACGTGCCGATCACAATCACAAGTTCCGGACCGACGACGATCGCCAGGCCCACGATCAGGGCTACCAGACAGGCTGGGGCGGTGGACGTGACAACCGTGACCGCGACAATCGCGACCACCCACAGTAAGATCGGGCGACGTTGGGATAGCTGCACACGCACAAAAGAGAAGGCCTCCCTATGGGTGAGGCCTTCGCTTTTCAGTCCTCAAGATTTTCAGTATGCGATAAGTGCCCCGCTATCGTCCGCGCACCGCAATCACCTCGATCTCAACCAGCGCCCAGGGAGCTGCCAACGCCGCCACCTGGAACGCACTCCGCGCTGGCTTGTTAGGCTGCGCCGCAGTTCCAAAAAATTGCGTGTACGACGCCTGCAGCCCAGCGAAGTCCAGCTTTCCGCCGTTCGCCGGATCGCCCGCCAGAAACACCGTCATCTTGACCACATCCTTCATATCCAGACCCTGCTCCTTCAGCAACGTCTGGATCTTCGTCAGAGCGCTCATGGATTGCGTCTTCGTGTCGCCGTACACCGCCGCCGTCCCCTTCGCCGCGTCTGCCGGCGTCACCGGGCTCGCCAGCTGCCCGCTCAGGTAGAGCGTATCTCCTGCCCAGACGCCATTCGCAATCGGGCTCTTCTCATTCGGCTGCAGATGCTTCACCACGACCTGCCCCTGCGCCCCGCCGGCACCGGCAACCATCACCGCTGCAATCAAGATCCTCGTAAATACCCGCATCAAAACTCTCCTTCCAATCTCCGAAGTACAGCAGACCTCTGCAACTGCCTATCTAGGCCCGAGACGCCTTCACCCGATCGCTGATCATCTGCACCGCTCGTATTGAGCTCAAGGCCGCGCCCTCCTGCCAACCCACGATGTGACTCACATGATCACCTGCGAAGTAAACCGGGCCATCCGCCTCAATCAACGTCTCGTACCCCGGATTCGTCTGCGTCTGCGAAAACGCCGGATTCCGGTTCACTCCTGTCTTCCGCGCCGCCGCGATTCCCGGTGCCCGGTCCTGGTCGGGCCCATAGCTTCGTATCCACGAGCCGTGATTCCACTCCACCTTGCCCCAGCACACATACATTGGCTTCTCCAGCTCCTTGCCATGCCCCGGATGCAGGCGCTCAATAGACCTGCGACTCTCTTCGATCTTGCCCGGGAGATCCAGCTTCGAGAACCACGGCAGCCCATCCTCCTCCGTGTACCCGCTCACCACCACGCCACGCTCACTGTGCATGCCCGCCGATGGAAACCAGATCGGGCTGCAGCCCGTGTTCACAAACTCCAGCCCGCCGTAAATGTTGTAATCCTGCTCCCAGAACCTTCGGCTCTCCCACGCGATCTTGTACGCAGCCGCATACGTGCACTCATCGATCACCTTCTTATAAGGCGGGCTGAAGTCACTCGGCGTCGTCTTCAGCACGGTCAGCGGCATCGCGCAGATGCAGTAGTCCGCATCTATTGACATCGGCTTGCCCCTCTCCGTGTACCCCACCCGCACACCCCTGGTGCTCTTGCGGATCTCCGTCACCGGAACGCCATACTTGACAATCTTTCCGAGCTCCCTCGCAAACGCATACGGAATCCGGTCCATGCCACCGACCGGTTGAAACATCGTCGCCTGCATGTCAAAGTTCTCTTCAAACATCATCCCCTGCCAGAAGTCCTCATCCAGCAGCGTATGCATGTCGATCGGCTCACTCAGCTTTCCCGCATCGTCTCCCGCGCCTGCCTCCTTCGAGTAGCCCGCCCGGTCGCTCCCCACATACCGCCCCGCATCGTCCAGCGGCCCATAAAAGCGCAGGAAGTCCAGCATGCGAGCACGATCCTCCTTGCTCAGCTCCGCATCCAGGCCGCCCTGGCTCATGCACTTCATCAGCAGCTCGCTCACGTGCCCGCGCGTATCGTTCACCGCCTGCCTCTGAACGATCGGCTTGCCCCCGTTCGCATCGTCGTTCTGCAGAAATGTCGACCTGCTGGTGTTCACCTCCACCTGCAACTCAACCTTCAGCTTCTTGCAGTAGCCGAGGATATTGCGATGGATGGACGGCAGCCGCGCCGGACCGAAGTTCTGGTAATGCCCGTCCTGCCACGAGCAGCTCTGCGTGCTTCCATCCGCCAATGAAACCTTGTCGCCCGGACGCACCGTCCAGTTCCGCCCGCCCGGCCGCCCCCTCGCCTCCAGCACCGTGCATTCGTACCCCAGAGAACGCATCTCGTACGCTGCCACCAGGCCCGCAATGCCTCCACCCAGTACCACCACCTTCACGCCCTTGCCCGTTCCTGGTGCCACCGCCAGCGTCTCCGCCGCAGCACTCACCTCCGGTATCAGCCCGATCCCCTGCATCGCCAGGAAAGCCGCACTGTATCCGCCCGCCTGCCCAACCCTCGTAAGAAAATCCCGCCTGGAAATTGCCATGGAATGACACCTCTTCCTTGTAGGTCAGTTCTTCGTCTGTTACGGAACGGCGTAGGGGAGATCACACCCGCTACGCCCCGGGATGTCAGGCCGTTTTCACTCCTTGCCGGATCGCGGACCGGCACAGCGTCGCCATACACGTTTGCCGTATAACCGCCCCGCGGTGATGGAAGTGGAATTGAATTCCCTCAAAGAAAGCGGGGAGTCCCGGAACCAGCTTTTACAGATTTTTCAGAAGGTGCTCCGACTCTAACCCAACATCCCGTACACGACCAGCACAAACTGTGCCCCCCTCCCCTCAACCCGCCAGAGCGCGTAATCACCGCGGCGCGAACCATGCACCCTGCTCCTTCCGCGTCGCGAAGTGTCTCCGGCTCACCACCCTCCCGAAGAGGACCCTGCGTCGGACGTCGCCGGCTTTGATCGGGCATCGGTCCGGGACCCTCCAGCGGCGCCACACCGCCTTGGCGCGATCTCTGCACCGACCGACTATCATCAACTCAGAGGGATCATGATCTCACGCTACATCCCCCTCTCGGGCGCGCCTAAGTCACGTATATGCCGGACTTTAGAAATAATCCTTTTAGATGCAATACTTTGGCGACCCGCCCGGCGCCAAAGTATTACATCGAATGGACTTACAAGGAAGTAGGGGGGAGGGGTAGCCCCTCTCTGCTTGCCCGAACCGCCTGGAGCTAGCGCCCGGAAGGAGAGTCTACGAATGAAAGCTTGGACCGCTGGAGCCCGCCTCCTCAAATGCACACTCATCCTCCTGTCTGCGGCAGCCCTCCGCGCCCAGTCTCCCCCAGGGCAGTCTCCACCCATACACGGCCTTGCTCACATCGCCATCGCCGTCACAAACCTCCAGCAATCACGCGAGTTCTACAACAAGCTCGGCTTTGAAGAGGCCTTCTACTTCGGTCCAGCCGATGCCGTCACCCAGTCCTTCATCAAGATCAACGACCGCCAGTTCATCGAGCTCTACCCAGTCACCTCTCACCAGCCAGCTGGGTTCCTCCACCTCTGCTTCGACACCGACGACATCAACGCGCTCTACGCCTTCTACGTGGCCCGCGGCCTCCACCCCACCCCCATCCGCAAAGCTCACGCCGGCAACCTCCTCTTCACCATGGAGGGCCCTGAGCACCAGAACATCGAGTACACCCAGTACCTCCCCGGCTCTCTCCATTCATCCGACCAGGGAAGACACCTCGGCAGTCACCACTCCTCAGACAGTCTGATTGCGGTCACGGTCGTCATGAAAGACCCGGATGCCGCACGTTCCTTCTACCTGAAAAGCCTGGGCTTCACCAAGGTGCACGGCTCCCCCGGGCGACTCGAAATTCCTGGCTCTGAACAGCAACTCCTGATCGAGAGCGGCCCCCTCCAGTCGCGTTCCCGCGCCGTCTTGCACGTGCCAAACCTCGAAAGGACCGCTGCTGATCTCCGGCGGCAGAACCTCACGCCACAATCCTCTCCCCACGCAATCACCATCACTGACCCCGATGGGAATCTCGTCGTCTTCACGAGCGACTCCGAAGCAGACGGACGGCACCCCTGATGCACCAACCTATCGCGAAGCTTGCCTCCACACGGTAGTTGACACCGAATCACCCGGCCCCGGCATCCACGATCAAAAGCCGAAGGTCACGAAGATTGTTTCCCGTCGGCCCTGTCACGATGTCGTCTCCCAAGACCTTGAAGACGGAGGAGCTGTCGAAAGCTTCGAGCGCTGCACGAGGATCTATACCCAACTTCGCGGCTCTGGAGACCGTTGTCTCGTCGCAGATCGCGCCGGCTGCGAGACTGTTTCCGTCCACCCCATCCGAAGCTCCACTCAGCACCGTCACAGGATCTGCGCCGGCAAGGCGCAGGGCGCAGTCCAGCACAAAGTGCTGGTTCCTCCCTCCCCTTCCCGGCACCCCACGTACTGGCACTGAAAGCTCTCCGACAGAGATGAGGCAGACCCGTGGGTGGTGTCGCCGCAAGCCCTCGACTCGCCGGATCAGGTAGTCAGCGGCTTCCGCATACCCCCAGTCATCGCAGGCGTTATCAATTACCACGTGAAAACCCGCAAGGAGGGCCAGCTTCGCCGCCTCACCTCCGAGATCGTCACTCGACAGCAGCGATCTCCATCTCGCCGTTCGAAATACCGGATGGTCCGGCTTCGGGGTCTCCTGCAGTTGAGAGCTTCGGAAGAACGCAAGGACGTTATCCGGCAGGTTGAGACCGTCCTTGTTTCGCTCCACGATTAGCTGGCAGTCCGCAACGGTTGAGGGATCGGGCAAGGAAGGCCCCGACCCGACCACATCGAGAGCGCTCCCCGGCACGTCCGAGACAACAAGGGTGAACTGCCGGCTCTTCCCTGCAGCCAACGCGAGGCGCCCACCCTTCACCGCAGAGAAGTGCTTCCTCAAGATGTTGAGCTGATCGATTCGAAGCCCAGAATGCACGAGCGCCTCATGAAGCATAAAGCTCTCCGCGCGGGTAATGCTCTCATCCAGGGGCTGCTCGATCATCGCGGATGCGCCGCCGCTAAGCAGGAACAGCACCAGCGATCTTTCATCGCAGCTGTGCAGAGTACGTAATATCTCATTCGCCGCGTCGAACGACTCAGATCCCGGCAGTGGATGGTTCCCCTTGAAAAAGCAGATGCTCGGTTCTTCGACTCGAGCTGGCGTGGGACTCACAAGAACCGCTCGGATGGACTGCTGTGATTGCAACTCCGGAATGATCTCCTGCAACACTGGCTCGCACATCGCAGTCGCGGCCTTGCCCACAGCTATGACCACTACAGAAGAGAACTCTTCAAGATCATAGGTCTCTTCGCCGAGCGTGAGGCGGTTGCGTTCGCAACTGACCTGCCGTCGAACAGCCGCCTCCACCTCCACGGCTTCCAGTGCCCCGAGGAAGATCTTCCGAGCTTCGGTCGTACGAATCAAAAGATCTGCTCCTTCGAAGCGGGATGGATTCGGAGTTACCTCAAGGTCCGCGATGCAATCGAATCGCGGACCTCTCGCAAAGCTAGGGTATCGCCAAGCAACGAGAACGAATTATGCCGAAAGACGGTGTTCTACGAGTAGACTTCGGAACAACACACCTGTTTCAGGTAGCTCTCAGGAACAAGGGCATGGGTAATTCCTGCGAGAAGCCCCGGTAGCTGCGATCCCTTCCATCACTCAGAGTCTCGTGGAGCGCCCGCAACCCAGCAGGTCGAAGGGCATGGACGAGGCGACATAACCCGCGAATTCAGAGCACCTGCGAGGCTGATCGCCGAAAAGAACCGGAGGACGATGTGCGTTCAGAGATCATATTTCGTGCAGAAGAGAAGGTCGTCAACAAGTACAAGCTCTGTCAGACTGCTTCGAGGACCACTCGGCAACTGCACATCGCTTCGGGAAACACGCAGGACACAATCAACAGTGCATTCCTGAACATCGCTGCAGGAGTCGACCTGCCGCTCACCGATCCACTGTACTGACGATTCGTCGAAGGCTACTCGAAGCTATCGCCGTCCGCTTTTATAGAGTCACTTCGCGGACGAACGATCAATTCAGAGCTGTGCTTCGCTAGTCTCTTCTGCGTCCGCTGAGCAGTTGGAGTACGGCAAGGAAGATGTTGATGGCATCCAGATAGATGGACAGGGAGAGCGATACGGCTGACTGGCCATCTCCGCCTGCTCGTATCCGGGCAAAGTCGCCGACCGTTAGAAGCGAGAAGATGCCAAGAGTAAGCCAGGAGTAAGCGTCCGGCGTGAGGAAGTGCAGAAACGTGCTCGCGATTCCGGCGAGGATAAGAAGCAACAGGGCAGCGAAGCCGATGCCAGCTATTCGGCGGTAGTTGACCTGAAAGAGATACGCGACGCAACCCATGGCCGCCATCCCGAGCCCCGTTGTCACTGCCGCCTGAAATACGACTGCCGAACCAACGCTCTGGATGTAGCGATGAATAATCGGGGCGATCTCCCATCCCATGAAGTAGGTGAGGGTGAGAAACAGGCCGAGCGCCAGGGAGGGATTAGCGCGGCGAGCGAAGGAGATCGCGAAGACCAGCGCAAAGACTGCCAGGAGACCGGGAAGCATGCTCCAGGACGGTGCCGTGATCACCCCTGCTGCCGTGACAAGGAAACCAAAGGAGGTGATCGCCAGGACCTTGGCGAGAAGCGAAGCTGTGCCCTCGCGAGGTACATCGATGATCCGGGAGTCGACAATTCTGGGATAGTTGCTGGTGTTCTGCTGAATCATTTCAATACTCCAACGGTTGAGGCTTCGAGGAAGCCTCCCTTGATGAGACGCCGTCCCTGGAGTGTTGTCACACTCTGGCGGCCTAGCCTCATCCAAGGATGCTCCCCCAGGGCCAAAGGGTGCAACGTAGGGTCACGTAGAGTGGCCCTCAATCGCTGTATAACAGAGGCGTGCAACTTCCTGTCAATCCTCCAGTGCTGCCAATGCTCGCAAAACGAACCGGCGAACTTCCTTCGGGAGAGAGCTGGATATTCGAACCGAAGTGGGACGGGTTTCGGGCGCTGATCTTCCGCGACGGCGACGAGATGTTGATTCAGAGTCGGGACGGCAAGTCTCTGAACCGCTACTTCCCGGAGCTGCTCGAGTCATTCCAGTCGCAACTTCCGGCCCGATGTGTGCTTGATGGGGAGATTGTGATCGCAAGAGATGGGGGGCTCGATTTCGAAGCGCTACAACTCCGCATCCATCCTGCTCTGTCTCGTGTAAAGCTCCTGTCCTCACAGACACCAGCCTCCATCGTGTTCTTCGACCTGCTCTGCGAGGATGGCAGGGACCTTACGGGCGAGCCGTTCCGAACGAGACGCGATCGTCTTGAGGCGATTCTTTCAACGGCGACATCACCGATCCATATAACGCCGGCGACGACCGAGAACGGCATCGCGACTGATTGGTTCCGTCGCTTCGAAGGCGCAGGGCTCGATGGAGTCATGGCGAAGTCCGCATCGGGCATCTACGAGCCCAATAAGCGGGCCATGCTCAAGATCAAGCACGAACGCGAGTGCGACTGTGTGGTCGGGGGTTTCCGTTGGCACAAAGACGGCGAAGGCACCGCGGTCGGATCCCTTCTGCTCGGTCTCTTCGATGACGCAGGAACGTTACAGCATGTAGGGGTCTGCGCAAGCTTCACGCAGCAGAAGCGCCGGGAGTTGGTCAGTCACCTGGCGCCCTACCGCAGGGATGCCTCCGCGGGTCACCCGTGGAGTTTCGGCTCGGGAGAGGCCGCAGGGCAGGGCGCTGAGGAGCACCGGATGCCGGGTGGCCAGAGCCGCTGGAGTCAGGGTAAGGACCTCTCATGGGAGCCGTTGCGGCCCGAGCTGGTGGTGGAGGTTGCCTATGAGCATATGCAGGGCAGCCGGTTCCGCCATATGGCGCAGTTTCGGAGATGGCGTATCGATAAAAGTCCGGGCGAGTGCAACTATGCGCAGCTCGAGGTCATTCCGCCTCAGGAGCTGATGGAGATCTTTCCCGAAGGACGCTAGAGCTAAGGATCTGCTCAAGCATCCTCTCCTCCGGATCGTGCAGCACGCCACGCGCGCGTCGGATCATCGTCCGGATCCGGAGTCTCTTGAGCAGGTCGCAGCTCCTCTGGAACGTTTCGCAGATTGACCCGAACACGAGTCCACGTCGATGATCGGCCTCTCATCCGATCCACCAGGACGTCATCGACCGCGAGCAGGGCTGCGGCCTCCGTGTGCCTGCTCCTCCATCGTTCAAGACCAGCGAGAGCAGCCTGTTCGCTGGACGAGTTGGCGATGACGAGAAGCGGCATCTTCGTCCGAGGCTTCCTGGCAGGACTCTTCGTTGCTGCAGGTTCCCCGACCTTCTTCGAAGCCAGCGACTTAGCTCGAGAGGGGGCAACACGCGGTGCCTCCCCATCCATCTTTCGGAAGTGCGGGGGCCATGGAGCGTCGCTGAGACCAGCGGTCTCGTCCTGAGCCGCAAGCTCGAGCAATCCCTCCAGAGAACCAGGCGAGGCGTCCATGCCCGCATGCGGATCTCCGATGCTCTCGAAGCGCTTGGGCATCGTTAGGACCGTGAAGTCGGCTGGCTCGCAATCGGGTACCTCCGTCCAATCGAGCGGCGCTGAAACGCGGGCGTCTGGCAACGGACGGACCGAATATGCAGAACATGTCGTCCGGTCTTTCGCGTTCTGGTTGTAGTCGAGGAACACCCCATGCCGCTCCTCCTTCCACCACTTCGAACTGGCCAGCTCCGGCACCCGCCGCTCGACCGCGCGGGACAGGGCCAGCGCCGCCCGCCTCACCTCGCTGAAGCTCCAATGAGGTTCGATCCGCACGTTGACGTGCATACCTCGGGAGCCGCTGGTCTTCGGCCAACCTTTGAGACCAACCTCTTCCAGCAACGATCTAACCTCCAGAGCAACGCGGCGTACATCCGCCCATCCCACCCCAGGGCCCGGATCGAGATCGACCCGCAACTCATTCGGGTGATCGAGGTCTCCAGACCGAACCGGGTGTGGGTGGAGCTCGATGCATCCGAGATTGACGATCCACGCGAGTCCGGCCGCATCATCGACAATGACCTCTTCCGCCGTCCTGCCCGAAGGAAAGGAGAGCAGGGCGGTGCGCAGCCAAGGCGGGCGGTCAGAGGGCGCGCGCTTCTGATAAAAGGGCTCTCCATCCGCGCCATTCACGAAGCGTTTCAGAACGATCGGGCGATCGTGAATTCCCGCGAGAGCTCCCGGAGCCACCGAGAGGTAGTAGCGAACGATCTCGAGCTTTGTAAGCCTGGTCTGCTTCGAGAAATAGATCTTCTCTGGGTGCGTGACGCGGACCTCGCGACCTTCGATCAGCAGCACCTCAGCGGCGTCTTCTTTCTTCACGAACACAGGCTACACCGGTTGGAGGCTCAATGCTTCGACGGGGTGAGCGATTATGCCGGCTGGCCCGAAGATCCCCTCATCCTGCCTCGTTCATCGACGGGGGGGTGTCTTGGTCCCATCGAGTCTCAGCATCTCACCCGAACGCGCACCCGCACAGGCGCAGGCTCGAAAGAAGGCGGCGGAGCGCATACCGGGGGAGTCAAGAAGTCCTTCCCGAAACGCAAGCGGCCGTGACCCTAACGGGTCACAGCCGCCGCTCGGATGACCGAGGTTGATCCGGCTACTTCGCGCAGCCTGCCTTCTGCAGGGTAGCTGGCGAGGTCAGCACCCGCAGATCTGGATAGCTGTATGCATGGTTGATTGCCGTTGAAGGATCGACGGCCGCAAACCATTGCAGAAGCGCCTCGTTCTGCGGATGGTAGGTCATCCCATGCAAGGTGATCGGGTACTGGGCGTTCTGCAGGCCCTCTGTCACGTCGCCGGTCTCAAGGTTGTTCTGACAGTTGCCGTTCGGAGCCAGCCACCACGGAGTCGAATTGTTCACAAACGGATCGTTGAAGGTCTCGGTCAGCTCATGACTGATCGCCGCCACGTCGGCGAAGCTGGTATCGCCGAACACTCCGGGAGTGATCCAGCTCGCGAAATCCAGAACATATCTCTTCTCGCGATTGCCATTTGCCGCGCTGCCGGGCTCAACATCATAGGTGTGGTAACCGATAATGCAGCATTGGTTCGGATCGTTGTTGGAGTAGAGGTACACGCTGTTGAACAGGAACGTGGAAATATCTTTCGTTCTGATGTCACCCGCGTTTTCTGCCGCGCCGATCGGCGTTGAGGTGTCCGATGCCGTCGCGGGAAAGAGTGCGTTCCCGAAGGCATTCTGATCCACGAGAATATACGCACAGCAGCTTCCATCCGGCTTCAGCGCGTACCGGTACGTTCCACGGAGCAGCACCAAAGTCCGAGGAGCCGCGACTCGCGGCTTCAGGATCGTGTGCCAGTCATCCGCCGAGTTGTGGAAGAACTCAGCCCGCTGCACTGCATCCATGAACTGCGTCGGTCTTTCGCTCGAGGTGTAGTCTGCATTGGAAAACACCGGGGACTTCAAAACCGGGGTCACAAACTGAGTGGCATCTTGATATAGCCGCTGACCGTTTATGAAGCGAGGACTTCCGTCCGCGTTCCGCAGATCAACATTCACCGGAACCACCGGCGCTCCGATTCTTGTCGTAGCCCCGGCGAAGTCTGAATCGTCACCTTCTCCGTCATCGTTGCGCGCGAAAGGACTGTTCCCCACCATCGTGTACTGCCACGTAAACTGCGTATTTCCGTATGAGTCGTACCCCGGAAGGTAGAAGTAGCTGCTCCAGTTTGGGATCGAGTCAATTCCAAGCACACTTCCATTCGATCTGTTGCCGAGAACCCCTCCGGCTCCGTCGGCGTTCGAGCTATGGCCCGAATGAGGGCTCAGATGGGCGATAAAGCTCGCCGGAAGCTGATCGCTCGGCGTTGCCTGTGCGTGCGCCGCGAAAGGTGCAGCGAGTAAGAGGACAGAAACAAGGGCAGTCAAACGCATGAAACCTCCGAGGGTAGTGAAGCGCCAAGCGACAGTCGTCTCCCTTCGTCTCTGCACAGCTGGCGAGAATACGCGGGGAACAATCAGAAGGAGTGTGGGCAGAATATAGAGGAGCGGGGTACACCGGCACAACAAGAAAATAGTCGGAGCTCAAACTGACGTATTTTCGGCAGCAGAAACCTTCATCAGGTCTCGGCCGGACCTGGGTGGCGCAAGCAGATCGCGGTCCTTACAGGGAGTTGCCTAGGCTTCGATCGACCTGATCGCGGTTGACCTCTCAGCCGCCGATGTTCACTGGGGTGGGAGAAGGTGGAAGCGCGACCTTGTTGCCGTCCTGGTCGATCTCATTGGACTCGACCCGGAAATGCTTCAGGTTTGCCACGCCGAAGCTCGTTGTAATCGCGACATCTGTGGCGTCGCGACCGGTCGCCATCAGAACGCGTCCGATGCGCGGGGTGTTATGACGCGCGTCCATCGTCCACCAGCGATTGTCCAGAAACACCTCGTACCACGCGGAGAAGTCTCCCGGGCCTGAGAATGGGATACGGATATCGCCAAGCTGACCAGTGACGTAGCGCGCCGGTATATTCATCGCGCGGGTGAGCGCTATAGCGAGATGCTGAAAATCCCGGCACACACCAAAGCGTTCGGTAAAGACGTCAAGTGCAGTCTTCGTGGGACGAGCGGTCATGTAGCTGAACGTCACATGATTGTGGACCCAGTCGCGAATGTAAATCGCACGTGCCCAGCCCGGCGAGGTGGCGCCGAAGAGATCGTTGGCGATCGAGCCCATCTGATCCACCTGGCAGTATCGGCTGGCCAGAAGAAACTGAAGCGTCTCACTTGGAAGCTCGTCGACTGGAGCTTGCGTGGCCTCCGTGCGGATCTCATCGGGTGTGTCGGGGATCTCGACGACATTGTTCCCGCAGAGGCGAATGGCTCCCGCAGGAGCAGCAAATCGCAGGCAGCGATTTCCGAAGCAGTCGAGGTACTGACTAGGGGCAATCTCCGTCACCTGCTGCTCCTCCACATGTTCAATGCGGATCTCGTCCGGTTTTACGACGCGTCCGTCGAGCGAAGGATGGAGTTGCAGGAGAGCCACCATCGGGGTCGGTGAAGGCAGATGAAAATGAATATCAAACTCAGAGAAAACACGCATAGTCGCACCATAGGACAAGACCTGGAGATCGATGCAGCACAGGGTTGTTGCTGGATCGCGAAATCATGCTGCGATCCAGAAAGAGCCGACTACTTCGGCTGAATGCGATGTCTCCTGCTGCGGCTGGTATAGATCATGAATCCTAACAGGGCTGTTCCGGCCAGCAAGCTGAAAAGTGCGTCGGTCCCCAACATGCCGTGGAGGCCAAAGGCGGCATACCCGCGCCCATCCACCCAGGTCATGTAGCTTATCGGCAGATTGATTGCGCAGAAAAGCACGCTGAACTGCGTTGCGGCAACGCGATTGTTGCTTCCAACCAGTTCAAAGCAGAGCGCCGTATAAGCCGTGTAGTTGATGCCTTGGAGGAAGTTGTAGGCGAGCGTCGCTGCGGCGAAGATGAGGGCTGACCGTGGCGCCAGTATGGTTGCGCCAGCCACTGCGGCTCCGCCAATCCCTGTGAGTATGTAAATCTGCATCCGGGAGAAGCGATCCGCGAGCGGGCCGCCAAGAAGGCAGCCAAGAGAACACGAGACGGCCACGCCAGCTCCACAAACTGCCGTGACCCAGCGCTGTGAGGCGTGAAAATCGGGCCCGAGTCCCGCAAAGAGGTTCGTGAGCGCGAAGCAGCTTGCAGGTGTGACAAACGCCGTGAGGGCGAGCAGAACCTCGCGTCTGCGGAAGATGATGCCCAGATCGTGAAAGAGCTCTTTGAAGATTGCTGAGGCAGTACGAGCCGGAGGTTGAGGAGCTGGAAGACTGAAGAGCAGGAGCGTGGGTGCCACTATGAGCAGTGCAAGCAGGCTCGCTCCGATCAGAGAAGGCAGACGCTGCACGATGTATATCGCAGCAGTGCCGTAAAGTGCAGCGACACCGAGATTCGCAATGTTGTACCAGGTGCTGAGCCGGCCCCGGTGCTCATCTGGAACGAGCTCGGGAAGCCATCCTCCCAGCGAACTGCTGAAGAGCGCCGTCGCTGCACAGCCTGCCGTCAGCGTGACGGTGAAGAGAACGACGTGGCGCAGGAGCATCACCGATGCGAACAGGCAGACAGATGCAACTGCAGACCAGACCACGGCGTGCGCGCGACGGGAGAGGCGGACGTCCAGGACGGGAGCCAGGAGAAAGATCCAGAATGTGGGTGAAAATGCAATCGCCGAGATGGTAGCCACCCGGCCAAGAGATACGCCCTGTGCGACCAGGAGCAGCGGCATAGAGGTATTGATGAACCCGTAGTAAAAACCGAGTGGCGCGTTGGCAAGACCGATCGCCCAGAGTGGGAGCTTACGAGCCATGACTCGAGCGTATCGGAGATCGGTACGATCGCCTCTACCTTTTGCTGCTGGATGGCTACGTTATATTGAGGTCAAGATCGTTCCGGCAGCATGACATCGACGGTGCGTTCAGAGAACCTGACGCGAGGAGCAAGCTGCGAATGCACGAAGTTGGCTGGTCGAAACGGAATCGGGAGCTGCTGATCGCGCTTGCGGGAACTTTTGTGGTCCTGCTGGTCCGGCTTTGGTTTGGGCGGCAGATGAGCTTCTGCGGAACTCCGGACTCCTGCTCCTACCTCGCGCTTGCTAAGTCGCTGAGCAACCATCACGGCTTCACGGAGAACTTTCTCTACGACTTCCAACTCGACAACCTGCGCCTCCCGACGCATGGCATCGAATACTGGCTGCCGGGAACAAGCTTCTTTCTGCTGCTGGCAAAACCTTTCGGCGGTGTGACCCTCCACTCGAGCATCGTTATCTCGACTCTGGCCGGCGTTCTGCTGGCGATGGCTGCGTGGAGGATCGCAGTCGATTACAGCGGCAACCGCCGGATTGCATGCGCAAGCTACCTGCTTTGCCTGGTGATGCCGCCCTTGTGGATCGGATCGATCACGCCCGATTCCGCGCTCTTCTATGCGGCAGCGGTAGCGTGGTTTCTGGCACTCTTTCGTGTACGCTTCCGTTCCTACACCGAAGATGCGTTGTCTCTCTTATGTCTCATCGTCGCCAACCTGATACGCAACGATCTCATCCTGCTGCTGATTCCGGTGCTGGTCGTGCTCTGGCTTCGCTCGAGGACCGCTGAAAAGCGAGGTGCCTCGCCGGCGTATTGCGTGTTGGTGTTGGCCGGGTTCTTCGGGGCGATGATCCCGATGCACCTTATCGACCTCGCGGTTCTAGGCAAGGCGTTCCCTACCGGCACTTCGAAGGTGCTGTACATGAATGACCTCTCCGATATGAGCAAGTACAACCAGCCGGCTACCCTCCAGAGCTTCCTTTCTGTAGGCGTTGCACGGCTTATCAAGATCCGTGTGGCTGCATTTCCGCTGATCGTGCATCGCGTCGTCTTTCTGCTGATCGGATTTGCGGCGATCTTTCTCCCTGTGCTGGCACTCCGGCGAGAGCGGGATGAAGGTGCATCCGCGCCCGAGTTCGCGGGCGGAGCGGCGTTTGCGGTCACCGTAATCCTGGTCTACAGCTTTGTGCTACCTGCAATTGGAAGCTTTTCAGCGCTGCGGTCTTTCGGGGCCTTGTTACCGCTCTGCGCCGTACTGGCCATAGCCGGCATCCGTCGTATCTCGGACTCGAGCAGGACGGCCGCCTGGGTGGCCGGAGCATCAGTGCTCTTTTACTTCATCGCGGGAACGATGGAGGATCGACGGACCGTACCCGAGATGAATGCCATCGGCGACAAGGATCGACTGGTGGCGGCTTTTCTGTCCGCTCACGGCGCAGGTCCGGAAGCAGGCAGCGTGGTGATGACGGGGGACCCGGCGCAGTTCTCAGAGACGACCTCGTACGCGGCAGTTCCGCTCCCGGAGAACGGGCTGGCGGCGGCGAGGCAGGCCGCCGATCAGTTTGGAGCAGGGTATGTGCTCGTCGACACGGACAAACTCAAGGGCACGCTCGATGAGGTACGGTCCACCTTGGAGCCCACGGATATGACGGCTGTTCCTGAGACGCACATCGTTGTTGCTACGCTGAGCCGGGCACCAGCGTCGCACTGATAGTCGGACTTGTAAAAACAATCGGACTTGTAAAAACGAAGAGGCGAGCTCCAGAGCTCGCCTCTTTATCTGCGGATGGAGGAACGACTATCTGGCGACGACCTCAGCCTGCGCGAGGCCGGCACCCTGCTTGAGGACCTCGGCCTTGTCGGTCTTCTCCCAGGTGAAGTCCGTGCCGGTGCGACCGAAATGCCCATAGGCCGCGGTCTGTTTGAAGATGGGACGGCGCAGATCGAGACTCTCGATAATGCCCTTCGGTGTGAGCTTGAAGTTGGCACGAACCAGATCCTCTAGCTTCTGCTCATCTACCTTGCCCGTGCCGAAGGTATCGACCAGAACGCTGACCGGCTCCGCTACACCGATTGCATAGGCGAGCTGGACCTCGCATCGGTCGGCGAGACCGGATGCGACGATGTTCTTGGCGATGTAACGGGCCATATAGGCCGCAGAGCGGTCGACCTTTGTGGCGTCTTTGCCGGAGAAGGCTCCGCCACCGTGCCGCCCCATGCCGCCGTAGGTATCGACGATGATCTTTCGACCGGTAAGGCCGGAGTCGCCCATGGGGCCGCCGATGACGAACCGACCGGTTGGGTTGATGTGGTACTTCGTGTCCGCGTCAAGGAGCTCGGCCGGGATGACGGCTTGGATGACATGCTTGAGAACGTCTGAGCGGAGCTGATCGTTTTCGATCTCCTCAGCGTGCTGGGTGGAGATAACAACCGCGTCCACCCGGACCGGCCTGTTGTTGCTATCGTACTCGACCGTGACCTGGCTTTTGCCGTCAGGGCGGAGGTATGGCATCAGGCCGGACTTCCGAACCTCAGAAAGCTTGCTCGAGAGCTTGTGTGCGAGCGAGATCGGAGTTGGCATCAGCTCCGGGGTCTCGTTGGTGGCGTAGCCAAACATCATGCCCTGATCGCCCGCACCACCAGTGTCGACGCCCTGAGCGATATCAGGTGACTGCTTGTTGATCGTCGAGATGACGGCGCAGGTATTGGAATCGAAGCCGTGAAGCGCGTTGTTGTAACCGATGTCGTTCACGGTGGAGCGGACGAGGGTCTGGAAGTCGACGTATGCCTTTGTGGTGATCTCACCGGCGATGACGACGAGGCCAGTGCATGTCAGGGTCTCGCAGGCGACACGGCTGTACGGATCCTGCTCGAGGCAGGCATCGAGGATGGCATCAGAGATCTGGTCGGCGATCTTGTCGGGATGGCCCTCGGTGACAGACTCGCTGGTGAAGAGAAAACGGTCGCGTTTGGACAAATGAACTTCCTCCGTATGCTTCTGCGGCACTGGTTCGTGCAATCAATCCATTTTAGACGTCCCGGAGACTTGGGGCAAAGAGACCCCGGCCCGCAACGGCAGGTGGGGCCGGAGCCAGCCACGACAGCCAACCGACTGCGTGACCGATCTTCGGGATGACTTCAACGCCCCGTCGTTGCCTACCAGCGATATCCCTTGATCTGTCAACGGCATGGGAGCCGACTCCAGGCTTAGACATCGCTCCTTCGCCCTCCCTGAACGCCGCGGAAGCTTCGATTTAGAAGACGACCTTTGCGCCAAGTTGGAGAATTCGTTTGTCTCGATATCCCGTGATGTTGCCGGCCGTGGAACTATATCCGCTCGCGCTGATCAGGCTTCCAGTGCTGATCGTATCTGGGTTCGTGTGGTTGAAGATGTTGAAGGCTTCACCGCGCAGTTGAAGATGGACGCGCTCAGTGAAATTGACGTTCTTGAATAGACCCGGGTCGACGCGCCACCAACCGGGACCGTTGACGATGTTGCGGGCCGCGTTTCCACCTCGGAGCTGTCCGTTAGGTACCGCGGTGAACGCGTTGATGTTGAACCAGTGCAGGCGATTGTGAATCGGATTGTCTGACGTCCCTGAGTTTGGGTTGCCTACCCGATCCGGTCGGCCACTGGAGACGCTCGAGCTGAGAATCACCCCGACACCCGCGGGGTCCAGCCCGCTCGTCGTGACATTCAAAGGAAGGCCGGAGTTGAAGAAACCGAGTGCAGAGACCTCCCACCCACCAAGCAGGTGTCCGACAAGCCCCTTCTGCTCGTAAAAGAAGGGAACGGTATATACGGCGTTGAAGTTGAAGATGTGAGTCCTGTCCGCTGCCGCGCGGCCGTACTCCGCGTGCGGGTTCGACGAGATCTGCGGTGCGCCGGACCGATCGGCGTTCGCGTCCGTCAGGGCTCGCGACCAGGTGTAGTTCAGTGAGATAAGCGACTCGTGCTTCCATTGCTTGCGACCCGATACCTGAAGCGAGTTATAGTTGCCCCCAAAGATCGGTTGGACGGAGTTGATAGCGTTATACCCGCGATACGGCCTGATCTGGTTCAGCGTATTCACATTGGTGGAGTTGATCACCGGCGAGGCGCCCGCCGTCCCAAGTCCCGCCGCGATGAAAGCGCCCGGGGCTGGCTGATTGATGTCCACGAGCCCAAGCAGATGGACCTGGTGATTACCGACATAGGCGACATCAACCGTAATGTCCGTTGGTAGCTGGTGCTGCAGGTCGAGCGAGAACTGCTGATCATACGGAGTCTTGAACACGGGAGCCGTGGCGCGAATCGTCTGCGTGCCGAAGCTGACGTTCGCAGCGATAGCAGCCGGGTTGTCGAAGCTGGTGTTTGAGATGCTCGGCGTGTTCACAAAAGGTTTGTTTGCGAAGATGTTCTGCTCGTAGATGCCGAAGAGAGAAGAGTCATATGCGAGACCGTAGCCACCGCGAAGCGACGTCTTTCCGTCCCCGAAGACGTCCAGAGCAAAACCGACTCTTGGAGCAAAGTCGAGCTTGTCGGCCTTCCCCACCTTATCTCCGTATGGAGAATTCTGGCCATTGATGCTGATGCCATTGAGCACGTTGGTGTTCGGATTCGGCAGAACTCCCCCGGTGCAGGGCGCACCTGCGATACATATGTTTCCGCTCGTACTCTTGTCGATTGTGGGGGCATTCGCGGCTACATAGAGGGCAGGATCAAAGGTAGTGAGCTGATGATTCGCGTCAATAGGCTGGTTGAACAGGGAGTATCGAAGCCCCAGGTTCAGAGTCAGCCGGGAGCTTGCCTTCCAGTCGTCCTGTACAAACGCTTCAATCTGGTTCACCCGGATATCCGGTGTAACGTCACTGGATGCTTGCGAGAAGGTGGATGTAAAGCCTGTCAGGAAGTTTGCGAATGCCTGTTGATAGGCCTGCGCCGCGGTCTGCCCCTTAGCCGCTGGAATCAGGCCGGCGTTTGTGAAGGCAAACGACCCGGCGTTCGCCAGCGCGTTGTTTTCACGCTTGTTGTAGTGATTAAAGTCGATCCCGACGCGCACCGTATGTGTTCCGAGCGTCTTCACGACGTTCACGAAGACATTGTGGTTCCGGCTGTAATCGCGGTAAGGACCATAGGTCGTGATGCCCGTCCCACCCTGAAATGTAAGCGCCGGAACACGGGCCAAGGAAGAGGTGAAGGGCAGTGTTGGCTTGATGTCGGGTGAGTTGGCGTTGAGAGCCGAACCTGTGGGATCGCTCAGCAGAGCACCGCTCGAGAATGCGTATCCACCATCGATGAGGAGCGTGGGCGTGAAGACGTAGGTGGCATGACCGAGGTAGATCCGGCCGGGCGCATTCGTACTGGTGGTCTGGACGCCGGGGTACCCGCTTCCGGAGAACAGGCCACCGGGCTCTGTTGTCGGGATCGCGTCATTGATGAAGCGAAAGAAGGCAGTGAGCTTCTGGCCAAACTGCTGGTCAATACGCGCGATCTGCTGGTTCGCGTTGAAGACGTTCCTGAGAGGAGCCGTGGTGAGGTTGCCCGCGGAATCCGGCGCGCCCACACCCGCATAGATGTCCTTCAGGTAAGCGGCGGCGAGCGGGCTGGATATAGGAACGTTCAGTGTTCCTGAGTTGTTGCACTTGCCGCTTGTCGCATTCACGCTGGCGCAGACCAGCGATGAGAAGTTCCCTTGACGTTCGGCGATCGAGGGCACTCCCGTAAGAGCGAACGGTTTGTACGTGATCACGCGGCGGATCTCCTGCGAAAAGAAGAAGAAGGTCTTGCGCTCGCGCCCGTCATAGAGACCAGGGATGAAAACCGGGCCACCAACCGTGTAACCGAAGTCGTGATATCGCAGGCGACCGCGGGAAGACGGCAGCCTGGTCGCGCCGATCGGGGTCGTTAACAATTTGTTCAGCACATCGTTCGCATTGAAGATGTCGTTTCGCTCAAAGTCGTAAGCGCTCCCATGAAGGGCGCTCGTTCCGGACTTTGTGACGACGTTGATCTGTCCACTTGCGCTTCGGCCGAATTCCGCAGAATAGTTACCCCGAAGAGTCTTGAACTCGGCGATCGCATCCACCGAGGGATAGGTAAGCAGGGTGAAGTTCGATCCGCGATCGACGTTGTCGGCGCCGTCGACGGTCCAGGAGTTTCCGCTCGTGCGAGCCCCGTTTACGGAGAAGTTGACCACGTTGGTCGCACCGTTGGGACTGGAGTTTCCAATATAGATCTGATCCGCGCCGCTATAAGACACGCCCGGCTGAAGGCCCACGAGCTGCTCATAGTTGCGACTGGAGAGTACCAGCTCTCGCACCTGAGTCCCGTTGATAAGACCAGCCTGAGTAGCGTCTTCAAAGTTGAGCTGTAGAGCATCCGCGGTGACGGTGACGAACTCCCCGGCAGAACCCGCAATCAGCCTGCTGTTCACGGTAAGGGCATCATTGACGTGGAGCACCACGCCCGTTATGGATTCCGTCTTGAAGCCGGGAGCGGAGATCTTCACGGTGTACGTTCCCAGAGGAAGAACCGTGCCTGTATAGAAACCCTCCGCGTTGGTCGTGAGACTCCGAATCTCTTGATTGCGGTCAGTATCGGAGAGCGTTACTGAAGCTGCGCGGATTGCCGCGCCTGTGGAGTCGACGACCGTTCCGCTGATGCTGCCCGTTACCTCCTGGCCAAGAGCCTGCGTGGCCGGAGCGATAGAAAAAACAAACAGCGCGATCAGAACTTCAAAGGCATGCATGCTCCGCTTCAAGATCATTCTTGATTTCATGTCACTTCTCCCGAGTACAGTGGTGCTTCCAGCCCTCGCCGGGTTCTCTGCCGGCCGAAGGCATAAAGGCTCTATGCGCGACGTAAGGCACTGGTACGCCCGCCAGACGACCAGGACAAACCTATGCTGTTCAAGTGGGTACGCGCGAGACCAACCGGCAGCGCATATGGAGCACGCTGAGAACAGAAACCTGGAAAACTGAGTTGATTACGAGATGCCGACGATGTCAATCGGAGACTTGCGCCAGGAATCTAATTACTGAAGCCAATCCTCAGCAGGCTGGACAGGACCACTCGGCCATGAAGAACGAAGAACCACACCGACCATCCCAGCAGCCCGACTGCAAGCATCATGACAGTCACACCGATCCAACGGGCACTCTGCAGCGGTGGGCTGGAAGGACGGCTCCGTGAGACATTCTCGGCGAACTCTGCGAGGCTTTGAGGATGATCCAGACCACTGCCGCTCGCATCCAGAGCGGCCTCAAACCTTTGCATCCAAGGAAGCTCCTCGATGCCCAGGGCGCTTAGATAGCTCCGCACGATTCCCCTGCGAAACACGCCATGCGGAAGGGTACTGAATTCGTCTGCTTCGAGCGCGAAGAGATAACGGGACGGAACCTTGGTGATGGCGCTGATCGTTTCGAGAGAGACGTTACGTCGTTCACGCTCGGACCGCAGATCGCCGCCAAATCTCTCCATCTACCCTCCGTCTCTCCCTGCTCCTCTCGCCGGAAATGCTCAAATCTGCACCTGCCACGGCTTCTGAGAGCATAGCGTCGGGTAATCGTAGAGTCAAAGTCACTCGCACGGAGGGTACCTGCTTTGGTTCATCAAAGGCCCGTGCTGCTTGTGAACCTCCCCGAGCCTTCTCGCCTGGCCGTCCGAGCGCCTTTTGACTCCTCTTCGCTGGGCCGCGAACGGGCAGAAAACGTATGGGTAACCGGCTGGTAGACTAGAGCCACGCCGTGCGTATCACTCTTCCTACTCGGATCCGGATGTCTTACGTAGGCGTCTTCGCGAGCCTGCTCTTTCTCCTGCAGCAGGTCGACCGCACTGACATGTTCTTCAGTGTGTGCTGCTTTCTGTTCATCCTTGTAGCGGGTGTCACGTTCAATCTTGCTGGAGGTCTCAGTACTCCGTCCGGCGGATACGTCTTCTTTTATGCCGTGCTGACAGTGATTGTGGGCCTGGTCTGGAAGACCGTCCTTGGCGAGCCCGCGCAATCCAATCTATACGAGGCCCGGTTAACCATTCAGGTCTACCTGGGCGGCATCTGCGCAATGCTGCTCGCGGTAATGGTTAGCCGAAGGTTCACGAGGAGACGCCCTCTGCTCGAGGGGCTGGCCACGATGAACAACATGCAAGCCGCATCGACCGGATGCCTCATCTTCGGCGTTTCTATCTACGTTCTGGGGCAGTACATCCCTCACCAGAACGGCAGTTTCTTCAGCGCCCTGGCTCAGGTCAATCGCTTCAACGAACTGGCCATCCTTCTGGGAGTTACCTCTCAGATTCGAAGAACGGGCGGGCGGAGCAGCGTCAACTTCCCCGCATTCGCCGCTACGATCGTGGTGTGGGTTAACGGCGGTCTCCTCAGCTTCTCAAAGCAGGCGATGTTCACCCCCCTTGTCTGCTGGGTCTTGGCTGCCGGAGCGCAACGATACCGCGCTTCCAAAGCTCAGGTGGTCGGCGGCATCCTTGTGCTGATCTTCATGTTCCGCTTCATGGTGCCATACGCGCAGTACGGAAGATCCCTCCTGACCACCACCGTCGCGGGAAACGTCAATGTCTCAATGAAGCTGCTCTCTGACCTCGGAACCGTACGCGAGCGTTACCTTGAAGATCAGCGGGCCTCTGTTGCGGAGTCAAAGAGCGGATACTTCAGCTCTCCGCAGGGTTTCTTCGACCGACTGCAGATGATGTACCCGGATAGCATGCTCATCGAGGCGACGGAGCGCCTTGGACCTTTCGGCATCTATCCAATAATCGCCGACTTCGAAAATCTGGTGCCACACGCCTTTTGGCCCAACAAGCCTGAGGTTGGATGGGGCAACGTGTTCTCACACGAGACGATTAACCCCTTGGACGAGGAAGACGTCAGTACTGGCATTTCCTACAGCCCCACCGCCGAGGCCTATCGCCTGGCAAAGTGGCCCGGAGTTCTGGCACTCGCACCCGTGATCTGGATGATGGCGTTTACGTGGTTCGACTCCCTTTGCGGAGATGTGCGCAAGTCGCCCTGGGGCCTCCTTGCGATGACAATGTTTGCCCACGCTGCGCCTGAGGGCATGCTGGATGGCTGCATTTACATGATGGGATACGGCGCATTCGCGATAATCTTCGCCGCTATCACCGGAGCGTACGTCATG
The DNA here is from genome assembly GCA_963719405.1 of uncultured Acidobacteriaceae bacterium. Lineage (GTDB taxonomy): Bacteria > Acidobacteriota > Terriglobia > Terriglobales > Acidobacteriaceae > Edaphobacter. The sequence goes on from OY970381.1 coordinate 1,405,320, forward strand.
CCTCATCTTGGAACGCTGTTCTCCGGCCCAGGCGGGAGAAATCGTTTCATCAAGACGAACGTGAAAAGCCTTCCTCCGCGAGTCTCTACCTTGGAGAGCTCTGAGGCGGGCGCCTGAAGATCACGGGGACGTCTACCTTACACTGGTAAGAGATGAATAAATTAGTTGTCGGCAACCTCGTCTATCGCCCATTGCGCTCGACAATCAGCGCCTTCGCCGTGGCTATCGAAGTCATTATGATTCTGTCGATTGCGGGAATCATGCTCGGGATGTTGAACGGATCGAAGACTCGGACGAGCGGTATCGGTCTCGACATGTTCGTCCGTCCAAGCAGCACCAATAACTTCGCCGCACTCAGTTCGGCCGCTACCTCCGTGAAAGTGGCCGACGTACTCGCAGGCTTACCGCACATCGCTGTGGCCTCCCCGGTAAATATCCAGCTGACAGCAGGCACTGCGCTCGAGAACATCTATGGAATCGACTTCAAGTCCTACAACGCCTTGAAACCGTTCGTCTTCGTGGAGGGGCGGCCTTTCGTCGGTCCTGACGATGTGATCGTTGACGATTACTTCTCTGCATCCGGAAAGGGCTACAAGGTCGGCGATACCTTGGAGATTCTGCGTCATACCTTTCGGATCTGCGGCATTGTGGAACATGGCAAGGGCGGCCGGAAGTTTATCCCGATTCAGACCATGGGGGAGATCACGAATAACCCGGGCAAGGCGAGCGCCTTCTACGTGAAGACCGACGACATCAAGAACCAGAAGCTGGTCAAGCAGGAGATCCTCTCCACTCCGGGAATGCAACAGTATGACGTCCAGACACTCGACGAATGGTTGAGCCTTATGACTCCGGACCGGCTTCCGGGCTTCAATATCGCACTTCGCATCGTGATTGGAATCGCCGTGATCATTGGATTTCTGGTGATATTCCAGTCCATGTATACCGCGGTCATGGAACGTACTCGAGAGATCGGCGTTCTGAAGTCGCTGGGCGCCTCCCGCATGTACATCGTGTCAGTCGTCTTGTGGGAGACTGGTTTGCTGGCATTGACGGGCATTGTGCTTGGCGTTGGAACGACGTTTTTGATGAAGGCCATCTTCCACTCGCGATTGCCGAAGCTCGATTTTGAAGTAACGCCGCAATGGGTAGGATCCGCAGTGGCAATCGCGTTTGCCGGAGCCATGCTGGGGGCCTTCTACCCGGCAATCAAAGCGGCTCGCAAAGACCCCATTGACGCCCTCTCGTACGAGTGAGACCACGATGTGAGCTTCGTTGGAAACCCTGACGCTCACTTGAAACATCCATTATCTTGGAGATTGCGATGGCAGGTCTTGTCGTCGAAGATGCGAAAAGAGACACGGACAGGAGTGGGCTGAGGTCGCACGATGCATGGCGACCTGGTTGGAACTCTCCGACCGCTACCCGTGTCTTCGAGATCCTGCTGCTCACGGCGGCAGCGCTCTTCTTCTGTCTGCACTTTGTACATCTCAAGGCCGACTTCCCGAACAATTCGCCCTGGATGGACTGGGCTAAATACACGGATGAAGGCTGGTATGGTGACGCCGCGATCCGTCACTTTCAGCTCGGGAGATGGTATGTTCCCGGCGACTTCAATCCCGCTGCGGCGCTTCCGGTGTGGCCTCTGCTTGAAGCGGCGGTATTTCGATTCTCGGGGGTCGGCATTGTCGCTGCTCGAGCGCTGACGGTAGCTGTCTTCGGGTTCAGCCTGATTGCCGCATACATACTGATGGGACGTTGGACCGGTCGTCGGCAAGGCGAGTCTCTGGCGCCATCCGCTGCCGTCCTTCTGCTCTCCATTAGCCCTTTCTGCTACGCGTTTACGCGGATGGCGATCCTCGAACCGCTCCTTGTTCTCCTTACACTTCTGGCCCTCACGACCGCCTCCGCAGTGGATCCGAAAGCTTCCTCCCGCGGGCGCTATCTCCTTCCCCTCGTTACACTGGGTGTTCTTCTGCCCACGATGGTCCTGACCAAGACCACCGCCGTCTTCCTCTTCCCCGCCGTGATCTGGATGCTGTGGGCACGAGCAGATTACAACTGGCGAACGATGATGCGCCTCAGTGCAGTTCCATTGGCGATCGGAGGCGCCCTCTGGCTGGCCTACTACGGTTTGGTAGTTCGGGCGCATTTTCTCAGCGACTATAAGTACCTCTTCAGCGCGAACGCCTACACAGGGATCACAGCCGGCAACTTCTGGCAGGTCATCGTAGATACAGTCAGGGATGGTATGTGGATCGGGCCCGTGATGTTCCCCCTGGCCCTGCTGATGGCAGCTGTCGCTTTACTGCGGTGGCGCCTGCTTCTCCGTGACCCGCTCACGGTCTGCCTCCTTCTGTGGGCGGGTGGATATGCCGCTTTTCTCGCTTACCATGACAATTTTCAGCCCCGGTACTATCTTGTCGTCGCCGTCCCGCTCACCATGCTCGTTCCGAAGGTTCTCGATGGCATAGCTCGATGGACCGAAGGCTTAGCCGGTCGCGCGGCGCTATTGGGAATGGCCGGCGTTCTTCTCGCAATTGCCGTGACCGATGCGCAAAAGACAATAAGCTTCGTCAGCCATCCCGAGTACACCTTCGTGAATGCGGCAGAACGCATTCGGAACATCGTAAAGGCCGATCCAGCGCATAGTCCGCTGGTGCTTTCGATCAGTGGATCCGATCTATCCCTCATGACCGGCATCCCCTCCATCTGTGATGACTTCGGGACCATGGAACTTGAGCAACGCGTCGCCACCTATCGACCGGGATGGTACGTCAGCTGGAATCAGGTCGACGACGACAAGATGGATGCTCTAACGCCTATCTACCATCTGGAGCGCATTGCAGCCTTCCCAGCCATGGATGATCCCGATCGCAACCTGCTCATTCTTTATCGTCTGGATCCAGCTGATGGACGCCAGGGCCGGCACCTACGAAGGCGCAAGCCCACGCCGAAGCTCCTGCGGACCAGGCTCGGGCAGCAGCCGAGTGTGGCGCAGCTGGAGCACTAGCACGGTAAGCTGAAGACGTGGGCCGGGGTTCAAAGCGAGGTCACAAATTTTGCCAGCTGTGAAGGGAGTGGGATGACAGGCGTTCAGACCTTGGAGGCGCGCCTGGCCCTCGGCGGAGTCGCGGCGCTTGCCGGTGTCACACTGCCTTCGTTAGGTTGCATCCATCGACCGACAAGTGTCGCCTTCCGAAACCTTCTCTCCAGCATCTTCCTGTTCAGTCGTCTAGCGATCTTCGTTCTGGTGTTTCTGGTCCTGAAGATCGCGCCCCGCGGAGACGTCCCAGGGTTTTACTTCCCGGAAGCCTCCGCCGTGCTTCACGGCGCACTTCCCTACCGTGACTTCGGATCCAGCTACGCTCCTCTCCACAGCTTCGTCGACGGAGCCGCACTTCTGGCTTGGAACTCACCTCTGGCGCTGATTCTCTTTGCCATCCTCACCGAGTCGTTGCTCGTCTACGTTTGGCTGCGATTTGGAGAGAAGTTGTTCTCGGAACGGGAACTGCGGGTCGCATCCGTGTTGTACCTGACCAGCGCCATCAGCATGCAGTTTGTCGCGCTGGACGGACAGGACAACGTTCTCGTCGCATTACTCGTTCTGATCTCGCTTTGGATGGCGATGCGATCAGAGGTTCTTCTTTCGGGAATGTTGACCGCGCTTGCAGCCGTAATGGTGAAGCTGATCCCAATCTTCTATGCCCCGGCTTTCTTCGTCGGTCTGAGGCGGCGTTGGTCCTGGACTCTAGGTTTTCTTGCGGTTGCGAGCGCCGGTTACGGGGGTTTTGCCGCATTGCACCTTCCCGTGCTGCAGCCTTTGGCGATCGAGGGACCGCTCAAGTCGTCCGGCACGCTTCCATTTCTCATCGAAGCTGTAACTGGGCTCGACCTGTCAGTCCGGTTCTGGGACGCGATCATGCTCCTGATTCTTTGCGGGACCTACGCTGCGGTCTGGCGGGCAACCCGAGCGACGTCGGGGCCGTCCCGCATCGGGCCCATCCTCTGGGGAGTCGCTACATCGACGATGGTACTGGTCACCTTTGCCAACAAGTCCTGGTCGCCATACCTGCTGTTGATCCTGTTTCCGCTCTGCATCCTTGTCTCGAAGCTGGACTTTCGTGCTCGCGTCATCTTCGCGCTGTTCGGAATCGTTGCTTTAGTGGAGAAAAGCTATTGGGCAACGCTGCTCTCCCAGGAGGGTGCACCGGAGCTGCACCTCGGCCTTCTTCATTGGGACCGTTCGGCCATCCTTTTCCTTTTCATACAGATTTGTCTGCTTCTAGGGTACGGTTGGCTCCTGATGGGTTGTGCTCGCATGCTGATGCACCCCCTCTCCGGAGATGCGCTCAACAAGCCTGCGAGCAGACCCTAGGCGTCGAAGATTCCCTGTGTCTTATCGACCTCCCGCCCTTCGTCACGCTGCTGAAGACGGAGTCATTAACACCCGCGGGTATCGCTTGACTTCAGCAAAACTCCTCCGATAAGATCAAAGCTCGCGCAGTTTCGCGTCTCTACGCCTGTGTAAGTGCTGTCACGGACGAATGGGATGCCGAGACGCAAGTGGTGGATTCAGGCGGGCGGCATAGGTCTCCCGCAGCCCGAAACACCCACCTTACAAGCCACGATCAGGGCTTATGCGCGAAACCCACGTGATTGGGGCATCTCTTTCCGGGAGCTGGATCCGGAGCTTGCTCAGCTGCGGATTTCACGTGGATCCCGATCTTTCGACGCAAGCCGCAAGCGCTTGTGTCTCGCTTTTTGAGCATTGATTCAAGTATTCGAGGGAGCAGCAACTATGTCTACCACCATCCCGAGCGGCAAAGATATCAGCCGTAAATGGTTCGTTCTTGACGCCAGCGGTAAGACTCTGGGCCGTCTGGCAACTCATGCGGCGAGCGTTCTTGCCGGCAAGCTGAATCCGCTCTACACCCCCTATATCGATATGGGCGATCATGTTGTGATCGTCAACGCCGAAAAGATCGTTCTTACGGGCCTCAAGGCTGAGCAGAAGATGTATCGGCGCTACACGGGCTTCCCTGGTGGTCTGCGCGAAGAGTCGTTTGTGAAGCTGCTTGCCCGTCGCCCCGAGAAGATCGTCGAGGAGGCCGTGAAGGGCATGCTGCCGAAGTCCAAGCTCGGTCGACAGATGGCAACCAAGCTGAAGGTGTATAAGGGCGGCGATCATCCGCATATTGCGCAGCAGCCGCAGCCGATGGAAGTGGTCGCGTAAAGCATTTCTTAGTTTCTAAGTTCAGAGGAGCAGCATGGCGGATCTGATTCAGTACTATGGCACCGGACGTCGCAAGTCGAGCATTGCGAGAGTGTTTTTGCGTCCGGGGAGCGGCAACTTCACGGTCAACAAGAAGGATGTCGATGTTTATTTCGTGACCGCCCAGCAGCGTGCTGCGGCCAAACGCTCTCTCGGTATACAGGACATCGGCGAGACATTCGACGTGATGACGACCGTTAAGGGTGGCGGCGTCATGGGTCAGGCGGATGCTGTGAAGCTCGGCATTGCCCGCGCGCTAATGGAGTTTAACCCTGAGCTGCGGAAGGCATTGAAGTCTGAAGGTCTTGTCACTCGCGATTCGCGTGGCAAGGAGCGCAAGAAGTACGGCCAGAAGGGTGCACGTGCACGCTTCCAGTTCTCCAAGCGCTAGTTTCTCGAATTTGGTTTCGCGGATGCCGGGGCGCTGCTCCGGCATCCGCGGCAAAAGCCTTGGGAGAAGGACAGCCTGAGGTAAGGAGTCAAATTTCCTGTCGACCGCGTCACGTGGTTGACAGGCATTCAATCCCGGCACCAGATCGATAGCCGTGGATGCGTTCAAGGAGTTCAATTGGCAAACATCACGATGAAGGAGCTGCTCGAGGCGGGTGTTCACTTCGGGCATCAGACAAAGCGCTGGAACCCCAAGATGAAGGAATACATCTTCGGAGAGCGCAACGGCATTTACATCATCGACCTGCAGAAGACGCTGAAGATGTTCAAGGATGCGTCAAAGTTCGTCACCGATCTCACCTCAACAGGCAAGCTGATCCTCTTCGTGGGTACAAAGCGTCAGGCGCAGGATGCCGTCGCCGAAGAGGCGACTCGTGCAGGTATGCCGTACATCAACAGCCGCTGGCTGGGTGGTCTGCTGACGAACTGGGTCACCGTACAGAAGTCGGTGAAGCGTCTCCAGGAGCTCGACGATATGTCGACCGACGGCCGCTATGAGCTGTTGACGAAGAAGGAAGTCATCAAGCTGGAGCGCGAGCGCAAGGGTCTTAGCACTAACCTTTCAGGTATCAAGAGCATGAAGCGTCTTCCCGACGCGATCTTCGTGATCGATTCAAACAATGAGGCTATCGCCGTGGCCGAGGCCCGCAAACTCGGCATCCCCGTTGTGGCGGTTGTCGACACCAACTGCGACCCGACGGTAGTGGACTACGTTATTCCGGGCAACGATGACGCGCTTCGCGCAATCCGTCTGTTCACGACAAAGATCGCGGACTCGGCAGCTGAAGGCGTCCAGATGGTCTCGGATAAGGCGTTCGCACAGGAGTATGCGGATGTGCAGCAGACCGAGACAGCACCTGAGCACGTCGGTGAAGAGGGTGACGCCGTGACGGCCGTAGCTCAGGAGTCGGCCGGTACAGCATCGGCTTCCGCAGAGGATGACGAGAATGTCGACCTCGAGGCTGTGCTTGGCGGCAACATCCGCAAGGCTCCCGCAGCTGCCGCCGCCGATGAGCCGGAGCCGGTCGTTGCCGAGACGGGCGCATAGGTAGCCACCTACACTCAGCCAGATACTGAGAGCGTGGCGGCCCAGGCGGGACGCCACGCTCTTTCTGCGTAAGCGGACGATTTACAAAGAAACAGCAAACAAGAAGGATACTGAGAACATGAGCACTGCGACTGAAACGAACAAGGTGGATGCCAAGCTGGTCAAGGAACTGCGCGATAAGTCAGGCGCGCCGATGGGCGATTGCCTTAAGGCTCTCCAGGAGACGAAAGGCGACATGGAACAGGCCTTCGTCGTTCTCCGCAAGCGCGGTATGGCGTCGGCTGCGAAGAAGGCCTCGCGCTCTACCAACGAGGGTGCGGTTGGCACCTATATCCACGCGGGCGGAAAGATCGGCGTTCTGCTCGAGCTGAACTGCGAGTCTGACTTCGTCGCTCGAACAGAGGACTTCCAGTCGCTCCTGCGTGATGTCGCCATGCATATCGCTGCCACCGACCCGCGCTACGTCCGCAAAGAGGACGTTACCGACGCGGACCTCGCACGCGAGAAGGACATCTACCGCTCTCAAGCTGCTGCGACCGGCAAGCCGGCTCCAGTGATCGAGAAGATCGTCGAGGGCAAGATGGCCAAGTTCTATGAGGAGGTCTGCCTTCTCGATCAGCCCTTCATCAAGGAACAGACCCAGACAATCTCACAACTGATTGCAACCAAGGTAGGCAAGCTGGGTGAGAATATCTCGGTTCGCCGTTTCGCCCGGTTCAAGGTCGGGGATCCAAACTGGACCGTGGCTACAACGAAGGCATCGGCAGATGAGGCAGAGGGCTAAAGAGGCGGTTGGCAGACTCTGTTCTGATCAGTCAGCCACCATGTGCCTCTGTTGGAGCCGCGTGGCTTTCGTTGTCGTGACGCCTTTCAGTTGATGCTGCTTGTCTTCCTCAACGAGCAGAAGCAGCTCTTGCAATTCAGAACAGGGTTTTGATCTTGGCCGATATAGATGCGTCAAGCAGGGAGAGATCCGTGCTTGACGCATCTACCTCAACTCCCTCGAATAGATGCCACTCCTCAGAGAAGGTCAGCGACTCCCCCGGAGGGACGACGCGGCGGGGTCCGAGCAGCTCCAACTCTTGGAAGCTACCTTCTACGTAGACCTCGGTATTCACACCGTAATCCGGATACGTGGCTTGTTCATCGTGCGAGAAACGCTTGACGAACAAGGTGTTGTTCACCAGGTGGGCGCACCATTCCTGCTTGTTGCGCAGGCCGATCTTCTGGGAGCCCAAACGCGATGGATCGGCGCGCAGAAGAAGGTATTTCAGGCCAAGCGTGAAGCGCGCATCCTGCAGATCGGTAAAGGCGCACAGGGCAAGCGGTTGCGTTACGGGAACATAGTCGTCATGCGTCTGGAAGGGCACCCGCGGGATGATGGACGTGCCACATCGCACGACACTTATTGCCCAGGCGGCAATCTCAACCGGCCAGAGAGTATGACTTGTAACGGTCTGTTCGAGGCGCACGGAAGTCCCAGTCGCTGAGACCGTGATATGCATCTCCTTCTGCATTCCAGCTGCATCGATCGGCTGGCGGAGCAGCAGGCCCAGGTCACCCTCCCTCCAATGTTCGATGGGATCATTGTCGGGTGCGTATGTGGCTGGGAAGATCTCGGGCCAGACCCAGAGGCGATGCCCTCCATACGGCTTCCACGTTCCCAATGCTGTCGTCTTTGAGCTCTCCGGAAAATGAGCGAACACGTTCTCGCCGCCCGTCGGCCCATAGAAGAGGATGCGTGGACCGACTTCGGTCGTAGCGATGATGTCGATTCTGCCGTTCGAAACCCTGATGCAGTTCGGCAGACCCATGTACGAGATCGTTTCCATACTCATTTGCCCAGTGCTCCTCCCGTCGTCAACTGCGCCTCTAGACTGCGGTCCAGCCTCCGTCGATCAGCATGGTATGGCCAGTGATCAGTGACGCGGCAGACGACGCCAGAAAAACTACCGCTCCGGCCACCTCAGACGGCTCTCCGATCCTGTGCAGCGCCGCGACCTTGCTGATTGTCTCCGCTCGAAACTCCGGCGATGACAGCGCCGGCTCCGTTCCCGGCGTATGGATAAACGTGGGTGCAACGGCGTTCACGTTGATGTTGTACTGTCCCCATTCAATGGCGAGACACTTCGTGAGATGCGCAATTCCCGACTTGGTCATACAGTAGACCGACTCCGTTGGAAGCGCTACAAAGCCCGCCTGCGAGCTCATGTTGACGATGCGCCCGCCTCCCTGGCGGATCATGACATGCGCCGCAGCTTGGCAAGCGAAGAATGTGCCCTTCAGATTGATCGCCAGTGTCCGGTCGAAGTCCTCCTCGCAAACGTCTATCGCGAGATTTGTGGGCGCGATGCCTGTGTTGTTGACGAGAATATCCAGCCTTCCGAAGTGAGCGGCGGCCTCGTTCACGGCCCCGCGAACCTGGTTGAGATTGCGCATGTCCATCTGCAATGGCAGCGCGGTCCGCCCCAAACCCGTTATCTCCGCCACAAGGCCCGCGTCCTGCGTCACGTCCCGCAGACCAAGCGCAACGCTTGCACCGGCTTCCGCCAACGCCAACGAGATCGCCCGTCCGAGTCCGCGAGCCGCTCCAGTGACCAGAGCGACCTGCCCATCTAACCTGAATGAAGGTAGTATTCCCATGCTCTTACCCCCGGAGACGATCTTCGTGTGTTCCCTTCGTTACGATCCCCGGAGCACCACCATCTTGTCAACGCATCGCACCTCAAACCACCCCCTAGGCTGCTCAGACCAGGTGAGCGATGCCGAGGCAGAGCAGCAGTCCGGAGACGGAAAGAATCGTCTCGCAAACGGACCAGCTCTTCAGCGTCTGCGAGACGGTCATATTGAAGTACTCCTTTACAAGCCAGAAGCCCCCATCATTCACGTGCGAGAAGATCACTGAACCTGCGCCAGTCGCGATAGCCAACAGTGCCGGGTTCACGTGCTGACTATGGAGGGCGATGGGCGCAATAATGCCTGCTGCCGTTGTCATCGCGACCGTGGCTGACCCCGTCGCGAGACGCAGCAGCGCTGCCAGTGTCCATGCAAAGACAAGCACCGGCATATGAGTGCTGGACGCAAGGGCAACCAGAGCCTTCGCAACGCCGCTGTCCATAAGTACCCGACCGAAACCCCCACCCGCCCCGACGAGCAGAGTGATGGCGGCGGTTGGCGCGAGACAGTCGTTGCTGAACCGCAAGATGGCCTCCCGCGTAAAACCGCGCATCCGTCCTAGGGTCACAAAGCTGACGAGTACGCCGATCAGCAATGCGATGTCGTCATTGCCAAGGAAGCGCAGAATGGCAAGGATCGAAACTTCGCCCTGGTCCGTACGCGAAGATGTGGCGCCCGCGAAACTCCCCATAAGCATGAGCGCGACCGGAAGAAGAATCGTGCCTAGGGTGACGCCGAAGCTGGGCGGCACGTGTTTCGGATCACGTTCGGTAAGTTGCTCGGCCATCGGGTTGCTTGCAGCCAAGCGCATGCGCGGCGCCAGCCAAAGGGAGAACACAGGTCCGGCAAGAATCGCCGCGGGTATGCCGATCAGCAACGCATACAGGATCGTGCGACCTACATCCGCATGGTAGATGTTGACGGCCAGCAGCGCCGCTGGGTGCGGCGGGATCAGCGCATGATCCACAGAGAGGCCCGCGAGCATCGGCAGCCCAACCACCAGCATGGACTTACCTGTCTTTCGCGCAGCCGTGTAGGCGATCGGGATGAGCAGCACAAAGCCGACTTCAAAGAAGGCGGGCAGCCCCACAATAAGCCCGATCGTGACCATCGCCCAATGGATGTTTCGCTCTCCGAAGACCGCGAGCAGCGTGTCTGCAATCCGGTCGGCGCCCCCCGATTCAGCCATCATCTTCCCCAGCATCGTACCCAGGCCGACCACAATGGCGATGTGTCCAAGCGTCCCACCCATACCGGCTTCAAAAGACTTCACGACTCCGGCAGCGGGCATTCCCGCAATCACACCTAGAGCGAGGGAGACCACGAGGAGGGTGATGAAGGCGTTCAGTTTGCAAACCGCAACCAGGACGATCAGCGCAAGCACTGAGCAGAGGGCAGCGATGAGCAGGAAGAGGCTGTGCGGATCGATCACTGGCGTAGTCTTTGACTCCCTCCATGCAGGTTATGCGATGAGCGTTGCGCCTGATCAGACCGCGCGAGCCTTGTATGCGATGCAGTCGATCTCCACCTTGCAATCGACGACCATGCTGGAGACAACACACGCCCTCGCTGGCGGATGTGCGCCGAAGAACTCCCGAAACACGGCATTGAACGATGCGAAATCGCGTGCGTCCTCCAGCCAGACGCCGCAGCGCACGACATGCTCTGGGCCGTAGCTCGCCTCCTGCAGAATGTCGAGCACGTTGCGAATTGCTTGCTGCGACTGCGCGACGATGCCCCCGCTCACAAGCTCCCCGCCAACCATCGGCACCTGGCCCGACACATACAGCCAGCCATCCGCTTCCGTTGCACGTGCAAACGGAAGATGCTGCCCGCCGCTGCCCTCGCCACCTTCTGCGCCATATCGTTTGATCGTCATCCTCGTCTCCTCCATGAACCTTAGAACAAGGTCGCTAGCGGCGCATGTCGGTGCCCGCTTCCGCGCGGAAGAAACCGCCCCGCGCGCGGACCGGTCGGGCCACTTGCACCATGGGAGAGCACACCGTTGACCCAGACCGCAGCGATGCCCTCTGATGGAAGCGTCGGATCAGCATAGGTCGCGCCGTCGCGAATCCTGCCCGCGTCGAAGAGCACCAGGTCGGCCGCATAGCCCGTCCGAATCAAACCACGACCCTCCAGCCTGAATCGACGGGCCGAAAGTCCAGTCATCTTGTGCACGGCCTCTTCCAAGGGGAAGAGCTTCTCGTCACGGCAGTAGTGGCCCAGAACGCGCGGAAACGTTCCCCATAAGCGCGGGTGAGGACGAGGATCATTTGGCAGCCCGTCCGATCCAATCATGGTTGCAGGGTGAGCCAGAATACGACGCATATCCGACTCTGCAATGCTGTGGTAGATCGCACCAGCCGGTTGCAGCCGCCGCGCAGCTTCGATCTGTTCCACACCCCAGATGTCAGCGATTTCGCTGAGCGATCTCCCCGCAAGCTCGGGGTGCGGTGTGCTCCAGGTAATCGTGATGGTGACTCGGGAGTCCACCTGCCGGAGGTCAAGCGTGCTGGATCCAGCGGAGTACGGATAACAATCGCAACCAACGTCCTGGGCAGAACGCGCCTCTTCAAGAGCCTCAAGCACCTCTTCACTGCGTCCCCAATTTGCTACTCCCGCGCACTTCAGGTGCGACACAATGACCGGGGAGTTAGTAGCTCGCCCTATCGTGAATGCCTCATCCATGGCCTCAAGAATCGCCTCTGTCTCGCTTCGCATATGCGTCACGTACAGCGCCCCAGCCGCCGCAAGCGGCTCGGCAAGGGCGATGACCTCTTCCCTTGAGGCCGCAATCGCGGACATGTACGCCAGCCCCGTGCTGAGTCCCAGCGCGCCCGCATCCAGTGCCTCCTGAAGCTGGGCGCGCATTGCCAAGATCTCGCTCTCACTTGCCGCGCGATCGAGTCGATCCATGTGATTGCTGCGAAGCGAGGTGTGTCCTACAAGCGCAGCTACATTCACTGCGGGTTCGGATGCCCGGACCGCGTCAACATAGCCTTGAAAGGTTCCGTAGCGGAACATAGAGGAGTCGCCCAGCAGGTTCATCGGTTCGGGCAGCTCACCCTTCAAACGTACAGGCGCCGCGCTAATCCCGCAGTTGCCTACGATAACCGTCGTGATCCCCTGAGACAGCTTGGGCGTCATCTCCGGCGCGCAAATTACGCTCATGTCATCGTGCGTATGAACGTCAATGAAACCGGGCGCAAGAGTAAGCCCGGAGGCGTCGATATCCGTATGTGCTGTCATAGGGAGCGACAGGCCTATGTCGGAGATGCGGCCTGCGATAACGGCCACGTCCGCGACGAAGGTGGGGCTGCCACTTCCGTCGACAACATTTGCATTTCGGATGAGTAAGTCGCAGGCCGGCATGTTGGTTCCTACAAGGTATACGCTGGAGACGATCTCGTGAGCAGCTTTGGGAGGTCTCCAAACATGACCGCTCTCGGTATGCAGCTCTGCTGGGTATTTGATAGGAAAAAGCACTAAAGGGAGTCACTCAGTGAAAGATGGAAAGATCCTCCCGTTCGCCGAGGTCCGTGACAACTTCCCCCTGAAGCCACTCGACAAAGGTCTCGGCTGGCTTGTCGAACCGATCCAGTCCAACTCCATCATCGGCCAGGGCTGGAGTCTTTTAGCCGAGGACCTCTCGTTGCCCGTGGCCGTTCTGTATCAATCCCAACTTCTGCGGAATGCCGACTGGATGCAAAGGTTCATCCGCACATATGGTTTGAAGCTGGCGCCCCATGGAAAGACGACGATGGCGCCCGGACTCTTCCATTTGCAGATCGAGACCGGCGCGTGGGGTATCACTCTCGCAACTGCGCAGCAGACCCGCGTGGCGCATGCACACGGAATCGGTCGTGTTCTGATGGCCAATCAGCTCATAGGCAAGGCCAACATGGAGATCATCTCCCACCTGCTCGCCGATCCGACCTTCGAGTTCTACTGTTTAGTTGATTCCGTGCAGCAGGTAAACAAGATGGCGGCGTTCTTCTCTGCACGAGGTCAGCAGATCCGCGTCCTGCTGGAGCTCGGTGTACCTGGTGGCCGCAGCGGCGTACGCACTGAAGCGCAGCTTGCTTCCGTGCTGCAGGCGTTGGACGGTACCAACAGCACTGTTCTCCTGGGTGGCGTTGAGATCTATGAGGGTGTGGTCGATGAGGAAGGTGCTGTCCGAAGCTTCCTCGATCGAGCGATCGTACTGACGCGAACACTCTTGTCTGAGGGGCGGTTCGAACGGCAGCCTGCCTTGCTTTCGGGAGCCGGATCGGCCTGGTATGACGTCGTCGCGGAGAGTTTCGCCGCTGCAGGCTTTGGGGACGCTGTGGATCTCGTCCTTCGACCCGGCTGCTATCTGACCCACGATGTAGGAGCATATCGCCGCGCGCAGGAGGACATCCTGCGACGAAACCCTGTCGCCAGGCAAATGCACGGTGGTCTCGCGCCTGCCCTGCAGGTTTGGGCCTATGTCCAGTCCGTCCCAGAGCCGAATCTTGCCATCATCGGTCTCGGCAAGCGGGACGCAGCCTTTGATGCAGGCATGCCGCTGCCTGCGTCTCGCTTCAGGCCAGGTGAAAGCAAGCCCCGTCAAGCCCCGCCGAACTGGTCAGTGACCAGGTTGATGGACCAGCACGCGTATCTTCAGATCGCCTCTACGGACGACGTGCAGGTTGGGGACATGATTGGATTCGACATCTCGCATCCATGCCTGACGTTCGATAAGTGGCGATCACTTCCTTTACTGGATGACAACTACCGCGTCGTCGATTACGTTCAAACCTTCTTCTAGCCAAGGCGCCACGGAGGAAAGCTCCTGGCCGGTCACGTCCCGCAAAAGGTTTGACTTACGCGCTCGTCGGCGCATGCCGGCCGCGCATACCGCTCAAAGCCGGGCCTATCCTCGTAAGGGTGTGACACAACGTCCAGCAGTGCCTCGAACGGCTGCAGGTCCTGCTGCTCGATAGCCGCATCGAGCGCCGCCTCCACCATATGGTTGCGAGGGATAAAAGCCGGACTCACATTCCGCATGGCCGCTGCCCGGGCCTGCTTTGGAATGGGCTCTTTCTTCCATACGCCGCTGCCATCTCGCCGCCCATGTGTCGTATGCGCTCGGATCCGCGAACAACGCGCGCACCGCGGGGGACCCTTCCGGTCCGGCCACAGCGTCGCACAGTCCACGGAAGGTCAAGGTGTAGTCGGCATGGTTCGCTGACATGCGCTCGAGCAGATCCTCAGCCAGTGCGACGTCGCCCTCCCGCTCGCTAAGCAGCCCAAGCTTGCGGCGAAGACCGGCACCCCGAGCTGCCGTGAACTGTGGATCAAAGGCGGCGAGCGCTTCGTTCGCCGAGGCCACCGCAGCCTCTTCGCTTTCGTTCGAATGCCTCAGAATGGGCAGCATCGCCTCGGCAAGACGTGTCAGATTCCAGAGTGCGGCACGCGCCTGATTGCCGTACGCATAGCGCCCCTGGTGATCGATGGAACTAAACACCGTCGCCGGATCGTATGCCTCCATGAACGCACAAGGGCCATAGTCGATCGTCTCGCCCGAGATAGAGGTATTGTCGGTGTTCATCACGCCATGGATGAAGCCAAGGAGCATCCACTGTGCGACCAGATGTGCCTGCCGAGTAATCACCCCATCCAGCAGAGCTCGGTACGGCAGAGGCGCCTTCGCTGCTTCAGGGTAATGGCGAGCGATGGCATAGTCCGCCAATATCCGCAGACCCTCCGTGTCGCCTCGCGCTGCGAAATACTGAAATGTGCCCACGCGTAAATGGCTGCTTGCGACCCGTGTCAGCACGGCGCCCGGCAGGACTGCATCTCGAAAGACTCGTTCACCCGTGGTCACCGCGGCCAGAGCTCGGGTGGTCGGAACGCCCAAAGCGGCCATCGCCTCGCTCACGATGTACTCGCGCAGCACCGGACCTAGCGTGGCTCTGCCGTCGCCGTTTCTTGAGAAAGGGGTGCGTCCAGATCCCTTCAGTTGTATATCGAATCGCTCGCCGCCATCTCCGATCACCTCGCCCAGAAGGTTGGCCCGGCCATCGCCGAGCTGAGGCACGAAGTACCCGAACTGGTGCCCGGCATAGGCAAGCGCCAGGGGCTCGGCTCCTTCCGCTAAGGAATTTCCCGCCAGGATCTCTACGCCTTTGGTGCTCTCTAATTCGTCCGGATTCAACCCAAGACTCCTGGCCAGATCCCGGTTTACCTTAAGCAATCGCGGGGCCGCCACGGGCGTCGGGTTCACCCGGGCATAAAAGCGCTCCGGGAGACGCGCGTACGTATTCTCAAATCGAAACTGGACGGAGTGGCCGTTTGAGCCGATGGAAGGAGGCGATTCGATCTCGGGAGCACCTGATGAACTCATAAGCTGTTAGATGTGGCAGTGCTGCTTTTGCTTCGCCTGAGTCCCGGTCCGCCCACACGAATAAAGTAAGCCTGTTTGCGACCTGCATGGATGCGCGATGCACTTGGCGCCATTCGGATCTACTCCCAACAGGTCACAGACGCTCCTTAATCCATCCGTCATCTTCGGCCGGTAACCTCTATAAGCTGATGTACAGCTCGACTATGCAGAGACCTAAGCAGAGATTCCTTGCGTTGCGTCGTCCCGGTCGCTCGCAAAGTGCGATCGCATCGATTGTCTTCTTCACGTCCGTTGCCGCCTTCGCTCAGAGCTCCCCGGCAGCAGCTCAGCTCGGATTTCTCAACGACAATAGGCCCCTGCTCGACGCGCACAACTGCTATCCCTACGACGGCCAGTGGAATGACAGGATCAATCGCGCTCTTCGCTCCGGCTTTCCAGTTTCGATCGAGCAGGACCTCGCATGGTACGTCGATCCCGCGACAGGTGTTGGCCGCATAGTCGTATCCCACACTCCGCAGCCAACGGGCGCTGAGCCCACACTGCGAGCGTACTTCTTCAATCAGGTGCAACCTGTCGTCGAGAGGGCCATCGCACAAAACCACTCGGAAACCTGGCCCATCGTCGTGCTCCACTTCGACTTCAAGGATAACCGGCCGGAGCTGCTGAAGGCGGTCTGGCAGCTCTTGGGAGAGTACGAGCCTTGGCTCTCGACAGCTCCTAAGAGCTCAGATCCGTCGCAGCTTCAACCCATCCAGAAGCGGCCTCTGCTTGTCGTGACAGAGGACTCCGACGAGCAGCAAAAGGTCTTCTACGATGACGTCCCGGTGGGCGCGAAGCTTCGGCTCTTCGGCTCCGCTCACACCATCACCCCTCCAAAGCTCCCAAAGACCGAGCTGATGCACTGGGCAGTAACAGTCCGGCCCGAGGACCTGCTGACGGAACGCCCAACCAACTACCGGCGTTGGTGGAACAGCTCCTGGTACACCGTGGAAGAAGGCGGTCAGCACATGGCCGGAGGCTGGAGTGCAGCAGATGATCTTCGATTGCACGCGCTGGTCGACCACGCTCACGCTCTGGGCTTCTGGATTCGCTTCTACACGCTCGACGGCTTCTCGCCGGAACAGGATCAGGGTTGGGGTCAGAGCTACAACTTCGGCTCATCGGCCGCTGTGAAGCTACGCTGGCAGGCCGCCGTGGCGGCCGGCGTGAACTTCATTGCGACCGACCAGTACGAAGATCTCCCGGTCTACCTCCAGCAGAACTCACGTGAGCTGCGTCCCCCGGCCGCTCACGCAATCGCCCCTCGTTAGAAGCGCGGCGACGGGCGGCGCTCTACATCTCCATCGTTCGACAAGATTCCACGACTCGGATTCATCTGCCCTTCACAGTTCATTGACGAAGAGGGCACACGAATCGTGTCTGCTTGGGCATATCGAACAAACCTGTCCCTCTCTCCAGCGTTCCCTCCGGAACGCCTCTACCGAATCTTCCTTTCGCGAGGTCATCGATGTTGCGTCTCAGAAGTTCTCTTCACAATGCCCTGGTCTTTGTCGCGTTTACCATCTCGGCCCCGCTCGTTGCGCAGATCAGCACGTCCAGCCTTACGGGCCAGGTAACGGACCCGTCCGGCTCCACCGTCGCTCACGCACACGTCGTCGTCCTGAACAAGAGCACCGGCTTTAACCGCAGCAACGAAACCGATGAGACTGGCTACTACAACTTCCAAGCGCTGCCCATCGGCTTTTATACTGTCACGGTCGAGAGCGCCGGCTTTTCGATCGTCAACGAGGACGTGCAACTGAACGGCGCTGAAAAAGGCCGTCGCGACTTTACGCTGGCGGTCGGAGGATCCAAGGAGTCGGTAACCGTGAGCACGACCGATACTGCCCTCTCACCTGACGACGCCTCCATCAGCACCGTGATCGGCAAGGAGACGATCGAAGGAACTCCGCTGTACCAGCGCAACTGGGACGACCTGCTGCGCACCGTCGCGGGCGTTCAGATCGCGCGCTTCACGCAGCAGGGCGGCGCCACCAGCTCAGGCCGAATCGGCTCCTTCAACGTCCATGGCGTCCATTCGCTGCAGAACAACTTCATCCTTGATGGCATCGACAACAACACCATCTCCGAGAACGTCCAGGAACTCAGCACGCAGGCCGCGCACCCGTCCGTGGACACCATTCAGCAGTTCACAATCGTCACAAGCCCGTACTCCGCTGAGTTCGGCCGCGCCCCGGGTGCCGCTCTCTCCGTCAACACCATCAGTGGCGCCAATCGCTTCCACGGCCTCGCGTTCGAGTATCTGCGCAACCAGTACTTCGATGCGACCGACTTCTTCACCAAACGTGCGCCCAACCCACGCAAGCTCGAGAACAACCAGCACCAGTTCGGCGGAAACGTCAGCGGTCCGATCCTCCGCAATCGTCTGTTCTTCTTCTTAGACTACGAGGGCACACGCATCAAGCAAGGTGTCACTCGACTCTCCACCGTTCCGCTGCCGAACGAACGCATTGGCGACTTCAGCCCTGCTGCCGCTGCCGCAACCGGCATCAACGGTCTCAGCTACAACACCATCTACGATCCGCTCACCGGACAGCCCTTCTCGAACAACAAAATCCCCGGCGGCCGCCTGGACAAGTCGGTCAGCGCCCTCATGGCGCTCTTTCCGCAGCCAAACATTCCCGGCACACAGCTCAACAACTACATACGAAGCCCTCTCATCACCGACAACAACGACTCCTACGACGGTCGCATCGATTGGACTGCGGGCAAGGCCGACAATCTCTTTGTCCGGTACGCCTACATCAACCGCTCGCGCTTCATTCCCGGCAACTACGGAGGCATTGCCGACGGCACTGGATCCTCCTCGCAGGGAAGGCAACAGCTTAAGGCCTACAGCGGCGTGCTTGGCTGGACCCACATCTTCTCAGCGACCGTTCTGAACGACTTCCACTTCGGCTACATCCGCAATCTCTCCCTCGCCGAGCAGGACCCGTTCGGCCTCAACGCCGCCGATCAGTATGTCTCCGGCATCCCGAACAATCCCGCAACCGCAGGCGGCGTCCCACAGACACAATTCGCCAACTTCACCTTTCTCGGCTCGCCGGACTTCCTGCCCAAATCGCAGGCGCCGCAACAGTTCCAGTACATCGACGCGCTCTCGATCTCGCGCGGCCGCCACTCGCTCAAGCTCGGGGCTACCCTCTACGCCCCTATGCGGAACATCTTTCAGGACGAGCCCAGCACCCGAGGCGATCTCAGCTTCTCCGGCATCTTCACCTGCCTGCGCGGTGGATCTTCAGGCGGTTGCATCAACGACGCCAACAAGAGAGCCACGGGCATCTCCTACGCCGACGGGCTTCTCGGCTACGCTCAACAGGCCCAGCTCTCCAACGTTCACTTTGTCGATCAGCGCCTCTGGATGATCTCCGGCTTCGCCCAGGACGATTGGAAGGTCACACCTAAGCTCACTCTCAACCTCGGTCTTCGGTACGAGTTCGCGACGCCCGCCCTCGAAGGCAAGAACCAGATGGCGAACTTCGATCCCACTGCCAACGCCGGCGCAGGCGGTCTCGTCTTTGCAAAGAGCGGCGGCCTTCAGAGCCGGTCCCTCGTTCAACCTAACTACAAGAACTTCGGTCCGCGCTTCGGCGTCGCCTACTCCATCGACGACAAGACCATCGTCCGCGGCGGCTACGGCTACTACTACTCCCTGTTCGAGCGCTTCGGCTCAGAGAACCAGCTCGCTCTCAATCCGCCCTTTCTCATCAACAAGACGCCCGCGGTTGCCGGCAACTCGAAGACTCCAATCCTGGTAGCGCAGAACGGATTCCCTGCCGGCTTCGTCGATCCCGCGAGCCTCAATCTCTCGCAACTCCAGGCCTTCCACATCCGCGCCGTCAACCCGCACCAGCCGGTGCCAAACGTTCAGCAGTGGAGCATCGGGTTTCAGCGCGAGCTGCCCCTCCGCTTCACCGCGGACATCAACTACGTTGGCACCAAGTCCACTCACCTTGACGTACTCAACGACCTCAACCAGCCCACCTTCAACAACGGCGTCACGACCAACATCTCGCCGTTCCCAAACTTCGGCTACATCGAATATCAAAACTCCATCGGCTTCGGGAACTACAACGGCCTCGAAGCCACCGTCTCCCGCCGCTTCAGCAACGGTTTCAGTCTCCGCGCCGCGTACACCTACTCTCATAGCCTCGACAATGCTCCGCAGGAGCTCGAGAACAACTCGGGCGCACCACCAGACGGTCGCAACTATGCCGGCTGGTACAGCCGCAGCGACTTCGACATCCCAAACCGCGTCTCCTTCAACTACCTCTACGAGCTTCCCTTCGGCAGAGGCAAGACCCTGATGCATGAAGGCGTCCTTGGGTATATCCTTGGTGGCTTCCGTACCTCCGGGGTGTACACGTTCTACAACGGTCGCCCATTTACGATCAACGGCGGCAGCCTATCAAGTGCGCTCGATCCTTACGGCGCGGCCACCGCAACCGTCAACCGCATCGGGACGCCGGTCGTTGTCGGCAGCCCGGACTGCTGGTTCTATGCGTCGAAGAACTCAAAGTGCACGACAAAGTCTTCGGGGCTCTCCGATGCCTTTGCCCTTCCCGCGGCAGGTGTAATCGGCAACAGCGGGCGCAATACCCTGCGTGGTCCCGGCATCAACGTCTTTGACGCCGCGCTCCTCCGCGAGTTCCCTCTTCACGACACGGCGAATCTCGAGTTCCGCTGGGAGGTCTTCAACGTCACCAACACCACGGAGTTCGGTCAGCCAAACAACAACTTCAGCAGCGGCTCCGCCGGACAGATCACCTCACTGGCCGGTGATCCCCGCGTGATGCAGCTCGCACTTCGCCTATCCTTCTAGGACAGCGCAGCACCCCCGGGCCTGCCCTGCATCGCATCGCAGGCGGGCCCGTCCACCTTTGCCGCGGTACTCTCGGCTCCGGAGCTCCACATGCCTCACCTCTTCAGGCGCACACCTGCCGGCCTCCTCCTCTTGTCGCTCGCCTGTGTCGCTCTTCCAGCTCAGGTCCCGCAGGGTCGCGCGCCTGACATCACCCTGCGTGGCACCGTCACCGTCGCTGACGCACAGACATATCGTGAACTTCCCTTCGCCGTTCCGCCCGGCATCAGCCGCATCACCGTCGACTTCTCTTACACCGAACGCGATAAGAAGACCAGCATCGATCTCGGCATCCTCGACAACGAACGCTTTCGCGGGTGGAGCGGAGGCAACAAGAGCAGCTTCACACTCTCAGAGACCGACGCGACTCCTTCCTACCTTCCCGGCGCTATCCGCCCCGGCTCTTGGAAGCTCCTGCTCGGCATACCCAATATCGAGAACGGCATCACGTCCAGCTACGAAGCCAGGATCTATCTCTCACACGTCGGCGACTCACCCGCAGTCTCTACGTTCAGCAACGCGCCCCTCCGCAGAGGACCAGCCTGGTACCGCGGCGACTTCCATATGCACGACGCACATAGCGACGGCTCCTGCCTCAGCCAGGCCGGTCTCAACGTACCCTGCCCGCTCTTCAAGACGGCAGAAGCGGCCGTAGCCCGCAAGCTCGATTTCATCGCCATCACCGACCACAACACCACCTCGCAGTACAACGAGCAACGCGAGATCCAGCCCTACTTCGACCGGCTCCTGCTCATAGCCGGCCGCGAGATCACCACCTTCCATGGCCATGCCAACGTCTTCGGCACTACGGAGTTCATCGACTTCCGTCTCGGCAGCGCGGGCGTCCCCGACATCAACACGATCAGCCGACAGGTAGAAGCCCTCCACGGCCTTCTCTCGATCAATCATCCTGGTGCGCCCACCGGGGCCTCCTGCATGGGCTGCGGTTGGACCGCACTCAACGCCGACTACAACGGAATTGCCGCAGTCGAAGCCATTAACGGCGGCTCCCTCGATGGCCCCGGCTCCGGCATCCCCTTCTGGCAGGAGAAGATGAACGCCGGCTTCCGCCTGGTCGGGATCGGCGGCAGCGATAATCACGAGGCCGCATACCCTCCTGCAATCCGCTCTGCAGTCGGTCACCCCACAACGGTCGTCTACGCTGAAGATCTTTCCGAACGCGCCATCCTCGACGGAGTCCGCGCAGGTCACGTCTTCGTGGATCTCGAGGGCTCCAGCGACCGGGGCATCGAGTTCACAGCCACCGCCGGAGACAAGACCGCAGCTATGGGTGACAAGCTTAGAGCTCCCGAGGGTCAAACCGTTCACTTCACTCTGAAGATGCTCAATCTCCAGGGCGCCTACCCAGAGATCATTCACGACGAGCCGAAGACCCTGCTCTTCGGAGAAGCAATGACCAGCTTCGACCTCCACTCCGATGGCAAACGCCACTGGTTCCGTGTCAACATCCGCGGCAACGATGGGCGCATGCTCATCCTGGGCAACCCCATCTTCCTCAACTTCTGAAGATCCCCGCACGCGAGCTGAAAGCTTTCGCCGCAACGCGAAGGGAAGCGATTCAGCGCGTGAAGCCCACAGCCCTTGCCAGGCGTCTGCTGTCGTACATGCGGCCTTCCGTGACGACGCTGACGACTTGTCTCAGGTCGCTGATTCGCTCAAGCGGATTACCGTTGACCAGCACCATGTCCGCACGCTTGCCGCCCTCAATCGTTCCTGAATCAGAGTCCATCTTCATCGCCCGCGCTGCGCCCAGCGTGGCGGTCTGTATCGCTGCCATCGGTGTCATGCCGGCCTGTACGTACAACTCGAGTTCTCGGTCCAGTCCGTACCCGATCAGCCCTGTATCGCTTCCGGCAACGACGGGCACACCGGCCCTGTAGAGCGCCTCAACGACCTTTGCGTTTGTGCGCATTCGCTCCCGGAACTTCGGTTCGTCCGCAGCCTGAACTCCGAGCGCACGGAACTTCGCGGACAGGGTGTACGGGGCGGCGTTGATCCCGGGTTCGAACGACGACACATCCCAATTTTTCGGATGCCCGGCCATCTCGCCCCAACCTTCCGTCGGATCGACGACAATCTGCCGTTGCTTAAGAAGCGCGATCAGATCCTGCGCCCGTTTGCTTTGGAGGTCAACCGGCCCTGTCTGGTCGGGCGGCAGCATCGCCCGCGTCACGAACTGCAGGTGGTTGATCTGATCCATGCCTTCTGCAACGCCCTCAAAGGCGTCCATAGCCGCCGGTACATGACCGGTGACTGTCATCTTCAACCGATGCGCCTCTGAGGTGATTGCTTTCAACTCGTCAGGCTGCAGTTGCGTATAAACCTTGATCTGATCGAAATGCGCGTCAGCATACATGTCCACGGCGGCGACAGCCTGCGT
The DNA here is from genome assembly GCA_963719405.1 of uncultured Acidobacteriaceae bacterium. Taxonomy (GTDB): domain Bacteria; phylum Acidobacteriota; class Terriglobia; order Terriglobales; family Acidobacteriaceae; genus Edaphobacter. The sequence continues at coordinate 1,428,461 of OY970381.1, forward strand.
GGGAGTGTGGACGTCGGCTGCTCCGAAAGCGAGCGCTCCGCCGCTGTCAATCAACCCCGCAAGAAGCAGCCTTGGCCCAAGTTCATGGTCCCGGCTGATCTTTCTTCGCACAGTCGTGAGGAACTCGAACTCGCCGCCACAATCGCGAGCGGTTGTGACTCCGGCCGCGAGCAGCGCAGGTCCAAACTCTACGCCAGAATAGTGGGAGTGCATCTCCCAAAGACCAGGTAGCAGGGATCGCCCTTCGGCGTGAACGACACGCATGCCGCTTGGTACAGCCACGTGCCCTGCCGCAGCGATGCGTCCGTTGCGAATGATCACGGTTGCATTCTCCGTCGGTGGGGCTCCGGTGCCGTCGATCAGGCGTGCGCCGACAATCGCATAGGTTCCCTCGATCTCCGGCGGCACCTGCCGATCAAGATCGGCCAGGTCGAGCATCTCCTGCTGGACGGCACTGTGGAACAGCTCCCCGAAGACCGGCTCGTACTCGTCAAGGACAAGCTCCTGCGGAAGCCCTCCAGCGAAGGTCATCACCGCAGCCAGCCGATTGCTACCGTTCATCCACAAGATCTCACGGCCAAAGACAAGATTGGAGACGGTGTAGCGGGTGAGTCGCACCACGCCTCCTCTCGAGGCGAAGGCATCATGGCCAACGAGCTTGATCTCCAGCGGAAGCGCTTGATCGCTCGCTCGCAGAATCGGAAGTCTGGCCGGCCTTCCGCCTCTCTCCCAGTAACGCATCATCATCATCTCAAGCGAGGCCGGCATGGAACCGGATCCAACGAAGGCCACTCGGGGACGGGCGAAGGTGCGGCTCGCGGTGCCTTCCTGCACCACGGCTGCTGTCCTCGACAGCTGCGTCGAGAGGTCCCCAGCGCCATTTGCGGCGAGGTTGTGCTGCTCGAAACGGACTGGCTTGTAGGAGGCATCCATCTCGAGACGCGACACGCTGCTGCGTTTCATACCGCGATCTGCAGCGTTGACCCGTGTCTCCATCACAAGACGGTCGGGCGCCTCCTCCGTAACCGTGTACTCCTCAACACCAATGGCGTGGAGCAGGAGGTGGACGTTATAGGTACCGTGCTCGATGACCTGGGGCCGACGTTCCGCGAAGAGTGAAGCTCCCCCGGAAAGAAGCCCAATAAAGATGCCGACGGAGAGGACGTACTCTCGCATTTTGATTTGCTACCTTTCGGTTTGCCGCCTCTCGGAGGTTGCAGCTTTCGTGTGAGCGTGCCAATCGACAAGTCACTCCGGCTTCGGGCGCCACACTGCGTCTGGCTTCCAGGTCGGGCGAGCCACATCCTGCGCGGCGCGGTAGCCGACATCGAGCAGAACCTGCAGGTCCTCGACAGCCCCGCTCAAATCCCAGCCGGGCTTTAAGACGTCGGAAGGCTGGTGATAGTCGTGGCTGATGTAGTCGGTCCTCATCTGCGCACCGAAGCCGGCGGGTCTCCCAACATAGTCGATCCCTGGACTCGTTTCGATCGAAGGAACACCGCCTCTCGCAAACTCGTAGTGATCGGAGCGAAAGTAGAAGCCCTGTTCGGGTGCAGTGTCACCAGTCACCACACGGCCCTGCGCGTGGACAGCGGCGGCTGTCAGGTCGTCCAGGCTGGAGTTGCCGATGCCTACAATGCTGAAGTCCCGGGTGCGCCCCCAGCCCCAGTTGCTGAAGTAATCGAGGTTGATGTTCGCAACCGTCTGCTGCAATGGGTAGAGAGGATGCAGGACATAATAGCGGGCGCCGAGCAGTCCCTTCTCTTCCGCAGTTGGCCAGAGGAAAAGAATTGTTCGGCGGGGAGCGGGCCGCATGCTTTGGAAAGCACGCGCGAGCTCCAGTACACCCGCGGTTCCGGCGGCGTTGTCGCTAGCCCCGTGAAAGATCTGGTCGCCCACCTTGCCGTGGTGATCCCAATGTCCGCTGTAGATGACGTACTGCTTGCTGAGTTCCGGGTCGCTCCCCGGGATCTTCGCGATCACGTTCGCAGAATCCACCTGGCGCACGCGAGTCGTGATGTGGAAGGAAGCCTCTCCTGCGAGCGGAACGCCGTGAAAGCCGGCCTTTGCGGATGCTGCCTTGAGTGATTGGAAGTCCGCTCCGGCCGCATCGAACAACTCCGCGGCGCGCGAGGCGCTCAGAAGTGCCTGCGCCTTTACGCGGTTGCGCTCGTTCGGGCCGCGCAGGATCATGACCTCGCGGGTGTAGTTCTGGAACATGGACGGGCTCGCCTGCGGCCCAGGGGACAACAGGATGACAGCTGCAGCGCCATGCTTATAGGCTGTCTCCAGCTTGGTTCCGGTTCTGCCGTAGATCGTGAGTGCGCGGCCGAGGAACATGCTCTCGTCCAGCTTTGATGCATCCCGAGGATCAGCTACGGGTGGATCTCCGCTCAGAACGACGACCGTCTTTCCGTGGACGTCTATGTGCGCATAATCGTCCCATCTGTACTCGGGAGCGACGACGCCATACCCTGCAAACACCAGGGCGCTATGTGGCAGGTCCGTCACTTCGGTTGGTGTCGCCGACCAAGCAACGTAGTCCGTACCTGCGAGGAGCGGTATCTCCTTGCCCTTCACCTTCACAGTCATGGTTCCCTGCGAGAGCATTCCCCAGAGAGGTACCATTTGAGTCCAGGTGCCGTCCGACGCTCCCGGTTTCAGGCCGATGGCGCGACATTGCGCGATGATGTAGCCCACGCTCTTGGCTTCGCCATCTGTGCCAGGGGCACGTCCGGTGTAGGCATCCGAGGAGAGCTCCTGGATGTGCCGAAGCAGGTTTGCCCCTGTTATCTCTGCTTCCGCACGTTTAAGCTGTGGTGGACTATTCGCCACGTCCTGCGCCGTTGCGGCAACCCCACTCGCTCCGAGTCCGGCCACCATGAGAAGAGCGGAGAAGAGCGCTCGCATTTTGGTCTTTATGCGTTTGATGGTCAGAGGATCGCTGCTCTTTCGTGCCTCAGGAGAACGAGGCGCCATGGTTTGCGGCATGTTTGGCCTCATTCCGGCCAGCGCCGCGATATGATTCCCTGCTTCACACAACATCATCATCCTCTCGTATCCGGTTCGTCTAAGCCGGGTGCGCCATGTGCTTACCGAGTACCTTGTTCAGGCCTTCGTTGGGCATACACTGCCGGGCCGAGAAGGAAGACAGGATGTGATCTAGTTCGGTCTCGGAAAGCCCTTTGAATAAGCTGGCGTAGAGCGGCTGCATCAGCGTTCCCGTATAGAAGCACAAAACATTCTGACTGAGGGATCGTACGTTGAGTCTCCGGTCGAGTTGCGGGTCGGACACAACCTGGAAGATCTGATCAGCAAGCTGCGCTGTCGCGTCTTTGAGCGGTGTTGGCGGCAGCCACCGCATCCAGTCATCAGTGCCGAGGGCGCGCTTCTTACGGAGAAGATCCTTGATCCTCTCCATGTATGGTGATGCGGGGTCGAGGGAGAGCATGCCCATGACTCCCACGTCCTTGTAATTCCAGGTCGTCCAGTGAGCCTCATTGCGTTCGAAGATGCCAATCTGATCATCCAGCGCGCGAAGGCGGTCGGAACTCTCCTCAGGCGGTCCGTTGAACACGGATCCGAACTCGCCTACCCACAACGGAACGTTGTGCCGTTGGGTAAATTGAGTGCCCTCCGCGTCGAGGAAGAACCGCTCTTGCCTGGCCAGATCCCAAACCTCCGAACCGCCTGCCGTAGCGCCAGGATAGGGTCCAGGACCGAATCCGGGCACGGTGTAGTTATGTGAACTGTAAGCCAGGTTGTCGTCGAAGGGCTTCTCAAATCCAGAGAACTGCTTGGCGTAGTTATCCCCCTCCAGGAAAATGATGTGGCGGGAATCGATCTTGCGGATCTCTTCCACAACCCGCCGGAATACAGCATTGATGCGGTCCCAACGTGGCCTGTAGTTGGCGTTAATGTTCCAGGGATAGTCGCCGATCTCGTTGTTCGAACAAGGCTCATTGAGGATGTCGTACCCCGCGACCACTGCCCTGTTTCCATAACGCCGTGCGAACTCCTGCCAGAGAGCGACATAGCGATCCTGGTAAGATGCCACCGTCCAAAGAAGACTGATACGAGACGCGTTGTCAGAATGCCAGTGAACATTTTGCCACCCCGGGGCCGAATGGAGGTCGAGAATGACATACAGGCCATGGTTCTCGCAGTGCCGCAATACCTGGTCCAGCCGCCTGAAACCCGGCTCCTTGTACTTGAATGGAGCAGCATCATCCTCGAAGTGCCTGTAGTTCAGAGGAATCCTTACAACAGACGCGCCCGTCTTTTTGAGGAAGATGACGTCGTCTTCGTTGAAGAAATGGTCGAGCATACGCTCGAAGAAGAACTGGGCCCTTGAGGGTCCAAGCGCCTCCGCCATCTGCGCGCGCAGCGTGTGTTCCGCGCCGGGGTGGCCGTTGATGAAATCCTCCATGTTCATCCAGCCGCCAGGACACGTTCCCCGGAGGCGAACCTTGTTTCCTTTGCCGTCAACAATGTGACGGCCGCTGACCCGCAGGAACTCCATCTTGTTTCCGTCTCCGGTAGCCTCCGCTGCGCGCGCACTGCTCGACGGTTCTGCGCCTGCCGGGACTGAATTTCCCGCGAGCGCTGCCGCCCCGGTAAATGCGGCCATCTTCAGGAACTCTCGCCGAGGCTGGACTTCGGCTGCTTTCTTTGCCATGGAACCTCTCTCGAACACTGGTTAGGGGGCTAAATGCGACCAGTTGCTTTTGAAGCAGTGGGCTAAGCCCTCTCCGAGCACTCGTGTAGTGTATTGCCCGCGACGGAGAGATATGCACGCTCTTTGCATCGCAGCTCTGACGCGCCGTTCTGCGTGGGCTCCGGATCCTCACTGGATCCACTGTTTATCTGTAACCACCCGATACGCTGGCCATCTTTCCGCTAGATTTACCTCTGAATGAGGCAACGTCGCGGATGCCAGCGTCTCCTGTTTCCCTTCATTGGCCCGTCTTGTCTTTCAGTTGAGCCACTAAGGCCTTCTGGAAGACAGGATCGAGCTCGGGCGAGTGGAGTGCCGCAGAGTACTCCGTCTGCGCTGCTGTCCTGTCGCCCGCTGCTTCTAACTCGTCACCCAGAAGGGCGTGCGCCTCCGGACTGTCAGGGTCTAACGTCTCTGCAATCCGTGCCTCGCGCACCACACCGGCCGCGTCATGCTGCGCCGCAAAATCCTGGGCGGAACGGATATGTTCGAGGGCCGCCGCTGCTCCAAGATTGAATTGCCCTTTATAGACATAGACGCCCCGGTCGATTACCGCCGCCGGTCGCATCGAGGCGAATTGGCCATAGGGATTCGCCCTTCCAGGGATATCGGCGCCAGCCATGACTCCATCGCTTAGAAGAAGCGTACCCGATACACTCGGGTCAGCGAAGCGCATGGTTTCGAGTCCTGTCCATATTGCTGAACCAGTGGGCAACACTTCGCAGTTGATTCCGTAGTCCCTGAAATCGACAGGTCCCTGCGCGAAATACGCAAAATAGCACGGTTGCGACGGATGCGTCTCCAGATAACGCCTCACCGCCTTCAATTGCTGGCCCCAATCCACATTGGAGTCGGAAAGGTACAGGTGAGTCTTCGATGGTCCTCCCCAAGCCTCATTTGCGTAGGCCAGGAGCCCCGGCCGCGCTGCCAAAGTCGTCGTCACCTGCCACAACAACAGCGCCGCAAATCCGTAGGCGTACTTAGGACGCTTCGAAACGACGTACGCCGCACAGCCCGCGATCAGAATGTAAAGCATCGGAAACATCGGAAGCAGGTGCCGGTACCCAATGCCGAGGTCAGACGACGACGACAGCAGAAAGAGAAAGGTCGGCGGAACGGCTAAAAAGACGATCTCCCGCCGCTTGCTCCACTCGCGACGAAACACAGCGATAGTCGTGATGCAGAGCAGAATCAGGAACGGAAGCGTGCTCTTGATCAGGAGGGCAGCCGGAAAGTACCAGTGCGACGCGCCCGAGTAGGTCCTCCCGAAAAAGTAGCTTGGTAGATCGCCAGCAGAAATCTTCGTGTCTGCAAGCCCATAGATGTAGGCCTCGGGTAAAACATGAAGGTGGCTCAACGTCGTCACCACGGTGCGACTCAACCCTGAAGTGAGCTTTCCGAAATACTCCTCACTGGTGGGATTGAGTTGGAGCGGCGCAGGTCGAGCGGCATAGCGGAAGTGGTAGATCGCCCAGACCCACCCCATGCCGATGATCAACGCTACCGTGATCGCCACCGTCACCTGTCGGCTTGACGCCGATTCGGGGCTCCGGCCCGCACGCTTCGATTGCCAAAGGTCGATGAGTGCGATCAGGCACAGCAGAGGAACGATGAAGATTCCCGTAAACTTGGCCGTCATGGTTAAGCCGACCGCGATCCCGGCGACCACCATCCTGGGGATAGACGGCCGCTTCACGTAGCGATAGAACGCGTACACCGCGGCAAGCATGGTGAGAGAAGCCCCGATGTCTGTAGTGACGAACGCCCCATGCGCGAGAATGTTCGGATCGAAGCAGAACAAGAGCAGGGCAAACAGAGCGGCGTTGCTGCCAAACATCTCTGTCGCGCAAAGGAAGAGCGCCGTCGCGAGAAGAGCAGTGAGCAGTGACGCCATGATTCGTGCCGGGATCAGGGTTCGCTCGATGCCATTGGCGGCCAGAAAACGCTGACCAAGAACGAATCCTTCCTTTTTGAAGGGATCCCCCGTGTAGGCCGGGGCCTTGATGTCTCCGCGCCACAGAAGGGGGATAGCGTCCCACATCTTTACAAGCGGGGGAACCTCCGGATTGTAACCGAAGTCCCTGTGCTCCCACGACAGCCAGCCTGAATAAAGGTGCTGTGATTCATCCCAACTCAACGAATCGCTGTTCGCTGTGCGTACGCAAGTCGCGAAGAACAGAAGGATGATCACCGTTGCCAGAACCGGAGTGATCCATGCTGGAGCCCACCGAGGCGCGCTCTGATTCGGTGATCCGACTTCCATGGCTCTGGATTCCTTAAAGGACGATCGCTCGTCCACACTGAAGCAACCGCCGGAACCTCTGGATAATAGCAAAGCTGTTCCAGGATCAAAGCGATGAAGGAGGCACGAGGGGGCGGCGCACTGCCGGTCCTTACCGCTTGCTTTATGATGTGGACTGTCGTCAGTTTTGCGCGGGCGTGGTGAAATCGGCAGACACAGCGGACTTAAGTAATTGAGTGCCCGTCAGGGAAACCGGCGGAGTAGAACTGCTCAAATTCGGGGAAACCTTGAATGGCAATCCCGAGCCAAGCCCGGATGTCTTCGGGAAGGTGTAGAGACTAGATGGGCAGCACCTTATCCTCCGCGAGGAGGGATGGTGAAGGGATAGTCCAGACCACGAACTCGTACAACGGGGCGGCGAAAGCCGAAGTGGTACGAAAATCCGCAGACCCTAACAGGTCGTGGGGGTTCAAGTCCCCCCGCCCGCACCACACTCACCTCCTGCAATACCTGCGCGATCCATACGCTTTTCGGCGGCGGCACTTCGGATAACGGATCGCCGTGACCTCCTCACCGCGGCGAAGACGTCTTCAGCGGATAGAGGGTCATATAGAGCTCACGATTTCGCAGGATCGCCTGAACATACTCTCGCGTCTCCGTGTACGGAATCGACTCGACGAATTCAGGAACATCCCTAAAATCGCCGCTCGCCATCCACTGCCGCACAGGAGTGTCACCAGCATTGTAGGCAGCAAGCGCATATTCCACCTGTCCACCATACCTCCCCAGCACCTGCTTGAGATTGGCCGTTCCGAGCTGGAGGTTCTCTCTCGGATCAAGGAGTCGGCCGGCATTGAAGGGCTTCAACGCCTGCTGCTTCGCCATCGTCTTCCCCACGGACGGCAACAGCTGCATAAGGCCGTATGCGTTCGCATGACTCACAGCATTGGGATTGAACTCGGACTCCTGCCGGATTAGGGAGGCCACCAGATAGGGGTCAAGCCCATTTCGTTGAGACTGCTCCACGAGATCAGCCCAGAAAGGTTGTGGGAAGAGGAGGTGCCAGTAAGCCTCTGGGACACGGTTCACCGGCTGTGTAAAGAAGGAGATGTGGCTGCGCTTCATCGACTGCAGAGCGCGAGAGTACTCCCCGAAGGACGCGTAGATCTCGGCCTGCGCTAGATCTCCCCAGGATGACGAGGACGGGCTCGCCGAGATCTCCGGGCCGATGTACTCGTTCAGCGCAGCATTCGCAAGCAGCCGTGCTTTGATAACGTGCGGCTCATCATCCGGAACCATATCCTCAAGAAGGGGCGCCGTCGGCTTCCTCACCGCCGCAAGAATGGGCGAAGCCTCAGTGGCTGGTTGTTGACCGAGAACCCGCATCCTTCTTCTGGCCAGATCGGCGTAGTAGAAGTTGCAGTAGTTCTCCGATAAAACCCGGTAGTACGCATAAGCCTCCGGCAGGTTCGCCTCTTCGGTCTCCAGAATCCTGGCGCGCCAGTAGAGCGCCGCGGGCACCTCGATACCGGCCGAGTACCGTTGGATCTGCTCTTCCATCAGGAGGCTAGCCTCAGAGAAGCGGCGCATTCGATAGTTCATCCACGCCCAGCGCCAATGCGCGGAGGGCGCGTACGTGCTGGTCGGGAACATCTTCGAAAGCTGAGAGTAGCGCTCGGCCGCGCGGCTAGAGTCGTGCCTCAGGAGGTACATGTTCCCGCCTGAGTAGAGAGCCTCTTCCAGCCAACGGCTCGTCGGGAAGCGTTCGACCATCTCCGTCACGATCCGGTCATGCGTCGAGGTATCGCCCTCGTTTCTGGCGAGCTCCGAGTATAGGTAGAGCTTCAAAGCGGCACTGTCGTCTCCCGTGTCCGGAAGCTGCTCCACCTCACGCCGGCTTAGACGCTTGAGCTTCAAATCGCAAACGGCAGCATAGATCGCCAATGCATCCCGGTCCCCAGGGGAGAGCGCAGACGCGTTCCGCGCGATCGCGTGATATTGATCGCTGGCGTCGACATACCGCTTCGCGTTGAAGAGCTGGTCAGCATGTACCTTCAGCTCCGCAGGGGAGAAGTCCATCGACATCGCCTGCATCTGCTGCCGCGACTGCACAGCCTCGTTGCTGAGCGGTTGCTTCGTGTAGATCTGCCGGTAAACAGCTCCGGCCCGCCCTGTGTCTCCCGTGAGTTGATACGCGCGCGCCAGAGTGAACAGATAGTCCGCATGCTCGGCCACCGGCGTACCTTGAAGCGGTTCGAGAGCTCCAATCGCACCCGTCCCGTCGCCCTGCTGGATGTGGAGTTCCGCCAACAAGATTGGGGCATTCTGGATGAAGATGCTGTCCGGATACTTCTCCTGAAAACCCTGCAGCAGCGAATAGGCCTCTGGACCACGGTTCGCCCGGTACGCGGCCTGCGCTCCCAGGAAATCGGCGTAGTCATCGAGGACCTCGCCGCTGCTGTTCGCCATTCGAAATGCATTCATTGCATCGGGATATCGACGATCCAGGGTGGCCGCGTGGCCGAGCGCGAGATATGCAGCGGCTGCAGCTTCGCCTGTATGCTGCCGGGCATACATCTCAACGCCCTGGTACGCTGCAGGCGATCTCGTCGCGGCAAGCTGCTGGGCCATTGGCCTTAACTGCTCGGAGGCGACAAAGGCGCTCTTCAGCTTCAGACTCTTCTGAGCAGCAAGCTTGGCGGATGCCGAGGTCTCGCGACGTCCCGGTGCGCTTCGCGCAGACTTTCGCCGGCTGGATCTCTTGCCAGCATTCTTCTCGGTCTGTGCACGGCCCCTGGAGCTTGGCTTTGTGGCGCTGTGGGATGGTTGCGCTCCGGATTTTTTCGCAGTTCTCCCCTTCAGCGACGAGGTCCCTTTCGGATGCGCAGGGACCTGCTCTCCTTGCAACCTCTTCACGGGAACGAACGCCATGAGACAGGCCATGAGCGCGATCAGCCCCAGTCGCCTGGATGTTGCAACATATTTCACCGTAAAACGAGCGCTCATTGCTCCAGAATAAGCTGGCGCTCGGCACGCGGGCCATTCCGTCCCCACGCAGAACCTCTGAGGATACGTCTGACCACATCGCCATCTCACCCTTCCACCCCGCAGCCTGCCCTACCCTTCTGTGGGAGCCCGCCTCCGCCATCTTCTCTCCAGGCTGCCGACGGGTTAGTATGAGCAGTGTCGGGTCAGCGCAGTGGACGACCTTCGCTCTGGCAGGATAGTTCGCTGGTCTCCGCACCCTTTCACTCATGTCAACCATCCAATCTCCAATAACGGAAGAGGTTCACCCTGACGTCGCGCTTGTGGCGCGGGCGAAGGACGGAGACGGTGCCGCTTTTGAGCAACTCGTTCGCCAGTATGAACGCCAGGTCTTCAGGGTGGCGCAGCACATCACTCAAAACCGTGAGGATGCGGAAGACATCACCCAGGACGCGTTCCTCAAAGCGTACGAGAAGCTGAATCAGTTTCAAGGAAACTCCAAGTTCTCTACCTGGCTGATCCGTATCGCTGTAAACGAGAGTCTTATGCGTCTGCGCAAGCGAAAAACGAGCAAGACGGTCTCAATGGACCAGGACGTTCAGACGGAGGAAGGCTCCATCCCACGTGACTTCGCAGAGTGGCGGCCTAACCCCGAGCAGATCTTCGGACAGGGCGAGCTGGGAGACATCCTCCGGAAGACGATCCAGGGCCTGCCTCCAGGATTCCGCTCCGTGTTCACGCTACGCGATATAGAAAATCTCTCCACGGAAGAGACGGCGGACGCTCTCGGCCTAAGTGTCCCGGCTGTGAAATCGCGTCTGCTGCGAGCTCGCCTGCAACTCCGGGAACGCCTCAGCCGTTACTTCCGAAAGCACAAAGAGGAGGGTCAGACTGCATGACCTGCACCGATTTCCTCAGCAAGCTCACCGACTACTTCGACGGCCAGATAAGCGCAGAGCTCCTGGAAGAGGTTCGGGCCCACTCCGCCTCGTGTAGTCACTGCGAGGTTGTACTCGACACGACGCGGCAGACCATCGAGGTCTACAGGGATAACGAGTTGTACGAGCTCTCCCCCGAGTTCCAGGAGCGTCTTCACACCGCGATCATCGCCAAGTGCAAATCGCGCCCGAAGCCCTGACCTTTACCTCCGTTCAAAGCTCTAGCGTTCCTTAGCTCTACCCTTGCCTGTACCTCATGCAAGAGGACGAACTCTCCCCATCCTTGGCGTAAGAGCTCGGTGAAGTTTCATCGACTCAACGACGACATCATTTTTCATGCCGGATATGCGGTCTTTCCCGCTTCTGCCGTCGTCAGACGACTTGTATAGCGCTGCCCCATTGAGGATGTATGTGGATTGTCAAGCTGGCGCTACGGCGCCCGTATACCTTTGTAGTCGTATCGATTCTCCTCTTCCTGCTCGGGATAGGTTCGGCGGTCGTTGCGCCCAAGGACATCTTCCCCTACATCGACATCCCCGTCGTCACGATCGTCTGGACCTACAACGGCCTGCCCCCAAACGAGATGGAAGGCCGCGTCGTCACCATCTGCGAGCGTGCACTCACCACGACCGTAAACGATATCGAGCACAGTGAGTCCGAGTCGTACCAGGGCGTCTCCGTCATCCGCGTCTACTTTCAACCGACAGTCAAAGTAGAGCTCGCCGTCTCGCAGATCACCTCCATCGTGCAGACCATCCTTCGCGTACTTCCTCCCGGCACCTTCGCTCCAGCCATTCTCAAGTACGACGCCTCAAGCGTTCCCATCGTGCAGCTCGCCCTGGGAGGTCAGGGCCTGAGCGAAGAGGATCTCTACGATCTCGGCCTCAGCTTCATCCGCCCGCGTCTGGCTACGGTTCAAGGGGCCTCCATCCCGTTGCCCTATGGCGGCAAGGTCCGCCAGATCATGGTGGATACAGATCCCAATCTGCTCTACTCCAAGCATCTTTCGGCGACAGATGTCTCACTGGCCATCAACCAGCAGAACCTCATCCTTCCGGCCGGCACAGCCCGCATAGGAGATCGGGAGTTCGTTGTAAAGCTCAACAGCAGCCCTGCCGAGGTATCCGCGCTGAACGACCTCCCCATTCGCGCAGCGAACGGCGCGATCGTCTACGTCAAAGACGTCGCGCAGGTGCGAGAGGGATACGCGGTACAGACCAACATCGTTCGCCAGAACGGTAAACGTTCCGCTCTGCTCACAGTGCTCAAGAACGGAAAGACATCAACCCTCGACATCGTGTCTCAGGTCAAAGCGTCTCTCCCCCGGGTCAAGGCGGGCCTTCCGAAGAACCTCAGCATCACCCCTCTGTTCGATCAGTCCATCTTCGTCCGAAACTCCATCTTCGAGGTCGTACGAGAGGCGTCCATCGCCGCCGCACTGACTGGCCTCATGATCCTGCTCTTCCTCGGAAGCTGGCGCAGCACCCTCATCGTCTGCACCTCCATCCCGCTATCGATCGCGACATCGCTGGTCATCCTCACGGCGCTCGGGGAGACCATCAACGTTATGACACTCGGCGGCCTTGCTCTGGCAGTCGGCATCCTAGTTGATGACGCTACGGTCGAGATCGAAAACACTCATCGCAACATGGCAGAACGTAAGTCTCTCGTTCGCGCCATCCTCGACAGTGCACAGCAGGTCGCGGCCCCCGCATTCGTCTCCACCCTTTCCATCTGCATCGTGTTTATCCCCGTCGTGCTCCTGACCGGTGCCGCCAAATACCTCTTCACTCCTCTGGCCATGGCAGTGGCGTTCGCCATGATGGCGTCCTATCTCCTCTCAAGGACGCTCGTTCCCACCATGATGCACTTCCTGCTTCCGTCGGAGTTGCATCTGTATCAGGAGGAGTCCGCCTCGGAACGAGAAGAGAAGTCGAACTGGGTCTGGCGTTGGCACATGCGCTTCGACCGGCAGTTCGAACGTTTTCGCCATCGGTACAAGGGCGCACTAGAGTGGTGCCTGAACAATGCGGCTCTCACGCTCGCCATCTTCGCCATCTTCGTTGGCCTCTCTCTCCCGCTTGTCTTCATCATTGGTCAAGACTTCTTTCCATACGTCGACTCCGGACAGATGCGACTTCACGTCAATCCGCCTGAAGGTCTGCGCCTCGAGGACTCCGAGCAGTACTTCGCGGCGGTGGAAAAGGAGATCCGACAGATCATCCCCGTCGATGAAACCCAACTCATCCTCGACAACATCGGCCTCCCGAATGGGGGCATCAACCTTGCCTTCTCGAACAGCTCCACAATCTCAAACAGCGACGGTGAAATCCTGATTGCGCTTAAGCCCGGTAAGCGCGATACCGAGAAGTACATGAGGCTTCTTCGCGCCGACCTGACACGGAAGTTCCCCGACGGAACCTTCTTCTTCACACCGGCCAACATCACCAACCAGATCCTGGACTTCGGTCTTCCTGCCCCGATCGACCTGCAGGTAGTAGGCCGTGGAAAGAACAACTACGCGATCGCGCAGGAGCTTATGAAGAAGGTTGCCGCCATCCCCGGCGCCGTCGATGTCCACGTGCATCAGCAGGTCACCTATCCGACGATGCAGGTCAATGTAGACCGAAGCAAAGCCCGTCAGGTCGGCCTCACGCAACAGGATGTCGCGCAAAGCCTGCTGATCTCGCTCACCGGCACCGGACAGACAGCTCCGAACGAATGGCTCAATCCAGCCAACGGAGTGAACTACCAGGTCGTCGTCCAGACCCCTCAGTACAGGATGAGCACGCTGCAGGATCTGGCACGCACCCCCGTCACCTCACCTGCCGGGAATACCAGCCAGCTCCTCGGCAATCTTGCGAGTTTCCAGCGAGACGCGTCACCCATCATCGTCGACCACTACAACATCCAGCCTGTCTTCGATATCTACGCGGACGTAGATCAGCGCGATCTCGGCGGCGTCGCTTCCGAGATCAGAAAGATCATGAGAGAAACGGAACGGAATCTTCCTGTAGGCACCACGCTTGAACTCCGGGGCGAGGTCAAGACGATGAGAGATTCATTCCTTCGGCTCGGTATCGGCATCGTCTTTGCTCTTCTTCTCGTCTATCTGCTGATGGCCGTAAACTTTCAAAGCTGGCTCGATCCGCTCATCATCCTTATGGCAATCCCGCTGGCCTTCTGCGGAATCGTTTGGATGCTCTTCGCGACTCAGACCACGTTCAATGTTCCCTCGCTCATGGGAGCTATCATGACGATCGGCGTCGCCACCGCGAACAGCATCCTGATGGTCGTCTTCGCAAACGACGAGCGCATCGCCGGCAAAGATCGTTTCGAGGCTGCGCTCAACGCAGGTTTCACCCGGCTGCGGCCGGTCTGCATGACAGCTCTGGCCATGATCATCGGCATGCTTCCCATGGCGCTCGCTCTCGGCGAAGGCGGGGAGCAGAATGCGCCGCTCGGGCGCGCCGTGATCGGCGGTCTTCTTCTTGCCACGGTAGGCACTCTCTTCATCGTGCCGGTGATCTACTCGCTGCTCAAGAAAGAAGCTCCCGTAAATTTCGATCGAGAGATCGATGAGGAGTATGCCCAGGGATCCGACTCGACAAAGGAGCAACACGCCTGATGCCGGATCAACAGAAGAGACTGGAAGACGATAGGCGCCTGATCGGCGAGGATTTTGAGCTTGGCCAGACACCGGGCGATCATGAGCTCGGTCGCTCCTTTGTAGAACACGGACGAGGAGACGTCCTCACCATCGGCGATCAGTTCGCCCACCCTCAGGATGTCGAAAGGCACCGCCTTGGCGAGAGCTTTGCCGATCCCAACTTCATGGACGACCAGAAGCTCGGTCGAGCCTTCGAAGACACAAACTCCCGCAGAGGAAAGATGCGCGACACGCCGAAGCCCAGGAAAGCACCTGGGAGCCGACGTATCCTCTACTGGATCATCGCCGCTGTCGCGATCGTCTTTCTCCTGATCTTCCTGATCGGCTTTCTCCCCCGCCACGGCCGGAACAAGGAAAACCAGAAGAAAGCCGACCAGCAACGAGACGGTGCCCCTACCATCGAGGCGCAAAAGGTCCAGCGTGCCAAGAATGCTGCCGGACTTGTTATACCCGGTACAACAACACCGCTCACAGAAGCCTTCGTCTACGCCCGCTCAAATGGTTATCTCAAGAGACGCTTTGTCGATATCGGCGATCGCGTGCGCACGGGGCAGATTCTTGCTCTGATCGACTCGCCTGATCTCGACCAGCAGGTCGACCAGGCTCGCGAGCAGCTGCACCAGGCCGAGGCTCAGAAGACTCAGCAGGACACCCAGCTCGCCCTCACGCGCATAACCGTGGAGCGCTGGCGTGTGCTCGTGCAAAAGGGCGTCTTCTCCCGTCAGGAAGGTGATCAGCGCGAGGCAGACTATCAGGCCCAGCTCGCAAACGTCGTCGCTGCCGAGCGGAACGTCGAAGCGTACCGAGCCAATCTCCGGAGGGTCATAGCTCTCCAGGATTATGAACGGGTCAGATCGCCTTTCAACGGCGTCATCACATCGCGCAACGTGGACGTCGGCGCCCTTATCTCGGCGCAGGGATCCGCTGGCGGCTCGGCCTCCGCACCCGCTCCCCAAAATGGAGGATCGAGTGCCGGCGCGGCAAACTCATCCGGAACAAATGGAAGCGCCCCAATCGCGGCCTCGCCCACAGCCTCCACCGGCGGAAGTGGTGGCGCACTCTTCAGCATCGCTCAGGTAGACCGTCTCCGAATCCTGATCTCTGTTCCCGAGGGCTACGCGTCCTCCGTTCGAACCGGCCAGCGGGCCACCGTGCACTTTCAGGAGTTCCCAAGATCCGAGTTCCACGGCAATGTCACGCGAACCGCAGCCTCGATAGATCAAAACACCCGCACCCTGCTCACCGAGGTTCAGCTCGATAACCGTGACGGTCGATTGCTGACAGGCATGTATGCCGTGGTCACCTTCCAGGCTGTTGCGGGCGCAGGTCCATTGACCGTGTCAGGCGACTCCATCGCTGTGCGCAATGATCGCAATGTGGTCGCGCTGCTTCGCGATGGCGTCGTTCACATGCAGCCCGTTGAGGTCGGCAGAGACTTTGGCCCGGCAGTCGAAATTCTCAGTGGGCTCCAGGAAGGAGACCTCATCGCGGCAAGCTTCACAGATGACGTCCGCGAGGGAGCCAGGGTGAAGCCGCAGGAGTCGGAGGTTGCAGGCGAGGCTTCGGCTCCCAAGCAAGCACCGAACCAGCAGGCCCCCCCGGGAGGTTCAACCCAGTACGGAAACCCCTCGATCACCGACGCCAACATGCAGGGCCAGGCAGGCAAACAACAGAACGGCGGAGGGCAGAAGAAGAGCGGTGGCAACCAGGGGCAAGCCTCAAAAGGTGGTAGCGGCAAATGACGATTGCTCACGCCGCTCTCTTCCTCAGGGTTGGGCGCCTCCTTACCCTCGCTCTTGTGGCTGGATACTCCTCTCAAGCGCAGCAAACGCCGGTCGCTCCACAAGACACGCGAGAAGCCCAACCGAGCACCTCCGGCACCTCGCCCTTCTCGCACCTCACTTCGAATCCGGAAGATCCCCGGGTTCGAGTTCCCGTAGATGAGTCGATCTCCCCGCAGCGAGCCCGCCCCGCGAGCCTCAATCCCCATATCTTCGGCCTGATCGGCCCTTACCACGCCCCTGCCGTTCCTCCTCTGTTCCCGGGAAGCGGATTGCGTTTCAACGCCCTCATCCGCAACGACACCCTTTACCTCACTTTGCACGATGCCATCGCGCTCGCAATCGAGAACAACCTTGATGTAGAGATAGAGCGCTACAATTTGCTGCTCTCGGATACCGACCTTCTCAGAGCAAAGGGCGGTGGCTCACTCCGCGGAATTGACTACTCCATACAGGAGCCTGCAAACGGCGTCGGCGGACCCGGCAGTCCGCTCCTCAATTCCACGGCCACCAACGTGAATCCAACAACGCCCGCGGTAACAGACCTGACATCGCTGAACGCCACCACCGAGACGCAGAAGAATCTTTCGATGAACGGGCAGGGCGCTCTTTACTCCCCCGGACCCGCCATCCCTCTGTTTGACCCGAATCTGATCGCAACGACAGGCTACCTGCGCCGTTCCAACACGGTCTCACTCGTTCCAACCGGCAGTGCTGCAAGCGGAGCCGGGTCCAGTGGCGCCGGCTCCTCACAAACCGCTCCCCTATCCTTTATCTCCGGCAACTTCGCCTACCTCGAAGGCTTCAGCAGCGGAGCGCAGCTCGAGGCAACCGTAAACAACGACTCTCAGGTCATCTACTCGACCAATTCGGAGTTCAACCCTTTCTATGCTCCCAGCACCTCTGTCACCCTGACCCAGCCTCTGCTCCGTGGACGCGGACGCGGTGTCAATCTTCGCTTCATCCGCATCGCGAACCTCAACCGGAGGATCTCTCGCCTGCTGTTTGAACAGCAGCTGCTCGACACAATCTATGGGACGTCCCGCGTCTACTTCGACCTGGTGAGCCTCGGAGAAAACATCGTCGTCAAGCAGGAGGCGCTTAAGGCTGCGCAGAAGCTTCGTCAGGATGACGCGGACCAGGTTATCGAGGGCACTCTCGCTCCGATCGAACTCACCCGAGCCTCAGCCCTGGTCAGCAGCAGCGAGTTCGACCTGACACAGGCGCAGGGCTTGTATCGCCAGGAGGAGGTTATCTTCCGGAACCTGCTCACCAGGTCCAGTTCACCAGCCTTCTCCGCCTCATTCAGTCAGATCGTTGCCACCGATAAGATCATCGTCCCCGATCTGCCGGAGACATCCAGTCTTGACCTCCTCGTTCAACAGGGCATCGCTCGCCGGCCTGATCTCGCACAGGCAGAACTCCAGGTCGAGGCAAACCGAACCAGCGTGCAGGCCGCACGCAACCAGGTTCTTCCTCAACTAAACGTCTACGGCAATGTCGAGACTCGCGGAAGCTCCGAAGCCTCCTTCGAGCCACTCGGATCTCCCGGAACAGGCGCTCCCAGCATCCCGCAGAACCTTGCGCTCGGTGGTCTCCGAACCTCAACGATCTACCAGGGCGGCATTCAGCTAACACTTCCAATCCGAAACCGAATCTCCGCTTCAGATGCCGCGCGCGACACCATTCAGCTTCGGCAGTCGCAGGCACGCTCTGAGAAACTCGTAGATCAGGCCCGCGAGGAGATCGAGACCGCAGTGATCGCGCTTGAGACCGCGTTTGCGGCGTACAAGGCCGCTTCGACAAGCCGCGTCTATCAAGAGCAGTTGCTCGACGCTGAGCGTGACAAGCTGCAGGCTGGTCAATCAACCAACCTCGCCGTCGTGCAAAATGAAACCTACCTTGCCCAGGCACGTTCAACTGAGATCGCCGCCCGTAGCAATTGGGTCAAGGCGCGTATTGAACTTGATCGCGCCAGCGGCAGCTTGCTCGAGAAGAACAACATCGACCTGGCGGACGCGATCAACGGTTCGCTCACAAAATAAACTCGCTGCGACATAGAACCTGAATCAAGGGACCATCTACTTGAGTGGAAGGTGGCGAATCGCCGGTACACGGATCACGTTCCGAAGACCCGATCCGCGGAGCCTTATCCGGGCAGCAACGGCAATCACACTCAGGCCAGTTGCGGCTTCGACAAAGATCTTGCCGCCATCCAGAAGGTCCGGCCTACCGTCCTTGAGCAATGGATCCGTAAGAACACTATGTAGAAACAGCAGCGCGGCAGCTGGGAACACCAGGTAATGCAGACTGCGCCACAGGGGTCTTCCAATCTTCGTGCGGAGCAGAGAGCTCAAGAGCACGATCACCAGGAGATACAGTGCCCCCGCCCCGGCAAGGTTCAGCTTGGGCTGCAGCGGTGAATGGATCGGCCAGACGATGTCCATCCATCCGAAGTGCGGTGTGCTCACCCATAGAAGAACGACGGGGTGCGTCAGGGTGAACGCGATCGCAAAGTACGCGGTCCACTGATGCAACGCAAACACGTTCACATGGCGATGTGGCCAGCAGCGCATGGGGCTGTAACGCAGCGCCATCAGCAAACCCAGAAGGAGATTCGCCGTTGTCGCACCAACGGCGGCGAGACCCAGATAAGCACATACATCAAGCGCTGTCATCATCTTCCTGACACCAGCATAATGCGATTCGGTGAAGCGTTGTCCTGGCCGATGCCTCGAATCAACAGCACGACTCAACTTGCCTAAGTCACCCCTCAGCGGGTCATGACGAAGTCGACCGCTTCCTCAATCGCGCCTACAGAGACGGGCTGCCTTCCGGCATGTTTCAGCTTCTCATTCAACTGTCGAAGCTCGCGAGCCTTGAACTTTGTCCACCCCTCAACCCGTTGATCGGTGGCTTGCTTCACGAGCGCGTAAGCCTCCACGCTGGAACTCGGTGTCGAACGGTGGCCGCTCTCAACCACTCTCAGGACAGCTCCCAGACCCGAACTGGCGGCGCTCAGGCCTAAACGTCTCTCGTCGCCCGGACTAGCCCCACCCTCCGCAACCTCGGTTATCTGTGCGAGCGCCTTCTCTACGTCAGGTCTGACGTCGGAACCTCCCGCGGCGGGCGCTTGTAGATGCTTCAATTCACTGGTGACAGACTGGATCTCAGCCAAAGCCTTCCGGCTTCGCAGCGCATCGGTGTACACCTGCTGCCCCAAATGGAACTGCGCCTCCAGATCCGATTTGCTTGCCCCGTCGCGCGGATCCATTGTCACCGTCAGGTTCTGCCGGAAGCTCTCCCCGTCAACCACAACTTCGACCGTGTATACACCGGGAGGAACACGTGGCCCGGGAGGAGCGCCCGCGTCATCCTCATCGTCGTCGCCCGTGTCCAGGGCAGATCCGCCCGCTGCTAGATCCCAGACGAATCGGTGCTCGCCCGCCGACCGTTCCAGAACCTTCGGCGCCGGAAACCACCGTTCCGCAATCGGCAGCGTGCTTGGCCAGCCCTTCGGAGTCTCGCCGCTGGAAAACTGCCGGACGAGCCTGTGCTCGGAGTCCAAGATGCGAAGGCGAACCATCTTCGCAGAAGATCGAAGGACGTAGTCGATCACGGCACCCTGCGGCGGGTTCTTCGCCTGCGGCTCTTCAGGCGGCAATGGCGTTCCCAGAAACGAGTCGTTGTCCACTCGGACTGCTGTTGAGGGTGCATACAGAAACGCCGTTCGAGCACGCTCCGCCTCCGCTCGCTGACGCAATGGGCCGATGTCGTCAAGGATCCAGAACGACCGCCCGTGAGTCGCGATCACGAGGTCATCTCCGTGCACATCAATGTCCCGAACCGAAGTGGCCGGTAAATTCCGCTGCAGAGATCTCCATTCCATGCCCTCCTTGGCGGACCAGTACACTCCAGACTCCGTAGCCGCATAAAGCAGGCCTCGCCTCTTCGGATCTTCACGCACCGCATTCAGAAATGCACCAGGCCCAATCCCGTCTACACGCAGGCTCCATGTCTTACCGAAGTCCCTGGTGACATACATGTAAGGTTTGGTGTCGTCCAGCCGATGCCGGTCCACAGCCGCGTAGGCGACCCCCGGATCGAAATGGGACGCCTCGATCAGAGCAATCTTGCTCCAGGGTGTCAGCCCTTTCGGCGTCACATCCTCCCAGCTCTTCCCTCCGTCGCGCGTCAGGTGAATCAAGCCAGTGTCGCTGCCTGCCCAGATCTCGTCTGCATTCAGAGGCGACGGCGTAATTGTGTAAACAACACCGAAGCCTCGCGCCTTCGCATTCGTCACATCCGTCGCACCTGGTCCAGCCTCATCCTTCATCGCCCCCGTAAGATCCGGGCTGATCTCCTTCCAATGGAGACCACCGTCCAGGGTCTTCATCACGTACTGCGTTCCGAGATAGAGCGATGTCTTGTCAGCTTGCGAGAAGGCCAGGACAGGTGTCCATGGGTCACGATACTTTCGCTTGGAGATCTCCAGGCCAAAGCCGCCCAAAGGCCACGGTGTGATCGTCTGGCTCAATGACGTCCTCCGGTCAAAGCGCTGCAACGATCCATACGTCCCCGACACGTAGATGATGTTCTGATCCTTCGGATCGATGGCTATATACCCGCTCTCACTTCCCGTAGGTTGAAACCAGTCGCGTGCGTTTACGTTGCCATGATCGGTCCGGCTCGCGACCGCAATCGCGCCACTGTCCTGCTGCGATCCGTAGACGAAGTAAGGAAAACTCGAGTCCGTCGTGACGTGATACAGCTGTGCCGTCGGCTGGTTATACCAGCTCGTCCACGTCTTGCCCCGGTCAAGGCTCACGCTCGCACCTTGATCCACGCCAAGCATCAGGTGCGCCGAATTCTTCGGATCGACCCAGACCTGGTGGTAGTCGTCTCCGCCCGGCGCTCCTCGAACTATCCCAAATGTCTTCCCGCCGTCTTCCGTCCGGTAGAGTGCGACATTTGGGATGTAAAGAACATCCGGGTTCTGCGGATCGACCGTCAAACAGCTGAAGTACCAGGGCCTGCTCGTCAACCGCTCATCCCTGTTCATCAGCTCCCACGTATCGCCACCGTCGTCGGACCTGTAGATCCCCGCATGATCTTTGCCCGCCAGGGCGGAATACACTCGGCGGCCGTCCGACGAGACCGCGACTCCCACTCTGCCCCAATCCTCGTCAGGAAGTCCGTGCCCGTGCACCTCGGTCCAGCTCTCGCCACCATCCAGAGAACGGTAAAGCCCGTTACCCGGACCGCTGAGGGGAGCGTAGGTGCTCCATGGCGGACGATGCGCGTTCCAGGTTGCAGCGAACAGCACCTTGGCATCACCGGTCGCCATCGCCACATCAGCGACACCCACATCCGGTCCCTTGTTCAGAACGTTCCGCCAATGTGCTCCGCCATCGCTCGACTTGTACACTCCGCGTTCAGAGTTTGGCCCGTACGCATGTCCAAGCGCTCCAACAATCACAACGTTTGGATCCGATGAACTCACCAGGATCCGGCTGATCTGCCGGGTATTCTCAAGTCCCACGTGAACCCAGCTCCGCCCTCCGTCACTCGAACGGTAAACGCCGTCTCCCGATGCCAGGTCGGACCGGATGTCCGTCTCGCCCGTTCCGGCATAGATCACCTTCGGGTCGGAGGGCGCAACCGCCAGTGCTCCGATCGAAGCGACCGGCTGCCCATCGAAGATCGGCGTCCACACCGTTCCTGCACTTTCGGTCTTCCACACACCTCCGCCTACTGAGCCGAAGAAGAAGTCAGTTGAACTTCCTGGAACACCCGACACGGCTACCACTCGCCCTCCCCGAAAGGGACCTATAAGCCTCCATTGCAATCCGTCACCCTTGCCGGCCGCCTGTCCTTCTTGAGCCAGCACAGCTGGCGATCCACTCGAGACAGCAAGGCTACAGAGCAAAACTATGCTCAGGGAGGTCCTATCGATCATGAAAACTCCTTCGGAACGCAGACGGAATGGCGAACTTGCGCGGCGGCGCCTCGCCTCAGCGACACACACGCGGATCTCAAAGCATTATCTACTCAACATCGCCGACTTCAATCTCATCCTCGATGTCATGATCAGGCGTTCGCGGCTTCAGCTCGATGCTTGCAAGATGCCGCTTGGATCGCTCCACGTTGAGCGCCTTAAGATCGGTGCTCTTGATCCTCTCCCACTCGGCCAGCAGCTGCGGAAGCGGCTTCATGGCTATCCCATATGCCTCCGTCTGTGCGGCCGTCGGCCGAACATCAGCATTCTGAATGGAGTGCTCGATTCGCAACAGCTGCACCCGAACCGAGGCAAGCGTCGGTGGTCCTGAAGGACCGCCCCGGGATCCCGCTGCACCCTCCTTGCCGGCGATCTTGTTCAGATTCGTCTCGAGGCTCTCTCCTAACGTCGTCTTAGGTTGAGCCGGCGATCTCGGCGCTGGAGCTGTGCCCGCAAGCTGATCCCCGGTTCCACTCCTGGATGGCGGTTCCTTCGCCCGCATCTGTTCCCGCAACGTCGCAATCTCGTGAATCGCAGTCGTCGTCTTCACCGCGTCCTCGTAGATCTTCTTGGAGATCCGGAACTGCTCCTCCAGCTCTGTCGGCGAGGCCTTTACGCGTGGATCCATGACGACCTGCATGGGCACCGATACCGTCCGGCCGTTCGCCGTCAGTCGTACCTTGTACATGCCGGGCAGGACCCACGGGGAACTCTCGACCGCTGGTGTATCGTGCGGCACCGCCTGGTCCGCATCAGGCTCAGTCGCCAGGCCGGCAATCTTTGGAAAATGCATATCCCACAGAAACCGGTGGTGCCCGGGCGTCGCTGCCAGAACACGAGGCGCTCGCGCCCAGACAGTTGGCACAGGGTACCTGGGATCGAGAGGCGGAACAGGGTCTGAGCTCCGATACCGACTCACCACCGCGTCACTCGCGTCGAGAACCTCGAGCGTTACGACGCCCGACGTCTTCGGCCCGAGATAGTAGTCGATCATCGCTCCGTTCGGCGGGTTCTCTCCCGTCGCCATCTCCGGGGGCCATGGCGTCGGCGGATTCATATTATTGCGGATTCGCATGGCCGCCTGGGGAACATACAAGTGCACAGGCTCCACGTCCATCTTTGCTGCAGCCTGCCGGAGAGGCATCACATTATCAAGAATCAAAAACCCACGCCCGTGCGTCCCCGCGATCAGATCATCGCCTTTGATCTGCAGGTCACGCACGGAACTCGCAGGCATGTTCAATCGAAGTGACTGCCAGTGATCGCCATCATCGAACGAGACATACACCTGTGTCTCCGAACCCGCATAAAGCAGTCCCTTACGCTTGGGGTCTTCGCGTATGGCGCTCGTCGCCGCGCCTGCCGGGATACCGTTGTTGATCTCCTTCCACGTCTTCCCGCTGTCATGCGTCCGGAACAGGTGAGGTCGCATATCGTCCAGCCGCATCGTGTTCACGGCCGCATATGCCGTGCCTCTGTCGAAGTGCCCGGCATCGATATTGAAGACCTTCCAGAAAGGCTTCAACTCCGGCGGAGTCACGTTCGTCCAGTTCGCCCCACCATTCGTCGTAGTCCAGATCAGCCCATCGTCCGTACCTGCCCAGAGCCGGTCTCCGTCGAGCGTTGACAGCCCAAGCGAATAGATCACACCGCGCCGAGTCGTCGTTGGCGCTGGCGAGGCTTTGTAGGCCGCAAGTGTCGGAGGCAGATCGTAGCTTTCGCGACTCAGATCCGGGCTAACCTCCTTCCAACTCTGTCCGTAGTCCGACGTCAGCCACAAGGTGTTTGTTGCGAAGTACAGCTTGTGAGGGTCAACCGGCGAAAACATGAGCGGCTCGGTTCGAAGCGCGCGATAGCTCCGCAGCGGCTTTGGCTCGATGTCGCGAATCTGTCCCGTGCGGCGGTCATACCGCGTCACCTTGCCTCCGTACACCACGTCCGGATCCAGCGGATCAGGTGCCGCGTACCCGTACTCCTCGATCCCCGCAGGATGCCAGTCGTGAAACGTAATCCGGCCGTCATCACTGCGGCTCAGAACACAGGCGCTTCCGCTGTCCTGCTGCCCGCCACATACCCGGTACGGAAACGCATTGTCCGTCGTGACGTGATACATCTGCGCGGTCGGCTGGTTATACCACTGGCTCCACGTCTTGCCCGCGTTCTCGCTGATGATGACGCCCTGATCGCTCGCCAGCGCGACGATGTCCGTGTTGTTGGGGTTCACAAAGACGTTCTGATAATCATCTCCACCCGGAGCTCCGCGCAGGCCAGACCAGCTCTTGCCTCCGTCCGTGGACTTCCATGTAACCACGCTTGCTACATACAACGTATTCGGATCCTTTGGGTCTGCTCGCGGCACCGGCAGGTCTCCGCCTCCAATCCTGGCCTCAGCCCGGCTGTCGTTCTCGGGCGCATGCACCCAGTTCAGACCGGAATCATCTGACCTGTAGATCCCAACTGCTCCCTTCAACGTAGCGACCGCCGCATACACGCGCTTGGACTGGCTAGGCGCGACCGTGATGTTGACTTGAATGATGTCCTCGGGCAGCCCATGTCCGACCGCCTTCGTCCACGTCTCGCCGCCGTCCGTCGAGCGAAACAGCCCTCCGTCCGCCCCGGTCCAGGACCCGTTCTCCCATGGACCCTCCTGCCTCTGCCACATCCCCGCATACACGATCTGTGGGTTCTGCGGGTCGATCTCCACATCAGACCCTCCGGTCCGATCATTGACGAAAAGCACCCTCCTGAAGCTCTTTCCACCATCCGTGGAGCGGAAGATCCCGCGTTCCTCGTTCGGCCCGTATGGATGACCGGTCACTGCGACGAAGACCTTCTCCGCATCCTTCGGATCGATCGCTATCTGTCCTATCTGCTGCCCGTCTCGCAGACCCAGATGCGCCCACGTCTTGCCCGCATCCGTCGACTTGTAAACACCATCACCCGTCGAAAGATCGGGTCGCGCAAGCCCCTCGCCACTCCCCACATAGATGACGTCAGGATTCGAGTTCGCAACCGCGATGGCACCGATCGACCCCGTCGGCTGCTCATCCCAAAGACTCTGCCACGTCTGACCTGAGTCGGTCGTCTTCCAGACCCCGCCGTTTACGGCCCCGAAATAAAACGTCGCTGGCTGACTTGCAACGCCGGCAAGTGCACGCGTTCGGCCGGCGCGCATCGGCCCGATCTCTCTCCAGCGCATGTCAGAGAACAACTTCGCGTCAACCGCTCCGGTCTGCGCCAGGGCGGCTCCCGAGGCCCCCAGCAGAGCAGCAACCAACGAGACATAAGCACCAATCCGCATTTCGCTCCTATAAGTACCAGTCTGGCTCTGGCTAAGCTTCCACGCTCCGTAGAACAGGTGCATCGCTCCGGAGCGAGCGAAAGCGTCGCCGCCACAAGCGCAAACCGCCTGATGCACCACATGGATGAGGACTCTCTTAGAGCAACGCCCTCAATCAATCGTTCATTTCCGAGCTTCTGTATTCCTCTTGTTGCCCTTGCCTAAAACGAGAACCTCGCTCCGAACTCGCCTGTAAATGATCGTGGAACGATTGTGCTGCTCGGGTTCACAAATCCAAGCGGCTTGAGGAAGCTGGACTTTGCATTGTTGACGTTTCCATCATAGTTATTTCCGTAGTTCGCTCTGTTCGTCACGTTGAACCCCTGAAAGAACAGACTCACGTTGTACCTCTCCCGAATGAGGATGCTCTTTCCTACCCGGGCGTCAAGCTGGGCAACAGGAGAGCCGTGATAGGAGTCGTACGAAACTTCGCGGCACGCGCCGGATGCCAGGCAGTTACGATAGTAGTTCGCAAGGGTCGTGCTCTTCGTCGTATCAGCCGCCACAGCAGCCTTCGCGGCAGTCAGATAATCCAGGTAAGCCTGCGGAGACTCCTTGGCTCCGGCAAATATCGCCGCATGAGGGTTGCTCCTGCCGCTTCCAATGCCCCACAGATCGCTGCTCGCCTCCACGATGTCAAGCGGCCGCGCGGAGCCGATCGAAAGGATGGGTGAGACTTCGATTCTGAAGGGCAAAGTAAAGGTACCGGCTGCCGTTACATGATGCTTCTCATCGTTGGGAGTGCGCCCGAAATCAGCGTGACGAAGCTGGCCAAGAAACGGGTTGGTAGCTGTATTGCGAAAGGACGCCGCACTACCCTCAAAGGCGAGCGCCTTGCCGTAGGTATAGTTCACGGTAGCGCTGAAATTCTTCCACACCGCTTGACGGTAGCTCACATTCAGGCCGTCGTAATAAGAGCGCCCGATCGACCGCTCCTCACCGAATCGTCCCAGCACCGGGACCCCCGCCGCCGCGAACGCTGCAGAGAACGGACGCACTCCGCCGTTGAAATACTGAGTCGGATTGATATTTACCGTCTTATTCTCGTGGATCCCGCGCGATTGAACATATTCCACTTCGATGACGGAGCGATTGGTAAGTGCATACTGCAGCCCGGCGTTGATCTGCTGAGAGTAGGGGTTGCGGTAGTTGGGATCCATGAGGCGTCCCGTGGAGCCGGGGGCCAGATTGTGCGCTGCAGGTGGAATCAGCGGTAGCGGATCCACTCCATATCGATAGTTGCTAAGCAGAATGTTGGTTCCCGGAACGACGTTCGACGGAGCACAGCTCTTATCGGTGGGTCCGGCGCAGTTGATGCTATAGGTGTTTGCGAACACAGCGTCGTTAGACTGCTGAATCATGAACAGAGGAATATTCTCGAACGACTGCCCGAAGTAGAGGCCATATCCGCCGCGCAGCACGAATCTGCCGTTGCCCGAGATATCGTACGAAAAGCCGATCCGCGGACTGATGTCAAGGTTGTCGTTCTTCGGCAGACCTGTATACGTGCCTCCAATATAGGCAAGGCTCGGAACGTAACCGAACCCGTACTGCGAGGGCGGCCCAACCGCCGGCACCGTCGTTACACTTGACGCCGCCGCAGCCACCAGCTCCTGGTGCGTGCGACTGTTTGCCTGCTTCGCAATCCCATACGTGTCAATGTCGCGATCGTAGCGAAGCCCGATATTGAGCAGGAGGTGTGAGCTCGCCCGCCAGTCATCCTCGAGGTAAACGCCCACCATCTTGGGTCCAAGATTGAAGCTCGGGTTACCTGATGTTCCAGTGGATAACTGGATAGCTCCTGGCGAGGAGAATCCAGCCGGGTAGGCAGACTTGTTGCTTAGCAAGTTGGCCGCCGTGTCAAAGAAGTCAAACTCAGGAGTGGGATTGTTCTCGAAAAACCCGCCAACCTGCGGCTCATAGATGTAGTCCACTCCTGTCCGCACAGTGTGCTTCCCACGTGTGTACGAGAAGTCGTCGCGCAGTTGAAACTTATGTTGACTGGACTTCTGCGGAACATTGATGTTGGTCCCGAAGCTCACACCATCCGGAAACAGGAAGTACGGTGTGCGGGTCTTGGAGTCGATCAGGTTGTTCCAGTACTGAAAGCCGACGGTAAAGTTATTCACCATCGAATTCGTTAGAATTGAGCTCAGAGTGAAGTTCGTCAGGATGAGATCGTTGATGGTGAAGTTACCTTCCGACACGTCCACCTGTTGCGTGGACTGATCGTTGTTGCTCTTATTATCCTGGGCGGCATAACTGATATATGCCTTCTCCTTTTCACTGAAGACGTGATCGATGCGTCCGTTATAGCGTTTCTCGTCAAACGGTGTCGCAATGGTACGGGAAGGCTGGGCGCCCAGAGGAGAAGCAAGCGTGAGCTCCTGGAATGCAAGATCGGTCACCGAAAGACTGGAACGTTCGCGAAGCCCCTCATACGCAAAGAAACCAAAGTCCTTGTCTCTGCGAATGCGCCCTCCAAACGATCCGCCGTACTGCTGGCGGGTATAGTCTGGCTTCGGCTGGCCGGCATCCTCACTGATCTTGTTATTGGTCTGATACGCCTGGTTGCGAAAGAATCCGTATAAGCTGCCGTGGTATTGATTGCCCCCAGCCTTGGTGACTACGTTCAATGCTGCGCCTTCACTGCGGCCATTCTCTGCGGAGAAACGGTTCGTGCTGATCTTGAACTCCTGCACCGCTTCGAGGGGAAGTTGCATTACCGCTCCGCCAACGGTGTTGTCTTTGTTATCTATGCCGTTTACGGTAGTGTTCGTGTTGCGCCCGCTTGATCCATTTACTGCATAAACCGCGTAGCGATTCTTGGTCGGATCGTAGCTGTCCACCAGCTTCACTCCCGGAGCCAGGATGGCGAGGTTTGCAAAATCGCGCCCGTTCAATGGCAAATCCGTGATCTGTTGCGGCGTCACTGCAGTTGAACTATCTGTCTTCTCGGTATCGACCAGCTGATTGCCTGTTGACACCTCAATCGTGGTACTCACCTGTCCCGCCTGCACCGGCAGATTCGCGGTAAGTGTGGTCCCCACCAGCAACTCGAGTCCATCAGCTTTGGCCGCGCTGAATCCCGCCGCCTGCACCGAAATGCTGTAGACCCCAATCGGCAACAAATCGAACCGGTACTGTCCCGCGCCATTGGTGTTTGTTGTGCGCTGCGCATTCGCCCCTTTATTGGTAACTGTCACCGTTGCATTCGGGACGGCTGCACCGGTAGTGTCCGTAACGGCTCCAACGATATTGCCGCTCGCCGTTGCCTGGCCACACATTCGCCGTGCTCCGGCGAGCACGAGAAATGCGAATAGAAAGGATGCGACGATTCTGGAAGTTACGCGCATGTGGGCCTCCAAGTGAATACACAAACTCGGCTCGCGAGACGGAAGTCGTCTCCGATGACAATGGGCCACCCTGCGACACACACAATTTATAGGGTGGGGCAGTTGAGTATGGAGCGGATTCTACCCGCGAACCCAAATTGTGTACACAGAGATTTAGACAGCGGAGCGACGCAGTGAAGTAGCCGAGATTGGAGGCGGAGCACCTCGGCGTCTAAATAGAGATTGCTTTTGGCGAGAAACTACACCCGTCCGGACCGGACAAGGGAGGGACACTTCCCTAACTCAGCGTCGTCTGCGCGAACTTCCTCACCATCGCAAGCAGAAGGCGTCTATCGCTGTCGCCAAGATGAGCCGAATAGCGCTGCACCTGCGTCAGAAAGCGAATCTCCTCCTCACCCAGATTCAGCGAAGACATCTCCTTGGCCACGACCTCTTCGGCAAAGAACTCCGATAGCTGGAGGTCCAGGGCCCGGGCAATCTTCTGCAACGTTTCGAGTGACGGGACAGTGTGGCCGTTCTCCACGCGAGATAGGTAGCACCGCAGAAGCCCAGTCTTCTTTTCGATGTCCCCCTGCGACATCCCACGCTGCAGTCTGTATCCCCGAATAGTCGTCCCGATGTTCATGGATGTCGTCGGACCAGGTTCTCCAGCGGTCATCTCCGAAACTAGTTGCATGTCAGCCATTAGCCACAAAGTACCCATGCAGAAGACCGCGGTCAATCCCAATCTTCAATCCTGCCCGTCGTTTGTACCAGCCCAGGTTCGCTGTCATCGGCTTTACACGATGTCGATCCTGTCTAAGCGGCGGCACCTCCAGGTCTACAGGGGATGCCGAAAGCCAGGCAGCGGAAACATCCGCTCAAGTTCGACCTTTACCTAACCCTCGATAGACGTTGCATAGATCGTCGGGACCAGCGACCAGGTCCGCCGCCTCGTCCTCCTCGCTCATCGGCAACGTTCCGCTCCAGATCAGCTCAAATGCGCCACTGGCCTCGAACGCGTCCGCAGACTCCGGATTGAAATACACCACGTCCAGCAGCTCCGGCCGATCCCGAAAGCTCGCCTCCAGACGTCCGATCAGCTTGTCCAAAACAGGCCTCGCGAACGGATTGAAGAGATACAGAAGGCATGGACCCTCCGGAAACTCGAACTCCGTCGCATCGCCACATACGATGTACCCTGGCGAGAGGCACTTACCTGCCTGCTCCCATGCCCGAAGATTCGACTCCGCCGTTCTTGCAAGTCCGGGATGCAGCTCGACTCCAATCACCTTGCGAAACGGCCACCCCGCCGCCATAAGCACCGCTCGTCCCTTCCCGCAACCAAGATCCACAAACGTGTAGCTTCCGACCGGAGCCCGGCACGGCAGAGACGTCCACAACTCCATCGCGCCCCTGAAGCGAGATGGGGACATCCCGTAATACGCCGTGTTGTAGACATCATGTTGGTGCCCTGTGGCCAGGTCTCCTCCACCGATCAGACCGCTCGTGTCCGTCCCATGCCGCTCATCGAAGGGATGCACCTTCGGCTTCTCACTCCTGCCCGCAAATAACCGCCGAAAAGCGAAGCGAACCGATCCCAGCAGCCCCCGCTGCGCCAGCGACCATCGAAGCTTCCGAACAATTCCAGCAACGCTGGGCACCAAATCCCTCCTAGAGTCGCTGCCAGCGAATCGATCCGTCGGTCAATG
Source organism: uncultured Acidobacteriaceae bacterium (assembly GCA_963719405.1). Lineage (GTDB taxonomy): Bacteria > Acidobacteriota > Terriglobia > Terriglobales > Acidobacteriaceae > Edaphobacter. The sequence continues at coordinate 1,459,179 of OY970381.1, forward strand.
TCTGTGTCAGGAAGTTCTTCTTCATCAATCTGCTCCGCGCAAAACGCTGCATAACTCGCATTCGCCACGACGGCCGAAGCGCAATGATGTCTACCGCCTTCTCGGTCAGCAGCGAGTGCCGCATCGTGTGTGGTGTTCCCCCCTCGAAGTAGAGCCTCTCCGTACCCAGGGCAACCTCGTTCTCGAGAAAGTAACTCCTCATGGCCGTCCCAAGAGATAGCCGCTCGAGACCTGCCCGATTCACCTGCCAGTCGACCTCCGTCCAGCCATGATGCCGGCGTCCTCCCATCAGGCTCAGCCACCTCCCATCCTTCGCCCTGATCCCAACACAGAAGCTGTCGCTGAATCTGGCGAGATCGTCATAGCGCCTCGCCATCGCCCGTTCGAGCACCGGATGCGTCGATGTGCGATTCAGGTCGCAGAACGCTGTCTTTGACATCACGGCCCGCACCTTCGGAACGAACTCACATTGCAGCTCGGCCTCCGTCCGTCGGCGGTAGTACCTCAGGTTCCTTCGGGTATGCTTCCCCAGCTGAGCCAGAGTAGCGGCCAGGGTTGGCTGGATACTGAGGTACGTACTCATATCCCGTACCTGCGAGCCCCACAGCAGGCCCCTCCGCTCCACAATCCTCGCTATCTCCTCGTCCTGAACCTGCGGACGGACCTCCTCCTTATAGCTAAGCAGCGCCGCCTGAGCGCCCCTCGCCATCAGGTGCTCACAGACCCTGATCGTCAGCGCGGCTCGGTCGCTTGGGATCGCAATCACCGTTCTGCTGCCGGACCCATCGTCCGTCACAAAGATCCCGGTCGCCGATCCGAAGACCTCATACTCATAGACAACGGCAGCCCCGAGCAGATCCTCCGCTCGCATCGAGAAGTAGTCCGTCCGCGCGTCCCTCGTGGCAAGAACCAGTGACGGGGTCTTCTTTTCGTTCATCGTGGAGTCGAGGAACAGCGCTATGTGGTCCATCGCTCCCGTCTGGCTGCAACGGGCGCTAAGCTCAACAAGCACACCATGCATGCGCAGGATGTGTTCCTTGCCCCGAAGCACATGAAGCACCGGCTCCGCTCCCGTTGGCCAGGATGGAGAGTTCAACCTCAGGTCAGCCTGATTGTCGGCCCGGAACATACTCGCAAGTCTCGCATTAAATATTCCCCAGTTTACAAATCCGGACTGGTCACCTGAAATCCGGAGCACCCGGCCGGAGCCTTTAGTAACCATCCGTCCCCGCTCTTGGGAGCCAGCATTAAGGATCCCTTGAGCTTCAGGAGAGATGTTCGAACCTCTGCCGACCTCAGAGGAGTCCGGCCTGCTCAACCCATGTACATCCCGCCATTGACATCCAACGTGTGCCCTGTAATGTATGACGCCTCCTCGGACGCAAGATACACCACAGCATGGGCGACCTCTGCATCCGTACCGGCTCTCCCCATCGGCACCACAGAGGTCATGGCTTCCTTTTGGGCGTCAGTCAGGACTGCCGTCATCGCGGTCTCGATATATCCCGGCGCCACGGCATTCACCGTCACCGATCGGCTCGCCAGCTCTCGCGCTAAGCTCTTCGTTAATCCGATAAGTCCCGCCTTAGACGCTGCATAGTTCGCTTGGCCGGCCTGCCCGGTCTCACCCACGACCGAGCTCACGTTGATGATTCGTCCCCAACGGTTCTTCATCATGGACGGCATAACCGCCTGCGTCATCAGAAATGCCCCGGTCAGGTTTGTCGTAAGAACCTCATCCCAGTCCGCCCGTCTCATTCGCATGGAAAGGCCATCCCGGGTGACCCCCGCATTGTTGACCAGAACTTCGATCCTGCCGAACCGTTCGATCACTGCCTTTCCGCAAGCTTTGATGGAGGCCTCATCGGCTACATCCAGCAGAAATGTCTCCGCCGTTCCACCCTCCCCACGTATCGCTTCCGCCGCCTCATTCAGCTTTTCGAGATTTCGCGCCGCCAGGGCAATCGTGGCTCCGCCTCGCGCTAACTCCAATGCGCACGCCCGACCGATTCCCTGCGAGGCCCCCGTCACCAAAGCCACTCGCCCCTTCAATGTGCTCATAGTTCTCGATTCTGTCCAGATCGGATTCCAGATCGGATTATAAAGAAGCGCCTCTCGCGGCCGCCGAACGACGGGCTCACCTCATCGCGTATCCTGATGTCCCATGCCCGAGACAGATCCCACATCAGCTCCGCCTCCCCTCCGGGCACCCCAGGAGGACCCCAGCAGGTCCGACCCCGCCTCATCCCCCCCCGCTACGGACGTGTACGCCATCCACGGTGCCGACCCGGAGGTCCTCGCCTACGCAATGGCAAAGTACTCCCGCTCCGCGCTCAGCATGCGCGAGTCTCTCGCCGAGATCAGTTCGCAACGCGCGGAACAGTTCCTGAACACCTTCTACTTTCAGTACGGTCACAGGTCCATCGCCGATCTCGCGCATATCCCCTTTGCCATCGAACGGCTTAGCCTCCTTGCCGCAATCGAGCTCGTCGACGAGCAGCGGTGGGACGGGCAGGAGCGCTCCACCCGCTATCAGAACTTCCGTAGATCCGGCTGGTTCACCCCCGACCTCGGGCCGGAAACATCCGGCTACACCTCTGCAGTAAAGAGCCTCTTCGCGGAGTACGAGCACACCGGCGCAAAGATGTTCGACGCTCTCAAGCGCTCCCTTCCCTGCCCCCCTGCCATGAATGGAGACGCCTACGAGCGGACATTAAAGGCTCGCGCCTTCGATGTCGCTCGGTACCTCCTTCCGCTGGCGACCAACACGTCCCTCGGCCAGATCGTCAATGCAAGAACCCTTGAGACCCAGATCTCGCGTCTGCTCTCCAGCCCCTTCCAGGAGATCCGCGATCTTGGCGAGAAGCTTCGCACCGCTGCTGCCGGCCCCTCGTGGAACGTGGGTCACGACGCAGCGCGATCCCTTCTCGCGCATTCCGAGACGGCCGCCCACCAGCTCTCGGCCGGGCTCAAAGATCTGCTCCTCCGAGAGGTGAAGACCGCGCCCACCCTCGTCAAGTACGCGACCCGTAACACCTATCTTGTCGACACATCCCTGGATCTGACACAGGCCGCCGCTGACATCATGGCCGACGCGTCCATTGATCCGGCACCCGTCGTTGATCTCCTCGAAGACAACGAGCCTCTCGAGGTGGAGCTCGCCACCTCCCTTCTCTACCCCCATTGCCACTACTCGTACCGGCAGCTCCGAAATCAAATCGCGGCACTTACGGACCCGAGACGCGAGGAGATCATCCTGCTCGGCACCAAGAATCGGGGTCGGCACGACGAGCTGCTTCGCAGCTTCAGCGCCGGTGCCGCCTTCCGTTTCGACATCCTGATGGATATCGGCGGCTTCCGCGATATGCACCGGCATCGTCGCTGCGTTCAGCTCCTGCAGGGCTACACCGACCGGCACGGATACGACGACCCGGTCTGCCCCGGACAACCCACCCTCGCCGAAGCTGGCATCGAGCAGAACTTCAGGTCCGCCATTGAGGCGGCATACAGCAGCTTCCGTTCTCTCCAGTCGTCCGACGTGGGGGACGCCTCCCACTCCGCCCAATACCTGCTGCCGTTGGCAACCCGCCGCCGCGCCATGTTCAAAATGGACTTCGCGGAGGCGTTGTACATCTCGGAGCTGCGCTCCGGTGTCGCAGGTCACTTCAGCTATCGTCGGGTCGCGTGGGAGATGTACCGGGAGGTCTCCCAGCGGCATCCCGCTCTCGGAAAACTCTTCCGTGTAGAGGACGTGAACCATCCCGTCGACCTTCTACGCCGTTAGTGTTATTCGCCTTTTCTTTGCCATGGAAAGGTGCTAACATCCGCTTTGACCCACCCCGGAACGAGGAGATCTACATCGTGGCAGACGACCGCAACAAGGCAATAGAAACAGCGCTTTCGCAACTTGAGAAGCAGTTCGGCAAAGGTTCGATCATGCGCCTCGGATCCAAGGAGTCGATCGGTCCCATAGCCGTAATCCCAACCGGATCAATCTCCTTCGACGCCGCTCTGGGGGTAGGCGGGGTGCCAAGGGGACGGGTGGTGGAGATCTTCGGGCCCGAGTCTTCAGGAAAGACCACGATCACCCTCCAGATCATCGCTGAAGCGCAGAAGACCGGCGGCCTCGCCGCATTCGTCGACGCAGAGCACGCACTAGACCCCGCGTACGCAAAGAAGCTCGGGGTAGATGTGGACAACCTCCTCGTCAGCCAGCCCGACTACGGCGAGCAGGCTTTGGAGATCGTCGAAGCCCTTGTAAAGTCCGGTGCCATCGACGTGCTGGTCGTTGATTCCGTAGCTGCGCTTGTACCAAAGGCGGAGTTGGACGGGGAGATGGGCGATTCGCACATGGGTTTGCAGGCCAGGCTTATGAGCCAGGCGCTGCGGAAGCTCACCGGCACCGTCTCGAAATCGCGTACATGTCTCATATTTATCAACCAGATACGCGACAAGATCGGCGTCATGTTCGGAAACCCCGAGACCACTACCGGAGGTCGCGCGCTCAAGTTCTACTCGTCCGTCCGCATCGATATCCGCCGTATCGGCGCGGTAAAAGAAGGTGATGTCGTGGTGGGATCGCGGACAAAGGTGAAGATCGTGAAGAACAAGGTCGCCGCCCCGTTCCGCGACGCGGAGTTCGACATTCTGTACGGGGAAGGCATCTCGCGCGAGGGTGACGTCCTCGACCTCGCCGTGCTCCACACCGTCGTCGACAAGAGCGGCGCCTGGTACAGCTACCAGGGCGAACGCATCGGTCAGGGACGCGAGAATGTGCGCTCGTTCCTGAAGGAAAACAAGGAGATCTTCCTCCGCATCGACGCCGACGTTCGCAAGAAGCTGAAGATCGGCGGCACCAGCGCTGACTCCGCTGAGATCCCGGCGGCTCCGGCCAATGGCGCCGCCGTGGCCCAGGAAGTCGTCCGCTCGCCTCGAAAGTAACAAACCTTGCTTCCCGACGCCGGCGACCATCGTCGGCGTCTCACCTCTGTCGCTTCCAAGTCTTTAGCCTCAAAACGGCCCAGACGGTCTCCTCGCATCGGCAGGCGCCTCCACAACAACTGTCCGTATCTGCGAGCGCGGAATCCCTCAGACGCTCCGCCGTTGCATCCCCTCAGGTGCAACCGTATGCTGCTGATTGCATGCATACCGTCAAAGCCATCTATCCGGGAACCTTCGACCCGCTCACCAACGGCCACCTCGATCTAATTGCGCGCGGAGCGAAAATTGTCGACGAGCTCGTGGTGGCGATTCTGCGGAACAGCGACAAGGCCGCTCCCCTGTTCACGGTTGAAGAGCGACACGAGATGATCGCCGAGGCGACGCGCGACTTCCGCAACGTTTCGGTGGCGGTCTTCAATGGCCTCCTGGTGGACTTCGCAAGGGAACGCGGTGCAAAGGCAGTCCTCCGCGGCATACGCGCCATCAGCGACTATGAGTACGAATTTCAGATGGCGATGATGAATCGAAAGCTCGACCCGGAGCTGGAAACGCTGTTCATGATGCCCGCCGAGAAGTACACCTACGTGAGCTCCCGGCTGATCAAAGGTGTCTTTCAGCTTGGCGGCGACATCTCCGCGCTGGTGCCGCCGCTGGTCGTCGAGCGTCTCCGTTCCAAGGTCCCTTCCAGGGTGTAGCGGCGGCCTACTTTATCTCACGTGGATAATCTGCCACACTAGACATATGAGCATGACCGCCACCAAGATCTTCGCGGACCGGATTGGCCGCATCGAAGTATCCGCCACCATGGCGATCACGGCCGAGGCCCTGAAGCTGAAGGCGCAGGGTGTGGACCTCGCCGACTTCGGAGCGGGCGAGCCTCATTTTGCAACCCCACGGCATATCAAGGACGCTGCGATCGAAGCCATCGAGCGGAACTTCACCCGATACACCAACGTTGCGGGTGTGCCAGAGGTCCGAAAGGCGATCGTCGACCGTCACGCCTGCGACTTCGGTTCGAACTACACACCGGAAGAGTGTGTCTTTACGACGGGCGGAAAACTGGCCCTCTTCAACGCCGTGCAGGTTCTGGTGGATCACGGTGATGAGGTGATTCTGCCTGTCCCGTACTGGGTCTCCTTCAAAGACATCATCCAGTACGCCGGTGGTAAGCCCGTGTTCGTCGAGAGCAGCGAGGCGGAGAACTTTCGCATCACCGCATCGATGATTGAAGATGCGATCACACCCAAGACCCGCGTCATCATCCTGAACTCGCCCTCAAACCCTTCCGGCGCAGTTGTAGCCCCCGAAGATCTTGAGGCGATCGTTCGTCTCGCGCATAAGCATTCGATCTATGTCCTGCTGGACGAGTGCTACGTGTACCTCAACTACACCGGCCTCATCGTGAGCGGGGGCTCATTCACCGACTGCAAGGAACACATCGTGGTTCTCGGTTCCCTGTCGAAGACGTACGCGATGACGGGCTGGCGCGCTGGATTCGCGCTCGGACCGAAGCCGATCATCTCCGCCATGAGCAAGCTTCAATCTCAAAGCACCTCCAACGCGGCGAGCATGGTGCAGCAGGCGTCCATCGCCGCCGTCAGCGGATCGCAGGAGTGCGTTGGCGAGATGCGGGCCGACTACATCAAGCTGCGTGACTCCGTTCTGGCGGGCTTCCAATCGATCCCCGGTCTCACATGCACAGTCCCGCAGGGCGCCTTCTATGTCTACCCAAACATCGCAAGCTTTATCGGACGAGGTGGTCTGCGCTCCGCCGCCGATCTCGCCGCCAAGCTGCTGAGCGAGGCGCACGTGGTGGTTGTTCCGGGCGAGGCCTTTGGGACATCGGAGCACATACGGCTTTCGTATGCGGTGTCGCAAGACGTCGTCGAAAAGGGCGTCGCCCGCATCGGTAAGTACCTCGCATCCCTGAGCTAAGCTCCACCGCTTCCCCTAAGATCGAACACATGCCTACAGATCACATCATCTCGGGGCCTCGCTTTGCCCCGGTGATTTTGGCGGGGGGCAGCGGAACCCGCTTCTGGCCGCGCAGCCGAAAGGCGCGAGCGAAGCAGGTTCTGGTGCTTGACGGTGAGCGCACCATGATCCAGCAGACGCTCTCCCGGCTCGAGAGGCTGGCGGATGCTCGGGACGTCTGGGTCATCACGAACGAGCTCTTGAACTCGCAGATCCAGGACCAGCTTCCTGAGCTCTCCGGTCAGCACGTCGTCAGCGAACCCGCGGCTCGCAACACCGCCCCCGCTTGCGCTCTGGTGGCGTTTTTACTGGAGAAGACCGAGCCGGAGACGGTGATCGGGATCTTCCCGTCCGATCACGTCGTCAAGGACATGAAGCGCTTCACAGAGGTGATCCGGGCCGGTGTCTCGCTGGCTTCGAGTGGCGAACGGATCGTCGTCCTGGGCGTGCCTCCAACACGCATCGAGACCGGATACGGGTACATCGAACAGGGTGCCCGGTTGAGCCCGGACGAGGTTCCCTGCGGCGACATACCGGTTCACCGCGTTCGGAGGTTCACTGAAAAGCCGGACCTGCAACGAGCTACCGAGTTCCTGCGCTCCGGTAATTACACCTGGAACAGTGGCATCTTTCTTTGGAGCACGCGCACCCTCGCGAATGCAATCCGGGAGCATCGCCCTGCCCTCGCACCTCTCTTGGAGCGCATCGCCGACGCCTACGGGAAGCCGGAGTTTGAGCAGGTGTTTGCTGAGCTCTACCCGCAGTGCGAAAACATAAGCATCGACTACGCGGTGCTGGAGCCAAGGTCCGCAAAGGGTGAGGCCGGTTCTGAGATCTATTGCCTGCCCGCCAACTTCGAATGGAACGATCTCGGCTCCTGGGATGCACTCTACGAGCACTGCTGCGAAGAGGTCGAGGGCCCGGGAAGCAAGGCAAACGTCATCGAGGCGCACGCAAACGTGACGATCGAATCCAAGGGGAGCTACGTCTACGCTCCCGGTCGCACCGTTGCTCTTCTGGGCGTTGAGAATCTCGTCGTTGTCGTCACGGACGACGCCCTGCTCATCACAACCCGGGACCGTTCGCAGGACGTCGGCCAGGTGACAAGGGCGCTCGCGGATGCGGCCCGGGAAGATTGTCTCTAAGGCACAGGGAGAGGGATGGCGGCGCATACAGGCGGAGTGAAGTTCGGAACAGACGGTTGGCGCGGCATTATTGCGGACGACTTCACGTATGCCAACGTCCGGATCGCCGCCGCGGCCATCGCTCACTACGTGATCGATCAGGAGGACGCGTCACACGGCATCTGCATCGCCTACGACACCCGATTTGGATCCAGGTCCTTCGCCAGGGTCGTCGCGGAGGTGATGGCGCAGGCGGGCATACCCGTAGCGCTGGCGAACGACGTTACACCCACGCCCGCCCTTTCGTTCGCGGTCCGGGAGCGCAAGGCCGCAGGCGGCGTGATGATCACATCCAGCCACAATCCCGCCGAGTGGAACGGAGTCAAGTACAAGGCCAGCTATGGCGGGTCCGGAAAGCCGTCGATCATCGCGGCGATCGAGTCGTACCTCGACAAGCCGCTGCCCAACGCACCCGCGAAGGCCGCCATCGAAGAGATCGACTTCCTTCCGGATTACATCGCTGCCATCGAGCGATTTGTCGACCTCCGCGCAATTCAGGCCTCCGGCTACAGGTTTCTGATCGACTGCATGTATGGTGCGGGCCGTGGTGTGATCGCGGGGATCTTCGAGCGCGCTGGCATCCCATTCACCGAGATACGAAGCGAGCTGAACCCAGCCTTCCCGGGCATAAATCCGGAACCGATTCTGCCGCACATCGCAGCGGCGCAGGTAGCCGTTGTCGCGGAGCACTGCGACGCCGGCCTGATAACCGATGGCGACGCGGACCGGGTCGGCGCCGTTGACGAGCGGGGACGCGTTGTGGACGCACACAAGATCTTCGCCGTTTTGCTGAAGTGGCTGCTCGAGCGAAAGGGCTGGCCAGGCGATGTGACCCGTGCGGTCAATACGACGCTGATGCTGGACCGCATCGCAGCCAGGTACGGCCGCCGCCTCCATGAGCACGGGATCGGCTTCAAGTACGTCTGCGACCTCATGCTGCAGGAAGACATCCTGATCGGCGGCGAGGAGTCTGGTGGCATCGGCATCAGCAGGCACCTCCCCGAGCGGGACGGTCTGCTGAACTCGCTACTCATCGCCAACGTGATGGCAGACGAACGAAAAACTCTAGGCGAATTGGTCGACGCACTTCAGCAGGAGTTCGGCGAACATCAGTATGGCAGGGTCGACATGCACATCGACGACACGCTGAAGCAAAGCGCAATCTCGCGGGCGAACGCCGCCACAGCCTTCGCGGGCATGAAGGTTCTCCGCGTGGAGACTCTGGATGGAATCAAGTTCTTTCTCGACAACCCGGATTGTGCAGGCCGGCCTAACGCCGCGGAGACCTGGCTGCTGCTGCGCGCATCGGGAACCGAACCCCTGCTGCGGGTGTACTGCGAAAGCTGCTCAGAGGGGTCCGTGGCCCGAATTCTGGCTGCCGCGCAGGAGTTTGTTCTTCAAGGGGATGGGGGTTGAGCGGTCAGATGGAGCTTGAGACTAAGGGAATTCTCTTCGACATGGACGGTGTGCTGGTCAGCTCCATCGGCTCGGTGAACAGGTGCTGGCGGCGATGGGCGTCAATCTACGACATCCCCGGCGCGGAGAGCTTCGAGATCCCGCACGGGACGCGCGCCATCGAAATCGTCAAGCTGCTGCGACCGGACATCGACCCGGTCGAAGGTCTGCGCGTGATCGAGGACATGGAGATCGAAGACACAGAGGACCTGACCGTTCTGCCGGGCGTCCGTGAGCTTCTCGCGAGTCTGCCGCCGGATCGATGGGCCATCGTGACCTCAGCGACAAAGCGCCTCCTTCTGGCGAGGCTGGAGGCCGCCGGTCTGCCGGTGCCGGAGCGCATCATCAGCGGCGACATGGTCCAACGCGGAAAGCCCGATCCAGAGCCCTACCGCCGCGGCGCCGAGTTGCTGGGCTTCAAGCCGGAGGACTGCATCGTCGTAGAGGATGCACCGGCCGGTGTCGGCGCTGGAAAGGCAGCCGGATGCAGGGTGCTCGCCGTGCTCGGCACCCATGAACCAGACCAGCTCAGCGACGCAGACTGGATCACCGCATCGTTGACTTGCATCACCGTCAACCTCCATGAGAACTCCACCCTGAATGTCAACGTCTTCCAGGCAGCCGAAGCGGTCGCATCCGTGGGCACGCCGGGCGCCTGATCCGGTGCTTTGTCCGGGGTAATCGGCCGCGCCGCACTCATGTCAGCCAATCCTGGGCCTCAACGTCTACGACTCTTTCCCCGCCCGCACCTGGTTCTCGGCAGCAAGGATCGCCTCGACGACGCGCAGATCCTCCTCCGTATCCACCCCAACGGTGTCGACGTCGGTGGTTTCCACATACACAGCGATCCCATTCTCAAGGAAACGAAGCTGTTCCAGCCTTTCGGCTTGCTCCAGCTCAGACGGCGGCATCTGCGTGAAGCGACGCAGGGCCTCCGCGCGGTACGCGTACAGCCCGATGTGCTTCCAGTACTGCGGATGCGCGTCATCGCGATCAAACGGGATCGACGCGCGAGAGAAGTAAAGTGCGCGTCCATCTCCAGCGGTTACCACCTTCACAGCGTTGGGGTTGGCGATATTCGTTGCGGTGCACGCGACCCGAAGCGTGGAGACATCCACATACGGGTGTTGGAACGGCCGCAACAGAGCCGCCAGGTGCTCCGGCCTGAGGAGCGGCTCATCTCCTTGGATATTGACGTAGATCTCTGCCGGGACCTCTTCGGCGATGGCCTGAACTCGGTCGGAGCCGCTGGCCAGGTCGACCGAGGTCATACGATACGGCCAGCCTCGACGTCTGCACAGTTCAGCGACCTCATCTGAGTCTGTCGCAATAATCGTCTCGTCGAGCGCGGGACACCGACAGGCTGCCTCATAGACCCACTCCAGCATCGGCCTCCCGGCAATCTCGCGCAGAACCTTGCGCGGCAGGCGGGTGGATGCAAGCCGGGCTGGAATCACGCCAAGGACCCGCCTCGCGCGCTTTTCGAGCGGAGCCGATTCCAGTATGATGGGTTGTGTCTCTGCCACCGGCGATCTTTCTCCTTCAGCCGATGCTATTCCCTCCGGCAAGGCTCTATACACTCAAGGCGGTGTAGCTCAGATGGTTAGAGCGACGGACTCATAACCCGTAGGTCAGTGGTTCGATCCCACTCACCGCCACCAAAGTGTTACCGAAGGCCCTCCCGGCGAATTCAGTGAGAGAGTATCATTTTGTGAACGGGCGACGTCTAACGCCTGTCTGGCGCGTCCTCAAAGACGCCTTCGGAGGGCACTGTCGCATGCTTAAGATTTCCAAGATCCTCCTCCTCGCTGTATCTGTGGCACTGGTCCTCACGATCTTCCTCGGGGTCAACTCGAGCGGCGTAAGCGCCGCCTCGACCAGTCAGGAAGACGGGGCTTACCGGCAGATCAACGTCTATAGCGAGGTGCTCCGGCACGTGCAGACGGACTACGTCGAGGAGCCGAACATCGGTGCGGTGACCAACGGTGCTCTGCGCGGTCTCCTGGAGTCGCTGGATGCCGATTCGAGCTATCTGACTCCCGCAGACTACAAGATCTACAAGGCCGGCAGAACAGGCAAGGCGCAGGTCGGGATCAACGTCTCCAAGCGGTTCGGGTACGCAACCGTCGTCTCGGTCGTGCAGGGAAGCCCGGCCGACAAGGCCAACCTGAATGACGGCGACATCATCGAGGCCATCGGCCCACAGGACACCCGCGATCTTTCGCTCGCCATGATTCAACTCCTTCTCGATGGGCAGCCCGGGACCGAGCTGACGCTATCCGTTGTGCGCCCACGAAAGGCAGCGCCGGAGAAGCTCGTTCTCACGCGCGCTCTCCCCAGCGTCCCCCCGGTAATGGAGACCATGTACGAGAACTCCAGCATCCTCTACCTGAAACCGGTCGTGCTCGATCATGAGCACGCGCAGCAGGTCGAGTCCAAGTTGAAGGCGATGTCAAAGGCGGGCAATAAAAAGGTGCTGCTGGATCTTCGCGACGTCGCCGCCGGCGATATGGCTGAAGCCACCCGCGTTGCAAACTTCTTCCTCTCCTCTGGAACCATTGCGACGCTGGAAGGGCAGAAGGTACAGAAGCAGACCTTTACCGCAGAAGCTTCGAAGGCGATCAATGTGACGGCTCCGGTGGTGGTTCTGGTGAACCGCGGAACGGCCGGTCCCGGCGAACTGATAGCCGCAGCACTCGCCGACAACAAGCGCGCTGAGCTTGTGGGCGAAAAGACGTTTGGTGAGGGTGCCCAGCAGAAGACGTTTGAGCTACCGGACGGCGCAGCCCTGATCCTCTCGGTCGCCAAGTACGAGTCTCCCTCAGGCAAGAAGATCCAGGATGAGGGCGTAACGCCTGCGGTTCTGGTCGCCTCAGCTCAGGAAGAGACCCCCGCAGAAGACGACGATTCATCTGCCGCTCAGGTCACAAAGCCTTCCTCCAAACCGGGAGTGACCATCGACGAGCAGCTCACCAAGGCCCTGGATCTGCTCAAGGCAAAGACCGCCTGAGCCGCGACCTGCCCGAAGCAAAGAGGGATCCGCGAGCGAGAAATCGCTCGCATGCTATGGTGAAATTGCTGTGGGTAGCCTATCCAGACCGGGAACTCAGGGACCACGAACAAAGGAACGAACGTTCTGGCGAAGGCTGAACGGAAGTCTGTTTCTGCTGGAAAGACGCCTCCCAGGAAAGCATCTCCTGGCCCGGTTCACCTTTCTGGTTCTGCTTGGGTTGTCCTCGGTCTTCGGCGCGCTCTGCGGGCTCCTGCTCGTGTATTCCATCGATCTCCCGCAGATGGACGACCTGGCCCGGTACCGGCCCAACACGACAACAGAGCTCCTGGATGTGCACGGAAGGGTGTTCGGCTCGTTCGCGCTCGAGCGCCGGGTGGTTGTGCCTTATACCGATCTCCCCCTTGTTCTGCGGCAGGCGATCATCTCGATCGAAGACAAGAGCTTTGAGAGCAACTGGGGCGTCAACCTTGTTCGTGCCGTGGGAGCCGCGTATCGCGACCTCCATACAAGCGGGCGCACCCAGGGTGCGTCTACGCTGACCATGCAGCTGGCCCGGAATCTCTTCTTGTCGTCGCAGAAGACCTACGGGCGCAAGTTCCAGGAGATCTTCCTCTCCATGCAGATCGAGAGGCGTTTCACAAAGCAGCAGATCTTCGAGCTCTACGCCAACCAGATCTATCTCGGACACGGAACGTACGGCTTTGAAGCGGGCTCCGAGTTCTTCTTCAGCAAGCATGTGAAGGACCTGTCGCTTCCGGAGGCGGCCCTGCTTGCGGCACTTCCCAAAGGGCCCGAGGCGTACTCGCCCCTCAAGTACCCGGAGCGCGCTCTGCGCCGACGGAACCTCGTGATCAGCGAGATGCTCGCCGACGGAAAGATCAGCGCCGCCCAGGCGAATGCCGCGAAATCCGCGCCCCTCGGCTTGCACATCGAATCTCCCGCAAACAGCATCGCTCCCTACTTCGTCGAGGAGGTCCGGCGGCAGCTCGAGCACGAGTATGGAGTTGAAGAGGTGCACGGTGCCGGCCTGCGCGTCTACACCACCCTCGACCTCGATCTTCAGCTGGTGGCGAACAAGGCTGTTCTCGATGGAACGGCGGCTTACGAGCGGCGACACGGCTGGAAGGCTCGCCTGCAGAACGTGGCGGCGAGCCCCGGCGGCATGGAGGCCTACCGTCACCCCGACTGGTCGCAGGCGATCGTTCCCGGCGTCTATGTTCACGCGCTCGTGCTTGACTCCACAAAGACGGATGCCGTCGTAAAGATCGGCAGCCAGACCGCAGATCTTGGGCCGGAGGACTTCGTCTGGACGAAGTTCACCAAGGCGAACGCCTTCCTCCGTCCTGGCGACATCATCTATGCGCGCGTAGAGCCAAACAGGACCGGTGGTGCGCTCCACCTCTCGCTCCAGCAGGACTCCGGCGCGCAGGCTTCGCTGATGGCGGTCGACAACTCCGATGGCGAGGTCTTGGCGATGGTAGGTGGAAGAGACTTCGCGCTCTCCCAGTTCAACCGCGCAACGCAGGCGCAGAGGCAGGTCGGATCGTCCTTCAAGCCCTACGTCTACACCACCGCGATCGAGGCCGGAGCCAAACCGACGGACATCATCGTGGACGCGCCCACCACCTTCTCCACGCCGGGTGGGCCCTACACTCCTCACAACTACGAGCCGGACTACAAGGGCGCAATGACACTGCTCAGCGCGTTTGCAGAGTCGAGGAACATACCCGCTCTGAAGCTCGCGAACAAAGTAGGCATTCGCAAGGTCATCGAGACGGCGCACCGCTTCGGGATCACGAGCAATATCCCGGCGTTCCTGCCCGTGGCGATCGGGTCTGCGGACATCACGCTCGCAGAGCAGGTCGGCGCCTACTCCGTCTTCCCCAACGACGGCATCCGCATCGAGCCACACTACATCCGCAAGGTGTCGCAGGCAGATGGCCTTGCCTTCCCGCAGAAGGTTCCACAGGTCACCGAGGTCGTCTCCGTTGAGACCGCGCGAACCATGATGCAGCTCCTCGAATCCGTCACCCGTTACGGAACCGGAGCGGCCGCCGCGCAGCTGAAACACGCGCTCGGCGGAAAGACCGGCACAACGAACAACTACACCGATGCATGGTTTGTCGGGTTCTCGCCCTCGGTCACATGCGGTACGTGGATCGGATTCGACGATCGTCAGTCACTCGGCGAGAAGGAGACAGGCGCAAAGGCGGCGCTGCCGATCTGGATAGACTTCATGCGGGCCGTGATCGCGAGCAAGCCGAAGGAGGCTTTCGCGTCGGCCGGTGCGCCGAAGAAGGTGTTGGACCTGCCGCCTGCTCCGGCGGACAACGAAGATTCAACGCCGCCCGCCAAAGCAACTCCGGAACATGTCGACGAGGCAGATCCCGATACGGTCGAACCGAAGACCCCGCCTGCCGCCGCTCCCATCGAGCGGAAACCCCCACCGCCTGACGATACGGCTCCCGCGCCGACCTCAAACAAACCGCCACCAACCTCACCACAGGATCTGTAGCCCGCTATGGGTGAGTAACCTCGAACAGGCGAGTCAGCCTGAAGTACCTCTGTGCCCTCGCTACATCTTGCATGATCTGCGCCCGCAGAGCCTCAGGTGTTGGAAAGCGTCGCTCCGCTCTCAGCCTTTTCAGAAAGCAGAGCTCCAGTGGTGTCTGCTCGGTCAGGTCCACCGGATGGAAGTCGAGCAGATGGGATTCGACGGTGAAGGAGTCGACGCCAAAGGTAGGGCGGTTGCCCACGTTTGTGACCGCGTCGAACACCTCCGCATGACCATCAGATCCCCCGATGCTGAGCCTTGTGATGTACACCCCCATTGCCGGCAGCAGCTCGTCATAGGGCGCGAGGTTGATGGTCGGAACCGTGTACCGGGTACCGTACCCACGTCCCGAGGCCGGTCTGCTGCGGACGCTGAAGGGGCGCCTGAGCAGACTGCGAGCCCCGGAAAGATCCCCGCTTGAGATCAGGGCGCGGATGCGGCTCGAAGAGACCGGGCCGCCGCGATAGCTCTGCGGAGGATAGCTGAAGACGCTGAACCCAAGCTCGGACGCCAGGGCCTTCAGAGTTCCGATGTCCGCCTCCGCCTGGTGTCCAAAGCGGAAGTTCTCTCCCTCGTGCAGCTCCACGATGTTGAGGCGCTCGCGCAAGATCTCTTCGGCAAACCGGCGAGCGCTCATGCCTGCCAGCTCGCCTGTAAAGGGCAGCACAACGACGTCATCGACACCCGTATCCGCGAGGAGGTCCAGCTTCTGCTCCAGCGGCGTGATCAGAGCGGGGCTGGACTCGGGACGAATAGCCCGCGAGGGATGTGGATCAAACGTGATCACACGCGAGCGGAGCCCACCGCTCCGGGCCCGCTCAAGAACATTTCCGATCACCCAACGGTGTCCCCGGTGGACACCGTCGAAGTTGCCGATGGTCGCAACTGCCGGTGAGGGCGACTGCGGCAGCTCGTCGAGATGGCGGTATATATGCATCAGTCGATCTCGAACTCGATCTGAAGCCCGTCATACGCCAGCCGGATGTGCGGCGGCAAGGAAGCCTCGGTCAGCTCATGGTCCAGATCATGACTTAGATGTGTGAAAAAGGCCCGCCTCGGCTTGAGCTGATCCACAAACGCGATGGAGCGCTCAAGGTGCGAGTGGCTGGGGTGCGGATCGCGGCGAAGAGCATCGAGAACCAGGACATCCAGATCCTGAAGCAGGGGCACGCTCTGCGGAGGAATATCGCTCATATCCGTCAGGTATGCCGCCGCGCCGAACCGATATCCGGTGATCTCCTGACGCCCATGGAGAACGGGAACGCGGCGGAAGCAGGCGCCAAACAGCTCCGTTCCGGATCCGGGCTCCGGATCGATCCGGTGAACCTCAACCCGGGCACTGGTGGGATACCGATTCTCCACGCGAAAGGTGTAGTCGAAGATCCGTTCGATCGCGCTGGCGGTCTCGTCGTCCGCATAGATCGGCAGCTTGCCCGGCACACGAAAGCTGAGGGGGCGCAGGTCGTCAAAGCCCATCACGTGATCTGCATGCCCGTGCGTATAAAGCACCGCGTCGACATGGCGGACCTGCTCCCGAATCGCCTGCGCGTGGAAGTCCGGCCCGGTGTCGATCAGCACCACACGATCGTTGTAGGCAACCCTGATCGAGGGACGGGTCCGTCGGTTGCGAGGATCTGTGGACGTACACACGGCGCATCCGCAGCCCAGCGTTGGTACGCCCATGGACGTACCGCTGCCGAGAAATGTAAGGTTGGCCTGCATGAACTAGAGAACGATGCCGGGCTTCGGTGGAGCTCCGCCACGGGGCGCTCCGCCGGCCGCAGAGGCCGACCGGGCCAGCGCCTGCGTGATCTCGAGAAAGGCCATACGCAGCTCGAAGAGAGCGCTGTCGAGCAGCTTCGTCTCCCCCGATGAGAGATTTCCCTTCGTCTTGTCGTCCAGCACGGCCAGCATATCGATGCTTTGGCGCGCTCCAAGGATGTCAACCCGCGGCTTCTCACCCTCCGGTGTGGCTCCGCCAAGCTGCATGATCGCGGTGAGATAGATGCTCTGCACCAGCTGATCGAAGTTCATCGCCGGCGGATGCTCTGCGCCCGGGTTGGCCGCACGAATCGCAGTCTCCAGGCGGTCGGCGGTCTGCTCATAGGCAAAACGTGACTGCGCCGTCTGTTCCGCCGTTGGTCCCGGCATCGAGTCTTCCTCAACCAGTTCGGGCCCCGTTGACTCCGGCTCCGCGGGCTTCGGCGGCTCCGGGCGCGCTGGTGCGGCTTGCCTGGGCTCATCCGCTGCATGCCCGGCATCCGGTCTCAGATCTCCTTCCTTCGTGAACTTCCGGCGATCCGTCACTACAAATGGCTTGTTCGATTCCGACATGAATGCCCTCTTCTCCGATTAGATGTCTGGTGCGAGCCTAGAGGATCTTCGCCGTGTCAAAAGGCAAGGCGGCAGGCTGCGCAACCCCGCCCTCATACTGTATGGGCTTGCTCTGCGCCAGCGCCTCGCGACGGATGTAACCCAGGCCGATCTGTGCCGATCCAGAGCCAGTGGAGGCGGCAATCGACGCCACACTCGTCAGCTCACCAACCGGCTTCCCCTCAGACGAGAGCGCGAGGCCAGCTGCGGCAGGCGACCCCTGCAGGTAGAAGCCCTGCAGTGTGCGATGGACGTTGCCGCGCGAGCGGATACGCTCCACGATCTCCTGACCGAGGTAGCAGCCCTTGGAGAAATGCAGCGCCCGCACGGCCCCGGTCTCCTGTGGCAGATCGCGGTCGCGAATGTCTACACCATACAGAGGCGTTCCTTCCAGCATGCGAAGCAGCTCAAGGGCAGCCGCACTGAACCGGCTTGCGCCTCGTTCGACGATCTCCGCAGATAGCTCCACAATCGACGCCTCGTCTGCCCAGATCTCAAACCGCGGTGTAAGCGGGCTGTAAGCCCGAACGATCATCAGCTCCGCAGATCGCCAGGGCACCTGCGCGACACCTGGTTGCTGCAGGCCTGATTGAGGCGACTCTGAGCGACTTGAAGCCGGGGCAGGTATCTCCAGCTCTCGGAGCAAACTGCCGGCCCGCGGCCCCGCCACCAGCAGACCATGCACGCTCCCGCTGATATCGGTGAGCTCGACGTCGTCCATGATGATGAAGCGATCGAGTGCCGTCATCATCCCCGGTACATGGTTCAGGCCGGTCTGCACAAGCAGGTGATCCCGTTGCGCGAAGATGTAGCCGTCGCCCTGAATGCGGCCCTGCGCGTTCAGCATGAAGCTGTAGCAGCCTTCACCTTCCGCGAGATCCTGAACGGAGTTCGTCACCATGCCGTTCAGCCACCGGACACGATCCGACCCCGTCACCTTGATCCAGCCAGTCTCGGACAAAGAGATCACACCCGCACCTGTGAGGAGCATCTCCAACTCGCGCTCCGGGCCGGAGGTCCGCGTCGTTGCGAAGGTGCTTTCCTGTGTGGTGGGCTGAGACATGAAGGGCGGCGCAGATGCTTGCGTACACTGTGATTATAGCTGCGCGGAGGCTTCAACGTTGACCGACACGACCACCCGAGCGGCATTGTGCAGGCGCGCATCGCTGACGTGCTTCCTCTTTGCCCTCCTCGCGCTCGCGCCGGCTGCTCTCCGCGCCCAGGGTCCTCCGGCGCCGGCCACGGGCAAGCAGGACATCCCTAAACCGATCACAAAAGATCAGGCAAAGGAGCTGTTCCGATCCGTCGATGAGATCCTCAGCTTTGTCAGCAGTGACACCAGGCTCCCCATCCAACACAGCGTAAAGCGGCGTCTGATCTCGCGAGACGAGGTGAACCGCTTCCTCAAAAAGAAGTTCGATGAGGACCAGGGAGCCAAGCGCATGGAGCGGTCCGAGCTTGTCCTCAAAAAGTTCGGCCTCCTGGATCGGGACTTTCAGCTGAGGCCCTTTCTGATTGCGCTCCTGACCGAGCAGATTGCCGGCTTCTACGACAACAAGACCAAAACGGTGAACCTGCTGGACTGGATAGAGCCCGACGAACAGAAGTCCGTGCTGGCGCACGAACTGACTCATGCCTTGCAGGATCAGGCCGTCGGTCTCGAGAAGTGGGGAGACTCCGGAGTTCACGGAGTGTCACAGAACGCAACCGACGATCTGCGCCATCTCGAAACCGATGAAATGGAGACTGCACGTGATTCCGTCGCGGAGGGTCAGGCGATGGCCGTCTTTATCGACTACTCACTCCGTTCCACCGGCACAACACTTGCAGATCACCCGGAGCTCGCCAACCGCTTGAAGGAGACGGATCCGGACGCGGGCGGATCTCCCATGCTGGCGCGCGCCCCTCTGCTTCTCCAGCAATCACTTCTGTTTCCATATAGCGAGGGCCTAAGTTTCGAGCAGGCCGTGCTGACCAAGGCCGGCAAGCAGGCAGCCTTTGCGGATGTGCTCGCACGACCTCCAGCCTCCAGCTACGAGATCATGAACCCGGCCGCCTATCTGGCACACGATCCAGTGCCAACGCTTCGCCTTCCTGATCTTCATCCCCTGCTCGACCCGGAGTACACGCCCTACGATGTAGGTGTCATGGGAGCCCTGGATGTGCACATCCTGGCCGAGCTGTTTGGCGGCCGGGAAATCGCAGACGCCCTCACTCCCGCTTGGGATGGGGGCGTCTACTATGCTGGCCAGAGGAGGTCTGCGACTGCCGCAGAGAAGACCTCAACGGCCTCGCTTGCGCTCATCTACCTGTCACGCTGGAAGAACCCGGACTCAGCCCGGACCTTCGCTCACACGTATGCGGGGCAACTCGCGCGCAAGTACTCCAACGTGAAGGGAAATG
Organism: uncultured Acidobacteriaceae bacterium; assembly: GCA_963719405.1. Classification (GTDB taxonomy): domain Bacteria; phylum Acidobacteriota; class Terriglobia; order Terriglobales; family Acidobacteriaceae; genus Edaphobacter. The sequence continues at coordinate 1,479,076 of OY970381.1, forward strand.
CTGCAGATGCAAAGGACGACGAAGATCTCTACACCACCGCTGAGGGTGACGTCCTCATCAGCAGGTCAGGAACCAACGTCTTCGTGAGCGAAGGCCTTCCGCTCCCGCTGGCCCGCAAGGCGCGGGAGTCGCTTCTCGCGGCTCAATCGAGCGGGCCGCTTCTGAAAGCCGCCGCCGGAGGTGAACCGTCCCTCAATCTCACGCGGCTGTGGATGTCCGTGCGGCATTGAAGTTCGCTCGCTAAGAGCAACGGCTCTCAGCAGCGTAGCCGAGAGCCGTTGCGAGCAGAGAGCAGGCTGCGCTTTACTTTGCTGCCAGCTGAAGCTGCTGCTGGTACTCCTCATAGGGTCCCTTGTGATCGGTGATCTGGAAGTGCTTCGGTCCACCTTCAAAGTGCCAGATCCGCGTTCCGGCCTCTTCGATAAGGTCCTGATCATGGGTCACCAGAAACACTGTCCCTTCATACTTCTGGATCGCCTGGTTGAGCGCGTTGATGCTCTCCAGGTCCAGATGGTTCGTCGGTTCGTCCAGCACCAGCACGTTTGGCTTCTGCAACATGATCTTGCAGAAAAGAAGTCGGGCAGCCTCGCCGCCTGAGAGAGCCTCGGTCTTCTTGTTGCCCTCTTCCCCACGAAACAGCATCTGTCCGAGAATGCCGCGAATATCCTCCTTGGTGGCTGCGGGGTCAAACGTGTGGAGCCACTCGGCCACAGTGGTGCCCTTCGGGATCGACCCTGTATGGTCCTGGGCGAAGTAGCCGATCTGGGCCTCGTGCCCCCACTTCACCGTGCCTGAGTCAATCGACACATCCGTCTCTTCCACTCCGGGGCCGTTCGCCAGCAGCGCCTTGATCAGCGTGGTCTTCCCTTGCCCGTTACGTCCGATCAAAACCACCTTGTCGCCGCGAAGAACCGACGCGGTGAAGTTCCGGATGACGTGCTCGACCGAGCCGTCCTTCTGCTCGTATGACTTGTTGACCTGCTCGAACTCGAGCACATGCTTGCCTGACGGACGCAGCATGTCGAACCGGATGAACGGGCGCGCAATATTGGAACGGGCCAGCTCCGAGGTCGCCAGGCGCTCGACCTCCTTCTTGCGCGAGTTCACCTGCGAGGACCGCGTTCCGGCCGAAAAGCGCGCAATAAAATCATTCAACTGCGCGATCTTCTTCTCCCGCTGCTCGTTCTGGCTCTCGATGCGCGTACGGATACTGGTCTTCTGCAGCACCATGTCGTCGTAGCCGCCGTTGTAGGTGATGATCGTCTCGTAGTCGATGTCCGCGATGTGCGTACAGACATTGTTCAGAAAGTGGCGATCATGCGAGATGGTAATCACCGTTCCGTTGTAGCGCACCAGAAAGTCCTGCAGCCAGTGAATCGACTCAAGATCCAGATAGTTCGTAGGTTCATCCAGCAGCAGCGCCTGCGGATTCCCAAACAGCGCCTGAGCAAGCAGAACACGCACCTTCTGTCCGCCCTGGAGCTCTGACATCTTGCGCTCGTGAAGTTCGTCCGGAATATCCAGACCCTGCAGAAGCACGGCGGCGTTCGCCTCCGCCTCGTAGCCGTCCTCATCGCCGACGACGCCTTCCAGCTCGCCCAGACGTGAGCCATCCTCATCCGTAAGCTCTGGCTTCTCGTAGAGCGCGTCACGCTCTTCGAGAGCAGCCCACAAAGCCTTGTTGCCCATGATCACCGTGTCAACGACACGGTAAGCGTCGAACTCATACTGGTTCTGCTTGAGAACGCCAATCTTCTTGGGACGGACGACGTTGCCCTTCTGGGCATCGATCTCGCCGGTCAGCACCTTCATAAAGGTGGATTTGCCGGCTCCGTTCGGTCCGGTCAAGCCGTAGCGGCGGCCGGTGGTGAAGGTGACGGAGACGTCCTCGAAGAGCAGCTTCGAGCCGTAGCGCATGGTAACGTTGGAGACAGATATCATTAGCTCTATTTTCTCATGATCCGAGCCACCCGGCTGCCGACACGTCCCCAGTTCACCCTTCCTGAACTGTATACTTTAGAAGACCTCGGGCGGGGGCTGAAGAGACTTGGCGCCAAATGAGAAGACCGACCGACGCACGATAACGCTGGCAATTCTGATCTGTGCCGCGGCTTTCCTCTTCACAGCCGCCTTTCTGCATGCCTGCCTGAAAGACTCGGTACGCCTCCACGCCGACATCCGAAGCGAAAAGCTGGCCATCCTGGACCAGTGGCAGGGCAAAGCCTACTCCGCAAGCTTCGGCTCCAGTCACGTGCACTATGGGTTCGATCCCCGCATCTTCGATAAGGAGCTGGGAGGCACTCCGGCCCAGACCCGCACCATCAATCTCGGAATGGCCGGCGGCAGCCAGACTGAGCAGCGCGTTACCGCCCTTGAGTTCGTCCGCCATATGCAGGCGCCTCCACGCGGCGCCGGGCCAGCCAGCCCGCAGGCCTGCCTGCTCATCCTGGAGCTGCCTGCCGGCGCTAACTTCACAACAGAACACCTCGTTCATCCGCGCGCGATCAACATCTACGACTGGCAGACCATGCGCTTTGTCCTCAGCCTCGCCCCCCGGGACATAGGGCTGGTTCGAAGGCTCGGTCGAGTCGGCTTCGCCGGTATCGCGATGACCATGCACTATCTCAATGTGGGTATGCTCAGCAGTGAGATCTTCTCGCCGCCGGTAAACCAGGGTTTTGTCCTGCGCGATACAGCAGGAGACCGGCGAGGCGTGCTCACCTTGCCCAGCGGCCTCCAGTATTCAAAGATCATTCAGCCGATGATCGACGCCTCACCCAAACAGAGCTCAACCTCCGTCGGGGAGCTGTTCCCCGGCAACACCGACCTTATCGAAGAGCTGGAGCAAGCCAGTCCGGTGCACAACCTGGAGTTCGTCTACCTCATCATGCCGAGGATCGGCGACCTCAGTCATCGCGAGGTATTTCCGGAATCGATGACAACGCGAGACCGCACAGTACCCATCGTGAATCTCGCCCGCCCTGATCGATTTCCGGAGCTCTACAAAGCAAAGTACTGGTTCGACGACTCCCATCTGAACGGCGACGGCGCAGCGATCGCCAGTGCGCTCATCGCGCGAGACCTCAAGTCGTTCTACAAGGAGCACGGTGCGCCTCCACGGTGCGGAGACTAACGAGTGCTCTTTGTTGAACTGCGTTTCTTTCTCTTCTTCGCGATCGTGCTCACGGTCTACTGGTCACTTCGTTCGCACGACGCGCGCAAAAACTTCATCCTGCTGGCCAGCTACTACTTCTATGGCTCCTGGGACTGGCGCTTCGCCGTAATGCTCTTTGTCCTCTCGGCGGCTGACTGGTGGTTTGCCCGGCAGCTTTCCCAAACAGCCAACGGAGGAGCCCGTAAGCTCTACGTCACCGCCAGCCTCGGAATGAATCTTTCGGTGCTCGCGTTCTTTAAGTACTTTCACTTCTTCGTAGGATCAGCAGTGTACTTCGCGCAGGAGCTCCGTTTCCATCTCAGCGAGCCCACATTGCGCATCATCCTCCCCGTGGGCGTCAGCTTCTTCACCTTCCAGTCGCTGAGTTACACCATCGACGTATACAGGCGTGAGATTCCTCCCGTTGCGAAGCTGCGCGACTACCTGATGTTCGCTGCGTTCTTTCCTCAATTGGTCGCCGGCCCGATCGTGCGGCCAAAGTACTTCGTTCCGCAGATGGCGACCAAACGCTCTCTGACAGTCGACGACGTAAAAGCCGCAATGTACCTCTTCCTGCTTGGCTACGTGAAAAAGGTCTGCATCGCCGACAACGTCTCCCCGTTCGTTGACCGCGTCTTCAACAATCCGGCTCCCTTCTCGAAGTTCGCGTCCGTCACCGCGGTCTGGCTCTACACCATTCAGATCTTCTGCGACTTCTCCGGCTACTCCGACATGGCTATAGCAGTCGCGGCCCTGCTCGGCTACCGTCTCGTCCTCAACTTCGACGCCCCTTACCTCGCCGTCTCAATCCAGGATTTCTGGCGACGCTGGCACATCTCGCTGTCCACCTGGATACGGGACTACATCTACATCTCACTAGGCGGAAGTCGCAACAAATACCGCATCCGAACCTATTGGAATCTGCTCGTGACCATGCTCGCAGGCGGTCTGTGGCACGGCGCGGCCTGGACCTTTGTCAGCTGGGGCGGAGCCCACGGCATGGCACAGGTCGGGCAGCAGGAGTTCAAGCGGCAGCTTCCACCCACTCCCGCGCAGGAACCCTGGCGGCGGATTCTCAGCTGGTTTCTCACACTGAACTTCGTCTGCCTCTGCTGGATCCTGTTCCGTTCGCAGACCTTCAGCGTGGCCTGGCTCATGATCAGGCGTTATCTCGGAGTGGGTAGCGCGGGCTCTGAGACTCTTCCTCTCTGGCTCGCTGCCCTCGGACCCGCCCTCCTCCTCGGTCAGCTCCTCATGCGCCGGTCAGATGTGGGTGGCCACATCTGCCGCCTTCCACTCACTCGTTTCGCAATCGTCTACGGGATGGTCTGGGCAGCCGCCCTTAGCCTGCTCCCCCTCGGCTATCGTCCGTTCATCTACTTCCAGTTCTAGGCGTAGCTCCGTCGGGGCGCCGGTAGAACTCTGAGCGGCTGATTCGAGCGGAACTCATGCCTGTCACTGCCCTGCATGAGCCTCGGCCCGTTCGGCGGCGCTTGGTCTTCGCTTGTAATCGAACCGTCCTTTCAGACGGAGGAAGTGCCTCTCATAAAGGTTATAGCTAAGCCACGCCGCCCCAACCGAGACCAGGATTGTCATCACGCTCGCTCCCCCGATACTCAGCAACTTGCTGGTGGACAAGAGATCGATCCATCCACGAAATGTCCTGATCAGAAACGGAAGTGCAATCCCATGGAGTACGTAGATTCCGTAGCTGTACTTCCCGAAAAAGCGCATCGTCGGCCGCTCGAAGATCCGACGCGGAAACGTTGACGGGCGCAGGCACCAGGCAATCAGAGCTGCGGAGGCGACAGCCAGCAGGCTGTATCCAAAGCAGAAGAGAAGCGCCCGAATATGTAACCAGTGCGGAACGTTTCCGATGTGAGACAGCAGCATCAGAACGGCGAAGAGGCCGGACGAGAGAGCCAGCATCGCAGGTGCGACGCGAAGTGTGAGATCGTGCCTCGGACCTCTGAGCATCAGCGCGAGAGCCGCTCCTATAAGCAGCGAATCGGCCCGCGAGAGCGTCGATCGATTGATGAAGTTGTACGTCAGATGGTGCGCGATAAAGGCGGCCCGCACAGCCACGGCCGCGATCGACAAACCCAGCGCTAGACGCAGAACACGACCTCGCGCCGCCACTAGAAACACCAGCACCGGCCAGACAAGGTAGAACTGCTCCTCCACGGCAAGCGACCAGAGATGATCAAGATCCAGACCTCCGCTCAAGGAGAACTGGTCGTAAGGCATCACCAGGTTGGTGTTCTGCAGATATCCCAGCAGAACCCACTGCATATGCTGCCAGTGCAGCTGCAGCGGTCGCGTCAGCAGCAGAAGAACGATCAGCACGCCATAGTAAAGCGGAAAGATCCGAAGACTCCGGCGAGCATAAAACTTGCGAAAGAACCGGGGGTCACCCAGCGAGTCGTACAGTATCCCGGTGATGAGAAACCCCGACAGCACAAAAAATAGATCGACGCCATGAGAGCCAAAGGATGAGATGGCCTGCAGCGTCCGAATAACCGGTCCCGGTGGATTCCCCGCGAACAGGTGAGAAGCGACAACCCCGAGGATGGCAAGCCCTCGAATACCGTCCAGCGCAGGGATATGGCGCGAGTACGGTCCCGGCTCAGAGGCGTGCTGTGAGGAGATGGTTGTCATCAAGGGAGGGTGCGAAGATCGGCAGGCCTGACCGCTTCAACTGCTTCTATGAGTCTAGTTGAGTTCCGCTCTTCAGGCAGTGTCACAGACGGCAAGAGACGCCAACGTACTAAGCCCGCTTCCCCGATCCATCTCGTCCGGAGCAGTCGACGGCGCCGAACAAGCGTCTAGCCGAGCCGTCTAGGACTGACCGATCAGAACGCCAGCCGCAAAGACGAGACCGCCCCCGACGATCACCTGGAGGCAGGAAAGAGCAAAGCTCGTCTTGAAGTAGCGATGCCGGATGAGCGCGATCACCACCAGTTCCACACCCACAACGCCGTATGCCCACATCAGCGCAGTGTGCACATTTGGAATCAGAAATGGCAACGTGTGCAGAAACCCGCCGATAAAAGTCATAAGACCGGTAACGATGCCGCGGAATACCGGATTACCACGGCCCGTCAGCTCCCCATCATCCGACAACCCCTCCGAGAAGGCCATCGAAATACCCGCACCCACGGCCGAAGCTGCTCCAATCAGAAAGACCGTATGCGAGTTATGCGTCGCGAAGGCTGTCGCAAAGATCGGTGCCAGAGTGGAGACGGATCCGTCCATCAGACCCGCCAAACCTGGCTGTACGATCTTCAGAACGAAGTTTCTGTCGTTGGTCACAAGCTCGGTGAGCTCACTGAGATTGGGCACGCTCTCTGACATTGGGTCGACTCTCGGGATCTTCGGGTTGACTGACGTCTGCACGCAGAGCGCGGTCGGTAGTTGGATGCTGACAGGTGCGCTAAGCTAACCTGCGGTTTGCATCGGTAGCAGCACCTGAGTCGATCACCAGGCAAAAGAAGCGCCGCTGCTCCATGGCATCAAACCAGGAACAGCGGCTCATCATCATCTCCCCGGAAACACCGGCGCGACCGATCTACCTTCCCCGGTTTCCGCGCGTTGGGCGGGCACCGGAGTTGCCGCGGGGGCCGGCTGAGCGTCCACCGGGTCCACGGCTGGAGCTTGATCCGCCAGGACCAGACCGGCCGTTTGAAGCTCCTCCCCGAAAGCCACGGTTGCTGGGTCGGCTCGTCCGGCTGCGTTCGGCGGAACCCGTCTGGTTCCCGTTTGGACCGGTGCTCTGCCCATTCGAAGCGGAGCCTCCGGAGTTGTCACCCGACTTCCAGGAGCGCGTCTCGAGCGCCATCAGATCGCCGCTGCTCGCAGTATCCAGCGGCTTGTTCCGCTCTTCCTTCTCCAGGTTCTTGTCAGCCTCGCGCCAGTCGAACTTGATCTTCAGCTCGCGCTCCAGCTTGCGTGCGTCCGACCGCTCCTGAGGCATCACAAACGTCGTAGCGACGCCCTTCGCTCCGGCACGTCCAGTCCGTCCAATGCGGTGAACGAAATCGTCCGACGCGTTCGGCATGTCGTAGTTCACCACGTGCGCGATGTCCGAGACGTCGATGCCGCGGGCCGCAACGTCCGTTGCCACCAGAATGCGGTGCTTGCCCGTCGAGAAGCCCTTCAGGGCAGCGGTGCGCTGCGACTGCGAGCGATCGCCGTGAATGGCGTCCGCATCATGCCCAAGCTTCTCGAGCTTGCGAGCGATACGGTCCGCTCCATGTTTCGTCCGCGAGAAGACCAGAAATGTCCCCTTCTCCTCGGTCAGCATCTGGTTCAGGAGGCCGAGCTTCTGATCCTGCATCACCGTGTACACGCGCAACTCCACCTGGTCGGAAGGCTTGGACGCCGATCCGATCTCGATACGAATCGGCTTCTGGACGTAGTCCTTTACGATCTCGGAGATGTTCGCGTCCAGCGTCGCGGAGTAGCACATCGTCTGGCGAGTCTTAGGCAGCGCCCCGACAATCCGGCGAATCGCGGGAAGGAAGCCCATGTCCAGCATGCGATCGACCTCGTCCAGAACAAGCATCTCGACCGAGCCGATGTTGATCTCACGCCGGCGAAGGAAGTCCTCAAGCCGGCCGGGAGTAGCCACCACCAGGCGCGGTCCGCGATCCAGGTGATCCAGCTGCGTGTTCTCGGAGAGACCGCCGCAAACCAGCACGGAATCGTGCTTCGCCTGCGGAACGAGCTTCGCATACGCATCGAGCACCTGCATCGCCAGCTCACGCGTGGGAAGCAGGATCAGGGCGCGAATCGGACCGCGCTTGCCGCGCGTCGACGGAACGGATGTAGCCTCGAGCCGCTCGATCATGGGAATCAAAAACGAAAGTGTCTTGCCTGTGCCCGTCGAGGCCGTGGCGAGGATGTCCTTCTGCTCAAGCGCCGGCGGAATTGCCTTGGCCTGCACCGGCGTCGGGATCAAAAATCCCGCATTGGTGAGGCGGTTCTTCAAAGAATCAGAGACGTTGAAATCGGCGAAGCGGACGCCCTCGGCGAGGGGCAGGTTGACAGTAGGTGCAGATGCAGCGGGGCCAGCGGCCTGTAGGTCTAGAGTTGCGGAGGTCAATTGTGTTCCTTTAAGGTGTGAGGTGAAGCGAGGAGGGGTGCAGACGGTGCTTTCACTCCCAATGGGAGAGCACCTTGGTTCGGTCAGCATTGCCGTCGTTGATCGCGAAGCGCTGCTGCTGCGAGGCGAGGCCCACGTCCGTTGACTAGGCCATCCAGCCAGAGCAACCAGCCGGGCCTTCTCTGTTCCTGAAGGGGGGTCGGGTGGGAAGAAGGCGCTTCGCAGTCTCTGGCCAGACCTCCGGGAATCAACTTCCATTCCAGTGCGGATGTCTTTGCCTGCGATGCCTTTGCATCCTCGTTCGGAGAGTGCAGCTATAGAGTACCATGCCGCGACGTCTGATCAGGCTAATGCCCGGCCGTCAGCTTCCCCGTACGGCCAATCAACCCATGCCAAACCCCGCGGAAGAAGTACCGGCACTTCACCGCTCTGTCCGACTCAAACAGCACAATCTTTGCCAGATCCTTCAGGCTGACCATCAACTGCCTCTTGCTGAAATCCGGAAACCTCCGCCCGTACCGCCGGATCAGCCATATCTTGTTCCGCTCCTGGTAGTAGCGGCGGATCGGGCTGTAGTTCGACGACATAAAGGGCTTCTTTCGGAGCCGAACCCGGTGAACCGACGGGCTGCCAGGGGAGTGCAGCAGAACGGCCTCCGCGCACTCCCTGATGGCCAGACCCGCGGCTCTTGCCCGCAGGCTGTACTCATGGTCCACGCCATCAATAAACAGCGAGTCGACAAACAGCCCGTGCTCCTGAAACGTCTGCATCCGCATCATGGTCCCGGAGGTCATAGCCGTCTCCACGGTCCCGTCCTCCTCGCGTATCGCGTCCATGGCAGTGCCCAGCCGCTTGTCCACATACCGCGGAATCAGTATTCCCAGCCGCTCCCTCTTCTCCGTTCGGCGGAACGCATCCAGCAAGGTCGAGGTAAAGCCGTCCGTCACCTGGCTGTCCTGATCAAACATCAGAACCCACTCACTTCCCAGCGCCTCCGCCCGCCGTATGCCAACGTTTAGGCCCGTCGCGATCCCCAGATTCTCCACCAACTCGATCAGCTCGAACCCCAGCGATCCGCTCGCGGCGCGAACCCCCGCCAGCTCCGCCTCGGACGATCCGTTGTCCACCACCAGGAGGTGTTCCACCTGAGGTCGAAGGCGTTCCAGATTTTCAAGCACGTCCGGATCGGGGTGATACGTCACCACGACCCCGCACACTCCGTTTCCCATAAAACCGTCTCTGTTCCACAGTCTACCCGGCTCCTCCCTTCCGGCAGACCGTCACTCCCCGTTGTCACGGAGGAGGAACACACTTGCCCTGATGCGACAATCGTCACATGCAGGGTCTCGCAGAAGAACGTTTCGAGCGCAAACCCCGTACGGCTACCAGGAACTTCATCAGGAACTCCGCGGCAAACGTCATTCGGATGGCCACCACCTCCCTGGTCGCGATCCTTCTTCCCGCCTACCTCATCCATCGCCTCCCGGTCCAGACCTATGGTGCCTGGGTACTCATCTTGAATCTCGCAGCCTACGTCGGATATCTCGACTTCGGCGTCCAGACTGCCGTCGCGAAATACATCGCCGAGTTCGAAGCTCAGGAGGACTTCGCGGGCTGCGGACGATGTGCCAGCGTCGGCCTCTTCACTCTTCTGATCGCCGCCCTCCTTGGCGTCGTGCTCACGATCGCCCTCGCCTGGTATGTTCCCGTGCTCTTCAAAAACATGCCGTCGGAGTTCTACGGGGAGGTCCGCACAAGTCTGCTCTTCGTCGGCATCTCGCTCTCGATCAGCCTTCCCGCGTCCATCTTCTCGACCATCTTCGCCGGCCTGCAGCGCTACAACATCCCCATGTTCACCAACATCGCCGGCAGACTGCTCTACGCCGCTGTTCTCTGCGCGGCCGTTGCCCTCCACGGAAGTCTCGCGGTCATGGGCATATCTGTCGCTGGGGCGAACATCGTTGCGGCCTTGCTGCAGATCGTGGCCTGGAAGAGACTCGCGGCACATGTCCACATCAACCTCTTCCCGATTGACATTGGGATGTTCCGCCGCATGCTTCGGTATTGCTTTGTCCTCACCATCTGGTCCGTCTGTATGCTCTTCATCTCAGGTCTCGATGTCACCATCGTGGGTCACTTCGCATTCAGGGAGGTCGCGTTCTACTCCATCGCGACGGCCCCCACCAACCTCATGCTCATGGTCATCGGAGCGCTCCTCGGTCCTCTCCTGCCCGTAACCTCAGCTCTCAGCACGGAGCGCTCTCCCCAGGACATGGGCGCCATCCTTCTGCGCTCGACCAGGTATACGACGACCATCCTCCTGCTGACGGGCTTGCCTTTGTTGCTGGGCGGCTTCCTTGTGCTCCGGATCTGGGTCGGACAGACCTTCGCCGCACACAGCGTACAGCTCCTCCGGATCCTGCTGATCGCCAACATCATCCGGCAGCTCTGCGCTCCCTATGCAACGATGATCGTCGCCACCGCGAGACAGGGCATGGCCACCGCTGCCGCTATAACCGAGGGCATCGTGAATCTCACGGCCAGCGTCTTGCTCGCCCGGCACTTCGGAGCCATGGGAGTCGCGGCCGGTACCTTGATCGGAGCGCTTTCAAGCGTTGCCATGAACTTCACCGTCAGCATGCATTACAGCAGGCATCTCGCTGTCACCCGCACCCAGCTCTTCCTCAAGGGCATCCTGCGCCCACTCGCCATCGCGATCCCTACGGCTCTGCTGCTTCCGTACTGGTGGTCCGTCGGTGTTCCTCGAGTCAGCCCGGCATCATGGCTTCTTTGGGGGCTATCGACCCTGCTGCTCACATGGTTTGCCGGCATGACGTCTGGCGACCGGGAACTCATACGCGCAAAACTTCGATCGCCGCGCGCACACGCCTGACCTAACCCTCAGTGACCCGGTCCGAAGGAGAACGCTGAAACACCGCCGTAAGCCCCGGGCCGGAGTTCTCCTTTCGCTCCCTGCGATTCGACCATGCCTTCAAAGCACGCGCGACGCCTCCTCGGACGTATGGAATGGGCGGCGCCGAAGCCGCCACTAGATGCCACGTCTCCGCGCTGAATCGATCGCTCAACTCATCCGTGGTCGTCGCCTCCATCGTCACCAACCCCTGCTCCTCGCACAAAGCAATCAGCGCTTCCATCGGATAAAAGGTCAGATGTCGCGGTGCATCAAGGTTCCTCCACCGCTCCTTCAAAACGCGAAACTCGTGACTCTCAATATTCGGGGTGGCGACCAGCAGAACTCCGCCCGGCGCTAAGTGCTTCGCCGCGCTCTCCAGCATGCGCCATGGCTCCGGCAGATGTTCCAGGCAATGCCACAGCGCAATCACATCAAAGCTCCCCAACGCGTGGATGTCCTCGGCAGGATCAGCCGACTGATACGCACGGACCCCAACCACATCATTCAGAAACGTCACGCATCGTTCATCAATCTCCAGCGCGCTCACATCGAATCCGGCATCCATGGCATTGCAACTGAAGATTCCCATCCACGGGCCGATCTCCAGAAGGCTCCCGGACCGCTTGTAACGTAGCACCGGCTCCATGCGAAAGCGTTGCTCCCTCGCGATCGCTCGCAGCTCGTCCAGGCTCTGCGGAATCTGCTGGTACCCCGATTCGTAAAAGCGCCGCATATCCTCGGGGAGAGGATCCAGGAAAACCAGGCGGCAGCGCTCGCATTGAAAGTAATCAAAGATCTGATCAGTCGTATGCCGGTTGCGATCCGTCGAAGACACAAGCAGCCATGCCACCTCTGCGCAATGGGGGCAGGTGGCCCTCTTTCCACTTGGGTGTGTGGTGCGCTTTTGCTTGCTTCTCTTCAACGGTCGTTGCGTGTCGCCAACAGTAAGATATGACAAGGTTCCGCCACGTCGATGCTATGGACCCGGAAGCCCGTCCGCTCCAGCAGTTCACGGCTGTTCTTCGTATCAAACACATGGTGGTGCAGGCAGCGATTCGCGAGGTTGTTCCTGGACCTCTCGCGGAACTCATCCAAACTTCCGGCTCCGCGATCTCGGGAGAGGTCATGCCTCTCAAGAATCTCAGGTAAATGGGAAAGGTCATCCTCGCCGGTCTCCTGCTCGAAGTCCTTGAGCATATGGTCGACGGTCGTCGGCTTCCGGCGATGGTCAAAGGTCTTCTGGTAGTTGGGCAGTGCGAGTATCAGGACCCCCGACGCGCACATGATCCGCCTCCACTCCGCCAGCGCTCGAACTGGGTTGGCGAGGTGCTCGAGATTGTGAGACGAAAGCACGAAGTCGTATGTGCCATCTGGAACAGTCGCCAGATCCGAACCCTCGCAAAAGATAGTTCGGCCCGCCTTCTTTTCAGGATGAAAGTTGTAGTCGGTGCCCTGCCGACCCTCCCACACCGTCAACTCCGAAAAGTTGCAGTTGTCGAGGCCACCAACGAACTCGTACAAGGCAAGAGGGTTTCCCGCGCGAAACACATCGCTTGGACCCCCAATCTCAATGCCTCGCTTTCCTCTTACAAGCTCCACGTACTTCGGCCGGCGTCGGATATGGACGCCAGACATGTACCGCATACGGGATACACGGGCGGCAACACGTTCGGCCAGGGTCCTCATCAAGGCCTATTCTACCCGGTGGCGCTGACGTCCCATCGGACGCGACCGCGCCCTTACACCCGGGCGACCGCTAGATGTGGCAGCTCACCATCCCGCGCTTTTCCATGTACTTCTGGTGGTACTCCTCCGCCTTCCAGAACGTCTCCGCCGGCACGACCTGAGTTGCAATCGGGTTTCGAAAGGTCCCGGAGGCATTCAGCTCGGCGATCTTCGCGACGGCCTGCGATCTCTGCTCCTCATCCTCGGCGAAAACCACCGAGCGGTACTGCGATCCCCAGTCCGGCCCCTGGCGATTAACCTGGGTCGGATCGTGAAGCGCGAAGAAAGCATCGAGAAGTGTCTCGTAGGAGATCCGGCTCGGATCAAACGTCACCTGCACAACCTCCGCATGGCCGGTGCGGTCCGTACAAACATCCTTATACGTTGGGTGGTCGAGTTTGCCTCCCTCATATCCAACTGCGGTGTCCACAACACCATTCATCTCAGCGAATCGGGCCTCAACGCCCCAAAAGCATCCTGCGCCAAACGTTGCCTTTTGTCTTGCCACTTTGTCGTACTCCTTTGCTACCTGATCCCTGCTGCTATTGGATGCGCGAGCCATATGGATGTCATCGCCCATACCTGTGAATAGCGGGAGTATTCTGGGCGCGCGGAGGTGGAAACGTCAAGCCTCCCGGTATCAAATTGTGGATCGGCCAAGACCCCCGGCCTTCGCCTCACATCTAGGCCCAAATCCCTCGAAGTCCAGGCCATTCCGAGAGATCACGCCCCACCAACAAAAAGTCCGGCGCTCCATGAGCACCGGACCTCTGCCTAACTCTCTTTTCCTGCGCGATGCCTCGGCTACGGCACCGCCTGGGCACATGCGCTGGTTGTGACCAGATTCCTGGCCGTCCCAAGGCTTGCCTGCATCGTCGTAACAAGAGCGGTTACGCTGCTGCGAATCTGGGCCGTCGTGCCGAGAAGTCCGGGCAAGGTGCCAATCTCTGACGACACAAAGCTCAGGTTCTTCGAAACAACGTCCGGTGGCCCCGCGACACGGATCATGTCGCGAACATCCGAGTTGTCAACCCTCACAGTCGATAGCGCATTGCTTCCCGCCGTATAGGTGGCGGCGCTGATCGTCTTTTTGGAGAGCGCAAGCGAAAACAGTTGCTGTGCCTGGAGCAGCGTGGCAGAGACGTCGTTCATCGACTTCGCTGCGCCCGCATAGTAACTGACACAAGCCGTCGGAACCGGCGTCGGTGTGGGAGTAGGTGTCGGTGTCGGCGTCGGCGGAGGAATCGGCGTCGGCGTCGGCGGTGGTATGGGCGTCGGTGTCGGTATAGGGCCCGCGACCGGGCCGGGAGGAGGTGTCGTGGCGCCCGCCGTTACCACGGTGACAACCACGTTATAGACGATCTTCTGGTCAGATGACGTCTGGGCGACGAGCGGCGTAGCGAAAAGGAGCGACGCCAAGGCGAGCTTGATCATCGGGACCTCTTATTGAAGTTGCTGAATAACGAGCGATGCGCTGGCGATACCTACCTGGTTGTCGGCATACGCGAAAAGGTCAACCGTCTGACCCGCGGAGAGCTGCATCACGCGCATGTTGGTCGTTCCGTTGCGCAGGCCGAGAGTGGTAGCCCACAGAAAGCTCGGGTTATCCGTGTTGGACGTATTCACACCCTGTCCATAGCTCGTTCCGGTCGGCAGCGAATCCGTCAGCCGGACACTGGAGATGATCAGATACGTTCCGGTAACCGGTACCGTGTACGTGTTCGCCGTGGCGTTCCAGCCAGAGGCCGTGTCCGTCACCACGCTGGAAAGCGCGATCGTCTTGAAGGAGCCGCCAATCGTCTGGTTGGTCGAGGATCCGCTTTCAACGCGGAGCGAGTTCATCGCCGCGGCTGCAACTGTCGTCGAAGCGGGTACTGCAACTGTGACGGGGAGAGTGATGGTCGTCGTGCTGCCGTTCTGCGTCGATGTGGTGCTGCCGAGTGTGACAGTTTGCGCGCCCGCAACTGCGGAAGCAAACAACATTGCTGAGAGTGTGAATTTGACCATGACTTCTCCTATGGGAGGGCACCATCTTTACCGGGGTGCGCCGTAACCAAACCTTAGTGAGTACTTCCTAACGGAGAAATGGCCCAATCGGGGCAAACTCCCTCCAGGAGACGTCATCGCTCTAACTCGGATTGGGAATTGCCGGTCGGCTTCACCTGTCGTAGGCATCCGGTTTCCGTACGCCAAGTCCAACAGCCTTCACGATAAAAACGCAGGTCGGCAACATCGCAAAATAGCGATCGGCATCGAGCAGAGGTCAAACTCGACGATGCCTTTCACCAGCCCCGGCCCACTCTGAAATCAGCTTCGGGGACGCTCGTCGGAACTGGATACCTGTGGCAGAAACAGTGTGAACACGGTGCCCCCGCCAGCAGGTCGCTGGCTGCTTCGAACACGGAGCGTGCCCTCATTTCGCTTCACCAGCTGCGAGCAGATCCAGAGGCCGAGCCCTGCGCCACCAAGCCCCTTCGTCGAAAAGAACGCCTCGAAGATCTTCGCCTGTGTCTCCGCACTCATGCCGGTTCCGCTATCGGCCACCGTCAGCGTCACGCCCGCTCTCCCGTCCTTCCAGTCCCTTCCATTGCGGCTCCGGATGAGGATGCGTCCACCACGCGGCGGAAGAGCATCTATGGCGTTCCCAAGCAGGTTATTCAACACCTGCCTGATCTCCCCTTCGATACAGAAGGCCGGGCGTCCCGCACGCAGGCGCTGGTCAACACGGATATGTGCGTTCACCAGCCGGCCCTGGTAGAGAGCCAATGAGCCCGCCACCAGTTCCTCAACGCCCACCGCCACAGGCATGGTGGAGTGCTTATGAAACTGCAGCGTCTGGTTGGCGATGATCGATATGCGCCTCACCTCCCTGTCTGCAGTTGCCAGGTACTCCCTGATCTCCTCGAGATCGGTGCTGCCCTGGCACAGGTACAGCAGGTTGGTTACCGCCTCCAGCGGATTGTTGATCTCATGGGCAATCGAACTGGCGAGACGTCCGACAGCCGCGAGCTTCTCGCTCTGCATCAGGGCCGCTTCCACCATGCGCCGGTCGGAGATATCGCGAATGAAGCCGGTAAAAAATTGCTCACCCTCCGCTTGGTACGACCCAAACGAGATCTCCAGCGGCACCTCCCCACCATCCTTGCGCAGGCCGGGAAGCTGAACGCCGGTCCACGGGATGTGACGAACTCCGGTCGAGAGATACCGTGCGATGCCGCCCGTATGCGCTCTCCGGTGCTTCTCCGGCATGAGGACCCGCATGTCCTCCCCAATCAGCTCCGATGGCTCATAGCCAAAGACCGCCTTCGCCGCCGGATTGATGGACAGAATGCGACTGTGACTGTCAATCGTGATGACGACGTCCGAAGCCGTCTCCGTGATGCTGCGGTAATGCATCTCGCTGGTCCCCAGAGCCGAAACCGCACGATTCCGCTGACTCACAAGGTAGGCCATCATCACAGCCGTCACGTCAAACGCCAGAGCCTGGATGAACCCGGTCAGGTCGTTCGAACCGTGACGGGCAGGTGCGAGAAGCAAAGCGTAGATGCCGCACGTTGTCAGCAGCATCGCCCCAACCGCCGGCAGCATGCCACCGACCCAGGCCGCCGAGGCAACAGCAAAGAAAGAGAGCGTCCAGGGGATCTGCGTGAACAGAGGGACGTAGTAGCTGAGCCCCAAAGCGACCAAACTGAAGAGGAGTCCGACGGCATAGCCCAACAGAGAACGACCGGCCCGAACCTTGGATCCCAAAATCACGTAACTCAAAGGCTACTACAAGCTTGCGGCTCGGCAGCACGTAAGCCGGCAGGGCACCGTCTGACCTCTTTTCACCCCGGCAAGCCCCTCACGGTCGATCGGCAGCGACGCAGATCACATCGCGTCTCTGAGCGACGTCGGCCTAGCGACAAAGACACCGGGAGACCCTCCCCCTCACCCTCACCCTCCCCATCACGAGGATCGACGGACGTTCGGTCTCCGGCGGTTCGCCTTTGGAGGCACCGGCTTCTTCAACTGCGCAGCCTCCGGCAACTGACGCTTCCGCTCCACCTTCTTACCCTTTGCGGCGCGGTCCAGAGCCGTCACCTCGCCCGCCGTCAGCTCACGAAAGCTCCCGGGCTCCACATCGAGCTGAAGAGCTCCGTAGGCGATCCGGCGGATCTTCTCCACGTGATGCCCGATCTCCTCAAACATCTTTCGCAGCTGGCGATTGCGGCCCTCCGTCAGCGTCACCTGGAACCACGGATTGTCGCCGCCACGCACCTGCTCAATCTGGGCTGGCGCCGTCACGATACGATCCCGGCGGCCGGCACGCACCTCATCCAGCCTTCCCCGGTCGATCATCACTCCGCGACGAAGCTGGTCAATCGCCTCCGGCGCCGGAACTCCGGAAACCTTCACCAGGTAAGTCTTCAAAACTCCCGCCGATGCCTTCGATAGCGAGTTCGCCAGATCCCCGTCGTTCGTCATCAGCAGCAGGCCCTCCGACAGGTAATCCAGCCGGCCCACAGGGTAGAGCCTCGGCAGCTTCAGCCGTGGCCCGGAGGTCTGCTGCGCCAGCAGGTCCGCCACCGTCGGCCGCTTCTGCGGATCCACCAGCGTCGTCACGTACCCGCGAGGCTTGTTCAGCATGAAGTACCGGTGCTGCTCGGGTCCCTGCAGGAGCTTCCCGTCAACGCGGATATGATCCTTGTGCGGGTCGGCCTTGGTGCCCAGCTCCGTCACCGTCTGGCCGTTTACCTGAACCCGGCCCTCGAGGATGATCTCCTCGGCCTTGCGGCGAGACGCTATGCCGGCCTGCGCAAGAATCTTCTGAAGCCGCTCGCCGGTGCTGTTTTCCTTCGCCGAAGTCATACCCCATTATGACTTGTTCGAGCCGCGCCCTGAAGCAGCACCGCTCCCCAGAATTCGGGAGCCATCTCGTCCGCCTTCAGCTGGCCGTTGCCACCAGGCGTCCACGACGGCACACAATCGACAGCTTCTCTAACTTCAGGATCTTGCGAGCCTGGCCCTTCGCATGCGAGGACCACGGACCCACCGGATCCAGCCGCACATACGCCAGCCAATGCCGCAATGCGCGTCGCCGCTGACCCTGTCGCTCAAACGACAGCGCCAGGTTGTAATGGGCGTCCGCATACTGAGGCACCAGTTCGACCGCCCTCTGGTACGCCTCCGTCGCCTCCGGCAGCCGCTTCATCTCGTCCAGCACGTTCCCTAAGTCAAAGAACGCCAGGGCATAGTCCGGATCCGCCTCCGTCGCCCTCCGGTACAGCTTCTCCGCCAGACCGTACGACCTCGCGTTGTAATGGATCGTGCCCAGGTTGATCAGGGCAGGCGCATGCTTCTCCCGAATCGCCAGAATCGCCTCATACGCCGCAATCGCCTCCGGCAGTTTCGCGGCATCCTCCTCCAGGCGAACCGCCTGCAGAAATCTCTCCTGGATCTCCGCACTCTGCCGCCCGAAGATCTGTCCCGACGTCCCCACCACCTGCAATCGCTGCGCGGCATCCATGTCGAAATCGAACACCATCTGCTGCGTCATCGGATCTACCAGCAAGCCCGCATGCCGGAAGTGCAGCTTCGACCCCCCACCGGCAGCGCTCGCCTCCAACAAGGCATTGCGCAGGCCGGAGACCCTCTGCATCGCCTCCAGTGACGCCCGTATGCTCTTCGCCGAGATACGCCTCGCCCGCAGATCGCGCAGCGTCCTCAGCTGCCCCAGGTCTTCGAAGCTGTACGCCTCTTTGCGCAGGAGGAGGCCCGCCCGTTCCCAGCCGGCTAGCTGCCGCGCATCGAGGTGCAGGATCCGGATCGCGTCTTGACGGCTATAACGTGTCACACAATCATCCCGGTCATGGCGCCCGCGCGCCCAGCGCCTCTGCCGGGAGTATGCGGTTCAAACCCGCACCAATCAAGGTCAAATCGCTGCGGGTCTGCAGATATCCGTGGATATCGCGTACCAAATCAGGTTCGGTCCGCAAACTTCGGTCCATCCCCGCGACCAGCGGAGGCATCCCATTTCTCAGCAGGTACCGTTTACTCCCAGGCTGCCGTGACTCCCCTTGACTCGATCCAGCTCGATAGCTGGACGATCGCCGCCCAAAGCGTTCCAGTTGCGATCAGGCGCAACCTACACCTCTGAGACCCAACAGGTATTCGATCGAAAAGGACTCAACATGCGCCACCTCATCATTACCCTCACCACCTTGGCCACTCTCGCCGTGCCCGTTGCCGCTCGCGCCGACACCTACAGCTTCACCATCAGCACCGGTGAATCCTCCTCGCAGGTTCCCGGTACCACCTTCACCGCCCAGGGAACCCTGACCGGAACCCCCACCGCCGGCGACACCTCTGTCCTCAACCTGACCTCCGTCACCGGCTTCGCGCAGAACTACAGCTTCACCGGAGTCGTGCCGATCGGCACTGTCCCAGGCAGCTACGACAATCTCCTCTTCACCGATCCGAAGTCTGCGCATGTCGACGCGAATGGAGTCATGCTCTACCTGACCGCAGTCGGACTTCCGCTCAACAGCACCTTGGCCCATGTCTACGACGACAGCACCGGCTATCACGTCGACATCTTCGACCTCAGCGACAAGGGCGATATCACCCCGTTCGCCATCACCAGCTTCAACCTGAACGCAGTGCCTGAGCCCTCCACGCTGGCTCTACTCGGCACCGGCGCCCTGGGGCTGGTCGGTGCGGTTCGACGCAGGCTCGCCCCTCAGGCCTGACTCCCAGCCGTCCGCATTGAGCCTCGGCGCCCCGCGCCGGGGCTCTCTTGCGTTGCGCAAAGATGGCCTGCACCAGGCCAGGAACATCCCCTCACCTGTCAGGCTTTCATCGCAACCAATGCACACAAAGCAAGAGACGCTTCCCTCAAACGCGGGAGACGCTTTGCCCGTGGCAGATTCCCCAAAGAGGGGGCATAGCTGTAGATTGTGGAGCCGACGAACGGACTTGAACCGTTGACCTGCTGATTACGAATCAGCTGCTCTACCAACTGAGCTACGTCGGCGAACTCCTTCGCAATTCTAACGGCTACCCTCGGATGACGCAAAGATTGCGATCGTCACGCTCCCTTCGGTCGCCCCCTTTTGCAATCGCAAGCTGCCGATCGCCTTGTGCGATCCCTCCATCCACACATCAACGCTGATATCTCGCCGAGGTATCCAAACACCTACTCCTCGCCCATCTCCTGGTCCGTCGATAAAGCACGTCCACTCGCCATGACGCATGGGCTCAGAAACATCCCGATAAAGATCAGAAACACGATCAGCTCCAACATGGAAACCTCCGATGAGAGCCTCACTGCCTCTCACTCTCCTTATCGGCGGCTCCGGCTGACACATGAGCTCCACAGACCTGCCCGGAGCTCGATCGCGCTCCGGAATCGCCTGCAGCAAAAGAGAAGACCGCCCGGCAACAGGGCGGTCTTCTCGCTAGGGAGAATAGTTCGGACGGAGGCAAAGCCATCAGAACTTTCTGGCGAAATACTAAGTTTGGCAAAATACCCTGTCAAGGCCAAAACAGACTGTCTGCAACCTCAACAAGCGATTCGACTTGTCCGGCCGGAGAACGCCTTTCTCTTGGCCCTGAGCTTCGCCTTATATTCGCTGCAACCAGCGCGCATCGGCAGCCGCAATCCAAGAGAATCAGGATCTTAGGCCAGTCAATGCACCGACATTGGTGCATCACGCCTAAACTCCGGTCGCCTTCCGTCCCCCTCCGCTCTCCCCCGGCACTCCTGAGAGATCCAGTCGCAGGAACTCGGGCTCCGTCGCCGCCGGCTTGCCCATCAACACACGAATCCACGCCCGCCCAAACCCCAGAAAAAGCCCGAGCAGAACCGCCGCCAGTCCCAGCACACCGCTGAATACCGCGATGCTCACCAGCAGGCTCGCCGTCTTCCTCACCTCTGCATGGAACTCCGGAGGCACCGGCTTGTTCCACGTAACCTCCGTCCGCAGATGAACACCGTCCACCAGCGCCTGGGCCTCCTCGGCACTGAATCCGTCTTTGGCAAGGATCAGCATGGGGCCCTCACGACGGAGCTTCGCCGTCCCCGCACGTTCGCCAGACGCATTCAGCACCCCCTCGAGCGCGCGCCCGCGATCCCCCGCAATCTGCGGCGTCGGAAATAACAGCAGCGTCAACACACCTTTGCCGCCACGCACGCTGTACTCAGCCGTCGCAGCCTCGGCGCTCTTCTCAAATCCAAGTATCTCCCCCGGCAGTCTGCCGCCCGTCGCCGCATATCCGATCGGTCCCAGGGCGTACCGCACGCTCCCGGGAATCAGCCCGGCCTCCGGCAGCAACGTCGGCAAAAGCGGTGGGGCGCCCTTTGGTCCGCCGATCTTCGGCAGCGACGCAGCCATCGCCCGCAGATCATCCACCGTGCCTGCCGCAGGCGAGCTCACCTCGGCAAGAACCACCGACGCACCCTCGCGGATAAGATACCGCCCACCGGCCGTCATCTCCTCCCTGCCCACCCGCGAGCCCCGCGGCGCCGCCTTCATCTCCGGAGACTGCAGATAGGTAAACGCCGCCACCGCACCCGTCGCATCGTCGAACTGAAACGCGTCCAGCTTGATCGTGCCCGGCTTCGGCGCCTGGTAGTACATCTCCTCGGAGCTGCGCGTTAGCCCGTCTTCCTTCAGCACCTCGGCCGTTTTGCCGTTCACGAGAGGCGATGCCGTATCTTCGACCTTCGCGGTCGGTCCTTTGAGCCACACTCCAAACTGCACCGGCAGCAGAGGTCCCTGCGGCATCACAATCGTCGTAGGCGCCTGCCCGAAAGCCAGACCTCCACTCACCACAAGGGCTGCCACACCCACCATCAACGACCGGCCCATCTCAATCTTTTTCATGCCGAAAGCCCCATATACGGGGAGACTACCACCGCTGCCCTTTGGTGAGCACCACCGCCCTCGCGCCTCAGCCGGCAGATACGCAGGATCCCTACTGGCCGGCCGTCCGCTGGGCCAGCGTCGGCGCCGTCACCGGCCGAGCCCCGCCCAGCCCGCCCGCATACCGCGCCACGCCCTTGTACAAACTCTCCGCAACTCGCTCCCGGTAGTCCGGCTCACGCAGCTGGTTTGCATCCCTCGGATTCGTGACAAATGAGATCTCCGCCAGGATCGATGGCATGTTCGCCCCGATCAGCACCACAAACGGCGCCTTCTTTACCCCGCGATTCTTCAGCCCCTCATTGCCCTTCTGCAGACCGCCGTACAGGCTCGTCTCCACATCCGTCGCAAACTCCCGGCTCTCGGCAATCTTCTCCTTCAACGCGATCTTCTTCACCAGGTCGCTCAGCTGGTAGATCGACTGGTTGCTGACCGCGTTCTCGCGCGCCGCCACCGCCAGCGCATCCGCCTGCTGCGTAAAGTTCAGATAGTACGTCTCCACACCGCGAGCACTCGCGTCAGCTGAGGAGTTCGCATGGATCGACAGAAACAGATCCGCCTGCGCCTTGTTCGCAATCGCCGTCCTGGTCTCGAGCGGTATAAACGTGTCGTCCGACCGCGTGTAGATCACCTCCGCGCCCAGCCGCTCGCCCAGCATCCTCCCCAGGCGCAGCGCCACGTCCAGCACCACGTCCTTCTCCTCCAGGCCATCCACTCCCAGCGTCCCCGAGTCATGCCCGCCATGCCCTGCATCGATCACGATGCGCCCGATCTTCAACCCCAGCGCCCGCACCAGGCTCGTCTGCCCGTCCGCCGTCGGCACAGCAGCCCTCGCTGGCATCGCAGGATCCCCGACAACCCTGGCATCCGCAGTCTTAGGTCTGTCCTTCACCCGCCGGCGTGACGCGGATCCCTCGGCAGCCTTCGCTGCACCTCCCTTGGCCGGCCCGGCGCCCCCCGGGTCACTCAGAACCGGACCTGTACCCGCTCCCGTCTGCTCCCGTCCACTCGACCCCGCCGTCAGAGACGCTCCCGTGCCCCGCACAACTTCCGCTGTCCCACCACGCACCTTCCCCGGAACCACCGCCGAGATCGGCTGGGACGTTGGAACACTTGTCGCCTCCACCTTGCCCGGCTGCTCGCTCAGGCGCGCCACATCCGCCCCGCTTCCGCCATTCACGGCCCGCGTATTCGGCACCGTCGCCGCCTGCTTCGCCGGTGCGTCCACACTCGCCACGCTAGGTACCGGAGCCTTTGTCGCCCCATGGATATCGATGATCAGCCGGTACGGATTCGGCAGCAGAAACGCCGAGTACTCCGTCACATCGTTCACGTCCAGCACCACCCGCGCCATATCGCCCGAGCTCTGCGCCACACGTATCTTCTTCAGAAATCCGTCATCCGTCACCGTGAAGCTCTTACCCACAAGCTCCTGCGCCAGCTTCGCTCCATGGAGATCGAAGTAGATCCGATCCGGAGCCGGCACCCGCGCCGCCTCGTACTCCACCTCGCCGCCCAGGTCGATTGCCACCCGCGTATAGCTCGGCGTCGACCAGTGCCGTATCCCGGTCACCACCGCCGGCGGCCCCTTCTTCCGTACCACCGCACTCGCCTGGGCCAACCGCGCTCCTTCGGCCCCCCCGCCCGCACCCGTCGCCCCGCCATCGCCGGCAGCTCTCCGGTCCGGTTGCCCAGCTTCACTCGCCATACTGCCCGCAACAGCCCCGGAACCAGGCAGCCCGTCCTTCGCAGCACCTTCGCGCAGCGCCGCCTCCCCGCCCACGGCCGTTGTCGCGTTTCCACGTCTTCGCGCAAGCTGCGCCTGCACCGCAGCGCCTGCCGGCGATCCCGGTCTGCCGGTCTCTCCCACAGATCCTCGGCGCGCATCGAGCGATGCCACCCCCGCCCGCGCCTCCTCCGCCAGCGCACTCCGTGGGTACTGCTTCAGCAGCAGGTCATAGCGCTCCCGTGCGGCCATCGCATCATGGAGATCGTTCTGCTCGATCTGTCCTTCGGCCAGCAGTGCTCCCACCCGCAGCGAGCTCCCCGGATACTGTGCCCGCAGGAACTCGTACTGCCCGATCGCCGCCTTCAGCGTCTTCGCATCCCTCGTCCCGCGCCCCTGCTCCGTCAGCAGCTCCGCAACCGCATTCACCGCCTCTGCTGCGTGCATGTCCTGCGGAGTGTCGTGATAGATCTCCCGGAAGCCATCCATCACCCGCGTGTACTCGGCCTTTGTGCGCTGCTCCTCCGCGAGCGCCTCAAACGAATCACGCGCGCGCTCCGCCCGCTCCCATGGCGAGATCTCTGCCGGACGCCGTCCCGCAGCCGCTCCGGTCCTTGCCCTCGCACGCACCGGCGTCGGAGACCTCGCCCAAACCCATGTCCCGGCGCACAGCAGGCATAGCCCGCAAGCACACACGCTCCATCGCCGTCGAAATGTCGACACAAACCCCATCTCAGCCTTAGTTTAAGAGGCCGCCCAAACCCACGCCTTCGAAAAACGCCCCGGTACTCCCCCCGATACCCCTTGCCAAGCCCTACATCCGCGCGCGACAACCCGCCGAGCCCGACGCGAGCCAGCCCTCAACCCTGCTCGCCCGTCGCCTTCCCGCGCGAGCTATCCCTCCAGCATCGACCCCACAACCTCCGCCGCCTTCGCCAGCGCCCCATCGAGCGCCCCGGCATCGCTCCCGCCAGCCTCCGCCAGATCCGGCCGCCCGCCCCCTTTGCCGCCAACCATCCCCGCCAGCTGCGAGACGATCTTCCCCGCCTGCACCTTTGCCGTCTGATCCTTGGTGACGCCCACAATCAGCGACACTCGCCCGTCCGCAGCCGCGCCCAGAACCACCACGCCCGACCCCAGCTTCCCGCGAAGCTCATCCACAAGGTTGCGCATCTGGCTCTTGTCCAGCGCGTCCACCCTCTGCGCCAGCACCTTCACACCCTTCACCTCGACCGCACTCGCAGCAGCGCCCGCCGTTGCCGCCGTCGCAGACTTCATCCGCATCTGCTCCAGCTCTCGCCGCAGCCGCTTCAGCTCCTCCTCCTGCGCCGCAAACCTCGCCCGCAGAGCCTCGGCCGGCGCGCCTTCACCCGCCCCGCCCGCAAACTGCGTCGCCACCTTTGCTACATCGGCGTCGCGCCGGAACTCCCGCAGCGACCCGATTCCAGTCACCGCCTCCACCCGCCGCACTCCGGAAGAGACACTGCCCTGTCCGACCAGCTTGATCAGACCGATCTCGCCCGTCGCTCCCACATGCGTCCCTCCGCACAGCTCCGTCGAAAAGCCGCGCGCTCCGCCGATCGTCACCACCCGCACCCGGTCGCCATACTTCTCGCCAAACAGCGCCATCGCCCCCAGCTCATTCACCGCCACATCGATCGGCACATCCACCAGCGTCTCCACCTTCGCGTTGCCGAGCACCTGCGCGTTCACGATGTCTTCGATCTGCTGCAGCTCCTCATCCGCCACGCCCGCGAAGTGCGAGAAGTCAAACCGCAGCCGCGAACGGTCCACCAGCGATCCCGCCTGCTTCACATGCTTGCCCAGCACCTCGCGCAGAGCCGCATGCAACAGGTGCGTCCCCGTATGGTTCCGCATCGTCGCCCGCCGCACGTCGCCATCCACCACGGTGTCGACCACATCGCCCACCGCAATCCGCTCCCGCGCCACCACCCGGTGCGCAAACACCCCCTGCACCGGCTTCTGGCACCCACTCACATCCGCAACCACCGTGTTGTGGTCCGCCGAATACAGCCACCCCACATCCCCCACCTGCCCGCCCGAGTCCGCATAGAAGCTCGTCGCATCGAGCACAACCTCGCCCGCCTCTCCCGCCGCCAGCTCCTGGACACCCACCCCATCCCGCACCAGCGCCAGCACCCGCGCCCCATCCACCCGCAACGCCGAGTACCCCTCAAACTCCGTCTTCGGCAACTCCCGATACACCGGCGCCGCCGACTTCTGCGACCCACCCTTCCAACTAGCCCGCGCCCGCGCCTGCTCCTCCTCCTTCGCCTGCTCAAACCCCGCCATGTCGAACGGAGATACCCGCATCCCGAGCCGCATCGACCATGAAGTCCAGCGGCATCCCGAACGTCTCATACAGTCGGAAGGCCTGGGCACCCGAGTGAAGGACCGCCTCGTTCATCTGCCGGAGACCGAGCTCCAGAGTCCGCGCAAACTGCTCCTCCTCCGCCAGCACCACCTTGCTCACCCGCTCCGCACTCTCCACCAGCTCCGGATACGCGACCTTCATCTCCTCCCGAACCGCCTTGACCATCTCGAACAGAAACGGCTTCTCCTGCCCCAGCAGCCGCCCATGCCGAATCCCACGCCGCATAATCTTCCGCAGCACATACCCGCGCCCCTCGTTCGCCGGCACCACACCATCGCTGATCAGAAACGTCGCCGCCCGTGCATGGTCCGCAATGATGCGCAGCGAAGCCGCACCCTTCGCGTCGCTCACCGCCTGCTCCTCCGGCGCCAGCCCGCTGAACCCCGTCAGCTCAGCCGCCCGCGCAATCAGCGGCGTAAACAGATCCGTCTCGTAGTTCGACAGCTTCCCCTGCAGCACCGCCGCAATCCGCTCCAGCCCCATGCCCGTATCGATCGAAGGCTTCGGCAAGCGGCGTCAACGTCCCATCGCCCCCGCGGTCGAACTGCATAAACACCAGGTTCCAGACCTCCACATACCTCTGGTCGTCCTTCGGAAACGGAAGATCGACACCCGGCGTCTCCGCAGCCTCCAAACCCAGGTCGAAGAAGATCTCCGAGCACGGCCCGCACGGCCCCGTATCCCCCATCGCCCAGAAGTTGTCCTTGCCCGGCATCTCGAAGATCCGCTCCTTCGGCACACCAGCCTCGATCCAGAACGCCTCCGCCTCATCATCCCGAGGCACCGACCCCTCACCCTCGAAGATCGTCACATACAGCTTCGACCGATCGATCCCAAACCACTGCGGCGACGTCAGCAGCTCCCACGCATACGCAATCGCGTCCTTCTTGAAGTAGTCGCCAAACGAGAAGTTCCCCAGCATCTCGAAAAACGTATGGTGCCGCCGCGTGAACCCCACGTTCTCCAGGTCGTTGTGCTTGCCACCCGCCCGCACACACTTCTGGCTCGTCACCGCCCGCGAGTACGCCCTCTGCTCCTGCCCCAGAAACACGTCCTTGAACTGGTTCATCCCCGCGTTCGTAAACAGCAGCGTCGGATCGTTCGCCGGAACCAGCGACGACGAGTGCACCCGCCGGTGCCCTTTACCCTCAAAAAACCGCAGAAAATCTTCCCGAATCTGGCTTCCCGACCTGTATTCCATAGATCTGAAGTCTAGCAGCGCACCCCCTCAACAGATCGCACGCATAATCGCCGACTCCATCGGTCTCGGCAAACCCGACACCTGCACCGTCATCGCCACCACTCAGCCGCCCGCCCTCAAAACCAGGTCCCCCGCCGGTACGCCTCATACTCCTCGCCAAACCGCTCTCGCAGCACCGCTGCCTCTTTCCGCGCCCGGGCCCTCTGAATCGGCACCATCACCAGCAGAATCGCCAGGACCCACCAGCTCTGCAACAGCAGCGCCAATCCGCAGAACAACAAGACCCCCGACATGTAGATCGGGTTCCGCACCCGCGAGTACAGCCCCGTCGTCACCAGTCGTTTCGCCTTCGCCCGCACCGAAAACGAGCTCCCCAGCTGCACCCGCGCCGTAATCAGCAGCAGCATCGCCACGACCACAACTACCCCACCCACTGCTTTCACCGGAGTCCATCTCACAAACCAGAACCAGATCAGCACCACCAGCATCTCCAGCATCATCAGCCAGGTCGTCACCCGATTCGTCATCCCTCACCTCAGCCGGAGCATACATCCCCGTTTACAGCTCCGCCGAGACTCCCGGTCTCCACGTGATCCCCTCCAGCCGAAGCACCGGATCCGACGTGGCCCGCAGCCCTCCAAACTCCCCCCGGTGCCGCACCATCTCCATCGTGCTCACCAGCGCGTCGAACGCGTCTTCAGACCCCTCAGCGATCTTCAAAACGCCGCGACCCATTCCCGCGTAAACCGCATCCGTCTTCAGACGCTCCGCCAGGTACGCCTTTCGCGCCGCCGCGTTGCTCTTTGCCACTGGCCCCGTCATCAGCCGCGTATACATCTCCACCAGCAGCGGACGCGGCTGTCCGCCACCGGTCTCCGCATCCTCGAACGGCCACACCCTGAACCCCGCCTCGTGCAACCGCTCCAGCATCGCCATCGCCCGCAGAGATCCCGTCCCCACGCTGCCCGAGCCCCCGATCTGAAACGGCGACTTCGGCGTGATCCCCTTCATCTTGGCCGCACGCTCCGGATCCCCGCCATCCTGGGCCTGGGCGATCTTGTTGTCGTAGTCCGTGTGCCGGTACATCGTGCGCAGCCCCCCGCCTGAGAACTCCGCCGGCCGCTTCCTCGGCTTTCCCCAGAACCGCACATCCTCGCACTCCCGCGCCAGCCACCGCTCGCCATGTCCGGTCGTCACATGCCGCCAGAAATCAAACACCGTCCTACATCCGTGCTCGGCAAGAAACCACGCCGGAAAGCTGAAGCAACAGTCGACACTCACCGCCATGCGTGGCGTCTCCTCCGCCATCGCGATCAGCCACTCCGCAACCTCCGCCCGCGTCCGCCCGTTCTCCAGCCGGACTGAATCTTTCGTCCCGGCCCTCCCCCGCAGCACCCCAGCCGCCGTCCAGATGCCCGCATAGATGTGCCTTCGCTGACCGGCTGCGTCCACCCGCCCCGACCAGTCGATTGCCACCAGCCTCTGTACGCCTGCATCTACGCTCGCATCACCCTTCATCTTCACTAAGACGCCGCCATCGGACCTATTCCATCAAACAACCTGTGCATGGAACGCAGACCTCCGCCTCCCGCTCCGATAGGCCTCTCTCGCCAGCCGGGCAAAGGCCTCCGTCACCGGCCGGCTCTCACCCGTGCGGAATGCCAGCTCGATCTCACTCCGTATCGTCACTCCGCGCAGCCGCTTGCACACCACCTCCGGTGACGCGATCTTCTCCACACATGCCGGAGCGATGCTCACCCCCAGCCCCGCCCCGATCAGGCGCAGAATCGTCAGCCAGTTCGACGCCTCCTGCACCACGCGCGGCCGAAAGCCGTGCCGGTCAAACATCGACATCGGCCGCTCAAACGCCAGCTGCCCCGCCCTCGGCGTGTAGAACACAAACGGCTCATCCCGCATCGCCGCCGGTGTGATCGCGTCGACCTTCGCGAGCTCATGCCGCGCCGGCAGCACCGCCACAAACGGCTCAGAGAACAGCGTCTCCACCTCCAGCCCCTCGGTTTGCCCCCCATCCCGCAGAAACCCCACATCCAGAGTTCCCGTCTCCAGCCCGCGAACCACCTCCGAGGTGAACGACTCATGGAGCATCAGCTGTACACGCGGAAACGCCCTCCTGTACTCCCGAAAGACGTTCGGCAGCGAGGTGAGCATCCCCGACCCGATAAAACCCACCCGCAAAACACCCTCCTCACCCCGCCCCACACTGCGAACCTCCTCCACATCCTCAGCCAGCGTCCGAAGGGTACGCCGCGCTCTGCGCAGAAAGACCTCACCCGCGCTCGTCAGGCTCACCGCTCGCGAGGTCCGGTGAAACAGCGCGTGGCCCAGCATCCCCTCGAGCTTCCGTATTTGCTGCGAGAGCGGTGGCTGCGCCAGGTGAAGCCGCTGCGCCGCTCGCCCGAAGTGCAGCTCTTCCGCGACCGCAACAAAGTACCGGAGGTGACGCAGCTCAATCTCGGCATCCATATCTCAGACATCCTAATCCGGACGAACAGGATATTGGACATCTCGCCGCTTCAGCGCGAAGCTTATCCAGGAGGGACAGCGCCATGACGTACTCAGCCGTCGAGAGCCCCACAAATCCACCCCTGTCGGCCGCCCCGCCCATCACGATTCGATCCTTTGAACCGGCCGATGCGTCCGCCTTCTTCTCCCTCAACGAGCAGTGGATCTCAAAGTACTTCGGCATGGAAGAGCGCGACCACCTCAACCTCGGCAACCCACAGCAGAGCATCCTCGATCCCGGGGGGCACATCCTGATGGCCTTCTCCGGCACGCGCGCCGTGGGCTGCTGCGCGCTGATACCCGAAGACCACGGCCACGGACTTCGCGAGTTCGAACTTGCCAAGATGGCCGTCGCCGAAGACCTCCGCGGCCACGGAATAGGCCGCCGAATCCTCGGTGAGGCCGTCGCCCTCGCGCGCAGCCTCGGAGCCCGCCGCCTCACCCTCGGCAGCAGCTCCAAACTTCCCGACGCCGTACACCTCTATGAGTCCATCGGCTTCCGCCACATCCCGCCGGAGCGCCGGCCGCCATCCCTCTACGCCCGCGCCGATATCTCCATGGAGATGGACCTCTAGTCCCTGACTCGCGCGGAACCCCGGCACCCCTCCCTGCGTATTCGTCTCCTAGTCCGGTGCGGCCGCTCAATCAAGGCCGCAAGGACGTCAAATTGCTTCGGGAGCGGATCATGATCAAACTTCTCGTGTGGTGCCTTCTTCTTCTGTTCTGCTGGCCCCTCGCCCTTCTCGCCCTCATCCTCTACCCGCTCATCTGGCTCGTCCTTCTTCCCTTCCGCCTCCTTGGACTCGTCGTCTACGGCACCTTCGAGCTCATCACCGCTCTTTTCCTTCTACCCGCTCGCATCGTCCGGGCGATCTAACCGGCGCGTCGCTGCTCACATCCCGCAAAGCGGCTCGGTCGCGGCTCAGGGATCCGCCTCCCCACCCTCGATCTCCGCCTCCTCCACCGCCACCTTCCAGCCCTTCAATACCTTCCAGATCGCGGTCGAGCTGAAGCCCGCTCGCATCAGCCGGCCCATCACCCGCGCCACCTCCTTCTCACTCTCCGGAGCCCGCATCCGCTTGCGTTCCGTGTACTGCCGCGCCAGCTCCGCCTCATCCACATCCTCGTAAGCCGCGGAAATCGTAGAAGCCACCAGCTCCTTGCTCACACCCTTGCCGGCAAGATCCTGCTGCACCCGTCTCCGTCCGAACTTCTGCCCCTCCTTGCGCAGCCGGGTGTAGTCCGCGGCAAACCTCTCGTCGCTCAGGTATCGCAGCTCCACCAGGCGCGCCACCACCCTGTCCATCGCCTGCTCCCCCGCCTCACCCTCCTCCGCCCGGACCTTCATCAATCTCCGGAGGTCCCGCACCGTCCGCATCCGCCGCGCCAGGGTCGCGACGGCATACTCGAACAACCCCTCCTCTCCCACTGGATCCCTCTTCTTCGGTCGTGCAAACGCCACCTTCACCCCCACCTCGCGCCAGTCTACCTCTCCCCGCCCGAAGACGATCCACGCAATCGCAGCCGCCTGCTGCTCACCATGGATGCCTCGTTTCCATCGGGCCGTCCAAACCAAGCATGCCTCGGCCCGTCTATTCTTAGAGAGCCCTAAGCTCGCACCTGCTGCAAGCGGAGTCCCGCCCCACCATGAAATCGCTCTTCACCCTCGCCGCAACCCTCCTCCTTGCCGTTATTCCCGCGTCCCCGCAGGATAGCTCCGTCGCCGGCTTCGGCCCCCTTGACCCGGCACAGCCAACCGGCATCACCCCCGCCGAGATCGTTCAGAAGTTCGGCCAGCGCGAGGGGGAGTTCGCCAAAGCGCGCGACGCCTACACCTTCCGCCAGACCGTCAAAGTCGACACCATCTCCGAGGACACCGGCAAACCCGATGGCGAGTACCAGCAGGTCACCGACATCACCTTTGACCGCACCGGCAAGCGCGACGAGCACGTCGTCTTCGCTCCCCAGAACACCCTCGAAAGGGTAATGATGTCCCCCGCCGACTTCCAGGACATCGAGCACCGCCTCCCGTTCATCCTCACCACCGACGACCTTCCCCAGTACGACGTCACCTACCTCGGCAGGCAAAAGGTCGACGAGCTCGACACCTACGTCTTCGAAGCGAAGCCCAAGGTCCTCGAAAAGAACAAACGCTACTTCCAGGGCAAGGTCTGGGTCGACCAGCAGGACTTCCAGATCGTCCTCGTCAACGGCAAATCCGTCCCCGACAATAAGAAAAAGGGCCAGGAAGACCTTTCGCCTCCCTACACCACCTACTACGAGCAGGTCGACGGCAAATACTGGTTCCCTACCTACACCAAGGCCGAAGGTGACCTCCACTTCTCCGGCGGCAATGGCTACATGAGCCAGACCGTTCACCTCAAAACCACGGTCCGATACACCGACTACAAGCGTTTCCGCGCCACCAGCCGCATCATCTACAACGGCGAAGACATTACGGACAACACCAACAAGAACAAGGACCCCAACGCCGCGCCGACGACGACCACCACGCCGCAAAAGCCACCTCAGTGAAGACACTCTGCAGATGCTCTGCAGAGTAGGATCCGCTGACCGCTCGCGACGCCCGTCCCCCAGCGCATCGCATGGGAGCCGCGGGCATCGTTCGTCCGGTGTCACGGCTTTGCGACTCCATCAAACCCGCGCGCTCCCACTCAGGCGACACGCGGACGCTGCGTGCCATCAATAGACGTACTCCCCTTGCAGCCGCAACGCGCGCTCAGCAGTCTGCAAAATCCGGGGAGTTGGAGATGGTAGATGTCCGTACTATCCGCGACCAGCCCGCGCACCGCAAGCAACACCTCCTCCGCCCTCTCACCCGGCGAGCACTACACCCCCCTTCCCCAGAAGAAGCAGGACGGCTACGTCGTCGGCCATGCCGTGCAGACCATCCTCGCCGACCCTGCAACCCTCTTCAAGCTCTGGAGCGACGTCAGCTCCATCCCGCTCTGGCAGGAGCACGTCGTCTCCGTCACTCCACAGTCGGAGCGCGTCAGTCACTGGGTGATGGGCAACCCCGAAGACCCTGAAGGAAAGCGCATCGAGTTCGACTCCGAGATCTACGACTCCACGCCCGGCAGCCGCATCGCATGGCGCTCCATCTCCGGCGACGTGGAGCAGTCCGGCGAGGTCGAGTTCGTCGCCATCCAGAAAGGCGAGTTCACCGGCACCCGCGTCACTCTGCTCCAGACCATGAAGGTTCCCGGCGGCACCCTCGGCAACGCCGCCGCCGCCGTCGCCAAACGCAGCCCGCAGCAGACCATCATCGAAAACCTCCGGCACTTCAAAGAGCTCGTCGAGTCCGGCGAAATACCCTCGGTCAAAGGTCAACCGCATGGCCCACGCGGAGCCATCGGCGGTGTCAAGGAGTGGGCGCTCGGCGAAACCAACCCCACACCTCCCGGAACCAGCAACCAGGCCTGAGTTCCCCCCCAAACCTCGTCGCATCAGCAAACTCGCGCGCCAACCGGCAATTCAATTGGCCGCTTTACGGAGAAATCATCATGAAGGCTGTCTGCTGGATGGGAACTCACTCCATCGAAGTCCACGAAGTACCCGACCCGAAGATCATCAATCCGAAGGACGCCATTATCCGCATCACCAAAACCGCGATCTGCGGCTCCGACATCCACCTCTACGACGGCTACATCCCCACCATGGAGTCCGGCGACATCCTCGGCCACGAGTTCATGGGCATCGTCGAAGAGGTTGGCAGCGACGTCAAAAAGCTCAAGCGCGGTGACCGCGTCGTCGTTCCGTTCACCATCGCCTGCGGAAACTGCCTCTTCTGCCGCAAGACCCTTTGGAGCCTCTGCGACAACACCAACCCCAACGCCCACGTCGCCGAGACCATGTACGGCTACACCGGCTCCGCGCTCTTCGGCTACTCGCACATCTATGGCGGCTACGCCGGCGGGCAGGCACAGTACGCCCGCGTTCCCTTCGCAGACGTCGGACCCATCAAGATCGAGAACGACCTCCCCGACGACAAGGTCCTCTTCCTCTCCGACATCTTCCCCACCGGCTACATGGGCGCCGAAAACTGCAACATCCAGCCCGGAGACACCGTCGCCGTCTGGGGCTGCGGACCCGTCGGTCTCTTTGCCGTTGCCAGCGCCTACATGTTGGGAGCCGAAAAGGTCATCGCGATCGACCGCTTCCCCGAGCGCCTCGCCCTCGCCCGCCAGGTCGGCGCCACCACCATCGACTACACCGAAGATGACGTCATCGTCGTCGAAGCTCTGCGCGACCTCACCGGCGGCATCGGGCCCGATGGATGCATCGACGCCGTCGGCATGGAGGCACACTCCAACACCGCCGTCGGACTCTATGACAAGGTCAAGCAGGCCATCATGCTCGAGACCGATCGCCCCTTCGTCCTGCGGCAGGCCATCCAGTCCGTCCGCAAAGGCGGCAACCTCTCCATCCCCGGCGTCTACGGCGGCGTGCTCGACAAGGTCAACTTCGGCGCAGCCTTCGGCAAAGGCGTCAACATGGCCATGGGCCAGACCCATATGCACCGCTACCTGCGCCCTCTGCTCGAACGCGTCGAAAAGGGAGAGATTGACCCAAGCTTCCTCATCTCCGACCGCATCGGCATCAACCAGGCCCCCGAGTACTACAAGAAGTGGCAGGCCAAGGAGGACGGCATCACCAAGATCGTCATCGATCCCTGGGTCGATACCATCGCCGATCCCCGCGCCAGGGTCGCCTGATCCCGCACCGCAACAAAGCACAAAGGGAGCGCGTAGACCTCAACCAGCTACGCGCTCCCTTCCGTTTCCAGCTGTCTCGTCCAACGTCTTCAGCACGCCACGCCTCTCAGGCCGCGTCGCCCGCCTCGAAGTACAGATACTTTCTCCACGCCGCATCTGCGCTTCCAATCATCCGCATGATGTGCCTCGATGTATGGAGCGAGAACGGCCGAGGCTCACGCAGCAGCTTCATCTCCGTCAGCTCATGAAGCATCTGGTTCCCCTTCCGCCGGTTGCAATCATGGCAGCACGCCACCAGGTTCTCCCACGTGGACAGCCCACCCCGTGACCTCGGAATGACGTGGTCCAGCGTCAGCTCCCCCGCCGTCAGAACCACCTGGCAGTACTGACAGCTGTTTCGGTCCCGCAGCAGGATATTCTTTCGCGAAAGCGCCCGCGTCTGGTGCGGAATCCGGCGGTACTCCAGGAGCCGGATCACGCTCGGCATCGCAACATTCATCCTCTGCGCGTGCAGCGTCGCCCCCTGCTCCTCTTCCGTCTTGGCCACGCCCTTCAGCACCAGCACCAGCGCCCGCCGGGCACCGCAGATGTTGATCGGCTCATAGCTCGCGTTCAGAACCAGGACCGGCGTCTGCATCGCGGGCTGTCGAAACACACCCGCACGTACATCAACCTCGGTCGTCGGCCGCCCATGCACATGCCCCGCATGACGTCCGCTCGCCGCCGTCCTGCTCCCCGTTCTTGCCTTTCGCATCTTCCCCGACTGCATCAGCTGTGCCCTCCGGTCTCTGTCGCAAACTCTTCGTCCCTCACACCCGTCAAACTCCGCTCGCCATCGTGGTGGTCCCACATCGCCACCGTCTCCACCTGCGCCCGCGCCAGCGTCGCTACCAGGACACTCCGGGCGCCTGCCCGCCGAAGCACCTGCGCACACGCCCGCGCCGTCGCTCCCGTCGTGTATATGTCGTCGATCAGCAGCACGTCGCGCCCCGCCACCGCATCCGCGTCGCGCACAGCAAACGCACCCCGCACATTCAACCGTCGCGCATGTGGCGTCAGCCCGAACTGGCTCTCCGTCTCGCGCACCCGTTGCATCAAATCATGCGCGCTCCGCAGCCTCCACTCCGGCCGGGTTCGCCTCAGCCGCCGAAGCGCAGCGCCGGCCAAAAGCTCAGCATGGTTGAAACCCCGCCCGCGCTCCTTCTTCCCAAACAGTGGAACCGCCACCACCAGCAGCTCCTCACTCGCTTCAGAAACCTCTCCGGCTAGAAGCTCCACAGCGTCCGCCAGCATCCTGCCCAAAGGCCGCGCCAGGCTCCTCACCTGCTCGTACTTGAGCAGGTGAACCATCTCCCGGAGTTCGCCCTCGTACATCCCGTATGCCACTGCCCGCGCAAACCCCGGCGGCACCCTTCGGCAAGGCGTACACACCCTTCCGGCATCCCCAAAGCCCTCCGCGAAACGCTCGCTCTCCATCCCCAGCGCCTCGCCGCAGACCAGGCAAAGCATCCCCTTTTGCGGAAGCGCTCGCGCGACACACGCATCGCACACAGGTACCGTCCCCGCCCGCACCAGTGGACGCTCACACACCCGGCACTCTGCCGGAAACACCGTCGTCAGGAAATCATCCACCACGCCACGCGCAATCGCCCGAACCACCCGCCCAGGCCCGCTTCTTCGAAATCCGTCAGATCCTCCGGAACGCCACCCCGCGTCCCTACCCTTGGATCCAGGCAGCCCGCCAGGCGGAGCCTCGGCAGACCTCCCGAGCGACATGTCATTCAGGCTTTCGCTGAAGACTCACCTCACTCGCACAGCGCTCCAGGCCATCAGACCGCGCCATTACGCGCAGTATAGACGTCGGTGGTGCTCTGGGCAAGCAAAGTCGCTCTCCCCCTGCACCAGCAACATCACCTCCACCAATTTGTATATGCCTCGAATCTCCGAAGCGCGTAACCCGATCGGTCGGGCACTCCTCCTTGTGCACCAGGCATGTGTGCATTAGCTTCAGCCTCCAGGCGCACTTGGCTCTTTAGCTCAGTGGCACTTTGAGCGACCTCACCCCTCGCGACAGATCCCGACTACCCGACAAGGAGCATCATGCCTGCCCCGCCAACGACGAGGGTGTCCGCCAACCTCGATCTACTCCGCACCATCGCCGTGCTCAGCGTGTTTCTCTCTCACCTGCTGGCCGGTTTAGGCCTCCGGGACTTCGGCAGTCTCGGTCGCTTCGGTGTCATCATGTTCTTCGTCCACACAAGCTTCGTCCTGATGTCTTCATTGCAGCGGCTGGAGGCACCCTCTCGCAACTTCGGCACTCTCGTAAAAGTCTTCTACATCCGGCGTCTCTTCAGAATCTATCCACTGGCGATCTTCTTCGTTACGATCACCGCGCTCCTTCACCTTCCGGGAAACACAGGTGTCCCGTACACCTGGATCGGGGCGAAGGCATTTCTCTCAAACCTGGCGTTGACCCAGAACCTTACATACAGCCCCAACATCCTCAGCCCTCTCTGGAGCCTTCCCCTCGAAATTCAGATGTACATCATGCTTCCATTTGCCTTCTTGCTGATACGAGGTCAAAGGAAGTTCCGCTCTGTCCCGCTCTGGGTCTGCTCCGTCCTCGCCGCTCTCATCCTGCCTCGTCTCAGCGGGCGACTGGGCGTCTTCTTGTATGCTCCCTGTTTCTCCTCAGGTATTCTCGCCTTCGATCTTCTCCGTAGCCGAAGTTCGACATGGAAGCTGCCATCCTGGGTTTGGCCCATCGGCCTCTTACTCTCCATCGCCCTCTTCGGCCCCCACGACAACGTAAGCCTTGCGTTCAAAATCCCGCGAGCCTGGGCTCTCTCCCTCTTTCTCGCAGTTCTCTACGCCTGCACGGAAGAAGCTCCCAGGCACCCACTCCAAGCCGCCCTTCACTGGGTTGCCGAACATTCTTACGGCATCTATCTCAGCCACATCATTCTCATCGCGCTCACGGTCGACGACATGTTGGACAGTCCCGTCTGGGTACGCGTCCTGTTCCTCACCACAAGCGCAGTCGGCATCCCTGCTCTGCTCTACGTCACAATCGAGAAACCCTTCATAAACCTGGGCGCAAACCTCTCAAAACGCCTCTCCCGCTCCGAGGTGCGGCAGAAGCAGTATGCCTAAAACGCCGCTTGTAACCCGTCAGCACCGTCGAGCAACTTTCACTCACCGTCAAGCAACCGTCACGACCGCCGGACGCACACGATGCATCACCTCAACCCCGCCACCTTCTCCCCTACCGTCTTCTCCCAACTCTCCCGCGCGCCATCGTCCATCATCTTGACCCTCTCCAGCGCGCGTCCATAATGCACCCGGGCGTCATCCTTCCGACCCGCCGCAGCCAGCGCATCGCCCATCGCCACCTCCGGCTGCACCTCGCCCGGAGCCGTCGTCACGGCCGCCTCCGCCTCCCGCACAGCGCCCGGCACGTCCTTCGCCTTCAACAACACCGTACTCTCGACCACATGCCCCAGCGCTGACGCCAACGGCACCGAAAACCTCCCGTCGAACACAAATACCCCGTTCTGCACATAAGCTGTCGGCTTCAGCCCGCGAAACGCCTCATACGGATTCAGCACACTCGATCCGAACTCAAACCCGTTCAGATCCCCCGCACTGATCAGCACCGGCCCGTCAATCACCGGAGGCACCGGCGTCCCGTCATCCACACTGATCGAGTCAAACGTCGGCAACCGCCGGCACGGAATCCCGTAGTCCTCCGGCAACACAAACGGAGCCACAAAGTAAGCGAACCAGCAATCCTTCACGCCGCGTCCTCGCACATATGCGGAGGTCGCAACCAGCTGCTGGCCCCAATCCGTGTTCGAGTCCGTCAGGTACCGGTACGTCTTTGTCGGCCCGCCCCACGCCTCATTCGCGTACGAGATATAGTTGGGCGCCGCATGGATCGAACTCGCCGCATGCGCCATCAGCAACACGCCCACCACCCACGCCCATCTCCGGTCCCGTCGCAGCAGCGTCGCCGCTCCAGCCCCCACCAGCACACAGCAGAACACCCACACGGGAAGGATATGCCGCGCCCCGATATTCAGGTGCGATCCCATCGCAACCAGGAGGTAAAACACCGGCGGCAGCAGCAGAAACCATAGCTCCCTCGCCCTCCCGCGAACCCACCCGCGCAGCAAAGCAAACGCCGTCAGCAGCAGCAGCCCCAGCATCCCCAGCGTCGATTTGATCGTGAACAACACCGGAAAGTAAAACCACACGCCATGCGCGTACACCTTGCCGAAAAAGTAGCTCGGCATCCCGTTCGCCATCGCCCGCACATCTGCCAGACCATACAACCAGCTCTCCGGCAGAATATGTAACTTCGCCGCAAGCAATATCCCGCGCGCCTCCACCCCGGCCAGCGGCCCAACGTACTCCGGCAACGTCGGAGCCAGCGCCAGCCCCGCCGGGCGCGCCGCATATCGCAAACCATAAAACACCCAAAGAACCCCGACACCCAGCACCACGATTGCCGCCAGCGCACCCGCCATCCCAAGCGCCGTCCTCCAAAAGGACCCGGCGACCCCGGCAGCTTCATCTCCACCATCGGCAGCGCGTTCCGGCAGCTGTGAAGCTCTTCGTGCAACCCACCATCCCCCCGCAACCTCTCCCATCGCCAGCAGCACCAGCATCGGCAGCAGCAGCACCGTCGAGTGCTTCGTCGCCAGGGCCACCCCGCCCACCACGCCAACAACCGCCAGCCGCATCCACCCCGGCCGCCGCACCCATCTCCAGAACGCGTACACCGTCCCAAAGATCGTGCAGGACGCCCCCATGTCGGTCGTCACATACGCCCCGTGAGCCAGGAGGTTCGGCTCAAAACAGAACAGCCCCATCGCCACCAGCCCGGCCACCGTCCCAAACATCTCCCGCCCCGCAAAGAACACCAGCAGAGACGCCGTGATCGCAAACACCATCGCAAACACGCGCACTCGGAAGATCAGCGTCGACGCCGGATACCGACCTCCGTCCGCTGGCCCGTTGTGGTAAAGCAGCTCGCGCCCATCCATGTAGCTCTCTGTCTTGAAGAAGCGCCCCTGCATCTTCGGCACCTTCAGATCCAGCGACAGCAGCGGCAGCGTCGCGATCAGCTTCACCAGCGGAGGATGCTCCGGGTTCAAGCCAAAGTCCTTCGTCTTCCAGCTCTGGTACCCGGCAAAGATGTGGTCGCCCTCATCCCACGTCAGCGACTCACCCCTGATCGCGTGCGACACCTCGCCGATCATCACCACCAGCAGCAACAACACCGCTGCTCCCACCCATCTCCCACTCAGCCGTGCGCTCCCGCGCTTACTTCCTTCAACCTTCAAGCTCACCTCGTTTCGATAGGTGGCCAGACTACCTCAACGACCTCCAATTCATCGCACGGCCGTCAGTGCCTGCTCCAGATCCGCAATCAGATCCTCCTGATCCTCAAGACCTATATGCAGCCGCACAATCCGGTATCCGTAACCCGACCTCGCCCCTTCCGATCTCCCCAGATCATAGTTAAGCGCCAGGCTTTCCACCCCACCCCAGCTGTACCCCTGCTTGAAGAACCGCAACCCGTCCACAAACCTTCTGGTCTCCTCAAAGCTCACTCCCTCCCGAAATACAAACGAGAACAGCCCGCTCGCTCCCTCGAAGTCCCTCTCCCAGAAGTCGTGGCCCGGACAGCTCGCAAACGCCGGATGCAGCACCCGCTCCACCTCCGGCCGGTCGCTCAGCCAATCCGCCACGGCCATGGCGCCCTGCTCATGCGCCTCGAGCCGCACACCCATGGTCTTCAAACCGCGCAGCGCCAGACTGCAGTCGTCCGGTGACACCCCCATACCCAGCAGCCCCCGCGCCGCTGCGATCCGGCCAACCACGCCCTCCTCCTTCGCCGTCACGCTGCCCAGCAGCAGATCGCTGTGCCCACCCACGTACTTCGTCAGCGCCTGCATCGTCACGTCCGCCCCATAAGCCAGTGCGTCAAACAGCACGCCCGCAGCCCACGTATTGTCCACCGCCACCAGCGCGCCACCCGCATGCGCCACCCGCGCAATCGCCGGCACATCCTGCACCTCCATCGAGATCGATCCCGGGCTCTCGCACCACACCAGTCGCGTGTTCCTCCGCATCGAACTCCCAATGGCGGCACCCGCCATCGGATCGTAGAAGTCCACCTCGATCCCCAACCCGGGCAGCATCTCCCGCGCCATCCGTTTGCTCGGTCCATATGCGCTCTGCGGCAGCAGAACGTGATCCCCCGCGCGCAGCAGCGACATGTTCACCAGCGCAATCGCCGCCTGTCCGCTCGGCACCAGCACCGTCCCCTTCCCACCCTCCAGCTCGCAAATCCGGCCCGCCAGCTCAATGGAGGTCGGCGTCCCATACAGGCCATAGGTCCATCCATCCCGCTCTGGCTGGCTCCCCTCCCGAACCGATCCCGCATCCGCAAACACCGTCGTCGATCCCCGGTACACCGGCGTGCTCAGCGATTCGAAACCACCGGGCACCGCAATCTCCGCATGCAGCAATCTGGTCTTCCAATCCGCCATACAAGCACTCTAGCCCACACCACCAGCTGCATCGCCCACATCGGCTTCGGTTCAACGCTCCATCCATTCCTGCGATCGCCCGCCTCCCCAACTCCCGCTGATACACTCGCCTCCAGCCGATCCACACCGGAGACGAACTCAGCATGGCCACCACCCCCGCACCCCGCACCACCTTCAAACCCTTCGTCTCCGCAACAGAAACCCGCCCCGAGCTCTCCGTCCGCGCCCTCCTCCTCGGCGCACTGTTCGGCATCCTCTTCGGTGCCGTCACCGTCTACGTCGGTCTCCGCGCCGGCCTTACCGTCGCCGCCTCCATCCCCATCTCCGTCCTTTCCATCTCGATCCTGAGAGCCTTCGGCAAAGCCAGCATCCTCGAAAACAACATCGTCCAGACCACCGGAAACGCCGGCCAGTCCATCGCCTCCGGAGTCATCTTCACCCTTCCGGCCCTCATCTTCCTCGGCTTCGATCTCGAATCCACCCGCATCTTCGCCCTTGCCCTCTTCGGCGGCTGGCTCGGCGTCCTCTTCATGATCCCGCTACGCAAGCAGCTCATCGTCGACGAGCACGAGACCCTCACCTACCCCGAAGGCACCGCCTGCGCCGACGTCCTCCAGGCCGGCGAGCGTGGCGGCTCCTTCGCCTCCCGCGTCTTCCTCGGCCTCGGCCTCGGCGGCCTCTACACCCTCTTCCAGAACGAAAACCTCTTCGGTCTCTTCCCCTCCACCCCCAACTATCAGCCCGACCTCGGCACCCAGCACCTCATGCGTGGCTCAGCCATCCGCGCCGACGTCACCCCCGAGTACCTCGGCGTCGGTTACATCATCGGCATCCGCGTCGCCGCCGTCATGCTCGCCGGCGGAGCCTTCTCCTGGCTCGTCCTGATGCCCGCCATCTATTTCTTCGGCTCCCACCTCCCCGGGCCGCTCTATCCCGGCACCGTACCCATCGTAGACATGAGCCCCTCCCAGCTCTGGTCCACGTACATCCGCCCCATGGGCGCGGGAGCCGTCGCCGCCGCCGGCCTCATCACCCTCTGCCGAACC
Organism: uncultured Acidobacteriaceae bacterium; assembly: GCA_963719405.1. Lineage (GTDB taxonomy): Bacteria > Acidobacteriota > Terriglobia > Terriglobales > Acidobacteriaceae > Edaphobacter. The sequence goes on from OY970381.1 coordinate 1,521,066, forward strand.
CTTCCAACCATCGCCTCCGCCCTCACCGACGGCCTGCGCAATATCCGCAAAAACAAACCCGCGCCGCCGTCCACACACTCTGCCACACTGAGCGCAGCAAAGGACCCCCGCGTCTCGTCCACCATCGCCGCTTCGGGGAACCCGCCCAGAACCGAACACGACCTCCCTCCCATCGTCGTCCTCGGCGGCTCCGCCCTCCTCATCGCCCTCCTTTGGATCTTCCTCCAGTTCCACCCCGTCCCCGGAGCCCAGGTCGGAGCACTCGCCAACCTCGCCGCCTCCTTCCTCGTCGTCCTCTTCGGCTTCCTCTTCGTCACCGTCTCCGCGCGCATCGTCGGCATCGTCGGCTCTTCAGCCTCCCCCGTCTCCGGCATGACCATCGCCACCCTCATGGCCACCGCCGCCATCTTCCTCGTCAAAGGCTGGACCGCCCCCGCCTTCGGTGCACTCGCCATCACCATCGGCGGAATCGTCTGCATCGCCGCCTCCAACGCCGGCGACACCGCGCAGGACCTCAAAACCGGCTACCTCATCGGAGCCACCCCCTGGAAGCAGCAGCTCGCCATCATGATTGGCGTCATCATCTCCACCATCTCCATCGGCGCCACCCTCAACGCCATGAACACCGGGCTCGAGACCTTTCAGCGCCTTCCCCACCCCATCCCCCTCTCCCTCGATCATCTTCCCGACGGCGTACAGAACACCGGCCACTTCAAGCGTGACCACGTCACCCTCACCGGCCCCAACCTCCCCCTCACCGCACCGGCCACCGCCAACACCGCATCACCCATCCCCAACACCCCCATCACCACCACATCCGAGCCCTCCGCGACACCTCGCGCAACCGTGCACCAAACCCCCGCCGGGACCATCGGAACGCCCGCCTCCGGAAAGGAAGAGCTCCCCTCCGCCTCCTCCTACATCCTGCTCAACGCCATCGGCTCCAACACCCTCGAAGACGGCAAATACCTCTACAATCCCGCAACCGCAACCATCGACGTCCAGTGGATTCAAGGAATCGGCTCGGAAAAGGCCGCCGCCCCCCAGGGCCGCCTCATGGCTACCGTCATCAACGGAATCCTCTCCCGCAAGCTCCCCTGGTCGCTCGTCCTGCTCGGCGTCTTCCTCGTCATCGCCATCGAGCTACTCGGTATCCGCTCCCTCACCTTTGCCGTCGGAGCCTACCTCTCCATCGCCACCACCCTCGCCATCTTCGTCGGCGGCCTCATGCGCTGGATGGTCGACCAGGCCATGAAGAAGCACGCCGCCAGGCAAGCCGCCGCAGACCACTCCGCCTCCCTTCAGCTCTGGCACTCCGATCGGCCCGCCTGGCTGGCCCTCAACCCACAGTTCGACCCCACCAACCCCGACCACCTCGACCCCGCCACCGGACTCCCGGTTCCCACCGACGTCACCCCTGCCCTCGACGCCGAATCCGAGATCTCCCCAGGCTCCCTCTACGCCTCAGGCCTCATCGCCGCGGGCGGAGTCGTCGGCCTCCTCGGAGTCTGCGTCAAGCTCTACGAAGCCGCCACCGACCACACCATCACCCGCTTCACCGAAACCAACCCCCTCCACCATGACCTCGTCTCCGTCTTGGCGTTCGGTGCCCTGGCCTTCAGCCTCTACTACTTCGCCCGCAAACCCCTGGATCGTGCCTGAGACATGTTGGTCCATCTTTCCGGGCCAGGAAAACCCTCTGAAACACCATCCCGACGCATCAAGCTGAGTGCCACAACCCCTCCTGCTCTGCGAACCTGCGTCCATTGTGGGATGGAGAGGACCACGCGCGGAGAGTACTCCTAAAGACCTCAACACCGATTCAGGACCCTTGAAGTCTCCGGAGATCCCTTCATGCAGCAAATGATCCAGTCGCCAATCCCCCCAGCCCCGACACCGGTACTCCCATCTCTTCCCGGTGTGCCCTCCGTCCAGAAGCAGCCCAACCGTGGCAGCTATGGCTGTTCACCCGACGCTCCCGACGACCGCGACATCCTCTACGTTCCGCCTGCGACCGGCCAGCACGCTTCCCTGCCGGACTCCGTCGATCTGCGCCCGCTATGCCCACCCATCTACGCGCAGGGCCAGCTCGAAAGCTGCAGCGGAAACGCCATCGCCGCCGTCATTCAGTTCTGCCAGATGCAGCTCAAAAAAGAGGTCTTCGTCCCCTCCGCGCTCTTCATCTATTACAACGAGCGGGTACTTGAGGGCACCATTCGGCAGGATGCCGGTGCCCGCATCCGGGACGGCATCAAGACCGTCGTAAAGCTCGGTGTGCCGCCAGATTCCGTCTGGCCCTATGACGCCGCCAATCTCTTCCGGCAACCGCCGGCATCCGCCTACATCGCCGCCCGCCGCGACCTCGTCCGCACCTACTCCCGTGTGGGACAGACCCTGCCCCTGATGCAGGCCTGCCTTGCCGAGGGCTTCCCCTTCGTCTTCCGCTTCGCCTGCTACCCTAGCCTCGATTCGGATGAAACGGCCAGGACAGGCGTCATCCCCATGCCCGGCCCCAACGAGGTCGACGACGGCGGACATTGCATGGTCGTGGTCGGATACAACAATGCAGACCGCACCTTCCTTATTCGCAACTCCTGGGGCACAGACTGGGGAATGCAAGGGTACGGGACCATGAGCTACGACTACCTGCTCTCGCCCAATCTCACCTGCGATCTCTGGACCATTCGCGGCGTCACCGAGTAAGCGCTCTCCACACAGGTCAGCCCCGACCGCTGCCAGACACCGGTAGGGGCTGAACTCAATTTCCAGGCACCGTCTCAACAGTACGTGTAAGTCCCGGCTCAAAAGTCCGGATAATGGCTGCGTTTACTGAGCGGCCTTGATCGACTTCACCGTCACCGTGTCGCCGCTTGTCTCTCCCTCAACAACGACGTTTTCACCGGCGAACTTGTCGATCTGCCCCTTGTCGCCCTTCAGCGTGTAAACCTTGTCGCCGCTCACCAGGGCGTAGTTTGCACCCTGCTTCACGCACTCCCGGGTGCACTTGGCGGCCGAGACACCCTCCATCATGTGCTTCTTCCCGCACATTGCGTCCGTTACGGTTCCGCTGATCTTCTGGCTTGACTGTGCTTGCATCACCGCAGGCACTACGGTGAGTGCGCATACTAGAAGGACTCTCTTGAGAAACATCATCTCTCTCCTTGACTTGCCGTCGCGCTCACTCCCGGTACCATTCATCGGATCGCGTTCCCCTCGGCATCCCGCAGAACACAAGCCCGGCACCAGCACGTAAACGTCGCCGCAATCATACCTGCTTACCCGAGACTTGGCTGTTCACGCCGCCGGGAAGCGCTCTTCCGCCCTGTCCGCGCATGCCCATCCGTCAACCAGGCCACATATGCCGATCTCATTCCCGAACAGAAGCGCACGAGGCTACAGACAATCGTGAAGTCCCGCCTGGGCTGTGACGTGAACCAATAACCAGAGCCGTCTTTGAAGGAATCACTAAGCTGTGCTGCGAAAATAGATATCTGCGCCGGCGTCTGCCACAGTATCCTCTCTACACCATGAACACTTCCGAGATCCTTTCCGCCATCGACGCTGAGATCTCCCGCCTGTCTGCCGCTCGCAGTCTGCTGAGTGACATCGACAATGCCGGCGTTGCGCAGAAACGCCGCAGCGGGCCATCGGACGAGACCACGCGAATCGACACGCCGGCCTCTCCCCCCTCCAAACGACGCGGCCGCCCCAAAGGATCGAAGAACAAGGCGACCAGCTTCAACCCCGCCGACTTCGCTCCCAAGCGCCGGTCCTCGACCGTCGGCCGCCGCGCACGCGTCGTCGATGCTCCCCGCGCCCAAATGGCGGAACCAAAAGAAGACTCGCCTCAAACCCCGCGCAAGTCATCGAACGGAAGGAAGACTGCAGCGGAAGCGGCCATCAAAAGAAACTCCTCTCCGGCAAAGAGAACCAGGTCCAGGACCCCGTCCACGCCGGCTTCAACGAAGACATCCACCTCCGCCGCACGGAAGAACTCCGCTAAAGCTCCCCACCCGCGCAAGTCCCGTGGCACAGCTTCGGGGGTCACCCCGGCCGCACCAAAGAGAACGCGTCACGGGAAAGCTGCGCCCGCCCGCGAGCGATCGACGAAAAAGGTGACACAAGCTCCCGCCGTACTTACCCCATCGTCGACAACCTCGCCCTCCAACCCCGAGACGAGCGCATCCAGATAGACAAGATTCACCGCCTGCGCTGGCCCGGTGCCCCACGAGATCCGTTCCAAGTCCTCAACGTGGGAAATCCTCTTCCACTTGCCACGCACCGCCGCAACTCCCGTCCCACCAAAATCAGCCAATTACCCAATGGCAGCCGACGTGCTCTCTCCTCGCTAGAACTGTTTCACTGCGAGGCTTCCATGTCCCACCTGCCATCTGCCCACCGCTCCACCGATCTCCCTCTGGTACCCGCTCTCTACCTCGCCGCCCTCTCGATCGGCGCAGCCGTGCACAGCAACCCCGGCCTCCTCCGCCCCGTGCTGGGCTGGGTTCACACACTTACCTCGATTCTGGTTGCATAATCGAGCAGGCTACTGCCCGGCTTTACCACTCTCCTGACGTCTCAGCTCTGCCTCGAATGCTCTCTGCCGCTCGGCCACCGCTGCCCTGTACCCGGCCGGATCCACCCACGCATCCTTGTCCCCTGCCTTCGCCCGTTCCAGCTTCGCCAGCATCCCGAAGTAGCCTCCATGCGCCCCCAGGAAGATGTCGCATGGCAGCCCCTTCAGCACGGAAAAGGTCCTCTGGTAGTCAGCCGCGATGCCCGGGTACGATGCCCGCCGCTCCGGTCGGTCGACCAGCCGGAACTCCGAGTTCACATTCCAGCTCCCCACGATCACAACATCGCGCGGCCTTCCTCCGTCGGTCACCCGCATCGTCCACGTCGTACATCCACGGGTGTGCCCCGGAGTCTTGTGCGCCACCAGCACCGCTCCGCCCATCCTCACCTCATCGCCGTCATGCAGCACCCGGTCCACCTTTGCCGCCGGATACCGCATCTCCCGTCCATAAGCAAAATCCTTCGCTCCCCCACTCTCCACCACAGGGACATCCTCCTCCATCACCATGTACTTCGCCCCGGTCATCCGCTTCACCGCGGCGCTCCCCGCATCGTGGTCCCAGTGCGCATGGCTGATCAGCAACACCTTTACGTCCGTAAACCGGAACCCCAGCTCCTCCACGCTGCGCTTGATCTGTGGCGCGGAGCTCTCCAGGTTGGAGTTGATTAGGACGTCGCCCGCCGGCGTCACCACCAGGTACGCCGCCAGGTCCCTGCTCCCCACGTAGTACAACCCGTCCGCAATCCGGAACGGCGTTATGGGTGTCGTCCACTCCGGATGCTCCTCCGCACGCATCGCACCTGCCCACGTCAGCAGCAGCACAAGGCACACCGCCAATCTGCAGCAACTGACTGCCTTCATCCTGTCCTCCATCGCTCTACTGCCCCGCCCACGCCAGACCATCCGCACCCACACCTGCCTTGATCATCCGGCTCACGTGCCACGTGCTTACATCCCCGTCCAGCGTCAGCTCCGCAACCGCCGCGTCCGGCGAGCAGGAGACATAAGCCGCCCGTCCATCAGGCCGCATCAGCACCTCCACCGGGCCCTTCCCTACATCGATCGTCCGCACCGACGCCATCTTCTGCAGATCCACAACCGCCAGCTTGCCGGACTGCCGCAGCGCCACCAGCAGGTACCGTCCATCCTTGGTCAGCGCCGCCCCGTATCCGATGCCCGGCAGCTGTATCCACCGCGAAACCTTGTTCGTCGCGGTGTCGATCACCGCCATCCGAGGCTGCGCCTGGTCCGACGTGAAGACCATCCTGTCGTCCTTGGAGATCGAGATCCGTTGAACATCGCCCGCCACCGGAATCACCGCAACCGTTCGCCGCCCCTCCAGATCCAGCACCGAAACGCTTCCCGGCCCAACGTTGGCCGTGTACGCGCGACGTCCGTCATGCGACATCACAAACATGTGCGACTGCATCTGCCCCGTCGGTATAGACCCGACAACCTTCAAGGCTCGCGGATCCACCACCGATACACTCTGATCCAGCTCCGTCGTCACATACAGCACGCCGCGGCGCCCGTCATACACCGGGCAGTGCGGCCGCACCCCATGGCCGAAGTCCACCGCCCCCCGGACCTTGTGCGTCGCCACATCGATCACCGCCATCGATCGTCCATCCGTCCCCGGCCTTCCCACTCCCGAATCCCCATACACCGGCACAAACGCGGTCCGTCCATCCGGCGTCACCGCAACCTCATGCCCCGTCACTCCGCCTACAGGAACCGTCGCCGTCACGCTGCCCGAGCCGGGATCGATCACACTCAGGCTTCGATCGCCCTGGTTCACCACCAGCAACTCGGAGCGCCCCTGAGCCGCCCCGTAGCTCCCACCGAAAACTGCCCCCATCCCCAGACCGCAAACCAGCATCGTCTTCAACATGCAACAAAGTATAGGCGGTCCGCACCCACGCCGCACCAGATCTCCGGTGACCCCTGCCCCTCAGGTGCTAGCCTCGTCATTCCGCTAAACTAGACCGTACACATGGCCTTCAACCTCTTCGGCAAGCGCGACAAGACTCCCGATCCCACCGCAGATCCTTCACGGGAACCAGAGCAGCAGTCCGAGCCCGCATCCGAACCGCGTCGCTCCGGTCTCTTCGGCTTCGGCCAGCGCGACACCCCCGCACCCGAGCCCGCACCCGAAGAACCCCAGCGCCGAGGCTTCTTCGACCGCATGAAGCAGGCGGTCACCCGCACCCGCGAAACCTTTACCGAATCCATCAGCTCCGTTATCGCCCTCACCCGCGAGGTCGACGAGTCCACCATCGCCGATCTCGAGCCCATCCTGCTCGCCTCCGACATCGGCAGCACCACCACCGCACTTGTCCTCGAAAACCTCCGCCAGCGCGCCTACCGCACTGGCATCTCCGGTGGAGCGGAGCTCAAGACCCTCCTCAAACAAGAGCTCAAGCAGGTTCTCGACGGCGTCGCTCGCCCCATCACCCACCCGTCCGCGCCACCCGAGGTCATCATGATGGTCGGCGTCAACGGCACCGGCAAGACCACCACCTCCGGAAAGCTCGCCGCCCTCTACACCTCCCGCGGCCGCTCCACCCTCCTTTGTGCCGCCGACACCTTTCGCGCCGCTGCAATCGAGCAGCTGGAAGTCTGGTCCCAGCGCTCCGGCGTCGACATCATCAAAACCCGACAGGGTGGCGACCCCTCAGCCGCGCTCTACGATGCCTGCACAGCTGCGAAAGCTCGCGGCACGGAGGTCCTCATCGTCGATACCGCCGGACGCCTCCACACCAAAACCGACCTCATGAAAGAGCTCGACAAGATGCGCCGCACCGCAGAGAAGCTGGTCCCCGGCGCCCCCCACCAGACCCTCCTCGTCATGGACGCCACCACCGGCCAGAACGGCCTCACCCAGGCCCGCCTCTTCACCGATGCCGCCCGCGTCACCGGCATCGTCCTTACCAAGCTCGACGGCACCGCCAAGGGCGGCATCGTCCTCGCCATCGCCACCGAGCTCAAGCTTCCCGTCGTCTACGCGGGCATCGGCGAAAAGATGGAGGATATCCTCCCCTTCGACTCCAACTCCTTCGTCGACTCCCTCCTCGAGTAAACCTTCTTCGCCTCCCGGAGCGATCTCATGAGCGAACTCGCACTTGCTATCACCGGCGACAGCGCCGCCGCCCCCGCCGCACACATCCTCGAAGCCCTCCCCGACGACCTCGTCCACCGTTCAGTCCCCAACGTCCCGCACACGATCTATGCGGAGCTCTGGCACCTCGCCTTCTGGCAACAGATCACACTGGACTGGGTCCGGGACATCGAAACACCCTTCCCCGCCGAACCGGCAGCCGGATTTCCTAACCCAGCCGATATCTCCCGTGAGCCCTGGGTCTCACTCCGCGAACGCTTCCTTCAGGGCAGCGACCATGCCGCCTCCATCGCCGGCGATCACGCCAGGCTGGACCAAGCCGTTCGCTGCCCATCTCGGCCCGGCACCCCCGTACGCGTCATGACCGTCCGTGACCAGCTCGAAAGCCTCGCCGCGCATAACGCCTACCACCTTGGGCGAATCGTTCTCTTACGGCAGCTCGGCAACGCCTGGCCGCCACCCTCGGGCGGCTTCTCCTGGTAAGCCTGCCCTTTCAGAGGATCCGCAACGCGGCCTGGAACAACGCTGGCCCGGCAAAGCAGAAGCTCCTCCCTCCTACGGCATCTAGTCATTCCCCGCGCCGTCCGCTAGAGCGTAGTAGCCCTTTCGCGTCTGGACCTTCTGCCCCTTGCCGCATGTGATCTCCAGCTTCCGGAAGCCCCCATCCAGCTTCAGATTCGTCGGCGTGTAGCTCGCCAGGTACTGCGTCCGCAGCTCATCCTGAATCTGCTGAAACGCCTCCTCCAGCTTCTTTCCGTTATTGCCCACGTTGATCACGCGCCCACCCGTATCCGTCGCCAGCCTCTCCATATCCCGGTCCCCCGAGTAGCCGATCGACATGCCGCTATAAAACCCGCGATCCGCAATCATGATCACGTACACGATTGCATTCGCCTTCTGAGCCGCCTCCGTCGCCGTCTTCAGCGTCTCCTGCGACCCCTGGTCTCCGCCGTCCGTCAGCATCACCAGGATCTTGCGCCCGGCCTCCTGCCGCAGCTTGTCATGCGCCGCTAGGTACACGGCGTCGTACAACAGCGTTCCCCGCGCAGTTCCGTTGCCCGTCACTGAACCCGTGCCCGCGCCGGTGTTGATACTCGCCTTGTCGATCGCCCGCTTGATCTCCCTTGGCGAGTTCGTATAGTCCGACAGCAGATCCACGTTGATGTCGAACGAGATCAGAAATGCCTCGTCCTTTGGCGTCAGCACATTCTTCAAAAAGGTCGCGCCCGACTCCTGCTCCAGCGGCAACACGTTCTGCTGCGATCCGCTCGTATCCAGAAGAATCCCGATCGTGAGCGGAAGACTCTTCTCCTGCGTGAAGTTCTTCGTCTTCTGCAGCTCCTTGTCCTCATAGATACTGCAATCGTCCTTGTGCAGATTGGTGATAAACCCGTTCTTGTCTCGAACGGAAAAGTACACGTTCACCAGGTTTACGTTCACCTTCAGTGTCTGCGTATCCATCTGCTGCACCTCGGGAGCGGCAGCCGTGCTGGCAGGTGGTGGCCCGCCGGGAGTAGGAGCCTCCTGCGCCCCTGCAACGGAGCCGGCCAGCATAGAACCAAGCGCAAGACACACGACGGACGAGAGAGCATACACACGCATAGCCGTTAGACGATGCTCGAGCCGCTCAGGTCAGCACGCCTCACCCAATCGCCTTCGGCGCAACATAAAGGTTTGCCGGGGCGTCCAACAGTGGAGGTCGGTTCGTCCGAATGCGACGGAAAGCTCCATCCCGTCCTTTCGCTGATAAGCTCACAGTTGCGGCATTTTCGCCAGAAGAACAGCTCCGCGGGGGTTTCCTTGGTAAGGCATAGCGTTTTGGTAGGTGCATTGGGTATGTTCATGCTGGGGCAGGCGCAGCAGCCCGCGCTCCCTGACTCTCCACAGCAGCAGGCGATCCCCGACGCCCCCCGCCCTCAGACCTCCCTACCCACCAACGGCGTAGCTCCCGGAAAGGGCGCTACCCCGGAGAACACCGGCGCCGACAATCTCCCCGATCAGCAGGCCCCCGGCAGCACCCTGCCGGCGCGTACCCCAGAAACTCACCCGGATGACGGCCCTCCGCCAGAGGTACCCGCCGCAGGCGAAGGCGCCAAGGTCTTCACCATCCGGACGCAGACCAACTTCGTCCAGGTCCCCTTCACCGTCAAGGACTCGAAGAACCATCTCGTACCGGGCCTCACCTGGCGCGATATACGCGTCTTCGAAAACGGCCTCCGTCAAAAGATCGACCTCTTCACCGTCGATCCCTTTCCACTCTCCGTCGCTCTGGTCATCGACCAAAGCGTCACCTTCGACACCATGAAGAAGATCAACAACTCACTCGCCGCTCTTCAGGGTGCCTTTACCCCCTATGACGAGGTAGCCGTCTTCACCTACAACAACGGCCCCCAGATGCGGACCGACTTCACCGCCGCCCAGAGCCCCCGGCTCACCGCCGTGCTCGAACAGTCCAAGGGTGCAGGCCGCGAGCCCCTCTACTACGACCCCTCCGGTCCCCTCGGCCAGAACATCAACGTCAACAGCGGTGCCCAGCAGTACATCGACCCCAACACCAACTCCCGCCACGGCACCAGCCTCTCCAACACCATCAACGTCCCGAAAGATGTCCACACCCTGAACGACGCCATCCTTGAGGCCGCAAAGGCCACCACGCGCACCGGAAAAGACCGCCGCCGCATCGTCTACGTCATCTCCGACGGCAAGGAGTACGGCAGCGTCGCCAAGTCCCGGGACGTCATCAAGTACCTCAATACCAACAAGATCGCCGTCTACGCCACCCTCATCCACGACACCCCGCAGATCCCCGGCCTTGGCTTTATCGATCGCGTTCACCTCCCCCTCGAAATGCGCGACAACATCCTTCCCGTCTACACCCAGGCCACCGGCGGCCAGATCGATCCCGAGTTCCGCCAGAAGGGCATCGAGGCCAGCTTCGCCAAGATCACCGAAGAGGTCCGCACCCAGTACACCGTCGGCTACTACACCCGGGAGCCCTTCATCGACGGCAAGTACCGCAAGCTCGACGTCCGCGTCCTCCGTCCCGGGCTGACCGTCATCGCCAAGGACGGCTACTACCCCACCGCCGCCGACACTCGCCCTCCCGCCGTCCGCGTGGTGCAGTAGCGTCGTCGCTCACCTGCCCATCTGGATGGAACTCCTGCTCCGCGGAAACGCTGCCGTAGCCCTCGCAGCGGCCATCGTCTGGGGTGGCGGAGACTTCTCGGGCGGTGTGGCCGTCAAGGCTGCCGGCGGTAGCCTCCGCTCAGCCTTCCGCGTCATCCTCATCAGCCACACCGTCAGCCTCTCGATCCTCCTCTCGCTTGCCCTCCTCTCAGGAGGCTCGCTGCCCTCAGGGGCAAACCTCGTCTGGGGAATCGTCGGCGGCATACTCGCCGCACTCTCACTCGCCGCCTTCTACGTCTCACTCTCAAGCGGCGCCATGGGAGCCGCGGCCGCACTCAGCGGACTTCTCGCGGCCGCCATCCCCGCAGCCGTCTCGTTCTCCACCGAAGGCCTTCCCGGCACTCTCCCGATCGCTGGCTTCGCCGTAGCTGGCCTCGCCATCTGGCTCATCGCCGCCGGCGCAGACGACATCACCAGCCCCAGCCATCCCGCGGCTCCGCAACCCGCAGACCGCCGCACCATGATCCTCGCCGTCATCGCCGGAATCGGCTTCGGCCTCTACTTCGTCGCCATGAAGATGGCTGGCCGTGGCGGTCTCATCTGGCCCATGACCACCGTCCGCATCGGCAGCACCGCCACCTGCGCCATCCTCGTCCTGGCGACGCTCGGCAGACGTCGCTCGACCGAGGACGCCGCGCACCCCGCGCCCTATCTCCCCCGAAAGGCCGTACTTTGGGCCATGGGCCCAGCCCTGCTCGATACCGGCGGCAATCTCCTCTTCATGGCATCCACGCGGTTGGGCCGGCTCGACGTGGCGTCAGTCCTCGCCTCGCTTTATCCCGCCTCGACCATCCTGCTCGCCGCCTGGATGTTCCACGAGCGCCCCACCCGGCGCCAGGCCATCGGCATGCTCACCGCCGCCGCGGCCGTCGTCATGATCGCGCTCTAGCCACACCCCTCAGAGCTCTATCTTGCTCACGTCGACAGTCGACTTCGGATAGCTCAGCTTCAGCGACTCCATCGCCTCAACCACTACCTTCGAAATCGCCAGATTTCTGTACCACTTGAAATCGGAAGGAATCACGAACCACGGAGCATCCTTCCGGCTCGTGCGCTCCAGCAGATCCTCATACGCCTTCTCGTACCCCGACCAGAACCTGCGCTCGTGGAAGTCGGCCTCGGACAGCTTCCAGTGCTTGTCCTTATCGTCCAGCCTCGCCTGCAACCGCCTCGTCTGCTCCTCCTGCGATATATGGAGAAAGAACTTCAGCACCACCACGTCGTTCGCGACCAGCAGCGACTCGAAGTCGTTGATCTCCTCCATGCGCCGTCGGGCTGTCTTCGCCGAGATCACATCATGCACCCGCGGCGACAGAACATCCTCATAATGAGACCGGTTGAAGATCCCGATCATCCCTCGCGACGGTACAGCGGCGTGCACCCGCCACAGGAAGTCGTGCCGGCTCTCCAGCGGCGTCGGTACCTTGAACGCCGCGACATCGCATCCCTGCGGATTGATCCCTGAAAATATGTGGCGGATCGTTCCGTCCTTGCCCGCCGTATCCATCCCCTGCAGCACGATCAGAACAGCCTTCTGCTCTCCCGCATACAGGACCTCCTGCAGCTTGGCCAGGCGCTCCCGGTGCTTCAGCAGCAGCGGCGCAGCTGCCTCCTCGCCCTTCAGACCGCCATGTTCATCGGTCTTCAGCTGCGCGAGTCTGATCTTCCTGTCGGGCTTTACAAGGTAGGTGGACTTTATCTTCATGGCAGGAGATATGCCGCCCGGATCCCCAACCTCAGAAAACAAATCGAGGTCCCCTGGCGTCGAACGCAGGTCTCGCTGTCTACATCTCCGGGCGAGACTACTTGATGCTCTCTTCGGCCTTGGGCGTCACGGTATGTGCGGTGTCGCCCGTCTTCGCAGACGTCACGTCCTCAGACACACCCTTCATTCCATCCTTGAAGCCACGAAGTCCCTCGCCCAGGCCCTTGCCCAGCTCAGGCAGCTTCTTGCCGCCAAACAACACCAGAACCACTACCGCCAGGACGATGAGATGCGTTGGTGTAAAAAGTTCACCCATACTGTTTCTCCCTGCTCTCCGCGAGATCGAAAATGAGCACCCCGCGGTTGCCATTCATTGTCGCACAGCGATCTCTCTCTAAGACATACGCCTGCCCCCGCAGGGCAGATGCAGGTGAGACGTTATATCTTGGATATGCGACGGAATCGCGTCCTCGGACGTGCCTCTGCCTGCCGGAAGGAAGAAGATATTTTGATCACGACGTTTGAACCGAAGACAGGAGGAGCCCTCCGCCTCCGGTCCCGCAGGATCATCCCTGCTCTCCTCGCCTGCCTCGCCTCCCTCTCCATCGCGCCTGCGTTTGCCCAGTCCAAACTCGCTCAATCCGCCCGCGCTACCTACGACAACCGGTACGAGGTCTACGGCGGCATCAACTTCATGGACTTCCAGGCCGGCCAGAACCTCCCCAAGCGCATGAACTTCGCCGGAGCCGAGGCCATGGGGACCTACTGGCTCACCAACCACCTCGGCGTCGCCGCAGACTACCGCTTTGAAGGCGGAACCACCCCCGTCTTCGCCAATCCCATCTACAACCGCGTCGCCGTCTACCAGAACACCGGCCTTGCCGGCGTCCAGTACCGCGGCCCCAAAGGACGCTACGGCGCCATCGACTACCACGCCCTCGGCGGCCTCTCCCACGGCAAATTCGACTCCGCCATGCTCCAATACCACGGCACCGCCCCCGCGCTCACCGCCACCCAGGTCGGCCTCTACACCAATCGCACCAAGCCCCTCTTCGCCGTGGGCGGAAGCGTCGATTTCAACTACTCCAAAAACATCGCCGTGCGACTTCAGCCCGATCTCATCATCGAGCACTACGGCACCGAGACCCGCGAGTTCTTCGCCATCTCCGCCGGTGTCGTCTACCGCTTCGGCAAGCGTTAGCCCCATCCCGTCGCACACGCACAAAAGAGGCTGGGAGCAGACGCTCCCAGCCTCTTTTGTCCCCGTAGTTCCTCTAAAAAGTATTCTGCATAAACTCCGGCGAAACCGGGCTCTCATACACCGAGTAGTCCCGCGTCACCACCGTCAGTCCGCTCGACGACACGAAGTAGTTCTTCTTGTCCTCCTGCGGGTCGTACCCGATCACCGTCCCGTCCGGGATATGGACATCCCGGTCGATAATCGCGTGCCGGATCCTGCAGTGGCGACCGATATTCACGTGCGAAAAGATGATGCTCGAATCCACGTCCGCGTACGAGTTCACGCGCACATCGTGTGACAGAACACTCGAACGCACCACCGCTCCTGAGACGATCGATCCTGACGAGATGATCGAATTGATCGCCATGCCTGTACGCCCCGGCTCCCCAAACACGAACTTCGCCGGCGGATACTGGTACGGTCTGGTCCGCATCGGCCAGCTCTTGTCGTACAGATTGAACGTCGGCGAGACCGTTGCCACATCCATATTGGCCTCGTAGTAAGCCTCCAGCGTTCCAACGTCCCTCCAGTAGAGAGCTCCCTTCCGGTTCTCATCCACGAAGTTGTACGCATGCACCTTGAAGCGACCCAGCAGGTTCGGCAGGATATTGTGCCCGAAGTCGTGCTTCGAGTTCGGATCCTCCGCATCCTTGATCAACTCCGGCAGCAGCACATCCGTGTTGAACAGGTAAATGCCCATAGACGCATCCACCATCTCCGGGTTGTGCGGAGACCGCAGACTCGTCTCACTCGGCTTCTCCAGAAACCCGCGGACCTCGCCGTTCTTTGCGACGTCCACCACCCCAAAGCTCGATACCTCATCCGGCCGGATCGGCAGCGTCGCCAGCGTCACATCCGCACCGGAGTCGCAGTGCTGCTGCATCATCAGCGAGTAGTTCATCTTGTAGATGTGGTCGCCCGAAAGGATCAGGACGTACTTCGGCTCCTCGGATCCAATCGAGTAGATATTCTGGTACACCGCGTCCGCCGTCCCCGAATACCAGCTCTTGCTCACCCTCTGCATCGGTGGCAGGATCTCGATAAACTCCCCCAGCTCGCTCGCGACCACCGATCCCCAGCCCTCGCGAATATGGCGGTTCAGCGAGAGCGCCTTGTACTGCGTCAGGATGTAAACGTGGCGGAGGTCGGAGTTGATGCAGTTCGAAAGAGTGATATCGATAATCCGATATTGCCCGGCAAACGGAACCGCCGGCTTCGCACGATCGCGGGTCAGAGGAAAGAGTCGCTCACCGGCACCACCGGCAAGAAGGACGCCTAACGTATTTCGCATGTCCAGCTACCTCAAATTGCTGCGCTAACAACATAACTCACAACCGTGAACACATGCTCCCATTCAGATTGGAGGGAGCTGGACCAATAAGAAACGCGTGCCACAGGACACGCGCTTCTGGTCGCCACAGTTCACCCGGCAATCCCTGCCGACAGGCGGCGCGGAGTTCATCTGCATCAGCTCCGTATGCCGCCCCGCTCACCTGCCTACTCGCCTCGAGCCTCCTCGCTCACACTGATCCGGAGCGACTTCAGAAAGCTGAGATCGTTTGTTGTAAATGGACCCTCTACCTGTTCCTCCGTAGCTTCGCTGGCATCCGCATCGTCCGCTTCGACCTCGTTCAGCCCGATCGTCGCTTCCAACATCAACAAAACGTCGAAGCCCTGCTCACGGATGTTTTTCACCACGCCGGCAATATCCTCCGACTCCGATACCGACTCGTGGATCGCTTCGCCTAACTTCTGGATCAGCTTCTTGACCTGCTGGTTCAATGCCACCTCCGGCTGCCCTCTGTGTAGAAACATATCGACACGCATCGGGTATTCCCAGCCACCTCGCCGCCGGGAACGGCATTGCGCGCATTGCGAGCTAGCTCAAGAATACGCCCGCCTCTGGCCAGCCGCAATGCTCGTCAACAACCCCGCAGGTATCTCCTACACCACCGTATGGTGGTCGGCCCAGGCCTCTTCCAGACGATGCGCCAGCTCGTCCACCGGCTCCCGCCGCTTCGCGCCCCAGACCAGAAACCCCGCAGCTGCCGCACAAACACCACCCACAAGCCAAAGAAAACTCTTCATCCGTCACAACCTCCTCGAGCCCGCTCAAATCAGCTCAATGGCACTTGGATGCAGCACACGCAAACCGCGTTCCATTCCTGTGACACTTTTGCGGACCGGTCCGAACCGCTACACTTCCCTTATGGATTCCGTGCGATTCGGCCGTGCCCTCGGCTTCGGAGCTCGCCTCGCCGCCAAGACACTCGTCAGCGCAGTAGACGCCGCAACAGCACCGAACCCATCCGTTCCCTCCACCCGCACCCAACTCAGATCCGATCCGCCCCAGCCCTCTGTGACCCCTCCCCTGTCATCTGCCCGGCGGGTCGGCCAGAAAGTCGCCCGCACATCCACGGATGTCCGCTCCACAACCCAGGGCATCGCCCGCGGCAGCAGGCGCTTCGGTCAGGCCGTCTGGGGACCCGTAGTCAAACTCTCCGGTGTCCTTTGGCTTGAGCTCACCGGCGTCTTCTTCGGCCTGTTCGCGCTCTTCGCCGGCATCGCCGCCTGGAAGCTGCGCGGCAACCTCCACCTCTCGCCAACCAACGCCGATGCTCACACCCACCTCCAACTCGCAGTCGGCATGGCCGTTATCTTCGGATACTTCTGCGTCAGCAGCTTTCTTCGCGCCAGCCACCGAGGTCGCAGACGTTGACTCCCTCCCCCCAGCACACCCGCCGTCATCTCGCCGCCATCGTCCTCGCCTTCGCACTCTGCGTCCCAACCCTCCACGCAGCCGACCCCTCCCCCGCTGCCCACATCCCCGAGGTCCACACCCTCAGCTTCTCCGGCGATCGCGTCGACCTGCCCCAGATGCTCGATGGCAAAGTCGCCATCCTGGTCCTTGGCTTCAGCAAGAGCGCCCGCACTCAGGCAACCGCCTGGGGCCGACGCCTCCCCACCGACTACTTCTACTCCCCGGACGTCCTCTACTTCGAAATGCCCGTCCTCGAATCCGTTCCGCGCCTGCTTCGCGGAGCCGTCCTGCGCTCCATCAAGTCCGACGTCTCCACCCGCTCCCAGCCGCACTTCGCTCCGCTCATCACCGACGAGGTCCGCTGGCGATCTCTCGTCCACTACAGCAAGCCCGATGACGCCTACGTCCTGCTCGTCGACAGCAAAGGTGTCGTCCACGCCCAGCTTCAGGGCGAGCCCACAGACACCAGCTACCAGGAGCTCCGGCAGAGCGTCGACAAGCTCCTCAACTCCAATCCGCGATAGCCCGCGGCGCTCTCCCCGGTGCTATCGTTGATCGTCGCACCGCGCACCCACCTAAAGGATTCTGTATGGCCCAGCTCACCCCGACTCAGGCGCCCCCAACCCTGCGCAAAACCGCCCTCAACGCCACCCATCGCGCCCACAAAGCCAAAATGGTCGACTTCGGCGGCTGGGATATGCCCGTCGAGTACTCCGGCCTCATCGCGGAACACCTCGCCGTCCGATCCTCCGTCGGCCTCTTCGACGTCTCGCATATGGGCGACATCCAGCTCCGCGGTCCAGGCTCCCTCGCCGCCGTCAATCAGCTCTGCATGAACGACGCCTCCAAGCTCGCCGTCGGTCAGGCACACTACTCCGCCATGCTCTATCCCAACGGCACCTTTGTCGACGATGTCATCGTCCACAAGCTCGGCGAAAACGACTTCCTCATCGTCATCAACGCCGGAACCCGTGAAAAGGACATCCAGTGGGTCCGCCAGACCATCGGCCACATGCCCTCCGTTCACATCAACGACTTCTCAGACTTCTATACCCAGCTCGCCATCCAGGGTCCCCGCGCCGCCGAAACCCTCCAGAAACTCACCGATACCGACCTCAGCACCATCAGGAACTATTGGTTCACCTGGGGCAAGGTCGCGGGTCTCTACAACGTCCTCATCGCCCGCACCGGCTACACCGGCGAAGACGGCTTTGAGATCTACATCCCCTCCGATGAGCCGACAAGCACCCGCGTCTGGAATGAAGTCCTCGAAGCCGGCAGGGAGTTCGGCATCCTCCCCTGCGGTCTGGGCGCCCGCAACACCCTCCGCCTTGAGTCCGCAATGGCGCTCTACGGCCACGAGATCTCCGACACCATCAACGTCCTCGAAGCCAACCTCGGACGCTACGCCAAACTCGACAAACCCTCCTTCGTCGGCCGCGATGCCCTCCTTGCCGTCCAGCAGGCGGGAGGTCCCAGCCGCAAGCTCGTCGGCCTCGAGATGATCGACCGCGGCATCGGCCGCGACGGCTACCCCGTCGCCACCCCCGACGGCCAACGCATCGGCGAGATCACCTCCGGCTCGCCCGCGCCGTTCCTCAAAAAGAACATCGCTCTCGCCTATGTCCCCACAGCGCACGCTACCCCCGACGCTGAACTGGCCGTCGAGATCCGCGGCCAGCTCGTCAAAGCCAGGGTCGTTCCCACACCGTTCTATAAACGCCCCAAAAAAGTTCCCACCACCTAGTCCGCCGCTTCCCCGTCTCCGGACCCTTCACCCGGCCGTTCCTGCCTTCCGTGCCGCCTTTGCCCCGCTGTCCATACCTCGTCATCCTCTACAATTTCCTAGGAGACCTCAGATGCCCTACCCGGAAAAATACAAGTACACCAAAGAGCACGAGTGGCTCGAGATCAACGACACCATCGGAACCATTGGCATCACCGACTACGCCCAGAACTCCCTCGGAGACATCGTCTTCGTCGATCTGCCCCGAGTCGGCGCCCAGATTCAGGCAGGCTCCACCTTCGGCTCGGTCGAGTCCGTCAAGGCCGTCTCCGATCTCTACGCACCCGTCTCCGGCACCGTCACCGAGGTCAACGAGGCCCTCACCGCCGCCCCCGAGACCATCAACTCCGATGCCAACAACACCTGGATGCTAAAGATTGAGCTCACCGATGCACTTGAGTCCGAAAGCCTCCTCAGCGCATCGGACTATGACAAGTTCATCGCCGAAGAGACCGGACACTAATCACGATGCGTTATCTCCCGAAGTCCCCATCCGACCGGACCGAAATGCTCGCCGAGATCGGCGTCAGCTCCATCGACGACCTCTTCTCCACCATCCCCTCAGAGTTCCAGCTCACGCGCGACCTCTGCGTCCCCCGCCAGCACGCCGAGTCCGAGATCGTTGATCGCTTCAAAGACCTCGCCTCGCAGAACGCCACCGGCTACACCTCCTTCCTCGGCGCCGGTGTCTATCTCCACTACAAACCCGTCCTCATCGACGCCATCGTGCAGCGCGGCGAATTCCTCACCTCCTACACCCCCTACCAGCCCGAGATCGCGCAAGGCACCCTCCAGGCCATGTTCGAGTTCCAGACCATGATCTGCGAGCTCACCGGCATGGAGATCGCCAACGCCTCCATGTACGACGGCTCCACCGGCGCCGCCGAAGCCATCATGATGGCCGTCCGCGTCACCGGCCGCAACGCCGCCGTCATCGCCCGCACCGTGCACCCCGAGTACCGCGAGGTCATCCACACCTACGCCCAGCACCAGCAGATCCCCACAGCGGAGGTCCCCTTCCTCCCCACCGGCCGCGTCGACCTCGCCGCCCTCGCTGCCGCCATCACCGACGACACCGCCTGCGTCCTGATCCAATCGCCGAATTTTTTCGGCACAATAGAAGACGTCGCCGCCATCGCCAGCATCGCTCACGCGAAAGGCGCGCTTCTCATCGTCTCGGTCGCCGAAGCCCTCTCGCTCGGCATCGTCCGCCCCCCCGCCGAGGCCGACATCGTCTCGCTCGAAGCCCAAAGCTTCGGCGTCGCGCTCTCCTACGGCGGCCCCTACTGCGGCGTCATCGCCTGCAAGGAAAAGTTCCTCCGCCAGATGCCCGGCCGCCTCGTCGGCGAAACCAAGGACTCCTCCGGCAAACGCGGCTTCGTCCTCACCCTCTCCACCCGCGAGCAGCACATCCGCCGCGAGAAGGCCACCTCCAACATCTGCACCAACCAGGCCCTCGTCGCCCTCATGGTCACCGTCTACCTCACCATCTACGGCAAACAAGGCCTCCGCGAGATCGCCGAGCAAAACCTCGCCAAAGCGAACTTCGCCCTCGACACCCTCACCGAAGCCACCGGCACCAAGCCCGTGTTCAACGGAGCCCCCCGCTTCCACGAGTTCGTCCTCGACCTCGGCCACGACGCCGCCGAGATCAACACCGCCCTCCTCGATCACAAGATCATCGGAGGCCTCCCCCTCAACCGCTGGTACCCCGAACTCGGCCCAAACGCCAGCCTCTGGTGCTCCACCGAGCTCACCACCCGCAAAGAGATCGAAGCCGCCGCTCAAGCCCTGACGACCCTCACGTCCGCCGAGGTCCCCGAGACTCCCGAACCCGTGGGAGCCACCCGCTAGGGCGAAACCCCAGGTCCGACCGGCAGCCACGACCAGGGCTGAAGGCCCGCCCCATAGAAGCCGAAGGAAGGAGGAAACATGGACATCACCGCCATCGAAGGCAAAGAGCTCACCGCCGTCGAGTTCGTCCTCGACTACCTCCAGCTCCGCTTCGACGAGCCCCTCCTCACCTTCTACGAGTGGCCCACCCTCCTCCTCCCCGACTTCTCCCTCGCCCACGGCGAACCCGAGTACCGCAACGGCCTCTGCGCCCAGATCGGCGAACAGGTCGAGGAAGCCCTCTTCGAAGAGGCCGACTCCCTCACCCTCAAACTCGCCAACGGTGTCGTCATCGCCCTCTCCCTCCGCGAAGAAGACATCTCCACCCCCCAGGCCGGAGCCTTCTCTGAAACCGGCTCCCCTGCCGACGCGGAAGAATTCTAGCTAAATCCAAGGACCCTCATGCCCGACACCAAGTTCCAAGGCACCCCGAAGAAAGCCACTACCCACACCAACCAGAACGAAGACCTCATCTTCGAGAAATCCTCCCCCGGCAAAAAGGCCTACCGCATGGCCGAGCTCGACGTCCCCGCCATCGACGCCTCCAAGCTCCTCGGCGACCAGACCCGCAAAGACCTCGGCGTCATGCCCGAGCTCTCCGAGATCGAGATCATCCGGCACTTCACCCGCCTCTCCACCTGGAACTACGCCATCGACCTTGGCATGTACCCCCTCGGCTCCTGCACCATGAAGTACAACGGCCGCGTCAACGAGGCCGTCAGCCGCCTCGAGGGCATCGCCGAAGCCCACCCCTACCAACCCGAATCCCTCTCCCAGGGCGTCCTCCAGATCATGAAGATTCTCTCGGACGCACTCATCGAGATCACCGGCATGGACACCATCACCCTCCAGCCTGCCGCCGGTGCCCACGGCGAGTTCACCGGCATCCTCCTCGTCCGCGCCTTCCATGAAAGCCAGGGCAACGCCCGCAAAAAGATCATCATCCCCGACTCCGCACACGGCACAAACCCCGCCACGGCAGCAGTCTGCGGCTACCGGGTCACCAACCTCAAGTCCAACGCGCAGGGAATGGTGGATATCGCGGAGCTCGAGCGCCTCGTCGACCACGAAACCGCCGCCCTCATGCTCACCAACCCCTCCACCATCGGGGTCTTCGAGTCCGAGATCCACAAGATCGCGGACATCCTCCACGCCAAGGGCGCCCTCCTCTATATGGACGGAGCCAACATGAACGCCCTCGTCGGCAAGACCCGCCCCGGCGATTTCGGCGTCGACGTCATGCACCTCAACCTCCATAAGACCTTCTCCACCCCCCACGGCGGAGGCGGCCCCGGCTCCGGCCCCGTCGCCTGTAAGAAGATCCTCGAACCCTTCCTCCCCTCGCCCGTCCTCGCCACCCGCCCCGACGGCACCCTCACCCTCGACTACAACCGTCCGGAGACCGTCGGCCGCGTCCGGATGTTCTACGGCAACTTCGGCATGTTCGTCCGCGCCCTCGCCTACATCCTCGCCAACGGTCCAGACGGCCTCCGCCAGACCACCGAGGACGCCGTCCTCAACGCCAACTACATTCGCGCCAAGCTCCAGGACACCTTCGACCTCCCCTTCAAAACCCCCACCCTCCACGAGGTCGTCTTCTCCGACCGCTTGCAGGCCAAAAACGGCGTCAAGACCGGCGACATGGGCAAGCGAATGATCGACTACGGCTTCCACGCCTACACCACCAGCTTCCCCCTCATCGTCCCCGGCGCCATGATGATCGAGCCCACCGAATCCGAGTCCCGCGAAGAGCTCGACCTCCTCATCGACTCGCTCAAGCAGATCGCCCGCGAAGCCGAAGAAAACCCCGACCTCGTCCGCACCGCCCCCCACACCACCCGCCTCCAGCGCCTCGATGAAACCACCGCCGCCCGCAAACCCATCCTCCGCTGGAAAGCCCCAGTAGCTTCCACGCCACTCACTCCCGACACGCCAGCTAAGGAGTGGTAGCTCACGGGAGCTGACCCAACTTCCGTGAACGGCGTTTATCGGTGACTAATCCTGCACTGCAGTCCGTCAGGTCACGTTCGAAAAGGGCGGCCCCCACTTCCACTTGCATGGGCCCTTCATGTGATAGCACACTCGTGGGATGACTAGGAGACCCCTACCCCGACAAGCGAAGCGACGACTTCTCCTGTTGCTTGCGCTGGGCGGCGCTTGCGGCGCCTTCGCAGCACTCATTCCTTCTAGAACCGCCCAGCTATGTTTTGTAAGCTTGGCGGCCTGCCTCGGCGTGTACGCGGGAATCACGATTTACCGGGCCTTCCCGCAGGCTAGTTGAAACGCTCAACGTGAGCTCGATCGACTCCGTGAACGGGCGTTTATAGGGCAATATCTGAGGCAGATCAAGCAGTCGTACACACGAGCACCGAGCTGGTGTGGAACTCGCTTCAGGTTCATGAAGTTGAATAGAATCAAAGCAGTACACGGCGGCACAGAGACATGGCGAGATACGAGCTGAAGGACGGCCTCAGGCATCTGGGCACGGAACGCGTTGAAACTACGGGGACGATGGCCGACCTGATACGGGCTTTCGCATGGGAACTAACACCCCTGGGTCCTATCGAGGCATGGTCGGACACGCTGGTATCTTCTGTGGATCTGATGCTCTCGACACCGCATCCCACCACTCTTTGCTGGGGTGGCGACTTGGTCTTTCTCTACAACAATGCGGCGATCCCTACGCTCATCAGAGGCACCCCTCCGCTCTCGGCAAGTCCTATCGTGAGGTCTTCACCGAAGCGTGGTCTCTCGTGGAAGAGGACTTCAAAGCCTGCTACGAGCGCGGGCAAACGCCGATCCAGGAAGACGTACTCATTCCTGTTTGGATGAACGGCGTCATAGAAGAGCAGTATTGGACCTACTCCCTCATCCCAATCCGCGATAAGGGGCGGATCGCTGGGGTCTTCAATCCCCACCAGAACACAACAGCGTCCGTTCTAGCCGCTCGGGATCGTGACAAGGCCAATGTCCGACTAGAACAATTTCTGAGCGCTACCAAGGACTCTGTCGTGGGCGTTGATCGTGAGTGGACGATCATCTATCTGAATGCGTCGGCACAAAAGGCTTACGGGCTAGGCAGGCAGTTGATTGGCCGAAACATCTGGAAAGAGTTTCCGGAAGCCGCATATGCGGGGTCACCCTTCTTCGATAGCTATCAACGCGCGATGCACGAAGGCATTCCGGGTTCGGTAGAGGCTCATTACCCGCCTCCCCTCGATATGTGGTTGCAGGTCGAGGTGTACCCGACAGACGAGGGTATCGTGACCTTTTCACGAGACGTCACGGAGCAGAAGCGAACTGCAGACCTCGTGCTCCGGAATGAAAAGCTGGCGGCGGTAGGCCGCCTAGCCTCGTCCATCGCCCACGAGATCAACAATCCATTGGAATCCGTGACCAACCTCCTCTTTCTCGCGAAGATGGGTACGGAGCCAGGTGTGGTGCATGAGTACCTTGAGGTCGCCGAGCGCGAAATGCAGCGGGTTTCAACCATCAGCAGCCAGACTTTGCGCTTCCACAAACAGTCCACGAAACCGAGTCTGGTGAGTTGTTCAGATCTCTTTGAGGAAGCCTTGTCGATTTATCAAGGACGGCTGGTGAACTCGGATATCAGGGTGGAGAGGCGAAAACGCGCTGAACGCCCGGCAGAGTGCTTTGAAGGAGAGATCCGGCAGGTTCTTAGTAACTTCATCAGCAATGCCATTGACGCCATGCAGCCTCGTGGGGGACGGCTGGTCTTGCGCAGCCGCGAATCGACCAACTGGAAGACTGGACAGCAAGGGTTGGTCCTCACAGTCGCGGATACCGGCCTGGGAGTGTCTCCGGAACACCAGAAGAAGATCTTCGACGCCTTCTATACGACCAAGGGGATTGGCGGTACGGGGCTCGGCTTGTGGGTCAGCAAAGAGATCATCGAACGGCACCACGGTGCGATCCGCTTCCGCAGCTCTCAAAAACCAGAGCACCAAGGCACCATCTTCAGCGTGTTTCTACCATTTGCGGCAGTTTCGCGGCAATGAGGAACAAAACCCCTGGTTGGTATCTGAAAATCGCATTCTCGGAAGTGATTCAGCCTATCCCAGCCTTCAAAGTCCAGGCGAACTAAACTTCCGCGAAGCACATGTGAGTACCTATCTTTCAGATGAGCGCAAACTTACACGATTTATGCATCGGCCGAAGGCACAGTCGAGTTAAATAGCCACTTATCCAAATGGTCAACTATTCGGATAAGTGGCTATGTGCACGCTTTGAACGAAAGCTCCGCAGCTACACCCGGGACCGGTATTGCTGAGTCGGACCTGCGTCTGCCTACGTTCAGTATGTCGTGCACGGCGGGCATCAACTTCAACCTCTCACTTCGCCTGCGCGATCTCGGCAACAACCGCGGCAACCTTATCGAGTATCTGGTTCCAGCCCTCGAATTGCCCGCTATTTCTTGCGTCGTCCATGGGCTCATTTCCGATAAAGGTCAGTTTGGTCTGGCCGTTTCCGTAATCCTCAAAGATCGTTATATCGTGCGCATTCTCTATGGCCTCGTGTTCGATTCCATACTCGGCCGGCTCAACCTTGTCCCCATTCGAGTTGGAAAAATACATGGAGGAGACGATCTTCTCGTGCAGAACAATCTCGTGATACTCTCCGGCGTTCCAGAACTCCTTCCCATCCGGCGCTTTCATGCAGCAGAGAAATTTCCCTCCCACACGAAAATCGATCTTGCAAAACGGCGCCGTAAAACCCTTCGGTCCCCACCACTGCATAACATATTTCGGATCTGTCCACGCCTTCCAAACCAGTTCGCGTGGGGCATCAAATACCCTTGTGATCGTCATACGCTCGATCTCATTAGCTGTGCTTCGTTCCATCTCTTGCCTCCTCTTCCTTCATCTGATTTACAACCACATTCAACTTGTCCAAGCTGTCTTCCCAGAACCGGCGATAGCTGAAGGCCCAATCGCTCACAGTCTTTATCGCTTCTGGCCTTAGCGTGCACAAACTCTCTCGTCCACGCTTCGCCTTGACCACAATCCGCGCCCGTACCAGATAGGCAACATGCTTCGAGATCATCTGCTGCGAAAGCGCAAATCGTTCCGTCAATCCGTGCACCGACACCGGCCCAAGCGCCAGGCGTTCAATCATCGCCCGGCGGGTTGGATCGGACAGTGCTGCAAATGTTGTTCCCAGGCAATCCACAACCATATGGTAGTGGATACTTATCTCCTGTCAAGAGCCTTTCGCACCAAGCGTATAAAAGCTCACAGGGAGTGGGGATGGAAGGGTGGCGCAGTCAATCTCGGCGACTCAACGGTCTGTGTATCCGCGACGACATACTTCCACATAAGGAGATGCCTCTGCTGGACGACATCAAAGTACATGTAAAGTTCAAGCTCTCAGGATTGTGGTGTTCCGTAATCTTTTGCTACATCTACGGAGACTACTTCGAGCTCTATGAGCCCGGGAAATTGCAGGAAATGCTCTCCGGCAAGACAGCATTGGGTGCAGCTACGCAGGCTACACTCCTGGGGATGGCGGCAGTCATGGCGATTCCAAGTCTGATGGTTTTCCTGTCACTCTTTTTGCCAGCAACACCAAGTCGCTGGCTGAATATCGTTTGTGGAGTCCTCTACTCGGCGATCATGGTTCTTGCCATACAGGGAAGCTGGCACTTCTATATGTTTTTCGGCTTGATAGAAATCGCTCTAACGCTCGCAGTTGTCTGGCAAGCCTGGACCTGGCCTAAACAATCAGTTCCCTAAATCTCGGGCATCCCGGATGGAAGTCTTCGAAGCAGTTAGGCCCACTCACTTGAGATTCAGCGGCCTTCTCGTGGAAGGTCCCGGTGTATCGCTAACTGCTCCTGGCTGCTGAATGCCACCCAAACTTCGCAATTGTCCCCGTGCAGCCCCATCACCTCCTGTGACAGTTGCAGGCAGTCAACCCCCACCAAGGACTAACTACTCTCCTTCGAGCTGCATAGCCGTGGCTCAAGCCCCGCACCCGCCTCCGTAAACTGGAGGACGAAGGCAGGTCCGAGTGAACAGTGGGGAGAACGGCGAGCTGACCGGAAAGGTGGTACCCCCCACCCTAACCTTAGTCCTTTGATTCGAAGACTTTGCAAAAAGTACGGGGGGGAAGGGTACCCTCTTCTTCAGTCCGCCGTGACCGTAACGTACTCGTCAGCCGACTCCCACTTGACGTGCAGTTCCGTCGAGTTCCCTTTGGTATGCTCAAAGGAGATCGACATCACCTCCTGCGGCTTGGCCAGAGGATTCGACGTCAGCGGCGTGCGCCCCAGATCCATCGCCTGGTTGTAAACAGTCCCCCACTGCCCCGTCTGCTTGTTCACGATCAGCATCCACGTGTCCGCCGTCGGCAGCGTGTAAATCGTATAGGTCCCGGCCGGCACCGTCAGAGTTCCAATCTTCAGATTCGCCGCAGTCACCAGCGTCGTCGCCGGATTAGCCCCCGTCCGCCAAACCTGCCCGTAAGGCACCAGGCCGCCCATCACCTTCCGTCCGCGCATCGATGGCGCGTTGTAGTGAATCACAACATCCTTGCCCCCCAGAGAAACCTTTGCCATGGCGACAGGGCTGGGCAACGGCTTCTTGCCAGCCGCGGCGGCCCCGCTCTTCGTGTCTCCCATGGTTTGCTGCTGTGCGCCCTGGGCGGCAGGTGTCATCTGAACAGAATATCCAGCACTGGAAAGCGCCATACAGGCCAGGAAAGCTACCGATCGAAGGAGCATTGAAACCTCGAGCTTAGGAGAATGGGCGCCGGCTATCGGGCGCATTCCGATGCTCAGACAGAGTGCGGCATATGTCAATCACGGACCTCACTCCCATTCGGTCGTGCTACCTTAAAGCCATGCGCCCGTAGCTCAGCTGGATAGAGCGGCAGCCTCCGAAGCTGTAGGTCAGAAGTTCGAATCTTCTCGGGCGCACCACCTCTTGCAACCGGTCCTTCACCCCATCTAGGCGCCGCCCCGACGCAGCTCCTTCGTCTTCAGCACAATCATGTACTCATAGATGGACTGCAAGGTCGCATAGGTCACACCCGCCCCCCCGTCCAGTACCGCGCCGCGCACAAACATCATGTAGATCCACTTCAACAAGGGTCGCAGAGGAAGACGGTAGAAGATGGCCTTCTGGTGCAGTCTGCGCTCAAGGAAGTCCCTGGACATGAGCGCAACACCAAGCGACGGACTCCTCAGGCCCTGCTGGCGGAAGATCAACTCGGCCTCCATCGTCGAGTAGAGATCGTGCTTCCGAAACCAGTGGCCGACACCCTTGGAGAACGGAAAGTGATCCAGCGGCTCTCGCAACTGCCCTACCGTGCCGGTCACGTGTACAACTTCGTTGATCGCCCGGGTGTATCGGGCCTGCTCTGGTCGAACCAGCCTCAAATAGAACGGCGATATCTGGGCGTGTTTCAGCCACGTCCCAAAGAGGTAGTCGCGCCGGCGGACCACATACCCGCCAACATCAGACGTTGCAAGCCTGGCCGCTCTTTGCATCTCGTCGCTTAGAAGCGGTGTTGGTCGCTCGTCTGCATCCAGAATGAACACCCAGGGATGCCGAAAAGAGATGTCCTGCAAGGCTGCATTGCGATGACTCGCATAGTCGTCGAAGACGCGCTGATGCACGGTCGCCCCACTCTGACGGGCCAGGTCCACCGTGGCGTCATCGCTGAAAGAATCAAAGACGTGGATGTCATCAGACCATGCGACCGACGCGAGGCAGCCCGGGAGGTCGTGCTGCTCGTTACGCGTAAGGATGAGAATCGAGATGGACAGGCTGACCTCTTCGATGCTGAACCGCCGGCACGGCCTAGAGTTTGCGCGACCGTAAAAGGCAAGACCCCCTCATCATACGAGGGGGCCAAAAGCCATCCGTCGATCTACCCCATCTGCTGAAGAGCCTTTTGCGCATCCTTCCCGGGCTCGGAATCAGGTGCCAGCGCAGCAGCTTTCTTCAGGTGAATGAGGGCGTTAGCTGAGTCCGACAGCTTGCTGTACGTCATCCCGAGGTGGTATTGGATAGCCGGATCATCGGGAGCGGCTTTCACGGCCTCCTCAAGCAGATCCCGGGCAGAAGCATACGTTCCCTTGTTGTAGTACACCCAGGCGAGCGTGTCGGCTGTGCTAGGCGAATTTGGAAGAGATCGGCGAGCAGTCTGGGCATAGTTGAGCGCGACATCCGTGTTCTGTCCGCCCTCTACCATGAGATACGCAAGATTGTTCGCAGCTACAGGCTGTTCGGGCTCGATCTGGAGCGACTTCTTGTAGTCGTCCATTGCCTTGTCCTTCGCTCCGATTCCCTGCTGCAGCGTTCCGAGTACGGCGTATGCCGACGCGTCGTTTGGGTGGGTCTTCAACCACTGCTGCCATCCATCGATCGCCTTGTTTGCGTCGCCGTGCGCGAGCTCAGCCCGTGAGTACGCCATCACAGCCGTGCCATCCGCCGGGTTCAACTGCATCGCCTTCTGGGCTGCGTCAAGTGATCCGTTTGCATCTCCAGCGCGGAGCTGAAGCTCGGACAGCTGGTCATACATCTGGCTGTTCTGAGGCGCCTTGGCGATCTGGCTCTGGACCCGCGAAATAGCCTTCGGCAGCTGCTTGTCCTGGAGATCCATCGAAACCAGAAGCGCCAGGGCTCGATCGGAGTTGGGGTTGTTCGTCAAAGCCTGTTCCAGCATCGGCTTGGCTTCCTGGAACTTCTTTTCAGCTACCCGCAACTGACCGAGTTCGAGATACGCGGAGGAGTTCTTCGGATCCATCTTCAAAGCCTGGCGAAAGTCCACATCTGCTTTGTCCAGCTGGTGCTGCGTGGCCTCTGCCATTCCTCTCCACAGGTATCCGATTGGACTCTGGGGAGCGACCGCAATCGCCCGCTCTGCCACCTGACCAAGCAGGCTTGCATCCTGTCGGCGCATCGCCGTCTGTGCCAGACCGTCGGCAACTTCGAGATTGGACGGGCTAAGCCTGCTCGCGTCTGTGAAGCTTTGCTGAGCCGTGTTCAGGTCTCCCTTGGTTAGAGCAGCACGCCCCAGCCAGATCTTCACCGGCACACTCTCCGGGCTGTTCTTCGCGGCCTTCTGCAAAACATCGAACG
Organism: uncultured Acidobacteriaceae bacterium; assembly: GCA_963719405.1. Lineage (GTDB taxonomy): Bacteria > Acidobacteriota > Terriglobia > Terriglobales > Acidobacteriaceae > Edaphobacter. Next base: position 1,550,438 of record OY970381.1, read on the forward strand.
CTTCGTTGGTCTTCGCATCGTTGAGCAGCAGAATGGCGTGCAGGACCGCTACACCCGGGTCAGACGCGTCCGTCTTCACCAGACCGTCAACGACCGTCTTTGCGGCAGGGATGTCCTTCTTGGCAACCAGCAGCCGCGCATATGCAAGCTTGATCGGTGTGCTCTTTGGGTACTTGGAGGCAAGATCAGCGTATACGGAGACGCCCTTATCAACGTCACCCGTCCGCATGTAATAGCTCTCCAGCAGATCTGCGCCCGTATTGCTACCGGCGAGATCCTCCGTGGCCTGCCGCAGCGTGGCCTCCGCACTCGCTTTATCGCCTTTCCGGAGAAAAAGCTGTGCCATGCTCACGCGCGCAGTAAGGTTTTTGGGATCACCCGCCACCGCGGCCTTCTGCTGGTCGAGAGCTCCCTGAAGGTCACCCTTGCGCTCCAGCATGGAGGCAAGTGCGAGGTGAGCCGTTACGTTTGCCGGATCCAGCGAAACTGCCTTTCGGAGCTGTTCTTCCGCCGAACCGGATTGGCCCGGATCAGAGCCCTGCAGCATGCCAAAGGTCGTATGGTAAGAAGCCTTATCCGGCTGAATCGCGAGCGCATGCTGGATCTGACTGAGCGCCTCGGGCCGGTTTCCCTTCACCGCGGCTATGTTGGCCAACAGGGCATATGCATCGGCATCGTCGCTCTTTATCGCAAGAACCGCATTCGCCTGTTCCGTCGCGCGGTCCGGTGATTTGCCGGCAAGCAGGAGATTTCCGAGATCGATTCTGGCCTGGAGATTACCCGGCTGGAGAGAGACAGCTCGGCTGAGTTCAGCATAGGCCGGCATCACCGATCCCATCTTCAGATAGACCGTTCCGAGCTGGTAGTGTGCCTCCGCGTAGTTGTGATCCACCTTCAGCGCGTTGGAGAATTGGATCGCCGCTTCCTTGTACTTCGACTCAGCTGCGTAGCGCTTCCCGCTCTCCAGGTACTTCTGTTTCTGCACGTTTGGATCGTGGTGGCATCCGGCGATAAAACCAAGCATAGCGAGGCTGGTCAGGGCTGCTGACAAACTGCGGGTTGCCGAAGCAACTGATTTCTTCATTGCGCTTCTTCCCTTCACCTTCATGTAGAACTTCTTGGACACAGGTCCGTTGATAGCGTTTGAACTCGCAAGGAGGAGACAGGCTGGATCAGCTGGGAATGATTCGCGGCAACTGCGTCGCCATCTGTTTCGTGAAGCGGATCGCCCGATCCCGCGCGGCATTCACCGGCTCGGAAGGAAGGATCGGAGTTATCACCCGCACCAGCGCTCCATCCGTTCTATTCATCCTTATCGCATCCGCAATCAGGTAAGCCTTTGAAGCGTACTCATTCGCAACACTGCGCCCGTGGGCCTGATACCAGTAGAGGACGAACTGCCGCGACTCGCCGTTGCCAATGACATATTCACCCACCTGGTACGTTTTGCCGTCGTCAGCTTGCATCGTCGTGTACTTGGAGGACTCAAACGTCCACCCGGCGCCTGGCAGGCAGTGTTGGGGGGAATGGATAGTCTGCCCGGTCCGCTGTGTCGGGAAGTACCCGATAAAGAGTCCGACCGAAGGGACCGACAACTTCGGATCACTGACGTCGTAAACCCGGTTCAGAAACTCACCCTTTCCGAGGATCTGAAGCACCTGATCGTCGATCGGCTCGTCGCGACTTGACCATGGACCAATGTGAGTCGGCATCGAGCTGACTGGATCGCTCGTCGGAACCTTGTCCACATCGCCGCGCCCGTGCAGGACGAGTGCCGTCGCGAAGAGTACGCTCACAACCACCCAATATCTCAGCTTGTTCATGATGCCTTTCGAGCGGGCCGGACGAGCTGAAGTGCCCGGTGCACCAGGTAGAGGAATGAAAGAGAGATCAGGAACATGACCCAGCCGGAGAACTCGTGAAAGAACCCCTCTCCCTTCGCCGGATCCCAGTACTGAACACATAGTCCCGTGCCAACGATTCGAAGCGCGTTTGCCGCTACCGCGATGGGTATGCTCGCCAGAGCGATAAACCAGCGACGCGCGGTTGTCTTCTCAAGAAAATAACCATAGAACACAGCGAGTGTGAACAGACTCATCAGCGAACGTATCCCGCTGCAGGCCTGCGCAACCTCAAGCTTCATCACAGGCAGTTGAATCACATTGCCTTCGCGGAACACAGGTACGCCCATCAGTGGAAGAATGCTGCTCGCCACCCTTGAAGCAAACAGCTGCAAAGGAAAGGTGATCTGGTTGAAGATGATCTCGGGAAACGGTATCGCGAGGAGCAACACAGCCAGAGGGAGCCTCACCTCGCGAAGAACGGCTGATCCGAAGAACATCCAGATCATCCCCGCAAGTATAAGGACGAACGAAATTCGAGAAAGAAAGAGCTCCGCACCGTAGACCCCGAAAAATACAGTGACGATACCCAGCAGCACCAGAGGCAGACCGAGCCAGCTGGGTTTGACGGGAGTCTCCTGTATCGCCTTTCGCTTGTCCCATAGGATGAATGCGGCAAAGAACGGAACAAGGAAACCGTGCGAGTAGTCCGCAATCTCGTACCAGTCGCTCACGAGCTTGGTCCCGATGCGGAAGTAGATAGCTATGAGCAATGCGGCTAAAAAACAGATTGCGGCCACGCCCTGCGTTCCCAGCCTCGAACGAAGACCTCTCAAGGAAGCATCGCTCGGATTGGGAGCTACAGAAACGAACCTCCCACCATAGCTTTCCGCGTCGACACCACTGCTCGCCATCTTCACTGTACCTTGACTCACACTTTACCCTTTTGCAATCGAAGCGCCATCGGGCACCCTGCTGGAATGGCCGTATGTGCCATTTAGTGACGAAGTATACGCTCCAGAGTTGGAATTTCTTTTCCCTTTCTGTCCGCAGTTTGCGCACTTAAGTTGTACAAACCGAAGTCGCAAGGCAGCCATGGTCGCCTATACTGAGGGGACTCTGTGTCCCGCTCGGACGAGATCGCCCCGACCTCAGGACGAATCGCATCCAACCGGTTTGGCACAACTATTGCACTCATGTGCATAGGAGTTTTCGAACATGACGGTAAAGCGTTCTAGCTACAAGGTCCCAGCACGTCGCTGGTGGGGTGGGGAGGTAAGCAAAATGAACATAGCCAGACATATCAGCTACGCGGTTCTTGCCGCGTCCTCCCTTATGACGGCGGCTCAACAGCCAGCAGCCCAGCCTCAGCCGGTCCAGTCGCAGGAAGTAACTCCTTCGGCAGCAGCACCGAACCAGGTGCAAACACCGCAGGATGCAAAGCCCTCCGACCCGCAGCAGGCACCTGCATCCCCGACCTCTACTCCCCCTGCCGGAAACCTCACATCCTCCGGCGTAGATAGCCTCCATTACATCATCGGGGCTGAAGACGCGCTCCAGATCACCGTGTGGCGCGAACCGACGCTCTCCGGTACATTTCCGGTCCGGCCAGACGGCATGATCTCGCTCGTATTGATTGGCGACCTCCGGGCCGCTGGTCTCACGCCTACTCAACTCGGCTCCGACATCAGCCAGCGCCTGCGTAAGTTTGTTCAGGATCCCAGCGTTACGGTTCAGGTGATGGCCGTCAACAGCCAGCGAATCTACCTCGTTGGCGAGGTGGGTCACGTTGGACCCGTACCCTTGACCGCCGGTCTCACCCCGCTGCAGGCGATCGCCTCCGCCGGTGGCCTTTCACCCTTCGCAAATGCGAAGCACATCTACATCCTGCGCGGCACCGGTCAAACCCAGCAGAAAATTCCCTTCAACTACAAGCAGGCCCTTAAGGGCGACAACAACCAGACGATCACTCTTCGCTCCGGCGATACGATCGTCGTCCCATGAGAGCTCTGATGATCAATCGCACCATACTTGCAATCCTCGCCGCGCTTCCGTGCGCGGCCTGGGGACAGGCGACTCCCACAGCTACGGTTCAGCCCTTCACCAATGGGTTGAATCTCCCCGCCATCACCGGCAACTTCCAATACGGGCTGAGCGCTTCGGAGGTCATCCAGAAAGGCTACTCCAGCAACGGAAACGTAAACGCCCAGACCAACCTCTCCGGCGACCTCGCCTACGCCTCCAAGAGTGTGGTGCACCCTACAAGCCTGCTTTATACGGGGGGGATCCAGTTCGGTGCGAACGCCGGCAATGCCAATACCTACTTCCAGAGTCTTGCCATCTCTCAGGCTTACGTCACGCGCAAGTGGGTCTTTGGCGTCTCGGATCAGCTGAGCTACCTCCCGCAGTCCCCTACCGTCGGACTCTCCGGCATCCCGGGGACCGGCGACATCGGGCTCATACCGATCCAGACCGGAACGGATCCAGCGCAGAACATCCTGACGATCAATAACAATCGACTCAGCAACGCAATAGACGGAACAGTGGAGAGGCAACTGGACGCCTTCACCTCCGTGAGCGGTGGCGCCAGCTATGGCATCCTTCACTTCTTCGGCAACGGTGGTCTGGACAGCACTCAGATCGGGGCCGATGTCGCGGTGAATCGACGCATCGATGCGCGAAGCTCTGCGTCTCTCGCCGCGACCTACGGGACCTTCAACTACAGCAATCTGGGCGTTGGGGCGTCCTTCAATACCCGGGGTATCAGCGCAAGCTACCAGCGGCAGATCTCTCGCGCTCTCAATGCATCCGTATCGGGAGGACCGGAGTGGATCAGTGCCTCCAGCTCCCTTGGCATCCCTTCGCGCCTGACCTTCTCCGCTGGAGCCGGTTTGAACTACACCGTCCGCGTCTACAGGGCGGGAGTGAACTACAGCCGGGCCGTGAACGCCGGAGCTGGAGTTCAGCCGGGCGGGATCTCCGACAGCGTTGTAGCGTCGCTCGAGCGTCCCTTCGGTGCAGCCTGGTCAGCCTCCGCAAACGTCGGGTATTCGCGAACGCAGGGTCTTGCAAACGGGGCAACGCCCTTGAATCTGGCTCTCCTGGGCATTACCTCCACAGGAAACTACAACAGCACCTTCGCCGGCCTGCAGGTCTCCCGGCGCATCACTCGCTCGTTCTCGGGATTCGCCAGCTACACCGTGCTGAATCAGGGCTACAGCCAAACTCGGATCTCGCCTACAGCGCTCAACGGTTTCGTCCAGAGCTTCGCCATCGGGATCTCGTATTTTCCACGCTCTCTGCATCTCGGACAGCTGTAAGGAGTCAGCAATGCTTGGTCATCGAACGTTGGGCCTTGAGGACTACACCTCGATCCTCAAAAAGCGCTGGTGGATCATCGCCATACCCGCGATCATCCTGCCAATCGTGGCTTACGCCGCCAGTTACATGGTTGATCCACAGTACCTGTCGCAGACGCTGGTTCTGGTCGAACAGCAGAAGGTGCCGGACAACTACGTCAAACCCGTCATCGCCGAAGATCTGACGGGTCGGCTCGCCTCCATGAGAGAGCAGATTCTCAGCCGCTCCCGACTTGAGCCGATCATCACACGATTCAATCTGTTCGCGGGTCAGAAGGCCACAATGGACGATCGCCTGGATGCCATGCGCAAGGCGATCGACATCAAGCCGATCGAATCCGCTATGGCCCGCGGTGTGCCCGGCTTCTTCATCACCTTCAAAGCCAGTGACGCTCGCACAGCCCAGGCCGTCTGCGGCGAGATCACTTCCATGTTCGTCAACGAAAACCTCAAGTCGCGCGAGCAGTCCGCCCAGGGTACGACTGACTTCCTGAAGCGGCAGCTGGAAGAGGCGAAAGCGAGCCTGGATGAGCAGGACGCGAAACTCGCGAAATTCCAACAGCAATATGTCGGCCGCCTTCCCGGACAGGAGGAGCCGAACATGAACATGCTCACGAGCCTGAACACACAGCTCGATGCAGCGACCCAAGCGCTTGCACGGATGCAGCAGGACCTTAGTTATGGTCAGACAGTCCTAGCGCAACAGAGCCGTGAATTCCAAACGCCGGAGACCCAGAGGCTCGCCCCCCAGGCGCAACAGCAGGAACTCCAGGCGCTCCTCACGCAAGAGGCAGATCTGACCGCTCGCTACACCGCTGACTACCCGGACGTCGTTACGATCCGCCGCAAGATCGCCGACCTTCGACACGAGATGGCACAGGCTCCGGCACCTGCTCCCGCTCCAGCAAGCGTGGCGCCCCGCAACGAGCCCGCCTCTCTGCTTCAGCTGCGCGCCCAGGTCCGGGCCGAGGAGCTAGGCATAGTCCAGAAGAAGCACGACCAGGCAGCCATCCAGTCGCAGATCAGGATGTACCAGGATCGAATCTCTTCGAGCCCGCTCGTGCAGGAGCAGTACAAAACGCTCACCCGCGACTACCAGACCGCTCAGGAGCACTACGACGCCCTCCTCAAGAACATGCAGCAGGCCAAGATGGCGACCGATCTGGAGCGGCAGCAACAGGGCGAGCAGTTCAAGGTTATGGACGAGCCAAATCTTCCCGACGCACCAAGCTCTCCGAAACGGCCGGTCTTTGCAGCCGGCGGCTTCGTGTTCGGGCTCCTCTTAGGTGCCGGCATCATTGCTCTCCTGGAATACCGGGACACCGCGCTGCGCTCCGAGCGGGATGTATGGGCATTCACCAAACTTCCTACCCTCGCTACAATCTCGCTTCTGGGTGATATCAATCCCGCGACGACCAAGGTGAAACGAGGGCCGTTCGGCCGCTCTCGTAAAGCTGCCACGACCAACGCTCCCGTTCTGAATGCGGGTGGATAACTCCATGTACAACGCCTTCTTCAAGCTACAGACCAGCCCCTTTGGCACGAGCCCGGACCCACGGTTCCTCTACATGATGCCTCATACACGCGAGGCACTCGCCTGCCTCGAGTACGGCATCTCCGCTCGTAAAGGATTTACCGTGCTGACAGGTGAGGTCGGTACCGGGAAAACCACCCTGTTGCGCCGTGCGCTCAGCTCGTTTCGAGACCGCCGGGTGGCGACCTCCTTCGTCTTCAACCCTCGTCTCGATGTGATCGACTTCCTGGAGTTCGTCCTTACCGACTTCGGACTCAATCCCGCGTCACGTACGAAGTCGGGCATGCTTCTTCAACTGAATCGCTGGCTCATTGAGCGGTATCGCATGGAAGAGACCTGCGTTGTCGTCGTGGACGAGGCTCAAAATCTTTCGTGGGATCTGCTCGAAGAGATCCGCCTGCTTACCAATCTCGAGACATCGTCAGAGAAGCTGCTTCAGATCGTCCTCTCCGGCCAGCCGGAGCTGGAGGAGAAGCTCCGTCATCCCAGTGTGCGCCAGCTTCGTCAGCGAGTCTCACTCTGGTGCCGCACCCAATCCCTCACCGACGCGCAGACTCATGCGTACGTGGCAGAGCGGCTGCGAATCGCGGGAGCCTCCTGGCCATTGTTCTCCCCGACGTCGCTCGATCTCGTGCACCGGTACAGCCGCGGAATCCCGCGACTGATCAATCTCATCTGTGAGCACGCGCTGATCGTCGCATACGTCGAACAGGCGCGCCAGGTCACCAACAATATGGTGGAGGGTGTGGCGGTAGAGCTGGAACTCGAGACCCAGCCCTTTCTGATCTCCACCGCAGCAATGGGCGGGAGCGCGCCATCCGCGCGATCCACTGAAGCTCAAAACTTCTCGACAGGGCTCGGACAAGAGAGCACAGGAAGGCGGGATCGATGAGCCGCATCTATGAAGCACTTCAGAAGGCAGAGTCGGAGCGCGGCAGCGATCTCCATAGGCGACCAGAGCAGAGCGTGCCTGTAGCGGTTGCTGACTATGATGTCCCTTCGCCGGTCATGGACTCCGCCCGGCCGCAGCCCCGGATGCTCGACGCCTTTGAGACCCGGCCTGTCACCCCCATCGTCGCAGCGAGCGCTGTGCAGGCCAAGCCCTGGTCTCCGGATCTGCGCCAGCTCCCTTCCCTGCTTGAACGAGGACCTGCAGTCGAGCAGTTTCGGAGCCTGAGATCGCGGATCTACGAGCTTCGCGAGATCAAGCCGCTCAAGTCCATTCTCGTCAGCAGCGCGATGCCACAGGAGGGCAAGAGCTTCGTTGCCACAAACCTGGCAATCAGTCTGGCAAGAAACAAGAACGCCAAGGTGCTGCTCATCGATGGCGACATGCGGCGTTACACCATACACCAGATGCTCGGTTGCGAAGCCGAGCCCGGCCTCGCGGACTACCTTGCCGGCAGGTCCACCATAGACGAGGTCATGCAGCGCCCCGAAGCGTCTTCAATTACCGCTGCCGCCGGCACCCGCTCTGGAGGCCTTTCCTCACTTACTCTGATCGCCGGTGGCAAAGGCGGTGACCGGGCGGCCGATCTGTCCAATAACAATCGCTTCGGCGAGCTGATCGCCGACGTCTCCCCTGCATTTGACTGGGTGATCATCGACTCATCGCCTGTGCTCCCCGTCTCGGACGCAGTCAATCTCGCGCGTGCCTGCGATGGAGTTCTTCTTGTCGCCCGGGCAGGTGTCACAGAATACAGCGACGCTCAACGTGCTCTGCATGAGTTCGGCGGCGCAAACGTCCTTGGATTCGTCCTCAATGCCGTCGAGACGCCACCCCAGGTGGACACATACTACGGCTACGAAGCACGCCATGAGGGCGAATAAGACGGAGAAAACAGCTCGATGATACGGCTCTTCAATGTCTACTACCCCACTCGCACGATAGTTCTTCTGCTGTGTGAGACGCTCATCGTCAGCGGCTCGTTTCTGCTGGCGTCGCGGATGGTTCTGGGGCAGGACACGTACCTCGTCCTGAACTACGAGTACGGCTTCCTGAAAATCGTAACGCTCACCATCCTCACTCTCCTGTTCTCCTACTATTTCGATCTTTACGAGCCGCAGCGAATCTCTGAGCGGTGGGAGATCTATTTCAGGCTCTTGCTTGTTCTTGGCTTCCTCTCCTTCTTTCTCTCGGCGATAACCTACTTCTTTCCAGAAGCCGATATCGCTCACTCGGTTATCCTCCTGGGCCTCGCATTTCTCACCGGCGCGCTTGTGCTTTGGCGAGGAGCATACGAGTGGATCATCGGCCAGAAAGCCTTTCGTGAGCGAGTATATGTCCTGGGCGGCGGAGAACGCGCACAGACCATCGTACAAATGCTCCAGACACGACGCGACGCCGGCATGGAGGTCGTCGGTTGGGACCTCCTCCCCGCAGATGTCCAGGAGACTCGGGAGCGGTTCGCTCCGGCACTCGAAGAGTTTCGCGGGCCCAAGCCGAAGATTGATCGCGTTATCGTCGCAATGCAGGATCGCCGCGGCTCCCTTCCCGTCCGCGAGCTCCTGAATCTCAGGTTCGATGGTGTCGTCATCGAAGACGCCTGTGATCTCCTCGAGCGTCTCTCAGGAAAGCTCCTCCTCGATGGGCTCCGTCCGTCAAACTTCATCTACAGTGAAGGCTTCCGCGTGAAGCCGTCGCAGCAGATTGCGCGCCGGCTCGTCTCCACGCTCGCGGCAGCCATCGGCCTCCTGCTCTTCGCGCCCTTCCTTCCCATTGTCATGCTGCTGGTGCGCCTGTCTTCGCCTGGACCCATCTTCTTCAAACAAACCCGCGTTGGGCTCGGCGGGCGCAACTTCCAGGTCGTCAAGTTCCGCACCATGCGAACGGACGCCGAGGTTTCCGGAGCGAAGTGGGCTACAAAGAACGACCCCAGGGTCACACGCATCGGCATGTTTATGCGCAAAACGCGGCTGGACGAGGTCCCGCAGCTGTGGAATGTGCTTCGGGGCGACATGGGCTTCGTCGGCCCACGACCGGAACGACCAGAGTTTGTGCCCTGGCTCTCCGAGCAGATCCCGTACTTCGATCTTCGCCACATGATCCGCCCGGGCCTCACTGGCTGGGCCCAGGTTCGCTACGGCTATGGCGCCACACTCGCCGAAACACGCGAAAAGCTTGAGTACGACCTCTACTACATCAAACACATGTCTCTGGGTCTAGATCTGCTAATCATGTTTGAGACCATCAAGACCATCCTCCGTCGTCGGGGCGCGCAGTAGGCACCCGCGAGTAGACCAGTCCCGGAAAAAGGCTGCGTGCTCCAGAGGAGCGCGCAGCCTGTTTTGTATCTCTCGAACTTGTTCAACACGGCTCGAATCAGGCTCGTGCCTCAACCAGCGCGTGCTTCTCCTTCTCCTGCAGATACCATGCCACGGTGGCTTCCAGTCCCTTTCGGAAGTCAGCCTGTGGTTCGTACCCTAGCTCCCGCCCTGCCCGCTCGATGCTCGCAAGCGAATGCTGGACGTCGCCTGCGCGTGTGGGTCCATAGTTTGGCTGCGCCTTGAACCCGAGAATCCCTGCAAGCGCTGCGTACAGGTCATTCAGCGTCTGACTGCGTCCGGTACCGACATTGAATACGCGTCCATTCGCAACCTCTTTGGGCGCAACACATGCCAGCAGGTTCGCATTCACCGCATTGGCAACGAACGTGAAATCTCTGCTCGTCGACCCGTCGCCGTTGATCGTCGGCGTCTCTCCCGCCATCATCTTGTGGATGAAGTGCGCGATCACTCCCGAGTAGGGCGAGTCCGCCGCCTGACGCGGGCCGAAGATGTTGAAGTACCGCAGGCACACACCCTCCATCCCGTATACCTTGCAGAACGCCTGTATGTAGTACTCGCAGGTGAGCTTCTGCACGGCATAGGGAGACAGTGGTTGCGGGATCATCTCCTCATGCTTCGGTTGAGTCGGCTGATCCCCATACGCGGACGAAGAGGCTGCATAAACCACCCTCTTGACCTTTGCGTCACGCGCCGCCAGCAGCACGTTCAGCGTCCCGTTGATGTTCGACTCATGAGAGCTGAGGGGATCCTTCACGGACCGTGGAACCGACGCCAAAGCAGCCTGATGCAGCACGAAGTCCACACCTTCGCAGGCCTCTCTCAACGCCGGAAGATCCTGCAGGTCGGCCTGCTGGAACGAGATCGCGTGACGGATGTCTGCGAGATTCTCTAAGTTTCCGGTGGACAGATTGTCGATCCCCTGTACCGTGTGTCCCTGGTCCACAAGCGTGTGTGCGATGGTGCAACCGATGAAACCGGCTATCCCCGTAATCAGATAACGTGCCATGAAATGCCCTCCCCCGGAACGAATCAGTGCGTTCGCTGGGTCATTCGAATCGATGTTCGACTTCGTGTCTCCGCGTCCATGCATCGACGGCGGGCACTGGCGACGAACATCTCATATGCTTTATCCATTGGAACACCACGCGCGGGCAATGCAACTTTTGTGCCCGGAAATCTTCGCAGCAGGCCGAAACGCCTCTCGCGCATCGCCATCGACACATCGACCACCTGCCCTCGGTCGCATCGGCACAATACGACCAACGTGGCAGGCTATCCCCTCACAAACCTCCATGCGCGGGTGCAATAATATCCGACATGTTGACTTCCAGCCCCGATACCCTTCCCCAAATCGCCGCCGAGCGCCTCAAGCGCATCTCCGCTCGCACTGCCAAAATCGGAGTCATTGGACTCGGGTACGTCGGCCTGCCACTGTCGTTGCTGCTCGCCGAAGCAGGCTTCGAGGTCACAGGCTTCGATATCGACGAAAAGAAGGTTACGGATCTTGAGGGCGGCCGTTCCTACATCTTCCGAATCGCTGAAACCGAGATCCAGCAAGCCCGCCGCCAGGGCTTCCGAGCCACGACCGAATTCGCAAAGCTCTCCGACCAGGACGCCATCATCATGTGCGTTCCTACCCCCCTCACCGGACATCGCGAGCCGGACCTCAGCTACATCGTCAATACGGCAAAGTCCACCGCGCCCTGGATTCAGGAGGGGCAGCTCGTCGTTCTCGAAAGCACCACCTACCCCGGAACCACCGAAGACGTCCTCATCCCTCTGCTCGAGCAAGGCAATCTGCACGGGCTCAAGGTTCAGACTGCCGATGCCCCCTCCGAGCACGGCGTCTTCTACGTGGCCTTCTCACCGGAGCGCGAAGACCCGGGTAACACCTCGGTCGCGCGTCGCGACATCCCCAAAGTCGTCGGCGGACACGAGCCGGTCGCAACTGAACTCGCAGCCACTCTCTACGAAGGCATCTTTACCCGGTCCGTGCGCGTCTCCACCACCCGGGTCGCAGAGATGACGAAGCTCCTTGAAAACATCTATCGCTGCGTCAACATCGCACTCGTCAATGAGCTCAAGGTCCTCTCGCTCCGGATGGGCGTCGACATCTGGGAGGTGATCGACGCCGCATCCACCAAGCCCTTCGGCTTTCACCCCTTCTACCCTGGTCCGGGCCTGGGCGGCCACTGCATTCCAATCGACCCCTTCTATCTCAGCTGGAAGGCAAAGGAGTACGACTTCAACACCCGCTTCATCGAGCTCGCTGGCGAGGTAAACGAGGCGATGCCCGACTTCGTCGCCAAGCAGGTCGCAAAGGCGCTCAACCATCACAAGAAAGCCGTCAACGGCTCCAAAATTCTCATGCTCGGGATGTCGTACAAAAAGGACATCGACGATCTCCGCGAGTCACCCTCACTGACTATCATCGAACTCCTGCAGGAGGAGGGTGCAGACATCCTGTACAACGATCCCTACCACCCCAAGGTGGGCCGGGGACGCCATTACAACCTCAACATGACCTCCACACCCCTGGAGAACCTGGAGCAGTATGACTGCATTCTGATCGTCACCGATCACTCGGATTACGACTACCAGGACATCGTGAACAGGTCGAAGCTGATCGTCGACACCCGCAACGCCACCAAAGGCATCCATTCCCCCAAGATCGTACGCTGCTAGTAGTGGCGCACCAAGGCACTCAGTAATCCGGATGCGGGATCGTGGACACGACAAAGGCCCTCGGCAACGAGGGCCTTTGCACGTAGCAGCTCAATCACGTGCCAGGCTCAGTTTGGACGCAGCCGGCGATACATCCCACGCAGCGCCGGCTCAATCCCCGCGAACCGGCTATTCAGGATCGCATCCAGGCGAAAGCTCCCAGTACGCGGATCAGGTGACACACGCAGCAGGTTGTAGGGCTCGGTCCAGTCGTCGCGATTGATGCCGCCGTAAAAAGAGAAGGCAGTGACGTAACCCGCCTCCCGGACCAGCTCAACCGTGATCGGTGAAAAGTCTCTTGGCGATCCATTGGGGTATGCGAGGGAGCCAATCTCCTGGCCTATCCTTTCCTCAAGAATCCTCTTGGATCTCTGGAGCTCGTCGCGCTGCTCCCCTTCCGACAGCTTGCTGATGATCGGATGCGTATGGGTGTGCCCGCCGATCTCCATGCCGCCTTCCGCCATCTCGCGCGCCTCCTCCCAGTTCAGAAATCGCCTTCCCTCACCATCGATCTGCACCCCCGCCTCCCTCCGCAGCTCCGCCAGGAACGCGTCCGAATCCTGGTTCAGCTCCGACTTGAACGCCGCGACAATCGTTCGGATCGCAGCCTCGCGATCAGGCTCCAGCATCACCGGACGTTCGTCACATTGCGTGAGGGAGAGAGATCGCGCTGTACTCCGTCGAACAAGGTGGGCAATCTCATCCCACCACGGCACAAACTCACTCCCGACGAAACTCGATACCAGGAAGAATGCTGCCGCTACGCCATGTTGACGAAGCACCTTGTACGCGATCGTGTAGTTGTCGAGATATCCATCGTCAAACGTGATCATCGCGTGCATGCGCGTCAGCTTCTTCTTCCGGGAGATCATCTCCGCCAGCTCGTGCGGAAGAATCACCGGAAAGTGTCGCTTGATGTACTCCACCTGAAACTCGAACTGCTCAGTCGATGCGGAAAACAGCTCGCGGTCAAACTCGGATCTGCTGCTGTCGCCAATCCGATGATGGTTGAAGACCAGGACGCCTGGCTGCGTCGGAAACTGCTCCAGACCCCGCAGCAAGCCCGCGCGAGAGAGAAGTGAAGCAGCGTTCTCCTTTACCGACATTGTTCCTCCGTCGATCCAGGTTCCCGCACGAATGAGATGCTCATAAGCCTCAAGTATATCGTTTCAGATTTGCCGGGACGTGGCGGACTTACCGTCCGCTTTGCAGCGTGATCTTTGAGCCCGTGAGGTGCCGCTCGACCACGTGATAATCTTTCAAAACATCGCGCACTGCTCTGCGTTCCCTCGATACCTGTGACCCCAATACAAGCTCATCGTGACTGGCCGCCCGTCGTTGTCGGCAGTGTCTATCAGACCGGCCTCAATCTCATGCGAGACCTGCTTCGCCGTGGTGTGCGTACCGTAGGCATCGACTACGACCCCGAGCACCAGGGCTTCCAATCCGTCTACGGCGAGTCCTTGCTCTGCCCGAATCCCGACTCCGATCCCGACGCCTGGGTGGCCTTCATGATCGACCTGGCACGCAGACTTGGGGCCCGGCCCGTGATCATTCCCGCTGCCGACATCTTTGTCTCCGCGCTCGGCAAACACACCGACGCTCTCCGTGAGCACTACATCTTTTCGCTCGACTCGATAGCCGTCCAGGCGGCCTTGGCAACCAAGGAGCAGCAGTACGCCCTTGCCGCCAAACATGGTCTGCCCATCCCGCGAACCGACTACATCCAGTCCCGCACCGACATGGAGCGGTTCGTCTCCACCGCGCGTTTCCCCTGCCTGATCAAACCGCGGCATGAGCGCGAATGGAGCACTCTGCCCGAGACGACCGGTCTCCGCGGACAAAAACTGGCCAGGGCTGATACGCCTGACGAGCTCCTCGCAAAGTACCAGGGCGTGGAGCCGCATCGCCCGGAGGCCGTCGCCCAGGAGATCATCGCCGGTGGTGACGACGCGAAGTTCTGCTATCTGTCCGTCTACGGAAAGAGCAGCCGCAGACTCGGACACTGCGTCGTACACGAGCTGCGCGCCTACCCCATGCTCTTTGGAAGCGGTTCGATCGTGGAACCTGTCGTGGACGAGGAGATCGCAACCTTATGCGACACCTTCCTTCGCGGCATCGGGTACGTCGGCATCTGTGAGATCGAAGTAAAGCGCGATACCCGTGACGGCGTGGTTCGTCTCATCGAGGCCAACCCCCGCTTCAGCGTTACGGCGGATTCAGCTCTGTATGCCGGCGTTGACATCGGCTGGCTCCACTACCTCGATCTCATCGGCGAATCAACGGACAGCGTGCAGGCGACTCGCTTCGGCTTCCGTCACATCGTGCTCTGGCGCGATCTGCCTGTGCTCTCCAGGTACGTGGCCAGCGGTACCCTCACATGGGCCGCGATCCTGCGCTCCTATCGGGGTCCACTCGAGTTCTTCGACTTCGATCCAAGCGACCCGAGCCCCACGATCAAGCAGCTCGCCGCCTTCGCTCGCTACCGCTTCAGCATGCTGCTGAGTCGCTTCGGCATTAATCGCTGATACGTACCCAAGTCACTGCCGTCCCGACTCCCACCGGTATCTACGTGGATGAGGCGCTTCCCTGCGGTGACGCCGGAGGCGATACCCGGCTATCCAGCGCTCGAGCCGAAGCCCCCGCCCCGAGCACGTCGCTGTAAGCCCGCGTGACACGGCCCATCATCGCGTCGACCGTAAATCTCTCGACGACCAACTGCCTGCCCGCCTGACCCATCTCACGCGCACGGCCCGGATCGTCAAGCAAGCGCAGAATGGCAGCTGCAAGGGCCTCCGGATCTTCGGGCGGCACGATAAAGCCACTTACCCCATCCGAGACCGCCTCAGCGTTCCCCCCAACCGCCGTCGCGACCACGGGCAGCGACATCGCCATCGCTTCAACAATGGCATTTGAAAAGCCTTCGCTCCGTGACGGCAGAACAAATACATCCGCTGCCGCAAAATGACTTCGGAGGTCAGTCACACTCCCGCGGAAGTGGAACTTCCCCGCCAGGCCCAGATCTCGCACGAGGCCTTCTATCTGCTCGAAGTAAGCCTTGTCGAGAATCGCTCCAGCGACGCTGAACATTGCATTCGGAAATCTCTCGGCTACCTTTGCCGACGCCCTGATAAAGATATCGTGGCCCTTGACCTTTCGAATATTGCCGACCGATGTGATCAGTCTCACATCAGGATCCTTCCTCACCGATCCGTCGGCACTCCAGTCGGAGACATCCAGCCCGTTGTAGATGGTCTCCACGCGGGAAGGTTCCACGTGATCGACCTCGATGCAATGCTGGCGGACCAGCTCCGAAACAGCGAACACCCGGTCAGGCATGCCGGCCAGCAGCCGATACGCAATCCGGTGTTTGCTCGTTCGCAGAATGCCCATGTCTCGTCGGCTCCAGATAAGCCGCGCCGGCGAAAGGAGCTTCGCAACCACGCCCGCCCAGAGATCCGAACTTTCAAAGAACGTCTGAACAATCTGGATACTCTGATCTCGAAGGAAATTACGAAAGTCGAACGCCGCCCTCACAGCCGAGACATTGAACGCGCTGGTGAGTGGAAGCAGATAGATCGGGCAGGGTGGATTCGTCCGAACCTCCAGGTTGTCAGGCGCGCCAAACGTCAGGATGGAGACCCGGTACCCGTAACGCGGCAGGAGTGCGGC
This sequence comes from uncultured Acidobacteriaceae bacterium, assembly GCA_963719405.1. Lineage (GTDB taxonomy): Bacteria > Acidobacteriota > Terriglobia > Terriglobales > Acidobacteriaceae > Edaphobacter. The sequence goes on from OY970381.1 coordinate 1,566,856, forward strand.
CATCTTCAGCGCGATACGCTCGCCCCCGCCCAACGCTCCGCCCAGACCATCGACAACCAGAAGGACATGAGGCATCGCAGAACTCAAGGTCTGAGACGAAGTGCGCGGCGTTAGAACTGGAACGATTTTCATCAGTAGCCCACTAAGTTCTTCGGACAGGGTGTCGAGTCCAAACAGATTGGCAAAGCAATATGTCCCTCGGAGATACGCGGCCTCGATTCCAAAGAGACAGGAAACTTCTGGCTCAGCGCGAGCCATACAAGGTGGTTGTGTCCCGGATGCAGCGAGGGCGTCAAAGGTCTGCAGGGACGTGATCGCATCGGATCTCTCATCGAATCCAGACCTCCTTCCGTCCTGAGACGAAGTTGTAAAACGCCAGAGCAGCGGCCGCATTCAGCATCACAAATGTGCTCGCGATCGCCACGGGCTTGAACCCTCGGATCTGCGGCAACAGGCTTCCCAGGGCGGCAAGCAGGTAGAAGAACACCTGGAGGTAAAAAGCCGCACGATACAGCAGACCGTTCGCAAGAAAAGACGCGAGGAGCATTACCACCAGCAGAAAGGGCACCAGGAGCCGCAGCAGCTTGTGGCTGATGAAGCGGAACAGGATTGGGTTCCGGAAAGACAGGAGCCAGGGCGCCATCCGCAGCAGCTGGTAGTTTCCCGTCATCGTTCTCACCTTTCGCGAGAACTCCTTACCCTTTTGAATAAACAGGCGATCGCGGGCGATGGCATTTGGCTCGAAGACAACCCTCTTCCCTTGACGCACCACCTGCATCGGAACGAACACATCGTCCAGAATCATCGCATGTGGAATCTCTGTGAAGAGCTCCCGGCGCATGGCGTAGATAGCGCCAGTTACACCGACGACGGATCCCGATGCGGCCTCGAGCTTGCGCACGGTCTTCTCAATCTTCCAGTAGATTCCGAGCGCACTGTGTGACTGAACCCCGGGAGTGCTTTCGAGCAGAAGTTCGCCGCTCACCGCGCCAACCTCAGGATCCGCAAAGCAGGATGTGAGCTCCCGGATCGCATTCGGTTCAATCGTCTGCCGCGCGTCAAGGAAGACGAGTAGATCGCCCGTAGCCTGTCTCACAGCAGCATTCAGCGCGCTTGCCTTCCCTCCAGACGTCTCAAGAATGACTGGGACGACGCGATCCGCGTTTCGTCTCAGAACCGCCTCAGTGCCGTCCGTCGATCCGTCCGACGCGATCACGATCTGCAGAAGATCCGCAGGGTAGTCCTGAAGCTCCAGGTTCGCGAGCTTCGCAATCAGATTTGCTTCCTCGTTCCGCGCCGCAATCACAATCGAAACCTTGGGGAAGATAGCCTCCCGGCGAAACGGCCGCCGGCGACCCCGAACCTGCAACGCCAGCACCACCGCATACCCGAAGTAGGCGTAAGCGACGACACCGAGACTGACCCAGAAAAGCAATCTCATCGACTGCTCCCCAGCACCACGGACAACGTGGGAGTGGCACCGGCCTCTTCCGTCTCACCGGGGCAACAGCACCCAGTCACCGGCATTCGACACAGGAAAGCAAGGCAAGTGGATCTCAATAGCTCTCTCACGACTTCCCCTAAGCCCTTCCCGGACCCGCCGCGACCCCGGCGCCAGTACGACGACTCGACGCGGTCTCGGACGGTCTCTGGTCACATGATACGGGACTCTGGTCCGCTCATCCGCATCAGCATCTACGCCCAAAGTGGTAGTCAAAGGCCTTCGACCCAACGCAATTTCGCTGTTCCCAACACGCAGGAGATCTCTCCCCGGCCCTCAACCTCTGCTCAGGCGGCGCACCCGTTCCGCAAGCGCCCAGCACTGCTGCACCAACATCGTTGTCCGCTCCACGCAGTAGCTCCATAGCTCACGCGGACTCGCCCACACGCTGCTCTCCCTATACTTCGCAGGGTCCCTCGCATCGGCCGAGCCTGAGGAGTTCGGTCCCGCCTCCCACGCTCCGATACTCGGTGGATTCCCCCTCGCCGCGCCAAGTCCATCCGTGCTTAGCCCGGAGACTGGTACTCCCCCACCGATAGCCCTGCTCCCCGCAGCGAGATGAAAGTCGAAGTTGTCGAGCGAAGCTTCACTGCGCAGCGGCGACCGAGGCTCGCCGACAAACCTTGGGTCCACCGTGTTACAACTCTCACCGGCGCGCAACGGGACCGGGCAGTTACCCGGCCGTACGTTGTAGAAGATATTGTGGTCCCGCACCATCCATCCGCCGTTCGGCGGCATCGACGCGTTCTCTCCATAAAAGGTCGACGCCGTCTGCCCTCCGTTGTACTCCGGGTCCGAGTATCCGAGCAGGATGTTGTTCTGATACACCGAGTGCGCATGGCTGCAGCCATCCCAGCCGGTCGAGCACGCGAGATCGAACGGCACCGCTCCATATCCCGCGATGCTGTTGTTTTGCACCAGGTATGTGCCCTGATCCGTGAACTGAAACACCAGCCCGTCCCCTTCGGCCCGGCAGGGTGACACGCCCTTCACGATCGCAGTCGCTGGTTCGTCGCCGATCGTCGACAGAATGCGATTGCAGTTAACCAGGGCTGTGTTATTGCGAAAGACGACGTTGTCTGCTGCCCCGATCTTGTAAGCCTGGCCGTCATTGCCATAGCTCTGCGAGTTGGTGACGGTCAGGCTCTGCATCCCTGAGTGCAGCAGGTCAAGCCCGTCCTGAAAGTTGTATCTCCATATGTCGTGATCAAAGCTCCAGTCCCCGGTCGTGCTCGCAGTCCCGAAGCCGTCCCCGTACGCGCCCGCGTTCTGGTCACGGCACTCGACGTATGGGTAGTTGTGCACGACCGGGTACTCTTCGACGCAGCCGGTGAACTCCGTGATGGAGTTGTTCAACGTAAATCCGCCCGCAACCGAGATGTTCGAGGAGAGCCACGGTGCATCGTCCATATCGATGCCCGCCGACGGCATGGCGCGGACATGAAGGTAGTTGCCGACCACGCCGACACCGGTCGCACCGTTGATCGCCTCGACGGCAAGCCCGTGGATAAACAGGTCGTTGTAGGACACGTTACTCGTCAGAGCTGATTGCAGAACGCCCATAGCTCCACCGCCCTGGGTGCCTGCCGGGCACGCTGCGTTCGTGAAACCGCCAGGACCACAGGCCACCCTGTCGGTGATCTCGAAACACGAGACGTCTACAAACTGCGAGTCGCGGACGTTGATCGCCTCACGACCATAGGCGATCAAAAGCGTCTTGGCCGCATCCGGATGGCAGCTGGCGTAGTTCTCGCCGAGAATGCGCGTGTGCCGCCCGGCTGTGCCCGAAGGAATCGTCGGCAGGTCGCATGCCAGGTCCTCGCAGTTGGTGGGCGTGTACGGCTTGTCGAACGCAACGTTGTAACCAGCGGGCTTCTGCCGCACAATCACCGTATCTCCGCCGCTGATCATCCACTCCATATGCAGATGCGTCACACCGTCGGCGTAAAGATCACGGAGGTTCCCCACGGCGCATGGACGGTTCGTTCCCTTACCCGGATAGTCCGCATCATGCTTGCCATCGCATTGTCCGTTCGGAGTCTGCGACCGGCTCACAAACGCCGTTCCTCCGCCCGGCCGCACATACCACGTAGTGTCTCCCCTCCCGCCGGCCACCACGCTCAACGTAATCACGTTGCCCGGGGAGACCCAGCGTCCATCTGTGCTCTTCCCGTAGACCCCGTCACCCGCGCGACCGCACGTAATTGCCACCGTTCCTGGAGAGATCGCCAAAACCTGTCCGTGGCGATCCACCGTTGCAACCTTCGGGTTGGAACTCGTCCAGTTGCACGTCATCTGGAATGGACTTCCGCTCTTCTCCCCAGGCGTCGCATGGTTGATGACAAACCCCGATCCGATCGTCACCGTCGACCCAACCACAAAGCTGAGCGGAAGCATCGTCTCGCTTCCGGGAACGCGATACGACTTGTAGTCCGGCGTCGGATACTGATAGAACACGTCACCCGGGTGCTGCCCCATAACGGTCGCCCGGTCGGACGCCGTTCCGATCGAGACAAGCACATGCCCGATGGCGGACGCGTTCTCACCTCCCTCGTCCTTCGTCCACGTCGCCAGCCCGGAGCCGCTGACCGACATCGCGGAAGGGTGCGAGCTGCGCCACACGACATCACCCGCACCCGCGCAGTTGTCCGTCGTTCCATCCGGATACGCACACGTCACCTGGAACTGCAGGCTCGATCCCTTCTGCAGAACAGCGCCTTGAGGCGAGATCGATATCGCTTGAGGGGTCTTTGCGAAAGCAGTCGCTGCGAAGAAGCCAAACACCAGCACACACGCAGGTCCGGCTCCGCGCCCCCGCCCTCCCTGCGAGACCCTTTGGGCCGCGAAACATGTCATACACCCGCCTCGGAAAATTCGGCAAAGATCTCTCCGCGATCGCGAGCGCGATGCCGCAGGAGCTTCACCGACATCATAGCCGTTGGGACCTTGCGTCAAGAGATCGAAGCGCCCGGCAACGTGTTGTTGATATACCCGTCCGAGCCGGAGCTCGAGACGATCTTGCCCGGGTTGCCAAGCACCACCGATCTCGCAGGCACGTCAAAATTCACGTACGCCCCGGGAGCGATCAGAGCCTCACGCCCGACCGTAATCTTCCCGACAACGATCGCGTTCGCTCCCACCCAGACTCGATCCTGAAGCGTCGGAGCCCCGATCCGTGAACCGCGGCTGGTCGCTCCAATCGTCACCCCCTGCGCGATGTTGACGTTGGCTCCCAACACCGCATACGGGCTGATGATCACGCCGCCGAAGTGGCCCAGATACAAACCGGGGCCAATCACCGTCGCCGGTGACATCTCGAAGCCATACCGAAAACGATAATGATTCAGCCAAAGCCGGTTGTAGAGATAAGGAAGGGCGCCCAGGCCTCTCTTTCTCGCGTGGTAAAACGCCGTCTTACGCAGGTAGAACGTGTACCGAAAGCCCGGAGTCTGCAGGTACGCGGCCAGCATCGCTCGCCAACTCGCGTCGGCGCGGTACCGGTAAACATCTGCCCGAAGAGTCTGCCAAAGCTTCATCAAACGTCCATCATCGCGAGATCCAGGTCTCCCCGTCCGCGGCGGGAAACTCCGTACAGCGATCTTCGCACGCGAACCTGCCCATCGCCTGCGGCTGCGTGCACCCCTTCTGTGTGATCGCCTTTCCGTGCGAACCTAGATAAGGTGCTTAGTGTCCTCGCAGATCGGGGTACCGTACCCGAAGGAAGAACTCTGGGCAGATCACCTCAAACCCGGAAACCGGAGCCGTAGCGTGTCAGGGTCTCTCAACCGACTTCACCTTCTCTATCACGAGCTCCGCACCGTCCCGAGCGCCTACTCCTACGTGTTGGACAAGCGTGAGTTCGAGCGGCACGCTGACCTGTTCGTCGAGACGAGATCCCTTGGAAGGGCCTCGTTCTGGCCCGAGATCACCTTCGACGACGGCCACATCTCCAACTTTGAGCTCGCCCTCCCCGCTCTTGTCCAGCGCGGCTTGCAGGCCACCTTCTTCATCACCGCAGGCTGGACCGGAACTCGCGCCGGCTACATGGGCTGGGACGAGCTCCGTTCTCTTCATGCCGCCGGTCAACGGATCGGCGCCCACGGTTGGACGCACACCCTGCTCACCCACTGCAACGAGGACGCGCTCAGGACGGAGCTGAGTACCGCACGTCTCACCCTCGAAGACAAGCTCGGCATCCCGGTCACAACCATGTCTCTGCCTGGCGGACGCTTCGATCGTCGCGTCCTCGCCGCCGCGAAGCTCGCCGGTTACTCGCAGATCTATAGCTCCATCCCGAGAGCCGAGGCAGATGCTGCGCCCGCACTCGTCGGACGTCTCAACATCCGCAACGGCCAGGGCGTCGATTGGCTGTCGAAACTCCTCGACCCCGCCAGCGGTCTCCTCCTGAAACTCGAACGGCAGGACAGGTGGAAGTCCGCATTGAAGAAAACCATCGGCGATCAGATGTACGCAAGGCTCTGGGCCACGCTGAACCGGCAGGAGACGGAGCCCCGCTCTACCGAGACTCCATCCTCATGAAGATCCTGCACATCATCTCGAGCGGAGGGATGTACGGTGCCGAAGCCGTCATCCTGAACGTCTCCCGAACCCTCAACCGCACCGGACACTCAGCCGTCCTCGGCATCTTCTCGAACTCCCTCAAACCCAATCTTCAGGTTCACGAGTGCGCGCTCGACGAAGGCATCGAATCGCACCTGATCTCCTGCCGCGGACAGTTCGACACATCCGTCCCCGCAAGCATCCGTGCTCTCGCCGCCAGCACCGGCGCCGATGTCGTCCACGCCCATGGTTACAAGGCCGACGTCTACGCCTACCTGGCCATGCGCCGGTCGCCCACGCCGCTCGTCTCAACCTGCCATAACTGGCTCGACGACAGCCGTGCCGTTCGCTTCTATGGCGAGCTGGACCGGTGGATCCTTCGCCGGTATCAGGCCGTTATCGCCGTCTCCCAACCGGTCAGGCAGACACTCCTCCAATCAGGGATCCCAGCGCCCAATATCCACCTCATCGGCAATGGCATCGATCTCCGCCCATTTCTAAACGCCGTTCCCTCGTTACGTGACCGAAGCAGCAATCCGGATGATCTGTTCGTCGGCTGGATCGGCCGGCTCTCAAACGAGAAAGGTCCCGACATCTTCATCAGGGTCGCAGCCGATGTACACCGCGAGTTCCCCTCCGCTCGCTTCATCCTCGTCGGCGACGGCCCCGATCGCGCCAGTCTCGAAGCCCTGATCGATCAGCTCGGGCTCGCGGACATCGTCCGCCTCGTCGGGCGCAGAACAGACATGCCCGCCGTCTACGCCTCCTTTGACGTCATGGTCTCTTCTTCACGCCTGGAGGGTTTGCCCATGGCTATCCTTGAGGGCATGGCCAGCGGTCTGCCCTGGGTCGCAACCGCGGTCGGCGATGTTCCCGCCATCGTACAAAATGACCTGACGGGAATCGTCGTCGCCTCTGAGGACGCGAGCGGAATCGCAAGCGGAGTTGCTACCCTTCTTGGAGACGCCGTCGCTCGCAAGCGAATGGGCGCCGCAGGCAAACTGTTCGTAGAGGAAAACTTTACAGCTGAGCAAACAGTGCTCCAATACCTCCAGGTCTACGAAACCGCGATGAAGCGGGAACAAAGATCCATCAAACAAGTGCTGCATGCATAAAGCCGGCAACCAACCTCCCCTACACCACTCCAAATCACAGCGCTCCATGTCTCCCCTTCAACTGCATAAACTGCACTCAATAGCTCTCTGATCTAACTTCTATGAAAAAGATCCTCCTCATCTTCGGCACGCGGCCGGAAGCAATAAAGATGGCTCCCGTCGTTCACGCCCTCGCGCAACACACCGGCATCCTTGAAACAAAGGTGTGTGTCACCGCTCAGCACAGGCAGATGCTGGATTCAGTTCTGCGTCTCTTCGAGATCGTTCCCGACTACGACCTCGCCGTCATGGAGCCGAACCAGAGTCTCTCCGGTCTCACCTCCAGGTGCCTCTCCGGAATCTCGACCGTCCTCCGGCAGGAGCGGCCCGACATGATCCTCGTGCAGGGAGACACCACAACTACCTTCGCCGCCAGTCTCGCCGCCTACTACGAACAGATCCAGGTCGGTCACATCGAAGCTGGTCTCCGCACCGGCAACAAGTTTCATCCCTTTCCGGAAGAGATCAACCGCAAGCTCACATCGCGCCTCTCCGACCTTCACTTCGCGCCCACATCAGCGTCGCGCGAAAATCTCCTCGCCGAAGGCGTCTCGGCCGATACCATCTTCGTCACCGGAAACACTGTAATCGACGCACTCCTCCGCGTCGTCGAAGGCCAGTCCACTCCAGAGGCTGGAAGCCGTTGGAACGCCTACTTCGATTCGATCGGCGTCCACCTCACGCCCGGTCGCCGCTTCGTTCTCGTCACCGGGCATCGGCGCGAAAGCTTCGGAGAGGGGTTCGAGAACATCTGCCAGGCCATACGAGACATCTCTCTCGCCAACCCCTCCGTTGACATCATCTATCCCGTTCACCTGAACCCAAACGTTCAGGAGCCCGTCATGCGGACCCTCAAAGGGCTGCCAAACGTCCATCTCATCCCGCCAATCGAATACGAGCCATTTGTCTTCCTGATGTCGCGAGCCTCTCTGATCCTCACCGACTCGGGTGGCGTTCAGGAAGAGGCTCCAACCTTCGGCACTCCTGTCCTGCTGATGCGCGAAACAACTGAGCGACCCGAAGGCGTCGACGCCGGAGTCGTTCGCCTCGTCGGCACACAACGTTCGACCCTCGTGTCCGAGGCGAACGCTGCCCTCGGCGATCGCGGAAGCTGGAACTCGAGCGGCGCACGAAATCCCTACGGTGATGGACAGGCCGCGAAACACATCGTCGAAATCATCCTTCGCCATTTCAACCTGGCCGACACCACTCTCTCCGGAGGTGCCCGGTCTTGAAGTACAAGGCGAAGCTTGCATACATCCACTCCGACAGCCCCAACAACGTTCGCGTCTCGAAGTGCCTTCGCGTCTTCGCAAACCTCTTCGAAGAGGTGCACTACATCGGCTGCGTCCGCACCGGAAACTGGGACAGCAGGGAGGGAATCGAAGGCGTCACCTACCACATCGATCAGCGGACAGCCCGCCGCGGTGTAAGAGGTATCGCCACCTCACTCCGGCTCGTCGCCTACGTGAAAGACCAGCTGCGCGCCATCGGCCCGGATGTCGTCGTCGCCACCAATGAAGAGTACGTTCTGCCGTTTACAACCGGCTATGTCACTCGTCCACCCGTACTCGTCTGTGACCTCATTGATAGTCTCGCTATCCGCACTGTCGACACGCTGCGCCTGCTGAATCCTCTCTGGTCAAGACTCTCGAAGTGGTCCCTGAATCATGTGGACGGCCTCGTCGAGGTCACCGATGAGCGCCTGGGGAGGCATGCGCGTCTGCCGAAGCATCACGTCGTCATCTTCAACTCTCCCCCTTCAACACAACTTCGGACACGCTCCGGGCTCCCTGAAAAGTTCATCTACGTCTGCGGATCGATCCTCGACGACGTCTCCGGCACAGAAACACTGCTGCGCGCCTGCGAACGAGTAGAAGGTGCGCAAATCGTCTTCGCCGGTCGCCCCATCGGTCCCTGGATGAACCAGACCTTTCTCAAGCACCCACTCGTCACCAATCTCGGGGAAACCACTCCGCTCGGGTCCATGGAGATCGCCGCATACGCCACAGCCATGTTCGCCCACTACAAGCCGTTCGTGGAAAACCACATCTATGCCGCGCCCAATAAACTGTTCGACGCCATGATGGTCGGGATACCCCTGCTCATCAACTCTGAGTGCCGTATCAGCGAGTTTGCAGAAAAGGTCGGCTTCGGGATACCCACCAGGTTCGGAGATGTTTCAGAGCTGGAGCAGGCAATCAAGCGCGTCTACAGCCCGGATCAACATCTGAAAACCTCCTGCAGTCATGCGCAAACCCTGTTCGAAACGCAATACTCCTGGCAGCATATGGAAGAGCGTTGGTCCACGTTCTTCAACGAGCTCCTCCCAGACAGGTTTAAAGAGCAGCATCGCTGACGGCATGGCGAAGACAATCTATTCTGCTTCCTCTCAGTAATCGTTGTACGACTTGGAAGTCACAGGAAAACCTATGCTTCGTATCGGCATCATGCTGGACTCCTACACGACTAGCGCCTGGGTCGCGAAGATCGTTGACGATATTCAGAGCTCCAGCTTCGCCCGCGTCGTTCTGGTGGTGAAGAACACTCCACCTCCCGCAACAAAGCCCAACCTTCGCAAGCGCATCGAGAACTACTGGAAGCTCAGCCTCTTCAACCGCTACGAGGCCTGGGACTACCGCAGGAACAAAATCAAGATCGACGCCAAGGCGCCCGTCGACCTGTCCTCCGTCCTCGCCGACGTTCCCTGCGTCACGGTCGATCCCATCCGAAAGGGTTTCGTCGACCGCTTCAGCGATCCAGATCTCGCCACAATTCAGGCCGCAAACCTCGACGTGCTCTTCCGATTCGGCTTTCGGATCATCCGCGGAAAAATACTGGGTGCGGCACGCCACGGTGTCTGGTCCTTTCACCACGACGACAACCTTGAGTACCGGGGCGGACCTCCACTCTTCTGGGAGGTCTTCGAAGGAAACCCCGTCTCCGGCACAATCCTGCAGATCCTTACCGAGTCGCTCGACGGCGGACATGTAATCTATCGCGGCCACTCCGCTACCGACACAACCTCGCTCTATCGCAATCGCAACTTCAACTACTGGAAGACCGCGCACTTTGCCATCCGGCGACTCCATGATCTCGACCAGCATGGCCCCGGCTTTCTTACGTCCTTACCCACATACAACGAGAGCAACACCTACACCCGCGGCATCTATCGCACACCCGGAACACCCAGGATGCTGCAGTTCTTCGCTCGCCTCTTCTATCGCTCGCTCGCAACAAAGCTCTCCTCGCGCATTCGCGGCAGCGATATCCAGTGGTTTCTCGCGCTACGCAAACGTCTCCCGGAGCGCAGCTTCGCAGATCCGTCCGGGTACCGCATCATCATCCCTCCAAAAGATCGCTTCTACGCGGACCCCTTCCTGATCGAGCACGCGGGCACAACCTACCTCTTCTTTGAAGACCTTCGCTACTCTGAACATCGAGCTCTCATCTCCTGCGCCGTCATCGGACCCGACGGCGAGTTCGGTGAACCCTTTGAGGTACTTCGCCGTCCCTATCACCTCTCCTACCCCTTCGTCTTCGAGCACGAAGGCGACATGTACATGATTCCGGAGACAAAGGAAAATCGCACTGTCGAGCTCTATCGAGCCACCAGCTTCCCCAACGGCTGGACTCTCGATACCGTCCTGCTCAACGACCTTCATGCGGTCGACGCAACCGTGCACCAGATAGGAGATAAGTTCTGGATGCTCGCAGGCCTCTCCGACGGCAAGTACTCGAACTCCGACGAACTCGGGATCTTCTACGCTGATGATCTTCGCGGCCCATGGTCAGCCCACCCGTCCAATCCCGTCATCTCCGACGTCCGCCGCGCCCGGCCGGCCGGCGCCCTCTTCTACGAAAACGGCAAACTCATTCGGCCGTCGCAGAACTGCGGTCCAAGGTACGGCTACGGTCTCGTCTTCTCAGAGATCCTGAAGCTCACCGAGACCGAATACAGCGAAAGTCGCGTGGCCTATATAGATCCCGGATGGACCACCAACAATCTGGGCACGCACACCTACTCCCGAACCCAGAAGTTTGAAGTGATCGACGGGAACTTCGCCGCGAAGATCAAGACCTAGAAGCTCCGTTCTACGCCGCTGCCATACCTATCCCGTCGCATCTCCACGCGAAACGGCGGCATCGCAGGCGCGCCCCACGTGCGTTCCAGCACGCCTCAGCGAGGGTCACCATTCTGCTAAACTCACTTCGTCGCCTCCACTCGGAAGCGACGCTGAGGATTTGTTGCGCATACTTCACGTCAATCACCTTTTGGGCATCGGCGGCACGGAAATTATGCTGCTCTCCCTCGCCAAGGAACAAAAAGCACTTGGGCATGACGTCACGATCTGCACCATGTTCGGTGACGGTCGCCTCGACGAACGAGCCCGCGAATACGGCCTCAAGCACTACAAGCTCAACAGCGGTAAGGGCATACTCGCGAACATCCGTTCCCTTAATGCTTTTCTCCGCGATCACCCGCAGGATGTCGTCCACAGTCACTGGGGAGTCTGGCTCACCACCGCGGTCACGGGTTGGCTGCGGAAGACGCCGCGCGTTCACACGCATCACTCGAACCAGATGCGACGCCTGTTCATCGAGCATCGTATCGCGTCCTTGTTGACCGACAAGGTAGTCTCACTGACTCCGGAGCTGGACCAGTACATCAGCAAGTGGGTCGACGTACCGGCGCGCAAGATGGCCGTCATCACAAATGGACTTGATCTCTCCCGGTTCCACGGGATCAAACCCGCTCACATCGAAGGCATCCCTGACAATGCCACGGTCGTCGGAATGGTAGCCCGCCTTTGCATCCCCAAGGACTACTCAACCTTCATGCGAGCCGTTCAGCTCGTGGAGGCGAAGTTCAACGACGTCCACTTCATCGCGGTGGGAGACGGCATCCTCACCGCACAGTTCAAGGCCGAAGCAGCTGAGCTTGGCCTCAAGAACTTCCATTTCATCGGAGCTCGCCTCGATGTCCCCGCGGTCCTGCGCCGAATGACAATCAAAGTCCTCGCTACATGGAATGAAGGTCTCTCGATCAGTCTACTCGAAGCCATGGCAAGCGGTTGCGCCTGTATCGCAAGCGACATCCCCGCCAACCGCTTCACACTCGACAACGGAAATGCAGGCCTCCTCGTGCCTGGTCGGGATCCCGGGGCGCTGGCGGAGGCTATCGAGCGTCTGCTCACGGATCCTGCTCTGCGGGAGAAGCTGCATCTCGGTGCCCAGCGGCGTATCGAAGACTTCACCTCGAAGCGAATGGCGGAAGAGTACATCGCTCTCTACGACACTCTCCAGCACAAGCACAAAGCCCGGTAATTCGTAACGCTTTTAGGCAATTGACACCTTCATCTGCTCGTAACCTTCCGTTCTGGTTAACCTGAGTTGCACCAATTCCGTCCAAAATGCCCGGGCAATTTAACCAGCTTCAAACGCTTGCATCAATGCTCGTAAGCAAAAATAAAACCTTAGGTAATTTGTTTGTCGAAATACCTGCAAGAGGTTGCCTACGTGTTTCTTATGCCGCTACAATAACCCAGAGCAGAGATGCTTACCTGAACAGTGCAAGCTGCCAAGGGCGGGCTCACTACGAATATTGTTCCTTATTTTTGGACATTTTTTCGCGGTGGAGTTGAGCTCTTTCCCATTCCGGCAGACGGCGCCTCAGGAAGGTTCGACCGCTTCTCATATCGGAGCCTCGCCGGAACGGTCGATCACATATGTCTGCCTTCAGCCTCTGAGTACTCTTCAGGTGCGGCTGGATGCCGACGATAGTTCCGGCCCCCGTGCTCCACTTCGCGCTTACCCCATGAGCGCTTTGCATGACCGATCTGCCGAATAACACCTAAGTCTCAGCAGTGAGACGGACGAGGCATTCTCCGTGCTTTGGGCGGCTGTCATGCTTATGCCGTTGCCCGAACTCGATCACTCCGCGTTCACTGCTCACAAATTTATGTCTGCCCGGATTTGGGCTTACGGAGAAAAACTCTTGAAGCGTTTGGCACTCCTCTTCTTCTATCTGACTTCCGTAGCAGCCTTCGGAAAGACTGCAGTAAGTTCGATATCCATCTCGCCACAGGGTGCGGTACTCCCGACGGGATCGAGCCTCCAGTTCAGCGCTTCATGCACCTACGCTGACGGATCGAAGGATGACTGTTCCGCTGCAGGTGGAGCTACATGGACTAGCTCCCAGACCCCCCAGATGTCAGTAAGCAGCTCGGGCCAGGCAACGTGGAACAGCGACCCCGGAAGCGGGACCTCCAATGCATCAGGCCATGTCGTCGTCTCCGCTGGCGGCTTCAGCGACTACGCCACCGTCATCGGACAGCACATCGGCGATACCTTCTACCAGTACCCAACACCGGACTACACCACCTTCAAGGACCCCGACACCGGCTCTCTCCTCCCCCTCAACGTAGCCGTCGGAGCCACGGTCACCATGGGTTCCGGCTTCGTTGTCAACGAGTCGCGCCCGGGATATCTCACCGGCACCCCTTTTCAGGCGGCCTGTAACTGGACATCGTCAAACTCCGCCGTCGCAACCGTGGATCGGCATGGACTCACCACCGCGAAAGCACCCGGAACTGTGACCATCACCTGCGGGCGCGCTGGCAATGGCGTCTTCGGAAACGCCAGCTCGGGAACCTGGATCGCCCCAGGCAATGCGGTCACCTTCAACGTCGTCACCTCTGCGTCTCCAAAGGGGACCTGGTACGTTCGACCCAAGGGCGGAACTCCCTTTGTCAACGCATCGCAGACACCCAACGGGCAGTGCGACGGTCTTCACGATGCCGACTACCCGGGTCAGGGCGTCAATCAACCTTGCGCTGTAAGCAACCTCCGCGACCTCTATCTGGACGGTGTCACTCACCATCAACAACAATGGATGATCGGCGGTGGAGACACCGTGATCGTGCGACAGAAGCCCGGCGGGTACAACGTCGCCTTCGATGCACCCTACACACCAACCAACTGCGACGACCTCGCATGCGATCTGCCGACGATCCCGTCCGGCACTCCCAGCCAGCACACGCGCATCCTCGGCGAAAACTACGCCAGCTGCCATTCCGATTCCGCCAAGACACTTCTGATCGCGTACGGTCGCGAGGCCATCAACGTCCGTGACTCGCAGTTCGTAGACGTCTCCTGCTTCGAGATCACCGACAAGGTAGCCTGCGGTCCGGGCAACTTCACCAACGCCTCATGCCCGTCAGGCACCCTGGGCGGCGGTGCGATCGGCATCCTTCAGTCAGCTCTGACCAGCAACGTCTCCTATAACGACCTCTTCATCCACGGCCTCGTCGTCGAGGCCATCAACGGCGCAACCGGCGTCGGCGTCGTCGGCAACTATCTCCACATCCGCGGTATGCCTTCCGCCGGCATCGATATGGATGACGCCCCGTGGTACTCCTCCAACATCTCCGTCGCTGGAGGTTTCACGCTGAACAACTCCATCACCGAGTTCACCGGCTGCATCGAAGAGTACCCGGTCGCGCACAACTACCCCTACATCGAGTGCCGCGACCAGGAGACTGGCGCCTACGGAGATGGCTTCGGAACCGCCAGCACCACCGGCAACTGGGCGTTCGATCACGATATTTGGAGATATAACTTCCAGGATGGGCTCGATCTCCTGCACTCAGGAATGCAGAGCCTCACCATCACCAACTCGCAGAGCTATGGCAACGACGGCCAGGCTTACAAGATCGGTGCTGCAGATACCGTCGTGTTCCGCAACAACTATGCATTGGTCAACTGCCGCCGCATCCTTTCCACCATCGGCGATGAGCCCTCAAGCGCAATCGTGCCGGGCGTAAACCCCTGTCGCGCAGGAGGTGACTGGATACCGCTCAATTTCACCGATCTGGGCACCTACACGGTTCAGAACAACACCCTGGTCGGCTACGGCTCGGTACCCTTCGATCTCGCATGCTCCGGAGGCTGGGGCGACTGCAGTCATGCCAAGGCCGTCTACCAGAACAACGTCCTTCTCGGCTTCTCTGATCCCAGCTACGACGGCGGAGAAAATCCCGCATCCTTCTACGCGGAATCGGCCTCCATGCCCGCCAACAGCGGCTGGACCATCCACGATCACAACCTCCTGTACAACGTGCGCTCGTGCCCCTCGACATTGTTCGCTGGCGAAACGTGCAACACGGTGGATCCAAAGTTCATGAATCAGCCCGGTTCGAAGATGTCGGGCGAAACTGATCTCGACTCCTTCGCCTACACCCCTGCCCCGAGCAGCCCGCTCATCGGTGCGGGCACCCCGATCGTCGGACTCCTCACGGACATCCTCGGTAACCTCCGGCCCTCCGCTCCGTCCATCGGAGCTATGGAAACGGGAGGCTCGTCCGGTACTCCCGCACCAAATCCGCAACAGAAGACCAGCATCACCCTGAACGCGACTCCGACCTCTCTGGTTGCGGGCGCAAGCGTGACCCTCTCCGCCTCCACCTCCTCCAACACCTCCACCATGCCGACCGGAACAGTAACGTTCCTGTCGAGCGGCACCCCGCTCGCGTCCGGCACACTCAACTCCGCCGGCGTTGCAAGCTTCACGAGCGCGTCGATGTCCCCGGGCTCCTACAGCATCACCGCCTCATACACCGGCGACAGCAACTTCGCTCCCGCCACCTCCAGCTCAACCACGGTCAGCGTCACTTCACCATCGAAGCAGCCGCAGCCAACAGTCACGCTCTCTGTCACACCGAACGGTCTCACCACCGGTCAGCCAGTCACACTCTCCGCCTCCATCGCCGGCAGCTCCAATACACCCAGCGGCAGCGTGATCTTCTCGCTGGGCGGCAAACCCATCAACGCCTCCATCAACTCCAGTGGCGTCGCGACCGCCACCATCGCCTCGCTCGCTGTCGGCAACTACGCCGCGACTGCCTCCTATGGCGGCGATAGCAACTACAGCGCTTCGAGCTCAAGCGCGGTCAACTTCACAGTCGGTGCCGTTGGTTCCAAGCCAAAGCAGCAGACCTCGCTCACCTTCAATGCCACACCATCCGTCCCACTGCCGGGCCAGGCTGTCACCTTTACCGCCAACGCCGCAACCGTGAGCGGTCTGGTTCCTACCGGGGCCGTCAACTTCAGCCTGAACGGCGTCACCGTCTCCGCTCCCCTCGACTCCAACGGATCAGCCAGCGGCTCTATCAAGGGTCTCGGTGCCGGTACCTACTCCGCAACCGCAACCTACGCGGGTGACTCCAACTTCAACTCAGGCTCCGCAACTCCCATCTCGCTGACCGTCGCACCCGCATCCACCGTCAGCCTCTCCATCGCGCAGCCCCAGGCCGGCTTCAACGTCATCCCGGGCTCCACCCGGCGGATCTTCGCGACCGTAACCAACGGACAAAACAATCAGGTCGCCTGGGCAGTCAAGTCGGGATCGGCTCAGATCTCTTCGAACGCAGGCTCCTGGATCGACGTCACCGCTGGAAATACCGGCAGCAGCTGCTCGCTCGCAAAAACCGGCAACGCCGTGCTCTCTTCCGCACAGTTCACGATCGAAGCGACCTCCGTCGATGATGGCGCCAAAAAGGCGGATGTCACCTTCAACGTGTGCAACCCCGCTGTGCAGATCTCAACCGTCCCCGCATATCGCACCCTCTACTCCAACCAGAACGCCGACATCCAGAGCCTCGTCGTCGGCAGCGTCAACGACGAAGTGCAGTGGTCCATCAGCTCTCAGCCCAATGGTGGAGACGGCAAACTGGCCGATACCACCGCACGTGACACCGTATTCTCCGCGACCGTCCCCGGCCGCTACACCCTGAACGCCACCAGCGTCGCCGATGGGGGCAAGAGCGCCTCCACCATCCTCTACGTCACCGGACACAACATGCCCTACCGCGTGACCCGCAATGCAACAGAGCCGGTCGACTGCTCCGTCGATCCTGCCCTCCTCGGAAAGACCTACGACGTTGGCCCCTCGCAGACCTACCACCGCCTCAAGGACGTGCCGATCACCAGCATGCTCGATGGATCCACCGTCCGCCTCCACAACGAGGACTCCTCCGGCACCAACCCGACTACCTATCACGAGTACGTGCAGCTCTCCCAGCACGCCGCTGCCGACCAGCCCATCCGGTTCTGCGGTGTACCGGACGCCGCCGGCAACCTCCCCATCCTCGACGCGTCCAGCGCAATCGGGCGCTCGGACGTCACCGCCTCGGCCGCAGGCAATGGCCTGGTCACCGTTGGTGGCAGCACCTCCGGCGCCGCTTGGCCCGCCTACACCGGTGCACAGAACATCGTCATCGAAGGTCTGCACCTCCGCAACGCCAACCCCGGCGCCTCCTACACCACCCCCGGCGGATCAACCGCCAAGTGGCAGAGCTCCGCCGCTTGCATCCGCGTCGGCGACGGTCACAACATCAGCCTCATCGGTGACGACATGGACAGCTGCTCCAACGGTGCAGCCAGCCTCTGGAACGGCACAACCTGGGGAGGCTCCAGCCTTAACCATCTCTGGGAAGGCAACCACATCCACGGAAGCGGAACCTCCGGAAACAATCAGATGTACCTCCAGGGATGGGGGGAGGTCGTTCAGTTCAACCGCATCGACCAGATCGCCGCAGGCTCCAACGGCGCCAATCTCAAGTCACGCGGCGTACAGGACGTGATCCGGTATAACTACTTCGGCGACGGCCCCGCACGCGACATGGACCTCGTCGATGTTCAGGGCGCCGCCCAGTTCATGTCCTTCGGCGACTTCCTCCAGACCAACAAGTCCCCCACCAACTCGACCTACTCCATGGATCAGCTCGCAGCGTGGCAGGAGGCTTGGAACTCTCACTTCTCCTACGGCAACATCTACCTCAACAGCACCTCGCTCGCGCCAATCCACTTCGCCTACGACCAGAGCGGCGCGGAAGCAGCGCGAAAGGGCAATCTCTTCTGGTACAACAACGACTTCTACGAGACCGCCTGCTCCGGCTGCTCCGGCCAACTGCTCACACTCTTCGATACGACCGGTGGTAACGGCTCCTTCCTCCCCCAAACCGAGTTCCCGACCGTACAAGCCTTCAACAACATCGTCTGGATGGACAGCACCACGCAGCCAGCCCTCCAGTGGAATAGCTTCGACGCATTCATCGGCGTCGGCGCCGACAACCTCCTGCCCGCAGGCTGGGGTGCAAACACCCTGCAGGGTGGCACAGGAGACGGCTGGAATGCCGCCCCCAGCAAAGCCGCCTACCAGAACGCCGGCAGCTTGTCGCTTCATGTCAACGGCTTCAACGACAACAACATCCAGACCACGTCCTCCATGCCCTTCGACAAGACCTCCTGGATCCTGTTGAACGCAACTCCGGAGAGCGCAAACCTCCCCGCCAGCGTCTGCGAGATGCCGACCCGCTTCACCTATCTCCCATCGCTTGGCTATGCCGTCCCACGCACCACCTCAACCAACGTCGGAGCCACAGATACCCCGGCTCAGACCGCAGCGCTCATCAACCTCGTCGGCGGAGCCAGGCTGTTCCCCAGCCGAAGCTCTACCTGCCACTAAAACTGAAGGCGCGGCCGCATTCACCACGGCCGCGCTTCCATAACCCTACGAAACTTCTAACTTGCCGGGATTCCTAGAAGACACGCGTACGCGAGAGCACCGGGCGCAGAGCAGCATCGGAATCCTTCTTCACAATCTGCGGAATCCGGATCGGGCGCGGCGGAACCTCAGGCATCCCAACCTCGCTCAACTTGTACAGCAGCGACCGGTACGAGATCTGCAACCACTTCGCCGTCTTCTGGCGGTTCCAACTGTTCGCCTGCAACACCTTCAGGATGATCTGTCGCTCCAGGTCCTGGGTCGCCTTCTTGGTGATTCGCTTCAACGACACCGGCTCGCTCAGATCGATCTCGGTGGTAATCCCACCTCGTTGCTCCTCCGGCAGCAGCTCGGCCACAAGGGCCTCTTCGCTCCCGATCAGGACGTAACTTCGGATCAGATTCTCCAGTTGACGGATGTTGCCTGGCCAGTGGTAGTTCTGCATCAAACGGACGGCGCTCTTGGAAAGGAGCTCGGGAGAGTGATGAAACATCCGCGCATAGTGCTCGATGAAATAGTCGATCAGAACCGGAAGATCGACTATGCGCTGTCGGAGCGGCGGAAGACTGATCGTTACCGCGTTGATCCGGAACAGAAAGTCGAGTCGAAACGTCCCCTCCTCAACCTGCGTGCGGAGATCCGTGTTCGAGACCGAGACAAGCCGGGTATTGATCGACCTCGCATCATGTCCGCCGACTCGCGTAAAAGTCCCGTCCTGCAGGACCTGGAGCAACTTCGATTGAACGGCGAGATCAAGGCTTCCAACCTCGTCCAGAAACAACGTCCCCTGGTGTGCCTGCTCTACACGGCCCAACTTCGTCGACATCGCCCCCGTAAACGCGCCCTTCTCATACCCGAACAGCTCCGTCTCCAGCAGGGAATGCGGAATCGCAGGACAACTCACCTTGACCAGCTGCCCTCGGGCGCGGAGCGAATAGGCGTGCAAAAGCCGGGCACAGATCTCTTTGCCCGTTCCACTCTCACCCTGCAGCAGGACCGGAACATCGGTCTCCGCAACCCTTTCCAGTCGGTTTCGAACCGCCTGCATCGCGGGTGTCTTCCCAAACATGATGTCCAGGGGTGGGAGGTTCAAAGAAGCAGCGAGATCGGAATGAGGAACCAAGGTTTTTTCCTGTCAGAGAACAGCAGTAGAGCAATGGGGGAGACACTGCAACATCCTTCACATTGCACGTCGGCTACCAATCCAAACACATCACTCCAGCAGCTCACGAAAGCCGTGGCCTCAAACTTGCCACGCATCACACTTCCGATGTATCGACGAACCTATGTACAGTCGATACAATGGTTTATCAGATCTTTTCGGAGCTCTCAGGGGCCCCCCTTTCGGCCCGGCTGGCTCACATTGGAACCCGCCTCGTCGGTTCTGTCCAGAACAAAGTTAATATGTTCTGCCCAGAAAGTGGTAAATATTTTCATCTTTTGTCAGCAATAGTATTATCAATTTCCGTGTCAAACTCGCCCGCAAAAGGTTAGACTTTGCGAGAGTCTAGGACCCAGAAGCCTCTATGACCTATGACCCGACCTGCATCCGCTGCTAACCCGAGAAGCTACCGGGCACAGCCACAACCCGTTTCGGAGAAAACTCCTGGGCAGCGTATCCAGGTCCGCAACGAAGAGGTGTATTGATGTCAGCATCCTTGTCCTACCCGGTCCCCGTTCTGAGATCTATGAAGTCCAAGCCGAACGTCAGCATACTCGAACCAGATCTCGCGGTCCTGGACTACTTGAGATCCACGCTCTCCCAGCACTATGCCCTGAACCTGTTCTCGGAAGAGCAGCACCTCATCGATCGCCTCCAGCAGGGTGAACAGCCGGATCTGCTTCTCGTCGCTCTCCACCCGAGCAGAGACGCTGCACCGCTCCTTTCGCACATCCGGTCGACCAAGCCGCGCGTCCCGATCATCGTCCTCTCCTTCACCGCCGAGCTGAAGGACATCGAGATCGTTATCCGGCTCGGCGTCAAGGGCATCATCCTCAAGCCTTTCATCGGGTCCGACGTCGAAGCTGCCATCGAAGAGCACCTCGCACTTGCGCAAACCAAGCCTGCGCCCGACGTCCCCAAAGAGGTTCCCCTCACCGAAAACCACTCCTTCGTCCGCTCCTCCAAGCGCATGCGTGAGCTCGAGCAGCAGGCATCCCTTGTCGCACGCGCAGATATCCCTGTCCTCATCCTCGGGGAGAGTGGCACCGGCAAAGAGATCCTCGCGCTCTACACCCATAAGATGTCCTCGCGGTCCCAGCACACCTTCCTCAAGGTCAACTGCGCCGCCGTTCCCGCCGACCTCCTCGAAAGCGAACTCTTCGGCTACGAGCAGGGCGCCTTCACCGGAGCCGTCAAGACCAAACCCGGCAAGTTCGAAATCTGCACCGGCGGAACCATCTTCCTCGACGAAATCGGCGAGATGCCCGCCATCCTCCAGGCCAAGCTCCTGCAGGTGCTCCAGGACGGTACCTTTATGCGTCTGGGCAGCCGGGCTCCCATGAAGGTCGACGTCCGCGTCATCGCCGCCACCAACATCAACATGAAGGAGGCGATGGCGAACAAGACCTTTCGCGAGGATCTCTACTACCGCCTCAACGGCTTCACCCTCTCCATCCCGGCTCTCCGTCAGCGAAAAGAAGAGGTGCCGATCCTCGCCGAGTACTTCATGCGAAAGGCCGCCAAGCGCTACGGCCGGGAACCACTTCTGTTTTCAACGCCCCTCATGGAAGCTCTTACGGAGTACCAATGGCCTGGAAACATCCGCGAGCTCGAAAACGTTATCAATCGGTATCTCGTCCTGGGTGAAGAGAAGGCAATTCTCGACGAGCTCGCAATTCACGAGGTCACAGATCGAGGCTCCAGCACAGGCTCCGAGATGCCCAACGGCAGCGGCGGCCTCAAACAGATGGTCCGCAGCCTCAAAGGCGAAGCTGAGGCAGTTGCGATTCAACAGGTATTGGAGGGTGTGGGATGGAATCGGAAGGCGGCAGCAAACGACCTCAAGATCAGCTACAAGGCATTGCTGTACAAGATCAAACAGTACGATCTTTCCCCTCAGGGTCACGCATAAACGCCTCCGCTCCGTCGCAGCCCGCAAAGGTGAGCTCCCCCTCGACCTACAAGGTCGTCATCCGCTTTGAGGATCACGCGGTGCGCGGCTTCGCATCTGCAAGTGAGATTGGCACCATCGAACAGCTCCTCCGCAATGACCCCCAGCATCCGCTCGATTCCATCCGCCTCACCCTTGTCGAAGGTGGTGAGGTCCAGGAGATCGCAACCGCGGACGCAAAGGCCATCTTCTTCGTCATGACCTTTGACGGAGATCTTCGCCACCGCGCCCTGCACTTCCATGAGCACGCTCCCGTCATGCAGGGCCTCTGGGTACGCGTACAGTTTCACGATGGCGAAGCCGTCGAAGGCATCATCTCCAATACTCACGACCACGTCCTCGGCTCAGGCTTCTTCATGACCCCGACCGACCCGAACGGCAACAACAAACTCATCTACGTCCTCAAGAGCCGCCTCAAGGACTTCAGCGTCCTCGGTCTCCGCAACGCGCCCCGCGTCCCAACGTTCTAGAGACTCACTCCGCGACGCCAGAATGACGCAAAAATGACGCAAAAAGAGGAGCCGCTCGAGAGCGGCTCCTCTTCCATGCTCTCGCCTCTGTTTACCTCGCGGCCTGCTCGATAGCGCTCCACTCCGAAGCACTCAGCTCCACGCCAGCTGCAGCCACATTCTCCTCCAGGTGCTTCACGCTCGACGTCCCCGGAATCGGAAGGATCACTGGCGACCGGTGCAGCAGCCATGCAAGCGAAATCTGGCTCACCGTCGCCCCATGCCTCTTCGCAGACTCGTCCAGCTTCCTACCCGGCTTCGCCAGTTCGCCTGCCGCAACTGGAAACCACGGAATAAATGCGATCTTGTGCTCCGTGCAGTAGTCGACCACGTCATCGTGTGCGCGATCGCCAATGTTGTACTTGTTCTGCACGCTGACGATCTCGACCACCTTGCGCGCCTGCTCGATCTCGTTCGGCTTTACCTCGCTCAACCCGACATGCCGGATCTTGCCCGCCTTCTGCAGCTCCGCAATCTTTCCCAGAGACTCCTCCACCGGGACCTGTGGGTCGATCCGATGCAGCTGCCAAAGGTCGATCACATCGGTCTTCAACAAGCGGAGACTCATCTCCACCTGCTGCTGCAGATACTCCGGCCGGCCCACAGGCAGCCACTTGTTCGGTCCCTGTCGCGTCAACCCACCTTTGGTGGCGATCACCACACCCTTCGCATAAGGCGCCAGCGTCTCACCGATCAGCCGCTCGCTTACATCCGGCCCGTAAGAGTCGGCGGTATCAATGAAGTTCACGCCAAGCTCCACAGCTCTCCGCAGCACCCGCCTGGACTCCTCGACGTCCTTCGGCTCGCCCCAGATACCTTCGCCGGTAAGGCGCATCGCACCGAAACCCAATCGGTTCACCACCAGGTCGCCACCTAGAGCAAATGTTCCGCTCGCCGCTGCATTCACCGTCGCAACTCCATTCGTATTCGCCATGCCTATCTGATGCCCCGGACCCCACCTCGGTCGCAGCCGCGGCTCCAGCGCATTCAGCTCGCCTCGATCTCCGCGCTCTCAAGCAGCTCAAAGAGCTGCCGGCTCGGTGTGTAGATCCACGCGATCTTTCTCCCCCCAAACGCCACCGCGGGTGCTGGTGCACTCACCACCACGCAGCCCTTCTCCGCCGCATCCCTGAGCGCGCCTTCAAGATCTCTCGTCTCGAAACACGTGTGGTACGTCCCTCCCCCGCTTCTCTTCAGCATTGACGCAATGGGCGAGTCTTCCGTCAGCGGCGCAACCAGCTCCAGCTCCGCACCTCCACCGTCGGAGATCGCCAGAAACAGCACCCTGACCCTCTGGATCGGATCATCGAACGGCCCCGACACCACCCGGTAACCGAAGAAAGAGGTCAGGAACTCCGCCGCAGGTTCCAGCTCCGGCACCGCAAGACCGATGTGGTGCATCTGAAAACGCCCACCCACGCCCCCGCTCCCATCGCTCGGCGGCCTCATCGCTCCACCTCCACCCGGCAGATCACCTCGACACGAGCGCGGCGGGCGAGACTTCATCGGACCCCACCCCTTCCAGGCCGATCCACTTCGGTCGCCTCGGCGTCGATGCGCACAGATCAAGGTCGTAGAACCTCGACTCCCCGCCGTCCCCGGAACGTTCCACAAACCCATGGTCCGTGTAAAAGCTGGCACAGACGGCATTCCTCCTCGATGGAACGAACTCCCCCACCAGCCGCCCGGCCCCCCGTCGCAAGGCCCGCTCCGATATCTCGGTCAGCAGCGCCGTCTCGATTCCCCGCCCGATCACCCGGCAAGACAGCAGAAACGAGTCGATCCGGCACGCGTCTCCCTCATACCTGGCCAGCGCAAGTCCGACCACCCCGGCATCCCCGAATCGATCGCGAACTCGCACCGCGATCGCCTCCCTCCCATCCCTCGACACGAACTCTTCCACATCTGCCGCACCGTATCGGCGCGTCGTAAGGTTGAACTGGTTGGTCTTCGCCAGAAGCTGCACCGCCCGTGCCAAAGGCGCCTGCATTGCACTCTCAAACCGGCACACAATCCCAAGTGACGCGAGAAACTCCTCTCGGCCACCGGCCACACACTCCAGCTCCGCCCTCTTCGCCTGCGCCTTGTACTCACTTGCTCGGTTCCGGTCGTCCTCCGTCACCCGGAGTGCGTCAAAGAAGCGCTCATCCGCCAGCATCTCCACCAGCCGCCACGGCTCTTCAACCGGAGCCTGAACGACCGCCACCTCCGGAAGCTGCCGCCGCACCGCCTCACACTCAACCGGGTTGTCGTCCACCAACACAAATGATTCCAGCCCCAGACCAAGCTCCCGCGACAACTCCCTCAGCGAGTCGACCTTCTCAGTCCACCTGATCTTCAACCCGGCGAAGTCCCCCATGCCCAGCGCCAGGTCGGCAGCCCGAAGCTCAAACGCCTCCCGCACCTCTGCCTCATCGTTCTTCGAGGCGATCGCCAGCAGAACTCCCCGCGACGAAAGCTGCTTCAGGTACTGCTGATATCGGAAGTACGGAGTCCCCGGATATGTGCTCCCCGTTGCGATCCCGTCCGCACCTTCCTCACCCAGAACGCCCCCCCAGAGCGTGTTGTCGAGGTCTGTACAGAGCACCTTCCTCGGCGCCCGGAATAACACGTTTACAGCCCGAACAAGCCCCTTTGTGTACACCACGAAGTTCCCCGGTGCGACGGCCAGCCTGGATGAAAGAAATAGCCGGGCGTCAGTCCATCCAGCTCGACCACACCGGGCCGCCAGGCGGTCCACATCGAAGAAAACACAGTCCTGCAAAGCTCCACACGCACGGGCGAGCTGTTCATTGATCCGCTGCACGGCACAGGCAAGTCCAAACCGGACGTTTGCGTCCCCCACGTCACCCAGCGAAGATCTGTCCGGCACCACAAACCCCTGCATGACGATGCGAGCCTTGCTGAAGCTCCGCAATCCCCGCAACAGCTGCGACATCCTCTCCACGCACCCGGAGATCTCGTCCTCAACTCCATCCCCCACACCGTCGCAACATAGCTCCGGCAGTCGCCCGGCTGCATCCTCCAGGTCGAACACCACCAGCACCAGATCGGGCTCAAACCTGCCGAGCGACCCCTCGGGATTCATCAGCTCCTCAGCGTACGATCCGAATCCGCCAATCTCTACCTCCAGAAGGTAGCCTGCAAGCAGCGCCTCCGCGCGCATGTGGGCCATCATCGGCTCCACCGTCACCGACCGCACGACATACGTCCGAAGACACCGCATGCCGTCCATCGCCAGCAGGGGTTCTCGGACTTTGTTCATCTGGGCAGAACAGAAAAATACGTCTCCAGGATTGCTGCTCCCGTCCATCAACTGGCGGCATGCAGCCAGAACGAGACCCGCGTCACCCCTCGCGACCGCCTCCTTCACATCACTCCGGAGCGCCTCGCGCTCTGCCGCTTCAAGAATGGTGTTCTCCACACCTGTCATTGTATGGCTGCGGGCCCCAGAGCTCGATCCCGGACCCCTTCCGTTCAACCCACCTTGGTCGACAGGACACCCGCGGCGTTCATACCCCTCACCCGCAGCGTCTCACCCTCCTGCAGCACCCTCACCTTCGCCCCCACACCCACGCGCGCTGCCTCCGCCATTAGCCGGACGGGCGGCTCTTCCATCGGTTCGCGGCCCAGCCGAAACGTCCCGAAGTGCATCGGGACCATCACCTGGGCGCCCGTCTCCACAAACGCCCGCAGTGCCTCCTCAGGGCTCGTATGCACGGCCCGGTAGCTGTCGGGGAAGTACGCCCCGATCGGCAGCAGCGCCACCTGCGGCGCCAGCCGTCGCCCTACCTCCCGAAACCCCTCGAAATATGCCGTGTCTCCCGAGTGATACACGCTCATCCCATCACCCTCAACGACATATCCGCCATATCCACGGTGCGTGTCGCTGAACATCCGCGCTCCCCAGTGCTGCGCCGGTGTCATCGTCACCTTCAAACCCGCAACCTCACGCTCCTGCCACCACTCCATCGCATGCACCGCCGCAAACCCCAGCCTCAGCACCAGGTCTTCAACACCCTTCGGAACCACTACCTCCGGTGCGCGGCCCGTCAACTGCACCGTCCGCCGGATCGTCCGCCGAAGACTCATGACGTTCAGGTGATCCATATGCGCATGCGTCAGCAACACCACATCGATCGCTGGCAGCTCCCTCCAGTCCAGCCCCGGCCGCCGCTGCCGCCTCAGCAGGATCAAACGCTTCGTAAACACCGGATCGACCAGCAGGGTCCGTCCCGCAACCTGAAGAAAAAAGGAGGAATGCCCGATAAACGTCACGCCCAGCTCATCCTCAGCCACCATCTCCGCCGCTCTGGAGACCCCGGACATGGGCCGTTCGTGGCTCTCCTTCACCAGCTTCCACAGCTGGCTCATCTTGGCGGTAGACGCTCGTCTCTTTGCTCTCACCATCGTTGCCATACCTCTAGCAGATGCCGCCACCCGATCTCGCGATCCAGCCCGGCCCCTGCCGGGCGCTCAGGCTGACTCCAGCCACAACACTCGCATCTCACCCCTGAACAGCTTAGTCCACCCGAGGGGCGCAGAAGAGTCATGGATGTAGTCAACAACCAGCCCATACCCGACAGCAAGGACCACACGGTCGCACATATTGACCCGCTGCGTCAGCGCATCTGGGACCACGTCTCGCACTCTCCCCTCGGCTCACTCTGGGACTTTCAGGGCGTTCCCCCCAGCATCGTCATGAAGCGAACATTCAAGTCCTTCATGGATGACAACCTTCTCTCTCGCGCGGCCGAGCTCGGCTACTACTTCCTCTTCGCTCTCTTCCCCACCCTCGTCAGCGTCAGTGCCATCCTCGGCCTCGCCGCCCGCAGCGCCACCCAGGTCTACATCAAGCTCCTCGACTACCTGGCGCTCGTCATCCCCCAGTCCGCCTTCAAGATGGTGCTCGAAACCTTCAACCAGACCACCGCTGCCTCCAGCGGCGGTAAGTTCGTCCTCGGCCTCGCCGCCGCTCTCTGGTCCGCCTCCGTAGGCTTCGCAGCCATTCAGGACACCCTCAACACCGTCTACAAGGTCAAGGAGACCCGGCCGTACTGGAAGGCCCGCGGGTCCGCCATCCTCGTCACCCTCCTCCTCTCCCTCCTCATCACCTTCACCCTTGGCTGCCTCCTCGGCGGAGACTTCCTCGCCCGTCTCCTGAAGCTGCACCTCTACAACCGCTACGCGCAGATCGCTGCCGTCAGCGCCGCCCGCGGCGTCTCCTGGATCATCGCCGCAGGCCTCCTCGTCCTTCTCTTCGCCCTGATCTACTTCTTCGCTCCAGACGTCAAAAACAAGCGGTGGCACTGGCTCACACCGGGCGCCACCATCGGCATCGCCGGCTGGCTCTTCGCCTCCATCGCCCTCCGCATCTACCTCCACTACTTCGACAACTACTCCGTCACCTACGGCTCACTGGGAGCCGTCATCATCCTTCTCACCTGGTTCTACATCACCGGCCTCATGATCCTCACAGGCGCCGAGATCAACTCCGAGATCGCCTCATCCGTCGCCGAGAAGAAGCTGAAAGAGGCCGGCGAAATCCCGCAGCACGCCACCACCGACGCCGCTCATCCCATCGACTGCGACGTCACCCCCGAGGCCTGCACCGACGGCCGGCCAACCCGCCCCAAAGAGATCTCCGCCTGAATCGGGAGTCCAGGTAAGGCGATCCCTTCCGCTGGCCCCGCGGCTCACCCCGCCCGGCCAGCAACCTCTCACGCTACAATTCCCGCACCACATGAACCCCTACGCCGTCGTCCTTGCCGTAATCGTCCTTACGCTTCTTTCCGTCTCTCTGGCTCGTCTCAACAAGGTAAAGACCAAGGCCGACTACCTCGTCGCAGGCCGCTCTCTCCCCGCCATCGTCCTCATCTTCACCCTCCTCTCCTCCTGGATCGGCTCCGGCTCCCTCCTCGGCGGCGCTGAGAACGCCTACAAGCACGGTTTCGCAGCTCTCTGGCAATCGGTCGGCGGTTGGGCCGGCCTCATCCTGATCTACTTCATCGCCCCGCGCGCCCGGAAATTCGCCCAGTTCACCATCCCCGATCTCCTCGAAGCCCGCTATAACCAGACCGCGCGCGTCCTCGGCGTCATCGCCATCCTCTTCACCTACACCGCCATCACCAGTTACCAGTTCATCGGCGGCGGAGACATCCTCCACCTCGTCTTCCCCTCAACCATCTCCGCCGATCTCGGCAAATACATCATCGCCGGCTTCGTCATCCTCTTCACCGCCATCGCCGGCATGTCCTCCGTCGCCTACATGGACCTCGCCATCGGCCTCCTCGCCACCGTGTCCCTCATCGTCGCCGTACCTATGCTCAGCCACATCGGCGGAGGCTGGCACAACATCCGCGCCGCCCTTCCCGCCACCCACTTCCAGGTCTTCGGCGATCTCTCCGGTGCCCAGGCAGCCGAACTCTTCCTCCCTACCTGCCTCCTTATGCTCGGCAACCAGTCCATGTACCAGAAGTTCTTCTCCGCCAAGTCCGAGCGCGCCGCCACCCAGGCCGTCGTCGGCTGGTTCATCGGCATCCTCATCCTCGAAACGGTCATCGTGGCCCTGGCCGTCGCCGGATCCGCCGTCTTCCCCACCGGCGAGGTCCACCAGCACCCCCGCGAGATCCTCGCCTACACCGCCATGAACGGCCTCCCACGCTGGTTCGGCGTCATCCTCTTCGGCGCCATCTTCGCCAAAGTCATCTCCACCGCCAACAACTTCCTCTTCTCCCCCGCGACCAACCTCGTCAACGACGTCTTTGTCCGCTACATCTCGCCCGACGCCACCAACAAACGCATCCTCATCGTCAGCCGCCTCATGGTCGTCTTTCTGGGTCTCTGGGCGCTCTATCAGTCCCTCAACACCGAGTCCGTCCTCAAAAAGTCGCTCTACGCCTACACCATCTACTCCGCGGCGCTTACGCCCGTCATCCTCGCCGCCTTCTTCTGGCGGCGCACCACCGCCGTCGCGGCCGTCGCATCCATCGCCGCGGGAACCGTCATCACGGTCGCCTGGGACTCCATCCACACCATCTTCCCTCCGGCAATCGCCGACCGCGACGCCATCTTCCCCGCCCTCGCTGCCTCTGTTCTCTTTCTCGTAGTTGTGAGCCTCCTCACTCCCAAACCCGACCTCGCCCACCTCCAATCTGTCGGCGAAGCCTGAATCCGACCTCCTCCCTTCCGTTCACGCCGCCGCCCGGCGGCCGTAGCGCCCCTCTGCGCCCGCCCCCAAACCTCATCGGATAAACTCAGCTTCATGCGAGCTCCCCTGATCGCCTCGGCCCTGCTCGCGCTCTCCTCCTCCGCCTTCGCTCAGAACTCCCCCGAGACCCTCACCATTCAGTCGCAGATCGTCTTTGTCCCTGCCGCCGTCCAGACAAAGCACGGCGACACCCTCTATGGCCTGAAGCCGGAGCAGTTCATCGTCGAAGACAACGGCGTCCGCCAGACAGTCCACCTCGACGAAGACGCCGACGCCCTCGGCCTTTCGCTCGTGGTCGCCGTCCAGTGCTCTCGCTCCGCCATCATGGAGTTCGCCAAGCTCCAGGGCCTCGCCACCATGATCGACGCCATCACCGGCGGCGCACCTCGCGAGGTCGCCCTCGTCTCCTACGGAACCGAACCCACTCTGCTGGGCGACTTCTCCTCCGATCCCGAGGCGCTCCGCAAAGCGATGAATGACCTCCAGCCGTGCACCGAGGACGCCAACGCCGCTACCCTGGACGCCGTCGCCTACTCCACCTCGCTCCTCGAACGCCGCAACAATCACCTCCGTCATGCCGTTCTCCTCATCTCCGAGACCCGTGACCACGGCAGCCACACGAAGCCTGAGACCGTGGTCGCCTCCCTCGGCCGCACCAACACCGTCCTGGATTCGGTCGCCTTCTCCCCAGGCAAAACCGAGATCCTCAACGATCTCCGCTACGGCGGCGGCTCCGGCCCCGTCGGCCTCCTCGTCATGGCTGTCTCCGCCATCAAGCACAACGCCCCAAAGGAGCTCTCCACGCTATCCGGCGGAGAGTACATCAACTTCACCACTCAAAAGGGCTTCGACAAGAGCCTCGGTGCGCTGTCAAACCACATCCACAACTACTACCTGCTCAGCTTTCATCCGCAGCCCGCCGACACCCGTTCACCCAGCGGCACCACATCCCCTCCCATCTCATCCGCCCCCGCCTCCGGCCTCCACCAGATCACCGTCAAAATTCCCGATTATCCCGACGCCCGCATCCGTGCCCGCGAGTCCTACTGGGCAGACCCGCCCGATCAACTCCATTGAGACGAAGCCCGCCGGCTCAAATGCAGAAGCGAATTCCCTGACACGCCGAACGCGATCATCGCTTTTTCACACTTACCTTTCCGCCCAACATGCATCCAACGCCCATGGAACAAACAGCCATCAAGGAGAGCACCATGCCCGCAACCGAAGCCGCCATCAACATCGACGAGATCCTCCGCGAAGTGGGCCCGGACTCCACTGCCACCTTCGACAACTCGCCTTCCCGTCCCACCGAGCACGCCAGCAGCGAAAACCTCCGACTCGCTCCCAAGGATGAAGATGACGAGGACATCGAGGACGACGAAGACGAAGATGAGGACCTCGAGGACGAGGACGATCTCGACGAGGATGCAGACGACGAAGACGAGGACCTGGAAGACGTCGACGACGAGGATGAC
The DNA here is from genome assembly GCA_963719405.1 of uncultured Acidobacteriaceae bacterium. Lineage (GTDB taxonomy): Bacteria > Acidobacteriota > Terriglobia > Terriglobales > Acidobacteriaceae > Edaphobacter. Next base: position 1,597,944 of record OY970381.1, read on the forward strand.
GAAGACGAGGACGACGATGAGGAAGACGAGGATGAGGACGACGAAGACGCCTAGCTAGGGCGTTCGCCAGCGCCATCGCATCCTCACCCAACCTCGCAACACCCGGAAGCGCCTGTCGAAAACAGGCGCTTCTTTCGTTGTAAACCGCCTCGCGCAACACGGCGCACTTCGCCACCGGTCTGTGCCATAGGGAGGCACGATCGGTGCGACAGGGAGGCACGGCACATCCGCCGCGGCTTGCCCGGACGTTCGTCTACATGCAATTCATCTGAAAAGATTTGGTGGACCTGATCGGGATCGAACCGATGACCTCTTCCATGCCATGGAAGCGCGCTCCCAGCTGCGCCACAGGCCCACTCCGAGGAAGGACTCCTTCCATTCTGTCCGACAGCACGTCTTTCGTCAAACGTTGGGCCGGTTTACCCCTCCGTATGGGAACCATCGGCCTCCCAACGGTGTCTAAGTTCAACAGAGTGAGCGAGCACTCGGCCGCCGGCGGCGAAGTTACCCTCGCAACTTGCCGAACGTTCGGCGGAGTCGTACTGTAGAGGACACTTCAGATGCAGGCGGGTACATCCTTGGGCAATCTAGTCAGCGCGATCGGAATTCACACCGAAGAGGCGGCGCTCATCGCCGACCTCAAGGCCGGTTCTGAAGAAGCGTTTGGCCTGCTCATCGCTCAATATCATCAGCCCATCTACTCTTTGATCGCACGGAGCCTCACAGACCCCGGCGACGCCGCGGATATCACCCAGGAGGTCTTCATCAAGGTCTTCCGCGGCATCCGCAGCTTTCACGGGGATTGCAGCCTCCGCACCTGGCTCTACCGTATCGCTCTGCGCGAAGCCTCCAACCAGCGCCGATGGTGGTCCCGACACAAGCGCCAGGAGATCACCATTGACTCCCCCGTCAGGGACTCCTCCGAAGAGACCGAACCCAGCCTCGCCGCACTCCTCGCAGACAAGGGCTACACCCCCTTCGAGTTCGCCGCGCAGAACGAGCTCCGCAGCCGCGTCGAGAACGCCCTCAGGCAGGTCCCCGAAGCCTTTCGCACCGTCGTCGTCCTCCGGGAGATTGAGGGGATGTCCTATGACGAGATCGCCGAAGTCCTGAACTGCAACCTCGGCACCGTAAAGAGCCGGCTCACACGAGGCCGAACCGCCCTCCGTCTCCTTCTCACAAGCTCTGACAGCCCCCGCCTCGAACGCGCCGAACATCCGTCAGCAGCACTCCAGGAAAGGACTGCGCGATGAACAAAGAACTCTGCGCTTCCATCCAGGACCAGTTCTCAAGCTACCTCGATGGCGACGTCAATGGCCGCCGGATGCAGCAGATCGCCGCTCATCTGGAGCAATGCCCGGGCTGCTCCAGGGACTTTGCCGCCGCCCGCGCCGTTCAGGCCACCCTCACCTCCCTGCGCTCCGTCAAGGCTCCGTCCGACCTCGGCATGAAGCTCCGTCTGGCCATCTCCCACGAGCGAAACCGCACCGCCTCCGTACATCTGGCTCGCTTCATCGTCCGCTGGGAGAACATGTTCCGCCCGCTCCTCCTTCAGGCCTCGGCCGGCTTCGCGGGTGCCGTAACCCTCGTCGGCGGCATCATGCTTCTGCTCGGAATGGTGGCCGCCCCCGACCCTGTCATGGCCAACGACGAGCCTCTTGGCGCAGTGACCGCCCCCCATTTCCTCTATTCGGCCACACAGCCCCATCCCATCCAGACCTCGCGCGATGAGACGATCGTCGTCGAAGCAAACGTCAACGCCCGCGGGCAGGTCTACGACTTCAACATCGTCTCCGGCCCCAGCGATCCCGCGGTCCGCAGTCAGATCGTCGACCAGCTCCTTTCCAGCGTCTTCCAGCCTGCCAGCGTCTTCGGCGGACCTGTACGCGGCCGCGTCGTCCTTACGTTCTCCGGGATATCTGTCCACGCTTAGCCCATCCGTCACCTCGTTCGCCCCCTTCAGCCCTTGCAAGCTCTCCAATCGCTCTCCTACACTCGTAGGGGTGCGTCGAATGAGTATCTTGTCCCCCATACCTGGCAATCCCGGCTCCCGAGCCGCTGCGGCGCTCATCCTCTCCTTTGCGGCCGCTCTTCCTTCGGCTCTCGGCCAACCCCTCCAAACATCCTCCTCCGGCAGCAGCAGTAGTAGCTCCTCTCCCACGGCTCCCGCAGCCATCTCGAACTCGCCCCGTCAGAAGATCGCGCAGCCCGAGGCCAGCGGCTCCGCCGTCACTCTCGAGACTAGCGAATCCCTCTTCGACGTAGCGGCAGCACTCAACGTGTGTGGATACGACGCCGACCTCTCCGACTCGAGCCCGGTCCGCGCCTCCATCCGCCAGGAGCTCAACGAGGCAATCGCCTCCTCTCCGGATGCCGCCGAAAAACGCGACGCCTTGTGCACGTACACCCGTCAACACCAGCTCACCGACAGCGGCAGAAACGTCGCACAATACGTCTCCCTCGCCCTCTACCTGTCGCCCGACCTCACACCCGTCGTCGACCAGACAGAGCTCCCCCCGGACTCCACCCAGGTCGCAACCATACTCCCAGCGCTGCGGAGCTTCAGTGAGGCCGTTCATCTCCACGCCATCTGGGTCGCCCATCACGCGGACTACGAGGCCCTCGTAAATCGTCTTCACGATCCCCTCACCCGCATGATCCTCAACACCAACATCTACCTGCGCTCTCCAGTCAGCAGCTACGACGGCCGGCGCTTCCTCGTTCTGGTCGAGCCGATGCTCGCCCCAACCTCGGTCAACGCCCGCATCTACTCCAGCAACTACGTCGTCGTTGTCTCGCCCACCTCCGATGCCGCCGGGTCCTTCCACATGGATCAGATTCGGCACACCTACCTGCACTATGAGATCGAACCCCTGGTCTACGCTCGGGCCGCTGCCATGGACCGCCTGCTTCCTCTCCTCAAGCCCGTACAGGAGGCTCCTCTCGAGTTCATCTACAAGTCCGATATCGTTGCTCTGCTCACCGAGTGCCTCATCAAGGCTGTCGAAGCAAGAACACTGGATACCGGCTTGGTCAAGCCCATGCGAGCCGGAACGCGGCAACGCACCGATCTCGAGAAGTTCGACGCCGAGATGAACCTCTACAACCGGCAGGCCGAGGCGGCACGCCGCCGCAGCGTCGATCTCTCCATGAAGCAGGGTTGGGTGCTGACCGACTACTTCTACAATCAGCTTGTCCAGATGGAGCGAGACAACGTCAGCCTCAAGGACAACATCGGCCCCATGGTCTACGGCATGGACGTCGACCGCCAAAGGCGAGCCGCCCAGCAGATCGCCTTCCTTCCCGAAGCCACCCACGAGGTCGTCCATCGCGTGCAGGCGGCTCCCACCGGCATGCGCCTCGCCGAGATGAAGATGATGCAGGGCGACGCTGCCGGAGCCGAAGAGCTCGCGCAGAAAGCCCTCGCTGACCCAAAGGGTGATCACGCCCAGGCACACTACATCCTCGCGCGCATCAATCTGCTCGAGCGTCAGCCCGACGATGCGATCACACACTTTCGCGCTGCCCTCGATCTCTCCAAGGACCCCCGAACCCTCGCGTGGTCGCACATCTACCTCGGCAGGCTCTACGACGTGCAGTCCAATCGCAAAAAAGCCGTCTCGGAGTACCAGGCCGCTCTCATCACTCGCGACAGTCAGCCCGACACCAAGGCCGCCGCGGACCAGGGTCTGAAGCAGCCCTTCGCTCTTCCGAAACGCGAGGCCCCCGTACGGGATGAGTCCGACGATGCCCCCATCGACCCAAGCGGCAAGGCTGAAAAGGAAGCGTACAAGCCGACTCAACCGCAGTAGCGCAACGCTGCGCACAACCTGGTTTTAGGAAGTCCAGCATTGGAGCTCAATGAAGACGCGTCGCAAGGAGCCCGGGGAAGCGAGCGTTGGCGGGATGTCCCTTCCATCCGTCCTGGGACATCGTTTCCGCGATCCGACGCTCCTCCAATGGGCCCTCACCCACCGCTCACTCTCCTACGAAAGATCTCCCGGTGAAAGCGCCAGCCCCTCCAGTGATAACGAGCAGTTGGAGTTTGTCGGAGACGCCGTGCTCGGTCTGGTCGCGGCAGAAGATCTCTTCCGCCGCTTTCCCGCCTCGCGCGAGGGCGAGCTCACGCGGCTTCGCGCCTCCATCGTCAGCAGAAAACACCTTGCGGATGTCGCAGCTGCTATCGATCTCGGAAGCGCGCTACTCCTTGGCCGCGGGGAGGAGGCCAGCGGAGGCCGCCGGAAGCCCGCTCTCCTTTCAAACGCCCTCGAAGCTGTGATCGCCGCACTCTATCTCGATGGCGGCCTGGAGGTCGCTCGCGCCTTTATCGAGCGTGTCGTCATCTCGCCCTACGTCCCTCTGCTGGAAGACGCCCTCGCCTCCGGCGGCGTCTTCAACGGCGCCATCGGCGACCACAAGTCCGCCCTGCAGGAGTTCATGCAGTCCTCTGGCGCAGGTCAGCCGCAATACGTGCTCACCGCCCAGAGCGGCCCCGATCACCGCAAGACCTTTCGCGTCGAGGTCCGGGTCCAGGAGCCCGACGGAAGCTCCAGGCCAATCGCAGAGTCGGAGGGCGCAAGCAAAAAGCAGGCACAACAGGAGGCGGCGCGCCTTGCGCTCGACCTGCTCCTCGATCAGACAGCTTCGCTCCAGGCGGATCCTCCCGTCGCGAGGGAAACGTGATGCGATCCGCTCCAGTCCCGGCCTCGGAGGCGCCTGAGAAAACCGGCGCACCCCCTCCGGCAATCCCTCCCGGACAGGGGTCCGAGAGGTCCGCGCACACCGCCTCCGTCCGGGGCTCCGCAATCGTGCACGACGGCTCCGGTACGCTCTCCGCCCTCCAATCCCTCTCCGCCATCATCGTCGTTGCAATCTTCGCCGTTACTTTCTCGCTCCAGCCGTTTCGCATACCCTCCGCATCCATGGAACCTACCTTGCTCGTGGGCGACTTCCTCCTGGTCAACAAGCACCAGCCCTCCACCCGGGATTGGCTGAGTCCCTTTCCCGACAGCGGGATCCACCGGGGTGATGTCATCGTCTTCTACTATCCCGTGGACCCTTCCCTCCATCTGGTGAAGCGCGTCGTCGGTCTTCCCGGAGACCGGCTGCGTATGCGCAGTGGAACCGTCTTCATCAACGGAAAGGCCCTCCAGGAGCCCTACGCCGTCTACACGCGGTCCGCGGAGGACAGCTTCCGGGACGACTTCCCGCATCTCCGGAGCACAGACCCCGACGTCGATGCGAACTGGTGGTTCCAGCTCCAGCACCTCGTCGACCACGGTGAACTGAAGATCCCCGCGGGGCAATACTTCGTTCTCGGAGACAACCGCAACGACAGCGAAGACAGCCGCTACTGGGGTCTCGTCCCGAGCGCGTCCATCGTCGGCGAGCCGTTTCTCGTCTACTTCTCCGTCCCGGACCCCGACGAGGCTGTCGAACTCCCTCGCGATCACCGGGGGTTGATGGCGCACACCAAGAGCCCGCAAAGTCTGCCCGAGGTCATCACCGGTGCCGCCCGCTGGGATCGCGTTCTGCACGTCGTGCGCTAGGCCGCCCCCGCATCTGGCGCAGATTGCCACCCCCGGCGAGTAAACTGGGGTCAACAGCAGAATCTGCTGCTGCTCGCCCGCGCCGGAACAATGACATTCGAGGTCTCCCAGCTCTGTCCTCCCAACCCCGTCCAGGGATCCGTGCTTGATGCTTGCCTCGCAAACTCCGCGGATCGAAGACTTTACAGAAAGTACGGGGGGGAGGGTGGTATACCCGGTCCCGCCCTCCCATCCGCCACCTCCGGCCTCCTGGCCCCCTCGAAGCGATACACTTGGCAGAGCACTCTGGAGAAGCGATGAGCACACTGGTTTCTGAACCGGGCGAAGCACTTGAACGGCAGCCGCAGCATACCGAGACCCCCCTGGAGTCGCTGGCCTCGATCTGCAGCGTCCTTGCCGTGGGCCTGTTCGTCATGACCTTTGTCTTCCAGAACTTTGAGATCCCTTCAGCCTCCATGGTCAAGACCCTGCTCATCGGCGACCATGTGCTCGTCGATCGCATCTCGCTCGCCCCACCCTCCAGGTGGGCCCCCTTCGTCCACTACCGCGACGTACGCCGGGGCGACATCATCGTCTTCCTCAAGCCCGGAAACCCCGATCTCTTCCTGGTAAAGCGTGCCATCGGCATACCCGGCGACCGCATCCATCTTCGAAACGGCATCGTCTTCCTGAACGGCGTCGCGCAGGATGAGCCCCAGACAGCAAAGCCGGTCGACGACGGAAACCCCATGCACGCCTACATGCCCTATCGTGACGACTTCCCCGCCGTCCCCCCCAGCCCCGCCGAGGACGTAACCGCGAGCTGGGCCGTCGATCTCCCCACCCACCTTCAGGGCGACGATCTCGTGGTCCCACCCGGAAAAGTATTCGCCCTCGGCGACAATCGCACCGAAAGTCTCGATGGACGCTTCTGGGGCTTCGTTCCCCGGGAAAACATCGTGGGCAGACCCATGTTCGTCTACTGGTCCTTCCAGACCCCCGCCGACCAGATCGACAAGCAGAGCATCGGCGAACGTATCGGCTTCATGGGACACATCCTCATCCACATCTTCGACCAGACACGCTGGAGCCGCACACTGCACGTGATCCGATAGGAGGGAGCAGCAGCCACCCCCCAGGCTGCTCGTAGGAACGCCAATGCAGGAGATTCAAGCAGCACAGCAAGTACAACCGCCCGCGACGGAAACCCGACGGATATCGGGCCGCTGGATCTTTCTCGCTGCGGCTGCCCTGACGCTCCTCCTCCTTGGCCTGCTCCCGCCTTTGATCGGCGTCAACCGCTTCCAGCACCGAATCTCGACAAGCATCAGCTCCAGCCTTGGACGACCCGTTCACTTCGATCAGGTGTCGCTCAACCTGCTTCCCGTTCCCAGCTTCACGATCTCCAACTTCGTCGTGGAGGAGGACCCCTCCTTCGGCGCCGAGCCCATCATCCGCGCAAACTCCGTCAGGGCGACGCTTCGGGTCAGCTCCTTGTGGCGCAAGCGGATCGAGTTCTCCCGCATCAGCTTCACGGAACCCACCAGCCTCAACCTGGTACACGACAGCAGAGGCAGATGGAATATCGAAGGCATCCTCCTGAATGCCGCTCAGATCGATACCGCGCCGACGGCACAAAGAGACCCCGGCGCCACACCACGCTTCCCCTACATCGAAGCAACGGGCGCAAGGTTGAACCTCAAAGAAGGCGTCGAGAAGACACCGTTCTCCCTCTCCGAAGCGGATTTCGCCCTCTGGCTGCCCGACCCGAAGGCATGGAGAATGCGCCTGCACGGACGGCCTATCCGAACCGACACCAGCGTCTCCGATACCGGCTCACTCCAGGTGGAGGCGACCCTTGGGCGAGCCGCTTCACTTCAAGCCGTTCCGCTTCAGATCGACGGTAGCTGGCAGGCAATACCACTCGGTGAAGCCAGCCGGCTAATGCTTGCACGAGACCTGGGTCTCCGCGGAGAGATGACGTTGACCGCCTCGATCCGCGGCACACTCAACCAGAACGCTACACAGGCTCACCTTCAGGTGACCGGGCTGCGGCGCTCGGATTTCGTGCCCGAAGAGACTGTCTCGCTGGATGTAGACTGCGCCGGCACAGCTGCGCGAGTCTTTCACTCCTTCTCGGATCTCCGTTGCGAATGGCCGGTCCCGGACTCCGATGGTGCAACCGTTGCTCTCGCCGGCGCCGTTCCTGACGTGCTCGACCCGGCTTCAGCTGATATCCAGATCGGCACGTCCCGCCTGCCAGCATCGATCCTGCTCCGGTGGCTGCGTGTGGCAAGCTCGCGTATGCCGCCGGGCCTGACAGCCTCAGGCTTGCTCTCCGGAAGCATCATGCACGAAGCAGACGCGGGATCCACCTGGAACGGGCAGGCAACCATGCCGGAGCTTCGCCTTTCGTCCGCAAAGTTGGGTCCGGCTCCCCTGGTCCTCGGCAACGTGTTCATTCATACACCAGCAACAGCGTCAGCGGACGCCCGCCACCCTCGCGCACCTTCGCCAACGGGAGATCCTCACGCCGTGCTCTCGCCCATAAGCCTCCCCTTGGGCGGGAAAGAGCCTGCCCTACTGGAGGCTGTCGCGGACAAGAGCGGAGTCACGCTCCACCTAACCGGTTTCGTTGTACCCGGTACGCTGGCCGCCCTGGGAGCCGCGGTTCCGCAACTCGGAGACGGTCTCTCGATGGTGTTACCGTCGGATCGCCCTGCAAGTCCCGTCCGGGTTGATCTCTCCGCGCGTCGAGAGTGGACCGGACACCTCCAGTGGACCGACAACCTCGCTCCCTTGAACGTGGCAGGGACGCGATCTCCACGACCGAGGTCTCGCGAACGACGCTAGCGTGGCGTTACAGCTTGCGCGTGGGTGCTTGAAAGCGTCTCCGGAACAGACCCGTCGTTCACCTGAACCTGCTCCGGAACACCCTGAAAACGGACTCGTGTTGATGCAACCGAGTGCGCGTTGATATGTAACCGTTCCGTCGCCGTCAAGGTTCCTGAACGAACTGTAACCGGCACCTCTGCAGCTGCACCTCCGTCGTTTCGGACCTCGACGGCAACGAGCCATCCAGCACCCTGATCTGTTGTCCTTGAGAGCTCCCTGGGCGCCACGCTGACGATCGAAAGGTCCGGCAGACCCTTGTCATGGTAGACCCAGTCCTCAAAGAACCACCGCAGGTCTTTTCCAGAGGTCCCTTCAACGACCTGCTCAAAACCCAGCAGATCGCGATCAGTCACCGGATCCCGGACATAGCGTTGCAAAGCTCGCTTGAACGCGTCTTCTCCGACAAGATCGCGTAACTGCCATAGAACATTCGCAGCTTTGTTCCGGTAGAACACCGCATCGCTCTGTGAAAGCAGGCTCTCGTCAGATCCGCTACCCGGGTGCACGGCGGATTCAGCTAAAGCCAGAGCATGGGATTGTTCTTCGACGGCGCTGATTGCTGAAGTTCTGCCCTGGCTTCGCTCCAGCCAGATCAGCGACATAAACTGCGCCACTCCCTCGCTCAGCCAAATATGACGGGATCTGAACCGTGCATGGGTGAGAGCAGGCACCAGCATCGATTCAACCGAGGATGCATCGGTATTGTTCACGGGGGCCACCAGGAGAGCTCCGTCCGCAAAGGGAACCCCGGGCTGATCGATCACCGTGAGGGCGTTCGCAGGCGCGATGCCAAACCAATCGGCAAACATTGCGGAGACAGGCGCAGAGGCCGCAGCCAATCGTTGCGGCATCATGGCGTCGTTCGAGACCACACTGATCGAGTCTGTGGCAGGGGAGGCAGGATGCGATGGGACGAATAAACTGAATGTCCTGAAGCCGAGCTCCTGGATCGGGAACTCTGCGGTCGCAATGCCGGAGGTTCCCGGAACGGATGTGCCTTCAACCGGAGCTTCAGCATCGTCGTTCACACGTCGAAGAGACTGGCGCGTGCCACAGAAGAACACCTCCTCGGGAGCACCCGTCTTGTATTCGACCGAGAGCTGGAGCTCCACCGAAGCAGCGGACTGACGACGCATTTGCTCGCCTGATGCCCGCGTCATGCTGGCTCCTTCGCGCAGGAACACCTGTTGTGACGCTGTCGGGTACCAGAGGACATTGCCGAAGCCGCGAAGAAAGATCCCATCCTCCGAGACACGATCCCACTCGCTGGAGGTGGCTACCGCCGCTGCAACGCCGAATCGCTCCAGATTTTCGCTCGACCTGTTGATAAACCCGGAGTAAAGCAGGGCTAACCTGATGCTGGTTCCGGGCGTCAATGGCTGCGGCAGCCCGATCAGGATCTCTGACGCCGCCCCGGTATGATCCGCGTCCGTCTGCAGGAGGTGCTGGTTGAAAGCCAGCTTCTCGGTGCGGCCGTCTCTGACCTGCGACGCGCCATCCCAGTGCAGGGAGGATGAGATCTGTAGCGGGATCTGCGTAAGGGGGCCCGTGGTGTCGTTCCGCACAGTGGCCTGCGCCAATACGGCGATTTCGGAATCTTCAGGGCGAAGGTGGACATTCAGATCGTAAGCCGTGAAGCTGATCCCCGATCTTTCTATGTCGCCGATGGCTGTGGCGGAATCGACTGAAGGCGCGGCGGCAGCTTGTTGCTTCGCTGCTCTCCCATCCTGCTGAACTTGTGCTGTGTGCTGCTGAGCAAGCATCGGTTCTCGAGCGAGAAGAAGAACGGCCGCGATTCCGAGAGCCCGGACCAGAGGCACTGACATCAGCTTCCCAGCCCTTTTCGTCGCTTCACCGGGGCGTCTGTTTTCGGGGTCTCCATTGGCCTGCGACGCTGCCGAAGTGCCTCGTACATCACAACTGCTCCGGCCACAGACACATTGAGCGACGACACGCTGCCTGCCATCGGGATACGAACGAGATGGTCGCACGTTCGCTTCACCAGATCGTGCATGCCCGCGCCCTCACGGCCGAGCACAAGAACCACGTTCGACCGGAAGTCAAAGTCGCTATAGTCCACGGTGCCGCGTTCATCGAGGCCTACGATCCAAAAGTTGCGCTGCTTTGCCTGCTCCAGCGATCGGACGATGTTGGTCACCTGAGCGATTCGAACGTGCTCCGAGGCACCAGCCGATGTCTTGGCGACGGTAGCGTTGATCGGAGCAGAACGCCGTTCCGGGATGATGACACCATTCACTCCCGCCGCATCGCACGTTCTGAGGATGGCCCCGAGGTTGTGGGGATCTTCAACTCCATCTAAAGCGAGCAGGAACCGGAAATCTCCATCGGCGGATTCCTGCAGAAGATCCTCTAGCGCGAGCAGCTTTCGCACTTGCACCATCGCCAGTACACCCTGGTGACCATCTGTCTTCGCGACACGGGTGAGTTGGTCCCGCGGCTCCAGCGAGACGCGAACTCCAGCGTTACGACAGAGTTCCACGAGACGTTCGAGACGTTCGTCCCGCCGATCTCGCGCTACGATCACGTGGTCAAGCCCGCGTGAACCCGACCGAACCGCCTCCTCGACAGGATGAAGGCCATACAAGACTTCCATGGCTCAAGTTTAGGCTAACCCCCAACCAAGCGTAGAGTCCCGGAGCGATAGAATTGTGGTTGGATCGGCGGTTGACCATCTCCGGTCAAAACTCGCAGCACGTTCTTTCGTTCGCCCGGCGTCTTTCTGGGAAGGTGATCGTCTATGAAAAATATGCGTGGCGATGCGATGACAGCTTCAGCCGTTCTGGTGGCGGCACAGAACCACGCCGAAAACGCCGCGATCGCGCGTGGGCTCAAGCGCCAGGACCCTGATCTGCTGGACCGGCTGATCGAACAGTATCAGCATCGCCTTCTACGCTACCTGCTCTTCCTCACCAGCAACCGCGAGATCTCTGAAGACTTGTTCCAGGAGACCTGGATGCGGGTGCTGCTTCGCGGATCGCAGTACAACGGCAAGGCGCGGTTTGACACCTGGCTCTTTACGATCGCTCGAAATCTCGTAATTGACCTGTCGCGAAAGAGAACGGCCGTGAGCCTGGATGAACTCAGCGAAAGCTCGGATGACGATCGTCCGATCGAGTTCCCAATCAACGATCCCTCCCCTCTTGAGCAGATCCAGGTCGGAGAAGACCGCGCCGAGGTCAACGAGGTCCTGCACAAGCTGGAGTCGAACTCCCGCGAGGTGCTGGTGTTGCGCTTCTTCGAAGAGCTTTCTCTGGAAGAGATCGCTGGAATCACACGGGCGCCGCTTTCTACTGTCAAATCCAGACTGTACCGGGGCCTCGCAGCTCTCAAGCCCGAGATTGAGAAGATTCGCACGACACGCCGAACCGAGGTGGTAGCGGGATGACGGAACGCTCATCAGACCTCGTCCAAAGAGATCCTCGCTCGATCACATCACCTGCCCGGGATTCAGGTGGTGAGAGTCTGCGCGCACCAGCGGCGGCCTCTCTCGTGAACCGAACGCACCGCGTTATCCGAGAAAGGGCGAAGTCCCAAATAGATCGACGCAGCCGGTTCAGAAGCCTATCGATTCCACTGGCGATCTGCTCCGCTCTGCTGATCGTCATCTCGATCGGAGCCTGGAACGCTCTCGCACAAACCGATCTGTCGCCCACCGGAATCCCGGATGCCAGCGACCAGATGCTTGTGTTTCTCCTGTGGTTCTTTCCCGTGTCTGCCGCCCTCCTCACAATGGTGTGGTTCAAACGAAACCGTATCGCTTCGGGCAACGAGTCGGCGCAATGAGCATTCTTCGGCAAAGAGTTGAAAACCGTGAGGCTGAGCGCGGTCGAGCGGACGACCTCAGCGTGATCCCCGCATGGTCGGTAATCCTCTCCGTCATCGTCTTCGGAGCTGTGCAGTACCTCTTTCATGTGGTCATGCCACACCACAAGCATGAAATGCTGCCCATGCGGCTTCTCATGGGGTACTCATGGGGAACCCTGTTTTCGAGCTATGTGCTTCTGGTTGGCTATGTCAGCCGGGACGTGAAGCGACGCAACATGTCGCCAGGGATCTGGATGCTGATCGTCGTCCTCATGCCGGGCGGTGTCGGGGCCGTAGTTTACTTCCTCATGCGGCAGCCACTGCTCTCCCGTTGTCCGCACTGCAGCACGGAGATCGCCTCGAGCTTCCACTTCTGTCCGCAATGCCAGTTTCAGATGGCTCCGGTCTGCGGCCAGTGCTTCCGCGGTGTTCAGATCACGGATGTCTACTGCACGCGTTGCGGTCACGATCTGGCGCAGGATGGCGCCCCCGCCCGACTCCGCGCGTATAGTGACTAGCTGCGAGCATGCCGATAACAGCGCTCATCATCGACGACGAACCCCTTGCCCGACAGGAACTTCAATACCTGCTTGAAGACAGTGGGGACGTCAATGTTCTTGCCCAGGGCTCGAACGGCATTGAGGCGGTCGAACTGATTCGTACTCACAACCCCGATCTGTTATTTCTGGATGTCCAAATGCCCGGCTTGGACGGCTTCGCAGTGTTGAAGAAGCTGCTCGACCGAAGGATCAGGCTGCCGCAGGTGGTCTTTGCAACTGCATACGATCGATATGCCGTGCGCGCCTTTGAGGTAAACGCGGTCGACTACCTGCTGAAGCCGTTCGAAAAGAGCAGAGTCAAAAGAACGATCGAAAAGGCTCGGGAGCGTATCACCGGGCAGGCAGATCTCTCAGCGGGTGCAGGCGAGGTCGGAACAGAGGCAAAGCTGGATGCCCTTCTTCGCTTGGTGGGCGAACAGGCTCATGGCCGCTCCGTTCAGACTGGGAAGGTGGTCGTGCGATCCCTGAACAGGCTCATGCTTGTGGACCAGAAGGAGATCTGCTTTGCATCCATCGATGGTGGTGCGATCAGCGTGGTCGGCTCCGGCGTGGAGGGCCTCTCCAACTGCAGGACGCTTGAGGAGTTGATGGACCAGCTCGATCCAGAGGCCTTCTGGCGAGCTCACCGATCGTTCGTGGTCAACATCCAGCACATTCGAGAGGTTGTGCCTTGGTTCAAGTCGAGCTATCAACTTCGCATGGACGATCCCAAGAAGACGGAGATTCCTGTGAGTCGATCTCAGACCAAGCGACTGCGAGAGCTGTTCAATCTGTAGCGCGCCGGCTCTCCTGTGAACGTTGACGCCTCGGGAGATGATAGTGGTGATTGAAGTCGAAGCGATACACTGCCCCTAAAGTCATCACCTTTGGATGCAGCGTTCCAGTCGTGGCCTCCTGAAAGATCCCCCCCGGAGTTGTGATAAAGGTGACCGGCGCCGGACCCCCGTTCAAGGTTGCGAACGGAACATCCCAGTATTGGTACTGGAAGTCGCCTTTGATCGCCCAGTTTGGGGTTACGTCGTAGTCCAGCCCAACCCCGGGCGAGAATACGGTCGAGGTTGAGGAGAGGAACAGGAAGCTCCCTACCTGGAAACCGCCTCTCTGGTAGTCGATCTGGCCTCGGCCTACGAGGAAGTCTGCATACGGGTGAAGGCGTCCGAAGTCCCGCTCCACCTTGATTCCTCCCAGGAAGTTCTTCTGGGCGTCGAGCTGCCCTTTGTGCACGGGATAAGTAGCGCGAAATTCGAGGACCGGACGGTAGCGATGAAAGCTCATGAACGCTAAATCCGCCCCCGCTGTTATCCCAAGATTTCTTCCGCCCAGTAGATTCGTGTAGGTCCCGGTGCCTCCGCCAAAAGCCGAAAGCGCGAGCTGTTGCGTGGCAGTGGCTGCAGCCGTCGCTTGCGCGTGGGCGATAGAAGGCATAACAGACGCAAGCGTCACAGTGGCCGCCAAGACTGCGGTACGAAATCTCTTCATTCGATCTCAACTCTTCTGTTTGTTTGCTCCAAGTCCACATAACGTGGCGGAGTACCTAAATTTAGATGTTCTGTGAAGCCCTAAGTGCCCGTGCTTGCTCAGCCCACGCTCTTGCTTTGACGTACTTCCAGTTTATGTAGAGAGCGTGGTTCAGGTGAAACGTCAGGCCTTCCAAACCATCCAGAAATCCCAGGCGAAAGATATAGTTGTAAAGAAATGTAAGTGCTGGATTCAGGATCGTGTTGCGAAGGAAAACTGGGGTCGTCAGGCTGGTCTTCCCCCGCGAGACCATCAGCGGAATACTCGCCGTACTATACCGATGCATGTGTTCAATGTAGGAGTCTAGGGTGGGGTATTGGAAGTGAAGGAGATCTCCGGCACCAAGGCGACCAATCGGTCCTGTCGCTTTAGGGGTAGCATGTGGCTCCGTGTCCTCTCGGAGTCTTGCGAATCCGCGACGAAAGAGGCGCAGCTTACGGTCAGGGTAAAGTCCGCCGTGCCGCATCCATCGTCCGAAGATAAGGTTCAACCTTGGAACGCTGTAGCCTTGAAAAGGAGGGTCACCCGCCAGCAGGGATTGAATCTCACGTGCCAGCTCAGGCGTAACAACCTCATCTGCATCTAGGTTGAGAATCCAGGGATGGCTGCATTTATCGAGGGCAGAGTTTACCTGACCGCCGTATCCCTTCCACGTCTCCTGATACACACTGGCGTTGTACTGCCTCGCAATGTCCAGAGTATTGTCGGTTGAACCGGAGTCAATCAGAATGATTTCATCGGCCCAGGCCACGCTGGCCAGGGTTCGAGCAAGATTTTCGCCCTCATTATGGGCCACAATGGCTACAGAAACAGTGTTTGTCACAGTTGAAGGACTTCTCGTCCTCCGATTCTATCGGCATCCACGTCCTTTTTCTTAGGTGCGGGTAGCCGTCCTAGCTCTCTTGCTCCACAAAGAGGAATGCGGCTCTGGCTCGTCGCCCCAGGAGAGCGATGAGCCAGAGCTTCGCATATTGGAACCCTTAGAGATTTCGAGACCTATTTCCAGTAACAAGACGCAGGAGCAGAGTGAGGAGTACAGCACCCACGACAGCGACCAGGATGGTGTAGAGAAGGCCTCCCTGACCGGCATATCCAAGCGAACGCATGATGAAGCCGCCAACGATGGCGCCCACAATTCCAACGACGATATCGCCGATTGTGCCAAAGCCGGAGCCCTTCATGAGCTTTCCTGTAATGAAACCGGCGATTAGACCTACGATGATCCACCAGATGATGAACATCCACGTACTCCTTAGTTGTTGAAATTTAGGGGGCCCGGTGCTGACATGTTTGTCGTTCAAATTCCAGGACTCAAGTCCCTGTGCTGTTCATCAGAGTGAAAACCGGGTGCCCGGGTTGTTCGTGATCAACAGTTTGAGGCAAGAGGGAGGTATCGGACAGCGCACCCTTGCGTCGGTCTTCATCTCGCAAGATCTTCTGCCACAGCGGCTCACATCGCACCGCAGGGCGGTGAACTAGTTCACGGCTAGGAGGCCGCGGTCTTGTTGTTGCTGGGCGGAGAGACGTGTACGGTCGAGCGCAGCCTGAACGTCGGCGTGGCTGGTTCCCTGTCCTTGCCGTCGATCTTCGACGAGGAAGGTTTCCAGTTCGCGGAGCGCGTCCGGGGAGCGTCCTGCGAGCTGAAGGGCATTGGCCCGGACGAGCCGGGCGTCGGTGCAGCCTACGGGTGCGGCAGCTACGGCGAGCTCGCTCCAGTGGAGGGCGGCGACGGTGTTGCGGCGGCCGATCTCTGCCCGGGCGCGTTCAAACTTTTCCTGCCAACTACCGAGCTCGTCGCCGCGTCCGCGGTCGAGCTCGGCGGCCGCCTCGTCGTAGCGATGCAGCTGGTTCAACGCGCCTGCGACCAGGACGCCTGACCAGGGGAGGTTGGGCTGAATCTGCCGGGCGGTGGAGACGTTGGCGAAGGCTGCCTCGTAGTGACCGGCCTGCACCTCGTGGGCGGCGCGAAGGAGGTAGATCTCAGCGAACTGCGGCGCGGCCGCGAGGGCAAGCGCGGTTTCGCGCTCGAAGACTGCCGGCTGGTTGCGCTGGCTCGCGGAGCGGGCGTTTTCGAAGTGCTTCCAGGCGTGCCGGGGTATTCGGAGGTCGGCCGCGGAGACGGTTTGGGTGGGCGACTCCTTCTGCTCGGTGCAGGTCTGGGCGCGTGCGACCTGGGTGAAGGCGAGGGTGAGAGCGAACAGGGTGACGGGGAGTCTGTTGCAGAGCGACACGGGCCTTTGACCTCGGGCCATGTTCCGCCTCCGAAGGGCCTGGTGGAAATACAACCTGCGGGTAGTGTGGGCGAAGGCGGGCGGAGCACGGGTACCCTCCCCCCCCCCCGTACTTTTTGCAAAGTCTTCGAAGCAGGTGGCTTAGGTGGGTACCTCAGTTTGCAGCGCAGCCTGGGGGCGCCCATATGGTTTCCCCGCGATTCCAGTTTAGCGGGTCGGGTGGGGTGGATGCGCCAAGCGTCCCGCGCCTACTTTGCGGCGTGGTGGTTGTAGCTGAGGACGCGGCTCACCTTCCAAGCTCCATTCCTGTACAGCCAGAGGTGGACGAAATCGGCTTCGCCAGTGGCGACGGGGTTCCCGGTTTCGAAGAAGCGGTGCGAGCCCATCTCAACGGCCCCGATGTCCTTCATGGGATAGACCTTGAGCGTTCCGGCGGTGAGCTGGCGGGTGACGCGGCCGCAGATGTTTTTGCGGATGCTCTCGGTGAGGGCGGCGCTGCCGAGGGTAATGCCTCCCTGGTCGTGGTAGAACTCCACGTCGTCGGCGACGAGCGAGGAGAACCTGGTGAGATCGCAGCGGTTGTAGGCGTCGAAGAGGGCCGTATCAAGCGCCAGCAGGGTGCTGTCGAGCTGGGCCTGGGATTTGATCTGGTCGAGAGGAAGGATGCCGGGGGAGGCGATAGCGGGAGTTTGGGCGGTTGCGGGTGCGGTGACGGCCTGGGATCGGAGGAGGGTAGGGGCAGAGAGGACGAGGGACAAAACGGCGGAGGTGAGGAGCTTGCGCATGTTGGATCTTCTCCCGGGGGGCTGCGTGTGGGTACGGCAGCGTGGGGAGAATGTTCCGTGTTGATGTGCTCTGTGTCGGCGTCCCTTCCTCGCGGAGCGGATGTTTCTACAGATCGCGATCAGCGGGAGTGTGGGTGGGACGCCTCCGGTCCCACCCGTGCGCTCCTATTGCTTGTCGTATGCGGCGGTGCCGGATAACTTTTTGCCTGCTGAGCTGGTGGATTGCAGAGCTACAGTGCGGGACTTGCCGTCGGCGGCGACGGTGATGCGGGCGGTGGCGACTACTTTGCCTTCCTTCTTGTTTTCCATGGCCAGCGTGTGGTCGTCGACGGTCTTGTAGGAGCGCGTGTCGGCTGTGGGGTCGCCGGTGAGGGGGTAGTCCTTGCCATCGAATTTGCCGGTCCACTCGGTGTGCATGGGCGTGCCATCACCCGCTGCGCCCTCGGTGGAGACCTTTACGCCATCCTCCTGCGCCTCGTAGGTGACGGTGGTATTTTTCTGGGATCCGGCTGCAACTGTTGACTTCGCTTCGTTGAGTTTCCAGGTTCCCATGTGTGGACTCTGGGCAAATGAGACGGCTGCTCCGGCGAAGCAAAGCGCCAGAGAGAGTGCGAGGGCTTTCAATTTCATGGGTTTCTCCTTGTCGATCTAAGGTGAAATCAGGCCCATGTTTCTGGAACAGCCGGAACTATACACCTTGTTGTCCCGGCTGGGACAGGCAGTACACCGGGCGGGAATGAGTTGACGACGGAGGTGTGCCGGCGGTAGTTTTTCTGCTTCTGTTGGGCTCCGGTTGGATTGATCCGCTGGCCCGAGGCTGGCGGCAGGAGCGTTGCCATGCGCATGATCATGCACGTCAGTTTTCCAGTTGAGGGCTTCAACACCGCGGTAAGGCAGGGCTCGGCGGGGGAGACGATCAAGAAGATTCTTGGGCAGCAGAGGCCGGAGGCGGCCTACTTTACGGAATACGGGGGAAGGCGGAGCTGCATTCTGGTGGTCGAGGTCGCTGCGGCCTCGGATATTCCGAGGTTTGCCGAGCCGTGGTTTCTGCAGTTTAACGCTGATGTGGGGCTGCACCCGGTGATGTCGCCGGAGGATCTTGAGAAGGCTGGCCTGGAAGGGATGGGGAAGGCCTGGGGCTAGATCTGGGGTGGTCCGCCCCTTGCGGGCGAAGGACCCGATCCATCGCGGCGGGGCTGCGAGGAGTGGAGAGCTGCGTCTGGCCTGGCGCCTGGGATGGGTGTTGAGCCCATCTGCCCGGAGCTGTACACGTTGTGATCGGGGATGTTGCTTGGTTGCAAGGGGATGTTGATTTCATCCTAAGGGGTGGTGGGGGAAGTGCGGGAGGTGGAGCTTGGAGTTTCTGGGGCGGGAGACGATCGAGGTTTGCCGGGGTTGCCGGGAGGTGCTGGCGCGGAATTACTGGCGAGTGGATGGTGACGTGGTGTGCGGGGCATGTGCGGAGGAGCGGAGGAGAGAGGCGGACGCGGAGGAGAGGGAGGATCTGTGGCGGGGGATGCGGTTTGGGGTGATTGCGGCGGTGGCGACGGCGCTGCTGCAGGCCGGTGCGTGGGCGCTGATCGCGATGATCGATATAGGTGAACAGTCCTATAACCTCCGCACGTATCTGGAGACGCCGGTGGCGCTGCTGGGCGGGGTGGTGGTGGGAACGGCGGTGCGGGCGGGATCGGAGCGCTATGGAGGGTGGCCGTTGCAGGTGATGGCGGTGGCGCTGGCCTATCTGGCGTTTGCGGTGAGTGTGCCGCTGGGGACGGGGAGCTCGGGGGCGGCGCTGGCACTGCGGGTCGTGGTGGCTCCGGTGACGGATCTTGGGAGGAACCCGGCGGGTGGGCCGCGGATGGTGGATGCCCTGTTTGGGATGGGGCTGGCGTGGCAGATGAATCGGATTGGGCGCAGGTTGGCGGTGAGTGGGCCGTTTGAGTATGTGGGGCGCGGCGGTTCGGCTCCGAAACGGAGGATGTCCCACTGATGACGGGGGTGCTCGCTTGAACGGGGCGGCCGGCTCGGGTTCGAGGCGCGGCCCTGGCCGGCGGGAGTTCAGCCGGTGATTTGCGCCATGATGGTGGGGATGTCGAGTTGCATCCAGAACTGGGCGATGCGGCCGTCGGCGACGCGATAGAAGAGCATGACGGGAGCCTTGATCACGCGTCCGGTGGCAGGGACACCGGCGAAGGTGCCGAGATGGGTTCCGTGGATGGTGGCGCGGAGGGCAGCGATGTCGCCTTCTGTGATGAGTTGGTGGGTCTCCAGTGTGTATCCGGGGAAGGCGGCCTCAGCCTCGCGGATGTGCTGCTTGAGGTGGGGGTCGGCGATGAAGCGGTCCATGAGTGCGTCGGTTTTGGGTTCGGAGCAGAGGGTTTCGATGTACTGCTCGATGAGTTCGCGGGTGGTGAGGGCGGCGGTCGGCATGGGCGATTATCTCCGGGGTGACGCGAGGAGTTCAGGGATGGGCGTGGGCCCGAGTATCGGTAGGCGGGTGCGGGGTGGGGCGTGGGGCCGGTGCGAGGAAGTGTAGCAGAGGTGGAAGAACACACCGGTGGCGGTGGTGTTGCGAGGAGTGGCGCACCCGCCGCTGGATGGGCCGAGTGGGAGGTGGTGCATTGGGCCATGCGGCGTTTGACCGGTGGGCGAAATCGGGCCGATTTACTTGGTGCGGTCGTACACCATGGTCTGGTTCGCCTGTTTGCCGTCCTTCGTTTTGGCGACGCACTTGTTGGTGAACTTCTTCCCGTCGGGCGATAGGGAGAAGTCGCAGGTGATGGCTGTGCCGTCGGGTAGGGTCATGACGCTGACGTCGGTGGCGGCGTCCGAGCTGTAGGTGGCGCCGGCCATGCCTACGATGGGGTGAGGGGTGCCGTCGGCAGGGCCGCTCCAGGAGGACTTCCAGGTCTTGCCGTCGCCGTCGACCATGGAGTCGGTGTATTTGGCGCGCTTTTCGGTGTCGATGAGCATGACGAAGACGTCGCTCTTCATGGAGGGGCCGGAGCCGAAGTCGGACTCGCCGAGGTTGAGGGTCCAGGTGCTGGGTGTGGGGACGTGGGTGTGCGCGGCGAAGAGGAAGGGCGTCAGCAGCGACGGAAGCAGAATGGCGGATGCACGGCGGGAGGATCGACGCATGGGGTCTCCTGGGAGTTCAGTGGGATGGTGGGGCTGGGCCGGGGGACGGACCATTATGCGCCTGCGTGGTTTGCTGCGGGGTGATTCCGTATATGGTGGCGGTTCGGTAGGGTACCCTCCCCCCCCGTACTTTGGACCCAAAGTCTTCGATTGAGGCACTTTAGCGTGGGGGTACCTGGGGCAGGTACCCCTCCGATGCAGATGGTACGACGGATCGCGTGCAGGGTTCGAGGGGGCTAATTCGAGTGTAGTGGATGGATGAGGGTGATTGCGCCACTTGGGGCTGGCGGGTGCGGCGGAGCTGCCGCCATGCCTGCAAGAGGGAAGGCTCGGGGCGGCGAAGGGTGTTTTTCGTCGAAGGGCATCTTCGAACAGGGGTTTGGCTTCGGTTGTTATGAGGTAAGGGGGAGCGGCTATAACAACTGAAGGGTGACGAAGTGGGTGTGGCCTTGCTTTTGATAGCGGATGAGGCCTTGCGTCATGGGCTCAGGATAGATGGAGTTTGGGGGGACTGAAGTACCAATTAGGAGGGTGTGCGGGTGTGTGCTTCAGAACATATGGGTGAGCCACGGATGAGTGGTGGCTCGGAGACACCCACGTCCGAGGGTCCGGACGTGGGGCACCCGACTTTGTGGGTACTCCGGGACTTGGGCCACCCGCCCTGGTTTCCCCTCAGACCTGGGCCACCCGCGGTAATCAGAGTTGTTTAGCAGCCTCAGTGTCTAGGAAGGAACTAAGTTCTTCTACTGAAATGCCCTCTCCAAGCGAAACCTGTGTTCCGTTATAGAAGTTTTGCAGGATCATGGCCACTACCTGAGACTGGTACACCGTCACTTCATTCCCTTGTGCATCTTTCCCGGTAAAGTTTCCTGAGCCGCTACCTCCGATGGCGGTCTGAGGATTGTTGGCCAGCAGGGTGATGTTTCTTTGGACCTCGGGACTATATGGTAAAAACTTCGCCACGACGATTCCCACGATGGCATTACTACCGACTTCAAAGATGGGCCCTCCAGAATTCCCCGGATTGATCGCGCCGTTTAAGATCAAGTGCTTTACCTTTTTTGCGCCCGTACCGTCTTCGGTGAAGCCGGCCAGGACCGCGGTGCTCAAAATAGGCGCTGGACCGTTGAACGTCAGTGGATACCCCCACGTACACATCTGAGAGCCAACCTTCGGCTTTTTCCCTGCAGCCAAATGTAGGCCGCCAGCTAGTGGCTTAGAAGGCCTCAACAGCGCAAGATCGACATCTTCGTCTACCGCCGATTTAGAGAAGGTAACCGGCTCTCCTTTAGATGTGAGGCCTCGCATTTGATCGGCACTGCATCCCGCGATGACGTGGTTGTTCGTTACGACCAGGCCCTTGTCGATCAAGAAGCCGGAACCCTTCATATTCGTGACCGGGCAGACTAGGAGCAGAGCGAAATTGATCTCGGCCTGTTGTACCGGACCGGCAGCTTCGAGCGTCCATTGGGTCGCGACCGGTATGGCCGTTTGAGCTTTGTCGCTGTGAGTTTGGCTTAAAGAAGCAGTCGTCAGGAGGAAGACGAGAGCGCACGAGAACCGCGTATGAACAGAGCTCTTTGGATTTCGCATATCGGGGTACGTTGCTCCCAGTTCAGGTGAAGTGATCTTCGTCAAGTGAGCTCGTGTTTACGGAGCCCCCGAGATAAAGACCTTCACGAGCTTGATCGAAAAGAGCAGTTTGGATCAAGGTAAATCAGCTATTCCACGGTAACGCTCTTCGCTAAGTTCCTTGGTTGGTCGACGTCGCAGCCTCTGCGGACGGCTATGTGGTAGGCGAGGAGTTGGAGGGGGACGGTTTCGAGGACGGGGAGGAGGAGTTCTGGGGCCTGGGGGATGTGGATGGTGTGTTCGACGAGCTGGGTGATGTGGGTGTCGCCTTCGATGGCGATGGCGATGACGCGGCCGGAGCGGGCGGTGACCTCCTGGATGTTGGAGAGGGTCTTTTCGTACTTGAGGACGGAGGAGGGGTCGGTGGGGTCCTGGGTGGCGATGCAGACGACGGGGAGGGTTTCGTCGATGAGGGCGTTGGGGCCGTGCTTCATCTCTCCGGCGGGGTAGCCTTCGGCGTGGATGTAGGAGATCTCCTTGAGCTTGAGGGCTCCCTCGAGGGCGATGGGGTAGTGGATGCCGCGGCCGAGGAAGAGGAAGTCGTCCGAGGCGTGGAAGATCTTGGCGAGCTGCTGGCACTGAGCATCTACTGCCCTCAAAAGCTCTTCGAGTTTTGAGGGGAGCTTTGAGAGCTCGGTGACGAGGTGGAGGGATTCGGCTTCGGAGATGGTTCCGCGGACCTGCGCGATGTGGAGCGCGAGGACGAAGAGTGCGGTGAGCTGGGCGGTGAAGGCCTTGGTGGAGGCGACGCCGATCTCGGGGCCGGCGTTGGTGGTGATGGTGCCCTGGGCCTTGCGGGTGACGGCGGCGCCGACGACGTTGCAGATGGCGAGGGTCTTCGAGCCTTTGCTGATGAGCTCGGCCTGGGCGGCGAGGGTGTCGGCGGTTTCGCCGGACTGGGTGATGAGGAGGCCGATGGCGTGGGGGTCGGCGATGGGATCGCGGTAGCGGTATTCGGAGGCGTAGTCGACATCGACGGGGAGGCGGGCGAGGCGTTCGATCATGAACTTGCCGGCGAGGCCGGCGTGCCAGGAGGTCCCACAGGCGGCGATGGTGATCTGGGTGGCGGCCTTGAACTCTTCGGGGGAGATCTGGATGTCAGGGAGGAAGACTTTGCCGGTGTCGAGCGAGATGCGGCCGAGGGTGGTGTCGCGGATGGCACGGGGCTGCTCGTTGATTTCCTTGAGCATGAAGTGCTTGTAGCCGGCCTTTTCGGCCTGGATGGGATCCCAGGTGACGCGGTGGGGGGTGAGGGTGCGGGGCTGGCCCTCGAAGTCGGAGAGGTGGATGCCGGAGGGTGTGAGGACGGCGAGCTCGCCATCGTTGAGGAAGTAGATATTGCGGGTGTGGTGGAGGATGCCGGGGACGTCGGAGGCGAGGA
This sequence comes from uncultured Acidobacteriaceae bacterium, assembly GCA_963719405.1. Classification (GTDB taxonomy): domain Bacteria; phylum Acidobacteriota; class Terriglobia; order Terriglobales; family Acidobacteriaceae; genus Edaphobacter. Next base: position 1,621,437 of record OY970381.1, read on the forward strand.
AGTACTCACCCTCGCCGAGGCCGAGGACGGCGGGCGGGCCCATGCGGGCGGCGACGAGCTTATCGGGCTCGTTGGCGGAGAGGACGCCGATGGCGAAGGCTCCGGTGAGGCGCTTGACGGCGCGGCGGACGGCTTCTTCGAGGGGGATGGCGGGGCTGCCGGTATCGGGGAGGGTGAGGACGGCCTGGGAGGTGTTGGCGTCGGCTGTGCCGGCGGAGCGCTGCGAGGCCTGACGGCTCACGGAGCTGGCGGCGTGGGCGCCTGCGGCCAGATCGAGCTCATCCTCGATGACATGGGCGATGATCTCGGTGTCGGTTTCGGAGACGAACCTGTGGCCCTTGGCGATGAGGGCGTTTTTGAGCTGGAGGTAGTTTTCGACGATGCCGTTGTGCACGACGACGAGGGTTCCGGTGCCATCGCGGTGGGGGTGGGCGTTTTCCTCGGTGGGTCGGCCGTGGGTGGCCCAGCGGGTGTGTCCGATGCCGAACGAGCCGTGGACGGGATCGGTGTGGAGGATGGCTTCGAGGTTGCGGAGCTTTCCGGGCGCACGGCGGAGCTGCAGGCCATCCGGGCCTCCAGCGACGGCGATGCCTGCGGAGTCATAGCCGCGGTACTCGAGGCGGGCAAGGCCTTCCATGATGACGGGGACGACGGACTTAGGGCCGATGTAACCAACGATTCCACACATAGGTTGAGTTTAGAGGGTGCGGCGGGGTTTGGTGTTCGACTTTTGGGGGATACGGGGGTGGAAGGCTTCCGACCGGGGTGGCGGGTGGCGAATCCAGGAAGAGCAACGGCTCCGACCTGTGTGGATCGGAGCCGTGGCAGGGGATGCGGGTCTGGTTGTTAGAAGAAGAGACGGCCGGTGAGCTGGAGCTGTCGGGGGCCGTAGAGGACGCTGGAGGTGCTGTTGGAGGTGGCGAACGGCTGTGAGCTCGAGGACAGCGGGACGATGCAACCGTTGTTTCCGGTTGCGGGGCAGATGCCGGCGCCGGGCTGGGCAAAGGTGTAGAGGTTGGTGGAGACGCCGAGGATGTTTTTGTGGTTGGCGATGTTGAAGGCTTCGGCGAAGAGCTGGAGCTTGATGTTTTCGTGGATGGTGAAGTCGCGCGAGATGCGGGCGTCGACGTTGTGGATGCCGGGTCCGCTGAAGGAGTTGCGGCGGGCGACCTGATCGGGCACACGGCCGTTTGCGCCGGAGTTGAAGAGCGAGAGCTCGGCCCCGGAGAGGCCTCCGTCTCCGATCTTCGATACCGGACCGCTGGCCATGATGCCGGTGAGCGGCTGGCCGGTCTGCGCGGTGAGGGTACCGGAGACGGTGAAGCCGTTGATGGCGTAGCGGGCGAACCTGTTCTCAACGATCCGATCGATGGTGGGTGAGGCGACGACGGAGCCGACGAAGCGTCCGCGCTCATCGAGATCGGAGCGGGCGTACTCGGCGTTGCGTCCGCTTCTGCGTCCGCTGGCGAAGGGGTCGATGGGGGTGTCGGTGCCGTTGAAGGTGCCGTTGACTCCGGAGACCTGCCCACCATCCATGGTCTTGGACCAGGTGTAGTTGGCGAGGATCTCGATGCCGTGGCTGATGGGCTTGCGGACGGTGGCGACGAGCGAGTGGTAGTTGCTGTTGACCTCAGAGAAGCCGGTAAGGACGGAGCCGGTGGTGGGGCTGAGGCGAGCGGTGTAGAAGGGGACGGAGATGATCTGCGGTGTGCCGCCTGCGGGCAGGAAGGCGTAGTTGTTGAGAACTGCGGATGCGGGGTTGACGTTGGTATCCACAAAGACTGGAAGCCGAAGGCCGCGGTTGCCGACGTAGCCGAGTGTAAGGGTGCTGTGGAGCGGAAGCTGCTGCTCGACGGTGAGATCGAACGACATGGACTCGGGGTTCTTGAAGTTGGGGTCGAGACCGCGAGCGCTGATGGTTCCAAGGGCGAGGCCGGTATTGACGGCCGGCGTTGGAGCTCCAGTGACCTGGTTGATGGGTGCGGGGCCGGGCGGCGTGAACTCCGGGATGCCGCCCTGCGGGGCGTTGGCCGCGTAGGTGCCGGACTGCTGGAAGGCGCGGTTTGGCTGACCGATCGCGGGGCTGGCGACGGGAACATACGGCGAGTTGGGATTGGTGAGGGCGTTGACGTTGAACTGCTGCTGATAGACGCCGTTCTCGCGCCGCTGGGTGTAGTAGGTGGAGTTGGAGTTGAGGCCATAGAAGATGCCGTAGCCGCCGCGGACGACGGTCTTCTCGTACGGGTTCCAGGCGAAGCCGACGCGCGGCTGGATCATCTTTTTGTAGTTGTTGATGGTGCTGGTATAGAGCTGCGCGACGGGCGAGGAGAGGTTGGGACGCTCGGGCTGGGGGACGAGCTGCACGTCGTAACGGACGCCGAGCGAGAGGAGGAGCTTGGGGCTGACCTTCCAGGCGTCTTCGACGAAGCCGTCGAGGTCCTGGTTCCAGAAGTCGTCCGCACCTTTGCCTGTGACGGGGTCGTTGACCTGAGTGAAGGAGTTGTAGTGGCGTCCGCCGTTGACCTGGTAGACGTCCTGGACCCAGTTTGCGAAGTTGAACTCCGGAGTTCCGGTGCCATAGGTGAAGCTGCCGTCGCCCTGGAAGAGGTTTTGGATCTGCTCGTGGATGAGGTTGACGTCGGCGCCGATCTTTAGAGCGTGCTTACCGAGCGTGAGGGAGTAGATGTCGGTGATCTGCCAGCGGTGCTCGTCGGGGAAGGCGCCGCGTGGGAGGGCGTTGGTTTCGCCATAGGCGGCGATGCCGGTGAGACCGATGGCGGGGCCGCCGGAGTTGGTGCTGTCGGTCTCAAGATCGCGCGACCACTGGAAGTGGACCACGTTGGCTGCGCGGGCGGAGACGAGGGACTCGGCGTTGACGACGAGGAAGCGCTCGTGGAAGTCGGCGGTTCCGTTCTGGCTGACGCCGCCGCTGGTGACGGTGGTGGAGGTGTTGTAGCCGTTGGGCTGGTGGAAGTTTTCCCAAAGGAAGGTGGTGGAGAGGTGGGTTCTGGGGGTGAGCTGGTAGTCGAGCCGCGGAAAGAAGATGTCCTGTTTGACGTTGCGGCCGAATGTGCCGAGCTGCTTGGTTTGCAGGAAGCTGACGGCGGAGGAGCACTGGGCGGCGGTGACGCCGGGGATGACGCTGGGATAGATGACGGCGGCGGAGCCTGAGCCGCGGGTGAGGTAGCCGGTGGTGCGGCCGTCGCAGAGAGCGGTGAGATCGTTGACGCTCTGGGTCGCGCTCGCATAGCCGCTCTGGTAGGTGATGGGCGTGACCTTGCGGTAGCCATCGTAGGTGAAGTGGAAGAACAGCTTGTCCTTGATGATGGGGCCACCGACGGAGGCGCCGAACTGGTGCTGGACCTTGACGGGCTTGGTTTTGGTCTGGGGATCGATGGCGTTGAAGCCGGGCGTGCGGTAGTACTCGTACACGTCGCCGTGGAAGGAGTTGGTACCGGACTTGGTGATGGCGTTGATGACGCCGCCGGCGGCCTGACCGAACTCGGCGGAGTAGCCGGCGTTCTCGGAGGAGAACTCCTTGATGGCGTCGATGGGGTAGACGTAGGGCGCACCGATGGAGCGGCCGCGGGCCTCGGAGAAGAAGGCCTGGTTGTTGTTGGCGCCGTCGACGAGGTTGGAGTTGTAGATGCCGGAGATACCGCGGAAGCTGATGAGGCCGGTGTTGCCGTCGGGAACGACGTTGGGGGTGAGGAGGACGAAGTTATCGAAGCGGCGGCCGTTGACGGGGAGGTTGGTGACGAGGACTTCGGAGACGGTCTGCGAGGCTTCGACCTTGTCGGTCTCGAGCAGGGGGGCGTCGGAGGTGACGAGGACGTCGGTGGAGACGCTCCCGTTGGGGAGGTCGGCGTCGACGGTGATGGTGCTGCCGACGGTGACGGCTACGTTTTTCTGATCGACTTTGCCGAAGGCGCCGCCGCCGAGGACGACCTCGTACTGGCCGGGCTGCAGAAAGGTGGCGGCATAGTGGCCTTCGGAGTCTGTGGTGAGGGTGCGGGACGCGCCGGTTCCGAGATTGCTGACGACGACGGGGGCTCCGGGAACGACTGCGCCTGAGGCATCGCGGACGATGCCGGCGATGTTGCCGAGGGCGGCGTTCTGCGCGAAGGCCGAGGTGAGGGCCGAGGCGGAGAGGAGACAACAGGCGGCGAGGGAGAGGAGACGCTTGGGAGAGGACGGGATGGACATACGGTGGAGGTGCTCCTTGGAGGTTGCCCGTAGCAGACGGACGAGAGAGAAAGAGTGAACGGAAGGCAGATAAGGATGATCCCTGATACGACCTAATTTGCCGCGATGGCGGCGAAGCGGTTCAGGAACGGCTGAAACCTGGTTTTATGTAGTACTTCTACGGTGTGCCAGGCAGGGACGCATGTCAACGAAAAAGCGAGCCGAGGCGGAGGATTCCTTGTTTTTGAAGCGTGGCGGCAAGGGATACGAGGGCTCGCGCGGGGACCGAGCAGCGGGACGGTGAGACGGGGCGACCGGGCGCGGAGTGCTGCAGGATCTAGTGCAGTTGATCGGGGATGATGGCGTGCTGGATCAGGAGCTCGAAGGGGACGATGCGGAGGGTGTTCTCATGCGTGGCTTCGAGGAGGATGGGGCAGGCGGCGCCGGCCTCAAGGACCTCCAGCCAGCGGGCGGCGCAGACGCACCAGCGGTCTCCTGGCTTGAGGCCGGGGAAGCCGTACTGGGGCATGGGCGTCGAGAGATCGTTGCCCAGGCGCTTGGAGGCGGCGAGGAAGTCGGCAGAGACGACGCAGCAGACGGTGTGAACGCCGAGGTCGTCGGGGCCGGTGTTGCAGCAGCCGTCGCGAAAGAAGCCGGTCATGGGGTCGCAGCCGCAGGTGGCGAGGGGCTGGCCGAGGACGTTTCTGGCGACGGACCTGGATGGATCGTGCGGCTGAGCTGCTGACATTGGCTGGTCTCTTCCCTTAGCCAGTATCCCATCTTGTGGCGAGTGGCGGGCAGGAAGTTCGTGGAGGAAGAGAGAGAAGCCGCGATGCGGTTTGATGGGGAGGAGCTTTAGGGGGCGGAGTTTTCGCACGGCTTTCGCTTGCGGGATATGCTTAAGGACGAGCGCACAAGTCGAGTCGAACGAGGGAGTACCAGGTTTGCTGAAGGCTGAGATTGGCATTATCGGTGGAAGCGGGTTGTATGCGATGCCCGGTTTGAGCAACGTCCGGGAGGAGCGGGTGGAGACGCCGTTCGGCGAGCCTTCGGAGGTATTGGCGCTGGGCGAGCTGGAGGGCCGGAGGGTGGCTTTTCTGGCGCGGCATGGAAAGGGACACCGAATACTGCCGAGCGAGATCAACTTCCGGGCGAATATCTTTGCGATGAAGTCGCTGGGCGTGGAGCGGATCTTATCGGTGTCGGCCGTGGGGTCGCTGAAGGAGGAGCACAAGCCTACTGACTTTGTGATTCCGGATCAATTTATCGACCGGACGTTTGCACGGAATGGGACGTTTTTTGGCGACGGGATCGTGGCGCATGTGGGGTTTGGAGACCCGGTGTGCGGGACGGTGGCGAAGGCGTTCGAGAGGGCATGTGTCGAGGTTGGGGTTGTCGGCAAACGGGGCGGGACGTATGTGTGCATGGAGGGCCCGCAGTTTTCGACCAGGGCCGAATCCAACCTGTACCGGAGCTGGGGCGCGGACGTAATCGGCATGACGAACCTCCAGGAGGCGAAGCTGGCCCGGGAGGCGGAGATCTGCTACGCGACGATGGCGATGGTGACGGACTACGACTGCTGGCGCGAGGGGCACGACGATGTGACGGTCGACCAGGTGGTGGCCGTGCTGCACCAGAATGCCGAGAACGCCGGCAAGGTGGTGGGGGCGGCGGTTGCGGCGATGCCGACGGAGAGGACGTGCGGATGCACGACGGCGCTGAAGTACGCGATTCTGACGGACCGGAGCGCGATTCCGACGGAGACGCGTGAGCGGCTGAGTTTGTTACTGAAGAAGTATCTGTAAGGAGAGCGAAGGGCCGGCGGCCAAGGTAGCGGGCTTTCGCACCAAGCGAGTTGAAGGAGTTTCATGTCGATACTGGTTGTAGGTTCTGTGGCGTTTGATAGCATCGAGACCCCGCACGGGTCAGTGGATCATTGCCTTGGAGGAGCGGCGACGCACTTTGCGCTGGCCGCCAGCTACTTTACGGATGTGCGCGTGATCGCTGTGGTCGGGAAGGATTTCACGGCCGAGCATGAGGCGGTTCTGACGAACCGGGGCATCGATACGCGGGGCATCGAGAGAGCGGATGGACTGAGCTTTCACTGGACGGGTTCTTACAGCGGAAGTCTGAACGAGGCGAAGACGCTGGGCACGGACCTGAATGTCTTCAGCACGTTTTCGCCGAAGATCCCCAAGGCCTACGGCGACTCAGAGTTTCTGTTCCTGGCGAATATCGATCCGGTGCTGCAGCTGCGGGTTCGGCAGCAGATGGCGGGGGTGCGCATGGTCTGCGGCGACACGATGAACTACTGGATCGCGGACCACCGGGAGAACCTGCTGAAGGTGCTGCATGAGCTCGACGTGTTGCTGATCAACGATGGCGAGGCGCGAATGCTCTCTGGGGAGCACAACCTGGTGAAGGCGGCGGACAAGATCATGTCGAAGGGGCCGAGGTCGCTGGTGATCAAGCACGGCGAGTACGGGGCGACGGCGTTCTTCAGCGAGCGCTCGTTTCCGGGTACGCCGAAGCTGCATCCGTTCCGTGCGCCGGCGCTGCCGATGGCGGAGGTGGTTGATCCGACGGGTGCCGGGGACTCGTTCGCGGGCGGGTTCTACGGGTACGTGGCGTCGCAGCAGAGGATGACGCCGGAGGTGTTTCAGCGGGCGTTGTTTTACGGCGGCGTGATGGGATCGTTTGCGGTGGAGCGGTTTGGGACGGAGCGGCTGCAGGCGGTGACGAAGCAGGAGATTGAGGACCGGTTCAGGTTGTTCCAGGAGATCTCACACCTTGGCTTCGCGCGGGAGTAACGGCCGGGTGCGGTCGGCCCGGGCAAGGAGCGAGGGCGTTCTGAGCCGGCCCCAGCCGGGACGGGCGAGAGCGGCCGCCGGGCCGGGGCGAGGAGCGAGCCGGGAGGAGACTCTGCCGGTTGCGCTGGGCGCGGTGGTACTCGGGTTTGTGGCTCTCCTGGTTTGCTACTCGCGTGGTTACATGCTGTTGTACGGCGATGCTGTCGCCCACCTGGGGATTGCGCGGCGGATCTTCGACTCCCGCAATCCGGGGCTGGTGCAGCTGGGCGGCGTGTGGCTGCCGCTGTCGCATGTGATCATGCTGCCGTTTATCTGGAAGATGGAGTGGTGGCAGAACGGCATGGCGGGGGCGTGGCCGTCGTTGATCTGCTACGTGCTCGCGGTGATCGGGTTCTTCCGCCTGGGGAGAAGGCTGCTTTCGCAGCGCTGGGCGATTGTGGCGACGGTGTTTTTCGCGTTGAATCCGAACCTGCTGTTTCTTTCGACGACGGCGATGACGGAGCCGCTGTTTCTGGCGGTGATCGTCTGGCTGACGCTGCTGACGGTGGAGTGTGTGGGGGCCATGAGGGGCGGAGCGGCGGGGCGATCGAGACGTCTGCTGGTTGGCGTCGGTCTGCTGGTTGCGGCTGCGGTTTACACGCGTTACGACGGATGGATCCTGGGAGCGGCGGCCTGGTGTGTGCTCGCCCGGGAGATGTACCGGCGACGCGAGATGTGGGTTCAGCTCAGGGGCGCGTTCGCGGTGTTCACGATTATCTCCGTGGCTGCTCCCTTGGGGTGGCTGGCTTACAACCAGCATTTTTACCATGACTGGCTGGACTTTCTCCGGGGTCCATATTCGGCGGCGGCGATCGAGAAGAGGACGTCTCCTCCGGGGTCGAAGCATTATCGCGGATGGCATAATCCTGCGTGGGCTCTGCTGTTCTACACGCGAACGGCGCAGGTGGATGCGGCAACGTGGGAGACCGGATTTCTGCTGATGGCGGCGGCGTTGGCGGGTTTGTGGGTGACGATTCGGCGGCGGGTGGAGGTCGCTTCCCTGCTGCTGTGGGTCCCGCTTCCTTTCTACGTGTACTCGGTGGCGTATGGGTCGGTGCCGATCTTTATTCCGCAGCTTTACCCGCACTCGTTTTATAACGCGCGGTATGGGATGGAGCTGCTGCCGGCGTTGGCGCTGTTTGGGGCGGTGGCGGGGGAAGGCATGCAGAGGAGGCTGGAGAGCGCGGCTCCGCTCGCGGCTCGGCTGCTCTTTCCGGTCTCGGTGTCGCTGGCGGTACTGAACTCGATCGCGATGATGTACCAGGTTCCGCTGGTCCTGAAGGAAGGGATGGTGAATGCGAGGACGCGGGTGGCGTTTGAGACGGCGCTGGCGCGTGAGCTGAAGGCGATACCGGCGGGTGCGCCGATTTTGATGTCGACCTCGGATCACATTGGCGCGCTGCAACAGGCTGGCATTCCGTTGAAGCAGGTTCTGAGCGAGAGTGACTATGACAGCTGGAAGGCTTCGCTGGCCGCGCCGGCGGACAAGGCTGCTTACGTGATCGCGATGGCGGGAGATCCGGTATCGAAGGTGCTGGCGGAGAACAGGGACGGGCTTACGGAGTTGACGGTGCTCTGCACGACGGGACAGCCGTGTGCGCGGGTGTATCGATCAGACCGGTACGGAACACGGGGCGTGGAGACGCCGGCCCGGTGAGTGTCGGATAGAGTAGACGAAGCATGATCCCTTTCGTTAAAGCGCACGCCTGCGGCAATGATTTTCTGGTGGTCGAGGACGGCCACGCGGGCATGAGACACGCGGCGCTGGCACAGCGACTTTGCGCACGGAACACGGGCGTTGGCGCGGACGGGGTCGAGTACATCGACCGGAGATCCGGATATCGTCTGCGGCTGTTCAACTCCGATGGGAGTGAGGCGGAGCTTTCAGGCAACGGGACGCGGTGTGTGGCGGCATGGCTGGCGCATAGCGAGGGGATCGAGCATGTGTCGTTTGAGACTCACGGCGGGACGAGGACCTGCCGCCTAGTGGAGCGGCGGGGGAGCCTCTACACGATCGAAGGAGGGATGGGGGTTCCGCGGGTGATGCCGAGGACGATCGTGCTGCCGGGGGTGGGTGAGGTAAAAGGGGCGATGGTGAACGTGGGGAATCCGCACTTCGTGATCTTTGTCGAGGCGGATGACTTCAGCGCCTACGGCAAGACGTGGCAGGAGCTTGGGGGCGCTATCAGCGTGAACCCCTTGTTTCCGCATGGGACAAACGTGGAGTTTGTGCGGGTGAGGTCGGAGGACAGTATCGAGTTCCGAATCTTTGAGCGCGGATGCGGGCCGACGACGTCTTCGGGAACGGGAACGTGTGCGTCTTCGGCTGCGGCGATGGTGTTGCGCGGTGCGGCGCGCGAGCTTACGGCGACTGCGGAAGGCGGAGCGCAGCGGGTGGTCTGGGCCTCGAACCCGGCGGAGATGCTTTTGACGGGACCCGCCGAGATTATCTGCACGGGCGAGGCGACGGAGGCTTGAGTGTGACGGGACCGGAACTGCAAAGGCCGCGGGCGCTGCGGGCGGGGGCGCACCTCCGAGTTATTTCTCCGGCGAGCGCCGCTAAGCCGGAGCTGGTGGCGAAGGGCGTGGCGGAGCTGCGGGCGATGGGGTTTCGCGTGAGCCTTGGCGCACATGCGCTGGCGTCGGGACCGCTTTACTATGCAGGGTCGGCGCGGGAGCGCGTGGAGGATCTCCATGCGGCGTTCGCTGATCCGGGGGTGGACGGGATTGTGTGCGCGCGGGGCGGTTGGGGGACGGCGGAGCTGCTGCCGCTGATCGATCTTGAACTGATCGGGGCCCACCCAAAGGTGTTTGTGGGGTACAGCGACATTTCCTCGTTGCAGACGTGGTTTCTTGAGAGAACGGGATTGGTTACGTTCTACGGGCCGATGGTGGCGGCCGACTTCGGGCGTGAGGGCGGGGTGGACCGAGGGAGCTGGCAGCGAAGTCTGATGGAGGCGAATCCCTGGTCGGCGGGAGCGGAAGAGGGTCTACGGGTGCTGCGTCCGGGAGTTGCGGAGGGGCCGCTTCGGGGAGGGTGCCTGTCGATCCTGGCGGAGGGGATGGGGACTCCATATGCGGCTCGACCGTACCGCGGGGTTCTGTTTCTTGAGGACATCGGGACGAAGCCGTACCAGTGGGATCGGATGCTGGTGCATCTGCGGTATGCGGGGCTGCTCGCGGGGGTGACGGGGATTGTGCTGGGAGATATGCGGCAGTGCGTACCGGCAGAACAGATGGAGCTGCTGGAGGCGGCTGTCCTGCATGGTCTGGGGGAGTTTGCGGGACCGATTGCGATCGGGCTGCGATGCGGGCATGTGGATGGACCGAACTTGACGGTACCGCTTGGGGTAAGCGTCCGGCTGGATTGCAGCGATCCACTGGAAGCGCGGGTACACTTCCTCGATGGGGCTGTGACGATTTAGCCCGGTTGCGGAGACGATGTTCACTCGAAGACACATTCACCTTATTGGGATCTGCGGGACTGCCATGGCCTCGCTGGCGGGAATGCTGCTGGTGCGGGGGCACCGGATTACCGGATCGGATGCGGCCTCGTACCCGCCGATGAGCGATCTGCTGGAGGGGCTTGGGATCCGGGTGATGCAGCCGTACGACCTACGCAACCTGCAACCCAGGCCGGACCTGGTGGTGGTGGGAAATGCGATTTCGCGGGGGAACGCGGAGCTGGAATACGTGCTCGACCACCGCATTCCGTTTACGTCGATGGCGTCGATTCTTCACGACGAGTTTCTTCTGGGTCGTGAGCCGCTGGTGGTGACGGGGACGCACGGGAAGACGACGACGACGAGCATGCTGGCGTGGATCTACGAGGTGGCGTCTCAGCGAAGGCCGGAGCTGGCGCCATCGTTTCTGATCGGGGGCGTGGCGGAGAACTTCGGGAGCAGCTTTCGGGTGAGGCCGACGAAGCCGTTTGTGATTGAGGGCGATGAGTACGACACGGCTTTTTTCGATAAGGGACCCAAGTTTCTGCACTACTTTCCGGACGCCGCGATTCTGACGCATGTGGAGTTCGATCACGCGGATATCTACGCGAATCTGGAGGCGGTGAAGACGGCGTTCAAACGACTGGTGAACCTGATACCGAGGCGTGGGCGGCTGGTGGCATTTGATGGAAGCGAGAATGTGACCGAATGCGTTTCGATGGCGTTCTGCGCGGTGGAACGGTATGGATTCCGGAAGGACTCGACGTGGCAGATTACCGGGCTTCAGCATCAAGGGCCGTCGACGCAATGGAGGCTGATGCGGGAAGGTGAATTGTTCGCGGAGATCGCGCTGCCGATGGCGGGTGAGCACAATGCGTTGAACGCGACCGCGGCGGCCGCACTGGCAGCGGGCCAGGGGATTGCGACGGAGGCGATTGTAGAGGCGCTGGGGAGCTTTCGGAGCGTGAAGCGGAGGCTGGAGGTGCGGGCGGAGGTGGGCGGCGTGACGATTATCGACGACTTCGCGCATCACCCGACGGCGATCCGGGAGACGCTGCGGGCGCTGCGGGATGGATACGCGGGGCGAAGGATATGGGCGGTGCTGGAGCCGAGGTCGAACACGCTGCGGAGGAATGTCTTTGAAGGGGCGCTGGTGGAGAGCCTGTCGCTGGCGGACCGTGTGGTGCTGGCGTCGGTGTTTAAGTCAGAGAGCATACCGATCGGAGAGAGGCTGAAGCCGGACAACCTGGTCGCGAGACTGACGGCGGCGGGTGTACCGGCGAGCTCGGTTGTGGATGCCGACGCGGTTGTGGCGGAGATCGTTCCCCAGCTGAAGGCCGGGGACGTCGTGGCGATTCTTTCAAACGGCGGTTTCGGCGGTATCTACGAGAAGCTGCCGAAGGCGCTGGCGGCTGCGCAGGCGTCGGTCGAGGTGCGTTGAGGTGTTGCTGATCGGGCTCAGGGTTTAGGACGTGTTTGCCACCTTCAAGATCGTTCTGGTGTTTGTATCGCTGGGGCTGCCTGCGGCGGTACTGGGGATCCCGTACTCGTTTGTTGTGGGGGATATAGGACCGCTCTACCGGCTGGCCATGAGGATTATCCGGGCGGGTCTTCGGGCGGGCAGGATCCGGGTAAGGGTGGAGGGGCTGGAGAACGTGCCGGTGAACCGGGCATGCATCTTTATGTGCAACCACGTCTCGAACCTGGACCCGCCGGTGGTTTTGCCGGTGCTGCCGGGGAGGAGCTCCGTTCTGTTGAAGAGGGAGCTGATGAGGATCCCATTGCTGGGAACGGCGATGCGCATGGCGAAGTTTGTCCCGGTGGAGCGGAGCCACAGCAGAGAGGCGGCTCAGCGGAGCGTGAGTGCGGCGGCGGAGGCGCTGGGACTGGGTTTGCACATCGTGGTGTTTCCGGAGGGGACGCGATCGTTGACGGGAAGGCTTTCGAGCTTCAAGAAGGGACCGTTCTTCCTGGCCCGGGAGACGCAGGCGCCGATCGTTCCGGTGGCGATCTCGGGGACTCAGGGGATGATGCGAAAGGGCAGCTTTGCCGTGTATCCAGGATCTGCGACGGTGGAGCTTCTGCCCGCGATTCTGCCGGGAGACTACGCGACCCGCGAAGAGTTGATGACGGCGGTGAGGGATGCGCTGGGGCGGGCGCTTCCTGAAGAGATGAAGCCTCTGCCTATTTGATGATGGGGTTGTAACCGTCGGTGATCAGCCGCTGTCGCATGGCTTCGGCGTCCTTCTTTGTGGGGAAGGGGCCGACCTGGATGTGGAGGAGCTTGTCCTGGGTCTGCTGGCGGACCAAGCCGGTGTAGCCTCGTTTTTTGAGCGCTGACAGGAGCAGGTCCGCATCCTCCCTGCGGGAGACGGCGGCTATCTGCACGAAGCTTTGGGATGCGAGCTCCGTTGCGGAGGGAGGGGAGGGCATCTCCGAGGCAGCGTTGCTGTTTGGGTTGAGAGATCTTGGCGTGGATGAACGATCGTGCGCCGCCGGCTTGACGCCGAAGGGACGCTCGGCTGGAGCTTCCCTGGAGGGGGTCTCGTCTATGGGCTGAACGATCTGTTGATCGGGCTGCGAGGTGGTACCTGCGGTGGAGTCGACGTGACGCGTTGCGGTTCCCGGCGATGGCTTTTCGCCCTCACCTCCTCGCGCGAAGACCGAGGGGGAAGCGGAGGATGCGACCGGGGTAGCGGGGCTGGACTTGCGACCCATGCTGTAGCCGAGGCCAAAGAAGAGCGAGCAGACGAGGGCAAGGGCGAGGAAGATGCCGAGAACCGTGCCGGTGCCGAGCGAGATCTCGCGATCACCGCGGCCGGAGTCCTGTGCATCATCCTCTGAATCGTAACGTGTCGGCATAGTCCAAGGCCCTCAGTGCAGCAGCTTTCCCGAGCAGCGCCCGGGTCAGCCGGAGTCGAACCGATGATCCCTGATGAACGGAATGCCGCTTGAGGAGCGCCGGCGAAACAAAGCCGGCGACAGGTTGATGCTATCTCTCCCGACCACAAGTGGACGGGGAGCGAGCCTGGACGTACCTGCTCAGTCAAGAGCTAGAAGTGCAGATAGAAGCCGAAGCCGGGTTCCGTGGTGAAGGTGTGCTTGTTGATGGTGAGGTAGTTCTGATCGAAGTCGGGCGCCTTGAAGAAGATCTGGCGGAACTGCACCCTGACACCGAAGTGGGGGGAGAACAGCGGCTCTTCAAGGCCGACCGAGTAGTAGTACGCGAGACGTGCGCGCTCGGGCAATCCCTGTCCGCCGCCTGCGGTGGGCTTGAAGGCGATGCTTCCGAGACCGCCCGATGCGAAGGACTGGAGGCCGAGGACGCTGGGGCCATGCGCGACGTAGCCGAGGGTGTACTCGGAGGCCTGCGTCTGGGCGCCTCCCTTGATGTAGCTGGAGTAGTTCTCGGTGTACCGGGCGTAGCCGTAGTTTCCCTCGACTCCGAGTAGGTGCGACTTGGTGTAGCGCAGGGTGGCGAGTGCGCCGAGGGTGGTGCTGGCGTTTTGGGTGAGAGACACGCCCTGGTAGTTAGTGCCCTGGACGCCCTTGGTGAGCTCGCCGACGGCGTTGACGGAGAGGTCCAGGCGCTGAAGCTGACGCTGCGTTGCGGTTAGCTGAGCGACTGCCGATGAAGCGAAGAGACCGGAAGAGAGACAAAACGCAAGAGTCCATCGTGATGACTGCCGGAGGACTTTCAACATGCCGAGCAAACTCCTTGAGACCACAATCTTTGATCTTTCCAGTCTACTCTGGACGACTGCGGAACCGTGCAGACGGAGGTCCGAAGTGCGCACGGAAGCAGGTTACTTTTCGCCGGGTCGTGCGCCTGAGGCGAGAACGGACTTGTTGCGGCGAGCACGCCCGGCTATGCGGCCGAGCAGAGCGGAGGAGGCTCCGAGCAGGAGGCCTGCGGATGCCGCGATGCCGGGGTGAACGGCGGGACCTGGAGTTCCGGGCTGGATGAGAGTCCAGAGTCCGGCGATGAGGCCTGCCGTACCGAAGACAGCCGGAAGGAGCGGAGCCGATGCCCTGGGTGAAAGAGCAAGGAGGATGCCGGCGATGAGGAGTGTAGTCAGCGCGGCGGGTCGGAGCGGGAGGCGGGACAACCCGTAGATACCTGAGAGCAGGAGAAGGAGGCCCGCGGCTCCCGGCAGGATGGCTCCGGGGAGGTTGCACTCCACGAAGATGAGGAGAATCCCCGCGGCAAGAACGATGACTGCGATGCTGGGATTGGACAGCTGAAGGGTGAGCCACTTGCGGAGGTTGGAGGAGGCCGCTGCGGGCCCGGCAGATAGCGAGGGGGTAGGGGCGGCGAGGGCGTACGTTCCGGCGGTGGACGGGAGGGGTCTGGATTCCGCACGGCCTGAGGAGGATGGAAGGAGCGGTGCGGCGAGGATGAGGAAGAGGACGGCCGCGTGCTTCCAGTGGGTCATGGGAGAGACTGACCGCGCGATTGCAGGGCCTGCTTCATGCCGAGGGCGGCGGTGTTCTTCGGCTCCAAGCGAAGGGCGTTGCCGACGTCCGAGGCTGAGGCGGCGAGTTGATTGGACGAGAGCTCTAAACGTGCAAGGACGAGATATGCGGAGACGTTGGGGTGGAGCTGGATGGAGGTCTCCGCCTCGGCCCGTGCCTGTATGGAGTTGCCGCTCTGCTCGCGCACCTGAGCGAGGCCGGCGTGCCCGGCGAAGCTACCCGCATCTGCGGCGATGGCGGCCTGAAACTCTTTTTCGGCCTGGGGCAGGAGTCCCTGACTGAGGTAGTCCTGGCCCTGCTGGGCGTACTCGGCGGCGCGCTTGGCGGGGGGGAGGGTTGCGAGACGCATATCGCGCAGCTGATCGAGCTGAAAGGCGGCCTGGCGGAACGAAACCTCGGAGTAGGTGCGCCTGATGCGTTCCAGAGGAGCGAAGGAGTCGTCGCCGGGAGTATCCGGTTTGGTTGAGGCCAGGGAGACTCGACCGGATGCGAGCCGATCGCGAAGCTCCTGGATCTCGTTGTCTGTGGACCTGAGCTTGAGGGCGGCCGCGGCTTCGCGCTGCGCGCCTGCGGTATCGCCACGACGAAGGAGAGAGACGGCGAGGTTGTAGTGGAAGTCGGCGTCGTTTGGATCGGCGGCCACGGCTCTCTGGAAGAGCGCGGCAGCGTCGTGACCCTGGCGGCTGGAGGCGACGCCCTTGTTGTTGATCACCTCTGGAAGGGGAAGACGGGTGGCGACAAAGGTGAAGGCGGTCTCGGCGTCGGCGTACTTTGCGGTGTTGACGCGAGCGAGGCCGATGTAGAACTGCGCCTCGAGCGCGCGCCGGTCGGATGGCGGGATCTTCGCGAGGGTGGAGGCGGCGCGATCGTACTCCCGCTGCGTGTACAGGGCTTTGCCGAGGGCAAGGACGGCGGCGTAGTAGGTGGGGGTCTCCTGGACGGACATCCCGAGGCGCTTGATTCGCTCCTGGGGAGAGGCGGCGTCGGTGCCACGGATGTAGTTTTCAAAGGCGCTGAGCTTGACGTTGGATGAGGCGGCGAGAAAGGTCTGCTGAGCGACCGCGAGGTGGGGATCGATCTCTTTGGCGGCCTTCCAGGCGAGCGCGTTTTCAGCGTCGAAGAGGCGCGACAGGTCGCTGGAGTCGGAGAGAGGAGGTGAAAGCCGCAGTTCGTTGACGCGCAGGACCTGGGCCTGCACGGCGATGCGAGGGCCCTGCGTTGTGAAGTTGCCGACGATGACGAAGTCGGCGTCGAGCGTCTGCGCGATGCGGATGGTGGTTGCGCGACTGGGTTTGAAACCGGCGGGAAGACCGAGGTGATCGAGGGCGTAGAGGCGATCTTCACGGGTGATGGTGAGGAAGCCCGCAGAGCTGAGGCGCTCGCTCAGGGTGTCCGGAAAGGAGTCGCCGATCCAATCGAGATTGGACTGGCCGGAGCGATTGTCGAAGGGCAGGACAAGGACGACGCGGCCACCGAGAGGCTTGGGGTCGGAGCTCGTCTGAGCCGTGGCGAAGAGGTGGGTGATGAGCAGCAGAAGAGGAAGTTGCCAGGAGAGGGAGCGAAACCGCACTTGCCGAGAGCCAGCCACACTTTGAAGTATAGAGCGATGCTAGGGCGCGGTGGCCTTGATGGGTATTTGGCCTGGGTGAGTGAAGCGAAGGACGGCTGCCCACTCGCCGCGACGGTGCGCCTCCCAGACGATCTGTCCGTGCAGGAGCTCGGCTGCTTCGGAGGGCCGGAGGTCGTGGTGGAAGTCGAAGTAGCGAGTGTCGGCCGGCTCGTTTCGTTTACCGAGGTTGATCTCGCCCGGCGGCGGCTCCCACTTGGTAGAGAAGATGAGCGCTGTGTCAAAGGATGTTGAGCCGGTTGCGACCGCCTGCATCTCCGGGAGGGAGAAGTTGGGGATACTGACGGTGGCGATGTGGAGATTGGAGTATCCGAGTTCCGGATGCTGGAGCTCCGCTGTGCCGGGCCACGCGGTGAGAACGGTGGCCTCGGGAAAGCGATTTGCGATGACCGCGACGGCCTGCTGATGGAGGACGACCATGTCGCGGTAGGTGAGATTGTCCTCCGGAGCGAAGGCGTAGGGAGGGTTGAGGGAGATGGCAGCGACAAAGGCTGCGAAGCTGAGTGCCGCGACCGCCCACCAGAGGCGGAGATGGCGGCGGAGCTCGACGACGCAGACGAGGAGGATGAGCGGATACATGGGGAGCAGATAGCGCGTGAGCAGAGCTCCGCCCAGGACGGAGAAGGCAAGCAGGTTGGCGAGGAGTATTGCGGCGATTGCAAGCAGGGCCATGCGCGGAAGGGCGGATTGCTCCCGGCGCTTCAAGACAGGAGTGAGCACCGCGGCTGCCGTGCACAGGACCGGAACGAACATGTTCATGTGCACGGTGAGGTGAAGGAGGCGGTGCCAGAGGCAGAGGGCGAAGCGGTGGGCGTCGAGGTTGGCGGTGGCGTTGTAGCGGAGGAACTCAGGGTTGCCGAAGACGAAGCCGGTGCGGTGAAAGTGGAAGGCATACCAGGCTGCGAGCGGGAGAACGGGGGAGGCGAGCGCGGCTATGACGGCGAGCGCAGGTTGCAGCCGATGGGATCGGGAGTCGCGGATGAGGATGGCGAGCTCGAAGCAGACGAGGGCGGCGGGTGTGACGATCGCGGTCTCTTTGGAGAGCACGGAGAGCGAGAAGAGGATGGCGATGGCGAAGATGTTGGAGGCGGAGCGTCTGTTGGGCATCTCCGGGGGCGTTATGGTGTCTGGTGCGATCTCCGGCGTGAGGTAGAAGGAGAGCGCCCAGAGTGTGAAGGCGGCGGCGAAGATGTCCGCGTGCGCGAGGGTGCTCTGTGCGAACCAGACGGGGTAGGAGGCGGTGAGGAGTGTGACCACGATGGCGGTGATGTCTCCGCCGAAGCGACGGGCCATGCGGAAGACCGCAAGGAGAGCGGCGGACGCGACGATGCAGATAAAGGTGCGGGTGCCGCTGATGACGAAGCCCGAGAGATGCCACCACGACGCCAGAAGAATGGATGGAAGAGGCGGGTGGGCGTTGGTGACGGTGGACTGCGGGATCAGTGTGCCGGTGCGAAAGAAATCAAGGGCGGCAGGGATGTAGTAGCCGCCTTCGTCCCAGAAGTACGGGAGGCGCAGAAGTGTCCAGTGGCTGAGAAAGACAGCGACGAAGAAGAGGGGGAAGAGCATCCACAGCCGCAGGTTTGGCGGAACGCGGGGGGAGCTGCCGATGGTTGAAGGAGGCACGCCGTTAGTTGACGGGACCTTCGGAGGGCGGAATGGGCTCGAGCGAGAGGGTGCCGAAGGTCTGCTCGTACTGGGCCAGATTGTGGCCGAGGACGTTCCAGAGAGCCTTGGCCTGCTGGGGGCTGATGTAGATGCCCTGGAAGCTCGAGAGGGTGACGGCTTCGGGGCTGTCCTGGCTCATGGTGCCGAAGCCGAGGAAGAAGTCCCAGACGCTGATGCGGACCTGAACGCTGTTTGCGTAGCCCTCGCGATAGTTGTCGGACTTGGCGATCTTGAGGGTCGGTTCGGGATTGGTTTTGTTCTGATTCATCTGTCTCGTTTCGGGGGCCGGAGGGGATTTGGTGCGAAAGGGGGGACTTGAACCCCCATGGATTGCTCCGCCAGATCCTAAGTCTGGTGCGTCTGCCAATTTCGCCACTTTCGCATGGTTTCCATGTCTATCATAACGGTCGCCGAGGGGATCAGGGTATGGCGATATCGCGGCTCTACCTCGGGTGGCTGCTCAGTTCACCGAAGGCAGCAGGTGCTCTGCGCTGGTGGGTAGCTTGCTCATAGCTATAGGCGAAGCGGATAAGCGTTCCTTCGGCCCAAGGGCGCCCGAGCAGCTGGAGCCCGGCGGGAAGCGTGCCATGCGTGAAGCCCATGGGCACGGTGATGGCGGGGAGCCCGCTCTGCGGAGAGAGGATCTGGTTGTTATCGCCGCCCGGGCTCCTAAGGTCGCCGATCTTTCGCGGGGGATTGCTCCACGTGGGATAGAGGACCGCATCGACCTTTGCCGCATCCATGGCCTTCAGGATCGCGTCGCGGAAGGCGATCTTTTTCGGATCGTGAAACACGTCGGCGCAGGCCTCGGCCGGCTTTGCCTTGCCGCGGTCGAGGGCGGACTTGATGCGGGTCTGGATGTAGGGAAGGTAGAGACCGGAGTCGTAGATCTCCTGCAGGGACTTGTATGGGGCATTGCGGGCGTGGGCGGCGAGGTACTGATTCAGGTCGCCCGCGAAGTCTCCGCAACCGATGTCTTTGGTGAGCTTTTCGAAGTCGGGCACGTCGAAGGGATCAACGATGACCGCACCTCCCGCCTTGAGGTCGGCGATGGCATGTTCGGTCAGGGCTTTGATCTCGGGGTCTCCCTTGGAGTCGTCGAGGTAGCGCCGAAAGATGCCGATGCGCGCGCCGCGTAGACCGTCCTTGACGAGGAACTTCGTGTAGTCCCCCTCCACGTGTCCGGTGGACGCGGTGGTGACGGGGTCCGCGGGATCAAGGCCGGCGACGGCCGTGAGCAGAGCCGCGGCATCGGCCACTGTGCGGGCCAGTGGACCGCCGATATCCGCTGTGAGGAAGAGTGGAACGATCCCGTCGCGGCTGGTGAGGCCGATGGTCGGCCGGATGCCGACCAGATCGTTGTGCGATGCAGGCCCACGGACCGAATCGCCCGTGTCGGTTCCGAGGCCGACGGCGGCGAGGTTTGCGGCGACCGCGGCTGCTGTACCACCACTTGAACCAGCCGGCACTCGCGTGAGGTCGTAGGGATTTCGGGTCAGTCCGGCGATCGAGCTTTCGGTTACGACGGGGCTGAAGGCCCACTCCGCCATGTTGCTTTTGAAGAGCACGATCGCTCCGGCGTCGCGCAGACGCTTGACCATGAAGGCGTCCTCCGTCGGGACCACGCCCTTCATGGCGAGCGAACCGCCGGTAGTCTGCAGGCCCGCGGTATCGTAGTTGTCCTTTACGGCGACTGCGATGCAATGCAACGGCCGAAGCCTATGCGTTGCTTTGAACTCGGCATCGAGCATGTCGGCGTCGCCGAGGGCGGCGGGATTCAAGGTGACGACCGTGTTGAGATGGGTCGTTTGATCGTAGGCGGCGATCCGGTCCAGGTATCCCGCGACCAGCTGCCGGCAGGTCGTGCTTCCGGAGCGCAGAGCGTCCTGAGTCTCGGCGATGGTGATCTCGGAGAGTTGAGGTGCGCCCTCAGTGCGAGCTTGGGCGCACAGGGGCGACAACACGCCGGTGCCGGCAACGATCAAGCCCACGACGACGCCTCGCGCTGCCAGCTGCATGGATGTTCTCCGGGGTTTGAGATTTTGCGGCGACGTTGCGGTCGCATGCTGTTCTGAATAGTACCGGGGTGGGTGCCTGCCGGCGCCAGCCGGGAGCGGTTTTCCGAGGGCAAGTGAGTTAATGGCTTTGCTGTAAGATGCTGAGCCAACAGGCAAGTTCGGGTGCAGGTCTGTTCGGCACCGGCGAATGCGTCTCCTGTGTGAACTCCCGACAGAGGTGTATCGATGAAGAGAAACACGGTGAAAGCCTCTTCAGCAGGGGAGAAGACGGGAGCGAAACAGACCCGGCGGGCGCCATCGAGCAAAGGCGCCAAGCCGAACTCGTCGAAGGGTGCGGGTACGTCGAAGACTGCGGGTACGTTGAAGGTTGCGGGTACATCTGCAGCGAAGAAGCAGCCGGCTAAGTCGCCTGCGCGGCCTGCTCAAGGGGGGCCGGGAAAGGGCGCTACGGAGCCGAGGTCTGGAGGAAAGAGCGCCGAGCCGCTTCGTTTCGCTCACCCGTTCTTTACGACCACGCCGGTTGGGAGACGGCCCGTGGTACCTGGAGTGGGGAACAGTCTCCTCGGTTACATCCAGGGAAATCTTGAGGCGATTCCAGCTCCTACCCGGAAGCCTGTCTTTACCCTGGCGGAGATCATCGGGCAGACGGGAGCGCAGCAGATTGAAGCATCGGGATCCATTCGGTTTCACTCGGTCGGGGATACAGGGCGGGGCGCGGATACACCGCAGGGCGTGGTCGCCGAAGCGATGCAGGCGGACTTCGACGTAGCGCATCCGGAGACGTCGCCTGCCTTCTTTTTTCATCTGGGCGATGTGATCTATGGACCGAACAAGGATCAGCACTACCGTCCGGAGTTTTTCGAGCCCTACGTGCACTACCCGGGCAAGATCGTGGGGATTGCCGGAAATCATGACGGCGAGGTCTTCCCCAGTACCGATCCTGTAAGCCTGCGGGCGTTTCTGGCTATGTTCTGCGCGCCGTCGCAGGTTGTTCCTCCGATTGCGGGCACGATCTACCGGGAGACGATGAACCAGCCGGGGGTGTACTACCTGCTGGATGCTCCATTTCTACAGATTGTGGCGATGTATTCGAACGCGGCCGAGAACCCGGGCTTCATCTCCGGTCTGATTCCCGGAGATGCGCAGAAGAGTTGGCTGCTGCAGACGCTGCAGACGATTGCCGCCGAGCGAAAGACGGGGGTTCGGAAGGCGCTGGTGTTCGCCACGCATCACCCTCCATTTACGGCAGGCGGACACTCCCCGAGCACGGCGATGCTTGCGGATATCGATTCCGTCTGTCAGCAGGCGGGGATTATGCCTGACCTTTTTCTTTCCGGTCATGCACATAGCTACCAGCGCTACACGAGGGAGCTCAGCCTGGGGGGAAGAGCTCTGCAGATAGCGTATGTTGTGGCGGGGACGGGCGGCATCAATGATCAGGCCGTGCCTCCTGCAGCAGGGCAGAAGACGGGAGATCACACCTTTGTGAAGTCTCTGAAGGGGTACGGCTATCTCCTGTTGGAGGTTTCCGCGGCTTCAATTCAGGGGACGATGTTTGCGGTCGATCCGAACACGCATGCGAAGACAACGTTTGAGACGTTCAGCGTTGACCTGAAGAGCAGCACCGTCAAGTAGAAGCAACACCGTCACGTAGAGCGGAGGTCAAGTAGCTGGCCTCGACCGAGGTTGGGACCTCAAGGCGCTATCTGAGTTTTGCGATCCAGTAGGCGAAGAGGATAAGGCAGAAGAAGGCGATGCCGAAGGTCAGCTTTTGCCGCGAGAGGTAGAGCCGACGACCGGAGGTCATGCGGGGGACAAGGGGTGGACCGAGAGCAAGACCGGAGAGGAATCCGCCGATGTGGGCCATGTTGTCGATGCGGACGAGCGGGACGTAGATCGTCGCCAGACCGATGATGAGATTGAGGCCGGCGAACTGCATTACGGAGCGACGGAGACGCTGCAGTTCGGACAACGGGATGGGGAGCTTCTGATTGGACAGAAGGACGATGAGGATCCCGGCGATGCCGAAGACGGCGCCGGAGGCTCCTGCGCCAACGGAGATGTCGGGCGTTCGATGCCAGAGCCAATTGACGACGTTGACCCCGAGCGAGAGCAGATTGCCGGCGATGCCTGTGACGAGATAGGTGGCAATCAGGCCCCATTTGCCCAGGAGGGGCTCACCGAGAAGACCGAGGTTGTAGAGACACCACATGTTGGTAGCGAGGTGCACGACCCCGACGTGGACGAAGGTGGCGGTGAGCAGACGGTACCACTCGCCGGCCAGAACGAGATCGGTGGCGTTGGCTCCGAAGTGGACAAGCTGGTCTGGCGTGGGAGAGCTGGGGCTGACACCGTGAAGCACCATCCAGACAAAGACGGCGATGTTGATGCCGAGCAGGATGTATGTGGCCGGCGTGGAGACGAGGCGATTACGACGCCGGGGCGCGGTAAGCGGAGATGCCTGCTGGTCACGTGCCTCGAGATCTCCGGCTGGGTAGCCGGAGGAGGGGCCGCCCTGGGGCGGGGGAAGGACTTCCCGTTGGATATGCGCGGCCGGGTCCATGAGTTTGTGCCTACTGCCTAGGCGGCGTGCTTGGAGAATCGCTCGCGGATATCTGCAGGCAGGCGCTGCTGAACGAGCTGGCCGACCATTCCGGGCAGCGGCGTGGCAACGGCGACAAGGGTCCAAAGCAGGGTTGAAACGGCTACCCCGGCGACGGCGACGGCTTCAAGGGAGATGGCGATGGCGGTGTGGTGGAGCTGGACGTGCACGCTGCCGATGTGGGTGATGAGCTCAACCCGGCGGATGATGACGGCGGCGAGAAGAAAGGCGACGATGGACAGGGTGCTGACGCTGATGAGAAGGACGTCGATAGTGCGGGCGACGCGCTGACGCCGGCGGCAGGTGGGGCAGTCCCGCAGGTGCTCTTCGTAGTCGGTGCGCATGGCGGGTGAGACGCCGGAGATGTCAAACCGCCAGCCGGAGAGTATGTCTCCGACGATGGGATCGGTGCACTGAGAGGTGGAGCGGCGGGAGGTCGTCGAGAATGCTAAAGCGGGTTTTGGCATATGTCCATTACCATTCTAGCGTTTTTGGAGGTCCGCCGCCCCGAAGATTCAACCGGGTGTCACCCCTGAGAAACATTTCGGGCAGATTCGAAAGGGTTTGACCGGAACTTACGCGGGTTGACCCTCACCGGGGGAGCTCGAAACGATCTGCCCGTCGCGCATGTGGAGGGTGCGGTCGGCGATCTCCGCGGCCTCGGGATTGTGGGTGATCATGAGTACGGTCTGGTTGAGTTCGAGGCTGGACTGCCGAAGCATGGAGAGAACAGCGTCGGAGTTCTGGGTGTCGAGGTTTCCGGTGGGCTCGTCCGCGAGGACAATGGCGGGGCGCGTGATGAGGGCGCGCGCGATGGCGACACGCTGCTGTTCGCCGCCGGAGAGCTCATTGGGCCGGTGTTTGAGGCGACCTGCGATACCGAGGAGGTCGGCGAGGTGATCGAGGAGCTTGTGATCGAGCGGACGCTTGAGGCCTGCGATCTCGTGGGCGATCTCGATGTTGCCGAGGGCTGAAAGAGTGGGGAGGAGGTTGAAGCGCTGGAAGACGAAGCCGATGCGAGCTCGGCGCAATTTGGTCCGTTCCGCGTCGGACAGGGAGGCAAGTTCGACGCCGTCGATGGTGACGGAGCCGGAGGTGGCCTGCGTGAGCCCGCCCAAGATGTGGAAGAGTGTGGACTTCCCGGAGCCCGAGGGTCCTACGATGGCGACGAACTCACCCGATCCGACGGAGAGGTTGACGTTGCGGAGGGCCGGGACGGCGAGTTTGCCGGAACGATAGGTTTTGCCGAGGTCGCGTGCGACGATGATGGGTCCGGTGGCGTTTGCCTGGGGAACGGACAGGGGAGACGGTTGAACAGTCATAGGCACAGGACAAGTTTAGCTGGATTCGAACGTGACGGGTGACGAGGCAGCATCCGTGTTTGAGATTCAGAGTCGTCAGCTTTACGATTCAGACTTGCAAAGCTTTGCGATTCAGGCGCGTCCGAGGAGCTCCGCCAGGTTCAGCACCTCTTCCCTTCCCGGGTGTTCCGTGTCCGCGGCGCTCTTGCCGAGGAGCTAGTCTCTGGCACGTGCGGTGGCTTCTGAGCGGATGCGGAACTAGTATGATGCGCGTGGCTGGCTATTGATGTGCAGCTACGGAAGAGGCGATATGGCTCGGGTAACCGGAGTTGGAGGGGTATTTCTGCGGGCACGTGATCCCAAGGCTCTGGCGGCCTGGTATGCCAAACATCTTGGGGTGACGCTGAGCGACTACGGCGGAGTGAGCTTTCCGTGGACGGATGAGGTTCCGAAGGGTACGGGGATGACGGTCTGGTCCACGTTTCCCGAGGACACGGCGTACTTCGGGCCGGGGAGGGAGGCCGGGCCGCAGGCTGTGATGGTGAACTACCGGGTGGATGACCTGGATGGGCTGCTGACGCAGCTGGCGGAGGCAGGGGTGGAGATTGACCCGCGCCGGGACAACTCCGAGTACGGGAGGTTTGCGTGGGTAGTCGATCTGGAAGGGAACCGGCTGGAGCTGTGGCAGCCACCGCCGGCTGCACCGAAGCCGGAGGATGCCTGAGGTTCCGGGTTGAAGATGAGGAAAGGTGAAGGTGTAGCGAGCTTGACGACGATGGTGATCCCGGGGCGGATCGAAGTGATTACCGGGCCGATGTTTTCGGGCAAGAGCGAGGAGCTGATCCGGAGGTTGAAGCGGGCGAGAATTGCGCGGCAGAGGGTGCTCTGCTACAAGCCCGACATCGATCTGCGGTACCACAGGACGGCGATTGCGAGCCATGGTGCGCAGACCCATGAGGCGTGTACGGTTGCGAACGTGGATCGTCTGAGGGCGGAGCTGTATCCGCGTCTGGCCGAGGTGGATGTGATCGGGATCGACGAGGCGCAGTTCTTCGATGAGGGCATTGTGCCCCTTGCGATGGAGTTGGTGCACCTGGGGAAGCGGGTTCTGCTGGCCGGTCTTGACACGACGTTTGCGGCGGAGCCGTTTGGGCCGATACCGGCGCTGATGGCGACTGCGGACGAGGTGACGAAGCTATCGGCGGTGTGCATGGTCTGCGGTGCGCCGGCGATTCACACGCAGCGGCTGGGATCGAGCCAGGAGCTGGTGATGGTGGGGGCAGCGGGGGTTTACGAGGCCAGGTGCCGGACGCACTTCGAGCCGTTCGTGGACGACCAGCGGTCGGAGCAGATGGAGCTGCCGGAGGTCGATGGGCTGGGATGAGGGAAGGCGGGACTTATCTCACACTCCCTTGTTGACATGGCGATTAGTCTTAGAGGTCATGGCCGCCCCTCCCCGCGTTGCATTTTTCCCGGATTCGTTTCACGAGGTGAATGGGGTCGCGCACACCAGCCGGAACTTCGTGGGGTATGCGGAGCGTCGCGGGTTGCCGTTTCTGTGTATCCGGGCGGGCAAGGGTCGAGGGATCACAACGCGTATGGAAGGCCAGGTTGAGGCGATGGACCTTGGCAGAAGCCGTCTGGCGATCAGCATGGAACGGGATCTGGAGTTCGACCTGCTGTTCTGGAGGCATGCAGGGGCTGTTCGGCGGGCGCTGGAGCGGTTTC
This sequence comes from uncultured Acidobacteriaceae bacterium, assembly GCA_963719405.1. Lineage (GTDB taxonomy): Bacteria > Acidobacteriota > Terriglobia > Terriglobales > Acidobacteriaceae > Edaphobacter. Next base: position 1,647,334 of record OY970381.1, read on the forward strand.
GCCCTGACATCATCCACATTACGGGACCGAGTGAGTTGGGGCTGCTGGGCGCTTTCTTCGCACACAAGCTTGGGTTGCCGCTGGCGGCGGCGTGGCAGACCAATCTTCACGAGTATGTTCCCATGCGTCTGAGCAGGGTGACCCGGCTTCTGCCCGCCGGCCACCGACGTAACGCCGAACAACGCCTGGAGGACGGCAGCCTGAGCGCGCTGTTGCGCTTCTACCGTCCGGCAAAGGTGATCTTTGCTCCGAACGCTGAGCTTTGCGAGATGTTATCGGCCAAGCTCGATATTCCGTGCCGGATTATGCAGCGCGGCATCGACACGGAGTTGTTCTCGCCGGCGCGGCGATCGAGGGGCGGCGCAGAGGGAGGGTTGGTGCTGGGCTATGTGGGCCGGCTCTCGCTCGAGAAGAATGTGGGAGTGTTGCCGGACCTGGCGGACGAGCTATTGCGGATGGGGATGCATGATGTGCGCTTTCTGATCGTCGGTCAGGGGGCAGAGGAGCCGTACCTGCGATCCCTGATGAAGGACGCTCGATTTACGGGTGTGCTGCGAGGAGAGGCTTTGGCCCAGGCGTATGCGGATATGGACCTGCTGATCTTTCCTTCGCATACGGACACGTTTGGAAATGTCGTTCTGGAGGCGTTGGGCAGCGGTGTTCCTGCGATAGTGACGGCGAGCGGCGGACCGAAGCATATTGTGCGGGATGGCGAGACGGGGATCGTGGTCGCGCCGGAGCATGCGGCGGGATCGCACGAAGAGGCGGCCATGTTTGCCGGAGCCGTGGCGTCTCTTGCGCGCGACCGACTGCGCCTGGCAACGATGGGTGTTGCAGCCCGTGAGTATGCCGTCGGCTGCTCGTGGGATGCGGTGTTTGACGGTGTTTACGCTGCCTACGAACGCATTTTGGCAGCGTAGATCGAGCTTCGGATGGGTGGAGATCCGGTGTGGCGTTTCCGGCTGCGGTATTCTTCTTCTGCACTCCAGGAGAGAGTTTCTATGCGCAGTCAGTTGATCGCCATCGGTCTATGCCTTATCGCGGCTCCCATCTTTGCGAAGGCGAAGAATGAAGTCGTTGTTCCGCTGAAGACCAGTACGGGTCAGGATGCAGGCACGGCGAGCTTTCGCGAGACGAAGAAGGACCAGCTTGAGATCAAGGTGAAGCTGAAGAATCTGCCGATCGGGGATCATGCAGTCCACATCCACGAGAAACCGGCGTGCGATGCACCGGACTTCAAGAGCGCCGGCGGGCACTTCAATCCTGATGGGAAGCAGCACGGGACCATGAATCCGAGCGGCCACCATAACGGAGATCTGCCTCAGAATGTGACGGTCGGGGAGAACCACATGGGCGAGGCGACCTTCAAGGTCAACTACCTGTCACTGGATCCGGCGTCGCCGAACTCGATTGTTGCGAACGGCGGGACGAGCGTGATGGTGCATGAGAAGGCGGACGACATGAAGACGGATCCGACCGGCAATGCAGGGAACCGGATCGCGTGCGGGGTCGTTCCGGCGGCTCAGAAGTAGGGATCAGGGCAGGCAAGGGGGTCCTGGCGGTTGCGGTGGGCCGCCTGGACCGCTATGTGTTGCCGCACACGTTTGAACCGCTTTGGACCGAGATGCGTATAGAGGTCCATGGGCGTTCTGCACATGGCGTTTGTTCCACCTTCCCGAAGTGCTCTTCCGGCCGGGGGTCTTCGGCCGCTTGCGCGAGCTACGCAGCGATTGGTCAAGGCGCGGAGAGCTGCGGAGGGGCTGGTCGTTCTTCCTGCGGGAGGCGTGCAGTCTGAGCTGACGAGCCTTGGTGGCGAAGGAGTTACGGCCGCGCTCGCCGGAACGCCGGTGCGCGAGCAAGGATATACACTTCCCTCACCGTCGAATCCCCTTGAGGCACAGTTGGAGCGCACGCCCGAACAGCTAGCTGAGCAGGAGGCACTTGCCAAGCAGGTGAGGCAGTGCATTGCGGGCGATGCCCAGGCGTGGCAGGCCCTGGTCGTTTCGCAGCATCGACGGATCTATGGGATCTGCTATCGATTTACGAGTTCAACGACGGATGCGGAAGACCTGACGCAGGACGTGTTTCTGAAGCTTTACCGGAATCTGGAGAGCTTTGATGCGCTGAAGGGGAGCTTTCAGACCTGGATAACGACGCTGACGCGGAACCTGCTGGTGGATCATTTCCGGCGAACACGGCTGGATCGAGCGACGGACTCTCTGAATGCGAGCATCGACGGAGATGAAGACGGGCCGACGATGGCCGACCGGCTGGCCGATACGAGGCCTTCGCAGGAGCAGCATGTCGCCGGGCTGGAGCTGCGGGCCCGTGTGCAGGGGGCGCTGAAACAGCTCTCACCGGAGTTGCGTGAAGCGGTGATCCTGCGGGATCTGGAAGACATGGACTACAAAGATATTGCACGGGTTCTGAACATCCCGGAGGGTACGGTGAAGAGTCGTATCAGCCGAGGCAGGGGCGAACTTGCGCGGCTTTTGCAACGTATAGAAGGGCAGGTGGTTTAAGGTGGCGGACTTCAATCAATTCGGAAGCGTCAGGCCAATTCAGTCGGCTGATGCAAAGGTCTGCTCGCAGTTTGAGGCGATGCTGGCCGACGCGGTGGATGGCATATTGACGGCGGAGGAGCAGGCGGCATTTGACCGGCATCTGGTTGGCTGCGCCTCCTGCAGCGAGATGCTGGCAGATGCGAAGCGCGGGGCGGCGTGGATGGAGATGCTGCGTCAGCACACACCGGAGCCACCGGCGGCCATGCTGGAACGGATACTGGCGCAGACAAGTGGCGCGCGGGCTGCGGGCAGCGGTGTTGGATTGGCCGATCTGGCTGGGGGGATGAGCGCGGGAGTCGCTCCGGGCATGAGTGCCGCTTTGGGAGCCCCGGGGATGGACAACGTACTGCCGTTCCGGGCACGAGCTGTTCGCGGATTCGACTTCCGTGGGCTGGGACATACGCTGCTGCAACCGCGGCTGGCGATGACGGCGGCAATGGCGTTCTTTTCGATCGCACTCACGCTGAACCTGACCGGGGTTCGGATAAGCGAGTTGAGGGTGAGCGATCTGAAGCCATCGAGCCTGAGGCGAAGCATGTACGAGGCAAACGCCCACGTTGTGCGGTACTACACGAATTTGAGAGTGGTCTACGAGCTGGAGTCGCGCGTTCACGATCTGCAGAGGGCGTCGGACGAGGAGACACCTGCGGCCTCGACAGCGGGCAACCCGCAGACGGATGACGGTGTGGAACAGAAGGGCGCGCAGCCTAAAGGCAAGGACCAGAAGGGTCCTGAGAGCCAGCCCAAGCGGCGGGTGAGTCCGGGCACGAGCCGGCGGGAGCCTCTCCACCAAGATCAGCGCGTTCTTGCTCTCGGGACTACCGGGGACACCGCGACGAGTACGATTGCACGCCTATCACCTAGAGTCGATCTGCAAAGGCAGGAAAGGGGAACGGTATGAACGACACAGACCGTCCTGCAAATGAACGTGTTGCATTTTGTCAGAACTGTGGCCGAGGTCTTTCCGCGGAAGAGGTTCGCAACGTTGGACCGGCAGTCTTATGCGAGCCTTGCCTGGTTGCAAAGGTAGCTGCTGCCGACAGCAAAGGCGCGCCGGCTGGTGGAACCTACGGGTTTAGCGGCACATCTTCGGGAGTGCATTATGACTTCCAGGGCGTGATGCCGCCAGCTCCGGCACCGCTCTCCGGCCAAGCAAACCCCGGCCTGGCGGCGTTGCTGGGCTTCATTCCGGGCGTTGGTGCCTTTTATAACGGGCAGTACGCGAAGGGCGTCGTTCACCTCGTGGTGTTTGCGATTCTGACGACACTTGCGGACCGGAACGGGATCTTCGGGTTGTTTGTGGCCGGCTGGATCTTCTACCAGGTGATTGAGGCGCACCACACGGCGCGGGCCCGGCGGGATGGAACTCCACTGCCGAACCCCTTCGGCCTCAACGACGTTGGTGAGCGCCTGGGATTTGGCCGAGCGTGGCCGGGCGGTGCGCCCGCGGGCGGTCCGGGAACAGGTGTGCCTCCGACCGGAGCAGCGGCTCCGACGAGCGCAGCGGGCGGACCTGTGGTCGACCCAGCCGGGTATGCCGCGCCTTCTTACGGGTATGTTCCTCCGCAGCCCGCCTACACGGGCTATACACCGCCTCCCCCGAGCTGGGGAGCGCCTTCGGAGACTTATGGCAACGTACCGCCTCCGATCGCCCATGACGCGTCGTTTTCGATGGCAAACCATAGAATCAGCCGCTTTCCGACGGGTGCCATTGTTCTGATCGGGTTGGGGGTTGTGTTTCTTATCGGGAACAGCGGGTTGTTCCGCGGCTTCCCTGTTCACCGGCTAATTCCATTTCTGCTTATCGGGGTGGGTGTCTGGCTGTTCGTGCGGAAGATGACAGAGATGGGCGGGGGTCTGGCTGACGATGGGACGGCGGGATATCGAGTGCGGCTGTTTCGCGCAGCACGGGGTCCGGTGTGGATCGTTCTTGTAGGCGTTCTATTCCTGCTTGACAGCTTTGGAATCCTGTCCTGGGGGCGCAGCTGGCCTTTATTCATCATCGTCGGTGGGTTGATGACATTTTTCGAGAGAACGGCTTACTCAGCCGCTGTGCCGACACAGTATCCTTACGGGCCGCCGCCGCCGGCGCCGGCCGGAGCAGAGCCGGTTGCCCCGGTCGTATCGACAGCCATCGTTCCTGAGAGCTCGCACGACCAGGAGAGGAACTAGCCATGGCGAACTATCCTCCACCTTATCCACCTCCGGGAGCGCCATACGGCGGAGATCCTCGGTTTCAGAGGCAGGTACTCCGGGACCAAGCGCGCGCGCAGCGGGACGCGATGCGGGCGCAGCGCGACCTGTACCGGGCGCAGATGCGCGGACTCCGAAGAGGGTCAATCGTTGGGCCACTTCTGGTGATCGTGGTCGGTGTGGTCTTTCTGCTCGTACAGCTGGGTCGATGGCCTGCCGACCATCTGTGGAGCTGGTATGGGCGCTGGTGGCCTTTTCTGCTGATTGGCATTGGCGTGATTCGCCTAGCGGAGTGGGGACTGGACCAGGCGACACAGCGCGATCTGCCGGCGATGGCTCCCCGGCCGCGGCGCGTTCTTGGCAGCGGAGTGATCTTCCTGCTGATCCTGCTTGCGGGTTCCGGCCTCCTGCTTAGCGCTGTCCATAACCATGGCGCAGGTCTTTTCGACCGTGGCTTCGGTCTGAACCAGGACAATATCGATGAGTTTCTGGGTGATAAGCATGAGAGTGACCAGACGTTGACGCAGGTTTGCCCGGAAAACTCGACCGTTTCGATCGATAACCCTCGCGGGAATGTCTCGATATCGGGCACGAGTGATGACGGGCAGATGCATATCGCTGTCCACAAAGAGGTCTACACGAGAACTGATTCTGAGGCGGATTCCAGAGCGCAGCAACTTTCCCCACGAATCGATGCGAGAGGGCGCGAGCTTGTGGTGACGATGCCATCGATCGAGGGTGGACACGCCGACCTTACGGTCACTGTCCCCGGGACGACGACCCTTAGCGTAAATACAAACCGAGGCGATGTTCGGGTGAACTCGGTAAAGGCACCCGTTTCAGTGACGGCGAATCATGGCGATATCGATCTAAGCGCGATCCACGGGACCGTTGCAGGGCACATCAATCATGGCGACTCCTCCTTCGCAGCCCACAGCATCACAGGCGCCATCGCCATCGAGGGGCGCGGAAAGGATCTCACGCTTTCCGATGTGAGCGGTCCGGTAACGATGAACGGGGAGTTCTTCGGGACGACGCACCTCGAGCATGTTCATGGGCAGATCCACTTTCATACCAGCAGGACGGATCTTCGTTTGGCGCGACTGGACGGCGAGATCGAGATCAGTCCAAATGCAGATCTATCAGCCGACCAGGTCGCCGGTCCGGTCACCCTGAATACGCGGGATAGGAATCTGACTCTCGAACGCATCTCTGGCGACGTGGCGATCACGAATAAGAACGGAACCGTGGATCTTACGGTCGCTCCGCCGATTGGCACCGTGACCGTGGAGAACAGAAACGGATCAGTGAACGTAACAGTTCCGAACGAAGCTGGGTTTGTGGTGCAGGCTGAGACGACCAACGGTGAGGTTGAGAATGATTTCTCGCTGCCGAATGGGGGCGGTGAGAGTCATCCGACGATCTCAGGGAGCGTCAACAAGGGAGGGCCCCTGGTACGCATCACCACGAGCCAGGGAGACATAGCGCTAAAGAAGGGGAGCATCGCGCCCCTGCTTCCAACTCCTCCAACACCACCCGTTCTGACCGTAAGTCCTTCTGTAGATGGAGAGGGCGCGCGCAGAAGCGCGGCTGAGGCAAGAGAGGCTGCGCGCCAAGCAGCTGAGCAGCTCAGGATCGCGCAGGACCAGGTGAAAAGCGCGAACCGCGAAGCTGCGGGAGCTCAGAGACAAGCCGAGCGAAAGCTGATGGAGGCGAGAGCACAGGCCGAGCGAGCGGCGCGGGAAGCAAAGGAAGCCGGTAAGGACCAGTAAGCTTCCCCTTTGGCTTCGGGCAGTCTATGCGCCTTTGAGCAAAACCGTAGGACATTGAGGGTGGTTGGCCTGAGCAGGTTATCGGCCCCCCGGTATCTGCGCTCTTCGATCGGAGCGGCCTGCGATCACGAGTTTTAAAGCACGCTTGGCGGAGATGGAGCCGCTCGAAGTTGCGGGGATCGGTTCACCTGACCTTCCGGCTTAACCGACCACGATGTCAGGGTGTGAACTTGGATTCGGCTGTTTTCCAGTCGGCTGTTCCGGACAAGTACGAGAAACAGAAAAGCCCCATCCGGGTTGGATGGGGCTTGATGTTTATGCCGGCGATCACCTAATCTCCCACACACTTACGCGTGCAGTACCATCGGCCCAACGAGGCTTAACTTCCGTGTTCGGGATGGGAACGGGTGTGACCCTCGCGGTAAACTCACCGGCAAACTTGAGAAATTTCGCTCACGCGATCTTCCACAACTGAATAGATTGAGTAGACACATTACCTTGCGTATATAACTACCAAGCTTGTGTTGAGAATTCTCTAGAACAGTTGGACTCAACTGTGCAGAGTAAATTCTATGGACAAGCCGAACGGGCGATTAGTACTGGTAAGCTACACGCATTACTGCGCTTCAACCTCCAGCCTATCAACCAGGTGGTCTTCCTGGGCCCTTCATTTCCCTTACGGGTTGGGAGATCTCATCTTAGAGCGTGCTTCCCGCTTATATGCATTCAGCGGTTATCACAACCGAACTTCGCTACCCAGCCGTGCCTTTGGCAAGACAACTGGAACACAAGAGGTTCGTCCATCCCGGTCCTCTCGTACTAAGGACAGCCCTCTTCAAATCTCCTACGCCCACAGCAGATAGAGACCGAACTGTCTCGCGACGTTCTGAACCCAGCTCACGTACCGCTTTAATAGGCGAACAGCCTAACCCTTGGAACCTTCTACAGCTCCAGGATGCGATGAGCCGACATCGAGGTGCCAAACCGGAGCGTCGATATGAACTCTTGGCTCCGATCAGCCTGTTATCCCCGGCGTACCTTTTATCCGTTGAGCGATGGCCCTTCCATACAGAACCACCGGATCACTAAGGCCTGCTTTCGCATCTGCTCGACTTGTAGGTCTCGCAGTTAACCACACTTATGCCTTTGCACTCGACGGTCGATTTCCAAACGACCTGAGTGTAGCTTCGCGCGCCTCCGTTACAATTTAGGAGGCGACCGCCCCAGTCAAACTACCCGTCTTACTATGTCCCTCTCCCGGATCACGGGAGGAGGTTAGAATCACAACACTCGCAGGGTGGTATCTCACCGTTGGCTCCACCAAACCCAAAAGTCTGGTATCAAAGCCTCCCACCTATCCTGCGCAGCAAGAGCCGTAACTCACAGTAAAAGTATAGTAAAGGTGCACGGGGTCTTTTCGTCTAGCTGCGGGTAACCGGCATCTTCACCGGTACTACAAGTTCGCCGAGCAACTCGTTAAGACAGTCGTACGATCGTTACTCCATTCGTGCAGGTCGGAACTTACCCGACAAGGAATTTCGCTACCTTAGGACCGTTATAGTTACGGCCGCCGTTCACCGGGGCTTCAGTTGAAAGCTTCGAGCTTGCGCCCTAACCTCTCCCTTTAACCTTCCGGCACCGGGCAGGAGTCAGCCCCTATACGTCGTTTTTGACTTTGCAGAGACCTGTGTTTTTGTTAAACAGTCGCCGTACGCGTTTCACTGCGGCCACTCGGGGCTATGCACCCCATGTGGCGACCCTTCTCCCGAAGTTACGGGTCTAATTTGCCGAGTTCCTTAACAAGCTTTCACTCGAGCGCCTTTGGATATTCTCCTCGTCTACCTGTGTCGGTTTGTGGTACGGTTCCCAATCTCTCTCCTTAGAGGTTTTTCTTGGCAGCATGAAATCAGCAGCTTTCAGCCATTCGGCTTACTGCTTTACGCCTCACTGTTAAGTCTCTCCGGATTTGCCTAGAGAAACCAGCTTACGCGTATCGAACCCCATAGCCATAGGAGGTCCTGCTTATCCTTCTGCGTCACCCCATCGTAATAACGAGGTATTGGGAGGTCCGGAATATTAACCGGATTTCCATCGTCTACGCCTTTCGGCCTCGACTTAGGGACCGCCTAACCCTGAGCGGATTAACCTTCCTCAGGAAACCTTAGACTTTCGGCGTGAAGGGTTCTCACCTTCATTATCGCTACTTATGCCGGCAGGGTCTCTTCTCATCGCTCCATCAGTCTTCTCAGTCTGACTTCACCGCTGTGAGAATGCTCTCCTACCACGTCCCTTTCGGGACATCCGCAGCTTCGGTATACAGTTTTAGCCCCGTTGTATTGTCGGCACCGGACCCCTTGACCAGTGAGCTATTACGCTTTCTTTAAAGGATGGCTGCTTCTAAGCCAACCTCCTGGCTGTCTGAGGGTTCCGACTTCCTTTCCCACTTAACTGTAATTTTGGGACCTTAGCTGGCGGTCTGGACTGTTTTCCTCTCGACTGTGAAGCTTAGCCCCCACAGTCTGACTCCCGGGCTGGTTGTGATCGGCATTCGAAGTTTGGTTGGATTCAGTAAGCCGGAAAGCCCCCTAGTCCATCCATGTCTCTACCACCGATCCAAATCACCCGAGGCTAGCCCTAAAGCTATTTCGGAGAGAACGAGCTATCACGGAATTTGATTAGCCTTTCACCCCTACCCTCAGCTCATCCGAGCTTTTTTCAACAAACACCGGTTCGGTCCTCCAATGGGTGTTACCCCATCTTCAACCTGGCCAAGGGTAGATCATCCCGCTTCGCGTCTATTCCTGCCAACTTATCGCCCTATTCAGACTCGCTTTCGCTGCGGCTCGCTCACGCTTAACCTTGCTGACAAGAATAACTAGCCGGCTCATTATGCAATAGGCACGCGGTCAGACATTCCCTTGCGGGCATAGTCCTCCCACTGCTTGTAGGCACACGGTTTCAGGTACTTTTCACTCCCCTCAATGGGGTGCTTTTCGCCTTTCCCTCACGGTACTGGTTCACTATCGGTCAGAAACGAGTATTTAGCCTTACGGGATGGTCCCCGTGGATTCAAGCAGGGTTTCTCGTGCCCCGCCTTACTCAGGTACCTGCTTCGAGTCTGGATCAATTTCGTCTACGCGTCTGTCACGCTCTTTGGAGTCCCTTTCCAGAGACTTCGACTATCGACCAGATTGGTAACTCTACTGTCGCAGGCCCTACAACCCCCGATACACCGAAATGCAACGGGTTTGGGCTGTTCCGATTTCGCTCGCCACTACTCTCGGAATCGAGGTTTCTTTCTCCTCCTGGAGGTACTGAGATGGTTCACTTCCCTCCGTTCGCTTGTTCCCGCCTATGTATTCAGCGGGACATACCTAGGTATTGCCTAGGTGGGTTTCCCCATTCGGAAATCTCCGGATCAACGCCTGTGTGCGGCTCCCCGAAGCTTATCGCAGCTTGCCACGTCCTTCATCGCCTGTTTCTGCCAAGGCATCCACCGTGCGCCCTTAGTAGCTTGACCATAGAATTTACTCGCACACACCAGTGCTGAAACCACTGGAACGCGGAGTAGTCTACGTTGTTTTGTCCATTTCGCCGGAGCAGCTCAGCCACCTCTACGTTCAAGGAGCCAGCTGCTCAGATATTCTAAAGACACTCAACACTGTAATCAGCTTGCCGACCAGAGACTACCTGGAAGGCTTGCTGCTCAGCCTTGTAGTTATATTTACCCAATCTATTCAGTTGTCAAAAATCGTTGAGCGACATAGTGTCGCTACTCGCCCTCGGGCGGCTTGAGCACTGCTGCTCAAGGCTCAATCCCCTTTTGCCGGGGACTCAGCCTCAAGTAGAGGCTTGAAACGTATACGAGAGGATGGTGGAGCTGAACGGGATCGAACCGTTGACCCCCTGCTTGCAAAGCAGGTGCTCTCCCAACTGAGCTACAGCCCCATCTCCATCATTTTAGCTGATGGATGCAGTAAAGGTGGTGGGCCTGGGTAGATTCGAACTACCGACCTCACCCTTATCAGGGGTGCGCTCTAACCAACTGAGCTACAGGCCCGGCAAGATGCCAGTAACTTTCACTAAGCACCCGCTGCTCTGTTGATGGACCGGCGTGCCGGTCCAAAGTCGAGCTCTCTCGAAAAGGTTTCGAGGACACAGTTGAACATGCGATCGAGCTACGCTCGATCTGACCATCGATGTTGACCGATAGCGGAAAAGAGAAGGTTTAGTTCAGGCTCCCGTCAGCAGACCAAGATCTGCGTCGGGGGTGTCTGACCTCTCGCTCACTCGGCCCGAAGGCAGCTCGCAACCGCGAGGCGTGATTGATTGTCAGAACGTTCTCTCTTAGAAAGGAGGTGATCCAGCCGCAGGTTCTCCTACGGCTACCTTGTTACGACTTCACCCCAATCATGAATTACACCTTGGGCGGCTGCTCCCTTGCGGTTAGCGCACCGACTTCTAGTGCAACCCACTTTCGTGATGTGACGGGCGGTGTGTACAAGGCCCGGGAACGTATTCACCGTGGCATGCTGATCCACGATTACTAGCGATTCCAGCTTCATGGAGTCGAGTTGCAGACTCCAATCCGAACTGAGGCCGGCTTTTTCCGATTAGCTCCCCCTCGCGGGTTTGCAGCGGTTTGTACCGGCCATTGTAGCACGTGTGTAGCCCTGGACATAAAGGCCATGAGGACTTGACGTCATCCCCACCTTCCTCCCCGTTATCCGAGGCGGTTTCGTCAGAGTGCTCAACTAAATGGTAGCAACTGAAGATAAGGGTTGCGCTCGTTGCGGGACTTAACCCAACATCTCACGACACGAGCTGACGACAGCCATGCAGCACCTATATACATGTCTCTTGCGAGACGCCGACGTTTCTGCCGGATTCATGTACATTTCGAGCCCAGGTAAGGTTCTTCGCGTTGCGTCGAATTAAACCACATGCTCCACCGCTTGTGCGGGCCCCCGTCAATTCCTTTGAGTTTCAGCCTTGCGACCGTACTCCCCAGGCGGATTGCTTATCGCGTTAGCTTCGACACGGCAGGATTGGGTACCTGCCACATCAAGCAATCATCGTTTAGGGCTAGGACTACCAGGGTATCTAATCCTGTTTGCTCCCCTAGCTTTCGTGCATCAGCGTCAGTTATGGTCCAGTGAGCCGCTTTCGCCACAGGTGTTCCTTCCGATATCTACGCATTTCACCGCTACACCGGAAATTCCACTCACCTCTCCCATACTCAAGCCCGACAGTTTCCCATGCAGGCTTCGGGTTGAGCCCGAAGATTTCACATGAGACTTGTCAAACCGCCTACGCACCCTTTACGCCCAATAATTCCGAACAACGCTTGCCCCCCTCGTATTACCGCGGCTGCTGGCACGAAGTTAGCCGGGGCTTCTTCTATAGGTACCGTCATTATCTTCCCTATCGAAAGGAGTTTACATCCCAAGGGATTTCATCCTCCACGCGGCGTTGCTGCGTCAGGGTTTCCCCCATTGCGCAAAATTCCCCACTGCTGCCTCCCGTAGGAGTCTGGACCGTGTTTCAGTTCCAGTGTGTCCGTGCGCCCTCTCAGGCCGGATACAGATCATTGTCTTGGTAGGCCATTACCCTGCCAACTAACTAATCTGCCGCGACCCCCTCCTCAAGCGCATTGCTGCTTTGACTCGTAAGTGTTATGCGGTATTAGCCCAGATTTCTCTAGGTTATTCCCCACTCGAGGGTAGGTTAGTCACGTGTTACTCACCCGTGCGCCACTTTACTCAGGGCCGAAGCCCCTTTCTCGTGCGACTTGCATGTGTTAGGCACGCCGCCAGCGTTGATTCTGAGCCAGGATCAAACTCTCGTTTAATCTTGGTGTGCTCGCGTCCAAGGACAGGGGTCCCGGACCGACCGAGCGGCTGCAGCTGCTCGAAAAAGAGCTGCAGCTTATAACTAGTGAGAATGACTAAACCAAAGTCCACTTCATCTCACGACTGGCATGTTCAACTATGTTGTCAAAGATCCTTGTCTACATCCACCTGAGTGGGTAGCTTTGGATCAAGGACATGGTTGGGCAGAGCCTCTAACCAGTGTCCTCGAACTTGTGTGCGCGTTTGCGTGCTGGCGCTTTACTTCAGCTTCGATACCGCTCAGCGGCTCTTACCAGCGTTTGGCGAACTTTCCAAGAGTATCGAAGTTTGATCTCTTCGTCAACATCTTTTTTTTACCTTCCCGTTTCATCTGCTCCGGGAGAAGGCAGCCGATTAGGAGGCCAGCCTCAGTACAACGCGCACAATGTCAAAACATCAAGACGACGATGAAGTCGCGGAGCACTTGGCTCACTTATCTATAAGTTGCAGTAGCTTGGGCTTGGAATCGGGCTGACCTAATGGTCATAGCCTAGATCAAACGCTTGGACTGCGCTCCATACCCTCAAACTCCTATGTTCCGGATCGGGCTGAAGCTCATGTGATGCTTGTTACGTTCATCTCAGGGGCCGTTGCAGTTCGTGTAACCGGCTGTTCCTGCGACTTCCAAAGAGTATCAGTGATGGGTGGATGACGCAAGTCGGTCTGGCCGATGAGCTGTGGAAAGTGGTCTGGTCATAGCGAATTTTGGCGGCGGCAGCGCTTTTCGGCGTGGAGCGGATGTGAGCTTTGGCCAGCGCGGCCATAGAATGCTTGCCATGGAGCCTACAGAGATCCAGGAGTTCTCGAAGCAGATGCGGGAGGCGGGGGAGGCGAGTCTGACGCGGATATCCCTGGCGATCTCGATCTTGGCGGTGCTGGTTGCTATGGTCACGGTCCTCAGCCATCGCAGTCACACGGAAGCGGTGTTGATGCAGGCGCGGGCGGGCGACCAGTGGAACGAGTACCAGGCAAAGAAGATCCGGAGCGAAAACCTTTCGAATGTTGTGGATCTGATCGCGCTGCAACCGGTGACGGATGCGCGCGGCGGCAGCGAAGAAGGTGGGTGAGTACAGGGCGCATCTGGAGAAGTGGACCCGGGATCTCGCGGAGGAGCAGACAGCCGCGCGTGAGCTTGAGCACGAGGTTCAGAGGGCGGAGAAGAAGGCTGGCCGCTTCGATCTGGGAGAGGCGCTTCTGCAGATCGCGGTCGTTTTGTCGTCGATTACCCTGCTGACGCGTAAACCGAGCTACTTCTTCCTCGGTCTGGCGCTTGGAATCGCTGGGCTGATTGTTGCGGGGAGTGCTCTGTTCTTCTGAGCTGCCCGGCTTTTCGAATCCCAATATTTTAGGACGATGGCTACGTCGCTGGATAGCCATTGCCTATACTGAGCTTTGGCTGAATCAGGATGGTCAACCATTGTTTACGAACTATTTTTCCATTGACGCGCTGGGCTTTATCGCGGGCGCGCTAGTCTTCGCGGTTTTTTTATTACCGCCTGGTTATCTTTTCGCGTTCGCTACAGATCTTGCGGATTTTCGAGCAAGCTCGCCTTCGCTTCAAATTCTCTGGTCGATCTCACTCTCAATGCCAATCTCGCTGCTAGTCGCAGCAGTCCTTGGCCGATATATCTCGACTAAACACACCCTGACGATCTTCGGGCTTATGGCTCTGGTCGCGATCGTACACGTCTTTTTTCGTCTCCGACGATCGACGCTCCAGTTGCGCACTGACCGGTTCTCACGAGCCGTGATCCTCAGCATGCTCGCGCTCGCCGCCTATCTAATCGTCGCAACTTCTTCTATTCAGGTTGGCCATCGGCTGTTTGAAAGCGTCAACTCTTCAGATTGGAGTGTGCGCATTCCTCTTGTCGGGGCCGCGCTGCGCAACGGCGTTCCGCCCGGAAATCCCCTCTTCGCGTATCAGGGCCATGCCGAGGCCTCCCGCTATTACTTCTATTGGTATGCCTTAGTCGCTCAAGTAAGTCGCCTGGGCGCACTTTCAGCTCGTGCCTCTCTGAGCGCTAGTGTGCTCTGGTCAGCATTTGGCCTCGTATCGGTGATCTTTCTCTATCTTAAGTACCTGGTTGGGATCAAATCTGATCTTCGGAAGCAGTGTCTGCTATCGCTAGGTCTGTGCTGCGTGATGGGCATCGATATCGTACCCGCCATAGCTGGGCTGCTTCAACACCCGCTCCGCCTGGCACCTGAAATCGAGTGGTGGAGGGGCGACCGTCTCCCATCCTTTCTCGGGCGCGATTATCTTCGCTCCGCATCACATTGGCGGGATGGTTTGCGCCGCAGTGGGCTTGCTGGTCCTCGCCGAGACTGCTATTAGATTCGAGCAGCTGCCTGAGATGAAGGAACAGTGGAGACCCTATCTGTTGGCGGGAGTGGGCGCTGGCCTATGCTTTGCGGCAACGGCGGGGACGTCAACTTACGTTGCTTTTTGCTTCGCCCTGATCGCGACTCTCTATGGTCTTGACAAGCTGTACGATCGTCGCTGGCTCGCGGTGGGTGCGCTGCTTCTGAGTGGGATTGTGGCCCTTGTGCTTTCGAAGGCGTTCTTGCATGAAATTCTGACAGGACCTGCGCTGGCCACGGCTGACTCGGGCCGCTCGCATTTCTTCAAGCTGTATGTTCGTGATGGTCCCGACGCCCGCAGAATTCTGGGATTTTTTTCGCGAAGGCTTCATCACGAGATTATTCAAGGGCCTTGGAGTTATATTTTGGCCGCGCCAATCGTTCCGGTGCTGGTCGCATCTGAAGCAGGTTTCTTCCTCGTACCGTTCTTCGTACGCATCTCCCGCGACTTGAAGCAGCTTCAGCAGCGTCTACCATTATCGGGGGGGCAACGAGCATTGTGGGCGTGCTTTATAGGCGCATCCATGCCGGCCATTTTTCTCAGTTCCGAACCCACTCAGCACGTCAACGACCTTGGCCGTCATTCTGGTCTCATCGTGCGGCTTGTCCTTATCGTCTGGTCAACGCCCATCGTCCACGAATTCCTCCAAGCGAGGCGTGCAGGTGAACCAGTAATCCGTCGCAATCCAGTAATGGCAGCGCTCGCGCTAGTCCTTCTCTTTATCGGAATCGGTACGCAGATTTGGCAGATAGTGCTGGATCGCACTTTCCTCATGATCGTTCAGGCACATTCGATGAATCCGGAGCCTCCGTTTCGGGCCGACGCGGATTTAGGGGCGCGTTACTTCGACCTTCGCAAGGGACTCGATACCGTAGAAACCACGTTACCCCCTCAGGCAATCATCCAAGGCAATCCGGGTAGCCGCTACATTTCTATCGCAGAACTCTACTCGGCACGCCAGTTCTCTGCCGGCGACAGTGGCTGTATGGCAGCTTTTGGCGGTAGTCCAAAGGTGTGCGCTGGCTTGGTGGACCAGTTGCACAAGCTTTATGGTGGGCCCAACGATTCACAGGACCGGCCCTTCGCCCCCCTGCATACGAACATTAGCTTCGACGCGGAGTCGACGACCACAGTACAAGCATTTCGTGAGGTCTGCCGCGATCAGCATCTCTCTCTTCTGGTCGCCATGGATTCAGATCCTGCGTGGAGTTTTCCAAATTCCTGGGTATGGCAGGAGCCGCTCTATGCCACGCCGCGGGTTCGTCTTCTGGCTTGTCCAGCCACTCCGGATTTGTAACAGCTCGGGTACTGACACTCCTCGGAAATCGCAGCAAACGCAGTCGGTCGGTTGATCTATTAAGTTGGGCTGTGGTTGGGGGCCTACGTTCAGCCGACTGGTTTGGCGATGACGTCGAGGTCGACGAGGCCGTTGACGAAGTATTGGACGGCAAGGGCTACGAGGAGCAGGCCCATGACTCGCACGAGGATGCGGATGCCCGTCTCGCCCAATGCCCTGGCGACCTTGTCGGAGTTGCCGAGGACGAGGAAGCAGATGACCGCGGTGATAAAGATGGCGCCGAGGATGGCGGCCATCTGCCACCAGATGCGCACCTGGCCGACGAGCACCATGACGCTGGTGATCGAACCGGGGCCGGCGAGCATGGGAACGCCGAGGGGGACGATGCCTGCGTCCTCCTTGGATGCGGCGGCGACGGCTTCCTCGTGCGACTCCTGGGTGGGTGAACGCTTGGCCTGAAGCATATCGAGGCCGATCAGGAGGAGGATGATGCCGCCCGCGATCTCAAAGGCCGGAAGGGTGATACCGAAGATGTGAAAGAGATACTGGCCGGCGAGAGAGAAGGCGCTGAGGACCACCCAGGCGGTGAGGCTGGCCTTGCGGGCCATGTCTCTTCGGCGCTTCTCATCCGCACCCGCGGTGACGGCGAGAAAGGTGGGCAGGGCGGCGAAGGGGTCGACGAGAAAGAAGATCGAGCTTAGCGCAAGGAGCGAGAAGCGGACGTAAACGGAGTGTCCCAGACCTGCCAGGCTCACGGAATGCGGGTCAAAGGCCACAGATACATTCTCCCACGCGCGAACCGTTCGCTTGTTAGAATCAGACGTTCAGGAGTCTTTCATGCCCTTAGAAACCACGCAGTACATCTGGCACAACGGCGACCTCATTCCCTGGGAGAACGCAAAGATCCATGTGATGAGCCACGTCGTCCACTACGGCTCCTCCGTATTCGAGGGTATTCGCTGCTACAAGCAGCCGGGCGGCGCGGGTGTGTTCCGTCTGCCGGAGCATATGGCGCGCCTGATCGACTCAGCCAAGATCTACCGTATGCCTCTGCCGTACACCGCAGAGCAGCTGTGCGCCGCGGTTGTCGATGTGATTGAGGCGAACGGCGTCGCTCCCTGCTATATCCGTCCGGTGGCATTCCGCGGTTACGGCGAGATGGGCGTCAATCCGCTGCGATCGCCGGTAGAGGTGTACGTCGCAAATTTCCCATGGGGCAAGTATGTGCCGGGCAACGCGGGTGCGGATGTATGCGTGTCCAGCTGGAGCAGGCTCGCGCCGAACACGATGCCGTCGCTGGCCAAGGCGGGTGCGAATTACATGAACTCGCAGCTCATCCGCATGGAAGCGGAGATCAACGGATACGCCGAAGGAATCGCTCTTGATACAAATGGCTACCTGTCGGAGGGATCCGGAGAGAATCTGTTCCTGGTGCGTGGAGGTGTGCTCTACACGAGCCCGCTGGCCAACTCCGTGCTGAACGGTATAACGCGATCATCGGTGCTGACGATCGCTCGAGAGCTGGGTATCACCATCGTGGAGCAGGCGCTTCCGCGTGAGTTGCTTTACATCTCCGACGAGGCGTTCTTTACGGGAACCGCGGCGGAGGTCACGCATCTGCGGTCGGTGGATCGCATCCTGATTGGAGACGGAAGCATGGGTCCGGTCACGACTGCGATTCACGATGAGTTTTTTGCACTGGTAAACGGCCAGAAGCCGGACCGATATAACTGGCTGACTCCTGTGAACGTCAAGGTGCAGGAGCCGGTCGGCGTCTAGTTGGCGCGTTTTTTATTGCGAGAAGAGGCAGCCTTGCGGCTGCCTCTTCTTTTGGTGGATCTCCTCACGACCAATGTCCGATCCTAGTTGCTCTTCGGGGAGCCCAGGTCGAGGGGCTTCGATGCCCGATCGTCTGGCTGCGAACCGTGGAGGTCCCACCCTGGAAGCTCCTGACTGCCCGTGATCAGGCGGGCGCCATCGTTGAACGTCAGGTAGGTCCACGCCCATTGGCGGAAGACCGAGAGACGGTTGCGAAAGCCGATGAGGAAGAAGATGTGGACGACGAGCCACGTCATCCAGGCTGGGAAGCCGCTCCAGTGAGCCTTGAACGGCCACTCGATCTTGGCGACGGCGGCCTTCCGACCGATGGTGGCCATGTCCCCTTTATCGAAGTAACGGAAGCCGGCGTTGAGCCCTGAGCCATCGCTTCCCCGGTCGGCGGCGAGCAATCGTGCGATGCGCTTTGCCGCGTAGTCTCCCATCTGCATGGCCGGTTGGGCGACGCCGGGCACCTGTTTGCCGTCCTGCTCGAAGTGGGCGAGATCACCGCAGATGAAGATCTCCGGAAGTCCTGGCGGGTTCAGGTGCTGGTCGACGAGAACGCAGCCGCGCTTGTCTGTTTCTACGCCGAGCAGTTTGCCAAGTGGAGAGGCCTGTACGCCGGCGGCCCAGAGTGTAACGACGGAATCGATCCTCTCGTCGCCGACCATGACGTACCCGGGCTTCACATCGGTGACGTGAGCTCCGGTGCGCAGCTTCACCCCCAGGTGTTCCAGCTGCTTGCGGGCGCTGTCCTGCAGGTCCTTCGGATAAGCACCGAGGATGTACGGCGAGCCCTCAAGGATGAGGACCTGGGCCTTGCGTGGATCGATGTGTCGAAAATCCTTCGCCATGTAAAGTTTCGCGATGTCAGAGATGGCGCCGGCCAGTTCAACGCCAGTTGGACCACCGCCGATGATGACGAAGTTCAGGGCTGGGTGTGATCCGGTTTCGAGCATCTGACGCTCCGCCAGTTCGAAGGCAAGAAGGACACGGCGGCGGATCTCGGTTGCATCTTCGACTGTCTTCAGGCCTGGAGCGAGCTTCGCCCAATCGTCATGGCCGAAGTAGGAGTGCGTAGAGCCTGTCGCGATTATGAGGAAGTCGTACTCGAGTACGGCGCCGGACTTGAGGTGGACGCGGCGCTCCGGCACATCGAAGCCGATTGCTTCGTCCATCAGCACCTCCACGTTTTGTTTGTCGCGGAGGATGGAACGGATCGGCTGAGCTATATCAGCGGGCGAGAGCACCGCCAGAGCTACCTGGTAGAGGAGCGGCTGAAAGGTGTGGTGATTTCTGCGGTCCACAAGAGTTACGTCAATCGGCAGGCCACCGAGCTTCTGCGCTGCATGGATGCCGCCGAAGCCGCCGCCGAGAATGACAACGCGCTTGCGCACCGCACCGCCCAATGTAGTCCTCGTCTCCATTGCTGCTCCTCTGCCCCTACATCACTTAAGATGCATGGCCGAGCCATCGGTTGAAGAAGTTACATACCGATCGCGGACTTCGCGCGCGAACGGTGGCTTACGGATGCCTCTCGAGAGCCAGCGTCGCGAAGCCCTGCGTACCAGCGATTGCGGCGATGCGGGTGATGGTCGGGACACCGCTGATCTGGGAGGGGGTGATCGTAACCAAGCCATCAGGGTTCGACACGGCAGAAGAGTTTGTCGAGATCAGTGTCGCGGGCACGGCACAGCGGCCACTGTCGGGGCACGTTGCCTCCCATTCCGTGACTGCCTGCTGTATCTGAACGGATACACCGGCGACCGGATTGCCGGCGAGGTTTACCACTCGAAGGGTGACGGGGTCCAGGGTGTCGCCGACGGACGCGGACTGTGTAGCTCCACTCACTTCAACGAGGCGCCAATCGTTCGCGCCGACACCTTCGGCAGCCACGGGCGAACATACGGTCACCCAGGCGCACGCATAGCTCACGGAGCGAGCACCCGCGGCGAGCGGCGCCGCGATTGCCTTCTCGGTGGAGAGGCCGTTTGCGTCAGAGATCAGCGTCGCAGCGCTGAACGTTATTCCGGAAGAGCCGCTCCAACTGACCGGCACGTTGGAGACGCTTGACGAGTTGTCCGCGAGCGAGACGGCAGGGCTCCACGCGATCGCCGTGTTCTCCGCAACGTACTGAACAGGTCTGGTGACGGTTACAGATCGGATCAGTGCGCTTGCTGTGAACGCCGCAGTTGCCGAGCCGGCCTCCGACGATGCGAGAAGGCTGGTGGCCCCTGCTGCGGTGGCCGTTACAGGTGTGGATGCGAGGCCGTGGGCGTCCGTGACAACGACGCAGGTCGCCTGTCCGCAGGACGCAAAGGTGGCTGCACCGGTGCTCAACGAGAAGGTCACGGGCTTGCCGGTGACCGGAGTGATACCGTCGGCTGCCGTGATGCGAACCGCAAAGATTGGGACACTGCCGGCGCCGATGAAGACGGTTCCGGAGGGGGCGCTTACTACGTGCAGCACATCGGGCGGAGCTACTGCATTGAAGGTTGCGGTGACTGCACCTGCATTGGCGACGGCGCTGACGGTGACCGCTCCGGCCGACGCCGCACTGACGCTGCTTTGAACGAGGCCTTGTGCGTCGCTGGTGAGGGTACAGACCGGGCCACCGCACGCGCCAAAGGTTGCGGAGGAGCCCGTCGACGTGAAGACGACAGCCTCGCCGACGATGGGGGTCAGACCGTCTGCTGCGAGCAGCTTGAGCGCGAAAGGGGATGTGGTTGGCAGCCCAGCTGTCTGCGCGCCGGAAGGGGCGCTTTTGACTTGCATCGTCTCAGCTCCAGCCGAGAGCGAGACATTGAGAGGGGCGCTCGCCGAGCCGGAAGAAAACTGCAGTGAGATGGTTCCGATCGAGGTCGGTGTAACGGTTGTGGTGATGCTTCCTGTGGCGTCGGTGACCAGGGTGCACGGGAGGCTGTTACATGCACTGAACCGAGCCGTCCCGCTCAACAACGCCAGGGTAATCGCAGAACCCGCGCGCTGCGTGAGACCGTCGGCCGAGAGCAGCTGTACCCGCAGGGGGGTTGTCGATAGCAGACCGGAGGTCATGATGGCTGCGGGCGCGCTCAGGAGGTGAAGCGCGTCTGAACCAGCGACTGCGATGAATGATGTGACGACGGAGCCGCTTCTTCCTGTCGCGGTAAGAGCGACGGCGCCCGGAGCATTCGGAGTGACGGAGGCAGATGCCACACCCGCTGCATTCGTCAGAACAGTGCATATGAGGGCCGCACACGGGCTGAGCGTGGCAGCGCCCTGCGCTGAGAATGAGACTGACTCGCCGACGATGGGAGTGAAGCCGTCCGGGGCAATGGCTTTTACGGAGAACACGGTCGCAGCCGGGGTGCCGGAAGGGAGTGTACCGGACGGAGCGCTGATGAGTTGAAGTGCCTCAACCGGCGACGCATAGGTGAGGGCACCTGTCATCTCGGAGGTCGCGCCGGTGGAGACATCCTGCACGGTCACGGTTGCAACGATGGCTCTGCTCAGGCCCATGTCGTGCAGTGACGGAACTGTCGCTACGATCGCGTTTGGAGTCCAGCTGGTTACCGAGGCAGGAACGCCGTTGACGAACACTGAGTTGCCCTGCCGGAAGCCCATACCGGAGATTGTGATGGAGCCGCCGGCGGAGCTCACGGTGGCTGGTGAGATGGTGTCTGCATACAAGACGCGCGCCTGGTAGGCAAAGTCCGGCCGTCCTGCACCTCGCTGGTCGGCGACAGCGATGCGGAAGGAGGTCGCTGTGGAGCTTTGGACGGCGATGGTGGTGACGCCCACGGACAGGCTGTTGAAGGCTGTTGCTGCGGACGCAACCGTAGGCCTGGTTCCGGTGGGATCTGTGGACTTCCACACGCCGATGACGGGCATCGCCTTTGTCACGGTCACAAGTCCCTGTTCGTTGAGGGCGGTGACTTCAAGCGTAAGGCTTCGATTGGCCTTCACTGCGAGTGTGCTCCAGGCCTGGTGCTGGTAGCCGCAGAGAGTTCCAGTCCACCAACCCTGCGGGGCGACGGCGGCCGGAGCACCCTCCGTTCCATCGGTCTGTGACGTACACGTGGGTGAAGAGCCTGTCGGGGTGAAGTTCACGAGTTGGTCGCGGCCGTTCGCCAGATATTGTGAGACCTGTGGGTCGGTCACACCTGAGGGGCTCATCGTGGAGCCGGCCTGTGGACCGATTGCGTATGGACCGGCGTAGAGAGGGTTGACGGGCTCGGTAGAGATGATCAGGTCGGTCCAGCTTTGCGATGGCGGCACAGGGATGGACTGGATGCGGTAGTAACCCTCCCAGCTCTGCCAGTGAACGCCCATGCTCGCGGATGGAGATGAGCCTGGGTCGGTGATGGACGTTGTGCTCTGTCCGCGGAAGGCATAGCCGGTGACCGAGGACGCCATGTCCCAGTCTTCCGCGGTGTCCCAGAAGGGTGCCCGGCGCCGGACGACCACATTCACGCCCTCCATGCCCTGCCCGTTTGGGAATGTCACGTAGCCGTACGCGCCACCCGCGTTGCTCCAGGAGGGAGCCTTGCCTGGACCCGCCTGTCCGGGTTGGATGAAGTAGAGCTGCTCCAGAGCGGAGATGTCGTCGGGCCGCAACGTAAAGGGCTGCGGCAGACACTGGTACGTGTAGGGCCCGCAGGTGATATCGATCGGGTGCATGATCGGCCAGTTCAGTGCCTGTGTGCTGGTTGGCGTGGGGCTGCCCGTAAATACGTTGTCGTTCGTCTGGGACCAGCCTAGCCCGAGGATGCGGCCGAAGGCGCGTTCAAGCTGGTACTGCAGCTGGAGCTGCTTTTCCGGCTGCGGTCCCGTGCACCTTCCGTTCAGCACAAGGATGGCATGCTGGATGCGTCCCTGCGGCGTCATGGAATCGACGCTCTCGGTAACGCCGCTCTGAAGGCAACCGCTGGGGTCGCTGGCTCCGCTGCCCAGAAGCATGTCCGTGACGGATCCATCCGTGTCGTAGATGACGGCGATCTGCTTTGAGGAGAAGTTCGATATCTGCACATCCGCGGGAAAGACCAATCCGTTTGCGCCCGCATACACGTTTGCGCCGCTGATGTGCTCTGAGAGGGTTCCGCCCTGGGTCAGCACAAGCGAAGCCGTGGGGATGTTCCAGATTGCTGCTGCATGCGCCACGATCGCGTCTGCGGCGGCATGGTTGACGCTTGGGCTGAGATCGCCGGGATCAGTGAAGTATTGCGGCTGGTTTGTGTACCAGGAGATCAGGACGCCCCAGCTGCTGAAGTACGGTGCGCCTGAAACCCAGCGCGGGCCGCCTGCGTTGGCCGGGGCCGTTGCCCCCAACAGCATAGCTGCGATGGCAAGAGCGCGAATGCCTGCTGCCTTGAGAGCAGATCCGAGTGAGAGATTAGCGAGTCGCATTGTCGCCTCCCTGCCACGAACGGATCATGCTTACGACTGAGGTGACAGTGGCCTCCTGCGCGGGGGTGGACGAGGCATCGACGGATGCAGGCGCGGTCTCGGCGGGGCTCGCACTGAAGTGTGCGAGCGCTCTCGCCTGAGAGGGCACGTTGGGGGTTCGGTAGACCACTGTTCGCTTGAGCTTTGCGGCGATCCATCGGAGATCGGCGACCTGCTCCGCTGCCGCGGCGGAGGCGTCACCCGGATGAAGACCAGAGCCGCTGGCACGCACCGGAATGGCACCGTCCATGCCTCCGACGGGGGAACTCAGCCCAGTTGCGCCGGGAGCGTGCAAGAGCAGGAGAAGGCGCTGCCCGACACGATAGCGGGAGTCGTTCGCGGTCCAGAGGCCGCCCCACTCGCGCAGGATGTAGGTGCTGCCGGAGCAACCGCGGATTGCCTGCTCCACGGCGAAGCGGATCTCAACAGCGCCGGCACCCATGCCGAGGCTTTCGGTGCGATGGATGTCTGTGACGGTCCCGACGAAGATGACGGGAGCGATGTCGGACATGATGTGGAGAGCCGCTTCAACGGTCTCCGAGTTCCCAGCCGCATCGACACCCGCCAGGGCATGTGCCCTGCCCTGTATCTGTGCGTAACCGCAGAGGTGCGCGAGCACCGTCCACAACCAGAAGATCCGAACGTAATAGCCCCGCCATTCCATGCTGCTCCTCCACGAACTTCTCTCTCCTTTTCGTCAGGAGAGCGGGAGGTAACATGACTGGCTCGAAATGGGACAGTGCTGTGACAAGGCGTTTTGACCAAGGTTGCGCGCAGCCCACGTCGGGGACTCTGCCGCAATCTCGCCTCATCCTTGCTGGATCAGCCGGCCGGGAGGAGGCTAGATCTCGGGATAGAAGTCGAAGAAGGCATCCAGGCTCATCTTGAGTTGAGCTTCGATGGCTTCGCGTGAACCCTCGAGAACGTGCATGGTGACGTGAGCCTCGTTGCCGTTCTTAAGTTTGATGGGAGCCTCGCTCACCTCTGCGACCTCATCCGCCGGAAGAAGTCTCATGCCGTATACAAGTGTCAGATTTGCCATACTCCTATTCTCCCACCGCGGGCGGTTTCGAGCGTAAAGGGTCGCAGGCGGGCGATGGACAGCCGGGTCAGACTGCCGCGGCTGAATCCTTTGGCTGCCGCGCGCATTTACACTAAGCAGGTCCTTATGCCCGAAAACAATGTTCGCGATCTCGTTATCCTCGGCTCCGGCTGCTCCGGACTGACAGCAGCGATCTACGCTGCCCGGTCCAACCTGAAACCCCTTGTGCTTGAGGGACATGAACCCGGAGGGCAGCTCTCGATCACGACCCTGGTGGAGAACTTCCCGGGCTGGCCCGATGGAATTCAGGGACCGGAGCTGATCGAGAACATGAAGAAGCAGGCGACCCGCTTCGGCGCGGAGCTGCGCATGGGGCATCTGGACGGCATCGATCTGTCGGAGCGTCCGTTCAAGCTGCAGGTGGGTAAAGAGGTCATCCGGACAAGAACGCTGATTATCGCCTCGGGCGCCAGCGCTCGGTGGTTGAACCTGCCGAGCGAGCAGGCGCTGATCGGCCATGGTGTGAGCTCGTGCGCGACGTGTGACGGCTTCTTCTTCTCAGGCAAGGAGATAGCGGTGATCGGAGGAGGTGACAGCGCGATGGAAGAGGCACTGTTTCTGACCCGTTTCGCGACCAAGGTCACGCTGATCAACCGCTCAGAGAACTTCCGTGCCTCAAAGATCATGCTGGAGCGGGCTGTTGCGCACCCGCAGATCAAGTTCCTCTCAAACACGCTGGTAGAAGAGGTGCTCGGCGTGGAGGAGAAGGAGGTGAAGGCGCTCCGTTTGAAGAACCGGAAGACTGGGGAGGAGAGCGTTCTCAATGTTTCAGCGATGTTTCTGGGGATAGGCCACGAGCCCAACGCAAAGGCGTTCGCGGGTCTCCTGGATGTGGACCCGGACGGCTACATCCTGACGCACAATCAGGTCTTTACAACTCTGCATGGACAGGCGCTCGAGGGCGTGTTTGCGTGTGGAGACATCCAGGACCGGAGATATCGGCAGGCGATCACCGCCGCGGGATCCGGATGCATGGCGGCGCTCGAGGTAGAACGGTACCTGGAAGAGCATGGACGTTGAGAGGCGCCTGCTGGGGACGGTCCCCTGCCCAAAAGAAACGCAACTTACATGGCGGAGAGACGTCTAGGTAGGAGAACCGCTCACCGGGCGGTCACCCCCCTTGCAAGGAAGAACCTCTCTATTGCGGAATCTACTGTTTCTTGCGCTTGTCTCTGCGCTCCCTTGTTTTGCCCAGAGAGAGACTCCGGCCGCCCTCCCGGAAGGCCCGTCTATCTCCTCCTCCCTGCGCGCCGGGGCCCCTGGCGCTGAAGCGATCCCGTCCGGAGCAGATGCCGTACGTGAGTTTCGCTTCACCTCGGGTCTGGAAGGACAGAGCAGTTCAGCCGCGGAGGACAGCGCGAATCGCAAGGCACAGCTTGCTGCGACGAAGGCCGGAGAGGTGGACGCGGCCGGAAACATCGTTCCCATCACTCGAGTTCAGCCAAAGCGCATTCTTGGACTGATGCCGAACTACCGCTCGGTGAGCGGCGGCGCGGTTGCGGAGCGCCCCACCGCAAAACGCAACTTCGAGATCGCAAACCGGCAGGCGCTGGACTACTCCTCTTTCATCTTTCTCGGCCTCACCTCGATGGCTGCAGAAGGACTCGACGAGCATCCGATTCTCGGCAAGGGAATCCCCGGATTCTGGGGATATACCTGGCGGGGCTTTCTGGACAAGACCGACAACACGTACCAATCCGCCTTCCTGTATCCGACGTTGCTCCACGAAGACGGAAGGTACTACGCGATGGGAACTGGCCCGAAATGGAAGCGGCTCGGCTATGCAAGCTCCCGTGTCGTGATAACCCGGACGTATGGTGGAAGGCAGACGTTCAACTTCGCCGGAATCGGCGGCAAAGTGGGGGCGCAGGCGGTCTCGCGGACGTACTACCCAGGCTCCTCCGCCACGTTTGGTGTTCTTGCCACGAAGTTTGGCTACTCCGTTGCGCGGGATGTCGGATTTACGGTGTTCCGGGAGTTCTATCCGGACATAGCGGTTCACGTCCTGCACAGGAACCCCTAACCGTCGCCGCGCCCCACGCCGTGGCTGATTTGACGGGACGATCGTTTCCCTCGGCGGGTTCGGTGATGTCGCACGCAGTGAGCCTTTGCCGGTCGCGTGAAAGGCAATGTCTCAAGGGCTGCTAGCGTAGATGCATGAGCATAGCGGAGAACCTTACCAGAGTTCGGAGCGAGGTCGGGGCGGCTTGCCGCCTGGCGGGGCGGTCCCCGGACGAGGTAAGTGTCATGGCTGTAAGCAAGGTCCATCCGGCCGAGTTCCTCCTGGAGGCGTATACGGCCGGCCACCGGCTGTTTGGTGAGAACCGCGTCCAGGAGTTTCAAGGCAAGTCGTCGGAGCTTGGCGAGGCGTTTTCCGGGCCTGACCGGGCCAGCTTCCACCTGATCGGGCCGTTGCAAAACAACAAGACCGGAAAGGCCGCAGAGTTGTTCGACGCGGTGGACACTGTGGACTCGTTCAAGACCGCGCAACGATTGGAGACTGCCGCAACGGCTCAGGGGAAGGTCCTGCCGATTCTTGTGGAGGTGAAGCTCTCGCACGAGGAGTCGAAGCATGGCGTCGCACCGGCGGAGCTCGCCAAGCTTCTCGAAGAATTAGCGGGGCTGAAGCAGGTCGAGGTCCACGGACTTATGACCGTTCCCCCGTGGGACGAGGACCCGGAGCTCGCGCGACCCTACTTTCGACAGCTTCGTGAGCTTCGGGATCAGCTGCAAGCCATGCACTCCCATCTCACCCAGCTCTCGATGGGTATGTCGAACGACTTTGCCGTGGCGATCCAGGAGGGTTCCACCTGCGTTCGAATTGGGACCGCAATCTTCGGCAGACGAACATTGAATTTGTAGATCCCGGGCAACGGGATAGCTTTGAGCGCGCCGTTTACATCCAATCAGACAACCGACTGCTGAAAGATGCATCGGTCCCAGCGCATCTGACGAGGACCACGACGATATGGCAACGACACCCCAGATCGAGCATGAGATTGACGCGGTGGAAGCAGAGAAGGTCGAGCAGTACATCGACGACAAGTTCATCGGGGAACGGATCCGGCGCCTTCGTCTGAAGCGATCGATGGGATTGGTCGAGCTCGGTACGCGAACGGGGCTGTCGGCGAGTTTTCTATCGCAGCTTGAGACCGGCCGGGTGATCCCGACGATTCGAAACCTTGCCAAGCTGGCGCTCGTCTTCCAGAAGGATCTCTCGTACTTCTTCCGACAGGAGAAGGCCGTCAGCTTTCGCTCACTCCGGAAGAGCGACCGTGTGAGACTTACGCGAAACTCCAAGGATGGCTCGCGCTTCGTCTCTGAAAGCCTGAGCGCGCTGATCCCCGATCGCCGCATCGTTCCGTGTCTCGCAGAGTTCTTTCCTGGCGACCAGCCATGTGACTTCACACCGAAGATCTTTCCGGGCACAGAGTTCATCTACGTTCTGGAGGGGAGCCTGTGCCTCGCCTCGAGCAGCGGACATGAGCAGCTTGAGGGCGGGGATGTGGGCTGGATCGACGGAAGAACGAAGCGGCAGTACATCTGTTCGGGTGATCAACATGCGAAGGCGATGATCATCACGCTTCCGCAGGAGTAGGTTTCCAGCTGGCTCGCTCACTTACTTCCGGGTAAAGGTTGCCGAGGGTAGAACGGTTATGGCTTCGGCTCCGTCAGCTGAAGCCACATGGAAGCCTTGTGATTCGACGGAAGAGTAAGCGATCGTCATTCCGCGCTTCGCCTCGATCGACACGTTCTTGAGAGTCACGCCGGTCACTGGAGCCTCCGGTAGACCGATGATCACGCCAGCCCAGGCGCTATTCCTGGCATCGAGGTTCTCTATGGTTATCTGGTGGAAGTGGGGCGTGAGACGGGTGACTGGCGCGCTCGCCACCTCTCCTTCCGGCTGAGCCTTTGGGTAGTACTCGCTGATGAGTATGGCGGTCTTGACTCCCTCCATGGTGATGTCTTTGAAGGAGATACCGCTGACGTCGTTGCCGCGGTCGCGATTCGCCTTGATGCGAAGACCGTTGTCGGTGCCCACGAAGTGTATGCGCTCTGCCCGGATGCGCTGGGCACCGCCGGCGATCTCACTGCCGATCGAGAGTCCGTGACCGTGGTGGAACTCGCAGTCGGTGATTGTGATGTCGGCGCTCGGTGCGTCTGGCCCGGGGGAGTCGATCATCCCACTCTTGATGGCGATGTCATCGTCGCCAACGTCAGCGAAGACGTGATCGATGACGACGTGAGTTGAACTGAAGGGATCGATTCCATCGGTGTTCGGCGAGTGAGGATCAGCTAACACGCGCACGTTGCGGATCACGATGTCATCGGTGTAGTAAGGAACGATCTGCCACATCGGCGAGTTCTGGACGGTAACCCCTTCCATCCTCACGTGTTTGCAGTGGTCGAAGACGACAAGGCGTGGACGCGAGTTGGGGCTGCCGAGGATGCCAGCGTCTTTTTGGGAGCGGGCGAGTGTCCACCAGCTCCCGCCGGCGCCGTCAATGGTCCCACCACCGATGATGGCGATGTGTTCGGCGTTTACCGCGCTGACGAGTGCCTGGTAGCCGGGGGCGCGGAACTCTGTTTTCTGCGGGTAGTCGGCGTGATCGGGTGAGCCGAGAAGTGTGGCGCCGGTCTCGATATCGAGGATCACGCCTGTTTTGAGCAGGATGGGAGCGCTGACGAAGGTGCCGCCGGCGAGCTTTACGGTTCCGCCACCGGGCGCGGCGGCGCAGGTGTCGATGGCACGCTGAATCGCGGCGGTGTCTTTGGTCGTGCCATCACCCTTTGCGCCGAAGGCGCGAACGTCGCAGATCTTCGCTGCCGCGAGGGCGCAAGGTGTTGAAAGGATGAGGGTCGCCAGGGTGGCGACGATCTTCAGAGGGCGGGTCACGAATGGCTCCTTGTATGCTCCCGGGGGACCGGAGGTTCCGCACGGGCGGCCTGTGACCCGGGTTTTGAAGGCGACTTGTGTTCTGTCACTGCCCCGGTTTTGCGGGTCATCATACACATTTGGTAGGACCAATGTCACCGGAAACCAGCCGTCCCCGTTTGAATTGTGTGGTGAAGTGCATGGTGAAACGCGTGGTGAATGTGTGGTCGGACGTGGTGAGGTGATGGTGCCGGAGCTCAGCTAGTCGGGGACCTGCCAGCCGACGCCGGTCTGGGCGAGGGTGATGGTGGCGGGCGGAGGGTCGGAGATGGCTTTGGACATCTCGGGGTAAACCTTCTGGACGTCGGCGTCCTTGGCCCAGACGGGCACGTCCTGGAGGACGTAGCGGTAGGTGACGCGGGACTCGTTGAAGCCGCTGGCGGCTTTCGTGGGTGGGGTGGAGGAGTCGATTCCGGTGACGTGGCGGAAGCCGTAACAGAAGCGCGGAGCTGACTTCGTCCCGTAGTCGGAGACGGTGTAGCGGGTGATGTGGATGGCGGGCTCGGTGCCTTTGTTGAGGAGTTTGCTGGAGACGAGGGTGTCGAGCTGCTTAATCTCGGTGGCGTCGGAGGTCTCGTACGGGAAGCGGAGGGCGGTCTTGTAGAGGCAGTCGGGGTGATCGGAGAGGAACTTGGAGATGCCCTTGGTGAAGTTCTCCGGCGTAGGCGCGGAGGCGGATTTGCAGCCCGCGGCCAGGAGGATGGTGAAGAGGGCGGGAGCGAAGAGAATTGTGGCGGGTCGGGCGCTTCGTGTCATCGGGACCTCTTAGGTGTGTTGATGCTTGGATGCCGGGTGGCAGGCGGAGGTGGGAGAGGATGTCCGAAAAGAAAGAGGGAGCCGAGGTCGGCTCCCTTTTGCGAGGTAGGTGACGCTTTTCTTGAGTTTTCGGCTGAACGGAGCGGAGCTGCGAGACGGGGCCATGCCCCGCCCGGGGGTTAGGCTTTGACGCGACGGCGAGAGCGGCTGATCAGTGCAATGCCGCTTGATACCGCTGGCGAGAAGGGCGAAGCTGGCGGGTTCCGGTGTCTGGGTCAGGTCCGCGGAGAGGGTGAAGGGGATGTTCTCACCGACGGAGCCGCCGCCTGAGAAGGTGATGCCGTTGAGCTGGAGGCTGAGATCGCCGAAGGCGACGGGGTTTCCGGAGAAGATGGTGATGGTGTCGGGGCCGGTGGTGACGTTGTCCTGACCGGAGATGGTGATGTTTTGCGTGATGCCGTTGATGGTGACCATGTCGGAGAAGGAGAAGGAGATGATCTGGTCCGCGATGGGCGAGTTTCCGATGAAGACGTTGCCGGTCTGAAAGGTGATGGAGCCGAGGTCTGGGAGCACAGTGGAGTTGCTGTAGAGCTCGACGGTGTCGCTGGAGGGGCCAATGGTGATGGGGGCGACTGCAGATGTGCTGAAGGTGATGGGATTGGCATGAGCGGCGACTGCGACGACGAGGTTGAGGGCGACCAAGGCAAGAGTGCGGAGTGATGCAAGCTTCATTGTGGTGAGTCTCTCTTTTCAGTGTGTCAGTTGGCAGTTTGCGTTTCGCCATCCCGAGCTTGCCATACCTATATGCAAATGCTTTGCCATACACATGCAAACTCTTGCATGTCTTCTTATTTCTGCAGTTTTGGCGCGATTTCCCTGAAAACGTTGGGTGAGGCGTGTGTTTACGCGGGTCCGAGAGTGGTAGAGACTCGGCGATGGTGTTCTTACCCGGAGGGACGGCGGAGGTTCGGGTGTCCCGATTTGAAACCCAAGCCGCAAAACGGAAGAGGTTTTCCCTTTGGGATGGGAAAACAAGTTCCAGGTGGAGGTGGATGGTGCCGGGGCCATCCTGGGGTTAGCGGTGAGGGGGTCCGACTGGAATCAGAGCTCGGGCAAAGGAAAGCGCCCGGCCGGGAGAGAAGGAATCGCGCAAAGAGAAGCGCCCGACCGGAGATAGGAGATCGGGCAAAAGAGAAGCGCCCGACCGGGGGAACAGGTCGGGCGCGACGCCAGATGTGCGGGTTGGGGTGACGGAGATTAGAGGTTCAGGATGGAGTTTCGGCTGCTGGTGATGAGCATGGCTCCTCCCAGGACTCCTGTAGCAAGCAGGGGGAGGGTGCCCGGTTCCGGCACGGGTGAGGCTTCGATGTCCGCGGAGAGTTGAACGGGGAAGTCTCCCATCGCAGATGCGGTCACGGAGGAGTTGTTGAGGGTAAAGGTGTAGGCCCGAAGTTCACGGGTGCGGCGGCGGAGAAGCTGATGATGTCGGCGCTGGTCGTGACGTTGTCCTGCCCGTAGATGGTGAGGATGTTGGAGATGCCGTTGATGGTGACGGTGTCGTAGAAGAGGAAGGGGATGACCTGATCGGAGATCTGGGAGTCGCCGACGGTGAGGGTTCCGGTCTGGAAGACGACGCTGCCGGGGGCGGAGAGGGTGACGTTACCGGTATCGAGGGCGACGGCGTCGGCTGAGGGGGCGAAGGTGGTGGAGGCGACGGAGCTGGATGTGATGGTGATGGTATCGGCGAAGGCGGGTGCGGAGAGGCAGGCCAATGTGGTGAGGAGGGCGGCGAGAGTATTTCGATTCATCTTTGAGGTTTCCTTAGCTGCGGGGAGGATCCGCTGAACGGAGCCTCCGGGCATGGGGGTGTTTTGCTGCTGCTAAGGGTCTGATCGGCAGGACGGGGAGAAACTTTAGCTGGCTGATCCGTATGCGGCTACGGAGGTCATCTGGCGGGGCGGCAGATGTGGGGGCTGATCAATCCCAGAGCCAGGCGGCACCGCGAACTCCGCTGGCGTCGCCATGGAGGGGCTTGACGATGCGAACGGTGTCTGCGCCGCCGAAGGTGTAGGGGCTGATGCGGGCGGGGACGTTGCGGTAGAGGCGATCGAGCTTGGAGAGGCCGCCGCCGAGGACGATGACATCGGGATCGAGGATGTTGACGATCTCAGCGAGGGAGCGGGCCATGCGGTCTTCGAGGCGGTCGAGGGCGTCGGAGGCTTCGGCGTGGAGGTGTGCGGCGGGGTCTTCGCTGGCGGCTACGATCTGTGCTCCGTCGAGGGAGGTACCGGTGCGGGTGAGGAAGTCGCGCATGAGTCCGGTTCCGGAGATCCAGGTTTCGATGCAGCCGCGCTTGCCGCAGTAGCAGGCTGGCCCGGGGAGTTCTTCGGAGGTGGCCCAGGGGAGCGGGTTGTGGCCCCACTCACCGGCGATGCCGTGGGGGCCGGAGTGCTGGTGGCCGTTGAAGGCGACGGCACCGCCGCAGCCGGTGCCGACGATGACACCGAAGACGATGGGAAAGCCGCGGGCGGAGCCATCGTGGGCTTCTGAGACGACGAAGCAGTTGGCGTCGTTGGCGCAGCGGACGGGACGGGCGAGTGCGTCGGAGAGATCGAGCTCGAGGGGGCGCCCGTTGAGCCAGGTGGAGTTGGCGTTTTTGACGAGCCCTGTGGAGCGGACGACCGTTCCGGGGATGCCGACGCCGACGGAGGCGTTACAGGAGAGCTCTTGCTCGAGATGGCGGACGACGCCGGCGATGGCCGCGACGGTTCCGGGGTAGTCGTTCCGGGGAGTGGGGACGCGTTGTCGAGCGGTGACCTTGCCGGTGCTGTCGAGGGCGACGCCTTCGATCTTGGTACCGCCGAGGTCGATGCCGATGCGGATGCCGGCAGAGGTTGTCATGATTTCCTCCCGTGAGGATGTTCGGGTGATGAGGCGTTTAGCGGCGAGATGGAGCGGACGGGGGCTCCGGTCGAGACGAGGATCAGCATAAAGGAAGTTGTGGGGGCGGGATGTCGCGGAGATTTATTTGCGAGGTCGGAGCGGATTTTGGAGGAGAGGGCTGATACTGGTAAGCGTTTACGCGACTTGATTTCGACGGGAGAGTGTTTTTTATGGTCAAGGGTTTCAGGGCAGTTTCGATGGCGCTCGGTGGAGTGGTTTTGAGCGGCATGGCATGGGGGCAGGCGCCGACGGCGAACCTGCGGATTGAACTGGATAAGCCGGCGCATGCGGTGAGTCCGACGTTGTACGGATTGATGACGGAGGAGATCAACTACTCCTACGACGGCGGGTTGTATGCGGAGATGGTGCGGAACCGGACGTTTCAGGAGCACGGGTTTGGGGGCGTGGGGCACTGGAATATCGAGCATATGGGGAACTCCGACGCTGTGATGTCGATTGACCCGGCGGAGGGTCCGAGCGATGCGCTGCAGCACAGCCTGCTGCTGACGGTGAAGCAGGCGGACCCGGCGAACCAGGCGGGCGTGCGGAACGAGGGCTACTGGGGCATGGCTCTGCGGCCGAACACGACCTATAAGGGGTCGCTGTATGCGAAGGCGGACTCGGGATCGATGGGGCCGATGAGCGTTTCGCTGGTGAGCGACGTGAGCGGAAAGACGGTGGGAAGCGCAAGCATCCCGGCGCTGTCGACGGAGTGGAAGAAGTACGACTTTACGATGACGACGGGGAAGATCGAGGCGTCGGCGGAGAACCACCTGCTGCTGACGGTCGGGCACGCGGGCAAGGTGTGGATCGACCTGGTGAGCCTGTTTCCGCCGACGTACAAGAATCGTGAGAACGGCAATCGGCCGGACCTGATGGAGAAGATGGCGGCGATGCACCCGAAGTTTCTACGGCTGCCGGGCGGGAACTACCTTGAGGGCGACCAGATCGACGAGCGGTTTGACTGGAAGAACACGATCGGGCCGCTGGTGGACCGGCCGACGCACCGGAGCCCGTGGAACTACCAGTCTTCGGACGGGTTGGGGCTGCTGGAGTTTCTGGAGTGGACGGAGGATCTGAAGATCGACACGGTTCTGGCGGTGTATGCGGGCTACTCGCTGAAGGGCGACCACATTGCACCGGGGCCGGCGCTGGTGCCGTTTCTGACGGACGCGCTGGATGAGATCGAGTTCACGATCGGCGACACGTCAACGAAGTGGGGCGGGGTGCGTGCGAAGCTGGGGCATCCGGCACCGTTCCCGGTGAAGTATGTCGAGATCGGGAACGAGGACTGGTTTGACAAGTCGGGCAGCTACGAGGGCCGGTACGCGCAGTTCTACAAGGCGATCAAGGCGAAGTATCCGCAGCTGGAGCTGATTGCGACGGCACCGCTGAAGCGCATGAAGCCGGATGTGCTGGATGACCATTACTACAAGCGGGCGGACGAGTTCTTTGAGGATGTGAAGCACTACGACACGATCGACCGGAACGGGCCGAAGATCTTTGTGGGCGAGTGGGCGACGCGTGAGGGATCGCCGACGACGAACATGGGAGCGGCGCTGGGCGATGCGGCTTGGATGACGGGCATGGAGCGGAACAGCGACCTGATCGTTATGGCCTCATATGCGCCGCTGTTTGTGAATGTGAACCCGGGCGGTATGCAGTGGGAGTCGGACCTGATGGGGTATGACGCGATGTCGAGCTATGGGGCTCCGAGCTTTTATGCCCAGTCGATGTTTGCGGAGTATCTCGGAACAGAGGTGCCGACGTCATCGGTGACGGGCGCCGGCGACCGGTTCTTCTACTCGGTGACGCGTGACGCTGCGAAGGGTGCGGTCTACCTGAAGCTGGTGAATGCGTCGTCTGCACCACAGCCGGTGGATATCGATATGTCGGGTGCGGGCAATGTGGCGAAGACGGGAACGCTGGTGTCGCTGACGGGAACGAACCTGGCGGAGACGAATACGATCTCGGCTCCGACGCGAGTTGTTCCGGTAAAGACTCCGCTGAAGGTGGCGGGGGCGAAGTTCAGCCACACGGTTCCGGCGTACTCGGTGCAGGTGCTGGAGCTGCAGGCGAAGTAGAGAAGACTTGCATAAACGCCTCCTTTGGAGAACGTCACCCAAGGGGGGGTCCAGATCGAAGGGGAGTCCGGGGCTAGGGGATCCGCGAGAACAGCCGCGGATCCCACGAGATGGGTTCCGGGGCGCTTGCCTGTATGCGGTTGAAATCTGGGTGGTCCGGGTTGAGAAGCACGTTGTTCTCGCGTCCGCGAAGAACGACGCTGGGCACGAGCAGAACCGCTGTTCTGCGTTCGTCCAGCCAACGATCTCCGAAGGAGCGACTTGTGAGGAGGTCTTCGGCATCCCAACCGGCCAGCGCTATGGAGCTGAGTGCTTCGATCGCCACGCCTGCGGGTATGTCGATGGTTACGGAGGCAAGTGTCTTCGGGACAGTTGCGAGGTTTGCGTGCACGAGGATCTCGAGCACGGCTCCGGAGTAGGTCTGGGCTGCGTAGATGACGCGCTTTCCCGGCGAGTTCCACCGGCCACCTTTGAGCATGGCGCCGGTTGCGTCGAAGATGGTGTGGCGGCGATCAGCAATACGGAACGCAAGCACTAGACAGGCAGGCCGTAGAACAGCTTGTCGAGCAGATCTTCTACCTGGCGTGCACCGAGTTCCGTTGCGGCGACTGCCAAGGGCGTGTTTCCGGCCAACTCAGGATGCGGCTGGTTCATCCAGTTGCGAGCCTGCTCCGGGTCATCCCAGGTGTACTCGGCGGCGGCAACGGTGCGTGCCAAGCGCTCCGCGCGCTCGCTGACATTGAGGGAGAGCCTCCCTTTGGTGCGCTTCCACGTGGCGGAAGGAATGACGCGATCGCGGAGGACCTTTGCTTCTGTGCCATTGCGGGTTACACGGGCGACCACGCGGGTAACGGCCTGCTTGGGAAGGCCACGGGAGATGGCTCCGTCAAGGTCACGCACGGTCTGCACGTTTTCCTGGAGACCGAGGATGAGGGCGATAGCGGATGGCGAGATCATGTTGCGTCAGAGATCATTGTACACCTCAAAAGAGCTCACTTGATCCCTGAAGATCGACCTCTACTTGTAAGGCGTCAGACCTTTGCCTTCGGTGATGGTGTAGAAGGTGTCGACGGCGGCGGGTGGTGGGATGGTCTCTTTCGCACCGCTGGGCCACTGGATCTCGATCTTTTCGACCTTTGTGGCGGGGCCAAGGCCGAAGTGGGGGCGCTGGTCGGGGGATGAGGCGAAGGAGCCGCCGGCGATGACGTCCTGCCGCTGCCGGAAGCCGTTGGCGGTGACGAAGATGGTTGCGCCTACGGCGTCGCGGGGGGACTTGGGACCGCCGATGAGCTTGAAGGCGATCCAGTGGTTGGACTGCCTGGTGACGTTGCGGAAGAGCGATGGGGGCGAGTCGAGGTTGTTGATGACGACGTCGACGCGGCCGTCGTTGAAGAGATCACCATAGGCGAGGCCGCGTGCGACGGCGACCTTGGCGAGCCCGGTGCCTTCGACGGGCGGCACGAACTCGAACTTACCCTTGTTGTTGTGGAGGAGGTAGGGTCGCTGGGCGAAGGTGGTTCCCCAGTTCTGCTGATCGACCTCGGGGTAGACGTGGCCGTTGACGGTGAGGAGGTCGAGCCAGCCATCGTTGTCGTAGTCGAAGAAGGAGGTTCCCCAGGAGAGGAAGGGGATGGAGGGCTCGGCGATGCCGGCCTGGTAGCTGATGTCGGTGAAGTTGCCGTCGCCGTCGTTGCGGTAGAGGACCTTGTAGTCGTCGGAGAAGGTGGTGTTGTAGAGGTCGATGAGGCCGTTGTGGGTGTAGTCGCCGGCGGCGATGCCCATGCTGGCGGTCTCACGGCCGCTCTCGTTGAGGGCGTATCCGCTGGCGAAGCTGGCGTCCTCGAAGGTGCCGTTGCCCTTGTTCATGTAGAGGTAGTTGGGGGTGGAGTCGTCGGCGACGAGGAGGTCGACCTTGCCGTCGCCGTTGAGGTCGATGAAGAGGGAGGCGAGGCCGTAGAAGCCCTTTTCGTCGTTGACGCCGAGTTTGACGCTGACGTCGGTGAAGGTACCGTCGCCGTTGTTGTGGAAGAGGTGATCGGGCTCTCCCTGGAGGCCGCGTGGACCGCACATGACGGCGGCTCCCCGGAACTGGCAGCCGGTCGGCGTCGGCTGGTTGGCCATGTCGTAGTGGACGTATCCGGGGACGAAGAGGTCGAGTCGACCGTCGCCGTCGAAGTCTCCCCAGGTGGCACCGGCGGACCAGTTGCCGAGGGTGACGCCGGCTTTTTCGGCGACATCGGTGAAGGTGCCGTCGTGGTTGTTGCGATAGAGCCGATTCTTGCCGTAGTTGGAGACGTAGATGTCGGGCCAGCCATCGTTGTCGAAGTCTCCGACGACGGCGCCGAAGCCCCAGCGATCGTTGGCGACGCCGGCCTTGGCGGTGACGTCGGTGAAGGTGCCGTCGTGGTTGTTGTGGAAGAGGGCGGCATGGGGCGGGGCGGCTTTGCCGGCGAGCGCATCCCAGGTGCTGCCGTTGACGAGGAAGATGTCGAGCCAGCCATCGTTGTCGTAGTCGAGGAGAGCGACTCCGGAGCCGAGGGTCTCAAGGATGAGGGTCTTGCCGGGTCTGCCCATGACGTGGTGGAAGGAGCCGAGCCCGGACTTTGTGGTGATGTCCTCAAAGACGACGGGGCCGGATTTGACGAAGCCTCCGGCGGTGATGGGGCGGTGCTCTGCGTCGAGGACGGCGGCGTGCGCGGCTCCGGTGTTGACGGTCATGCCGGCGGGCTGCTGCTGCTGAGCTGGAGATGGAGGCGGGGTGGAGGTTTGGGCGGCGGCAGAGACGGCGACCGCGAGCAGGAGATATCTAAAAACGCGCATGAATGGAACCCAGCCCTGATCTTAGAAGATGTAACGGCCGGTGAATACCAGGCTGTGATTGTAGGTGTGGTAGGTGGTGGCGGCGGTCTGGAAGCCGAAGCCACCGACGAAGCCGGAGCGGGCGCGCGGATTGTGGGGGTTGAAGGCGAATTTGCCGACGACGAGGCCGGGCGTTAGGAAGGTCTGGATCTTGCCGTCGCGGGCTGAGCCGTAGAAGCGGGTGGAGTTGATCTCAAGCTCGGGCCAGAGGTATTTGCCGACGTGGTACTGGGCGACCGTACCGGTGGTGAGGGTTCGGCCGATGGTGGCGGCGTTGCCGGTGGGGAGTGTGGCGCCGAGGTTGGCGATGACGTCAAACCTGCCCCAGCCTTTGCCGCCGTTGACGGTGGGGTTGATGCTGGCGTCGGTGGCGCCGTTCTTGTGGCTGCCGGTAGGGATGACGCCGACGAGCTGGGCGCTGAGGAGGTAGTTGCCGTGTTTTTCGTTGGCGGAGAGGATGCGGTACTTGCCCTGGAACGACATGTCGCCGAAGCCGTCGAGGGTCTTGTCGCTGTGCTCGAGGTATGGGGGGAGGAGGATGTCGAATTCGGTGCGGTTGAAGGGGATGAGATTGAGGCCACGGCTGGCATCGAGGTTCCAGGTGCGGGCGCCGGTGGGGGAGATCTGGCGGGTGAAGTCGGCGCGCATGACCTGGATGAGCATGGGATAGGCGGAGACAGCGGGCACCATCCATCTGGGCTGCTGGGACTGGATGCGGGTGACGCGGGCCTGCCAGCGCTCGAAGAAGTTGCCGGGTGACGGAGAGGTGGCGGCGGTGGAGGTGGGGGCGGCGGAGGTTTGGAGGGATTGAGCTTCGGGCGGGGGGAGTGCGGGCGGGGCAGCAAGCGCGGGCGGAACGAGGCCAAGGAGCGCTGCGAAGAAGGCGTTGCCGAGGCGGCATACACGTAGGGCGAAGGGACGCTGGGTCACTCTGCGGGCTCCTATGGGTTCGTGGGGTAAGAACATGTAGTCGCGAACCAGCGTAGAGGCAAAGGGAGGAGGCGGCATCGGCCGAAAGATGGAGATGGGACCGAGCGGGTGGCCGAGGTGATACCGGCGGTCAGTTTTTGCCGGCGGGGATGGGTGCAGCGCTGGAGGGCTCGTCGATCTTGAGGACCTGGTCGGCGCGGACGTTTTCGAGCTTCTGGACGATGCCGCTGGGCCAGCGGATCTCGATGGAGCGGGCGGAGGTTTCGGAGCCGAGGCCGAAGTGGGCGCGCTTGTCGTTGGAGGAGAGATAGCTGCCGGCGGTGCTGACGGTGGCCCATTGCGGACCGCGGGTGGTGGTGAGCTTGATCTCGGCGCCGATGCCGTCGCGGTTGGACTTGTGGCCGACGAGGTTGAGAAGCAGCCAGTGGTTGGGGGTGGCGGTCTCATTGTGGAGGATGTGGGCGGGGCCGCCGTTGAGGGTGACGACGGCATCGAGGCGGCCGTCGTTGTCGAGGTCGCCTACCGCGAGGCCGCGGCTGACCCAGGGCTGAGAGAAGACGGCGCCGGACTGGGCGGAGACGTCGATGAAGCCAGCCTTGCCGTTGTTGTGGGCGAGGAGCATGGGCTCCTTGTAGCGGAGCTGCGGGTAGTTGAGCTCGACGGTGTCGAGGTCATGTCCCTGGGCGATGAGGAGGTCCTTGAGGCCATCGTTGTCGTAGTCAAGGAAGCGGATGCCCCAGCCGGAGTGGAGGAGCGTCATGCGGGCGAGGCCGGAGACGTAGGTGTCGTAGGTGAAGGAGCCGTCGCCGTTGTTGCGGTAGAGGGCGTACTTCTGGTTGGCGAGGTCGGTGATGACGAGGTCGGGGAGGCCGTCGTTGTTGTAGTCGCCGAAGTCGATGCCCATGCCGGCGAAGGTGCGGCCGTCGCCATCGACGGCGACCTCGGCGGTGAGGCCGGTCTCCTCGAAGGTGCCGTCGCCCTTGTTGCGGTAGAGGAACTCGAGCATGGAGTCATTGGCGACGGCGAGGTCGACTTTGCCGTCGCGGTCGAAGTCTGCGATGGCGATGCCGAGACCTTTGCCGGGCTTATCGAGGCCCAGCTTGTGGGCGACCTCGGTGAAGTGGCCGTTGCCGTCGTTGTGATAGACGAGGGCGGGCATGGCGGGAAAGAGGTCCGGGTGGCAGTAGGCGCGGTAGCCTTCGCGGTGCTCGCCGCAGAAGACGTCGTCGAAGTCCCACTGCATGTAGCGGAGGACGACGAGGTCGAGGAGGCCGTCATTGTCGAGATCGACCCAGGCGGCGGAGGTGGACCAGGTCTGGCCGGGGGTGGAGGGTCCGCCGGTTCCGGACTGGGCGGTGACATCGGTGAAGGTGCCGTTGCCGTTGTTGTGGTAGAGCTTGTTGCCGCCGTATGCGGTGACGTAGAGGTCTTCGAACCCGTCGTTGTCGAAGTCTCCGACGGCGACACCCATGCCGTAGCCGACGCCTTTGAGGCCGGCCTTTTCGGTGACATCCTCGAAGGTGCCGTCTTTCTTCTGGTGATAGAGGCGATTCCAGTCTTCGGGACCGGACTTCTGGGGGACGGAGCCTCTGGGCTGGGGGTCGGCCAGGTGGGCGCCGTTGACGAAGAAGAGGTCGAGGAGGCCGTCGTTGTCGAAGTCGAAGGTGGCGACGCCGGAGCCCATGGTTTCGATGAGGTACTTGCGAGCGGTGTGGGAGGCGACGCCGGTGAAGTGGACGCCGGATTTAGCGGTGGTGTCGACGAAGTTGCCGGGAGTTGGGATCGAGGCGGGCGGCGGGGCGGCGGTTTGGGCAAAGAGAGCGAGTGCGATGGAGGGGAGGAGAGCGGCGATGCGGGACGGGAGGATCATCGGGAGGGGTGGCCGCAACGGGCCAGGGAGGTGGGAGTCGAGGGGCTGAAGTGGGCGTCGGCGCGCGTGATGGAGGCGATCGTCATGCGTGCTCTAACGGTAGCAGGAGGGCCTGGCGATGTGCAGATTTGGGCTTGAGGATCCGGGGCTCAGCTCCCTGCCCCGGATGGAGGGGCTGAGGATGTGCCTCGCCCGGATGTGCCGCGACCGGTGAGCTCCCGGATGAGGTCGACCTCGTGCTGGCGGTAGGGGGTGTCGTCCTGTTTGAAGACCTCGTGGAACCAGACGGTGGGAGGGGTGAGGACGTAGGGTCTCTGCCAGGAGTCCCAGGGGAGGAAGGTCTGGGTTTTGCCGGCGACGAAGCCCCAGTTGATCGCGGCTACGTTGTACTTTTTCGCGATAGGGAGTGAGCCGTCAAAGGTGGAGCCGGCGCCGCGGGCCATGTACTCGGTGCAGATGATGGGGCGGTGGATGGGCTGGAGCTCGTGGATGCGGGCTTCGAACTCCTCGGGCCAGCCGTAGTTGTGGAAGGAGATGATGTCGGACTCGGCGAGCTGAATTTTGATGGTGGGACTTTGCTTTGCCGGATCGGACCAGTTGCCCTGCCAGACGCCGCTGGTGAGTGGCTGGGTGGGGTGGACGGAGCGGGCCCAGGCGAAGGCTTTGGGGAGGAGCTCGTCGACGCGGCGAACCTTTGCGGCCTCGTCGGCTTCGGCGTCGCCGCCCTTGTTATCGGGCTCGTTCCAAACGTCCCAGCCGAGGATGCGATCGTCGTTGGCGAAGGCGCCGACGACGCCTTTGACGTAGGCCTCAAGCTCGGGCTCGTCGGCGTGGTTGAGGAGACGTTCCTTGCCGGGCGACTGGACCCAGCCGGAGTTGTGGATGCCGGGGATGGGCGGGTGCTGGGGGCCGAGGTGCGGGTTGGTCTCCCAGCAGGAGTCGAAGAGGACGAGGAGGGGTTTGATGTGGTGTTTCGCGGCGATGGCCAGAAAGGTGTCGAGGCGCTTCTTGAAGCCTTCGGGGTCTCCCTGCCAGAGCTGGTCCTGGAGGAAGACGCGCATGGTGTTCATGCCGATGGCCTCGGCCATGCCGAGCTCCTTGTCGTTGAGGGCGGGGTTGAAGGTAGCGGCCTGAAACATTTCGAGCTCGTTGATGGCGTCTGAGGGGATGAAGTTGGAGCCGACCAGCCATCCCTGCTGCGCATACCAGGCGTTTGCCTTGCTCTCGGACCAGCGGCCCGCGTGAATCTGCGCGGAGGCCGGGAGGACGGAGGCGAGGGCAAGGAGGAGGAGGAGTCGGAGCTTCATGGCGGCCTTTCGAGATGCGGGGTTGGGGCGTGGGGCAGGATGTGCGCCGGGATCACGATACAACAGATCTGCAATCGCTTACATG
Organism: uncultured Acidobacteriaceae bacterium; assembly: GCA_963719405.1. GTDB lineage: Bacteria > Acidobacteriota > Terriglobia > Terriglobales > Acidobacteriaceae > Edaphobacter. Next base: position 1,689,527 of record OY970381.1, read on the forward strand.
CGGAGGTGCGGCTGAGATGGGGAAGGGTGCGAGGAGCTTCTATCGCGGAGACGGGCCAGTGGATTCGCGGATGATGAGGGTGGGGTGGACGATGTGCTCTTCGCCGATCCGGGGAGCTCCGCCAGCGGAGTCGGGAGACCGGAAGAGGCTGCGGAAGGCGGTGTTGGCGAGCTCGACGCGGGGCACGTTGAGGGTGGTGAGGCTGGGATGGGTGAAGGCGCTGAGCTGGATGTCGTCGTAGCCAACGACGGAGATGTCCTCCGGAACGCGGAGGTGGTGCTCGTAGATGGCGCCCATGGCACCGATGGCGGTGAGGTCGTTGGAGCAGAGGACGGCGGTTGGTGGGGGACCGGAGGAGAGGATGCGATCCATGGCGTCGTGACCGCCGCCGACGCGGTGGTTTCCCTCCTGAATCATCCGCGCGTCGGTGATGAGCTCTTTCTCGTGGAGCATCTGCGTGAAGGCGCGGAGGCGAGTGCGTGCGGAGTTGAGGGAGAGGGGACCGCTGATGAAGGCGATCTCGCGATGACCGAGACCGGTGAGGTGATCGATGGCGAAGTTGACTCCGGTGGGGTAGTCGATGCGGACGATGCTGACACCGGGACCGGGCGAGCCGGTATCGAGGAAGACGACGGGGATGTTGCGGCGGCTGAAGATGTCGATGAGCCGGTCGTCCATCTCTGAGGTCATGATGGCGACACCGTCGACCTTTCGCTGGAGCATGCGACGGACGCAGGTTTCCATGCGGACGGGGTCGTAGTTGGTGTTGGCGATGAGGACCTCTTGCGCGTGCTCGACGGCGACGTCCTCGAAGGCTTTGACGAGCTCTGGGAAGAAGGGATTGGTGATATCCGAGATGATGAGGCCGTAGAGGCTGGAGCGACCGGAGCCGAGAGCGCGGGCGTTGATATCGGGGTAGAAGCCGAGGGAGTCGATGGCCCGGCGAACCCGTTCCGCCGTCTTCGCGCTGACGTTTGCGGACCCGTTTATCGTCCGGGAGACAGTGGCGGTGGAGACCCGGGCCTTTCGAGCAACAGCCGTAATATTCATAGTGTTGAAGGGGACGAGAGCCAAGGGTGCTCGCATCGCGAGGGTGCTGGCAGAATCCCGGGACGAGCAATATTGTTTGGATAACTATCGCACGTGGGCCGTGATGGCGGGGTGTGCGGATATTATTTTGGCGCGGATGTAATTTCCGCGCGGGCTCACTTCAGCCGTTAGTATGAGGACCCATGACCCGGCGCAATTTACCGATCCTCCCGGATTCGAAGCCAGTCAGCATCAAGGTGCTGGCGGAGTACCTCGGTTTGTCGCCGACGACGATCTCGCTGGTGCTGAACGATGCGCCTGCGGGCCGATCGATTCCTGAGCCTACGAGGGAGCGGGTGCGGGTGGCGGCGAACAAGCTTGGGTACCGGCCGAGTTTTTTCGCGCGATCGCTGCGGAAGAAGCAGAGTTTCACGATCGGGACGATGGTTCCGGAGATCAGCGATCCGTATTCCACGATGGTGATGAGCGGTGTGGACGATGTGATGCAGGAGGAGGGCTACCTGGATCTGACGGTGAGCCACCGGAGGAAGCCCGATCTGATCGATGAGTATCCGCGGATTCTGCTGGACCGTTTGGTGGAGGGGATCATCGTTGTGGACACGTCCCTGACCCACGCGCTGCCGGTGCCGACGGTGTCGATCGGCGGCCACCAGACTGTTCCGGGGATTGTGAATGTGGTGCTGGATCACCGGAGGGCGGCGGAGCTTGTGCTGCGGCACCTGCACAAGCTGGGCCACAGGCAGATCGCGTATATGCGGGGGCAGGAGCACAGCAGCGACTCGCGGGTGCGGTGGGAGAACCTGATGGAGGTTTCACGCGAGCTTGGGCTGGTATACGTCCCGGAGCTGACGGTGCAGCTGAAGCTGGACTCGCCATCACCGGAGTTGGGATATTCGACGGCGGGGTTGTTGCTGGCGAGCGGTCTGCCGTTTACGGCGGTGGTCTGCTACAACGACTTTGCGGCGATCGGGGCGATACGTGCGCTGGTGGACGCGGGCTTACGGGTGCCGGAGGACGTGTCCGTTGTGGGGTTTGACGATGTGCAGAATGCGGCGTTCAACAACCCGAGCCTGACGACGATTCGACAGCCGTTGAGGGAGATGGGGCGGATCGCGGCACGGGCGCTGCTGGGGCGCATCCGAAGCGCGGCGCCGGGAGAGGCGGCGGATATCCCGGTGTTGCCGGAGCTGCTGATACGGGAGTCTACGTTGCAACCTGGGGCTCTGCCGGCGTCACAGCCGGGGAGCAAGGTTGCACGGAGGGTGCGGCAGAGCAGCCTATGAGGAAGGCGCGAGGTCGGGGCGGAATCTAAGACAGACGAGGGTACGGTCGTCGGTTGCGGGTGTGCCTCCGCAGAACTTCTCCACTCCGGAGAGGATGCGGTTGAGATTTCCGTTGGAGCTGCGGCAGATCTCGACGAGCCGGTCCGGGCCGAAGAACTCGCCGTCGGCGTCTTCGGCTTCGGTGATGCCGTCGCTGGCGAGGACGAGCGTATCTCCGGGCGAAAGGATGACCTCGCCGGAGAGGAAGGATGCGGCCTGGATGAGACCGACGGGGACGTTGCCCACGGTGAGCTCTTCGACGGTGTGGTCATCGGAGTCGGAGGCGGAGTCGGAGGCGGAGGCGCGAATGAGGATGGGATTGAGGTGACCGCAGTTGATGTACTCCAGCTCGCCGGAGGGTTTGGCGCGCGCCATGACCATGGTGGCGTACTTGCCGGTGTCCTTGGCGCAGAGGTAGACGTTGACGCTGCGGGCGATGGTAGCGAGTGGAAGTCCGGCGGCGAGCTGGGAGTAGAGCATGCCCTGGAGGGTGGAGGCGAGGATGGCGGCGGAGGCTCCTTTGCCGGAGACGTCGACGAGGACGACGGCGAGTCCGAGGTCGTCGTGGAGGACGTCGAAGAAGTCACCTCCGACCTCGCGGCAGGGGAGGTTGCGGGCGTCGACGCAGGCATAGTCGAGCTCCGGGAGATGGACGGTCATGAGGCGCTGCTGGATACCGGCGGCGAAGGCAAGCTCTTCGCGATCGCGGCGGGCGTCGGCTTCGGACCGGGCGAGCTCGGCGTTTTCGACGAGGGTCGCGGCCTCGGCGGCTACGGTGCGGAGGAGCCCGTGGTCGGTCTCTGAGAGGGCACCGGGGGTGAGCCGGCTGTCGAGGTAGAGGACGCCGAGAGCTTCGGCGGCGGTGCCCGGGCGGCGGCGGCGGAGAGGCATGGCGATGATGGCGCGGATGCTGTTGATGACGACGCTCTGGGCCTGCGACCCGGTCTCGGCGGTGAGCGAATCGGTGAGGATGAAGGGCTCAAAGGTCTTCAAGGCGCGCTGGATGGCGGAGTGGGAGAGGTCGTTGTCGTGAAGGATCGGTTCGCCGCGATCGTTGCGGGCGGACGCGAGACGGAGGTGGCTGCCTTCGCAAAGAAAGACATAGCCGCGTTCCCAGTGGGTGAGGGAGAGGGTGGTTTCGATGAGTGAGGAGAGGATCTCCTCGACGCCGCCGGTGGCGTTGAGGCGGCGTGCGGCCTCGAAGAGCCAGTTCAGCTTGCTGAGTTCGGAGTCGGTGGATTGAACGACACCGACGAGGAGGTCGCGGATGCTGTCCTCGCCGGCGCCGGCGGGCTGAACGGTGAGGCTGATGCCGCTGGGGCCGCCGAGCTGGATGAGGTCACCGGGCGCGAGGGGGGTCCGGGTTACGGGCCTGCCGTTGAGCATGGTGCCGTGGCGACTGTGGGTGTCTTCAAGCAGGAGGCTGCCGTTGGCCTCGATGATGCGGGCATGCTCGCGCGAGATGAAGTCGTGGGGAAGGACGAGATCGCGATCGGCGCCGCGACCGATGTTGAAGGGGACGTGGTCGACGCGGTACCGCTGCCCCCTCGAGCCTTCGCCGAGGATAAGGGAGAGGGGGGTGAAGCGGGCGGCCGAGGGATCACTTGCAGGGAGCATTGGCGCCTCGCTGGTGCGGTTCCGGGGGGAGCTCCGGGCGGTGACGGGTCTCGGGTAGGATGGGGCGGGCGGCGGCCATCGCTTATGGTGTTCCTTCCAGATCGAGGTTGGCCCGAACGTCCGAGCGGGAGTGCGCGGGGCGAGGACGAGCGGGTGCTGCTGTTTGGGTGGGAGGGCACGCTGGAGCCCGAGTCCGCACCGCCACAGCGTACTACTCCACCCAGAGAAGTGGTAGAGGATGTCGCGCCGATTGTTGCGGATGCGAGGGCGAGGGTGGAGGCGATGCTCTCGGCTGAGATGGGCGCAGGGGAGACGGTTCCGCTCGATGGGATGTCGGCAGCGCTGGAGCGACGGCTGAGGGATGTTTGCGCGCTGGCATTTGAAGCGGGACGAGGAGATGCGAGGGCTGCGGAACGGATGGGTGCGGAAGAGGTCGCGCGTGCGGTCGCGGAGGACTGGACGGCTGCGATGCAGACGTTTCTGCTGCGGGTGAGGACGGATGCGGACAGGCTCACCCGATGGATTGGGGTGCGGAAGCTCGGAAGGATTGTCTCGCTGACGCCGGGAGCTTCAGACATCCACGGCCGTACGGGAGCGGCGGTACGGATCGGGTTCGAGGGAGGAGAGGCGATCTTTTACAAGCCCCGGCCGGTTACGGGCGAGAGGATGTGGGCGGAGCTGAACTGTGCGCTGGCGGAGGTCGACGAAGGGAGTTCGGCGGTGACGGCGCGCGTTCTTGAGGGGAGAGATGGGCTGGGGTCGTCGGGGTCGAGCGACGGGTCTGGATCGAGCTATGGGTCGGGGTCGAGCTACGGATGGATGGAGGAGCTGAAGAGCGGGCGGTGCGAGGAGCGGAGGTACTGGGAAAGGGCGGGCGCGCTGTTGTGCGTGGCGCAGCACGCGGCGTTGAGCGATCTGCACATGGCGAACGTGATTGCGACCGGTGAGGGACCGGCGGTGGTGGATGCGGAGTGCATGGGGGATAGCACGTCCGAGGGGATGGGCCGGGGGGTTGGGGACGGCGACATGGAGAGGATGCTGCTGGCGACGGGGCTTTTGCCTGGAGGGGGCCGGGGGGCGATGCCCGATGTGTCCGGTCTGTTTGGCGGAGCTTCGGGGGCGGGTGGAGTTCTGGTTCCGTGCCGGCGCGAAATGGAGGGTGGAGCTTCAGAGATCTACTTTGTCGCGGCGCGACTCCTGGAGCAGCGGAACAGGAACGGGGAGGGTCGATTGCCGCTGGCGTGCCTGCCGGAGATGCTGAAGGGATACCACCGTGCGGTGCGGGCGCTGCTTGCGATTCGGCCGCGGCTGCTGCGGAGCGGAGGATGGGTGGACCGGGTGGACGCTGAGAATGGAGCACGGGTGTTGCTGCGAGGCACGTTGAGCTATGGGCTGATTATGAGCCGGACGCTGTTTCCGGGGGTGATCTCCCGGCCGGAGGCGAGGCGGTGGGTGATGCGGCAGGACCTGGAGAGGACGTATCCGGTTTCGGGTCCAGATGGGAGGGCCGGGGTGGTGGAGGCAGAGGTGGAGGCGATGATGCGGATGTGCGTTCCGCGATTTCACGTGGTGCGGGGGACGCGGGATGTGGCTTCGGAGACAGGCGTGGTGGTTTCTGAGGGCGGAGTATCGCGGACATCGGGCGAGGTGATCCGGGACAGAATGGAGGGGCTTTCGGGGGCTGGATTTGAACAGGATGTGAATGCGGCGTTGGCGCGCATTTTGTTCCATAGCAAGGGTTTCTGAGCCGATGATGTGCGGGATTGCTGTGGTACTATTTCTCACGAACCCCGCACGTACAGCTTTAGTCGCGTTCCCTTCCTCCCCTGGATTCGCGTATGTGGGCCGACAGGAGGAGACTGCATGACCAATGTGGAGCAACTGCAACAGGCGGGCCTGATCGTTACCCAGCACCCTCTCACTGCCGAAGAGATTGAGAGTGTCAACCAGTTGAGCCAGGCAGAGGTGGACGCTTTGATATCGGTGCGCGCCAAGCTCGGCGACAGTTTCTTCGAGCGCAAGGTGCAGGTTGGTGAAGCGCACCATATGGGCACGATGTTCATCTAGGTGACTCGATGACTCGGGCGTCCCTGGCTCCAGGCCAGAGCGACGCAAGAAACAACGGAGAGATGTCATGCATAGCCGCAGGCTTCGGCGGAAGATTGCTCTGGCAAGCGCCTCGCTTTCGGGGCGTATTGAGAGCTTCTGGACACATCCACGCCTCGTCGAGCTGTACCCCGAGTTCTTGTTTGCTTCGTATGGGGTGATCTGCGCGTCGACGCCGATGCTGAATGCGGCGGCGGACGAGGCGGAGCTCCGCTCGGGCGAAGACGAGGTGGCGCGGATACTGGCGCCATATCTTCGTGAGCATGCCGAGGAGGAGGACGGCCACGACCAGTGGCTGCTGAACGACCTGGAGGTATGCGGCGTGGCGCGGGAGCGGGTGTTGTCGCGAATCGCGTACCCGAGCGCGGCGACGCTGGCAGGAACGCAGCACTTCTGGGTTCGGCATGCGCATCCGGTGGCGATTCTGGGATATCTCGCGGTGCTGGAGAACCCGCCCTCCCCGGCGTTTCTGGAAAGTGTTGCGGAGCGGACGGGTCTGCCTCTCGAGGCGATGTCGGCGCATCTGCGGCATGCGCGGCTGGATGTTACGCATGTGGCCGAGTTTGACGCGATGCTGGACGGCCTGCCGCTGACGGCGGCACAGACGGATGTGATGACGACGAGCGCTCTGACGGCGGTGGCGCATCTGGATGCTTTCTTCCGGGACCTGCTGGAGCACTTCGGCCGGATAGAGAACGAAGCGCTGAAGCGGACGATCTTTACGATGGCGGATGTGCGCGAACATGAGAGGCCCGGAGCTCTTGAAGCTGCGAGCCTGCCGGTGGTGTGAGATGACGAGCGCCGTGTCTCCGCCGCCGCCGCAGCAGATGCTGTTGCACTACCGTGTGAAGGGTGTGATTGGCGCCGGCGGCATGGGGACTGTATTTGAGGCGGAGGATACGCGCCTCGGCCGGACAGTAGCGATCAAGCTGTTGCACCCGGGCGACTCGCAGGATCCTGAGTCGCGGGAGCGATTTCTGCGGGAGGCGCGGGCCGCGGCATCGATCGACCACCCGAACCTGTGCACCGTGCATGCGATCGAAGAGACTCCGACGGGAACTCTGCTGCTGGTGATGACGCTCTACCGCGGGCAGAGCCTGGCCGATCTGCTGAAGGGTGGACGGCTGCCGGTGGAGCGGATCGTCTCGATCGGGAGACAGGCGGCGGCGGGTCTGCACGAGGCCCACATGGCGGGGATCGTCCATCGGGACATAAAGCCGGCGAATCTGTTTCTGTTGAGCACGGGGGATCTGAAGATCCTGGATTTTGGGCTGTCGCGTCTAGGCAAGCAGAGCCACCTGACGCAGCCTCAGCAGGTGCTGGGAACGCTGGCGTACATGTCTCCGGAGCAGCTGGCGGGAGGAGATCTCGACCATCGAACGGATGTGTGGGCGCTGGGCGCGGTGTTGTACGAGATGGCGACGGGCCACTCCCCGTTTCAGCATCCGTCTTCAGCGAGCATGATCTCGCTGATCGGGAGGGCGGAGTACGCGCAGCTGGCGCGGGTGCGGCCGGAGCTGCCGAGCTCGCTGCATGCGGCGGTGGACGGGGCGTTGCGATTGCAGCCGTACCAGAGGCATGGATCGGCGGCTGATCTGCTGAAGCTGCTGACGGCGTGCGAGGCCACGCTGAACGGGGCGAGCGCCGCGAATGCGGTGAGCACGGACGAGACGGCGTTTCTGCCTGTGCAGGGACACTCGCGAAGCTCTTCCGCATCGGCGAACCAGAGCAGGCGAGGAACGACCCTGGCGGTGCTGCCGCTCGAGAACATGAGCTCGGACCCGGAGAACGAGTATTTCAGCGATGGGTTGACCGATGAGTTGATCACGTCGCTGGGGAAGATGTCCGGCCTGCGCGTTGTATCGCGAGCGTCTGTGTTTGCGTTCAAGGGGCAGAAGCGAAACATCCAGGAGATAGGGGCGGCGCTTTCGGTTGGGACGGTTCTTGAGGGAAGTGTTCGGCGGTCGGGCTCAAAGGTGCGGGTGAGCGTGCAGCTGACCGATGTCCAGAGCGGCTTTCAGATATGGGCGGACCGCTTTGACGGCGAGATGCGGGACGTCTTCGACCTGCAGGATGAGCTGGCGAAGGCTCTGGTGAGTGCGCTGCAGGAGAAGCTGTCGTCCGCGGTGCAGATGCCGTCGCACATCATGATGCGGATCTCCGAGCATCCGGAGGCGTACGACGCGTATTTGAAGGGCCGATACAACTGGAACCAGAAGACGATCGAAGGGGTTCAGCTGGCGGGCAAGTACTTTGAGCAGGCGCTTTCGATCGATCCGGAGTTCTCGCTGGCGCATGCAGGTCTGGCGGACTACTACAGCGTGCTGGGGTCGTTGGGGATGATGAGCCCGCACGAGGCGTGGCCGCTGGCGCGGAGGAGCGCGCTGCATGCGATATCGCTCGCGCCGGAGCTTCCCGAGGGGCATCTGGCGCTGGCGAGTGTGCTTCAGTTCTACGACTGGAAGTGGGAGGAAGGGCGCAAGGAGATTGAGCGCGCGATCGAGATGCATCCGGAGCGTGGCGAATCGTACGTGCCGTATGTTTACCACCTGATGACGCAGGGCCTGCTGGAGGAGGCGCTGGCGCAGACGACAAAGGGGCTGAAGTACGACCCGCTGTCGACGGCGCTGCTGACGGGACAGGCGTTGCTGCGGACGTACCTGGGCGATCATGACACGAGCATCCTTCTAGCGCGCGAGGCGCTGAAGACAGCACCGCACCACGAGCTGTACTACACGCTGGGGCTGGCGTGCCAGGCGAGCGGACGGGCGACAGAGGCGGTGCAGGCCTTGCAGCAGGGGCTGGACGAGAGCCGGATGCCGCACCTGCTGGGATGGCTGGCGGATGCGCATGTGAAGTGCGGCAACCACGCCGAGGCGCGGGCCGCGCTGAACCAGCTGCTGGAGATGGCGGCGAAGGGCATGGCGTTGCCGGTGGCGATTGCGGTTGCGGCGGCCGCGCTCGATGAGAGAGCGCTGGCGTTTCACTGGCTGGAGCAGGCGGCGGACGACCGGGACATCCTGGTGGGATATCTGACCATCATGCCGTGCCTTCAGCCGCTCCATGAAGATGAGCGATTCAGACGGCTGGCGGAGCGTATGAACCTTCGCATGCCAGGAGGAGGAACATGATTCTGGCGGGAAGGGTTCCATCGAAGGCGGATTCGCGAACGCTGCACATGTCGCAGTTGTCCAAGCTTCCGACACCGCCTCCCACGTACGCGGCGGCCGCTGTGAGGGATTGGCCGACGCTGGGCAACGACCGGGTGCCGTGCTGCACGTGCGCGGCGGCAGCGCACCTGATTCACAACTGGACGGCGGCACGCGAGATGCCTGTGATGCTCTCCGAGGCCGAGGTGGTATCGACGTTTGTCGAGGTGAGTGGAGGAGCCGGGGACGGAGCGGAGATGCTGGAGGTGCTGCGATTCTGGCGGCGATCGGGGATCGGCAAGCGACGGCTGCGGGCGTATGTGGCGCTGGATCCGGATGACGAGGTGAATCTCCGGGCGACGATATTTCTGTTTGGAGGGGCGTATATCGGCCTGAGCTTCCCGGACTTCGCGGTGAAGGAGGCGACCTCGGACGCGGAGTGGATTGTGCCCCCATCCGGAGCTACGGGCGAGAACGCGCCGAACCACGCGAACGGCCATTGCGTGGCGGCGGTTGGATATGATCGGCATCGGTTACATGTTGTGAGCTGCGGGGTCCGGCGCACGATGACGTGGGAGTTCTACCGGGCGTACAACGATGAGGCGTACGCGGTGCTGAGCCATGACTGGTACGGGATAGATCAGAGAACTCCAAACGGGTTCGACCTGGCGGAGTTGCAGCACGAGATCACGCTGCTGCAGAAGAAGGTCACCGACTCCTAGAGCTGCGCCGTCCCGAGCTCCGGAGCCGGTGTACCTGGGGCGCCGTCAGAGTGTGTAGAGATCAACGTACTCGTGGACCGGCGTGGACTCGAGCGCGTGCCCATCGAGCGAAAGGTTCCAGATAGCTTCGCGCTGCTGCGGCGAGAGACGACGTTCCAGATTGGTGCGGAACTTCCTCTCGAGAAGGGGGATGCCTTCTGTGCGGCGGCGGCGGTGGCCGATGGGGTACTCGACGGTTTCGGTGAGGGCGGTGCCGTCGTTGAAGGCGACGGTGAGGGTGTTGGCGATGGAACGTTTTTCGGGGTCGAGGTAGTCCGCCGTGAACGCGGGTTCTTCGAGGCAGGTCATCTTCGCGCGGAGTGCGTCGATGCGCGGGTCGGAAGCGACCGCGTCCTCGTAGTCGGAGGCGAGGAGGCGGCCGAAGATGAGGGGAACGGCGACCATGTACTGCACGCAGTGATCGCGGTCTGCGGGGTTGGAGAGTGGGCCGGACTTGTCGATGATGCGGAGGCAGGCCTGGTGGGTGCGGATCGAGAGGGAGCTGATGTCGTCGGGCGACTTCCCTGCCCTGAGCATTTGGGCTCGGAGGGTCATGGCGGCTTCGACGGCGGTCTGGGCGTGGAACTCGGCGGGAAAGCTGATTTTGAAGAGGACGTTTTCCATGACGTAGGAGCCATAGGGGCGCTGGAAGGTGAAGGGCTTTCCACGGAAGGAGACGTCGTAGAAGCCCCAGGTGGGAGCGGTGAGGGCGGTGGGGTAGCCCATCTCGCCGGCCTGCACCATGAGAGCGAGGCGGACGGCGCGGCTGGTGGCGTCGCCGGCGGCCCAGGATTTGCGTGAGCCGGTATTGGGGGTGTGGCGGTAGGTGCGGAGGCTTTGGCCGTCGACCCAGGCGAGTGAGAGGGCGTCGACGATTTGGTCGCGGGAGAGGCCGAGCATGTGTGCGACGACGGCGGTGCTGGCGACTTTAACGAGCACGACGTGATCGAGGCCGACGCGGTTGAAGGAGTTTTCGAGGGCGAGGCAGCCCTGGATCTCGTGTGCCTTGATCATGGCGGTGAGGACGTCGCGCATCGTGATGGTGCGGCCGTTGCGGGAGAGCCAGTCGGCGGTGGCGAGGATGGCGCCGAGGTTGTCGGAGGGGTGGCCCCACTCGGCGGCGAGCCAGGTGTCGTTGAAGTCGAGCCAGCGGATGATGGCGCCGATGTTGAAGGCGGCCTGGACTGGATCGAGCTGGAAGCTGGTGCCGGGGACGCGGGCTCCGTTGGGGACGATGGTGCCGGGGACGATGGGACCGAGGAGCTTCGTACAGGCGGGATATTCAAGGGCCTCGAGGCCGCAGCCGAGGGTGTCGATCAGGCAGTTACGTGCGGTTTCAAACGCGAGCGGGCTGGTGATTTCGAATGTGGTTACATATTCCGCGATGTCGACGAGGACCTGATCGGGCGCGGGGCGCTGGTTGCTGATGTGTGCGGACATTTTTCTCCCGTGCAAGTGGATCAGGGGTCTAGGCGCGGTTTTCGATGGGGATGAACCGGAGGTCTTCGGGGCCGGTGTAGTTGGCCGCGGGGCGGATGATCTTGCCGTCGGCGCGCTGCTCGAGGATGTGGGCGCACCAGCCGGCGTTGCGGGCGAGGACGAAGAGCGGTGTGAACATGGCGGTGGGGATGCCCATGATGTGGTAGGAGACGGCGGAGAACCAGTCGAGGTTGGGGAACATCTTTTTGGCGTCCCAGAGGACGGACTCGAGGCGTTCGGCGACGTTGTACATCGCGAGGTCGTGGGCGGCGGTTGCGAGGTCGTGGGCGACCTTTTTGATGATGACGTTACGGGGATCGGAGACGGTGTAGACCGGGTGGCCGAAGCCGATGACGACCTCTTTCCTTTCGATACGGGCGCGGATGTCCTGTTCGGCTTCGTCGGGCGAATTGTAACGCTGCTGGATCTCTAATGCGACCTCGTTGGCACCGCCGTGCTTCGGGCCGCGCAGGGCACCGATGGCGCCCGTGATGCAGGAGAAGATGTCGGAGCCGGTGCCGGCGATGACGCGGGCGGTGAAGGTGGAGGCGTTGAACTCATGCTCGGCGTAGAGGACGAGCGAGATCTGCATGGCGCGGATATGTTGGGCGGAGGGCGGAGCGCCGTGGAGAAGATGGAGGAACTGCGCGGCGATGGTGTCGTCTTCGGTGCTGGTTTCGATGCGGCGACCGTTGCGGCTGAAGTGGTGCCAGTAGAGAAGCATGGGGCCGGAGGTGGCGAGCAGGGTATCTGCGCAGTGAAGGGCGGAGGCTCGGCTGTGGTCGTCCTTCTCGGGGAGGGCGCAGCCGAGGGCGGAGATTCCGGTGCGGAGGACATCCATGGGGTGGGTGGCGGCGGGGAGCTGCTCGAGGACGTTGCGGACGACGGCGGGAAGACCGCGCAGGCGCATGAGCTTGTGTTTGTAGGCGGCGAGCTCGGTGGCGTTGGGGAGCTTGCCGTAGAGGAGAAGGAAGGCGACCTCTTCGAACTCGCAGTGGGCGGCGAGCTCCGCGATATCGTAGCCACGGTAGTGGAGGTCGTTGCCGGTTCGGCCGACGGTGCAGAGGGCGGTGTTGCCGGCGGGGGTTCCGGAGAGGGCGACCGACTTCTTGGGCTTGAAGGCGGGGGTTGCCGGCTGAGGTGCGGCGGAGGTGTTCGGGGTGTCGGTCATGGTTACTCCGGCTTGAGATTCTGGTTGGGGGTCGCGGCCTTTTTCGAGGCGAAGAGGATGTCGAGCTTCTGCTCGTATGCGTGGTAGTCGAGGAAGTCGTAGAGCTCGGCGCGCGTTTGCATGAGAGGAACGGCGTTTGCCTGCGAGCCCTCGTTGCGGATGGTGCGGTATACGGAGAGGGCGGCGGCGTTCATGGCGCGGTAGGCTCCGCAGCAGTAGAGGACGAGATCGACTCCGGCTGCGGCGAGTTGATCGCGGGTGAAGAGCGGGGTCTTGCCGAACTCGGTGATGTTGGCGAGGACCGGGACGTTTGCGGCTTTGCGGAAGCGGCCGTACTGAGGCAGATCGGTGACGGCCTCGGCGAAGATCATGTCGGCGCCGGCTTCGACGTAGGCGGCGACGCGGTCGAGGGCGGACTCGATGCCTTCGCTGGCGAGTGCATCGGTGCGGGCCATGATGACGAAGGCGGGGTCGGTGCGGGCGTCGACGGCTGCCTTGATGCGGTCGACCATCTCGGCGGTGGGGACGACCTCCTTGCCGGGGCGGTGACCGCAGCGCTTGGCGCCGACCTGGTCTTCCATATGAACGGCGGCGGCACCGGCCTTGTGCATGGAGCGGATGGTCCGGGCGATGTTGAAGGCGCCGCCCCAGCCGGTGTCGATGTCGACGAGCACGGGGAGGGTGGTGACGTCGGTGATGCGACGGAGATCGATGAGCACGTCTTCCATGGTGGAGATGCCGAGATCCGGCATGCCGAGGGAGTTGGCGGCGACGCCTCCGCCGGAGATGTAGAGGGCGCGAAAGCCGATGGCTTCTGCCATGCGAGCGGTGTAGGCGTTGATGGCTCCGATGACCTGGAGGGGGCGCTCTTCGACGACGGCCTGCCGGAGTTTGGCGCCGGGTGAGATCAATGGCGATTTTGGTGAGGCGTGTGGGGAGATTTGATCTTGCATCGGGTGTCGGGGGCCTCCGTGCGATGTTGCGGACGCTCTGTCGCGGCGTCGATGTGGAACCTTCGGATTCTAACTGGAGGAGCGAACCGCTGGCCCGCGGCCGGGGAGGAATGACGACGGGGAGTAGAGCTCGCCCTGTGCTACAAGGGACCATGCCCAGCTCCTCCAAACGCTTTGCCGCAATCACGTTGATGTCTGCTTCCGTCTCCGCCTTTGCCCAGAACCCGACGCCGGCCAAGGCGGTGCCGAATGAAGCGACGCCGCCTACGATCGCTGTCCGGACGGCGGGGATGAAGCATATGGATGGGCTTCTGCCGCTGGACTGGGATGCGCGCGCGGGCAAGCTTTACATGGAGGTGAGGCTAGGCGCGGGTGAACGGAGCGCGGACTTTCTGTATACCAACTCGCTTCCGTTCGGTACGGGATCGAACGACCTGGGGCTTGACCGTGGACAGACGGCACCGGGGCGGATTGTGCGGTTTGAGCGCTTTGGACCGAAGGTTCTGCTGGTGGAGCCGAATGAGGCGTTTCGGACTTCGTCGAGCGATCCGGCGGAGCAGATGTCGGTGCGTCAGTCGTTTCCGGAGTCCGTGCTGTTCGGGTTGAAGGTGGAGGCTGAGGCGGGTGGAGCGGGCGGGAACGGCTCGGTGCTGGTGGATGCGACGGAGCTTTTTGTACGGGACGTTCACGGCGTATCGGAGGCACTGGCGCGAACGCAGCAGGGGAGCTACAAGGTGGACGTCAGCCGATCTGCGATTGCGATGGACCGGACAAAGGCGTTTCCGAAGAACACCGAGGTGGAGTCGGTGCTGACGTTTGTGGCGGACGGGCCTGCGCGCGGGGAGTGGGTCCGCGATGTGACGCCGGATCCACATGCGCTGACGTTGCGGGAGCATCAGAGCTTCATCGAGCTTCCGGGGCCGGGGTTTGTCTCACGGCACTTCGATCCGCGCGCGGGGTTCTTTCCGGAGAGCTACCGGGACTACTCTGCTGCGCTGGGCGAGCCTCTGGACCAGCAGTTCATCCTGCGGCACCGGCTGATCAAGCGGGATCCGGCGTGCAGAACGGATTGCGAGCCGGTGCAGCCGATCCAGTACTACGTGGACCGGGGCGCGCCGGAGCCGATACGGTCGGCGCTGGTGGAGGGAGCGAGGTGGTGGAACCAGGCGTTCACGGCGGCTGGTTGGCATAACGCGTTTCGGGTAGATATTCTGCCGGCCGATGCGGACCCGATGGATGTTCGCTACAACATCATCCAGTGGGTGCACCGGTATACCCGTGGATGGAGCTACGGTGCGGCGGTGGCTGATCCGCGGACGGGCGAGATCCTGAAGGGGAATGTGACTCTGGGGTCGCTGCGCGGGCGGCAGGATTACCTGATCGCGGAGGCGCTGCTGGCGCCATATGGAACGCAGGTCCGAGGATCCGGAGCACCCGCCGATCCGATGCTGCAGATGGTGCTGGCGCGGATCCGCCAGCTGGCCGCGCATGAGACCGGCCACACGCTTGGACTGGCGCATAACTTTGCCGCGAGTTCGGTTCCGCACACGCCGGAGGAGTCGGTTTCGGTGATGGACTACCCGCATCCGCGGATCACGCTGGGGAAGAACGGAGTTCCCGATGTTTCACATGCGTATGCGGTGAATATCGGCACATGGGACAAAGTGGCAATCGAATACGGGTATCGCGAGTTTGATGCGCAGGGAAAGCCGGTGGAAGATCGCGCGGCGATGGACCGGGTTCTTGCCGAATCGGAGAAACGTGGCCTGGTGTACATCACCGATGAGGACTCGCGGCCGATGGGAAGTGCGCATCCGCATGCGCATCTTTGGGACAATGGCGCGGATCCGGCGGAGGAGCTGAACCGGATTCTGGAGATACGGACGGCGGCGCTCAAGCGGTTTGGTGAGGGTGCGATACGGCCGGGAGTTGCGAATGCGCGAATGGAGGACACGCTGGCGCCGCTGTACCTGCTGCATCGCTATCAGACGGAGGCGGCGGCGAAGGAGGTGGGCGGGCTGGACTACCGCTACAGCTTGCGCGGAGACGGACAGCCGGGGCCCCGGGTCGTCGGAGCGGAGGAGCAGAGGAAGGCTTTGACTGCGGTGTTGAAGACGATATCGCCGGAGACGCTGACGTTGCCGGAGTCTCTGCTGGCGCAGATGCCGCCGAGGCCGCCGGGCGTGGCACAAACGCGGGAGTCGTTCGCTGCGGCGACGGGGCTTACGTTCGACCCGGTGGCGGCGGCTGAGTCGTCGGCTGATCTTACGCTGGCGCTGCTGCTGAATCCGGAGCGTGCAAGTCGACTGGTTGAATACCATGCGCGTGACGCAAAGAACCCCGGGTTGGACGAGGTGCTCGACCAGGTGCTGGCTGCGACGTGGAGATCGCCGGCGGCGTCGGGTCTGGCGCGGTTGGTACAGGAGGCGGTGCAGACGCGAACGACGGAGGCTCTGTTAGCTCTGGCGGCGAGTCCATCGGCGTCCTCCGCTGCCGCGGCGGATGCGCGGGAGCACCTCGTGAGGCTTAAGGCGGAGTTGAACTGCGGGGAGCCGGAGCGAAGGGCGCATTGCGGGGCTAACCTTGCTCGTATCGAGGCGTTTGAGCGCGATCCGCTGAAGTTTGTCGTGGCGAAGCCGGTTGAGGCTCCGCCGGGGATGCCTATCGGTGACGAGGACGAGTTCTAGCCCGCGGGCGGGCGGGTTGACGATGCATTTGATGGCGGTTTAGTGTCCGTGAATCGTCCGGCTCACTGCTGCGACGTACACGATCGTTGAGGTATCTCGAGGGGTGTGTCTCGAGGGGAGTGAGGCGGGTCCTGGTGAAGGCGATGGGAGATGTTCCGGCGATCGATCGAAGTCTGCGAAGGCGGTGGCTGTATGTGCTGCCCGCGGTCTTTGTGACGTACAGCCTGGCATACCTGGATCGCGCGAACTACGGATTTGGAGCGGCGGCCGGTTTGGCGGACACGCTGCACATTACGGCCGAGCGGTCGGCGTTGCTGGGATCGCTCTTCTTTCTGGGCTACTTTGTGTTTCAGCTGCCGGGGGCTGCGTATGCGCGGCGACACAGCGCTACACGACTCGTCTGTGTGGCACTGGCTGCTTGGGGTGTCCTGGCCGCCTTGACGGGCATCATCAGGCAGTTCTGGTTGCTCGCCATCGATCGCCTGCTGCTGGGTGTGGCGGAGAGCGTGATATTTCCGGCGATGCTGGTTCTGCTGACGCAGTGGTTTACACGGGCGGAGCGGTCCCGGGCGAACACGCTGCTGATTCTGGGCAATCCGGTGACGGTGCTTTGGATGTCGGCGATCACGGGCTTTCTGATCCATGCGATCGGGTGGCAGATGACGTTTGTGGTGGAGGGTCTGCCATCGGTGCTGTGGGCGGTGGTCTGGCTGATGTTGGTACGGGACAGACCAAGAGACGCGCCCTGGATGAATGCGGAGGCGAGCGGGTTTCTGGAAGACCAGCTTGCAGCGGAGCAGAGGGGGCTGCCGCAGGTGGCGAGCGCGTGGAGGGCGCTGATGCGTGGGGACGTGCTGCTGCTTTCGGCGCTGTACTTCTTCTGGAGCCTGGGGGTGTACGGGTTTGTGCTGTGGCTGCCGACGATGATCCGGGAGGGTGCGGCGCTGGGCATTGAGATGACGGGGCTGCTGGCGGCGGTTCCGTACCTGCTGGCGATCCTGCTGATGCTGCTGGTGGGATACCTGTCGGACAGGTCGCTGGAACGGAAGCGGCTGGTGTGGCCGTTCCTGGTGCTTTCGGGATTGTCCTTGCTGGTGTCGTTTCTGGTTGCGGGGCGAAGCTTCTGGATGGCGTACGCGGCGCTGATCCTTGCGGGAGGAGCGATGTATGCGCCGTACGGTCCGTTCTTTGCGATTGTGCCGGAGCTCGTTCCGCGCAATGTGACTGCAGAGGTGTTAGCGCTGGTGAACAGCAGCGGAGCGCTTGGAGGGTTTGCGGGATCGTGGTTTGTAGGGCTGCTCCGAGCACGGACAGGCGATTCGCGGGCGGGGTATCTGCTGATGGCCTGCTCGCTGGTAGTCTCGGGTCTGTTGATGCTGAGTCTGCGGCCGGGGAGGACTTCGGAGCCGGCGGAGCGCGCATCCGAAGCGTTTGAAGTGCCGCAACCAGCGGTTCCGGAGTAGATCCAATTCCGCAAATTACCTTGAACTCGATCCTTGAGAGCGACGGCCTGGATATTGGGGCGGTGCGGACGCATGCGGCGGGGCCGAGCGGGCAGCTTCCGATCACGGCCGAGATGCTGCTGACGCAGCCCTCCGGGAATCTGTTTGGGCTGACACAGAACGCGGGCATGGGATGGGAGCCGGGGAGGCTGCTGGACCCGGAGTTTCTGATCCTGAGCACGCATGGTGGGATGCGGGCGGCGGATGGGAGTCCGATCGCGTTGGGGTTCCACACTGGTCACTGGGAGGTGGGGCTGCTGGTCGCGGAGGCGGCTCGTGAGTTGCGGGAGCAGCGATGCACGCCCTTTGCGGGGAGCTGTACCGATCCGTGCGACGGGCGCACGCAGGGAACCGATGGGATGCTGGACTCGCTGCCGTTCCGGAACGATGCTGCGATGGTGCTGCGACGGCTGATGCGGTCGCTGCCGACGCGCAAGGGTGTGATCGGCGTGGCGACCTGCGACAAGGGTCTGCCGGCGATGATGATGGCGCTGGCGGCATCAGGGAAGACGCCGAGCGTTCTTGTGCCGGGTGGTGTGACGCTGCTGCCGGATGACGGCGAGGACGCGGGAAAGGTGCAGACGATCGGGGCGCGGTATGCACAGAACCAGATCAGCCTGGAGTACGCGGCGGAGGTGGGGTGCAGGGCGTGCGCGACGCCGGGCGGAGGATGCCAATTTCTGGGTACGGCAGCGACATCGCAGGTTGTGGCGGAGGCACTGGGCATGTCGCTTCCGCATACGGCACTGGCGCCCTCGGGCGAGGCGGTGTGGCTGGACGCGGCGAAGCGTTCTGCACGGGCGATCCTGAGGATGTACCAGATGCACACGGGGACTTCCGATGTGTTGACGGATGCGGCTGTGCGGAATGCGATGGTGGTCCATGCGGCGTTTGGGGGGTCGACGAACCTCCTTCTGCACATCCCAGCTGTGGCGCATGCGGCAGGGCTGCGAAGGCCGAGTGCCGAGGACTGGGCGGCGGTAAACCGACAGGCTCCGCGACTGGTGGATGCGCTGCCGAACGGGCCGGGGAACTTTGCGACGGTACAGGTATTTCTTGCGGGCGGCGTGCCGGAGGTGATGCTGCACCTGCGCCGGGCGGGGCTGCTGGAGACGAGTGTGAAGACGGTAACGGGCGAGACGCTGGACGAGTGCCTCAAGTGGTGGGAGGGGAGCGCGCGGCGTCGGCAGATGAAGGATCAGCTGATGGTGCGGGACGGTATCGACGCGGACCGGGTGATTATGGGGCCGGACCGGGCAAGGGAACGAGGTTTGACACCTACGGTGTGTTTCCCGGTCGGGAACCTGGCACCGGACGGATGCGTGATCAAGAGCACGTCGATCGATCCATCGCTGATCGACGAGGCTGGACGATACCGGCATCGTGGACCGGCAAAGGTGTTCGTGACGGAGTCGGCGGCGATCCGTGCGATCAAGCTTGGCGAGGTGGGCGAGGGTGACGTGGTGGTGCTGATATGCGGGGGACCGGCGGGTGCGGGGATGCAGGAGATCTACCAGGTGACCTCGGCGTTGAAGCAGCTGCCTCACTGCAAGCACGTGGCGGTGCTGACGGATGCGCGTTTCAGCGGCGTGTCCACGGGTGCGTGCCTGGGGCACATATCACCGGAGGCGCTTTGCGGCGGCCCCGTGGGGAGGGTGCTGGATGGCGACGTGATCGAGATTGTTGTGGATCGTGACGGGCTGGTCGGAACGGTGGATCTGGTTGGGGACGGAACGGAGATCTTCGGAGCGGAGGAGGGGCGGCGACGGCTGGCGGCAAGGGCCCCGCGAGCTGATCTTGCACCGCACCCGGCGCTGCCCTCGGACACGCGGTTGTGGGCCGCGCTGGTGCAGGCGAGTGGAGGTGTCTGGGGAGGATGCGTGTACGACACGGAGATGATTCTGGCGCGGCTGGAGAACAGGCGGGGAGCGAGAGAAGAAGAGCTTGCGGTCGAGAGCTCGCTGGCACCGCACGATGCACAAGAGAACGTGAAGCAAAGGAGCTGAAGACGTGAGACTGTATCGCACAAAGCTGGGGTGCTACATCGAAGAGAGTGGATCGTTCTACCTGATCGCCGACCGGGCCTGGGACGATGTTGTGACGCGCGAGGATCTTTTCGAGTTCTGCCGGTCGGTGACGCGGGAGACGAGGGCTGGCGAAGGCTTCTCCGCGGGGGAGGTGCTTGCGCCGGTTGGCGCGCAGGAGGTTTGGGCGGCGGGCGTGACGTACTTCCGGAGCCGAAGCGCGCGGATCGAAGAGTCAAAGGACGCGGGTGGAGGGGACTTCTACGACCGCGTTTACAGTGCGGAGCGACCGGAGCTCTTCTTCAAGGCGACGGGACACAAGGTGGTGGGTCCGGGAGCGAAGGTGCGAATACGCAGTGATGCGACGTGGTCTGTGCCGGAGCCGGAGCTTACGTTGCTGATCAGTCCCAAGGGGAAGATCACCGGGTACACGATCGGGAACGATATGAGCTCGAGGGATATTGAGGGCGAGAACCCGCTTTATTTGCCGCAGGCGAAGGTGTACGACGGAAGCTGCGCGCTGGGCCCGTGCGTGTATGTGAGCGAAGCTCCGATGCCCACTGAGACGAGGATCGGGATCAAGATCATGCGGGGTGGAGCAAGCGAGTTTTCCGGAGCAACGACCTTGGCTGAGCTGAAGCGCGAACCGGTGACGCTGGCGAACTACCTGTTTCGGGATAGCAGCTTTCCGAGCGGGTGTTTCCTGATGACGGGAACCGGTGTGGTTCCGCCGGACTCGTTCACGCTTCAGAGTGGCGACCGGATCGAGATTACGATCGATCCGATCGGCACCCTGAGCAATGACGTGGCTTAGGGATTGCAGCTAACGGACGTGCGTGGCGGCGTAGTGCTTTGTGAGATTGTTGCGCGAGTTCACGACGTCGAAGCTGCCGTTCTGGTCTGCGATGAGTTCGAGGGAGTTGCCGGCGTCGGGACCGGTGAGGTTTGCGATGAACTGCTCGCCGGTGTTGTAGGCGGGGCCACCTTCTTCGGAGAAGTGCACCTGCCAGAGAGCTTCGAGACCGGGAGCTTTCCGGAGTGTTTGCAGGGTTGGGGTTGAACCGCCCTTGGTGGCTCCGTTGTCCATGATGGCGACGCGGGCGTGGAGTGCATCGACGAACTCGGGGCTGGAGCTTTGGTTCCAGCCATGGTGCGAGACGATGTAGATATCGGGGTTGCCGAGCTTGTTGACCGGGCAGACGAGTTGCCGCTCCTTATCTTTTGTGAGGTCGCCGAGGTCGAGGATGCGAAGCGGACCGAAGTTGATGAGGATTCCGACGGAGCGGGCGTTCTCCGTCTGATCGGCGGGGTTGGCCGTGGTTCTGGCGCAGGCTTCGTTGGTCTGACCGGCGCCGGCCAGAGGCTGAGCGAGCAGGTTTCCGTCGGCGCTGATGACGGTTGCCTTGATGCCTTCGATGGGCAGGACGTCACCGGGTTTCGCAAGGATGTGTTTGTACTTTCCGGATGCGAGGACCTTCTGGTACGCGCCGTACAGGCGCTCGGTGACGCCGTGGTCCAGCTCGCGATTCTGTCCATGATCGATAAAGGTGCCGACCGGGATGCGGTCGAGCAGCTGCGGTACACCGCCGACGTGGTCTTCGTGGAAGTGCGTGATGAGAACGTAGTCGATGCGGCTGAGACCTGCTTTTTTCGCGGTGGCTGCGATGCGATCGGCGTCGCGTCCGTCGTGGCCGTCCCAGCCTGTGTCGATCAGGAGAGACTGTCCGGACGGCGTGATGAAGAGGGTGGCCTGACCGCCTTCAACATCGATAAAGAAGGCTCTCAGCTTGCCCGCAGCGGAGGGAGCGCCGGGAGCGAAGGCAAAGGATGGCAGAGGCGAGAGCACGGCGCCCAAGAGGGCAACCAGGAAGGGGAGACGGGAACGTTTGATGAGGGGCAGGATGTTGGTCATGAGTTTCCTTTGGCGGCGAGGAGTTCGGGTCGAACGGTGGCACGGGTGGAGCCGGTGGAGATCCCTCCATCGACGAGGAGGGTCTGCCCGGTGATGTAGCGGCTGGACTCGGAGGCGAGAAAGACGATGGCTCCGTCGAGGTCGTGTGGCGATCCTGGACGTTTTACGGGGATGCGCTCGATGAGGTACTCGACCCACTGCGGGTCGTCGTAGAGCACCTTATTCTGATCGGTACGGAACCAGCCGGGGGCGAGGCAGTTGACCGTGACTCCGTGCCTGCTCCAATCATCGGCGAGGCTCATGGTGAGTTGGCGGACACCGCCCCTGCTGGCGCCATAAGGACCAAGCCCGGCGTATCCGAAGACGCTGGTGACGGAGCCGATGTTGACGATACGTCCATAGCCGTGGGAGATCATGCGGCGAGCGAGGCGCTGGGCGACGAAAAAGGATCCGCGAAGGTTGGTGTCGAGGATGAGGTTCCAGTCGTCCCAGGTGACGTCGAGGGCTGGCTTACGGACGTTGCAGCCGGCGTTGTTGACGAGGATGTGGATCTGGCCGACGGCTTGCTCCGCCGCTGCTCCCATCTGCTCGATGCTGTCTTGGCTGCGAACGTCGAGGTTGAGCGGAATGGCTTTGCGGCCGAGGCTTTCGATCTCGGATACGAAGGGGGCGAGGTCTGCGCGGTTCCGGCTGGTCAGGATGAGATCCGCGCCTGCCCTTGCGAGAGCGCGCGCAAAGTGCTGGCCAAGGCCGCGGCTGGCCCCGGTGATGAGAGCGACCTGACCTGTGAGATCGAAGAGGTTTTCAGCCACGGGGATCTCCTGCGTTCGTGGTGGAGCTCTGTCGAGGGTCGAGTACAACCTTCATCAAGTTGGGCTCGCGACCGTAGAGGCGATCGAACCACTGCGGGCCGTCGCTGAGTGGAGCCACCGCGGAGATGAGGGGCTTCACGTTGATCTTGCCGCTGGAGATCAGGGCCATGGCCTCGGGGTACTCCCCTGCCGAGGAGCAGGAGCCCTGCAGGCGAATCTGGCGGGTGACGACCTTTTGCAATGGGAGGGAGACCTGCGCGGCGATGTTGCCGACCAGGATGACCGAGCCGCCCTTGCGAACGCAATCGATGGCGGAGGCGACGGTGTCGCCGCGACCCACGGCCTCAAAGACCACATCCACGCCGTGGCCGTCCGTGAGCTTCGATATCTCGTCCGCGAGGTTGGTTGCGGAGGTATTTACGACGACGTCGGCACCCAGCTCGGTGCCGAGGCGAAGGCGCGTGTCGTCGAGGTCCGCGAGGATCAGCCGCGTATAGCCGGCGGCCCGGGCTGCCTGGAGAACGAGGAGACCGATCATGCCTGCTCCGATCACAACGGCTGACCGGCCGGGCTGCTTTTCGGAGAGTGCGACGGCGTGCAGGGCGACCGAGACGGCCTCGAGCATGGCGGCTTCGGGGAAGGAAAGGTCGGCGGGAACCTTGTAGAGGATTCGCGCAGGGACGGTGACGAACTCGGCAAAGGCACCCGGACGACTGTAGTCGCCACAGGAGACTCCGACGACCTGCCTGTCTTCGCAGAGATTGACTTCGCCTTTGCGACAGAAGCCACATTGGCCGCAGTAGACGGTGGAGTCGAAGGTGACGCGATCGTCCTGGGCAAAGCCGGCGACCTCGGACCCGACAGCGGCGATGGTGCCTGCGGCCTCGTGACCCATGACGATTGGCGGGATGCGCCGGCCGGATGCGCCATCGTAACCATGGACGTCGCTGCCGCAGATGCCGCAGGCGGCGACCTGGATGACAACGTCGTTGGGGCCGGGTGATGGTTCAGGGAGATCGGCGATGTGGAGATGCTTGTACTCAGAGAGAAGCAGAGCCTTCATGTTGGGCCAGATACCTCGCGACAACAGGGTACAACTTTCTGCGGTGGCGTTTGTTGCGGGGTATGTGTTTCCACGAAGGACGGGCGAGGATGCGCGGGTGGAGAACGTCTGCCGAATCGACCCGGTATGATGCGATGTCAAAGGTGGGAAGCGCGTCGATGACGGTTCGAGACGAAGCTGTTCCAAAGCGGCGATGGAGAATTGCCTGTCTGCTCGGCTTTGGGGTGATGGTGAATTATGTGGACAGGGTGAACCTGTCGGTGTCGCAGAGCGCGCTGTACACGGACTTCGGGATCTCGGTGATCGCGTTCGGTTATCTTTCGAGCGCATACAACTGGACATACGCGTTGTTGCAGTTGCCTGTGGGGGTCTGGCTGGATCGCTTTGGTGTGCGTCGGGTCGGGCGGTTCAGCATTCTGATATGGAGCTTCGCTTCGTTTGCGGCGGCGCTGGCGCAGGGGATGCGCGGCTTCTTTGGAGCGCGGTTGCTGCTGGGTGTCGGAGAGGCACCGACGTTTCCTTCGAATGCGAAGGCGATCGCGTTGTGGTTCCCGGAGAGAGAGCGAGGGCTGCCGACCGCAGTCTTCGACGCATCGGCCAAGCTTGCGCCGGCGATCGGAGTTCCGTTTCTCGGGCTGTTGATCGTGCACTTTGGATGGAGGATGAGCTTTGCTGCAACGGGCGTGCTGAGCCTGCTGTACTTCGGACTGTTCTATCTGCTGTACCGCGATCCCGCTGATGACGCCGGACTGTCCGTGCAGGAGCTGCAGTACATCGAAGAGGGAACGCGCGGGGCGGTGTCAAACGGCAGAGTGGAGACCGGCGCATCGCTCAGCGATCTGCTGAAGCAAAAGAAGGTGCTGGGGATGGCGCTGGGGATGGGAGCTTACAACTACAGCTTTTATCTGCTGCTGGCCTGGCTCCCAAGCTACCTTTCGGTGATGCACCATGTGGACCTGCTGCACTCGGCGTTTTACACGGCGATTCCTTGGGTCTTCGCGACCGTTGTCGCTCTCGTGATTGGCGGATGGATGGTGGACCAGCTGATTCGGCGCGGATGGAACGCGAACCATGTACGACGTTGGGTGCTGATCGGCGGTACGGTGTGCGGCCTGGGACTGGTCGGAGCGGGTGAGGTGCGGAGTACAACGGCCGCGCTTCTTTGGATCAGCCTCTCGCTCGGCGGGCTGTCGGTCGCGTCTCCGGTGCTGTGGTCGGTTCCGGGGCTGATCGTATCGCGCGGAAGCGTGGGAAGAGTGGGCGGGATTGCAAACTTCTGGGGGCAGGTGTCCGCGATCAGCGCACCGATCCTAACCGGCTATACCGTGGCCCACACGCACTCCTTTGCAACCGCGTTCCAGGTGGCCGGGGGATATCTGCTGATCGGAATCGCGTCTTATGTTTTTCTGCTGGGGAGGCTGGAACGGACGCCGGACTCTGATGGAATCGCGTCGTGATCAGCCGTGTTGATCGATGACGGTTCCCGGCGCCGTCGTGATGAGGGCATACAGCCGGTCGAGGAGATGTCTCTCCACGACGCCTTTCGCTCTAGCTGCGGTGAGTGGGTTGGCGGCTTACGACGTCCATGCGGGCTCTGAACTGCTTCTGAGCATCCGGGCGATGCTGAGGAGGTGCGTCGCCGGTCGGCTTGGATGCGGGAGCTCTCAGGTTGATCTCCGCCGCCAAGCGTTTACGAAGGGCTTCAATGCGATCTGCGTGACGCTTCTTTGCATACGCGACAAATACTTCAGGGGGGACCACCGAGTTGCGAGCCATAAGCGGAGCCTAGCAACTCCCGCATGGTGCTTTCTGTAGCACTTGGGTGCAACCGGATCCACCGGATGGGGCAGCGTCGTGTCTTGAGACAACTCAGGATTGCTGTCGGAGACGAGCGCGGGCGTGAAGGAATTGCGCGAGTCTTGCTGCGCGGCAATGCAGAATCGGGCGCCGGAGGCGTGTGAGGAAGGGGAGCGAGCTTCCGAAGAAGGCCGCCAAGGGGCAACTGTGACTGCAGCGGGCTTAGAGCAGAGACGCGAGCTGCGGACGGAGCCCCGCGTGATTGTTTTCGTAGAGGGCGAGAAGTCTTTGCCGCATCAGGTAATACGCCGCGGAGGCTTCCTGAAGGCAGAAGGGCGCGAGAGTGGCGTAGCGGTGCGTCAGCATGGAGAGTTCGATATCGCGGGCAGCCTTTCGGAGCCGGACCGCATCTCGGCGCATCATCTCGGTGACGATGCGACCCTCGGTGACATTCCACCGCTGAACGTGCCGGGCCAGCTCCAGCATGGCCTCGGCATTGTCACGCATCCGATCGATCCCTTCGTGGCCGCCAAGCAGCTCCCACATCTCTGCGGGCTCTATGCGTAGCTGGTCTTTGCTGGGATTGAGGTAGGACTCTGCGAGTCTTTCAATGTGTGCGGGATTGAGAGGTCTGATGCGAGCTACGAGATCCGCCCAAGGCTTGAGCTGGCGGCTCTCCTGCAAGGCAAATCGCAGGTAAAACAAGCCGAGCGCCACTACGCCACAGCCAAGGATCAGGATCGGGATCATAGACGGGAACCTCTTCTGCTCAGCATAGTTCCGCTTTCACTTGTTGAGACGCGCTCGCGTCTGCAAATCTAGCAGATTGTTGATCAGTTCCGGTGAAAATTCCTCCGGCTGCCGTTCCGGGAGCCAGAAAGCCACTGCCCAGTAGAGGATGGCGAAGAGATAGACCCACTCCCGCATGTGTTCCAGGGTCACGAAATGCTTCTCAGCGCCCCAGTAGCTATGGAGAGTATCGGTCGCAAAGGCGACAAAGGACCAGGCGATCAGACCGAAGCCGAGGCGCATGACGTAGCCACGCCAGACGAGGCCCAAGCGCTGCGAAACGCTCATGATTCCCGTAAAGGAGCAGCAGATGAGCATTGTGGTGAAGAGATTTCCGCGTACCTCCCAGGCGTCCAGCGACGACGGTGCGGCGGGTGCGATCCACCACGCCATGCCACCGGCAAACAGAGCTCCGGCGAGACCGATGCCAAAGAACTTCGATCGGGCGCCTTCCGCCCACTCCCCGGTGGACTGGAGGACGATGTGTGCAATTTCAACGACCAGGCTGACCTGGAGGAGGAAGTCGACCACGGCCCCCGACCAGTAGATGTCGGAGTAGAGAGCACGTGTTCCCCAGCGATATCCGCCGTAGAGCGCGACTGTGTAGAGGACCTGAAAGCCGATCCAGGCGGTAAACCATGGAAGGATCTTCGCGCGGCCACAATACAGCAGAACGAACAGGAGAACGGAGTTCGCAGCGAACCCCGTTCCCCAGAGTATCGTGTCGATGAGCGAAAGATTCATCCGACATAACTATGCGTCTTCAGTGGCGCTCCTGCAACGTTAGAAGCCGAGGTACGTGGCGACTGCGAGGAATAGATCTCCCATCGCTATGCCCTGCGGGTGTGGGTTTGTTCCGCCGACGGCATCGGGACGCGAAGCTGCTGCGATGGGTCGGGGGTGCGGGTTGGTTCCGCCGACCGCGCCGGGGGTTGCCTGCCCATAGCTGCCGACGTTTGCTGCGAAGGTGAACGACGCGACGAGACATATACGAATGAGCGACTTCATGGGATCGATCCTCAAGGCGCGGTTGCGCTAGGAGAAGCCTAGACGAGATAGGCGTCACTCGCCATAACACGAAGTATGCGTTGGCAAAGAAGTTGAGGTGATTCGGGTTTCGTCCTTTCTGGCGCGTGAGAGCAGCGTTGCAAGGACCGGGTTTGGGGGATAAAGATTCAGCATTGGGTGACACATGGAGGCGGTCGAGGGGAGCGGGTGAAGCGGGAGGGTGGAGCGAGGTTTCTGCGATCTGGGGGCCCGTCTCCGAGTCGAATCGGGACTGGCCGAGCAGTTATCCTGATTGCCACAAACTAACTGCATTTTTATGCATATATGAAGCCATTCGGAGCTTCGAGGACTCGCTATGCTGCCCTGCTGGAGAACCGGAAGACCAAATTTTACAATCAGTTACAAGGGAGTGGCGGCAAACTCCGGAGGAGAGTAGGATTGGCTCTCACATTGCGTGTGATGAGTCTGCAGACCGACGAGCACCCCGTGCGAGTCAAGGTGGATGACCTACAGATGACCATAGGATTTTTTGAGCATGTCCCTGAGAGAAGCAGCAAGCGTGGCGGGAGCTCTCTCGACACAGAGCGCCGATTGAGGATGCGGATCTCCCATCTGGCGTCTCTCCTGGTGGCCTGCATGTTCTTTGCGGGTTCAATTGCGCTTTACGGGCAGGCGGCTCCGACGTCGGAGAAGTCGGGTGACCTACAGGCAGGCGTCGGGTATATAAGGGCGAACGCCGACTACAGCCCGCTGCGCTTCAACGGATTCGCGATATTCGCCGACGTGGATTTCTGGAAGCACCTCGGAGCGGAAGCGGAGTTTCACCGGGTTTCGGTTGCCAAAGATGTGAGCATCTCGGAGACGACGTACGAGGTGGGCGGCCGGTACAGGTATCCGATCGGACGATTCTCGCCGTACCTCAAGCTGATGGTGGGCGAGGGGTCCTTTGCGTTCGAGACTCACGGCCAGAATGGAACGTACGGGATGTACGCGGGCGGAGGCGGGATAGACTATCGCATCCAACGCAGGATTATCATCCGAGCAGATTACGAGTACCAGCGCTGGAGCAGCTTTCCACCAAGGGGCTTGCAGCCCAGCCTCTCCACAATTGGTGTGGCTTATTCGTTCAAGTAAACAGATTGCCCAGCCTGAACCGGTGGGTATCGCATGCGGCAGCGGGAACGTGTACGGAGCCCTTAGCCCCCGCCCGTCGGCGGTGCACATACCTTCGCATGCGGAGGTTGGGGAGTGCCTGACTCGGTCTTTGCCGATAAACTCCGGCTGGGGTAAGGGCGTTTGGTGGCCGGGGGCAAGGTCGGCCTTTGTTCTTCTGATCCTGCTGCTTTGTCCGTGGAATTACTCCGCGAGGGCGTATTCGCTGCTCACTCACGAACAGCTGATCGATCTGACGTGGAAGGACTCTATTGTTCCGCTGCTGCTCAGCCGGTATCCGACCCTTACGCCGGCACAGCTGGAGCACGCCCGAGCGTACGCATACGGCGGTTGCGTTATCCAGGATATTGGCTACTACCCGTTCGGGGATGCGTCGTTTTCGAATCTAACCCACTACGTTCGGAGCGGCGACTTCGTCGTCAATCTCTTCCGCAATGCGGGGAACGCCGATGAGCTTGCCTTTGCTGTTGGAGCTCTGTCCCACTACATCGGCGATACTGTCGGCCACGCCCAGGCGACCAATCTTGCGGTTCCGATCGAGTTTCCAAAGCTCGGTGCGAAGTACGGCCGAGTGGTGAACTATGCGGAGGGCGAGCGGCAGCATGTTCGGACGGAGTTCGCGTTCGACATCAACGAGATTGCTCATCATCGGATGGCACCTGCACACTACCTGAGCCACATTGGGCTTGAGGTGCCTACCCGCCAGCTTGCCCTGGCGTTTTATCAGACCTATGGGCTGGGTGAGGATTTTTCAGGAACTCGAGGCCGCCGGGTTAACGTTGGGGGCTACAGGTTTGCGGTTCGTGCGTTTATTCCCCGAATTGCGTATGCCGTAACCATTCTGAATCGAAGACATGAGCCTGCCGATCCCATGACGCCCGAGGAGGCTGAGATCCAGAAGCAGATCGCGATTGTAGCCGCGGAGAACGACTGGGATAAGTACCGGCGCAAGGCCGGTATCGGGACTTACTCGCTGGCCGGGCTACTCCTCATCCTCCCCAAGATTGGACCTTTGCAGCTGGCCGCTGTGAAGGGGCCCACCTCCGGTACTGAGGGTCTTTACCTCCACAGCGTCTCGCGCTCGGTTGTCTCTCTGCGGCAGGTGCTGTCACGCTTCACACCGCCGCCCTCCACCCGTTCCTCGGCTTCGAGTGCAGCCGCTCAGGACACCCACTCCGACCCTTCACCGTCGCAGGCATTGCCCGCAAAGAGCGGAGCCAAGCAGGACGTTCCGCGGGAGTCGAGAGATCCCCGCCACCCTCTTCCGAACCGCGATCTGGACACAGGCAGCGTGGTGAAGCCCGGGGGTTATCCGCTGACCGACTCAACGTATGCGGATCTTCTGCACCGGCTCGCTTTACAGCCTACACAGGCTATTCCACCAGCGATCAAGGAAGACATCCAGGCATACTATGCGAACCCCGACTCGCCGATCGTGACCAAGAAAGACCCGCAACGATGGGCGCAGGTGCAGGCCGATCTCCTGACGTTGCAGGGGATGCCAACGAGTACCGAACCTGCCCCCTTCGCCACCTATGGCGACGACTCTGAGAGGTAGGAGGAGGAAGAGGCCAGGAAGTCTTGTGCTGGCGCCGGATCGATTGAGGGGCGTGCACCGGGATTCGGTATCCGTTAGTATCCGCGATAGCAATGCCTTCTCCACCTGTTGCAGTCGGGATCGACTTTGGAACGACGAATAGCTCCGTAGCACTTGCTGCAGCCGAGGCTCCGCACCAGACATCGCGCGTCGATCTCCTGATGTTCCGCGCTGCGCGGGAGGCGACGTCCGGGTCTCCGTCTTCACGATCGATCCTCTACCTTGAGCAGAGGTTGGAGCGCACCCGGCGGCACGTCGAGGGCTTTACGGGATGGGCGGCGATCGAGCGCTATCTCGACCGGCACGAGACGGCTGACGCGTCGACTGGTTTCGAGGCTCGTCCGGGGCGGTTGATCCAATCATTGAAGTCGTATCTGGCTGTCCGAAGCCTTTCAGGCACCGAGATATTTGGCCGGCGGTACAGCGTGGAGGATCTGATTGCCCGGATCCTGGCGGATCTTCGGCTTGGGACCGAGCAACGGCTTGGGCATCCGCTCACCGAGGAGACTCCGATCGTTGTGGGCCGACCGGTTCACTTCGTTTCGGCCGAGAGCGACGACGACGATGCGTTTGCGATATCACGACTGACCTCGGCATTGAGTGCAGCGGGACTTCCGCGGGTTACCTTTCTGCCGGAGCCGGTTGCCGCAGCCTTTGCGTATGAAGCTACCCTCCAGCGTGACGAACTGATTCTGATCGGTGACTTCGGCGGAGGCACTTCGGACTTTTCGCTGGTGAGGGTTGGACCTTTGGCACGCGCGCTTCCGCCGGAGCGGCGCATTGTGGGGACGGCGGGTCTGGGACTAGCGGGCGACGCGTTCGACGCCAAGCTGGTGCGGCACCTCGTTTCGCCAGCCCTGGGTTCAGACTCCCTGGCCCGATCGATGGGAAAGACACTTCCGGCTGTACCCGCCTGGATCTACGCGAACCTGGAGCGCTGGCACTACCTTTCATTTCTGCGGACTCGCAATGTCGACGAGATACTTCGTACGGCTCGTCTCCGTGCGCTCGAGCCGGGAAAGATCGATGCGCTGATGACGCTGATCGACGAGGATCTCGGGTATCAACTGCACCAGGCAGTTCAGCGCACAAAGATCGCGCTCTCCGTCGATGAGACTGCGGAGTTCCGGCTGGAGGAGTCGGGACTTGACCTCCGCAGGACGGTTTCGCGGGCGACGTTTGAGACCTGGATCTCGACGGAGCTTCGCGCGATCGAGGAGAGTATCGACGAACTGCTGGTGAGAACAGGTGTTGGCGCGGAGCAGGTGGACAGGGTCTTCCTGACGGGTGGGACCAGCTTCGTCCCGGCTGTTCGCCGCGTCTTTGAGGCACGATTCACGCCCGGGCGGGTCATCGTGGGGGACGCGTTCACTTCGGTAGCGCGGGGGCTCGCTCTACACGCCCTGGAGAGCTTGCTGCGGCCGGTCTGATTAGAGAGCGGGGTCGCACCGGCTTCCGCGGGAGTTCGCGGCTGAGGCTTAGTATTCCAGCAGATGGGGTGCGGGGTAGGTGAGCGTTCCGTCCTTGCGCTCGTACCACATGAAGATCTTGTGGTCTCCGTTGACCCTGACGGCGACGATGATGCCTGTTCCAAAGGCGCCCGTGCCGTCGGTCTTGGAGATGTCGACGTGGTGCGAGAGGATGGGACCGACGTCGCTCGCGGATGTCCAATCTTCCGTGAACCGCTTCAAGGTGTAGTCGTATTTTTGCGGGTGCTGCTGCCAGTCCTTGTCGTTCATCCAAATACTGTAGGCCTGGCTGTAGTCCTTGGCCTCCAAGGCGTTGAAGAAGCTGTTGACCCGGTGCTCGGCCGGAATATTTGAGAAGAACCAGCCGTGGCCTAGCAGGAATCCACCGACACCACTTATGGCGAGTAAGGCGAGGAGCACACCTGTGCCGATCAGCAGGCCCAGTTTCCTGGTCTCTCCACGCTCGTCATACTTCGGTGCGTTCAACAGCGTCATCGAAAGGAACCTCAACCACATTAGACACCGAAATTATGGCCGAGTGGGGTGTCTCAGCGCCAGCCGAAGGCTCCCCGGAAGATCTCGAAGGAACTCTCGCCGTCGCCGAGGTATACGGCGACGATATCGAATCTGACAGGGATTTCGCTGCGCTTCTGTTCCGGGAAGCTACGCATGTAGGCGTGCGCCAGTCGCCGAAGCATCCTCTGCTTGTCGTGATCGACGGCGGTTTCGGCCGGAGCCATGGCGCTGCGGTGAGATCGGGTCTTGACCTCGATGAAGCAGAGCCAGTCACCGTCCCAAGCGATGAGGTCGACATCACCGCGCAGCCTGGAGCTGGTCCACCGCCTGGCGACCACGGTGTAGCCCTGGCGCCGGAGCTCAAACAGGGCTTCGCGTTCGCCGAGAAGACCGACGGAGAGGTGGGAGGCGCGCTGCGGAGAACGCCCCAGCAGAGACGCCAGGCCGTCGAGCCGCCCGAGCGCCCAGTGTTGCGCGTTGACCAAAGCCGAAGCAGCCATCTACTCCCGTCCAATGCCACGATACCCGAAGTTGGGCTGGAAGCTCCTTCGCGACACATAAAAGAAGCTGTGCGTTGCGGGGGTCCGTGACATCTTAGGACTCAGGAGTATGAACTTCAGCCCATCCAATATCGTCGCCCTGATTACCGCGGCCAGCTTTGCCGCCGGACTTAACGTCTACGCTACGGTGTTGACGCTGGGTGTGCTGGCGCGGACGCAATGGGTGGAGCTCCCACCGGGGCTTGAATCTCTGGGGCACACGTGGATCCTAGCCACGTGCGCGGCCCTGTTTTGCGCGGAGTTCGTTGCGGACAAGATCCCGGGGCTGGATCTGGTCTGGAACGCTCTTCATACGGTGGTTCGCATACCGATTGCCGCCCTGGTGGCGTATCACGCAAGCTCCCAGCTTTCGCCGCAGATGCAGATTCTGGCCACGGTGGTGGGTGCCGGGATGGCGTTGGCGGCGCACAGCTCAAAGACAGCCATCCGGGCAGCGGTTACGCCGAGCCCGGAGCCGGTGTCGAACATCGCTTTGAGTACGACGGAGGATGTGGCCGCGGTGGGTCTTACATGGGCTGCGACCCATCATCCGATCGCAGCTGCGGCGGTCGCGCTGACCCTGGTAGCAGGTGCGATCGTGGCCGCGAGATACCTCTTCCGAGTGCTCCGCCGCGTGTTTGCGCGGTTCAGTTCCCCGCGGAGTTTGCCGGGCCTTCCACCGCGGCGGTGATCGCTGAATTGCGGGTTCCGGCCAAGGGCATTGCCTCCTTCTCGAACCCCTGCGATACTTAACCGTGCCAACAACGCACAGCCAAGCAAAACAACTGAATAAACGGGGGCGGAGATGTCAGCGAAATACATCTTTGTAACAGGCGGCGTCGTGTCTTCATTGGGGAAGGGTCTAGCAGCGGCCTCGATCGGGTGCCTTCTTGAGGCGCGCGGACTTCGCATCAACCTGATGAAGTTTGATCCGTACCTGAACGTCGATCCCGGGACGATGTCGCCGTTTCAGCACGGCGAGGTTTTTGTGACCGATGATGGTGCAGAGACGGATCTGGATCTCGGCCACTATGAGCGCTTTACCCACGCCCGGTTGACGCGCGACAACAACCTGACGACTGGCCGAATCTACGAACAGATCATCACGAAGGAGAGACGCGGAGACTACCTGGGGAAGACGGTCCAGGTGATCCCGCATGTCACCAACGAGATCAAGAATGCGATGCGCAAGGTCTCGGCCGATGTGGATCTGGTGATTGTGGAGATCGGCGGGACGGTGGGAGACATCGAGTCGCTGCCGTTTCTGGAGGCGATCCGCCAGATGCGGCAGGATCTCGGCCGGGACAACACCCTGTTTGTCCATGTGACGCTGATCCCTTGGATTGCGGCGGCGCAGGAGCTGAAGACCAAGCCGACCCAGCACTCTGTGAAGGAGATGCTTTCGATCGGAATACAGCCGGACATCCTTCTGTGCCGGACGGACCGCGCTGTTCCGCGCGAGATGCGGAACAAGATAGCGGCCTTCTGCAATGTGGAGGAGCCGGCGGTGATTGCAGCCAAGGATGTGGATAGCATCTACGAGGTTCCGCTGAACTTCGCCCAGGAGGGTGTTGACGCGCTGGCCCTGAAGTACCTGAGGGTAAATGCGCCGGAGCCGGATCTTTCCAGGTGGCGGGACCTGGTGCATCGTGCCTACAACCCGAAGGATGAGGTTTCGATCGGGATTGTGGGGAAGTATGTGGAGTATGAGGACAGCTACAAGTCGCTGAAGGAAGCTCTGGTCCATGGCGCACTCGCTCATAATCTGAAGCTTCGCGTCACCTGGATCGAGGCGGAGGGGCTGGAGACGAAGGACGAGAGCGGCGTTCCGACACGGGCCTACGAGCAGCAGCTCGAGGGCTTCGACGGCATCCTGGTTCCGGGGGGATTCGGCAAGCGCGGCATTGAAGGGATGCTGAACGCGATTCGATACGCACGCGAGAGTCTGACCCCCTACTTCGGCATCTGCCTGGGGATGCAGACTGCCTGTATCGAATACGCGCGAAATGTCTGCGGCCTTGCAAGGGCGAACTCTGGCGAGTTCGATCCGGCAACACCGCACCGGATCATCTACAAGCTGCGGGAGTTGACGGGTGTAGAGGAGATGGGTGGAACGATGCGACTTGGCGCCTGGGACTGCGTGATGGAGCCGGGTTCCCTGGCTGCCCATGCTTACGGGACCACCGAGATATCGGAGCGCCATCGGCATCGCTATGAGTTCAACCGCGAGTACGAGCCGATCCTTACGGGCGCGGGACTACACCTGACGGGTACGACACCGGACGCGACTTACGTGGAGATCGTGGAGATCCCGACGCATCCGTTCTTCCTCGGATGCCAGTTCCATCCTGAGTTCAAGTCGAAGCCGCTGGAGCCTCATCCGCTGTTTCGGGAGTTCATCGGAGCGAGCTACGGGAGCAGGTCGCGGGCTTCTGCGCCGAGTTACCGGGCAGACCAGCAGTCTGCGCACGTCCTTGGCTAAGGTGCATGGCGTGGAGTGCGGAGAGGTAGGATGGTGCGGAGATCGAAATGAATACCACGGAAACGCCTCGGCGCTCATCTTCGGGCCTTCTTCTGGCTGTCTGTTTGTCGGTCCTGCTCGGGGCGATGGCGATGGTCGTGTTCGTCCGTCATGCCACGTCGGGCGTTTCCGCGCGGCTTTCGGCGCTGATCACCGGCCGGACGACGACATTTGATACCTCGGTTCCGACAGTGGTGCAGCATATACAACGGTTGAACCGGCTGGAGACTGTCGTTTACTCGCTGGATACGGTGGTGGAAGGCGCCCACTCGAGCCCGGTGCTTCCTGACCTGTTGGCCGGCGACCGGCTTCTTCTGGTTGTTCATGGGCAGTCCGTTGCGGGCATCGACCTTTCGAAGCTGCGGCCGGAGGATGTCCACATCGATTCGTCGGCGCACGGAATCCGCATTACGTTGCCGCCGTCTCAGCTGTTTACAACGGCCATCGATAACCAGCACACGCGAGTGTATGCGCGGTCGACGGGCCTGCTGGTGCCCGTAGACCAGAACCTCGAGACGGAGACGCGGGCCAGGGCGGAGGATCAGCTGCAAAAGGCGGCGCTTGAGGATGGGATTCTGGATGTTGCGCGTAAAAACGCCCGGTCGACGGTGACTACGCTGCTTTACAGCCTCGGCTTTCAACAGGTTGAGGTCAGCTAATGGAGGTAGGCACCGGCGCTGCTGCTTCGGGGTGCCATGTGTCACGAACCTGCGATATCATCCTTATTCATGGATCGCGTGCTCAAGTTTCGAGTCTTCGGCAAAAAGCCTACGGATCTTCCTTCCCTGATCCCGGAGTTGGTCAGGGACGTCGCTTCGCATGAAGAGACGGGTCTGCTTCGGACGATGGGTTGGATCTCCGCAGGGGCCGGCGCACTTGCACTCGGGCTCTTTCTGGGCCGGGAGCTTCGATCCAGGTACAAGTTCAACCGACGAACGCCGTATGACTTCTACGCGCATTCCGGTGACGCGCAGGATATGGAGTTCGGCGTCGGCATTTAGCTCCAGCGTGCAGGACAGGGCGAGGCCGGTTCGCTGCACTCGTTTACGATAGTCCTGATGATCACGCCAGCTTTTCTCTTTCCCGGCCAGGGATCCCAGACAGTGGGGATGGGCCGCGACCTCTACGATCACTTCCCTGCTGCCCGATCCGTCTTCGAAGAGGCTGACGACGCGCTCGGGTTCGCGCTATCGAAGCTGATCTTCGATGGTCCCGACGATGAGCTGAAGCTGACCGAACATACGCAGCCGGCCATTCTCACTGTCTCAGTCGCAGCTGCGCGGGTGTTGCTCGAACGTCTGGACGGCAAGGATATCCAGGCTTCCTTTGCGGCGGGTCACTCGCTGGGGGAGTACTCCGCGCACGTGGTTGCGGGAACGCTCAAGTTTGCTGATGCTGTTCGAACGGTGCGGAATCGCGGGCGTTACATGCAGCAGGCCGTGCCTGCGGGTGAGGGTGCGATGGCGGCCATACTTGGGCTGTCGGCCGAGAAGATCAACGACATCTGCGCACAGGTGTCGGATGAACTGACGACACCGACGGAGATCCCGGCTATTACGATCAATCCGAGCGAATCCGGGGAGCAGCGAGCAGCGGTCGCGGCGGCGATCGTCGCGCCTGCGAATCTCAACTCTCCGGATCAGACGGTGATCTCGGGCTCCTCCGCCGCTGTGCAGAGGGCGGCGGAGCTATGCAAAGAGGCCGGGGCGAAGCGTACCGTGATGCTGCAGGTGAGCGCTCCGTTCCACTGCACGCTGATGCACCCGGCGCAGGACCTGCTGGCCAAGGATCTGGAGGGCCTGGTCTTTGAAGACCCTACGATCCCCGTTATCGCAAATGTGGATGCCCGAGCTATCACGAGAAGGGCGGATGCCCGGGACTGCCTGATCCGGCAGGTCACGGCGCCTGTGCGCTGGGTGGAGTGCATACGGCTTCTGATCAACGAGGGTGCGACGACGTTTGTTGAGATCGGGCCGGGCAAGGTGCTCAGCGGCCTGCTGCGCCAGATCGACCGCAGCCAAGCTTCGCTCAACGTAGAGGACAGCGCTTCTCTCGAGAAGACTGTGGCGGCTCTCACCGCTGCCTGAGAGAGAAACGTCCACCATTGACGTTGAAGCATAACCAGTGTCGAGGAGAGATTGATGCAGGCTAACGATATCGTCCAGAACTTCACGCTGCAGGATCAGGACGGCCGGTCCGTTTCCCTTTCCGACTTCGCAGCGAGCCCGGTGATCCTGTTCTTTTATCCTCGCGCCGACACGCCGGGATGCACGATTGAGGCATGCGGCTTTCGCGACAGCTTCGAGAGGCTGAAGGCTGCCGGAGCAATCGTGCTGGGCATCTCGCGCGACACGGTGAAGGCGCAAAAGAAGTTTGAGCAGAAGTACGAGCTGAACTACCCTCTGCTCGCCGATCCGGAAGAGACGGTGTGCCGGTACTTTGGGGTGATCAAGCCCAAGAACATGTACGGCAAGCTGGTCAGCGGCATCGAGCGAACTACGTTTGTCATCGCTCCGGCAGATGGTGAGGGGCATCAACGCATTCTGAAGATCTTCGAGAAGGTGAAGCCTGAAGGGCATGCAGAAGAGGTGCTGACGCTTCTGCAAGGGAATCGCTGAGCGTCATGCGATCGGCGCTTGTTACGGGCTCCGTTCTGACTGCCACGGCGGGGCTGGTGGCGGGCGGCCTGGCTTATGCCTCTTTGTACCCGACGTCGCAGATCTTTGGCCGTGTGCTGCTTGCCGGCAGAGATCCGCGCGAGGTCGCGCTTACCTACGATGACGGGCCGAACCCGGTTGTGACGCCGCTGCTGCTGGATGTGCTGGCGAGCCGGGGAGTTCGCGCGACGTTCTTTCTGATTGGGAGCTTTGTGCGAAAGGAGCCGGGTTTGGCGCGTGAGATTGCCGCGGCCGGGCACCTCATCGGAAATCACACGATGACGCATCCGAGGCTCGCGTGGCAGTCTGCGGAGCGGATACGGCGGGAGCTCCGGGACACAAACAGAGCGATCGAGGACGCCATTGGTGCTCCGGTTCGGCACTTTCGGCCGCCGCACGGGGCTCGCCGACCGTACGTGATGGAGGCGGCGAATGAGCTGGGCCTGGTGACCGTGCTTTGGAACGTCACGGCGTACGACTGGAAGCCGATCGATGGTGCTGCGATCGCTGCAAATGTGCGACGGGGGATTGATCGCAACGGTTCCCGCGCCCGGGGGTCCAACGTTCTGATGCATGACGGGGGACATCTCGGCCTGGGTGTGGACCGTCGCGCAACAGTGACGGCGACAGAGGAGATCCTCAGGCAATATGCGGTCCAACGATTCGTGACGGTGGACGCCTGGGACGAGCGCCACCGACCACGGGAGCTGCGGAAGAAGGACTGAGCGGCGGGGAGTCGGCGTTCAGGCGTGGAGAGCTGTCCGTGCAGCCTCTATTGTGTGCTCGATCTCTGCTGGCCCGTGAGCGGCTGATACGAAGGCGGCCTCGTACTGGCTTGGTGGAAGCCAGATGCCGCCCTCCAGCATTGCTCGATGGAAGCGGGCGAAGGCAGATGTGTCGCTGGTCGAGGCGTCTTCGAAGTTGGTTACGGGCGAGGATGTGAAGAACCACGTGAACATGGACCCTACGCGGTTCGTGGTCATGGGGATACCGGCATCCATGGCGAGGCGAGCCACCCCGCTGGAGATTGCCTCGGTTGTCTGGTCCAGGCTGGGATAGAGAACGTCCGCTCGGGAGATCAACTCACGCAGCGTTGCGATACCCGCAGCCATGGCGAGCGGGTTGCCGCTGAGGGTTCCGGCCTGGTAGACGGGGCCAAGAGGCGCCAGGAAGCTCATGACGTCGGCGCGTCCGCCGAAGGCTCCGCAGGGCAGACCTCCGCCGATGATCTTGCCGAGGGTGGTCAGATCGGGACGCACGCCGTAGAGCTGCTGGGCACCTCCGAGCGAGAGACGGAAGCCGGTCATGACCTCGTCCAGGATCAGGAGGGCGCCATGTTTGGCCGTCAAGGTCCCTAGTCCCTGAAGGTAGCCGGGTCCGGGTGCGATGGTGCCGGCGTTGCCAACGACGGGCTCCACGATGATGCAGGCGATCTTGCCCGGGTAGGCATCGAAGGCCGCCTCGACTGCGGCCAGGTTGTTGTAGGGGAGGGCGAGCGTATCCTTTGCTGTGCCATAGGGAACGCCTGCGGAGCCTGGGATGCCGAGGGTCGCCACGCCGGAGCCAGCCTTCACCAGCATTGCGTCCGAGTGTCCGTGGTAGCAGCCCTCGAATTTTATGACGATGTCCCGCCCGGTGAACCCACGCGCGAGGCGGACGGCGGACATGCAAGCCTCTGTCCCTGAGCTTGTGAAACGGAGGCGCTCCACAGTGGGGAAGCATTGGACTACGAGTTCGGCGAGATCACCTTCGGCAGCGGTTGAGGCACCGAAGCTTGCGCTCTTCCCTGCCGCTTCGCGAACGGCCTCGATGACGGCCGGGAAGGCGTGGCCGAGTATCATGGGACCCCAGGATCCGAAGAGATCGAGGTAGCGGTTGCCGTCGGCGTCCCAGAGATAGGCCCCCTCGGCACGATCCACGAAGGGTGGATCGCCGCCGACCGCGCGAAAGGCTCGGACGGGTGAATCTACTCCGCCGGGCAGCAGCGATTCGGCGCGAAGCTGCAGACGACGCGAGGCTTCCATGTTTCTTGACATGGCACAAGTATAGAAGTCGCTGCGGCAGATCGTTGTTCAACGGAATGTGAGAGCCAGCCTGCTAGACTGAACTTCTTTCCCTGAGCAGAAGGACGGTGCACGAACTTGTCTGACGAGATCCTCCCCGCGTCCGCGACCGACACAGAGACCCCCCAGACCGACGGAGTTTCAGCCTCTCCAGCGGCAACCTCCGGCAGACGAAAGACTGGGGCTCCGGCGAGGTCATCGGGTGGAAGGCAGCCGGTCAGTTATGCAGACGCCGGAGTGGACATCACGTCGGGTGACCGCACGAAGCAGCGCATCAAGATGCTTGCCCGCAAGACCTTCAACAAGCAGGTGCTGAGCGAGATTGGCGGCTTCGGTGGCCTGTTTGCGCTGGATCTGGTGAAGTTTCCGAATCCCGTACTCGTCTCCTCCGCGGATGGTGTCGGTACCAAGCTGAAGGTAGCGTTTGAGCTGGGGATTCACCACACGGTGGGGCAGGACCTGGTGAACCATTGCGTGAACGATATCGCGGTGCAGGGTGCGACACCGCTCTTCTTCCTGGACTATCTTGCCACCGGCAAGCTCGACGACTCCACGGTTGAGACGGTAGTCAGGGGGCTTTCCGAGGCCTGCCGAATGAACGGGTGCGCTCTTATCGGGGGCGAGACGGCTCAGATGCCGGGCTTCTATGCGGACGGCGAGTATGACCTGGCGGGAACGATCGTTGGCGCGGTGAATCGCGACAAGATTATCACGGGGGACCGCATACAGATTGGGGATGTGCTGATCGGTCTGCCGTCCAACGGTCTCCATACGAATGGATATTCGCTGGCGCGCAAACTTTTGTTCGAGATCGCGGGGTATGGCCCGGACCAGTATGTGAACGAGCTGAAGGACAAGACCGGCGCAGCCCTGATGCGAACGCATCGCAGCTACCTGTCGGTGATCAAGAAGATACATGGCGCGGAGCTCGTGACCGGAATGGCTCACATCACTGGCGGGGGCATTACCGACAACCTCCCGCGCATTTTGCCGAAGGGGATGAGTGCGATTGTGGATCTGGCGAGCTGGCAGGTGCCGCCCCTGTTTGAGCATCTTCGGCAGCTTGGATCGGTGGAGCAGGACGAGATGATGCGCACGTTCAACATGGGGATCGGCCTGATCTGTGTGGTTCCGGCGGAACAGGTGAAGAAGGCCAAGGCCGTCCTGAACCGGGCAAACGAGCGTCATTGCATCATTGGCCGGGTTGTTCGCGGAGATCGCAAGGTTGTGTATCAGTGAGTGGAGAACAGCCGGAATGACTCGCCTTGG
Source organism: uncultured Acidobacteriaceae bacterium (assembly GCA_963719405.1). Lineage (GTDB taxonomy): Bacteria > Acidobacteriota > Terriglobia > Terriglobales > Acidobacteriaceae > Edaphobacter. The sequence continues at coordinate 1,730,533 of OY970381.1, forward strand.
GATTCTTCTCTCGGGCCGCGGTTCGAACTTCATTGCGATTGCACGAGCGATCGAGGAGCGCCGACTTTCGGGAGCAGAGATCTGCGTTGTGCTTTCGAACAGAGAGGATGCACCGGGGCTCCTTGCGGCACGTGATCTGGGGCTGCCGGCGTTTGCTGTCCCTTCGGCCGGTCGGAAGCGCGCGGAGCACGACGCCGAGATGATTGCGGAGCTGCGAAGACATCGCGTGGATCTCGTCTGCCTTGCCGGCTACATGCGCCTGCTCTCTCCCGATTTTGTACAGGCTTTCTCCGGAAGAATTCTCAACATCCACCCATCTCTGTTGCCGGCGTTTCCTGGTCTCGACGCGCAACAACAGGCCCTTGAGTATGGGGTAAGGACGACCGGATGCACAGTGCACTTTGTCGATGAGCAACTCGATCACGGCGTCATCGTTGTTCAGCGCGTGGTTCCGGTTGAGGACAGCGATACTGCGGCAACGCTTTCCGCGCGGATCCTGGAACAGGAACACATCGCGTATCGAGATGCGTTGGAGCGAGTGATCAGTGAAGGCTACGAGATTCGCGGGCGCAGGTACGTGCGCAAAGATCCGAAGATGATGTAGTGACGTCCTGCGACATGAAACCTGGAGCGCAACAGCTTCGGTGCAACCGCCGGTCACGCAGCAGATGTCCTATAGATGCGAGGTGATCGATGGCAACCAAGAAGGCAGCCAAGAGTGTAACCAAGTCCTCCAGCAAGACACCGGCGAAGAAGTCGTCAACAAAGAAAGCACCGGCTCGGAAGGCAGCGACGAAGAAGTCGCCCGTGAAAGCGGCGGCCAGGAAGAGCGCGCCGGCGAAGAAGACGACCTCGACGTCTTCGAAGAAGAGCTCTCCATCCGCGGCAAAGAAGAGCAGCGCAACGCGGAAGTACTCGCCCGCGGCGAGTGAAAGCGTTGAGCGCGAGATGCGCGAGATGAAAGAAGGCAAGCTGAAGAGCGGACGAAGCGGGAAGAAGGTGACGAACCCCAAGCAGGCGATCGCGATCGGACTCTCCGAGGCGCGACGCGCGGGCAAAAAGGTTCCGCCTAATCCTAATAAGTAAGGTCGCCAGTGCCCGGGCAGTTGTGTGTGCGGCTTCGGCGGAGTTTAGCTCTTTGTCGCGACGGTGGCCGGAGACGACGATGGCGCAGAGCTGGGAGCTGGCGATGCCGGAGCACTTGCGGCGGCGCTGTCGCCCGAGGCGGCCGGCTTTGCCGCGGTATCGGGCGAGGTTGCTGCCTCACTCTTCCCTTCGCCCGATGACTTTCCATCTGTGTTTCCATCTGTGGCGGACTTCGGTTTCGCGTTGCCGTAGCCATCGGCGTACCAGCCGCCGCCTTTGAAGGCTATAGCGGGTGCGCTGAGAACGCGCTGGAGGTGTCCGCCGCAATGCGGGCACTCGGTGATCTCTGGATCGGAGAACTTCTGGCGCTTCTCGGTATGACGATGGCACTGCTGACATTTGTATTCGTAAAGCGGCATTCGATTCCTTCCGGGGACTAGAGCTTACCGAGTTCAACGAGTCGAGCGCTCGCAATGGCCTCGACCTTGCGCAGGGCTTCGACGGCAGGCGCCGCCATGTGTGCGCTTGGGACGTCAATCTGCACGACAGCAAGGGCCTGACCCTGCGGAACGCGCTGCGACCTTACGGAGCGGCCGAGGGCGAAGTTGGCGATATTGAGCGAGTGCTCGCCAAGGATGGTGCCGATGCGACCAATGACGCCGGGGACGTCGTGATTGCGGATCGCGATGAGGGTGCCGTGGAGGGGGGCCTCGATGTCGATGCCATCGTAGGTGAGGAGGCGGGGCGAGCTTCCGTGGAGAACTGTCGCGGAGGCGCTGACGTCGCCGTCGGAAGAGTGAAGCACGAGCTTGAGCACGGAGCCTGCGCCGCCGGTGACGAACTCGCGCTTGTCTTCCTGGATGCGAATGCCACGCTCGCTCGCAAGGGCCGCAGCGTTGATGCGATTTGCGGTGAGGCCGGGCTCGGTGCTGTCGTCGGTGTTCGCGAAGATCCCGGCGATGGCGGCGTTGCGGATGAGGTCTGTCTTGCCCTGCGCGATGCGGCCGGTGTAGGTGAGCTGGATGTTCTCGAGATTGCCTGGTGTTGCATGGGAGAGGAACTGTCCGAGGCGCTCGGCCATCTCGATGTACGGAGCAAGCTCGATGTACTCCTCGTGCGAGAGCGAGGGGACGTTGACGGCGTTCTGAACGACGCCCAGCTTGAGATAATCGCGGACCTGCATGGCGAGCTGGATGCCGATTGCCTCCTGCGCCTCGTCGGTCGCGCCACCGATGTGCGGCGAGAGGAGCACGTTATCAAGCTCAAAGAAAGGCGAGTCTTTCAGGGGTTCTTTGTGGAAGACGTCGAGGGCCGCACCGGCCACCTTGCCTGACTTGAGAGCTTCCGCCAGAGCGTCTTCGACGATGAGCTCGCCGCGGGCGCAGTTCACGATGCGTATGCCGGGCTTCATGATGGCGATGGACTGCTTGTTGATGAGGCCTTCGGTCTGGCTGGTGAGGCCGACGTGAAGCGTGAGGTAGTCGGACTCGCGGAAGATGTCGTCGATGGCGACGAGGGTGACGTCATTCTCGCGCGCGATGACGGGTGCGACAAAAGGATCGTAGCCGATGAGCGTCATTCCGAAGGCGTGGGCGCGACGGGCCACTTCGAGACCGATTCGGCCGAGGCCGACGATGCCGAGGGTCTTTCCGCGGAGCTCGGTCCCCTGGAGGGACTTCTTCTCCCACTTGCCGACATGCATGGTGGAGTTTGCGTGCGTCACCTTGCGGCCCATTGCGATCATGAGACCGAGGGTGAGCTCGGCGACCGCAACGGCGTTGGCTCCGGGTGTGTTCATGACGACGATGCCCTGCCGGGTGGCGGCATCGGTGTCGATGTTGTCGACACCAACGCCGGCGCGACCGATGACGCGGAGCTTTGGAGCGTGCTCCAGCAGCGCAGCGTCGGCCTGGACGGCTGAGCGGACAACCAGCGCGTCGGCGTCGGCCAACTCCGCTGCGAGGGAGCCCTTGATCTTGTCAGCGGTAACGATTTGCCAACCGGGCTCTTGTTGCAGGACTGCAAGGGTCGAGGGGGAGACTTTCTCGGCGAGGACAATTTTCATGGGTGCATTGATCTTACCTGCAGCGGGTGGCGGCTGGAAGGAGGGGTACACCCCCTCCCCCGTACTTTCTGCAAAGTCTTCGAAAGGCGTGACTTAGACGTGGACTTCCGGCCAGGTCCGGCCGGATGACCAACGAAGGGCTATTCCTCAGTTGAAAGGCTCCTGAGCGGCGCGTATCCGGCTTACACGCGTGAGCTAAGGAGCTACTTCCGATTCTATCGAGATGAGGGGGCCAGGTACGCCAGTGGCGGGGCAAAGAGCGGTCGTCGGCCATCAAAGCGCGGGACGGCTTGCCGAGTGTGCAGGGTGCTCACCGGCCTTCGAGTTTTGCGGCTTCGCTGTAGTCCTGCTGGAGACCGCCGAGGCGTTGTTGAAGGGCGTCGAGCTGCGAGAGGAGGTCGGTGGTCCTGGTCATGAGTTGGGCGAGTTGTTCGAGCTGGAGGTCTTCGACCTGTACCTCGGAGGCGAGGATGCCGGGCGCCTTGTTCTGATCGGTGAAGAGAGTTACGCCCAAGCCGTTGATGTAGTCCTGCTGTGCGTAGGTCCCGGAGAGGTTCTGGAGCTCATCGTAGGGCATGTAGGCGAGGGCGCCGGTGTCTCGCGCGGTGCGGAAGGCCGAGCCGGTGAAGGAGGACCAGCCGAGATCGAAGGAGAGCTTGCCGTGGGGGGAGCGGGGGTGATCGCGGAGTTGGCGGATGACGACGATGTTGGCCCGCATGCGAGCCGCGTCTGCCTGGAGGCTGGCCAGATTTTGCGGGAGGAGTTTCTGATTTTCGAGGATCTCGCGGCGGATGTTTTCGCGGGCGTGGGCGACGACGTGACGGTGGTGGACGTACTCGACGACGGACTCGAGGCCGAGCGCGATGAGCAGGCCGATGGTGATGGTGGCGATGTGGAGGAGGAAGTCTCGCCAGCCGTGGACGGGCTCCTGAGGTGGGTGGACGTCGAGCAGGTTGGCTCTCCTGTAGGTGGGGTGATGCTCCCCGAGGTGTCCCCAGGGGCGAATCCAGCATAGCTGGAGTTTTGGTGGAGATGAACCCGACTGTGCGGGGGTGCACGGGTTTTACACTGACGATGTGACCCGTCCGCGACCTGCACTTCTGATGATTGCCGCTGCCCTTTTCGCGGTATGCCTGTTTTGGTTCCTTGGACGAGATCGACGCGGGGGTGGGCCGCCGCCGGCCACCAAAGATGCGGCTGCGCAAGGTGACGTGCAAGGTGGAGCCGGGGATGGCGGCGGAGGGCTGGCTTCCACGACGGTGTACGCGCACAACCTCCTGCTGCGAAAAGGGCCGCAGTTTCGTATCTACGTGCGGTGGGTACGGGGGGAGATGGTGCGAACCCTGGCGGCGAGGGTTCCGAGCTTTGATGCTCCGGATTCTTTTGTGCTGGAGATCCAGAAGGGTCTGATCCGGGTGAATATCGGAGACCTGTCGACCTTTCTGAATAGTGCTCTGCCGGCGAACTCCCCGCTGAAGAACGTGTCCATCAAGCCGAACGGAGAACAGATCAAGCTGCAGGGGACGGTGCACAAGATCATTTCGCTGCCGGTGGAGCTGGATGGCGTTCTGTCGCCGATGCCGGACGGGCGGGTGCGCTACCACGTGAACAAGATCAACGTGCTGAAGATACCGATGAAGGCTCTGCTGGGCGGCTTTCATGTGAAGCTGGCGGACATGGCCTCGGCGAGTGAGATACAGGGCGTGCAGATCGCGGAGAACGATGTGTATTTCGACACGCAGAAGTTGCTGCCTCCGCCACATATCCGCGGCAAGATCACGGCGATTCGGGTGGCCGTTCCCGATCTGGAGGTGATCTATGGAACGGTGCCGAACGACGAGGGTGAGCTGGCGCAGTGGCACAACTTCCTGCGGCTGACCGGAGGTATGTTGACGTTTGGAAAGCTGACGATGCACCCGGTGGACCTTACGATGATCGACGCGTCGCAGGATGCGTGGTTCGACCTCGACCTGGTGAACTACCAGTCTCAGCTGGTGAACGGGTATACACGGATGACGGAGAAGGCGGGGCTCGAGCTTTACATGCCGGGTGCGGGGGAGAAGTCGCCCAAGAGGCTGAGCCCGGCGGTTACGCTGGACTGGCTGAAGGACCGGACGACGGCGGTGCCGGCAGGGGTGCCGACGAAGTAGGTAGTGACGTGTTGACCGGCGCAGAGTAACCCGGTTAGCGGAAGAGATGCGGGACGAACGAGCTTAGATTGTCCGTGATGGGACCGACGGACTCGCGGACGCCCATGCCAGCGCACTCCTGGTCAATCATCCAGAGGCCGAGGACGGGGTGACGGGGGCGTCCGTGGGGGTCTGGGAATACGGCCGGTGGGGCGAGGGCCTGGAAGATGAAACGGGTCTGCGGATCGTCGGCGTAGGTGCCGGGGGTTTCGACGGTGGTGCCATCCGCGCAGGTGAGGGCGACGTTTTGGCCCTCGCGGGAGAGGAGGGGCTTGCGGACGTATGCGGGGAGGTTGCGGGGGGAGTCGAAGTGGGCTTCGAGGAGGAGGGGGTGATTGGGGTAGAGCTCCCAAAGGATGGGGAGGATGCCCTTGTTGGAGAGGAGAAGCTTCCAGATGGGCTCGATCCAGGTGAGCTGGCCCTTTATCCGGAGGGCGTGCGTGCCGAACTCCTCGGAGAGCATGGTCTCCCAGGGGTAGAGCTTGAACAGGGACTGGATCTGGTTTTCGTTCTCGTCGACGAAGCAGTTGCGGGCCTCGTTCCAGCCGATGTCGAGCATCGGGATACGGCGGGTGGCGAGGTCGGCCTGCCGGGCGGTGTCTTCGAGGTAGGCGAGGGTAAGGGTGTCCTCCGGGGTATCGACGCCCGCGAAGTAGAGCGGTTGCTGGAGGTATGGGGTGATGTCTCGCCACTTGGCGATGAGACGGTCGTGGAGGGAGTTGAACTGGTCCAGGCTGGGGCTGTCCGGGCCGAGGGACCGGCGGCGCATGTCCTCGAGCCAGTTCCACTGGATGACGGCGGCTTCAAGGAGGGAGGTGGGGGTGTCGGCGTTGTATTCGAGGAGTTTGGGGGGATGGCCGGACTGGGCCCCGGCCCACATGAGGTCGAAGCGTCCGTAGAGGGCTGGCGGCTCGGCGTTCCAGGCGGCTTCGATGGCCGGGATGGCGGCGGCGGGGATGGTGAGGTCGGCGTAGCGGCGGCGATCGATGACGTGCTGCGCGGCGGCGAGGCACATGGCCTGGAGCTCGTTGGCCGCGGCTTCGAGGGTATCGATCTCGGCGGCGGAGAACTCGTAGGCGGCGGACTCATCCCAGTAGGGCTGCCCGCTGTCGAGGGTGTGGAAGGTGAGGCCCTGCTGCTCGACGATCTGTTGCCAGTTGGAGCGGGGGGTGAGGGGAATACGCATCATTACTCGCCTGCGCCTCCGCCGTGTCCGCCGCCTTCGCCGCCACCGCTGTGGGAGCCGCCGGAGGAGAAGGAGCGGCCGAAGCCGCCGCGTGAGGTTCCGGTGGAGTAGCTGTGGCCGGAGAGCGGGGCTGTGGAGCCTCCGTTGACGAGGGAGCCGATGCCGCGGCTGCCTGAGCCTCCGTAGTAGTAGTGATAGAGGGGAATGAAGGGGATGAAGCCGACGCCATTGTGCTGGCGCTGCTGCTCCTGCAACTGACGCTGCTGTTGGGCGTCCGCGGGCTGGTTGGCGCAGAGCTTGTCTTCGACGACCTTGTTGTTTTCGTCGACGCAGCGCTGCATCTCGGGATGGTGGCAGCCGGAGAGGAGGGCGAGGGCGGTGGAGGCGAGGAGGGGTGCGGCGACGTGCGCGGAACGTTTCATCGTGAGTCCTGCGAGATCAAGCTTAGCAAGGACACAGGCATCGAGAGCACGAAATCGCGCGGTTCTGGCTGGCGGCGCCTTGCCTTCGGGTGGGAGGTTTCGAGGATGAGAGAGCGTGCAGGACGACGAGGAGAGCGGCGTGGTAGCGTGAGGGACTTCGGGGAGGATCCACGATGGGCGAGGACGCCATTACGGCTCGGTTGGGGGCGCTTAGGCCGGAGAGCCCTGCCCGCTGGGGAACGATGACGGCGGGAGAGATGGTGGTGCATTGCGCGGACCAGATCAGGGTGTGCCGTGGCGAAAAGGCGATCACGTCGATGCGGATTCCGAAGCTGCTTCGACCGTTGTTGCGATGGGTCTTTGTGACGCGAAAGAAGGCGTTCAAACCGGGCATGAAGACGCTGAAGGAGCTGGATGCGCGCGGGGGGATGACGCCGATAACGACTTTTGAGAACGACCGGCAGACGCTGCTGCAGATGGTGGCGCAAGGATCCGGCCAGCGGACAGTGGATCATCCGCTGTTTGGGAAGCTGAGTGGTGATGAGGCGGAGGATTTGAGCAGGCGGCACCTGGACTACCACCTTCGGCAGTTTGGGGTCTGAAGGCCGCGAGGGGGCTGGCCGGAGCTACGCAGGAGCGAACGTTGGGCTTCGCTCCTGCGTGATACGGCCGCCGTTTTTGGTCAGGCTCCGGCGGTGGCGTGGGCGGTGCGGGGGTCCTGTTCTTTGGTGGAGTCGAGTTGGGTGTGGGCGCCGGCTTCGGGGTGTTGGAGGGCGCAGTCGGAGTCGGGGCGGCCGCAGATGCACTTGCGGGCTTCGGCTTTGGGGTGGGTGGCTTCGGCGAAGAGCTTCTGGGCGGCGATGAGGCCGTGGCCGAACTGGATGGCGTTGCCGTTGACCATGGCCTGGGGGATGCTCCTGACGACGACCTGTTCCAAGGCACCGATGAGGGCGATGGTATCGAGGAAGTCGAAGAAGCCGAGGTGGGCGATGCGGAAGATCTGGCCCTTCATCTCGCCCTGGCCGTTGGTGATGATGGCTCCGAAGCGGGATTTGAGCTCTTTGACGATGAGGCCGGAGTCGACGCCCGGGGGCGGGATGACGGCGGTGGCGGCGGCGGAGGGCGCGGTGGGAGAGAAGAGGGTCATGCCGAGGGCCTGGACGGCGGCGCGGGTCATGGCGGAGATGGTTTCGGCGTTGTCGATGAGCTTTTTGCGGCCTGCGGCGAGGTCGCCAGCGGGGTTTTCGGGGGTTGCGGCCTGGGCGGCGATGTAGTCGAGCGCGGCGCCGAGCGCGGCGATGAGTGCGACGGAGGGGGTGTATGCGGACTCGCCGGCGCGGGCGTTTTTGCGCTCTTTGCGTAGATCGAAGTAGTAGCGCGGGTTGTAGGTGGCCTCCATGCGGTCCCAGGCGCGGGGGCTGACGGCGAGGTAGGAGAGGCCGGGGGGGATCATGACGGCCTTTTGCGAGCCGCCGATGAGGACGTCGACGCCCCAGCTATCCATGTCGAGGTGGGTGGTGCCGAGGCCGGTGATGGCGTCGACGATGAGAAGGGCTTCGGAGCTGCTGTCCTTGAGGAGCCTGGCGACGGCGGGGACGCAGTGGCGGACGCCGGTGGAGGTTTCGGTGGCCTGCATGAAGACCGCGCGGGTTTCGAGTTTGAGGGCGGCCTTGACCTCGTCGAGCGAGAAGGTCTCGCCGTAGGGAGCGCTGACGACGTCGACGTGGCAGCCGAAGGCCTTGGCGAGGGCGGACCAGCGCTCGCCGAACTTGCCGGCGGTGAGGACGAGAACGCGGTCTCCGGGGGAGGTGAGGTTGGAGACGGCGGCCTCCATGGCTCCAGTACCGGAGGAGGAGAGGATGATGACGTCGCTGGTGGTGCCGACGAAGTCTTTGAGCTGGGCGAGGACGCGGGTGTAGAGGGCGCGGAACTCGGGGGTGCGGTGGTGGATGTCGGCGGCGGCCATGGCGAACTGGGCGGCGGGAAGGAGGGGGGTGGGACCGGGGGTGAAGAGGCGGGTTTTGCGGATCATGGGGATATTGTAGCGGCGGCGGGATGGAGGCAGGCGATTGCCGAGCGGAAGGCGGATGATGACGGGCGGCCAGCCAGCCAGTGTTCGCCGCTGCCGGAGTGAGATACGGGGTACGCCGATGTGCGGCCGCGCCGGCGGGAGAGGCTGCGGGGATTCCTCTCGTGAGAGGATTTCCTTATGAGTGATTTCATTCCTACATCGGGCGGAGTAAAGATAGGCGGGCTGGGCCGGAAGGCGCAGAAGCTGCAGGCGGCACGTGAAAAGGCTGCGCAGGTAAAGGGTGGCGCGAAGTCGATGGCGGGGGCGTCGGGGACGAACTTCAAGGCGAAGGATTCGTTTGCGAGCACCAAGAAGACGACGTTCCAGCGTAAGGCTGTGTAGCCGGGTGTTGCAGATCGCAGCTACGCGGGATCAATCCCCGATCGGATCCGCTTCCTGAGCATCGACGAGCGATGCGACCCTGGCGAGCATGACGGGTGGTGAGACCGGCTTCGCGAGGATTTCGAAGTCGTGACCATTTCGCCTGGAGAGCTCCAACAAACTCTGAGTGTCGGCGTTTCCGGAGAAGAGGAGGACGCCGCACGAGGGGTACGAGGTGCGGATGATGGTCGCAAGAGCGATTCCGTTCATTCCGGGCATGACGACGTCGGAGATGACGAACAACGGCTGCAATGACTCGATCAGTGGAAGGGCGGCTTCACAGCTGTACACGGATGTTGCATCGTATCCAGCGCGACGGAAGATAGTCGCCAGCGTATCTGCAAGTACCGGCTCGTCGTCGACTACCAGGATTCGCTTCACGAAGACCGGCTTTCTGAGTGAGACTGGATCGGCGTCGATGCATGTTCGGCGGCGGGAAAGTCTATGGCGAAGACTGTTCCCAGCCCAGGTTTGCTTCGGACTTGAATCCGAGCTCCGTGCTTTTCCACGATCTGCTTTGTAACCCAAAGGCCCAGGCCGGTACCGACGACCTCTTTCGTTGTGAAGAAGGGTTCAAATATAGTCTTCAGGCTGGACTGAGGGATTCCCGAACCTGTATCCGCAATCAGCAATCGAATGGACCTCCCGTGGGCGCTGTTCCCTACGCCCGAGATCCGAAGAAAGATTGAGCCCTCGTTGGGCACCGCATCCATGCTGTTTGAAAGCAAGTTGGAGATGACCTGCCTGATTTCACCGCTGAAGGCGTGTATGAAGGCGAGGTCGGAGTATCGCTTCTTTACCGTGATGTTGCGGGCGATCAGGCGGGGCGTAAAGAACCGCAGAACACTGTCGGTCAGCTCGCACAGATCGATCTGTTTCGCCGTGCTGTTGTCTCTGTGGAAGGCTAAGGTCTGCTTTGTGATGAGGGCCACGCGTTCGAGTTCGACCGCGGCCAGTTCGAGGTAGGACTTTGCCTCCGCGGAGATAACGGGATCGGTGATAGCCAAGTAAATAGATTGGCCGATGATCTCGAGCGGGTTGTTGATCTCGTGAGCGATGGTCGATGCCATGCGACCGACGGATGCGAGCTTCTCGCTGCGCAGCACTGCTGCCTGTGCCCGCTTCATATCCGTGACGTCTGTGATTGTGAAGACGCAACCGATGATGGTCGACGCGCTGCGGATGGGAGACGCGCTGAGCAAGAGGTGCTTCAACTGCGAATCACTGCTCAGAAAGGTGACTTCAAGAGCACGAATGGAGGATCCCATGAGGGCTTCGTTGACGGTGAAGTGCTTCCCCTGGGGACCGCCCTCGTGCAGGGGCAACACCTTTTCGAATGACTGGAAGACAGGATTGCTGTTCGAGAGGATGCGAAAGGCCTCGTTCGCCTTGATGATGGTCCCGCTCTGGTTGCAGACGGCGATCGCTTCCGCGGCGCTGTCGAGGATACCTGTCGCAAGCCTGCCCGCGGCCAGCAGCTCGTCGTTCTTCTTTTTATCCTTCAGATCCGTTACGACCATACAAAGCGTGACCGGATGTGCGGAGGACATGGAACGAAGCGAGACGTAGACCGGAGAGGCCTTGGAGTCGTGAGACTCGAGTTCGAGCTCGGCACTGCCAGCTCTGCCGTCTCGCGCCTCGAAGAAGAGGGCCTTGAAGGTCTCCTGAAATTCGCCGGAGAAGATTCCGAAGACCTGCCTGCCGATGACCTGCTCCATCGGCCTTTGCGTCAGGTCGGACAGACGCTGGTTGCAGTAGAGGATTGTGCCGTCCAAGCCGAGTGTGGCTGCGCCCTCACTCATCTCTTCGACGAGTGCCCGGTAGGCGTACTCCGCGCCTTGCAACGTGAAGATCTGGTCGCCGGCCGGGCCAGAGACTACGACCGCATCGACCTCACCTGACCGGATGGCTGCGATGATCTCCTCGGCCTCGGCGAGGCGAGTTTCCGTAGCCTGCAGCTGCGCGCGCAGGTGTTGGATCTCACCCAGATCCGTGTGGGTGGGTGGTGAAGTCCGGGAGCTCATGCCGGTGTTCAGCTTCGCAACCTCAGCCCCACAACAATCTTTTCTGTCTTGGACATGTCCCCTACAAAGCGCTGCGCAGGCAGCGGGAGCTCCTTGATGAGTGTTGGCACGACGATGACCTGAGCTGATTTGGTCGCTTGCGGCTGCTGATACACATCGATGACTTCCAATTCGTAATGACCCGCCAGGTATTGTTCGCAAATCAGACGAATATTCGCGATTGCGGTCGCCGAGCGCGAGCTGGTTCCGGAGACATAGAGCCGGAAGAGGTAGTTTGGTATCGCGAGCTCGGACACCAGCTTTTCAAATTCCGCGAGGGTTTTCTGCGCTTCTTCGTCGTGCTTCTGGTCGGAGGCATTGGAATCGTCTTCCATGTTTGCGTCCAAGGTCATTCTCCAGACTCCCGTGAGGAGACGGGTTTCAGATCGAGGCCAACGAGGACCTTTTCCTCATTCGCAAGATCACCGATGATCTGCTTCACCGGAGAGGGCAGATGCCTTACGAGACTTGGAACGGCGACGATCTGATCTCCGCGGGCGAGCGCCGGATTGACAAGGAGGTCGATGAGTTCGATTTCATATTGTCCCTGCAGGTGGGTTTCGCAGATCCTTTTGAGATTGGTGAATGCGGCGATGGACTTTGGCGTTTTGCCTGCGACGTAAAGACGCAGCAACCACTCCGCCCGTGGCTTTTGCCTGGTGTCTTCGATTTCGCTCGGGGCGTTGATCATCGTATTCCTTTTAGAAAGCGGCAGTGGTTCGGGCCTGGAGAGCGCTTGTGTAGATCTCCCCCAGCTTGATTCCATCGTCCGTGAGCATGAACTTTCTCATTTCATGAGAGTGGGCCATGCCGCGGGATTTGAGGACGAAGAGCGCATAGCTTCGTCGGCCCTCGTGCTCGACATCCCTGAGCAGGAGCCAGGTGTCCATGATGGAAGAGATGTTCTCGTCGGTGCTCTCCATACGCCCCCCGGCAGTGGAGAGGTGTGTGAAATATGCCGTGATCTGCCTGGTCTTCAGGAAGTCGACCAGCCTGGTCAGCATGGACTTGATTCCGAACGACTCGGAGATCGAGAGGAAGTTGGTGATGGGGTCGATGACAACGACCTTGGGATCGACGTCTTTGATCACACGGTGGATTTCCGCGAGGTGTGCTTCGAGTCCTAAGCTGCTCGGGCGGATGTTCTGAAAATGAAGGAGTCCTTTTTCCACCCACGGACGAAGGTTCAGACCGATCGACGCCATATTGCGAATGCTCTGGTGAGCTGATTCTTCGAAACCGATGTAGAGAGCTTTCTCTCCCCGGATGCAAGCGGCCTGGAGAAAGGTCATTGCGAGGCTCGTCTTCCCCGTTCCTGCCGTACCAGAGAGAAGGATGCTGCTTCCCCGGTAGAAGCCATCGCCGGTGAGCATCGCATCGATGTCAGGAACGCCGGAGGATACGCGCTCAGAAGATACTGTGTGAGTCAGGCCGGCGGATGTGATGGGGAGAACGGATATACCTTGGTGACCCATCAAGAAGGGGTACTCATCGGTTCCGTGCAAGCTCCCGCGGTACTTCACGATTCGGAGCCTGCGGGTTGATACCTGCTCTGTGACGCGGTGATCCAAGAGGATCACGCAGTCGGCCACATACTCCTCAAGGCCGTACCGGCTCAGCATCCCGTCACCACGTTCGCCGGTGACGATCGCTGTCAGTCCCTTGTCTTTCAACCAGCGAAACAGGCGGCGAAGCTCAGAACGAACGATCGTTTGATTTTTGAGGCCTGCGAATAGCACCTCGATCGTGTCGAGGACCACGCGCTTAGCCTTGATGCTATCGACGGCGGCGCCGAGCCGGATGAAGAGTCCCTCGAGATCGTATTCTCCGGTCTCTTCGATCTCAGTTCTCTCGATGAAGACATGGTCGATGGCGAGCTTTCCGTCGTTCTGGAGCTGCTCCAGATCGTAGCCAAAGGATGCGACGTTCTCCCCCAGCTCCGCTTCTGTCTCTTCAAACGCCATGAAGACGCCAGGCTCATTGAAGTCCACGATCCCGTGGATCAGGAACTCCATCGCGAAGACAGTCTTTCCGGCGCCTGCACCTCCGCAGATCAGAGATGTGCGACCGGTGGGGAGACCTCCGTAGGTGATTTCATCGAATCCATCGATACCGGTGGGGGTCTTCTGTAGAACTTTTTTGATATCCGCGCTCAAATGGGCCCTCGATGCGCTGTGAACTTGCCAGGCCATTCGAGATTACAACAAGGCACTGGCCGGAGGTGTCTCGCTGAGGTGAAAGATCCTACGCCGCTGCTGCTCCGCGATGATTGAAGTTGCCGGCCGGGTCTGTGCGCAACCGCAGCGCGTGCCCAGGGGGAGCCTGAGCCGCTGTCTATATACTCGGCCAAACACCTGACTGGAGAGACCATTGCGCCTGACCTTTTGTGTTGCCTGGATGTCCATCTGCTTCGGGAGCGCCGTTGCGCAGACGTCTGCGGCTCCGGCGAAGGGGGCGGCGCCGCCCACGATCGACCAATCTCTCGAGATGGTTACGTTGGGTTCGCCAGCGATCTCTCCGGACGGGAAGCACGTTGTGTATCAGCAGAGCCGAACGAACTGGGACGCGAACGCGTTTGAGAACGACCTTTGGATTGTGTCGACGGAGAGTCCGCGCCCGCGCCGGCTTACCGCGCCGAACAAATCCGCGACCGCGCCGGCGTGGTCCCCGGACGGGCGATGGATCGCATTTCTCTCGACGCGGCCCGGGGTCATCCCGAAGTCGCCCGCAGACAAGGCACAGATTTACGTTGCGGCGGCCGAGGGCGGTGAGGGCGTTCAGCTGACCCACTTTGAGACCGGGGTGAATCACTTTGAGTGGTCGCCGGACAGCAGATCGATCGCGTTCACGGCAGCCGACCCGGATTCGCAGACACGCAAGGATCGGAAGGAGAGCTTTGGCGAATACCAGATCATCCATGGTGACTACGCGATGGCGCACCTTTGGGTGTTGGACGTGCCTGCCGACGCGGGCACCACGCGAGCGACGCCTGTGCGGGTTACGGAGGGTGCGTTCAGCGTCAATGATTTCAGGTTCTCTCCCGACGGAAGGCAGATCGCGTTCTCTGCGCAGCGTGATCCTGATCTGATCTCTGCGAAGACGGCTGATATTTACACTGTGACGCTGGCCGCGCACACGCTGAAGAAGATCGTGGATACGGCGGGACCGGACGAGAGCCCCTTCTGGTCTCCGGACGGGAGCCGGATCGTCTTTCTTACCTCCAACGCAGAGCCGAACTTCTTCTTCACGAACAATCGCATTGCGATGGTTCCCTCGGACGGGAGCGCGAAACCGGTGATCCTGAATGGGAGGTTCGATGAGGACGCACACCTCGTCGCATGGACGGCGGGCGGCATTTACTTCACCTCTCTCGAAAAGACGGCCTCCCGCCTGTTTCGCATCGATCCTGAGGCAAGAACCGTAGCGGCGATCAGCCCGGCTCATGATCTCCTCAGCACGCCATCTATCTCACCGGATGGGAGGCACGTTGCCTATCGCGGAGCTGCCCCGAACCAGATGGCGGAGATCTATGCAAGCGATACAGATCAATGGAGACCGGCTCAGCTGACGCACGCCGGCGATCAGCTCGCAGGGTATGCGCGCACTACGCGTGAGGTGGTGTCGTGGAAGTCAGGGGATGGAACGGCGATCGAGGGCATTCTGGAGAAGCCGCTGAACTATCAGCCTGGAACACGCTATCCGCTGCTTGTGATCATCCACGGCGGACCGACTGGCGTCGATACCGCCGCACTTGCCCCCGACCGGTACTATCCGGCGGAGCGTTTTCTTGCCCAGGGAGCCCTGATTCTGCGGCCGAACTATCGAGGGTCCGCCGGTTACGGGGCGAAGTTTCGCGCGCTGAATGTCCGAAATCTCGGTATAGGTGACTATGCCGACGTCATCAGCGGCGTGGACTCGCTGATCGCGAAGGGGATGGTCGACCCCCAGCGCGTGGGGTCCATGGGATGGAGCGAAGGCGGGTATATTTCGGCCTTTATCACGGTCTCGAGCGACCGGTTTCAGGCTGTGAGCGTGGGTGCGGGGATCTCGGATTGGGCGACCTATTACTACAACACCGATATAACGCCATTTACACGTCAGTACCTTGCGGGCACTCCGCAGAGCGACGCGGAGATCTACAGGAAGACCTCGCCGATCAGCTATATCGACCATGCGAAGACGCCGACTCTGATACAGCAGGGCAGCATCGACCGGCGCGTGCCGGTGGCGAACTCGTTTGAGTTGCGGCAGGCGCTGGAAGACCGCGGAGTACCCGTCAAGATGGTGCTCTATACAGGGTTCGGACATCCGGTGGACAAGCCAAAGCAGCAGCGTGCAGTGATGGGAGAGAACGAGCTCTGGTTCAACCATTACATCTGGGGCGATCCACTGCCGGCGGATCTCGCTCCTGTGGTGAAGGCGAAAGCGGAGCACGGTGACGGCGAGACGGGGAGGTGAGGCGCGGCGTGGGTGCAATCTATGATGAGAGGTGGACGAGGTGATGTGATGGCGATTTCGGAGAAGATTCAGGCTGACATTGTGGTGGCGATGAAGGCGAAGGACGAGCACCGGCTGACGACGCTGCGGATGGTGAAGTCCGCGATGAAGAACAAGGAGATCGAGAAGCGGTCGCCGCTCGATGATGGGGAAGAGCAGGCGATTCTGACGACGCTGATCAAGCAGCGGAAGGACTCGGTGGAGCAGTTTACAAAGGGGAACAGGCCGGAGCTGGCGGAGAAGGAGCAGACGGAGATCTCGATGATCGAGTGCTACCTGCCGCAGTCGGCGAGCGAGGAGGAGGTGCGGGCGATTGTGATGGGGGCGATTGAGCACCTGGCGAAGGATGCGGGGGGAGCGCGGCCGGGGCCGAAGGATATGGGGCCGGCGATGCGGGTGGTGAAGCAGCGGATTGCGGCGAGCGGGATTCGGGCGGATGGGGCGATGGTGAGCGAGATGGTGAAGGCCGAGTTGAGCAGATAGCGTTTTCCGGGGGCGTTCGCGCGCGAATCTTGCTGGGGCCGGGTGAATTTGAGCGCGGCGAGGCCCGAATTCGGCATCACACTGCTGGCGGGCGTGTGTGTGCCCGGAAAGAGGTGTACGGATGGGCATTCTGGACATGGTTGAGTCGATGGCTGGTGGCGGCGGCCAGAACGCAAAGATCGCCGGCGGCCTGGTGCAGGAGTTGCAGCAGCAGCCTGGCGGCATGGGCGGGATTCTCCAGTCGTTTCAGCAGAACGGCATGGGCGGCCTGGTGCAGCAGTGGGCCGGCGGACAGACGCAGCCGGCGAATCCTGACCAGATGGAGCAGGGGCTTGGCGGGACGGGGATCATCGACCGGATTGCCCAGCGGACGGGCGTATCACCGGGGATGGTGAAGGCGGGGCTTGCAGTTGCTGTGCCCCTGGTCGTCCATCACCTGGTGTCGAACGGCCATGTGTCTCAGGACGGGCAGGCAACGGGAGCTCCGCCACCTGAGCCTGGGGGGCTGTTGCAATCGATTCTCGGAAGAATGATCTAGAGCGTCTCCGGGAGCATAGAACATCTCCGGGGGCACTAGAACGGCTCCGGGAGCAAAGGATCAGAGCAGGATGTAACGCCTCGTGGCAGATCGATGGATCATGTGGCGGCGTGTCCTGAAACGCACAATTAACGAGATAGAGGAGTTTCCGAATGGCCGATCTGGAGCAGTTGAAGCAGAAGTATGCGCCGGTACTGGAGTTGTTTCCGAAGTTCGAGCAGTACGGGGCGAAGCTGGATGGTGTCGATCTTGATGGGGAGAAGCTCCACATCAAGGGGACAGTGCCGAGCACGGTGATCGCGAACCGGATCTGGGATGCGATCAAGAAGGTGGATCCGTCGTATGCGGACTTGCACCACGAGATTGGGACCTCGGGCGGCGAGACGCAGGCTTACACCGTGAAGGGCGGGGATACGCTGAGCGCGATCTCGCAGCTCTTCTATGGGGCGGCGAGCAAGTACACCGAGGTGGCGAGCAAGCTGGGTATCGAGGCGGACAAGATCAAGGTGGGCGAGACGCTGGAGCTGCCGGTCCTGTCGTAGATCTTTGCTGAGGTAAGGGGACGGGCGAGCCTTGGGGCTCGCCCGTTTTGTTTTTGCGGCGGGGTGGATGGAGGCGAGACTTCGAGGCGGCGTGGGGGGATGGCTACTCGGGGATGATCTTGACGAAGGTGCCGTTGGGGAGGGTGTGAGAGCCGAGGATGTGGATGACGCCGTCGCGGGCAAATCCCCTGAGCATGGCGGGGGCGGGCTGCTGAGTGGATGGGGAGGCGTTTGCAGGGTGGCTGCGCTCAGCCGGAGCGGAGATCCGGGGGGAGGGTACGAGTTTCGGTTCGGGGTCGAACGTTTGTGGGGTGGGTGGGGCGGAGGACTTGACCGGGTAGGGGATAGCTCCTGGGATGGGAGCACGGAGGGGGAGGGACTGGACGCCGGCTTTGGAGTGGAGGTGTGGATCCGGGGCGGAGATGAGGGGCTGTCGTTCGGCGGGGGTACCGCGCTTCATGCCCCGGTCCATGGCTTCGTTGGCGAGGCGGTCGGCGTCCTTGTTCTTATGGCGGAGGGCGTGGGTGATCTCGAAGCGGTCGAGTTTGGCGATGCGGTTTTTTGCCTCCTGCCAGAGGGGCTTGAGGTCGGGGGAGTTGACCTTGTACTTGCCCTGGATCTGCTTGACCATGAGCTCGGAGTCCGAGATGACGCGAAGGCTTTTGTGTCCGTGGGCGATGGCGTAGTCGAGCGAAGCGAGGAGGCCGGAGTACTCGGCGAAGTTGTTGGTGCGAAAGCCGAGGAACTCGGAGAGTTCGGCGATGACGTTTCCGGCGCTGTCGGTGATCTGGGCGCCGAAGCCTGCGGGGCCGGGGTTTCCGCGGGCCCCACCGTCGCAGTGGGCGGTGATGGTTCCGGTGGGTGCTGGGCTGTCGCGGAAGAGGCTGGGCGTGCTTGTGGGCATAGGACGAGTTTATTGGATTTGCCGCCCGGCCCGGGTTGGGTGAGGTTTGCACGGCAGCAGAGTGCGAGGGTGCTGCCGGAGCGCCGGGGTCGTGGGGAATATTGGAGGACCGGGGCGCCCGAGTCGCTTACCTTTTTTCCGGGTTCAGGTCTATGAGAGTGGGAAAGATGTTCCTCACTCCGGAGTGAGACTAAATGAGCGCTGAAGCGGTTGGGATGAGTGCCGGCGGGGAGCTGGTGCGGGGTCTTGGTGTCGGTGGTCGACGGAAACAGCTGGTTACCTCAGGGCTGCCGGTGCGATCCGGCGTGGTTGCCCGAGCGGTAGAATCAGTACCAGTGATGGCAAAGACCGCAGCACAACCGGGGACTCGAGCGAAGCTGACACCAGCGCAGATGGAGGCGCGTGCGCAGCAGCGTGCCGAGGACGACGAGTTGATCCGCGAGGCACAGAAGGGTCAGCGGAGTTCGTTCGACGCGCTGGTTCGGAGGTATGACCAGAGTGTTCTGCGGCTGGCGCTGCATATGCTGGGGAACGAGCAGGACGCCCAGGATGTGCATCAAGAGGCCTTTATCAAGGCGTACCGCCACCTGGGGAACTTCCGGTTTGAGTGCTCGTTTTACACGTGGCTGTACAGGATTGTGACGAATCTTTGCCTAGACCAGATGCGCCGACGGAAGAGCCGGCGTGAGGATCCAGCGACGGTATCGGATTCAAGCGGCGAAGAGATGGATCTGCTGGCGAATGTGCGGGACGACCGGTCGATGGCGAATCCTGGGCGGGAGCTGGAGCGAAAGGCCATGGCTGAGGGAATCGCATCGGCACTGGACAAGCTGACGCCTCGCGAACGGACGGTCTTCGAGTTGAAGCACTACCAGGGTTTGAAGCTGCGAACGATCGGCGAGATGCTGAGCACGACGGAGGAGACGGCAAAGAATACGCTGTTCCGGGCGACTCGGAAGCTGCGGGCAAATCTGGCGGAGCTGCGGGCATAGCGAGCGTTCGCCGCTCATCAGGCACCTCCTTGATGGGGGTTGGAAGCAGGAAGCAAAGAGACGGACGCCGATCCGCGTAAGCGGACGAACGATCTGCATGAACGGCAACACACTTTGAGGCTGGTTGAGGTAAAGCAATGAACTGTGACGTGGCGCAGGAACAGATCGTGATGCTGATGTACGGCGAGCTTGACGACGAGCTGGCGATCGGTTTGGAGGAGCATCTGGACGGGTGCGACGCCTGCCAGAGTGAGCTGAGCGCGATCCGGGAGATGGATGAGGATTTGGCGCTGCTGCCGGTGCTGGATGTTTCGCCCAATCTTCTGGCGCAGAGCCGGATGCGGCTGGATGAGGCCCTGGACGACGAAGCGCCGCATGGTTTGTGGACGCAGCTGCGATCGAACTTCTGGCGGTGGACGGGGGTTGTGGCGGGCGCGCCGGCGCTGGCGACGCTGCTGGTGGGTGTGGGATTTCTGAGTGGCAACTTCACGCACCGGTATCAGACGGCGCATGCTCCGAAGCCGCTCGCTTCAGGAGTTGTGACCATTACGGATCAGACAAAGGGTGTGATCGCGAATGTGAACGGCATCGTGCAGACGCCTGACTCGGAGCTGGTGCAGGTGAAGTACAACCGCCTGGTGCCGGAGACGATCGAGGGATCGCTGGACGAGCCGCGGATCCGTGAGCTGCTGGTGATGGGGATGCGGGCGGGGACGAGCGAGGGTGTACGGACGAATGCCGTCGATCTCCTTTCGAACGAGTGCCGCATCGGGCATGCGTGCGCGAGCACGGTTGAGGGCAAGGATCTTCGGAACGCTTTGACCGTGCGGCTGCGATATGACAGTGATGCGGGTGTGCGGATGAAGGCGCTTCAGGGGCTGGAGCGGTACGTGGACCAGGACCAAAGGGTTCGGGATGCGGTGCTCGAGGCACTGATGCATGACAAGAATGCGGGCGTGCGGAAGGCGGCGATCGGGATGCTGACGCCGGTGCAGTCGGATTCAAGCGTGCGGCAGGTGTTGCGGACGGTTTCAACGCAGGATGAGAGTCCGTATATCCGGAATGCCAGCTTTGAGGCGCTGCAGGGCGCTGCCGACATTCAGTAGGGCCATGGGCGGCGGGTTTCGGGGGGAATTGCGACCGACTCCCCGTTGTGGTTTTATCGTGGATGTGCTCACGGCGCAGTGATGGTTTAGTCCAACAGGCAAGCAGACTCGGGTGCTTGAGATTTGAGCTTGCGAGGATGGACGGGGTTTGAAGGCACGCGTGAGCCGGGCCGACTCGCGGTGCAGGCGGAAACGACTACGACAAGAAGACGAGGCAACGCGATGAGCAGATGGATCTGTGCGGCGATGTTGGGGACGAGCCTGGCGATAGCGCCGGGCGTGGCGCTCGGGCAGGGCGGACGTGTGGTTGTGCAGGGTGTGGCGGTGCGTGGATCGCAGGGTTATCTGGGTGTTGACATACGAGACGTCAGCGAAGAACAGGTGGGTGTGCTGAAGCTGAAGGAGAGCCGGGGGGCGGAGATCCTGCGGGTGGACCATGACGGACCGGCGGGCAAGGCAGGTCTGCGCGAGCACGATGTGATTCTGCAGATGAACGGACAGGTGGTGGAGGGTGAGGAGCAGTTACGACGGATGCTGCGGGAGACCCCGGCGGGGCGGACGGTGAGCCTGCTGATCAGCCGTGAGGGGCAGCAGCAGACGGTGAGCGCGACGATGGCGAATCGCGAGGAGGTGGAGAGGCTGGCGTGGCAGCAGCACATGACAGTTCCGGAGCCGGGCGATGGGAGCGGACGGCCCTCGATAGCTCCCGGTGGAGGATCGGGTGGCGGAACGGGTGGCGGTATAACGTCGCGTGGGGGGATGGGGTTCTTTCGCGGAGGCGGGCCTTCGATTGCGCCGGGGGGCCGAGGGGAGCGCGGGTTTCTGGGAACGATGATGGGGCTTCCATATACGGGAGCGACGCTGGAGCCGATCGGGTCGCAGCTGGCTGAGTTCTTCGGTGTACAGGGTGGGGCGGGGCTGCTGGTGCGGAGCGTAGAGGCGAACTCGCCGGCGTCTACCTCCGGGCTGAAGGCCGGGGACGTGGTGGTGAAGATCAACCAGGTGGCGGTTGCGGGTATCGGTGACTGGTCGAAGACGGTGCATGAAAACAAGGGCAAGCCGATGCCGTTGACGGTGCTGCGCGATAAGAAAGAGCAGACGTTGGTGCTGACGCCTGATCCAAAGCGGCGATCGGCTATGGAGTGGCCGGACTTCGGGCCGGGATTTGCGGGACTGGAGCTGCCGGATGCGGACGTCATCGTGGCGGAGATGCGGCCGATGCTGCTGCGCGGGATGGACGGTGCAAGGGTTGAAGGCGAGGATTTCGGGGCGTCTCCAGAGTTGAACCGGCGATTTGCAGAGCTGCAGAAGAAGATTGAGGAGCTGGAACGAGAGACGGGCGATCTGCTGAACTAGGCAGCCGCGCGGTTTTCTGACTGGCGGACGACGGCGACCCTCCGGGGGGTCGCCGTTGCTGCGTCGGGAGGGTTCTGGGAATCTTTTGCTGGACGGCTAAAGTTTCGCCGGAGGCTGCCGATGAGAGGAGAGACGCAAGAGAGGTGCCTTGCGGACTTCCATGGGCCGGTGAACAGTGCGAACTTCCGATGATCTGAAGGTAAAAGGCGAATTCGAAATCCCCAGCAGGCGTGACCGTGTGAAAGAGCGCGAGGCCGATGAGCAGTTGGCGGCGGTGCATCGCAACCTGAAGATCGCATTGACGTACATGTCACAGGGGCTGGCGCTCTATGACGCGCAGGGGTCCTTGATTCTGGCGAACCGGCGGTTGACGGAGATGTGCGGGGTTTCGTGCGAGCAGGTTCGCATCGGGATGAGCATTGCAGAGGTGATGGGAGCGATCGGATTCAGCCGGCGGCGGGCGCAGCGGCTGGAGGAGCGGATTCACGGGATCTCTCCGGATGGACGGATGGACCAGACGTTTGAGGAGATCGGCGAGGAGCATGTGGTGTCGATTGCGACGCGGCCGATGCCGGATGGCGGATGGGTGATGACGTTTGAGGACGTGACCGAGCGGAGGAGGGCGGAGGTGCAGCTGGCCTACCTTGCGCACCATGATGCGCTGACGGGTCTGCCGAACAGGACGTTTTTCCACGAACGGCTGCAGCAGGCGACGTTGCAGGCGAAGCGTGGCGTGCCGTTTGTGCTGATGAGCCTGGATATGAACGGGTTCAAAGGGGTGAACGACACGCTTGGACATGCGGCGGGCGATGAGCTGCTGCGAGCTGTGGCGCAACGGCTGCGGGCGTGTGTCCGGGAGAGCGATACCGTAGCGCGGCTAGGCGGGGATGAGTTTGCGGTGATCCAGACGGGGCCGAAGGAGGATGGGGATGCTGTGGTGCTGGCGAAGCGTCTGATCCACTCGCTTGGGCAGCCGTACCTGCTTCACGGGCACCAGGTGCTCTCCGGGTGCAGCGTAGGGATGACGATGGCGCCGAGGGATGGCGAGGATGCGGACGACCTGCTGAAGAAGGCGGATATGGCGCTGTACCGGGCGAAGAAGGACGAGGCGATCTCGTACAGCTTTTTTGAGCCGGAGCTGGATACGCGGATGGAGACGCGGAGGACGTTGGAGCGGGATCTGCGGCAGGCGCTGCTGCGGGATGAGCTTCGGCTGCACTACCAGCCGCTGGTGGACGCGCAGACGCAGGTGGTGACGAGCTATGAGGCGCTGGTGCGCTGGCAGCATCCGACGCGCGGGACGGTGTCTCCCGCGGACTTTATACCGATGGCTGAGGAGTCGGGGTTGATTGTGCCGATCGGGGAGTGGGTGGTGCGGACGGCGTGCGAAGAGGCGGCGACGTGGACCAACCGGGAGAAGGTTGCGGTGAATCTTTCGCCGGCGCAGTTCAAGAGCGGGCGTTTGCCGGAGATGATTGCGGATGCACTGAGCTTTTCGGGTTTGAGCGCGGACCGGCTGGAGCTGGAGATTACGGAGTCTGTGCTGCTGCAGAACAGCGAGACGACGCTGAGGGCGCTGCACCGGCTGCGGGGCCTGGGAGTGAAGATTGCGCTGGACGACTTCGGGACGGGGTACTCGTCGCTGAGCTACCTCCGGAGCTTTCCGTTCGACAAGCTGAAGATCGACCGGAGCTTTGTGCAGGATCTTCCGGAGAGCCGATCGGCGAGGGCGATTGTGCAGGCGATCGCGGCGCTGGGAGCGAGCTTCAACATGGCGATCACGGCGGAGGGTGTGGAGAAGCTGGAGCAGATGGAGTACCTCCGAGGCGAAGGCTGCAACGAGCTGCAGGGGTACTACCTGAGCAAGCCGAAGCCAAGGGAGGAGCTGGTGGTGGAGCGGAACGCGCCTGCGGAGATCCTGGAGGGAATGGAGTTCGGGCCGAAGGAGAGACCGCTTCAGATGGCGGGCTGTGCGTCGGGTCCGATGGAGCTCCAGGCTGCTGCTCTATACTTGTAAGTGATTATGGCAAACGAGATTGCACCGCCTGCGAAGCGGCAGATGACGGCGAAGCGGCGGCTGCGGGCGGTGACGCGGAAGCTCCGCGAGTTGGGATCGGTTGGATCTGCGCTGGCTTCAACAGGTCACCCGTACATGGCGCACATCGTTCCGATGCGGCGGTGCAACCTGGCTTGTACCTACTGCAATGAGTACGACGATGTGTCGAAGCCGGTGGACATCGAGGAGATGGAGCGGAGGATCGACCACCTCGGGCGGCTGGGGACGAGTGTGATTACGATCTCGGGCGGCGAGCCGCTGCTGCATCCTGAACTGGACCGGGTGATTGCGCGGATCAGGCGGACGGGTGCGATTGCGGGCATGATCACGAACGGGTATTTGCTGATGCCGGAGCGGATCGAACGGCTGAACAGGGCCGGGCTGGACCACATGCAGATCTCGATCGACAACGTGATGCCGGACGATGTCTCAAAGAAGAGCCTGAAGGTGTTGGATGCGAAGCTGAAGATGCTGGCGGAGCATGCGGATTTCCATGTGAATATCAACTCCGTTGTGGGCGGGGGGATCGCTCACCCGGAGGATGCGTACACGATCTCGAAACGGGCCCTGGGTCTGGGGTTCTCATCGACTATCGGCATCATTCACGACGGGAGCGGACAGTTGAAGCCGCTGGGTGCGGAAGAGCGAGAGGTCTGGGACCGGGTGCGGAAGCTGACGCGCCGGAGCTACTCGCGGTTCAACCACTTCCAGGAGGCGATCGCGAACGGAAAGCCGAATGACTGGCGATGCCGTGCGGGAGCGCGCTACCTGTACATCTGCGAGCAGGGGCTGGTGCACTACTGCAGCCAGCAGCGCGGGTACCCAGGTGTTCCGCTGGCCGAGTACAGGACTGCGGACGTGAAACGGGAGTTCCTGACGGAGAAGGGCTGCGCTCCGAACTGCACGATCAGCTGCGTGCACCAGGTGAGCTATATCGACCACTGGAGAGCGCCGCAACGACCGGACACGACCGGGGGGCTGCCGGCGAGGGGCGGGCACGGGGCCGCGGTGGAGCAGGGTGCCGGGCTGGTTCAGATCCAGTAGGCGGCGTGGACTGCGCTAGATCGCAGGGCGTCGAGGGTGTGAGATGGGGCTCCAAGGTATATCGCTGACCAAAGAGCAGGTGCAGGCGATTGCGCGTGCGATCGCGGATCCGCGCAGGTACGAGATCCTGAGGCGACTGGGTGGGGTGGGGGAGCAGGCGAGCTGCGCGGCGGTGCGGGAGTGCGCGGGTGTAAGCCCGGCGACGATGTCGCACCATATGAAGGAGCTTGAGGCAGCGGGGCTGGTGGAGGCGACGCGCGAGGGAAGGTTTGTGAACTACCGGCTCCGGCGTGACGTCCTGACTGCATACCTTGAGCACATGGGGAACATTTAGCTGCGAAAGAGTGAATCTCCGGGCGATCAGCTCCCATCAATTCGATGACGGTCGAAATGATATCAACATGGATGCATGTGGGCCGATCATGAGGTCTAAAGGAGCGGAGCGATGAGCAAGCTGGCGAACAAGGTTGCGGTGGTTACAGGCGCCTCAAAGGGAATCGGGGCAGGAATTGCGAAGGCTCTGGCTGCTGAGGGAGCAGCGGTGGTCGTGAACTACTCGTCGAGCAAGGAAGGTGCGGAGAGGGTGGTGGGGGAGATCACTGCCGGGGGCGGGAGGGCGATCGCGGTGCAGGGGGACGTCTCCAAGCAGGCCGACATCCATCGATTGCTCGCAGAGACGAAGCAGGCCTTTGGGCGTTTGGACGTGCTCGTGAACAATGCGGGTGTGTATGAGTTCAAGCCACTGAGCGATGTTACCGAGGAGCATTTCCACCGGCAGTTCAACCTCAATGTGCTGGGGCTGATTCTGACGACACAGGCTGCCGTGAAGGAGATGGGGAGCGAGGGAGGAAGCATTATCAACATCGGGTCTGCGGTAAGCAGAATTTTGCCGCCGAACTCTTCGGTGTATTCGGCGACAAAGTCGGCGGTCGATGCGGTGACGGGGACGTTGTCGAAGGAGCTTGGATCGCGCAAGATCCGGGTGAATTCGATCAATCCGGGCCTGGTCGAGACGGAGGGTTACACGGCCGGAGGGTTTGGAGGAAGTGAGTTTGAGAAGATGGCTGTGTCCCAGACTCCGCTGGGGCGAACGGGGCAGGTTGAAGACATTGCGTCGATCGCGGTGTTTCTGGCATCCGCGGACTCTGGATGGTTGACCGGAGAGACGCTGCTGGCCGCGGGTGGAATGCGCTAGGACGTTTCAGGAGTGAGCAAAAGAGAATGCCTGCAGGTGGGAAGCCTGCAGGCATTTTTTGCGTCGGTGCGACGGGAAGCCTGGGTTACTTCGCTCGTTCGGCGCTTTCCTGGTAGACCGAGACATTGTCCTTGGTGACGAGTGCTGTACCCGTGTCGACAAACATGGGATAACGCGAGAACGAGTCGACGACGTAGTTGTTCTGGAAGTTATCGGGTTTGTGGTGGTGGATCTGATCGAGAAGAGCGAGTCCGACGAAGCCCATGGTGTATGGCTTTTGCGAGACGGTGGAGTCGATGGTTCCATCCTGGATGAGGTTGAGTGTTTCCGGGCCGACGTCCATGGCGATGAGGAGGCGATCGTTTGCATGCTCGCGCTTGAGAACGTCTGCGATGGCGGGACCGGAGGAGGACTCGAGGGAGACGAAGGCATCGACCTTTTCCGCGCCCGTTTTGGCGAGGTATTGCTTGGTCTGGTCGAAGGCGATGCCGGGGTCACCCTTTACGTTGAGGACGTCGACGACCTTCATCTGGGGATGGTCGGCCATGATGTCCTTGTAGCCGCGGAGACGCTCGTCAAGGTTGGGCTGGCCGGGTATGGAGTAGAAGACGACGTTGCCTTTGCCGTGGAGCTTCTCGACGAGGCGCTGACCACCGAGGTGGCCGGCGGAGAGGTTGTTGGTGCCGATGAAGAAGAGGCGCGCACTGGTGGGCGCGTCGGAGTCGACGGTGATGACGGGGATCCCGGCCTCGACGGCATTGACGATGTCTTCGCGGAAGGTGACGGCGTCGGCGACGGAGATGAGGATTCCGGATGGCTTGGTGGCGACGGCTTTACGGAAGGCGTCCAGCTCGGCGGCGGCGTTGTAGTCGTCGGGACCGTCGAGGCGCGCGTTGACGCCGTACTGCTGGGCGGCCTTGGTGAAGCCGGCGTTGACGGTCTTCCAGTAGGGCAGCTTCAGGTTGTTGGAGATCAGGTAGTAGGTGCCAGAGTGCTGGCAGGCGGTGAGTGTAAGGACCGCGATGGTGAGCGATGCGGCAACGAGAGCCGATTTGTACTTTGGCATGACCCATCCTCCGACACATAGGTGTTATCGAATTTGGGTTCCGGTGATAAGAGTCCTGCTTGCTTCACCGATGACCCGCTTACGATGTGCGCGAATTGTACGCCTGACACACAAAGGATGGTGAGTGCCTGAGTTGAAACCGAGGGTGAGAGGAGTGTACGGGCATGGAAAGGACGACCGGGACCGCTTTACGGGAGACCGGGAAAGGGAGGATGCTGATGGGATGGGGACAATGATGTTGAGGTGGAGATGGGTCGGATGTGCGGTTCTGTTGACGGCGATCGCGGCGGCCGGAACGAGTGGAGTTCGGGGCCAGTCGCCAACAACGACGCAGACTGGACAGCGACCGACGAGCACGCCGTACTCGGGAGACCTGGGGATCTTTGAGTACCCGGATCGCGACAAGAAGCTGCAGATCGGGCGAGTGATGGATCTGCTTGGGATCCAGCCGGGAAGAAGTGTGGCGGATGTCGGGGCGGGCTCGGGGTGGTTCACGGTAAGGGCAGCGCAGAGGGTGGGGCCGGCGGGCACGGTTTACGCGGAGGACATCAACCCCAAGGCGATCGAGGCGATTGAGGGGCGATCGAAGAAGGAGAGGCTAGGCAACGTCCGAACGGTGCTGGGGACGGCGGACGATCTCCGGCTGCCGCCGAAGGCGGTGGACGCGGTGCTGCTGCTGAAGGTTTACCACGAGATCGCGAACCCCGTGCCGCTGATGGAGGAGCTGCGGAAGAGCCTGAAGCCGGGAGCGAGGATCGGGATTATCGACCGGAATGGCAACGGGTCGGACCACGGGTTGGACCGCAAGGTGGTCGAGCAGGAGATGCACCAGGCGGGCTACAGGGTGGAGGGGAGATACGACTTCACCAAGGCGGACGGACAGGACTACTTCCTCATTTTTATGGTGCAGTAGGTGTTCCGAGCTCCCGGTGAGCTGAGGGGTTGCTTGTTGCTGTGCGAGCTAGGGCTGCGCGGTCTGGCGGAGGGTCTCGGGCACGAACTCGGTGGAGAGGAGTGAGGGGTCTTCGACGAGGTAGAAGGTGGGGATGCGGGGGTGCTGCTCTTCGACGAGGATGAGGGTGCGGAAGTCGAAGCTCTGTATCTCGACGCGGGATTCCATGCGCTGGCTGGTGATGGCGCGGGTCAGGGTATCGACGAAGATCTGCGGGGCGACGGTGTGATTCGCGGTGGTTTCGGCCGGAACGGTGGGGTCATGCTTGGCGGCGAGTTGGGGCGGGAGGTGATCGGGGAGGATCTTGGTCTCGAGGTTGAAGCGAACCTTCTCTGCTGTGAGCGCGCGTTCGGTGGCGTGGGGGTCCGTGCGACCGGGACCGGTGCGGTAGAAGTCCGAATAGAAGCGAACGAAGTCGAAGAGCTGCGCGGCGTGTGTGGGGACGTAGGGGCTGCGGAGGCCCTCCTGCCGGGCGAAGGCGGAGGCGACGGGCGAGAGGGCGATGTCGTTGCGCTGATCGGGGAAGGCAGCCCGGTGGAGCTTGTCGCAGATAAAGGTTCGCTGGGCCTCGGCCATGGAGATGTCGCGTATGAAGACGAGATTGTCGGTGGTGTAGGGCTTGCGATCGGCGCGGCGGCAGGACTCTGGACTGAGGAACTGATCGTGCCAGATGAGGGACTTGCCGTCCGTGGTGACGCCGGTGTCGGTCTCGATGGAGGTGATGCGGTTGTCCAGACCGGACTCGAACGAGGGAAGGGTGTTCTCGGGTCGGAGGCCGCGACCGCCGCGATGGGCGGAGATGTCGAAGTTATCCAGGCGCCGGCGCTGATCGGCGGTGTGGGTGGTCCAACGGCGGACCTCTGCGACGACGTCATAGAGGAGGTCGGGGCGATCGGAGATGATGCCATCGACGCCGAGGCGGATTAGCTCGCGCATGCGCCCGGGATCGTTGGTTGTCCAGGGGACGACGCGGAAGCCTTCGGCGTGGAGAGCATCGATTGGAACGCTGCCATCGAGAACGGAGCTGTCGATGGGAGAGAGGACGGGAGGGGTGGGAGCGCCATGGGAACGGGCGTGCTCGCGGGCCTGCTGCATCAGGCGGAGGTAGGGATTGGGCGCATTGGTCTGCTGAGCGGAGAGTGGCACGGCGGCAAAGGATAACAGGACGAGTGCGGCTTTGGGCATGGGGAGGTCGGCCTCTCGATACAGGGGAAGCATAACCCGTGGGTAGCGGGGACACGGCTCGCGCGCAGGTGATCTGAGTAGCCGATGGCGCAACGGAGAGGCCGCGAAAGGAGCGGGGTGTCGGAGGCTGTCTCGGCATGCACTGCGGCGTGTCCGCGGCGCTGGAGGGTGCGCGGGGTTACTGCGTTTCGGCGTCCGGTGCGACGGTCCTACTTCTGCGGTGTGGCCGGGTGGCGAAGTTTGGAGTTGGCTGCAGTGGTGCGGGCCGGGGTGGCGGAGGTGCCGCCGACCTGGGCGATGACGCTGTCGAGCGTCTGGTAGAGCTGATTGATGTCGACGACCTGAATCCACTGCTTCTGGGTGGCGATGAAGATGGTGGGGGTGTGACTGAGGCCGATGCGTTCCCCGAGGGTGTAGTCCTCGTTGACCTCTTTGGCGAACTGGCCGGTGGGATCAACGACAAACGGCATGGTGCGGCCGTGTGTCTGGAAGAACTTCTGGGTAAAAGCCTGCAGATCTTCCTTGCTGGCGATGGAGGTTTGGCTGGCGAATACGGCGCGACGGTACTCCTCGGCGGCGGCGGGCGAGATCTTGTCCTGGATGTAACGCGCGATGATGGCGGCGTCGAGGCTCCAGATGTGCATGCGGAGGGGGAAGTCGTGGCGGACGAGTGGGATCTTGTAGTGCTCTACGGCGGCGTGAACGACGGGAAAGGCGTGGGAGCAGGCGGGGCACTCGAGGTCTTCGAACTCGTAGATGGCGACCTTGGCTCCGGCCGGGGGCTTGATGGGGGAGGTGTCTTTGAAGGTGTCTCCCTGGCCGGAGGGAACGGCGAGCTGGGCTGCTGCCGGGAGTGTGAGGAGGAGAGCGGTGGCGCTGACGAGCGCACGAGAGAGGGAGGACTTCATTGATGTGAGACGCATAGAGTTGTCGTTCGTATTCTAGCTGATGGGCGGACGGGGGATGGGAGGGGCTGAAGCGCAAACCCGTGAAATTTCGCAACCCGCGTGGACCCGTGGCACTCTAACGAGAGTGCCTTTTGATCACCAACAGCTCCATGCGAGGTTTGCGGCGGGATTGCGGCCGCTGGCCGTGCTTTGCTGCGCCCTTGCGCTGCCCTCCCAGGCACAGACCGGAGGCGAGCTTCCGGCTGCACCGGTTCCTGCCGCCCGAGCAGAGCAGGGTAAGCTGCCGACCGAGCTAGCGGTAGAGCGGGCGACACCGGGGGCGATTCCGCTTAGCCTGGATGAGGCGATTGCAACGGGGCTGAAGCACAGTCTTGGGGTCGAGCTGGGGCTGCAGAATGAACGCCGGGTGCGGGGCCTGGAGCGCTCGGTCGAGAACAACCTCCTGCCGACGATCGAGGCGCAGGCTTACACGCGAACGCAGGAGATCAACCTGGCTGCGTTCGGCTTCAAGCCCTCATCGCTGGGACAAATTTTGAAGCAGTTTGGCGGCTCGCCGGGGGGGTTCCCCACCATCGTGAAGGTGGATACGACGGCTGCGCAGCTGAACGTGAATCAGCAGCTGTTCAATGTTCCTGCCTATTTTCTGTACCGGGCGGCGAAGACGGCGGTCGCATCTTCGAACCTGACGACGTTGAATGCGCGCGGCGATGTTGCGTTGACGGTGGGGACGGAGTATCTGCAGGTGATCGCGGATGCGGCGCAGATTGAGAATGAGCGATCGCTGGTAAAGGTGGACGAGGTGGCGCTGGGGCAGGCTCGCGATCTGCAGGCTGCGGGTGTGGGAACGCACCTGGATACGCTGCGGGCGCAGGTGCAGCTGCAAAGCGAGCAGCAGGTGCTGGTAGATGCCGAAAACCAGATCGCGAAGGACAAGATTGCGTTGAACCGGCGGATGGGTATAGCGGCGGACCAGGAGCTCACGTTGACGGACACGGTTCCGTATGTGGAGCTGGCGGAGATGGGGATGCCGGAGGCGATGACGCTGGCGTTTCAGAGGCGCAAGGACCTCCTGAGTCTTGAGGCGCAGGTCGAGGTGGCGAACCAGACGGAGAAGGCGGTGCGTTTTGAGCGCCTGCCGACGATCGCGTTTGGGGGGTACTACGGCGTGATCGGGGAGACGCAGGGTCTTTACCACGGCGTCTTTTCCGCCCAGGGAAGTTTGAAG
Source organism: uncultured Acidobacteriaceae bacterium (assembly GCA_963719405.1). GTDB lineage: Bacteria > Acidobacteriota > Terriglobia > Terriglobales > Acidobacteriaceae > Edaphobacter. The sequence continues at coordinate 1,762,045 of OY970381.1, forward strand.
TTTCCGATCTTCCGGGAGGCGCAGTTTCGGGGCGAGCGCGAGGTGGCCGATGCGCAGCTGATTGGTCTGCGCCGGCAGATCGAGAGTCTGCGGGTGACGATCGAGCAGCAGATCCGGGCAAGCATGCTGGATGTGCAGAGCGCGAACGACCTGGTCAAGGTTTCGCGAAGCAACGTGGAGCTATCGCGGCAGGAGCTGGCCGATGCACAGCAGAGGTTTCTGGCGGGCGTGAGCGATAACCTTCCTGTAGTGCAGGCGGAGGCGCGGCTGGCGGGATCGCAGAGCCAGATGGTGCGGACGATGTTCCAGTACAACGCGGCGAAGCTGCAGCTGGCGCGCAATGTGGGTGTGGTGGAGTCGCAGTACAAGACATATCTTGGGCGGTAATTCGGTAAATGTGCGGGTGGCTCCGCGCGAGATATGCAAGCATAGGGTATGAGTGAGGGCGATTCGGCGGCGGTAGCGGAGCCGCGCGAGATAGACGAAGCTCCCGGGAGCGCGTTTCAGTCGCGGGACTTTCGGCTGTACCAGACGGCACGGCTGCTCGTGATCCTGGGTGCGGAGGCACAGTCGGTTGCGGTGGCGTGGCAGGTGTACCAGATCACGCACTCGGCGCTGGACCTGGGGTATACGGGGCTGGCGCTGTTTCTGCCTGGGCTGTTCTTTATGCTGGCGGCGGGGCATGTGGCGGATCGTTACGACCGGCGAAAGATCATCCTGATCTGTTACGCGCTGCAGGCGGTATGCACGCTTGGGCTGCTGCACTTTGCACTGCATGGAACGGGCGCGGCGGGTCCGGATGGACGAGTTCCGATATGGCCGATCTACGCGGTGCTGGTGGGCATTGGGCTGGGACGGGCGTTTAGCGGGCCGGCATCGAGCGCGCTGCTGCCAAGCCTTGTGGGCAAGAAGCAGTTTGTGAATGCGGTGACGTGGGGAGCGACCGTGTACCAGGTCGCAAATATGGCGGGGCCGGCGGTGGGGGGGCTGCTGTTCACGCTGCAGATGAAGGGGGCGATGAGGCGATGGAACGGAGCGGCGATCGTCTACTGCTTCACGCTGGCGATGCTGAGCGGATTCCTGGTGCTGGTGGGGATGATGCGGGCGAAGCCGGAGATCGACGCCGAGGTGGTGAAGAAGGGCTTCAGCGTACGGACGGTGCTGGCGGGGCTGGAGTATGTGTGGCGAACGAAGCTGCTGCTGGGGTCGATCTCGCTGGATCTGTTTGCGGTGCTGCTGGGTGGTGCGGTCGCGTTGCTGCCGATCTTTGCGGAGGAGGTGCTGCATGCCGGGCCGAGGGGGTTGGGGCTGCTGCGCGCGATGCCGAGTGTGGGGGCGCTGGCGGTAAGCCTGGCATTGACGATCTGGCCGATCAAGGCGAATGCGGGCGTAAAGATGATGGTGTGTGTCGGGGTGTTTGGGGCGGCGACGGTGGTGTTCGGGGTGTCGAGGAGCATATGGGTGAGCCTGGTGGCTCTGGTGCTGGTGGGTGCGAGCGACATGGTGAGCGTGGTGATCCGGTCGAGCATTCTGCAGCTGGCGACGCCGCCCGAGATGCGGGGGCGGGTGAGCGCGGTGAACTGGTTGTTCATTGGGGCGTCGAACGAGTTTGGGGAGTTTGAGAGCGGTTTGACGGCACACTGGTGGGGAGCGGTGCGGGCGGTGGTGATCGGTGGGGTCGCGAGCCTGATTGTGACGGCGAGTGCGGCAGGGCTGTTCCCTGCCCTGCGCGGTGCGGATGCGCTGACGGCGGAGAGCCTGAGAGGTGCGGACATGGAGCTGGCCAGCGCGGAGCCGGTGGACTAGCGAGTAGCCGGTGGACTAGCGAGTAGCCGGTGGACTAGCGAGTAGCCGGTGGACTAGGGTTGGGGGCCGATAAAGGACGAGGATGATCAACGATCTCTGGTACAAGAATGCGGTGATTTACTGCCTGTCGGTCGGGACCTTTATGGACTCGAACGGGGACGGGATCGGGGACTTCCAAGGGTTGATCCGGCGACTGGATTACCTGCAGGGGATGGGTGTGACGGCGATTTGGTTGATGCCGTTCCAGCCGTCGCCGATGCGGGACGACGGGTACGATGTGGCGGACTACTACGGGGTGGACCCACGGTATGGGACGCTGGGCGACTTCGTGGAGTTTACGCACGGATGCAGGCAGCGGGGGATGCGGGTGCTGATCGACCTGGTGGTGAACCACACGTCGGAGGAGCATGCGTGGTTCCAGGAGGCGCGCCGCGATCCGAAGTCGCGTTTCCGCGACTGGTATGTGTGGTCGAAGAAGAAGCCAAAGGATGCGGATTCGGGCGTGGTGTTTCCGGGCGTGCAGAAGTCGACGTGGGACTTCGATGACGCGGCGAAGGAGTTTTACTTTCACCGCTTCTACAAGTTTCAGCCGGACTTGAACACAGCAAATCCCGAGGTGCAGGCGGAGATCCTGAAGATTATGGGCTTCTGGCTGCAACTGGGCGTTTCGGGATTTCGGATGGATGCGGTTCCGTTTGTGATCGCGGCGAAGGGCGCGGACGCGAAGGACGGGCAGGAAGACTACGAGATGCTGCGGACGTTTAGCCAGTTTCTAACGTGGCGCGAGGGCGAGGCGATCATCCTGGCGGAGGCGAATGTACTGCCGGACACGGATATGAAGTACTTCGGCAAGTTCGGCGAGCGCCTGCAGATGATGTTCAACTTCGAGGTGAATCAGCACCTGTTTTACGCGCTGGCGAGCGGGGACTCGCGGCCGCTGGCGAAGGCGATGCAGCAGACCAAAGGAAGGCCGGTGACGGCGCAGTGGGGGCAGTTTCTGCGCAATCACGACGAGCTGGACCTCGGTCGGCTGGAGGATGATCAGCGAGAGAAGGTGTTTGCGGAGTTTGGTCCGGAGCCGGGCATGCAGCTGTACGAACGCGGGATTCGGCGGCGGCTTGCACCCATGCTGGGCGGCGATCGGCGGCGGCTGGAGCTGGCATACAGCCTGATGCTGTCGCTGCCGGGAACACCCGTGATTCGCTATGGAGATGAGATCGGCATGGGGGACGATCTGCGGCTGCCGGAACGGAACTGCGCGCGGACGCCGATGCAGTGGTCGAGAGAGCGCAATGGCGGGTTTACCGTTAGCGACAAGCCGGTGCTGCCGGTGATCAGCGAGGGGCCGTACAGCTTTGAGCATGTAAATGTGGCGGACCAGCGTCGGGATCCGAACTCGATGATGAACTGGATGGAGCGCATGGTACGGATGCGGAAGGAGGCTCCGGAGATTGGATGGGGCGAGTTCTCGTTTGTGCCGACGGGATCTCCGGCGGCGCTGGCGATGCGCTACGAGTGGCGCAACAATGCGGTGGTGTGCGTGCATAACCTGCTCGCGGAGCCGAGGGAGATCCGGTTTGCGCTGAGCGGCGAGGCAGAGAAGAGTTGTGTGCTGGTGAACCTGATCTCCGACAACCACAGCGAGGTGGATGAGGGTGGACGGCATCGTGTGCTGCTGGAGCCGTACGGATACCGCTGGTACCGGGTGTGCGGGCTGGACTACCTGATGAAGCGCAGCACGGTTTAGGCGGCGGCGGCGCCATGCAGCGGCGGGTGGAGCCTGGCGGATCAGTACTGACCGTAGCGGCCTTTGGCGGAGTCCAGTAGTTTCTGGGAGTCGTAGCCGACGCCGTCTTTGAAGACGATCTCGGTGTTTTCAATGTCGGCGATGTTTCTGGCGGGGTCGCCCTTGATGACGACGAGGTCGGCATCTTTGCCGGGGGCGATGGAGCCGATGGTCTTTTCGCGGCCGAGAAAGGTTGCGCCGTTGAGGGTGGCGATGTGGATGGCCTCGACGGGGGTGAAGCCGGCGTCGACGAGGAGTTCGATCTCGCGCTGGTCGCCGAAGCCGGGGAGGGTGCCGCCGTCGCCGGTGGGGTCGGGGCCGGCGAGGAGGAGGCCGCCGGCGGCGACGAAGGCTCGCTCGAGCGCCATGCCGTTGCGGAAGTTCTGGGCGCGGTCGATGGCACCGGGGGCGGAGTTGCGGGTGAGCTCGAGGTTGCGGGTGTTGAGATAGGCCTCGCGGGTGGGAGGCGACATGGTTTCGAGTACGCGGGGCTGGAGATGGAGGTGGCGGGGGTCGGAGGACTCGAAGACGGGAAGGGTGCTGGTGAGGGCGACGTGGTGGTCGACGAGGAGCTTGATGAGGGCGGCGGCCTCGGGGCTGCCGGCGGTCATGCGGGCGAGGGTGGGGCCGCCGACGGTGTTGGGGCAGACGTCGGGCTGCTTGCCGGGGTCGAGCTGCGTGTTGACGAAGAAGCCGTGTTCCAGGTTGTCGATGCCGAGCTCGGCGGCCTCGGGGTAGGTGACGGAGCAGAGGTGGCCGGTGAGCTTGAGGCCGTGTTTGTGGGCCTCGTCGATGGCGGCCTTGAGCTCGGCGCGGGTGATGTTCATGTAGGCCTTGAAGCTGGTTGCTCCCTGCGCGGCCCAGAAGTCGACTGTTGCGCGGGCGTCTTCGGCGTCGCGAAGCTGGTGCATCTGGATGAAGGGCGAGTTGGCGCCTTCGAGGTAGGGCGCGGTGACGTCCATGTGCGGGCCGGGGATGTGGCCGGCGTCGATCTCGCGCTTGAGATTGAGGTCGGTGTAGGGCTCGACGGAGCCGGTGGTGCGGAGGGTGGTGACGCCGGCGCCGAGGTAGAGGTGGGGCGAGGTAAAGGTCATCTGGGGGACGACGAGGGGCGGCTCGGAGTGACCTTCGGCGTCGGCGTTGGGGCGGGCGATGTAGTACATGTGGTCGTGCATGCCCACGATGCCGGGGATGACGGTGCGGCCGGTGAGGTCGAGGACGACGGCGTTGGCGGGGGCTGGTCCTGGTTGCGTTCTGCCGACTGCGGCGATCCTGTCGTTCTGGATGGTGATGGTCTGGTCTTCGAGCGGAGTGGCGCCGGTGCCGTCGATGATGCGGACGTGCTCGAGGACAACCAGCGGAGCGCGCGGGATCTTGATGTAGCGGGAGACGGCGGTGGTGGGGGCTTGAGCTTGCGCGTAAAGAGTTGGGGCGGCGAAGAGGAGCAGGGTGAAGGCGGTTCGGATGTGGGGCATCTAGGATCCTTTGGGTTTGCTGATGATATCCCGGGGCGGACAACCGCCGGCGCGAGGCCGTTGACGGGGACCTTGGCCGCACAGCGATGGAAAGGCGGGAGGGCGGGTACCGCGGGGAGGATTTAGATTGGGTGTTCAGGCGGATGAGGAGGCTGGATGGAGAACGGGAAGAAGGCGGCGATCGGGGCTACGGTAGTTGCGGTTCTGGCGGTGGGGATCCGGGTGGGGATGATCTACCGGGAGCGGAACGCGGCGGACAATGCGCCGGCGAAGGTGGCGGTGCAGCAGAAGCTGCCGGATGACGCGTTTGTGTTCTTGAAGAAGAAGCGGCCGTCGAACAATGGCGGATCTGAAGGAGCTTTACGGGACGACGATATGGGTGAGCGCGGGCGGGCAGATGGATTACTACGCTGTAGCGGGCAAGCACGTGGACTACGCGAAGAAGGAGGGGACGCTGCTGGGGGCGCAGCCGATGGCGGTGAAGGATGCGGTGGAGCAGGTGGCGCCGAAGGCGGCGACGTTTCGGGTACCGGGCGGGGACAAGCAGGTGCTGCTGCTGTTTACGCTGCCGGCGAGTGCGCAGGGGCCGGGCAGCGGGGACAAGGTGTTCGGGGTGCCGGTGGGGTACAAGCAGGGGCCGGACTACACGTTTTATACGGATGAGTTGTTTTTCTATGATGACCCGCACCAGCTCTACAAGCATTGGGGGCCGGAGGTATGGAAGGCGGTGGATGAGCACCGCGCGATTCTTGGGATGAGCGAGGCGCAGGTGCAGCTGGCGCTGGGGCAGGTGAGCGACAGTGTGAGCCAGGAGTACGGGAACCGGCGGGTGATGTTCTCAAACCTGGGTCACCCGATGGATGTGATTTTTGTGAAGGACAAGGCTACGGCGGTGATGCCGCACCAGTGAGACTATGTTCGGTCTGAGGTCACATAGTTTCCGTCGGCAGCCACATCGCGGGTTGGAGGTTTAAGCAAAAGATTTCGACTCAGTAGATTCTGAAATGGACGTCAATGTTCACCTCGACGGCGACAGGTTGACCATCCTTTGTAGCGGGTTTAAAGGTGTAGCGGTGTACAGCGTCGATGGCTTGCTCGTCCATACCGATTCCCATGGGGCGGAGTATGACCACGTCCTCCGGCGTGCCTTGCGCGTTCACGACGATACTTACGAGCGATTCGCCAGAGGCTCGGAGTGCGCGCGCGGCGGAGTTGAATTCGGGCTTAGGAGAGTAGGTGAGCTTCGGGGCGAGGACACCTGCGCCGACCTGGGCAGGAGAGCCCTGGTGAGGTCCGGTGCTTCCCGGCTCAGGGATGGGGAGCAGATGCTTCCGGGCGTACCACTGCCAATATGCCGGCAGGTCTGGCACGAGGTCCGCGAGAGATTCTGTAAAGATGGCGTTCAGAGCGGGGGAGTAATCCGTTGACGCGTCACTTTCGATGTGCACCTTTTCCGGCTTTCGCGGGCGTGCGGTTTTTATGACGACGCGGCGCGGCACGTCTTTGCGGAACTCCAGGCCCATTCTCTCGCCATCGATAAGGAGTTTGTCGGACTGAAGCGTGATCGTCTTGACCTCCAGGCCGCTGAGGGTGAAGGGGAGGCGCGTCTCATCGCCCAGGAGTTTGCCATGCGAGTCGAAGTGAAGATCGTCACTCTGCCACATGCCCCGGAGGTAAAGAGGTTTATGAATCAACCGTGCTTTGAGCTGTGTATCCGTGGATTGCGCGTAGGCGGCTGATGGCAGAAGGATCAAGAGGAGAAGGCAAAGGCGTGCAGGTCTCGGCATCGTCTTGAGGTTAACGGGAGTCCAGCCTCAGAAGAGATGAATGTGCAGCGTTACGCGTACAACTTCCGTACGAGCTTCTCGATCTCCTTTTTTTGAGGCGGATATCTTGGGCGTCAGCCGGTGTTGCGGAGGCCGGCGCTGATGCCGTTGATGGTGGCGGTGATGGCGCGGTTGAGATCGGGGGAGTCTTCGCCGGCGCGTTTGCGGCGGAGGAGCTCGACCTGGATGAGGGAGAGGGGGTCGACGTAGGGGTTGCGGAGGCGGATGGACTGATTGAGGACGGGGTTGGTTTCGAGGAGCTCGCGCTGTCCGGTGATGAGCAGGAGCATGCGCGTGGTGAGATTGAACTCGGCCTCAAGGGTGGTGAAGACGCGATCGCGGAGGTCGGGGTCTTCGACGAGCGAGGCATAGAGGCGGGCGATGCCGAAGTCGGCTTTGGCGAGTGCGAGCTCGACGTTGCGGATGATGTCGAGGAAGAGCGGGAAGTTCTTCGCCATGCCCTGGAGCAGGGAGAGGTTTGCGGGCTGCGCGTCGACAAAGGACTTGAAGGCGTGGCCTACACCGAAGTAGGCGGGGACGAGCTGTCGGGACTGCATCCAGCCGAAGACCCAGGGGATGGCGCGGAGGTCGGCCATGGAGCGCTGCCGGGTGGCGCTGGCGTCGTTGCGTTTGGCGGGGCGTGAGCCGATGCGGGCGTGTTCGAGCTCTGCGACGGGGGTGGATTGCTCGAAGTAGGTGAAGACCTCGGGGTTGTCGACGATGTGCTGCTTGTAAATGGCGAAGGATGTGCTGGAGAGGATGTCGAGGGCGGCCTCCCAGGCGGGGAGGATCTCGCCGGTGAGGTGGGGTGTGGCGTGCTGTGGCGCTCCAACCCACATCCCTGAGTCGGGATGTGGGGCACCCGCCGTTGTGGCACTTTGGGTGGTGGCGTCGGGGCGCGCGAGGGCGTCGAGCGAGGCGGCGATCATGAGCTCGAGGTTGCGTTCGGCGAGGACGATGTCGGCGTACTTCCAGTTGAGGACCTCGCCCTGCTCGGTGAGGCGGAGTTCGCCGGTGAAGCTGTCGACGGGCTGGGCGAAGATGGCGCGGTGGGTTGGACCTCCACCTCGGCCTACGGTGCCGCCGCGGCCGTGAAAGAGGCGGAGGTGGACGTTGCAGTCCCGGGCGACCTGGTGGAGGGCGCGGTGGGCCTTGTAGATCTCCCACGTGCTGGTGATCATGCCTCCGTCCTTGTTGGAGTCGGAGTAGCCGAGCATGACCTCCTGCCTGCGCTGCCAGGAGTTGAGCAGCGGCTGATAGGCTTCGCTTGACCAGAGCTCACGCATGATGGCGGGCGCGTTTTGCAGGTCTTCGATGGACTCGAAGAGCGGGACGGGCTGGAGACCGGGGTCTGCGGCTCTGTCGTCTGTGGCCTCCGAGGCCTCGACCTGGACGCCTCCCAGGCGCGCGAGAGAGAGGACATTGAGGCAGTCCGTGGCGGAGGCGGCTCCGCTGATGACGTAGAGGCGGATGCTCTCCGGTGGGAAGGCCAGCTTGAGTTCGGCGATGGCGCGGAAGGTGGCGAGGACCTCGACGGATTGCGGGGAGAGGGGTGGGGGGAGATGGAGAGTCTGCGGCGAGGGGGCGGAAGCGGGATCTGTGGCGGGGCGAAAGGCGGCGAGCTCTGCGAGTGCGGCGGCGTGGACGCGTGCGTGCTGGCGGATGTCAAGGGTCTGGAGGTGGAGGCCGTAGGTGCGGACCTCCAGCAGAAGGGGGTCAAGAAGGAGCCGGGTGAGGCGATGGCCCTGATTTTCGACGAGCGAATCGCGGAGGGTGGAGAGGTCCGAGAGGAGGTCGGACGCGCGGGTGTAGGGAGGGAGGGCAGGCGGGGCAGAGAACGGGACGGAGGTTTGAGTGACGAAGCCGAGGCGCGCCATGACAAAGACTACGAGGAGGCGGACCTGCTCATGGCGGTAGCGGTCGGTCACCTGTTGCGAGGACGTCGCGAAGGCCGAGGCGCAGCTCATCTGGGCTAGGTAGCGATCGAGAAGCAGATGGAGCGAGGGGCTGACGGGGACCTGCTGGGTGGAGGAGCCGAGCTGGTCGTAGATGGTCTGGAGGCGATTGCGGTAGTGGGTGAAGAGGAGTGAGCGGGCGGCCGTGAGTGCTTCCCGGGTGGTGGCGGCATCGACGAAGGGGTTGCCGTCGCGATCGCCTCCGATCCAGGAGCCGAAGGAGATGAGCTGGGGGAGGCTGGCGAGGTCTGCGGGGATATTCGCTGCGCCCGGAGTGACGGAGTTCGAGACGGGGTCGATCTGGTTGGCGTCGGTCTCCGGGAGTTCGGCTTCGATGGCGGAGGCGACCTCGGCGTAGAGGATCGGAAGCGTGTCGAAGAGGCTGGCTTCGAAGTAGTCGAGGGCCATACGGATCTCGTCGCGAACGGTGGGGCGAGCGGTGCGGACGTCGTCGGTCTGCCAGAGCGCGGTGATCTCGGCGAGGAGATCGCGCTCGAGGGCGTCGAGCGCGGTTGCGGCAACGGGGATGCGATCGAGCTGCTCGAGGAGATCGGAGATGCGGCGACGCTTGAACATGACGCTGCGGCGTGCGACCTCGGTGGGGTGCGCGGTGAAGACCGGGGTGACGCAGATGCGGGCGAGGAGGGCGAGGGCGTCGGAGCGGGAGTGACCGGCGAGGCGGAGCCGGCGCAGGGTTCCACGGAGGCTGCCGCGCTGGGGGAGGGTTTCGGGTGAGAGCTGAGTGGCGAGGCGGCGACGCTTCCGGTGGTTGGTTTCGGCGAGGTTGATGAGCTCGAAGTAGAAGGAGAAGGCGCGGGCGAGATGGTAGGCGGTGGTGAGATCGGCGGAGAGGATGTGGACTGTTTCGAGGGTCTGCTGAAAGGTCGAGGCGGAGTCGGGGGGGACGAATGCGTTTTCGGAGGCGGCTTCGCGGCGATTGATGGAGTTGCGGCGAAGTGTTTCGACGGCGTTGAAGAGAGCGGTTCCGGCCTGTTCATGGAGGACTTCGCCGAGGAGTGCGCCGAGAGAGCGGACGTCGCGGCGGAGGGGGACGGATTTCAGCTCGGGTGTGCTGGCTTCGAGTTCGGCCAGGCGGTCGGGCCAGCTGCTGGGAGTCCAGAGGGACGGCATAGCTGATTATGCTATGCGGGCGGCGGGGACTATGGAGCGGCCGTTGCCGCACCGGACCACACCGCACCAGGTTGGTCGGCGAAAAAGTCCGCTTAGAAGAGCTTGCCGAGGGTGAAGACGAACTTGCGGTGGCCGTCGTCGCCGATTGCGGGAGCGAGGGTGATGACGCCGAGGGGGGTTTCGGCGATGATGCCGAAGTAGACGTCCTGGCGGGTGACGGTGCGGAGGCCGGGGGCGTGCATCTGTCCGGCTTCGTAGGCGGCGCCGAGGTAGATGCTCTGGCCGAGGGGGTCGGGGAGCTTGGCGACGCGGCGGAGGAAGGCGGGCTCGACGAGGAAGAAGTCGGTGCCTCGGAACTCGTCGATTGCGCTGGCGGTGAGGCGAAGGGGCCCGCCCAGGGTGAAGCGGAACGGTTGGGCGACGTTGCGATTGAGCATGGTGCCGGCTTCGCTCGAGAAGATGAAGAGGTTGCTGCCGATCTGGTGCGCGAGTGAGAGCTGTGTCGTGAACTGCGGGGCGGTGGGACTGGAGACGGCGTTGAAGAGGTAGCCGAGGTCGGTAGTGGAGCGGATGCCGAACTGGGGGACGAGGGCGCGATCCTGGGTGTCGTAGACGAAGCGGGCGTGGACGCGCTGCGAGCTGCCGATGATGTCGGGCTGCGCGTCGGAGCCGACCTCGGTCTGCCAGCGGATATTCGAGGCGTCGTAGCCGAGGCGGAGCTCGCGGGTGCGGGAGTCGGACCAGCCGAGATCGGCGCCGGCATAGGTCTGCTGGAGCTGACGCTCTGCGATGCGTTGCTGCCGGGAGAAGATGTAGAAGGGCTCCCGGGTGAGACCGGCGTGGGGAGCGATGAAGTAGCCGCCGGAGGTACCGCTGTTGAAGATGCGGCGGTAGTACTCTGCGTCGAACTGCGTTTGGAAGCCGACTTTGATGTTGCCGCGGAGTTCGGAGCCGTAGCCGCCGAGATCCTGCCAGAGGAAGATGCCTTCGAGGGTTGCGCGGGTGACGCCGCCGGTCTGGGCCTGGATATTGGCGCCGACGAGAAGGAAGGGGGGTCCAGTCTTCTTATCGAGAACGGTGACGAGGAGGACCGGGCGTGGGGCGGAGGGGCTCGCAGCGGAGTCTGAGGCGCCGGTGGGCGATGTGGAGCCGGTGTCCGAAGTAGGTGGAAGAGCGGTGGATGTACTGGTCGCCGGGCCTCCTGTTGACGGGGTCTCGTAGCCGACGGTGTAGTCCGCCTCATAGCGGCCGTCGCTGCGGATCTCGTTGAGCAGATCTTCGATGGCGCGCGTGTCTACTGGGTGATTGACGAGCGGGGCGAACTTCCGCTGGATGGCGCGTGTGATCTCCGGGCTGGGGGCCTTGATGCGAACGCGGAGAACGGGGCCGGGGGCGGAGTGCTCCTTCGATGCGCGGTTTGCGAGGTATTGCTGCCACTGCTCATCGGGGATGGAGTACGGGAGCAGCGCGGACTTTTGGAGCTCGGCTGCGTCGTAGCCGCGTTGTGCAAGATCGGCGGTGCGGAGGTAATCGGTGGCGCCGAAGCCTTTGAGGTCTGGCATGATAACGACCTGTGCGAGCTTGCGCTGTTCGCGCTCGGCACCCTCGATAGCGACGGAGAAGCTGCGCTGGAGGACGCCGAGGAGCGAGCCGAGATCGCCGCCCACGACGGGCTGGAGCGGGAGGCTGACGGCGAGGATGACGTCGGCCTTCATGTCGCGAACGGTGGCGGTGGGGAGGTTATCGAGGACGCCGCCGTCGACGTACTCGTGGCCATTCATCTCGAAGGGCTGGTAGACGCCGGGGAGAGAGACGGAGGCACGAACGGCATCGGGAAGGGAGCCGCGGGCGAAGGTGACGGCCCGGGCGTCGGTGAGGTCGGTCGCGATGCAGCGGAGGGGGATGGGAAGCGTATTGAAGTCGAGGCGGTCGTCGTAGCGGAAGAAGCGGCGGTCAAGAAAGGCGTTGAGGCCCTGGTCGGTGAGAACGGAGTTGCGGAAGGAGACGCCGTGACGAAGGCCGACGGTGATGCCGTTGGGGAGGGCGCGGGTATCTTCGCGACGGCGAAAGGAGCGGCTGGAGTAGCTGGAGTCGAAGCGGAAGACCTGGCTGAATACGGAGTCGTTCATGACGACTTTGAGGCGGTCGATGGGGGTTCCGGTGGAGTAGAGCGCGCCCACCATGCAGCCCATGCTGGTTCCGGCGACGACGTCGACGGGGATGTGGTGCTCTTCGAACCACTGGAGGACGCCGATCTCAGAGAGGGCGAGGGCACCGCCGCCGCCAAGGGCAAGACCGATGCGCGGGCGATCGGTGGGGCCGGGGGGTGGAACGGAGGGTGCGATTGACTGATTTGAGGATTGCCGGCTGGCCGCGGATTTCGTGGAGGCGGCTGAAGTGGCCTGGGAGGTACCTTTGCCGGGGTCCTTTGCCGCTCCGAGCGAGTGCCCGGCCTGGGCGGCGGCCTGGGCGGCTGCGCCCTCAGGAGTGGAGGCGGGGGCAGGGGTCTGCTGGGCGCTCAGGCAGGAGGGGGCGTAGAGAAGCAGAGGGAGGGCGAGATGCACCAGCGCCCGATGGAGACGGGCTGACCGGGGAGAGCAGGCGGCGTGACGAGACGGGCGCATGTCTCCGATGGTATGTGACCGTACCTGCGGCGGAAAGCGAACCGGCGGGTTTGATCGCCGGTTCGAGTTACATCATCAGGGCTAGACGGGAGAGCTCTTCCTGCATGCATTGGATGTTGCAACCGACTGACTCAAGGCGCGAGGCGGCGGTTCGGGCTTCGCTGTTTGAGACGCCATATCCGCGTCCGCTGAGAAAGGCGCTGATGAGCTCACCTGCCTGCCAGGAGTCGAGTCCGGAGTGGCGTAGCTCTTCCCGCAGGCTGGAGAGGTCGGCTTGAGTAAAGGTCTGGGGAGTGGTCTGCAAAGTTAACCTCGATTTCGCCGACATTTCGCCGGCATCTGCGATTAGACGCGAACTAGCGGCTCGCGACGATATGGGAGGTACGTCTTGTGTGGGGGAGTGGATTCCCCTTTTGCTGCAGGCAACAGCGGATGAAAGATCTATGCGGATATTTGTGACCGGAGTTCCAGCTGGTCACGCGGTAGCATTGAAGGATGAGTGTGACTGAGACAGGGACGGCGCGGGTGCTGGACGGAGTGGCGATTGCGGCTGAGATCAAGGCGGAGGTCGCGGTCGAGGTTGAGGCGTTGAAGGCAAAGGGGATTGTGCCGGGCCTGGCGGTGGTTCTGGTGGGTGAGGTGCCTGCGTCGGCGATCTATGTTCGGAGCAAGGTGAAGACGTGTGGGGAGCTGGGGATCTACAGCGAGATGCTGACGCCGCCGGAGACGGTTACGACGGAGGAGATGCTGGAGATCATCGCGGATCTGAATGCGCGGGATGAGATTGACGGCATTCTGGTTCAGCTGCCGCTGCCAAAGCACGTAGATACAAAGCGTTTGCTGGAGGCGGTGAGTGCCGAGAAGGATGTGGATGGGTTTCATCCGGTGAACGCGGGACGGCTGCAATCGGGGCAGGCGGGGCTGGCACCGTGCACGCCGGCGGGGATCATGGAGATTCTGCGACGGAGCGATATCGAGGTCGCGGGTAAGAGCGCGGTGGTGGTGGGGCGGAGCGATATTGTGGGCAAGCCTGCGGCGATGATGCTGCTGAACGCGTCGGCGACGGTGACGGTGTGCCATAGCAAGACCAAGGATCTGCCGCGGTACACGCGGGATGCGGACATCCTGGTGGCGGCGATCGGGCGTGCGGGATTTGTGACGGAGGATATGGTGAAGCCGGGCGCGGTGCTGATCGACGTGGGCATCAACCGGGTGACGGACGCTGCGGAGGTGGAGCGGTTCTTTCCGGGGGACGAGGGCCGGGCGGCGGGGTTTCTGAAGCGTGGATCGACGGTGGTGGGGGATATCGATCCGAGGGCTTTTGCAGCGGCGAGCGCGTACACGCCGGTTCCGGGTGGTGTGGGGGCGCTGACGATTGCGATGCTGATGCAGAACACGATTACGGCGGCGAAGCTGCGGCGCGGTCTGCCGGTCACAGAGTAGACATGCTGCGGGTCGGGCTTACGGGCGGACTGGGGAGCGGGAAGTCCACGGTGGGCCGGATGCTGGCCGGGCATGGGGCCTATGTGCTGCAGGCGGATGAGATTGGGCGGGAGTTGATGCAGCCGGGACAGGCGGTTTACGGGGAGATCTTGAAGCGGTTTGGCCGGGGGGTGCTGAAGGGGGGCGGCGGCCGGCTGGACGGGATGGAGTTGGGCGGGGTGGAGTTGGATAGGGGTGAGCTGGCGCGTCTCGCGTTCGGTGAGGGCCGGGTGGAGGAGCTGAATGCGATTGTGCATCCGGCGGTGATTGCGCGGCAGGCTGAGATGTCGGAGGAGATCGGGAGGCGGGATCCGGGCGCTGTTGTGGTGGTGGAGTCGGCGCTGATCTTTGAGACGAGGCACGGGGGCAACGAGGCTGGGAAGGGTGGGTGGAGAGGGCGATTCGACCGGCTGGTGCTGGTTGTGGCTCCGGACGAGTTGAAGATTGAGAGGTTTGCGCGGAGGGCCGCGGCTGAGAGGTCGCTGAGTCCGGTGGAGGCTGAGGAGCTGAGGGCGGAGGCGAGGCGGAGGCTCGGTCAGCAGATGCGAGACGAGGAGAAGGCGCCGATCTGCGACTATGTGCTGCGGAATGAGGGATCCGTGGCCGATCTGCAGGTGGAGGTGGACGAGCTTTGGCGGGTTCTGGCCGAAGAGGCTGAAAAGCGACAAAGCCGGTAGACCGGGGTCGATACAATGGAGGAAGGGGACGTCCGGGATAATGGGCAGTTCCGTATCGATGAAGGACAGGTTGGCTACACGATGAAATTGCGTCCGGTGCTGTTGGTGCTTGTGCTGCTTTCGGGGTTTTACTACGTGACGACGCACCTGGCGTCGAGCGGGGAGATGGCGCCGATGGTGCGCCGGGCTCTGCTGGGGCCGAGCTCTGAACCGCCGGTCGTGAGCACGCAGACGGTCAAGGGAGCGATGGGTGCGTTTGACCTGACCGAGGCCTCGGCTGCGCCGGCGTTTGATACCGAAGAGCAGCAGAACATGGCGGTCTACCGGAAGGCTCTGCCGTCGGTCGTGAACATCACGTCGACTGCGGTGAGCTTTGATTTCTTTTACGGACCGGTGCCGCAGCAAGGGCAGGGATCGGGGTTCATCCTGGACAAGCAGGGGCTGATCCTGACGAACAACCATGTGATCGACAACGCGCAGCGGGTGGAAGTGACGCTGAGCGACAAGCACAAGTACAAGGCGACGGTGATCGGGATCGACAAGAACCATGACCTGGCGCTGATCAAGATACAGGCGCCGAATCTGCAGCCGGCGACGCTGGCAGACTCGAACGGGCTGACCGTGGGGCAGAAGGTGTACGCGATCGGCAATCCGTTCGGGTTGAACGGAACGATGACGCGAGGGATCATATCGTCGATCCGGTCGATTCGCGGGCCGCAGAACAATCCAATCGAGGATGCGATCCAGACGGACGCGGCGGTCAATCCGGGGAACTCGGGCGGACCTCTGCTGAACTCGCGGGGCGAGGTGATCGGCATAACGACGCTGATCGCGAGCAATGGCGCGGATCAGAGTTCGGGGATCGGGTTTGCGATCCCGATCAATACGGCGAAGGCGGTGCTGGATGACTTTGCGAAGTACGGTCACTCGCGGAGGCCGTCGCTGGATATTGTGACGCTGC
Source organism: uncultured Acidobacteriaceae bacterium (assembly GCA_963719405.1). Taxonomy (GTDB): domain Bacteria; phylum Acidobacteriota; class Terriglobia; order Terriglobales; family Acidobacteriaceae; genus Edaphobacter. Next base: position 1,777,768 of record OY970381.1, read on the forward strand.
CGATCTCGCCGGACATTGCGGAGCAGATCGGTTTGCCGGCGGACTACGGAATTCTGATTGAGCGGGTGCTTCCGGGCGGAGCGGCGGAGAGGGCGGGTCTCCATGGCGGCAACCAGCGGATGTACAAGGGCAATACGCCGGTGATGCTGGGCGGCGACCTGATCGTTGCGCTGGATGGGCAGGAGATTGCGACAGCGCAGGACCTGTCGGCTGCGATGAACGGGCACAAGGCCGGCGATACGGTGACGCTGACGGTGTTTCGCGGGCGGAAGCGGATGGACGTGAAGGTAACGCTTTCGGACGCGAAGGACGATGGATCGAGTCAGCAGACGTAGGTTCAGCGGAGCCGCGTCTTTCCTGACGATTGGGAATCAGATGAGTATGGAACCTGTTCAACTTCCGCCCGCACCACCGGCGGTCTATAACTGTCCGCAGTGCAGCCACTACATCCACGAGGGGACGCTGCTGTGCCCCGAGTGCGGAACGATTATCTACGGGCAGCATGTGGCGGGGCTGGCGCACGTGGCGCAGGCGATGGAGCAGGAGAAGCGGTGGGATGAGGCTCGCGCTGCCTGGGGAGAGGCGCTGACGTGGCTGCCGGAGGATACGACGCAGGCCCATGCTGTGCAGTCGCGGGTGGCGGCGATCAATGCGCACTCCAAGGCGGACGAGGAGAAGACGGCGAGGTGGACGAAGCGTCTGGGCCCGCTTGCGCCTGTTCTGCTGTTTCTGGGGAAGCTGAAGGGGCTGTTGTTTGTGCTGTTCAAGATGAAGTTCCTGTTCAGCTTTTTTGCGTTCTTCGGGCTGTACTGGGCGCTGTTCGGCTGGAAGTTCGGGCTGGGGTTTACGGTGTCGATCCTGGTGCATGAGATGGGGCACTACTGGGCGGTGAAGCGGCGCGGTCTGAAGGCCGACCTCCCCGTGTTTATGCCGGGGCTTGGAGCATACGTGCGGTGGTATGCGATGGGTATACCGCTGGATGGTCTAGCGGGCATTGCGCTGGCGGGGCCGCTGTTCGGGTTGGGCGCAGCGGTGATCTGCCTGGGGCTGTTTCGGTGGACGCACCAGCAGGTTTACCTGGCGCTGGCGCATACGGGGGCATTTATCAACCTCCTGAATCTCATTCCGGTGCTGGGGCTGGATGGAGCGCAGGCGACGTATGCACTGACGAAGCTGCAGCGGGGGTTGCTGCTGTTGAGCGCGCTGGTGATGTTTGGGCTGATGCAGGAGGGGGTGTTTCTGTTTCTGGCCGCGGGCATGACCTGGCGGATGTTCACGAAGGATGAGCCGGCCGAAGGCTCAAACAGGACGATGGTGTACTACCTCCTGCTGCTGTTCTGCCTGGGGGCGTTTCTGAAGATTGTGCCGCCGGGAACGGTTCGTGGGCAGACGCTGTTCTAGGAGGCGGCGACGCTTGCGGCGGGTGTGCGGCGGAGGCGTTGTACGACAAATGCGGCGAGCGCAATGCCGAGGGCTTCCAGGCCGCGGATGGTCCAGTACCGGGGGCCGTGGGTGCGGTGGAGACTTCCCTCCTGCCAGGCGGTCCGGGTTGCGATGAGGTCGTCGCGGAGGCCCGGGATGGAGATGGCGTGGAGGTCGGAGGTGGGGAGTGAGCCGAAGATGCGCTCCGGCTCCGGGTGTACGCCGCTGCGGTCTTTGGGGATGGCGGCGATGAGCGCGTTGATCTCGGCGTCGCGGGGGTCGTTGAAGAGGGTGGCGTCGGCGGTGTTGGGGAAGAGGGTCGCGTGGCCGGTCATCTTTTTTTCGATGGCGGCGATGCCATCCTGGCAGACCCCGAGAGCGTAGTAGCCGCCGAAGGGGAGTGCGGGCCGGGCGAGGTGCTGGTGCATGTAGGCGAGCGCCATGCGGCCGGAGAGTCGGGTGACCTCGACGGCCTCCGCGCCGGTGTAGGTGTGGGCGTGGCGATTGAGCACCCAGGGCTGGTTGAGCTCGTCCATGGTGCGGAACCCGGCTTTGCCATCGATGCCGAAGTAGAAGGCGACGTCGGCGTTGATGTGTGGACCGCGGATGAACCACTCGTACTCGGTGTGGGTGACGGGGACGAGGAGGGGACGGTTGGTTCCGGGGACGAGGATCCTGGAGTTGACCCAGAAGGGCATCATGACGTCCTGGCCGTTGAAGTGGAAGTGCCCGAAGTTGGCGAAGTAGCGGGCGTCAGCGACGGAGACGGTATGGCCGGTGGCGGTGAGGACTTCGATGAGCTGCTCGGGGGATGTGGCGGGGAGGTCGTTGATTGTGACGGTGAGCTGCGGGGTGTCGTCGAGGCGGTTGAGGGAGAGCCGGTTGAGGAGGAAGGCGAGGCGGGCGCTCTCGGGGTGCATGGGGGCGATGGCGGGGTCGGGGCCGTCGCCGCGGGTGACACCGTCGCCGAGAGGGGTGACGATTCCCTGCTCTGAGAATGCTGGGAGGTGGGAGGGTTGGTTGAGGCTGACCGTGGCGGAATGGTCCAAGGTGTAGGGCCCGAGATCGATGAACTGGGGGATGAGGCTTTTCGGGGCGGCTGAGGATGGGCCGGGGCCGTGTCCGGGGTTGGCGAGGCTTTCGGCCTCCGTGTCTTTGCCGATGATGTGGCCTGCGACGCGGACGGTGGGGTTGATCTCGCGCATGGTCCAGCCGGGAAAGCGATTGAGGCCTTCCCAGTCTTTGCCGAGGATCATGGCGCGCATGGTGTCGGCGAGCCGGGGGGTGAGGAGGGCGGGACCGTTTTTGCTGCCTTTGTCGAGCTGAGAGAGGACGGCCTCTGTAAAGCCGGGCCGAGCGGAGAGCTGCTGCATCATCTCGGAGAGGAGGACGGTGTTGGGGGGCATGGGGCCAGTGGGTGGGGTGTAGCGGGTGCGACCGCTGCAGCCGGCAAGCGCGGTCGCGATTGCTCCGGCGACGGCGCCGAGGAGGAACCAGCGAGCTTTAAGCGCGGAGGCGATGGCCATGCAAGTAGTTGTACCCGATTCAAACAGCGCGCGGCGCGGCCGAATCTTCAGAGACTACGGTTGCGCGAAGAACCCGCGACGCGCCTGCACGGCCAGCTTTTTATCTTTCGTTCTGAGCTCGAGCTTGTGGTAGCTGTTGGGCTGCATGCCTGCGGGCGGGGTGTATCCGAGCTCGTACTGGAGCCGGAGATCCTCTGCGATCTGCGCATAGATCTGCCGCAAGCCCAGCGCAGGGGAGACGCGAAAGACGCGGCCGCCGGTGCTTTCGGAGAGCTGCCGAAGGATGGTCAGGCCGGGGTCTGCACCGCCCCGGCCACCGCGGCCTGGACTCGAGCTGAAGCCATCCCAAACGCTGTAGAGGATGGAGTAGATCTGGACATCAGCGCGCTGCGCCTGCTCGATGGCCTGGGCGAGCGAGCTGTGGCTGCCATTGTCTCCGCCATCGGTGAGGATGACCATGGCCTTGCGCCCTGTCTCCCTGGCGAGGACCTTTTGCGCTACGGCGTAGACGGCGTCCTGAAGGAGGGTTCCACCGGGGGTCGTCTGGTCCGGGCTCAGTCGCAGAAGACCGAGGTGCAACGCATCGACAGAGTTCGTCATGCTTCGGAGTTCGTTGATATGGGAGTCAAACTGCACCAGCATGGCGCGGTCCTCTTTGCGCCCCAGCATGGTTTCGAAGAAGATGTCGCTGGCAAGTGACTCGTCTCCGATAAATGTGCGCTGGCTGCCGCTGGTATCGACCATGAGGGCGATGGTGAGGGGGAGTTCGGACCCTTGCGAGAAGTAGCGGATGGACTCGTCTTTGCCGTCCTGCCTGAGGAGGAAGTCGTCCTTGCTGAGACCGCCGATGTGGGTTCCGTCTTTGCTGGTTACTACGGCAGAGATGGCGACGACGCGAGTGGATACTTTGAGGGTTGTGACCGGCTCGTCCGCGGGCGTGCTGGACTGGGGGCAGGCTGCGGGTGAGAGCAGAGCGAGGCTGAAGGCCAGAGCGGAGGTCAGGAGATGTATGCGGCGTGAAGAGGCCCGGAGGGGCGAGGTCGATTTGAGCAGCGTGACCATGATCGATCGATCTCGCGTCTAGAGAGGGCCGAGGGCGTCGAGCTTTTTGGCGACGAGCTCGTTGAGCAGGGCGGGGTTGGCCTGGCCTTTGGAGAGGCGCATGGCCTGTCCGACGAAGAAGGCGGCGACTGTCTTTTTGCCGCCGCGGTACTGCTCGACCTGTTTGGGATTGGCGACGATGACCTCGTCGACGATGGCCTCGATGGCGGAGGTGTCGGAGATCTGCTGGGGCTTTTCGCGCTCGTAGACGGCGGGGAAGTCTTCCGAGGTGGCGAAGGCAGAGTCGAGGAGCTGCTTGAGTTGTTTGGAGGAGATGGCTCCGGACTCGGCGAGGTCGGCGGCCATGACGACGCCGGCGAGGGTGACGGGGGAGGCGTCCTGCTCGAGGTTGGCGGCGCGTAGGCGGGGGGTGAGCTCGCTGGTGAGGATGGCGGCGACGCGGCGCGGGTTTTTCGCTACTTTGGCGGCGGTCTCGAACGCATCGGCGAAGGCGCGGGTGGCGGTGAGGGTAGCGGCGTCCTGCGGGGTGAGGCCGAAGTCGGCGACGAGGCGGGCGCGGCGGGCTTCGGGGAGCTCGGGGAGCGACTTGAGTATTTCGGCCTGCCATGCGGGGCCGACGATGAGGGGCGGGAGGTCGGGCTCGGGGAAGTAGCGGTAGTCGTGGGCGGCTTCCTTGGAGCGCATGGAGAAGGTGCGGCCTTCGGCGTTGTTCCAGAGACGGGACTCCTGGACGACGCGGCCGCCTTCTTCGAGGACGCCGATCTGGCGCTCAATCTCGTACTCGAGGGCAGAGCGGATGTAGCGGAAGCTGTTGACGTTTTTGACTTCGGCCTTGGTGCCGAACTTGTCCGCGCCTTTGAGCATGACGGAGACGTTGGCGTCGCAGCGAAGGGAGCCTTCCTCCATGTTGCAGTCGGAGACGCCGGTATAGAGGAGGATCTCTTTGAGGCGGGTGAGGTACTCGAAGGCCTCGTCGGGGGTGCGGAGGTCAGGCTCGGAGACGATCTCTACGAGCGGTGTGCCGCAGCGGTTGAGATCGATGTAGGTGCGTGAGGAGGAGTCGGCGAAGCCGTCGTGAACGCTTTTGCCGGCGTCTTCTTCGAGATGGAGGCGGGTGACGCCGATGCGTTTGGGGCGGCCTTCGGCGTCGGGGACGGTGATGGCTCCGTGCTCGGCGATGGGCTTGTCGAACTGGGAGATCTGGTAGCCCTTGGGGGAGTCGGGGTAGAAGTAGTTTTTGCGGGAGAAGATGCTGGTTTCGCGGATCTCGCAGCCGATGGCTTTGGCGGCGAGGACGGCGAACTCAACGGCGCGGCGGTTGAGGACCGGGAGCGCGCCGGGGAGGCCGAGACAGGTGGGGCAGACGTGGGTGTTGGGATCTCCGCCGTAGCGGTTGAGGCAGCCGCAGAAGGCCTTGGACTCGGTGAGGAGCTGGACGTGGACCTCGAGGCCGATGACGGGCTGGTATCTGGCGAGGACGTCGGGAGAGATTGCGGAGAGGGTGGGCATCCTCGCTCGATTTTAGCAACCGCGAGGCCGGGGTTCGGAAGGACGCATCTGACAACGTGAGACTTTACAGCAGATTGGAGAAGGACGATCCATGGCATTTCGCCTGAGAGGAAGAAGGAACTCGCAAGCTGCGCCGTCGCAGGAGAACCAGAAGAGCCTGGAGCGCCCGAGTGCGCAGGAGATCTTTGAGCAGGTTGCGAACAATGCGCGGCAGGAGCTGAAGCGGTCGACCTCGGCGCTGGCGATCTCGGGATTTGCGGGCGGGATCTTCATGGGGTTGTCGGCGTTGGGCAACGGGATAGCGCTCTCCATGCTGGGGACGTCGAGCAAGGCGCAGTTCATCGCGAAGATGTTCTACCCGCTGGGGTTTATCGTCGTGATCCTGGGGCGGGCGCAGCTGTTTACGGAGAACACCCTGTACCCGGTGGCGCTGGTGCTGGCCGAGAAGAAGCACTTCTGGAACACGATGCGGCTGTGGTTTACGGTGCTGCCTGCAAACGTGCTGGGGGCCTTGGCGTTTGCGGCGCTGGCGGGCCTGACGAGCGCCTTGAGCCCTGATGTGGTGCACGCGCTGGGGGGGCTGGGGATGGACGCGTTGCACAGGGAGCCGAATGCGGTGTTCTGGAGCGGCGTGATGGGTGGGTGGATTATCGCGCTGGCGGCGTGGCTGGTTTCGGGGTCGCACTCGATCACGGGATCGGTGATGATTATCTGGATTCTGACGTTTGTTGTCGGCTTGGGGAACTTCGCGCATTGCATTGCGGCGAGTGGCGAGATATTGACGGCTGTGCTGACCGGGCAGGCTGGCTGGATCCCTTACATGAAGTGGCTCGGGATCGCGGTGGCCGGGAACATCAGTGGAGGCGTGGGAATGGTGACGCTGCTGGAGTACGGGCAGGTGGTCTACGGCGACGTGGGCGAGCCGGGGTTGCGGGAGGACCCTGCCGGAGGGGGCAAGGCTGAGAAGAACGCGGCCTAGTCCGGCAGAGAGACTGTGCCAGTGGGATTTGAGTCTTCTTCCTGCCCACATGAATCGAAGGAGATGCGCGAGGACTCGTGCGGAGGATTTCGATGGCGAATGAGACGGTGAAGATTGTGCGGTTCCATGAGACGGGTGGGGCCGAGGTTCTGAAGATTGAAGATGTTGCGTTGCCGGAGCCGGGCGAGGGCGAGGTACGCCTGCGGGTGAAGGCGATTGGGCTGAACCGGGCAGAGGTGATGTTCCGGAGAGGGATGTATCTGCAGGAGCCAGTGCTGCCCTCGAAGATCGGCTACGAGGCCTCGGGAACGGTGGAGGCTGTAGGCGAGGGCGTGGACAAGGGATGGGTGGGGAAGACGGCGAGCACGGTGCCGGCGTTCGCGGTGAACAAGTACGGCGTGTATGGCGAGGTGGCGATTGTGCCCGCGGACGCGCTGGCGAAGTATCCGGCGAAGCTGTCGTACGAGGAGGGCACGAGCATATGGATGCAGTACCTGACGGCGTACGGCGCGCTGGTGCACTTCGGGAAGATAGCCAAGGGCGACGTTGTGCTGATTACCGCGGCATCAAGCTCTGTTGGTCTGGCGGCGATCGAGATCGCGAAGGCTGAAGGAGCGACGAGCATTGCGGTGACGCGTACGGCCGAGAAGAAGGCGGAGCTGCTGTCGCTGGGAGCGGACCATGTGATCGTGACGAACGACGAGGACCTGGTGGCACGGGTGAAGGAGATCACGGGCGGCAAGGGTGCACGACTGACGTTTGATCCGATCGGCGGGCCGATTCTGGCGCAGCTGGCCGAGGCTGCGGCGTACCAGGGGATCATCTTCGAGTACGGGGCGCTTTCGGGCGATAAAACTCCGCTGCCGTTGTTTACGGCGCTTTCGAAGTCGCTGACGTTTCGGGGCTACACGCTGTTTGAGATCAACGCTGTGCCGGAGTTGAGGGCGGCGGGTGAGAGGTATGTCTTTGAGAAGATCGAATCGGGAGCCTTCAAGCCGCGCATTGCGAAGACGTTTCCGCTGAGTGAGATTGTGGAGGCGCACCGTTACATGGAATCGAACCAGCAGATCGGGAAGATTGTGGTGACGGTGTAAGGAGCTTGATAGGGGCGGAGGGGGCCGTGGTGGCGGTCGCTCCGCCTCAGTACAATTGAACCAACGATGATCCTTCCCTTTGTCCGCGAGCTGCTTGCGGAACTTGAGCACTCTGACGCTTTTGAGCGGGTACGACGGCACCTTGGCGGTGGCTCCGGGCGGAGACGCGTATCGGGGCTGACGGCTACTGCGCGGGCGCTTTACCTGCCGCTGTTTGTGCGGGCGGCAAACGCTCCGTGCCTGATGATTGTTGCGGATAACAAGGCTGCCGAGTCGCTGCATGCGGCGGTACTTTCTGCTTGCGAGTTGACGGGTGCGCTGGATGCCTCGCAGGTGCTTCGGCTGCCGTCGCATGATGTTCTGCCGTTTGAGAATCTGTCGCCGCACCCTGAGATCCAGGAGGTCCGGGCTACAACGCTGTGGAAGCTGTGCGAGAAGGCGGCGGGCACGCAGCGGCTGGTGATTGCGCCGGTGGAAGCAGCGTGTATGCGGCTGTTTGCGAGGGATCACTACACGGGGCTGGCGCTGCGGCTGAAGACGGGAGAGGAACACATCCCCGAGATGCTGATCGAGCACCTGCTTTCGGTCGGGTACACGAAGGTCGACGTGGTCGAGATGCCGGGTCAGGTGACGATCCGCGGCGGGATCATCGATGTGTATTCGCCGGAGCAGGACAGGCCGGTGCGGATTGATTTCTTCGGTGATGAGATCGAGTCGATCCGGAAGTTCGATCCGGAGAGCCAGAGGTCGAGCTCTACGCTGGACGAGGCTTTGTTGCTGCCGCTCACGGAGACGCCGGTGACGGAGCGGCTGCTGACGGCGATCAACGCCCGGCTAACACGCTCGGGTTCGGCGGCTGCGGCGGCGATCGAAGGCGGGGAGACGCCGGGCGAGCTGCAGACGCATGTGGCATCGCGGACGGGTGAGGCGACGGTGTTTCCGGGGTGGGAGTTTTTTGCACCGGTGGCGGGCGCACCGTTGACGCTTCTGGACCTGATGGGGCAGACGACTCGGGTGTTTGTCGAAGAGCCGGCGATGGTGAAGAACCAGGGTGAGCGCTGGTGGAACAAGGTGGAGCAGAGGCATGAGCGCGCGGGGATCGGGAGCCTGGTGCGGCCGGAGGATGTTTATATTTCACCCTGGGATTTCGAGGATCGCCTGAGGGCGTTTCCGGGATGCGATCTCGATCAGCTGGGTGCGGTGGATGTGCTGGATGCGGACCGGAGCGAGCTGAGCGAGGTGGACTTCCAGACGCGGCCGACGATGCGATTCCATGGATCGATTCCGGCGATGATCGATCAGCTGAAGACGCTTATGGGGCAGGATGCACGGGTTCTGCTGACGGCACCGAACCAGGGCGAGGTGGAGCGGCTGGCGGGCCTGCTGCAGGAGTACCAGGTGCCGTACAGGCTGGGATCGCGTACGCAGCAGGCCGGGTCGTCGACGGTGTACTCGGAGTCGAGCTACCTGGCGGGCGATCTGCGGACGCCGGTGATTGTGCGGACGGCGATTGCGGCGGGCGTGCAGGTAATGGCCCTGGATTCGAAGGGGGAGCGGGCGTCGGCGCGGCAGATTGTGATCTTTGGCGCGCAGGATCTGACTGACGACGCGGATGTGGCGGCGAGACCGGTCGCGCGGAAGAGGTCAAAGACAGCGGCGTTCATATCGGACTTCCGCGATCTTGCAGTCGGCGATTACGTGGTGCATGTGGAGCACGGGATTGCACAGTACTGCGGGCTGCGGGTGATCGAGGAGAACGATGCTCCACCGCTTGAGCTGATGATCCTGGAGTTTGCAGACCAGGCGAAGCTGTACGTTCCGCTGACGCGGCTGGACCTGATCCAGAAGTACAGGTCGACTGACACCGGGCCTGCGCCGGAGCTGAACAAGCTGGGCAACCAGCAGTGGGCGAAGACCAAGGCCCGTGTAAAGAAGGCCATGCAGGACATGGCGGCGGAGCTGTTGAAGCTGTACGCGCAGAGAGCAGCGGCGGTGGGGACGGCATTTTCTCCGGACAACAATCTGCAGCGCGAGTTTGAGGATGCGTTTGACTTTACGGAGACGGACGACCAGCTGAACGCGATTGCGGACATCAAGCGGGATATGGAGTCGCAGCAGCCGATGGATCGCCTGCTGTGCGGCGATGTGGGGTACGGCAAGACGGAAGTGGCGATGCGGGCGGCGTTCAAGGCGGTGCAGGACTCGAAGCAGGTGGCGGTGCTGACGCCGACGACGGTGCTGAGCTTTCAGCACTACGAGAGCTTCAAGAGGAGGTTTTCGAATTTTCCGGTGAATGTCGAGATGATCTCGCGGTTTCGCACGGCAAAGGAGCAGAAGGTCATCCTGGAGAAGGCGGAGCAGGGCAAGATCGACATCCTGATCGGGACGCACCGGGTGTTGTCGAAGGATCTGAAGTTCCAGGACCTGGGCCTGCTGGTGGTGGATGAGGAGCAGCGCTTCGGAGTGCGGCACAAGGAGCGGCTGAAGCAGATGCGATCGGCGATCGATGTGCTGAGCATGTCGGCGACGCCGATTCCGCGGACGCTGCATATGTCACTGATCGGGTTACGTGATATGAGCGTGATCGAGACGCCACCGAAGGACCGGATGGCGATCCAGACGATTGTGGCGAAGTTTGACGAGAAGCTGGTTCGCACGGCGATCGAGATGGAGCTTGAGCGCGGTGGGCAGTCGTACTTCGTCCATAACCGGGTAGAGACGATCTATGAGCTTGCGGCGAAGATACGGGAGCTGGTGCCTTCGGCGCGGGTCGTGGTTGGGCATGGACAGCTGCCGGAGGCGGAGCTCGAGCGGGTGATGCTGGCGTTTATGAATCACGAGTACGACGTGCTGTGCGCGACGTCGATTATCGAGAACGGGCTCGACATTCCGCTGGCGAACACGATCATTATCAATCGTGCGGACCGGCATGGATTGAGCGAACTGTACCAGTTGCGCGGGCGGGTGGGACGGTCGAATCGAAGGGCGTACGCGTACCTGCTGATTCCACCGGAGCAGCAGCTGACGGAGATTGCGCGGCGTCGGCTGGCGGCGTTGAAGGAGTTCTCGGACCTGGGTGCCGGGTTCAAGATCGCGGCGCTCGACCTGGAGCTGAGGGGAGCGGGCAACATGCTGGGAGGCGAGCAGAGCGGGCACATCGAGGCGATCGGCTTTGAGATGTACACGACGATGCTGGAAGAGGCTGTTCGCAAGATGAAGGGCGAGGACGATGGACCGGCGCACGGTACGACGGTCATCAATCTCGGCATCTCCGTTCGTATCGATGACAGTTACATACCGGAGGAGAATCAGCGGTTGCGGATGTATAAGCGCATTGCGGGTGCGATGGACTACGCGGCTCTGAACGATGTACGGGCGGAGCTGGAGGACAGGTATGGGAAGCCGCCGGAGTCGGTGCTGAATCTTCTGGCGGCGGGAGAGATCCGGCTCCATTGCGAGTTGCTCGGGATCGCGACGCTTGAAAGGAAGCGGACCGCGGTGGAGGAGCAGCCACCAGCCGGTGACAAGACGGGCGCGAACCTGAGGCAGGGAGCGCCGCTGCAGCCCTTGAGACCAGGACAGATTGCACGCCCTGCGCCGGCGGGGCGGCCGCTGCAGCACGGGTACAACGCCGTCTCGCAGAGGCAGGTTACGAACGCCACGCTGGCTGCCCGGGCGACGGTTGGTGCGCGACCGGGAACCGGGCCGGCGGGGCAGGCCGGGAAGATCAAGGCGATGCGCGATATGCTGCACATCAAGTTCGTGGACCGCAGCGCTGACGAGAGCTTTGCGAATGCGGGCGCGAGTCGCGGGAAGATGGGCGTCGACCCCGGGATGCTGATGAAGCTGGTCAGCCGCAACGCAAAGAATGGGGCGCAGTTTACGCCGCAGGGCGTGTTGCGATGGCCGTTGACCTCCGCGAAGGCGGAGGATGTTCTGGCAGAGACGCGCGCGCTGCTGGACTCGCTGGATGGCGAACGGCCGGTGACAGCCCAAGCGTCGATACAATGAACGCAGAAGAGGGTACTTCGTGCATAAACGCATCGGTGCAGCAGTTCTGGCAGCGGCAACACTTGGAGCCTTGATGGCCACCACAGCAGGGCAGGCGCAGCATGTTTCGGCGGATGGCGCCACGCAGACGTTTCGATCTCGTCTCGGACCGCTATTTCGACGACGTCTTCTTCCGGTATTCCCCGACGAGTGGAACTGCAGCGGGGCTTCACCAGTACGACACGAAGCTGGAGGACTACTCGGCCGCAAGCGTCGGGCGGCAGGTCGCAGCCCTGCACAGCTACGAGCAGAAGATCCTGGCGATCGACGCGTCTGGGCTGGATGCATCGGTTGCGGCTGACCGAGAGATTCTGCTGAACAGCATCCGGTCGCAGCTGCTGTCGCTGGAGGTGATTCGGAACTGGGAGAAGAACCCGGATAACTACTCGTCAGGAGTGACCGGCTCGATCTTTGTGCTGATGAGCCGGAACTTTGCGTCTCCGGACATCCGGCTGCGGGCGGTGGTGGAGCGCGAACGGCAGATACCGCAGGTGTTTGCCGAGGCGCGCAAGAACCTCAAGAATCCGCCGAGGATCTTCACCGAGATCGCGCTGGAGCAGATCGACGGGCTGGTCGGCTTTTTTCAGAACGACGTCCCGGCGGCGTTCAAGGATGCTGCCGATGCGAAGACCCGGGCGGAGTTTTCGACATCGAATCGCGCGGTGATCGAGGCGCTGAAGAGTTATGGCGCGTGGATGAAGGCGGATCTGCTGCCGCGTTCGAACGGCGACTACCGCCTTGGGGCGGAGACGTTTCGGAAGAAGCTGGCGTATGACGAGATGGTGGATCTGCCACTCGACCGGTTGCTGACGATTGCGTATGCGGACCTCCATCGAAACCAGGGCGAGTTCCAGCGCATTGCGCATGAGCTGGACGCCTCGAAGACACCGGAGCAGGTGCTGGCCGAGCTGGCGACGATCCATCCGGCACCGGACAAGTTGCTGCCCGCTTTCCAGAGCACATTTGCGGGCCTGATCTCCTACATCCGGGAGCACCACATCATCACGATTCCGAGCGAGGTGGAGCCGACGCTGGAGGAGACGCCGCCGTTTATGCGCGCGACGACCTTTGCATCGATGGATTCTCCGGGGCCGTTCGAGACACATTCGAAGAAGGCTTACTTCAACGTGACGCTGCCGGAGAAGGACTGGACGGCTGCTCACGTTGCGGAGCATATGGCGAGCTTCAACCTGGGAACGATCATCTCGACCAGTGTTCATGAGGCTTATCCGGGGCACTACGTGCAGTTCTTATGGCAGGATCAGTTCCCTTCCAAGATCCGCAAGCTGATTGGAGCGAACACCAATGTTGAGGGGTGGGCTCACTACTGCGAGCAGATGATGCTGGATGAGGGTTACGGACAGCCGGGGGCCGGAGCAAAGGATGAGCGCGAGGCGAAGCTGATTCGGCTGGGCCAGTTGCAGGATGCGCTGCTGCGCGATGCGAGGTTTATCAATTCCATCAAGCTGCATACGGCGGAGGGCGAGGCCAGCGGCAGATGGACGATGGATCAGGCTGTAGATCTGTTCGTCAAAGAGGGATTTCAGTCGCGTGCTGTGGGGCTGGTTGAGACGAAGCGGGGAACGGCGGACGCGACCTATCTGTACTACACGCTGGGCAAGCTGGAGATCCTGAAGCTACGCGAGGACCTGAAGAAGAAGGAGGGTTCGGCGTTTCATCTGCAGGACTTTCATGACGCGTTTATGCGCCAGGGGCCGGCCCCGCTGAAGGTGATTCGAAGGGCGATGCTGCACGACGACTCCCCGGTGCTTTGATGCTGGGAGACCACCGCTTCCGCTGACATTTCCCCCTACACGTACGTGCTATTCCGCGAGGCACGTGCAGGTTGTTATCGTCGCTCAGATACAACGACTTAAGGACACGACTTAGACATGGCATATCAGAAGATCCGCAAAGCAGTCTTTCCAGCAGCAGGCATGGGCACACGGTTTCTCCCGGCGACGAAGGCGACTCCGAAGGAGATGTTGCCGCTGGTGGACAAGCCACTGATCCAGTACGGCGTGGAGGAGGCGGTTGCGGCAGGCTGCACCGAGATCATTATCGTGACCGGGCGCGGCAAGTCGACGATGGAAGATCACTTCGACAGGTCGGTTGAGCTTGAGGCATCGCTTGAGGCGCGTGGAAAGACTGCTCTGCTCGAGGTGGCACGATCGGTATCGAAGCTGGCGAAGATCACGTACACGCGGCAACCTGAGGCGCTGGGGCTGGGGCATGCGGTGCTGATGGCCAAGGAGCTGGTTGGGGATGAGCCCTTCGCGGTCCTGCTGCCGGACGACATCGTGGACGCGGAGGTGCCGTGCATGAAGCAGATGGTTGCGGCCTTTGAGGAGACCCAGTCGAGCATCCTGGGATCGGAGGTTGTTGAAGGAGCGGCGATCCAGAACTACGGATGCCTGGATTGCACACCCGACGCCAACAACCAGCGGCTGCTCGCGGTGAAGAATATGGTTGAGAAGCCGAAGCCGTCAGAGGCTCCATCGCAGAACGCCATCATCGGACGTTACATTTTGACGCCGCGGATTTTTGAGATGCTGGAGACGATAACGCCGGGATCGGGCGGAGAGCTGCAGCTTACAGACGGCATCAAGGCGCTGCTGCAGTTCGAGAAGGTTTACGGGTTCAGCTACGAGGGCAAGCGTCATGATGCGGGTGACAAGCTGGGGTTTCTGAAGGCGACGGTGGAGTTTGCGTTGAAGCGGGAGGACCTGGGACCCGCGTTCCGTGAGTGGCTGAAGAGCTACCCGATCTAGATCAGGCCGGCTCTGGCGGGAGCTATGGGAGGCGGCAGGCTTGCTGCCGCAACTTTGCACGACCTCGAACATCTTATCTCCGTAAGTAATTTGGAGAGGTGCTTCTTTGTCTTCGTTACTCGATCCTTTACAGCTGGGTGATCTGCAGCTTCGCAATCGCATCATTATGGCTCCGTTGACTCGGCTTCGCGGAACCCCCGACCACATCCCGACACCGATCATGGCGGACTACTACCGTCAGCGGGCGTCGGCCGGGCTGATCATTTCGGAGGGTATCCCGATCTCGCCGCAGGGCGTGGGGTATGCGCAGGTTCCCGGGCTCTGGTCGCAGCAGCAGGTTGAGGCCTGGAAGCCGATCACCGCGGCGGTGCACGAGGCGGGCGGACGGATCTTTGCGCAGATCTGGCATGTTGGGCGGATCTCCGACCCGGTGTTTCTGAATGGTGAGAAGCCGGTTGCGCCGAGCCCGATCGCGGCTTCAGGGCATGTGTCGCTGGTGCGTCCGATGAAGGAGTTCGAGACGCCGAGGGAGCTGAGCACGAGCGAAATCAAGGAGATTGTGGAGGACTTTCGTCGCGGAGCGCAGAACGCCAAGGCTGCCGGCTTTGACGGTGTGGAGATGCATGGAGCGAACGGATATCTTCTGGATCAGTTTCTGCAGGACGGGTCGAACCACCGGACGGACGAGTACGGCGGGCCGATTGAGAACCGGGCACGACTGATGCTGGAGGTGACGGACGCCCTGATCTCGGTATGGGGACCGACCCGGGTCGGGATGCACCTTGCGCCGCGAAGCGATACACACGGCATTTCGGACTCGAACCCGGAGGCGACCTTTGGATATGTGGCGACGGAGCTTGGGCGGCGGAAGATCGCGTTTATCGCGGCGCGCGAGTACATCGGTGAGCGCAGACTTGGGCCGCAGCTGAAGAAGATCTTCGGCGGGGTCTACATTGCGAATGAGAAGTTCAGCAAGGAGACGGCTGAGGCGGTGATCCAGAGGGGCGAGGCGGACGCGGTAGCGTTCGGAAAGCTGTTTATCGCCAACCCGGATCTGCCGACCCGATTTGCAAAGGGAGCTCCGCTGAACGAGCCGAACCCGGAGACGTTCTACTCGCACGGACCGGAAGGATATGTCGACTACCCGGCCTTGCAGGGATAAGACAGCAGATGGTTCAAAGGCCGCGGCTAGATAGCTGCGGCCCTTTTTGCGGTTTGGAAGCTGCTTTTTACTGCGTGGTGCCGGTGGTGAAGAACGTGTCGGCGCGGGATCCGATGACGCGATAGAGTGCGAACTGACGGACGGACTGACTGCGGAGCTCGAAGAGCAGGCTGGCGCGGTTGGAGGCCTCGGCGTCGACTGCATCGATGAAGCGCATACGGGGGGTTCGATCGAGGTGAGCCTCGTCGGTAACGCTTCGGATGGCGGGACGGAGGTCGCCGTTGAGATCGGCCTGGGCGACGACGGTGACGTACCGCAGATCGGCTCCAGCACCGGCGGTGTGTGCGGTGTAGATGTAGGTGGGGGCGCCCCCGTAGCTCAACGTATACGCTTTGAGTTCCTCATCGAGGAGAGGCAGCTCTGATTTGACTGCGGGTTTCGGGACAGTCTTTCGGGGTGAAGGCGCGGATGATCGGGCGGTGCGCGGTGCCGGGGAGATCCGGCGTGCGGCAGGGGAAGGGGCGGGGGTGCTGCCAGGGTTTGCGAGCGGGTCGGCCTGGTAGCTGAGGAGCTGCGCCCGTGCAAGTGACTGCATCTGCGCGAGAACTGCAAGTCGCTGCTTGTCGTCCTGCCAGGAGAGGACGAAGTCGTGCGGGGAGCGGTTCGCGGCATCGGAGACGGCCACCATCTGGTTGAGGTTCTTTGGCAGACCTATGAGTTTTCCGATTTCCGAATCGCTGGTGGTCGACCGGGCACCCCGCTGCAGCCGGGGACGGTCCGGATCATCGTTGAGCGAACCTGTCCCGGTGACGAAAGCGACGTCGTCGTCGGCTTTTTTGTTCTTTTTCGCGTCATCGGGCGATCGTCTTTTGAGCGTGGGACGGTCGGGGTCATTTTCTGGAGAGGACCCGGGACTTGCCTGTGCGGTGTCTGTGGTGCTCGGCGATGTGGATGTGCCACGGCGGCGCATGGTGGGCCGGTCGGGGTCGTCGGCGGAGGTTCCGGTGGAGTCTTTCTTCTTCGCGGTATCTTCCGGGTCGGGGGGAGCGGATTTGCCGGTCTCGGATTCGGGCTTCTTCGCGTCGGCATCGTCTTTGGTGCCGAAGTGCGGGCGTGAATCGTCTTTGGAGCTGGTGAGGACGGGTTGAGTTTTGGAGGCTCGAAGGACGGGCTCCTTCTTGGCGGCGGCCGGAGCCTTGAAGCTCCCGTAGCCGAACCAGCCGTCTTCAAAGCCGGAGTCTGTGGTCTGGAGGTGGCGCGCGTAGGCGAGCTCGAGCGAACCTTTGGCGATGCCGGCCTGCTGAAGCTCGTACTCGTTGCCCGGCGTGAGGGCGAAGGGAATGGGACGCGCGAGATAGACGCCGGCGTCCTGAATGGCGCCGTCGATGAAGAGGGAGACCGGAATGAGGCGGCTGGCGGTGGGCTTTTTGAGATCGCCCGTCCACTCGTACACGCCGACGGCGCGGACGACCTGTTCGGGTTTCGCAACTTTGTGAGTCTGGGATGCTCCCTGCAGGGTATGCAGGAGGGCGCCGAACAGGAGAACAGCGGAGAAGGATCGCCTCATATCGTCAACCATTAGACGCCAGGGGACGATGCAAAGCTCAACGAGGGCATGTCGAGGGTGCGGAGGTTAGGATGAAGCGTGGAAACGCCGCTGCTCAAGGTTGCCGATCTGTCGATCCGCTTCGGTTCCGAACCTGCAGTCGAGCAGGTCTCGTTTGAGCTGGCTGCGGGCGAGACGATGGGTCTGGTGGGTGAGTCCGGGTCGGGGAAGTCGGTGACGTCGCTGGCGATATTGGGGCTGCTGCCTCCCTCGGCTGTGGTCGGAGGGGAGATCCATTTTGACGGCCAGGACTTAAGGGGTATGGCGGAGGCGGAGATGCGGAGGAGGCGCGGACGCGACATTGCGATGATCTTCCAGGAGCCGATGACGGCGCTGAATCCGGTGATGACGATCGGGCGGCAGATCGCGGAGGCGGTTGCGGCGCATCATCCGGGTCTGAGCAGGGCGGAGGTGAGGACGCGTGTTCTGGAGGCGATGCATGAGGTGGCGCTGCCTGAGCCGGAGCGCAGGGTGGGCGACTACCCGCATCAGTTCTCCGGGGGGCAGCGGCAGCGGATTCTGATTGCGATGGCGATTGTGAACCGGCCGCGGCTGCTGATTGCGGATGAGCCGACGACGGCGCTCGATGTGACGGTGCAGGCGCAGATTCTGGATCTGCTGGCCGAGCTGCGCCGAACACACCGGCTGGCGATGCTGTTTATCTCGCATGATCTGGCGGTGGTGAGCCGGGTGGCCGACCAGGTGGCGGTGATGCAGCATGGACGGATCGTGGAGAAGGGGACGGCGGAGGAGATCTTTCAGAGGCCGTCACACGCGTACACGCGGAAGCTGCTCGCCTCCGCACCGACGATGCGGACAGACCGGACGCTGCCGCTGGCGACACTGGCTTAGGGGGAAGGGAGGCTTTGCGCGGAGGCCAGAAGCAGATATCCTATCGAATTGGTGCGTCAGCGTCATAGAGAGTAAATGCGAGCCCTTATTGTTTCCGATATCCACGGCAACCTCGAGAGTCTGGAGGCGGTGCTGCGTTCGGCCGAGGGTGGCTTCGATGTGCTCTGGAATCTTGGCGATACGGTTGGATATGGGGGAAGCCCGAACCAGGTGATCGACCGTATACGACCGTTGGCCCAGCTCTCGGTTCGAGGAAACCATGACCGGGTCTGTTGCGGGCTGACGTCGGCGCTCAGCTTCAACCCGACGGCAAGGACGGCTGCGACCTGGACGCAGAAGGAGTTGACTCCAGAGAACCTGCGCTGGCTGCGGGAGATGCCCCAGGGTCCGTTGCATCCGGTGATCGAGGGGATGGAGAAGAAGGCGGTAACGTGTGCCCATGGATCTCCGCTGAACGAGGACCAATACATCCTGAACATGCGGGATGCGTGGGCTCCCCTGCAGCAGATGAGTACCGTGATGACGTTTTTCGGGCACACCCACATCCAGGGCGGGTTCTCGCAGAACGGGCATGACTGGCACGAGGTGCGGCCTCGATACCGCACGTATAACGAGGCCGAGTGCTGGATGCTGCCGCTGACCGAGGGCACACGCCACCTGATCAACCCGGGATCGGTGGGCCAGCCGCGTGACTGCGACTGGCGTGCCGCATATGCGATCTACGATGTGGAGAAGGCGCAGGTTACCTATCACCGGGTTCCGTATAACCTGACGGCGTCGCAGGGAAGGATCCTGATGGCCGGACTTCCGGAACGGCTGGCGGAGCGGCTGCGCGAGGGCCGATAGTCAGGCGGAGCGCTGCTCGTCGAGGACGCCGGCAAGCTCTTCCCACTCTGTAAGAAGCGTGGAGTGTCGGGAGCGCATTTCGGCGATCTCGGCGGCGAGCCGCTGCGACTCTTCGGCGGAGGTGAAGACGCCCAGCTTTTCCTCGGCGAGGCCGATGGCCTCTTCCAGCCGAGGGATCTCGGTCTCGGCAAACTGGACGCGATCTTCGAGCTGCTTGAGCTTGATGGGGTTGAGGCGTTTGACCTGTGGCCTAGGAGGGTCTGGAGCGGTGCTGGGGGTGTCTATGGCCGTGGCGCTGACTCCCGGAGACGTGGCGGTGACGGAGGCGATGACCTTCTCGGGGCCTCCCTGCTTGCGCCAGAGGTAGTCCTCGTAGTTGCCGGGGTAGATGTGCACACGGCGATCTTCGACCTCGAAGACACGGGTGGCGAGACCATCGATGAAGTAGCGGTCGTGGGAGACGAAGAGGACTGTTCCTGAGAAGTTGCGGATGGCGTCGAGGAGGACGTCTTTCGCGCGGAGGTCGAGATGGTTGGTGGGCTCGTCGAGGAGGAGCATGTTGGAGGGCGAGACGAGCATCTTTGCCATGGCGTAGCGGTTGCGTTCTCCGCCGGAGAGTACGCCGAGCTTCTTGAAGACGTCTTCGCCCGAGAACATGAAGCAGCCGAGGAGGCTGCGGAGCTCGACTACGGGAACTTTGGGGGCAGCACCGCTGATGTCGTCGAGCATGCCCGCGGCCGCGTCGAGGACCTTGTACTGATCCTGCGCGAAGAAGTCGACGAGTGCGTTGTGACCGAGCTTGACGTGCCCGGAGGTGGGTTCTTCCTGTCCGCTGAGCAGGCGGATGAGGGTTGATTTGCCTGCGCCGTTTGCCCCCACGAGCGCGATGCGATCGCCGCGATCGATGGTGAAGGTGACGTCTTCGAGGATTGTCTTGAGGCTGCCGTCGGGGCGTGGATAGACCTTGGTGAGGTGCGAGGCTTCGATGACGGTGCGGCCGCTCGCGGGCGGCTGCGGGATGCGGAAGTGGATGGTGGCTTCTTCTTCGGGGATCTCGATGCGTTCGATCTTTTCGAGCTCCTTGATGCGGGACTGGACCTGCTTGGCCTTGGTTGCCTGATAGCGGAAGCGGTTGATGAAGGCTTCGAGGTCGTCTATGCGATCACGCTGATTTTTGTGGGCGTTGAGCAGCTGAGTTCGGCGCTCTTCTTTTTCCTTCAGGTACTTCTCGTAGTTGCCGTGGTAGATGTGCGCGCGCTTGTTCCAAAGCTCGACGGTTTTGTTGACCGTGACGTCGAGGAAGTAGCGGTCGTGCGAGATGAGGACGAAGCCATTGGGGTAGTTGCGGAGGTAGTCCTCGAGCCAGTTGCGGGTTTCGAGGTCGAGGTGGTTGGTGGGCTCGTCGAGAAGGAGGAGGGACGGCTTCTGCAGGAGCAGTTTGGCGAGCGCGATGCGCATCTGCCAGCCGCCGGAGAACTCCTCGGTAGGCCGCTCCCAGTCTTCCTTGGGGAAGCCGAGGCCGCCGAGGACGGTGCCGACCTGGTAGTCGAGCGTGTAGATGTCGTTGGCATGCATGACATCGGTGATGTGCGAGTAGCGCTCCGCGGCGATGGCGTACTCGGGGCTTTGGTGGTGGTGCTCGGAGAGTCTGGCGGAGAGGGTCTCGGCCTCCTGTTCCAGCCCGCGAAGCTCATCGAAGACGGAGAGGCATTCCTCAAAGACGGTCTTGCCGCGCATGACGAGGCCATCCTGGGGGAGGTAGCCGAGGGTCATGTTTTTGGCGCGGCTGATGGTGCCGTAGTCGAGCGAATCGATACCGGCGAGGATCTTGAGCAGCGTTGATTTTCCGGTGCCGTTTCCGCCGACGAGGCCGGTGCGTTCATCCGGTGTGATGAGCCAGTTTGCGTCTTCGAACAGGAGCTTCTGACCGAATCGCTTTCCGGCGGCAGAGAGTTGGAGCATGTCTCCATTTTCGCATCCCCGCTGTAAAGGGAGCCTCCGCAGCGCCCGATGAGAGGTGCAACCTCCGGGTCAGAGGACAAGGCCTACACCGTCTGCTAAGGTCAAGGGTGAGAGCTTGATGTCTGGCCAGCCAAAGCTATTTACGGATCCCAAACCCGCCGAGCAGCAGCAGACGGCAGCGGGCATTGAAACGTCAGGTGCGTCCGGCGGGACTCGCCCTGGGCAGCGCACCGCACCGATCTGGCTGCAGCGCCTGTCGTTGTTCGTGCTTGTGCTGTTCTGCGTGTATCTGGGCGTTCTGGTGCTGGTGCTGCCGTGGTGGACGCGTATCTGGGATCACAATGCATTTATTGAGGCTCGCCCGATGCTGGGCTCCATCCTCCACAATGGTGCGGTGCGCGGGATTATCTCCGGGCTGGGGCTTCTGGATATCTGGATCGGGATCTCCGAGGCGGTAAACTACCGCGACTATCGCGGCTGATTGAGACGAGGACATGGGAACACGACCAGACGGCCCGGAGATTGATCCGGATGACATCAAGGAAGCTCCCTTTGCGTACGAGAATCCGGAGTTTCTGAACTCGCCGGATGGACGTCTTTTTCGGATCATGTCGGAGTACCAGGAGCCGATGGCGCGATTTCGCCGCGAGCGGATCCAGGATACGGTGGTGTTTTTCGGCTCTGCGCGATTTCGTGCACTGGATGTGGCGACCAGCGAGCTCGAGCTGCTGGAGAACACTGGATCCGCGCGGCCGGCGCC
This sequence comes from uncultured Acidobacteriaceae bacterium, assembly GCA_963719405.1. Taxonomy (GTDB): domain Bacteria; phylum Acidobacteriota; class Terriglobia; order Terriglobales; family Acidobacteriaceae; genus Edaphobacter. The sequence goes on from OY970381.1 coordinate 1,799,369, forward strand.
GGAGGATGAGCAACCCGCATCGCCGCAGGAACGCGAGAGCGGCGATGTGTCCGCGCGAAAGCTCCGGCTGGCCGAGGCGGCTGTGGACATGGCTGCGTACTACGAGGACGCGCGAAGGCTTGCCGGGATCCTGGGCAGTTGGTCGAAGTCTCTGCCTGGGCGGAGGCACCGGTTTGTGGTGACGTCAGGGGGCGGACCAGGGATTATGGAGGCGGCGAATCGTGGGGCTTCGGAGGCCGGCTGCAAGTCGATCGGCCTGAACATTCGTCTGCCGTTTGAACAGCAGCCAAATCCATACATCACACCGCAGCTGAGCTTTACGTTTCACTACTTCTTTATGCGGAAGTTCTGGTTCGCGTACCTGGCAAAGGCGCTGGTGGTCTTTCCCGGAGGTTTTGGAACGCTGGACGAGATGTTTGAGCTGCTTACGCTGGCTCAGACGCATAAGCTCGCGAAGCAGATCACGGTCGTGATCTACGGGTCGGCGTACTGGAAGAGCGTGATCAACCTCGAGGCTATGGCCGACCGCGGAGCCATCGCATTTAAGGATCTGGATCTGTTTCAGTTCGCGGACACGCCTGAGGAGGCGTTCGCGATCCTGAAGGCAGGTCTGACAGAGCATCATCTTCAAACCTCAGCGATAAGCGAGACGCATGCTGGTCTGGATGACGGAGGCGTTCCGTCCTCTCCCTCCCCGAGCGCGCAGGAGCTTCTTGGACCGGACATTGCGCGGACGCGGTGAGCGGGGCGGTGCGTACGCCGAGGTTGGGCCGAGTTGGACGCTGACTTACCTGCTGAGCTCTCCAACGTAGACGCCGTGTGGGGGAAGGACGACCTCCCGCAGGGGCATCGCGCCCATCCCACCGTCCGAGCGTGCGACGGTTCTGAGGAATGAGCCGCGGAGCTTGAGTGCCCGGATATCGTCTACGAGCGACAGGCGCATGGGTTTGCCGGCGAGGTTGCAGATGGCGACTACGGGCGCGAGGCCGCTTGCCTGCCGTACCCAGATGAGGGCGCCGTCGGCGTCATGATTGAGCAGAACCTCGTCGCCAGAGCGCATGACGGGACTGCCACGGTGGAGGCCGCTCCACTGCCGGTACCAGGCGAAGACGGAGCTCTGCGCGGAGGTGGAGTTGGCATGGGCGAGGTCGAGATCGTCTGCCCGCAGGAGGGCAGCTCCACCGGAGCCGAGCAGTATCGCGGCGATGACGCGTGCGGTTCCGTCGTCGGCGCTTCCCTGCTCTGTGCTCAACAAGGGAACGGGGCCGCGAGCGCGCCTCATGCCCTGGGCGGCTTCCACGCCGGAACGGATCGTTTCGGTCAGGTTGGGGGAGATCTGGGCGATGGAGGGCAGAGGGACGCGGACGAGATCAGGCTGGTCCGGGCGGTTGGTCGCGGCGGGCGAGGAACGAGGCGCTTGCGAGGTGGACGGTCCGCTGTTCTGTGCAATAAGCACACGTTCTCCGACGTAGCCACGCAGTACGGCACGGACGGCACGGATGGAGGCCGGATCGTCGTCGGCGAGGGAGAGGCCTGTGACTCCGCGATTGAGCCAGAAGCGCGCATCGTCGGTGAGGCTTGTTCCCCGGCTGCCGGGCGGAAGCTCCACCAGCACACGCACGCCGTGGCGAACTGCGTTGCTGACCAGATCATCAAAGGCTTCCAGGGTGCCATACCGCTCATCGAGCGTGACGGCGCCGGACCGTGCGGACGTGCTGCCTGACGGCTCTGCCTGAGGAGCTTTCTCGATGCCTCGCAGGAGGACGCCGTCCACTCCGAGGGTCTGCAGGTCTTCAAGCCGGGACTGTATGCGGTGGAACGTGGAACCTTCGCCGGCTGCACCATCCAAGGCGAGACTGTCCGGCGTCACCTCACACAGGACAGCGTGGGGCCACCATCGCTCGGCAGTCATACCTGAGCCGGCCCAGCCGGGGCGCGCAAGGGTTTGCGCGCCGGCAAGGGTCGAGAGCGGGAGAAGAGCCAGCAGGAGAAGAGCTCGCAGGAGAACGGCGGGCGTGAATGCGTTTCGTGCGGTGCCGGGACTGGGGGGTGTGTGCCGGCGCGGGGCCGCGCTCAGACTTCGCTGCGAGATATGCATGTAGCGGAACGCCTCCTGCACTGCAGAGACGATGCTACCCGAGGGAGATCTATACTGAGAGGGTTCGGGCGATATCCGCCAGTGTGATTGGGCGGAGTTGCACTGGAGGCAGGATGAGTCTGACACAACTTCGTGAGACGGCGGGTACAGTGCCGCCGCGAAAGATCACGGTACAGACGCTCTTCGATCGCAAGTTGAATCGCGAGCCGATAACGGCGCTGACCGCATATGACTACCCTACGGCGCGGCTGGTGGATGAGGCGGGGATCGACCTGATTCTTGTCGGTGACTCGCTGGGTATGGCGGTGTTGGGATATGCCGATACTCTGCGGGTAACGGTGGAGGAGATGTTGCACCACACCCGTGCGGTTCGACGGGCGGTGCGATCTTCCCTGCTTGTGGTGGATATGCCGTACGGCAGCTATCACGTTTCCGAAGAGGAAGCGGTACGGCAGGCGGTGCGATTTGTGAAAGAGGGCGGAGCGGAGGCGGTGAAGGTGGAGGGCGGAACGAACCGGGCGAGCCTGGTGGACCGTCTCACTCGCGCCGAGATCCCTGTAGTCGGGCACATCGGGCTGACGCCGCAGTCGTTACACCGGATGGGCGGATACCGCGTCCAGGGGAGATCGATCGCAGCGCTGGAGCTGCTGCGCGCGGATGCAGTTGCGCTCGAGGCAGCAGGCGCGATCGCCGTGGTTCTGGAAGGCGTGCCTCGCGAGGTTGCGGCGCTGATCACGAAGGAGCTTTCGATTCCAACGATCGGGATAGGCGCGGGCCCGGAGTGCGATGGGCAGATTCTGGTCTTCCACGATCTCTTCAACATGACCTTTTCCGCGGGGGCCAAGTTTGTGCGGCGGTATGGAGATGCGGCCGAGCTGTTTCGCGAGGGGATCGCACGGTATCGGGATGAGGTCAGCGCGCATGAGTTCCCGAACGATGCAGAGAGTTATCATCTTCCGTCAGCTGTCCGGGAGGAGATGGAGAGCACGGCCGAGCTGCAAGCGCACCATCCGTGAATGAATTGAAGATCGTCTCAACGATTTCGGAGATGCGCCTGGCATGTGACGCGATGCGCCAGCGGAAGGACAGGGGGGGCGCACGCACACTGGGCCTGGTGCCGACGATGGGCGCGTTGCATGAAGGGCACCTGTCGCTGGTACGTGCAAGCCGGCGTCGATGCGATGTGACTGCGGTGTCGATCTTCGTGAATCCGACGCAGTTCGGGCCGACCGAGGATCTGGCCCGTTATCCAAGAACCTTTGAGGAGGACTGCCGTCTGTTGGAGGCGGAGGGGGTCGATTTGCTGTTTGCGCCTGCGGCGAGCGAGATCTATCCAGCGGGGGGTCTCACTACATTTGTGGAGGTGGCAGGCATCTCGGACAGGCTTGACGGCGCGTCCAGACCAGGTCATTTCCGGGGAGTAGCTACTGTGGTAGCGAAGCTCTTGAATATTGTAACTCCGGAGGTTGCGTTTTTTGGGCAGAAGGATGCGGCACAGGTTGCCGTTCTCCGCGCGATGGTTCGCGACCTGAACATCCCGGTCGAGGTGGTTGTGGGACCCACGGTGCGAGAGGAGGACGGCCTGGCGCTGAGTTCGCGGAACCGGTATCTCAGCCCATTGGAGCGGGCGGAGGCGCGTGCGCTCTGGGCCAGTCTCAGCCAGGCTCGATTGGATGTCGAGTCAGGCATCTCTGACGTGGAGGTCTTACGAGCGAGGCTGCAGGAGAGTCTTGAGCGCTCTCCGGGAGTTCGCGTCGATTATGCTGCGATCGTGGATCCGGACACACTGCTCCGGGTGTCCGTCCTCGAAGGGCGCGTCCTCGTGGCGGTCGCTGCGTGGGTGGGCGCGACGCGACTGATCGACAACATCGTTCTAACGACAGGTGCGGCATTGGAGGAAGAGCAGAGATGAGAGTGCTGCTTGGGGTCTGCGGGGGAGTTGCGGCTTACAAGGCAGCGGAGCTTGTCCGTGCTTTGCAGCGGCGTGAGATGGAGGTGCAGGTCGCCATGACGGATGGAGCGATGCGATTTGTGCAGGCTCTAACGTTTGCGTCACTCAGCGGAAGGCGGGTGATCACTTCGCTTTGGCAGCCGGAAGCAGTTACAGATTCGGGTTCAGAGAGGAGCTTCCCGATCGAACATATCGCTGCGGTTCAGGAGATCTCGGCGCTGGTCGTCGCTCCGGGCACGGCGAATCACATTGCCAAGTTCGCCCGTGGTCTTAGCGATGATTTCCTTTCGACGGCTTACCTGGCTGCGACCTGCCCGGTTGTGATTGCGCCCGCGATGAACGTGAATATGTGGGAGCATCCGGCGGTTCAGGAGAACGTGCAGATCCTGCGGGAGCGGGGTGTGCATTTCGTTCTTCCGGAGTCTGGATATCTTGCGTGCGGAATGGTGGGTGGGGGGCGTCTCGCGAAGGTGGAGGTGATCGCGGAGGAGGTCCTGCGGGTCGGCACCGGAGCGCGGGATCTTGCCGGGGAACGAGTGCTGGTGACCGCAGGCGGAACGCGGGAGCCGCTGGATGCAGTGCGGTTTATCGGAAACCGCTCCAGTGGCAAGATGGGGCATGCACTGGCTGCGGCCGCCAAGGCACGCGGCGCGATGGTGGACCTGGTGAGCACCTCCGGTGCCGATGTGGCGAACGGGGTGTCACTGCACGGGGTGAACACTGCGGACGAGATGCGAACGCGCGTGATGGAGCTATTGCCAGAGACGACGCTGGTGCTGAAGGCAGCCGCTGTTGCCGACTTCAAGGCGCGGGAGATTGTGGCGCACAAGATCCGGCGCGCGGGCGCGCTTAGGCTTGAGCTTGAGCCCACGGTTGATATCGTGCGGGAGATTGCGGCGTGCCGACGGGAGGGAACTCTTGTCATCGCGTTCGCGGCAGAGACCGGCAACGCCCTTGAAGGCGGACGCGTGAAGCTGCAACGGAAGGGTGTAGACGGGATCTTCGTGAACGACGTGTTGCAGGCCGGGATCGGTTTCGAATCGGAGCGGAACGGAGGCCACTTCATCACCAAGGATGAGGTGATTGAGCTGGATGAGATGCCGAAGCGGCAACTCGCAGACCGGATTCTCGACGAGGCCTTGAAGCTTCGTGCGCATGTGCCGCGACCGAGTGCGGGGTAGGACGATATGCCGCGAAGCATTGTCGTCGTCGGAAGCTTGAATCTGGATCTGGTGGCACACGTCGATCGTCATGCGGAGCCCGGCGAGACGGTTGCGGCCCGCAGCTTCGACAGGTTTATTGGAGGAAAGGGCGCGAACCAAGCCGGGGCCTGCGCGCGTCTAGGCGCGGCGGTCAGCCTGATAGGAAGAGTCGGTTCGGACGAGTTCGGCGAGCAGCTTGTCGGGGGGCTTTCTGCCGTGGGTGTGAACACCGAGGCAGTGGAGCGAGTCGCCGGCGCGTCCGGGGTCGCTCTGATTACCGTAGACAATCTTGCGCAGAACTCGATCACGGTGGTGGGAGGAGCGAACTCGCAGCTGACACCGGATGAGGTTGATAGACATGCGGGCCTGATACGGGAGGCGTCGATCGTGCTCGCGCAGCTTGAGATTCCGATTGACGCCGTACGGAAGGTTGCGGAGATCGCGCAGCGGGCTGCCGTGCCCTTCATACTGGATCCGGCCCCGGCGATGGCGCTTCCGCAGGAGCTGCTGCGCCGAGTGACGTGGCTGACACCGAATGAGACGGAGAGCAGGAGTCTGTTGGGAGGCGGCTATGTGAATGAGGTCGCTGAGATTGCGCGCAGGATTCTGGAGAAGGGCTGCCGCAATGTGGTCCTCAAGCTTGGAGCTGCGGGAGTCTATATGGCCGGGGCGGACACGGCCTCGTTGCATGTCGACGGCTTCGCGGTAGAGGCGGTCGACTCGACGGCTGCGGGAGATGCGTTCAACGGCGCCTTCGCTGTGGCGCTTGCTGAGGGCGCTGAACCTGCGGAAGCGGCGCGTTTCGCATGTGCCGCAGCAGCGGTTTCGGTGACGCGGCACGGCGCTATGTCTTCGATGGCCACTCGGGAAGAGGTGCTTTCGCTGCTTGGGCGGGGCGAGATCGGTTGCGCGCAGCTCAGCTGAGGTCGCGCGGAGATCTCGAGACAACTACCGGGCGTTGGGAAGGAGGCCCTTCTCGACCAGGACGGGAGGTCTGCGGTGCCTGGTCGCCTGCTCATAGGCAAAGGCCCAGCCGAGGAGATCGCCGTCTTTCCAGGGTCGCGCGGAGATCTCGAGTCCGAAGGGAAGGCCGGAGGGATAGAAGCCTCCTGGAACCACGATGGCGGGCACGCCGAGGTCGTTCACCCAACCGGTGTCGCTGTGTGGACCGCCGCTGATGCGGCCGTCCTGGGGCATGGTTTCGTCGGGGGGGGGCATTTGCGTGGCGGGGTAGACGAAGCCATCCAGATGGAGACGATCCAGCGCTTCGGTGTACTCGGCGAGTGCTTTGCGTCGTGCACTGAAGACGTTTGCATCGGCGTGAGGGTCGGTCTCTAGCCGAGCCTGGACGACCGACGAGCGGCCCTGCCTGGCGGTGGCAGTTTGGGTGCCGATGATGGTCTCGGGCAGGGGCGCGCCGACCGCCTTCTGGTACTCCTCGGGGGAGTGATATTCGGGGGGACCGAAGCTCTTGAGGTAGAGCTCCGTACCCTCTCGAACGTAGGGCAGGGTGTTGACCTCCCCGGTAGTTTTGGCGAAGCTGGCCGGGAGGATCGCGTCATCGAAGATAACGGTAGCGCCCGCCGCGCGAAGTCCTTCGATGGCGTGGAGAAAGGCTGCACGCGTCTCGGGCCGTAAGGGTATACGACCGGCAGCGCTGTCGGGGCTCTCATCCGGAACACCCTGGAATGGAGTGTCAACGCCCTGCAGGATGAAGGCAGGAACGCCGAAGCGTTTTCCCTTGAGAGCATCCGGCCTGAGATATTGCGTGTACGGTCCAGGTTGCGCTTTGGCCGCAGTCTCCGCCGTTCTTGGGTCCAAGGGGTCTTCGCCTGCCATTACTCCGAGTGCGATTGCAGCGTCGGTGACGTCCCGTGCGATGGGTCCCGTGTCGTCGAGCAGCCAGTCGAGCGGCGCGATACCGGCAATGCTGACGAGGCCGCGGGTGGGGAAGACGCCGACCAGAGCGCTGGTTGCGGCGGGCATCCGGATGGAGTTGCCGGTGTCGGTTCCGGTACCGAGCATGGCGAAGTTTCCTGCGACGGCGGTGACTGTTCCCCCGGAGGATCCGCCGGGGCTGAAGCGAACGTCGTAGGCGTTTCCGGTGCGCCCGAAGGCCGTGCTGCGGGTGGTATCGCTCGCCGCAAAGTCGGGCATGTTGGTCTGGCCGAGGATGACGGCACCGGCGGCGCGAAGTTTGGCGACGACGGTGGCATCGCGTGGAGCAATGAACTCGTGGCCAGGGATCTTGTAGCCTTCCCAGCCATCGGTGGTGATGAGACCTTTGACGCTGGTATTGGCCTTGATGACGATTGGAACACCCCAAAGAGGTCCCTTGCGCAGGCCGCTTCCGGACCTTGCAGCCTCGGCGTCTTCCTCCGCCGCAGTTTTGAGAGCGCTGCGTGTCTCGACGTTTTGTACGGCGCGGTAGATGCCGTCGTACTTCGCGATGCGATCCAAGTACCACTGCACTACAGCTGTGACGGTGTAGGTGTGCGCGGAGTAGAGCCTTTGCAGTTGGGGGATGGTGATTTCGAGGAGATCGCTATCGATCGCTGCCCGGGGGCGCGCGGAGCTGGGCGCGGTGTGAGCGGGTCGAGGGCTTCGCCGGCCATGAGTGGTTTGCGCGGCGAGGGGATGTACACTGCCGGTTCCGACAAGCGTTGCAAGTAAGAGCTTCAGACCGAATCGCACCGTTAGTCTCCTTCGCCGTTGGGTCTCCTTGAACCTTACCTCAGGCGAGAGGTGGCTTTAGATTGGGCGCAGAGAACGGCCGGCGAGATGCGGTTTCAAGATCTCTGGATGGGCACGTGCGGGCAGCGTGGGGCCCGACTCAGGTAACCTTTTCCCATGAGCAATCTCTCCTCACACGATTATGCAGATCTTCGGTCCGCGGTTGAGTTGTTGGAAGCGCGCACCTTTGCAATGACGATCGCTTCCAAGGCCGGCATGCCAGTGGACGCGCTGCTGCGAATGCTTCCGGCTCGAGCGCAGGCGTCGATCGGAGGGGCGGTCAGCAAGGCGCTTGAACAGTCTCTGCGGGTCGCGCTCACACTTGGCCGACAGCAGTCGGCATCTCCCAGCAGCAAGCGCACCCATACGGTTGCCACGGCATTTACAGGAGCAGTGGGTGGATTCTTCGGTCTGCCCGGCCTGGCGATTGAACTGCCGGTCACAACGACGGTGATGCTGCATTCGATCGCGGAGGTCGCACGGAGCCAGGGGGAGGATCTGTCGCGGCCGGAGAGCGCTCTTGCGTGCCTGGAGGTGTTCGCGCTCGGGCCGGAGGGTGTGCGAGGAGAGGCTCTGGAGAGCGCGTACTACGCGACTCGGGCAGCGCTGGCACAGGTGACGCGTGATGCCGTGACCTATATCGCACAGAAGGGCGTCACCAAAGAAGGCGCGCCGGTGCTGATTTCATTTATCTCCAAGATTGCGGCTCGTTTTGGCCTGGAGGTCAGCGAGAAGGCAGCTGCGCAGCTGATCCCTGTGGCGGGAGCGGCGGGGGGACTCGCCCTAAATGTGCTGTTTATGGATCACTTCCATCGTTTGGCCGAGGGTCACTTTACCGTGCGGCGGCTGGAACGAAAGTACGGCTCGGAGATGGTGCAGCAGGAGTACGAGCGCGTCCGGACGATGCAGCAGCCCGCCTGAGCGAGACCACTGAGGTTGCAGTGAGCTCGCTCGGATCGCCGCGGCATGAGAGGGGTTAGAAGCGGGAGTTCGCGGCCTCCCGATTGAGTTCGAGAGTCGCTTCCAAGGGAAGGGATTCGACGGAATCACCCACACGGACGGTGAATTTGCCAGGCTCGATCTTCCACTTCTTCGAGGTTGTGTCGTAGAAGGCAAATGCACGGGGATCGAGCGTGACGGAGACGTGCCTTGTCTCTCCGGGTGCGAGCTCCACCCGCTCGAAGCCCTTGAGCTCGCGAGCTGGTCGAGGCACCTTCGGGTGGTCGTCCGAGACATAGACCTGTGCAACCTCCGCGCCCTTACGCGACCCGGAGTTGGTGACGTCGAAGGAGACGGTGATCTTCGGGTCGATACCGGCCGAGGCAGGATCGACGGCCAGCTTTGAGAACTTGAATGTGGTGTACGAAAGTCCGTAGCCAAAGGGAAAGAGCGGCTTTACCTTTGCGTGCTCATAGCCGCGATAGCCGACGAATATGCCTTCTTTGTACGTGACGCGCCGGGAGCTGCCCTCGGGGTAGTAGTTATTGAAGGTGGGGTTGTCCTCCGCACGACGCTCAAATGTGGCGGGCAGATGTCCTGATGGATTGACATCGCCGAAGAGAATTTCGGCGAGAGCGTGACCTCCTTCCTGGCCGGCGTACCAGGTCTCAAGCAATGCGGGCACGCGATCGATCCATGCAGCGGAATCGACGTTGCCGCCGGAGGTGATGGTGACCACTGTTCTCTTGTTGGCTGATGTCATCGCCTGAATGAGCTGATCCTGGCCGAAGGGCAGCGCAAAGGTGCGGTCGCCACCTTCACTTTCGCTGTCGGTCTGGAAGCCGGCGGCGACGACGACGACATCGGCTTTGGCGGCCAGCTCTTTTGCGCGATCGTTTACGATCTTGTCCGCGGAGACGATGGCGAATCGCATGCGATCTCCCATCGGACCTCTCTGCCGTTCCTCTACGACGACCTTGTGAGGTCCAGCGGAGAGCTGCACATTGAGGTGAGGCTGAAAGGCGCGGACCAGCGTCCAGTCGTCGATGACGAGCTTTCCATCGAGATAGACGCGATTCCCTGAGCCCTCGCCTGAGCCTCCGAGCGCGAGGATGTATGTGCCGGCCGAAGCTGCGGTGTAGAAGCCTGAGAAACGGCGTGAGATCTTTTTTCCGCGGGAGGAGAGGAGCATCATAGCCGCTTCAGGATCGTCAGCGAGGAAGGTTCTGCTGACCCCGGCAGAGTTGATATGCGCCACTGTCGAGGTGTTCGAAGGGGTCCCGGAGAGATCGTCGTTGTGAAAGGTTTCGATGATCAGGCCCGGTTCGCCGTTCGAGGCTTTTGTTGTGAAAGAGGTTGCGAGAGAGAGCTCAGAGAGGCTGGGCAGACCGGGATCGTAGAGTACGGTCGCAGTGGAGCCTAATGCATCGGTGAGACCTTCGAGTGTGCTGATTGTGTGGAATGGAACAACGCCGGCGCTGCCGCCTCCGACGGGGACACCGGGGTAGGCGTCGGGACCAACGACGAGGATTGTTCTGATCTGCGATTTGTTCAACGGAAGCAGATCGCCGGAGTTCTTCAGCAGAACCGCAGACTCGCGGGCGGAGTCGAGCGCGGCAGCGTTGTTCCGGGAGTCTACATAAGAGATGGATGGGTCGGCCTGCGTGCGATCGAGCCAGCCGTACGCAGCGGCGGTTGAGAGGATGTGGCGAATCTTCTCGTCGATGAGCGCCTCGGACACCTTGCCGGTCTGAATGGCGGACTCGAGGTTCTCGCGGTTCATGAACTTGCCGGTGGGCATCTCGAGGTCGAGACCTCCATTTGCCGCACCCACGGCGTCGTAGGTCGCGTCCCAATCGGACATCATGATTCCTGAGAAGCCCCACTCCTTCCGAAGGATCTCTGTGTTGAAGTAGGTGTTCTGTGTGGCGTGGGCACCGTTGATCAGGTTGTAGGAGTCCATCACGGAGCTGACGTGCGCTTTCGTTACCGCTGCCTCGAAGGTAGGCAGGTAGATCTCGCGGAGGGTGCGCTCGTCGATCACGGAGTCCGAATCGTGACGAAGATACTCGGAGTTGTTGCCGAGGAAGTGCTTGACGGTGGCACTCACGCCCTGAGCCTGCATTCCGGTGATGTAGCCTGTCGCGATATTCGCGGCAAGAAAGGGATCTTCGCCGAAGTACTCGAAGTTGCGGCCGTTTCGTGGTGAGCGGTATATGTTGACGCCGGGGCCGAGCATGAAATGGACTCCGCGGGCACGGGCATCGCGGCCGATCCCGGCGCCTACACGGGACGCCAGCTCGCGATCCCAGGTCGCAGCCAGACCGATGCCAGCGGCGTAGGTGGTGGATGGGAAACCAGCGTTTGAACGTGTGCCATAAGGACCGTCTGACATCTGGAGCGCGGGCAGATTGAGCGAGGGAACGGCGCGGATCGCGAAGCCTGTCCCTCCGATGTAGTCGAGCTTCTGATCGAGCGTCATCTTGTGAACGAGCTCGTCGACGTGCCGCTGATCAGCAGGTGTGAGCGGATGCGGGGCCTGAGCTTGACCTAACGGTATGAGAGCCGCTGCGAGGATGACCGCGAGAGCGGTAGTGCAGAGGGGAGAGAAGCGACCAATCATGTTTGAAGCCCTTCGGAGGGAGTTATAGCCGCGACCGGCAAGTGCAAATCGAGTGCGATGCTGAGCTTACAACAGAAGGTCCGATGAAGCGGGCGTCCCAGGGTTCTGCTCACAAAGAAGGAAGTAAGATCGCTCCCGATCGCGGCTCATTTTTCGAGAGCGAACCTGCGCTTTGCTTTGAGCAGGACGTCAACTGCCTCCGGGCGATCGTTCCAGTAGTCGACGCGGATGCGACCATCGGCCTGCTGACTGACGGTTGCGGGCTCAGTGCTTGCCGTCAGATACCAGCCAGAGGGCAGGATCACGGCGTTGCGTGGCCGGCCGAGGCTGCGATCAAAGACAAGCTCATCGCCATCGAGGCGGTAGCTGGACGGGGCGGTGTAGGTCTCACCGATCCTGAGCCTGAGTGTCTCTCCGGAAACCACGGGCTTGTAGGAGATGACCACAGCCTGGGTTGATGCCTGCACGGGCTCCCCGGCATCGATCTTCGCCGCGTTGATCTCCCGGCCGGTCATGACACGTGTGGGCAGCTGCTCGCCGGTGTCGAGAACGTAGGCCCAGGGATCCGAGACCCTGCTGCCGGACCGGACCACGTTGACATACCGTTCCATACCCTGCCGTGTCTCCGTGTAGTCGTGGTAGAGGTCGAATGCGCTGGTCTCAGGCGGTTGCAGCATGTACACGATCTTGCGGTCCTGGTGAGCCCGCTCGCTGAGCCTTGCGGTCTCGGTCTCGCCTTCGAAGGGCGCCTCCCAACTCCTCGCCTTTGTCGGAGGGTGAGGTTGCGCGGCCTTGCCGGTCTGCGCGCCTCGCATGCCTTGCAGTATCAGCGGAGCCTCACCCGAACCCGCATGCATGAAGCTTACGCCGACCCGTCCATCCGGCTCCGAAAGGATCTGCGATGGGACGTTGCAACCCACGACCTCGTAACCGGCGGGCAGCACGATTCTGTTCCGATGGATTCCAAGGGGACGCTTGAAGACGATTTTGGTTCCGTCGAGGAAGTAACTCTTCGGGTCTGTGTAGGTTTTGACGATCCGTACGCGACCCTCTCCACCGGGCGGCACCGGTCGTGCGAGCTTCACGCGGATGTAATCGGTGTCGAGGTCGGCTCCTGCCATCAGCGGATCTTTTCTCGCTTCCGCTCCGCTTACAACATCGAAGTGCACAGGATGACCTGTCATCGCGTCATACACTGCCTCGTCTGTAGCTACGCTTCCCTTCCGAATGGGGTTATAGAAGACCGAAGCGCCAGACCGAGTGGCGGTGACCTCGTAGTCGATGCGAAAGCTGTGCGTCTCGACGGCGAGCAGATCGTACCGCGTGTACTCGTCCCCCTCCGTCTGCGCCGTCGGCTCCTCTACGCCTGCTGAATCCAACGCTGCTCTTACTGCGTTCATCTTCTTCTCTGCTGTCTGCCCGGCGCCCGTGACCAGGGCTGAGATAGTCATTCCACATATCAGCAGCACGCGCGTACTTAAACCCGTTTTCATATCACTCCCCGTCACGTGAGCTTAGCTTACAGCTTCGACGCAAAGCGGAACATTGACGTCGGGACTGTAGGATGAGGGGATGTCCGGTGCCAAGCGAGTGTACAAATTCAGCGAGGACTTTTCTCTCACGGACTTCGAGTGTTTGAATATTGCGAACTCACCTTTTTATTGGAGCATGCGATGAATTTGGGACTGGACGACAAGGTGATCATGATCTCGGGAGGAGCATCCGGGATCGGTGCAGCTATCTCGAGAAGCTGCCTTGCTGAGGGTGCGAAGGTGATTGTGCTAAGCCGTGTGACACCCGAGACCGTCAGGTTTGTGGACGAGATGCGGTCTACCAATGCTGCCTTGGACTTCCACGATGTAGAACTGGGCGACGAGGCGGCCTGCAAGGCGGTGTTCCAGACGATCAGTAAAAGGTATGGGGGCCTAGATGGTCTGGTAAATAATGCAGGCGTGAACGATAGTGTCAGCCTCCAGCACGGTACAACCAGAGACTTCAGAGCGAGTCTCGAGCGCAATCTCATTCACTGCTTTCTGCTCGCGAAGCTCGCCCTACCAGCGCTGAAGACGTCACGCGGTTCCATCGTCAATATAAGTTCCAAGGTTGCGTTGACGGGACAGGGGGGCACCTCCGGATACGCCGCAGCCAAGGGCGCACAGCTTTCGCTTACTCGCGAGTGGGCCGTGGAGCTTCTTCCTTTTGGGATCCGGGTAAACGCGGTACTTCCGGCGGAGGTGATGACACCTCTTTATCGCGACTGGCTGCAGACCAAGGCCAATCCAGAAGAGGCTGCCGCCGAGATTGCCCGAAAGGTTCCGCTTGGGAGACGGTTTACAACACCTGAGGAGATTGCCGCCACGGTGACGTTTCTTTTATCGCCGACGCTCTCTGCTCACACGACGGGACAGCAGATCGTTGTGGATGGTGGTTATGTCCATCTCGATCGGGCGGTCACGTAGGCAAGGACATAAGCGTTTCAGGAGTTTGGGATAAGGATGAATGCGTGTAGTTGAGCCGCATGCTGGTGAGTGTCATCCAGCTCAAGTATCTGGCTGTGATCCGTTGTGACTGCACCGACAGCCACGATCCATCCATAGTCACTGACTCCGGTTGCCGACGTAAGTATGACTCCGGAGTCTGACGGTATGAGCGAATTGAGATCCTGCATACCTGCACCTGGTAGCCAGCGAAAGGCGTGCCCTCCCATCGCAGAGGTGGAGATGCCCACGACCTCCTGACTGCTACTGACGTCCAGCGCCGTGCTCGTGTTGCCGTCGAGACTTCCGAGATCTGTCATTCCAGATGCGGCCGTCCAAATAAAGGCGCGGCTACCGCCCGGCCCCGTGGACTTACCGATTACGGCGCCGGCATTATTGATCTTGTGAGCCTCGCTAGCGGGGCGTCCGGGCAGTGTACCCAGATCTTTCATTCCCGAGGCGGCGGTCCAGATGAATGCGTGCCTATCTCCAGAAGCGACAGTCGAGAAGCCGACGACAGATGCGGCGTTGTTGATGTCCAGTGCCTCGCTGGTGTTGCCGCCAGAGAGCGTGCCCAAGCTGGACATCGCCTTGCCTTTTTGCCAGATAAACGCAGTTATTCCATGGGAGCCGCTTGAAAAGCCTACTACCTGGTCTGAGTCGTTGACCCCGAATGCCCTGCTTCCTGTATCACCGGATAGAGTTCCGATGTCGAGCAAGCCTGATATGGGATCCCAGAAGAAGCCGCGAATATTTTTATCCGTATTGGAATCGCCGACTACGGCTCCACGACTGTTGATATCAAAGGCTGAGCTGTAGTCACCACCGGGCAAGGTCCCCAGGTCGAGCAGATTGCCGGCCGTCCAGACAAAGGCTCGCGTGTGCTCCCCATAGAGGGCTCCTGACTGCCCGACTGCCTGCCCAGCCAAGTTGATCTTCTTGGCGATGGTACTTCCGCCAAGAAGGGCCGTGAGATCGACGAGCGTGTAGGTTTGCGCCCCCAGCTGTGGACATGTTGCAGATAGCAGGACGACCGACGATAAGAACATGCGGATCCTACCGTTCGTTTTCATCGTTTTCTCCTTTCAGGGGAACTGCCGTCCAGTTCTACTTTGTGATTTGCACAATTGCCGAGATCGACGGTACCCCTTTGCTGTTCAGGATGAACAACATGTAATGACCCGGAGGAGCAATATTCCCGTTTACCGGTGCAGTGATCTTCAAGCCCCCGGTTGCTTGCGCGAACTGCAGGTGGTTGAGCCGTTGGTTCTGACCGAATGAATGTGTTACTGATCCAAGCCGGATCAGGGTCACCTGTTTGATATTCACCGCGTCGGGTGTACCGACGAAGAAAGTGGTGTTGTATTTGGCGGTCGCGGGGGCGGAGCTTATCGTTGGTCTGGCGCCGTTGAACAGGTAAGGGGGAGAGAAGATCTCCGCACTCGCTCCGGTCTGCTCTCCTCCTGCGGAGAGAACCCGGCCATCGGGAAGCAGCAGAGCCGTGGAGTGGTACCCGCGGTACACAGTGATGCTGGCCATCGTGGACCAGGTCCCTGTGGTGGGATTCCACATCTCCGCGGGGTAAATCGGCGAGTTCTGATTATCAAACCCTCCACCACCGCTCCCGCCCGTGGCTAGCACCTGGCCATCGGGAAGAAGTGTCATATTGAGCTGCCTGCGCGCAACTGCCAGGGAACCTGTGTATTTCCAGGCGGGATTGGCTGCGTTGAGGTCAATGATTTCGGCGGTGTTTGTTGCTGGTCCTGTTCCTGCTCCATCTCCACCCGCAATCAGCACCTTTCCATCGAACATGACTGCCGAGCCATAGTCGCGCAGACCCTGATAGTTGTAGCTCCCGACGGGTGTCCAGGCACCGGTCCCACTGGTGTCCAGATATCGGGAGGTGATGGTGGACGATCGTGCATCATCCGCATCTCCGGCGTTGAAGACCTGGCCATTCGGAGCCACAAACATCCACGGGTAGAGTGCCAGCATCAGTTGCGCGCTGCTGAGATTGCGCCAGGTGTTTGTCGATGGGCTCCAAACCTGGGGAAGTGTGTTGAAGGTGCCGGTGACCGTGTAGCCCGAGACAACGAGAACATCCCCGTTTGGAAGCGTGGTGTTCGTGGGATACCAGCGTGCGTCGTTCATGTTAGCCATCTGTGTCCACTTGTTCTGCACGGGATCGTAGACGGAGCTATAGATCAGACCATCGCTATTGTTTCCAGCATGTCCACCGGTGACGAACAGCCGCCCATCTGACAGGAAGGAGTGGCCGCTGCAGAAGATATTGTAGGCCGCTGGCGGCGGAGTGCTGAAGGTGTTTGCTGCAGGATCCCACAAGGTGGGATTGTTTCCGTTCGCGAAGGATGGCCAGAAGAGCACCTTGCCAGTGGCGAGAAGGTGAGCATGCGCAGCCATGAATGGCCAGGTCTGAACGGATGTCCATTGGCCGGTGGTTGATGGACCTGTCGCTGTCACCGTTACAGTTGCGCTGGCCGTGGCGGTAGCGCCTGAGGAGTTGGTGGCAATGAAGTTGTAGGTGGTCGTTGCGGTGGGTGAGACTGCCTGCGACCCGTTTACTGCAACGGTAGCGCCGTTCAGTGTGGCGCTGACTGCGTTGGTTGAGGTCCATGTCAGCGTCGAGCTGCCGCCTGTGGCGATACTCGTTGGATTCGCAGAGATCGTAGCGGTTGGAGCGTTGGTGACGGTGATGACGACTTCGCCCCAGTCGTTGGCACCGGCCGAGTTATAGCCAGTGATGCGATAGGTGGTCGTGGTGGTTGGCGAGACTACCTGTGACCCGTGCAAAGCCACGGACGTGCCGTTCAGGTCAGCGCGAACGCAGTTGATCGTATTCCACGTGAGCGTGACGCTGCCACCGGCAGGAATGGATGTCGCGCTCGCACTGATGCCAGCAGCCGGCGGCCCACTCGCGGTAACGGTGACCGTTGCGCTTGCCGTCGCAGTTGCGCCTGAGGAGCTGGTGACGACGAGGTTATACGTGGTCGTGGACGTGGGTGAGACCGCCTGCGATCCGTTGACTGCAACTGCAGCGCCGTTCAGTGTGGCGCTGACTGCGTTGGTCGAGGTCCATGTGAGCGTCGAGCTGGCACCCGTGGTGATGCTGGCCGGACTTGCAGAGATCGCAGCCGTAGGCGGTGGGACGGAGGTTACGGTGACGGTTGCGCTTGCCGTCGCAGTTGCGCCTGAGGAGCTGGTGACGATGAGGTTATACGTGGTCGTGGACGTGGGTGAGACCGCCTGCGATCCGTTGACTGCAACTGCAGCGCCGTTCAGTGTGGCGCTGACTGCGTTGGTCGAGGTCCATGTGAGCGTCGAGCTGGCACCCGTGGTGATGCTGGCCGGACTTGCAGAGATCGCAGCCGTAGGCGGTGGGACGGAGGTTACGGTGACGGTTGCGCTTGCCGTCGCAGTTCCGCCTGAGGAGCTGGTGACGATGAGTTTGTACGTGGTGGTGGCAGTGGGTGAGACTGCCTGCGACCCGTTGACGGCAACGGTAGCGCCGTTTAGTGTGGCGCTAACTGCGTTGGTCGAGGTCCACGTCAGCGTCGAGCTGGCACCTGTGGCGATACTCGTGGGATTTGCAGAGATCGTTGCTGTGGGCGGTGGGACCGAGGTTACGGTGACGGTTGCGCTTGCCGTCGCAGTTGCACCTGAGGAGCTGGTGACGACGAGGTTATACGTGGTCGTGGCGGTCGGTGAGACCGCCTGCGATCCGTTAAGTGCAACGGTAGCGCCGTTCAGTGTGGCACTGACTGCGTTGGTTGAGGTCCACGTCAGCGTTGAGCTGGCACCCGTGGCGATACTCGTGGGATTTGCAGAGATCGTTGCTGTGGGCGGAGGGACGGAGGTTACGGTGACGGTTGCACTTGCCGTCGCAGTCGCACCTGAGGAGCTGGTGACGATGAGGTTATACGTGGTCGTGGCGGTCGGTGAGACCGCCTGCGACCCGTTTACTGCAACGGTAGCGCCGTTCAATGTGGCGCTGACTGCGTTGGTCGAGGTCCACGTCAGCGTCGAGCTGCCGCCCGTGGCGATACTCGTTGGATTCGCAGAGATCGTAGCGGTTGGAGCGTTGGTGACGGTGATGACGACTTCGCCCCAGTCACTTGCGCCGGATGAGTTATAGCCTGTGATCCGATACGTGGTCGTTGCGGTTGGCGAGACTACCTGTGACCCGTGCAAAGCTACTGACGTGCCGTTCAGGTCAGCGCGAACGCAGTTGATCGTATTCCACGTGAGCGTGACGCTGCCACCGGCTGGAATGGATGTCGCGCTCGCACTAATGCCAGCACCCGGCGGTCCACTCGCACTCACGGTGACGGTTGCGCTTGCCGTCGCAGTTGCGCCTGAGGAGCTGGTGACGACGAGGTTGTACGTGGTCGTGGAGGTGGGTGAGACTGCCTGCGATCCGTTGACGGCGACTGTAGCGCCGTTCAATGTGGCGCTGACCGCATTGGTTGAGGTCCATGTGAGCGTCGAGCTAGCACCCGTTGCGATGCTGGCTGGATTTGCCGAAATCGTTGCGGTGGGGGCTGGATTAGAGGTTACGGTGATAACTACTTCACCCCAGTCACTCGCGCCGGCTGAGTTATAGCCTGTTATGCGATATGTGGTTGTGGTGGTAGGCGAGACGACCTGTGATCCGTGCAAAGCCACTGACGTTCCGTTCAGGTCAGCGCGAACGCAGTTGATCGTATTCCACGTGAGCGTGACACTGCTCCCGGCTGCTATGGAGGTCGCGCTCGCACTGATCCCAGCAGCCGGCGCTTGTGCCAGGGCCGCGTTATTTCCGAACAGCGCCATCCCCAAGCTGCATAAGACAGCGACTATCAAGAGATGGAGCTGACCGCGAATCGGCCGTCTCAACGTGAGTCGCTTGTCCCGAGCTGAATTAGTCTGTATCTGTAGCAGTGAGGCACGATATCGGGCGGTCATTTTGAAACTCCTTCCGATCCGAACATCGATTGTGGCCGAACTATTTGCGTTGCTGGGCCTCGTACACTACACCGAGAGACTAGTGGACGCAAGCAAGTAAT
Source organism: uncultured Acidobacteriaceae bacterium (assembly GCA_963719405.1). GTDB lineage: Bacteria > Acidobacteriota > Terriglobia > Terriglobales > Acidobacteriaceae > Edaphobacter. Next base: position 1,818,455 of record OY970381.1, read on the forward strand.
ATGCGTTGCCTCGAATTTGGGGCAGTTGATCTGAGGAAAATCAGCTCATAAACGCAGCAATACCCTCGTGCGGATCAGTACACCGCCTAAGGTCAAGAGATGGCGACTATTTCAAAGCTTGATGAGATTGTTATTTATTCTCACACCCGCAGGATCTGTTAGAGAAGCAAGGATGTTTGGCGGTGCGTCCTTCCTTGTTATGGCATACAGCATCGTGACCGGAAGCTCGTCCTCGTTCATCCAATGGATGACAGCCTGGGGCTGACGGATCGCGAAACCGGGAGAGTACCAAGCCTCCGTCTGAAGGACGGTGCCCTGCCCTGACATGTACAGAACGTATTCGACCCCACCAATCGTGAAGGAAGCGCGCGGAATAAGACCGTCGTCGCCGGCACCAAGTGATGCATCGACGGGACCAAGCCGTATCGATGGATGAAAGTGTATGAAGGATTCCAGCTTATGCCTTCCGTTTCCGCGGAGGCGATCGATGATGATCCAGGACTCCGCGGATTGATGAACGATGGCTCGGGAGTGACTTATACCGAGATGCCGGTATCCAAAGTGTTCGCCCTGTACGAACTGTCCCTCATTGAAGCTTCCGCTTTGTATCCGGCTTACCGAAGGACGACGCCCCACCCTGAAACTGGCCCAGATCTCAGCCTGCTCTTGGCCATCGACACGGACCGTGTTGTGAGCAGCTGTAGAGCGCTCGTAGTGACGTTCGGGGCTAGGCTCGTAGGAGCTTACCCCGGTGTCAACAATAGCTCTTTGACCTTGCAGACTTAGTTCATAGGTTAGTACGTCGCAATGACCGTGCCCAGGCTGGTATTCGGGCCCGAGAGGGCCACAGTCGAAGATGAGAAAGCTATTGGAACTCCTATCTCGAAGCACGCCATAACCGGAGTCGTTTAGCACGCGGAGCTCGGTTTCGCTAACATTCGGCTCATTCGGGGCCAAGCCCGATTCTGCCAATACTTGTGCAGTTGGCCGAGTCACACCCAGTTGGGAGTCGTTGAGAAGTGGAATCTCTCCATCTGGATGGGTAATCTGAGCCAGGTACCGAGCCATGCGATCGATACAATCAGCGACATCGCGGGCACAGCGCGCGTCATCGGGAGGCCGACTTAGGAATAGATTTCGGATATCGATCATATGATCGAGGATCCAGGTGTGATACATCGGCGATCGCTCTATGTGTCCGCCGTCTGGAAGTATCTGTTCGGAGATCTGTTCGCGCAGAAGACGCTCGCCGAGTTTTCTCCACCGCGGGCTTTCTGGTGCGTTGAGCCACGAACCCGCAAAGATCAGGGCCTTCGCGTTTTTGAGGAGATGATTGGCCAGCAGCTCTCTTTCCAGGCGGCTCTCAAGCGAAAGCACCTGGATCCGAAGACTCGACATCACCCGCTGAAGGTGAGCGCCTTCTCCCAGCTTCTCTGCGGCGGCCGAGTTTCTCATCAGGTATTTCAACCAATTCACAATGCGCAGGGAAAGGAAGAAGGGGTGCCACCCCATCTCATGGCCAGAGGGATTTTGATTGCACCAGCTAAGTGCTAGTTGGACTGATTTCCGAAGTAGATCCCGATCCATTACTCCAGTGAGGTCGACGTTCAAGAATTCGCAGTAGCTCGCGTTGAATATTTCTCTCCGCCCGATCTCGCAACGCCACCAGGGTAGATCGATTTCCGCGTCCTGTTTATCCCGCACGAAGCGCACATCACCTAATTCGATAATTTGGCGGGCTATGTGGGGCTCCCACTCGGACATCGCCTGAGGTATTTTGTAATCAGCTACGGACACCTCAGCATCCGCCCAACGATTCAGGCGGTTGCGGCCCAATGTACGGTGTTGAATGAGGTAGCGGAGCTGCGAGAGCCGCAATGGCTTCAGGGTTCGCCAATAACGTCCCCACGAGGTCGGTGTCATCTCCGCAGCAAAATAAGGGAGAGGTGTGCTGTCGCTTCCTTCAGGCACTTGAGCGAACAGATAGCTGTTGCTGGTCCGTTCCATTACGTCCGCGTCAGCGTTCACAGTCACTCCGTTCATCGACTAGCATTTGGTTGAGATAGCACGAAGTGAAGTCTCACCCGAAGATCAGGCTGACACTCTTCAGGTCCATGGGATGTTCAGTTGATCGGCTACTTACCTAATCGAACTGGTGTAAACTCGTGTGGATGGCGAATATGTTTCAGGCCAGGTGTCTCATCGATTTGTGTTCGATGTACGTGCGGCGCTCACACATCATCTTTGTGGTCTTGCGTTTACTGAATCCAGCGAGGACTCCGCTTTGGGGTTCGAGCCAGAGACGCGGCTGGGACGGCAGTTGGTCGTCTGCTACTTCCGTGCCATTGCGATCGACGATCGAATCACTTACCGTCGGTGGTGTTGCACATAATAACCAGTTTGGAAGTGGCAAAGCCCTCTTCCACAACCAACATTTCTCCTGATTTCTTCTCTCTCCCTCTGCGGAGAGCTGCCGTCGCTATGTAGCTTGGTTTCCTAAGGTTAGACGTAAGACCTTCTTTCCCGAAAGAGAAGGTGTGACCTCCCCAAGCTTGGCGAAGGTACCTGTGCATTTCTTCACACTGAACGTGTGTGACGGTTGCCCGGAGTTACCCGCGGACAGGCTCTACTCAGTGAAGGAGAACGTTTCGTACGATGCCGCATGCTGTTAGGCCCTCCCCTCCCCTCCCTCCCCCGAAGTACCCCCAAACCCAAGACCCTGTGGCGCTTATGCCCGATCTCGAAGATCGCTACGTCCCCTTGCGATCTGAAGACGAGCAAACTGAGTAGTCCAGCCCTATAGACCGACTACCACGTCGTTGCTCCTGCACAACGCAGTAGTAGCCGACGAGTGTGCCTTCTAGACTCTGGCGATTTTGCCGGCGAGACCTGCTAAGCGCAGGCATAAGGATACCCATGCTTTCAAGTGTCAAGACGCGCAATGTTTTCTATCCAACTTTATTCGCCGGTGCCTTCCTGGCAGCCGGGTTTTCTCTTGTAGCAACGAGCAACGCAAACGCCCAGTCCCCGACCGGGACCGTATATTACGTGAGTGGAGCTGGGAGTGACGGTAGTTCTGGCAGTGCGTCGTCTCCGTTTGCGAGTATTCAGCATGCGGACGGTGTGGTGAAGCCGGGGGATACGGTGGTGGTGCTGGACGGAACGTATATGGGAGATATCACTCTTTCCGCGAGCGGCACCTCTGGCAATCCCATCACGTATAAGGCCCAGAACCAGTGGAAGGCCAAGCTGGTTGGCACCGGGACGGGTGATGGTTCGACCGTGATCGGAGTGACGGGCGCCCATGTGGTGGTTCAGGACTTCGACATTACCGGAAGCGACGCCAACGGTATTATCCTCGCGTCCGCCGGGAGATCCGCCAGCTACAACCAGGCGGTCAGAAACTACGTCCACGATATGGTGACACCCTGTGATTCCAACAGCGGCACCGCCATCTCGAGTGGCGGTGGCGATAACTACAGCGGAATCAGCCACAACGATATCCTTGGTAACTTCGTCGTAAACATCACCCCCTACAACGGATGCCCGGGCGGACATGCCGCGAGCGGCATCTACGCCCAGACGCCCTTCGCCGTGGTCGCGAATAACATCGTCATCAACGCCGGTACCGATATCCAGACATGGCATGCGGCTACCAATATCACCATCTTCGGAAATACGACCATCGGCGGTGTCGTTGGCATCACCCTGGGCGCCGGCGACTCCCCCGGCGGAATCACCAACGACTACAGCCTGGTGCAGAACAATATCTCCATCAACGCCTCCGGTGTCGGTCTCCAGGAGCACGGAACCACCGGAGCACACAACCAGTTCGTGCACAACCTCGTGTTCGGCAACTCCACCAACGTAGAACTCCTCAACGGCCACGTCGACACAGGTCTCATCCAGGCAGATCCCAAGTTCGTCAACAACACCGGAACAGCAGCAGGTGACTACCAACTCACCTCCAGCTCCCCGGCGCGTGGAGCTGGTCTCGCACTCCCAGGTATCCCAAACGACTACCTCGGAGCACAACGACCACAATCCGGAACCACAGATATCGGCGGCTGCATCTTCGGTGGAACTCCAGTTCCCCAAGCCGCTACCGTGACCTCGGGCATCAGCGCGAGTGCGACCACCATCTCAAGCGGTCAGACTTCCACCTTAACCTGGACGACTAAAGGTGCCGTGGCCGCTACGTTGAACGGAGCATCGGTTGCGCTCAGTGGTTCGCTCACTGTTCAGCCCACGTCGACTACAACCTACACGATCGTGGGTACCACCTCCACAGGCACAAGCGGAACTCAGTCTGTGACGATCACGGTAAACCAGCCAACCACCGGCGTCGTTGCCGCGGGCATTGGTGCAAGCGCAACGTCTATTTCCAGTGGCCAGCCCGTTGTCCTTACTTGGGCGACGAGGAATGCCGTCTCGGCGAACCTAAATGGAACTCCGGTGGCTTTGAACGGATCCACGACAGTTCGACCCACCAGCACGACGACCTACCGAATCACTGGAACAGGTTCCAACGGCAGCACAGACTGGGGCTCAGTGACCATCACGGTGGCCTCCGGCACCGTCGCGGCGGGTATTAGCGCCACCAACACCTCCCTTTCGCGCGGACAATCTGCGGTGCTCACCTGGGCAACCAGGAACGCCGTCAAGGCGACGCTGAATGGAAAAGCGGTGGCGCTCGGCGGCTCTATGACGGTAAGCCCCACGACAACTACAACCTACAAGATCACGGGTATCAGTTCCTCAGGCGCCACAGACTGGGGCTCAGTCACTCTGACTGTTCGCTAAAACACGGAGGGCATCAGCGTCAATTCAGCGACGCTGGTGCTCTCCCTTTCATGCCGGGTCAAGACGGTTAATAAAGATATTCGAGCCGCGGCGGCTGTCAACCCGCAGACGAACCAGAACTGGCGCGACTCTACATTGCCGGTCATCAAGTTGTAAGCGATGCAAAACACCAGTGTCGGGAATGTAAAGGATAGCTCACCATCAGCACGCAATGCTCTCAATGAAGACCGGAACAGAAGTACTAACAAAGCTATCAGGGGAATCAAACCTGCCAGGCCTTGTTCGGCACCCACTTCGAGCAGGAAGTTGTGAGGGTAGTGAAGAACATCCTGGTTGTAATAAGAGATGCTCCAGCCGCCTACGCCCAATCCCAGAATAGGATGTTGTTCGAAGGCATCTAGTGCTGAACGATAGAAATCAAGCCTTGAGGTGATCGTTCCGGTTGAGACGGTTGCACCTGATGCCAGGGATGACAACTCGCCGATCTTCCATCGTAACTTATTCTGTGCAGCTGGTACTTTCATCAACCAGAAGAGCGTGGGGACGGCAACGGCGAAAGCGATAGCCATTCCCAAAAGTATCCGTTTACGAGAAAAACTGTTACGGCTCCGGATCACGAATGCACTTATCACAAGAGTAGCAAGCGTAGCTATGAGCGCCGTACGCGTGACACATGCGACGAGCCCACATATTAGTGTGACAATACAGGCATAGCCCAGAAGACCTGAGCCGAGAGGCTTTGCATAGAGGCAAAAGAGGAGAGCGAACCCAATCAGCTCACTGACGCCTATCTTGCTGATATCTTCATTTCCGCTCAAGACAAGTTCTGAGGGGTGTAACAGACCGATGAACACTTGAATGCTGAGGATGATGCTCAGGACCGTGCAAAGAGCAAGTAATTGCCGTAAGTCTCTCTTGTCTTTTATCAAAAGCAGGGGGGCCAAAAACATGAGAATCTCGAAGGTTTCAAAGCGTGCAACTTTGACTCCGGCCTCCCGCGATTCGGTGTACAACAGGCCGAGAGCCAACACTGCGGAAAACAATACGAAGAGGGTGATGACTGCGGTCTGTCCTGTGAATAACCGCGCGATCGTCCAAGAACTGCGTCGCGTAAACAGGAGCACGATTCTGAGAGCGATAGCGCAACAGAGTAAAAGAAGCGCCACCATCGTTGGATCGGTCAGCTCTATCCCTTGCGCAGGGACGGTCTTGAATTCTCCTACATACAACAGACCCGCCAGCAGGACGATGGGCCACTTCTCCATAACTAGAGCGGCAATGGGGACACATGTTGCGATCACAAGCACGTAGAGCGGTTCGATGCCCCAGCCCAGCGCGAAGAGGAGTAGGGCCGAGAACAAGCCCAACAGTGCAACAGAAGCGCACACTGTCGCACCTTTGTTCCAACTCTCGGTTAACGAAAATTGCATCATTGTAGTATCCGGCGACCACCTACTAAGCTAACCACCCTCTATGAGATCTGGACAGGAGAGAAGCTGCTTGAAAGGGCTTCGTATCGATCAGCCGATCTCCTCAGATCGAGAGTTAGGGGCTTAGCTTCGGTGACCTGTTGCGTCGGCGCGCACTCACACCGGCTTGTCGTTTGTCTCTAAGCACAATTCGCTGCGGACCCGCATGTGAGCCAATATCTGTGGTTCCGGATTGTGGTCGTTGTGCTCCGAGGTAGTCGTTTGGGATACCTGGGAGTGCGAGACCGGCTCCACGTGCCGGGGAGCTGGAGGTGAGTTGGTAGTCACCTGCTGCTGTTCCGGTGTTGTTGACGAACTTGGGATCTGCCTGGATGAGACCTGTGTCGACGTGGCCGTTGAGGAGTTCTACGTTGGTGGAGTTGCCGAACACGAGGTTGTGCACGAACTGGTTGTGTACTCCGGTGGTTCCGTGTTCCTGGAGACCGACGCCGGAGGCGTTGATGGAGATGTTGTTCTGCACCAGGCTGTAGTCGTTGGTGATTCCGCCGGGGGAGTCGCCGGCGCCCAGGGTGATGCCAACGACACCGCCGATGGTGGTATTCCCGAAGATGGTGATATTGGTAGCCGCATGCCATGTCTGGATATCGGTACCGGCGTTGATCACGATGTTGTTCGCGACCACGGCGAAGGGCGTCTGGGCGTAGATGCCGCTCGCGGCATGTCCGCCCGGGCATCCGTTGTAGGGGGTGATGTTGACGACGAAGTTACCAAGGATATCGTTGTGGCTGATACCGCTGTAGTTATCGCCACCGCCACTCGAGATGGCGGTGCCGCTGTTGGAATCACAGGGTGTCACCATGTCGTGGACGTAGTTTCTGACCGCCTGGTTGTAGCTGGCGGATCTCCCGGCGGACGCGAGGATAATACCGTTGGCGTCGCTTCCGGTAATGTCGAAGTCCTGAACCACCACATGGGCGCCCGTCACTCCGATGACGGTCGAACCATCGCCCGTCCCGGTTCCAACCAGCTTGGCCTTCCACTGATTCTGGGCCTTGTACGTGATGGGATTGCCAGAGGTGCCGCTCGCGGAAAGAGTGATATCTCCCATATACGTTCCGTCCAGCACCACCACCGTATCCCCCGGCTTCACCACACCGTCCGCATGCTGAATACTCGCAAACGGAGACGACGCACTGCCAGAACTACCGTCACTCCCAGTCCCACTCACGTAATATACGGTCCCGGTCCGCTTCGTTGTTCGGGATGGATGACGCTCCATCAAGGCCAGCGACGATCGACCAAGCCCCGGAGCAACGACGAACAACAACGCCGCACTAACTATATGGAACCTTAGAAGCATAGGAGTATGAGCACTCCAGCCCAACTGCATACGCGATCGACTACACCGCGGTCTCTACAACATTGAGTTTAGCGGAAAGACTCCGGAAGTCGTTGTTGACACTTTGTCGAATGAGTTCACGGGTGCGCTTCTCATTGCTGTAAAGAGCATCCGCGATGTTGATCCCATTGGCCTCAGACATCCTTTCACGCATCTGCGCGATTCCGTCTGGCACCGAGCAGTTGACCTTATATCCGAGCGTCCGCGTTATTTTGGAAAAGTCGACCTCATAGTCCCGCTGGTCGACGGACTCCGACATCATCGTCAATCGCACCGATGGTACGGCCGAGTGGACCATTTCTGCTACGTCGATGATGCAGTGATTGTTTTCGTCGCAACCGACGTTGAAGATCACATTGGATACAGAGGAGATGTCCGAGCAGAGAACACTCCCAAACGCGGCTGCGGCATCTTTTACGTGAAGAAATGGCCGCCTTTGACCTCCACCACAGATTTCCAACACCTCTCCCTTGCACGCTCTTGCTGTAAGGACATTCACGACGAGGTCAAAACGCATCCGATTCGACCAACCAAAGAGCGTGGAGAGCCTTAGGATGGTGGGATGGAACGAATCGTCAGCCATAGAGCGCAATGCTCGTTCACACGCTAGCTTATCCTGGGCGTAGCAAGAGAGCGGGCAGGTACTCGATTCCTCGTTGAGGTAAGTAACTCCGTAGCCCGATCGGCCGTACACGCTGCAGCTTGAAGTGAAGATAAAGGTGCCGATTCCCAGCCACTTACAAATGTGGGCCAGCGCTACCGTACTCCGGTAATTGCAGTTGTAGGTGAATTCCAGGTCGATGTCGCATGCGGGATCACCCACCAGGCCCGCCGCCCAAATGACAGCATCGCACCCGCGAAGAAGCGGAAGCATCTGATGCGAGTCAGGCACATCTATTCTTCTGCTTGTAAAAGCCGGGTTGCCAGCCAATGGCTGCAAGGCATCATCGCCGAACCAATGTGCATCAATTGATAGTACATCGAAGCCCATCCCGACAAGGTGAGCACACAACGTGCTTCCCAGATACCCGGCTCCACCCACAACCGCGACCCGTTTTATTTCCTTCTTCATTTGTCTTCTCCTTGCCCAAGGCATTTGGTACTTCGTGAGACAACTCTTCCATTCCTTCCGGCAATCCTTTCTGAACACTGGCAGCACGGCAATCAGGATCAGAACGGAACTCTGCAGGGCGGAGTTATGTTTAGCATCACAGGTTTGTGTTTCCTAGGACCCTTCGAACTGAGCGTTCAAGCGGAGACATGCCAAAGACGTATCCACCCGCTTATGCTTAGTCGTATTGCAACTGGAACTGAGCTGACCATTGAATGACGTTGAGCCAACGCCACACGCGGCTATCGAAAGCCTGCTGCCCCCGCAGAATGGCTGCCCATTGCGCACGAATCATCGGAACATCCAGAAACGGCAGGGCCGCAGTCATCTCATCCGCTAAAAGCAGACTTACCCAACCATCCACTGCTTTTAGCCACTCCCGCTCAGGAGTAGCGAATCCGATCTTGTCGCGGCGATCGAGAATGCAATTCGGAACGATGCCTCGCATCGCCATCCGAAACACCGTTTTGGTCGATCCGTGACGATCGATAAGATATTCTTCCGGTAGGGACGACAAGAATTCTGCGAGATTGGAGGTCAGGAAAGGAACACGGCTCTCAACAGAAAAGGCCATTGAATTCCGGTCCTCGTATCGCAGCAGGTGGGGCAGGCTTGTTTTTGAGAGTGCACGCGTCAGGGTGTGTTTGAGCACGTCGGGCCCCTCGCAATAACTTACATTTGTTGCATCTACCCCATGTCGCCTGAACCAGGAGGCTTTGACCCACTTCGGGGTAAGATCTTTGTCGATAAAGGCGCGCAGGGGCGTTTGGACAGATTGGGGTAGTAGGTAGTCTCCACTGCAGAGCAGTAACCAGAGGGCATCAGTGTTCGGTGACCTAGAAGCCCCTCGGAGAAGAACGAACGCGTCTCCAAACCTTCGTCTCCGAATGAGGGAAGCGAAACGGGCACTGATGCAATATCGGTAGCCTCCAAGTAGCTCGTCCGCTCCTTGCCCATCCAACATTACTTTGATTCCCTGCTCCTGCGCCGCTCGAAAGACTCGATATTGGGCATATACGCTTGTACCCCCGAAGGGTTCCTGTTGTGTCCGCATGAGCGCTTCAAGATCTTCTACGAAATCGAATGGGCGGGGTCGAACCTTATGGACGTTTGCTCTACATGCATCACCTGCAATATCGATCCATTTCTCCTCGCTTAATCGAGAGTCCTGTGCAATGTAACTTATTGCATGGATCTCAAGCTCCGGTTCCAGCTTCCTCATACATGCCACAATGGATGATGAGTCCACGCCACCGGATAGCGCTGTTCCGATGGGCACGTCGCTTCTCAGATGAAGGCGAACGCTCTCCAGGAACATGGATTGAAGTTGCGCGGCGGCGTCTTCAATTGACAAGGCGCTCGCTGACTGGTGATCGGACCTCCAATAAGAGGTCGGCTTCTGCTGCACATTGGGATTATCAATGGAGATCTCAAGGTAGTGCGCCGCCGGTAATTGTCGGATCCCCTCGATCAAAGTCGATGACCCCTGATCGGATAAGCCATGCCGTAGATATAGCAGCAGATTGTGAGGATCGACGCGCCGTCTGGGACCCACTAATTCCTGCAGAGCCGTCAACTCGGACGCGAAGGCCAAGCCGTCATCCGAACTGGCGTAGTAGAGCGGCTTTATACCGAAGAAGTCACGAGCCAGCAGAACGGTGCGGCGGTGGGTGTCGAGTATAGCGAGAGCGAACATCCCGACAAATCTCGAAAGTGCCTGAATCCCCCACTGTTGATACGCTACAAGCAGCACTTCAGTGTCCGAATTGGATGAGAACTCGCATCCGGTTTCTTCGAGCTCTTTCCTCAACTCGAGATAGTTATAGATCTCGCCGTTGAATACGACATGGAATCTGCCGTTCTTCTCCATGGGTTGACGCCCTGCCAGGCTTAGATCCAGGATTGAAAGCCTCCGATGCAGCAGCGCAACTTCGCATGGTGCGTCGCAGCCGTGCCATTCCCGTCCAGCCCGGACCTCGCCCCCCGCGTATAGCAGCCATCCCGAATCGTCAGGCCCTCGATGTTCAAGGAGCCGCAACACCGTCCCAAACCGGGCGGTGACGTTCGTTCCGGATTGGGTGATGCACCCCGCGATTCCACACATATTTGATGTCCCGCCTGTGTCCTCAATCGGGTTGATGTTCAGGCGCTTCCCAAGAGATCCAGCACATTTAGACTCTCAACGAGCTACTGGCAAACTCCCTGCCTTGTCCGCTTTATCTTCCTCTGATACGAGCGGAACGGCCTTTATACTTGTGTTGTTGGAAGTGCATTGTCCACCACTCAACAGGTCGAATTGCCAGCGGTGTCGCGGGCACGTCAGGAATTTTCCCTCAACTACTGACCCGCACGACAGATCGGCACCTTGATGTGGGCAATACCGCCGCACGGAGTAACTCTTATCCGCGGAGTTGACGACGATCCGTTCCTCCTGCGCTTCGATCTGAACGATTAGATTGCAATATCCCTCAAGGTCTTCGCTCTCCATAATGAGGAATGCGTGGAGAATGGGGTCGTAGGTGTCCGGCTCACGCTTTAGGCGCATTCTAAAGGTCAATGAGAACTCTTCCCAGGTGAGGGAGCGGGTGAGCACGCTCTCTATCTGCCAAGCCGGTGCAACTATCTCGAAGTAGCTGGTGTCCCGGATATACTCGACGTATTCCACGACTCTGTCCTTGAAGTCAACGCGGAGCATCAGGTGCGGAGCTTCGTTTGAGTAAAAGTAGAGCGGCACTGTGACGCGGTCTGCCAGACTCAGTTTGCTCAACTTGTGCTCTAGCTCTCTGCGGAGAGACGCCATGGTCGCTACCGGATCCACCAAATCATGAGCAAGGGTGCGGTCACGGAAGTACTCCTGATATGAGTCGGCATACTCAGTGATGTACGCGAAGGCACTATCCTCGTGAAACCGCTGGGTCGCGTGCGTTACTACTCGACAGGGCGATGTCGCCAGAACGTCTCCGGGCATCAGCTCTGGCACGAGCGTCTCCCTCTTGTGCAGGCGGTGCTTCAGAAACTCGATCACCTTGCTCGCACGAGGGAAGATATTGACGGGCTGTAAGGTCAGATGCAGCAACTCAGGATCCAAGAAGCACACTGGTCCGGCCGAGGGTATGAAAGCGTCGGGCCCGATAAGGTCTATTGCCTGTGCTACCGTCTCGAACTTAGCATGTGATTTCCGCTGTGAGATAGCCTCGTAGCGCGCAGGGGGGTAGTCGTAACAGGTAGGGTGCCAGGTCGCGCCAGAGAACTGACAGGCGAACACCTGTATTCTTCCTTCCTCACGAACCAACTCCGGCAGAGAGTCGAAGAGCTTGCAGTCATTCATGTTGAGGAAAGCATCGCTTCCCGCCCTCACCAGAACAGCTGAGTCTCGGTTGAGTTGTGAGTCGTCGACATAAAGCGTCAGGGATCCGTCCGGTATGGAGATGCGTTGCTTATGGCGGAAGAATATGACCTCGTTACATTCATAGTCAGAAAAGTGTTTCATTAGAGCCGTGCGACTGAACTCAGGCATGAGCAACGTGAAGTTCCGGTCTGGAAGGCTGGATAGGAACTCAACATCCAAGTGATCTTGGTGCTCGTGACTGACATACAGAAATATCTTCCGCTCGCGATCCTTCAGCTTCTCGTGGACCAACGGGGCCAGATGCTGGTTCCGGGGAAACTGAAACCACGCGGAGTCAAAGGCACCACCTCGAGAAAGCCACGGATCCATGATCACGACACACTGATCCGTTTCCACGATAAAGCCTGCATGCCCGAGATAAGTTATGTTCATGCGCGCTTCCCTTCGGACTTCCCCTATGCTGTTCAGGGGGCAAGGTCGGTGGATATCTGTAGTATGAGTCCCGGAGGTTCCGGTTGGCGGCGGCAGCGTTGCGAGGGAACCTATCCTACGTCGCTAATACCCGAGCCAGGCGTCGCCCGTACAGCGATCCAGGCGAGCACAGCGTAGTAGAGCACGTAAGCCAACGCATTAGCTATGGAGAACCAAAGGACCAAGTGAACTACGCCCAGGTGATGGTAAAACGTGTGCAGGGCTATGCCGGTCATGCTTGTAAGAATGGCGACATCGTAGATGAGCTTGAGCTCTTGACCGCTCAGCACGAAGACAAGACGGCTAAGTGGACTGACTATAAGCTGCATGAGAAACCAAGGGGTACATAGAGCTGCGAATGTACCGGCTATCGCCCACTTCGCTCCAAACGCGAACTGGAATATGGTGCGACCGCTGACCGCAAGGATGATGGCCGGCAAGAGGCCCAACAGGAGTAAAAGTATACTTGTCCGCCGGAAAGTGCTAAACAGCTCTTTCGGGTTCTCACGGGCGCACACCGCTAGGCTTCCGTGAAACGTGTCTGCCACACTGGCAGCAACGAGTCCTAAGGGAACGGCAAGGACTCTTTGTACTAAAGCAAACTGGCCACCAATCAGCAGACCGTAATGAGCGATGATCAGTGGAACGGGTAAGTTGGAAACTATCGTGTCTATAAGGGTGGATGGAAGGGAATAGATCAACAGCTTGCGATTTTCACTGAGACTGAGACGTAGGTCCCGAAGAGACACGGCCTCGACCAAGGGGCGTACCTGAGGCCAAGCAGTACGGGTGAGAGTAGTGACCCCTGCCGCTCGTCCGGCTAACTCACCGACGAGCAAGCCCGCCGTTCCTGCTCCTACAAAGCCAAGACCGACTTGAGTGATTGCCCGAGCAGCGTGCTGGACAATTGTGGTTTTTGAGATGACAGCGAAGTAGCCCTTCCGGATAGCCCAATATCGGGTAGCCGTGAACACCGTCACCAGTAGCAACCCGGTGGCCATGAGCGGGGCGGCGTAAGCGGGTAGGTTGCCGAATCCCCACCAGGAGAACCTTTGAGCGACGAACAGCATCAATCCGCATAACAGGCTTACCGGGACGCCAAGAAGTACGGCGGCGTAGGCAAGTCGAGCGGCCTTGGCATCGGTCTCCTCCGAGACAATGCCTAACTCATACTTGAGCGAAACTCCGACGGCAGCGACGCTCATGAAACTTGTAAACAAGGCCAGTTGTCCCACGGCGGAGACCGAATAGATCCTCGTGATTATGGGGGCCGCCAACACGCTGAACACTTGCGCGAACGCGGTTCCAAGACCAAGGAGTCCCGCATTCTTTAGAAAACTCGACCGGCTGTCAAAGACTATGTTGCCCGGTGCAGAACTGGATGGCGGGTTGGATTTAGAGGATTCCGGAAGGACTTCGACTTCCATCGGCACTAACTCTGGCATGGTCGTTAGCCCGTCGCCATCAGGCGCCCTTAGACTCTGTTGGCACCGAGCGAAACACTTGACGCCCCCGCTTGATCGACGAGAACGACGCCTCGGGAGGGGACAGCAACATGGCGGGGTCGTTCTCAGCTTCGCGACCTTGTGCGGTGTACCGACCATCAGAAAGAAGCATCGAGTAGAAGCTGAGTAGCGCCCTCTCTTCCTTGCCCCAGTTGTAATGGGCTTCGACAGCTATTCGGCCTCGATGTCCCATGGCTTGCGCCTCAGGAGTGTCTGACACTAGCCGCTCAATTGCCCGCGCGATGCCCACCGTGTCCGCTGGATCGACCAATATTCCACATCCGGCGGACTCGATAATGGATCGCCAAAGCGGGAAATCGGATGCGATCACCGGGATCCCTGCCGCCATATACTCGAAGAGCTTGGTGGGTTGTGAGGTCAGAAAGCTTTCCTCTGGGCGGAGAATGACCAACCCTACTCGCGCCTTGTTGAGTAAGGGGTTAAGCTCGCTGCGATCCAGGGCACCATGCCAAGAGACGCTCTTCCACCCAGGCCTTGTCTTCAGGATGTCAAGGAGAGGCTGAACGTAGAACCATCCCGCGAGGTCAAACCTTATGCCGAGTTCCTCCGGTAGAAGGCTCACTGCCGTTAGCATTTCTTCTATGCCACGGGCTTCTGAGATCCCACCGTAATAGATAACCGCCCTGTCACGTTCCTGCCAGGGACCGGCTATTTGCTGGGAGAAGTCACCAAGATACGGGAAGTTGTTGACGACAACGGTTCTAGGATTGAGCCGGCAGAACCGCTCCTTCAGAGCCGGTGTGGCGGTAATCAGGCCGCTCATCAAGCGAGCTGCTAGGTTCTCCAAGCGCTCAACGAGCCACCTCATAGGGCGGCGGGAGACCCTAGGTAGATACATCTTGAGGAGGATTTTGGTCGGGAGGTCTTCGTGTATGTCGTAGATGACACGTTTCCCCATGACACGAAGGACGAGACCGACGAGTAACAAGTCTGGATCATGTATATGGAAGACATCTCCCCCGCTTCGAAGCGCCTGCACTAGAAGCGCCACGAGCCCGTTTGTTACCCGCCCCGCACGGCCAGAACCGACGCCTAGTCCCCTCACTCTTACCCCGTCGATCGTAGTATTGAGATCGTAGAGTCCCACTTGCATGACGTCGTAGCCTGCACGTGCCAGCGACCGGCACTCCTTGTGGAAGATTCTCCCATCCAACGCGGGATGAGCGGAGGTGAGATGCAACACGCGATACGGGCCACGCTCAACGGGCATCGTGTACCTCGGCAAGCTCCAGACTTTTTGGAAGGGCGACTCTTATCCGTTTCATCGCAAGTTGTGAGAGCCTTTGGAAGGCCCACCGCCTTTCCATGCTAGCGAGTTCCGCCGCCTGGATCGTGCAGTCAGACTTTTCTTGTCGAAGATGATCGAGAAGGCAGCTAACAGGAACGAACCATCCATTGCGGCGGGCCAAGGCACGTAACAGCTCTTCGGTCGCAGCGTCCACAGCCCCGCGATTGACAAAGCCACAGGCGAAATGCGTGTACATTATGCAGACTCCACCTTGCGCTTCAAGGCGCTCCTGGTTATCTAAGGAGATCATCTCGCGAAAGCTGTTTACATCTGCTCCGTCACAGCTGCTGAACCAGTGCTTTACGAAGGGGCGCGTTGGATCGTGATACGGGAGCGTTGGGTTTACACGATCAAGGTTGATCTCGTCGAAAACGAAACTCCGCACGTAGTCCACCGTGTTCTGGCAGAGATCGCCCCAGAAGTATGGGGTAGCCGGATTGTGACCCTCGAAGGGTCGCTCCTGCCTAAGGTTGGCAAACGCCTGATACAGTCGATGCCAATAATCGAGACGGGCCGATCCCCAATAGAGATTATCCCGATTACTTGAGTGGTTGGTGTGAATACGTGGATATTGCCCCATCAGCTCACGAAACTTATTCAGGCCCAGCTGAATTACGGCGCGATCGGAGTCATGATTGCGCACATTGTGGAGCGCGATCTCGAAGCCCCGATCCTGAAGCTCTAAGATAAAGTCGAGGTAATCGGGATCCTGAAGACTGCTACCGCCGAGGCGGCCCTCGTTGACGCTTGCCAAGGGCCACACCGATTTCGTGGTCCGCATACCAAGGTCAGAGAGTAGATCGTACACGGGCCGGATGTTTGTTACGGTACTCAGATCGGTGTCGTCGAAGATGGTGAAGGCGAACTGCTTATTGTCGGGGAACCTGTGCATGCTTCACCCTTCCGAATAGTGTTTGATGGAGAAAATGGGACGAGTAAGGATTCCCAAAGGAGTTTGCAGTCACTCTGAAAGCCTGCGCCGGCGGCATATTCAAGGTCCAAACGGCACTTTGCGGGAAGCACTTCTTCCAAGTAAAACCTGGTTAGCCGCTCAGGCTCAACCTGGGCCAGCAGTTGCTCCTCCTGTCGGAAGCATAGACTCGCTTTACCAGTTATGCCGGGTGTGAGCATCAGTACGCGACGGTCGTAAACGGTAGCGCCCGACCAGAATTCTTCCAGGTCTGGCCGTGGTCCCACCAATGTCATCTCACCCCTCAGAACATTGAACAGTTGGGGCAACTCATCTAGTTTGGTCTTTCGCAGCCATCGACCTACCCAGGTTACGCGTGAGTCACCGCTGCGGGTGAGACCGGGACCGTCCAACGGAGCACTAACCCTCATCGTGCGAAATTTGTACAACTGAAATGGTTGTCCGGCTTTACCGGCTCGTCTCTGGCGAAACAGAATCGGAGTGCCGGAAGTTAAACAGATGGCCAAGCCGAGAATGGCGATGACAGGAGATACGCACAATAGGCCCAAGCCCGCCGCAAGTATGTCTAGTGAACGCTTGCTTCGAGAGCTGCACCAGTTGGAAAGGGGCGGCGGATCTCTGAGTCGGTCGGTGTCCGAGATCATGTGACCTGTTCCTTCGTTACACTGCGATGGTGGCGCGTGAGACCCGACGGTTCTTCTGCACGATATACTGAACCGATGCAATCACTCTGCTGACATCTGCATCTGTCATATCTGGATAGATGGGTAGAGAGATGCTCCGGAAATAGGCGTCCTCTGCATGCGGAAAGTCTCCGACTGTGTAGCCAAAGCGGTCGCGATAGTAGGGGTGCAAGTGAAGTGGAATGAAATGGACGCTAGTCCCAATTCCCATCTCCTTCAAGTGTTGGATCATTGCTGCTCTCTTGATATCCAGGGTTCCGGTTCGAAGGCGAAGGATAAACAGATGCCAGGAATGGCTGTTACCTGCAATACCCTGGGGCGGGGTCTCGAGCTCTTCCATCTGGCCGAATTCGCGTAAGTAGTCGTCTGCGATCTCAGATCTGCGATGATGAAAGTCTTCTGCTTTCTTGAGCTGAGCCGATCCTACTGCTGCAAGCAGGTCAGGCATATTTGCTTTGAATCCTGCATCCACCACCTCGTAGTACCAAGAGCCTTCGCTGGTGTAGCGCTTCCATGCGTCGCCGCTGATGCCGTGCATCCGCATGATCGCTGCTCGCCGGGCAAACTCTTCATTGTCGGTCGTCAGCATCCCGCCTTCACCAGTGGTGATTGCCTTCGTCGCATAGAAGCTGAAGGCCGTGAGTTCGGATATGGAGCCGATGCGCTTGCCCTCATAGCTAGCCGGCAAGGCATGCGCTGCATCCTCCACAAGGTGTAGCCCATGGTGCTGAGCCATGGCCCGCAGAGCATTCAGATTGGCGGGCTCACCCGCAATGTGAACGACAATTATCGCTCGTGTGTTGGACGTAACCCGTCGAGCGGCATCAAGTGGATCGATGTTGAACCCGCCCGGCTCGCTATCGCATAGCACCGGTGTGGCACCCAGGTAAACGATTATCTCTGCCGTTGCAGTGAACGTATAACTCGGCACCAGAACTTCATCACCCGGCCCAATACCGAGTGCATCTAAAGCAAGGTGAAGAGCAGCCGTGCAGGAACTTACCGCGACGGCATATTTCGATCCGACAAATGAGGCAAACTCCTGCTCGAACCTTCGCGCAACCGGGCCAGTGGTTAGCCAGCGGGACTCAAGAACCAAGCGCACGGCCTCCAACTCCTCGGGGCCGATAGATGGGCGGTGAAAAGGGATCGAAGTATCTTGCATCGTTGCACTCCACATGACTGACTTTTGTAAGGTCCGCCGCGCTTCGCAGATCGGTCTCAGGCGGCGGAGGCGGATGCGTCACTCAGGACTGAAGGCTGGTCCAGCTCGCGGCAGCCGTCGTCCGCTATCGCGTAGGCACGATCGCACTTGCTGCAACTTACCCGCTCCTGGGTTGTGAGACGCTCACCACAGACGCACATCCAACCAACCTGGACGGCCGGGACGCCCATCACCAAGGCGAAGTCCGGGACATTCCGTGTTACGACCGCACCCGCGGCAACGAAACTGTATTGTCCCAAGGTGATTCCGCAAACGATCGTAGAATTTGCCCCAATTGTGGCACCCCGCCTGACCAGGGTTCGCTTGAATTCGTGCTTTCGCTCCACGTGACTTCTCGGATTGATAACGTTCGTAAAGACCATCGAGGGTCCGCAGAAGACATCCTCCTCGAGTTCCACGCCTGTATAAATCGAGACATTGTTCTGAACTTTGCACCGATCGCCTATCGTCACACCGGGGCTGATCACGACGTTCTGTCCAACATTGCAATTACGTCCGATCTTGGAGCCTGACATCACATGGCTGAAGTGCCAGATCTTGCTCCCTTCCCCAATCTCGCAGCCCTTATCAATAACGGAGGTTGGGTCAGCGGTGAATCCGGGGCTGCGCGGGTTGACCTGCACCGTTGCGCCATCGTGATGAAGTGACTGCTCGCATGCATCCAGGACACGAAGGACATTTACACCATTATTGCCGTCGGTGCGCGGTGTTCGACGCGTGACAATGCATTCGATGTAATGCTCGCATTCTTTTCTCAGGGGCTCATCCGCGGGAAGTGGAATCCACTGTCCAGCATCTTTGCAAGCCACAGGTACTCGATTTACCCAGTCAATGTGATGCGGGTAGAGCACCAGTTTTTGCTCCTTCTCCACGTCGTCAAAGACCGCTGTCATACGTGTACCTACAATTACCAGGCGCTGCTCTTTGAATGGATGTAGCCAACTTACGAAGATGTGAGCCTTGACCCCGCTCTGGAAGCTGAGCGCGGTCAGTGTGGTGTCATGTACCTTAGGATTGATGTACGATCCCCCCGTAGCCGTAATGTCCACCGGCATTTCGCTCAGGAGATAGATAATCGCGGAGATATCGTGTGGAGCAAAGCTCCACAGAATATTTTCTTCTGTCCTGACCTTGCCCCAGTTCAGCCTTGACGAGTAGATGTACTGCAGGCAACCAAGATCGCCTGCGCCTATGAGATCGCGGAGTTTCAAGATGGCGGGGTGATATTGAAGAAGATGGCCGACCATCAACACGCGATGCCGTCGCTCTGCGAGCGCAAGAAGTTCCTGCCCTTCTTTCACGCTCAAGGCCAGCGGCTTCTCCACGAAGACGTCTTTCCCGGCGAGCATGCATCGTTTTGCTATCGTGAAGTGCTGGGAAGCGGGCGCCGCGATGGCGACTCCTTGCAGGTCGGGATCCTCCAGCAACGTGTCGATGGAGGTGCAGGTCTGCACACCGTACTTTTCGCGAGCCTCCGATAGAACCTCGGGGCGTTCATCGCAGACGTACTTTAGAACTCCGAGATCATGGAAGTTCCTCACAAGGTTTTTACCCCAGTACCCGCTACCAATCACACCAATTTGTGGGAGCATTGATCCTCCTTAGGACTGCGCCTGTTGGGTGGGCCGTTGGATCTCGTCCCTGTTATAGAAATCTGCTATAGCCGAAGCGATTACGTGCTGCATATCCAGTGAAAGCTCGGGATAGATTGGCAGCGACAGCACGTCCGCACAAACGGTCTCGGCATGCGGGAAAGCTCCTCGTCGATAACCCAGCGTTGCGAATGCAGGCTCCAGGTGCAGCGGACCGGGATAGTAGATCTCGGTTGGGATCCCGCAGGCCGCAAGATACGCCTGGAGTTTATCCCTGTCGTGAGCACGGATCGAGTATTGGTTATACACATGAAAGCAGTTCTCGGGTGTTACAGGCAACGACACCTGACCTTTGCGATTCGGTTCAGCCAGAAGTTTCGCGTAGTTGTCCGCGTTTCGTCGTCGACCGGCAGTCCACTCGTCTAGATGTTTTAGCTTGACTCTGAGAATCGCTGCTTGAAGCGCGTCGAGCCGACTATTTATGCCTAGAACCTCATACTTGTACTTCTTCTTGGCTCCATGTACGCGGAGGATGCGGAGTCGCTGGGCAAGATCCGGGTCGTTCGTCGTGACGATCCCACCATCACCGGCGGCACCGAGGTTCTTTGACGGAAAGAAGCTGAAGCAGCCAAATGTGCCTAGGTTCCCAACACTTCTGTCCTTCCATCGCGCACCTATGGCTTGGGCAGCATCCTCGATGATAGCTAGATGATGCTTCTCCGCAACGTAGAGAACGTGATCCATATCGGCAGAGAGACCGAAGAGGTGCACAGGCATTATGGCTCTGGTCCGGGGCGTAATAGCTGCCTCTAGATCATGTGGGTCGAAGTTGAATGACGTGGGATCGATATCGATGAACACCGGCTTCGCCTGTAGACGTGCGATTGCGCCGGCCGTCGCACCAAAGGTGAAGGGTGAAGTGATCACCTCATCTCCGGGCTTGATATTCATCGCCATAAGTGACAAAGCGAGCGCATCGGAACCAGACCCGCAGCCGATGGCAAACTTCGCCCCCACGTACTCGGCTAACTCCCGTTCGAATGCCTCGACTTCCGGGCCAAGGATAAAGTGCTGAGATTCAAGGACCCGTCTTACCGCGTCCAGAGTCTCTCCGCCGATCTCCCGGAACTGTGCCTTGAGGTCTAGGAATGGAATGGCGGTATGTGGAAGGCCCGTCTGAGGCGGGGTTATCGGCGGCGCTATCACTGCGATTGTCACGCTTGCGGCTCCTTGGTGCAAAGGTTTCGAGCGTTTTGGCCTGGGGATCTAGTGAGGTTTTTCGAATGCGACTCGTGGCCTGGAGGGCGGTCCCTCCCTTCGAGGTTAGTACCGCCAGCTTTCCTTAGTCAGTAGCTATACAAATTCGCGCTGTAGCGGTCTTCCCCGCCATTGAGGACGATCGTCAGAATGCGTGCTGAATGGATGGAATCGAGTAGCTCCACGCCTCTCGTGATCGCTCCCCGGGGAGTTTGGCCGGCACGTCCTACGAGGATCACGCCATCTACCAGGGTGGATAAGGCCAGCCCGTCGGCATAGACAAGGATTGGCGGAGTGTCGATTACAACGTATTTGAAGCTTGAACGTAATCGTGTGATCAGACCTTTGATCGGGTCCCCGGTCGCGAGATAGGTAGGAAACTCGGCGGGTGTCGCTGAGGGAATTATCGTCAGATCCTTTACATCCCTCGAAACGACTGAGACTTGCTCCAGCGTAGCCGAGCCCTGCAGATACTGCTCCAATCCGGTCTGTGAGGTTAAGTTGAAGTTTGTACCGACTGCAGGCATACGCATATCGGCATCTACGAGACAGGTCTTTCCGTGCTGGGCTAGAGCAATTGCAAGATTATTTGCAAGTGTTGTCTTGCCTTCGCGAGGCAGAGGAGATGTAACGAGGACCACATTTGGCGACCTGCCCTTCGTGGACGCGAACAACATCGTCGTCAGTGCAAGGATCGCCTCCGACTCTGGCGCTTTGGGCCTCTGCAGCAGGAAGCAGTTCGGTCCGGACTTGGCTACGCTCATGGCGGGTTGCATGTCGACAAGAGTTCGACTGTGCCTTCCTGTAACACTCGCACCATCGTTCGTCTGCATCGCCGGTATAACTGTTACGGACGGAGATCCGTCCCACTCGCGAATATCATCTGCAGTGTGAATGCGATCTTGAAGCCGATCTTTCGCGAAGGCGAGAGCTATTCCGCCAATCAAGCCAAAGAAGACACCGGCGCCGATGTTCAACGCGCGTCGTGGGCGGGTCGGGTGATCCAGTACCCGCGCCTCGCTGACGATGTGTATGTTGCTGGACTTCGTGGCGGCCGCTATGCCAGCTTCCTTTATCTTCGCGTAGAGTCTGTCATAGAGCTCTCGGTCGGCGTCCGCCTCTTTCTTGAGCACCGTATATTGTGCCAGTGTCGTCAGATCGGTCGTGGCTCTCCTTACCTCTCCACCCAAGAGGCGCTCACGTGCTTTTGCTGCTCGATAGTTCGTCCACAACTCTGAGACGATCGCGGCGCGCTGCTTGGCCAGACTGTCTTCCAGTTCTGCGACCTGGTTCTGGAGCTTTCGGACCTCCGCGTGGTTGGGCCCATATATTACTTTGGCCTGAGCCAGTTGCGTTCTCAATTCAGCAAGCCTTTGTGTCATTGCTTGCACGACGGGATTGCTTCGCACCTGAGGTAGAGACTCCGGTGTGCTCGCGGGCGTAAGGAAGGACTCGAACTGGATCCGTTCCGATTCAGCGGCGATGAACTGCTTATTGAGGTCCACCATCTTTTCTGAATAGGTGGTCGAATTGGCATCTATGTCGGCGATTCCACTCTTGGCGCCGAACGCAGCGAGTGCACTAGTCGCCGCATCTAACTTTCCACGGACGTCATCAAGCTGCCGTGAAAGCCACACTGACGATTCAGCTATGGCTTGCGTGCGCGTCTGAAAGTTCCGCTCCACAAGAAGTTTCATCAGTGTATTTACGACGTCTGCGGAGAGGTGCGGTTCGTGAGCTGCGAATGTAACGCCCACCAATCGACTAGAGGGATCACGTCGAATCGATAGCCCCGCCTTGAAAGCACGGAGCGCCGCATCCTCTCTCAAAGTTAGCTGCTTAGAACTAGTCGGGTCGAGCGGATGGGTTGCTCCGCCTACTATCTCGGGATTTGTATCGAGATGAAGCTCGCGGATGGTAGCGAGGGCAAGGTCATCCGTTTGTAGTTTCTGAGCTTCAGTATTGATGTACTCCGAATCGATGAGACCGGCTCCGGATCCGTCGAGGGAGAACACCTCCGAACCTGGAGGATCAATCTGAAGGCGGCCCTCGGACTCATACACCGGTTTCATCAACAATGTGGCCAGAGCGACAGCGAGGACCACAGCCAAGGCGAAGACCGCTGACCAACGCCACTCCTTTTTGAGGATCTTGAGCGCTGGCATCCAGTCGCTTGGCGGGCGATTGCGGTAGACGTTTAGATCTCGCGGGCGGATTTGGTGAGGCCCGTTAGGCAGGGCTCCGCCAATCTCGACCGCGTTGCGGTAGGGAGATAAGCTCATATTTTTGTGTTACTTGCGGGATCTTTAGACTTGGTAGCCGGCTTCCGCCGACGACTCTACACGTGGCCCGTTAACGCGATCAACAAACTTGGCTACATCGGACGGCCCTATGGAACGAATCGGAATCGACCTTAGTGCGGCGCCTGCGGTGCTGTCGAGTTCACAGGTGGCATGCATTGGGTCAGATATCCTCTGCGATTCGCGACCAACCTAGCCGCTTCGAAATGCACCGTCAGTGTGCCACCGCACATATAGAAAAACTCTGGTCTGAATTTATTAAAACTCTTCTCCGCACGATTAATCGATTGCCCTCTTTCTCCAAGGAGGTTATAGTCCGGGCGAAGATCAACAAGGGCCCTTTCAAAATAGCGTCGATTCGGAGTCGAAGATGCTGACCCTTTTTGAACCTCAGTGTGCGCTCGATAATCTACTACTTGGAAGACTGACGCCCGACGAACGTGCGCGTTTAGCCCATGGAGCTAAGCAGGCAACTGTCTGCCCGGGTCAGGTGCTGTATGAGCCCGGTGGTCGACTGGACCACGTGTACTTCCCTTCTACTTCAGTCGTGTCTTGTCTTTACACCATGCACGACGGTCCAACGGCGGAGATGGCGCTAATCGGCCGGGATGGTCTTGTCGGTATCTTCCTCCTCCTCGGCGGCGAAACCACGTCTCATCGAGCTGTGGTGCAGTTCGGGGGAGGTGCGCTAAAGATCCCAGCCAAGGTTCTCCAAGCGGAGTTTGCCCGAGGCGGTCCCTTTCAACGAACTGTATTGCGCTACACCCAAGTTCTCATGACACAGATCTCCCAAACCGCCGTCTGTAATCGCTTGCACTCTGTGGAGCAACGGTTGTGTCGCTGGTTACTTTTGTGTCGTGATCTTGTCGAAGGCCCGGAGCTCCTTATGACGCAAGAGTACATAGCAAGCGTTCTAGGCGGGCGGAGAGAGAGCGTAACTGTGGCAGCTGGTCGTCTCCAGGAGGCAGGATTAATACACTACTCACGCGGCCACATCCAACTTCTCGATAGAAAGGGGCTAGAAGCCTCAGTGTGTGAATGCTATCGCATCGTGAGGGACGAGAGCGAGCGCCTGCTTTCTGCATATCCTAAGGTGAAACAGGTTAACTCGTAACTATTTGCCATGAGCCACTGGACCGCGATGCGCTCTCATGCAAAGTGGCCAGATATGAAACCTATTTCCTACGATCTCCACTAAGGGACCACACAATCGCTGCTTGTGTGCGTTAGCACACCGACGGGCCCATACTGATTCACTACTTTGGCCACCACTTCGGAACACCTTCCATCACGGAGGATGGATCTACAACCTCTACTCCGATGATCGAGTCTGGGCCTATCGAGTAACCCTCCTAAGTGACTCGAGGGTTCCGGGAAGGCTGCGACACAGACCCATGAATCAAGTTACGCAAACCAGCAACACGGGGAGATTATCATGTTAGCCGATTGCTACGCCCCTCTCGAGGTGGATACATCATCTTTCGGAAGAGGCAGACGAGATGCTATCTCCGGAGGTCCACATTGGTATGCAGCCTACACTTTGCCCCGACATGAAAAGACAGTCGCTGATCGTCTTCTAGCACAGAATATACGGTCCTACCTGCCCATGTATTCTGTCGTGCGAAAGTGGAATCTACGCAGAGTAGAGGTTGACGTTCCCTTGTTTCCCGGGTACGTCTTTGTACAAACTCACATCACCGAAAAGCTTAGGATTCTTAATTGCACCGGCGTCGTTAGGCTGGTAAGCGCCAATAGCACTGCTATTCCGATTCCGGACGAAGAGATTGAGCGCCTTCGGGTATCCCTCGGCAGGTCAAGGGCTGAACCATACCCATTCTTAGCTGCCGGTAAGCAGGTCCGCGTCAAATCTGGGCCTTTCGCCGGCTTTCAAGGAAGAATCCTTCGACGCAAGGGAAGGATGCGGCTCGTGGTGTCGCTGGACCTCATTCAAAGCGCCTTCGTCCTGGATCTTGACGCATCAGAAGCACAGCTGGCGTCTTGAGATAGATTTCCCGAAGTAGCACACAGCTCGGCCGCCTTGGCGGTATATCGATGAGAGACAACGATGACACAGACAGCTGACGCGGTGGGCCGACATGATGAGCAGAAGCCCTTGGTTTCAGTCATCGTGGCCGTTCGCAACGAGGAGCATCACATCACAGCCGCGCTGAGATCGATCTTGCAGCAAGAATGCTCCAACTGCAGATTGGAAATCGTCGTCGTAGATGGTGAATCCTCGGACCGAACGCAGGAGCTGGTCGGAACCATCTCCGCGGAGGATCCCCGCGTGAAACTGCTGATCAACCGAAGGAAGAAGACGCCGTTCGCGTTCAATCTTGGAATCCAAGCGGCTCAGGGCGAATATGTGTGCATTCTTGGTGCGCACACTACCTATGCGAAAGATTACGTAGCGACATGTCTAGAGGAGTTATGGCGGACCGGCGCAGGCGGCTGCAGCGGACGCCTCATCACCTACCCCGGCGCCGAAGGGCGCATGGCCCGGCTGATCGCCTGGGCGCTATCGCACCCTTTCGGCACGTCCAGTGGATCATCTCGTACGCGTGGAGAGGGATTCTGGGACACGATCCCTTATCCCCTTTTCCTCAAGAGCACGGTACTGAGCGTCGGTGGGTACGACACTCAGTTACACCGGAACCAAGATAACGATCTAAGTCAGCGGCTACGTGCGCGTGGGCACAAGCTTTACATAACGGACAAGACGTATTGTGAATACCGAGTCAGTAAAGATCCCAAGACTCTAGCCATCTACGCTTTCAGAACGGGTTTCTGGAACTTCATCAGTATGAAGAAGAACCCCGCCTCTATGTCGGTGCGGCACTTTGTACCAGCTATTTTTGTCGCTGCACTGATTGCTACCCTCGCGGCTTTCTTCTCAGCGAATTTGCTGGGGCACACCGGCAATCTCCTGGCTCGCGTCCCACTGATTGCCGTTTTGATGCTTTACGGATTGGTGAGTGCGATTGCCTCCGTTCACATCGCATTCCGTGAAAAGTCCCCGTCTGCGATGTTGTTGTCCCTTGTGTTTGCCTTGCTACACATGGCATATGGACTTGGCACGCTTTCCGCGATGGCCCGGAACGCGCGCCTTCCTCCTTCCGAGGTGGGTTCTGGCAAGGAGGTTGAGAGAACGGCTGTAACGTCGGGTAGCAGCTCATAGGGTTTCTAAGGCTTGCGGGAAGGCGTTGAAGTACCAGCGGGACATCGCAATACGCGGATCGGCAACGATGGCCGGCAAGTTACAAGGCTCACAGAGGTTTCATCTGAGGTGTTATATGTACGGGGCAAGAGTGGACGTAGCTTTAGTGATCTTCATGGTTTCGCTGCCGGTTTTAGCGCAACCGCAAAGAGCGGACACAGACCACAGATCGAATTCCCATGGCCTCAAGTCTGATCCTTCTTCAGACGTCGTGGTAAGCAGCGGCGATCTCGTTTCTGTGAGTGTAGATGGCGCCCCGGAGTACCGGTATGATGTTCGGGTGAGTTCGAGTGGAGACGCGTCTCTGCCGATGGCCGGCAACATCAAGCTCGCGGGTCTGTCAGCATTGCAGGCTGAAGATGCTATCTCGCAGAGTCTCAGCCACCAGGGTTTTTTCAATGATCCCCGTGTTTCGATATTTGTGAAGGAATACGCTACAAACGGGATCTCAGTGCTCGGTGAGGTTCAGAAGCCCGGCATCTATCCTTTGCTGGGTCATCGGACCCTCCTCGATGCCCTTTCGGCCGCTGGTGGAACGACACCGAAGGCTGGTAAAACCGTCAGCATAACTCATCGCGAAGACCCCAACGGCCCCGAAACCATGATGCTATCGCACGATGATGGGGAAACCATGACCAACGAAGCCGTTTATCCAGGGGACACAGTTGTGGTTTCGAAGGCCGGGATGGTGTACGTGGTGGGGGATGTGAAAGAACCGACTGGAATAATCATGGACAACCCCCATCTTACGGTTCTCCAGGCTATAGCCTTGGCCCACGGGACGAACGCGACCGCTTCGCTGGGATCCTCCAAGCTGATCCGCAAGGCTACAAGCAACCCACGGGAAGTTTCAATACCACTGGACAAGATACTTGCGGCCAAGACCCCCGATGTAGAGCTGCATACCGATGACATCGTATTTGTCCCAAACAGCCTAGCAAAATCCGCCACGCGTCGTGGGTTGGAGGCCGTCCTGGAGGCGGCGACAGGCATCGCTATCTACCGGAGAAATTAGGCCAAATAGCCGCCAGACGCGCGGCGCGAAAACTGTCGGGGCCGAGTTGCGAAGTCGGGCCAAGTAGGCAATTGATTGTCAACAACGCGCTCTTGGAGCATATGCCCCTTTCCGCAGGTATATTCGCCCCCTTACATGCTTGTAGCTTTCTGACCAACTTAGACTGAGGAGGTCTATGGAAGGGATATGGCCGCTAAGACAAAGATCGTCATCATCGGGGGCGGTATAGTTGGTCTCGCAACCGGCCTAGAGCTGACTCGGCGATTCCCAGAGGCGCAGGTTGTCATACTTGAGAAGGAATCGGTCGTGGCCGCCCACCAGACGAGCCATAATAGCGGTGTCATTCATTCGGGGATCTACTACAAGCCGGGCAGCTTAAAGGCGCAGCTGTGTGTAGAAGGATCGCAGTTTCTGTACGCCTTCTGTCAAAGATACGCGCTGCCGTATGAGGTCTGCGGGAAGCTGATCGTGGCAGTCACGGAAAGCGAGCTGCCCCCTCTGGCGGAGCTTTACCGGCGTGGCATAGGTAACGGTCTGAAGAATCTTCGAATGGTAACGGCCGAAGGTATCCGAGAGATCGAGCCACACGCAAAAGGTATACGAGGAATCCACGTACCCGGTACAGGCATCGTGGATTACGGTCAGGTCGCAGGCAAGTTTGCAGAGCTAATCGTGAACGGCGATGGCGTTATTCTGCTTTCTCATAAGGTGACGGGGCTGCGGCGATGCGGCGCTGATATCGTCGTCGAGACTTCGCAGGGCGTCATTGAGGCGCAGTTTGTAGTGAATTGTGCTGGTTTGCATAGCGACCGGATCAGTCGCATGGGGGGAGCGAATCGAGACGCTATCATCGTTCCATTCCGCGGGGAATATTACGATCTGGCCTCCAGGAAGCATGACCTCGTTAGGGGATTGATCTATCCGGTTCCGGACCCGCGCTTCCCATTTCTTGGTCCCCACTTCACGAAGCGTCTGTCAGGCGAGGTTGAAGCAGGACCGAACGCCGTCCTAGCGCTGAAGCGTGAAGGATATTCGAAGACCTCCTTTCGCGCAGGTGACATTTACAGCTATGCAACTTTTCCCGGATTTTGGAAGATGGCTTCTAAACACTGGAGAGTTTCGCTAACCGAATATCATCGATCCTGGAGTAAAGGTGCATTTGTTCGCTCTCTTCAACAACTTGTACCCGAGGTGATCGCGGAGGATCTTGAGCCTGCTGGATCTGGCGTGCGCGCGCAGGCACTGCGCCGGGATGGCTCTCTCATCGACGACTTCCACTTTGTTTTTTCCGAGGGTATCGTGCACGTTCTGAACGTTCCCTCACCTGCGGCCACAGCATCTCTCGCAATCGGCCGGTACGTCGTGGATATCATCCAGCGAGAGTCCGGCTTCCCCGCGATTGCTGATGGTCGACGTAGACGGCTGGCTTGAGTCCGACCGCTTGGAACACCTCGGACTAACCGACTGAGAAGGGTGATGTCGCGGCGGCCCTTAGTAATCAAAGCAGCTTCCATCGTTACAGCCGGTCGTGCTTCCGAGGGTTTTCCGCAGAAGCAGCAGCAAGGTCTGCACGGATCTCAAACACAAGATGAGCGGTCTAGCCGTGGGGCTGAGGGGCCTATCGGAGGCTCAATTCGCCTGTTTGGGCGACGGTTGCTAAAGTGTCTGACATGGATCACCGCTGTTGGAGACTTCTCTTCTACGTTTTCTTCATGCCTTCTGTGGCGCTTTATGGGGAGGGCTCTGTTGTTGCCGCGCACGCTGTCCTCGAGCGCGAGATGCCGCACCTGGCCCCGCAGATCCACCTCTCACTTGTTGCCGGAGACTATGCGGGAAAGCCGGACGGCTTTCGCATCCGGGGAGGGCGCGGTGATATCCAGGTACAGGCCGCGACCGTTCCCACATTGCTCTTCGGCGTGAACTGGTATCTGAAGTACGTAGCACACCTGAGCGTGTCCCCAAATGGCAGCCAATTAGGATCGCGCACGATACAGTTACCTGCGGTACGCGATGCGGTCGTTCGACCCGCACTGTATCCCTTCCGATATGCGCTGAATGAGAACACCGACGGTTACACGACGCCCTATTGGGATCTGACTCGATGGCAGCATGAGATCGATGTGCTGGCGCTTTCCGGATTCAATGCTGTGCTGATTCAGCGTGGCAACGATCTTGCTATGTATCGGGCCTTCCGCGATATTGGGTATTCAGATCCGGATATTCGCAAGTGGATCACGCAGCCGGCACATCAGAACTGGCAGTTGATGGGAAATATGTGCTGCTTCATCGAACCGATCTCAGTTGCGTTGATGGAGAAGCGTGCCCTTTCTGCCCGGCGGATCATGGACGAGCTTCGCTCACTAGGAATTACTCCGGTGCTCCCAGGATTCTGGGGCGTGGTGCCTGCGGACTTCGCCAACCACGTGACCGGAGCCCACGTGGTTGTGCAGTCCAACAAGTGGAACGGCTTTGAGCGGCCCGGCTGGTTGGATCCGCGCGATCCGGCATTTACCCGTTTAGCGGCGGCCTTCTACAAGCATCAGCAGGAGCTCTTTGGAAAGAGCACCATCTATGACATGGAGACCTTTCAGGAAGGCGGGGGATCCGGTGATGTTCCTGTCGGTGCAGGTGCCCTTGCGATCCAGAAGGCACTCAACATCGCGCACCCCGACGCGCTTTGGTTCATGATGGCGTGGCAGGACAATCCTCGAAAAGAGCTTATCTCGGCCGTAGACCGGAGCCACATACTGGTCGCGGACATTGAGCAGGGGCGCATTCCACGTGAGACACGGGAGGACGACTTCGAAGGGGCGCGGTGGCTGTTCGGTGGCCTGTGGGAGTTCGGGGGACGTACAACGATGGGAGCTCCGCTCTACGACTACGCCGAACGTATGCCGCGCGCCGCGGCACGCCCAGGGAGCCATCTTTCCGGCACGGCGCTTTTCACTGAAGGCCTCGATACGAATCCTTACGCATTTGAGTTGTATTCCGAGATGGCCTGGCACAGCGAGCCGATCGATCTAGAGAAGTGGACGGCCGAGTACGCGCTTCGACGTTATGGAAAGGAGGATGTTCATGCCTCCGTTGCTTGGCGCACTCTCCTGAAGACGGTGTATAGCTACCGTGCTGATGGCGTGCGCGACCACGGTGAGCGCGATGCGGCACACGAGTCTCTGTTCAACGCGCAACCGTCACTGACCGCCACACGGACCGGACATTGGGCACCCGACGTGCTTCGCTACAACGCGGACGACCTCAAGCCTGCGCTAACGGAGCTGTTGCAGGTTGCTCCTTTGCTGCGCAGTACGGCCAGCTATCGTTACGACTTGACCGATGTAACGCGGCAGGTTCTCGTCAACGATGCACGACGTCTGCTGCCGCTGATCAAGTCTGCGTATGAGGCCAAAGATCGGGGCGCCTTTGAAGCGCGAACGGATGAGTGGATGCGCGATATGGCGATGGAAGACACACTGCTTGGCACCAACGAATACTTCCTGCTGGGCAGGTGGCTGAGCTATGTGCCAGCCTGGGCAAGCTCTCACGCTGACCTCGAGCACATCGAGTACGATGCACACTCGATCCTTACTACCTGGGGAGATCGTACCGCCAGCGAAGATCTACACGAGTACGGCAATCGGGATTGGGCGGGCCTGGTGAGCGGATACTATGCTCCCCGATGGAAGTTGTATTTCAAATCTCTGGACATGGCTCTGAGGCAGGGCAAGGAGCCCGCGCCCATCGACTGGTATGCTTTCGGGGACGCTTGGAACCGGTCTGCAAGAAGGTATTCCGCAGAGCCAACCGGGGACACGTACGATGCAAGTTACGCGGTCGCACAGGCGCTCCATTTGCAGCCGAAGGAAGCTAGATGACGACACACGATCCGGTCTTCGCGCGGACAGTCGATTCCGATATCATCAACAAACCATCCGCGGCCAAGCCCGAGCGTCTGCTTTCCGTTGATGTGCTGCGCGGCCTGACCATCGCGTTCATGATTCTGGTGAACAATCAAATGGGAGCCGCGCCATTTCACGAACTTTCCCACGCAAGCTGGAATGGATTTACGGCCACCGACCTGGTGTTCCCGACGTTTCTGTTTCTGGTGGGCCTGTCGACCGTACTCTCTACCACGTCGCGGTTGGCGAGAGGGGCGAGCCGTCGCGAATTGTTGCTGCACACCATAAGGCGTGCTTTACTCCTCATTCTTTTCGGCTTTGTGGTGAATAACTTCCCTTTATTCCACCTGACGACAGCCCGTTACTATGGGGTTCTACCAAGAATCGGGGTGTGTTATTTCGTTGTAGCCACGCTGTACCTCTTGGCACCTGCCTGGCGATATAACGTCGCTATCGCTGTCGCGTGCCTGGTCGGGTATTGGGCCCTTATGCGCTTCGTTCCGGTGCCCGGCTTCGGTGTTCCGACTCACGCTGTTCCGATCAACGATCATGACGCGAACATAGCGGCCTGGCTGGATCGGCAGATCTTCAGCGCGCCCCATCTGTACGAGCGTACTCGGGACCCGGAGGGTCTTCTTTCCACGCTTCCGGCGATCGCTACCGCCTTGTTTGGTCTCCTTGCAGGAATATGGCTGAAGACCCGCCATTCTGTCGGTCGCAAAGCCCTTATGCTGGCGTTGAGTGGAGCCATTCTGCTCTGCGCAGGGCTGGCGTGGGATCCTTTCTTCCCCATAAACAAGAAGCTCTGGACGAGTTCGTTTGCACTGTTCGCCGGCGGATGGAGCCTGCTGTTGCTGAGTGCAGCGATCTACGTCATTGACCTGCGACGTCTGGGACGACCTACGGCTGACTCAGGCCAAACCGGGTCATCAGCTCACCCTCTGCTGTACAAACCACTCCTGGTCTTTGGAACGAACGCCATTCTGGCTTACATGATCTCCGAGTTGGGAGACAGTATTCTCGGCGCCATTCACCTGCATGCAGGAAAGAGCCTCAAGCAGATGGCTGCCTATGTGATTCGTCAGCTTATTCCCCACCCCGCCTGGTCATCGCTGCTCTATTCCTTGCTCTTTGTTCTGCTCTGCTGGCTCGTCGTGCTGCCCTTTTATCGCAAGCGCCTTTTCCTGAGAATCTAACTCCGCGCTTTGGAGCGATACTCCTTGTACTCTGGTTGTGACACCCTACGTGCTCGGCTATAGGTTCTTACGCCATCGTCGTAGCACATAGCCGCTGACGAACCAAGAGATGAGAAGGAGCCGCAATGAGTTTTGGCCGCGTCGTGAAGGCGGTCGTGACGGACAGTCACTTCCTCGTGCCGTTCGTTGTCCTGCTGTTTGGAATCGCTCTTCTCATGGCGCTTCACTAGATCGCACCTGAGAGGACGACGCGTCGGAGACTAGATGAAGCGTGCGGAGCATGGCGTTGGAAGAGAGAGGCTATCCCTTCACGCGCTCGGCGTCATTTGCGGGCTGACTGCAGGTGTATGGCTGGGCGCGGCAGAGGCGCCGACAAAGCTGGTGAACATCGGCTTGTCGCCGTTTGCCATATCGCTTTGCATGGTCGTCGGTGTGTTCACCGCACGGTGGACCTTTCCCACGTTGCTTAAGGGCACAAGCTATGTCTTTGCCGATCTCCTGGTCAAGAAGCACCTGATCGTTTGGGCACTGCTTGCGGGGGCGCTGTGGGCGGTGGCAAATACGCTGACGGTATTTGCAATCCGTGATGTTGGACTGACCGTCGCATTTCCGCTTTGGAATGCGAATTCCCTGGTGGGTCTGGTGTGGGGCCGGGTACTCTTCCGTGAACTGAAGGGCGCGGGGCCGATCACAATTGCGAAGGTCGTGGCTGGCGGAGTTGCGATCGTGGCGGCGGCGGTGATGCTTGGCTTCAGTACATTGCAAGGCGGAGGCGCAAGCACGCCCCATGCAATCAAAGGCATCGTGGCGGCTCTGGGCGCGAGCATATTGTGGGGAACGATGTATGTCCCGTATCGGAAGGCCTACATCAGCGGGATGAATCCGCTGTCGTTTGTGACAGCATTCACGGTTGGCGAAGTTCTGACGGTATTTACCCTGGGAGCGATGCTGGGAGGGGGAGCGCGTGCGCTGGTTGCCGAGGTCGCAGCCGCACGGGGCGTGCTCTTCTGGTTGTTTCTGGGTGGTTTTGTTTGGGTGATCGGCGACCTGTTTCAGCAGTTTGCGGCAAAGTATCTCGGCATCGGGCGCGGTATTCCGCTATCGAACACCAACCAGTTATGGGGCCTCGCATGGGGAGCAATGGTCTTTGGAGAACTGGCGACGGCCGACCGCGCGCATAAGCTGCTGGTGATCGCCGGGTCGGCGCTGATGATTCTTGGTGCGCTCGCCATCAGTACAGCAGTTGCCGGACAGAGGGAGCAGAGCTCTACAAACGACGCACTACTACGGGAGTGCAACCGCTACGGCCTGGACTACGACCGCACTCTGGCATCGATGACCGGGGATGATCTGGGCGGGCGAGCCGAGCGGCGGAGGTGGTGGGACTATGCCATCGTGTTCGTTGCCACGGGTATCTTCGTCTGGCTCGGGTTCCATGCGGTCGTGCCTCCCCTTTCGATGGATCTTCGCTGGGTTGTAGCTCTCAGCGTGATACTCGTGTTGAGCCTGGTCGTGGGCGGATGGAGCCTATGGAAACGCACGCTGTTCACCTGAGGGGTGCACCGGTTTGGGGCGTTGCTGCTGGAACGGGCCTCTGAGGAGTATGGACGGAAGCTATCACCTATGAGGTGGTGAATGAGCATCGGTAAGGCAAGCCTTTTAGTCGTCCTTGCGCTTGCGATCAGTACCGGTACGGCGCAGAAGATCGAATCGCACACCGCCGTCGCTGACGGCCGGGCGACACAGGATGAGCGCGAACATGCGGGTGCGGGAGCTCCTGTTCCGCCATTACCCGCGGCAGCGACCCTCTCCGCGAGAAGCCAGTCCGAACGGATATCCGCATGGCGAGCGGAGATACGGAAGAAGCTCTTCATTCCTTCTTCGCTTCCGGCGCTTTCGCCAAAGACGTGGTCCACCTTCTCTCCGATGCCCGGTGTTCTTGCAGAACGGGTCACATACGCAAGCGCAGACGGTATGCTCGTGCCTGCGATTGTCTATCGGCCGGATCCGTCGACCGTGCATTGGCAGGGCAAACTGCCGGGCATCGTCATTGTGAACGGCCATGGTGGAGACAAGTTCAGCTGGTACGCGTTCTATAGCGGCTTGCTGTTTGCGAGGGCTGGCGCCATGGTCGTCACCTATGATCCGATCGGCGAGGGCGAGCGTAACTCTTCGAAGGCTTCGCGAGCCGGTGTGCACGACACCTGGGTAAGTCCGCCTGCGGGTCTGCCCCGCACAGACTGGGGACAGCGCCTGGCCGGCCTGATGCAGGTTGACGTTATGCAGGCGGTCAGCTACCTGGACTCGCGCTCGGAGGTCGATCCATCACGAATCGCGGTCGCAGGCTATTCAATGGGCGGCTTTGTGGTGGGTATCACCGGCGCCATAGACCCACGCATTCATGCGGTGCTTATCAGTGGAGGTGGAGTCTACGATGGGCCGGGCGGGTACTTCGACAGCAACCCTCTGCCCTGCCAGATGCCGCCCTACAAGGCTCTGTCACAACTTGGCGACCGCGGCGCTGTACTCTACGCTCTCAATGCGGAGCGCGGTCCGATGCTCATCATGAACGGATCTGAGGACTCGGTGATGGATATCGCGCACCACCCTCCGACGTGGTTCTCGCAGGTGCGTGATCGAGCTCTCGCGCTCGTCGGGACCCAATCTCCGGCCGCACGAAACATGTTCACCACCATTGTCTATCCGGGCATCAGTCACAGGACCTCCTGGGTGGACAGGCAGGGTGTCGCCTGGCTGAATGACCAGATCCACTTCGCGATCTGGAATGAAAAGACGATTGCCTCGGAGCGCACCACGCACATCGGGACATGGATCGCCGCCAATAACGTGTATCTTGCCAAAGCATTCGCGCGGGAAGATCGAGAGGCCGGACTGGATGCCCTGGGCGTGCACTTCCCCGCACTTCAACGTGAAGATCTGATGGCGCTGCCTCCCGACGATTGGCAGCGGAATAGAGGTCGACTCGTATACGAGGTCTGGGCCGAGAAGACCAAAGCCGCCGAGGCACAAGCGGTGCGAACTCCACCCTCGCTCTAAGCCGTGGGCGAATAGTTGGGCGAGCCCGGTATGTGCGCGCTCTGATGACGCTGTTGCATGCACGAGCTTTCCCAAGTTGGGAACAGTTCCCATTGTGGGAGAACCCCAGCGTTGTCAACGAATGCGCGAAGATTCGCCTCTTTTCCTTGATTTCACAAGGTAGCGTCGTGCCTCCTGGACCACTGTGCTGGTGGACCCTGCACATTCCCACTGGTACATGACCCGTTCGTCGTATATTTCCGGCTCATCCCGCGTGACATCTTCGAAATCGCGCAGGAGCCCCCAAAGCTTTGCCAATCGTTGTGACAAGTTATGCCCGACCAGTACTCGCTCAAGCTTGATGCTGGCTTGGACCAGGTGATGCGGGTTCCTCAGCGAGGGGCCCTTTGAGAGATGTCGAATCTGCCGTTGTTTTGGCTGCCGGCCGTCTCCTCCACTCCGGATCTCGCGATCCGGTCAAGCTCTGATGTGCCCTTACGGACTCGGACGTACTCTCCCCGAAGGTGAATGCAATGACAAGTAGAAGATGGAAGGTAGAGCTCCTGGCGCTCTGCACGTTTGCTCTGACCCTTTGCCCCGCTCGATCCCTCGTCGCTCAATCCAAACCGGCGACCCATCACCTCACATTGTCCAACGCCACGGAGACGACCGACTCGAAGGGCCGCATCATCCTGGTGGGCAATGTCGCTGGAGATCTACCGGGTGTTTTGACACTCGCGCTCTCGGTCGGTTCCGACGGCACGGTCACCGGTGGGGAGTGGGCACTCAACGTCTCGTATGTACAGTTCGGCCCGATGAGCTCAGACGGCGATGCCAGTGAATCGCTCGTGCAGCTCGGTGTCGTCAAAGGTTCCGTCCATGCCGGCCTGGCGAGCCTCGCCGCCAATCATATCGCGACATCTCTTACCGGAATCCAGCTGGATGTAACGGGTGCAACCGTGAAGTTCGCCACCGCCGCTAAAGGCAGCGGAACGTTCACCGGGAGCCGTTTGGACAATCGCAACGCACCTATCGGATCGCTGACCATCACCTTCTAGACGAGGACGACATGACTAAAAAGATCTCTTCACTATCCCTTGCATTTCTTGTGTGTGTTGCACTTGCTTCTGCCTGCACGTCTGCGTTTGCAAGCCATCTTCGCGGCACCAGCATCAGCTGGTCTCCGACCTCTACCCCCGGGCAGGTCCAGTTCACCATTCAGTACTCACAGCGCGCCAGCGCCGGATGCACCTCGGGAACCTGCAGCGTGGGCTCCACGGTTGCCGTTCCGTTCAACTTCGGCGACGGCGCAACCGCAAACGTGACGACGACCGTAACTTCTCTAAACTCGGCCGAGGACTACTTCTCCTCCACCGGCACAGTGACTCATACGTATGCCGGTGCCGGCCCGTATACGGCGTCTTATAACGTTTGTTGCCGTGTCAGCACCATCGTCTCCGGCCATGACCAGACGATGCAGATGGAGACAAAGGTCAGTCCCTTCGCCAGCCCGGTCAATCATTCTCCGGTGGTTTCGATGCCCGCGATCATCACGCTTCCACTTCAGGCAACGACGGGATTCTTCATCACCGCTTCCGATCTCGATCACGACGTGCTCAGCTATCGGCTCTCCACCGCGACAGAGATGTATGGCACAACCTCATTCAGCTGCACCGCACAGCAGCCATCCGGCCTCAGCGTGAACAGTTCCACTGGCCAGGTGACGTGGGATACCACTCAGATAACGAAGTCGTGTGGCTTTGCCGCACCGAAGTCCGGTGATCTGTGGACCGTGCAGTTCATGGTGCAAGACCTTGACGCGAGCAGCCACGTGAAGTCCAGCGTTCCGCTGGATGTAATCCTGAAGTTTGTGTCGAGCACCGAGGCTCCGCCCACGCTCTCGCTCAGCAACCCGGGCCCCATTACGATTCAGGCGGGAACCCCCCTCTCCTTCACCGCGACAGGGAACGACACCGCCGCAAACTCGCGAGTAACGCTGAATGCTACCGGGCTCCCGATTGGCGCTTCCGTCACGAACACAAACCAGGCGCTGATCCCGGCCGTTACCAGCAACTTCTCATGGACACCGACGGCGGCACAGGTCGGAAGCTACGTCATTACATACAGCGCCACCAACGACACGTTCCAACAGGTGCTCGCCTCAGTAACGATCTACGTGCAGAATATCCTCCCTCCGGTCCTGAGCTGTTCTGCTCCGTTGACCGCTCAGTACAACACACCGATCTCGATTCCGTTGCAGGTCTCGGATCCTCAAGCAAGTGCGCTCACTGTGTCGTGGTCCCTGGACGGAGTCGTCCTCCGCACGGACAGTGTGCCCGCTTCAAATACAACGACGTCCCTGTCTCTTAGCCAGACCATCTCCGCGCTTGGTGCTCACACTGTGAGCGTGACCGCGACGGATACCCAGAAGCTCACAAGCACCTGCTCCACACCCATCAACGTCGTTCCGGCCGATCAGACCATCTCGTTCCCTTCACTCATGAGCGTGACGTATGGAGATCCGTCGCTGGTTCTGTCGGGGACGTCCACCTCGACTCTGCCCGTCACCTTTACGGCGAGCGGCAGTTGCGCCATCGTGGGTGGCACTCTCCGCACCACCGGCGCAGGATCCTGCACTGTGGTCGCGTCTCAGGCCGGAAATGCCAACTACCACGCTGCAACGTCAGTATCGAAGACGATTGTGGTGAACCCTGCGGTGCTCCTCGTTACGGCAAACAGCGCCACGCGTGTCTACGGAGCCGCCAATCCGACATTTAGCGGTACGATCAGCGGATTCGTCAACGGCGACGCGCCGGGAGTCGTGAGGGGCGCTGCCGCATACACTTCTGCCGCGACCTCAACCTCGCCGGTTGGCACATACCCCATCACCCCCGGCCTTGGAACGCTTTCGGCCACGAACTATACCTTTGCCTTCGTCTCCAGAGGACTTACCGTCACGGCAAGCCCGCAAACCATCAGCTTCACCCTACCCTCGGCCGTCTCGGCTAACTCGCAACTTACGTTGAATGGAACGGGCGGAGCGTCGGGAATGCCGATCACCTACACCGTCACCGGGCCCGCAACGGTGATCGGAAACCTGCTGACCATCACGGGTGCAGGCAATGGAACCGTGACCGCCAGCCAGGCCGGCAACAGCAACTACCTGGCGGCTACGCCGGTAACCCGGACGTTCTCCGCCGCGGTCACGGCCACGGTCACAATGCACGCGAGCAGCACGGCCTTCTCCTACTCAAACTCGACCAACCTCAATCCCTGCGTCACACTGACCAATGGCAAGGCACCAACAGGCACGTTCAGCATCTACGACGGCACAACTCTGCTGACAACGCAGAAGGTGAACGGAGGGGGCTGCTTCTCCTGGTACATCGCTCCTGTCCTCTCCGCGGGCACACACACGTTGACGGCTTTCTACAACGACGCCTCCAACGCAAATGTCTTTTCCGCGCCGATCACAATCACCGTGAGCCGCGGTGCAGTGACCGCGGAGGTCGATTGCTGGGGACATTCGTTCGCGTACGGTCCTGACATCCAGTGCGATGCAAACCCGGACTCCGGACCGAGCCAGGGTTACATCACCTACAGCTACGATGGCGCGGCACCTGTGGCTGTCCCACTCAACGCCGTAAGTCACGCACTGTTTGGCGTCAAAAAGCCGACCGTGGGTACGCACACCATGGTCATCACCTATCCAGAGCAGGGGAACTGGGGATCGTTCACGCTTCCACTCCAGACCTTTGTTGTCTCCGCCGCACCGGTCAATGTGGCACTCACTCCCTCCACCTGGTACGCAAAGGCCGGAACCGTAATCAACCTCTCGGTTTCGATCACGTCCTGGAGCGCCGGCCCACCGAACAGCATCGGCTCGGTCATGTTCTATGACGGGACCAAGCTGCTCGGAACGGCAGCAGTCGACGCCAGTGGAAGAGCAAACCTATCCGCGGGAGTTCTCGCCTACGGCACGCACTCCATCACAGCCACCTACTCCGGAAATGGTCAGTACGCTTCCGGC
This sequence comes from uncultured Acidobacteriaceae bacterium, assembly GCA_963719405.1. Taxonomy (GTDB): domain Bacteria; phylum Acidobacteriota; class Terriglobia; order Terriglobales; family Acidobacteriaceae; genus Edaphobacter. Next base: position 1,858,210 of record OY970381.1, read on the forward strand.
TCAGGCAACGTGACAATCAGCATCGGGAAGTAGGGCGCTACTCGATTCTGCAGGTGGTGAAAGATGCTCCCGGTGGTCAATCCACACCGGGAGCATCTTTGTCGTACCGCATAACAAAGCGGCAGAGAAACAGATGCCAAGTCGCATTAGAGCTATCGAGTTCGCGAACGCATTTCAGCATCAAGATGTTTGGCGCCTACCTTGAGCACGGATTACGCCGGCAGCAACATAACGCCGATTGGCTCCATTCGCTAGAATGCTCGAGAGATCCCGGGGCCTTCCTTCCACTTCGCCGCCCTTGCCAGAGACGAGCTACATGCACACGAGATTCGGCCTGCTTGCTGGTTCACCTCGAAAGCCCGGAGCGTGAGCATCCAGGCGTCGACGCACACACGTACCTTGCGAGGGCACCAGGCGATTACGCTCTCGCTGCTCTTCGTCGCGGGTATCGTCAATTTTCTGGATCGCTCGTCTCTTTCAGTCGCAAATTCCACGATTCGCGCAGAGATGCACCTGAACGCGACGGATATGGGCTGGCTGCTCTCTGCCTTTTCGCTCGCGTATGGCTTTGCTCAGCTTCCGTTGATCGGACTGCTGGATCGCGCTGGTACGCGGTCGGTGCTGGGCGCCGGACTCGTCCTCTGGTCTTCAGCGCAGATGCTTACCGGCTTTGTGCGGGGCCTTCCGACTTTTCTGGGCCTGCGTGTGCTTCTTGGCGCAGGCGAAGCTCCGTTCTACCCCTCGGGTGTACGCAGCGTTCGCGAGTGGTTCTCCACGGAGACACGTGGACGCGCTACAGCCGTAATGAGCATGTCGCAGACAATCGGGCTCGCGTTTGCTCCCCCCGCACTCACCTGGCTGATGCTCGGCGTCGGTTGGCGAGCTATGTTTGTCCTTCTCGGCGTCTCGGGCCTCTTCGTCGCAGCCGCGTGGATCGCCCTCCAGCGGCCACGACGTGACACGCACTTCCGTGAAGAGGTCCAGGACCCCGCAGACGCTGAGAACACCTGGAGCGCGCTGCTGAAACAACGGACCGTCTGGGGGATGATGCTGGGCTTTGGAGGTATCAATTACACCAACTGGCTCTACATCTCGTGGCTTCCAGGGTATTTGCAGGCGGAGCGTCACCTCTCCCTGGCAAAGAGCGGCTGGGTGGCAGCAATCCCGTTCCTCGCCGGCGCCCTGGGGATGATCTCGAGCGGTGCCCTGGCGGACAGGCTGGCGCGCAACGGCGTGCCTCTGACGACGGTGCATCGCCGAAACCTTGTGGCAGGCATGATCGTCTCGGCCGCGAGCACATCTCTAGTGGCACGCAGCGGCTCCACCGCATCCGCTGTTGCCGGCATCAGTCTGGCGCTGTTCTTTATCCATTTTGCCGGAACATCCGGTTGGGGATACGTGCAGGCCGTGAGCCCCAGCCGCTATGTGGCATCGCTAAGCGCGCTGCAGAACTTCGCCAGCTTCATGATCGCCTCGGCAGGCCCTGTGCTGACGGGGTGGCTGCTGGACCGCACACACTCCTTCTCTATCGCACTTGGAGTGTGCAGTGCAGTTACGCTCCTGGGCGCGCTCAGCTATGCAACCGTTGCGGCGCCAAGTGGGATGCATCTCAGGCGGGGATCTGATCCCCAATGAGTTCGCGGAGGGGCGTCTCACGGCGGCAGGTGGGTGTGAGGTGTCCGGCATCAGGTGCCGGCTGAGCAAGAGCATGTTCGAAATCAGCACCGACGCGGCGTTGCTGTCATTGCCGTGATTCGAAGCAGATACGAATGAGTTCCACAACCCTTCACAGCAGGGAAGGCGAACGGGCGAGTTGCGGCAGCGATCAATTTCACCTGACCCTCGCCTGGTTGAACGTGTGAGATCAGCTTGTATGAGCTGGAGTAACCACTCCGCTGGGTCCAATCCGAGGACCGCGCAAGGCAAAAAGAACCGGCCCAGTGATCTGAAGGCCGCCAAGCGACTTCCAGATCTCTGAGCCGGTAAGTTTTTAGGTACGATCGGAACGATTCACTTACACACTGAGACGACGGCGAACTGCACCGGCGGCAGCAAGCAGACCAGTGCCGAGCAGAACGAAGCTGCTGGGCTCCGGAGTAGCCGAGAGTGGGGCGTTGAAGTTCAGAGTCGCTGGTGCGCCGTTCACCTCGGCGTACAGCAGGTCGAAGGAGTAAGCGCCCGTGGAGGCCACCGAGAAGGTGCTCGTGCTCGGATTGGTCGGGTTGCCTGATCCGGCGCCAAGAACCTGAACGCCGTTCAGGTAAAGGAACGCACCGTCGTCGTGAATCACGGAATATACCGTGCCGGCCGTGAGATATGTCGTGCCAACGAACTTCAGCTCCTTGTTGTCAAGGGACATGCTGCCAACTGACGAGCTGAGACCCGAAACCGTAGCGCCACCAGAGGCGAGAAACCCGGCAACGGTGTAGTTGGGGCCGCCAGCTGAGAACAGCGTGCTAATGCCGGTGGTGGTAAAGGTGCCGAGCAAAGTTCCGGGAGGCGTTTCGAGCGGGGACAGCGGAGCCGGGTAAGGCGTGGTCGTATAGACAGATCCACTTACGGTGTCGGCGTGGGCGATGCCGACGGACAAAACGGCAGCGGCGAAGCAGGCGGTAAGGGAGCGAGTAATCTTCGAAAAGTTCATGTTGGTCCTATCAGGGGTGAATTAGAAATCCACCTGGGTGTGTTGCAGTTGAGTGGCCATCCACTCCGAGGCGGAGAAGGGGGCTCTCCAAAGGGAAGCCCCCGTATTTCCGCCAAATTCTTCATTGCCGCTGGCGAGCTTTTGGGCTGCGTTTTGGAAAGCGCAAACCCTTGCACTTTCGGGAGAGCACTTCTCTTCCCGCCTTCTCCACCTATGTCCTCTACATTGACCGACGAAGCCTGCCGAACGAGCCGTCGGCGCACTTCGCTGTCGGCTCGCCACGACCAGAAAGGCCCTGTCTTCCTAGCCGAGGTATCCGGGCAGCACCGTCAAGAAGACCAGGCGCACAACAGTGCAATCCACGGCCGCCCTGCCCGCTTGTCTATCAAAGGAGGACGGAGAGGCAAGGAAGGGGTGACATCTGCGAATGCTGCTAACCGTCACAGGGATATACTCATGGTGATGCGCCGGCTTACCAGCATCGCGGCAGTCCTGACCTTGCTAGTCATGATGATGCCGATGCTTGCCTGCGCGGCGACTCCGAAGATGACCCGGATGGAGCGGAGCTGCTGCGAGCAAATGCACGGCAAGTGCGGCGAGATGGCCAAACAGGGCTGCTGCCGGATCGAGGTTCGCAATGACCTCAATCAGCTGCCGGCCCACGTCGTCACTGCGCCTTCAGTACCCAGCACCATCGTCGCGATCCTCCATCCCTTGCCGATTGATCTGCCCGCCTCGGCCGGGTATCGCTGGCACGTGCCGGAGGAGCACTCGCCGCCAGGTCTGCTGATCACCACCACAACTGAACTTCGTATCTGATCCGCTCCCCTAGAACCGTGACCTGCACACCCTCGTGTGCCCGACGTTCATTGGTTTAGAAGGAGCAATCATGAAGCATTTCGCCATCCTGGCTTGCGTAGCCGCGCTTTCAGCGCCGGCCTGGGCCGCAGACCACGGCCCGGTCTTCGGCTACGCAACACCGGTGAACTCCCAGGGAGAGCTTAGCTTCGATACCGGGATATTCGGCCGGAATGGATCTCGTGGAACAAAGTTCTCCACGGGCAGCCAGCTCGGCTACGGGCTCACTCCTCATCTCACATTTAATGCTTTTCTTCCGGCGACCTTTGGCAGCGGATCTCTACGCGAGGCGCGTATGTTCCCTACCGGGGAGTGGGCAGCAGGGGCATCCTGGCGCTTTCTCCACTCCGTGACACAGGTGGGAAGGCGGGTGGAGGCGACCGGCTCTTTGGCTCTCGTGGTGCCAGGACCGCAGCCGGATTCGGGCATCCTTGCGAACGTGAACCGCGCCCCGGGGATCGCTGGCACTGTTGCGGCTGGCTTCGCGTCTCGCAGCCAGTACCTATGGGTTGGGAGCGGCTATACCGGTTTCTTCGAGAAGGACGGGAGCAGGCGTCCAGACACCATCTCCTGGAGCACGGTATACGGCTTTAGACCGGCAAAATTGCGACGCGGCTACGACCAGTGGGACTATCGCGGTCTCGTGGAGTTCACCGGTGAGCATACGGGCGGCGTTCGCGTGCGAGATGCAGTCGCGCCGGACAGCAGCTCGACATCCCTTTGGCTTGGTCCCTCGGTTCTCGCCATCTTCAAAGATGTAGCGATCGAAGGCGGCGTTCAAGGTCCGCTCTTCCGCGATGTGTCCTCGTCTACGTATGGACGGGAGACTGTCCGTTTCGCCGTCAACCTTAGCTATCTCAAGTTCTCGTCTCGGACGAGCACGCACTGAAAGGAACCGAATATGAACAAGGCTCTCGTTCTCGCAGGTATCGCCCTTTGCTCCCTCTCCGCTCATGCCGAGTACAACCAGGTGAACATGACCGTCTTCGGGATGGACTGCGCTCCGTGCGCTCATGCCATTCACGTTTCCATGAAGGGCATCGAGGGCGTGAACAAGGTGGATGTGGACCTGAATACGGGCCTCGTTGCCATCCAGCTCGCACCCGGTAACGCGGCAGCGATGCAGCAGTTCAATCAGGCCGTCGAGAAGAATGGATTTACTCACAAGGACGCGAAGATCGTAGCCAGGGGCAAAGTCAGCGGAACGCCCTCCGCGCCCGTTCTTGAAGTTACCGGAACCAGCGACAGGTTCGCGCTGGCGGGCACTGGATCGGATATGGCCGCGCTCATCGGCAAAATGGTCACGGTATCTGGCACGCTTCCGCAGGCTCCGAAGGGCAAGGTCTCCGACACTCTCCGGTATGACTCCATCGCGGAGGTGAAGTGACCCCGATCGCATCGACCATCGCACCCGAGCGCAGGGCCAGGAGAGCAGCCCTGCTCAACTACTTCTCCCTCTTCAGCTCCTTCAGCACGCTGATTTGCTGCGCTCTGCCGTCCGTTCTTGTGCTGCTCGGGATGGGAACTGCTGTCGCATCCCTGCTCTCGGCTGCGCCCTGGCTGGTCAGCCTGTCGCGGCATAAGATTTGGACCTTCAGCATCGCCGGAGCCCTGATCGCGTGCAGCTTTTTCATGACGTATGTCATCGCGCCGAGGCTACGCAATGGAGAAGCCTGTGACGCTGACGACCCGACCACCTGCGGTGAGGTCAGCCAGCTCAGCAAAGTGCTCCTTTGGGGCTCAGCACTGATCTACAGCGGAGGCTTCTTTGTCGCTTATCTTCTCGGCCCGATCCTCAACTACATGGATCGCTAGCAAAAGCATCTTTCAGAGCTTCGAAAGCGGGGAGGTTTCGCAGATCGCAATCGTGGCTCGCCCAGCGCCAACCTCTGAGAGATCGTGGATGAGGTCGCCCCGGCTGTTCGTGTGTATCAGCCGATGCAGGAAGAACGCGACGGAGCCTACCGGTGCCTGCCATCAGATTCAAGTTCATCATCCGGTCTGCCGAATCAGACGCCTGAGCTGCCCGCGGAGGTTAGTGGGCGTGGGTAGTGCGGGCGCCGGCCGCTATCTCCCACGTTCCGCGGAGCCGGATGTCATCTGACGCGGAGCCGACGAGGATATCAAAGGCACCCGGTTCGACCTTGAAGCGGTGTGAGGCAGTGTCGTAGAAGGCCACCTCGGCGGCCCGGAGGTGGAAGGTGAGGTGTTTTACCTCACCAGGCTGAAGGTCCACCCGGCTGAAGGCGCGCAGGCTTTGGATGGGCTGGTAAGTGGAGGATCTCTGCTGGTGCGTGTAGATCTGAGCCACTTCCGCGCCGGCCCGGTCGCCGGTATTGCGAAGGTCGAAGGAGACGTCGACCTGAGCGGAATCGCCCGACCCGGTGTGGCCTAGCCTGAGATTCTCGTAGCGGAACTGCGTGTAGCTGAGGCCGTGGCCGAAGGCGTAGAGGGGAACGCCTTTGAAGTAGAGGTAGGTGTAGCCCTTGGAGACGTCGTACTCGTTCTGTGGGGGAACGCCGTCAAGCGACGCATAGACGGTGTAGGGGAGGTGGCCCCCGGGATTGGCGTTGCCGAAGATGACATCCGCGATGGCGGCACCGCCCGCCTCGCCGGGGTACCACGCGCCAAGGATGGCGGGCAGGTGATCGTTGGCCCAGGTGACTGCGAGCGGGCCGGCGTTCATGAGGACGAGGATGGTTTTGGGGTTCGCGGCGTGCACCGCTTCAAGCAGCTGCTCCTGCGCTCCGGGGAGATTGAGGTTGCGGCGGTCCCGGCCTTCGGCCTCGATGGAAAGATTGGTTCCGAGGAAGACGATAGCAACATCGGATCTACGGGCCAGTTCGACCGCGCGGCCGATGGCTGCTGGATCGGCGACTTCGTCGAAGCCAGTGCCCTTCTCGTATGAGACTTTCGCGCTTCGGCCGAGGAGGTCGCGGATGCCCTCGAAGGGGCTGACCTTGCGGGCGGGCGTGCCGTAGTAGTTGCCGGTCTCGTAAGACTCGTCCCCGGCCGGGCCAATCACGGCAACAGACTTGATGACGGCCTTGTCGAGCGGGAGGGCGTTCTGGCGATTGCTCAGGAGGGTGATGGACTCCGTCGCAGCCTTGAGGGAGAGTTCGAGGTGTTGCGGGGAGCGGATGACCTCGGGGCCGAGTTTGGCGTAGGGGCTGGACTCCGGCGGGTCGAAGGCGCCGAGCCGGAAGCCGACGCGGAGGACGTTGGAGAGTGCGCGGTCCACGTCAGCCATGGAAAGGCGGCCGCTCTTTAGAGCGAGCGGGATGTTGGTTTCGAACTGCTGGTCGTCGGAGTCGTTGCCGGCCTGGATGGCGCGGGCGGTGGCTTCGACGGGATCTTCGGTGAGGTGGTGGGCCGTAACGAGGAGGTTGACTGCGCCGAGGTCATCGGTCACGAAGCCGTCGAAACCCCATTGCTTGCGGAGGATATCGGTCAGGAGATAGTGGTTCACCGCGTCGGGCATGCCGTTGATGGCGTTGTAGGAGGACATGACGGACTGGGCATGCGCCTCGGTGAAGGCGGCCTTCCAGTGCGGGAGCCAGTACTCCATGAGGTTGCGCTCGTCGACCGTGGCGGAGAGGCGCTGGCGGTTGGTCTCCACATTGTTGACGGCGAAGTGCTTGACGGTGGCGGCGAGCTTGAGGTGGTTGATGTCGTCGCCCTGGAGACCCCTGACATAAGCGACGCCCATCCGGCCGGTCAGGAAGGGGTCTTCGGAGAAGACCTCCTGAATGCGCCCCCAGCGGGGATCGCGAGAGATATTGATGACTGGCGAGCGGTAGACGAGGCCGTGCTTGGAGCGGGGGCCATCCGCCTTCATGTTGTAGAGTGCGCGGGCCTCATCTGACATGGCGGTGGCAACGCTGTGGACGAGTTCGGGATCCCACGTGGCGCCCATTGCGATCGCGGCGGGGAAGAGGGTGGTGGGCTGTTTGGACCAGACGCCGTGAAGGGTCTGGTTCCAGCCACCCCACATGGGCACATGGAGGCGGGGGATGCCGGTGTTCAGGTGGTTGAGCTGCGATGCCTTTTCCTCGATGGTCATGCGGGAGATGAGGTCGGCGATGCGCTGAGCCTGCGGCTTCGACGGATCGAGGTAGACAGGGGTGCCGGCGGGCTGCTGAGCGAAGAGGACACTGCCCGAGCATAGTGAGACCGAGAGCGCTGCATGGAGGGTGAGTGAAACAACATTCATGACGATCTCCTGCTAGACCGAGTTGCCGGGCTGGGTGAAGTGCGGTTACGGGTGCGACTCGATGACCGGGGACATCTCCTCGTCACGGCGGCCATAGCGATGGTGAGCTCTTTGTCGCAGGTGCGGGCTTCGCCTGCGAGCGTAGAAGAGGTCCTCAGGTAGGCGGCGGAGATCTGTGACGCAAAATCCATTCCCAGCAAGCACAGACAGCATACACAAGGTATCCAGCGAGGGTGCAGGTCACCCGGCCTGTCTCTGGAGACTTGCCTTTCCTGAAGCGAAGCAAAATCAACTCACAGCCGCATCACTCGAGCGAGGAAATTCGACTAGGCGGATGCCTCTTCACCATGCAGTGCTGCAGCTCTCGGTCGTTGCGGAGCGGCTATAGTGTTGAAGTCTGGAGCTGCCGGCTTCGGGGCGAGACTGATCTATTGATGAAGCCAAGATATCCGGGTCGAGCGTCCATGAGGTGCCGTGTCGTACATGTGCTGCTTGCCTTGTGCATCGGGTTCGCAACGATGTTCTCCGTTACCGCGACCCACGCTGCAGCAGCCGGAGCGCACAGCTCTGTTACCGCTCCGCCGACCGATCCGACCGGCTGCAGGAAGTGTCATGCCGAGGAGGTTGACGGATTTCAACGTTCCAAGATGGCGCAATCGATGCGGTTGGGGGGGCAGGAGCCGGAAGGAGTGGTCAAGGTACCAGGCACCGTGATCACGATGTCCAACGATACGCGGGGTTCCTGGCAGAACCTGCAGCACGAAGGAAACAAGACCCCCTACCACGTGGACTACGTGATAGGTTCCGGGACGCACGCGAGCGGATACGTCGTGAACCTTGGCGGCCATCTGTTCCAGTCTCCGGTGGCGTACTACCGCAGCCGAGCCGCGTACGACCTGGCGCCCGGGTATGAGGGCAAGCCGGACCCGGACTTTACACGGCCCATCGGCGAGGGCTGCGTCTTTTGTCATGCAGGATCGTTTGACGCTATCCCCGGTACTTTGAACGCCTATGCCGAGACACCCTTCCCGCATCTTTCCATCGGCTGCAGTCGATGCCATGGAGACGCGACGGCGCACCTCCTGAAGCCTGGCGAGGGCAACATAGTCAATCCACCTCACTTGGAGCAGGCTGCTCGAGACAGTGTGTGCGAGCAGTGCCACCTGATCGGTATCGCCCGTGTGCTGAACCCTGGGAAGCGGTTCACCGACTTCAAGCCGGGCCAGCGCCTGGAGGAGACGTTCACGATCTATCACGAGGAGGCTCCCGGACCGCCGAGTGAAGCGACATCGATCAAGGTGATCAGCCACTCTGAGCAACTGGCGATGAGCACGTGCAAGCGCAACAGCGGGGGCAGGATGTGGTGCGGGACCTGTCATGACCCCCATAACGAGCCGAGCGAGCCTGTCTCTTACTACCGTGAGCGGTGCATGCTCTGCCACGCGAAGACGACGTTGGCGCAAGGCCATCCCTCGCGTACGAGCGACTGCATCGGTTGCCACATGCCAAAGCGATCAGCAAACGACGGTGGGCACACGGCATTCACAGATCATCGGATACAGTCCCGCGTCGCACAGGGGAGCGCGGCAGTGGGAACGGTGATTGCACCGTGGAGGCGGCCACCTATCGCCATGGAGACGCGCAACCTTGGGATCGCAAACGTTGAGGTTGGGGTGGAAAAGAGATCTGCACGGAATATGGTGGACGGATATCGCATGCTTACGCAGGTCCAGGGGGATTTCCCGGAAGACAGCGATCTGTTCAACACCATGGGATCGGCACTGCTTATTGGCAGGCAGTTTGGGGAAGCGGTGCAGGCCTTCGAGCTTGCCGTGCGTTTTGACCCCGGGTCCTCGGCCAAGGAGGGGAACCTCGGCCAGGCATACGCCGGAGAGGGCCGTCTCGAAGAGGCCGAGCGGCATCTTGAGAGAGCCATGGCGATCGACCCGCTGAACCTGAGCGCAGCATCGCTGCTGGGCCATATCTATGACGAACGTGGGGAGGCGGCGAAGTCCGAGGCGATGACGAAGACAATCGCCGGGCTGATTCAGACGAAGCCACGCGGACGATGAACACCGCGCTGGTGCCCCTGTGTGCATGCGAGCACCAACGCGGATCTCTTTCTTTTCGCTGCCGCTGGCCGTAGCCTGTCCCGCGCTCCCGATTCAAGGCTTCGCGCCTTCCTCCAGAACGTATTTGGTAAGAGGCGCCTGATTCTTTGCCTTGGCCTGTTGGAGCCTGCGCACGAGATCCTCGATCTTCTCAGGGTGCTTCAGGCGCCGCTCCGCCAGCAACGCCTGGTAGAGTGCTGTCTCGTCGAAGGGGTCGCGCCTTGTAGCTTCCTCAGCCTGGCGAATCACGCCCTCGAAGTCTCCGCGGCGGAGCAGCATTACGCAGAGGAGGTCTCTCGCGGGTTGATAGGAGGGCTCGAGATTGAGCGCTCGCTTAGCAGCTGCGATCGCAGCGTCCGTCTGCGAGGCGTCGTTTACAGCCGATTGAGAGAGCGCCTCGGCGTAGAGATACTGAAGAAGGGCGTCGTTCGGCTGCTGCCTGCTCCTGGATTCAAACAGAGCAAGGGCTGCAGAGATGTCGTGTTGCTGGCTGTACAGCATACCCATCGCATCTTCGGCGAAAGATAGCTTTGGATCGAGGCGATGTGCATCTTCGAAGTCGGAGAGGGCCGCATCCTGCTTCGACATCAGAACCTCGAGAACTCCGCGAGCAAGGTGAAGCCGCGCGTTGCCGGGCACTCGCACGAGTCCCAGGTTGAGAAAGTCTATGCCGGTCTGATAAGAGCCATGACTGAGCGACAATTCGGCAAAGTAAAGGTAGTTCTCAATCCGTTCGGGCGCAATCTGCATGGCGCGGCGAAGGTATTCGATTGCCTCCGGCGTCTTGTTATCCGCCTCTTTAATCTGAGCCCCAAGCAGCAAGGCCCGGTCTTCGCGGGAGTTCTCTTGAAGAAGCGGAGCCAGCACGCCGAGCGCATCGGATCTCCTGCCTGCGTCCATGAGAGCGCGGGCCAGCACCTCGCGAGACGCAGGTGCATCCTCGATCGCGAGCACCCGCTCGAAGACCTCAACGGCCTCCGGGGCGCGGCCCAGTGCCAGCAGACACCCGCCGTACTGTCGCAGAGCGACGACGTTGTGCTGAATCTGCGATGCACTTTGGTGGTAGTTCTCGACCGCTCCGGCGCAGTTTCCGGCCCTGGCCTGGAGAGATGCCTGCATGGCGTGAGCCGTCGCGTCCTGCGGGTGAAGTTGAAGCAAGCGGTTGAGGAGGCCTTCAGCTTCGGGCATCTGCTGTGTGTAGGCGATCTCCGCCGCGCCTTCCAGGGCGGATGGGGATTGCGGGCAATGTCCGATGGCACGCTGAAAGGCGTCAAACGCTGGGCGGTCCCGCGACTGGGCGTGAAGAGCAATACCCAGCATGGTTTCGATGGAGCAGTCCTGTGGGGAGTTCCCGGAGGATTGAGCAAGGTACGCGCGCGCTGACGTCTCAGCTTCGGCGTATCTCCGCTGCTGTAACAGACCGTAGATGGCCTCCTTGGCCCTAGCTTGTGTCTGCCCCTGCGGAGCGGCCAGGGTTGGCGGCGGCGCAGACACAAGCAGGGCCAGAAGGCAGCAGGTAGGGAAGAGGGAGGCCATGTTGTCGTTAGACGATCTCAGGTCGTCCAACGGACGGTTCAGGAGATCAGAACGTCAGGTTTCCTCCGACCTGGAAGAAGCGGGGAGTCGCCTGGCTCGACGTCCTTCCGAAGTTGCTGTTGGATTGGTCGGTGGTAACCGAGGTTAGGTTGGGGTGATTCAAGACGTTGAAGAACTCGAAGCGCAGCTGGAACTTTACCGACTCCGTGATGGACGTGTTCTTGAGCAGCGATGCATCCGACTGCTCAAATCCTGGGCCGCGGAAGGAGTTGAACCGCTCGTTGCCGTCTGTACCCGGCGTTGGTTTGGCGAAGTTGCCGACACTCACCGTACCCGTTCCACCCCTCCGATACGCTGTACGCGAGTTGTTCTGGGTGTAGCTGTTCACGTTGGGAAAGTCGTAGTTGTCGCCGTCAGCGTTGTAGTCTCCGCCACTCGCGAAGTTTGCGCTGGTGTAGACGTTGAACGGATTTCCGCTTTGCAGGATTGTTGTCCCGCTCACCTGCCAGCCGCTCGCAACGCGGCCCATCAAGCCACTCGCGTGGTTGAAGTCTGGCACCTGGTAGTTCCACGCCAGCGAGAAGCGGTTCGGAGCGTCCCAATTGGACGGCCCGTAGTAATGCCTCGGGTTCACATACGTGGGATAGACCTGGGTATCGTCCTGCGATCGTGAGTGGGTGTAAGAGGCTGTGAAGAAGGCCCGGTTGAACCTGCCTCGGACGGCCGCAATAAATGCGTTATAGTCGGAGGCGCGATCATTCCGCGTGTAGTAGACCGATCCGAAGCTCGTATTCAGGCGAGTGGGGACCGTGCTGTTGTGGATGACCAGGTCGCCTTCCTGGACGTTGATGTCCTGTCCGTAGCTGACGTTGTACACCTGCCCACCGCCCGAGAGCATATAGACGCCCCTCGATCCGGAGTAGAGCACGGTTGCCATGAGCTTGGAACCGAGGGCGCGTTCCACACCTGCTGAGTAGGTGTAGGTGACGGGTGTTTTGAGATTGGCGTCAATGCCGCCGATGTTGAACTGCAGCCCGGTAACTCCACCCTGAGCATTGAGGGGGCGCGCGGGAAGAGTCGGCGAGGGATAGCCGAAGGGCTTCTGGTTACCGGTTCCCAAAGCAAAGATCGGTGCCGGAGACTTGCCTGCGAAGAACGTCGGGAAGATGTTGCCGGGAGGGTTCCCGCGGTACTCCTCCTGCAGGTTGGCCAATGTAGGCCAGTTATGGAAGAGGCCAGCGCCGCCCTTGATCAGCCACGTGCCTCGTCCGTCAGGGTTCCACGCGACGCCGCCCCTGGGACTGAAGACGTCGGTGATCGAGCGGTTGAGTGCATGGTAGTGCTGCACGACTGAGCCGTTCGCCACCTGCTGCTCGAAGTTCACGCCGGTGCCGGGGAAGAAGTTGCCGAACGCGGTGTTGGGGCTGCGGGAGTAAGGATTGCCGTAGTCGTCCCAGCGAAGGCCGTAATTCAGCGTGATCTTCTGGGAGAGCTTCCAGATGTCTGAGACAAAGGCGCCGTGCGTGATGCCCGCTGCGTTCCAGTCGTACTCCGTCCTCTGTCCACTCACTGGATTGTAGGAAAGCCCGCTCTCGCTAAAGACCTTGTCGCTTGCCAGGTCTGCCAGCGAGTTGAAGGCGAAGGTGGGCTGATCATGCGGTCCATTGAAGACCTCTACATCGTCGGCGAAGAGACCCTCGTATCCGATACGAGCATCATGCGAACGAAACGTGTGGGTCAGGACATCGCGCCAGTGGTAGTTATGCTGAATAAAGTCACCAGTAGCAAAACCTGAGCCGAAGCCCTGGCCCATTCCCGTTACGTTCACAACCGGAACGCTGAAGAGGCCCGTCTGCGGAGCGATTCCCTCGATGCGCATCGCAGCAAACGCCGCTTCGTTCAACGTGTTCGGGCTGAAGGTGTGCGTCTCATTCACCTGGATGGCGTACTGGTAGTAGCTGTTGGTGGTGCTGAAAGCGGCTCTCGGATTGGTTCCGTTCGACTTCAAGGTGGTCCGGTAGTACGCGCCATACAGCCGCTCACCGCGGAAGTTCTTGTCAATGCGCAGGTTGTATTGGAGACCGTTGCGATACGCCGTGTCACTGTAGTCGCCGCGGTCGAGGTAGGGCGTGCCGCATGGGAGATTGATGGTCGAGGCGGCACCGCACGGTGGTCCCCCGGTTGCCCCGGCAACCGAAGCCACCGAGATGTTGCCCACCTTGCTGACTGGGTAGGTGGTCAGCAGCTTCGTTCCAATGGAGTTTGGAAAAGCGGTCTTCGCGAACGCCGTGAAGGCAGGATCCTCAAATGTGATTCCGGTGGTGACCTGTGCATTGGACGCCCGCAGCGGTTCGATGGCAAAGAAGAAGAAGCCATCGTGATGCGGAATGATCGGACCGCCGACGGTCGCCGAAATGTTATTGCTGTGGAACGGGTTGTACTTGGTCGTGCCTTCCCGAAGAGCGGCGAACTTCTGGTAAGTGAAGTAATCGCTGATGTTGCCATGGTAGGAGTTGCCGCCGGACTTGGTGGTCATCGTCATCTGGACGGAACTCGCACGCCCGTAGTCGACGCTATAGGTATTCGTCTGTACGGTCGCCTCCTGGATCGAGTCTGGATTTGGGGTCATGTTCAAAACCCCGGGTCGAATGGAGCTGGTAACATCCAGACCGTCCACGATGTACATATTTCCGACGGCGCCCTGCCCATTTGCGCTGGCGTCCACCTGGGTTTCCGTGGAGAAGTTATCGCGTCCTGATCCTGGGCTGCCGTTGCTGGTGACACCGGTGCCGGTCACGCCCGGAGCGAGTGTAACCAGGGAGATCATGCTCCGGCCGGCCAGTGGAAGAGAAGAGAGTGTCTCGGTGGAGAGCGTCTCCTGAAGGCGCGTCTCTCCCGTATCGAGGAGCGCGGCCTGGGTCGAGACGTCAACGACCTGGGTCGCACCCCCGAGCACAAGGCCAACGGGGACGTTCAAGGTCTGACTCGTCTGGAGGGTCAGTGAGACCTTTGTGGACGAGAACCCGCTCATCGTGGTCGATAACTCGTAAGCTCCAGGCGCAAGACTGACGAACTGATACACGCCCGTAGGCGAGGATGTTGTGGTCTTCACCTCGTCCGTCGCAACGTTCCGTAATCGAAGCGACGCTCCCGAGACCACTGCGCCACTTGGGTCCGTCACTATCCCCGAAACGTTTCCGCTGAACTGAGCGAACGCTGAGGGGTTGAAAGCGAACGCCATAAGCAGGCTAAGGCTTAGACCAGCGAGCAGCCTGAGTTTTCTCATCTAATGACCTCGGTATGAAGAGTAGATCGATCTCGTTGATGTGGCCGAGCATGTCGGCGAACTGCCGTTGCGAGAAGAAGCATTGCAGCAAACCCAGAAGGAGTATTTCAACGACTCGCGAACTTTAGTTCCTGCGATGAGGCATCGTCAAGACAAATCTGTACGACCTTTGACTGTCTAGTGACCCCCCAGGTTCCCTGTATTCCACATGCCTCGGTGTCAAAGGTCGTACCTTAGCATTGGGCCGTATTCCGCAGCGTCGCTCAGGCGCACGGGGGCGCAACAGCGTGCCCATAGGGCCTGCTGAGAGCCCTCGCGAACGAAAGATTAGGTGCTGCTGTACGGAATCCAGACCTGCATCGAGGACGGAGCTCGATTGGCCCAGGCGTAGTACGGTATGAGCTTGATGGTGACCGGCGTGTCTTCCGTCGGGGCCGGCGATGTGGCCGAAAAGTACAGTGCCTCCTTCTTGGAGGCATTATTGAAGGAGCCGGGGTGACTCAGAACTTCAACGCCGTCCAGAAGCCCCGGCTCAAAGCGAGTTGCCGTCTGCTCATCCAGGTGGACCTTGTAGCCCACGAGCTCCGTTGCGATCTTCTGGTCGGGTTGGTCCAGGTGTTCCATGCAGTACACGATAGGGCCGCGCTGAAAGGCTACCCGGCCCCGGTCTTCCGTGACAGCGGGATTGGCCTTCAGCAGATGCGTCGTCATGTCGAACGCCAACTCGATCGTGTCGTTGCCGGACCAGCGTCGGCGGATGGCCAGATACTCTCCTGGAGTCGCCCCATTCACAGCAGTTCCGTTGACCTTGACGATAGACTTCGTTGACCAGCCAGGTATGCGGACACGGACGGTAAACTCCGCTGGGTGCTCGGGAGTTACGGTCAGCTTCACCTCGCCGCTCCATGGATAGTTGGTTTGCTGCTGAATTGCCAGCTTCGCGCCGTTCTCAAGTTGCCAATTCAGTTCTGAGTTGTCGTAGAGATGTACATAGATGCCTTCGCCATCTGTGCTGTAGAAGTATCCGGGAAGAGACGCAAGCACCCGCTCGATATTGGGGGGACAGCATGTCGTGTCGTACCAGGCATTGCGGATCTTGCCTTCGGTCGAATGCCGATCTACCGAGTTCCCGGAAGGATCGAACGCAAGCGGGTTTCTGTAGCAATAGGTTTTGCCATCGAGCGACATGCCGGAGTTGATGCCGTTGTAGAGCGATCGCTCGATCACGTCAGCGAAACGAGCTTCCCCGGAACCAGCCAGCATGCGGGTATTCCACATCATGTTGCCGATCGCCGCGCAGCTCTCTCCATAGGCGCGCGCGTTTGGCAGCTCGTAGGGATCGCCAAACGCCTCGCCCGTTTCGCGAGCTCCCACACCGCCGGTGACGTAGAGCTGGTGAGCGGTCAGGTCATCCCAAAGTGTGTTCAGCGTGTTCCAGTAGCTCTTATCGCCTGTCTCCAGGTAGTAGTCTGTGGCTCCGCAACAGGCGTACATAGCTCGCACTGCATGGCCTTCTAATTTGGTGCGTGAGTCGAACGGAATGCCGCAGTACATATAGCTCACCTGCTGGCGCGTCAGAGGAACACGTTTGTCCCCATGCAGGATGTAACCGGCCAGATCCAGGTACTCGCGTTTGCCTGTCGTGCGGTAGAGTTCGACCAGCGCCATCTCAATCTCCGGATGACCGGAGACGATCGCCTTCTGGTTCTCGCCGGGACCGTAGTTCGGGAGGAGGAAGCCATCGACAAAGCGTATGCCCGCGTCGAGCAGCGTACGGTCCCCGGTGGCCCGATAGTAGGCAATCGCACCCTGAAGCAGGTGCCCAATGTTGTAGAGTTCGTGCCCAGTGGTCTGCACGTCGTAGTTCATACGAAGCGACTTCTTCTCACCGACGTAGTAGGTGTTCAGATATCCGCTGGGCTCCTGTACCGCGACCACATCGCGAATCATCGCGTCCGTCTTCGCCCGCAGCTCCGGGTTCGCACTTGTTTGCAGCGCGAAGCCGACGGCTTCCGTCCACTTGTAGATGTCCGAGTCGGAGAAGACCGGACCTTTCTGCGGCGCTGAAGATCTCCCCTCGAGACGGAGGAAGTTATCCATCCTGCCGTGCGCGAGCAACTCATCATGCATGCTGGGGATGCTGGCCGCTACATTGGTCTTTCGCCGCTGCGACCAGAAGCCATCCCGGATAACCACCGCTTTAACCGGGATCGGCCTCAGCTTGGCATAGGGCGACCGTGACAGGTCGATCACTGCCGCATCTCTCTGGTTCTGGCGCGGTCTCGCTGAGTTGTCCGTTCTCGTGGAGGGCGACGGATGCGAGTCGCCCCTTTCGCGCTGCCCGAACGAGAGCGCGGACGGAAGCATAGACACAGCCGCGGAGGCGATAAATCGACGGCGAGAGAACTTCGATTTCATGAGTGACCTTTCCCTGAGACAGACTTTCCTTCTATGCCCCGCCCCTGCTTCGCGTCAAGAGCAGGCGTATGGATCCAGCGTTGCAAAACTGCCGTATGAGCACCTCCAACTTTGCTGCCGGGGACCCGCCTGAGAGCATCCGAGCCTCGCGTCACTCGCAGCGATACCTGTGCCCAAGCAAAGCTCTTGCGAAGCAAACGATACTTAGGTTCGAGCCTTCCCGGGCAGGGCTGTCGCTCTTGGATCGCAGCTACTCACCTGGCTCACCGGAAAGTGATACGAAAGCTATCCGCATACGTGAACGGGCTCGCGGACGGCACCGTCAGGTGCAAGCCGTCTTCACGCTGCGCAAACCGGATGGGCGCCGATGATCCGAGCAGTTCTACGGCAGCCACTGTCAAAGTGCCCGTCGAGGGCAGGGAGCGAATAACCGCTTCGCCGTTCGTTGGCCGCGCAAGCTCAATCGCATAAAGATGCTTCGCCTTGGTTGTGAAGCGGAAATCTCGTTCCGTGTAGTGCTCCGTATCGACATCGTGGAACGATCCAGCGCGAACCTTTGTAGGACCTTCGCCATACACCATCCACGGCCGCGTTCCGTAGACTGCCTCCCCATTTGTTGAGAGCCACTCGCCCACCTTCAGCAGAACCTGCTGCACCTCGTCGGGAATAGTTCCATCTGAGCGCGGCCCAACATTCATCAGCAGATTTCCATTCTTGCTGACGATATCCACGAGTTGATGCACGATGAACTCAGGAGATTTGAAGGTGTCGTGCTCGATATAGCCCCAGGACTTGTTGCTGATCGAGGTATCCGTCTGCCACGGTCTCTCTCGGATCTCGGAGAGTTGACCCCGTTCAATATCAAGAACCCCGGCGCCTTCCTTCATGGCGTCGAACTTATAGTTCACTACCCCAACGGGTCCCCGGTGCGAAGACTCGTTGTAGTAGAAGGAAGCGAACTTGGCGAGGTACGGCCGAACTGAGGGTTGTCCGATCCACCAGTCGAAGTACATGATGTCGGGGTGGTACTTCTCTACGATTTCGGAGGAACGCGCCAGCCAATCCGAAAGGTATGCGTCACTGGCATAAGTGAAGTCGCGTCCGAGATCATCGTTGCCGTTGTTCAACCGTTGATGCGCCGGTCCGTACAGCTCGGCGTTCTCCGGAGCGTTGACATCGCTCGGTTCCTGCCGCCCACCCTCAAAGAACCAGTCGTGTTCGACGCGGTGTGACGACGCCCCGAGGTGAAGACCCTGGGCGCGAACGGCTTTTGCGAGGTCCCCAGCCACGTCCCTGTGCGGTCCCATCTTTTTGGCTGTCCAATCCGAAAGATCGCTGTCATACATCGCAAATCCATCGTGATGTTCAAATACCGGGACAACATACTTGGCACCCGATTTCGCGAACAACCGAGCCCAGCTTTCCGGGTCGAAGTGCTCGGCCTTGAACTGAGGGATGAAGTCTTTGTACCCGAACTGTGTCAACGGTCCGTGTGCCTGGATTTGGTGCAGGTTCTCCGGCGTGCCCTGGATGTACATCTGTCGCGGGTACCACTCGCTCCCAAACGCCGGCACGGAATAGACCCCCCAATGAATAAAGATGCCGAACTTTGCATCTCGATACCAATCCGGCACCGTCACCGTGGACAGGTTCTCCCAATCGGTCGCAAACGGTCCTGTCGCGTTAGACCGGTCGACCCGTTCGAGAATCGCCGAACGCGTCGCGTCATACTTGCTGCTGCCGGAACGCCATTCCTGATCGATAGTACTGGCCGGCTTCGCAGACGAGGCCGCGGTGCTCTGCTGCGCAACTACGCGAGACCCCGCGCCTAGGGTGATGACGACGGAGGAAAACGCTGCGATGAATCTGATGGTCGACAAGCAGGGTATGAGGACGCGCATGATTCACGAGCTTACATGAATTTGTGCGTTTCAGTAAACGATAACTTTGATGCGAGCTGGAAGCACCATCATCTACAGAGACGCACTAACGGGATTGCGCAGGCGACGGTTTCTTGGGACTCTGCCCCGCACCCGCCACAAGTGCTAACGCGCGCCGCACCTCTGGATCCGCAGGCTGTAAACGTTCTGCTGTCTGCAGCTCTGCCTGGCCGCGTATCAGGTCTCCCGCCTGACAGTAAGCGAGGCCCAGCGCTTTATGCAGGCTGGCCCTATCGGAACACTCCCCGCAGATCTGGATCGCATCGTTGAAGCCGTTGAAGGCTGCCGGCCAGTCATGGGCCTGCATGGAAGCGATGGCTCTATTTGCCGCCAGTTCAGCGGCGTCACTCCTGTGGGCCTTGCTCAACGCCGCTTGCAGCTGCGTTGCATACTTCGCTGACTCACCTGCATCCAACGGCTTCAATGCCCGCGAAAGGCTCCAGAGCGCAGGAACATAATCTGGATTGATCTTTAGAGCCCCCCGCCACACCTGAATTGCCGCGGCCGCGTCTGTTGGCTGCAGGCACTCGCCTAGGTCGTAAAGGGCGGTCAGGTTTTCTGGCTGTTGCTGCAGCACGGTCTTGAAGAGGCCAGCAGCAGCCTCTCGATGACCCTGTTGCTTTTCCACCAGAGCCAGATAAAAGCGAGCGTCCACGGCGGATGGCTGCAAGCGAATCGCCTGCTCCAGGCTTTGCCGCGCATCCTGAAGTTGGCCCAGATCCAGGAGAATCCGACCACGGTTCAGGTGCGCAGGGCCGGATCCGGGAGCGAGTTCGATGGCCCTGTCGGTCTCCGCAAGCGCGCCCTTCAGGTTGTACGTGTCAGCAAGGGCGATCGCAAGTTCAAGATGAGCTTCCGCCGATCCTGGAGCAAGCTCGACATTGCTACGGAGCAGGGCGAGCGCCTCTTCTATCTTGCCCAGCCGCACTTCAACCTTGCCCAAGGCGGACTGCACGCGTGGGTTTCCGGGCATCAGTTTCAGCGAGTGAACAAGCTCCGGCTCCGCATCTTTGAAGTCTTCTCTGGAGGCGAGCATGAGGCCAAGGTTGAGATACGCTTGCCCGTAATTGGGATCATCCTCAATGGCACGGCGAAACATCTGCTCGGCCGTCCGCCCATCACCTCGCATCGCGTAGAGCAAACCAAGGTTGCCTTGTGCTGTGGCGAGACCAGGATCCAGAGCCAAAGCAGTTTCGAGCCTCTGCTGTGCGTGGACCCGGTCTCCCGCGGAGAGGTCCAGGAATCCTAGCTCACCCTGTGCCACGGCCATCTTCGGATCGATCGAAATAGCTCGCTCCAGAGCCCCTCGCTCACCCTTCGTGTCGTGCATCGCGGCAAGTGCCAGGGCCAGGTTGTAGCTCGTCCTGGCGTTGTTCGGGTCACGAGCGAGCATCTCGCGATACAGCGCTGCCGCCTTTTGTGGTTGACCGTTCTGGAGGTACATGTTCGCTTGGCTTCCGTCGACTGTGTCGCGACTTGCCTGCCGGTTCTGCTCGTTGCTCTCCAACAATGCTCCCGTTACCTCCTTGGCACGGGTCTGCTTGCCGAGCTTTCTAAGCACGCCGGACAGAGCGAAGTCCGTGGGCGCGTCCTGCGGCCTGAGCGAGTGTGTCCGCTCTAAGTAAGGGAGGGCTCGCTCCGGCTGATCGTCGCGTGCATATGCCAGGCCAAGTTCGTAGCAGATATCGGGATCATCTGCGCGGTGCGCAAGGGCGAGTGTCAGGTGTTGCTCTGCCTGGGAATAATTCCCCAAGCGACGTTCGATAGAACCAAGAACGAATTGACCTTCTGGGTCCTCGGGATGGCGCTGCACATAGCGTTCGGCCGGCGGGAGCGCGGCTTGGTACGAGCCACTATCCGAGAGGGCCTTTGCCCAGGACAGCACTGCACCATCATTCTTCGGATCGAGCTGGACAGCGATCCCAAACTGCTCCGCTGCCTCCGTGTAGAGCAATTCCTGTGCAAGGACGTCGGCGAGTGCGAGATGAATGTCGCCCCGCTGCGGATATTGCGCTGCAAGCTTTCTCAGCCCTAGAAGAGATCCCTTCTTGTCACCGCTCTTGTACCGAGCCTGTCCAAGCGAAAGCAGAATGTCAGGAGAACTCGGCTGTTTGGCGAGCGCCTGCTCCCAGTAGTTGATTGCGGCCGTATAGCGTTGCTGCGCGGCAAGAGACATCGCGAGGTTGTCCAGTGCGGTCGAGGAGGCGTCGCCCGCATCGATCGCTTTGTGAAACTCAGACTCCGCTTCGGCGGGCTTTCCTGCATCGAGGAGCAGCATCCCAAGCGACTCGTGCGCGGGGAACATCCCCGGATCTTCGTTGATGGCTTCGCGAAGGTGCTTCTCGGCATCTGCACGACGCCCCGTGGCCAGCTGAGCCAGGCCGAGGTTGTACTGTGCTTCCGCCACGTGGGGTTGCAACTGAACGGCCTTTTGAAAGGCGGCCAGCGCACATTCCATCTTCTTTCGTTGTGCAAACCAAGCGCCGGCCGCGTCGTAGACCTGCGCTGTCGGAGTTGCATGCATCGCGGCTTCGAGTGATGCCGGAGCTTTACAGGCGTCCGGAGTTTGCGCCGCGCACACGTGAGGCGCCGCCAACGTTACACTCACGCCGAATGCAACCACTGCGCCACGCCAACAAGTGAAATCGCGATGGTTCATTCCGGATCTTCGGCAATCGTGTAGCTGTTTCAATTGGCCCATCCCGGATCCAGCAGCGCTCGTCTAAACGATACGCGAGCGCTGCTGTCTTTCGGGATCTCAGTAGATGAACTTCAGAGCGAGTTGCAGCTGCCGCGGTGAGTTTGCCTGGGTGCTGACATACCCGAACCTGCTGTCACTTAGGTTTGTGTTCGGTATCCCAAAGACCACGTTGTTGAATGCGTTGAATGCCTCGGCTCGGAATTCGAAGTGGCGGGCCTCTCCAAGCCCTATGCCGAAGTCACGGAAGAGAGAGAAGTCAGCGTTGTGAAAGGCCTGCGAGCGCAGGCTGTTACGCCCCAGCGTACCGAACGTGTATGGGGCCGGAGCCACGATGGCGGCGGTGTTGAACCAGGTCGTGTTGATGTTCTTCGGCCCACTCTTGTACGTGATGCCGATGGCGCTCGCGCGTTCCGTGTTTGAGCAATTACAGATGTTCGGAATGGCGTTGCTGGCCGCCACATCGAAGGGCGTTCCTGAATGCAAGGTGATAATTCCATTCAACGCCCATCCGCCTACGACTGCGTCTGCGAAGCGATTACCCAGGTGCTGCGTCTTGCCGTAAGGGGAAACCGCAGTGAAGGACCCAGAGAAGACGTGTGTCAGGTTGAAGGCTGATACGGAGCGATCGCCGCTCCTGTCGTATACATTTTGGATGCTGCACCCGGCACCGATGTCGGCCGAGCAACCATCGTCTATCGATTTAGACCATGTGTAGGAGACCAGGAAAGCCAGGTTGTGCGTGGGTCGTTTATTGATCGCCACCTCCAGGGCATTGAAGTTTGCATTCCCAATGCTCTGCTGAAACCAGGGATTCCCCATGTACGGGAAGGGCTCGCGTGCGATCGGGTCACCAGGACCCGGCGTCGGCGCCACGTTCAAGACGTCCGTCACGTCGAGCTGATGACTCACTGAACCCACATAGTTCATGTCCAGCAACATGTCTCCGGGGATCTCCTGCTGTATTCCGAAGTTGTATTGGTCACTGTAAGGCGTCTTGTAGTTTGGATCCACGGACCATGTTCCGGCATGGTAGGGATCCGGGCTCGGGTACACGATTCCTCCCCCCGAGGAGCCGAGATGCAGCGGATTGACGATTGGGTCGGTGATCGTGATGGGGTTCAGGCCATTGAGCTCAAGGTTCGCGGCAGGCCAATTGCCATTGAAGTTCTGAGCATCCTGGGCAGCCGCTCCCCATGTATCAAAGAACCGCCCATAGCCGGCCCTGACGGAAAGCTTCTCGTTGACACGGTATGCCACTCCAAATCGCGTCGCGATGTTCTTGTAGTCGTTATTGATGATGGAGTGGTTGGCGTTGGGCGTCACAATCGTATGGGGAGGTAGACCGCTGTAAGGTGTTGGTTTGCCTCCGTTATCCACGAACTGGCCCGAGGGGATGCACGGTGCTCCAACAGTCGCTGAACAAGCGGGAGGAAGTGCGGTCAGAATATATTGCCCCGTGATTGGGTTGGGCTCGCCCGTGTACTGGTCGGTGCCGCCCGTGCCGTAGATCGGCCACAACTTTAAGTCGTACCGCACGCCAAAGTTGAGCGTCAGGTTCTTGGTGACCTTCCATTGATCGTGCACATAGACGTTATCCGAATACCCGCCATGAACCCGCTCATCGACGATGCGATTGCCTGCGTTATCCGGAGCTCCCAGCAGGAATGACGCGTACGGGTCTCCGCCTCGGCCAAGATTTGCACCTAATCCTGCTGTCTGGCGAGCCGCAAACGTCTCATGCGAGCCGCGGATCGGGGAGTAGAACCCGTTCGTCGCGATAGCGCCGCCCGCGTTCACAATATGCCGGCCGAGAATCTTCGTGAAGTTTCCTCCATATTCCCAAACGTCTGCGAGGGTCGTCGCCTGGGATTGCTGGAAACCTACACTCTCATAGCCGTTCGCGAAGCCCATGGCGGGCGCTCCGGTGAAGTTGCCGAGGGAGAGGAACGCCGAGGAGACGCCCGCGGTCTGCAACTGCGTGAGCAAGGCGGACTCGTTTGGCAGAGTCAGCGTCTGTTCATTGTTGCCGTAGTTCCGCGCTACGTAGGTGTCCAGGATCGTCGTTGGACCGAACGTATGGGTGTCGTGAATGGTCCAGTTCGTGCCGTAGATCGGTGCAAGATGTCGCTGCACGACCGTCTGCGCCGTATCGACAAGCTGTCGATAACGGGCGTATCTGCCGTAGATCTGGTCATGTGTGCCGAGTGACTGATCAACTCGGATCTGACCTTCATTCTGGTCTGTACTGGACCCGCCGCCCGCGAAGGCTACGTAGAAGCCGGGATTCGCTGGATCCGGGGCGCCTTGCGGAAAGATGCTCTGATACGCCTGGGCAACAGGGGAAAAGCGAGTTGTGGGGATCACATTGTTGAAGAACGGACTCCGCACGTAAGAACCGGGCCGCCCAGAATCGGGGACGCTTGAAGCGGGATCAAAGAGCTGGTGATCAAGATTCGTACACACGCCGGCCACGAAGCCTTCCGAACACAGGGACCCGAAATCGCCCTGCCGGAACGACGGCGGCGCAGACCTCTGCGACAGCTGGCTCACGCCGCGGAACCGGTAGCCTTCATAGGCCGCGAAGAAAAACGTCCGGTTCTTACCGTTGTAGATCTTGGGGATAGAGACCGGACCGCCTACCGCGGCACCGAACTGGTTCTGCTTGATTGGATTGCGCGGTTGTACCCTGGTTTGGTCCTTGTTGAAATAGGAGTTTGCGTCCAGCTTCTCGTTGCGCAAATACTCCCAAATGCTTCCGTGATACGAGTTCGTGCCCGTTTTGCTGACGACGTTGATAATGCCGCCGACCACGCCGCCATACTGCGGATCGTCATTGTGCGTTTGGACCTTGAACTCACTGATCGCGTCCGGGATCGGCGCGTAGTTGTAGCTGGACAGGAATGTGTTCAGATCATTCACGCCATCCAGTAAAAAGATATTGCTGCGAACGCGCTGCCCATTGACCGAAGGAAACGAGAAGCTGCCGAGCGCATTGCCTGCGAACGCTCCGCCACCACCGCCCGTCTGGTCCAGTGACACGGGCGCGACACCGGGAGTGAGCGTGAGCAGTTGGGTAAAGTTGCGGCCATTCAGCGGCAGGTCATTTACTTCCTTGGTGTTGATCACAGTCCCAAGCTCGGCGGTCGAGGTCTCCACACCGCTGTTCTCGGCTTCGACGTTGACCGTCTCCTGCGTTGCGCCCACGTCCAGGTGGAAGTCATAGGTTGCGGTCTGATTGATATCGAGTGACACCTGGGATTGGGCCACACTTTTGAATCCGGCCTTCCCCACCCTCAACGTGTACACGCCAGGGGTTACGTCCAGAAACAAGTATGTGCCCGAAGCGTTGCTTGCCGTAGACCGCGCGACGGAGGTGGCCACGTTGGTTAGAACCACCTCTGCAGCCGGAATCGCCGCGCCGGTCTGGTCCGAGACAACCCCGTTTACCGTGGCCGACGCTTGTTGCGCGATACAGCGCGCCGAAGACAGCATCAGGCAGCAAACGAAGAACAAGACGCTAAGCGCGCCCCAGGCGTGGCAGAGCGGCCGCCGCGCCGACTGAAACTGGATCGAGTAAGCCGAAGATGAGCGCGGTGGTTGGATGCCTGGATTCACGGGGGCGCCTCAGAGGTGAAATAGAGTCGACGTGAACTTTAGCGTTTAAGGGAATGCCTGTCAATTAGAAAGTCCACCTTTGGAGGGAGGTCACTCTCAACCTTAAGAACCCTGCGCAGCAGTGGCTTTGAACGCGGCGCAAGCTCGGTGGCGTGGTGGGGGAGCATCCGCTTCGGCGATGTCACTTGCGTGGTTCCACCCCGGAGCCGGACTTCTTCACCACGTTCTGAACATCAAGCCTCACGCAAGATACGCAGTGCGCGGAGGGTGGAGAGGTTCATGACAGACCCGACGACTCGCTGATCCGGTTGCGCGTGTATCCATTCATGTACAGCGAAAAGGCCCCGACGACGACATACCCGAGCAAAGGCAGGGTGTATGAGATTGCGGTGCTGTGGGTCTGCTCTGCAAGGAGACCCATCATCGGGGTTCCTATAGCCCCGCCGATAATCGTCATCACCAGAAGCGAGCCTCCCAGGTTTGTGTTCGGCCCAAGATCTTTGAGACCCAGGGCGAAGATCGTTGGGAACATCACGGACATGAAGAAGCTGGTCAGAAAGATCGCGGCCAGGCCTACCCATCCCGCGAGCGCCACGCCGACGACGATCAGGATGATATTCAGGACCGCGTACAACGCCATCAAGCGACTCGGAAGGAGCCGACGCATCAGGTACGAAGAGACAAATCGGCCGGCGCCAAACGCCCCCAGGGTTCCCGTCAGCAGAAGCCCGGCCGTGCGCTCGCGCACATGGCCATACTGCTGCGCGTATTGAATGAAATAGCTCCACGTGCCTACCTGCGCGGCCACGTACATGAACTGGGCGACCAACGCGAACAGAAAGTGCTTCCGCGTAAACAGGTCCCGCCAGTCAGACGACACCTCTGCCTGGTGTTCGCGCTCCTCGATCACGGCGGGGAAGCGTGTACGTGCGATCATCAATGCCCAGATCAAAGCCAGACCACCCAACGCCAGGTAGGGAGTCACTACGCGCAGCGTCTCGCTATGGAGGTACTGTGCATACGTGCCGGCGGCCTGCAAACGGGCCGTCTGCTCCGGCGTCAGTTCGATGCCGGAGAAGATGAACCGTGTGCCGACGAGGACACCGAAGATGGCTCCCAGCGGATTGAATGCCTGAGCCAGATTCAGCCGCGCCTCGGAGGACGAGGAGGGACCAAGTTGTGCGATGAAGGGATTGGCCGCAGTCTCAAGGAACGCAAGTCCACTGGCGACCACAAACAGCGCACAAAGAAAGTATCCGTAGCGCCCGGACTGCGCGGCAGGCCAGAAGAGAAAGCATCCGGCACTGAACAGCAGCAACCCCGCCAGAAACCCGCTCTTGTAGCCTTTGCGCCGCATCAGCAGCCCCGCTGGCAGAGCCAAAAGAAAGTAACCAAGATAGAACGCAGACTGAACCAGTCCCGCCTGAAACCTCGAGATCGCGAACGACTTCATGAACTGTCGGATCAGCACATCGTTCAGGTTGTTCGGGATGCCCCACAGAAAGAAGAGGCCGGTAATCAGGAAGAAGGGCCCCACGGTACCGGGCGGCAGAAGTGAGCCTTCGCGAGCTTGGGGGCTGTTTGTTGTGGAGGCAATCATAATTTTTCGGAGCCGAAGTGGGCGGCTAGATCCTCACCATGATTTTTGTGAAGCGCGCAGGTTCTGCGGACCACTGCGCCAGGGCGGCGGGCGCATCTGCGAGCGGAACCACGGAAGAAACCGCCCTGTCGACCGGGAACCCGCCCCTCGCAAGAAGGCTCATGACATCGCGGAAATCCTGCGGCAAAGCGTTACGCGATCCCATCACGTCCAGTTCCTTCTGAACGAACAAGCGGGTCTCGTAGTGGACGGGTTCTTTAGCGTATCCGATGTAGACCACGCGCCCCGTGAACGCGACCTCGTCCACGGCGGCACGGAACGTCTCCGGCAGACCGATCGCTTCAACCACAACATCCGGACCAAGGCCGTTCGTGATCTCCTGCAGCCGTTCGTGTACGGATTCTCGACGCGAGTGAATCAGATGAGCGGCACCAGCGGCCCTTGCCGTCTCCAGCTTCTCGTCGTCGAGGTCGATCGCAATGGTTCTGGCGCCGCGGAAGGCTGATCCCGCGATCGCGCCCAGTCCCACGCCTCCACAACCGTAGACAGCCACCACATCCTGCTCCGTAACGCGAGCACGGGAGATAGCGTGCATGCCTACCGTCAGAGGCTCCACCATGCATAGCTCCTTCAGCGACAACGCCGAGGCGTAAACCTTGTCTTCGGGAACGCTGAGCAACTCGGTCATCGCACCGTCACGCTGCACGCCAAAGGTCTGGTTGAACTGACACGCATTCACACGTCCTCGTCGGCATGCCGCGCATCGGCCGCACGCAGTGTAAGGGGAGACCGTAACCCGCGTGCCCGAAGGAATCGCTGAACTCCCCTCAAGCACCGTCGCAGCAATCTCATGCCCGATGACTCGCGGATAGGTGATCAAAGGATTCTTCCCGCGATAGCTGTTCAGGTCGGTTCCGCATAGCCCCACCATCTCCACGCGCAGAAGCAGCTTCCCCGCCTCTGCCGCGGGCTCTGCAAGCTCCGTGACCTCCGCCTGACCGGGGCTGATAAGCGCAACTGCTTTCATCGTGCAGGGACCTCCATCGTCTGCTGCTGGCCTGAAACAGGCACTGTGAGCCGGTACGTTCGCATCGCCGTGCCGCCCAGGATATCGGTCTGCTCGTCCGGGGACAGCTTCCAAATCCACCTCGACAGAATCTCCCACCATCGCTGATAACTGCAACCTGCAAGAAGAACTGGCCAATCCGTCCCCGCCATCAGGCGTGCGGGCGTGAACGCCTCAAGCACCGTATCAAAGTACGGCTTCAGCTGATCCGGCGACCAGTGGTGCGGATCAGCTTCGGTCACCATGCCCGACACCTTGCAGACCACATTGGGTCGGCGCGCGAGTTCACGGACGGCATCAGCCCAGGGTTGCAACATCCCCGCCGCAATTCCCGGCTTGCCCATGTGATCCAGAACAAACGCCTGATGCGGATGCCGGTCGACCAGCCGAATCGCTTCCTGCATCTGTCGATCGAAGATCAGAATGTCATACACCAGGCTGGTGTCTCTCATCGCGGAGATGCCTGCGTTGAAGCTCGCATCATCCATAAAGCCAGCAGGCTCGGACTGCACTACATGCCGAAGCCCCTTGAGCCACTCCTGTTCGCGATAGATCTCCAGCAGAGCTGGGAGGTCCGGTTCACGAAGCGGCAGCCATCCTACAGCGCCCAGCAACATGGGATTGGCTGCCGCAAGCTGTAGAAGCCAGTCTGTCTCCGCTACGGTCTGCCGGGCCTGAACCGCGATCGCGCCATCAACATTGGCGAGTCCAGCATCCTTTGCGAGGTCGTCAGGCATGAAGTCCCGCCGAAGCGGGGCGAGATCACCTTCCAGCCAGTCGTACTCCGCGGCGCTGTAATGCCAGAGATGATGATGCGCATCAACGCGAAACATTGGACTCCCTCACGGCTCGCGCGGAGGCATCCCGGTTCTCCTCGAGGCCGGATGCCCACACTACGTTATGCACCGGTGCGACGATGCGGCGCACCGCGGCAAGGAGATCGGCTGGAGGTGTCCAGTCCAAAGCTGCGCATGCGACCTCCACCTCAGCCGCGCTGCTGATACCGACCAGTGTGGATGCGACGGAAGGATGATCCAGGCAGACACGAAGGGCCAGAGTTGCCGGATCCACACCATAGCTCTCACACACTGAACGCACCTCTTCGGCCGCTTCGCGTACCGCCCGTGGTGCCGGGTGCCACTCCGGAACGGGCTTGGCCCCAAGCAGGCCCATATGTAACGGAGAAGCATTCAGCAAACCGATCCCCGTTCGTTTTGCAAAGGGCACCAGCTCCCGGTCCATATCATCTGCAAAGAGATTGGCGTGGCAGTAGTTGAGCACGCAGTCGACCTTGGTCTCTGACGCGAGTTGCGCAAGGGATCCCGGCCAATAGCCCGTCAGACCGATGAACCGCACCTTACCCTGCTCTTTCAGGCGCTGCATCGCTGGGATCGTCTCTTCAAGGATCTGGCGCGTGGCCCCAAACTCCACATCGTGAGCCTGAAGGAGATCGACAAAGTCCGTTCGGAGCCGTCGCAGCGAGTGCTCGAACTGGCTGATCACCGTCGCGGCCGAAAAGTCGAACTCATCCTGCCCATATCGACCGCACTTCGTGGCCAGGAGAACGCCCGCGCGCTTCTCGATCAGAGCATCGCCGAGACGTTCTTCTGCGAGAGTCCGGCCGTAGTACGGGGAAACATCAAACAGATTGATGCCCCGCTCAACAGCGGCTCCAACCGCCCGGGCGCAGGCCGAGGAGCTCACATCGCCAAACACGTTTCCGAGCGGGGAAGCGCCGAACCCGATCACCGACACTTCGAGACCAGTGGTGCCCAGCTTGCGGTAGCGCACATTCCTCCTCGGAAGAAACCTTGGATGTAAAGGTTGAAGAGTACCACCACCAAAACGATAACGGTAACGACTACTATGTGGCGCTTCGTGTACAGTGAACGCTGTTGCAAAGCATCTGTCAATTTGCCCCATCGGAGCCCCCTACGATGCAACGCTTTTGTCTCGCCTTGGACCTTCGGCCGAATCCTATGCTCATTGCCGAATACATCCGCCTTCACCAGCAGGTATGGCCGGAGATCAGAAGCAGCATCTATGACGCGGGGGTAATCGACATGCAGATCTACCGATCTGGAAACCAGCTTTTTATGATCATGGACGCCCATGATGACTTCACCCTGGAAAGAAAGGCCGCAATGGATGCGGCAAATCCAAAGGTGATCGAATGGGAGACTTTGATGGGCAAATTTCAGCAGGTAGATGAGAGTGGAGATCCAACGAAACGTTGGCAGGTATTAGAAAAAGTTTTTCAGCTGGAGTGAGCTTTAGACTCAGTACTTCCACCGCGAGCGCGCGCAGCCTTTTCATTGCGATAACTCACAAGCGTTCAGGTCAAACCCAAGTAGTTACGTCGCGTCCTTCAGCGGTTAGCCGCGTGCTCCACGCAGGGCCTCTGATTATTTGCGCCTGCTGGATTCCCGGACAATGATCTCCGGTTTTAGCTGAATATTGGCAAAGGTCTGGGCCGAGGCGTCTGGTTCCTCCTCATATTTGCCGCGCATTACCTGGTCGAGAACGAGTTGTGCAGCACGTTCTCCGATCCGTTCGCTCCGCTGGTCGACACTTGATAGAGGAATAATTAGGGAATCGTCGTAATGGAGGTTGCCGCAACCGATGATGGCGACGTCCTTAGGTATCCGCAGTCCCGCTTCAAGCGCGCTCTTCATGGCGCCGATCGCCATCGGATCGCTGTGACAGAACAGACCGTCAGGCCGGGAAGTGCCGGAAAACAAAGCCCTGGCGAACTCGGCGCCTTGCCTCTTGCTTTCCACATCGCCGCTCGACACGGGTGTCACCAGCTCTGGCCGGAACGGCAGACCCGCTTTGCTTAGCGCTCGCTTGTAGCCTTCGGTTCGCTTCTGTCCCACTGAGTTATCCGGGCCGCGCACGTGGGCCACGCGCTTGCAACCCATCGCGATTAGATGCTCTGTTGCAAGAGAACCCACCATGATGTCGTTCGACCCAACGAAGTGTGATTTGAGAATATCCACTTTGCGGTCAATGAGAATAAGCGGTGTTCGGGATTGCACGACAGCTTGCAATATCCCCTCATCACCGCCGATGGAAGCGATGATGATTGCGTCGAGGCGACGACTTAGCAAATGCTCAACCTGATTGCGCTCCAACTCCGGATCGCCTTCAGAGGAGCAGATCAGGAGGTACAGCCCTTGTTTCCGTAGGGTTGCCGCAACCGCTTGAGCGACCTCTGCGAAGAACGGATGGATCAAGTCGGGAACCAGTAGCCCTACCAGTGAACTGCGGCCCGTAACGAGGCTCCGGGCTGTCAGGTTTGGCCGGTAACCAAGCTCCTTTGCGCGCTTCAACACAAGGTCGCGCGTCTTCTTACCAATATCCTCGTGGTTCCGCAGTACCTTGGAAACAGTGACAACGGAGACACCAACGTCGTTTGCGATCTCTTTCAGCGTTACAGCCACGCGTCACCCCGTTCTACCAATCTGGTCAGCGGCCCGCAGACTGGGCACGTCTCCAATCTTCGGTATGGTGCCGATTGGTACCAGCTTGAGCTTATCGCATCAGCCGCGCGGTTCAGATATCTGCGGCTCACGGGTCTCCTGGTGACCATCAAGAACTCCTCGATAGCGACACGATGCTCAACGAGATCGACCACGACGTGAATTTCGTAAACGAGGTCATGGCAGTGAGTGAGGGCTACATAAAGTCGAGCGACTTACCCCAAACCATCACTCACGAGAGCGGATTACGACTGCCATTGAACATCTCGATTTCCCGTTCTCGTGTTCAAGCAATATATTGGTCGCGCGGGAGAAACTAATTCCGCTCACTGAGAGGGACCTCCATGTTTAAGACGACGCGCCGTGAAGCGCTGAAGATGCTGGGCGGCGCCACAGCCGCGTTTGCCACACAGAGTATGCTCGCCCAGACGGTAACGCCGGGGCCATTCAAGGCCACTCTGGATTCCCTCAGAAGCTACACCATACCCGACTGGTTCGCAGACGCGAAGTTCGGAATATGGTCGCATTGGGGCCCCCAATCTGCCGTCGGCGATGGTGACTGGTACGCACGAAACATGTACGTCGAAGGCACGCCGCAGTACCAATATCACGTCCAACGTTTCGGCCCGCAGTCGAAGGTGGGCTACAAAGACCTCATTCATCTTTTCACCGCTGATAAATGGGATCCTGAACATCTCATGGATCTCTATACAAAAGCTGGAGCGAAGTACTTCTTCTCGATGGGGGTACACCACGACGGCTTCGATCTGTGGGACTCGAAACACCAGCCACGCTGGAACTCCGTAGCGAGCGGGCCGAAGCGCAATGTCGTCGGCGAGTGGGGAGCTGCAGCGCGTAAGCGTGGTCTGCGCTTCGGTGTCAGTGAACACCTCTCAAACAGTTACGAGTGGCTCGCTCCCTCCCACCTGGCGGACACAAAGGGACCTTTAGCTGGCGTGCCGTACGACGGGCAGAATGCCGCGTACGCGGATCTCTATCACGACTACTCAAAGGAGCCTAAAGACTACGCGCAGAGCATAGCGCAGGATGCGATGGGGCGTGACCGGGCGCCGGAATGGTGGAAGAAGCACTACTTCGATCGGGTAAAGGATCTCGTGGATCAACACCAGCCCGACCTCCTCTACACGGATGGCGGCATCGTCTTCGGCGCGTACGGGCCAGGGACCGTCGCGGAGCTCTATAACGTGGGTCCCAAGACCTACGATGAGAAGCCAGCAACGGTTTACTTCAGTAAGACAAAGACCGATTGCGTCGATGGCCGCTCGTGCGTGGTCGATCACGAGCGTAGCGTCCTCGGCGAGATTGATCCGGTGCCTTGGCAGACGGACACTTGTATCGGCGAATGGCACTACAAAGTAGGTGTGAAGTACAAGCCAGCAAAGAAGGTCATCGACATGCTGGTGGACATCGTCAGCAAGAATGGGAACCTCCTGTTGAACTTTCCGCTACCGGCCTCGGGCGAACTCGACGCCGACGAGGTGAAGGTCCTTCAGGGCATCACGGAATGGACCTCGGTCAACGGAGAAGGCATATACGCCACGCGTCCGTGGAAGGTCTATGGCGAAGGCCCATCCACAAAGGTCGTTGTGAAGCCGACCGGCAAGGAGTTTGATCCAAACGAAGGCAAAAGGCCTGACCTCGGCGCCACCGACATCCGTTTCACAAGGAAGGGCGAAACGGTGTATGCCTTTGTGATGGGCTGGCCGCAAAGCGATCTGCTCATTGAGTCGCTTGCGCTCGGCAGCGCGCAACGACCTTCAAAGGCCGTCGACGTGCGCATCCTTGGCCACGAGCAGCCGTTGCGGTTCGCGCACGACGAGCGTGGTCTACGCGTCAGCATGCCATCGCAGCGCACGGCCACTTCGGCGATTGGAGTAGCCCTGCGCATACGCTTCGTGTAGTCAGCAGATAGCGCATAGTTTGTAGGCAGCGCCACTGCGGGGCTTAGATCACCGGGGTGGCGCGGAGCCGATATGTGTCGGGCTCGCATTCTGCAGCTTGCGATATCGCTGAGATGCATCGGCAACCGGATCGATTCGTACTGGCACGAGTTGGATTGAAGTCAATCGAACAGTGCTGATCGGTCCGCGCAGGCCGCCGGAAGCTGTAGGA
Organism: uncultured Acidobacteriaceae bacterium; assembly: GCA_963719405.1. GTDB lineage: Bacteria > Acidobacteriota > Terriglobia > Terriglobales > Acidobacteriaceae > Edaphobacter. Next base: position 1,891,813 of record OY970381.1, read on the forward strand.
ACCAGGAGTAAAAGGCGAAGACTTGATGAAGACCAGCAGCACCATTCTTGTTTTCCTGACGGCCGTTGCAGCGCCCGTTGTCCCGCTTGCCCGCCAAACGCGCACTGCTCGACCTTTCATCGTCTCCAGCCCGGATGGAAGGACGCGTGCCGAGCTCAACGCAGCCGACGGCCTTCTTCGTTATCGGGTCGTTGTGGATGGCAAGCAGGTTCTGGCGCCCTCGATGATCGGAATACAGGCAGACGACGTGGAACTCGGTCGAGACGTGACTCTCGGCTCCGCGCACCTTCGCAAGGTGGACGAGCACTATGGGTTCTTCGGAGCACATGCGGTGGCGGTCGATCGCGCCAATGAGGCTACGATTCCAGCACAATCGCATGGCGAGTCCTTTTGGGTCGACGTGCATGTGGCCAACGATGGTGTTGGCGTGCGGCTGCGGCTTCCGGCCAAGACAGGAAGGAAGGTGCAGGCCGACAGGTCGAGCTGGATGATTGAGGGCGACCCAACCGTGTGGGCCGCCAAGCTCAACAACTCCTACGAGAGCGAATACCACCAGACCACACTGAAGCAGTTGGGCACGGACAGCATAGGCTTCCCGCTGACCGCGAAGGTTGGGCAGGTGTACATCTCCCTGACCGAGGCCCTGGTGAAGGACTATGGCGATCTGGCCGTAAAGCTCGGAGAGAATGGCGCCCTCGAAGGTCAGCTCTACGCCGATCCCAAGGGATGGACCACCGACAAGGAGGTGGTGCAACCATGGCGCGTCACCATCGTCGCGCGCAATTTGACGGATCTGGTTAACACAACGTTCGTCGAGAACCTCAATCCGCCCGCATCGGCTGAATTGGCCAAAGCGGACTGGATCAAACCCGGCCGATCCACATGGCAATGGCTTGCCAGCGGCGACCCTGTAGAGCCCGAGCAGCACGATTGGATCGACTGGACCAGCAAGCTTAAGTTTGACTACTACCTTATCGATGACGGCTGGGAGAAGTGGCCGGACTCCTGGCAGGCGATTGCCGCGGATGCTGCCTACGCGAAGACGAAGAACGTGAAGATCTGGATCTGGGTCCATAGCCGCACGGTACTGGAGCCGCAGGCGCGCAGGGCGTACATGAGGAAAGCGGTCGACGCCGGAGTAGTGGGAATCAAGATCGACTTTCCACCGCCCGCCAGCCGCGAGATCGCCAACTGGTACTTCGATACGGCAAAGGATGCCGCCGACATGCACCTGATGGTGGACTTCCACGGCGCGAACAAGCCAAGCGGCATGCAGCGCACCTGGCCCAACGTAATCACCCGCGAGGGTGTTCGCGGACACGAGTATCAGATCACGCGATATCACCGCGTTCCGAAGCCGGACCACGACGTCATTCTCCCTTTCACACGCTACCTGGCGGGCCCCGGCGATTACACGCCCACCGTATTCACGACGAGTGAGCTGATGGGAAACACCTGGGCGCATGAGCTCGCCCAGGCAGTCGTCTTCACGTCACCTTTTCTTTGCTTTGGTGGACATCCACAGAGCTATCTCGAAAACCCGGCACGCGATGTGCTAACCGCCATCTCCCCGGTTTGGGACGAGACCCTGGTTCTCGCCGGAAGCGAGCCGGGCAAGGTAGTCGCCGAAGCAAGGCGATCCGGTAAGCAATGGTTCATCGCGGTGATGAACGGCGGTGAAGCAACGACGCTGGACATCCGACTGGACTTTCTTGGTGCCGGCTCTTGGGAGTCAACGCAGCTGCGGGACGCCAAAGACAAGCCGGATGCATGGGACCGCCTGGACGGAAAAGCAACACGCAACGACCACATCCGACTCGATATCGCGGCGCGCGGGGGTTTCGTCGGCTGGATTCGCCAATAGAAGATCCTTCTGGAGAAACGCTTCTATCGCCGTGTGTTGGTGCTCACCCTAAAGCGTGCCGAGGATGCCATCTCCAGCCGTTCAGAATTGCTAGCCTTCAAGTTCAAAGAGGCAGCTTACCGTCCTCGGCTGCCTTGGCGGCAGCTCGCATCATCTCAGGACCATTGTTCCTAACGTTTCCCACCTCCGGATTGGCTTCATAGACTTCCATCTCTTCCGATTCATACGGTCGCAGCAGATCGAGCGGTAGCAGCTCCGTCTCTTCCCTGTCCAGCCAGCGATCGTAATCCCGGGCATGGAGGATCACGGGCATGCGGGGGTGAATCCGGCTCATGAGCTCGTTCGCCTCCGTCGTCACGATAGCGAACGACTGGAGCCAATGGCCGCTGCCGTCCTTCCACGCGTCCCACAGCCCCGCCAGGGCGAATGTGCCACCACTGCTTAGCTCGAAGGCGTAGGGCTGCTTCGGAGCTTTGCCTTCTTTGGGCCACTCGTAAAAGCCACTTACAGGCACGAGGCAGCGCCTTTTCTTGAACGGCTCGCGCCACATCGGGGTTTTGGTGATCGCCTCAGAACGAGCGTTGATGGTCGAAAGACCTTTGATGTCCTTGAGGTCCTTCGTGAAGAACGGAACCAGGCCCCATCGGGCCAGGATCAGCTCACGGCCACCCGATTCCCTGCTCTGCCGAATGATGGGTTGATGCGTCGTCGGCGCCACGTTGTAGTCCGCATCCGGCATCGGCAGATCGGCTGGCTGCGGGTTCGCGTGGAAGTGTTCCGCGAGCTTCTGTTTGTCACTTTTGCGAACGTACCGGCCACACATCGACATGCTCCAGGTTTCTCAGGATAGCTTGCTCACCGTGGGCTTCCGCATCTGTAGCCATTCAAGAAGGCTGAACTGCCGGCGCCCGCTGCGATGGTGCTACGTGCACGTCCCAGGGGCCTGAACGGTCTATGCTTTTGCCCGCGCTTCCGGTACGCTCACGCGGCCGGAGACGATCAACGCTTTTACCGATTCCTGGATCGCCTCAAGGCTTGAGAAGCGCGGGCTGTACCCGAGCCGCAGGCGGCTCTTCTCGATCGACACGCAGGAGCTGCGCATAACGTGACCCCACGACGTCTTTGCGTCGCTCTCTGACAGACCGCCCTTCCATTGTTCGAAGGGGACGAAAGCAAGCCGGGGTTCTTGCCCGAACCACCGGAACATCGCCTCAGCGTAGCCGCGCAACGTCAGCGCGTGAGATGACACGGTGTTGAAGACTTCGCCGATCGACGCCGCTCTCTGCTCAATAGCGCAAATGATCCACTGCGCAACGTCGTCTGCGTGGACGTGATGCACCATCTCAAGACCGAGGTTTGGAAGCGTGAGTTCTTCGCCGCACGCGATACGCGAGAAGACCTCCGGATTTGTGTTCGCTTGAGGGTTAATTGGCACCCAGCCCTCGCCAACAATATGACCGGGACGAAAGCATGTGGCAGGAAATCCGTGACGGCGGGCTTGTTGCAGCAACCAGAGTTCGACCTCGGCCTTGTTGGTGCCGTAAGCATCGATGGCGTTCGTGGGATCGCTTTCGACGGATGGCACCGTTGCAGCGTGGCCGCACACCCAGATGGAGCTGCAGAACAGGTAGTGCTCGATCTTGCCGCGCAGGGCTTCAACCAGCTGCTGAGCGCCTCCCAGCTCGAACGTGATCATGTCAACGACGATGTCCGCGTTCAAGCCCGCGATCCGTGCCCCGAATCTGCCTTGCGCCTCCTCCGCCCTGCGATCCACGGAGACCTGCTCAATCGCGTTCCACGCCGCATGGCCGCGGTAGGGCGCTGCCTTGCCACGGCTCACGTTCACGACCTCATGTCCACGAGCGACAAGCAAAGGCAGCAGATATGTGCCTACATGACCACTCCCACCAATGACAACAATCCGAGCCATGAAGCGCGTTCACCTCTTGGTCGATTCCATTCGGTTACTCCCTGATTGTCAACGCTTGTGAATACCCATCAACACGGCGTAGATGAGAGATCGGCTCGCAGAAGATGATCGCGGTAACCGAAGCTCCTGATGCCTCGGCTCCCTCACGTCCATCGGAATAGTAAAGGCATCGCTACGACATCAAAGTGCGATTACCTCTCACACAAAATTCATCTTCCAGTGCGGACCGTCGTGTGTATCAGCACCGATGGTGGGAGAGGTCCCATTTGTGTCCCACACGAAGTTGCTCCTCTACAGTCGACGACGCCGCGCCCACAGCCCGCGGCGATCAGGCTTGTCTCAGCACTTCTCCCTCGCGTGAACCCGGGCCGGTCCTTTATCTGGACTGCGCCTAAACCCCATCCTACGCATGCTCCTTGGAGGTTCAAATGCTTCGCCCCCGCACTATTTCTCGAGTTCTGGCATTCGCTGTAGTAGCCGCCCTGGTTTCCCCGCTCGGCGCCCAGGCGCAAAAGGATCGTGACGACGATGACGATGACAAGGCCCCAAGCGCACAAAGCCTCCCAAACACGGGCCAGACCATCACGCCTTTAGCACCGAGGCGCGCACGGTTCGAGCCGCTCAACCCTGACCTGCCGGACAATCCCCAGTTCCTCGCCGGACAGGCCGTCAGTACCGTAACAAGCCCGGACCACAAGACGCTGTTGATCCTCACCAGCGGCTACAACCTCGTGAACTACACTTCAGGTCCCGCCCTGGGATCGCAGAATAACCCCGATTCGACCGAGTATGTCTTTGTCTACGACATCAGCCGACCAGTTCCAGTTAAGAAGCAGGTCATCAAAGTTCCCAATACCTATGCCGGCATCGTCTTCGATCCTTCCGGGCTGTCGTTCTATGTTGCCGGGGGCAGTGACGATAATGTGCACCTCTACTCCCTGGTAAATGGTGTGTGGACGGAACAGCCTGGGAGCCCCATCGCTCTCGGCCATAAGACGGGCAACGGTCTTGGTGTCGGACCCGAAGCTGCGGGCCTGGCAATCACGGCCGATGGTAAACGGCTCGTCGTCGCGGACTACTACAACGATGCTGCCACCATCCTCACAAAGAGCGATACCGGCTGGTCGAAGTCGGCCGAGCTCGACCTTCGCCCTGGAAAGACGAACCCCGCGAGAGCAGGCGTTCCGGGCGGCGAGTATCCGCTTTGGGTGTCCGTGCTTGGAAATAACGTTGCTTATATCTCAAGCCTCCGGGAGCGCGAGGTGGTTGTCCTGAGCTTGCCCGCATCGCTCTCCGGAAGCCCATCTGTCACAGGCCGTATCGCCCTCAAAGGTCAACCCAACAAGATGACCTTGAACACCGAGCAAAACAGGCTGTACGTGGCCGAAGACGAGACCGACTCGGTCGCTGTAATCAACACTCGAACGAACCAACTCCTGGAAGAGATCCCCGTCACCGCTCCCGCGGGGCTCCTTCCGCGACGGCGCGAGACGCTCAAGGGAAATAACACGAACAGCGTCACGCTCTCCCCCGACCAGAACACGCTGTACGTGACGAACGGCAACACCAACAATGTGGCCGTAGTTCACCTCAGTGGCGCTACCGGACAGAGCCGCGTTGAGGGGCTGATCCCCACAGGATGGTATCCAAACTCGGTCAGTCTCAGTGCAGACGGGAAGTACATGTACGTGGTCAACGGTAAGTCGCCCACCGGTCCGAACCCCGGCAACTGCAAGGGAACGACGGCCGCGGAGACGGCAAAGTGCCAGGCAAGCAATCAATACAGCCTGCAGCTCATCAAAGCTGGCTTTCAGACATTCCCGACACCCACCGTCGGCGAATTGAACAAGCTGACCGAACTGGTCGCCGACAACAATCACTTCCAGCGCTATGTCTCTGAAGACGATCGCGAGAAGATGGAATTTCTGCACAGCCGAATCAAGCACGTGATCTACATCATCAAGGAGAACCGGACCTACGATCAGATCTTGGGCGACCTGGAGGTCGGCAACGGAGATCCAAGTCTCACCGAGTTCGGTCGCGCTGTAACGCCGAATCTGCATCGCCTCGCGCGTCGCTTTGTCACCCTCGACAACTTCTATGATTCCAGCGAAGTCAGCATGGATGGATGGCCCTGGTCTACCTCCGCGCGCGCTCCGGATGTCGTGGAAAAGCAAACACCCGTTAACTACGCTGGGCGAGGGCTGTCCTACGACTCCGAAGGAACAAACCGGAATATCAACGTCTCCTTACCCACTGTCGCCGAGCGGGTCGCCGCCGACCCCGTCAACCCGATAGATCCGGACCTGCTGCCCGGCACCATCGATACGGCAGCACCCGATAGTCCTGCAGGCAAGATCAACCACGGTTACATTTGGGATGCTGCGCTCGCCCAGGGTCTGAGTCTGCGCAACTACGGCTTCATGATCGACCTCACGCGATATGTTCTGCCGGCCCCGCTCGGGGTCCCGGAGCTTCTCGACCCGTACGCAACGAAGACGCAGGTCGCCTACGCGGCGAACGGCGCTCTCCGGCCCAACACCGATCCTTATTTCCGCGGCTTCGATCAGTCGTTTCCAGACTTCTACAGGTTCAAGGAGTTCGAGCGGGAGTTCGATTCCAAGGGCCTCGCGTCGCTGACGTTACTTCGCCTCGCGCACGATCACACCGGCAACTTTGGCACGTCGTTGCTCGGAGTGAACACGCCTGAACTCCAGATCGCAGACAACGACTATGCTGTTGGTCTCGTTGCACAGAAGGTCGCTCGCAGCGCTTACAGGGACGACACACTCATCTTTGTCATCGAGGACGACGCTCAGGATGGTGCGGATCACGTGGATGCGCATCGCAGTACTGCATTTGTGATCGGACCATACGTGAAGCAGCATGCAGTCGTTTCGCGTGCTTACAACACGGTCAATCTGGTTCGCACTATCGAGGACATCCTCGGGATCGGTCAACTCAACCTGAACGATTCTGTGGCATTGCCCATGGCCGATGTATTCGACCCGAACCAGAAGCAGTGGACCTTCAATGCCGCGCCTTCAGAGCTGCTGTACAGCACACAGCTTCCTCTGCCGTCGCGCAACGCCGGGGCTCACCTTGGTCTCCACTCGACTCACGATGCGGCCTACTGGGCGGCGGTAACGAAGGGCTTCGACTTCTCGATCGAAGACAACATGAACGGGGAGGAATACAACCGCGTTCTCTGGAAAGGCCTCATGAACGGAAGTCCTTACCCGGAATATCCTTCAGGCCTTAACCTCCGCCTGCATCGTGCTGAACTGCTGATGCGTTCCCGCGAAAACCGCGCAAGCCTGAGCGATACGCACATGGCCCGGGTCCAGGGAAGCGGTCAGTAGCTGTGCCTCAAGGTGAAAGGGAGGTGTCACTTGACAGACACCTCCCCTTCACAACCTCAGTCGCGGGCCCATGACGACAAACAGATGGGCGACGTGGATGCTGCCTACTTCCGGGACAGCACATTCACCTGCCCTCTCAACCCTTAATCAAGAAACCGAAAGATCTCTGGAGGTCATCTCTGTATGTCGAAGTTCACTCCCATTGCTAAGACCCTGGTCGTCTCACTCATCGCGGGCGCATCCTCAGTGCATGCTGCTGAATCTTTCAAGAAAGAGCAGAAGCAGCAGAGAAATATCATCATCTTCGTGGCCGACGGGCTTCGCTATGGCTCCGTAAACAGCACGGATTCGCCTACCATGCTTGGCCTGCGCGAAGCTGGCGTCGACTTCCGCAACAGCCACTCCTTGTTTCCTACGTTTACGACACCCAATGCGTCCGCAATCGCAACAGGGCACTACCTTGGTGATACCGGCGACTTCAGTAACACGATCTTCTCCGGTTTTCCGGTCTTTGACTCCGGCAACTTCGGTAACTTGCCCGGCACCGTGACGCCCTTCGTCGAAAACAACCAGATCCTCGCGGACCTCGACACCCACTTCGGTGGCAACTACCTCAACGAAGAGACGCTGTTGGAGCTTGCGCGCCTCAACGGCTACAACACGGCCTCGGTCGGTAAAGTCGGACCTGTCGCCATCCAGGACGTATCGCAGCTTCTGCCTTCCGCACGTGCATTCACCGTTCCGCAAACTGTGTTCATCGACGATGCCACGGGCTCCGTTGCTGGAATCCCACTGCGCCCGGATATCGCATCAGCCCTTACGAGTGCCGGTCTACCGCTCACGGCGCCCAACCGCAGCAACGGCTGTGCTGCCACAGCACAATGCAACAACGGCTTCTCCGGAAACAACGTCACACCGGGCACGACCTCGCCCAACACGCTTCAGCAACAGTACTTCGTCGACACGCTGACGAAGGCGATCCTCCCAGCCTTCCTGAAGAATGGCAAGCCTTTCGCCGCGGTCTACTGGTCGCGCGATCCCGATGGCACGCAGCATAACCAGGGGGATAGCCTCAACAAACTCTCGCCGGGAATCAACGGGCCAACCTCCCGGGCTGCCATCGCCAATGCAGACGCAAACCTCCAGCAGATTCTCGCATACCTCTTCGCCCACCCGAAGCTGGCGGCGAACACGGACATCTTCCTGACCTCGGATCATGGCTTCGCCACCATCAGCAAGCACGAGATCGATGCGACCGGAACTGCAACCGCAGCGTATGCATCAACCCTGACCTACAAGGATCTGACAGGCCGTGTTGAGGTCAATCCGGGCTTTCTTCCGGTTGGATTCCTCGCGATCGATCTCGCTCACGCGTTGAAGCTCCCTATCTTCGACCCTGATAGCCAAATCTCCGATCCCAGCAGCCGAAAGGTCTATGAGCCCGTCGACCCGACGGCTCCCCAACAGACCGCGACGCTCCGACAGCATCCCGCGTCTGGAAACGCCTTGATTGGCGCAAGCGGTGCAATTCTGGAGACGACCGACGCCAAAGTCGTTGTCGCAGCAAACGGCGGCTCCGACCTGATCTACGTTCCGGACGGCAAGTACGATCGCATCAAGCAGATTGTCAGCTTCCTTGCGAAGCAGGATTACGTCGGTGGAATCTTCGTCGATGATGCCTACGGCGAGTTCGCGGGTGCTCTGCCTCTTAGTTCTATTCGACTGGTTGGAGATGCTAAAACACCTCGGCCCACCATAGCGGTGAGCTTCAAGACCTTCTATCTCGCCAAGGGCAATCTCCTGTCTGCCGTGCAGATCGCAGACTCGGGATTGCAGGAAGGTCAAGGGATGCACGGCACGCTCGCCCGTGACAACACCAGAAACAACATGGCTGCGTTCGGTCCTGACTTCAAGAACTTCTACAAGGATGCCGCTCCCGTCTCAAACGCAGATATCGCGCTGACGATGGCACACATCCTTGGGCTGCGCCTGGAAAACAACGGAGGGTATCGCGGACGCATACTTCGCGAAGCGCTCCGGGGTGGGCCTGAAACGATCGAGTCGCAGCATCAGAAGATCACGTCAAGAGAGACGAAGAGCAATCGGAGCACGGTTCTTCTCTATCAGCGTGCCGGCCAGCAGTACTACTTCGACGAGTCTTGCATTGTTGGTGACGAGAGAGACGAAGAGAATCCTTGTCGCTAATGTCGAACAAAGAGGAGGGGGCCGGGTTCAACTCGGCCCCTTTCGAGGCGAGCGTCGGCACTGGGGCTATACGGATGGCGCGGGCACGCTCACACCGGAGCTGCTTTCGATTCCAGTTCATCGAAAGCGATAAGTAACGGCAGCCAGGAAGGCTGCTGGTCGCATTGTGAAGAGCGCTGACAAAGCAGCTCGTGAGAAGTAAGTGGAAATAAGCCACAAAGAGCAGGGCCGTGAACGTGCGCGGAGAGGTATCCGCGCTCACCTCAAACTTACGTGAGCGCGTCCGCAGACGTGGAACCTCACGCCCGTTCTTCCGAAACCCACAATCGCCTGTGTACATCTGCCTGAGACCGCAGGAAGCAGCTATGAATGTGTCCAGGCTCTCGATCGACTTGATAGATACCTGCCGCCAAAAGGCTCTGAGCGAAGTTGCAGCAGAAGGTGAGCAGTTCAGGACCGATCGTCATCAAGACATTCTCGGCCTTACTGAACTGTCTGATACCTAACGCTCTTTTCCGGCTGGCTGGCCGGATGTATAGCTACATCGCTTTCCGCAATTGCAAGGCCTATCAAATTCCGGATCTAACCGGAAGTTTGAGGCAAAAAGCTACGCCGGAGGAACCCCTCAGCCTAACTAGTCGAACTCGCCTTGATTGGGTGTAGCTAGTTCGTCAAAACTGAACTCTTACTCCCAACTGAACCTGCCGCACGCTGTAGACCAGGTTGCTGTTGCCGCTGGTCGGGGTACCGAAGGTCGTGTTGTACGTGAGGGTGTTGGCCGGGTTCGGGTTTGCGGACGTCGCTGCGGTTCCGCCATAGGAGTAGGCGCCGGTATTGACGCCGCTGACGTTGAGATGATTCGCGATATTGAAGGATTCACCAAAGAGCTCGACTTTGGCGCGATCGGCCAAGTTGAAGCGCTTGGAGACGCGAAGGTCCAGCACCTGGGTTCTGGGTTGTTTGAAGAAGTTACGTGCGAAGCCGGGTACGCGGTTGGCGCCGCCGGAACCGTTGATGGAGGAGCCGATGGCGGCTAGGCCCGAGGAGGTAGTGCCGCCGGAGAGTGTCTGGAGATTGTTGGTGGAGCCGCTTGCGCCGTAGGAGTAAGGGAGGCCGGTCTGACCGGCGTAGCTGGGGGAGAGCTCGAATCCGTTGAGGAACTGGCCGAGGACACCGTGGAAGGGCGACGGCGTCTCATATACCGCGAACATGACGAGGCGGTTGGGAACGTTCTGGTTTGAGTTGCCGTAGTCGAGGCGGAGGTTGCGCGGATCGAGAAGGAGGTTCGTGGAGGTGAAGGTGGTGTTGTTCTCGCCGTAGTCGAGGGCATGCGACCAGGTGTAGTTGACGTCGAACTGCAGGCGGTGGGTAAGGTGATGGGTTAGGTGGCCGACGAGGGCCTCGTAGTTCGAGTTGACGCCGCTGAAGATGTCTGTGGTGGAGCCGAAGTTCGAGTTGGGTCTGCCGTTTGCGGTGCTGAGGCGGCCGTAGAACGGGAAGCTGAGTACGGTTCCGGGAGCAATGGGTCCCTTGCCACCGGAGTCGGCGACCGTGTAGGAGATGGTTCCGTTTGAGGCGGGCAGGTTGGTGTCTACAAAATCGGGAAGGCGGCGACCGAAGGCAGCGAGCCACGTCACCTCAAGGGTGGTGTTCCAGCCGAGATCCTGCGCGACGGTGAGGTCGGCCTGCTGAATTTCGGGCAGCTTGAAGTTCTTGTCGAAGTAGTAGACCGCGGTGGCTCCGCCGGGCTTAAGCGAGGGGCTGAGGATGGTGGGAAAGAGCGGTGCGGCGAGAGTGGTGCCGTCAGCGAGTTGTACGGGCGTGGCACTGTTGGGGAGAGAAATGGAGAGCTGGCCGGCGGCGTTGCCGGTCTGTCCGAGGGCGTTGTAGATGGTCGAATTGATGGCACGGGCGAAGAACTCGCCGTACCCTCCGCGAAGCACCGTCTTTCCGCTGCCGAGGACGTCGTAGGCGAACCCCACGCGCGGGCCGATGTTTGTTTTATTGCTGGGGAAGGCGGAGGTAGAGCCGTTGATTGAGGCGTCAACGGCGGGGTTCGGGATCTGCGGTTTCGGGAATTGCTCGTACTCGTATCGGAGACCGAGGGTGAGGGACAGGCGGGGACGAACCTTCCACTCATCCTGGAGAAAGAAGGCGTAGTCCTTGGTCTGGAATTGGAAGCCTTGCGGGCCGAAGCCCTGGCTGAAGTTGGTATAGCACTCGACGGGTGTGGCGACACGATTGATGGTGGTCGAGCAGCCGTTCGTCTTGTTGAGGTCGGTGATGTACTCGACGAAGGGCGTGAAGTTTGAGCCGCCGTAGGTGTATCCGCCGTATTGCGCGAAGAGATTCTGGCTAAGGTCGTTGGTGTGGATGAAGTCGAAGCCAGATTTGAGGTTGTGATTGCCGCGGACTAGGTTGAGGGTGTCGGAGATCTGGTAGCGGCGCTCGTCGGGGTAGGCTGGACGGTTGAGGAAGGTGGGTGTGCCGATCTGGACGCCGTTGGTGATGTTGACGTTCGGCGGAATGCCGTAGGGGTTTCTGGCGGCTACGTTGAGCAGGGTGGTCTGCTCATACGCAGTGGGGTTCTGGTTGGTTTCGTATTCGAAGTCGCGACCGTACTGATAGCGGACCTCGTTGCTAAGGGCCGGGGTGATGACGGTGTCGAGCTTGGCAACGCCGAAGGTTGCCTTGACGTAGTCGTTGCCGAAGCTGGCGATACCGTTGCTGATTGCGGAGGTTCCAGTCTGGATGCCTGCGGGTGAAGTCCAGCGAAGGCGGTTCAACTCCGCCGAGGCGTGATTTTTTCCGTTGATCTGCCAGTCGAGCTTGGGGAAGAAGATGTTCTGATCGCCGGTGCGCGGTGTGGTGCCGGTGACGGCGTTGAGGCCAGCGATTCCCTGGGTGTAAGTGGTGACGGCAGCCGCGTACTGCGCGGAGGTGACGGCTTTGACGTTCGAGGGAGTTCCGGTAAGGTTGGCGGCAAGCTGGCAGACAGCGGCGTCGACGGGGCTGATGCCGGCGACGCTCGAGGTTGTCGCCGGAGTGGCGCAGGTGGTGCCTGTGGCGAGTGCGGTGTCCGGCGTGGTGTAGAAGAAGGCGGGATTGCCGGGAGCGCTGATGCCAGGAAAGTTGCGGAGGAACTGGTCGAACGCGAAGAAGAAGAAGAGCTTGTCGTGGAGGATGGGACCTCCAACACCTATGCCCATCTGCTTGCGCCAATCCTTGGGCCTGAAGACCTGGCTGGTGAAACTGATGGGGTTGGTTCCGGTCTGGACGGAGTGGGTGGTGAAAGGGTTTTTAGCGCCCCAACCAGCGTCGCGATCGTAGAAGTAGGCTTCGCCGTGGAAGTCGTTCGTGCCGCTCTTGGTGACCGCGTTGACGACACCGCCGGCGGACCGACCGTACTCAACGGAGTAGTTGGAGGTATTGACCTGGAACTCCTGGATCGAGGCCTTCGCAGTGGAGTAACCAACGCGGGTGCGACCGCGCTCCTCCGAGAAAAAGGCCTGGTTGTCGTCGACTCCGTCAAAGGTGACGTTGTTGAGGAGAGTGCTTTGACCGCGAAAGCTGAGGAGCCCAAATCCATTTGAATCGGCGACGACGCCCGGGGTGAGGAGGGCATAGCTGGACCAGCGGTAGTTGTTGACGGGGAGATCTTCGAGAATCTTTTGGTCGATGGTGTTCGAGAAGTCGGGTGAGGTGGTGTTGATACGGGGAGCGCTGCTGGTCACCTCGATAGTGCTGGAGGAGGAGCCCACGGTGAGTGTGGGCGTGACGTCGCTGAGAGTTCCGACGCTCACAGTTACGCCGGTGGACCGGAAGCTCTCGAACCCCGGGGCGGAAACGGAGACGGTATAGCTGCCGGGCTGCAGGTGGATGATGCGGAAATAGCCGGAGTCGTCGCTGTCACTGGTACGCTCCGCGTTGGTCGCGTTCGAGTGTACAAGCACAGTAGCCTTCGATATGACCGATCCAGTCTGGTCCTGCACGGTTCCACCAATTGCGCCATCTACGGCGGATTGTGCCCCCGCTGAGAGCGCGGTTGCGAGACCGATTGCCACGAGTAGCTGTGCGGTGGCGCTTATTTTCCACATGTTCTTGCTCTCCTCAAAGTCGTATGTGCTCCGCGTGCGCTCTTGGGCCAAACGGATGTGGCATTGAAAGTTGGGACGGCTTCAGTCTGCCGAAGGGCAGTTACATTGCTGTGAATCAAATCCGTGCAGGCTTAGAGCATTCACAGAGGGCCGGGTTCGTCCGTGCGGGCAGGTCTCTCGTCGCAGACCGGCCGGCCATCCTCGCCGCAGAGTCTCGCCTCTTTTATGTGGCTTGAGCCTCGGTGACCGCTTTTGGTTAGTTGCCGCCAACTGAGAAGATGAGCAGGAGCGGTAAGATTAAGAAATGCCAGGATTTCCACTGAGCGGCCGTTCAGGGCCGGGAAGGTCAGAGGGGTCGACACCGGATGAAGCGGCGTCGCTGCAGCTCATTCTCTCGATTGGCAGAGCGTTCAAATTTGTCGATGACTATGTGCGACCGCGGATGCAGAAACACGGGCTGACCATGACTGAATACTCAGTGGTGATGGTGCTTTGGCACGGTGGACCCACCCCGCTGGGAGAGCTGAGCGAGCGGATCCTGCTCACCGGCGCAAGCACGACCTACACCGTCAAGAAGCTGGAGAAGCGCGGCTTGCTTGCGCGCGAGTCGCTGAGCGAAGACAAGCGCGTCGTGATGGGAGTCATCACAGAAAAGGGCCGTTCGCTGGCGAAGAAGATTGCTCCCCTGCACGCGACCGATCTGGCGGAAGCCATGCATCGTCTTTCCATAGAGGAGAAGAAGGCCGCAACCGAGCTGCTGCGCAAGCTGCGGGGACTCGGGCCCAACGAGCGCTAAGGGCGCCCTGACAGCGAAGAGGTCCTCCGCCGTTCAGAAGTTATAGGTCAGCTGCGGAGTGATCAAGTTCAAGCTGTGCCCGGGCGGACTCTGCTTGAGGAATGCACCGGGAAAGAAATGCTCGTAAGCCAATGAGCCGCTGAGATGCCGGCTAAAGGCATAATCGAATTCCTGCTGAATCTGCGCGCCCGCGAATCTTGCGGCGGAGTCGCCTGGTGCGTGCGTGAGAATGCCTGCGATGTTGTAGACGCCATCTGCAGTAGCCTGGCGCCAGAGGAGTTCCAGGTTTGTGTTGCTGCTTGCTTTGCGGGTCAGGGCCATTTTGTACGTAGGCCGCACAACGATGAGATTGAAGGGGCCGAGCAGAATACTCTGACTCAAGAAGTTGCCGTTTGGGAACAGTGGATTGAAGGTGCCAAGCGTGTTATCGTGGGCATTGCGGTCCCCGCTCAGGATGCCTCCGTCAAGTTCCGGGTGAGGCGCGAAGCGGGCTTTGTCGAAGGTATAGCCGAGATGATAGCCCGTGCCCCAGGCACGGATGTTGCCGGTGTTGAAGCGGCCGAACTGAGCGGTGTATTCGAAGTCATAATCCCAGGTGGGAGTATGGGACCAGACACGGGTGCCGATGGTCTCGCGCTGCTCGCGGCCGGTGCCCTGCGCGTAGCGTACCGATTTGTGATCGTAGCCAAGGTAGTAGAGATCGACATTGGTGTGGAAAGTGGGAAGAGCCCGGGTCAGATAAAGCCCCCAGAGCTCTTCCGTGTGGTTCGGTTCGTTGTCGAAGTTGCCAGTCTTGACTTGGGTCGGGCGGACGGCAAGCCCGTCGGCGGTCCAATGTCCTGCATGGAGCATCAGTCGAAAGCCATCAAAGGGCTGCTGGACATTGAGGCCGGCCCCAGTGGCGATGAGGCGTGTTGAACCGAGTGAGATGAGCTGGCGGCCGGCACGAATTGTGAAGGAGCAGTCGGATGACTGCAATGGGCTGATATCGACGAAGCCTTGATTGAAGTCAAGCATATCTTGGTCGATGCCGGGTCGCGGTCCGCCGTCTCGACCGTCGATCTGGCCACTGTCGAGCTGGAGAAAGGTGCGAACGTGCTTGGACAGGTGCAGGTCTGCGCTCAACAAGTAGCGCTGCAGCAGATAACCGTTGTCGGGCGGCTGCGCACCGAAGGCTGGATGGTCCTGATACTCGCCACGCTCGCGGACCTGCCCGCCGATCGAGAGGACGCTGGTATCGCTCAGCGGTATGTAGTGGAGGCGGTCGGTCCAGTCCGGCTCGGGTGCGTCGGATGCGGTGGGCTGGCCCAGATAAGACCAATCCATATCCCAGACCAGCGGTGTGTAGGGCGGCGGGTGGAGAGTCTGAGCGGCAAGCTGGAAGCTGGCGCCGAATAGCGCTAGAGCGACTGCGGTCACCACGGAAAGAGAGGCTCGAGCGTGCAACGGTTGACCTTTCTCGATGGGCTCGCCCGGAGCGTTCACTCCGGGCGAAGCAGGCGTAAGCGTTACTTGAGCTTGGAGATGACTTCGTCGGAGAGGATCTGCTGAGCTTTGAGGCCGTCGGGACTACCGAAGTCGTTCTCGAGCTCAGTGACGATCTGGTTGACCACGCTGACAGTCACCCCTAGGTTCCGTAGCCGGTCAAAGGTCGTGTCGTCGCCGATTGTGGACATGGTGCCGCAGGCATCCGCGATGACGTTCACGTTGTAGCCGAGGCGCACGGCGTCGCGGGCGGCCCAGAACAGACAGATGTCCGTTGTGAGTCCGGCTAGGATGAGGTTGGTTCGGCCTGTAGCTTTCAGGGCTGCGACGAGTTCAGGTTGGTCGAAGCAGCTTAGGATGCCGCCGCGCTTGAAGCGTGTAGCAAAGGCGTCAGGTGCGACCTCCTGAATCTCGGGCAGCGTGGGCCCGACGTACTCCTCCATTGTGGTCGTTAGAAAGAGTGGCATAGAGAAGGTGACGCCCATGCGGGCGAGGACACGGCAACTGGCGATGACCGTGGTCTTAGGCAGGCTCTTGACCCAATCGATGGTCATGGTTTGGTGATCGACGAGCAGGATGATGCTGTCGGAAGGCGAAAGACGAGGTGCGACGTGCGCCATGAAGTCTCCTGTCCAAATAAGCGTCTAACTGTTTTACATTCTAAATGCTTTCTAAGCAATAATGCTAAGAGTTGATGAAAAGGCGGAGGGAACCCGAGCAGATGAACGAAGTTCGAGGAGCTTTCCTACAATCCGCCCCAGCTCCGCACCCATCACGCAGTCGAACGCATAACCCGCGCCCGGCTGCCTGGACGCTTCATCTCAGCGATTTGCTGAAGCCGTGGCACGCGCGAGAAGAAACTTGGACAAACCATCAAACTGGCTATCCCAACCGTTCCGGTGATCGTCGCGTTGGAACTCGGAGTCGAGGAACGCCTGCTGGAAGTCCATCCGGGTAGTCTCCGGGGTAACTTCTGAAAACAGAATCGTTATCTGCGTCTCCTGTGTCGGTTGGCCCTGGCCCTCCCAGGCGAACGTGTACACCAGGCGTTCAGGCGGCACGACTTCCAGAAAGGTTCCGCCCATCCAAAGGTTCGGATACTCACGTCCATTCCACGCCGCCACCTGATGAAGACACGCTCTCCACTTTCCCCCGGCACGCACGTCCTGCTCGAGGTGCGTCGCAACAAACGCCTCTGGTCCTATCCACTGTCTCGCCTGCTCCGCGTCACAAAAGGCTTCGAACACAAGGTCCCGCGGAGCCTGAAAGATTCGGCTGATGAAGAGTTCATGCGAACTCTCGCTACTTTCTGGTGCGGCGTGTACTGGCAATCGAACCTCCGTCTTTTGTTGGCTTGCGCCCCTTCATGCGTTCTTGAAGCAATCCGTCCAGGCGATCAAAGCTGCCCTGCCAGAACCGACGGTAGCCTTCAAGCCAGTTAGCTGCAGCCTCAAGCTCCGTGCCGTTCAGCTTGCACGGACGCCATTGCGCCTCCCTGCTGCGTGTGATGAGGCCTGCCTTCTCAAGCACCTTCAAGTGACGCGAGACCGCAGGAAGACTGATGCCGAACGGTTCAGCGATATCGTTTACTGAGCTCTCGCCCGACCTCAACCGAGCCAGAATCGCGCGCCGGGTCGGATC
This sequence comes from uncultured Acidobacteriaceae bacterium, assembly GCA_963719405.1. Classification (GTDB taxonomy): domain Bacteria; phylum Acidobacteriota; class Terriglobia; order Terriglobales; family Acidobacteriaceae; genus Edaphobacter. The sequence goes on from OY970381.1 coordinate 1,909,193, forward strand.
GGCGAGGGCAGAGAACGTCGCACTGAGATGATCCTGTTGCATTATTTACCAAACTTGCTAATTAGCGTATAGGTTAAATACGCCTGCAATGCCTGTCAAATGGTAGCGATGGCGATCACGGCTCGAGAACGTAATACAGGAGAAAACATGTCGAAGGTGCGAGTCGCGGGATTTGCGGTTTCTTTAGACGGTTTCGGCGCCGGGCTCGAACAGAGCCTGAACGATCCGCTCGGGAAGGGAGGGCCGGAGCTCTTTCAGTGGTTCTTTCATACGCGGACCTTCTGTTCCATGGTCGGAAAAGAGGGTGGATCGGTTGGGGACATCGACGATGCATTTGCTTCTCGGGGAATGGAAAACTTTGGAGCGTTCATCCTGGGACGAAATATGTTCGGCCCCGTACGCGGTCCGTGGCCGGACGATTCATGGAAGGGCTGGTGGGGGGACAATCCGCCGTATCATGCGCCGACCTTTGTTCTGACTCACTATGAACGCGAGCCCATCGTTATGGAAGGGGGAACGACCTTCTACTTTGTTACTGGCGGGATCGAGGAAGCACTGGATCGCGCGAAGAAAGCTGCAGGAACAAAAGACGTCAAGATCGGTGGCGGAGTAACAACGGTCCGACAGTATCTGCAGGCTGGATTGATCGACTCGCTTCACATCGCGTCCGCGCCTGTTCTGCTGGGCAGGGGTGAAGCACTATTCCATGGATTGGATCTGCGCGGACTGGGGTATTCGGTGACCGACCGGAAGACTTCGGAATATGCGACCCACCTTACGTTGGAGAGGGAATAAAATGCGGAGGCATCACAGTCCGCTCAGACTTGGTACAGGCAGCGATCCTTTAGTACCAGCGTTGTAACGGACGGTCGATCGGGCGCGGGGCGACAGCAACACAAGAAGTAGCTGACACCGCTTTACACATCCAATCAGCGTTGTTCAATCAGGCTAGACGTCGATCTCTAAGATGGCGTCACCGCAGAGGAGAACTACCAATGTTTACGCCAAAAGGAAGATTTAGCTGGTACGAACTCATGACCAGTGACACGAAGGCAGCCGGAAAGTTTTACTCGGACGTGGTAGGTTGGACGAGCAAAGAGATGCCTGCAGGTGTGGGTGGCGAGTACACCACCTTCAACCTCGGCGATGCTGGGATGGCCGGCATGTTGAACCTGCCCGGGCATAGCGCGTGGATCGGGTACATTTCCGTGGATGATGTCGACGCTCACGTCGAGAAGATTGTCGAAGCTGGCGGCAAGCTGTGGAAGCCAGCGACGGACGTCCCCGGTATGCTTCGCTTCGCCGTCATGTCTGATCCGCAGGGAGCAGCGATCGTAGTGTTTACGCCGAACCCCGCCATGCCCTCCCCTGAACGCCCGGCCCCGCCCGCGAATGGCACCATCGCATGGCACGAGCTCTACACGACAGACGTGGAAGGCGGGTTCGACTTCTACAACAAGCTGTTCGGCTGGACAAGGATCAGAGATATGGACATGGGCCCGGCTGGCGTGTATCGCGTCTTCGACGAAGGCGATAACAAACCAATGGGTGACGGTGGAATGATGACCAAACCGTCTCACGTGCCGGTGCCCGGGTGGCAATTCTACTTCGCCGTGGATTCCATCAACGCGGCGGTAGAGCGTCTGAATGCCGGCGGTGGCAAGCTCCTGAGTGGTCCTACGCAGGTGCCCGGGAACAGCTGGGTTATACAAGGCCAGGACCCGCAAGGAGCTATCTTTTCTCTCGTGAGTGGTAAGGAATGAAAAGCTCCCGGGTCACGCCGGGACTAGACCGAATCGGCATGTAGGAGCAATCGGCCCCAGTCCACGTGTTATCTGTCCTTCACTCCGCGTGCACACCTGCTCGCCGAGATGCGATCAAGACACAACGCAAAGGAACGGTCTGTGCCTGCGAACGAAGCTGTAGCGCGCGTTTCGGCCAAAGATGCGGCATGAACCGGAGGTAGTTCACCTACGCGTCCGCCGTGTGCGAACAGACGCGGGAATGGTAGCAGAGCTCGAAAACGTCAACCTTATGTGTCTGATGGGCGTACGTGGAGGCGCATGGATAATTCGATGTCAAAAGTACACGGTATTTCAATTGCGAAACTCGGCATGGTTCTGACTGGCCTGGGCTCGGCCGTCGCGGGTATTTTGGACCTGATCTGGGGCGAGTTCGAGCCGGCTCATCAACCTATTCAGGCTTGGGGAGATCGAATTGCCCACATATCCGTGTTAGCCTACGTCGCCGCCGCATTGCTCATCCTCGGAGGTATCGCGCTAAGCTTCAAACGAACCGCCAAGGTAGGCGTCGCTACCCTTGCAACTGTCTACGCTATCTTCACTTTATTTCCGCTGCCCCGCCTGGTTACTGCACCGAAAATACTCGGACATCACGTGACCATCTACATCGGCCTACTCGTCGGAATTTGCCAGCAGCTCATCCTTTTTGTCCCGACCGCTGTTATATGGGCATTCCTCAGCGATAAGGTCCGCCCCTCTATGCTGTGGACGCGCCTAGCTTGTTGGGTTTGTGGCTTCTGCTGCATAGATTTTGGCGTCGCGCACCTTACCGGCACTCAAGCCGTGGCGCGCATGGTCCCGGGGTGGATGCCCTTTGGTGGAGTTTTCTGGGCAGTCATCACCGGTCTCGCATTCATTGGGGCAGGACTGTCCATCATCTCGGGGTACCAGGACGTCATCGCAGCTCGGCTTCTTGGACTTATGCTGCTGGTCTTTAGCGCGACGGTTTTGACCCCAGGAATCTTCGCTCGGCCGACGAGTCATGTTGCGTGGGGCGGAGATGCGTACAACCTGACGGCGACCGGGTCAGTCTGGATGTTCGCGGGCTGGCTCGCACATCGCGCAGCCTGGGCCCGCAATTCCACGACGCTAGAGCGAACTTAATCGCGACCCACTTATGGGATCGATGGTTGCCAAGACTGTCAACTGGGGCAGCTTGAGACACGGCTCAAGTACAAAGAACAGCAGGGTACCGGAGTTGCATTCCGCCCTTCCCTGCTCATCAGGAACCCACAGCGGCTGCATCCGGTGACAACAAATGGACCGCGTAAGCATCTATGGCTGTGCGAATACGCGGGGTTAGACTCACGCTGGCCACCCGCAGTTGCCGCATCGAACTGTGTGATTTGCGAAGCTATAGTTACACCACGCAGGGTGTTTGAATCCAGAATCGAGTCCACGCCGCTGGCGTCTGTTCAAACGAGTTTTTGCTTGTCTGAAATGCTAGTCGGCCCGACGTTCATCTGATGCCCCCGGTACCTCAGAAGACGATCCACCTTTATAAGGTTTTGTCTGCCAAGCGATTCAGTCCCCTCTGTACCGCGTCGCGAACCATCTTGCCATAGCCGTCGTCGGGCAAAGCACTAAGTGAGACTTCTGCCAGTTTGTAGAAATGTTGTGCTTGTTCCCACTGATCGAAATCTTCATGTGACTTGCCCATGTTTAGGTAGAGCGAGGGATAGAAGCTTCGTACTTTCTCTTTGCTCGCTAGATTTGCACGGTCGAGTGAGATCTGATTCCAAAGGAGAGCTGTCTCCGGTGAACTCTGATGACGAGCTACGTAGTGAGCTGCGATGCTGGCCTCAAAGTCGTCCGTGGCGGTTTGCCAGGCTCGAACAAACAACGCCGCTGCTTCTGAGGAATGGCCTCGTGCTTCGAGCGACATCCCTTCCACACATAGCTTGACAATGGGGTTTTCACTCACCATCAGACTAAGGATACCCCGATAGATCTTCGGCATTCCGGACCCGATCCACCTGGAACCCCGTCAATGAGCGGCTTGCCATCATGTCCTCCGCTTGAGAGCAGAATCTGAGTGCTCGCAAATGCTTTCATCCTTGCGGTACCGATAAGGTGCAGTGGTTCCGCTTCTCCTTCGGCTCGTACATGTACGCCCAACGCCAGAGTTTCCCGCCAGCGGGCGCCACCCAGAGATACATACACCCGCCATCTGAAAGCCTTTAGACCTTTTGCATAGCCTTCGCTCGCCGGATCTCAATATCAGTCAACGCTATAGCCCAGGTAGCTCCCTTCGCGAAAGTACCCCCGCGCGAGATCAGCACCCCCGAACATACCCCCAGCAACCTCGGATTGCCTAGGACGTGATCGGACGGCAAAACGTACAAAAGCCCAGCTTTTGCCGGGCTTCCTTATGTTTTCTGGATAGTGCTGGATGACCTAATGGCGGGAGAGGGATTCACATCTTGGAGTTAGTCTACTATCTACATAATCTTTGAGATCAAGCATGAGGCCCATACCGCCAAAAATACCGCCTACGTGGGCGGGCACCGGAAAAACGACGACCCTTGCCGCTATCCGCGAGGGTGCGGAGCAGGGCGGCTACAAGGTCGAGGGATTCGCCCCGGCTTCGAAGGCGGCGGGCCAGCTCCGTGAGGCAGGGATCGAGGCCAGCACGCTTCAGAGCTTCCTTGCCCGACAGAAGGCTGCCGATGCTGCCAGCAGACATCTCTACATGCTGGACGAGTCCAGCCTTGCCAGCACCAGACAGATGCGAGCGTTTCTAGACAAAGTCGGGCCGGAGGACCGCGTTCTGGTCGTCGGCGACACTCGCCAGCATCAGGGCGTCGATGCAGGCAGGCCCTTCCAGCAGATGCAGGAGGCAGGGATGCAGACCTCGAGGCTGGACACCATCATGCGGCAGAAAGACCCGGAGCTGCTTCGCGCCGTCCAGCACCTTGCCGCGAACGAGACGGAGAAGGGAATCGCCCTGCTTGCTGAACAGGGCCGCGTTACCGAGCTTCGCAATGCGCCAGAGCGCATGGCCGCCATCGCGCGGGACTATGCGGCCAGGCCAGAGAACACCATCATCGTCTCCCCCGACAATCGCAGCCGTCAGCAGATCAAATGAAGCCGTCCGCGGCGAGCTGCTGAAGAACGGGACATTGGCGGAGGACGGCCGACAGTTCCTTACTCTGTCCCATCGCTCCGATATGACTGGACCGGACCGCACCTGGGCCGCCATGTACCGCCCGGGCGATGTCGTCCAGTACGAGCGGGGCAGCAAGGCCGAGGGGATCGAGCGCGGCAGCTTCGGTGTGGTGCGGTCGAGCGACGCCCGAACCAACAAGCTCACCGTCGAACTTTCCAATGGCTCCAGCGTCGAGTACGACCCAAAGCGGATCTACGGCGTGAACGTCTACCGCGAGACCAGCCGTGAGTTCGCCACCGGTGACCGTCTCCAGTTCTCCGCTCTTAATAAGGAGTTGGGCATTTCGAACCGAGACATGGGAACCATCACGAAGATGGAGCCCGACCGCCTCACCGTCCTTATGGACGGTAAAGAACAGCGTTCCGTCAGCTTCAACCCTGCTCAGTTCCGCCAGTTCGACCATGCGTACGCGGTCACATCCCACAGCTCACAGGGACTCACGGCAGATCGCGTGATCGCCAATATAGATACCGATTCCTCACGCAGGCTCATCAACAACCGCCTCGCCTATGTAGCCATCTCCCGCGCGTCTCAAGACGCCAGAATCTACACGAACAATGCCGAGACGCTAGGGCAGCGCCTTGCTACCGACGTGACCAAGACGGCCGCTCTGGACTTCAGGGTGGAACAGCCCGACGCCGCTGAACCCGCCATAGTCCAAAAGGCCGTTCAGATTCACGAGTACAACGACCCAGATTCAAGGCTTGCCGCCGTGGCCAGGGAGTACGTCAGCCGCCCGGAACGCACGGTGGTCGTGGCGCCCGATCGCGCGGAGCGGGACGAACTTACCCAGCTCATTCGTGGCGACCTCTACGCGCGAGGCAAACTTGGGGGTGAGGCACACGCAATCTCGGTCCTCATTGAAAAGCAGACCGGGAGCAGAATGCGCATCGAGAGCTATGAACCCGGCGACAAGATCCATTACAAAACCGGGAGCCCAGGCGTGGACGGGATTCCGCATGACAGCCAGGCCACCGTCGTTTCTACGACGCCCGGTGGCAATCTCCTTACCGTTCGTCTCGATGCGACCCGCGAGGAGCTTTCCTACGATCCCGCCCAGCTTCGCACCCAGACGCGCGAGAGCCGCGTCTTCGAGGTGCAGACCCGTGAGATCGCAGACGGTGAGAGGATTCGCTTCACCACGTATGACAAGGAGCTCGGTGTGCGCTCCGGTGACCGCGGGACTGTAACGCGCATCGGCCAGGACACCTCGATGACCGTGAAGTTGGATTCCGGGAAGACCGCCGAAGTCTCGCCAGAAAAGGCGCGGCACATCGACTAACGGCTATGCCGCTGAGGGCCTAAAGAATGCCCGCGCGGAACGGGTCATTGCCACTGGCGAGGGCCTATCACCACAGAGTTTCCAGGGAGCCTACTCAAAAGCTGAGGTCGCTGTGTACACCAACTCCCCGCAGCAGGACTTCGCGCCTGCAAAGGAGATGGCACCTCCCGAACTCGTCCAGCTGTCCAGGCAGCATGATTTAGGTCTGGATTGAGGCATATGTTCCTGAAATAGAGGAACTAAAAGTGGAATACTTAGATCGTTATTGTGGTGCTGTAGCTCGTGGAGCTAGCGAGCTTCTAAGACTTCACTTCGCCAATTCCATATACAGCCAGCCCGCAACGGTGAGAGTTTCCCTTGCCGAGAAAAAGTATCCTCTTTCTGAACGTCACCAACGAGGGGCCAGGATTCGCCCATGACGTCCAATTGGAAGTAAACGCTTTGGATGAGCTTCATATCGACCGTCCAATCGCGAGGCTTGGTGGACTTCAGCCCTCCAGAGTAGCTACCGCGTTGCCCGCCCGCGTCGCAGAGCCATCGACCTCCCGAATACAGCTGGCGAGTTGGTCGGACGCACAGAGATCTTCAATACAGCTTAGCACCGGTACGTATTGCAAAGTCCCTAGAGAACAGATTGCGGGATCTCTTTCCTAGCGACTACGTGGTCAGCTACCTGGAAGCTGGTGACTACGTAACGGACGACGGGCGGAATACAATTCAGTCATTAGGACGGCAAATCTGCAGAGCAGTCGTCCGGTCAGACGCACGCTTTTCAGAGTTGAAGATCCCAGACTTCAACGGCGCGCTGTCTCCGATTACCGACTTCCTTCAGGACGCGATCACTCTTGTTCCTGGCTGCCGAATGTTGATCATTCTGGACGAGTTCGATGAATTACCACTTGAATTATATCGCCGCGGCCTTGTGGGAGATGCGTTCTTTCGTACTCTGCGCAGCATCAGCAACAAGGATGAGTTTGGTTTCGTCCTCGTGGGCAGCGAAAAGATGGAGTTCGTCCTTAGCAGTCAAGGTGATGCCCTCAACAAATTCACAAGGCTCGTGGTCGACTACTTCGATAGGCAGCACAATTGGGACGATTTCCAAGACCTCGTCAGACGTCCAGCGAGCTCCTACTTAGAATTTACAGAGCCGGCAGTCATTAGGATGTATGAGTGGTGTGCCGGTAATCCATATTTCGCAAAGCTTATTTGTCAGGCTCTGTTCCAACTGATGGTTGAGCAGCGCGACAGCCACGTAACTCCCAGTGAAGTCGACCGCGCCGTCGAGCGCACTTTGACCCAGATTGGAAGTAATAGTTTTCAACATTTCTGGCAGGATGCTATAACGGAACCGCCCCCGCAAGCAGAAGAGATCTCGATGATTCGCAGAAAGGTGCTTTTGGCCGTTGGCGACGTTCTACGAAAACGCCAAAAGCTAACAAGGAACGTCTTCTTCGAAGGCGCGCGAGTCTATCACTTGACGGAGTCGGTCGTCGCTCACGAACTTCACGAGTACGAGCGTCGGAATGTACTTGTCTCAGACGGCGATGTTTACGCATGCAAGGTGAAGCTGTTTTCCGAATGGCTTTCCACGCGAGGGCATCAAGAGATCATGACTACCTTCGTGGACAGAGAATCCATGGCGTTCTACAAGGAACAGCAGGAGAAAGTTCGTGTTCTCGACGAAGAGATAGTCCGACTAACTGAGAAGTGGGGCCTCTACCAGGGTCGGCGCATCATTCCTAGCGATGTCCGTCTTTGGTTAGACCAGTTCAAGGAAGAGACAGAAAAGCGTCTGATGTTCAAAGTTCTACAAGCAGTACGCTTTTATACAACGGACCTGATCCGCGCCAAGATGGCTGAAGCACATAACATAGTCATGCGGGGAACAACTTGGAAACGTGTCGCTCGGCAGCCAAGAAGGCGGGACGTCATCATCAGCGCGCTTGGGGAGCTCGGCAAGAGTGGAGTAGAGTACGCGAAGCGCTACGCGGATGAGAATCAGATCTACCAAGACAACGTTGTAGCAGTGCAAGACATCATGCCTCTACTCGAGAAGCGTGCACCAGTGCAAGCTGTTGTCTTTCTGGACGACTTCATAGGCACGGGACGATCGCTCATCGACCAAATTAGACTTGCCGCGGAGCGTCTCCGGGAAGTCGCGTCTGCCGCTAAAGAAACACGCATATTCATAGTGTGCGTGGCGGGCTTTACGGAGGGCCAGAAGCGGGTCGAAGAAGAATTAGAGACTTTGGATCTCGGAATAGCACTGCACGTGTGTGATTCGCTAGATGACGCTGCTCGGCTCTTTTCAAAGCGATCTCGCGCCTTCCAATCCGAACCCGAGCGGCAAAACGCCCTGAACATAGCTTATGAACATGGAGCAAGGCTGGTCTCGAAGGCTCCCCTCGGGTTTGGCGAGTGTCAAGCTGCGATCGTGTTCGACAACACAATCCCGAACAATAGTTTGCCAATCTTGTGGCAAGAGGGTCCAGCGTGGCGACCATTATTTCCGCGGCGATGATTGGGTCGCCTTCGCTGGTAGGGACCGCCGTTATGCTTCAGCTAGCGACGATCTGTGTGGCAGGGCTGAAGCACAAAGGTAAGGAGATCGAGTGGCAACGAAAGACCGCAATAAAAGGACAGCAGCCAACAAGGTTGTCGGCACGACCGCAGCACCGGCCAAGACGTGCGTGGCCCCAAACTGCCTGCAACCAAGATGACCAAAGCGCAGGCCATCCGATACATTGGCCGAGCAGATGGAAGTCCCACCCAGGCAAGTGGCCGGCTTCTTCAACCTGCTGCTCGAGACCGCCACGACTCAGACGGAAGCTGGGCGAGTTCACGATTCCAGGTCTCGGCAAGCTCGTGAAGGCACAGCGCGCCGCCCGCATGGGACGCAGCCCAAGATCAAGGCCAAAAGAACGGTGAAGTTCCGGGTCGCCAAGGCCGTCAAGGACACCGGGGTGCGGCTCAAGACTTAGTGCTAGTATAAGGCGCATCTTATTCATACTAAACTACTTACGTCTGATAATGAAGATTCTGTAGCGGCTCGATAGAAACGTCATGGTCTGGCCCGATAGAATGTCCGATTCGACCTCTCGAGAGTATGGCCTGGGAGACAGACGGTTTGGGATGCTTCTTCGTTCCGTGTTCTAATTGCTCACCTCATTCAAAAAGCGGTGCTTAAGATGAACCGGCGGACCTTCACTATCGCTTCCGTATCGTATGCGCTGATGGGGCGCAGATCGCTTGCCTTGCAAGAGGATGTTGAGACGGTTCGCTACAACATCTCTAAGCAGGTGGTTCAAGGCTTCCGTCAAGATAAGCCGGCAGCAGTGAAAAACCTACTGGCAACGAGCTTTGCGGACGCAACGTCGAACGAGCAGGTCCGCATCACATGGGCCCGCACAGTAGGGATCCTTGGACCCTTCAGTGCGATTGGTGCTCAGAGCACCCGAGTGGCGGGACCATATACGCTAACGATCACAAAGCTGCTTTTCGCAAAAGGTCATGCAGACCTAAGAATCACATTTGATAGCGGGAACGCGATCACAGGACTTTTTATCGTACCTGTCGGCGATCATTCAGCGGATGATCTAGAAGCCTCTGCGCGTCTGGTAGTAGATGAACTCAGCAAAGGACAATTCCAGGCCGTTACCAATCGGTTCGATGATTATCTCAAGCCTAGCCTTGATACAAGAATTCTCACAAACGGATGGAACAACCTTATTGCCGCGAATGGAGCATTCGTGAAGCAGCTGGCCGCCCAGAAGCTTCCAGAATCGGATGCGGTGGATGTACGCTGCAAATTTTCCATTAACGTAATGGTGGTCAGGATTGAGTTTTCCCCTTCCTTGACGTTGGTAGCCCTCAACTTCTTGCCTGCAACATAGAGGACTTATCGTGGATCCGATTATTGCGTTTCGTGGTGCTGAGTTGCTGTTGCTTACGCTCACGGTTCCGATCTTTCTTGTGCTCGGATACAAACTTTTCCTTATGGGCGCAACGGGAAAGATGAAGGTGATCGGTAAATTAGCGAATCAGGGCGAAGTTACCATTGCAGATCTCGCGCCTGGGTCATTTTGTTTCCTGCTGGGAGTTGTCCTCGCGGGATTCCTTGTATTCGATCGGCTGCAATACACCAAAGATAATGGGCGTATAGCTGTTATAGCAATGTCTCATCCGGATGGGACACCAACTGCAGTGCCCTCCGACCGGAGTTCTGAGAGTTCAGCAGCGACTCCAGACGTCGCCGCCAAGTCTCCCAGCAAGTCAACTCCGGAAAACGAGGTTCTCGCCAAGAATGTGAAACCTCCCGTAGCGAGCAAAATTCCCTTGCCCACGACCGGCGATGCCGTCGTAATCTCTTGGCTAAGCGGTGCGGCTGGAACAGAGCCGTTGAGTGCGCGCTTGAGTAAGGCAATTCTGGCCATGGATCAATGCAAGGAGAAGCCAAATCCTGCAATGGACTGCGACACGCTGTTCTACGGCAAGTTCCATAGCAAGCCTAGCCCTGTCGAACTCTCAAATATTCGACAACTTGAAGCCCATGCCAAGACTGATAAGGCGGCGGCCGCCGAGTTGGCGCGTATCGGAGACTCGTACGAGTGAGTAGACATCTCCCAAATAGGATGGCCTGGTCCTCTCTCCTTCTCTTGGCAGGCCTGTCTACGGGCGATTTGGCAATCCAAGCCCAGGAGGCGCGCTTCGTAGGAGGGTGCATGGTGGTCGATCTGCGCAATCCCACGACGGTAAGCGATCATTTGCGGGATCATTGTCTTGGCTTACAGTCCTGGATGCAGCTCGCCTGGAAAGAGCCTATAGCGCGAATGGACTATGACATGGCAGAGAAGGCGATCTGCGGGCAGATAGGATGCGCCTCCGGCAAGAAACATGTGCGGTTCATTCTTGAGAACCGTACGAATCCGGAAGCGCGAATCGCGAGTACAGGTGATGAACTCGACATAGTTCTTTCTTACGCGATGATGCAACTGATGGATGGTGCCAGCAGAGGAGTTCTCAAGGAAATTTACGACCTCACCACCGATGGTAAGAGTGGTCTAGGCAGCATGACGAACTGGCTCGACAAAACCTCTTCGGAGCGGGGGGGCGCGGCGTGCCAAGCTGGTTTTCCGATGCCGTACATTCCGGATCCTAACGCACTCGGCGAGACGCAGGATCAGCTTGCTTTGCAGATGGAGCAACTGAGCGCATCTGTTCTGGAGTTTATATTCCTTCATGAACTCGCCCACCAGATGAAAGGTGTGGAATGTGGTGCATTGGGTGCTACGAAGACTCAGCAGGAGATGGCATGCGACCGGTTTGCGTCCCGATGGCTTCTGGACGTCAAGGTCGCGCCTGTAGCCGTGATCGCATGGATGAGGGCGTTTGACGAATACATCCAAATTCAAGATCCATTGCTCAGGAAGGCGTCTGACAACCAGACGTTCCGGAGTATGTTTCCCGCAATGAACTGGAAAGATCGCGCCAACGCGCTCAATGCTGCTTGGCATCAACGATGTGATAATGCGAGTACCGATTTGACAACTGGGGCGTGCGCGAACTTTCCGTTTCTCAACCAGATGGCCCAACACTGGATTTCCTCCCCAGAGCCGAAGGCGTGTGTCAGGCCAGGCGGACCGTAACGGGGCCAAGTCGGGTCCCGGATAGGGAAAATAGCCGCTTCGCAGGTAGAGGACGATTCGCTACATCTTTACAGGCGGCTGAATTGAAAGACTGACGATGTGCCGATTATTTTTATTGTTGATGGGACGCCGGACCGATATCAGCGCTCCGCGACCAGAGCGAAAGCCTTGTGTATGCCTGTTGGTAGATGGATAATCACGCGCGGATGTTTTGGTGATTCCGGGGTGGGCTGCGACGCCGGACTCGATGACATCGGCGAAAGCCGCCGCTCCTTCGTCAGAATCAAACCGTTTTATGCAGCTCAACGAATAAACAGTGGAGCCTTCATCGGTGTCTTTGTCAATCAGGCAATTTGTGAACGGAGGAATGATAAGTGTGGAGTCCCAGTCCTCGATGTCATTGTTGTACGTGCCTCGTAGCTGCTGGATATTGTCCGTTTCCGCAAGTTGAATCGCTTTTGCAAAATAGGGATTTATCACAGTTGTTGAGTCAGGTGACCCCTGACTGGATTGCTGTGGGGCGAATGTAGTTGGAGAAGAAGCCAGAAGTAGAATCATTGACAGATACGGAGTAGGGACGTTCACGATTAACCTCGAATGATTTCCAGCCGCAAAGCCTGCCAGGGAATGACGAAACGTGGTTAGGGAGCAAAAGATCCGAAGCGCGGGCTTCGTGAGGAGATCGCGGCTCCAGACATGGAGCTGTTCAGTACGAATCAGAGCGGCCGCCACTGAGAACAACGATGTCCTGTAGGGCTTTGGCAAAGCGGGGAGCCATATCCGCTTCCCGGGGAAAGTGAATGGTCGCCTCCGAAACCTCGGCTCGACTTTCTGAACATTCCTTCTTCGTGACTTCCTTCACGCTGCACTGCAGGCTCATGAGCGCTCTAAGGTCCTTGTCGGAAGTGGAATCTTTCACTCTTCTGGTGCGGGTACGCACTATGCCTATAGCTCCTCCAGTGGTGCCGGAGAACGTCACACCATCTCCGCAGGTTCCTTCTACGACATCGATGCTGCTCGGCGCTACATGCGAAAGATCAATGTCTTCTTCGTACAAGGTTACGTTCGTAGACGAAGAGGCTTTGAAGAGACCCGAACTGAGTGAATTGAACATCTGCACGTAAACGATGTGAAGCAGCCCTTGAGCACTCACGGCTGGGTCCGAAGTCTCCCAGTAGAAAATGGAGGAGGAATAGGTTGACATACCTCCTCCGATCGGCCCGTATAAAGTTTCTGTCGGGGGGGTGGTCGTGGTTTTGGAGCTGCAGAGGCCGCCACCTTTCTTAAGAATGGCGTTCTGCATGAACGATATGGCTTCACTTCGGCTTGGGGATGTCTGTGGAACGCTTGGAAGCGAATGGCAAGCTACTGCAATAAGTGCGGCTATGCTGGAAATCGGAACCGAGCGGAATGATGGGTTTATTGAATTCATGCTTTGCTCCAGCACTGGCACCAAGCCACCCGGGCCGGGATAAAAGAGATCTACGTTCGAAATGCAAGGACTTCCCTATGCCTGATGCGTCCATGCTTTCCGCGGTCAGGGTTTATCTGTGGAGTGCTTAGTCACTCCAAGTCGGGTGTGACATCGATTTCAGGAGGCCTCAGTTCTTCGGGGTCATGCTGCTCAGGTCCTTCTGGAATCTCGGTCGACCCTGGCGTCGATGGAGTGTTGAAGTCGTTCGGAGCCTCCCACTGGGGCCAGAAATGGAGGGGTCTCCGGGATCAGGTACAAACGGGGGGAGGGTTGGGGCGGGTGGAAGGACATCGGGATTGTCCGTGTCCGGACCGGGTAGCGGGACTGTAGACATAGGGCATACCTTGAAGCGCGAGTATGAAGCCGGGCCCAGTGGAGAAGTTATAGACCTGATGTAATCGAAATGATACTGTCCTTTTTACGCATGATAATGTTCTTTATCATGCGTACAAATTGAGTTGGACTGAGGGCCTCTCGCCGCAGTACGCTGGATGGGGTAGGAATATTTCCTACCGGAAAGGAGCCGCCATGGCCGTAACCATCGAGAAGATCAGCATCGCCCTCCCGCCCGAGATGGTCGCCCAGGTCCGCCAGGCGGTCGAAACCGGCGAGTACGCCTCCTCCAGTGAAGTGGTGCGTGATGCCCTGCGCGACTGGACGTACAAACGTCGGCTGCAGCAGAAAGGCCTTGAGGAGTTGCGGAATGTCTGGCTGGAGGCGCGCAAGGACAACACGCCCGGAATTCCGGCTGAGGATGTGCTGGATCGGCTGGAGCGCAAGTACCAAGCCATCGCGGACGCGACGGCTGCGGCCAAGTAAATGCGGCTCGAACTCTCTCTACATATAGAGGGTGACCTCGATGAGATCGCTGATTGGATTGCCCAGGACAATCCGCGTCGCGCCGTTAGCTTCATCCAGGAGATCCGGGAGGAGTTTCGCAGGATCGGCGACGGTCCACTGCTCTACCAGCTCCGGCCCGAGATCGGCGAGGATGCGCGGCTGGCCGTAGTTGGCCACTATGTGATCCTCTTCCGTATCGCCGGCCAGGTGGTACGGATCGAGCGCGTGATCTTTGGTGGGCGTGATCTTCCGGGAGTCATGTAGCGGCTGACGTTACGCATGCATCTTGCGTACAGAACCAGGGAGACATGATGCAGTCCAACACGACTATCTTGCATGCTGGTAGCAGTTCCCTCCCGTCCATCTTTACGGCTCGGCCTGAAGCCAGAACGCGGATGCGAGAGTTCTTCAGCTCGCACATCCGCAATCCCAACACACGCCGGGCCTACATGGAGGCCGTCCGGCAGTTCTCCGCGTTTTGTGCTGAGCTCGGCATCCTCGATCTCGCCCAGGTGCAACCGATTCGTGTAGCGGGGTTTGTGGAGGCGCAACTCAAGCTCCACTCCAAACCCACGGTGAAGCAGCGGCTCGCCGCTCTGCGAATGCTCTTTGACTGGATGGTGGTCGGTCAGATTGTTCCGGTGAATCCCGCTCATGCCGTGCGTGGACCGAAGCACTCCCAGAAGCGAGGCAGGACCCCTGTACTCCAGGCGGACGAAGCCCGGACTCTGATCGATGCAATCGACGTGACTTCCCTTCCCGGGCTGCGGGACCGCGCTCTGATCGGCCTCATGGTCTATACCTTCGCTCGGGTGGGAGCGGCGATCTCGATGAAGGTTGAAGACTTCTATGTGCAGGGCCGCCGCGGTTGGGTTCGCCTCCATGAAAAAGGAGGAAAGGAGCACGAGATGCCCACGCACCACAATCTCGACCGCTACCTGGAGGAGTACATCGCAGCAGCTGGCATAGCCGAGGACCGGAAAGGGCCACTCTTTCGTACGACGCGCGGCCGATCGGGGGAGCTGACCGGCAATTCTCTGCTTCAGCCCGATGTGTGGAGGATGATTCGACGGCGAGCGCTAGCCGCTGGGATCAAGACCGAGATCGGCTGTCACACCTTCCGCGCAACGGGAATTACGGCTTACTTGAAGAACGGCGGCCGGCTCGAGATCGCCCAGCAAATGGCCGCACATGAATCAGCGCGAACAACAGGCCTCTACGACCGTCGGGATGACGAGGTCTCACTGGATGAAGTTGAGAAGATTGGGATCTGAGCTGCCACCTGCGAGTCGTACCTTCGTTTGTTGTGCCCGCGCTTTTAGTGTGGGCGGCATCTGGGACCGGCTGTGACCTTCGCTACCTCTCCACAGGGCTGGGCCTGTTCTCAGCCTTGTGAGCTCTCCCACCCGTGGTGGTGAGCATGTCCAGGCTCAGCTTAGTGGTTGTGCCCTGCGCCGGGATCATTTCGCGGTCCTGATAATGGTAATTCTGTACAGTTGATCTATTAGCGCCGGATAGAAATGTCACCTCTCTGCCAAGTTGAAATGTCCGATGAGGATGGGCTTGGTGACAATGAGTGCTCGGGAGTTGCAACGGATCGAAGGTTCTCAGGGATGCTCACCCTT
Organism: uncultured Acidobacteriaceae bacterium; assembly: GCA_963719405.1. GTDB lineage: Bacteria > Acidobacteriota > Terriglobia > Terriglobales > Acidobacteriaceae > Edaphobacter. Next base: position 1,925,030 of record OY970381.1, read on the forward strand.
CCATAAGCTAGGCATTTAGGTGTATGGTACTTCGTCTGTCGGATCGACAGTTATCCTGTTAACTCTGACATAATGAACGGGCTCAATGGATTCCCAACCGCATATCAGTCGCCGCGCTCATTTGGTCTTTTACCAAGATTCTGTCCTCACCTTCGAGGGGGAACCCGATGGCCGTTGTCGGTCGCCTCATTATCGTTGCGCTACTCGCCGCGGGTGGGCTAGATTCGTTCGCGTCTTCTCCGGGTTCCAACCCCTCGCCCTCACCTAAATCGAATCCATCCACCTATTTTCCCCTCCAATGGCAGGCGGTTGATATGGCTGCTGCGAGCGTAGGGGGCAGCGGAATCACGGATATCGCAGCTCGCAGCAATGGAGACCTCTTCGTTGGAACACATCAAGGACTTGCCCTGTTGTCGAACGGACGATGGGAAGTAGACCGATCCGGATCAACAAAGCTGCCAGACAACGACATTCAGCAGCTAATCGTCCATCGAGACCAAACGCTGTGGGCCAGAACGCAAACCGCGATAGTAAGCGTCTCCGATTCTATCTGGAAACTCTGGGACACTGGGGCAGCTGTTGCGCCGCTGTCTATGTGCGAATCTCGGCAAGGTGGAGTGTGGATGGTTGCCAAATCATCCCGAGACTCCAGAGCCTACCCCGATATTTTCTACTTGGTTCGTCTTGGGCCACGCCCTCTCGCACCCATTAAGATTTCCTTTCAAAATGAGCGGGACACTCCGTACGTAACAACAATCGCCGAGTTGCCGGATGGGAACATCTGGCTAGGCACAATTAGTGGCGTCTTTGCTGTGGACCAACATGGTGTAGCGACCAGAGTCGAATCTACGAAACCCATGGGCACACCTTTCGTTAACTCCATACTTCCAACGTCCGAAGGGACGATTTGGATCGGTACCGACGAAGGCCTGTGGAGTTCCGGCGTGCGCGGGCTGGAACGGTTCGGATTGGAAAATAGTCCGCTCCCGTCCAAAGACATTGTGAGCATCAAAGAAGACAGAGACGGCTCAGTCTGGATACTGACGAAGAAATGGGAGCCGTTCACAGGGATGTCGCTATTAACTGTGAAACTCGGTGAATACAGCGTAGCGCACCTCAAGCAAGACGTGTGGGAAGTATTTACACCCAAAAACTCCAATTTGCCCGATCAGCCGATAAATGCCATAGTCCTCGACGGCAACGGCCTTTGGCTCGGAACCGACATCGGACTTCTTTATGGTCAACGTAGTCGCTGGTCAATAATGAATGTCCTTCACAAACCTGGTGAAGAGCTTGTCGGAATCCAACAGTCTGCTGACGGAAGCCTCTGGATACTCACCAATACCACTCTAACCGTCATCACCCCCAGCGGCTCCGCGAAGATTCTATTTGATGTTGATGTGGAGAAGGTCGGAGGTGCTGCAATCGCAACGTCTCCCGATCGGCAAGAAGTGTGGGTTACCTTTGCCGATGCGATGTACTATTTCGATGTCCGCACGCCCCTATTACCGCACAAGGTTACAACGCTGGACAACGTCGCCTTCGGCGGCAAACAGCTCGCCGTCGCGCGTGATGGATCAATTGTGTTTTCCGGTTCCTTGGAGGAGGGGGTATTCCAGGCCAAAAATGGACAAGTCACCGAACTCGGCCCGCCGAAAACGGCTGACGCGGAGGCGAGTTTTTTGGACGACACCAAGCTTGGCAAGGTGTCGGCTATTCTGGCGGACCCGACGAGTGATCGGCTCGTCGTTGGGACCGACCACGGACTCTACATACTTGTTGGCGATAAGTGGACCCAATACAACTCGCACACCGGTGGCCTTCCTGCAGACCGAATAACGGCGTTGGCACTTGATGGACCCGGTGATCTGTGGATCGGCACGGAGGAAGGCTTATCACATCTAGATTCCGGCGGAAAAGTTTCAACACTTTCGTCCACGAATAGTCTGCTTCCAAGCAACCATGTCACGTCAATCGCCTTTGATTCGAAGAATGGGATGTGGATCGGGACAACCCTCGGCCTAGCCCATGTCCGTGCCCAGAAGTGGCAAATATACGATGCTGCCAACAACGAGTTACCTGGCCCGGTGAGAACTCTTCTCATAACGCCTGATGACAGCATCTGGTTTGCAGGATCGCAAAGTGGCTTAGCCCATTTCCGCGCCCCAGAAAAGACCCCTGTAACAATCACGCTGGCGAACAAAGCTAACAATATTGAAGAGCCTTCGCATACTTTTGGCGTAGTAGCATTCGATTCGACTTTTCAAGCTAAGGCAGAATCGCTGAGATACCATTGGATGCTCTATAGGACCCATCTACTCTCCTCAAACGACAAGAAAGTTCAGGATTTATATACGTCTGTACCGTTCGGTAGCTTTTCCCTTACCGATGGATCTTACAAACTTCAAGTGACTGCCGTGGATCGCTACGGTTTTGAGAGTGAGCCTGCATCACAAACATTCTCAGTCACCCTTCGCCAGGGGCTCTGGAGCAAACTGGTCGCGAGTGCTCTAAAATCGGCCACCCTGCTGTATTTGACTAGCTTTGCATTATTATTTGCGATGATCCCACTCTATTGGCAATCAACGTGGATCCGTACTGCAATCAATAGCGGTGTCTTCACGAAATACTCCCTCGTCCACAAGACCATTTTGAATAGCTGGTGGGCAAGAAGGAAGATCTTGTCCGATGCTTTGCGAAGACTTGTGGCGAAGACGTCGATACCAGAACCGTATATTGAGCAACATATATTGATGCTGAAGAGCGGTCCTGTGTTGGAGTCAGCCAACGATGCAAGCGGCCTTCTCGATAGCATTTTTATTGACAGTAAAACTGCTGTCGTTATGGGCAAGAGTGGCTCGGGGAAGAGTGTTCTTGTGCAGCATCTGTTCAGGGAATGCGTGACTCGATTTGCCAGTGGAAAGAACCATTACGTTCCACTATTCATTAATCTGCGAATTGATTGGATCGACGGGATGTCGATCGAGGATTTAGTGACAAATTTCTTTCGCGCTGGTGGGGTAGAACTCTCTCCTGATGTAATCAAATTCATGGTGGCTAAAGGAGATTTTGTTTTTCTTATCGATTCACTTAATGAAGTGGATAGTACAAGCGTGAGACGAACGCTCCTGCCTTTCCTATCGAGCAATGCAGCTAACAGAATTCTGATTGCCAGTCAGAGTGACTTGCTGGAATATCCGCAGATGAAAAGCTGCAAGCTGAGTGGGGTAACGAGCGAGCAAGCGCAACAATATATTGTTACAACTACTGGGAAAGATTGGTGGCTGGAGATGCCTGTCGAAGCGCAACGTATGACAGACAGTCCTCAAAATCTGATCCTCTTGTCTCAAATGTTCCAGGCTGGGATTGGTACTGTCATCCCGCTGCACAGAGCGGATCTGTACCGTAGCATCCTCGACCGCGATACTGCACTGACAGAGCTAAGATTATCGGGAAATAAAGACATGGCATCCATTTATCACCTTGCATTAACGATGATTGAGGACGTCAGATACAGCCTTACAGCTGATGAGAGCATGGAGCTGCTAGATAGAGATGGAGTAGTCGGCTCCAAAATCCTGGAGTATATCCGTCGTAGTAGGCTCTTCAATCAAGAAAGCAAGCGAAATGCAGCTGGGATAACTGAAGAAGTGTTGAGTTTTGCACATGAAACAACGGGTAAATTTCTAGCATCACGATACCTAAAGTTGACGCTTGGCTCTATGGATCCGGTGATGGTGTCTCGACTCAGGGCTCTGGCGGATTACAGCAGGCTTGAGGAGAGTTTCCGGTTCTTAGTGGATGAGCTAGAAAGTAAGACGGCTCTGGGTCGTTTGGGGAAGCTCTTGCTGGACCAACCTTCTGAAGCCAGCCTTAGGATAATGGCGTATGTGATTGCTACGAAGGATGCCGGGCAGACAGATACCTGGATGATCGAGTCGTTTGCACATGCTCAGGCGACGGTTCAAGTGGGCGAGTTTGTCTCCAGCGGGGCATAGCCATCGTTCTCCGTTGTGGCACGCAACCACTCCTCCGCTTACAGCGATGCGCCTCTCGCGGGAAAGCGAAATCCAGAAACACCCTCATGACACCCTGCTAACTTAGAGAGGATGGCCTTCATTTCTGATTCGGCTGGCCACCTGCGCTCTCTCGGTGCGGAGGCCCTCAATCGCATGCTCCAGCTGGACCTCGATGGCGGTTCTTCTTTGCTCCGGTTCGGCAATCGCACAGCTTGCCAGCCAGTACGGCCGTTACGGGTCCGGCCGGAGCACGGCGTTGCTGCGGCGTGCCGGCTGGCCAAGACTACGCCCGACTCCATTACGAAATCGACCGCAGCAGTGGGTTTCCCTTCGCAGATGGCCAAGTGACAGGGCCATCAACGATAGGCGGCTGGGTCCGATCCTTCTCCTCGAAAACGGCATGTGGAATGAAGAGAGAGAACACTGTTCCGTGACTTCCAGCATTCGTACTGGAACGAACAGCGACAACCCCGTGATGCTTATTCACGATTTCCTGAGTGACCCAGAGCCCCAGTCCTGTTCCGGTGACTTCTTTTGTCGTGAAGAACGGCTCCCATAAACGTTGCAGGGTGGCTCCACTATACGTACCCCGGTGTTGAAATGTCCGTCAGCTCATTTTGCTTCACGCTAGCGATTTCCTGGCGCTCAGCGGTACTTGAGCCGGTGCGCTTCGCTGCCCTAGCCGCTGAATTACCGTCGTCTTCAAACAGAGGCACGAGCTTGGCCGCAGGCCTCTTCGAGGTGAAGTCAAGCTGAGCCTGTTCGTGGCCTTCAGGGTGCTACCTCGCCACAGCTCCAGGAGAAGCGGTGGCATGGCTGAGAGGACCGCCTTCGTTCTATGGACCTTTGCATGGCAACCTGGACACAACGACAACATTAGGTTGAGCACTGATTTGCCGGGTCTCCGATGATGCACGATGATCGATCGCTTGTCCCGGCCTGATGCATCGCACACGCGGCAACGGTTTCCGTCGCGTTCCAGAACCGCTTCCCGCAACCCCCCGAAATGCTCCTCATCCTGTCGCTTGAGCGTGTAGCAGGTTGAACACAGGTCGAGCGCGAGGATCTTGGCATTCCCGCAGGGGCAATGCATCACGCGTTGCCGGTTCGCTTTCAATCCCCTGCTCCTGCGGCGTATCTATATAAAGTCTGACGGCTGATGCCCATTTCGCCGGCAAGGGCAGTCTTCGATTCGCCCGCTGCCACTCGCGGCCGCAGGTCTTTGGCCTGCGCTGAGTTCAGACAAGGCTTTCGCCCGACGTAGGCTCCCTCTCTCAGCTTGGCTAAAGCAATTCCCTCCCGCTGGCGCTCTCGGATCAGGTCACGTTCGAACTGTGCGAAGGCTCCCATCACGCTCAGAAGCAAATGGGCCATGGGGGAGTCTTCACCAGTGAAGGTTAACCTTTCTTCTCAAACCGCACGTGAACGCCTCGATCCGTGAACCCGAGGACCACCTTTCGCAGATCATCCAGGTTGCGGGCCAGCCGATCCATCGAGTGACAGATCACGGTATCGCCCTCGCGCACGTAGCCAGCTAGCTGCTCCAGCTCCGGTCGGTGGAGATCCTTGCCGGAAGCCTTGTCCACGAACCGCTTATCAAGATGAATGCCTTCGAGCTGCCGCAGCTCCTTTTGATCGAGAGAGCTGACGCGCAGGTAGCCGACGATCTGCCCGGCCCTGCGCTTCCCTTTTGTTCCTTTTGGGTTCTGAGGCTTTGGCCATCACATGTCACAGTAGCAGATTAGCGAGCCTAGTGAGACAAAATGTGTCACACATCCCGTGTACCTCACGGGTATACCCCAACAGAACACCTAAAAAGCGCTTCCGACTTCCCGTTGGGCACAATGCCGCATTGTGATAGCTTTGCGTTGGAGGCTATATGGGTGAACCTATAGATCACGTTGTGACCGCGGATGGGATTCAATGGAGGCTTGACTCTCCTACGGAGGATGAACTTGCCCTAGTTGCCAGGATTAGGTTCGATCTGTCCCTCGTGCCTGATGAAGCCCTCTCAACTGAATGGGCGCGCCGCGCAGCTCGCAAGCCCGGCTCTGGTCGGCAACGCATTTTAAGACCCTGCCCGAAGTGCGGAGAACAATACAGTACCCGCATGCTGCGGAGTCATCTGCCGGTCTGCAGCGGACGTTCTCCGGCAAGCTAGAGCAGCCGCGGATCGGGCCATCTCTATATCAAAACAGATGTGTTACGGCCCAATTCGCGTATACCTCAAAACTACGCTTCCCTCCTGGACTACGGGGCCACCACCTGGCATAATCGCCAAGAACACTTGATCATAAGAGGCTTTGATGACCGCAGAACTTTTGAACAATTCGGAGGAAGAGTTCCTCGAACAACTAGCCGACGCGCTAACCGGCCTCGGTACCGAAGCCAGTGCGCAAGATACAGGCGGCGGAACGGTCTGCATCGTGATGCCCCACAAAGATGGAGGGGAAATCTCGTGGGGAATAGCAGATGTGAACTGGGGCGCCGTCATCACGGACGAAGACGGTGAATTGGTTTCATCTATAGAGACGAGCTGGCCCAGCCAGTCTCGTGATCTTGCTGGCACTGCGCAAGCTCTGCTCGCACCCTCAATAAAGAACGGCGCTATCCTCTCCGAGGGATAGGTTAGGAGTGTTGCCATGCCGCAGCAGGAAACCTTTTTCGAATAGCAGAACGGCAGCCGACAGGTCAAGGTTTTGAAGTCTTACGATCAGGGCTATGCGCGGGAAGCCTTCCGAGACATGGATGACGACGCCCAGAAGCACCTCTGGGCTGCACTCAAGCCAGAAGAGGTTTATGAGCCCGCTAATCTTCCGAAACTTGCCGACCCTGATGATGTCAACGGAGAGGCAGAGGCTTTCTTGTGGGACGAACTACTGGAACAGGCGAGGGAAGATGGCAATCTGCTGTCGTTTTTCATCGTGAATGAGACCGTGGGTTCGAATACCGAGAACCTCTACGTATCCCCGGATTGGCCTAGCGCCGAGAGCTTTGCACTGTCACGTCTCGCCACTTTGGGGAGCAAATAAAAACCCAATGAGTTCTTAGGATGTGAGGCGCCTTTTCCTTGTCACTGTCGGTAAAACCAAGCTCTCCATCCCTTCGGTCAGCCAGTCTTTTACAGCAGAAGCCACCTCGCTCACCGACAGAAGTTTGAAGCTGCATTCCCATACAATGGCTATACGCCAGCCTCGATCACGCAATTCAGCAACGGTGTGTGCGTCTCGCTCTGCATTCTGGCTCAGCTTACCTTCCCAGAACACGGCATTCGATGACGGAGTCGTATTCCACCAACAGCCAGGATGCCTATGCCAGAAACAGCCATGAACGAAGATGAGGGCTTTGTACATCGGGAATACGAGATCTGGCTTTCCCACCAGCTTTGGGTCGTGGATACGGTAACGGAACCCATCTGCGTGAAGAGCGCGCCTCAAAAGCAGCTCGGGCTTCGTGTTCTTGCCCCGAATACCAGCCATCATGCGCGAGCGAGTCTCTTTGTCTACAACATCAGCCACTTGCGCTCCTCGTTCGCTTCCGAATGTGCGCGGATTGGTACCGGTCTGTAAGAGAGATGGCCGGACGTGAGATGAAGTTTGCTGTGATTGATCTCTTCGCTGGGCCGGGCGGCTTGGCCGAAGGATTTTCCGCAGTCACGGACAGCTTGGGAAACAGACCTTTCCAGATCGAGCTGTCTGTGGAGAAGGAGCGCGCAGCTCACTCTACCCTGCTGTTAAGACACGTTCTTAGGCAGTTTGGGAATCAATATCCGGCCGAGTACTATTCCTATCTCAGGAAGGGGCTTACGGAGCCTAACTGGCAGGTTCTTTACCCAGATCAATGGGCCGCAGCCAAAGAAGCACGCGCTGCTACTTGAGCTTGGCCTTCCAGAGACTGAGGTTCTTCTCTTCGCGCAAATCGACGGCCTGCGGAAGCGATTTGGAGGCAACACCGTTCTGATTGGCGGTCCGCCTTGTCAGGCCTACTCTCTGGTCGGAAGAGCCCGGAATAAAGGCATTGCGACCTATGTTGCCGAGGATGACCCCAAACATCTTCTCTACGAAAACTACATAAGAATGCTTTCCAGGCTTCGACCTGCTGCGTTCGTTATGGAGAACGTAAAGGGAATGCTTTCCTCTACCCTCAACAGCGAGTTGATCTTCAAGCGGATAAGCGATGACCTGCGAAGCGCCGGAGATGGCTACACCCTGCTTGCGTTGTCGCCACGAGTAGGTGGTACGCCTTCGGAATCGCTGCATCCGCCTGATTTCATCATCCGCGGGGAAGACTTCGGATTGCCTCAAGCAAGGCATCGGGTCATCATCGTTGGAATCAGGAATAGTGACTTCGATTCACGGTCATTCAGGGAGGCAGGGTCGCTGCTTGCGCGATCCCCAGCGCCTGTAACCGTTCAGGACGTACTGGCCGGAATGCCTTGTCTTAGGAGCGGCCTGAGTCAAGAAGATTCTCCGCAAGCATGGGTAGAAGCTTTGAGAGAAGCCGCCCAGGTTGTCAGCAGAGCCGTAAGTTTCCTGCCCGCTTCTGAGAAGGCGATGTTCCGGGAACGCGTAAACGAATGTTTGATGAACTCGGATTCAGTAGTCCCTATCTGGCCCAGGGCTGCTTCGCGCCCTGCTGGCATTGGCATCTCTTGTCCGAAGCCCCTGAGAAGATGGATTCTCGATCCACGCCTTGACGCTCTGCCGAACAACGAGACGCGGTCCCACATGAAGGCCGATTTGAGCAGGTACCTGTTCGCGGCGGTCTACGCCGAATTGATGCTCACCTCTCCGCGCGCGGGGGACTTTCCCGAAGCGTTAGCACCTGACCATAAAAACTGGGATTCCGGAAAGTTCATCGATCGCTTCCGGGTACAGCTGGCCGGGTCGCCTTCCACGACTGTAACCAGTCACATCTCGAAAGACGGTCACTACTTTATCCATTACGACCCGGTGCAGTGTCGATCCCTTACGGTGCGGGAAGCCGCCCGACTGCAGACCTTCCCGGACAACTACCTTTTAAGGGCAATCGGACAGAACAATACATTCAGGTGGGCAATGCAGTCCCGCCTTACCTTGCCAAGCAGATCGGTGAGGCTGTCCGCAGGCTTCTCATGATCACGAAGGATAGGCGAAAGCCGGAGCGTTAGCCTCCTGACGCCTTCGGGGGATTCTAGAGCCGTCGCCCTGAGTTAGGATTCTGCTATCGCTACTTTTGACCACATCCCTTCTTTGGAGGACTCCCCCTCCGAGATACGCCTTCCGCCGGTGGCCTCTGACCTGCTCGAATCGATGCGGGCGATGGGCTATTCCTTTGAGGCTGCGGTCGCAGATATTGTCGACAATAGTCTGTCAGCCGCCGCTCACAACATAAGCATCAGATTCCCTTCCTCCGGCGAGCCCTATATCGCGATATTGGACAACGGCACGGGCATGACTCCGGAGCGGCTGACACTAGCGATGCGCCACGGCAGCCAGAATCCAACCCTCACGCGCAGTGACGAAGATCTTGGTCGGTTCGGTTTGGGGATGAAAACTGCATCTCTGTCGCAATGTAGACGGATGACAGTGGTGTCGCTCAAAGCGGGCGTTTTTAGCGGTCGCTGCTGGGATCTAGATCACATTGCGCTGCGCCAGGACTGGATGCTGCTACGACTGAACCAGCATGATCTCGCTCAACTACCGCTAATCGATCAGCTTCTGTCGGAAGAGCACGGGACTTTGATTCTATGGCAGGCCTTCGACCGATTGGGAGCCGGAGAGCCAACGGTTCAACTGGCGATCGGAAAACGTATGGACGAACTTCGCGACCACCTGGCGCTTGTCTTCCATCGCTTCCTCTCCCCGGAGCCCGGTGAAACGACCGTAACCATTTCTATTAACAACCTTCCAGTTAAGGGCTTGGATCCATTCCTGAGCCGGAACAAGGCTACGCAGCTTCTTCCACTTCAGACGTTCCCGCTCGAAGGTGAGACGGTTCCGGTGCAGGCATACATCTTGCCTCACATCTCTCGCTTATCGAGTGCCGAGCTGGAGCTTGCGGGAGGCGACGATGGTCTCCGCAGGAATCAGGGATTTTACATCTATCGAAATCGTCGGCTTATCTGCTGGGGATCCTGGTTCCGGCTGATTCGGCAGGAAGAGTTGTCCAAGCTGGCTCGCGTACAAGTTGATCTATCGAATCGATTGGACCACTTGTGGAAGCTGGACATCAAGAAATCCACGACCACGCCCCCTGAAATCCTTCGCGAAGGCCTTAAGCAGATCATCGGAAAGATTACGGAAGGAAGTCGGAATGTCTTCGTTTTCAAGGGCAAGAAGGCTTCCGATAAACGGGTGGTTCACGCCTGGGATCGCACCATAGTTCGAGAGGGAGTCTCGTACAGAGTCAATCGCGATCATCCCTTGATCGCAGCGCTCGTGGACAGAACCTCCCAGGAGTCTTTCAGACTCGTGGACCAAGTGATTTCGCTTCTGGAAATGAGCCTTCCTCTTGATGCGATTTACCTCGACAAGGCCTCCCATATCGAGCCCGTTGATGAGGAGAAAGGCAGCCAATACGCCTTCCTAGAGGGCTTAGCCGCTCAGATCGTATCTTCGTTGGGTAGCGGAACAGCAGCCGCAAACCAGTTCCTGGCAAACCTCGCAACCATTGAACCGTTCAATTTTCAGCCAACCCTGGCGAACCAAATAGCTCAGAGGCTTTCGCGTGATTAGTGAGAACATTCGCAACATAGAGCGCACACTGCCGGTGCTCCTACCCTCCAACCACTGCCACCAACCAAAGCGGAAGTCACGGCTATCACGAGTCAGTTGCGGACCGCCTTCCCGGTTTCACAGGAGGAGTTTGATGCCCTGCTGAAGCGGATCTACACAAAGGTCTCTATATCCATGGACCTTGGAACGGCTATTGTTGCCGAACACAAGCCTTGGCTGAGTGCTCGCAAGCCATCCATTGATCCCCCACTATTGAGATAGCTTCAATCAACGTTTGACGAACAGAGGATGGCCGAAACAGGTCACAATCGACCCTCGACAGCGTCACCGACGAGCTACTGGACCTACTAGGGCAATCCAGCTCAAAAGGACCGGTTCAACGTTCGGGGGCTAGTCGTTGGCGACGTACAATCCGGCAAGACGGCTACCTACACGGCTCTCACCTGCAAGGCGGCTGATGCCGCTTACAAGCTGATCATTCTCCTCACAGGCACGCTTGAAAATCTTCGCCGACAGACTCAGGAACGACTCGACGAGGGATTTCTTGGGCTGGACAGCTTCGGCGAACTGACCGCCCGTAAAGATTGGTCGCGCCATCGGCGTAGGCATCATCAATCCGAAGAATCCTGCTAGCGTCTTCACTTTCTCGCCTTCGGGACTTCAACAAGAGCTGCTCGTCGAAAGTCTCGGATTCCGCTGGACGGCTTCAAGGTGCCCGTCCTCGTCGTGATCAAGAAGAAATAGAAGCATCTTCGAAAATCTCGAGAAGTGGCTGGTGGAGTACAACGCCAGTCACGACGGCGTGATCTCTGCCCCCGTTCTCGTCATTGACGATGAGGCGGATTATGCCTCTGTAAACACACGCAAGAAGGAGGACAGTCCCGCTGAGATCAATAAGCGCATTCGCTCGCTTTTACCCAACTTCGCCACATTAGAGCTGCGTTCGTTTCACGGCGACGCCATTTGCAAATGTGCTTATCGACCCTGACACGACGGACGAGATGCTGAAGAACGACCTCTTCCCTCGCGACTTCATCTACGGGCTGGAGCCGCCCAGCAATTATCTCGGACCCCAAGCAATCTTCGGCAATCTTTCGGCTCACGATGCACTGCCGCTGCGATTGAAGACGCTGACGTGATCTTTCCAGACAAGCAGAAGAGCGGCCTCCAGATCTCAGAGCTGCCGCCCAGCCTGTACGAGGCCGGGCGATCGTTCCTCAATCGCCAACACCATTCGCGATCTTCGTGGAGAAGGGTTCACTGATAAAGCGATACTGGCATAAACGTGAGCCCATTTCACGGCCGTCCAGGAGCCAGAATCACAGCCCTGATGCATTCGTGGCTTTCCCAGCTTCAGCAGGATATTCGCAACTACAGTCAGCTCAACCCATCTGAAGCCCTACTCAACATCGGTATTGCATCCCTGCACAAGACGTGGCAAACAGAATTCAAGAAGACAGGAGTTCACATGGCATCGAGCTGATTCAGGCAGGACTTGTGGACGCGATCCTCCCGATCAGTGTGAAAGCCATGAACCGGCGTTTACTGGCGCAGCCAGTCTTGACTTTCGGCAACATCAAGACCATGGCCTGCGGGTAATCGTGCTGGGGGGTAACAGTCTTTCCCGGGGACTGACGCTTGAGGGTATCACCGTAAGCTATTTCTTCCGCTTCACGAAGATGTACGACAGCTTGTTGCAGATGGGACGCTAAGGTTCGGCTACTCGAGACGGCTATGAAGATCTGTGCCGCATTTGGCTCAGTGACGATGTGATGGCGTGGTACGTCCATGTGACTGCTGCAACATCCGAACTGCGCCAGGAATTGCCGGAAGATGCGGGACCAACAGCGCAAGCCGATCGATTTTCGGGCTGAAGGTGCGCGCCGATTCCTGACGCTCTTCTGGTCACCGCGCCGAACAAGATGCGCACTTCTACGCTGATCCAGAGGGTCGTGACAAATTCGGGGAAGAGCCTGGAGACCACTTACGTAGAGACAAACTCAAACATTGTTGAGGCTAACAAGCGAGCGACAGAGCGTCTTTCTTAGCGAGCTCTCAGACGAAGGGATTGCCTCAAAAACGTCTCCGAAATTAGGTAATCCAATATGGTACAACGTTCCAAAAGAGCTGATCGCAGGTCTTCTGAGAGAGTTTCGGGTGGAACCGCAGAACGTAACCTTCAGGCAAAGGATTTAGCCGCATTTGTGGAGTCGACACAGGAGTCGTTCCTGCAAAAGTGGGATGTGGTTATTCCACAAGGCGGCGGGGAGTCAGGTCCTCCTTGGCACCATGCCAGTACGACCGACCGAACGGTCAGTCGAATCCTTTCCGAATACAGGCAATGTTCACATCTCGGGAAAAGAGCGCACGCATCGTCTCTCCCGGAGTGGAAAAGGAGGGGCTGCCGCCCGAGATCATCACGGGCCCTCAATGCGACATTCCACTCTGATGAGGAGAACAAAGGAAAGACTATTCCCGACAAGATCTACCGCGGGCGGCGAACCTAAGCCCCTCCTGTTGATCCACGTTTTGCGCCCCAAGGTAAGAAACGGCATGGGCTCCCTTACCGGATCATCTGATCGCACTTGGACTCAGCTTCCGGGAGTTCGACGACTCCAACGTCGCCACGCGAGTCGACTATGGGATCAACCTTGTGGAACTGCGCAGCAGAAAGCCGGGAAGAGGAAGAGGAGAACCTTGGCGACAATGAAATGGATTGACGACCTCTGGGCGGAGATTCCGGACAAGACAAGGATCGCGCCGGCACCTTTCGTCGATATGACGAAACACATGCCTCTAGATCTGTTTGCAGGTTTTACGATCTCGAGGGTCGACGCCTTCTGATGCTCGTGACTGCTCTGCCCCCTGCCCAGCTTCCTGTGCCGGGGATTATCGAAGTGAGTGTAAACCGAAGAAACCGACGGCCGCTTCAATCTGCTGTTCCCGTCTCGGACGGCCCTGAATATCAGGAACTCTTCGGCCGCCTCTTGCCAAGACCTTCATAGAAACTCGCCGTGGTGCAAATCTCCAAACTGGACCATCAGTCATACTTTTGCGCCTTGAACAATGGAAGCGACTGCTCAATCCGGACCCCGAAAAGGACTCTCGGACATGCAGCTTCGCGGGCTCTTTGGAGAGCTCTGGTTCCTTCGGACAGTGGCTATCCCCAGCGTAGGGTCCCTCGCTGCTGTACATGCTTGGAAGGGACCCCTCGGTTCGCCACAGGACTTCCAACTGTTGGATGGGCTGGTCGAGATCAAGACGATCCTTCCAGGTGGCCATAAAGAACAATCTCTTCGGCTGAACAGCTTGAGCATGGAGGTGCACCACTGCAGCTTTGTGTCTACGTTGTGGATGTCACACGAGGAGTCACCATTCAAACACTGGTAGAGCAGATCAAGTCTGAACTTGACGGTTCTTCAGCAATCACTGAATTTGATCTCCGCTTGGCTGAGATGGGCTACACCGTGAGGGCGGGACATGATTCCGCGCTATTCACGATTCTTGAACCGCGCTTCTACCAAGTAGATGAGTCCTTCCCTTCCCTCACAGTCTCTACCCTACCTGCCGGCATCTCCGCCGTCAGCTACGACATAGATCTCCTTCACTGCGGACCTCACCGGAGCCAATACACCCATGTTGCTGGATGAATATAGGAAGGATTTCCTTGCAGACCTGCAGGCTCGCGCGAGCGTAGCCGCCAACTTCACACATAACGAATTTGTCGAGGTTTGCGCTGAACTGCTGGGTGAGGCCGAAGAACTCTCTGATTTCGAGGCGTGCTACTTCCGCGGGACGGGGTCACGGAAAAGGGCGCTGGCTATCGATGGGTTGGCCCAAGACGATGTGGATGGCTCAATCCGTCTGGTCATAGGGAATTTCTCCGGTGCAGAAGAGATTGAGACAATCACGCAGCAACACGCCAAGACGTCGTTCAGCCGCCTAACCGCTTTCTGCGAAGACGCTTTTTCGGGAAGGCTGCTTGACGAAGTGGATGAATCCAACCCGGCGCATTCAGCCGCGCTCACGCTTCAACAACGCCGCAAACAGATTTCGCGACTGCGGCTCTATTTGGTCACAGATTCCGCACTCAGCACAAGAGTTAAGGACTGGCCTGAGGGCGATATCGCCGGCATCCCTACCGAATTCCACATCTGGGATATCAAGCGCTTCCACCACGTATCGGACTCCAAGACCGGCCGTGACGAACTCACGGTTGACTTCACAACGATCGTTCCCGGTGGGCTTCCCTGCCTGGCCGCCAGCGTGGACGCTGAGAACTATCGAGCCTTTCTATGCGTGATCCCGGGAGCTGCACTCGCTCAGATCTACCAGGAGTATGGAAGTCGCCTCTTGGAAGGCAACGTTCGCTCTTATCTCGGAACGCGCGGCAAGATCAACAAGATGATCCGAAAGACCGTTATGGCCGAACCGACCATGTTCTTCGCCTATAACAATGGTATTTCGGCAACAGCAACAAAGGCACTTGTTCAGCAGCAAGCGGACGGCCTGCGTCTCCTAGAAGTCACTGACCTGCAGATCGTGAACGGCGGACAAACCACCGCCACCCTGGCGAGTGCATTGAGCGATAAGGAATCCGGACTGGCTCTTTCCTTCGTGCAGATGAAGTTGTCGGAGGTAACGCCTGAGACAAACGGCAAGTACACCCCTCTCATAGCCCGTTATGCCAATAGTCAGAACAAGGTCAGTGACGCAGATTTCTTCTCGAATCATGAATTCCATCAAAGGATGGAGCAGATATCTCACAGTCTCCGGGCACCAGCGATAAACGGAGCGCAGTACGGCACACATTCGCGCTATGAGAGAGCCCGTGGCTCATACATGAATGAGCAATCGAAGCTCTCAGCCGCCCAGAAGAACCTCTTCAAGCTTCAAAATCCTCCAAATCAGCTCATCACAAAGGTTGACCTGGCCAAATTTGAAAACGCCTGGAGGTTCCTTCCTAATGTCGTCAGCCAGGGTGCGCAAAAGAACTTCATGGCCTTCAGTACGTATGCGCAAGCAGAATGGGACCGCGCTCCCGAGCAGTTCAATGAGGAGTTCTACAAGCGCGTCATTGTGAAGGCGATGCTTTACTGGCGCATTGAAGAATTGGTGAGCAAGCAATCGTGGTATCAGAACGGTACCGAGCCAACATCGTCGCCTATACCCTCGCCAAGTTTTCTCACCTTATCCAGTTCGAAGGGACGGGCAGTCTCTTTGACTTTAGAGGCTGCTGGTCGCGCCAAGGACTGACTCAGGAGATTGAGGCTCAGCTTGCTGTAATCGCCTATGAGGTCTTCGAAATAATCGTTGCGCCCGAGGGTGGCTTCCAGAACGTAACAGAATGGGCGAAGAAAGAGATCTGCTGGCAGCGTGTCCAGGAGCTTCACATACCTCTTCAGAAAGGCTTGGCCACGCAACTCGTAGCTCGGGAAGATGATCGCCTAATAAAGAGAACGGCCGCTTCCGAGCAATCGGTTGCCAGCGGCATTCAAGTGCAGATGACGGTGGTAAACCTTGGGAGCGCCTACTGGCAACAACTTCTCTCTTGGGGTAACAAGAACCTTCTACTCGCTCCTGACGAGCAGTCGTTTGTGTCCGTTGCCTGCAACATCCCTCGGAAACTGCCGTCAGAGAAGCAGTCCGCGCGGCTTCTACAAATCAAAGTACGGCTGGAAGAAGAGGGATTTTCGGCGAAATAGGGCTGCGATCCACTGCCATAGTGCAGTGGATCGGGACGCGAGAACTACACTGGTACGAGCTTCTAACGGGGCTTCACAATGCGCTTTGGTCATGCAGGGGCACAACCAAGGTTGCCAAAGGCAACACGGTCCTGTGTCAGCAGGGCCGTCATTCCCGTTGAAGGAGGTAGACTCCATGTTCTCGATAACATGCGCTTCAACCTTGCAGCCCATCTGCCCTTGCGGTGGAAGGCAGCCCTGCTCTACCTCATGAGGTAAGGCAGGTGTAGCACCCCCCGGTGGGCACCGGGCTCCAGCGCAGCAAACTACGCGGCATAGTGTTCTTCACCATGTGGCGGTTCACGTCGGGTGCGCCGACATTCCACCACACAGGCCCTCGCTCGCCTAGGGCCATTGTCGCAGCATCGATCTGTTGTCTGGCCAGCTCCCGCCCGCGTTCGTCTCCAGCTCGCATCGCAATCCCCCTTCGCAGGCCGCGCAGCCATCTTTCTCCGTCGTTTACCTCACTTCACGTATAGCAGAAGTGGCAAAGGAAGAGCGAAGACACCTGAGCTAGCGCCGAGGAAGGGCACATTGAAAGGTTCGCGCCACCTAGGAGCTTTCGTGATGGTTTCCGATCTGGCGTTGATCGTCGAGAGGCACACGGGGAGCATCGTTGCGTCGTAAGGCCACCTTGGAGCCAATGCAACACAGGCCAGCGCCACCGCAGCCCTCACTTCATCCAGCATTGAGGACCTTCGGACACTTCTCGATTTCCACTATGCGCTACGTGAGTATCGATTACCTGTGCAACCGGCTTGGGAGGAACGGATCGTGCCGCGCCACAGTAGTACGGAGGGCGGAAGTCACTACTGCTATGAACGGACATTGGACAGATCTATTCGTGAGTATCTCTTGGAGGCGCACGCCAGCCGACGAGAGCGATTCGCCCTGCTGTAGCTCAAGTTCGCGCTGTACGAGGTCGATGGCCGACACGATCTGATTGAAGGCTTCATGGACGCTCTTGTCGAAGGCTTGGATCATTGTTTGCTCAAAGGTCTGCCACGTGGTCTGTAGCTCTCCGCGGATCATCTCCTGGCGCTCCCAATTCAGTGCATTCTCTTCACCTTCCGCACCCTCCCGAAACCATGACAACTTCTTCAAAGCCCAGATTTTAAGGGCTTTGATCGGCCTTTCACTCAAGAGGACATTGAACGACAACTCTGGGATGGTGAGGGTAGGAAGAGTGGCTCTCATAGTTGCTGATACCGAAGCTCCAAATGGTTGCCGTCCGCGTCGAACGACGGCAGCTCAAACCGTTCTTGTTGTATCTCCCGGAAAAGTTCGGCTAACCCCAACTCCACTATCGTGCGCACTGCATCCACCGTGGTTTCCATTTGTGAGCGAGCTGTACCAGAGTCCACGATCTTGAGCGCGGAAGTGCTGTCGTCTAAGAGACCGATCTCACCGACACGTCTGTTCATAGAAGAGAGTTGAACCGCTGCCGCACTCTGTATCGCGCAACGGCCCGTAGCCTTCTGATTGGACTCTGCTTGCCTTGCATTTTGACGAAGCTTCTCCAGACGGTCTTGGGTAGTCCGCAGGGTGTTGACCATCTCGAGAGTCGCTCTCCTCATCTGGTCTTCGGTCGTTTTCACGGCAAGGTACTGGCTTATTCCACGAACAAGCGCAGCGTCCTCAAGGAACACACCTTTCAGAGTACACACAAGATCATCGAGCCCGCTCTCCTTGATACCTTCCTTGTCCCCTGCCAATGATGACTCCATTGCGTGGCGAGCATTGATCGGAATGACGTGAGGCGTATAGCGACCGAAATTCTCCCTCACCTCTGTAAGGACCTCTTCCCGCGACCCGACTCCTCCCTGAACTCTATCGATTTGCGTTACCGCTATGATGATTGCTTTCCCATACTTGCTCAGATAGCGGAGAGCCGCACGGGTGGCACCCGGATTCGGCTTCTGTGCGCTGACTAGCCAGAGCACTGCGTCACACCTGCGGAACTGCCAATCCAGGTGTCTGGCACGGGGAGAACTAGCCATCCAACTTTCGAACAGCTCGGCGCTGGAGTTTACGTCCAGCTTGGAAGCCTGTAAGAGAAGATCATCGTCGAAGATCTGATTCAATCCTTGAGTGTCCACGAGTCTCACACCTTCGGGAAATTGCGATGACTCGGTCCAAAGCAACTCCCGCTCTATTTCGAGAATGGCCGGCGTGTACCACTCTCGAGATTGCGCTAAGCCTGCAGTGATCTGCCTCGCTGGCAAGCACCCGTTCACCTACTGAGTCCGCCAATCGATGTCTGGTTGTATCAAAGAGATCATTGTGCTCGCCCCGACCGAGGGGTCGCAGCAGATAATCGTGGATTCCTGCGACTACCCTGACGTAGATATCGCAATAGCCGCTCGGAGCACCTTTGAGCACATAGCGCATGAAGCTGCGCGTCTCCGGTCGGAAGTCCACGCGTGAGATCTTCTGTCCCAAAAGAGCGTTTACAATCGTCGACTTGCCGAAGTTCCCTTCCCCTACAACGAAGACTTCGAACGGCTGCTCGCCGTTCGATTGAAACTGGGACAGCGTCGACTCAAACTGCGCACTTACCCGGGAACCGCTGTATCGTTCTGCGCAGGCCTCTACCTGATTTCGCAACCAAGCGGGTACCCTAAAGCGTTCTGATGGGAAAAACAGCGCCCGGGTTAAGGAGAAAAGTGCGCTTGATCGACCTGTTTCGTGACCATTAACTTACTCGCAGCAAGTACAAGATCAGCCCGAGCACGATAATAGCCTCCCCAAACAGAGCAGCGACAATGAGGTGCTGTATCCGCTCACTCTTTCTTTTCAGAACCTCAATTTGATCTCGGGAAGCGTTTAGCTCCCCAATCAGCAAGTCCCGGAGGTGGGCTGATACTGTAGCCTCGAAGTTCTCTCTGGAGAGAACTAGGTCTGCCTTTGTTAGATACAAGCTTCTTGAAACATCAACTTGGTCCGCCAAGCCAGATACGGCAGTCCGTACAGCGAGTTGGTGCACCTACAAGAGCTCTCTGGGCCACCATACTTGCCGACTCGACCGAGGTTTGATCAGCCACGATTCTGCCCATCATCTGTCGTTCGGCTTCTTGGATCGCCTGCTGAACGGGTTGAGAGAAGTGCTTCGTAAGGACAGTCAGGTACTCGCCGAACTCGGAGAGCAATGCTGCTTCGGTGTTGTCGGCTGACATCATCGGGAGTGGCCACCTTGAAGTACCTTCTGAACATCGTGGGCGGACTGATGAAAAACGAGCGCAGCTCATAGCGCCAAACCGGCTACATTTGCCCTCCCACATTTCGGCAAAAAACCTCTGTGCAGCTAGTGAGCCGTCCGGATAATCGTCCAAAATGACGGTCGTCCTCCCGATCTCAGCTATCTGGCTGGCCGTAATGAGCGCATCCCCGTCGAACAAGATCAGAGTCTCTCGGAAAACTACACGACTTCCGTCGGACATTGGCGTACACTCGCGGTCCATTCTCCTTTCCATGTTCGCAGAGGCCAGAGTACGGACTCGAAGGGACCCTCATTGGTAGTCACGACGCGAACTTCCACCTGCGGGCGCAGCTGGCTTAGAAGCGGCACAAGGGAAGCGTCTATGGTCGGCGCCAGTAGGTCGACTCGCGTGGCGGCTGAAGAAAGGAGACGGATCCAGATCGATGCCCCTTCTGGGTCCGTGGTCAAACGGAGTGGGCGCACATCCAAAGTGTCCCAGCGCATACCATCTCCCGCAAGCTGCCCCAATTCCCTCCGCACCGCGAGGAGCTGTCGGCTAACTGTCTGTACCAGACTTGGTGCCATTCCGCAGAGAATGTCATCTTCGCACTTCGCTCGGAGAGAGGACACCTCCGTAGCCAAAATAGCCTGGATGTCAGACCTAAGTTGATTTGAAACTTCCCCTTGCAGGAAGCGCCGCTTGGCCATCACGAAGCTCTGAATTGAGTCCTGCATTTCCGAGAGGGATCTGCCAGCAATCTCACCTCGTACCCGAAACTTTTCCCAACCTTCGACCAGAGCTGCGGGTACGAAGGCAAGAAGCAGTGGCCAATGGAGGGCCGTGGCAGCGATAAAGCCGAGAATACCCGCCGCAATTGCCGCAAAGCCCAGTCCACCCGAGCCATCTCGTTCTTGCGCGGAACTATTCTCAGCAAAAACAAACTGAACTGCGAGATCCGGAATTGCTGCCGCCGATAGCCGCACTGCGTCCACACACTCCCTATTCCACATAGCTCCCACTCGGTTGACTACGGATTCTGTGACGCTCCGATATGCTGCCCCTAGTGGAGTATCCGAATCAAGCTTACGCATGATTCTCTTGAAGACATCGTCCAGTTCGCCACCGGTGAGACTGGGGCCGGCGGAGCACAACTGAGCTACTCCCAGACGTGCGGCTCGCTCTTCTGGCGAGAACAAGCTCTCGCACGCCGAGTTTAGGAACCCGTCGATTGCCGTTACTGCGTGCCTGTGAGCCAACTCGAGGTTTCTGGAAATGTGGTTTACAAATCCCAAACGGGCCGCTAGCGCACGCTGCTCCCGTTCAACTTGTACGGCGAGGTCCGCAGCACTGGATTGAATGGCAGCGCGGATCCGGTGCTCCCGGTCAGAGATCGCGTTGTCCAAAATCTGAGAGTGCAGCTTACTCAATAGCAGCTCTAGTCTCTCGTCCCTGGCGTCCCGGCTAGTCAAAGAATAGGCCTGAGTGGCAGAAAGCAGAGCGAAGTCTCTGATGTATTCGCCGTAGCGCTGAACGGCCTCGCTCAGCGCCAACTCATACTCATCCTCCTGGAGGATGTCTACCTTGTTTAATACACCGACAACCCGTTTGCCGGCGCGATTAAAGTCCTCAACGGAGCGATATGATCTGCCGCACCCAGGAACTGACAATCAAACACCCAGATTGCACCGCTAACCCTACTAAGAAACTCACCGGCGGTCACGTCATTGTGGTCGCTTCCACCAAACCCAGGAGCATCCCATAACTCCAGATCTCCCAGTCCATTCTTGGTGGTGGTGAACTCAATATGATCGACGCTTGCAATCCATTCGACGTCATGTCGCCTCTCTCGTAAAACCTGATTGGCTGACTCAACGGTACAGTTCATCAGATTTCCGTCCCGGTAGACGATCCGGGCCGCGCGGACTTCGCCCCTCCGAAACGAACAGACGACCGGCGTCGCCTCAATAACACTGGTGAATGCGAGGTTGTCGCCAGCGACAGCATTGATGAGAGTCGACTTCCCAGCTCGCGCATCTCCGATGACCCCCAACCGAAATGGCTCTGCGGCTGCAGCGATTCGCCTTTTACAAACGGCCAGGATGCTCTCCGTTCCGCTAGGAGACTGCTCAACCTCTCTCAGCAAGGAGATAGCCCTGGTAGCTAAGATAGCGACTTTTTGTGCAAGGGGAATTGCGCGCTCGATACCCAGGGCAACTGGCGCAGGATCTAGATATTCTGGGTCAATGACCTCGGTCTTCAATTTAGCTTCCGGGGCTGGATGCTGATCACCGGCTGCTGTGTCTATTTTTATATCTACATACCTTCTGGCATACCAAACGAGAATAGCGTAAGCCGATTTCAGAGCAGCTGTTGCGTCTCCTTCGGTTGCATCATGTTCGTGGCTCGCTCGGTTACCCTTCCTCCTTATCGAATGGAAATGCTTTTCTATCTCCGAGTCGTAGACTTGTTTCATTTCAAGGGCCTCGAGGACCTCTAAGAAGGTCGAGCCCTCGACGTGGATTGCTTCGCGGGCTGCTAAGCCCTGCGCTATCCTCTCTGCCAGCAAGCGAAGCTTGAAGAGGCAAGTGTTAGGGTCTTCTGGCATGCTGGCTTGTGCTTGGTGGACGAGAGAGAACCACAGTTTGTTCCAGGGAAGTACGAATGTGAAATCAATCATCGGTAAGAAAGACCTTTTCCGCGTAGCCGACCATCGTTGGAGATTCAGCATTGCAGCGGGTTCAGCGAATGTGGGCAGCTTCCCCATTCTCCACAAAAAAGAAGCGATCGCAATGTGCGCGGCGCAATAGCACCATCGTTGGTACCTAAGAACGGTGACGTGCTCCCAGAAGCCGCTTCCACTAGGGGTTGGGGTAAGGAGAAATGGAGCGCACATACAGGCTCTCGGATTCAAAGGTAGAGCTCGTGTTATTAGTGGTCGGAGCGCTCCGATGTACGTCACTTCGCTGCGGCCGACACTTTTTCCCATGCACTGCGACCCGGCTTCAAGAACTACGGGCGCGAAAACGGTGGTCCAATTCTTCGACAGTGAAGCGCACCTCGCACCTGCTGCGGCCCTCATTGCCGCCCTCCGCTCCTACGTATCAGCCCGTTCCCTCCAGCAAAGCCCACCCAACAACCAAAGGCACATCGATCTCCTGCGCTCCGCGCCCGGCAAGGTCACCAGACCTCCTGAGGGACTCCGTCCCTGGCGCGCGCAAGAGGCACCCCAATCTTCCGCGCTGCGCTTGTGCAGACCTCCGCTTCGCTCCGCCCCTTTCCACTCCGCTTCCGCTCCTTGCGGGGGTGGGGAACCCCTCCTCTTGCACTTGCCGCCCCTGCTGGCGTGGGCCAGGGCCAAGGCGTGTTTGTGAGCAAACACAGCACAGCCATTCAAGAGCGAGGACAACACCATGACCAGCAACCAGACCAGCAACAACGCCGCCGCCAACGTCTCCACCCTTCCCACCGCAGCCAAGGCACAGACCGCCAAGGAAGTCATTGCCGAGAACATCAAGCTCCTCATCGCACAGCTTGAGGCAGGACACTCCGAAGGCCTAACCGCCTACCTCACCGCCATGGGCCGTTTCCATAACTACAGCTTCGGCAACATCCTCGAGATCGCACGGCAGAAGCCCGATGCCACCCGCGTTGCCGGCCTCTATGCGTGGAACCAGCTTGGCCGCAAGGTGATGAAGGGGCAGAAGGGTATCCGCATTCTCGCTCCCGTGATCGGCATGCGGAAGAAGAAGGACAGCCGAGGCCGAAAAGGACGTCACCAAGCAGAACCAGCCCGTACTGGTCGGCTTCCGCGCCGCGTACGTCTTCGATGTGTCGCAGACCGAAGGTGCAGAGCTTCCCGAGCTTTCACGAACAGGTGAGCGGCAGCGTGGGAGAGAACCGCGAACGGCTGATCGACTTCATCGCCGCCCAGGGCATCGAGCTTGAGTTCAAGGAGTCCATCGCACCCGCATTGGGCATGAGCTACGGCGGACGGATCGCCTTGCTTCCCGGTCAGGCAACAGCCGAGGAGTTCAGCACCCTCGTTCACGAGCTCGCACACGAGATGTTGCACAAGGCCGAGCGCAGGACCGCCACCACCAAGACCGTACGCGAGACCGAGGCCGAGGCCATCGCGTTTGTGGTGGGAACCAGCATCGGGCTTGAGACCGGACACGCCTCAGCCGATTACATCCAGCTCTATCACGGCAACGCCGCACTGCTGGCCGAGAGCCTTGAAGTGATCCAGCGCACCTCAGCCCTGATCCTCGCCGCCATCGAGCCAGCCGCAGCCGAGCAGGCCGAAGCCGCACCAGTCATGGCCGAGGCGATTTAGCCGTTCCTTTTCCCCCGAAGGGGGACGGAGGTTCAGGCCTTCGCTCCCCTCTCAGCCCCACCACGCTTGAAAACCCGCCCAAGGAGGGCAGACCGATGCAAAACAGCAGCGCATTCCAGTACCTCGCCATTGATACCATCGGAGAGTCTACCACCAACCCGCGCCGCACCTTCGAGGAGAACAAGCTGCAGGAGCTGGCCGAGCATCCGGCACCACGGCCTCATTCAGCCCGTTATCGTTTACCCAAACGCGGATGGCTTCGAGTTGATTGCAGGGGCCGAGACGTTACGTGCTGCGAAGCTGTATAACCCGCAGCGGGATGGAAGAGGCGGGATCAGAGGTGGATGTTCCACCTGCTTCACCCTGCTTGACCTCCACCAGCCACGTCTCACGCTTGGCGCCGCTAACCGCAACTTCATCCGCAAGGCTGCGCCTGGGCAAAGATTCGTCTCAAGGCAGCCAAGCCGCCATCTCTCGATGAGGAACGTCAACCGTAGCCTTGCCAAAGACGATTGAAGCAGGGAAGAGCCGCTTCCCGCCCCTGCACCCCTCCGGCATCATAAAGACATATCAAAGGGGACTCGATCGACAGAACTGAATCTGTAGTGCGCAAAATGCTTGAAGCCATAGAGGCGCCGCTCTACGATGTCGGTGTCCTGAGCAAACGCGGCATGCTCCCAGGGCTCGACGGCATCCCCGCTTCGGCAGTGATAGACTCCCTCCCGCTCCTGAAGTACCGCAATGCGGGCGGCTCGCAAATCTAACCCGGCCATGGATTTGACCCGCAAGCGCTTGGAGCGCGGAAAGAGCCCGCGTCCCACAAACCCGCAGCCACGCCGGCGAACAGGGAGATCGGATGCTAAAGGGTGAAGTAGACGGAAAGCTTCAAATAATTGCCGCCATGAGGCTTTTCAGCTTTTCCCAATTGATCCAGTCAAATGCTGATGCATCTCAATTTGAGGCTGTCGCGTATCAATCCTTTGAGGCCGGATGTAAAGCACTCGATCCTGTGTGCGGGCGGCTCATTCGCTGGATAGGCTTCTCTGCGGGAGCCGAATTTTTTGCTAAGGGCGTCTGCCTTCTTCGAGACATCGAGGTTCGAAAAATCCAACATGGGATGATGAGTTTTGGCACCTTGGGAGATCTCAACGGTAAGAGCGGCCATAAGGGTAAGCTCTGGCAATTATGCCAATCCGCCCGCGCCAGTGCCGAGGAACAGCAAACAATTACGAGTGCCTATAAGAGGTTGGCGGCAATCCGAAATCGGGACGCACATGCTTATATACCAAACGTGCGAACAGATCACTTTGAAGTCGTCGGCACCTCAATAGTTCCCTGCTTAAATCTGCTTACTTCGTGGTTGCCGTATGGTGTTGAAGACTTTTGCCGGTGGAGCGACGAGGCTCCCAAGTTCATCGCGGCGCTTTCTGATTCTGACAATCAATAGCTCTTGCATGAGCATTCGGGCTATTTCTATTCACTATACGGCAGTTTTGCGAGCAACGATCTCCCTTCCTCAGGGGAGATAAATTCTAGCGTGATTGAACGCTCGCCGTCAAGTCCCACAAACGTGACCCTTTCGCGAAGAAAGTACGTTTGTCCTGGTTCAGCGGTGAACTTTGCAAACGAAACAGGTAACACATGCTTCCGGAACTCAAGTTCCCACTCAGCGCAAACCTGATGCTCCCCTGCGGCCACAGGAAAATAGAAGTAGGACTCCGAATGATTTAGCTTAAGGAACAACAAACTTTACGTTTGGCTTGCAACGCTGGCCCATTTCGCGTCTCTTTCGCAGCGTGCAATCGGGAGCGAGGGCGCGATCCGGCTATGCCAGCGCATCTTTTCTCCGCGACTATCTAGGAGCGGGTTGATGCCGAACTCTCTCTCCATGGATAACGGCCAACTCAGGCGTTTGGGCTGCGGACGTGGCTTCTGCCCGAGCACAGCGAACAGCCCAGTAAAGAGCCTGCCCCTCGACCGCGGAGAGAGCAACCCGAAGTACCGGACGGCATGGGCGTAATGCTCCGGTACGTGCTCCGCCAGGTTTTGGAGGAAAGCTGCCGGGCTGTATCGCGTCTCCACCTCGCACTTCTTTCTGTGGTCTTGGGTGCGAAAGCAGATCTCTTCCGAGCTGATCTTCGTAAACCGATATTGGGCTATGGGCGGCCGACGAATATATCTTCCGGCATACCTCAGGAAATGCTCCCGTGACGCGAGCCTCTGACTGATGTCTATGTTCCACCATTCCCACTCTTGCAAGTCCAGGAGGACTTCCAGTTGCGATGAGGTCTTCTCAGTCTTCAGAACTCCCGCCCTGAGCGCAGCCCGCAGATATGCTAGAACTCCCCTACGCCAGCGCTGCATGAGCAGGGATTTTGCATAGTTCAGATGGGGTATCCACTCTGTCTTGCTTTCCTTGAAGCCGCCGGAGGAGACGAGAATGTGCAGATGTGGGTTGAAGTTGAGGTGTCGTCCGAAGGTATGCCGGACCACGAGGACAAGCACCTGCGCCTGGTGCTCGGTCTTCGCCCAACTCTGGATGACCGTTGCTCCCACCGCCGGGAGGTCTTTCAGGAGATGGCGGTTGCTTCGGAACAAATCCCAGAGCACGTCGGGCATGGTGAAGGTGATGGCCCTGTAAGGAAGATCGGGCAAGGCGGCCCATTGCTCGCGCTGCCACAGGATCGTGGCACGGTGGCCGCAGCTTGGACATGCTCTCGACTTGCAGGTATGCGGGACAATCTTGCGCTCGGTTGCGGAGGCGTAGATCTCAGCGCCCAAGGCAGCCGTACGGCACTGAAGCATCTTGTTGAAGTTCTGGCGGACGACCGCGCGCACGGCGGGTACATCCCAAAGCTCTCGGTTATCCTGAAGAATCCTCTTGAGTGGTTGGTCGATCATGTCAAACTCTCCATTTCCGCTCCGCCTGACCCCTTCATGCGCTGCAGGACAGAATCGATCTCCGGCCAGTGCTGGTTCAGGCGACTGTCGCTCCGGAGTGAGGAAAGAAACTCGCGTGCTCGGTCCAGGCCGGACCGCTGGGCACGTTTGCAGGAGCGCTGTTTGCCATCAGGAGGCGGACAGCCGTGTTCATGCCCCGATCGCTCATGTATTCCCGATAGGCTCGCTGCTGGGACCAGAGACTCAGGTCAAGCCATTGGGAGGCCCGGTGCATTGAAACGTCCCCTCGCTTTAAGGCTTCGAGAACCTCTGGATGCGCCGAAGCGATGAGCTTCTTCGCCTTGGTCACATTCCCAACGGAAACTTGAGCAGCGGCGGCGATCTCCTTGCGGACGTCTATCGGAGGACCTTCCGTCAAATTTGCCGGAAGCTTCAGCTTCCCACCCCGGCTCTGATTGGCACGTGCCCGTTCTTTGTAGCCGTGTTCAAGCTCCAGCGCGAGGAGGATGCGGGTGAAGTCGTTCAGGCCAGCCAGACGTTGGTGGCTTTGGATTAGCTTCAGCAACGATGATTCCTCAGTGACCGTGACCTGCAGACACGTCACCGACCGACGGTGCTCCAGCTTCGCAAGCTCCCATACCTCATTTCCTGCGAGGATGTGGAGGTCTTGGGTTACCAGGATGGGCTCCTGAACCCCCAGGCCTCCTTGACGGGCCAGAGCAGATAATCTGCTGGCATTAGCGCCGATGCCCAGCTTCAAGAACGCAGGATGGGGTTTGAGATCCGCAGTCGCACACCGAATGAGGCATCCCTCACGGTCAGTTCTTTGTATGGAACTCATCGGGCGTTCCTGCTCGATTCCACCTGCTGCGCAACCCAGGCGTCGATCTCGGACTCGAGCCAGCCCCTCGCGCGTGGGCCAAGCTCAATTGTGTTTGGGAAACGTCGGTCCGCCATGGCGGCGTAGATCGAGCTTCGGGATAGTCCAACCCTGATCTTGACTTGGGGTGGGCGAAGGATGTTGTCTGGCATTGTCTGTCTCCTCGGGTGTGTTCTGCACCGAGAGATATCAATCCACCAGCAGCGGCCACATCCTTCCGAGCACGTCCAATGGGATTTGAGACATGGGTTGCAGTTCTTAACAGCCGCACAATTTATCGTTGCTGGGTAGGCAAAGAAATTTGTCTCAGGGTTCTGAGACAGGCGGCAGGCCACGGAAAGTAGCTGTCCCCGTTCCCATCCCGGGCGGTCCTGCCTGCCTTCCCCTGCCGGATCAATTCCAATAACCGGGTGGGAAGTTTGACAGAGAGTTCGACCAGCCGAAAACACGACCCAAGAGCAAGAGCATTGCGTTGGGACCAGATACCGCACGAGCAGCTTTCGGAACAGATAATGGCAGCATTGCAACCGGGTTCTCGGGCGCGTGCTGCGGAGGATTCGCTGCGCCACGTCCTTCAGCGTCGCCTCCCTCGGATGGATAGAGCAGACCACCTGAGGTATGTGGAAGGGGAATGCACGGGGATGGTTGAGACGCTTCGGGTCGTGAGGGATACCTACCGCGCCTACCTGAAACCAAAAGTCCAAGGCCCGTTGGTCGAGATGTATTGGGTGGTCACCCGGCTTGCTGTGAAAGATTGGGCGCTAGTCCGACTTCGGCAGGCCGCCTCCACATACATCCTCGTATCGTTTGTAGGAGAAGATCCGTGGAATGCGCTGTTCAGCTTTGCAACTCCGCTCAGTGACTTCAACGCGCTACCAGAGAAGCAGGGTCAGGGTGCACCCGGGCGTGTGCTCTCTCAGGAAGCTGTCGCGACCGCACTGGAACGGCTGCTCCCGGAGGATGTCTTTGACGAGATTCTGTTAGGTGGGCCGTTTGGGCGTGAGGGCCAAATCCAGCATGCACGAAGCGCGCCGGTAATCGGCTTCCCATACGACGGAGGCTTTTACGACGCGGTTCGGCTCCGGGAAGCGGCATGGGATGCAGCTCTTCCATGGATGGAGGGGCTGTCGCGGCTCTTCGACGCCACGCAGGAAGAGCTTCTGTATCAGATGGACTCACTTGGGAGCGACGCCCGCATGGCGGAGGCTTTGTACGTACAGCTTCCGCTATTCCAACGTATCGCGCATAAGCACCTTGCAGCCGTTAACCGGCACGGCGCGGACACTGCCAGACCCGGCAAGGAGGTGTGGACTGCGCTGCTCCATGAACTCAATGCCTCTGGGCTCTGCCCAGACCAGGCATTGGAAGGAACTGCCAGAGCTGTGCTGATGGCACTGCGCCGAAAGCAGAAACCTGTGAGGACATGGGCAGAGTGCTACGCGTCGTCTGGCGTGGTAACGCTTGAGGACGGCAAAGCTCGCACGCTGCGCCGAGAGATGATGCACGCGGCGCACAACGCAGCGAAGAAAGTGGAGTACCAGCTGCGAAACACCTGGGGCGCCGGTTCTTCAACTACCCAGCCAGGCGCCAAGGCACAAAAGAAACGACGCTCCTCATAAAATTAGACGGGGTGCATCAGTGACACCCGCCGTCAGCAAGACGCTACTCTCAGACAAGCTAAAGCGTCTGAATCGGACGGTACACGTTCCATTCACCAGTTTCCCGTCGCTCGCGCAGATGGGAAACAACCTGTATCAAAGCCGGCGGAGTGCGGCTCTCGCACTGGCGGTCTTCGGACAGGAGCTGATACGGCGACTCTAAAATCAGACGGCCTTCAAAGTCACCATTGCAGAGCCCGAGAAGTCCCGACTTCAGAAGCGTGTCGAGATTGCATGTGCAAAACTCTGGCCCCGCGTTGCTCGGCATCCAGGAAATCGGCCCAGTCCTGCATCATCTTCGCCCGAGGCTTCAGATACTGGGCGTGGTTGTAGGCAGCACTCACAGCGTTTCGTTGGGTGTGGGCCAGCTGGAGTTCAATGTGGTCGTGTGGATAGTCCTGCTCGTGCAGAATTGTTGACGCCAACCCGCGGAAGCCATGGCCCGTCATCCTCCCTTTGTAACCCATCCGCTCCAGGCCTTTCAGCATCGTGTTGTTGCTCATATGAGCCCTGTTGCGGCCTTCGCCTGGAAACAGCCACTCCCTGCTACCGGTGAGAGCGTGCAGTTCTGCAAGGGAGTCAAGCGTCTGCCGTGAGAGGGGAACGATGTGCGAGCCGCGCATCTTCATGCGTTCGGCCGGGATGTTCCATCGGGCATTCTCGAAATCGAACTCTGACCACTTTGCCGCGATCAGCTCGCCGGTTCGAACAAAGGTCAGTGCCAGCAGCTTGATGGCGATGCGGGTCACGTGCCGCCCTGGGTAGACCTGTATCTGCCGCAGCAGGTGCGGGAGTTCCTTCGCGTCTATGCGCGCGTAATTGGTCTTGAATGCCTTTTGGAGCACGTCGGAAGGTCGTATATCAGCAGCGGGATTCCGTTCTGCAAACCCATGGGCGACTGCAAAGCGGAAGATTTGGCCTGTCGTCTCCAGGGCTCGTTTTGCGATGTCTCTTGCTCCACGGTCCTGGATGACTTTGACCATCGCCACAAGGTGGGGTGCGGTGATCTCGGTGACGAGCTTGTCTCCAAGGAACGGGAGGATGTTCGTCACGAGGCGGCGGCTCGTGGAGTCGACGTGCCGCGCGCTCTTTCCGTGTTTCCAGTGTTCGAGCCATTTAGCTGCGACATTGCGGAATGCGCTTTCCTTGGAAACCTTGACCTCGATCTTTGCTTCCTTGCGTTTACTCATAGGGTCGATGCCCGTCGCAAGGTGCTGCCGCCCCTCTGCATGGCGCTCCCGAGCCAGAAGCAATGGGACGTCAGGGTAGTTTCCAAAGGTCATTGGTTCTGCTTGCCCTCATGCCGATAAGCCCAACGCCAGATCTTCCCTCCGGAAGGTGTGACCTAGAGATACATATTCCCGCTGTCGCTTAGCTTGTAGGGCCGGTCCTTGGCCTTCGCCTTTTTGATCTCGACATCCTTCAGTGGCATATGCGTCCACAACCCCGCTTCTCTAATGTACCCGCACCGTCCAGACAAGATACCCCCGAATGTACCCGCATGCAAGACCGGCTTCAGCGGAACGACTCCGGACGTAGTAAACGAAAACCTCAGCTTTCGCTGAGGTTTTAGGGTGTTCCTTAGGATGTCGTCGGACGGTCTGAAATGACTTGATGGCGGAGGGAGAGGGATTCGAACCCCCGTTACCCGTTAAGGTAAAGCGGTTTTCAAGACCGCCTGTTTCAACCGCTCACACATCCCTCCGCGGTTCGCAGGTGCCCATAAGGCACCCCTGAGAAGAAGGTTAGCAGGAAATTCCGAACCGCTGCCATACTGAATAGCGTCAAATCCCCACGGCCATGGCCACCACGAGCATCCCCAAACCCGGAACCTTCGACGCGACACTCGCTGCCGCGCGCACCACCATGGTCTTCAGCGAGATCACGCGCCTTGCAATCGACAGCTTCCGCGCCTCCAAGATCCGCTTTCTTCTCACCATGCTCGGCATGATCATCGGTGCCGCATCGATCATCCTCGTCGTCACCCTTGGGCTCACCGGAAAGCAGTACGCCCTCGATCTGATCTCGTCCATCGGCCCCAACATGATCGAGATGCAGTACAGCGGCGGCTCCATCGCCGGCCCCGACAACACCAGCACGCCCGACTTCATGACCCGCGAAGACATGAACGCTGTCCTCGAGCAGGTCCCCGGCATCGCCGCCTCTTCACCCATGCTGGAGGTCCACTACAACGTTTCCATGGGCTCTGGCGTCACCAAAGATGCGATGCTTCTCGGTGTCTCGCCTCAATACAAAGACGTTCGAAACCTTGAGGTCGTCGCCGGGCGTTTCTTCGACGATCAGGATGCCACCCAACACACCAAGGTCGCCGTTATCGTGGAGCCCTTCGCCCGGTCGCTCTTTCGCTCTCCCTCCAACGCCATCGACCGCAGTGTAAGCATCCAGGGAATTCCCTTCACTATCGTCGGCGTCTTCCGCATGCGCATCGACACCTTCGGCCAGTCCGAGGTCAGTGATCAGACCATCCTGATCCCCTACCCAGTCGCTCGCTACTTCACAGGCTCCGACACGGTGAAAGAGATCTTCTTCTCCATGAAGAACACCTCAGACGTGCTGCCAGCCTCGAAACAGATCCTTGATGTAATCAAGAACAGGCATCGGCCAACGTCGGTCTACAACAACTTCACGATGACGCAGGTGCTCAACGTGATGGCCAAGATCGCGAACATGCTTACCATCGTGCTCACCTTGGCTGCCGGCGTTACCCTGGTCGTCTCAGGTGTGGGCATCATGAACTCGATGCTCGCAAACGTTCAGGCCCGCGTTCGCGAGATCGGTATTCGCAAAGCTCTCGGGGCCACCAGCAAGGAGATCCGGCTGCAGTTCCTCACGGAATCTGTCTTCCTCTCGCTCTCCGGCGGCCTCATCGGCACTCTTCTCGGTTTGGCGCTGCCGCTGTCCGTAGGCCTGCTCACTCCCTACAAGATCCCTGTCTCCGGCTGGTCCGCGATCATCGCGCTCAGCACGTCGGTGCTCGTCGGCGTCCTGTTCGGAACGCTCCCCGCCAACCGCGCAGCCCGCCTCGATCCCGTAGAGACCCTGAAGTACGAGTAGAAGCTCCAGCGGCAATCTCCGCCGTCCTAGCGATACTCCCCGTCATACGCCGTTGAGGCCTGGTTCATCTCATCCGCGGTCACGGCGTGAGGGAAAAAGCTCACCCGGTACTTGAACGTCACGCTCTTTCCCTTCTCAAGCGTGTAGTCCAAAGGCGCAGCCTTTGGATCGAAGATGTGCCGGCCCAGCGGGTTCGCCGCGAACAAACCATAGCCGCGCGCATGCCAGTACGTCGGATACCCCGGGTTCCCGGTGTGATCAAACATTGCGATCGCGACCGTCTTGCCATCCTTGGTTCCGGTCAAAGTGCACCACTTGCCTCGAGTTCCCCAGGCCTCATCGCCCTTTCTGCCTTCGCTCGTCAGGTAAACGCCGGTGGCTCCTGCGCCCGTCGCGCCCTCCACCTTGGTCGTTCGGCCGTCAGCATCGGTAAACATGCCGCCCTTCTCGTTCGGCGACTCCAGCCACCGCGCGACACGCATCCCCAGCAGACCCTCCTTGTCGTCATGAAATACCGTTCGGTCCAGCGCCTCTAGCGTCGTTACCCTGTCGATCGACCGCTCGGCCCCATGATGCGAAAACACCAGCCTCGTATGCTCCTTCAGAGTCGGCGTGCCCTCGCCCGTGGTCCAGGTCGTCTCGTACACCAGCTCGCCGTGATCGCCCCCGCTCTTCGCAGAGATCACCTTCACCTCGCCAACCGTTCCCATCTTGTGGCGATCCTCCGCCTTGATCGCGTCGGAGTTGTTCCAGAAATCAAACCCGTTCACATTTCCGTAGTTGAACCACATCCCCGCATGGTGCGGGTGGTCCGTACGCTCGCCCGTGTGCGGTGTCAGAGGATATCCCCGCGTCACCTCGATCCCGTCAGCCGCCACAATCGGATCAAGGATTGGCTTCTTCTGAGCAGTTCCCCACAAAAAGGTCGTAAATGGTGTGCCGTCGATCGAGATATCGACGCGCTTCTGCGCATCGTCCCTCTTGACCTCGACGCCCGCGGCCCCCTGCTTCGGAGCCGCTGCCCATCCACTCAGACTCAGCCCGGCCAGCGCCCCTGTAATCACCACCTGCTCGAGTAGCCTACGCAAAGCTCTTTCCTCCTGCCATCACCACCTGCGCCTTGTCGTCGAACGTCACCTTCTGCCCGGTCTGCATCGCCGCAATGCACATGCACAGCGCAACCGAGTGGCTGTATCCAGCGTCAATGCTCGCGTTCGGCGTCTTGCGCGAGCGCACGCACTCCATCCAGTTCTGCATGTTCGCCGAGGTCTGCGGATCGGCTCCGGTGTTCGCATCATTCGAAACCTTCTCTGTGTCCCCAAGCGAGAAGCTCGACAGCAGATTCGCCTTCATGTGCATCTCGTCCGCCTGCTTCTGCTTCAGTCCGCCCTCAGGGGTCACCTGCTGCGTATCCATGTTCAGCATGCCCGCATTCGAGTAGTACAGCTCCTTGATGCCGCCCGCGGAGTTCGTCTGTCGCGAGGAATACACCACCTGGAAGCCCTTCGACATATCATCCAGCGGGCCGTAATCAAACACCGCCGTCAGCGTGTCCCAGTTCCTGCGGCCGTCGTGCCACTGGTAGATGCCGCCATTCGCCACGACGCTACGAGGGTGCGGATATCCACTGAACCAGTGCACCGTGTCGATCTGGTGCACCAGCCACTGATCAGGAATGCCGGACGAGAACGGCCAGAACAGACGGAACTCCAGGTACTTCCGCGCGTCGAACGGCTCATGCGGCCGGTTCAGCAGGTATCGCTTCCAGTCGGTGTCCTCTTCCTTCAGCAAAGGCACAACATCCGGCCTGCGCCACCGGCCCGGCTGGTTCACGTTCCACGTCATCTCCACCATGTTGATCTCGCCGAACTTGCCCGACTTGATGTACTCGTAAGCCCTCTGATAACTGGGAGTGCTGCGGCGCTGCGTGCCCACCTGCACGATCTTCCCGGTCTGCCGCACAGCGTTTCGGAACGTCACGGCATCCGCCATACGGTCCGCCGTCGGCTTCTCAACGTATGCGTCCCGGCCCGCCTTCACGGCCTCTGTTCCGTGGAGCGCGTGTTGGAAGTCCGCCGTCGCCACCAGCACCGCGTCGACGTCCTTGCGGCCGTACAGCTCATCGTTGTTCCGCGCCGTCTCAATCTTCGTCCCGCAGATCTTCTGGACATACGCAACGCCTTCGTCGCGGCGGCGGTTCCAGATGTCCGACACGGCCACAAACTCGAAGTTCATCGTCTTCGCATGCTGCTGAAACGCAGGGATAAGAGCCTGCTTCATCCGGTCGCCGCAACCGACGATTCCCACCCGCACGCGGTCGTTCGCGCCCGCAACCGCCGCATAGCTCTTTGCACTCATCCCCACCGTCGTCGCTGCCAGCGCTGCCCCGCCCAGCATCACGAAATCCCTCCGACTCGTCTCCCGCACCGACATGAATCCTCCATTGGCCACAGACCGACGCGCATCCTCAAGTCCCTCGAAGGTGCGCTTCGCCCGGCGACCGAAAGTGTACAGAGTTCGGACCACTTTTGTCTCTATCGAATCGCCTGCGCTACGGAGAACACTCTTCGACCTGTGGCGCTGCAAGGCGTAGAGCCGAGGATTCCAGCAAGAGGAGAGCCCGTTTGTCTGCACTTAGCTGGGAGTCGTGGCTCAATCATCGAAGGAAAGACGACTCGATCTCTCGCCCGCAAGCAAGCGGAACATGAGCAGAAGTAGTCCTACCTGTTGCGCGCCCCAAAAGAAAAGGCGCACCCTTCTCCCAATGGAGAGAGGTGCGCCTCGTGGAACACATTGGTTGAGCTTAGGCGGTCGCCGCTGCCTCTTCCGGCTGGTCGCCCTTCACCGTTACCTTCACATGAGCCGTCACCTCGCGGTGGAGCTTCACTGGCACGTGGTACTCGCCAAGGCTCTTCAACGGATCCTCAAGCGAGATCTTGCGCCGATCGACGGTGTATCCCTGCGCCTCAAGCTGGTGCGCGATGTCGCCCGACGTCACCGACCCGAACAGATGATCGCCCTCGCCAACCTTGCGCTCGAACACCAGCTCCACAGCCGTAAGCTGCGTCGCCAGGTGCTCCGCCTCGCCCTTCTCCTTCGCCGACTTCCGAACCGCCGAGCCCTTCATCTGCTCGATCACAGCTTTGTTCGCCGCGGTCGCCTCAATCGCCAGCTTTCCCGGCAGGAGGTAGTTTCGGCCGTAGCCATCCGCCACCTTCACCACGTCGCCGCGGTGACCCAGCTTGTTCACATCTTCCTTCAGAATCACTTCCATCGCAGATCTCCAGATCTTCGAGCTCGGCCCATCAGGTCCGGGCTCATCGTGAATAAGTTAGAAGCGCGCCGCGAACGCCAGCAGAGCGATGTTGCGCGACTGCTTGATCGCGAGGGAAAGCTTGCGCTGGTGCCGCGTGCAAACGCCCGACAGGCGACGCGGGACGATCTTTCCGCGCTCCGCTACGAAGCCCTGCAACAGCCGGACATCGCGGTAGCTGATCGCGTCGATCTTCTCCGTGCAGAACTTGCAGACCTTCTTGCGGCGGAAGAACTTCCGTCCGCCAGGGCCGCCAGGGCCGCCGGGGCGCGGCGGGCGAGGCCCACCAGGACCGCCAGGTCCCGCGCTGCGCGGTCCCGAAGGCGCGCCAGATGGAGCGCCGGACTGGCCGCTGGAAGGAGCGGTCGTCCCCTGCTCCGGTGTATTCGATCCTGTGCTGCTTGTCTCGTCAGCCATTTCAAAATTCCTCTCAGGTACGTTGGGCCTCAATTCGCTCCAGACACGCTTTGGTGTCTCTGAACGCCTGCTGGTCTTCCTTGCAGGCAGAAGCGAACCTCGGCAGATTACTTCACCATGCAGCCCACGCCGGTGGGCGGAGCCGCAGATCCTCATCAAGCCCGCGGCTGCTAAACGGCAGCCGGCACAGTCTCGGGAGGAGCGTCGGAGGGAACCTCTGCCACCGGTGCAGCAGCGCTCTTCGTCTCCTCGGTCTCCGCCGGTGTCTCCTCGGTCTTCTCCGCTGCCGGAGCTTCAGTCGCCGCGGCAGATGCCTGCGGCGCCGGCGCCGGAATCGCGCTGCGCTTCACCTTGGTGTCGCGAATCGCCTTCACCTTCGCCAGGCGCTTCTCTTCCTGATCCATCCGAACCGTGATGAACTTGATCACCGGCTCCGAGACGCGCAACCTTCGCTCAACCTCAGCAATCAACGAGCCCGCCGCCGCAATCGTCAGCAGCACGTAGAAGCCGTCGTTGAACTTGCGAACCGTATAAGCCAGCCGACGCCGGCCCATCTTCTCAACGGCCTTGATCTCTCCGCCGCCACTCGTCACGTTTCCCGAAAAGCCCTCGATCAGCTTGTCGAGATCGGCCTCTTCCACATCCGGCCGAACGATAAACATCACTTCATAAGTACGATTCATCTGCTCTGCTTCTTTCTGCGAAGTTCTGCTTCGCACCGTTCCGGCGCATCCTCTGCCGGCCCGGTCTGGAATCTACTGCGCTTACCTTCTGCTACATCTCCCTGCGTCCAACAAACCCACT
Source organism: uncultured Acidobacteriaceae bacterium (assembly GCA_963719405.1). GTDB lineage: Bacteria > Acidobacteriota > Terriglobia > Terriglobales > Acidobacteriaceae > Edaphobacter. The sequence goes on from OY970381.1 coordinate 1,962,090, forward strand.
ACACATCCTTGTCGCCGTTCGCCTGCCTTTGGTTGAACTCGTTCATGGCAGGTCCGACACCCTTCGTCAGTACCGCCTCAACCGCGTTCCTTGCCCGGTCAAGCACCTCATCCATCAGCAACAGCTCCTGCTTCCGCATCGGGGTCAGCAAATAATCCCTGCCTCCCGCCTTTATCTCCCGACCATCCGAGAGCGCCGGCTTTCCGACACCGATCCGGATCCGAATCCACTCCTCCGTCCCGAGCGCACTGGAGATCGACCTCACTCCGTTATGCCCGTTCGCCGATCCGCGCTCCTTAATCCGAAGCTCGCCCAGTGGAAACGCCAGCTCGTCATACAGCACGATCAGGCCATCCGACGGTATCGCAATCTCAAGCTCCCGAACCAGAGCGGCCACAGACAGCCCGCTCAGATTCATAAACGTCTCCGGCTTCGCCAGCAGGACGTCCTGTCCCGCTACCCTCGCCCTCGCCGTTAAAGCCCGTCCCCGCCGGTTGCTCAGCACCGCACCGCAACCCTCTGCAATGCGCTCGATCGCCAGAAAACCGGCATTGTGCGGCGTGAACTGGTACTCGATACCAGGATTGCCCAGACCAACCACCAGCTTCACGCCGACATCCTCTTCGCGACGGGAACCAAACTACTTCTTGCCGCCCTTTGCATCGGGGGCAGGAGCAGCAGCCTCATCGGTCTTGCCCTTCTTCGCAACCTCAGGCTCCGCCACCGCAGCCGCCGCCGCCGCGACATCCTCCACGGTCTCCTTGATCACCGTAACGTGCGCAACCGTCGCATCCTCTTCACCGAGGAACTTCAGCTTGCCGGAGTGCGGCAGATCCGAGATGTGCACGGCCTGGCCCATCTCCAGATTCGAGACGTCAACGTCAATGTGGCTCGGGATATCGCTGGGCAGGCACTCAATCTCAACCTCGCGCAAAACGTGATCCAGGATGCCGCCCTGCGTCTTCACACCTACAGGCACGCCGACCAACTGCACGGGCACAGACACACGCATCATCTTGTCCATGGCAATCCGCTTCATATCGATGTGGAGCAGCTTGCCCTTGATCGGCTCGTTCTGCCAATCGACAATCATCGCCTTTGAAGCCGCGCCGCCCTCGATGTTCAGGTCGAAGATGGTGTTGTGACCGGTCTCCGAGTGCAGGATCTTGATGATTGCCTTTGGGTCGACCGTCACTGCGATCGACTCCTGCCCCGCTCCGTAAACCACTGCCGGGATAAGTCCCGAGACCCGCACACGTCGAGCATGGTTCTTGTTGAACTTGCCCTCTCGGGGCTTTGCTGAGATCGCTTCCACTGTTCCTGCTGCCATGTCATTCATCCTTTCGGGCACGGGGTTGAGCCCCGCTCCGTTCGCGGCCGAAGCCGCTCCTTCTGCCGCAACAGCGCCTTCGCGCTGGCTAGTTGAACAGCGTACTCACGCTGGTCTCCATGTGAATGCTCTCAATGGCCCGGCCCAATAGCCCTGCGATCGAAAGCACCTTGATCTTCTCGACTCCCTTCGCCTCTTCGCGAAGCGGAATCGTATTCGTCACGACGAGCTCCGTCAGCCTCGACGCCGCAATCCGCTCCACCGCCGGCCCGCTGAGCACGGCATGCGAAGCGCACGCGTAAACCTTTCCAGCGCCCTGCGCCAGCAGCGCATCCACCGTCTTCACCAGCGTTCCCGCCGTGTCGATGATGTCGTCGAGGATCAGGCAGGTTCGCCCTCTCACATCGCCGATCACATTCATCACCTCGGTCACGTTGATATCCGTCCTCCGCTTGTCGACGATCGCCAGGGGAACGTCGAGCTTCTTCGCAAAGAACCTCGCCCGCTCCACACCTCCCGCATCCGGCGAAACCACCGTCAGATCCGGCAGGTTCAGGTCGCGGAAGTACGTCACCAGCACCGGACTCGCGAACAGATGATCCACAGGGATGTTGAAGAACCCCTGTATCTGCGCAGCGTGGAGATCGACCAGCAGAGCACGGTTCGCTCCAGCTGTCGTCAACAGGTCCGCCACCAGCTTCGAGCTGATCGCCACGCGCGGACGGTCTTTTCTGTCCTGCCGCGCGTAGCCGTAGTACGGGACCACAACCGTGATGCGCGCAGCGGACGCCCGCTTCAACGCATCGATCATGATCAACAACTCAACCAGGTGCTGGTCCACGGGAAAGCACGTGGGCTGCACCACAAACACATCCGCTCCGCGTACGTTCTCCAACAGCTGGAAGTAGATCTCGCCGTCAGAAAACTTCTGCATCCGCGTCTCGCCCATCGGCACACCGACGAACTTGCAGATCTCCTCTGCCAGGGGCCGGTTCGCCGTCCCGCAGAAGATCTTGAAGCGCTTGTCCTCACTCAAACGGCCGGAGCGCTTCCTCTCCGGTGCCGCCTTTGCTACATATCCGCCAGTCGGCTGTCCATTGCTGCCGACGTTGCTGCCTGTGGGCGGGGCGCTCGGCTGTGAGCTCGTTTGCGTCTCACCAGCCTGCGCGGAACTTGGGGATAGAACTGCAGTCGTGTCTTGTTTGCTCACGTCTTGAAACCCTCCAGGTTGGTTGACCTTGGGAATCCATACTGCTGTCTTGCCAGGACCTTGTTGCGGTCCCGTTTACCTCAACTGCATCAGTTCTTGTTGCGAAAAGCTGCACTTCCAAAGTAAATCGACTTCGTTCTTCCAAATCTTCTGTCCGGAGGCGTTGGTACCGCCCCGCGAACCAAATCCGATCCTGCGGCACATTCTGCCGCCAAAGATCCCAAGCTGCCCGATTACTTCCGGCGCCTGTCTCAGCCGGAGCGAACGACATTGGTTGGGCGACTAGGATTCGAACCTAGACAAAGTGCGTCAAAGGCACTTGACCTACCGTTAGTCGATCGCCCAGTGTTTGCAGAGAATCAACCTGCGCGAGGTGAAGCAAAGGGTATGACCCGCTCCCGTGTCGCAAAGGCATGACTCACCTCAAATCCTATCAGCGAACATCCGCGACCAGTACTCCGCCCGGGTTGAGGTCTCCGTAAGGAAGGCCTCCGTCCCCGAACTCTGGACGCGTTGTTGAGCCGCTCGCGCATCCCCTTCGGACCCATAAAGTCCGAACAAGGCCGAGCCGGAGCCCGAGAGAGCTGCATACATCGCAGGCTGCCCCGAATCTTCACCCATCAATAAACGCTTGGTTTCACGCAGGGAGGGATGGTACGGAAAGACGACCTCTTCAAAGTCGTTTTCAATCCCGGTGCGGACAAGCGCGAGAAGGGTATTCCCCGCCAGACCGTCGCGTGTGCTCCTCTGGTCTGCCTCGGTGGCAGAATCTGATCCAGAGATCCCCTCGGGGGTAAGACCACCGACGATACCGGAAGTGCCCGGCTTCGATCCTCTACCTGCGGAAAGCGCAAAAGCAGAGGAATAAGCGAGACTCAACTCACTTAGACTATCGGGTGGGGGAGAAGAAGTCAACGGGAAGCTGCCCCCGGCCTCGCCGACGGCGCCTTCCGGCGGCAACGTATCTCCCGCAACCCCGTCCAAACTTTGCCCCCCGCTCTCCGCCCCGCGCCGGGAATCCCACTCCCGAAACGCAAACGGAGTCGAAACTCCAACCTTCGGCACAGCGACCACGCACGGTACTCCCCTGCCGTCCCCCAATGTCACATCCGGCATCGGCAGCACCATCTCCCCACGCCCAAGCCCCAGTACCGCCCCACCGATCAGGAAAAGTGGCACATCCGACCCCACCTCGGCCGCCAGCCGAAGCCGATGGGGCCCCGTCAAAGCACCCCGGGCATCCGTCCAGCCCGCAATCTCCCGCTCCAGCCCGATCAGCGCCGCCGCCGCATTCGCGCTGCCCGCCCCCATCCCGCCCTGCACCGGCAGCCTCTTGTCGATATGGATCTCCACCTCAGCCGCCAGCGCCATCCCCCGCAGCGCCCGCTCCACCATCTGCCACGCCGTGTTCCGCTCGTCCACCGGAACCCGCCGGTGATTCGTCGTCAGCGAGATCTTTGTCTCGCTTGCCCTTCTTGCCGAAACCGTCACCAGATCATGCAGCGCCAACGTCTGGTACATCGTCGCGAGACCATGGAAGCCATCCGCACGCACCGGCCCGATTCGCAAGCCGAGGTTCACCTTCGAAAATGATCGAATCCGCGTGGCCATCCGCCTATTCTAAAGTTCCTCCCGATCTCCCCAGACCCCGCCTCCGAAATCAAGTGACCTCCCCGTACACCTTCCCAAACACCTGCCCAGACATCGCCTGGCCCCGCCCGAACATCCCTTTCTCTGGTAACCCCACGGAGGCTCGATGACTGACGACCCCTTCCATCTCCAGCGATTTATCGACGCTCAGGCCTCCACCTACACCCAGGTCCGCGCCGAACTATCCGCCGGGCAAAAGCGCTCGCATTGGATGTGGTTCATCTTTCCGCAGATCCAGGGCCTCGGCTCCTCCCCCATGGCCCAGCGCTTCGCGATCTCGGACCTCGCCGAAGCACGCGCCTACCTCGCTCACCCCGTCCTCGGACCGCGCCTGTGCGAGTGCACCGCCCTCGTCAACGCTGTAGAGAACCGCTCCGTCGAGCAGATCTTCGGCTACCCCGACAATCTCAAGTTCCACTCCTCCATCAGCCTCTTCGCCCAGGCCGCCGAAAGGCCCGAAGACCGCAATCTCTTCACCGCTGCCCTGAATCGATTCTTCTCCGGTCGCGGCGACCAGGCCACCCTCGGCCGCCTCTAGAGAGCGCCATCCGTCCAACCCTCAGCAGCGTCAGCGGAGATCCACCGCCGACAATCACGGCAAGTCTCCTCGGCGATAACCCCAATCCCAGCGTCCATGCGTCGGGACGTACAGGCTCGGGAGGAAGTGGCGCTGAAGCGCCTTTCGCCGTCCGCGCCGATCTATCCCTCGCTCCATATATGCTCACGAGATCCCGCAGACAGTACGCAATCAGGAGCCCAGCTTTGCCGTCCCGCAATCTCTGCCATGCCGCCGCTGCCGCCCTCCTCGCTGCTTACTCCCTCTCGATCGCCTCCCCGGCCCATGCTGCTTCGGGCGTCGCGCCTTCACCCCCGGCCCGCACCCGCCACGCCATGGTCGTCACCATTCAGCACGACGCCTCAGACGCCGGCGTTGAAATCCTGAAGCAGGGCGGCAATGCCGTCGACGCCGCCGTCGCCGTCGGCTTCGCGTTGGCCGTGGTCTACCCCCAGGCCGGCAACATCGGCGGCGGCGGCTTCATGCTCATCCGCGCCAGGAACCATCGCGAATGGGACCTCCACTTCCTCGATTACCGCGAAAAAGCTCCCGCATCCGCCTCGCGCGACATGTACCTTGACTCCGGGAAAAACGTCATCCCCGGCCTCTCACTCGTCGGCTACAAGGCCTCCGGTGTCCCCGGAACCGTCGCCGGCCTCGTCTACGCACAGTCCCACTATGGCAAGCTCTCCCTCGCCAAAGACATGGCACCCGCCATCCGCCTCGCCACCGATGGCTACGTCCTCTCCTCCGAAGAGGCCCACAACCTCGAGTCTCCCGGCCTGACGCGCTTCCCCGAGTCCGCGCACATCTTCCAGCGCGACGGCAATCTCTTCCGGGCCGGCGACCGCTTCCAGCAACCGGTCCTCGCAGCCACCCTCAGGCGCATCGCCAGTGACCCCGCAAGCTTCTACCACGGCGATCTCGCCCGCACGCTTGCCACCGAGATGCAGAAAGGTGGCGGCCTCATCACCGAGGCCGACCTCGCCGCCTATCAGGTCAAGGAACGCGCTCCTGTCATCGGTAACTATCACGGTTACGAGATCATCACCGCACCGCCCCCGTCCTCGGGCGGTATCGTCCTCGTCGAGATCCTCAACATCCTCTCCACGTACAATCTCTCAAAACTCGGCCCCGGCGGCGCCGCCACGCCTGACCGCTCCGCCCCGCAGGTCCACATCATCACCGAAGCCTTCCGCCGCGCCTACATGGACCGCGCCGATTACCTCGGCGATCCCGACTTCACACCCATCCCGGCCCAGCAGATCCTCAGCCCCGCCTACGCCGCTGCATGGCGATCCTCAATCCAGCCCGAGCGCCCCACATCCTCCGCCGATCTCGTTCGCCCCGCTAACTTCCTCCCCCCACCGCCGCAGCTCGCTCCCGACACCCACGAGTCCACCCAGACCACCCACTTCTCCATCGTCGACAGATGGGGCAACGCCGTCGCCAGCACCTATACCCTCAACGGCACCTTCGGCTCCGGCGTCACCATCGGCCCGCTCGGCTTCCTGATGAACAACGAGATGGACGACTTCGCCTCCAAGCAGGGCGTCCCCAACACCTACGGCCTCATCCAGGGCCCCGCGAATGCCATCGCTCCGGGAAAGCGTCCCCTCTCCGCCATGACCCCAACCATCGTCACCACTGCACCGCACGGCCGCCACGCCGGCAAGCTTCGCCTCGTACTCGGAACACCCGGTGGATCGACAATCATCACCACCGTCGCGAACGACATCGTCTCCGTTCTCGACAACGGCCTGGACATCCAACAAGCCGCCGACGCACCCCGGTTCCACCACCAGTACCTCCCCGATCGCCTCGATCTCGAACGCACATTTCCCGCTGACGTCGCCGAGCAGCTCGCCGCAATGGGCTACCACACCAATCGCCAGATGGCGGCCGACGAGCACTCCCCCGGAACATGGGGCGACAACGAGCTGATCGCCATCGACGCCAGGACCCACGAGATCCTGGGAGGACACGACTCCCGCCGCTCCTTCGGAAAGGCCGCCGGCTACTGACGCGGCTACTGACGCTTCTCCAGACCTGAAGACCTCGCAGCGGCAGGCACACCATCGCATGCACCGCTTCGTCGCCCAATGCTAGCCTGTCTCAGATGGCTCAGCGGAAGAGGCGCAATCACGGCACGCAAACCGCCCTCACTGCTCGGCTGATCCTTGTCACGGCGGCGATGGCCGCCCTCATTGGCTGCGCCAGCCCCGGCCAGCCCAAGCCACCGTCGCTCCATCTCCCGGAGGTCGCCACCGATCTCTCCGCGGGGCGCGTCGGCAACAGCGTCCATCTCCGTTGGACAACCCCTTCCTCCACCACAGACAACCTCCCCATTCAGCCGCAGATCTCCGCCGTCATCTGCCGTGAGGTGCTGTCCCCTCCGGATCCCCACATACCCTGTGTAGAGATCGCCCGCATCGCCGTTCGACCCGGCCCATCAGAAGCCAATGACGCGCTTCCCGCCACGCTTACCGCCGATCCCGCAGGTCTCCTCGCCTATCGTGTCGAGCTCCTGAACGCCGCGGGCCGCTCCGCAGGCCGCTCTTCTGAAGCCTTCTCAGCCACCGGGGCCGCTCCCCCAACCTTGGCGAACCTCGTCGCCACGCCCATACGCGCCGGCATCCGGCTCCAGTGGACACCCGATCCCGCACCGGCCGCCATACAACTCGCCCGGACGGATCTCGCGCCGCCCTCCTCCCCCGCAACGTCGAAGCCCCGGAAACCCGGATTGGGAGCATCAATCACACCATCCCCGGAAGCTCGTCTAAGCGCACAACCCGACGGGCAGCCCGACGCCGGTGGCACGTTGGACCAGACCGCCCAAAAGGGAGCGACATACCGCTACACCGGCCAGCGCACTCGATCTCTCCTGCTCGACGGGCACACCGTGGAGATCCACAGCTCCGTCTCGAACCCCATCACCGTCAAGGTCCTCAGCACCTTTCCGCCCCGGCCTCCCACCGGCCTGGAAGCAGCCCCGGGAGGCGCCGATTCGCCCTCGATCGATCTCTCCTGGCGTCCCGGTGAAGAGCTCGATCTGGCCGGCTACAACGTCTACCGATCAGAGCTCCTGCCCGCCGCGGCCGCCGGATCCTGGCAGCGCCTCAACTCCGCCCCCATCCCCGTCCCCTCCTTCAGCGACTCCGCCGCGCGTGCCGGTATGCGCTACGCCTACCGCGTCACCTCCGTCGACACCAACGGAAACGAGAGCGCCCCCGGCAATCAGGTGCAGGAGACACCCGGAACCCGCTAAGCTGTATCCCACCATGCGATACTGCCGCTTCTCCACCGCCCATGACGACCACCGCATCTCCTACTACGCCTTCGTCGAAGAGCGCGACGGAGAGCTCTGGGCCGTCGCTCCAATGCCCGCACCCGAGGAGGATCTCGCCGCCCAGACCGCCCGCCCCCTGGGCTTCGATCCCACACCCATCGCAAAACTTCGCCTGCTTCCAGCCGTCGCCCCCTCCAAGATCGTCTGCGTCGGCCGCAACTATCGTGACCACGCCGCCGAACTCGGAAACGAGGTCCCAAAGGAGCCGCTCACCTTCCTCAAACCCCCGTCATCGCTGCTCGGCTCCGGTGGCATCATCCGTATGCCCGCGCTCTCCAAACGAGTGGACTTCGAGGGCGAACTCGGAATCGTCATCGGCAAACGCTGCCGCAACATCGGCCAGGACGAGGACGTGCGCCAGTACATCCGCGGATACGTCTGCGTCAACGACGTCACCGCCCGCGACCTCCAGAAGAGCGACGGTCAGTGGACCCGCGGCAAAGGCTTCGACACCTTCTGCCCCGTCGGCCCAATCGTCTCGGACGAAATCGACCCCGTCGCCGGAGACCCGGTCATCGTCACAACCCACGTCAATGGCGATCTGAAGCAGACAGGCTCCACCTCCGACTTCATCTTCGCCATCCCCGATCTGCTTCGCTACATCACCGCCTTCGCCACGCTTGAGCCCGGCGATCTTATCCCCACAGGCACTCCCGCTGGCGTCGGCGCCGTCGCGCCCGGAGATCGCATCCAAGTCACCATACAGGGGCTCGGCGTGCTCGAAAACGTCGCCCAGCCGGACTGAGCCGCTCACATCCATCTGCGCCGCCTCAACAATCTGCAGGCCGCGCTACACTGCGATAAAATAAGAACTGTAAGCAAGGAGTTATCTCCATGGCGTCTCTTCTCGAACAGCTTCGCGGCATGACTACCGTCGTCTCCGATACAGGCGACTTCAACGCAATTCAGAAGTTCAAGCCACAGGACGCGACCACCAATCCCTCCCTCCTGCAGGCCGCAGCCGGCATGCCCGAGTACAAGCAGGTCGTCGATGACGTTCTGGAGCACGCGCGCAAGTCGGCCGGCGACGGAGCCTCCGACAAAGACATCGCCGCCCTCGCCTTCAAGACGCTCGCCGTTGCCTTCGGTCGCAAGATCCTCGACATCGTTCCCGGCCGTGTCTCCACCGAGGTCGATGCACGCCTCTCCTTCGATCGCGAAAAGACGATGGACCAGGCCCGCGACATCATCCGCCAGTACGATCAGGCCGGCATCTCCCGCGATCGCGTTCTGATCAAAATCGCCTCCACCTGGGAGGGAATCAAGGCCGCGGAGATCCTCGAAAAAGAGGGCATCCACTGCAACATGACCCTTCTCTTCGGTCTCCATCAGGCCATCGCCTGCGCCGAAGCGAACGTCACCCTCATCTCGCCGTTCGTCGGCCGCATCCTGGACTGGTACAAGAAGGACACCGGCAAGGACTACATCGGCGCCGAAGATCCCGGCGTTCAGTCCGTCACCACCATCTACAACTACTACAAGAAGTTCGGCTACAAGACCGTCGTCATGGGCGCCAGCTTCCGCAACACCGGCGAGATCACTGAGCTGGCCGGCTGCGATCTCCTCACCATCTCACCCAAGCTCCTCGGTGAGCTCGATCAGGCTCAGGGCGATCTGCCCCGCAAGCTCGACCCCGAGCAGGCAAAGGGCATGCAGATCGAGAAGATGACCATCGATCAGGCCACCTTCGAGAAGATGCACGCCGAAGATCGCATGGCGCACGACAAGCTGAAGGAAGGCATCGAAGGCTTCTCCAAGGCTCTCGAAGACCTCGAACAGCTCCTCGCCAAGCGCCTCAGCGAGATCGGCGAGAAACAGACGGTCAACGCCTGATCGGACCGCGTACCCTCAAAGAAGAAGGGCAGCCGCTGGAGCGGCTGCCCTTCTTCTTGCATCCTGCCCTAGCGGCGCTTCATCCCAAGCATGCTCAAGAAGAAGCTGGCCAGGCAAACCTCCGCGCCCAGCATCAGGCAGAGCACAGCTGGCAGCGTCAGCCGCATCATCTCGACCGGCGGCAAATGCCCGTAGTTTGCGCTGCGCCAGATTGCAAGGCTCCAAATTAGTATCCCCGCACCTGCGAGCATCAGGACAGCGCCCGCCAGCAGACCTGTCTCAAGCGAGATGTAGCGAAACCACCGCGAGAACGACTCGTCCTCGGGCAGCAGACCCTCGGTGATCGTGAACACCTTTGCCGCCACCGCGAAGAACACCGCATGAAAGCCAAGCAGGATCGCCGCCACCGCGTACGCCAGCGTGTCCACACCCAGATGCACATTGCCGAACGCCCTCTCGCCCGGGACCAGCCAGCCCAGTGCCAGGAAGCCGATCACCATCAGAAAGAGCCCAGGGTATAGGAACAGCCAACGCGGGGAATACATCAGCAGAAATCGCAAATGTCGCCAACCGTCCCTCCACGTCCGAAGGTGCGGTGGCCGCGAACGGCCGTCCTTCTGAAGTGTTGTAGGCACCTCCGAGATGCGGAGGTCCATCAGTGAGGCCTTCACCACCATCTCGCTCGCAAACTCCATGCCCGTCGTACGCAGGTCCAATCGGTCCCACGCCGACCGGCTCAAGGCCCGCAGACCACAGTGGAAGTCCTTGGCTGGCGCCTTGAACAGCACACGGCCCAGAAGGCTGAGCACCGGGTTTCCGAGATACCGGTGCAGAAACGGCATCGCACCCGGCCCGATCCCACCGCGAAACCGATTGCCCATCACGAGGTCGTACCCTTCGCGCAGTTTGGCGAGGAAGACGGGCGCGTCTCCGAAGTTGTAGCTGTCGTCCGCGTCCCCCATCAGGATGTACTCGCCCCTTGCGGCCTGGAACCCGGCACTTAAGGCCGCCCCATATCCGCGCACCGGCACCAGAACTACGCGTGCGCCGTGCTCCTCCGCGATTCCCTGCGACCCGTCCGTAGACCCATTATCAGCAACGATCACCTCGCCAATGATGCCGCTCCGCTGGAGTGCAGCCAGAGCCTTGTCTACGCAGACCGCAAGTGTCTCGGCCTCGTTCAAGCACGGCATCACGATACTCAGTTCCACCTCGCCGTTCGTGGTTCTCGCCAGCGTCATAATCCAGCAACCCCTCGGTTCTCTCCCACCAATGCCGATCGGCTGCTGCGCAGGATCGACGGATCCCGCAGATCAAGGTAAAAGAAGCTCGATCCGCCCAGCCTGTGCCACTCCGACGGCACGGGCATCGGTGAGCTTAGGTCGAACGAGCCAAGGATCACCTCAGCTCCCTCCCGGCGCATCACGTCGGCCGCAATTTGCATCTTGGGCGCCCCCTCCCTTGCGATGAAGTTCTGTACTGGTTCCTCCGGCATGTAAATCTCGGACGTGATGTGCACACCCGCCAGCCGGGACGTGTATGTGTCAATCAGGCAGGCACTTCGGCCGATGCATCCGATCGCCGCGTTGTTCTGCAGCCCGATATGCCTCAGAGCCTCGCCGGCAGAGAAAACATCTGCGTTATACCAGCCGCCCGGAGCCTTGGCGATCGACTGCATTCTTCGCGCGATCAACAGCAGCCTCACCGATTCACCCGCTGCCAGCAGAGCCATCGTCATCACGACAGCAGCGGCAAGACCCGTCATCGCACCCGATCTTGGCATCCCGCCAGTCTCGTCATCCCGCTCACCGGCCCTCCCCGCCCCTTGCAGGCTCGCGAAAAGTGGGAGCATGAACATCAAGTACCCGACCGTGACATAGCGCTGCTCCACATTGACCAGCCCGTAGATCCCCCACACCGCAAGGCCGGTTGCCACGAACGGAAGTGCGAACTTGCGCTCGCGCGATCTCCGCAGCAGAGGTACGCCACATGCCGCAAACATCGTCAGAACGATCCACCCTTCAAGATGATCGAACACATATCGGAGAGCCAGCACAACGTTTCTCGCCATGTGCGGTACCCCCTGCATCAGGCCTGCGTGGGGCACAACGCCTTCGTTGAAGTACGCCGGGTCGAACCACGGCGGATAGGTGCCCCCCGGATGATCCCGGAAGCTGTATACCGGCGGATCCGCCAGAAGCTGCTTTTCAGGATGCGCCAGATGCACGGCCGAGGTGCCGAAAGAGTCCTTCATCCATGGTTCCAGATGCATCTTCTCCGTGTTCCCGATGAACCACGCGTAGTTCAGCGCACCAGAGTCGCCCATGTCCAGCCGGTGGTGCTGCTTCGAGAGTGCGGCGATGTAGGGCCCGGCAATAACACCAAAACACAGCAGAACGACCACGGTCGAGATCGCGATCCGTCGCAGCGAGTGCCGGAGCAGCAGAGATCCGGAGACTACAAGAATCAGGACGCAGGACAACATGAACGCCAACGCGAAGGACTTCGTCAGGTACGCTAGTCCCAGTGAAGCGCCCATCAATGCGGCATACCGCAGGCGATCTGTGGCGAGGTACCTGGCCATCCCTGCCACACCAAGCAGGAGCAATGCCTGCAGCAGCGCGTCGGGCCGGATCTTCCCCGGCGAGAGCTCTCTTTGCGCGGCGATGACCAGCAAGCCTAACCCGAAGAACTGCAGCGCCGGTGTCCCAAGGAGGAAGTTCGAGGCCCCTCCTGCGAGTCGAGCCCGCACTCGGCACAGCCCGCCCACGAAGGCCACCATGCTCAGGATCTCGAGCAAAAAAATAGCGTCGCTCATCCAGTAAAACGCCGACAATTCCGTGGCCCTTGTCGTATGGAACAACCGCTGACCAAGAGCGAGGACTGCGGGGTACAGTGGATGCCAGTACCCGTTCACCACCAGGCTCCAATGCCGCCCGAGAATGTAGTCCGAGATGTCCATGTACCCGACCGCATCGCCGTCGATCTGGTACACATCGAAGGGTGTAGACAGAACGGTCACGAGCAGGGCCAGAATCGCGTATATCCACCACGACCTCTCCAGAAGTTGAAGAAGGCGGGATGGGCTATCTGCCGTCCGTGATCTGGATGTCTCGGGTTGGGGAGAAACGGGCAGCTTAGCTCCTGGGCAGGGGTTTCTGGATCGGATCTCGATGGCGTCTCAAGAAAGCGATGCGGGTCGTCGCGCGGAAAACGCCGGGCGAGATCCGGCCCAGTGCTTCTCCGGAGATGTAGTGAGCATGCAGCTACAGAATATACCGTGAAAGATCCTGGTCCTTCACGATCGATGCCACCTGCTGCCGCACATACTCCGGGTCAACCACGATCACCTTCTCCACACCGGCAGCCGTCTGTCGCTCGATCACAGGCAGCGGCGGCGAGGGCACGGCCGGCTCCCCCTTCAGCGGAACCGACGCTCCAATCTCCGCCACCACGCCCTCCTGCGTCACCTCCGCCCGTGGGCTCTTGAACAGATCCGGCGCCTGGAAGCTGATCTCGTCGAGCACCCGCTCCAGAATCGTATGCAGCCGCCGCGCGCCGATATTCTCAGTCGTCTCATTCACCCGAAAGGCAAACTGCGCCATCTCGAGAATCGCCTCTTTGGTGAACTCCAGCTTCAAACCCTCGGTCTCCAGCATCGCGGTCGACTGCTTCACCAGCGAAGACTTCGGCTCCGTCAGAATCCGCACAAAGTCATCCACCGTCAGCGACTGCAGCTCCACCCGGATCGGAAAGCGCCCCTGCAACTCGGGAATCAGGTCACTCGGCTTCGATACATGGAACGCACCCGCCGCGATAAACAGGATGTGATCCGTCGAGACCATGCCGTACTTCGTGTTCACCGTCGTGCCCTCGACGATCGGCAGAATGTCCCGCTGCACACCCTCGCGGCTCACATCCGGCCCGTGCCCGCCCTCGCGCCCGGCGATCTTGTCAATCTCATCCAGGAAGACCATGCCCGAGTCCTCCACACGCTCCACCGCCAGCCGCGTCACCTGGTCCATATCGATCAGGCGGCCCTCCTCCTCCTGCACCAGATAGTCGAACGCCTCCGCAACCTTCATCTTGCGCTTCTTCGTCCGCTGCCCAAACAGCCCGGGCAACAGATCCTTGAAGCTGCTCGCATCCATCTCGTCCGCGCCCTGGTTCGTAATCACCTCAAAGCTCGCCTGCGTCCGGTCCCGCACGTCAAGCTCCACCATGCGCTCATCCAGCTTGCCCTCGCGGAACTGCTGCCGCAGCTTCTCCCTCGTCCGGTCGTGGCTGGTCTGTTCGTTGCCTTCCTTGGAGCGCCCTTCGCTCCCCTCACCCGCCGCCACCGAAACATGATCCGGGGAGGTCGTATCCATCGACGACGGCAGCTGGATCACGTTCGTGCCAGGCTCCTGTGTCGCCGCCGCCGCATTAGCCGCCGCCGCCGTTCCCGCCGGGCTCGGCGGAAGCAGCAGATCGAGAAGACGATCCTCTGCCGCCAGTTCCGCCTTGTCCTCCACCTCCTCCAGCTTCTCCTCGCGCACCATATCGATCGCGATCTCCACCAGATCACGCACAATCGACTCCACATCCCGCCCCACGTAGCCGACCTCTGTGAACTTCGAGGCCTCCACCTTCAGGAACGGCGAGTTCGTCAGCTTCGCCAGCCGCCGAGCAATCTCCGTCTTGCCCACACCCGTCGGCCCGATCATGATGATGTTCTTCGGCATGATCTCGTCAGCCAGCTCCGGCGACAGCTTCTGCCGTCGCATCCGGTTCCGCAACGCAATCGCTACCGCCCGCTTGGCCGCCGCCTGACCCACGACATACTTGTCCAGCTCCGCCACAATCTCGCGCGGAGTCATCTCATCCAGCGCAAGCGCCTGGTCTTCAGCCGTCCCCGGTAAATAAATCGCCATCTATTCCGCCTTCAACTCTTCCACCATGATCCGGTCATTCGTATACAAACAGATCTGTCCCGCAATCAACAGGCTTTTCTCCGCAATCTCCCGTGCGCCCATCTCCGTGTTGTCCATCAGGGCCCGCGCCGCCGCCAGGGCGTAGCTCCCGCCGCTCCCAATCACCGCAATCCCCTCGTCCGGATCGATCACATCCCCGTTCCCGCTCAGCAGAAACGTCTGCTTCGAATCCGTAACGATCAGCAGAGCCTCAAGCTGACGCAGCATCTTGTCCGTCCGCCAGTCCTTCGCCAGCTCCACAGCCGCGCGGCCCAGATTGCCCGCATACTGCTCCAGCTTCGTCTCAAACCGCGCAAACAGGCTGAACGCATCCGCCGTCGATCCCGCAAATCCCGCCAGCACCTTGTCCTGGTACAACTTGCGGATCTTCTTCGCCGAGTGCTTCATCACCGTCGACCCGATCGACACCTGGCCGTCAGCCGCCATCACCACAGCTCCGCCCCGCCGTACGCAGATAACCGTGGTCGACCGCACGCGCCGGCCCTCGCCCAGATCCAGCGGGTGCCCCGTTTGCCCACCGGCGACCCCCATCGACGGCCGCTGCTCTTCCGGCGAAGCCCGCTTCACCACCCCGGCCGATTCCGTTCCATCACGATATCTCTTCATAAGCCAACGCTCAGTATACCGTCGCCCCATCGAGGGCGTTTACCCGCGCATTCCCCTCAATACGTTATGCTGAGGCCGGATATGCTCCTCTCGCTCCCATCGCATATCGGGATCCTCTTCCGCTCGCCCAGGCTCCTTACCGGCGTCGCATTCACGCTCGCCGCGACTGCCGCCGTGACCTCCGTCGCCCTCACCCGCAAAAGACCTTCAGCCGAGGAGCTTGAGCGCGATCGTCGCAACCTCCTCGCCTCCACCGGCCGCATCGTCGATGGCAGCATCACCGAGACACACTGGGCCACCGGCACCCCCGGCCCCATCCCCAACACCCTCATCTACCGCTACCGCGCCGCCGGCGTCACCTACGAGTGCGCCCAGGACGTCAGCCCGCTCAGCGAGCACGTCCGCGACGTTCGCATCGACCTCCCCGTTCAGGTACGCTTCGACCCCCGCAACCCCGGCAACTCCATCGTCGTCGCCGAAAGCTGGAGCGGCCTCCGCATCGACCACGAACACCCCATAGCGCCCGTCGCCATCCCCGGCGACCAGTAGCGGCGCCCCACCTCCTTCATCCCGTCCACACACCCCGGCAACACCGTTGTTGTCCGCATCCAACGCGGTCTAGACTCGTACTATGCACATGGTGGCCTCGCCAAATCGCAGGATCCAGAACGTCCTCAAGATCTCGATGGTCGCGACCTCCGCCTACGTCCTCGCCACCTTCTACTTCGGCCTGCGCGCCCACTCCCTCGCACTCATGTCCGAGGCCGGCCACAACCTCTCCGACCTCCTCGCCATCGCTCTCTCTTCGCTCGCCGTCTACTTCCAGGCACGACCCGCCACCGACGAGAAGACCTTCGGCTACCAGCGCGCAGGCGTACTCGCTGCCTTCGTCAACGCCCTCACCCTCATCGTCCTGGCCAGCTGGATCGCCATCGCCGCCATCCATCGCATCACCGCTCCCGTGGCCGTCCAGCCGCGCCTGATGATGTACGTCGCCGCCGCCGGAGTCCTCATGAACGGCGCCATCGCAACCCTGCTCTGGCGCTTCTCCGGCGACGTCAACATCCGCTCCGTCTTCCTCCACATGCTCGGAGACACCCTGTCTACCGCCGCCGTCATCGCAGGCGCCGCCGGCATCCTCTTCACCGGCTTCACCTGGATCGATCCCGTCCTCTCCATCCTCATCGCCGCCATGATCCTCTGGAGCTCCGCCGCCATCGTTCGCGAGACCCTCAACATCCTGCTCGAAGGCACACCCCGCTCGGTCGAGCTCTCCGACGTCCGCTTCGCCATGCAGGCCGTGCCCGGTGTCCTCAACGTCCACGATCTCCACGTCTGGAGCCTCGGCTCGCAATCCCACGCGCTCGCCAGCCACGTCACCATCGAAGAGATGCCCATGTCCGAGTGCGGCGACATCCTCGAAGGCATCAAGTGCACCCTCGCCAGCAGGTTCCACATCCACCACACCACCATCCAGTTCGAAACCACCGGCTGCGAGACCACCCACGGCTGCAGCGCTCCGCCCGAGCTCGAGGCCGTCGGCGCACATGCGCACCACCATCATCACGGGCACAGCCACTAGGGATCCGACTCGTCAGCTAATCTGGATCGCATGCTTCCCGTGACTCGCCCGCTCGACGGACCCATTCCCACTCAACCAACACGTCGGCGCCTTCAAGCTGTCGACGTGCTCCGGGGTCTGCTCATGGTCATCATGGCGCTCGACCACACCCGCGAATACCTCTCCAACGCCGGCGTCAACGCGACCGATCCGGTCAACTCCTGGCCCGCACTCTTCGCCACCCGCTGGATCACACACCTGTGCGCTCCCGGCTTCGTCGCACTCGCCGGAACCTCCGTCTATCTCCAGCGGCAGCGCGGCAAAACGCGCGGGCAAATCACCAGGCTTCTCCTCACGCGCGGCCTTTGGCTCATCCTGCTCGACCTCACCCTCGTCAGCTTCGGCCTGACCTTTAGCCTCCGCAACCCGCTCTTCGAGGTCATCGCCGCAATCGGTGCCTCCATGCTCGTGCTTGCCGCCTTGCAGGGAGCACCCACCGTCGTCATAGGCGCCTTCGGGGCCGCCGTCGTCCTGCTCCACAACCTGCTCGACCACGTCAACGCAGACGCGCTCGGCTCCGGGTACAACGCCTGGCTGCTCCTCCACCAGCTCGGCCCCCTGCACCTCCCCTCAGGCCTGCAGGCCTTTGTCGCCTACCCAATCATCCCTTGGTGCGGAGTCATGGCGCTCGGCTACTGGTTCGGACAGGTCACTACGCTCGATGCCCCTCGACGGCAGCGCTTATGTGCCCTGCTCGGCTCGCTCTCACTCCTCGCCTTCGCTGCTCTGCGCTTCAGCGGCGCATACGGCGACAGCAATCACCTCCATCACCTGCCGACCTTCAGCCACACCCTCATGTCGTTCCTTGTCGTCGACAAGTACCCACCCTCACTTCAGTTCCTGCTCGTGACGCTTGGCGTGCTCCTTCTGCTCTTCGCGCTGATAGATCGAGCCATCCAGCGCGACTCACTCGCAGCTCTCCGCCGTCCGCTTGAGATCTTCGGCCGCGTTCCCTTCTTCTACTTCGTCGTGCACATCTACCTCATTCACGCGGTCGCCCTGCTCTGGTGGCGCGCCGGATCACACGCCTCGCTCGCCACGCAGAGCTTCGCCGGCCCGCCGCCCGGCTTCAGCCAGGGCCTCCCCGTCATCTACGTCTTCTGGATCGCCGTGGTCCTCGCGATGTACGTACCCTGCCTCTGGTTCAGCCGTCTGAAGTCCAGCCGCAACGACTGGTGGCTCAGCTACCTCTAACTCCGCTGAAAGAAACCATTCACGGCGAAGATCTTGTGATCCACCTCAACTGAAACGAGGCCTGGACGGCGGGCAAACTGTAGCGCCGCCCAGGCCTCCGCTCCTTCTATGCGTCGAAGCCACCCCGGCGTGCCTCATCGGCGTCCTCTGCCAGATCCCGCAGCAGCTCGTAGAACTGCTTCGGTTGCCCCAGAAACAGCCCGTCCGCAACCAGCGACTTCGCCGCTCCCATCGCTGCTCCCTTCGTCTCTGTCGGCCGCACGATCGAGCACACCGGAAAGCGCCGGCTGAGGAACGGCGACGGCTCCGGCATAATCAGGTTCGTCTGGAAGTCTTCGCCTCCAGACGGAGGTGCGTTCAGATCAGGAAACACCAGGCCATTCGTCGGATCTGTCAGAACCTCGATGTTCCCGGCCTTGTCGTGCCATGTCTGGAAGTGCGCCATCTCCGTCGGCCCGATCGCAAGCAGTATCCGCAGAACCTCCAGGCTGGTGACCCGTTGCGCCAGTGACGGATAAAGGCTCGTTCCTCCCTGCTCGATAAAACAGAAATGAAATCCCGCCGTATTCGCAATCGCCTGGATATGCGCGTGCGGCATCAGGTCATTGTCGTCCCTCGGGATCGCTGGAAACTGGCCGGCAGCCAGGCCGGGGATCGCCTGCGGAAATGCAAATCCCGGATCCAGATCAGGGTTGTGATCGCGGCTACGGTACCGCGTCCACCAGCTCGTATCCACAGTCAGCTTCATCAGGTTTGTGAGCCGGCCAATCTGCTGTGCGCCCGTCGCCCTGCTGCTGGGCAGCGTCCGAAAGCGGTCGAGGTCCACCGTATCCGCACCCTTCGCCTTCAGGTACGCGTTGATGAAATCCTGATGCGTGAACTCATCCTCTGTGTTGTCGTGGATGTACTGAGGCATGTCGCCATCCAGAACCTGCAGCGCCTTCGTGTACAGCGGGCTCCCGCTTCCGCCCGGCACCTCGTCATCCTGCACACCGCCCAACTCGTTATATTGCTGCCATAGATCCGTCTCAATGATCTCGGCCGCAGCCAGAAACCTCAGAATGGCCGCGTCTCCTCGGCTCAGCCTGCCTCCCTCTTCCTCCGCCTCGGCGCCGTGCTCCAGAAGCAGGCTCGCCGGCAGCAAGGCGCCCCCGGCCCCCGCCAGGCCAACGCCCTTGAGAAAAGTTCGGCGCCCTAGCTGCCTCCTCTCCTGAACTGCATGGCTCACATCTCTTGGGCAACTGCCCTCAAATCCATCGCTCATCCTCTCGCTTCGCATATGAAACTCCGTCTGTAGCTGTTGACCTGCTCTACCGCTCCAGCACCATGCCGGAACGTGTATGCAAAGCTACTTCGCCGAGCTCCGGGAGTTGTCAGAGGGGTGTCACAGTTTCGTCAGCAATTTGGTTCCCGCCGCAGCTTTCATCGTTAACGAAAGAAGGGCCAACGTCGGCAGACATTGGCCCCTCTCGTCTCTTACCTCAAGTCCGTTGTCTAAACGAGCTGCGCGTCCAGCGTGATCTCCGCCGCCTTCAGCAGCCGCGAGATCGGGCAGCCCTCCTTCGCCTTCTTCGCCAGCTCATCGAACTTCTCCTTCTCGGCGCCCGGCACCTTCGCCTTTGTCGTCAGATGGATCTTCGTGATCGTCGGCCCATCGTCCGTCTTCTCCATCGTCACGACTGCCGTAGTCTCCAGCGTGTCCGGCACCATCTTCGCGTCCGTCAACTGCGCACTCAGAGCCATCGTGAAGCAGCCCGCGTGCGCCGCCGCAATCAGCTCCTCCGGATTCGTTCCCACGCCGTTCTCAAATCGCGTGCTGAAGCTGTACTGCGCCTCCTTCAAGGTCCCGCTTTGCGTTGAGATCGTTCCCTTGCCGTCCTTCAAACCGCCATGCCACACTGCGCTTGCGCTGCGATCCATCGTCCATCTCCTTTGTGCAACCTGCCTCTGGCCACATGTTGTTCATTCGATGCGTCCCGGCCCCAAACCGCTCTCCCGGGCGCCCGGCCGTCACCGTAAAGCATCACCGGACCCCATATATTCATCTATCAAGGTGTACACGTGCCCGGGCCGCTCCACGCGCCGCCCCGTCTACCCCGTTCCATCCTCCAAAAGCAGCTGGAGGGGAAACCCGGGAAACCAGGAGAAATCAATGAACCGCAAGCAGATCTTCGCGACAAACGCTGCCTTCCTCGCACTCACCGCCACCGCAGCTCTAAGCGCCCAGAGCACAACTACCCAGACCACGCAGACCTCGCCCACCACGGTGACAACGCAAACCCCAACCGTGGAGCAGAACTCCACGACGACCACCACCACCCAGTCCACCGGCCTTACCAAGTCCGAGATGAAGGCGCAGCGCAAGCAGCAGAAGCATGAAGAGAACGCCGCCAAAGCAAACGCAAAGGCTGCAAAGGCCCAGGCCAACGTCACCAAGCAGCGAAACAAGTCCGTGCAGGAGTCCGAGAAGGCCGCGACCCCGCAACCCTGATCCGGCTTGCCCCCCGCACTGCCCTCACAGAACAGAACGAGCGCGCTCCCATAGCGGAGCGCGCTCGTTTCTCTGGCCTAACGAAGCGACGCCCTTCGAGCGGCCTCAAACTCATCCCCGGACTTCCACTGGATCGCCTTCGGCGCGCTCAACGCCTCCCACCCCAGCTCCATCCCAAGCTTCGCGAGCTTCGCATTCCCCCGGAAGTCCATGTCCTCCGTGTAGTTGTCGGAGAAGTTGTGGTACCTGTGCTCGTTGTAGTCCTTCTCCTGCGCTTCACCCCACGCGCGATCGTGTCCCTCATACAGCGTCCCAAGGTCGATCGAGAACGCCGGGATCCCCACCCGCGACAGGCTGAAGTGATCCGACCTGTAGTACGAACCCGCCTCCGGCCTCGGATCCGGAACGATCGCCAGCCCAAACCGTTTCGCCGTCGCCTGTACCTCCGGGTAGAACGTCGTACGCTGCGCCCCGTTTACATTGATCTCCTGCGGAACTCCGACCGGCAGAATCATGTCGTAGTTGATGTCCAGCGTGATCTGACCCGCCGGAACCGGCGGATGCTGTCCCAGGTACTCACTTCCCAGCAGCCCCTGCTCCTCCGCCGTCACTGAGGCGAAGATCACATCGTGCGGTGGCCGCACCGCCATCGCGCTCCACGCCCTCGCCTCCTCCAGCAGAACCCCGCATCCAGTCGCGTTGTCCGCCGCTCCGTTCCGCACATTGTCTCCGGCCATCCCCGGCACAAAACCCAGGTGGTCATAGTGCGCCGTATACATCACCGCCTGGTCCCGTCCCTTCTGGGTCCCGGGCAGGATCCCCACAACATTTGGCGACTCAAACCTCCGCACCGTGCTCTCCACATGAGCCTTCAGCCGCACCGGCAGCTCCACCGCCTTGAAGCCCCGCTTGCCCGCCGAATCCATCTCCTTCTCCAAACCCATGCCGCTGGCCGCGAACAGTTTTCGCGCCACCTCCAGCTGAATCCAGCTCGCCGCCTTCAGCTGTGGGTTCTTGTCCTCCGCCAAGTAGGTCTTCTCCGATGTATTCGAGTTCCGCACCACCTCCCACCCATAGCTCGCCAGGTCCGTCCGGTGAATGATCAACGCCCCGACCGCCCCCATTCGCGCCGCCTGCTCAAACTTGTACGTCCACCGCCCGTAATACGTCAGCGCCTTCCCCCCAAAGAACGCCGGGTCGTCCGACGGAGGATCCCCAACAATGCACAGGATCACCTTGCCCTTCACATCCACCCCGGCAAAGTCGTCCCATTGAAACTCCGGCGCCTGGATCCCGTACCCCACAAACACCACCGGCGCGTCGATCTCCGCAGTCTCCGTCAGCTGCCGGTTGCTCACGGTGTAGTCTTCCGCATACGTCAGCTTTATCGCCGGTCCGCTCTTCGGGTCCAGCTCCATCCGCGTCTTCGCCGGAATCGCATTCATTCCCACAAACTTCACCTGCTGGAAGAACGTCCCGTTATCCCCGCCCGGCTTCAAACCGTCCAGCGCAAACTGCGTCGCAATGTACTTCGCCGCCAGCTCGCTTCCCCGCAGACCCGGACCCCGCCCCTCCAACAGATCGTCCGCCAGAAACTTCACGTGGGCCCGGATCCTCTCCGGATCGATCGTCGCCTCTGCCGCCTTCAACGCCTGCGGCGCTCCTGCTCCCGCCGCTGCTCCGCCCCGCGTACCCACCTGCGCCCCGGCCGCGCCAACCAACGCCCCAACCCACATCCCAACCGCCACCGCTGCCGCCGCACTCTTCACAAAATCACCCCTCAGATCCATGGCCAAGTATAAGGCGACTACCCGCGCCCACTCACGCCAGCTCCGGAGCCCTCACCACCATCACGTCCAGCCGCTGCAGCACCTTGCGCGCCAGCCCTGTCAGCGGAAGCTCCAGCAGGCTCTTCGTTCGTACCCAGCTCAGATCACTCGTCGCTCCCGGCACCGCAGATCGCAGCGCCGCGTCCCCTCTTCCCCTCGGCGCAAACACCTGGACATAGAAGTTCGTCGTCGTGATCGCGTGACGCAACCGCAGCACCGGCTCCCGGCCCTCGACCGCGTCCATTGGCAACGGCGGCAGCTCGTACATCCCGGCCATCAGGCTTGCCGTCTCCGGCCGCCGCACCAGCAAAACCTCGGTCGCCGTCCCCTGCTTCCGCAGACACAGCAGATACGCCGTCTTCTTGCTCTTCTGCGCCGTCCGCGGCAGCGTCTTGTGCTCACCGCGCGTCTTGCAGATCGAAAACACCGGGCATTGCAGGCACAGCGGAGATCGCGGCAGGCAGATCGTCGCCCCCAACTCCATCATCGCCTGGTTGTGATCCCCCGGAGCGTTCCTGCGCCGCCCTCGCGTACTCGGCGGAACCAGCGTCTGTGCGTGCTTCTGGACAAACGCACGTCCCGCCGCCGTCGCGTCCTCCGCGTGCCCCTTCACCCGCAGAATGACGCGCTCCACATTGCCGTCAACCACCGCTATGCTCTCGCCAAACGCTATGCTCGCAATCGCCGCGCAGGTGTACTCCCCAATTCCCGGCAGAGTCCGCAGCTCAGCCGAGGTGGACGGCAGCACACCTCCCAGCTCCCTCACAAGGAACTGTGCCGCCTTGTGCAGCATCCTCGCCCGCCGGTAGTACCCCAGACCCGACCACGCCGCCAGGACCTCCGTCTCCTCGGCCAGCGCCAACGCCACAACGGTCGGAAATCTCCTCAGAAACTCCTGGTAGTGCGAGATCACCGCAGCAACACGCGTCTGCTGCAGCATCACCTCGCTCACCCACGTCTGGTAAGGATCTGTAACACCTCGCCACGGAAGAACCCGTGCATGCCTCCCATACCACTGCATCAGCAGCACTCGGAATCGCTCGGTGTCTTTCGAAATTAGCTGCCTCGTCTTACTCTGGCCCGCCATCTCCTTCAGATTCTACTGAGCCGCGCACACAAGGTGATTGCATGAGAACGGGAAACCCTCTTCCACTTACAAAAACCCCAGGCTGATTCTTTCGATGAGGCAAATCTCCGCAAAGATCTTCAGCAGTTCCATCCCCCGTCCCACCATTTCACCCGCACTACCATCTCACGCCGATCGCTCCCCCGCCGCTTCCGCTGCCAGCCTCGGGTTCACGCAACGACACCACCACCGGGTACACAGAGGCCAGCGAAAGACCCAGCGCCAGGAGACCGAACAAGACGTACGGTGGACGCGCCGAACGCTGGAGCGATGTTGCCATCCGGATCGAGGCCACGCCCGCCACCAGAAGCATGGCGGCTCCACATCCGAACAGCGCCTTGCCGCGCCGACTGAAACGCCGCAACACCAACCCGATCACTGCAGCCGTCAAACCCGTGATCACGGCCACCACCGGCGAGATCAGCAGATGCGATGAGCCCGCATCAAACAGGTTCCGAATCACGTACGCTCCCGCATCCGTCATGCCGCTCCCCGCGAAATCCCCAGACAGAACGTCTTTCATGCGAGGCATAAACAGCAACGCCAGCCCCGACGCGAAGAGAACAGTGATGACCGTACAGATAATCGCGCTCCATACACTCGCCAGCACTGCGAATCGCAACTCACCCAACCGCCGGTATGCCGCGGAACCCGCCGCACCGTAGCTCAAAAACAGCACAGCCCACATGCCGACACCCAGAATGGTCGGCAACGGCGGCCGGAGATCGGCGAAAAATTCAAGCAGATGGTTCACCGCCGCCAACGCACCAAGAAACAGACCCAGCTTCGCGCCCAAAGCAAGCGCCGTTGCAACCTGGCCCGACGTACTGAGCCACGCCCACATGGAGGCGCACCCATACGCTGCAAGTGCTGCAAGCGTCAGAACGAAAGGCTGGCGTCCAGCACCGGAGACGCTCTCAGAAAACCGCCACGCCGCGAAACAAAGCACCGTAATCGTCGCTGCGACCGCCGGTGCCATCTCGCTCCTCAAGGTCATCCCGGTCAGGGATCCGCCGCCGGCTTCGCTCATCGAAAACCCCCAGGGGTCCACCGGGCAGCGATATTACGCCGTATCCCCCGGCTTCGTCGTCGTCTGCACAGGTTCAGGCTTCGTCGGATAGGGCGGCCCCTGCTCAAGCACCTTCTGCATATCCGCGTCATAGCCGTAGATATCGTCGAAAAAGTCGACCTTGCCGTCATCCCCCACGTGCGCCGTCAGATAAAAAATAACGATAGGCAGCTGTGTCTTCAGGTTCACCTGCTTGTTATCGTCCCCGTTCTGCATCGCCTCGTTCACCTTCTCGATGTCCCACGGCTCTCCCGCTTTATCCGTCTGCCCATCCAGTACCCACACCGCCAGATCCTCCGGCTTCTGCACCCGCACGCATCCGTGGCTGAAGTCCCTTCGCGTCCGTTCAAACAATGAGGTCTGCGGAGTCGAGTGCAGATAGATGTCGTACTGATTCGGAAACATGAACTTCACCAGCCCCAGCGAGTTCGTCGGCCCCGGCTTCTCCCGAACCAGCAAACCCCCATGTTCCACCTTCTCCAGCGAGTAGCCCGTCTGCACCTCTCCCCTGTTATTCGTCACCTCGTAATTCTTCGCCTCGAGGTACCCCGGCTTCGCCTGCATGTGCGGCACTAACTCCTTCTTCACAATGTCCACCGGCACGTTCCAGAACGGTCGGAAGATGAGGTACTTCATCATGTGCGTGAACACCGGTGTCCTGTGCTCCCCCACCACCTTGCCCACCACAACCCGCATCGTAAAGTCGCGCGTGTGCTGCGGCGTATATCCCCGCAGAACGAACTCTGGCAGGTTCACCATCAACCGCGCCTTCAGGTATGGGTCCGGCAGCCATCTCCACCGTTCCAGCGAGCTCTCGAGCTGCACCACTCGCTCCGACATCGGCACGTTCAGGCTCTTCACCGTCGCGGCCGTCAGCTTGCCGTCGGCTGGAAGCCCATGCCTCGTCTGGTAGCTCTTCACCGCCTCGGAAAGAGAGCCGTCAAACACGTTGGAGGTGTCTGCGGGGGATCCGCCGTCGTCCTGCAGATCTCCTTCCAGTGCCAGCCGCGTCCGCAACGCCGCAGCCGCAGGGTAGTGCTCACCCGGACTCAGCGACTTCGCCACCGTCGGCAGCTCGGTCACCGGCCCCGCCGACCTCTGCTGCTGGTCGAGCTTCAGGTAGCGCCCCAGCGCCTCCTCCGTCGAGCGGTACTCATCCGAGTCAGGCTCCGCCGCCGTGATCAGCTTCGCCACATCCTTCGCATCAACCGCCTGGTCCGACACAAACTCCGGCAGGTCGTACTTCTTCTGCTGCGTGTCAATCGCGAAGTTGAAGTGCGACGGATTCACCCGCCCAATCCGCAGGTCGGAGATGAACCGCATCACGTTTACGGTCATCGCAACGTCGAACTGTGCAATCGCGTCCGCATCCTTGGTCCGCAGCTTGGTCACGCGCTCCTGCCAGCGCCCGGCATCGTAGTCGTCCGGCCGAAGCCCCTTCGCCTCCGCTCCGCGAAACGCCTCGATAAATCCCGTAGCCGCAGCCGTCGGCCTGCCGTCGCGCGACCACGCAAGCTCGTAGTTGCGGTCGTCGTAGAACGCCTTCACGTCCGCCTGATAGTCGGAGTAGTTGGGCCACCGCAGCATGCCCAGCTGGCTCTGCTCCGTAAGCGTCTGCAGATTTCCCGCATACTCCGCCGTGTTCGGCTGCGATGTCGTCTTCCGATGCCGTCGGCATCCGCCCGCCAGAAGAACCGCAGCCATCACACATCCACATCCCACCCGCCTCGCCAGCTGCCCTCGTTCCAAACCGCACCAACCCTTCAAGCAATGATGTTCCTGCTGCTTATATACACGTCCGGATGAGGTTTTATGGCGCATGGGAACCAAGGGCCACCACCAGCAGCCGCTTAAGGCCGCGCAATCGTTGGCAGCGCCGCGATACACACCAGGGCCTGCGTCACCAGCGCTCCCCCCGTTAGTGTCAGAAACAGCCTCCGTTGTCGCGTCTCCAGTGCATCCGCAAACACCCCGCCCACAAACGTCAGCAGAAACGGAATCGCCCACAGCCATGGCGCGGTGACAATCTGCGTCGTCATCAAAGGGAGCAGGATCGCGGCCACCGCCAACGGCGCCGTGTTTCCGAAGTACCGGCTCCGTCGCACACCCATCCAAAGCACCACGGATACCAGCAAAGCCACCACGATTGGACCATCGAAAACATCGAAAAAGAACGCCTTTGCCGGCCTCAACGCAAACCAGAAACGCGCCCCACCTCCCGTGAACACATAGCTAAATGGCTGCAAACGAAAGGCATACGACGCAAACACAATCGCAAGCGCACCCATGGCAGAAAAGATCAGGATCTGCATCACGTGGCTCCGCCGCCGCTCCGCAAGATAGAACATCAGCACCCCCGCAACAACAAATCCCAGGATCGCCGCCAGCAGATGTGCTATCGCCGTAAGACCTAAAGCCGCTGTAAGCAGCAAGATACGCGGACGCCACCGTCTCCGCGGACCATGCATCGCGTGCGCCACACCGATACCCGTGTACACGAGACCATAGAGTCCCCACATCGCCAGCACGTCATTATTCGGCACCACCGCGTACCGGATCACCTCCGGGCACAGGCAATATAGCCCCAACGCCAGAAAAGCGCCCTCGTTCCCGAACAGCCGGCGTGACACCCACCACAGCCCCGCGCCCAGCCACGCAGCAAACAGCACGAATGGTAAGTGCAGCAGATACTTCACCTCCCCGATCTCGTGCCGGGCCTCCCATGTGGACCCGTTCAGCGACCCTCCCGCATAGATCCGGTTCTCCGGCTTGCGCAGCTTGTCCGCACCCAGCAACACCAGTCTTTGCATCGTGAGAGGCAGCCCGGCGACACGATACGCAAACGTTCCGTCTCCGTTCAGGTTTCCACAGGTCGTAAAGTATCCCGCCAGGGGCGACGGGCGCTCCCACATCTCACGCCCGCAACGTGCATAGCGGTAGTCTGCCGGCGATAGCTGCTGGCGCCCAACAACCCACAGGCACTCCGCCAGAAAGATCAGCAGAAGCAAAGCAGCGAGCTGCTGGGGCCGGCCGACCTGAAAACGAAACCGACTCAACAGCCTTGATCTCCTATGATCCTCAATACGATCAGCTGACCTTTACTGCACGGGCGCCCGCGCGGACAGAATTCAGTGTGGTCCCGTGACGGGTCCTGGCGAGGGCATTTCCGCCCCATACCGAGTGTATCGTGAGGATATGCAGTCGCTTTCCTTCACCCCGGGCCGCGCTTTTCTCTCCGTCAACTCAACCGTTGTTCCCTGGACCGTCGTCTTCGAAGATGAAGGCGTGGCAGCGTACTTCTACGCGTGCGACCGGTCGCGCGAGACGCACGAAGACAGCATCCTCGACGCCATGCTCATCTACAACGTCTCCAGTCTGCAGGACCGCGAAACGGAGCGGCTCGCCAGTGTGGAATGGTCCCGCGATGGTCAGAAGGCCGTGCTGTATCTGGACGGAACCGCGCAGGCTCTCTTCGACTTCGCAGCCCACGTTGGCTTCTGCCGCACAAACTTCCCGAACTTTCTCGAACAGGGTGGCGACACCTGGCGAAAGTCCAGTCACGCCTGGAGCGACGAGGCCCTGCGGGAGTTCGAGGCCGCGCTCTACGCCTGAACGACCTCCACTGCGATCAACTCAAAAACATCTGCTCCACATCCAGCCAGTCTGACACCCGCCGGAACCCCGAGATCGCCACATTGTGGGGAGCCGTGTACAGAATTCCTTCCCCACCGAACCGCCTCAACTGCCGGGGATTGTCGTCGATCAAGAAGTCCGCTGCGAGGATGCTCTTATCTCCGCAAAAGACAATATGCGACGGGGGGATATAGGGAAAGTGTCTCTCCAGCCACTCGTACTTGGCAATGAACGAGGTCGGCACCTCCATCGCGGCAGTGGCAATAAAGATCTCGTAGCGCTCCTGGAGACGCCTGATCACCCTTTGGGACTCAGGCATTACATCCAGGACGGCAAAGAAGTCTTCGGAACGCAGATAGCTCTCGAGCGCGCCATGTCTATCCGCAGACACAACATCCCAGATCCACTTGCCCTCCAGCTCATCCTTGGTGACGTTCTCACCGTGGTCCCGGTTGTAGCGAAACAGGTGCTCCGATACCGCGTCCGCGATCACCTCATCCATGTCGATGCAGATCCGCCTCTTCTCCCGTTCGATCCGTCTTGCGCTCACCGCACCTAAGCCTTTCCGCCGCTGCCTCGTCCCGTTCTGAAGGTGCCTACCGCTTTACGGGGGCGTCCCGCGCTGGATCCCAATACAACAGTCGTCCGCAGCTCTCGCACGTCATCATCGTCTCATTGTTGCTCCTGTCGCGCAGGTCGTTCCACTTCTGCGGACGGACGAGCATCTGGCAGGCCGAGCATTTCTGATCCACGCCTTCGGCTATGCCGGTCCCCTTTGCCCTTGCAATGCGATCATAGGTGGCCAGCGTGGCCTCCCCGATGCTCGGCCGGACAGCCGAGCGTTGCGCTTCCAACTCCTTGATCGCCTTTTGCCCCCGCGAAATCACATCCGCCGCACGGAGGCGCTCGCGCTGCAGCGTGGCCTCGGCAGCATCAACCTCGTCCTTCGCCTGCGATCGTTTCCGCTCCAGCGTCTCCGTGCGCTCCATGCTGTCCAGCTCGGCATCCTCGAGCCGGCGTACCTCCTTCTCCGCAAATGAGATCTCGTGCTCCAGGGCTGTGGCCTGGGTGGTTGTCGTCACAACGTCCATCTGCCGCTTCGCCCGTGCCGCCCTTTGGCCCTGGTCCTTGATGTCACTCTCCAGTGAGCGGCGCAGCTTCTCCTCCTTCGCCAGGGACTCCTCAAGCGCGAGAAGCGCCGCCTGCGTGGAAGCGGATCGTGCTGCCAACGCAGCGAGATGGCGTGGCAGCGCATCGCTCTCGTCACGTAGCCGCTTCAGTTCAAGATCATGCCTTTGCAGCACGATCAGCCTTTCAAGATCAGGGTGCATCCGGTCTCCAGTTCTGTTTACAAGCTCCGCTGCGTCGAAACGCTGCAGTCTAGCATGACCTCTGCCGGCGTCCCTGGGAACCTGAACTCCCGCAGGCAGGCGATCTCGGAGCGCCGCCTTTCTCCCAAGTTCGTGAATCCATGTTCGTCGTCCCTCAATCTTATGCAGGAACCCATGGCGGCGACAGCGACCCTCGACGCATCCAGCGTCACCAATCTGGCCCCTGCAAAGCCCTGGCGGCCCCGCGTCAATCCGTGGATCGTCGCCATGACGGTGACCCTCGCCACTTTCATGGAGGTGCTCGACTCCTCCATCGCCAATGTGGCCCTCCCGCACATCGCCGGAGGTCTTGGGGCCACCCAGGACGAGGCCACATGGGTCCTGACCGCCTACCTTGTCGCCAACGCCGTCATTCTTCCGGCCGGCGCCTACATGACCACGTTTATCGGGCGCAAGAAGTTCTACATGATCTGCGTCGCGCTGTTTGGGATCTCCTCCGCCCTCTGCGGCCTCGCGCCGTCACTTCCGCTTCTGGTGTTCTTCCGGATTCTGCAGGGAATCGGTGGCGGCGGTCTTGCCCCTTCGGAGCAGGCCATCCTTGCTGACACCTTTCCTCCCGAAAAGCGCGGGCAGGCCTTCGCGATGTACGGGCTCGCGGTCGTCGTCGCCCCTGCCATCGGACCGACACTGGGCGGCTGGATCACCGACAACTACGACTGGCGATGGATCTTCTTCCTCAACGTTCCGATCTGCCTCATCTCCCTGTTTCTGACGTCAAGGATCGTCGAAGATCCTCCCTACGTTCACGAGCAGGTCCGGAAGTCCCAGCAGGGCGGCATCAAGCTCGACTTCCTCGGCTTCGGTCTGCTCGGCCTCACCTTCGGCTCGCTTGAGTTCATCCTCGACAAAGGTCAGGAGGACGACTGGTTCTCCTCCAACCTGATCACCTTCTTCGTCATCACCATGGTCGTCTGCTTCGTCCTGATGATCTGGTGGGAGCTCAAGCAGCTGCGCGAGGGTAATCGCCCGATCGTGAACCTCACACTGTTCAAGAGGCGCAGCTTCGCCATCAGCTTCTGCCTCATGTTCGTGCTCGGCTTCTCCCTGTACGGAACCACCATCCTGATCCCGCAGTTTGTGCAGACTCTGCTTGGCTACACCGCGGAGCTCGCCGGCCTGGTGCTGTCACCTGCCGGATTCATGATGATGGCCATGATGCCCGTGGTCGGCATTCTGTCCAGCAAAGTAGACCCGCGAAAGCTCATCGGCTACGGCTTCATCATGCTGACGCTCTCGCTTGTGGACCTCCACACCCTGAACCTGGGCGTGAGCTATGGGCGCCTGGTGTTCCTGCGAGTCTTCCAGGCGTCCGGCCTGGCATTCCTCTTCATCCCCATCAACACCATCGCGTATGTGGGTGTGAAGCAGTCGGAGAACAACGACGTCTCGGGTCTGACCAACCTCGCACGCAACATCGGCGGATCCTGCGGCACGGCGTTTGTCGCAACGATGTTGACCCGCCGGACCGCCGCCCATGAGACCAACCTCGTCCGCAATCTCACGCCCGCGAACAACGCCTTCAACGCACAGGTAAACGCCTTGAAGGGACTGTTCGGCCACGGCGATCAGGCCATACATGCCGCACAGGCGAACATCTACAACCAGCTGCACAGGCAGGCCGGCATGCTCGCCTATCTGGACATCATTCAGTATCTGGCCGTCTTCTGCGCGTGCATGCTTCCGCTTCTGTTTCTGATTCCAAGACCTCCGAAGAATGCCTCACCTTCAGCCGGTCACTAGCTGCTCACCGTGCTCAGGGGAGCCTCTCCCCGCAGCGCGGTCACCAGCTCCGCCCGTGCGACCTTGCTCTGCTCCCCCGCGGCGAAGTACTTCACCGTGAAGATGCCGGAGTTCACCTCGTCTTCCCCGACGATGATCATCCGGTGAGCAAGCTTGTCTGCTGTCTCAAACGACTTGCGCAGGCGGAACATGCCGTCCCCAAGTTCGACCGAGATCCCGGCTGCGCGCAGCTCCTTTGCGAGCGCCAGCGCGGCTCCATTCTGCGCGATCCCCATGGGAGCAATAAATGCGTCCAGCTTGCGCTCTGTAGTCGCGTTCTCCCGCTCGGCCTGCGCCTGCAGTGTGAGGATCAGGCGATCCTCTCCTATGGCGAATCCGATGCCCGGAGCCTTTGGTCCGCCGAGTATCTCACTCAGGCCGTCGTAGCGTCCTCCGCCCAGTAGGGCGTTCTGCGTTCCCAGCCCACCGCCATCCGGGACGGTGAACTCAAAGGTCGTTCGCGTGTAGTAATCGAGGCCGCGGACAAGCCTCGGGTTCACGTGATACGGAACGCCCGACGCGTCCAGCGACGCCAGCACCTGCCGGAAGTGCTCGGTCGACTCTTCATCTAGAAATTCAGCGATCTTCGGCAGAGTCTCGATAAGCGCCTGATCCTCGGGAACTTTGCTGTCAAGAACACGCAACGGATTTGTGTCCGCCCGGCGCCGGTTGTCATCGCACAGGCGATCCTTGATCGGCGCCAGAGCCTCACGCAACGCTGCAAGATAGCGCGGCCGATCGGTCGCCGACCCGATCGAATTCAACTCCAGCCGCCATCCCCGGACGCCCAGCTCATTCAACAGCGTCGCCAGCATCTCGAGGAGCTCTGCGTCTCGAAGCGCGCTCTCCGCGCCCGACCATGCCGGCCCGAGAACCTCCGCACCGATCTGCCAGAACTGGCGGTAACGACCACGCTGCGGACGCTCACGCCGGAACTGCGGTCCGATGTAGAACATCTTCTGCAGCATTCCCGTCTCGTTCAGCTTGTGCTCGATGTAGGCCCGGACGACACCCGCCGTATTCTCCGGCCGAAGGGTCAGGCTCTGCGCCCGCTCGCTCTCCGCACGGGCACGGTCCTCCCATGTGTACATCTCCTTCGAGACGATGTCCGTCTCTTCGCCAACGCCTCTCGCGAACAGCTGCGTATCCTCGAAGATCGGTGTTCGGATCTCCCCAAAGCCGTATCGCGCAAAGACGGAGCGCGCCGTCTGCTCCACGCGATTCCAAAGATCTGTCTCAGGCGGCAAAAGATCTCGTGTGCCTCGTATCCTGAAAATCACTGCCATAGGAAGAGTCTACCCAAGTCCGCTTCTGCCCGCGTGAGAGCCATTTAGAGCAGTCCGGTTTCGGACTTGTATACGGCAGAGTAGTCCAGGTAGTTTCGCGCATACTGCAGAATCATCTCGCGATCCTGATCTCCCAATGTCCGGCGTACCCTCGCCGGAACCCCAACCACCAGCGACCGCGGCGGAACGACCATATGCTCCGGCAAAACGGCTCCGGCAGCGATGATCGATCCCTCACCGATCCGCACATCGTTCAGTATGATCGCGCCTATACCGATCAGAACCGCATCGCCGATCTGACATCCGTGCACGGTTGCGTTGTGGCCGATCGTGACCATCTCTCCCACAGAAACCTGGTACAGGTGGCGCATGCCGTGGA
This sequence comes from uncultured Acidobacteriaceae bacterium, assembly GCA_963719405.1. Taxonomy (GTDB): domain Bacteria; phylum Acidobacteriota; class Terriglobia; order Terriglobales; family Acidobacteriaceae; genus Edaphobacter. The sequence continues at coordinate 1,995,395 of OY970381.1, forward strand.
GCACGGCACAGTCCTGTACGTTGCTTTGAGCCCCGATGTGGATCGAGTTCACGTCTCCCCTCACGACAGCGTTCATCCAGATACTTGCCCGTTCGCCCAGAATCACGTTCCCGATCACCTGGGCGGAGGGATCGATGTAGCAGCTGGAAGGAATCGAAGGCGAAACCCCTTGAAAGGCGCGGATCATTGGCGAATTCTACTGCCAAGGCTACGGAACAGAAGACCGGCCTGTCTCAAGATCACCGTCCTCAATCGCCTCAGGTGGGCCGTGTCCGACGCTTTAGAGACAGAAATTGTTTCAGCAACGCCCACAATAGGCGTTATTCTGATAGGGTCCCTTGTCAGGGTCGTTTGGAGGTGTATCTTTCGTGGCAGAGGTTCGAGTACAAGAAGGCGAACCCCTTGAAAATGCCCTGCGCCGCTTCAAACGCAAAGTGCAGACTGAAGACATCATCAAGGAAGTAAAGCGACACTCTTTTTATTTGAAACCAGGTGAAAAGAAGCGCGTCAAAGAAGCGCTGGCTCGCAAACGTAATCGCAAGAAGGTTCGTAAGGAGCAGGACTAGTCCCGCTCTCGCCACCGGCAGGCCGTCTCCGTGCTCTCAAGCGTAGAGACGGCCGCCACAACCGCAACCGCCGTCGCATGACCTCCTCCATGCATGGCACCGGCCGATCAGTGACCGGCAACTCTGAACGTCCCTCCCCATACGTACGACCGGGCCCTAGTACTTTTCCGTGAATGGGAGAAGTGACATGGAATTTGTTGACCGTCTTCTGACCTGCAGTGATTGCGGTGGAGAGTTCATCTTCACTGCCGGCGAACAGCTCTTCTTCTTCGATAAACAGTTCAAGAACGACCCAAAACGCTGTAAACCGTGCAAGTCCCGCAGATCGGGCCTGGGCACGCATCCTGGTACCGGGCCCGCAGCCGCCGGCATCTCACGCACCGAGACACGTACCAGCTGCTCCGCGTGCGGCATCGAAACCACGGTCCCATTCAAGCCCACGCAGGGACGCCCTGTGCTCTGTCGGCAATGCTTCCAGTCGCAGCGTCCGGTTACCAGCCCTGCGCTGCTTGGAGAGCAGGTACCCGTTACCTCCACCGGCAAGATCGAGAGTGTCGTCGCATCGGGGGCCACAGTCCTGTCCCCCGTCACGCCGGTCGTCTCCACTCCCGTAGCTGATCTGATCGCATCGGCGTCACGGGCTTAGATCCCTCGGGGCAACCGAGTCGCCGGTAAAGAGGCCGCCCGCGGCGGTCGGGCACCACGCTGCCTTTGTGCGACACTCCCAGCAGCATGAACTCTTCGAGACTATCGGGCCGTGTGCAGGTCCCCGCACCAGCCGTGGACGATCTGGTGCGCGCCCGCACATCCTTTGGCGACTTCGAGATCACCGTCTGCAGCGACGGCACCTACCGCCTCGATGGCGGCGCCATGTTCGGCGTTGTCCCCAAGACGCTCTGGCAGAAACGTATGCCCGCGGACGATCTCAATCGCATACTTCTCGGTCTGAACACAGTCGTCGTCCGCACCGGGAAGCACACCGTCCTGATCGAGACGGGTGTCGGCAACAAGCAGTCCGCAAAGATGCGCGAGATCAACGGCAGCCAGGAGTTGCTGCTCCATTCCCTCGCCGCAGCCGGCATTCGACCGGACGAGGTCGACTTCGTTATCAACACCCATCTGCACTTCGACCACTGCGGCTGGAATACGACCTTGCATCCCGACGGCTCGATCACGCCCACCTTCCCAAACGCGCGGTACTTCGCGGCGAGGGGCGAGGTTGAGCACGGACATCTTCAGCTGGAACGCGATGCCGTCAGCTATCTCTCTCCCAACTACGATCCGCTCATCGCAACGGGGCAGATGACGCTGTTGGATCGGAGTAGCCTCCAGCAAAACCCCGAGGTATGCCCCGGCATCTCGGTGGAGTTCTTCCCAGGCCACACCGCTGACATGCTCGGAGTTCATATCGAGTCCAGAAGTGCGCATGGTGCAGCTCAGCATGCCTGCTACATCGGTGACCTGATTCCGACCGCAGCGCATCTTGATCCCACCTGGTGCATGGGCTACGACCTCGATCCTCTACGGGTGATCGAGGAGCGCAAGCGTTTCTACGACCGCGCCATCCCCGAGGGCTGGCTCGTCCTCTTCACGCACGATCACAATACCCCCGCAGCGTACCTGGAACGCAACGACCGGGGTCGGCCTATCGTGGCTCCGTAACCCGCGGTGCTCTTTCCCCGAGAGCCGCTCGCAGCGATCCGCCAACCGCCTGCAGCCTCGATCCTGCCTCCGCTGCATCAACCTCAAGCAGCCGCATCACAATCGCGGTCTTTACACCTCCCGCCTCCCCGAGAAGCCGGGCCGCGGTATCGTGGTCGCACCCGGTCACCGAGGCAATGATCCGCCGCGCTCGATCGACCAGCTTCGCGTTTGTCGGCTGCACATTGACCATCAGGTTGCCAAAGGTTGCGCCACTCCGGATCATGACGCCCGTCGAGATCATGTTCAAAACCAGCTTTGTCGCCGTCCCCGCCTTCATCCTCGTGGATCCGGTGAGCACCTCCGGTCCTGTGACCGGCGTGATCGCCAGCTCCGCCAGCCTTGCCATCTCCGAGTTCGGGACGCATGTCAGCGAAATCGTCACGGCCCCAATCCCTTTCGCGAACGACATCGCTCCAAGGACGTAAGGCGTTCGGCCGCTCGCCGCAACTCCGATCAGCGTATCCGCAGCGCTGAAGCCTGCCTGGGCCAGGTCACGTGCGCCCTCCTCCGGGGAGTCCTCCGAGCCCTCACTCGATCGGCGAAGCGCGCCATCTCCACCCGCAATAATCCCCTGCACGAGAGTTGGCGGAACGGAAAAGGTCGGCGGGCACTCACTGGCATCCAGAACGCCCAGCCGGCCACTCGTCCCTGCACCGATATAAAACAGACGCCCACCCAACGCCATCCGTGAGGCGATCAGGTCGACGGCGCGAGCGATGGATGGCAACTCCGCACGAACCTTGGCCGCCACGGTTGCATCCTCATCGTTGATGACTGTGAGCATGTCCATCGTGCTGAGAGCATCGATCTCGGCGGATCGAGGGTTGCGCTTTTCGGTCGTGAGCTCTGAAAGTTCGGGCACCTTGCCATCTTATCCGGCGGCTGCAAGCGAGAGGCTGGCACCCCGCTCCACAGAGTGCCCGGGGCCGTAGAATTGAGATTGCAATCCACATGCATGGAGAACGAAGTCGAATGAGCGTTGATCTACACACTGGCCTGGCGAAGCAGGTCGAAGCAGCAGTAAAGGCAGCAGGACTCGTGCTGCAGGGCGTCGGCACCGGATCCGACTTTTCCGGCGATCCGACCCTCCGCTTTCAGATCGCTCGACCCGATCGCGACGGTGTGCAGTTGCTTGAGATGAGCTCGGGTCTCGATATTCTGGGTTCGCCGGAGCTCCGAAGCCAGCTGGACGTCTATCTCACCGAGGCGGCCACCCGCCTCAAGAACCCGCGTCCGGACTGCTACCTCACGCTGAACGGAATCCCCATCAGCTTCAGGAGCTTCGCCTGGCCCTTCCACTCATCGACCTCCGGTGCGGATACCTACCTGGTCCATGGAGAGATCCTTCTCGAAGACGGCGAACAAAGCATCTTGCACGCGAAGATCGCAGCTTCCATGACGGTCACCTTCGCCGAGATCGTCCCCGCCCCCGAGCAGCCATACGCGGAGGGCTTCATCTACAACGCCGTCCGGAAGACGATCGATCAAGGGCAGCTGGAGCTCGTGAAGAGCGGAAATCGTCAACCCGTCCCCGTCACCACACGCTATTACAGCTCCAAGCAGAAGAAATTCGTCTTTAACGACACCAACGAGATGCAACGAAGCGAGTACCTGGCGGCAAAGGTCTTCTGGCTCTCCGGCGTCCTGGGCGAAGGCAAGCCGGTGTGGCTGCTCGATCCGCGCGATGCTCAATACCTCAATACATCCGTTGCCGAGCTCAAAGAAACCGTTCGCACGCTCGCCAGCGAAGGTGTCATCCATCTCATGGCAGACATGGACTTCGCCACTCCCACCGAGGCTCTGCTGGGCCATCGTTCCAAGTACCTGGCGGAGCTCCAGGAGGCGCTCAGCTTCATCAAGCCCACCTTCAATGAGGAGATGCGGGGCGGTCATACCAATATGTAAACCGACCGGAATGCAACAGCCGAGGCAGGCCAGCCCATCTCACTGAGACAGGCCGGTCTGCGGCCCAGAAAGCAGGCGGTTCTATGAAGATCGCGAGAACTCTGGTTGTCTCGGTTTCATTGGCATTTTGCTCCACAGGCTTGTTTGCTCAGTATGGACAGGGTCCGCCCCCACCTCCCGGCGCATATGGACAGGGTGGTTACAACCAGGGCGACAGGGACCGCGATAGAGATCGCGATAGAGACGGTGATCGGGGCCGGGACCGCTGGGATGCTCCACCCCAGGAGTTCCAGGAGTATGCCCGCAGAGGATTTCAGGATGGGATCGAAGGTGCACGGCGCGATGTCGAGAATCACCGCCGCCCCACTCCCAACAACCGCGACGAGTTCCGCCATCCCAACGTCCCGGGGCAGTTCCGTCGCGACTACCGCGACGGCTTCCGGCGCGGCTACACCGTGGCCATGGAGCACATGAACGACCGCCGGTGAGCCCCTACAACAACGCCGAGTCGATAGAATGGCCTGCATGTCATCCATGCAGGCCATTTCTTTTGCGCAAACGTGGGGAGACCCGGGTTGAAGTCCATAGAACAGACCGCGAAGCACTGTGCCCTCGCTACGATTCTGCTTGCTGGTGCGTTCCACGTCACCCACGCCCAGACCGTCCCGGCTCAAACCACTCCCCCTTCCGCGCCATCCCCTTCCGCGCCATCCCAGACATCCCCCTCCAACGCGCAAGCCACTCCCGCTCCTGCCCAGAGACGTCCCGAAGCTCCCGTCGAGGGCGTAACGCGGCGCGACAGCGACACCGTTGCCGCCGCGCTTCCCGGTGCGCAGCCATCCAGCAACTCCGCGGTAAACGAACTTCTGCTGCACTCCTTTGAGTTCGACGGCAATCCCGTCGACTCCGGCAAGCTGCACTTCCGGCGACTCTCGCCCACATCCGTCGAGATAACCAGCGTCGCGTACTCGCTCGGCGAGTGGAGATTTCTCGTTCGCGATCACGCCAGCTACTTCGGCCTGGGAGAGCACTTCGACACCCTGAACCGCGCGCACACCATCGTGAAGAACGCTTCGCAGGACAATGGGGCGGCAAAGGGCAGTTCAACCTACAAGCCCATGCCCTTCTACATGAGCACCTCCGGCTACGGTCTCTGGGTCGACACAACCGCCGAGGCGACCTTCGACATGAACGCCTCCTCGCTCAACGAGATCGGCATCACCGTTCCCGCAGAAAAGCTCCGCCTCGTCCTCTTCACGGGACCAGAGTTTCCAAAGATTCTGGAGCAGTTCACCGCCCTGACGCAGCGGGCCATCCTTCCACCGTACTGGGCATTCGCACCCTGGATGGGACGCGACTTTCACCAGAGCGAAGCGGAGGTGCAGGAGGACATCGAGAAGACCCGATCGCTCAATCTGCCGGCCAGCGTCATCGTCATCGATTCCCCTTGGACGACGTCCTACAACAGCTACAAGTTCAACCCGAAGCAGTTTGCGGATGCACCCGCGATGGTGAAGCGCGTTCATGACGCGGGCTACAAACTTGTGCTCTGGCATACCTCCTGGATCAACTCCAAATCCGATCCTCCGAAGGAGAAGGGCTTCGAAGGCAAGCTCCGCGAGCACGCGGAGAACTACGACGAGGCAGCTTCACACGGCTACTTCGTCAAACGTCCCGACGGCACGCCCTACGTAGGCCGCTGGTGGAAGGGCGAAGGCTCCCTCATCGACTTCACCAATCCCGCCGCGAAGTCCTGGTGGCAGGACCAGGTACGGCAGGCGATGCACCTCGGTGGCGGTGCCGGTGCGGACGGCTTCAAAGACGACGACGCCGAGGGCAGCTTCCTGGGCGACGTTCGTTTCGCCGACGGCACCAGCCCCGAGGTCATGCGCAACCGTTACGGTGTTCTCTACAACAACGCCATGGAAGATCTGATCCAGAAGGACCTCAAGGGCAACGGTGTGCTGTTCGCTCGCAGCGTCACTCAGGGCGCGAACGGCATAGGGTTTCTTTGGGGCGGCGACAACGAATCCAGCTTCAGCCCGGAGAACGGTCTGCCCACAGTGGTCTTGGCGGGCCTCAACGCCGGGATGAGCGGGATGCCGCTCTGGACCGCAGACCTCGGAGGGTATCTCAAGACACCGACAACGCCCGATCCGCTCGTCGAGTCGAGATGGACGGAGTACTCGGCGTTCTCACCCACCATCGAGATCCTCTCCCAATCGAACACACAGCCGTGGAACTGGGACCGGGCGACAGGTGGAACGCGAGCGCTCGACATCTATCGCAAGTACGCCACGCTCCACATGAGCCTATTTCCCTACCGGTATGCCGCCGCACAGGAGGCCGCAAAGACGGGCATGCCGCTCATGCGTGCACTCGCTCTGCTCTATCAGAACGACCCCCACGCCCGCCTTTGTCGCGACGAATACATGTTCGGCCCAGACCTCCTCGTGGCTCCGGTCATCGATGAAAACACCCGCCGCGCCGTGTACCTTCCGGAAGGGCAGTGGCTCGACTTCTGGACAGGCGCGCCGCTCTCAGGAGGCAGAACAATCGTGGTCGACGCTCCACTCGAGGTGCTTCCGCTCTTCGTTCGCGCCGGTGCCGTGCTCCCCAGGATCCCCGAGGACATCATGACCCTCGTGCCAGAGAAGGAGAGCGGCAACAGGACCGTCAAGACCCTGGACGAGCGACGGATCTACGAGGTCTTCGAAGGAGCCGCAAACACGATCACCGACTTCGAAGGCAGAAGTGTGGTGCGATCCTCGCATTCACTCAAGCTCGATGGCGCCCCGGCCCACGTCATCGTTCGGCTGCGATTCACAAAGGCCCGAAGCGCAAACGTGAACGGGCAACCAGCAAAGGTGTCCTCGGAAGGAGACAGTTCTGTTGTGGAGTTCGATCACCTGAAGGAGAGCACGGTTACCTGGCAGTAGCAGGCACGGTCTGCGTGTTCGGCGACGCCGTCGAAGCCCCACATCGCGTGCAGAAGATGGCAGCCCGGTCCATCGAGTGGCCACAGGAGCCGCACGTATTGGGCGCTTGCGGATCGCCGACAGCCATCGGGGCAGCCGGAGCGCCGGAAAGGCGTGCAGCCACTGCATTCGCGTACGCGAAGTTGAAGGCGCGCACACGCCCCGGCATCAGAAAGCACTCCACAAAACCACACACCGTCGGTATCCCCGTCCAGAAGAACACCGCGTACAGAATGCCGAGCCTGTTTTGCCCGAGGTAAAAGTGATGCGCGCCAAAGGTGCCAAGGAAGAACGCAAGGAGAGCGCCGACAACCTCATCTTTCCGAACCGACTCGTATTCCGCGGAAAACCAGGCGGACTGTTGCGGTAAATTCGCGGCCGCGGCCTGAAAAGCGCCATCGCTCTGGGACATGGATCACCTCGCAGGAGCAGATACACGCGATACTACGCTGGCCAGCCCCGCACGGTTCCGTCCTTCGGCCTACTCGATCCTTAAAGCATCAGAGGCCACCTCGTCGGCGGCCCCTGATTGAAACCATTCCATGCTCCCTGCTACATGTCCTTTACGCCGTCGACGAATGCCTTCAGCTTTCGGCTGCGGCTCGGGTGCCGAAGCTTGCGGAGCGCCTTCGCCTCAATCTGCCGGATACGCTCACGGGTGACCTGGAAAGACTGGCCAACCTCTTCAAGCGTGTGCTCGGAGCCGTCCTCAAGGCCGAAACGCATCTTGATCACGCGCTCCTCCCTCGGCGTAAGCGTTCGCAGCACCTGCGACGTGTACTCCTTCAGGTTGACCGAGATGACCGCGTCAGAAGGGCTCACGGCCATGCGGTCTTCGATGAAGTCTCCCAGATGCGAGTCTTCCTCTTCACCAATCGGGGTCTCGAGCGAGATAGGCTCCTGGGCGATCTTGAGAACCTTCCGCACCTTGGCGACCGGGATGTCCATGCGCTTGGCGATCTCTTCGGACGATGCCTCGCGACCAAGCTCCTGCACCAGCTGACGGCTGGTCCGGATGAGCTTGTTGATGGTCTCGATCATGTGGACCGGAATGCGGATCGTCCGGGCCTGGTCAGCAATCGCTCGCGTGATCGCCTGCCGAATCCACCATGTCGCGTAGGTCGAAAACTTGTATCCGCGACGATACTCGAACTTGTCAACGGCCTTCATCAGGCCGATGTTGCCCTCCTGGATCAGGTCCAGAAACTGCAGGCCGCGGTTCGTGTACTTCTTCGCGATCGAAACGACCAGCCGAAGGTTAGCCTCAATAAGCTCACGCTTGGCCTTCTCGGCGTCCATATCGCCTTGGATCATCTCCCGCTGCGTCCTCTTGAGGTCCGCAATGGGGATGCCGGCGTCCTGCTCTACGCGCTCAAGGTCAGTCCGGCAGTTCTTCTGCTGGCGCTTGTACTCCTTGCGCAACTCCTCCGACTTCGAGGCCTCGAACTTCACGTCGAGCGAGCGGATCTGACGCTCCAGTGTTCGCATCGCATCAACAGTCTTGTTGACCTTGTCGAGCAACCGCTTCTTCTCGGAGTTCGTGTACTTCAGCTCCCGAATAATGCGGTTGATGTAAACGTGCTCGCGGCCAATAAGCCAGCTGATCTTCCGCTGCTCCTTGGCCTTTGTCTTGGCATCCTTTGCAGCGACAGCTTCAAGCTTCTCCTCGAGCCCCTGCACCTTCTTCTGGTGCTTGACGATCGTGTCAATTCGGCCGGTCGTAGCTCGGACGCGAGCCTGCAGAATCTCTTCGGTGAGCTCCTCCTCATCAAAGGTCACGACCTCCTTGATGTTCCGCACACCGCGGCGGAGGTCTTCTCCCAGACCAACGATCTCGCGGATCACAATCGGCGACCTGGAGATCGCCTTCATCACACGAAGCTGACCTCGCTCGATCCGCTTCGCAATCTCGACCTCACCCTCTCTAGTGAGGAGGGGAACCGTACCCATCTCGCGCAGGTACATGCGCACCGGGTCGTTGGTCTTCTCGAGAGTTCCGGGGGAAAGATCGAGCTCAACGTCGTCGGACTCTTCGCCAGCCTCGGGCTCGTACTTCTCGCGATCACCTGAAAACTTGCTCTCGCCCGAGAGCACATCAATTCCCTGGGTATTGATGGTCGTCAGCAGATCGTCGAGATCGTCCGGCGTGGTGATATCACCGGGAAGCAGATCGTTGACCTCACCGTAGGTGAGATAGCCCTTCTCCTTGCCAGTGTCGATCAGCTTATCTATGTCGTCTTCATACTTATCAATTTCTTCGGCCACGGTTGCACGCACTCCTGCTCAGAATCTTGTTGGTTGAATCACCTGTTTCGCTGCGAATGATCCGCGGGCATAGGGACTCATGGGTTGTTACCTTGTGTTTGGAAAGCAGAGTTGCGGTGAAGACCGCTGTCGCCAGCCGGAACCGGAGAGGTCGGGGCATCTAGGGCGCACTTTCCCGATCACAGAATACCACGTATTTTAGACGCGCTGGAATCGAGGACGATTCACCTCCTGCCCCCACCCGCCGGCAACACACCAATGTGATGTTCCAAACGGGTGTCCCGTACGGCGGAAACACCCTTCCAACTTCAACGACAGATAAGCGTGTACGCTGGTGGGCGACGTACGAGGTGACACGATGCGGAAGTTGCAGATGGTGTGTGCGGCCCTGGCGGGTTTATTGGTGTGCCATGCAGCGGGAAGCCTGTCCCAGGCTCCAGCGGCAACCGTGGCAGGACCGGCTGGCGAGGTGCAGAGGAGCTACGGAGGCCTCAAGGCGAACATTCTCAAAGCCGCCGACAAGATGCCGGCAGCAGACTACCAGTTCAAGCCCACCCCGGAGGTGCGCACCTTTGCCCGCGTCGTCAACCACATCACCGAGGCGCAGGTCCGTAGCTGCGGAGCCGCAAATCACACCGGATCAGCGGATATGGGTAAGGTACCCGCCGAGACCGCGGACAAGGACGCCATCGTCGCCGCCTTGAAGGCGTCCTTCGCTGAGTGCGACAAGGCCTACTCGGGGGTCACGGAAGCGAACATGACCGAGGCTCTCGACGCCTTTGGAGCGAAGCGTTCTCGCCTCGGGGTGTTGTGGGGCAACGTGTCGCACGACAACGAGCAGTACGCCACGCTGGCGCTCTACATGCGCCTCAAGGGCCTGGTTCCACCCAGCAGCGAGAAGTAACGCCGGGTGCGCGGGAGCGGCGACAAGGATCGCCTCCGCCTCCACCCAGGCCGCTGGTCCACGACTCTCGATTGCGTCACGCGGCAACCTCCCGACCACCTAAAGTGAGCGCGGCGGTGTGTTGGGCGCTGCAGCTAGGCTCTCGCAAACCTCTGAAGGCCTGAGACGCCTGCCATACTCACCTGCTTCCAGTCTCCAAGGGCGCGGCTGAGCAGAGCGGCGGCGCAGCCCTCGCCACAAAGGACGGTGACGTTGTCGCTGAGCGCCAGGTTCCAGTCCCATGGGCTGAACCTGACGCCGCTTGCAGATCGTGTGGCGAGAATCCAGTGATTGCTCGTCTTCTTCTGAACTCCACAAAGGCAGGTAAAGATCGCAGTTGAAGCCATTGGTGTCCTACTTTCCCGGCCGTCTTCGCGGCTGGTGCAATGTCTTGCAGTGTTGCAAGTCAGCAGCCAATCCTGCGTAGAAGCGTAGGCGGGTCATTTCGGAACTAGTTGAGCGTTGCAATGGAAAAGCTCGGTCGGTTCGAGCTGCGAAAGGGACAATTGCCTTCCACTGCGTTCTCGGCTGGGCTGGGGGGCAGGCAGCTCCCGTCCAAGGTACCCCCTCCCCCCGGGGGTACTTTTCACAAAGTCTTCGAAATGCGCGGCTTAGGGACGGGGTACCGAACGGATCTACCGGGCGACGTCTCCCCCGAGCCGAACCGCTATCTCAAGGATAGAGGAGTAGAGGGGGTCCTTACGCCAGATCCCGGCGAACTTAGGACGGCCGATACGTAAAAACCCCACCTCGCGGACATGAAAGCTGCCGTTAAGGTGGGGTGCGCCGGTTTGGGAAGGGGGTTCGAGCTTAGCCGCGGGACGGGAAGATGCCGTTCAGAGCGATCACGAAGTTGCCGGTGGGAGAGACGGAGGGGCCGTGCGACAGATTGGGGAGGTTGAAGGTTTGCTTGCCGTCTCCGCCATAGGTCGTGCCGAGCAGGGCGAAGAGGGCCATGTTCTGGGCTATGGGCAGCTCTTGACCGTTGCAGAGCGCCCAGTTCTGGGGTGCGAAGTTGAAGCCTACGAGTTTGATTTCGCCGAGGAAGGGTTCCATGAGGTGTCCTTGTGGTGCTGGTTGGGGAGGTTGTGTGCGGTGTGAGCCCAGGTGAGCCGCTTGGTTGCGCGGGTGCTTGAGCCTGGCGTTTGAGGACCTTTATAGCGGATGGGAATGGGGTTGGGGTGGGGTTGCTCTGCAACGAAGGAGGGATGGGAGAGGGTGGGGACTGATGGGGGTGGTCCTGGCTGCGGCGTTCGGAAGGTTGGGACCAGCCAGCGACGGTGACGCTGTTGCGGAGATTCGGGACTCACCTGCTGCGCGGTGGGTGGGACGGTGATGGGGAGCGGCTCGACGGGTGGGTAGGCCGCCCTAGAGATGGATGGCGGGCTGGTGGGTCGCGAGGATCGCGATCACGCAGACGAGGGCGAGGGCCAGGAGGAGGGTGGCGGCCGAGCGGAGGAGGGTGTGCCGGAAGCGCCGGTCGATGCGGCGGCGGGTGCGGAGATAACGCTGGATGGCCTGGTGACGGAGGGATTGGGTGCTGTGCTGGATCTGTTTCAAGACGGCCTCCCGGACCGGGTGAAGGTCCAAGAGTGAGGATGGGGCGGGAGGCTGTAAGAAGGCTGTAAAGGGGGCGTAGAGATTTCGCTAAATCTGGGGGTTGGGCGAGGAGGTCCGGTTTGGCAGAAGGTGAGGTGGTCGGTGGCGTCTGGGTTGTTGTTCGTTGCCGCGCGGTTGGGTCCAGGTGGGCCGCCGGTGAGGGGCGGGAGCGGTCGCGCTATTCGCGCGATGACCCACGCACTTTCGCCTAGCTCTTGCAGCTCAGCGGTTCGTCCTCTTCGGGCCTAGAGGCGTCGTAGAGGCGGACCCTGAGGCGTCCAGCGAGGCCGCTAGCGCGGTAGTAGAACTCAGGATCGAAGATGAGGAGCCAAGGAGCTTCCTGATCGATGTATTGCATATCGTTGCTCGTGGGTTTATTGCGGATGTAATCGGCTGTAGAGATGTCGGCTTTTGCGAATGAGGTGGTCGCAAAAGCGTGATGCAGGGTGATGTTGTCTTTAGTGGTTTTGATCGGCCTCCCTGTGACCTGTTTGCCACTCTTGAGGGTGAGAAGAAGAGACTCACGAGGGTAGAGGTGGGCGTGCTCGACATCATGCCAAGAACTTCGGGCGCTGTAGAGTGGCATATCACCATCGCTCACACGGAGGATGTCGTAGCGAGTGATAGTCACGGATGGCTTGGGATCGGGCAGAGCGAGGGTGATCGCGCTTGCGTCGGCGGATTTGAGAGTGCCTTGGACGCAGGTGCTGTCGCGGCGCAGTACAGTGAGCGTTGCAGAGTGGGTGATGTGATGCAGAGGATCGGAAACCTGCGGGTGGGCAGAGATGGGAAAAACCAACATGGCGGCGAGATGGAACGCAACGGCTTTGCTCATCGCGTGCTCCCACGTCTCGCACGAAGCTCCTTTGCAGCTTTACCTTCAAAGTAAGTACTTCGTGGACCAGACTCAATAATCTTGGATAGATCACTTAGCAGAATTGGGTGAAGAGGGTTTCCGACAAAACAAGTTTCGGGTTCGAGGCTTCGTCCGATTGAAAGAGCAAAGAGAAAACCTGGAACGTAAAATCGGTACGTTCGGATCATCTCGTGTTTGTCACCGCTTACAGGCGAGTAGGCCAAGATGGTCTTTACGGGTGACGGTAAGACGGCTACTGTAAGCACGATCCCGTCGGGAAGTCGTAGTACCCCATCCGCAAGCAGATAAGACCTAAGTAACTCGCCGTAACGTCCAAGGCGAATCTGTTCGTTTCCATTGTTCTTTGTCCAGTCATGAACTGAGGCTTTCCAGAAGACTCCAATCGCAAAATGGGATAAGGATCTAACGTCGATCCTTGCATTCTTGATTGCAGCGAAAGCGGCGTTCCCATCAACATAGCAGTCCGGATGATGTTGTAATAAGAGTCGAAGAAGGGGAATTCTCCACTGGGCTTAGCTAGAAGAGGAAGCACCCGTCTTTCACCCCTAGAGTTGAGCACGTCTTCGCATCGACTACAGAGCAGATGAGCTTTTATCTGATTAGATGTCTGCAGCACATTCTGGGAAGTTACGAGAATCGGGTTAGGATTCGGTGATTTAGAACGGAATAGCGTATAAACCGCGCGAGGCAGAAGATGGCTAACTTGTAGTTCTGCTTCGTTCAGACAAAGTTTGCAATTTCCACGAGTCATAGCTTCAGCACTGACATTGAGCTTTGCTACTTTACGGGTAGATGCGGTTCAGGGTTCGGGCGAAGGGAATGGTCTCCCGGACATGGTCCAGGCCGCAGATCCAGGCGACGACTCGTTCTATGCCCATGCCGAAGCCGCAGTGGGGGACTGAGCCGTAGCGGCGGAGGTCGAGGTACCACTCGAAGGCGGCGAGGGGTAGGTTGTGGTCTTCGATGCGCTGCCTGAGGAGGTCGTAGCTGTCGATGCGCTGGGAGCCGCCGATGATTTCGCCGTAGCCCTCGGGGGCGAGGACGTCGACGCAGAGGGCCTTGGTAGGGTCGGCGGGGTCGGGCTGCATGTAGAAGGCCTTGATGGCGGCGGGGTAGCGGTGGACCATGACCGGCTTGTCAAACTGGGAGGAGATGTAGGTCTCGTCAGGTGAGCCGAAGTCGTCGCCGTACTTGTGCTGATTTTCGATGAGGCCTTTGGCGAAGGCGTCTTCGAGCATGGCGTGGGCCTCGTCGTAGGTGAGCCGTGGGAACCTGCTGCGTGGAGTTTTTTGGACTTCGGCCTGGCCTCCTGAGGGCTCGCTGGAAGACGACGGGGTTGTGTCTGATTCGACGGGATCGGGTGCGATGACGGCCTCGAGTTTGGAGACGTCGCGGCCTATGACTTTGAGGTCGGCGCGGTGTTTTTTGAGGACAGCCCCGACGATAAAGGTCAGATACTTTTCGGCGAGCTCAAGCAGGTCGTCGAGGCCGGCGTAGGCCATCTCGGGCTCGACCATCCAGAACTCGGTAAGGTGGCGGCGGGTCTTGGACTTTTCAGCGCGAAAGGTGGGGCCGAAGGAGTAGACCTTTCCGAGTGCGAGGGCTGTCGCCTCTATGTAGAGCTGGCCCGACTGCGTGAGGTAGGCCTTGCCGTCGTCGAAGTAGTCCATCTCGAAGAGCTCGGAGGTGCCCTCGCAGGCGTTCGGCGTCAGGATGGGTGGGTCGGTGCGGATGAAGCCGTGGTCGTCGAAGTACTCGGCACAGGCGCGCATGATGGTGGCGCGGACGCGAAGGATGGCGGACTGGCGGGGGGTACGGATCCAGAGGTGCCGGTGCTCCATGAGGAAGTCGACGCCGTGCTCTTTGAGCGAGATGGGAAAGGGGTGGGCGGGGTCGACGGCGGAAAGGACGTGGATGTCTTCGACGTCGAGCTCAAAGCCGGACGGAGCGCGGTCGTCGGCGCGGACTTTGCCGGTGACGGTGAGGGAGGACTCGAGCCCGAGCTCCTTCAGCGTGGTGAACACGGCCTCGGGAACGGCGGCCTTGGGGACGATGCCCTGGATGGTGCCCGTGCCGTCGCGAAAGGTTGGAAACAGGAGCTTGCCCGATGACCGCAGGTTGTACAGCCAGCCCTGCAGCGTGACGTTGTGGCCGACGTGCTGGCCGATCTGGGCGATGGAGGTGACGGGGGCGGGGGTGCTGATAGGGGTGGCGTCGGTCATGATCTTCCGCGGTTAAGAGTAAATGAGCGTTGCTCACAGTGCGTTGCGGTTGCGTGCGAGGACGGCGAACAGCTCTGGTTAACGGTGCCGCCGGCCGGGAAAGATGCGTCTCGCCGGGGCGAATTGATATCCTGAAGGCCTGCACGCTAGAACGCTTTGTTGAGGAGATCCGATGCCCCCGAAAAAGTCTGGAAGCACGACAGCTGCGAGCAAATCCGCGTCCCCGAAAAAGGCTGCCGCTCCCAAGGCCGCAACGAAAGAGGCCGCACCGAAGAAGGCTGCAGCAAAGAAGGCGGAGCCGCACCGGCCGGCGCCTTCCCGGGAAGAGATCGCTCATCTCGCGCAGCATTTCTGGGTAGAGCGTGGCCGGCCGATCGGTTCGCCAGAGGTCGACTGGAACCGGGCCGAGCACGAGCTGATGTCGAAGCACCGCTAGACGGGACCGCAGGCGCGCCCTCAGGCCTCTGTCTGCGCCAGCTCCTCGGCGCGGCGAGCCTCTTCTGAGAAGAACCCGGACGCCTTTGTCTGCACCGAGTCGGCGGTCTCGCCGAGATCGTGCGCGATCTCGAGGATGCCGGGGACGTCCGGAGCAAGCGTCGCTGCATGTCGATGCACGTTGCGCCAGTCCACGCCGGAGGCAGGGGTGCCCGGCCACATGTGCTCGTCCCGGAAGCCGTTGTTATCATGCACGTGAAGCTGCGCGATGCGGGGCTTCAGTAGCTCGAACGCAGCATCGATGCCGGCGCCTGGGTTCTGGTAGTCGGAGAGATGGGCGTGTCCGATATCCAGGCATACACCCACGGACTCGAACCGGCCGACATCGAGGATCTCGAGCAGGCGTTCGGGGCTGGTGACCTCGTTTTGCAGATTCTCCAGCAGGATCTGAACACCGAGTGGACCGGCAAACGCCTTCAGGTGCTCGATCGCTGTAAGGGAGTTTTCGAGCGCGCGCGGGCTCCAAGCATCGCCTTTCATTCCGAGGTGCAGGACGATGCCGCGAAAGGGGATCTGCTCGGCGGACTCGAGCGCGCGCTTGACCTCGTCCATCGCCGCGATGCGCCGGGACTTTTCCGCATCGATGAGGTCCACCGTCGGAGCGACATGGCGGCTCCACTGGTCATCGGCGTAAAGCGGCTGGTGCAGGGTTGCGAGCGTGTCTGTCCCGCGAAACCAGGCGGCGATATCTCGCACGGCAGAGCGGTTGGTGTAATCGAAGTGATGGCGCGCGGCGAAGATCTCGATGGCACCGGCTCCCGCGCGGTTCATAGCGTCCAGCAGGCCGGTGTGGAGGCGCTGCTGGAGAAAGACGTGGGTCGAAATCGCTGGTCGCATGGGTCTCGCCTAGGCTATCAGCCGGGCTGGCGTCTTGCTGCCGGCGTGCTTCTCTGCCGCTACCGGACTCCCCGGCGCTCTCGGGAAGCGATAAGATCTCCGTGCGTCTGCAGAACAACGAAGGAGAGCACGTTGGCGAGACTTTCAAAGGTACTCCTGGTTTCAGGTGCATGGATCATCACCGCGGTGGGCTCGGTAGCGGCTCAGACCGCCCAGACAGCCTCGCCGGCAAAACCGCCGCAGGCAGGCAGCGCTGAGGTCGAGCAGATGCGATCGCGCCTTGCGGACTGGGCGCAGTTGGGACGGTATCGCGCGGAGAACGCCGCCCTTCCCCCGCACGCGGCCGCCGGTGAGCGGCGGGTCGTCTTCTACGGCGACTCGATCACCGATGCATGGGGACGAAGGCCGCAGACAGGCGACTTCTTCCCGGGCAAGCCATACGTCAACCGCGGCATCAGCGGGCAGACGACGCCGCAGATGCTCGTGCGCTTCGAGCAGGATGTTGTCCGTCTCCGGCCCGCAGCCGTTGTGATCCTGGCCGGGACGAACGATGTCGCCGGCAACACGGGGCCGGAGACCCCCGAGATGATCGAGGACAACTTCCGCGCCATGACCGCCATCGCGAAGGCAAACAGGATCGCGGTAGTGCTCTCTTCGATCACGCCCGCGTCGGCCTATCCGTGGAAGCCGGGCGTCCAGCCGGCCGGAGCTATCCGCGACCTCAATGCATGGCTCAAGGACTTCTGCGCCAAGGAACACCTGGTCTACCTCGACTACTACACCTCCCTTACAGACGCCCGCGGTGGCATGCGCGAGGGAACCTCCTTCGACGGCGTACATCCGACCGCGGCGGGCTACAGCGTCATGGGACCCTTGGCTGAAAGGGCGATTGCGGAGGCTCTGCGGAAGTAGTCCTGCACGCATCCGCGCCGGAGGTCTGCCCGCGATTTCGTTCTGCGACGACGGTTCGGCAGAGTTGCGTTCCGCCTTGGATACTGCCCGGCAGAGTTGTTTGTGCACGCGTTTGAGATGCACATGCTGAATGGGGGATAATTGGCTTGCTGATGAGGCGCTCAACACACTGAGGAGAGCAGCCCGAAGCCTCTTCGCAACTGCAACATGGATTGTTTTGCCCTGCGCGGCATATCTTCCTTGAACAAATCTGCCCCAGGACTGGACCGACGATGGAGCTTTGGAACGACTTTGAAGGAAAGACAGTAGATGGAAGATTTCAGCTGGATCACCTGATTGGACCGAAGGGGCGGAGCGCCTACTTCACGGGGCGCGATGAGGCTGGCTCACCCGTCGTCATTCGGCTAATCGAATCGCTGAACGATGAGGAAGAGATCCTCGGCCGCTGGCGCAGGGTGACGGGTCTGCAACAGGAACACCTCGTGGAGGTGCTGGCCTGCGGGCAGACAGTTCTGGACGGAACGCACCTTGTGTACGCCGCGATGGAGCCCACCGATATCGAGCTGACCGACGTGCTGCGCGACAGGGCTCTCTCGGTCGATGAGACCCGGCAGATCGCCCTGAGTGTGGCCGACGGGCTCGAGGTTCTGCACCGCAAAGGCCTCGTGCATGAGCATGTCGAAGCCGAGCATGTGCTGGCGCGGGGAGAGACCGTAAAGCTGCGCAGCGATGTTGTGCGGGAAGCTCCCGAGGGAGCGGAGGGAGCTTCGCTGCGGGCAAAGGACGTTCGCGATCTGTCGCTGCTGCTGGTGCAGTGCCTTACGCGCAGCCGCCGACTTGGCGATGTCCGTCTTCCCGTTCCCTTCGACGAGGCTGTTCGAAAGGGAGAGAGTGGAGCCTGGGGTCTTGGCGCGATCACAGCGGCTCTGCAGCCGCTGGGCGCTCCCGCGCGAACGGCGGCCGCTCCTGCACCCGTCGCTTCACCCGCCGCAACACCTCCCGGCGCCTCCGCTGTTCCCGCAGCCATCCCCGCCCCGGCAGCCACGCCCGCACGAGCCAATGGACCGGGCGCAGCTCCGCAGGCCGCGCCTCCTGTCACCGCGCCCCGAGTCGCCGCGGCCGCCGCGGCTGCAAGTGCTCCCGCAGCCGTAGCAAGCAGATTGGCGAATCAGACCTCCGTTCCTCCTGATGGCCTGGCAGCTCACGTGCGATCACCCCGCGCTCCGGACCGGATCGTTGTCGACTCCGATGGAGAGCCGAAGCGCAATGGCCTTCTGGTTGCGATCTCGGTGGGAGTACTTCTTCTGGTGCTCCTGGGAATCTACTTCTTCAGGGCTGCCCGTGCCGGGCAGGGGCGATCGGTGGTGCAGGACACCCCATCCGCGGTGACGGTGCCGCAGCAAAGCTCAGAGAACAGGCCGCCCGCGCGCGACGCCGCCAGCGCACCCGTGCCGGAAGCCCCGCCAAAGCCCTCGGCAACGTCGGCAAACAGCCGGGCCGCAACCCCGCGCGAGGGGCGGGTCGTGACCGCCGCGGAGGGCGCCAGTGAATCCGGGCAGTGGCGGGTCGTAGCCTTCACGTACAACCGCGAGAGCCAGGCTGCGCAGAAGGCCGAGGCGATCGCCGCCCGGCACCCGGGGCTCAGGCCAGAGGTCTTCTCGGCAACCGGACGCGCACCCTACCTTGTCACTCTGGGCGGCTGGATGAGTGCCGATCAGGCTGCGGCGCTGCGCAGAAAGGCGCGCTCGCAGGGTCTGGCGCGCGACGTCTACGCGCAGAACTACCGCGGGAGGGGCAGGTAAGCGGCTCTTTCGTTTTGAGTCATCGGCGGCCGGGGTTGATCTCATCCCTCTGGCCGCCTTTTTGCTGCGCAAGGTCCAGCAGTGCAAGGGCGTTCGCGGCAGCGGCGCCGGACGCGGTGTTGTCAAAGATGCACCATATCTCGGGAGAGCGCGTCGCGGAATGGCGAACGAACTCTTCAGCAAGGCCCTCCAGAAACTGCGCCGAGTAGCTGGAATAGTAGGTGCGCGGGGAGCCGTGGAGACGGTAGTAGAGCAGGCCCGGATCTCCTCCGGGACCGGCCGACGTGGGCGTTCGTGCCGGGTCTGCAGCCACGCGAGCGATCCGCATCTGCTTCAGCAGCGCATCCGGTCGCGGCTCGAACCATGAGGCGTGGCGGGGCTCCACCACCGCTGGGCCCGGGTAGAGCTCTCGCAGGCTCGTGAAGAACCTTTCCGCGACCGCCGGATCAAAGGCCAGCTTCGGCGGGAGCTGGAAGAGGATCGGGCCGAGCCTCGGGCCCAGGCTGCAAGCCTCATTTAGAAACGCCTCCAGTTGTGCTGACGTGCAGGACAGCCCGGCCTCGTGAGTGATCGCCTTCGGCGCCTTGACCGAAAAGTGAAAGTCCCCGGGCACGGAGATCGTCCAACGGCCGTACGTGCTCGGCCGCGGCGAGCGGTAAAACGTTGCGTTGATCTCCGCGCACGGCAGAACGCGCGCATACCTCTCGAGGTGGGAGCCCGGGCCGGGAAACGCGTCCGCACAGGCCCGCGGGATGGACCAGCCGGCCGTGCCGATGCGGAGGTGGGCGCGAACCGACGGTGCAGACGCGCGGACCGCCGTCTCCCCCGAGCCTGCCGGCCTCCTCTTCACTTCTCCAACTTCCCCGAAGCGGGCACCTGCATCGAGATCTGCAGGTTGCCGGAGCGGCCGCTTCCCTCATCCACGACCGCGAGCATGAGGTACACCTCGCCCTTTGTGAGTTGCAGATGCATGTCCAGCGGAACATCGACGTGCGGGTTTCGGCGGAAGTTCTCCTCGTTCAGGTTCAGGATCATGCGTTGCACGTGCTGGTCGATCACCAATCCCTCCTGGCTGAACGCAAAGGCGGCGACCACGACGTTCATCACCTTCTTTCCATCGGCGGCGGCCCTGACGGTCAGACTGTCTGCGGGCACCGAGTACTCGATCGAGTAGGGAATAGCACCGCGCTTCAACTTCGGCTCCGGATCCGCCCTCGTCAACTTTGTCGCCGGGAGGATATTCGCAGGATCGGACGTGGGAAGAACGCGGGCCTGGAAGACGATCGGTGTCGTGAGAGGCGAAGCCTGCGCGGTCCCGGTGCTGCCGTCGGCAAGCTGCCGGGTAAGGGAGCGGCGGGAGCGCGGCTGTGCGTTGATGCCATCCGCGAAGTAGCCGCGGCGATAGCTCAGGGTGTAACCAGGAAGATCCAGCGCCACCCGCACCTTGTGCCACTTCTTGTCTTCCTTGTAGCCACGCGGAGAGTAGGTCAGCGAGTAAAAGTCTCCGCCCGTCGAGGTGATTCTGGCGGCGGCTTGATGCAGCCCGTTGTTGTTGTAAAAGGCGCGGCCTCCGGTAGCCTCGGCGACCTCGCTCATGCGGCCGTGCTGAAAGCTTTGGATGGTGGCCCTGCTTCCGAACGCGACGGTGAGGCCCCGCGCGTCGATCGGATACACCGCGATCCGGCCGGCTTCAAGGACGTCGTAGACGCGGCGCATCGGGGCGATCTCCTGGTACTGCGTCGGATCGGGATTCAGATAAAGCGTCGAACCGCCCGAAAACCAGAGAACGTTCTTGCGCCCAGGGAGATCCGCCAGGTATTTGGCAATCTGCTGCAGGGTATCGAAGTCACTCATATAAATCGCCCCCCGCGGCGGAAACCGGGGCAGACCCCGGTGAACGGCGGCCAGCAGGAGTCCCTTGTCGGCTGTAAAGGGCTGGAGCAGAACACTGACCGGACCGCCACGCTCGTAAACGGCAAGCATCTCGCCGGCTGGGACATTGTTGAGGTACTTGGCGAGCTCATAGCTCAGGTACATCTGATCTTCAAGCTCCAGGTTGGTGATGTCGAGCACGATAATGTTCAGCACAGGCGGAGCGTGGAGGAGGAAGTCGTTGCTGTAAACGCCCTTGGCCCTCGGGGAGGCGGCGGTGTCTGGCACCGGAGCAGGTGTCTGCCCGGTGTGCTCTTCAAACGAGGCAATCTCCTGCGGCTTGTTGCCGTCAAATACGTGGAAGGCAGACGATGGGAGATTGTGGACGGGGCTGCCGTTTCGGTCAGACACCGTCACATCCGTCAGGATCAGGCGGCTGTTCGCCTGAAGGGTGTAGACGGGCTGGTCGGCCGGGGAGGACTGGGTCGCCGCCTGAGGCTGGGCCGGAGCCTGGGTCACGATCTGTGCCGGGGTCTGGGTCACGGTCTTGGCCCCTGTCTGGGCCTGCATCGAGACGTAAACGCAAAGTGTTGCAAGGAAGGCGCGAAGCACTGGTCGTGGCATGTGTACCCGGGCTCCTCGGCGTATTGGAGAGACCGGAGGCAGCGACAGTTAGACGAACGGCCTCTTTGGCGAGTTGCGATGTCTTCGCCCCATGTCGACACGTGTGTGCAATACCCGCAGCCCCCACCCGTAGATCGCCCAAAAAAAAATCTCAATATCCGTAAACCTTTTCACCACATTGACACGTCTGTTCATGTAGCAGGAAACAACTATGCCAATGGAAGTAGCAGAACTGACCCGAGTAGAGCTGGTCGTGCCAGAGTTCGTCGTGGGCGCTGACGAGGCTAGAAAGACGAAATCCACCCCTAACGCTGAGAACGAGACTGTGCAGGTCGGAAGTGAGGCAGCCGAAGCCTTTATCGCTGAAAAGCGCATCGGAGAACGGATCAAATACCTCCGTCTGAAGAAGTCCATGGGGCTCGTCGAACTCGGCCGCCACACTGGCCTTTCGGCAAGCTTCTTATCTCAACTGGAGACCGGTCGTGTCGTTCCGACTCTCCGCAACCTGGCAAGAATCGCCATGGTCTTCTCGAAGGATCTGAGCTACTTCTTCGAACCCGAGCCGCAGAAGCTATTCCGCGTACATCGGGCCAAGGAGAGGGTGCGGCTTCCGCAAAGCGGTGTCGACGATCCAAGCTACTTCTTCGAGAGCCTGGGCTACCTCGTGCCAGACCGTCAGCTGGACCCGTACTACGCCGAATTCCTACCGTTGAAGGCCTCGCGCGAGCCCAAGTCTCACCAGCATGCAGGGTACGAGTTTCTGTACCTGCTCTCTGGCGAGCTGGACATCCGTCACGGGGAGGTGACTCACCACGTTGAACAGGGTGACGCCATCTACTTCGACGCCAGCACAACCCACTGCTATCTGTGTAAGGGCGAAGACTCGGCCACGGCCGTGATCGTTACACTTCAGCAGCCGTTGAACCTCTCTGCCGGCAACAGCCCGAAGCTGATGGCATCCGCCAACGGACTGGTTCGCGTTCGCAACAACAACCCCGCCAACTTCGTTGCCGCTGCGAGCTCGAACGGATCCGCGAAGAACGGAGCTCCGCGCGTCTCCTGAGGCAGCGTCTCTGCGATGGCGGCGTCAGAGAACCTGACGCCGCCTCTTTTTGGGCGCATGGCCGTAGCTTTCGTCTGTCACGACAGCGGGCCCGTTTCTCGATGTCTTCTTCCACAGCCAGCGAAACAGCACGTCGATCTCCTGCTGCTCCGGGTCTGCCGGATCGAAGACGCGGTGGCCCTGGCCAAGCGAATCCGCAATCGCGTTCAGGCCGGTGTGCTTCACCGGGATGCGCACAGCGGCCGGTCCAAAGTACCTGAAGTCGCGGCTCAGCAGGGTCCGCCCATTTTTGTAGAAGGGATAGCGACCTATGTCCCGGCTGCGATACGCCGGATCGGCATGGAGCGGGGTCTGCCCACTGTGCTCGATCGTTCCGTTCAGCCTGTGAAATCGATAGATGCAGTCAGGCCGATGCTGAAACGGGCTCTCCTTCGCGTAGTACTCACGCGCGTCCACCGCATCATCCACAATGGCCGCGTAGATGACCGCGTTCAGAGGGTACCCTTCTCTCTGCGCAAGCAAGCGGCTGGTGATGCCCAGAATCCGGTCTCCCGGCTGCGCTGTCCTGCGAATGGCCGGTTTGCAGATCGAAAGCGTCAGAAGAGGAGCCTCGCACGGTCGCGGAGCCGGCGCGGACGGTGCGCCACCACGGTCGCTCGTAAGCTTATACAGGTAGGTGCGAGACATGAGCTCCTGGCACTTTGACGCCGGTCGCTCCTCCAGGTTTGCACCTTGGCAACATCGCAAGAGGCCATACGTCGTGAGGCCTGAAACTTCAGCCAAGATATACTTTGCGAGAGCTCCACACGTCCACAAAGAGGCGCTCAGGATATGGTCTCTCCCCTCGCGTCCTCCTGCGGCGACGTGTTGGCGTCATTCTTCACCTCGGCCTCGCCCTATCCCGACACCCCGGCTGACTGAGCCGATATGACCTCACGAAGGAATCGACTTGAAGCGCCTCCCCCGCTTGCTGCTGATCTACCTTGTCGCTCTCTGCCTCTTCTCCGCAGCCTCCTACGGCAGCACGTGGTACCAGGTACACATCCTGCACAGGGTGGACTTCCCGTACGCCCGAACGATTCTTCCCTGGAACTACGACAACCTGGACTTCAACTGCTTCCGGGACCGGTTCCACTTCTTTCATCGCGATCTCTTCTTCGCGCGCTACACCAACGTCTTCAACTACCCCGCCCCGGTCGCGATAGCGTATCGCACGTTTTACTCCTTCGGACCTGACGCTGACTCGTGGTTCTTTGCGATGATGCTCTCCTGCTACGTCTTCGCCGGTGTGGTGTTCGCGCGCGCGTTGATCAAGCGAGGCCTGCAGGCGACTCCTGCGATCATCTTTACCGCCTTCGCCGGAGCGCTCTCGTACCCCTTCGTCATCGCCTTCTATCTCGGCAACATGGAGCTGCTTGTCTGGGTGATCCTCGCCTCGGGGCTCTACCTGTTCCTCAAGGGCTACGGCTGGCAGGCCGCAGTTCTGTTCGGTATCGCCGGATCCATGAAGTACTTCCCGCTGATCTACTTCGCCCTTCCGCTTGCGCAGAAGAAGTTTCGCGATGTTGCCATCGTTCTCCTTACCTTTGCCGTCAGCCTGATCGGTTCGGAGTGGTACTTAGGACCTTCGGTGCGCTTCGTCTCGAAGGGCCTGCAGCTTCAAACCCAGATCTTCGAGGACTTCTACGTCTATCACTTTCATCCGCTCGAGAGCGGGATCGATCACTCGCTCTTCGGTCTGCTCAAGTACGGGATCTTCAACTACGGCCGCCTCGACTGGTTGCCCAGATTCGCTCCCGGCTATCTGATCTCCGTGGCGCTCATCGGTGGTCTTCTGTGGCTGATACGCATCCGAAAACTCCCCTTGATCAATCAGATCCTCGCGCTCTCGGTCGCCTCGGTCCTTCTGCCGCCCGTGTCGCACGACTACACGCTGATGCATCTGTACGCGCCCTGGGCCATGCTGGTCCTCCTGCTTCTCAAGCAGCGACAAAAGGGCATGGCGCTCGCCTTCGCCTGCTTCGCCGTTCTGTTCACGCCGCAGAGCTTTCTGATCCTCAACGACATCCGCATTGCAGGGCAGTTGAAGGCGCTCGTGCTTCTGGTACTGTTTGCCACAACCCTGTGGTATCCCTTCGCTGATCCCGTGCTGGAGGGCAGCACCTCACCTCTGCAGGCCGGCAGCCCTTCCCTTCAGCAGACAGGTTGACGGAAGTCGATGGGAAGCGAAGCGGCTGAAGCGCACCCCCGACGCGCCGTGACCGGTGTCATCGTTGACCATCCTGCTTTATCCTGTGAGTACGGCTGAACGTATCCTCACATGGCGCAGCCCGGGTCGTGATTCATGCCTTTGGGACGCCCGGTCATCTAACCTGTTTGCGACGCCTCGAGACAAGCGAACTCAATGTTCGGGAAGGATAGTGATTGTCACAGGATCAACCACACCTGGCCCGGGTCCTCATCACTGGTGCCTCCGGAACTCTCGGCTACAACATCGTCAGACATCTGGCCGCGACCAACCCGCGTACACGGGTCCAGGTCCTCATGCGGACAGCCGCTCCCGACCTCTTTGCCGAGTTCTCCAACGTCGGCCAGCAGAAGGTGGACATGTCCGACATCGGCCGCTTCACGGAGGCCGCACTCGACTTCCAGCCGAACGCCATCATTCACTGCGCGGCCAGCGGTGTGCGACCATCCCGCATCTCCTGGTTCGACATCATCGATCTCAACGTCTCCGCAACCGTCCAGATCTTTCGTGCGTCCTGCGAGATCCCCGACTGCCACTTCATCCATATCAGCACCGGCCTTGTGTACGACTCGCAGGATCGTCCCTGCCATGAGGGCGACCCGATCGACACGCTGCACCCCTATGGGGCGAGCAAGGCCGCAGCGGATTGCCTGCTTCGGGCCGGTGCCGACCGCCTGCACCGGCACCTCACCATCGTCCGGCCGTTCTCCTTTACCGGCCTCCACGATGGCGGCGACCGGCTCTTCCCATCGCTCCTCCGCAGCGCGCTTGACGGCTCACCCTTCCCGATGTCACCCGGAACTCAGCTCCGCGACTTCTGCGCCGTGCAGGATGTAGCCGAGGCCGTCTGTTCCATCCTCGAAAAGAGCACCGAGCCTGCGCGCAACATCTTCAACGTGGGCTCGGGCCGATCCGTCGCTCTCAAAGACATCGTCTGCGACGTTGTGCAGCAGCTTGGGCTTGAGGTCGATCTGCGCTTCGGGGAGCTCCCGTTTCACCGCCACGAACCCATGCATCTGGTCGCCGACATCGGCCGGATGCAGGCGCTCGGCTGGACCCCTCGCGTAAACCTCGCCTACGCCGTCTGGCAGCTGGCCCAAACTCAGTTCCCCGACCTCGCCGTCCGGGAGCCGGAGCAACTTCTATGAGCAATCCCTCCCCGATCTCAGAGAACCTCGGATCGGCGATCGAACTCAGCATCATGATCCCCGCTTATCGCGAAGGGGAGAACCTCCCTGATCTGCTGCCGGCCATCAAAGCCGCGGCAGCCGCGCTCACACCCAACTACGAAGTCCTCATCATCGATACCGAGACGGACATCGACAACACCCGCGCCGTGTGCGAGGCAAACGGCGTCCGCCACATCAATCGCACCGGCGGCAACCAGTACGGCGATGCCGTCCGTACCGGCATCTCCTCCGCACGTGGAAGCTGGATGCTCTCGATGGATGCCGACGGCTCGCACAGCCCGTCCTTCTACGCCAGCATGTGGGCAAAGCGCAAGGAGGCCGATATCGTCATCGGCTCCCGCTACGCACCGGGCGGACACACCGAGAATCCCGCGGTCCTGATCTGGATGAGCTACGTCCTCAATCTCACCTTCCGAATCGCCTTCTCCATCAAAGCCAAGGACGTCACCAACAGCTTCCGCCTGTATCGTCGGTCCATCCTCACGCCGCTGCGCCTGGAGTCGAACGACTTTGACGTCCTTGAAGAGATCCTCATCAAGGCCGTCACCCATCAACCCCCTGCACGCATCGTCGAGGTGCCTGTTACCTTCGCGAAGCGCAAGGCAGGCGAATCCAAACGAAAGCTGACGCAGTTTGCTTTCGGCTATATGAAGACCTTGCAGAAGCTGCGCAGGTTTCAGGCCGACGCCCGTCGCGAGATGCAGGCCGAAACACAATCCCGGTAAACCAACCCAGGAGTTCCTCTTTGAAAGCTCTCATCACCGGCGGCGCAGGCTTTGTCGGATCCAATCTCGCCGCTCACCTCCTCCAGCAGGGCGGGCACGAGGTCTCCGTCTTTGATTCGCTCGCACGCCACGGCGCAGACATCAACCTCGCCTGGCTCCGTTCCCTTGGTCTCACCGACTTCACCCACGGCGACATCCGCAACGCCTTCGATGTCGAGCAGATCATCCGGCGCGTCGAGCCGGATGTCATCTTTCACCTCGCCGGACAGGTCGCCATGACGACCTCCATGCAGAGCCCCCGCCGCGACTTCGAGATCAACGTGCTCGGCTCCATCAATGTGCTCGAGGCGATCCGCCTCTACACGCCGCAGACCGCCGTGATCTACGCCTCGTCGAACAAGGTCTACGGCAACCTGGACCACCTCGACCTCGCGGAACGCGAGACCCGCTATCAGCCCCGCGCCTACATGGCCGATGCCGGAGCGGTTGGAGGCGGAGTCGACGAGACGACCGCAATTGAGTTCCACACTCCCTACGGCTGCTCCAAAGGAGCCGCCGACCAGTACATGCTCGACTACGCCCGCGGCTTCGGCCTGAAGACCGTCGTCTTTCGCCACTCCACCATCTACGGCGGCCGCCAGTTCGCTACCTACGACCAGGGCTGGGTCGGCTGGTTTGTCCGCCAGGCGCTCGAGTCAAAGCGCGACCCCAGCCGCCCCGCATTCACTGTCTCAGGCGACGGCAAACAGGTGCGCGATCTGCTCCACGTCTCCGACACCGTGATGTGCTACATCGCCGCCTACGAGCACATCGAGCAGACCCGTGGGCAGGCCTACAACATCGGCGGAGGCGTCGAAAACTCGATGTCGCTGCTCGAGCTTCTCCTTCATCTCGAGCGGCGCCTCGGCATCAAGCTCAACTACACTCACCTCCCCTGGCGCTCGAACGACCAGAAGTACTTCGTTGCTGACAACACAAAGATCACGCGTTCTACAGGCTGGTCGCCTCGCACCTCGCGCGAACAGGGCATCGAAGACACGATCTCCTGGGAAACCTCACGGCAGGCCTAAAGATTCCACAGCTCAGACCGTCGATGGCCCGCGTTGCGAGATGGCTCCCCGACGCTGCCCATGTACAGTTTCGTTGTCCACCGGAGCGCCTTCGCTTTACTATCGCCTAGGGACCACACAGGGATGATCTCAGTCGAAAGGAATCAATGGCAGCGCTGATGGCGAAAGACGCACTTGACGATGAGCCGGAACGGCTGGTCTCCGCAAAGCGCGGTGATGAAGACGCCGACTTTGAACTGAAGCTGCGCCCACACCATCTGCGCGAGTTCATCGGCCAGGAACGAGCCAAGGAACAGCTGGCCATCGCTCTTGAAGCCGCCAGGAACCGCGGCGAAGCTCTCGATCACGTTCTGCTCTTCGGCCCCCCCGGCCTCGGAAAGACGACGCTCGCAACGATCATCGCGAACGAGCTCGGGGTGGGCTTTCAACAGACAAGCGGTCCCGCCCTCCAGATCCAGGGCGATCTCACCGCCATCCTCACCAACGTCCGCGAGCGCCAGGTCCTCTTCCTCGACGAGATCCATCGTCTCCAGCCCGTTCTGGAGGAAAAGCTCTACACCGCACTCGAGGACTACAAGCTGGACATCATGATCGGCCAGGGACCAGCCGCCCGAACCCACGTCATGGACATCAAGCCGTTCACCTTTGTCGCAGCCACCACGCGACCCGGGCTGCTCTCCTCACCCCTGCGAAGCCGCTTCGGTATCCTTCTGCGTCTGGAGTTCTACACCGACGATGAACTCCGGTTTGTCGTGGAGCGCAGCGCCGAGGTTCTGGGCGTACCCATCGATCGCGACGGAGCCGCTGAGATCGCCATGCGATCACGCGGAACCCCGAGAATCGCCAATCGCCTTCTGCGCCGCGTCCGCGACTATGCCCAGGTAAGAGCAAAAGGCGTCATCGACCGGGCGACGGCAGAGGCCGCGCTCAAGCTGCTTGAGGTAGATGCCCACGGCTTCGACGAGCTCGACCGGCGTCTGCTCCGAACCATCATCGAAAAGTACGACGGCGGCCCAGTAGGCCTGAACACCCTCGCCGCTGCGCTTGCCGAAGAACAGGACGCCCTCGAAGAGGTCTACGAACCCTTCCTAATCCAGATCGGCTTTCTGGACCGCACGCCCCGTGGTCGAGTCGCTACCCGGCTCGCCTACGAGCACCTGGGGATAGAGATGCCACGCAAGTTCGGACTCTTCGGATAGCTCCGCGCCAGATTGCAGAGGAACGCAGAAAAGCCTCGCCGCAGCGAGGCCCGTCCGGCAAATCGTCTTTATGCCTGAGCGACTGGATCGACCGAGACGAATCGTCCCATCTGGCCGCGGCTCTGGAACCGCACAACTCCGTCGATCTTTGCGAACAAGGTATCGTCCTTGCCCCGGCCGACGTTCAGGCCTGGCTTCAACGGTGTTCCGCGCTGACGCACCAGGATGGAGCCACCGCTTACCGTCTCGCCGCCGAACCGCTTCACGCCCAGCCGTTGTGCGTTTGAATCGCGCCCGTTCTTGGATGATCCAAGCCCTTTTTTATGTGCCATCTCTGTGCCTCTTTCGCGCTGCCCTCAGGCACCCTGCGCCGAAATCTCGAATTTATGTTTCTACGCCTTGAAGCTGCGGCCGCCGACGAGGATCTCGTTGATCTTGACCTCGACGTAGTTCTGGCGGTGACCCTGCATCTTCTTGTACTGCTTCTTGCGCTTCAGCTTGAAGACCAGGATCTTCTCACCGCGACCCTGACCTGTAACGGACGCCAGCACCTTTGCGCCGCCGAGGTCCTGCTCGAACTTGCCCTCTTCCCCGCTGACCGCGAGAACGTCCGAGAACTCTACATTGCCGTCCTGGTGAGGAGTCGTCTCGACTCGGATCGTCTCACCCGGGGTAACCAGATACTGTTTGCCGCCTGTGCGGATTACTGCATACATAAACAAACCTCAAGCGCCACGCTTTGCGTTGGCTGCTGCTCCATAAGATGTTCTACGTGGGCGCTTCCGCTTTCAAGTCCACAGCCTAAGGAAACAGGCATTGATCAGACCCGTCAGGCTCACGCTCCGAGCAGAGCGGAGATAGTGCCGAACTTAGAAAGTGTAACCCGAGCTCCCGCCGGGGTCAACCTTGCGCTTTGAGCTTGTGCTGAGAAGGATTCGCCGGCCTCCGCCTGGCACCAAAGTACCGTGGCTAAGAGGCCTGTGAGATCTTCCTCACCCCCATCCACCTCGCCCCTGTATATGTACGGCCGTGAGAGCAGCACACGTACCCAGACCAGCCAGGCCCGTGGGACTGCAGATTTACGGGTGTAGAACTGATTTCCTGCGTACATGCAAACTTCTGCACTTCAGTTCCACTGGTCTCTGCTGAGGTTTGGTTAGACCGCTCTAAGTGCAAGAAAAGAAAGCTTTGGCTACCATCCTCGTTTCAACATCTCTTTGGTCACGCGCGTGCTCGTTACCTATACGTAAGTTCGTAACCTACTTACCGGAGCGCTCCAATGAAAATCACTGCATCTCTTCTCGCCTTGACTCTCGCCACAGTTAGTGCCAGTGCCTTCGCCGATGTTCTGACCCCCGGGCCCCTGACGCTCGTTGCCAATCCCGGCAGCGGTGTCATCACAGGTCTCGTCTCCAGAACCGGCACGATGAACTCAGAAGGCAATGCAGGCGCCGCGTCGCTGTTCAACGTCACTTATACAGAGATCGTCTTCTTCGACAGCAACAACCAGCACCCTGGCTGCGGTGCCGCTGGATGCCTCGACTTCGCATTCACCTTCACCAACAACCCCGTTCCGGGCGCACCCGCTGACGCCATCCGGGCCTTCACAACCACGCAGTTCGCACCCTACGTAACCCTCGTCGGCTACACCACCGACTCCGGCGCTCAGCCAACCAGCGCCGTCGAAACCTCGACCGGTGCAATTGACTTCACGTTCGGCAACGGCGTCGTCCCGGGCCAGAGCTCTGACACCTTTGGCTTCCAGACCGACGCCACCAGCTACAAGGTTGGCACCATCGGCTTCCAGGAAGGCTCAAACGCTACCTTCACCAACCCGCTGGTTCCTACAGCGACTACCCCGGAGCCTTCTTCCCTCATCCTCCTCGGCACCGGTCTCCTCGGCGCCGCTGGTGCCGCTCGTCGGAAGTTCAGCTTTTAGTGCAAAGCTCCGGCAATTAGCCAACTCGTTCTACCAGACAGGGAGCCCTCGGGCTCCCTGTTCTGCGTTTCCAGTTCCCTAGTTCCTTCACATGTGTGCAATATTTTGCACTTTCCACAGTGAAAGGCCAATACTCCCTTCCGCCTATCACACGTAAGTCCCATGAAATGCGCACCTGGCGTCATTTACAGGTTTCTCGAACTATGGCTACGCAAGTGCATTCTCTATACGCGTAGTCAGCAACCCAATACCCCGGAGCCTTTTGAAATGAAATTCACTGCATCCCTTCTTGCACTCACCTTTGCCGCAGCGGCCAGCGCCACCTCCTTCGCGGATGTTCTCACCCCCGGACCTCTGACCCTCGTTGCCAATCCAGGCAGCGGTGTCATCACCGGTCTCGTCACCAGAACCGGCACGATGAACTCGGAAGGCAATGCAGCCGCCGCTTCGCTGTTCAACGTCACCTACACAGAGATCGTCTTCTTCGACAGCAACAACCAGCACCCTGGCTGCGGTGCCGCTGGATGCCTCGACTTCGCATTCACCTTCACCAACAACCCCGTCCCGGGTGCACCGGCTGATGCCGTTCGTTCCTTCACGACGACCCAGTTCGCTCCCTTCACCACCCTCGTCGGCTACACCACCGACTCCGGCGTCCAGCCCACCGGCGCAGTTGAGAGCTCGACCGGAGCCATCGACTTCCAATTCGGCAACGGCGTTCTCCCGGGTCAGACCTCTGACACGTTTGGCTTCCAGACCGACGCCACCAGCTACAAGGTCGGCACCATCGGCTTCCAGGAAGGCTCGAACCTGACCTTCTCGAACCCACTCGTTCCCACCGCTGCTACCCCAGAGCCCTCTTCCCTCATCCTCCTCGGCACCGGCCTCCTCGGCGCTGCAGGTGCGGCTCGTCGGAAGTTCAGCCTCTAATCTCAACCTGTCAGCTTTCAACAAAGGGGAGCCTTCGGGCTCCCCTGATTCGTTCAACACACCTCATACTCAGATCTGCGCTTTCACCACTCCTGTTCTCCGTAACCTAGAATGCAGGCAGATCCGCTCCTGCGGTGGCACCTACCAATGATCTCCATTAAGGTTCAGCGTCTCCACCCATCCGCCCAGGTTCCGCGATATGCCCATACGGGTCCATTCGGCGATCTTGCGGCGGACCTCTTCGCCGCCGAGTCGGCGACGCTAGCCCCCATCGGGGAACCCGGAAGCACCCTGGCCGTCAGGACCGGTCTAGCCTTCGAGCTCCCCGCAACTCATGGTGCGCTCGTCGAAGACCGCAGTGGTCTCGCGCTCAGAGGCATCACCACGCTCGCCGGCGTCATCGATCCCGGATATCGTGGCGAACTCAAGGTCGTCCTCACCAACCTTGGCGCGGAGCCATACGTCATCGCTCCGGGCCACCGCATTGCGCAACTGCGGATCGTGGAGCGCATCCAGGCAAGCTTCGAAGAGACGGACACCCTGGCCGAGACCAGACGCAACGTTGCCGGATTTGGCTCGACCGGCAGCTAGATTCACCATGTGGCCCTCGTGCGCACCGCCGCCGTCCGCATGCGACAATCTACCTAGCGAGCCATGCCCAATCAGCACGTTTCCCCTTCGGAGTCTGCCGGCGTAACGAGTACCCCCACTCCCTGCACCATCACGCCTCCTCTGCTCAAGCAGCACTCCATCACACCGGAAGAGTATTCCCGCATTGAAGCTGCTTTAGGTCGCGTCCCCTCCCTTACAGAGCTCGGGATCTTCTCCGTCATGTGGTCCGAGCACTGCTCCTACAAGAGCTCACGCGTTCACCTGAAGCGACTTCCCACAAGGGGAGAGCGCACCTCCGGTCCCGGTGCCGTCGTTCAGGGGCCAGGTGAAAATGCAGGCATCATCGATGTCGGCGACGGCTGGGCCTGCGCCTTCAAGATCGAATCACACAACCATCCCAGCTACATCGAGCCCTATCAAGGCGCAGCCACGGGCGTCGGCGGCATCCTCCGCGACATCTTCACCATGGGCGCGCGTCCCCTTGCCGTGATGGACTCGCTCCGCTTCGGTCCCCTCGACGATCCCGACCCAGCCATCCGCAATCGAAACCATCAGGTCGCAAACGGAGTCGTGCACGGCGTCGCAGGCTACGGCAACTGCTTCGGCGTTCCCAATCTCGGTGGCGAGACCCGCTTTGAATCGTGTTACTCCGGCAACCCGCTCCTGAACGCCTTTGCCCTCGGCCTCGTGCGCCACGACGAGATCTTCTACGCCAAGGCCACCGGCGTCGGCAACCCTGTCTTCTATGTCGGTGCGAAGACCGGTCGCGACGGCATCCACGGGGCCACCATGGCCTCTGAAGAGTTCACCGAGGGCTCCGAGCAGAAGCGCCCCAACGTCCAGATGGGCGACCCCTTCCTCGAAAAGCTCCTGCTGGAAGCCTGCCTCGAAGCCATGAAGACCGGTGCCGTCCTCGGCATTCAGGACATGGGGGCCGCCGGCCTCACCTGCTCCACCTGCGAGATGGGCGCACGCGGAGAGCTCGGCGTCTCCATCGAGCTCGACCTCGTGCCGCAGCGCGAGACCGGCATGACCTCCTACGAGATCATGCTCTCCGAGTCGCAGGAGCGTATGCTCCTCGTGGCTGCCAAGGGACGCGAGCAGGAGGTCATCGACGTCTTCATAAAGTGGGGCCTCGATTGCGCGGAGGTCGGCATCGTCACCGCCGACGACATCATGCGCGTCCGCCACCACGGAGAGCTCGTCGCCGAGATCCCCAACAAGGCCCTCACCGACGACGCCCCCGTCTACCATCGGCCCGTCGGCACCTGGACTCCTCCCGTCCCACGCGACCCGCCTGATTGGGTCCTCGAAGAGTTACAAAAGCCGCGCGACTACACCGCCGATCTCCTCAAGCTGCTCGGAAGCCCCAACATCTGCGACAAACGCTACATCTACGAGCAGTACGACTCCATGGTTCAGACCAACACCGTTCAGGGCCCCGGCTTTGAAGCCGGAGTCATGCGGATAAAGGGCACCGGTGGGCCTGCATCTCCGTCTGCTTCGGCCGGCCCCGAACGCCTGGAGGCCTCATCCCACCTGCCGCAGACCGCTGACTTCATCAACACGGCCGCGGTAGCAGCCTCCGGTCCCGGTGGTCTGGATTCCGCCGCCGTCGACCACAGCATCCTCGGCAAACTCACCAGCCTCATCGCCGACTCGACCCCCGAAGGCCAGGCCACCATCCTCACCGGCCACGACGACGCTGCCAACCCGGTAGTCGCCCCCGACGAGACTCACGAGACCGGAGCATCGGGTCTCCTTTCCTCATCTTCTGAAGGTGGGATCCCACGCGGCTTCGCCGATGAAGTGCAGAGTGCCGGCTCTAGCGGCGCAGAGGCTGGAACATCGCCCCGCGATCGAGCGACGAAGCCCGAGCGCGGCATCGCGATGGCTCTCGCCGGCAACGGGCGCTGGTGCTACCTCGACCCCAAGCTCGGAGCCATGCACGCCGTAGCCGAGGCCGCCCGCAAGGTCGCATGCACCGGAGCCACCCCCGTCGCCGCCACCAACTGCCTCAACTTCGGCAACCCCGAAAAGCCCGAGATCATGGCCCAGCTCTCGCTCGCGATCGATGGCATTGCGGAAGCCTGCACCGCCCTCGGCACACCAATCACCGGCGGCAACGTCTCGCTCTACAACGAGACCCGTGGTGAAGGCATCTACCCCACTCCAGTCATCGGCGTCGTCGGCCTCCTCGATGATGTAACGAAAGCAGTGCCGAATTCTTTTCAGCAGGAGGGCGACACGGTCCTGTTCCTCTCTGCGATTCGCGGCGCAGGACGGCGAGCTCTACGCGACATCGGCTCAGGTGCCTGGGCGCAAAGCCAGGACTGGCCTCTCTGGGGTGAGCCAGTCGTCCTTGATCTGGCCGAGGAGGCAACACTGCATCGAGCGCTCGCGCACCTGAGTTCTCTAGGCCTCCTGCACTCTGCAGCGGACATCAGTGATGGCGGCTTCCTGGTCGCTGTAACGAAGGCCGCATTGGGCGCTCACATCGGTGCGGAGCTCGATCTGTCCGCTCGCGACGGGGAGCCCTTCTCGTCCACAGAGGTGCTCTTCGCGGAGATAGGCTCATCGGTCGTCGCAACCTGCGATTCAGCGCGTCTCGATGACGTTCGCGCCGCGTTGCAGCAAGTCCCGGGAGCCTTCGCCGCTCCCCTGGGCAAAGTCACAGGCACCTCGCTCCGGGTCAACATCAACGGGCAGACCGCCGTCGCGGCTCCTCTCGCCGACCTCGCCGCCGCCTTCTCCAACACCCTCGAATCCCAGCTGGCCGCCGAGGTAGTCACCGCATGAGCGAAACCCCGAACGCGTACGATGACGACCTCACCCCCTTCGACAAGCTCCGCGAAGAGTGCGGCGTCATGGCCATCTACAACCACCCCGACGCCGCCCGCCTCACCTACTGGGGCCTCTACGCCCTCCAGCATCGCGGGCAGGAGTCCGCTGGCATCGCCGTCTCCGACGGCCACAACATCACCGACATGAAGGGAATGGGCCTCGTCTCCGAGATCTTCACCGATCCCGTCCTCGCCCGGCTCCCCGGCCACATCGCCATCGGCCACACCCGCTACTCCACCACCGGAGACTCCGCGCTCCTCAATGCGCAGCCGATCTCGGTCGAGTCCACTAAGGGCCTTATCGCCATCGCCCACAACGGCAACCTCGTCAATCTCGGAAACGCGCGTACCCGTCTCGAGCAGAACGGCGCCGTATTCTCCACCACCTCCGACTCCGAGATCATCGTCCAGCTCATCGCGCACTGCACCCGAAACACTCTCGTCGATTGCATCGCCGACGCCCTCTCAGAGGTTCAGGGTGCCTTCTCCATCGTGATGATGACGCGCAACCGCATCTTCGCCGCACGGGACCCTCACGGCTTCCGGCCTCTCTCCATGGGCCGCATCCCCGGCACCAACGGCGCCCCGGACACCTTCGTCTTTGCCTCCGAAACCTGCGCCTTCGATCTCCTCCACGCCAGATACGAGCGCGACGTCGAACCCGGCGAGCTCATCATGGTCTCCGAGGACGGCGTCACCTCCCGCCGCTATGCCCCCGCCACCACCCCCCAGGCCTCCTGCATCTTCGAGCACGTCTACTTCGCGCGACCCGATAGCCGCATCTACGGCCGCCCCGTCCAGAAGTCCCGCGACGAGATGGGGCGTCAGCTCGCTCGCGAGTCCCATGTCGACGCGGACCTCGTCGTCCCCGTCCCCGACTCCGGTGTCACCGCCGCTCTCGGATACGCTGCCGAGTCCGGCATCCCATTCAACTTTGGCCTCATCCGCAACCACTACGTCGGCCGCACCTTCATACAGCCCGAGCAGCGCGTCCGCGACTTCGGCGTCCGTATGAAGCTCAACCCCGTTCGCAATCTGCTCGAAGGCAAGCGCATCATCCTTATCGACGACTCCATCATTCGCGGCACCACGTCCCGAAAGATCGTCCGGATGTGCCGCGCCGCCGGAGCGGTCGAAGTCCACATGCGCATCTCCTGCCCGCCCACCATCTCCCCTTGCTTCTACGGCGTAGACACCCCCAGCAAAAAAGACCTCATCGCGGCCAACAACTCCATCGAACAGGTCCGTCGCTTCATCGAGGCCGACTCTCTCGCGTATCTCTCCCTCGTCGGCCTTACCCACTCCTGCACTACGGGAGAGCCCGCCGCAGGTCTCTCGCCGGCTTCGTTCTGCACCGCCTGCTACACCGGGCACTACCCCACCCAGTGGGTAGACGTTGACGAGATCCTGCCCGCGTTGGCGCAGCTCTGCTGAGCTGCCGGGAAGGAAACGCGACTACGGGGCTCGCAGAGGGTCATAGTCGCGTTTCCGTTCGGTACCGGCGCTCAGGCTAGGAGTCTCCGCCGAAACGCCCCAATCGCTCCAAGCGCGCCTGTACCGAGGAGTCCAAACGTTCCCGGCTCAGGAACCGGGCTCGTACTCGGATCGCCACCCCTCGCGGTCACATCGCTTCCTGTCGTCGAGCAGTTCGAGATCGTGTTTGTATCCAGCGTCACGGCGCCGTGAAGCGCCAGCGCACTGCCGCACGTGATGTTCGCTGCCGTGTTCAGGGTGATGCTCGTGTTCGCCAGGATATCCCCTTCAAACACGGTCCCGGTGCCCAGCGTCGCTGAGCTTCCAACCTGGTAGTACACGTTATCGTTCATCCCCTGGTTGATGACGTTGACCACAGCCCCGCTCGATGTGATCAGCGTGCTTCCAATCTGGAACACGATGTCGGCGTTGTTCAAACCTTGGAAGTCCAGCGTCAACGCCCCGGTCAGGCCCGCGGACGACGCGAAGAAATACACCCCCGGCGTCAGCAGCTTCCCACCCAGATCCTGCCCGGTCAACACCTCGGTCGGAGCCAGTCCCCGCAGAAACGTGTACCCCGCCAAGGCATCGGCTTGCGCCGTCGCGGCGACGGCTGCGCCCGCGTAGGTGGTGCCATTGATTACCATTCCCGGCACAAACCCGGTGATCGCCGTTCCCGGAGAGACACCTAAGTTGCCCGAGAGAACGGTCGGTCCCGTGTTCGTGACGGTGGAAGCGGCGAGGACTGAAAACGTATCTGCTGACCCAAGCACAACAAGTTGATCCGCTCTGGCGGATATCGCGGACATGACAACGGTTCCGATTGCAATTAGTACTCTGGATTTGCTCAATGGAGTGCCCTCGTCACCAGTGATTTGCACGTTAGATACCGAACGGCTGCATCCTGG
The DNA here is from genome assembly GCA_963719405.1 of uncultured Acidobacteriaceae bacterium. Classification (GTDB taxonomy): domain Bacteria; phylum Acidobacteriota; class Terriglobia; order Terriglobales; family Acidobacteriaceae; genus Edaphobacter. Next base: position 2,033,196 of record OY970381.1, read on the forward strand.
TAATACGCGACAATCTGCCAAAAACGAGTAAATCGCGAGGCGATCAACCTTCCTAAGCCATCGTCCTCAGGCAAGCACTTTGCTGACAAATGCCCATACGTCGGGATCTCTCTCCCGTTTTGGAACAAACCTGCAACTTCATGGGCCGTTTGCAAACGCTAGCGCGCGAAGCCAGCGACTAAATCCCAAGACCCCGCAGGTAACCAAAGCTCACCTTCAGACTCTCCGCCACGGGACCCGCCGTCTCGTCCTGATCCACAAACGCGTACCGGATACCCTGGCGTTTCGCCTGCGTCAGCAGCTTCGGCCAGTCGATCGTTCCTCTCCCCAACTCCGTGAAGTGCTCCGACTCCTTGTCCATGTTGTAGGTCACAGGCGCATGCGGTGTCCGGTCTTTCATGTGGACCAGCACACATCGATCCGCGTACTTCGCCAGCATCGCCGCGGGATCCTGACCGCCCTGCGTCAGCCAGTACATATCGAACTCGAGCTTCACCAGCTTCGGATCCGTGTGCTTCATCAGCTCCGTCCATCCGTTGGAGCCTTCGATCGGCTTGAACTCGTAATCATGGTTATGGAACACGAACTCCATCCCGCGTTCCTGCGCTCCCTTGCCAACCACGTTGAAGAGCTCCGCCGCCTTCCGGAACCCCGCCAGCGAACTCCATTGATCGTGCGGCAGCATCGGGCAGACAAAGTACTTCATCCCCAGCTGATGCGCGTAGTCCAGCTTGTCCGCCAGACCGACGTAATCGAAGTGCCCCGCCACCGCACCCAGCCCGGCATCCTGCACCATCTTCTTCAGCTCGGGCGCCGGTCGGTTGTAGGCGATCGGATACAGCTCAATCTGCGTGAAGCCGACGTCATGCACGGCCCGCAGAACACCCGCCAGATCCGACGTCGCCTGCCGCCGAAACATAAACAGCTGGACACCGTAGATCAACCTTCCAGAGCCCTGCCCTTCCGCCGGTATGCCGCCGAAACGTACCGCACAGCCGGCAGCGGCAGCCATCGCAGATAGCTGCAGAAAATCACGTCGAGTCTTCATGCGTTCCTCTTTACTTGTACTCCGCCTCGGTGGGGTGCTTGCCCGTAAATGGCGAGCAGCAGGGTGTCTCGCGCGGTGCAAACTCCATGAACTCCACTCGCGTCAGATCCGGGTCGTACATGTTCAGCTGCTCTTTGCCGTCGCGGCCCATCTGCGCCTTGGTGCAGTTCGGCCCCTGGCAGTGATTCCGTGCAAGCCCCTGCAGCGCATCGTCCATGTGCGTTACGCCGAGCGAGACGTGATTCATCACACCCAGCTGACGCGCAGTTGGATTCGGATTGTTCAGCATGTACTCAATCCAGTCAGTCCCGTCAGGCACCTGCATGCTCACCCAGTCCGCGCGGTCATCCTTCATGCCTCCATGCCAGTACGGCCTGAAGCCGAGTAGATCGAGGTAGAACTTGTCCTCCGCGGCACGATCCTGCACCACAAAGCCCGCATGGATGATCCGGTGCGACGTCGCCCGCGGCGATGTCGCGGCCGCCATCTTGCGCGACCCGCTCTGCACAAAGAGGATGAGATTCCCCTCCGGATCCTTCACCCCGAACTCCCCGTTCCGCAAAGGCTCGGCGATGCTTACGCCGTGCGCCCGGACGTATCGCTCGAGTCCCGCTGCGTCCTTCGTCGTGAAAGCCACCGCAGCAACCCTGCTCTTTGGCGCAGGCTCCGGAAGCGCCTGCACCTCCAGCCACTGCGACGCGTTGATAGGGTAGATCGACGTCCCACCAACGTCCTTCCGCTCAAAGCCGAGCGTGTCCGTATAGAAGCTTCGCGATGCCCCCGCGTCCGCCGCATACATCCGAACAAAGGCTACCCCGGTGATAGCGGGGCGCTGCTGAGCCTGTGCAAGGACGCCAGAACCAACCATGAGTGCTGCTATAAGAAGCTTCCGCATAACCATGCCACTCTAGCGACTGGAGCCTGCGAAAGTCAAAGTCCCGATCACCGTCTCCGGCCGGTGAAAAAACCGATTTACGCGAGGTCGAACAACAGAAACTCGCCACCGGCTGCGCTGCTGACCGCCAGCTCGGACTCTTCGCTCAGCGCCAGGCCATCTCCCGCTCTCAGCACACCGCCCTGCACGGAAACCTCGCCCCGGGCAACCTGCAGCCATCCGTACCCGTGTTTGAACGTGTGCCGGACCTCGGCGCCCGCGTCCAGCCTCGCTCCCAGCAGCTCGGCGTCACTTGCGATCACGAACGACTCCTCACGCCCGTCTTCGCTCGCCAGCAGATGCAGCCTGTTCGGCTCGTCCTGTACCCGGAAACGCTTCTGCTCGTACACCGGCTTGATCCCCGTTCTGTTCGGCATCAGCCATATCTGCAGCAGATGGAGTGTCTCCGTATCGCTCGGGTTCATCTCCGAGTGCCGCACTCCCGTACCTGCGCTCATATGCTGCAACTCACCCGGAACCAGCGTCTCGCTCGATCCCATTGAGTCCTCGTGCTTCACCGCACCCTCCAGCACATAGGTCAGGATCTCCATGTCCTTGTGCGGATGCTTCCCGAAGCCTCTTGAAGGCGCCACGTAGTCTTCGTTGATGACGCGCAGCGCTCGAAAGCCCATCTGCCGGGGATCGTAGAACTCCGCAAAGCTGAAGCTGAGGTTCGAATCCAGCCATCCATGGTTCGCATGTCCCCGCTCTGCTGCTGGCCGTATCGTTAGCATTGCCGTCGTCTCCTCTTCCGTCTTGTTCTCTAGCCCGGACGATCAGATGAGGTCGCACGCATTTCGATTCAGTCCCGACCCCTGGCGCCGCTTCGTCCCCGCTCAGACGCGCTGCGCACCCATGAACAGGTAGTCCATCGGCCACCCCGGCTTGACGCCGTGCTGCCTCACCAGCGTCGCCAGCTGCGCGTAGTGGCGTATCGAGTGCATCAGCGTATGCACCAGCACCGTTCGGCGCGACGCCTTCAGCGTCCCCGCGCTGCGCGTCGCAAACGACATCTGCTCCTCCCAATCCATCCCTTCCCGCTGCATCACGCCCCGCAACAGCTCCATCGCACGCCTGTGCGTCGCGAAGATCTCCTCCGCCGTCCCGTACCCGACCTCGTCGTACGAGCTCTCCGGCTGCTCAGCCAGCCTCTGCGCATATCGCAGCTCGACCGCAACGATGTGCTGCAGCAGCTTCGCCACAGTGCCCACTGCCATCACGTCGCACTCAATCGCCAATGCCTCCGGATGCTCGTTCAACAGCGCCAGCCATCCCTCCGCCGTTCGATCCACCCACGCCATCATCTCCTCGCCCGTCAACGCCGTCATTGCCCCTCCTTCAAAGCTCTCCAGCCGATATCCCGCCGGTACTGCATCCCCTCGAAGTGGATCTTCTCCATCGCGCCGTACACCTTGCTCAACGCCTCTTCAAGTCCGGATTCAGCAGCGGCCGTCACACCAAGCACGCGCCCTCCCGCCGTCAGTACGGCATCGTCGCCCGCAGAGCTCGAGGTGCCGCAGTGAAACACCACCACGTCCTCGCCCACGCTCTCCAGCCCCGAGATCGCCTTTCCGCCCGTGTACTTGCCCGGATATCCGCCGCTCGCCGCGATCACGCATACACTGGCGCCCGGCTTCAATCTCACATCCAGCAGATGTGCGGTGCCGTCCACCGATGCCTCGAGCAAATCCAGTGCGTCCGTCTCGAGCCGCAACATCAACGCCTCCGTCTCCGGATCGCCGAAGCGCGTGTTGAACTCAAGCACCATCGGCCGCACGGTCCCATGTCCGCTCGGAACCATCATCATCCCGCAGAACAGAATCCCTCGAAACTCGCTCCACTGCTCACGCATCCCGTCCACAACACGTTGCGCCACATTGGCCGTCAACCACCCGCGCATCTCCGCGCCCATCAGGTCATCGGTCGAATACGCCCCCATGCCCCCCGTGTTCGGGCCCGTGTCACCCTCCCCCACGCGCTTGTGGTCCTGAGCCGCCGCAATCGGAATCGCGGTAACCCCATCGCACAGTGCGAAGAAGCTCAGCTCCTCGCCGCCAAGGAACTCCTCCAGCACAACGTTGGCCTCCTCCACGCCCAGCAGATCGCCTGAGAACATCTGCGCCGCCGCAAGCTCGGCCTCGTGATGCGAGTTGCAGATCACCACACCCTTGCCCGCCGCCAGCCCATCCGCCTTCACCACCACCGGAACGCTGAAGTCCCGAAGCGCCGTCGCAACCTGGTCCACTGTTCCGCACACCGCATACGCCGCAGTTGCGATGTCGTTCCTGCGCATAAACTCCTTCGCAAACGCCTTGCTGGTCTCCAGCTGCGCCGCCTCCTGCGAAGGGCCGAACACGCGCATCCCGCGGTCCTGCAACGCATCCACCACACCCAGCGACAGCGGCACCTCCGGCCCGATCACCACCAGCCCCGGCCGCTCCGCAACCGCCAGCGCGACCGTCGCATCCAGGTCGTTCACGTCCAGCGCGCAACACCGCGCCACGGCAGCGATTCCGGCATTCCCAGGAGCGCACACCACCTCGCTCACACGCTTGGACCGTTGCAGCGCCCAGACCAGCGCGTGCTCCCGTCCTCCTCCGCCAATCACCAGAACCTTCATCTGACCTCTGTTCGCCTTCGCCATTCACTGCCCAGCCCCGCACCCACCGTGGAAGCTCACTCCGGCAGCACCCGGACCTCGCGTGCGCGGAGCCGCGATATGTCGAGCACCTTGCCCGAGCGCCCAATGCTCACCGAATACCCGTCCTTCGGCGTCTGCCCCCGCACACGCAGACGCACACCCGGGGCAACCCCGTGCGCCTCCAGAAACTTCAACGTGCGCGCGTCCCGGTCGGATATGCTCTCGATTACAAAGTTTCCCCGCTCGACGACATCCGTCAACGGAATGGAATCCTGCTCCGGCATCTCGCCCTCCAGGGTCGGGATCGAGTGGCCATGCGGATCGACCTTTGGATGTCCCAGCTTCGCGGCGATCCGCTCTTCAAATCGCTCCGAAATGAAGTGCTCCAGACGCTCCGCCTCGTCGTGCACCTCCTCGATCGGGTAGTCGAGCACCTTGTACAGAAACGTCTCGATCAGGCGATGATGCCGAAGGATCTCGAGCGCTCGTCGTTTGCCCGAGGCAGAAAGCCGCACACCCCGGTGCCGCTCATACTCCACTGGCGGCGTGGGGGTCGCGGCCAGCTTCTGCAGCATATTCGTCACCGAGGCCATCGCAACGCCCAGCTTCTCCGCCAGGCACTTGCTGGCGACGCGGTGCTCCTCAGGGCCGCCCAGCGAGAGGATGGCCTTCAGATAGTTATCGACAGACTCACTGCTCCGTCGCTCCGTGCGGCGCACTGGCATGCTAACGATTCTCCCACATAACGTTTGACGCACCGATGCCTCCTTAGGTATACCTAAATTAGGCTTGCCTAATTGCAGGTGGAACACGCATGTGCTCCGAGCCGCCGAAAGAACTCCCGCAGCGCGGACGGCTCCATGCGCCAGACACGGACCAGGGCGGACTCCACATGACCCATCGAGATTCTGCCGAACGGGAGACCCATCCCCAGGCAGCCATCGCCGTCGCAGAGAGCACCACCCCATCTCCCGCCATGCGCTTCCGCCGTCATGAGATCTGGACCTACTTTGGCCCGGCCTTCGTCGCCAGCGTCGCCTACATCGACCCCGGCAACTTCGCTACCAACATCGAAGGCGGAAGTCGATTCGGCTACCGCCTGCTCTGGGTTCTGCTGTGGTCGAACGCCATGGCCATACTGATTCAATATCTCTCCGCCAAGCTCGGCATCGTCACCGGCCTCACCCTGCCGCAGAACTGCCGCAAACACTTCAGCCGCCGGGTCACCCTGGGCCTTTGGATCGCGGCCGAGATCTCCGCCGTCGCAACCGACCTCGCCGAGTTCCTCGGCGCCGCACTTGGCCTGTACCTGCTCTTCGGTCCGGCCATGCTCGCCCGCGGCTGGAGCTTCACCCAGTCGCTCTTCGCCGCCGCCCTCGTCTCTACGGTTCTCGTCTTCGCCATCCTCGCGCTCGATCTCGCCGGCTTCCGCTGGCTCGAGCGCGGAGTCATGGCCTTCGTCGGCATCATCGGCCTCTGCTATGGCTTTGAAGTCTTCCTCGTGCATCCGGACTGGCACAGGGCCGCCTTTCACACGCTTGTCCCCACCCTCGACACCACCTCACGCTCCGCCTTTCACGAGAGCATCTACCTCGCCGTAGGGATGCTCGGCGCAACCGTGATGCCGCACGTCGTCTACCTCCACTCCGCTCTGGTGCAGCCCCGCCTCAAGGAGCTCTCCACCGCTCCTCCCCTCGCGAAGAGCAGCCCGGACCCGCTCCACGCACGCCATCTTCCGAGCCACCCAGTGCGCCGGCGCTTCCTCCGCTTCGAGCTCATGGACGTCTTCGCCGCCATGAACGGTGCCTGGCTCATCAACTCCGCGATGCTCATCATGGCCGCCGTCGCCTTTACACACGGTGTCGTGGTCGATGACGTCGAGGTGGCGCATCACACGCTCGGCCCTCTGCTCGGCCCGCTCGCCGCCGCCGCCTTCGCCATCGCTCTCCTCTGCTCGGGCCTGTCCTCCTCCACCGTCGGAGTGATGGCCGGCCAGGTCATCATCGAGGGCTTCCTGGATATCAAGTTCCCCATATTTGTTCGGCGTCTGATCACCATCATCCCCGCGCTCATCGTCATCGCCCTGGGACTCAAGCCGTTCCGGATCATCACCCTCTCCCAGGTCATCCTCAGCTTCACCCTGCCGGCCGCGCTCATACCCCTGCTGATCCTCACCAGCCGCAGATCGGTGATGGATACCTTCGCCAGCGCCCTTCGCACCCGCATCGCCGGGTGGACGATCGTCTCCATCGTCATCGTCCTGAATGCCGTTCTCCTCCTGCAACTCACCACCGCCTGATCCGTGATCGGCATACACAAAAGCGGCCGCGCCTCATAACTGCAGGAGCGGCCGTCCTCGCGCCGATCACACCCGTTCCCACACCGGCTTCAGACTAGTGCGGACGCCCTCCCTCGCGGCGATCCTGCTGCGCCTGCGGAGCCGGCCGGCTCTCCTGCCGAGGCGCAGGCTCCGCACGCTGCTGCTGAGGTGCCGCACGCTGCTGTAACTGCTGCTGCTGCTGGACCTGCTGCTGCATCCGTTGCTGCTGAACCTGCTGCATCTGCTGAGAACGCATCTGGTCTTGCTGAGCAGTCCTCTGCTGCTGCACCTCCTGCATCTGCTGAGCACGCATCTGATCCTGCTGCGCAGCCCTCTGCTGCTGCACCTGCTGAGCCTGCTGCGCACGAACTTGGTCTTGTTGCGCCGCCCGCTGCTGCTGAACCTGCTGTATTTGCTGTGCACGAACCTGATCCTGCTGCGCAGCCCTCTGCTGCTGAACCTGCTGGGCCTGCTGAGCACGAAGCTGGTCTTGCTGAGCAGCCCTCTGCTGCTGCACCTGCTGGACCTGCTGTGCACGCATCTGATCCTGCTGCGCGGCACGCTGTTGCTGCACCTGCTGAGCCTGCTGAGCACGAAGCTGATCCTGCTGAGCCTGCTGTGCCTGCTGCGAACGAACCTGGTCCTGCTGCGACGCCCGCTGTTGCTGGACCTGCTGTGCACGAAGCTGGTCCTGCTGCGCCGCCCGCTGTTGCTGTACCTGCTGAACCTGCTGCGCACGAACCTGATCCTGCTGCGCCGCCCTCTGTTGCTGCACCTGCTGAGCCTGCTGTGCACGCATCTGATCCTGCTGCGCCGCTCTCTGTTGCTGTACCTGCTGAGCCTGCTGTGCACGCATCTGGTCCTGCTGCGCAGCCCGCTGTTGCTGGACCTGCTGCACCTGCTGAGCACGCATCTGATCCGACTGAGCCGTCCGCTGTTGCTGCACCTGCTCAGCCTGCTGCGCACGCATCTGATCCGACTGAGCCGTCCGCTGTTGCTGCACCTGCTCAGCCTGCTGCGCACGCATCTGATCCGACTGAGCCGTCCGCTGTTGCTGCACCTGCTGAGCCTGCTGCGCACGAAGCTGAGCCTGTTGTTGCTGAGCCTGCTGCTGCTGAGCCTGCTGCTGCGCCTGCATCGACATACCCTGTTGCTGCCCTCGCTGTCCCTGCTGAGCTGTGAGCCGTTGCGCCGCCAACCTCTGCTGCTCCTGCTGCACCCGCTGCTGCTGCGCCTGCTGCTGCTCCTGTTGGAGACGCTGCATCTGCAGCTGCCGGTTCGCTTCCCCGCCCGGGATCTGTTGCGCGTTCAGGCTCCGCACCTGCTGATTCTGCTGCTGCAACCGTTGCTGCTCCAGCGCCTGCCGCGCCTGAATCTGGGCATTCGCCTCGCCCTGCCGGAGATCCATCTGGTTCGCCGGGCTCGCGCCTCGCAGCATCGACGTCCCCTGCATCGTCCGGCCGCCTCCTAACACCTGGCCCACCGGAACCACGGCCACCCCACGGTCCGCCGCAAATGGCCGCGGCACCGCCGCCACCTCCGGACGTCCCTGGTTCTGGTGAAAGAACTGCTGCCGGTTCTCAGCAGCCGCTCGTTCGTTCTGCAGCTGCGCCGTCATCGGAGGAATGCGCGGCCCCCGCACCGCCGCGATCTCCGCCGGCGCAGGTCGAGCCTGTACCCCGCCGGGCCCGCCGTTGTAGCTGACGCGGTTCAGCCGTACCTCACGGTTGTTGAACGTCGAGCTGTTGATCACCGTGTTGTTCACAACAACGGTTCGGTTGTACACATTGCGCACGTTCACAACGTTGACCCGGTTCACGGCCTGGTTGTAATAGAAGTCGTTCCCGCGCCAGTACCCCCCGCGATATCCGCTGCCGTAGTACCCACAGCCGTACGCAACACCGCCGTAGAAGCCGATATGACGTCCCCAGTAGCCCGGGTGATACCCATAGTGGTGGTGCCATATACCCCAGTACCCCGGCGTCCACAGAGCCCCTGTAAACGGCGCCGCAACCCAGGCTCCCGGAACCCAGTAGTACCCCACCGGGGCATAGCTCCAGTACCCGGGTGTCCAAAGATAGTTCGGTGCAGGCGCAGGTGGCTGCTCGTAGACCGGCAACGGCGGCGGGGCTGTATCTGCCTCCTCCGTCACCTGGCTATAGGCATCCTGCTCGCCCTCGCTCCAGTCCTGCGAGCTTTGGCCGGATGAGCCCTGGCCGGAATAGCTCTGGTCTCGGTCTCCCTGGCTCGGATATCGCTGGTTCGAGTACCCCTGATTCCCGTCTCCCTGGCTCTGAGATCCGCCATCCGAATACCCCGGATCCGCGGAGCTCCCCTGATCCTGGTATCCACCCTGCCCATAACTCTGTGCTCCGCCGTTCACGGGAGCTGGAGGATATCCGGCAGCCGGAACCCCCTGCCCGGACCTCCGCTCGACCGGGGCCGCGTTCTGCGCATACTCCATCGCCTGCTGCTGGCTCGCATTGGTCATGCGTGCCTGAGGCACAGGCCCCCCGCCATCCAGAAGCCGCGTCGATCCCCGCGCGGGAGCATACATCCCGTCTGTCCGCTGACCGCCCGAGACGTCCGAGACCGGCGCCATATTCGCATCCGTCGGATCGGGTCCGGTATCGCTTGCCGCCAGAACGCCCGGTTGCGATCCTCGGCGGCATCCCGTCACTCCCACCGCCAGCATCCCCGAAGCAACAACGGAGAACACAACCAACTCACGTCCCAACATGCGCCCGAAGCTTCGCATAGCCCGTTCCTCGATCAGTACTAACTCCGCTCGCGACACTTAGTTCCGTCCGAGCTTGTACGACAAGGATTTGGATGCAGCGGGGCTCCCGGACGCAGTCGGCCCTCAGCCCGGGATCTCCGGGTCTGGTACCCACCTTTGGGCTCTCACTCGTAACCTCGGAAGCTGCCTGTCTTACGCCGGCGGCTCTGATCCGTCTACCGGGTCGCCGCCTGCTCGGCCGTTATCGCCGCGCCGATCACCCGCGTCTCCGGCAGATCCGGCACCACCTCAACCGAGTATCCCTGCAGCGGACTCATCTTCACCATCTGCTGGAGATAGTCCTTCAGCATCGGGAGGTCCACAAACCGGACGTTGAAGCCCGTCAGAAAGAACTTGCCCGGCCCGCTTTGGTGAATGGAGGACGCACTCGCAGCCGCTAAAGCCTTGTGCCACAGGCGTTTGAAGTCAAGGCACCGCTGGTCCGGGGCTTCCCGCGAGTTGGCAGCCTCAAACACCTCCTCCGGCTCCATATCCAGGAAGCGCAGCCGCATCGCCCGATGCCCCATGATCCCTTCCATATGGCCCCGGCCGCCGCATCCGCAGTAGCCTTCCTTGTCATCCAGCGTCACCACGGTGTGTCCGCCCTCCCACACTCCAGGCGCAAATGGATACCGGCCGAATCCAATCCCCACTCCCAGCGTCCACACCCGGATCATGCTGTCCAGCTTCCCGTGCGCGCTGGCCAGACCCGTCGCCACTCCGTCCGCATCGTTCAACACCGTCACAGGGGCAGAGATCCCATGATTCTGCAGATGCGTCGCGATCAGCTCCCGCATCCGCGCCCCTTTCAGCTGCGGGAGGTTCGGAGCCTCCTCCACCACCCCGTTCTTGATCAGGCCCGGAAGCGCCACGCCAACCGCACCGATATCCGTCCTGCCCGCAGCAGCCCGCACCACCTGCTCGCAGATCGTCTGGGCCAGCAGGTCCGTGTGCAACTCCACCAGCGCATGCTCGTCGTCCGGATTCTCCGGGTAAGCGAGAATCGGCCCCGCCAGCTTGTGGTCTTCAACCAGACCAGTCAGAATGCGCTCGGAAAGAACAACTCCAATTGACTTTGCGCCGGTGGACTCCGCCATGCCTCAACCCCCTCGGTTCGAATCGCGTTTGCTCTGTTGGGATCTGCCGGGTTTACTCGAATTTGCTGACGCGATTCAACCCGTTGAAAGCAGCCACTTTATAACATTCCGCAAGGGTTGGATAGTTGAAGACCGTATCCACGAAATAGTCCAGCTTTCCGCCCAGCGCCATGACCGCCTGCCCGATGTGCACAAGCTCGCTCGCTCCCTCGCCAATAATGTGCACGCCCAGCAAGGTATGGTTCGTGCGGTGAAAGATCAGCTTCAGCCGCCCCGTCGTATCGCCCCGGATCTGCCCGCGCGCGATCTCCCGGTAATACGCCACACCCACCTCGTACGGAACGTCCTCCTCCGTCAGCTGCTCCTCCGTCTTGCCCAGAAAGCTGATCTCCGGAATCGTCCATATCCCGTACGGATAAAAGCTCGGATTCGAAAGAATCGTCTCATCCCCAAACGCCCGCGCAGCCGCAACCCGCCCCTGTTCCATCGAAACCGACGCCAGCGACGGGAATCCGATCACATCACCCACCGCAAAGATCGTCGGACACTTCGTCCGGAAGTCTTTGTCCACCGGGATACGCCCGCGGTTATCCGCCTCAATCCCTACCGAACCCAGGTTCAGCTCCGCTACATTTCCCTGTCGGCCAACCGCGTACAGCAGCGCATCTCCCTGGACGCGCTTCTTGGACTCGAGATTCGCATTCACCGAGCCGTCCGGATTCTCTTCAACCGACTCCACCTCTTCGTTCAACCGCATCGTCACCCGCGAGTCGCGCAGGTGGTAGCTCAGCGCCTCGATAATCTCCTGGTCCGCAAACTCCAGCAGCCGCGGTCGCCGCTCAATCAGCGTCACCCGGACGCCCAGCGCCGAAAACATGCAGGTGTACTCGACCCCGATTACACCGCCGCCCACCACAATCAGCGTCTTTGGCAGGTTCTTCAGGTCCAGCACCTGGTCCGAGTTGATGATCGTCGTTCCGTTGATCGCCACCTTGGGCGAGCTCGCCGGCTTCGTCCCCGTCCCGATCAGGATGTTCTTCGCCTCGTAGATCGTCGACCCGCGAGAGTTCGTCACCTTCACATGCGTCGGGTCCTCGATGCTCGCCGTCCCCACCAGCATCTCGATGTTGTTGCGCGAAAGCTGCGCCTCCGTCACGTCGATCTCGGTCTTGATCACATGCTGAACCCGAAAGGCGAGATCCGCCATCGTGATCCGCTCCTTCACCCGGTAGTTCATCCCGTAGATCGACTTGTAGTTGTACCCCGAGAGATGCAGAACCGCCTCGCGCATCGTCTTCGAAGGGATGGTGCCCGTATTGATGCACGCCCCTCCGACTACCTCGCGCATCTCCACAAGAGCGACCTTTTTGCCGAGCTTCGCGCCGTAAATAGCTGCACGCTGCCCCGCAGGACCGGAACCGATGACGATGAGATCGTAGACAGTGCTCATGCGCGGTGGATTTCTTCCCCTCTTGCCTCTGGTTTGTTACGTGCCGTTCCGCGTGGTCGCCGTTCGCTTGTTAGATCCAACCTGCGGCAACGGTTATCGTGCATCGCTCCGCTGCCGGCATTCAGCCTCGCTATGCCGCGCTCGCCAATCAATGATACCGCCGAGCTCCAGCCCGGGCCAGATTTAGACTTAGCCCATGCTGCGCTACGCCATCACAGATCGCTGCGCCTTCCCGGGCGACGATCAACAACGCTGCGACTGCGTGGCCGCCCAGGCCCGCCGGCTCGCCGAGCTCGCCATCAACATCATCCAGCTCCGCGAGCGGGATCTCCCCGAGAGAGCTCTCGAGTCCCTTGCAGGCCGGGTCGTCGACGCGGCACGCAGCGCCGGTCCCACAGCGCCCAGGGTGCTGCTCAACGGACCGGCGCACATTGCGGTCGCCGCGGGCGCAGATGGTGTCCACCTGCGGGGCGGAGCCGGCGCCCAGGAGCTCGAAAGAGTCCGCGAAGCCTTTCAGATCGCCGGACTCGACACCCCCGTCGTCAGCATCTCCTGCCACTCGCTCGAAGAAGCTCGATCCGCCGCCATCGCAGGCTTCGATCACATCCTTTTTGGCCCCGTCTTCGAGAAATCCGTTCGCGGCGAGCGCGTGGCCCCCGGCCTCGGCATCGACCAGCTCCGGCAGGCCTCCATGCTCATGCAGCCCTCACGTGTTCTGGCGCTGGGCGGCGTCACAGAGCAGAATGCCCCTCTCTGCCGTGACGCAGGCGCATCCGGCATCGCAGGCATCCGGCTCTTTCTCTAATCCAGGTCGTGGCTAATCCAGGTTGTGTCTAATCCAGGTCGCGTACCCGCGCCGGCGCCGGCTGCAACCCAAGCCTGCGCAACACCCGCGTGATCGTCAGCCCCTGCACCACGATCGAGAACACCACCACCACATAGGTCGTGACCAGCAGCATGCTGCGCTCCGTTCCTTGCCCTGGAGGAAGCGAAAGCGCAAGCGCCACCGCCAGCCCCCCGCGCAGACCGCCCCACGTCAGAATCCGAATCGTTCCCGGAGCGCTCTTCCGCCGAAACCTGAGCGCGCCCACCGTCACACTGACACTCGCCAGCCGCGCCAGCAGAACCACCGGGATCGCCAGCAGGCCTGCCTTCAGGAACCGTCCTTCGATCGGCAGAACCAGCAGCTCCAGACCCAGCAGAAGAAACAGCACCACGTTGAAGATGTCGTCGACCAGCTCCCAGAACGTGTCCACATTCTTCCTTGTCTTCTTCGACATCGCCAGCGCCCGCGCCTGTCCACTCGCCAGCAGACCAGCCGTCACCGCCTCCAGCGGAGCAGACAGCTTCAACGCATCGGCCAGCGCATATCCGCCCATCGCCAGCGCCAGCGTCAACAACACCTCGATCCTGTAGCTGTCGATCAGCAGCAGCAAGCGGTACGTCACGTAACCCAGCAGGGCGCCCAGCGCAATCGCACCCAATGCCTTCAACAGCAGCAGAACCACAAATCGGCTCGGCGTAGGCAGAGTACCCGTCCGCGACGCATCCACAAGCGCCAGAAAGATCACCGCGCCCACACCATCGTTAAAGAGCGACTCCCCCGCCAGCTGAGCCTCGAGCGCCGCCGGAGCTCCGACCCGCCGCAGCATCTCCAACACGGCAATCGGATCCGTCGGCGAGATCAACGCACCAAACAGCAAAGCGCTCATAACGCTGATCGGAATCCCGATCCACATCAGCAGGAGCTTGAAGATCCCCGCCACAAACACCGTCGAGATCGCCGTCGCAAAGATCGAAAGGCTGCAGACGGCCAGCTTCTCCCGCGAAAGCTCCTCCAGATTCAGCTGCAACGCCCCCGCAAACAGAAGAAACGCCAGCATCCCGTGCAGCACAACCTGGTTGAAGTCGATGCCGCTCACAATCCCGGCCGCAGCCATATGCAAACTCGGCGCAGAGTGCCCGCCCGCAATCAGCGCGGCCGCCGCAGTCAGCGCCAGGATCGTCGTTCCGATAGACGTCGGAAGTCGCAGAACGCGGTGGCTCAACAGCCCGAACAGGGCAGCAAGCGTCACCAGCGTACTCAGCAGGGCAAAGGTCGTCATCGTCTGTCAGGTGCGCGCAAATCCCCGCTCGCAGATCTGTTGGATCTCCACAGCGGCCGTCGCTCGGCCGGCCGCAGTTCGATCCAGCATCCCCGCCGGAACGCAACAGACCTCAGCTTACGTCAGCTTCAACTCACGCCCCACCGACCTTGCCTCTTCACCGCCCGCCCCCTCTCCCGCTCTCACCCACGCATCTACCTTGCCGCCGCGATCCCCGGTTCGTACTGCCAGGCGATCTGCCCGCTGGCTCCATCCGAAAATCGGGTGTCCGCATACTCGCTGAACTCGATCCGCCTGTTCAGGACACCGGTCTCGATCATCAGATCCCGCACCATGTCGAAGTCCGCCTTTCGCGGCGCCAGCGGACTGTACATCACCCGGTCCATCGGCTTCGTCAACGCCCAACGCAACAACGCCGGCTTCTGGTTGTAGTAGAACCGGCCCACAAAGTCCGCCGCGTCCTCTCTCTGCGGCCTCCCCTTATCCAGCCACAGCCCCGACCGCGCAATTCCATCCACCAGCGCCTGCACCGTCTGCGGGCGCTGGTCGATCAGGTCCTGCCGCACCACCAGGATGCACGACATGTAATCCGGCCAGTAGTCCCGCGCCTGAAACAGCACCCGGCCAAACCCGCCCATCTCCGCCTGCGAAGGGAACGGCTCGCCCATCACAAAGCCGTCAATCGCCCCCGCCGCCAGCGCACCCGAAACGTCCGGCGGAGCCATCTCCACCATCTTGATATCGCCCGGCTTCAATCCCCACACCTTCATCGCCCGAAACACGATCAGCCGCTCATCGGAAAATCGGCTGGGGATCGCAATTGTCTTCCCCTTCAGGTCCGCGACCGTCTTCACCGGCCCGTTCTTCTTCACCACCAGGGCGCTCCCATACCTGTGGCCCAGGTACACCACCTTGATCGGCACGCCTTGCGACCTCAGCGCAATCGCCAGCGGAGCCACGATAAACGCCGCCTGCACCTTGCCGGAGATCAACGCCTCCTTGATCTCCGGAAAGCCCTGAAACATCCGCGGCAGAAAGATCTCACCCTTGTCCGACACCTTGGAGATGTAGTCCGTCACCGGACACGTCAGCTGGCACGTCGCCGGAATATACGCCACCGTGATCTTGCGCTTCGACGCCGGCTGATACGCATTCAGAACCGCGGCCCAATTCACATTCAGCCAGCCATGCATCCCCGAGATCACGACCAGCCACACCCCGACACCCAGCAGAATCTTGCTCCTAAGCCTCATAACGAAACCCCCATCGAACCGATCTCGCCCTCTCCAGCCGCCGAAACAGCAGGTCCAGCACCAGCCCGATCACACCTATCAGCAACATCGCCGCAACGACCAGGTCATAGCGCTTACCGGAGTTCCGGGAATCGATCACCAGGTATCCCAGGCCCGAGTCCACCGCCACCATCTCCGCAGCGACCACCACCAGCCAGGCAATTCCCAGCGCAAGCCGCAAACCTACAAGAATCTGCGGAAGCGCAGCCGGAAACACGACCCTGCTCAGGATTTGTAACCGCGACAGTCCGAAGTTCCGCCCCGCCCTCCGGTACACCGAAGGCACATTGGCCACGCCGCTGACACACGCCGTCACAATCGGGAAGAACGACCCCAGAAAGATCAACGACGTCGCCGCATGGTCGCCGATCCCAAAGAAAAGGATCGCGACCGGAATCCATGCGATCGGGCTTATCGGACGCAGGATCTGCATCACCGGATTCACCACCTGGTCGGCCGCTGGATACCATCCCAGCGCCAGCCCGAGAGGTATACCAAGCAGCGTCGCCGCTCCAAATCCCAGCAGCACGCGCCGCAATGAGTCCGCGATGTCCCTCCACAACACATTCTTTTGCACCAGTTCGCGGATCCCCCTCGCCACCTCCAGCGGCGATGGAAAGATCTTCGTCCCCGTCCAGCGAACGGAAAGGTGCCACACCGCAAGCAACAGCAGCGCTGCCATCAGAGGCCACACCAGCCTCTCCCACCGCCCCGGTCGCGCAAATGTGTTCATATCCTGTGTGCCAGCCCAATCTGTCCGAAGATGCCGTCCCGCAGCTGGAGATACCGCACCGAACTCATCTCCCGCGGATGTGGAATGTCAATGGTTACAATCTCCTGGATCGTTCCCGGACGCGAGCTCATCACCGCCACCCGGTCCGCCAGCTGCACCGCCTCGTCAATGTCATGCGTTACAAATACAATCGTCTTCCGCTCCGCCTGCCAGATGCGCAACAACTCGCCCCGCATCACCAGCCGCGTAATCGAGTCCAGCGCACCGAACGGCTCATCCAGAAACAGCACATCCGGATTCACCGCCAGCGCCCGCGCCACCTCCACCCTCTGCTTCATTCCGCCTGAGAGCTCCGGTGGGTAGGTCTTCTCGAAGCCCTCGAGCCCCACCATCTTCACGTAATGCGCAATCCGGCTTTCGCGCTCCCCGCGCGCCATCGTCTGCAGTCCAAACCCGATATTCCCCTCAACCGTCAGCCACGGAAACGCACCGCGCTCCTGAAACACAAACACCCTCCGGGGATCGGGTCCGCGCACCACCTCCCCATCCACCGTGACCCTTCCGCTCGTCGGTGAAAGAAACCCCGCCATCGTATTCAGCAGCGTCGACTTCCCACATCCCGAGGGCCCCAGCAGGCATAGGAACTCCCCCTCGCCAACCTCCAGGTTGATGCTGTTCAGCACCGGCATCCGCGATCCGTCGCGGTCGAACACCATCCCGACGTTCTCGACCTTCAACTTCGTCTTTCCTGTTCCCTGCATCGCGTTCGCTTCCCTCGACAACACGTCTAATCCTCTGAGTAGCTCCATCGAAACGACTCCAGTCTCTCGAGCGACCGTATCCCGGCATCCAGAAGCAAACCAATAGCACCGATCAGCACCATGCCCGCGACCACCAGGTCGTACCGATTGCCCGCATTGCGCGCGTCCACGATCAAAAATCCCAGGCCCGAGCTCACCGCGATCATCTCCGCCGCAACCACCACCAGCCATGCCACACCCAGCGTAATCCGCAGACCCACGATCAGCTGCGGAACCACCGCCGGAAACAGCACCCGCCGAAACAGATCCACCGGCCGCAGCCCGAAGTTGCGCCCCGCATTCACATACACCAGCGGAATCCCGCGGACCGCGTTCATCGCCGTCAGCAGCAACGGAAAGAAGCAGCCCAGAAAGATCAGAAATATCGCCGACAGATCCCCTACCCCGAACCAGAGAATTGCGATCGGGATCCACGCCAGCGGAGAGATCGGCCGCAGCAGCTGTATCAGCGGATTCAGCGCCATCTCCGCCCGGCCGTACCACCCGATCGCCATCCCCGACGGAATCGCCAGCAACACCGCCAGCCCAAATCCCCACGTCACTCGAAACAACGACGCCACCACATACTTCACCAGCAGCCCGTGCCGCACCAGATCCGCGATCCCCCCGACAACGCCCCATGGTCCCGGCAGCAGCGACCCCGGATGCCGCAGGATCGCCACCTGCCACAAGCCCACCAGCGCAGCGATAAACAGGATGGGACGAAGACGCACCGGCACGTTCACGCTCTTGGCTCTCCCCTCCACGTCCCCATAACCCACGGCCCCATACTCCACGGCCCGCGCCTCGTCGCCTCGCTGCAGCATTCCGGAACATCGACTCCCCCCGGCACACCACAACCCATCGCTCCGCATCCCCGGGACACACCCCGGTGTCCTCGTTCCCGAACTTTGTGCTTTGTCGTCACCACGCGATACTAGCCACACTCCCGGTCTTCGGCTTCCACCGAAAGTTCGAGATAGATCTCAACCGTGCATTGCCACGCTCGTCCGGCGCCCCGCTCATTCCCAAATCCCCACACTCTCCTCCCGCTCGCATCCAAAACCAAACGACCTCTACGCGCGCACCATGGCCTCCGCAACCTCCTCCAACCTGCTCCATCGGCTCTTCGATCCACGGCTCGGCGTCTCCAACCACCTCGCCGCGCGGTGGATCTTCCTCCGCTGCCTTGGCCTCATCTACCTCTCCGCCTTCTTCTCGCTCGCCTTTCAGATCCACGGCCTCATCGGCCCCCACGGCATCCTTCCCGCAGCCGACTACCTCCACACCGTCGCCCGCAGCCTCGGCCCGCTCCGCCTCTGGTACGCGCCCACCCTTCTTTGGATCTCCGCCAGCTCCCCCGCGCTCACCGCACTCTGCTGGGTCGGCATCATCGCCTCTCTCTTCGTCGTCGCCAACATCTGGCCCCGCTGGAGCCTCTTCCTCTGCTTCGTCTGCTTCCTCTCCTTCGTAGCGGCCGCAGGAGACTTCTCCAGCTACCAGTCCGACGGCATGCTCCTCGAAGCCGGCTTCCTCTCCCTGTTCCTTGCACCTCCCGGCCTTCTCCCCGGATTCGGTGCCGCCAGCCTCCCCTCCCGCGCCAGCTACGTCCTCCTTCTTTGGGAGTGGTTCCGCATCTACTTCCAGTCCGGAGTCGTCAAGCTCCTCTCCGGCGACCCCACCTGGCGCAACCTCACCGCCATGTACGAGTACTACCAAAACGGCCCCCTCCCCACCTGGATCGGCTGGTACCTCCAGCACCTCCCCCACTGGTTCCACATCGCCAGCGCCGCCGCCACCCTCTTCATGGAGCTCGTCCTCGTCTTCATGGCCCTTCTTCCCCGGCCCTGGCGCATCGCCTGCTTTTCAATCGTCACAGCCTGGCAGGCCGGAGTCATCCTCACCGCCAACTACGCCTTTCTCAACTACCTCGTCCTCATCCTCGCCTTCCTCCTCCTCGACGACCGCCTCCTCCAGCGCTTCGCACCCGCCCGATGGCGTTCCACCCTCGCGATCCCGCCGACCCACGTCAGCTCCGTCGCGGAAGACATCGGAGACAAAGCGCCTGCATCTCCGCCATCCCCATCGCCAGCCCTCCGTCAGCACCTCGCCGCCGTCCGCCTCGCCATCTGTGCCGTCGCCCTCACCCTCGTCGCCTACTGCACCACCGTCCCGCTCATCCAGATGTTCTGGCGCGAAGCCCCCCTCCCCACCAAACCCCTCGTCGCGCTCGAGCCCTTCCGCATCGCCAACCAGTACGGCCTCTTCGCCGTCATGACACCCCACCGCTATGAGATCGAGTTCCAGGGATCCAACGACGGACAGAACTGGACCGCCTACCCCTTCCGCTACAAGCCGCAAAACCCCGCCGAGCGCCCCCGCATCTACGCCCCCTACCAGCCCCGCCTCGATTGGAACCTCTGGTTCGCCTCCCTCGGCTCCTGGACCGAATACCCCATCGTCCCCCGCACCGAAGAGCTCCTCCTGCTCAACGACCCCGACGTCCTCGGCCTCTTCGCCGGCAATCCCTTCTCCTCCGCTCCTCCCCGATACGTCCGCGCCGTCCTTTGGCAGTACTGGTTCAGCACTCCCGCGGAGAAAGACCTCAGAGGCATCTGGTGGACCCGCCATCTCCTCGGCTCCTACGCCCCCACCCTCACCCGCGCCCCCGACGGCCGCTTCGCCATGACCGAGCAGCCCACTGTCGCACTCCCAAACCAGTAGCGCCATCCACCCCCGTGACGAACGAAAGCGGCACCCAAACCTCGGTGCCGCTCCCGTCCTCCTCCTCGATTCTCGTGCGTTTACTTCTCGCCCAAAGGCCTCGCCATCTTCTCGTGCATCGCTGCCTTCACCGCATCCGGTGTGATGTTCGCGACTGCTCCCTCGATCTTTGTGGTCAGGCTCGCCGCATACACATGCTTCTCGCCCGCCATCAAGGCCTTGAAGCCCTGCTTCGCCACATCGTAGGGCTCAGACTCCTTCTTTCCCTCCTGCCCCACCTTGGTGTCATCCATCCCCGCGCGATGGAAGAAGTTCGTGTCTGTCGGCCCGGGCTGCAGCGCCGTCACCGTCACGCCCGTATCCTCAAGCTCCACCCGCAGGCTCTTCGCAAACGACAGGTCAAATGCCTTCGAAGCCGCATACACGGCCTCCCGCGGTGCCACCATCTCGCCCGCGATAGATGCCGTAATCAGGATCCGGCCCTGCCCACGCTTCACCATGTGCTGCACCGCATACTTCGTCAGGTGAACCGTTCCCTCCACGTTGGTCCGGACAATGTTGATCTCCTGCTCAAGATCCGTCTCCGCAAACAGACCGCCAACGCCGATGCCCGCGTTCACCGCGATCGCATCAACAGGCCGGCCACCCGCCTCCACCTCTCTCCAGAAGCTCTTCACCCCCTCATACGTCGCCAGGTCCGCCTTCACCGCCTTCACCTGCACACCCAGACCGCGAAAGTCCGCCTCTGCCTTCTCAAGCGCCTGGTCGTTGTCGCCGATCACCAGATCGAATCCATTCTCCGCGAACACCTTCGCCAGGTTGTACCCGATTCCCATTGCAGCGCCCGTTACTACAGCCAGTTGATTTGCCATCTTTACCTGATCTCCCCATCCAAATTTCGTACCGTTGTTCCATCCATTAAGATGCCGCCTGCGAAGGCCACGGAACGGCTCCGCACACCCTGCCGCGGCGAAATAGTGGCCTCATCAAACTCGACTTCGCACCATCCCCCATCCCGGCACATGGCTATTCGACGCACGCATCCAACCCGCATGATCCGGCATCGCCTGACACTCACTACGCTCCTTGCCTCCGCGCTGTTCGCCGCCGCCACAACCTCCGTCATCGCCGCCCCTCCCGGTGCCTCCCCTCCCGGTCAGGCCTCCCTCACCGCAAATCCCCCCAACACCCCCGCCGATCACTTCTTCGGCAACCTCGAAGCCGTCGCCACCTTCAACGGTCCCATGCCCACCGGCGTCACCGTCTCTCGCCACAACCGCATCTTCGTCAACTTCCCCCGCTGGGGAGACGACGTCCCCTTTACCGTCGCCGAACTGGTCAACGGCAAAGCCGTTGCCTACCCTGACCCGCAGATCAACGACTGGCCCGGCCGCACCCTTCCCAATCCCAACGCCTTCACCGACGAGAGCAGCAACCAGACCCACCTCGTCAGCGTCCAGTCCGTCGTCGTCGACCCCGCCGACCACCTCTGGCTCCTCGATACCGGCGCTCCCCTCCTCAAAAGCACCGTCCCCGGCGGACCCAAGCTCGTCGCCGTCGATCTCGCCACCAATAAGGTGATCAAGACCATCCTCCTCAACCCAGATGCCTGCGGCACCAACTGCTACCTCAACGACATCCGCTTCGACCTCACCGTCGGCGACTCCGGCGCGCAGGACCCGGCAACCATGATTGGCAGCCAATCCTCCGCCGACGCCCACAAATCCCCCTCAGACCCGATGCACCCAACAGCTGATCGCATGTTGATCAAGGGCTCTGGTCCGCTCGGACCTCGTGAAGCAGCACAGATCCACGGCACCGCCTACATCACCGACTCCTCCTCGGAAGGCCCCAACGCCATCATCGTCGTCGACCTCGCCACCGGCAAAAGCCGGCGTCGCCTCAGCCAGCACTCCAGCGTCCTCTCCGAAGACCAGTTCCTCATGTTCGCCGAAGGCCGCCCCGTCTACCAGACCACCCCCGGCCACCCACCCAAGGCCGTCAACTTCGCCGCCGATGGCATCGCGATCTCCAACGACGGCAAGACCCTCTACTACTGCCCCATCAACGGCACCAAGCTCTACGCCGTCTCAACCGATGCCCTCCGCGACAAATCGCAATCCGACTCGCAGGTCGCCGCCACCGTCCGCATCGTCACCGGCAAGATGCCCTCCGACGGCCTCGAGTCCGACGCCGCCGGCAACGTCTACATGACCGACCCCGTCACCGACTCCATCCACCGCTGGAGCCCGCAGACCGGCCTCACCGAGACCCTCGTCCACGACCCCCGCCTCCTCTGGCCCGACACCATGAGCCTCTCCGACGACGGCTTCCTCTACGTCACCGCTAACCAGCTCAACCGCCAGCCCACCATGCACAACGGCCACGACCTCCGCGTCAAGCCCTACACCCTCTTCCGGATCAAGGTCGACGAAAAACCGGTGCGCCTCGGGCACTAGATCGCGGGCACGAGATGGCCTTGGACCTCTGCACTCGTTTACCCCTTCAACCTCGGTCCGAGGTCCGTCCATTTTGCGCCTCCTGCAGCCTCCTGTGTGGTCCGCGTAAACTCCCGCGGATCACCTCCCTCCAACTCCCGGTTATCCAAAGAAACCCTCCGATTAGTGCGTTCGGCGATTTCATTTGACTGCCGTTAAGAAGGACGAATATAGTTCCGGCGCAAAGACAAATGCCTCGTCGCGTGGTTGCGAATGGATGGACCTCTTTCCACAACCACTCCACGAAAGGAAATCTCCAAACATGACATCTCAACGCCGTACACGACGTTTGGCCAACGCCGTCCTTCTGCTTGTCGCCACCTTCCTCCTCATCCTTCCAACCCATCACGCATCGGCTCAGTCCGCGGGAACCGCCAGCATCCAGGGCACAATCGTTGATGCCACCGGCGCAGCGATCCCAAACGCGAAGGTCACCCTCACCAACACGGAAACCGGGACCTCCCGCACCACCGCCTCCGATGGCGCAGGCCTCTACAGCCTCCCAAACGTCGCCGTCGGACCCTACTCCCTCTCCGTCGAGGCGGCCGGCTTCCAGGGCTTCACCCAGAAGGGAATACTTGAGGTCGGCAACAATACCCAGGTCAATCCGTCGCTCGCCGTAGGGAGCTCCTCGGAGCACGTCGAAGTCCAGGCTCAGGGAACAACGCTCGAAACCGAGACCAGCAGCTTCAAACAGGTCATCGACCAGAAGCGCATCACCGAGATGCCGCTCAACGGACGCGACGCCACCCAGCTCATCCTCGTCGTCGGCGGCGCCGTCACCGCGCCTTCCAGCGACATCGTCGGCAGCAAAACCTATGCCACCTCCAAGGTCTTCGCGGTCGCCGGCGCACAGGGCAACTACAACAACTACGTCCTCGACGGCGGCACCAACACCGACACCTTCACCAACAGCAATCTCCCCTTTCCCTTCCCCGACGCCCTCCGCGAGTTCTCGGTCGAGTCCAACAGCCTCCCCGCTCGCAACGGCCTCCACCCCGGCGGCCTCATCAACGCCGTCACCAACTCCGGCACCAACCAGTGGCACGGAACCGCCTTCGAGTTCCTCCGCAACAACATCATCAACGCCACCAACTTCTTCTCCACCCAGAAGGACTCCCTCAAGCGCAATCAGTTCGGCGGAACCCTGGGCGGCAAGGTCGTCACAGACAAGCTCTTCTTCTTCGGTGGATTCCAGGGAACACGCAACCGCCAGGTCAGCAACGCCGCCAGCTCCTGCATCCCGACCGCGGCTGAGCTCGCCGGAGACTTCAGCCAGATGGGCGGCAACTGCCCCATCACCGCCACCAACATCATCGACCCCGTCACCGGCGCGAACATCTCCGCATCCCGCAAGCTGCCCGCCGGCAGCATCAATCCGCAGGCAATCGCGCTCGCCAAGTACCTCCCCAACTCGCTCGCAGACCAGTTCGGTCGCGTTCAGGTCGCCATCCCCGCCAACTACACCGAGGATCAGTACGTCGGCCGCGTCGACTACAGCATCAACGCGAAACACTCTCTCTTCGGTCGCTACTTCCTCGCCAACTACAAGCTGCCCGCCTACTACTCGCCCACCAACATCCTGCTCACCACCGTCGCCGGAAACGATGAGCGCGTGCAGAACTTCACCCTCGGCGAAACCTTCATCATCTCGCCCAAGCTCGTCAACACCTTCCACGGCACCTACGCTCGCCGTCGCGATAACCGCGGTCCCACCGCCGGTGGAATCAACGCCACCACCCTCGGCGTCAACGAGTTCGTCTACACGCCGGTCGACCTCCGCCTCTCCGTCGCGAACAACTTCTCAGTCGGTTGCGGCACCTGCGCACCCGGCTTCTTCAACACCAACACCGAGGACTTCACCGACGACGTGGACTTCCTCCTCGGCAAGCATCAGATCGCCTTCGGCGCCGAGATCATCCGCACCGGCGACAACACCCAGAGCGGCTACCTCTACAACGGCGGCTTCAACTTCGGCGGGCTCTCCAGCGGCGTCAACGGCAAGGCCGGAGAGCCCATGGTCGACTTCATCGCCGGCAGCCTCAGCAACAGCGGAACCACCTTCGCCTTTGCCCACAGCCGCGCGCAGCAGACCACCTACCGCCAGACCATCTTCAGCGCCTACGCCCAGGACACCTATCACCTCACCCCCCGGCTCACCGCCAACGTCGGCCTCCGCTGGGAGCCCATGCTCGTTCCCGTCGATAAGTTCGCCCGCGGAAGCAACTTCAGCCAGGCCGCCTTCGACGCCAACGTCCACAGCACCAAGTTCCCCAACGCGCCCGCAGGCTCCTTCTTCTTTGGCGACCCCGGCGTTCCCAGGTCCTTCAGCGACAACCGCCTGGCGAACTTCTCGCCCCGCGTCGGCATCACCCTCGATCCCACCGGCAACGGCGCAACCGTCTTCCGTCTCGGAGGCGCCATCATGTACGACAATCCCGGTCTGTTCATGACGCAGCGAACCACCTCCAATCCGCCCTTCGTCAATGAAATCGACCTCAACGGTCCGATCAGCTTCACAAATCCTTGGAAAGCCTTCGGCGGAGACCCCTTCCCCGGCGTCTTCCCGCCCGATGCGACAGCCCCCTTCCCACCCGGATCCTTCTACATGCTCGTCCCGCGCCACATCCAGACCCCCTCGGTCTACCAGTGGACCGCAAGCGTTCAACAGGATCTCGGTCACGGTTGGCTCTCCTCCATCACCTACCTCGCCAACAAGAACTCGCACCTCTGGCTCGGACGCGCAATCAACCCGGCCATCTACATCCCCGGAACCTCAACCGGTGTGGCCGGCTCCTGCGGAGCTCTTGCCGGATCAGCACTCCCCGCCAAGGGCAGCCCCTGTTCCTCCACCAGCAACACCAACGCCCGCACTCATCTCGCGCTCAGCAATCCCTCGCAGGGATCGCTCTACAACGCCCAGATGACCCTCGTGGATGACGGCGCAAACTCCAACTACAACGGCCTGCTCGCCTCCATCCAGCACCGGATGTCGAACAGCTTCAGCTTCCTCGCCAACTACACCTGGTCCCATTGCATCAGCCCCGGCGACGCCCCCGGCGATGTCGCCGCGCCCTCCTACTCCAACCCCGGCAACCTCCGTGCCGATCGCGGCCCATGCGGCTACGACGTCCGGCATCTCTTCAACACCACCCTCATCGCCGCCACTCACTTCTCGAGCCTCCACGGCGTCACCGGCGGGCTGGTCAACAACTGGCAGATCGCGCCGCTCGTCCGCCTCACCAGCGGCGTGCCCATCAACATCACCTCCGGTATCGACAACTCGTTCACCGGCCAGAACCTCGACCGCCCCAACTTCAACGGACTCTCATTCAACACCGCTTACACCCACACCAAGATCACCCAGAGCGCCACGGGCGGCAATCGTGCCTTCTTCAGCAAGGCGGCCTTCACCCAGAACGCTCCGGGGACCTTTGGCAACCTCGGCCGCAACGCTCTGCGCGGACCCAACTACTACAACCTGGACGTCGCCCTCAGCCGCAGCTTCCCCGTGCGCGAGCGGCTTGCGCTCAACATCCGGCTCGAGGCCTTCAACGCCTTGAATCACCCCTACTTCAACAACTTCACCACATCCCTCAACTCCGGCACCTTTGGCTACTCCAACGCCAACACCAACGATTCACGCATGGACCCACGCATCTTCCAGGCCGCCGCGAAGTTCACCTTCTAAGCACCCGGACCTTCACCTCCACACCAAACACAAGAGGCTCTCCAGAAGGAGAGCCTCTTGTGCATCGTGCATGCTTCGCCCCGCCGCTGCTGGACCTACTTCGTCGCAGGGACGCCGGTCTTCACCGCCGTCTTCATCACGGCCTTGTCGACAACCGCATACAGCAGCTGATCCGGATCCTTCCGGGCCTCTTTCTTGATCATCATGCCCGCCTTCTCGCCCGCCTCCTGCGTCTCCGGCAGCGTCAGGCCTCGCTTCTGCGCACTCA
The DNA here is from genome assembly GCA_963719405.1 of uncultured Acidobacteriaceae bacterium. Classification (GTDB taxonomy): domain Bacteria; phylum Acidobacteriota; class Terriglobia; order Terriglobales; family Acidobacteriaceae; genus Edaphobacter. The sequence goes on from OY970381.1 coordinate 2,059,576, forward strand.
TCGCCGCCAGCTCCTTCACCATGTCGAAGAACTGGTCCTCGTTTCGTCCGCTCAGCACCCATGCCTGGTGCACCGTGCTTGTAATCACCTGCTCCGTGGTCCATGCATGCGTCGCCCCAGTCTCCGCCCCGCCAACGCTTACCGCCTCGGGGTTACGCACCGGCTTTGGCTGCGCCGGCGCCTCCTGCGCCACCGCCGCCACAGACATCCCCATCATCACCACACCAGCCGCTACCAATCGCATCGCCGTCTTCATCGCCTGATCCTCTCGTCTTTAAGTGTTTCGCCGAAACACGTCGCGTTCCACATCCCGCACAACACCATGCCCGAAAGCTGCAAGGGGTCTACCGTCCGTCCCTGTAGTCCCGCCAGTCGTTTCGCTGGTTATTGTTCCTCTGGCTGTTCTGGTGGACCTTGCCCGCGATCGCACCGACACCCGCACCCGCGGCTCCGCCGATGATCGCTCCCTTCAGCCCTCCGCCAAACAGCGCTCCCAGCACCGCTCCGCCCGCGCCGCCGATCGCCGCGCCCTTGCCCGGCCCGATCCCGCCCTGGCTCCTGTCGTACGCGCCCTGGTTCCTGTCGTACGCGCCCTGGTTCCTGTCGTATTGGTCGCGATTGGCATAGCGTTGGCGGTCGTACTGGTCGTTGTATCCGCCGTTCCGGCCGTTGTACCCCCGCTGCAAGCCCTGGTTGTAGCCCTGGTTATACCCCTGGTTTGGATTTCCATTGCGGTCGTACCCGCCGCCACGTTGCGCCACCATGGGCATCGCGGTGGTCGCGACCAGCACAATCCCTATCATTGATCTGCCGAGCTTTCGCATCGTCTCTCCTTCGTTCGTGACGACGATCTCAACGTTCGCGGAATACATCTCCCGCGGCACATCGCATCTACGCCTCATCAGGTTCAGATGCACCCATCCCACCCCACGCGTCCGCCGGATCTATAAAACCAAACCCGCCGGGCACGTGCTCCTCCGGGCGCTCGTCTATCGCGAAGCCCCACCCCACCGCACAATCGGCAGCAGACTTGAGTAATCGTCCGTCCACACCCGCACCCCCGGCACATCCGGAACCGGAACTGCCGCCCACGCAAAATCCCTCCGCGCAAACAGACCCTCTTCACCCTTTTCCGCGCTCATCAACACCCAGCGCGCCGTAAACTCACCCCGGTCCTCGCGCCCCGGCGAGTCCACCATCCGCGCCTCCATCCCGCTCGCCTCCGCCAATCGGCGCAGCACCGGCGCCAGATCCAGGTACTGGTTCGACACATGGAACGCGATCACCCCGCCCGGCGCCATGTGCCTCCGGTACTCCCGCAGAGCCTCAACCGTCAGCAGATGCACCGGAATCGCATCACCCGAAAACGCATCCACCACCAGCACATCAAAGCCCTGCGGAGCCTCCCCAGCCAGCGACACCCGCGCATCCCCGTCCACCACCGTCACCCCGGCCTTCGACTCGCGAATGTACGAGAACAGCTCCCTCGCTATCCCCTCCACCAGCGGGTTGATCTCGTAAAACCGAATCGTGTCCCCGTTCCGTCCATAGGCGGCCATCGTCCCGACACCCAGCCCGATCACCCCGATCCTTCGCGGCCGCTCCCCACAGCAGTACCCCAGCGCCAGCCCCACGCCCGAGTCACGCGCGTAGTACGTCGTCGGCTCGCGCCTGTACTCATCCGCGAACCACTGCATCCCGTGCTTGATCGATCCATGCATCAGCGTCCGCGATGTCCCTGCCTGCGACGGCTCATCGCTCTGCTTCACCCGCAAAGCCCCGTAGAAGTTCCGCACATTCACCACCGATCCCAGCCTGTATGCGTTTGCAAGCATCCCCACCAACGCCACGCACAGCACCGTGCTCACACCCCAGAGCAGCCTCTGCGGCCATCCGTCCTTCCACGTCACCGCCGTCGCCATCGCGGCCGTCACGGCGAACGCCATGGGCAGGTCATAGTTCGCACGAAACAGGATCGGACTCACAACCGCCACAAACATCGTTCCCGCAGCGCCGCCCGCAGCCACCACCAGGTAGAAGCCGGCGGCGGCCCTCGCTCCATCGGGCCGCAACGCGTAAACCTCCGCATGGCAGAACCAGCACGCGCAGAACAGCTCCACGAGGAAAAATCCCACACCCATCCCGATCGGCAGGCTCACGTCCGTCTTCGACAGCAGATACCCCAAACTCGCCAGCATCACTACCAGAACCCGCACCACCACACCGCGCCGGTACATCCCCGGGAACTCAAACGCCAGCACGAAGCTCAGGAGGTACACCGCCAGCGGCACTACCCAGAGCAGCGGAATCGCCGCCACATTCACCGTCAGGTGGCTCGTCACAGCGCACAACTGCATCGCCGCCGCCGCGCTTAGCCCGAACCATAGCCACCATCGCGATCCGCGTCCGCCTCGGTCTTCTCCCCGCAGCTCCACACCGGCGCCGCGTTCTCCGCCAGAGCCCACGGTCTGCTCCATCGCCCGTGCGCCCGGTGCCTCTCCCTCCTCACCGCCGTGCAGCGCCAGCCATCCACACAGCAGCGCATAGACCGCGAAACCCACGGCCCATCCCCATCTCTGCAATCGCAGATTCACGTACGGCTCAATCAGGACTGGATACGCAAGCAGCGCCAGCAGAGATCCGACGTTGGACAACGCGAACATCCGGTAGGGAACCTCCCCCGTCGACCTCTGCGCCAGCCACATCTGCACCAGCGGGCTCGTGGCGCTCAGCAGGAGAAACGGCAGCCCTACCATCCCCGCCAACCCAACAAAGATCGCCGCCGCAGGGTGCCGCGTCACCCCCGTCGTCTGTCCCGCGATCCCGCTCCGCATGCCCACCAGCGCCATCACCCCAAGCGCCAGCAAGCCGCAGTGAACCAGCGCAAGCAGCCGCTCGCGCTTCGCCCACCAACCCGTCACCGCAAACGCGTACCCGTACCCCAGCAGAAGCACGCACTGAAAGAAACACAGCGACGCCAGCCACACCGCGGACGATCCGCCCAGCACTGGCAGCAGCCTCTTCGCCGCCATCGGCTCCACCACAAACAGCAGAGACGCACCCAGAAATACCGTTAGCCCATACGCCCACACCGCCACCCGCCGCCCCGGTCCTTTCACGCCCAAGCCCACCCGTCTCCCACGTCCCCGACCTAGGTTTGACCAGGTTCGGCCAACCGGAGCGCCGACCGAATTCTAAACCGCCTACTGCGACAGCTTGTAGTCCAGCGTCACCATCGTCTGGAACTCATATGGCTCGCCATGCAGCAGAAACGGCTTGTATCGTCTCCGCTTCACCGCATCCTCGGCCGACCTGTGAAGCATCACCGGACCGTCGACCACCTGCACCTTTGTGACCTTGCCGTTCTTATCCACCGTCGCGCGGATCACAACCTTGCCCTGCACACCCATCTGCTTCGCCTGCGGTGGATAGTACGGAGTCGGCGCACTCATCACCGTTCCCCCGGTCGAAAGCGGCTCCAGCCTCCCCGCTGGCGCTCGCGGCACATCGGCAGCCCCCGGTCCCGGCTTCAGCGTGGCAACTGTCGTCGCAGCCGGCTCCCCTGTGACGCTCCCTGCTCTCTCCACGCGAGCCGCCGTACCACCGCCCGCAGCCGCACCTTCCCCCGGCTCATCCGGCCGCAGATTCTCAACACGCGGCGGCCGCACAGCATCCGCCGCCCGTGCTCCTTCCACGCGATCTCTTGGCGCGTCATCCTTCTTTGCGCCGTCCGTGGTCACCGCCGGTGTCACCTGCGGTGCAGACGTGGGCGTGGGCAAAGCCGGAACACCGCCGGCAAGCTGCTGCATCCCCAGCGCAGCCCCGCTCGCCTGCACACCATTCGCCTGCACTCCGCTTGCGGGAGCATTGGTCCCCTGCGCAGCAGCAGTCGGCTTCCGCGGCGTCGTACCCGCAACACCCTTTCGCACCTCGCCCGCATGCTCCACTCCGGCACTCGCCCCCACCGGCACGCTAACCGGTGTGCTCGGAGTCGCCACCGCACCTCCCGCCTCACCTGTCGTCGGCTGCGTGGCCGCGCTGGAGGCTGTCCTTCCGCTCCCCGCCGCTGCAGCATCTCCTCCGTCCGTCGCGCTCCGCCAGGGGTGATACACGTAAGCCAGCGACGTGGCGCCGATCAGCACGACAGCGGCTACCGTCCCTCCGATCCACCTCTTTCGCCTGGTCTCCACGGCTTCAGCGGACACGGTCGAAGCCGCACTCGCGTGCTCCCGCTCCATCCGATCCGGCCGCTCTTCCACCGTCGCCACGCTTGACTTGGTCCGGTGCTCCTCAACAGCTCCACCCTTGCCCATCCGGCTTGCCGCAACGGCAGCAGCTCTCCGGTCCCGACCCCGGCCGTTTCCGTTGCGCGGCGTCGCACCTGACGCAACCTTGGTCCCGGCTGCTCCGTTCCCTCCCGCGCTCCCACCCGTCATCCCACCGATGTTCCCGGTGCCGTTCTCCGTTCCTCTCCCATCCACACCTCCCGCCGCGCTCCCGTTCCCGCTCACACCCCCGGATCGACTCCCCGAAACCTTTGCAGAACCGCTCGAAGCACCAGTCCCGAAACCATTCACAGCCCCTTTAGCAGCCCCGTTAAAAGCCCCTTTCGCAGGACCAGCCGCAACCTCCACCACAGGTGTATCGAGAGGCCCGCCCACCGCTCCAGCGCCCTCTTTAGCGGACCCCTCCGCAATATGCTCTTCCGGAGTTACAGATACGGGCGCAAACCCATTCACCGGTGCAGAGCCCTCAGGTGCTGCTGGTCCACCAGGCCCACCAGATTCACCCGCTCCGGCAGATCGCTCCCCGACATCGTCGCCCGGAACCTTCGCAGCTCGGAGCTCCTTCCCGGCGATCACACCTTGACCCTCCTCCAAACGCTGGCCCCGTGCCTCGTTCGAAACGAGCTCCGGCGCCGCAGCAATCAAAGGCGCCCCCATCACCTCCGAAGCCGCACGTCTCTCAGCGCGCTTCGCTGCACCCGTATCCTGCTCCCGAACCTCCCAGATAATCGGAGGTCGCCTCGGAAGCTCCGGCTCAACCAACGGCAGCTCCGGTTTCATGACCGGCAGCTCCGGTTCCGCCACCGGCAGCTCGCGTTCGGCCACCGCAGGCTCCGGTACTTGGGGCTCCGTTGCGCCCTGCCTCGCCTCAGCAACCCGGGCAGCCTCCATCGTCTGCTCACCGAGCCTCGTCCAGTCCCGCGCGCCCGACGACATCTCCATCGCAGCCGCGATCGCCTCCTCGGATCTCCGCCGCCGCGCCGGTGCCGCCGGTGCAGCCTTCGGATCTTCGGCTGGCTCGCCCATCGCATCCCCGGCCGGTAGACCGCTCTCTCTTGCCGCACCCTGGAAATACCCCGCCGTGGAATGAACCATCGCGGTCAGATCCTCAAGGTTCGGCTCGATCCGTCCCATCCTCCGGTCGATATCATCCAGGTAGATCTTCAGCTGCATACTGGCCAGCTCAAGCCGTGCCAGCGTCTCCTTCATGTCCGGCGAAACCTCGCCTCCTGAGCCGCCGCCCTTCCGCTGCTGCCCGTCCGTCTCGGCGATCTGGGGCCCATTGTCAGCCCCGCCCCCACCGGAGTCCCGCCATCCACCCACCCCCGCCAGCAACACCTGCAAGGTGCCCGCCGACTCCTCCAGCTCCGTCTCTGCTGCCCCTACGCCCGAACCCCCAATCGCCACTGCCGCGATCGTGAGCATGTCCCTGGCCGAGAGCCTGCCCCGCTCCTTGTCTCGAGTGGTTCGTACAAGGTCCGAGAAATCCAGACGAAACCCCTCACTCGAGGCAAGCTTCGGCGCCAGCTTCAGAAAGCTCTGTGGCGATCCACACACCATGCTGTGAAACTCGTAAAGCTTCTGAAACTCACGGACGTGTGCAGCAAACTCTGACCCGATACGGTCCGTACTGGAAAAAAGAGGCATGGGCTCTGCGGGACCTCACTCAACCTGGACAATAAGCCTTCAACAAACGACGACTCCGCGATCCGGAATCCCCTTCATCCGCTCCATTCGACGTGCCTGCGTGGAAAATAAGCGTACACCACCTGCGTCCAGGCCCGTACACCGATCTCAGGCACCGGCGTCGCTTGCACCTTGCCAGACCTCCAGCCCCTGAAATCCTCCCACATCATCAGAGCCGCCTGGCCGCGCCCTCTCCCGACGAGATCTAACTCGAACCCAAGTTACCCACCCTAACTGCACGCCGGGCTTCAGGTAGCCGGTCTACTATTTCCTGTATCGCAACCTCAACGAATCCACTTTTCAGTATTGAGCGCCTCGACGAAGCTCCTAAGACCACCAAAGTGTGTACGGCTTTGGATACTGGAATGGCACCTGAATTGCTAACTAAGAAGACAAAGGCGATGAGACATACGCCGCCTGACAAATCCTCCTTTCAACCTTTCCACGTGGAGATCTTCCGAAATGCGCTTTACAACCAGAACCAAAACTGTTTTAACCGCCTTCCTGGGCCTCGCAGTCATGTTGGGCGGAGCTGGCACGTCGTACGCACAGACCAGCAAAGGCATCCTCACAGGTATCGCCAAAGACGCCACCGGGGCCAGCGTTCCACAGGCCTCCGTCGTCATAAAGGGCGAGCAGACCGGAGAGACACGGACCATCACCACCGGAACGGACGGCAGCTTCCGCGCTGAGGCTCTCAGCCCCGAAGCGTACACAATCTCCGCATCTCACGAAGGCTTCTCCAACTTCCGTGCCGAACACGTCCTTGTTGCTCCATCCATCGTGACCACCTACAACGTCACTCTGGCGCTCGGTTCGCGGTCCGAAACCGTGACCGTAGAAGCGGACTCGCAGACCATCAACACTGACAACGGGCAGCTCGCCGGGACCATCTCCTCCCAGGACATCACACGGCTCCCAGTCTTCACCCTCAATCCGCTCGAGCTCGCCAGCACCGTCGCGGGCGTGCAAACCGTCACCAGCGACAATCAGCTCAGCAACGGAGCCAACGTACAGGTCGATGGTGCGCGTCCCCGTTCGAACAACTTCCTGCTGGATAGCCAGGAGATCAACGACATCGGTATCGGCGGGCAGGCGTTTCAGCCTAACATTCCCGACCTCTACTCAGATCTCACCGTCATCACCAGTGTCGCCTCCGCAGAGTACGGCCGCTCCGGCGGCGGTGTCTTCAACCTGGTGACCAAGTCCGGATCGAACACCTTCCATGGCACAGCGTACGAACGCTACCAGGGCTCCGGCCTCAATGCCCTTCCAAACTCCCTCCGTGGAACCGGATCCAGCAATCCCCGTCAGAACACCCACACCTATGGCTTCACCGGCGGCGGCCCGATCTTCAAGGACAAGCTCTTCGCCTTTGGCGGAGCACAGTTCCAACGCGTCTACGGTACAGAGCAGATCCTTCCCTTCACCCTTCCCACCCAGGCCGGTGTCAATACGCTGAACAGCCTCACAGGAGGAGCGGCAACCCAGGTTGCACTGCTCAAGCAGTACACCACCAACAACGCCTACCTGACGCAGTACACGCAGGTCACAAATCAACCCAAGACCAACGTAAACGTCGGCACACAGCCCGGCTGCGCCGCTGATCCCTGCATCATCGAAGAAGCTCTCTTTCAGCGGCCCACCGTCGCCCTGCAGAACCCCGACACCCAGTGGAGCTATCGCATCGACTTCAAGCCCCGCGAAACCGACACCTTCTACTTCCGCTACCTCCACGATCGTTCCAGCCTGACCCCGGACTTCTTCGCCAATGCCGCCGGCGGCAGACTTGGCCTCGACACCTATCAGGGCGGCCCTGCAGAGCTTGGCGCAGGCAGCTGGACTCATGTGTTCTCGGGTAACGTCCTCAACGAGTTCCGTGCAAGCGAAACGCGCATCAGCTTCCTCTTCGCTCCTCTTCCTTCCACACTCGCAAATCCCGCCTACGCTCTGCCGACGATCAACGTCTCAGGCTTCCCCTCCCTCGGACCTGGCCAGAACTTCCCCCAGGGAAGGGCCGAGGACCTCTACCAGATTCAGGACACCTTCAGCCTCACGCATGGACGTCAGTCCATCCGCGCTGGCTTTGATATCGGCCATCAGCTTGAAAAGGATGTCCTCCCACTGAACGCGAAGGGCACTGCGACCTTTGCCAAGGGAAGCACCGGCAACTCCGCGCTGGGCAACTTCCTCCTGAATCAGCTCGGGCCCTCGGGAACCATCACCCGGACCAACGGTCGGCTTCGCACCGATCCACACGTCTGGCGTTCAGGCTTCTTCGCACAGGATGACATCAAGTTCAATCAGCAGCTCACCGTCAACCTCGGCGTTCGCTACGACTACACCGGGAACCCGGCGAACTCGCTGCAGTATCCCGGTATCGACCTCAACAACCCATTCCAGTCCATCACCACCGTCGTTCCGGTAAAGAACGATAAGAACAATATCTCCCCGCGAATCGGCTTCGCCTTCTCGCCAAGCAACGCCGGCTTCTTCGGCTCCGGCAAGACCGTCCTTCGTGGCGGCTTCGGAATCTTCTACGACAACTACTTCTCCAACTTCGTCACCAACGCCGCGACCACAGCTCCAAACGCGATCGCTGGCACCCTCACCCAGACCACCGGCACCGGTGTCACCAATGCCATCGCCACCCTCAACGGCTTCAATCCGACAACCCTGAGCCAGAAGGCAAGCCAGTCGAACTCCGTTGCCAGCAACCTCGTCAACCCCCAGAGCTACCAGTACAACCTGGGAGTCGAGCAGGACGTGAAGGGCGCAATCCTGGCAGTCCGCTACGTCGGAGTTCGCGCCGAGAAGCTGTTCGCCAGCAATCAGCTGAACTACTTCGACGGGAATGGATCACGTCTCAATCCCACCCGAGGAGTCATCAACGTTCGCGGCAACTTCGCCTCTTCGAACTACAACGCGGCGCAGGTCGAGGCGTCCAAGCAGTTCCGCAATAATCTCTCGATTCGCGGAAACTACACCTTCAGCAAGGATCTCGATAACGGTTCGGAGATCTTCGCTCTCGGTGACAGCGGCACTCGCTACGGTGCAAACCTCGCCGGAAACGGACGTTCGCAGGAGTACGGACCGTCTGCCTTCGACCACCGGCACTACGTCTCCATCGCTTACGTCTGGAGCCCAGCCGGCTTCCACGTCACCAACAAGCTGGCCGACACGCTGGTAGGTGCCGTCACCCGCAACTGGACCGTCTCGGGAGTTGAGCAGTTCCAGAGCGGCGCATACGGAACCTTCAGCATGTACAGCGCATCCACCGGCTCCGGCATCGACACCAACGGCGACGGTGATATCACCAACGATCGTCCCACGCTCAGCAATCCCCGTGCGCCGATCGATACAGCCGGCATCGATGGAACCTACCTCAGTGGTGGAACCCCGGGTGTCTACTACGACCTCGGTGCTAACAACGCCTCCGGTGCACTCACACCGGTCACTCCGGACCAGGTCCACTTCCTGGTTCCCAACAACACGGGGAACGCCGCTCTGCGGTCAGAGATCGGACGCAACACCTTCTCCAATCCAGGCAGCACCCGCAACGACATGGCCCTGCAGAAGGGGTTCGGTACAGGCCTGTTCCATCTGGAACGGGGACAGCTGCTGTTCCGCGTGGAAGCCCAGAACATCGGGAACCACAACGATCGTGGAGCCTACCTCGACACCGCGCTTCCTGACTTCGGCTCGCCGACCAGCCTTACGGACCAGTCGCTTGCTCGTCAGGCTTCGCTCGGACGTCAGCTGGTTCTCTGGGCCAAGTTCGCCTTCTAAAAGCATCCTTGGTACGTCCCTCATCGGGCACTCTTCGGGGTGCCCGATCTCTTTGCTCCCCCTTGTTTCACCCCATCTGTCGTCTTCCGTGCGCCCGCCCCGACAACCCTCTTCCCGGGCAAAAACACCTATAATAGGCACATACCATGGCAGACGATCAGAACCCAGAACTCCCGCTCGGACCCGTTCCACCCTCGCCGCAAGACGCCGCCTCAAACGCCCCCCCGCCGGCAGGCTCCCCGCCCGATAATCCCGGCTTCACAGGGCCCGGCGCGCTCAATCTGATCCCGATCAATATCGAAGACGAGATGCGCCGGTCGTATCTCGACTACTCCATGTCCGTCATCATCGGCCGAGCCCTGCCCGACGTCCGCGACGGCCTCAAGCCCGTCCACCGCCGCATCCTCTTCGGCATGCAGGAGATGGGCCTACAGTTCAATAAGAAGTACACCAAGTCCGCCAAGGTCGTCGGCCACGTCATGGGCAACTACCACCCCCACGGCGACTCCGCAATCTACGACACCATGGTCCGCCTCGCCCAGCCCTTCTCCCTCCGCTACCTCCTCGTGGACGGCCAGGGAAACTTTGGCTCCATCGACGGCGATCCGCCCGCCGCCATGCGGTACACCGAGTCCCGCATGACCCGCCTCGCCGGCGAGATGCTCGCCGACCTCGACTCCGACACCGTCGACTTCGCGCCCAACTACGACGAGTCCTCCTCCGAGCCCACCGTCCTCCCGTCGAAGTTCCCCAACCTCATCGTCAACGGCAGCTCCGGCATTGCTGTCGGCATGGCCACCAACATCCCGCCGCACAACCTCACCGAGGTCGTCTCCGCCGCAATCGCTCTTCTCTCCCGCGAAAAAGGCGAGACCCGCTCCGACCTCGAGCTTGCCCTCGAGCACGTCAAAGGACCTGACTTCCCCACCGGCGGATATCTTTACGGACGCGCCAACATCGCGCAGTCCTATCGCACCGGACGCGGCCGCTTCCTCATGCGCGCCAAGTGTGCCATCGAAAACATCTCCGGCGGCCGCCAGGCCATCATCGTCACCGAGATCCCCTACCAGGTCAACAAGTCCAAGCTCATCGAGCGCATCGCCGAGCTCGTCAACGAGGGCGTCATCACCGACATCGCCCGCGACGAGTTCCGCGACGAGTCCGACCGCGACGGCATGCGCATCGTCATCGGCCTCAAGCGCGGCTCCGAGCACCAGATCGTCCTCAATCAGCTCTACAAGCACACGCAAATGCAGGAGAGCTTCTCCATGATCTTCCTGGCCGTCCACAACGGCCAGCCCAAGGAGCTCCCGCTCGACCACGCCCTCCGCGCCTTCCTCGACCATCGCGTCGACGTCGTCCGCCGCCGCACCGCCTTCCTCCTCGCCAAGGCCCGCGACCGCGAGCACATCCTCCTCGGTTACCAGATCGCCCTCGACAATCTCGATCAGGTCATCCGCATCATCCGCCAGTCGTCCTCACGCATCGACGCCCGCGAAAACCTCTTCCGCTACTTCTCCGGCAAAACCATCTCCCTCCGCGGCACCGAGCTCCGCGGCATCACCCTCGACCCCAAAAAGTACGCCGTCGACACCAACCTTCTCCCCCTCGCTCCCGGAGCCACCGAAGCCACGCTCATCCTCTCCTACAAGCAGATCGACGCCATCCTCGAACTGCAGCTCTACCGCCTCACTCAGCTCTCCATCGACGAGCTCCTCCGCGAGCTCGCGCAGGTCCGCGAAAACATCGCCGAGTTCGAGTCCATCCTCGCCTCCGAGAAAAAGCTCCGCCGCGTCATCATCAAGGAGCTCGAAGAGATCCGCGACAAGTACGGCGACGCCCGCCGCACCCAGATCCTCGACGAAACCACCGAGCTCACACTCGAAGACCTCATCACCGACGAGCAGGTCGCCGTCACCGTCTCCCACACCGGCTACCTCAAGCGCACGCCCATCTCCATCTATCGCCAGCAGCGTCGCGGAGGCACCGGCCGCCTCGGCATGAAGACCCGCGACGAGGACTTCGTCGCCCAGCTCATCATCAACTCCACCCACGCCTATCTCCTCTGCTTCACCAACACCGGCCGCGTCTACTGGCTCAAGGTCTACGAGATCCCCGACATCTCCGCCGCCGGCAAAGGCAAGGCCATGGCCTCGCTCGTCGCCCTCCAGCCCGGCGAAAAGGTCGTCACCATCCTCCCCGTCCGCGACCTCAACGAAGAGTCCAGGCACGTCCTCTTCGCCACCCGCAACGGCACCGTCAAGAAGACCCCCCTCAAAGACTTCTCGAACGTCATGGCCCGCGGCATCATCGCCATCAACATCGACAAGGACGACGAGCTCATCACCGCCCGCATCACCGACGGCCAGCAGGTCATCTTCCTCGCCACCCACGACGGCATGGCCATCCGCTTCAACGAGCAGGATCTCCGCCCCATGGGCCGGCCCGCCACCGGCAACCGCGGCATCAACCTCCGCAAAGGTGACTACGTCATCGGTGCCGCCGTCACCCCCTCCCCCGAGGCCCGCGAACGCGCCCGCCGCGAAGCCGCCGACAAGCTCGGCCTCACCGCCCAGCTCGAAGACGCCATCGAGGAAGCACAGGACGCCGCAGACCCCTCACTCGTCCTCGAAGGCCACCCCTCCGACGTCGCCGCCGCCCCCGTTCCCACCTCCGCCAAGCTCGAGAAGATCGACGAAAAGCTCGGCCTCACCCCATGCCTCATCCTCACCGTCTCCGAAAACGGCTACGGCAAGCGCACCGACGTCGACCGCTACCGCCTCCAGTCCCGCGGCGGAACCGGAGTCATCAACATGAAGACCAGCGCCAAGGTCGGCAAGGTCACCAGCATCCAGCTCGTCGACGACACCACCGAGATGATGGTCATCAGCCAGTTCGGCAAAATCATCCGCATCGACACCAAAACCATCCGCTCCGCAGGCCGCGGAACCCAGGGCGTCCGACTCCTCAACCTCGACAACGACGACAAAGTCGCCGCCGCCATGACCATCCCCCCCGAAGACCCCAAAACCCAACCCGAAAACGGAACGCTGCTGCAGTAAGCTACGTACATTCTGAGCAGTCGAGGAACCCAGTTGTGCGTATCTCTGAAATCCGCATTCAGAACTATAGGACTATCTCCAATCTCACCCTAAGCTTCCCTCGGTATTACACCGCGATCTGCGGAAGGAATGATGCCGGGAAGAGCAACATCATTAGAGCACTTCGCAATTCTTTCAAGACTCCTAACCGCATTGTCTTTTTTCCTGAACCCGACTTCTCTGTGAAAGATGACTTTCCCAAGTGGAAAGAGAAGGAACATTCTACAAGCACGCGCTTCATCCACGTCGACTATGTACTTCAAGTAAACCGTAGTGACGATGAAGGACTCCATACGTTCTTGCGAGATTATCTTGCGCTTCCCGAAGAACTAGTGCTCCTAGAGACCTTGTCAATGACGATCTCGGTCAGACAGACAGCAGAAGAGAAAACCCAGCAAGTCGGCCTCTCTATCGACGGCAAACCCTATGAGGTTCTGAAGGCACAAGAGGTTTACAAGCGACTCAGATCATCCTTGGTTATGCTTTTCCACGATTCAACTGAATTTTTCCATCCCTATCGCTTTAGAGAGTCTGCGGATCTATTCAGAGAGATGTCTTCGGTTGATACCAACAGGGTCAAAGCTGCTCAAGCAAATGTGGACAAAATTCTTACAAGGGTGGCTAAGAAAAATCAGCAAGACTTGTCGGAAATGTTAGGCCGCTTGAAGGACCAATATAAGATCGGGCTGAGCCTGGTGGATCGGGACGCTGCGGAAATACCCTACTCCATCACCCTGAGTACTGAGGACGGAGATGTGGATCTAGAGAATTGGGGAAGTGGTACTCAGAACCGAACACGAATATTAATGACACTTTTCAAAGCGAAACAGGTTCGTGACAGCAATGCATCCGTCGAGAAGGTCACTCCCATTATTGTGATCGAAGAACCGGAGAGCTACCTACATCCTTCCGCCCAAGCGGAGTTTGGCCGCACGTTAAAGGACCTCGCTGAAGAATTTAAGATCCAGGTCGTTGTAACCACCCATAGTCCCTATCTACTTAGCTTGGAACATTCCGACGCAAACGTCTTATTGTCTCGGAAGGTGATCCGGAAACGTTCTCGTGAAACTGAGGTGATAGACACCTCGGGTAACAATTGGGTAGAACCATTTAGCTTAGCTTTAGGGATCTCTGATTCCGAGCTTGCTCCGTGGAAGGAAGCGCTCTTCTCGACCGGTCAAGCTGTTCTACTTGTGGAAGGCGAAATCGACAAAGAATACTTGGAGCTCCTGCGGGATGACGCCCACGGTGAAAATAGGCTGAGGTTCGATGGCGTTATCTTTCCATATGGAGGTAAGGACACGCTGAAGCAAAGGCAGCTCTTGAAATTTGTAATGTCACAATTTACTCGCTTCTTGGTGACCTACGATCTAGATTGCGAGTCGGATGTGGAGCCAACGTTGAAAGCGGTCGGGCTCGCGAAAAACGTTGATTACATCGCGATAGGAAAGGATTCACCGGGTAAGAAATTCATTGAAGGCTTATTGCCGGACTCTGTCTTGCAGAGCGTCTTCGCAAACAACGTTGAACTTGTTCAGAAGGCTACATCGGCGACGGGAAGCGATGCGCGCAGCGCAAAGGCGTCGCTCAAGAAGCTGTATCTGGATGAATTTAGGCTAACGGCTCAAGCAAAGGGAGATGAATTTAAAAGCTTCTACATGCTTACTAAGCAGTTGAACAAGATGCTTGCCACCGCAACACCAAAGTGAATGTGCTGGAGGCCATCACGTGATGACCTCCAGCCAATACCTGGGGGATTCGAACCCCCGACACATGGCTTATGAAGCCACTGTTCTGCCGCTGAACTACAGGCCCAAGTAAGATGGTATCACCAAGCTGGTTGCCCCCCGGTAGGTGGGCGGGTGGCCCAGGTCTCAAATCGAGCCACAACCCCGGGTGCACATCTTCGCGACAGTCTTACCGTCGCTGAGGTGGGCATTCGCGCGGAACGCGCGATCCGCTCCCACCCTTTTACGATTAGCCCTTCTAGCCGATCATCTCGATACCGTTGGCGCCACCGCGCAATTAGGCTGATACGGACCAAAGTCCCACCTTCGAACAACTGCTGATGGAAACTCCTTTGCGATCTTCTGTGCTTCAAACTGTTGCACAAAAAAAGCTATAAAGATTCCCGTGCTCGACGGGTTTGAAGATCCAATCCCTGTCTCGGCGGTTGTGTACCGAGGATCGGAGAAGGCCACCCTTCGGAGATAGGTCTGCGCGTTCTCGCTTGGTACAGACTCCAACTGAACGAACCAGAAGTGATCGCATACATAGTCTTCCAGCGGTTTGGAATAGCTGAGCGTAGGACCGGAGTCCCCAATCAGGTGTCTCCTGGTCACAAGCAGTGCTGCGAGCCTCGCAGCAGTCTGCGGGTCGAGCTCATGGGAGTGAACGCCGCCTCGCCATAAATACAGCGTCGGTTCTTGATCGTGGGAGAGTCCCTGCGCTTGGGCGTCGAGATCCTGTACCTTCTGGAGCGTATCCGCAGAGATCGTGGTCAGCGTCACCTCCGCTTTCTTCTCCGTCTGACTGGCCTTCGAGGTTCGCAGACCGGCGTAGATGATCACGCCGAGCACAAGCACAGTCACAATCGTGAGTGTGAAAAGCAGAGATCTTCGTTGACTGCTCTGGACCTTCTTGTAATGCTCGACGGCTCGACCCACTTCGTCAGGTTGCATCTATCCAAACCATCCTTTTGTAAGCGCACTTTTGCGCATCTCAGCAAATTCCGTCTCGTAAGCTGCGACGCCTGACAGGTCCCCGGATTCCTGCGCCCTCTCCCAGCCGTCCTTGAAAGACTGGAAATAAATGATCTGATTGCGAACCGCGAAGATGACCTTGATCGGAACAGCACTCACCGCTCCAAGAATCAATGTGGCAAGCCCCGGGAAGGTCTTGTCTGTGGACCTCAACGCAAAAAGAAATGCCGCGAACGCCAGGACGAGCAGGACAGACGAAAACGCCCCAAAGGAGCGCACCGCTACCCTTTGCTCTTGAATTAGGGCATCGACAAACGTGATCTTCGTATCCATCGGAAGAGTTGGTAGGTGGGATTCTACTTCGTTCCCGGCACACGAGCTAGCGCGTTCTGCGCCAAAAGTATTCATGTTGGGATTAGGCACGTGTCCCAGGCCTCGAATCGAGCCACAAAGCCGGGTGCCCCATCTTCGCGACAGTCTCATCGTCGCTAAGGCGCGCATTCGCGGGTGAACGCGCGAGCCGCTAAGTCATGGATAGGCACACCCCAAACAGCCCCTTCTCGTACTACACTTGTCCACCACCCCCGGGCCCCTATCACCGAACGAAAAGGCTGGCCCTATGACGCTTCTACCCCGCCGTTCCTTCCTCCAGGCCGTCGCCGCGCTCCTCCCCGCCTCGCTGCTCCCACGCACCCTCCGCGCGGACGACCCCGCCGCCCCGCCCACCACCAAACCCATCCACCGCGATCAGGACCGGTATCTCCCCGCCGCCCGCGTCATCCCTAACGGAACGTCTACCTTCAAAGTCTCCTCCAAAGACTGCCGCAACGACTTCTTCGCCATGGAACACCACCACACCGCCAAAGGCGGTCCACCCCTCCACCTCCACCACGTCGAGGACGAGTGGTTCTACGTCATGGAGGGCGAATACCGCGTCAAGGTCGGCGACACCCTCTACTCCCTGCACGCCGGCGACTCCGTTCTCGGCCCACGCGGCGTTCCCCACGCCTTCGCCTTCGTCGGCCCCACCTCCGGCCGGCTCCTCATCACGTACGCCCCAGCCGGCCAGATGGAAGAGTTCTTTGACAGCCGGGACCGCAGTGGCGGCCGCAAGACCTACGTCTTCGAAGCCGACGCAATGCGCGCCTTCGGCATGGAACTCCTCGGCCCACCCCTCGCCGTAGACTGATAAGGCGATTGGCCACATATCTGCGATCGATCCACCACCCCCTTCCCACATACCATCAGCTCGCCACCCGTTCATCCCATCGATCCCCCATCACCCACCCAACGATCTACAATTCCCGGCATGCGCCGCCACCTCACTCTCCTCCTTACCCTCCTCTCCCCCATCGCCCTCGCCCAAACTCCCACCCCAAAACCCAAGCCGCCGGCCAACCTCCGCTCCGTCCTGCTTGAGCAGCTCCGCTCCACCCACAACAAGGCCGAGTGGTTCGTCCCCCTCAACACCGCCGTCGCCGGCCTCACCCCCGAGCAGGCCAAGTGGATCCCGCCCTCCCAGGGTCCCCACAACCCCGCGCCCGCCGATCACTCCGTCGGCATGCTGGCCTTCCACATCCTCTTCTGGAACACCCAGGCCCTCTCCCGCATGAAGGACCCCAAGGCCCCTCCCTTCCAGGGCCAAAACGACGAGACCTTCAACAAGTTCAACGCCGCACAATGGGCTGACACCACCCGCAAGCTCGACCAGGTCCTCACCGACCTCGAAACCTTCGTCGAGAAAGCGGACGAAGCCAAGCTGCAGGGGATCGCCTCCGAGATTGCGCACATCGGCACCCACAACGCCTATCACACCGGCCAGATCATCGAGATCCGCAAGCTCCAGGGCACATGGGACCCCAGCAAAGGCGTCAAATAATACCGGGGCGCCTCGGGACCGCTTCTCTACCCACAAGGCCCTGCCCATGGCCTCCGCGATTCAACCGGAGACCTTGGCGTAACCACTCGCGCACATCTCTACACTGGAAAGAGAACATCCCTGTCCTCCACTCCGGCACCACCGCTAACCCTCCTGGTTTGTGTAACTTCGACCTAAACCTTCTTCTTTGAAGACTTTAGCCGCAAGCCCAATCGGATGAAGACTTTACGAAACGGGTACGGGGGGGAGGTACCCCGCCCTCCTTACGTCAGACTCGCCCCCGGCCCACCTCCCTGCCAACCGTCCTCCCCCTGGCCTATAATCCCCGCCATCGAAAGGGGACGCCCATGCCCACCCCGGACACCCAGCCCACCCACCCGGAGGAGGCCGGAATCGAAGCCAACAAGCGGCTCGTCCACCGCCACATGCTCGAATCCTGGAGCCAGGGAAAGCTCGACACCGCCTCCGACCTCCTCGCCGACGACGTCCACCTCCACGACCCCGTCTTCCCCACCCTGCCCCCCGGCGTCAGACACGTCCGCAACCACATCCAGGCCTGCCGCCTTGCCTTTCCCGACCTCAAGTTCACCATCGACGACACCATCGCCGAGCGCAACGAGGTCGTCGTTCACTGGACCGCCACCGGCACACACCAGGGCGACTTCCTCGGCATGCACCCCACCGGCCGCCCCGCCACCGTCACCGGCACCACCATCTACCGCATCGAGGGCGCCCGCATCGTCGAGGAGTGGGCACACTGGAACCTCATGACCATGATCGAGCAGCTTGGTGCCTCACCCGAGCACGCCGCCTCCAGACCACACACCAGCCCCAACCTCCCATCCTGACCCCCCACCCACCGTCTACCCGAAAAGTGGCACGCCACCCCCCGCACCAACCGTCATACTGGAAGCAGGCCGTCACTTTACACCCAAGCCGACACAGCCAACCAGCCGAATGGCCCACCCGGGCATGTGGAGGTGCCATTGACCATCATCAAAATACTCTTCGGCATCATCACTGCCATCCTCCGTGCCGCCACCTCCTCCCTGGTCCTCCTCGTCTCCACCCTTGTCACCGCCCTGGCTGTCCTTGCGCTGGTTGGCTTTCTTGCCTTCGGCCTCACCGGAGTGGTCGGACTCCGCCTCTCCCGCCGACGCGCGGACAAGCGTATAAGCAAGCCCTAGTTCCCGATGAGCTCAGGACCCCGGCTTATAGTCCCTCTCACTCACAATCCTCCACGCACTCCCCTCTCTCCGCAGCACAAGCTGCGACCGCGTTGAAAGGACCTTCTTCTCCCCTCCCGCAAGCCATGCCGCGTCTTTTCGCACAATCAGCGTCCTCTCCTCCGCTGAACCAAGCTGCGACAGCACCGTCAGCCGGAACCGCGTAATCAGCCGACCCCGACTCAGCCAATCCAGAACATCCCGATACACGAACTCGCGTGTCACATGGCTCTTCAGGAAGTACCGGTCTACCACCTCCGCATACAGCGCCGCCTTTAGATTGGCGTCATTCGCCTCCGATGCGCGTTCGAACCGCCGCAGAAACTCATCCACGGACGCGTCCCTCATCCCTTCACCACCGGAGCCAGCTTCCCCCTCTTGTACGACCACTCGCCCGTCGCGGGCTGCCACAGTCGTCATCTGCTGCCCATAGGTCCCGCCGCACGGCAAAGACGTTAAAGCGCAAACCGTACGACCGCAGACCAGTACCTTCGACTAATTTCGCCAGACTGCCCGAATCGACACATATGCACCCGAGATAAGATGCGGAGCACCGTTATCCCGCACACCGAACGCGGTTGACGTTGAAGGTGATACGAGCAGAAGGGATCTGCAAAATATCTACCCGCATCCAACATCCATGGCGCCCTCGAAACCAGACGTTTACCCTGTCGAGACTCTGCGTGAGCACATCGTTTCTCTTGAGGCCGCCATTACACTCGCCCTCGCGGATCCCAAGAAAGACCCGGTCCACCGGCTTCGGACCTCCACCCGTCGCATCGAAGCCCAGCTTGAGCTCCTAAGCCTCCTTCCTGATCTTCCACTGCACACCAAACTTGTGAAGAAGACCCGCAAGCTTCTAAAGAAGCTCCGGCGGGCCGCAGGTCTGGTCCGCGATCTTGACGTTCAGCGCAACCTCATTCAGCAGCAGGTTCCTGCGACCTCCCCAAAGAAGCTGCGTCACGAAGCTCGCGATCTGCGGCGTACCCTGAGGGACCGGCGCTCTGCGGAAGCCGACAACCTCCAGCCGATTCTAGAGATGGAACAGCGCAAGCTGGCTCCCCTCCTCGAGCGCCTGCTCGACACCCTCGAACCCGCGCGGGACTTCAGCATCTCTCGCCGCCAACTCGCGGAGCTCACGCTGCTGCTGTATCAGCGCGGTGTCCTGTCAACCTCTACCACCTCTACCACCGATGACCCGGACGTACTCCACTCCGTCCGCAAGTACGCGAAGCTGGCGCGCTACGTCGCGGAGTCTGGGGATCCCAGCCTCTCCCACAGATTCGAGTCCATTCAGCAGGCGGGTGGCACATGGCACGACCTGCTCACCCTTGCTGCGATCGCGTGCAAGCAACTCGGCCCCAGATCTTCCCTCAGCCAGGCCGTCACCCAGCAGCGCGACATCGCTCTTAAAGCATATCGGGAGGCGCTCCGGACGCAGCCCGCCCGCTGAGGCTTAGCTGCCCGAGGCCGCATTCAAGCTCGCCGCTTGCAAACGCATCGGCTGCTCATCGCCTCCTGCATCCAGAGAGCGTGTAAGCATCAGGTCGCTTTATGGACGCGGCTGATCCTCAGGCATTACGGCTCCCGCCTTCACCCACCGCTCAACTGTATCTATGTCCGCAGCAGAGACCTTTTCCCGCGGCGGCGGCGGCATAGGCATGGGGTCGTCCGCAGGTCCTTCATGACGCATCAGTCGAACCAGCAACGATCTCTCAGGGTCACCGGCAACCAGCACCGCGCCGTCATGCCCGCCCTTCAGCATCCCTGCCTTCGTCTCCATGCTGAGCCCACCGCGATGGTTCATCCCTCCATGGCACCGGTAGCAGTTCGCCTGGAAGATCGGCTTCACTCTGGCCGTAAAGAACTCCGGCCGGGAGGCATCTTCGTCGGCACGAACGGCCCGCGTGTTCCACGCACAAAGGATCACCATCACTGCCAGCCCAGCTAAACCGATCAATCGACGCAAAAGACTCTCCCTGAAAAGCCCGCCCGTATCACCCTTATCAAAGCGTAACTGAACCCACACCGTAACTATCCAAAATAGTCTGGCCCCGGTACTCTGAAGAAGCTCTGGCGCTCCGCGCCTCCAAAAAACCTATGCGTCGCTCGCCCCTTGCCATCCTTGCCCTGGCAACTGCATCCCTTTTTCTTCCTGCAGCTCTCTCCGCGCACTCCCGTCACGCGAAGCTTCCCGTGACAGGCCACCATCCCGCCATCCGTGAAATCCGCTCGTCCCATATGCAACACCCGCAACCCGCTTCCTTCCGAGCTCTCCAGCCCTCACGAAAGCGCGGCGGACACACACCCGGGCGAACATCTCGCAAGACCACGAGCAGAATCAGCTACTCCACCGGGACTCAGCGCTCTCGCCACCTAACCCGCGAAAGTGTGCTCTCCTCACCCGGCGCGCGCCGGGACAGGCGGACTCTCCACGCCCGACACCGCTCGTCCGCCCTCAATCTGCGACTCGTCGGCGACGTCGACATCCCTGCGCAGCCGACGCCCGTTATCAGCATCATTCGCCCGACCTCCGACAGGCCGCAGCTACCCACGGTTCAGCAGGCAGCGACACAGCCCACGATCCTTCCGACTCTGTACAACGAGCGCGGCCGGCTTATCGTTCCGGCCCCTCTGCTGGGATCACGCGAGATCCTCGTTCGGCAAAACGAACTCGCCGATCAGGATGGCCTCGGGCGCGTGCAGGACGATGCCGACCTGGACGGGATGCGCGGCAGAGGAATGCTCGTCGCTATTCCGCTCGGCGAGGCGCTTCGAATCGACGACCGGCTCCCCGGCAACCGCCGCTACTGCCGCCCTTGGACGTCACAGTTCCTCGCTACACTGGCCCGCGCTCACTACGATCGATTTCATACGCCGCTCCAGGTCAACTCCGCCGTTCGCACGGTAGCCTTCCAGGTACGGCTGCAACGAACCAATGGCAACGCGGCTCCGGCCGAAGGTGACACCGCATCTCCCCATCTCACCGGGCAGGCTGTCGACATCGCCAAGCGCGGTCTCTCACTCCCGGAGATCGCCTGGCTCCGTGGATATCTGCTCCCCCTCATCCAGGAAGGACGGATCGACGTGGAAGAAGAGTTTCAGCAGTCCTGCTTCCATATCAGCGTCTACCGGCGTTATCTTCCAGCGGATACCGCACCGCAGCATTACGCGGCAGCCTCCCGCAGCACATCAGCCCTGGCTCTCGCGATTCATTAGCCGCGCCGGTCCCTGGACGTTCTCGCGCCGCCCGCTTCTCCAACTCGCATAGGCGGCGTCGAGCACTCGCATATTCGTGACGGCATCCTGGCCTGTCGCGGCAAAGCTTCCGTCACTCGAAAGCGTTCGCGCAAAATCGTCCAGCATCCTCGTGTATCCGTCACTGTTGTCGAGCGTCTTTCGCTCTACAACTTCACCCGCCCGACGCAACAAGACCTCCACGGGACGGTCCACCGTCAGGCCGTTCTCAGCAATCACCAACCCATCGCTCCCCAGGATCTCGAGATGCGTCCGATAAGGCGCACGCGCGCTCACCGTGACGGACGCAAGCACCTCACCCGACATCTCCATCTGCAGTGAAGCGACCGCCTCAACCTCGCCCGAGAGGGCATCCTTGTGCGCCGTTGTACTCACCGTCTCCACCTCTCGATCAAGGATGAAGCGCAGCGCGTCAATGCAATGCACGCCCACATCGCCGATCGGTCCGCCGCACGCCAGCGTTGGATCGGCGATCCACGTCCGCGGTGCACTCTGTGCCGGATACGCGAACTGCGCATGGGCCAGCTGCGGCCTGCCGATCCGCCCGCCGAGAACCTGCTCCCGCATCCACTCCAACGTGCGGTTCCACCGGAAGTTCTGCGCCACGCCGTACTCCACCCCGGCCTTTGCCGCCGCCTCGGCCATCTCCTCAGCCTCCCGCGCGCTCATCGCAACCGGCTTCTCACACAGCACAGACTTGCCATGCTCAAACGCCAGCAGCGCGTCCTCGCGATGCATCGCATCCGGCGAGGTAATGAAGACCACGTCCACATCCGGAGAGGTGCACAGCTCCTCGCGATCTTTGAACGCGTGCGGAATATGGAACTCCGAGCAGTTCCTCGCCAGCGCGCTCTGGTCTCTCCGCCATGCCCCGGAAAGAACCGCGCTCTCGCACTTTGAAAACGCCGGCACAAGGCGTCGCACCGCATGGTGGCCAAATCCGAGAATCGCAAAACGCACGGCAGCTTCGCTCATGGAAGTCCCTCGCCCAATCTCTTCAGCTTCTATAGATGATGCGTCAGAAGTTCCCGTATACGCCTTAGCGTGCGTCGTTCTTGAAGACCTGCTCAGCCAGGAAGTTCTCCACCTTTGCCTGGTCGCGCAGCATCTCGAAGTACGCGTTCTTCAAGAGCTGCGACCGGCCGTTTCTGAGCTGCTCGCGGATCGCCTGCTGCACCCGGGGGTCGTTCATGTCGCGCTGACCCACCGGCTCCCGCGCAATCAACTTATAGATCGCGTAACCCATTGGCTTCTTTGTCGTCTCATCGAGCAGCGGCAGGATGTCGGTGATCTGCCCGGCCTTCAGCTTCGATACTGCGGCAAACACCTGCGGGTCGGCATGCATCTGCGACTCGGGAATGAAGCCCATGTCACCACCCCCCGATGCCGTCTCCGGACGTTCGGAAAAGTTCATCGCCAGCGCCCCGAAGTCTTCGCCGCTGTCCAGCCGGTTCTTTAGCGCCTGGATCTTCTTCTTCGCCTCGACGTCGCTGGTCGCCTTGCTGCCCTGCAGGTTTCCAGGTTGTGGCGACGGAACGCTGGTCACCTGGATCTGCGCCAGGTGGTACTGCGTCTCGATCAGGTTGAACTCCGCCTTATGCTGCGTGTAATAGTTCGTGATATCGCTGTCGGATACCGTGATCTTCGAGTTGATCTCTTTATTCAGCAGCTTGTCGATCGTGAGGCTTCGCCGCAGATCGTGCTTCACATCGTCGAGCGTATGGTTGCTGGCCTGCAGCCTCTGCGCAAACTGCTCCTCCGTATACGGAGCCTTCATCTCAGCCAGCTTTGCGTCGACCTCTTCGTTCGTTGCCGTCAGGTTCGTCTTGGCCGCGCGCTGCTGAACGATCTCCTCGTCGATCAACTCGCGCAACACATTCAGTCGCAGTGAATCAGCCTGGTCGTGCGATGGCTGTTGCTGCTGCTGGCCTTCGCCCAGCTGTGCCGCGTACGCCTTGTCAAGCTCGGAACGCATGATGGCGTGCCCGTTCACGGTTGCCACCACATCCGCGCCGTGCCCTCGGTTGCATCCCGCAGCCGAAAGAAGCAGGATCGCCATCGTCATGACGACGCGGGCACCTCTCCTTCCAGTTGCTGCCTCCGCTCGTCTATCCCCGGTCATCCTCAACGGCATCAACACGTCCCCATTCTTGTGCGGGCTCAATCAGTTGCCCGGCTTCTGCACAGGCTTGGTCTCTGCTCCGCTCGCACTCGTCGCGGCAGGCGCCTGCTTGGCCGCAGGAGCCGGAGGCGTCTTCCCTTGCGCGACCAGTGCGCCATCGATCATCCGATACACATCCTCGATCGGATACGCGCCTTCCAGCTTCTCCCCGTTGATAAACATGGCGGGCGTCGAATCCACACCCAGAGACTCACCGTCTTTGACCGAAGCCGCCACCGCCTTGTCATCCTGCTTGGCGATGCATGCCGAGAGCGTCGGCATATCGAGCTTCTGGCGAGTCCCCTCGTCATGCGCGAGCGCGTCCAGCGCGACATTGGCCTTTGCCAGGCTCTTCTCTTCGCCACCAATCTCATTCGCGTGCGCATGGATGTGATCCACCAGGTTCCAGTAACCCGTCGTGCTCTGGGCGCCTACGCAGTTTGCGTCAATTGCCGCCCGTGTCGCCCACGGATGCTGAGCCAGCGGGAAGTCCCGGTAGACGATCCTCACCTGATCCTTGTACCGCTCCAGCAGGGCAGGGAAGAGCTCCGCATGCATCTTCGCGCAGAACGGGCACTCCAGGTCATCGAAGCCGACGATCAGCACCGGAGCAGTCGCGGGGCCACCACGCGCAGGCCGCCCATCCGTGCTGAACATCTGTCGCGGATCCGCGCTGATGTCGTACTTGCTGAACTGCGCCAGAGTCTTGCCATCGTCGGACAGCAGAAACTTCACCGGCTTGCTGCTCTTCCCGTCGGCGGTGAAGTTGACCGTGATCTCGCTGTAACCGGGCACATCACTCTTGCTCCGCGGTCCCACCTCGATCGAGTAGTTCGCCGGCACATTGGAGCGCGATCGGATCAGCACCTCGACCCGCCTCGCAAGGTCCGGAGAAAGCCGGTCCGAAGACTGCGTCGTCCCCTGCGCGCGACAGCCGCCGGCCATGACAACAAGGGAAACGAGGAGTGAACAGAGTGGCCTTCTGACGGTCGACACAATAGCTCATTATCTCACGCAGGCCCATGCCGGGGCTCGCCCTCCGGCCAATCTGACCGGGCTGAAAGCACAGGCCGACCGGCCAAGGAACGACCCCAGGGCCTCCCCGCGCTGGCCTAGAACAGCCTCTCTGCCCTCCGCAGATTACCCGCCGCTCCAATGTTCGCCAGGGTGAAGTTGAAGCGGTACGCATTCTCGTTTCGCACCGGCCCAAGCTCATACTTTCGGTACTCCACACTCAACCCGCAGCAGTCCCAGTTATACGAGGTCTGGAACGCACCGTACTGCATCTGCGTCCGGTTCAGATCCAGGCCCGCGTTCGCCGCGACACTTAGACCACGCTTGCTCGGCGTTCCATACCCAAGCAAAATCCGCATCTGGCTGAAGTCTGCCGTGAGCGACGACACCCCCTCCACATACGATCGGCCCGGCGCATTCAGCCGCGCAAAACTCAATCCCGCAAATCCGTCGCCCTTGTGGACATCCATCAACAGGTTGTTGGAGGTGAACTTCTTCGCCCCGGTGTCGAAGTCGAAGTCCCACTCCACATCAACATTCTCAGACGTCCTCAGGCGAAGCCGCGAAACGAGCGGCGAGATCTCCCTCGGCTCAGTCAGGAATGCGACCCCCGACAGATCAAGCGTCGAACTCAGGATGTTTCTTCTTCCCGGCAGGATCGCTCCACCGAAGCGCCCGTCGAAGAAGTACTTCTGCGTCACCCTCCAGCTGATCCACTCCCGCGCTGTGCACTTTGCCGCGACCGTCGGCTCGCCCGCCGCGGCCTCGCTGACCGGAGCGTCCAGATCCACCGGCATCGCTCCACATGCAGAGCCCGTCTGTCCACCGTTCGGCCGCAGAAACAGACGCTGCGTCACGCCGTACTCGAGCTCGTTCGTGTTGCTTACAACGTCACGTTCATCGAATCGCAATGCACCCAGGAAGTTGTCCACCCCGTTCACGTACCTGTATGTAAACTCCGGCTCGATTGTGTGCTTCACCCTGCTTTGCAGAAGCCGGGGCACAGGTCCGTTTGCAAAGGTTCGTTCCACGACCGGTGGACGCGCGTCCACCTGGATCTCAACATCAGCACGGTTCAGAGGAGCTCGCAACTCCACCGGGATCGCTACGGCGACGTAGGGAGTGGCGCGGCTTCGGCTGTAAAAGGTGTCCCTTACGCCGATCGAGGGTCGCACATGCCATCCGCCACCCGCCAGCGGATAGGCGATCTCCGGATGGAGGTCCAGCCGTTCGGTCACACCGCGTGTTACAAAGTTCGGCTGCACACGCTTCAGCCCCGTCGCCTGCGCGTCCAGGCTCCACTGCAAACCCTTCAACCCTGTCGCATGGTCGGTCGTGCTCAGCTCAAACGACGGCAGGTGAAAGATCCGCACGTCCTGCCCCGAAGAGGCTGATGTTCTCGCCGTGGCAGCCGTAGGAACGCGCTTCAGGCCCTGGTAACGGTCTGCCTCCAGCGCAGCGGAAAACCCGTTCCTCTGGGCTACGCCGTAAGCCGTCGACAGGATGTCCGTCGAAACCGCCTGGTTGAAGTTCTCGGTAAAAGCCTCTCGGTAGATGTACGAGCTCAGGTACTCGACGTTCGACACCACGCGCATCTCGGGCGTGAAATCATGCCGCGCGGCAAAGGTCACATCCTCGCCACCCTGGTTCGCGTTTGAGGTCCCAAATACCCCGCTGTGCTTGTCCAGCAGCCCGTTGTAGTGCGCCTGGAGGAAGTCGTCGTTCAACCCGCGATGTCGAAACGTCGCCGACTCTGACCAGCCCCGCTGCGAGAAGTACTCCGCCCCCAGAGTCAGATCTGTGCTCCGATTGATCGCCCAGTAAAGCTGCTCGCCCAGAACCAGGCCCTTCGTCGACGACTGACCGATCACCGGAATCAGAACCCCGCTCTGCCGATCCGTCGTATCCACCGGATGCGTGACATACGGCAGGTAGAGCAGCGGGACGTTCAGCAGGCGAAAGACGCTGTTCTTCGCCCGCGCCTTATCGGTGTCCACGGTAAACTCGGCCGCCGACAGCATCCAGTCGGGATGCGGCAGCTGGCAGGAGGTCACCGTTCCGTCATACACCTCGTAGGATCGCGGCCCGGACTTCACCACCATCCTCCCAGTGAACAGGAACGGGTTCGAACTCGTGTACACCGCCCGCTTACCCGCGGACTGCTTTACACCCACCGATCCGGAGACGTCATAGAACCGGCCCGTCTGTGCCTTCAGGTTCATCGTTCCGCGGCTCGCCGAGATCACCTCATGGTTCTCTCCGCCCGTGGCGCGAAGATGTCCCGTCGCCGTCAACTCACCGCTCTCGCTGTCGTACTCGATGTGGTCCGCCTCCACCCGGTATCCGCGATATGTGAGCACAACATTTTTGTCCAGAATGAACCTGCTGCCCACCTTGGACTGCGGTCCGTCCGAATCTATCCCCAGCGTGTCCGTCTCACCCGGATCAGGCAGCAACTTCGCGATCGGAAGATGGATCGTTTGGGGTTCCTCCGGAAGCCCCGAGGGAGGTGCCTGAGTCGTCACCTCCTGAGACCAAGAGCGGGTGTTATTTGTACCCGCCAGCATGATAGTTATCAGGAGGTAAACGGTTCGCCACCAGCAAAAACACCGCCGACGCGACACCGTCACATCCGTCTCAGTTGACACGCGGTTTAGCGACCGTCCCACATCTTGAGGCTAAACGATTTCAGGGAAGCGGGTTCAGCTTTGAGCACCATGAGTTCAGCACAGCTTGACATTCACCCGGATCAGGAGCTCACGCCCGATCCCGCGAACGCCTTGCCGTCCTTTGAACTCACACACCCCGATCTCAAGCAGACCGAGTTGGCCGCCTCCCGGCTCAACCGCACCGGCCAGACCTCCAAAGACCCCTCGGAGTCCGGCCTCAAGCAGCAGGTAGCGGAGCGTGTTGCCGCACACCGTGCCCGGCGTGGACAAACCACCGAGGCCGCGGCCGGGCAGGCGAACTCTTCGCCCAGCGCCGCGCGTCCCGCCCTCAGCCGCTCCGCCCACATCGCTGCGGCGGTCGCCGAGCGGTACGCCCATTCGCAGAGCTACCGCGCCTTCCTCGCAGCAGAGGCCGAGCGCGCCGTTCACCAGGCCGATGCCGCGGCTCAGATCGCCACCATCAACGCGCAGGCCATCGCAGTCGCTCAGCAACAGCTGCTTGCCGATCTCGAGAACTGGGACACTCCCTCCCAGATGCCCACCGGCCCGGTCGCCATCCCAACAGTTCCCCTGTCACCCGTCGATTACGCCGCGCTCTTCGGAGGAGATCGTACCTTCTCGCAGCCGGCCTCCCCGGCAGACTCGTGGTCCCAGCAATCCCTGCAGACCACGCCCACCTCTTCACATCCGGCCAGCTTCACCGTCAGGCCGTATGAGGACGCAGCGCATCCGTCAGCCGCTCACTACTCCTCAACGCCCTCCCGAAGCGCGGCGGACAACACCCGTAACGAACTGCAGTTCGACGACGACGAACGGCTCGCCCTCGATGACGAGATCGCCTTCCGGCACAATCCAATCTTCGAGGAGGCATCACGGCAGGAGCCGATCCCCGCGAATCTCATCGAGTTCCCCCGCCAGCTCATCGCTGCCCGCAAGGCTCGGCCGCGACTGGCAGAAGGCCCGCTGCGTGACGGCGATCCCACTGGCACCGATGAATCGCAGCTCCGCATCTTCGAAGTAGAAGCCGATCAACTCTCCGCCGCGGCGGCCACCGATCTGCTTGCGCCCGAGTGGTCCTCCATCCTGCTCTCCGCCCTTCCTGCATCCGACTTCCTCGGTGCGGCGGATGTCGCATCCTTTCCAACCTTTGTGCCCCAGGCCGCTCCCGTCAGCCTTCGGGTCATGGCTGCAGCCGTCGACGCCTGCCTCATCTTCACGGTCCAGGTAGCCTTCACTGCGGTCTTCGTGCTCGCGCTCACACACCTCTCCGGTCAGCACGCAGCATTTGAGATTCCGCGAACGACCGCGATCGCTGGAACAGTTGCGACGCTTGCAGTGCTTTCGGTTCTCTATCAGCTACTCTTCTTCACCTTCTCCGACGCAACGCCCGGTATGCGATACGCCCGCATCGGCCTCTGCACCTTCTCAGACGAGAACCCGACTCGCTCGGCCATGCGCCGCCGCATCTTTGCCTGCATGCTCGCTGCCTTTCCTCTTGGCTTCGGCATCATCTGGGCGGTGCTCGACGAGGACACCCTTGGCTGGCATGACCGCATCTCGCGCATGTATCAGCGCGCCTACTAGCATCCTCCGGGTTCCACCCCCAAAGCAAAGAGGCTCACCCGCAAAGGTGAGCCTCTCTACTTGCTGCAGCGCTCCTGCTAGAAGGTTGTGCTGACCGAGATGCGGAACGTCTTCCGTGGCTCGCGCAACGTGTAGTTCGCGCCGTAGAACTGCACTGCCTGCGCATAGCTGAAGTCGCCGGCGCTCGTGTTCGGGAACAGTGAGCGGAAGCAGGCAGTAGGTGCCGCTGCCGTGCACGGTGTGTTCGGAAGCGCCAGCGCCTGTGGCAGATCCTTGTAGAGGCGCAGCGGGTTATATGCGTAGAAGATCCGGAATGGAGCATTCACAATCGGCAGAATCACCTGCAGCTCCGCTCCGTTCGACATCCTCGGAACGACGTTCGTTCCGGGAACCGTCTTCAGCAGGAACGGGAAGTTAATCTGCTGTCCGCCAAAGCACGCCCCGTTCACAATCTGCGGGCAGCCGTACGATGGGCTCGTGATCAGCGACTGCCCGGCGACACTCTGTCGCAGCTGGCTGTCCTGGAGGTTGAACGTCAGCCCGAAGTCGGTGAAGAAGGCAAACGTCACCTGGTTCACAATCGGGATCCGGTACTCAACGTTGGACGTGATGCTCGTGTCGCCACCGATCGAAACCAGGCGATAGATCGGCAGCGGAATCTGCACATTCCCCAGATTCGGATTCGTCGGGTCGCGCGGTACCGTCGTTCCATCCGGATTCGTCAGGTTGAACAGCGTCCGCGTCGGGATAAACGTGTAAGGAGCGCTCGACCGGATATCAAACCCGCGAACGTCCGATTCGCCGCCCGAGTACACGCGGTTCTGAGGCGGAGCAACCTCGCCCCCGAAGCCAGCTACATGGACAAACTGGAACCGGTACCCGAGCACGTTGTGCCCTTCGCGATTCACCTTCAGACCCTTCATCGGGAAGAACTGCCGGTAGCTCACCTGCGGCGAATAGTACTTGACGTTGCCGCCCGCACCCGCGACCTGGATGGCTGCGTTGAAGTCCTTTCCGGCGTGCGGCCCAACGGCACGGTCAAGACTGGAAAAGGTGAAGCTCGGCGTAATGATCGACGAGATGATTCCGCTCAACTGGTTCGGCCCCTGCACGCCCGAACGGAACGCGAGTGACTGAAACACGTTGCGCGTGTTGTCGTTGAACGTCGTCACACTGGAACGCGACAAAGAGTACGAGACGCCAACCCGCGTTACGCCCGTCCGCGAGAACAGATGCCGCAGGGGCTCGCTCGCCGTCACCGTCAAACCCGTCGATGCCTGGTTGTAGTTCGTCAGCAGCGACTGCTGCGCGTTGGTCAGATTCGCGCTCGTCCCGCTGTTCGCAATCGAGTAGCTCTTTGCGGGGTTGTAGTCGAACTTGCTCGTAAATATCTGGAAGCCAAGCGAGATCGGCTTGTTTCGGAGGTACGGCTCCGTAAACCCGAAGCTCAGGTTCCTTGAAAGATCGCCGATGTTGGCCTGCAGGGAAAGCGTCTCACCCAATCCCAGGAAGTTGTTGGTCTCGTAGTTCAGGCCGATAAAGGTTCCGGACAGACCGCTGATACCACCGTTCAGGCCGATCGAGTTCTTGCCCTTCTCCTTCAACTTCAGCAGCAGGTCGACCGTGCCCTCATCGTCGTTGATGCGGTTCTCCGAATCCTGCTCCACCTTCAGTGGTTCGAAGTAGTTCAGCTGATTCAGCCGGAGCAGCGAGAGATCCCACGCCTGGCTGTTATAAAGCTGTCCCTCATCCAGCTGAAGTTCACGCCGAATCACCTTGTCCCGCGTAATCGAATTGCCCGTGAACTCGATACGAGATACCGAGAATTGCTTTCCTTCGTCGATGTCAATGTCCAGGTAGACGAGCTTCTTCGCCTCGTCGATCCGGGGTATCGGCGTTCCAACAAAGCGGATATATCCGAGCTGGCCATACGCCTTCCTCAGCTGGTCCAGCCCCTTGCCGAACATCGTCGCGTTGAAAAACTCGCCGTCCTTCTGTGCAAACTGCGCGCGCAGAACCCGTGTGTTCGTCACCGCCTTGTTGCCCTTGAAGGTGATCCCGCCCAACCGGTATCGCTCGCCCTCTTCAATCGGCATCAGAATATCGATGCGCTTGCCCGTCGATGGCCGCAGGGTGAATGGGCTGATCCCGCCCGCGTCCCGAACACGCGTCGTAGGCTCGCTCGTCAGCGCCCGGAAGTACCCGCGGTCGCGGTAGGCCTGCTGCACCCGCTGCGTATCTTCGTCCAGCTTGCTCGCGTCAAACGTCTTCGCCAGCAGGTTCTCGAGGATGATCGAGTGCGGTATCCCAAGCGGACGCAGATTCTTCATCGACGCCCGGAGCGTCCGGTCGTTGATGTTGTTGTTCCCTTGGAAGGCGATCTTGCCGACCTTTACCGTCGGTCCTTCCTTGATATTGAAGGTCAATGCCACTGACGCGGGAGGGATCGTCTTGATCTCCGTGCGTATGGTCGCAAACTGATGCCCATGCTCGGCCAGCAGCTCCCTCAGTACCACCTCGGCCCGCTTGATCTTCGTCGGGTCATACTGGCTCTCGACCGACAACGCAACCTTGGCCTTCTTGAACCTGTCCAAGACGTCCGACTGCGAAACCGCGTTCAGACCCTTGTAGTTGATCTCCCGTATCGTCGGCTTCTCGCGGACATAGATCACCAGCTGCACGCACTTCGGAGTCTCGGTGCGCTCAATACGCACATCGTCGAAGTAATTCGTGTTCCAAAGCGAGTTGAAATCCCGTTCCACAACCGACGGATCATAGAGATCCCCCTGCCGCGAGAACAGCCGTGCGAGGACGCTCTCCTTTGGAATCCTGCGGTTGCCGATCACCTGCGGCTGGCAAAGCGCCTGCACCCCAGTCTGCGTCGCAGCCGGAGCGCTGAAGATGTTTCGCGGATTCGTCTGGCCCGGTGTCTGCGCCGATAATCCCGCGGCGCCAAGGGAAAGTGCCAGCGCAGCCACGAAGGCTGTCCAGATGCGGCCGGAGCGCGCGCCCACGTACTTCATCCTGCAATTCAGGGAGCTTACGCTCTCTCGGTCTACGGTAAAGATAACTACACCCTCACTGCTCTCGGTATCGCGCCCCGAGCGTCTTCCTGGGGAAGTCTCGATTATAGGTGAGCAGCCCTGCGTTTAGCGAACTCCCGGCCACGCTCCGATCGACCCCGGGACGCACTCAACTCTCCAGCTCCGCGGTCACCTCAAACTCCTGTGCGCCCGGATCCCATCGCACCTTCAAAACATTCGGCTGGCAGCACACCTGGCAGTCCTCCACGTACTCCTGCTTCGATCCCCCCGACTCATCCACCGTCGTCTCCACCCACTCGAAACACCCCGCACACTGGAAGTTCGCCGCATACATCGGCTCAACCCCTGCCCGCCGCGTTCGCGGCCAGCAGCACCCGCCCAAACACGCCACTATCCACGTTGCCCCCGCACAACACCGTTCCAACCCGCCCTCCACTACGCCGTGGGTCCTTCAGCATCGCCGCCAGCCCAATCGCTCCAGCTCCCTCAGCCACATTGTGCGTTGCGGAAAAGCAAAGCCGCATCGCATCCTCCACCTCATCGTCGTCCACCTCGATCACCTCCTCCAGGCCCTCCCGCACGATCGCCAGCGCTGTCGCGTCCGGCAGCCTGCTAGCCACGCCGTCCGCGATGCGCGTCCTCGCTTCGACCTCCACCACCTCACCGACCGCAAACGATCTCGCCATGGCCGGCGCTTTACTTGACACCACACCCACAATCCGGGTCCGCAGGTTCAGCCCGTCGCGCGCCGCGATCATCCCGCAAACGCCCGTGCCCATCCCGATCGGCACATACACCGTCTTCATCTCAGGTGCTCCGCGCAGAAACTCCAGTGCATACGTCGCCACCCCTCGCACCAGCGTCAGATCGAAGACCGGTACCCGGTGCCATCCGTTCTCTGCCGCCAGACCCGCCGCATGCTCGATGGCCGCCTGCAGGTCCTCTCCAGACTCAATCAGATCAGCGCCCATCGACCGCATCGCCGCGTTCTTCTCCACGCTGTTTCCATGCGGCACAACGATCACGGCGCGATGCCCGCTGCGTGACGCCGCATACGCGATCGACTGCCCATGATTGCCGCGCGTCGCCGACACCACCGTCTTCACCTCGGGCCGCTCCCGCCGCAGCCAGTCCATGTAGACCAGGCCGCCACGAACCTTGAACGCCCCCACCGGCGTGTGATTCTCATGCTTCAGCCAAACCTCCGCGCCCATCCGCTGATTGATCTGTGGCCAGCTATACTGCGGCGTCGCCTGCATCGATCGGTACACCAGCTCCGCTGCGGACTCGATCTCCCGCATCGTCGGCAACATCCCCTCTACCCCAGCCTCATTCAACGTGAGCCTCCGTCCCACGAACCTCAACCATCGTCGAGTAAAACGTAGCTCCGCCGCCGATGTCCGTCACCCGCTCACTCGTCAGCGCATTGACATTCGCCCCATTCGCGGAAAGCTTCGCCCAGTCCAGCCGAGCCGCCACAACGCCCGCGCCCACCGCTCCATTCACGTGTGCCCTCAGCTCGATGCGTCCCCGCCCGTTCCACACCTCGACCACATCGCCCGTTGCAATCCCGCGAGCCCCGGCATCCTTCACGCTGATCTCCAGCACCCCCGCCGTCCTGGCCTCCATCCGCTGATGCACTGGAATATTTGCGAAGGTCGAGTTCATATAGTTGTCCGCCTTTCTCGGCAGAAACTGCAGCGGATACCGGGCAACCTCATCGACTCCGCCCACCGACTCCGCCGACGGCTGGTAGACCGGCACAGGCAGCAGCTCGCCCCGCCCACTCGGCGTCCCAAACCAGGCCGCATTGGAAAACGGCAGCACCTCACCGGAAGCCGTACGCGGAAGCGCCAGCTCCACCTGCCCCTCCGCCTCCATACGCTCCCTCGTCACTCCCGCAAACCACGGGTGATCCGTCCGAAGCGCCTGATCGATCATCGCCTCCTCGCGATCGTCGAAGCAGGGCTCCGCAAATCCCATCCGCCGCGCCAGCTCCCCAAACATCCGCACGTTCGATCGCGCCTCACCCAAAGGCGCGATCGCCTGCTCCGAAATCTGCGCGAACATGTGCCCGTAAGCACCCTGGACGTCCTTCACCTCCACAAACGTCGGCGCGGGCAGCACCACATCCGCATAGTCCGTCGTGTCATTGAAAAACTGCTCGTGCACCACCGTGTACAGGTCCTCCCGCCGCAGACCTCGCAGGACGTCATTCTGATTCGGAGCCACCGCCGCCGGATTGGAGTTATAAACAAACAGCGCCTTCACCCGGGGCCCTTCACTCGCCGCCGCCGCGGACCTCTGGTCGTCCGCCTCCACGCCCATCCGCGTCAAAGCCCCTCCCAGCTGGCTCATGTTCACCGTCCGGCCACCGCGCCCCAACGGGCTCGCCTTCATCAGCTCCGGCATCTCCAGCGCCGCCTTGTTGAACGGAAACGCTCCGCTGGTCGAGAGCTGTAGCCCGCCACCCCTGTGTCTCCACGCCCCGGTAATCAATGGCAGCATGCAGACCGCGCGCGCAGCCGTCCCTCCATTCTCCGCCCTTTGAATGCCATAGTTCAGCCGGATGACTGCGGCCTTGCGCATCCTCTTCCAGCAACCGGCATACTCGCGCGCCATCCGCTCCACCACCTCCGCCGCAATACCCGTTCCCTCCGAGACCCGCTCCGGCGAGTGCTCGGGACGTAGCGCATGCGCACGCAACTCCTCACCGCCCGCCGTGCACGCATCCATATACTCGCGATCCTCCAGGCCCTCCCGGAAGATCACATGCATCATCCCCAGCGCCAGCAGCCCGTCCGTTCCCGGCCGGATCGCAAGATGCTCATCCGCCAGCGCCGCCGTCCTCGTCCGGTAGGGGTCGATCACCACCAGCCGCGCCCCGCTTCGCCGAGCCTCCTCGATAAACGGCCACAGGTGCACGTTGTTCCCATGCACGTTTGCCGCCCACGCGATGATCATCCCGGCACGCCCAAAGTCCTGCGGAGGCGTTCCCAGCTTCGCCCCGTACACACTCATCAGGGCCGCCCCGCCCGCCGTCGAGCAGATCGTCCGGTCCAGCTGCGAAGCCCCCATTCGGTTGAAGAACCGCCGGTCCATTGACCCGTAACCCAGCTGCCCTATCGTCCCTGCGTAGCTGTAAGGAAGCACGCTCTCCGGCCCAAACTCCGTCGCAATCGCAGACAGCCTCGCCGCCACCTCGCCCAGGGCCTCGTCCCACGAGATCCGCTCAAACGCCTCCGCCTCTCGACCCTTCGGAAGCGGTCCCTTCGCCACCCCGGCCCGCCTTCTCATCGGATACAGAAGTCTGTCCGGCGAGTACACCCGGTCAAGATACTTCGCCACCTTCCCACACAGAAATCCTCGCGTCACAGGATGCGCCGGATCTCCCTGCACCTTCACCGCAGTCCCCGTCGCCATATCCACCGTCACCAGCACACCGCACGAGTCCGGGCAATCGTGCGAGCACACCGCATGGACGACCTTTGTCTTCCCCTCTTCAATTGGCATGCATGGATTGTATGCGCCTCCACCCCGCCCAAGCCCTGTCCCGCATCCCTCGTCCCCGCTACCCTTCCGCTCCTTTACTTTGCCCTCTCGTCGTCTTTTTCCTTGTCAATCTTCTAGGGGACGAGGGATTCTGTGATGTCTCCGTACGATTCACCACAAGCCCGATCAGGAGTCCCATGCGCCTTCGCCCCGTCGTTGCGTCTCTCCTTCTGTTCATCGCATTCGCCTCCGCCGCAGCCGCCTCTCCTCGGATCGCGCCCGGTACGGACGACATCACCGCCATTCGCCAACTCATGTCCCGGCAGGCAGCCGACTGGAACCGCAACGATCTGGACGCCTTCGCGACCGGTTACAAAAACTCGCCCGACATCCTCTTCGTCGGCAGAACCGTAAGCCGCGGCTATGCGGAGATGCTCGACCGCTACCGCAAGGGCTACCCCACCCGCGAAGCTATGGGTAACCTCAGCTTCACCAACCTTGAGCCCGTCCTGCTCGATGACCGCTTCGCCACCGCTACCGGCAACTTCCATCTCGAGCGCACCTCTGCGGGCGGCGGCAACGCCGACGGCATCTTCTCCCTCGTCTTTGAAAAGACACCCGCCGGCTGGAAGATCATCCGCGACCACACCACCGCGTTCACGCCCTCAAAGCCATAGCCCTCTTCACCGCCGGGTCCCACACCTCGCCATGTATGCTGCATTCGAGGATCTCGCCTCATGCCGGCGCCCGCCCCCACCTCTCGTCTCGAAGCCTTCTCCGACGGCGTCATCGCCGTCATCATCACCATCATGGTGCTTGAGCTCAAAGTCCCCCACGAGAATGGCCTCACCGGCCTTCGCACCGTGTACCCAACCCTCCTCGTCTATCTCCTCTCCTTTACCTTCACCTCCATCTACTGGATCAACCACCACCAGCTCGTGGGCCGCGTGGAGGAGGTCGACGCCCGCGTCCTCTATGCCAATCTCGTCTTCCTCTTCTCCCTCTCCCTCCTTCCCTTCTTCACCTTGTGGGTCATCGAGAAGGCCTTGGACAACGCCTCCGTCATGATCTACGCGCTCTCCCTCGCCATCACCGGCACCGGCTTCTTCCTTCTTCGCCTCGCCATCGAACGGCGGCTGCGTCTCAGGCGCCGGATCACTCCCGCAGATCGGTCAGCTCACCGGAAGCACCTCATCTCTCTTGCTCTTTATGTGGCGTCCATCCCCGCCGCCTACTTCCATCCCTTGCTCGCCCTTCTCTGCGACGCCATCGTCACGGTCATCTGGATCCTTCCAGAGCTCGGAACCAAAGCCTGCGATGGACCGGAACGCGAATTGCCGCAAACCTTGTAACCGCACCAGCTCGCGCAGTCCGGACCTTCACCTGAACACGAAAAGGTAAAAACATCGTGACCTCGTTGCATCAACTTCGATCCGTCCTCCTCTTTGCCGTCCTCTCCGCGACCGCAGCCTCACCTGCGCTCGCGCAGGACCCGCAACTGCACACCGCCAGCTCGATCGAGCTCGGCGTCATCAAGGTCCTGCTCGCACAGGAAAAGGCCTGGAACTCCGGTGACATCAACTCCTTCGTCCAGGCCTACAAAGACTCACCCGACACCCTCTTCCTCTCCGGAACCGTCAACCGCGGCTTCGCCGGCATGGTCGACAGCTACCATCACCAGTACCCCAGTCGCGCCTCCATGGGAAACCTCGGCTTCTCCGAGCTCGAGGTCCATCCCCTCGACGACCGCTTCGCCTTCGTCATCGGCAAATACCACCTCGAGCGATCAAAGAAAGAGGGCGGAAACGCCGACGGACTCTTCTCCCTCATCTTCGAAAAAACTGACCAGGGCTGGAAGATCGTCGTGGATCACACCACCTGATCCCCCGTCACAACCAAGCAAAGGACATCCGCACATGAACGCACATCCCTCTCGCCGCAGCTTCCTCCGCTCCGCCGCCCTCGCCGCCACCGGCGCACACCTCGCTCCGCGCCTCCTCTTCGCCCAGGCTCCCCAAGCCGATCGCATGGCCCAGATGCGCGCCGCCGCCGCAAGCGCCAAAATCACCACCCAACCCCTGCGCGGCAACGTCAGCGCCCTCCTCGGCTCCGGCGGAAACATCGCCGTGCTCCCCGGCAAAGACGGCAAGCTCCTCGTCGACTCCGGCTTCAGCACCTCCCGCCCACAGATCGCCGATGCCCTCGCCGCGCTCAGCCCCGATCCCCTCACCCACCTCATCGATACCCACTGGCACTTCGACCACACCGATGGCAACGACTGGATGCACTCCGCGGGAGCCACCATCATCGCCCACGAAAACACCAAAACCCGGCTCAGCACCACCCAGCACATCGCCGCCTACAACATGACCGTCCCGCCCCTCCCGCCAGGCGGCCTCCCCACCCTCACCTTCGCTCAGGACCATACCCTTCACCTCAACGGAGAAACGCTCCACCTCTCGCACTTCGCCCCCGCCCACACCGACACCGATATCTCCATCTACTTCCTCAACGCCGACGTCCTGCACGCAGGCGACACCTGGTTCAACAGCCTCTACCCATTCATCGACTACTCCAGCGGCGGAAACATCGACGGAATGATCGCAGCCACAAAGAAAAACCTCGCCGCCAGCACCGCGAAGACCATCATCATCCCTGGCCACGGCCCCATCGGCGACCGCAACCAGCTTCAGCAGTTTCACGACATGCTCGCCGGCACCCGCGAGACCGTCGCCGCAATGAAGAAGCAGGGTCGCTCAGTCGAAGAAGTGATCGCCGCAAAACCCACCGCTCCCTTTGACAGCACCTTCAAGCCCGCCGTCCCCCCTCTCGACAACTTCGTCCGCCTCGTCTACCAGGGCGTCTAGGCCGCTGTCCCACTCCGCCCAAAAGCAAAGGGTCGAGCATCAAGCTCGACCCTTTGCACATCTGCGCTCGCACCCGTCCTCAGACCGTGAGCACTTCCTTCTCCTTGGCACGGAAAAGATCCTCGATCCGCCGGATCTCAGCGTCCGTCAGCTGCTGCACCTCATCCACGGCGCGCTTCTCGTCGTCCACCGAGATCAGCTTGTCCTTCGCAGCCTTCTTGATCTGCTCGTTCCCATCGCGCCGGATGTTGCGGATAGCCGTCTTGTGATCCTCCAGCGTCTTGTTCAGCTGCTTCACGACCTCCTTGCGCCGCTCCTCCGTCATCGTCGGTATGGGCACCCGGATCACCTTTCCGTCCGACATCGGGTTCAACCCCGTACCCGACGTCCGGATTGCCTTCTCGATCGCCGCGACCATGCTCACGTCATATGGAGTCACCAGAATCAGCGTCGCCTCAGGCGTGCTGATCTGCCCCATCTGGGCAACCGGCGTATCCGTCCCGTAGTAGTCCACCTTGATCTGGTCCAGCATATGCACGTTTGCCCGGCCCGTACGCGCCGACGCCAGGTTCGCCCGGAAGTCCTCCACAGACTTCTCCATCCGGCTCTTCAACTCACCATGAACATCCTTCAAAGCCACAATGCTCGCCATCGCCGATGCCATATGCCGTCTTCCTCATGCGCCGCTGCGCCAATGCAGATTCTACTGGAACCGAGCCCCGGCCAACCGCCTGCAGGCCTCCATCAGATCCTCATCCTTCTTCGCAAAGCAAAATCGCAGCAGATCTTCCCCGCGATTCCGCTCCCCCGGCCGGTGCCCGAAGAACGCCGATCCCGCCACCGCCGCCACCCCCGTCGCCTTCAAAAGCGCCCGGGCCTTCTCCGCTCCCGTCTCTCCCGGCAGCCCTGAAGCGTCAGCCAGAATGTAGTACGCTCCGTCCGGAACATCTGGCCGCATCCCCGCCACCCGCAAAGCCTCCACCAGCATCGCCCGCTTCGCCT
The DNA here is from genome assembly GCA_963719405.1 of uncultured Acidobacteriaceae bacterium. Lineage (GTDB taxonomy): Bacteria > Acidobacteriota > Terriglobia > Terriglobales > Acidobacteriaceae > Edaphobacter. The sequence goes on from OY970381.1 coordinate 2,099,336, forward strand.
CATGATCCATCGCCAGCTTTGCGTAAAACGTCCTTCCAAGCTCTTCCAGACCGGCCGCACACGCATGCTGGAACGGAGCCGGCGCACACACATACGTTAGGTCATGGAAGTAAGCGATCGCGCCCAGCCACCGCTTGTCCGCTACCAGGTAGCCCACCCGCCACCCCGTCACCGAAAACGTCTTCGAAAACCCCGACATCAGGATCGTTCGCTCCCGCATCCCGGGCAGCGAAAACGGACTCACATGCTTTGCCTCTCCATAAATAAAGTGCTCATAGATCTCGTCGGTCAGCACGAACAGGTCATGCTCCCGCGCAATCTCGGCCAGTCCCTCCAGCTCCATCCGCGTAAACACCTTACCCGCCGGGTTCGAGGGCGTATTCACAATCATCCCCCGGGTTCGTGATGTCACCGCTGCCCGCACCCGATCGAGATCCAGCCCCCACCCCGTCTCCCCCACCGCCGGAGTCTCCATCCCGACCACCACCGGCACCACCCGCATCGATCGCAGCGTCCCCGCATGATATCCATAGAACGGTTCGAACAGCAGCACCTCATCGCCGGGATTGAAGAGCGCCATCGCCGCCGCATGCAACGCGCCCGACGCTCCACTCGTCACCAGCACCTCGCCCTCTTCATCGACGCGAACGCCCGTAGACCTTTCCACGTCATCCGCGATCGCCCGTCGCAGCCGCGAGATCCCATCCAGCCGCGTGTAGATATTGTGGCCCTCACGCATCGCTCGATGCGCCGCCTCCATCACCACCACCGGAACCTCGGTATCGCAGACGCCCTGTGCGAGGTTCACCCCGGCCACCGCCTCACACGCCACACTCATCGCCCGGATCTCCGACTGCAGCACCCTCGGCGCCAGTTCGCTCACCGCCAGCATCGTTCCGCCTCCACCCTTCATTCTCCCACCTATCACGGCGCAGAATGTCTGAATCCTCGCACGTCCCCTCGCACTCCTATGTCCAGCGACCTCGCTCACTCAAACCGGGTCCAGGAGCACACATGCCTCATCTTTTGAAAATCGACGTAAGCCCCCGGGGTGATCTCTCCATATCCCGTCAACTCGGCCAGAAGTTCCTCGCCGACTGGCAGAAGAATCACCCCGGCGCACAGGTCACCCATCGGGACCTCGCCACCTCCAACATCCCCTACGTCGATCTGCCCTGGATCGCCGGCGCCTTCTCCGCGCCCGACAAACACACCGACGAGAACAAGGCCGCGCTCAAAATCTCCGACGAGTTCATCGCCGAACTCAACGCCGCCGACCAGATCCTCATCACCACACCCATGTACAACTTCGCGGTCCCGGCCGTCCTCAAGGCCTGGATCGATCACGTCGTACGTGTCGGAAAGACCTTCGCCATAACCCCTGAAGGCGGCTACGACGGCCTGCTCAAAGGCAAAAAGCTCACCGTCATCATCGCCAGCGGCGGCGCATACCCGCCGGGCACACCCTACGAGTCCTACGATCTCGAGATCCCGTACCTCCGCCATATCGCCGGATTCATTGGCATCACCGACGTCACCTTTGTCCGTGGCGGGGGAACCAATGGCATCTCCGCTGGCAAAACCACCGCAGAGGCCTTCGTCGCAAACCTCGAGCCGGAGATGGCCTCGGCCGCTCAGTAAGCACTGCCCTCGCTTCAGGAGACCTCGCATACGCGAGGTCTCTTCTTTGTAGTCATCCTTCTTGCTCGCCCGCAGCCCTTTGCGGCAAATATATTTTGCGCAGTCTTTCTCGGCTCCGCGGCTCTTCTAACCAATGCGGTCTTCTTAGAGCCGTCCCACTCGCCGCTCCCAGTCGCCATTCAATGCACAATCTCCCCGCTGAGCATCTCCAGCTTCTTCCGGAACACACACCTAAGTAGTCTTAGACAACAGGGTTAGCAGGGAGATACCACCGACTGGGGCCCCACGTATCAGCAACCATACTCCCCCCTGCGCAATCGAATGAGTACGCTAAAGAAGCACACATTCGCGATCGACTTACGGCTGAGTATCAGCCCCTCTCAGGAGATATAGAACACCATGGCAAAGGCAGCGAAGCTAGCCGAAAAAGCTCTCACCTACGCAGCAAAGGGCGGTTGGGCCGTCTACAACAAGCTCAACTCAATCAGCCCCAACCCGTCGTTCACCCCGCGATGGAGCGATAAGCCCCTGCTTAAGAGCTACCAGAAGGAGAAGCCGCCCCTGGGCTGGCCACGCACCACCGACTCTCTCTGCCCGCGTTGCATCCCTGAGATCCGCCAGCAGATCGTAGATGGAAAGCTCCCGCACGAGATCCTCCTCAACGAAAAGGTCGGCGAGATCAAGGCCCAGATCATCGAGCGCGATGGCCAGATCCTCATGGTCAAAGACTGCCCCATCCACGGCCACTTCGAAGACGTCATGTCCATTGACACCGCCTTCTTCAAGCACCTCGAAGAGGTCTTCCCCGGCCGTGACATCCGCGCACACAACGACGAAAAGCTCCACAACCACGGGACGTCCACGGTGACTCACGGTCGTGGGTCGGTGTTGACCATCGATCTCACCAACCGCTGCAACATGATGTGCGATCCCTGCTTCATGGACGCCAACCAGGTCGGCTTCGTCCACGAGCTCACATGGGACGAGATCAAGACCATGCTCGACAACGCCGTCACCATCAAGCCCAAGCGTCAGATGAGCGTCCAGTTCTCAGGAGGCGAGCCCACGCTCTCCCCCTACTTCCTCGACGCGGTCGCGTACGCCCGCAAGGTCGGCTACACCTCCGTTCAGGCCGCCACCAACGGCATCGAGTTCGCCAAGTCCAAGGAGTTCTCGAAGGCCGCCGCTGAAGCCGGCCTCCGCTACGCCTACCTCCAGTTCGATGGCATCGGCAACGCGGCCAACTCGCATCGCAAGGTCGGCAACTCGTTCGACGTCAAGCTCCAGGCCATCCACAATCTTCACGAGGCCGGCGTCGACATCGTTCCCGTCACCTGCATCATCAACGGCATCAACAACGAGCAGGTCGGCCGCATCATCGAGTTCGCCCTCGACAACCCCAAGAAGATCAACTTCCTCTCCTTCCAGCCCGTCTCCTTCACCGGCCGCGACGAAGAGGTCTCCGACGAGCGCCGCATGGCGCAGCGCTACACCCTCTCGCACCTCGCCCACGACGTCAAAAATCAGACCGGCCTCGGCGAGCCCGTGCGCGACTGGTTCCCCATCTCCTTCATGTCCACCTTCTCTGACTGGGCCGATCTCGTGCACGGACCCAATCACGATTGGGGCCAGCTCTCCTGCGGCTGCCACCCGAACTGCGGCATCGGCATGGCGCTCATGATCGACAAGGAAACCAAGGAAGCTGTGCCCGTCACCGCCTTCCTCAACGCCGATCGTCTTGCCAAGGACATCGCCCGCGTCAACGACGCTGCCCGTGGCAAGTACCTCACCATGCTCGGCGCCGGTCTCGCCCTCCTTCGCAACTACGACCCCACCAAGGCACCTACACACTTCAAGATCGTCGACCTCCTCTCGAAGTTCGACAAGTGCTTCGGCGCGACCGGCCGCAACTACGGCAAGGTCACCGCCGACCGCACCCAGAAGGACATCGAGATGCGTCGCGCGGATCGTTGGAACTTCCTCTTCATCGCGGGCATGTGGTTCCAGGATCTCTTCAACTATGACTTCCGCCGCACCGAGCAGTGCATCATCCCGTACGCGACGCAGGAAGGCGAGATCAGCTTCTGCGCCTACAACACCGGCGTCGGCTGGCGCAACATCATCGAGAAGATGCACATGACCTCCACCCTCACCAAGTGGTACGAGGAGCACGGACGTCATGAGATCTTCGCCGGCGGCAAAAAGGTCGGCCTCGAGAAGGAGTCGTCCTACGACCTCGTCCTCAACCAGGCCCACGTAGACTCCGCCGCTAACGACACCTTTGAAAAGTCCGGTGTCGCCAAGAACGCCCGCGAAGAGAAGATCCGTGCACGCGATGCAAAGCTGAAGCAGGACGCCGAAAACGCCCGCATGGCCAAGCTCTACCGCAAGGAGATCCTCCAGGAACCCGATCAGCCCGGCGGCTTCATCGCCATCGGCGACATCGGTGGCCTCGGCGGAATCAAACCCGCCGCTCCCATCTCCTCAGCCCCCAAGGCCGAGGTCGTCACCAACATCGAAGAGACCGTCTCCGGCGACTAAGCCGCAGACACTCCGCATCACAGAAAGGGCCGCCATCATTGGCGGCCCTTGTCGTTCTACACCTAGGAGCCTAAGATCACGCCATGCTAGACGAGGATCACGAGCAAGCCGCGGGAAGCCTGATCAGGGCGTATGGAGAATATTGGAGCCGTCGCGCAATTGATTGGGAGTCCGGAGAGTTGAAGGGCCAGCGTAGGCACTTCAAAGTTACTTCCAAGAACGCAACGCCGAAAGCGAAGATGTGCGATGCCTGGAAGCAGGTCGGGATCTACGCACTTTATGATCACTACAAGCTGGTCTACGTCGGGATGGCTTCTTCTGAGAAGGGCCTCGGTGACCGTCTCTTGGCTCATCACACAAAGCCAAGACTGAGCGGGCGCTGGGACAGCTTTTCTTGGTTCGGCTTGCGAAGCTTCGATGAAGCAGGCGTTATCGAGCAGTTCAAATCACACAATGTGGACGCCACATCCATCGCGAGAACCCTTGAACTCGTCTCCATCCTTGTCGCCGATCCGCCGCTAAATCGCGCTGGTGGAAGATTCGCGAAAGCCGAAATCCTAGATTTTCCGGAGAAGAGACGAGCAGATCACGTCGAGAAGCTGCTGGTCGAAATCAAGGAAGAAGTGAAACGGCTGAAGAAGTGAACCAATACTGACGGGAAATCACGAATGGAGAACCGCTACGCAACCCTAATACATGCAAGCGAACTAGCGACTCAAGACTCCTTGAACATCGAAAACCTCATGCACGGAGGCACGTGCGCTGGTGCCGCAGCACAGTAAATTCCGCTCCCGCACTTCCCCCGTTCGCACCACCCCCGTCACCACATCCACAGCCCAATCCGCCGGCCGCGGCACCCTCATCCCCCCACCCCCAATCTCCACCGGCATCCACACATACCGCGAGTCCCAAAGCTCCTTCGGCTTCCACAGATCCCCCACATACACCACCGTCGTCGCCTTCGTCCCCTTTACCTTCACCAGCATTGAGCTCTGCGATCCCCACGTATCCGGCGAGTCCGGCGCCAGCTCCTTGAACTCGCTCCACGGCCCTTTCAATGACGTCGCCGTCGCATACACATTCGGATTCGGCTTCCATCCCGTCATGTGCGATCCGATCACGTAGTACACCCCCTCATATCGCACCAGCGCCCCACCCTCCAGCGGCGCCTTCACAAATGCCGTCTCCGTCACATCCATCCCGTCATCCGTCAGCCGCGCAATGTAAAACCCCTTCGTCGGCCGGCTCTCATAGATCAGGTAGTTCGCCCCATCGTCATCGACAAACTGCCCGATATCCCGGCTCTCCTGCCCCAGCGGCCGAAAGTGCTTCACAAAGCGGTACGGCCCATCCACCGTTTCGCTCACCGCCACGCCCACCTCGGCCGCCTTGTACGCCGCATCCGCGTGGAAGTACATCACGTACTTCCTCGTCTTCGCCACCCAGAACACCTTTGGCCGCTCCAGTATCCAGTCGCCCCCAAATTGCGCCTTCATGTCCTCCGGCTCCCCCAACCCCAGCACCCGCCCCCTTGACTCCCAATGCAGAAGATCCTCGGATCGATAGCAGCTCACATACCGCTTCGTCGCGTCGAGTCCCTGCGTCCGGTCTTCCCCAAACCAGTACCACTCCTTACCCACCTGCACAATCCCGCCACCATGCGCCTGGATCACCTGCCCCGCCGTATCCCGCCACACCTCACCGGGTCGCACATGCTCCTGCGCAACACCTCGCTCAGCCAGCGAACACCCCAGCAGCACCGCCACACCCAACCCAAGCCGCAATCTCATTCCCATATCCTTGCACCTACCCGCGCATACGTCTCATCGCGCGTTCCATCCTGCCCTTGCCCTCACGTGCCCTGCACCGCTCCGCCTTCGTCCCCTCCCGCAAAGCCCTCTCGACCATCTCTTCAGCCACCTCCCAAAGCCGCCGCTCCTCACAGGCAAGCAGACAGATACCCTCCACCGCGGAGCAACGGACAACGTTGCTCTCATCTCCCGCCAGCAGCTCCATCATCCGCCCCGCCCGCATCCGCTGCTCCGCCGTATGTGCTACCCGGGCCACCACCAGTCCCATGTGCCATCGCGTCCGAGACTCCTCCACCGGCAGCTCCGCCAGCAGCCCCGCCAGCTCATCGGCATACCTCCACATCGGCTCCGCTGCGCGTTCCGTCACCCGCCGCGCAACGTCCGCAGCCCTCTTTCTCTTCTCAGCCGAATCACTAAAGATCGCCGCCACCAGGGCCCGCACCGCCGCTCGCGACCCCTCTACCTCCCTGGCCACCTGCCGGGCCCGCACCAGCCCCCACCGGCCATCCCCAAGCTCACCAACCCCGGCCAGCGCCGCCCACGTCATGGCGCACAGCATACCAGCACCGCCACTCAGCGGGCGCGCAAGTACACTGCCCCCATGTTCCTCCTTTTGGATCATCCCGCCGCCTTCTTCCCGGCGGCCCTGGCCCTTCTGCTCCTCGCCGGCGCGGCCGGTCTCGCCATCCGCACCAGGAGACCCGAGCTCGTCGGTCCCGATCACCAGGCCGATCTCACCGCGCTCCAGGCAGCAGTCCTCGGCCTCCTTGGCCTCCTCCTCGGCTTCTCCTTCGCCATGGCCGTCAACCGCTACGACCTCCGCAAGCAGCTCGAAGTCGACGAGGCCAACGCCATCGGCACCACCTGGCTTCGCACCTCCACCCTCGAGGAGCCCGCCCGCACCTCCGCTCGCAATCTCCTTCGGGCCTACGTTCCCCTCCGCATCGGCCTTCCCAACGTCGGCACTGACCCCACATCCATCTCCGCCGCGAACCGCATGGCCGATCTCCAGGCCCAGCTCTGGGAGGTAGCATCGACCGCAGCCAACTCCCGCCCCGACCCCGTCCGGGCCCTCTTCCTCTCCACCGTCAACGAGTCCATCGACCTCAGCGAAAAACGCACCGCCGCCCTGGAAAACCGCATTCCCAACCTTGCCTGGATCATGCTGCTCTTCATGGCGGCCGCAGCCAGCTTCCTCACTGGAACCAGTCTCACCTCGCGCTCTCCGCTCCTGCTCTGCGTGCTCCCGGTCGTGGTCGGCGCTGCCCTCACCCTCATCCTCGATCTCGACACCGCACACACCGGCTACCTCCAGCTTCAGCAGCAGAGTCTCCATCGGCTGCAACAGCAGATCGACGCTACTCCGCGCTAGCCGCCCCGCGCCTTCTCCCCCATACATCAGAAAAGGGCCCCGCTGTGTGCGGAGCCCCTCTCGTTCCTGCAGATCCCAACCTTCACATGCCGCGCGAAACTCGTGTTACGTGCCGCCGGCTCCGGCCACGAACCGTCCTGAATCCGCCAAACTGCCACTCCCGCACCGGTCCCACATCCACGTGCACAAACTGGCTCGCCGGGTAGTACCCCACGCCACCCGCGCCAATCGAAAGGGCCGCATTCCGCAGCATCGACGTCGACACACCCGGCACCCGGATGTCGATCGCCTTCGACAACATGTGCTGGCTGTGCTCCGCCACACCCGTCGCCGGACCCCGCGTCCGCAAAAACTCGTTGCTCTCCGGAGACCTGTACCCGCAGACGATATCGATCACGCCATTCGCGCGGCCCAGCCGGGCCATCACCGAGTGCAGCAGGTCGAACTCCTTAGGGTCATAGTCAGCCTCGGCCTGCGTCCGGTGATCCCGCAGAAACAGGTTCAGCTTCTCCATCGCATCCGGCAGATAAAGGTTCCCCACCCGGTAGACAATGTCCAGGCTCTCCCCCGTATGGAGGTGGTGAAGATGCAACGCATACCTCTGTCCCAGACCCGACATCGAGCCCGACATCAGGCCGGCCCCACCCACCGCTCCCGCAGGGGGCATACCCGAGGCGAATGCCGTGTCAGCGGTCCCTGACAAACTCAACCCCGCGACTGCCACCGCAACCGCTGCCACCCGTCTCGCAATTCCAAACCCCATCCTTCAATTACCCCCGTGGTCTCGTCTCCGCAAATGCCTCGGCGCCAATGCGGTTCGCCAAATCTCATTCGCTCCTACAAGTTTACCTATCTCACCCGGGAATTTGCGCCTCGCAAGCAACCTCCAATGTAACTTTTGTGTCACATGGCACTCCCGGATACACTCCCCCTTTCGCCTCATCTCTGTGGCACCCTTGTAGATATGCAGCTCTCGTCAAACGAGATCCGAGTTCTTGGCGCACTAATCGAGAAAGAGATCACCACCCCCGAGTACTATCCGCTCTCTCTCAACTCCCTCCAGGCCGCCTCCAACCAGCGCTCCTCCCGAGACCCCGTCCTCGATCTCACCGAGGAAGAGATCCGACAGGCCCTCCACGCTCTCGAGGACCTCGGCCTCGTCACGCCATCGCGAGACTCCCGCGTCCCCAAGTACGAGCATCGCGCACGCACCGTCCTCAACCTCCCCCGCGACGAGACTGCGATCCTCTGCCTTCTCCTCCTCCGCGGCCCGCAGACCCCAGGCGAACTCCGCTCCCGCGCCGACCGCCTCTTCACCTTCGACGATCTCTCCTCCGTCGTCGCCACCCTTGACCGCCTCGCTGCCCGCCCCTCGCCCTCTGAAGCCGAAGGCGCCGGGCACCCGCTCACCCCCGGCATCACCGGCCCCCTTACCGTCCTCCTCCCTCGCCAGCCCGGAGCTCGTGAAGCCCGCTACGCACATCTCCTCGGCGGACCCGTGGCTTCATCACCGAGTCCGGCGCGATTCAGCTCCGACTCCCACGCTCCCGCATCCGATCCCTTGGCCGGAGTGCAGGCCGAACTCGTCGCGCTTCGCTCCGCCATCTCCTCTCTGGAGCAGCGCCTCGCCCAAATCGAAGCAGATTCCCGCCCCGTGCGGACAGTAGAGTAACCTCAGAGCGCACATACTGCCGATGCCGGATAACACCACCTTCGACCGAAGCACACTGCGCCGCTCCGCGCCCGAATCCTCCAGCAGCCCGCCGCCTCCAGACTTCGCCTCCATCCTTGGCGTTTGCCCCGACGCCGTAATCGTCTTCGACCGTGACTTCCGCATCACCTACGCGAATCCCCAGGCGGTTCAAGTCAGCCATCTCGGCCCCGACATGATCGGAAGTTGCTATTGGGACATCCGCCCGGATATGCGCGGAACCGCTCTCGAAACCAACTTCCTCGCCGCCATGGCCGACCGCAAGGCCTGCCGCTTCGAATACTTCTATCCCCGCTTCGATCTATGGGTGGACATCCAGCTCTTCCCCCAGGCCGACGGTCTGGTCGTCTTCTACAAAGACGTCACCTCGACCAAGTCCTCAGAGCAGGCCCGCGAGATCGCCGCCCGCCAGCTTCAGCAGGTCTTCGCCGCCACCCCGGACTGCATCCTCATCGTCGATCGCGACTGGAACTTCACCTTCGCCAACCAGCACGCCATCGACCTCCTGAACTCGGGTCCGCTTGTTGGCGAAAATCTCTGGCAGCTCTTTCCCGGCAACCTCGAGGAGCCCTACAACTCCAGCTACCGGACCTGCATGGAGCAACGCGTCTCCACCGAGTTCGAGGCCTTCTACGCGCACCCGCTCAACCTCTGGTTTCTTGTCCTCGCCCGCCCCTTCGGTGAGGACGGCATCATCATCTTCTTCTCCAATATCTCCATGCGCAAAGCCGCCGAGGAAAGGCGAGACGACCTTACACGCAGGTTCGATCAGGTTCTTCGACGAACCAGCGACGCCATCGTCTCACTCGATCGCGACTACAACTTCATCTTCCTCAATCGCCGCGCCCAGGAGCTCCTCGCGCCGGTCGGAAACGTTATCGGCAAAAACCTGTGGCAGCAGTTCCCTGCCACCGTCTACCCCGGCTCCCCCTACGAGGAGCACTACGGTCGCGCCATGACCGAGAAGATCGCCGGAAACTTCGACGCCTTCTACCCCGATCCGCTCAACCTCTGGCTGCGCGTTGAGGTACAGCCCTCGCCCGACGGCATCATCGTCTTCTTCCGGGATATCACCGCCGACCGGCTCGCCACCGATGCGCTCCGAAGCAGCGAAAATCGCTACCGCATCCTCACCGAACTCAACCCGCAGCTCATCTTCACCAGCACCCCCCACGGTGAAATCACCTTCGCCAACCAGAGCCTCCTCGACTTCCTCGGCATGCCCTCGCCCGCACCCGGTCAACAGGCCCAGTGGCTCTCCGCCATCTTCCCCGAAGACCGCGAAGCCGTCGCCCGGGATTGGGTCCACGCGCTTCGTGCAGGCACGAAATACGTCGGCCACGCCCGCGTGCGCCGTGCCGCAGACGACCAGTACCGCTGGCTCGATATGCTCGCGCTTCCCATCCGCGAGCCCAGTGGCAAGATCCAGAGCTGGCTCGGCATCGGCACGGATATCCACGATCAGAAGACCGCGGCGGAAGCCCTCGCGGCCAGCGAAACCAGATACCGCATCCTCACGGACCTCAACCCCCAGTTCATCTGGATGGGTGCATCCGATGGCCGCGTCATCTACGCCAACCAGCGCTTCATCGAGTACATCGGCCCGCAGCACGCGCCCGATAACTCAGAGAACTGGCTGAATGCATTCGACCCCGCCGACCGGGATCGCGTCATCCACGCCTGGGGCAGATGCATCGACACCGCCACCGACTACGAAATCGAAGCCCGTCTCGTCCGAGACGCCGACGGTGCCTCCCGCTGGTTCTGCCTCCGCGCATCTCCCGTCCGCGATGAAATCGGAGCCGTCCTCTATTGGCTCGGCGTCGCCATCGATATCCACGACAGCCGCACCTTCGCAGCCACCCTCCATCAGAAGCAGATCGAAACCGAGCGTCAGCGCGCCGAACTCGAATCCATCTACGAAAACACCCCCGTCGGCCTCGCGCTCTTCGACCCCGTCACCTTCCGCTACCTCCGCATCAACGACGAGCTCGCCAGGATGATGGACCTGCCCAAAGATCAGATCGTCGGCAAATCCGTCCTCGAAGTCGCCTCAGGCGTTGCCTCCATCGGAGAGCTCTTCCGCCAGGTCGCCACCGGCAAGCCAGTCCGCGACTACGTCATCGAAGGCGAACTCTCCGCGACCCCCGGCATCAAGCGCACCTGGAACGTCAACTACTTCCCCGTCTACGACAAAAGCGGCAACATCACCGGCATCACCACCGCCTCGCTCGAGATCACGCGGCAGAAAAAAACCGAGGCCGCCCTCGTGCAGAGTGAAAAGCTCGCCGCCGTGGGCCGCCTGGCCAGCTCCATCTCCCACGAGATCAACAATCCGCTCGAGGCCATCACCAACCTCCTCTACCTCATCGACCTCGATCCCGGTCTTCCGCCCGACCTCAAGGTGTACGTCAACATGGCGCAGTCCGAGCTCTCCCGTGTCTCTCAGATCGCGACCCAGACCCTCCGCTTCCATCGTCAGGCCGTCCGGCCTACCTCCGTAACCGCCGCCCAGCTCGTCGATGCTGTCCTCAACCTCTACCAGGGTCGCCTCGCAAACTCCGGCATCTACGTGGAAACCGCCTACTCCACCTCCGCCACCATCCTCTGCTTCGAAAACGACATACGTCAGGTCCTCAACAACCTCATCGCCAACTCCATCGACGCCATGCGGGGCGGTGGCCGGCTCCTCGTTCGCGCCCACGACACAACCGATCTGCCCACCGGCCGACGGAGCATCCGCATCACCATCGCGGACACCGGCCACGGCATGTCCGCGACAACCCTCAGCCGCCTGTTCGAAGCCTTCTACACCACCAAGGACCTCAACGGCACCGGCCTCGGTCTCTGGATCTCCCAGGGCATCGTCCAGCGTCACAAAGGCCGTCTCACCGTCCGCAGCACCCAGCACCCTGTCCACCACGGCACCATCTTCAGCCTGTTCCTACCCCTTACACCGGAGTAGCCCTCAAACACATACCTCGTCCCCGCTCAGCTCGTCCCACGCAGGTGGAGGTGCCTGGAGGCACGGCCGCCACCGCTTCGTGAGAAAATGGAATGACTGCAATGCTGATCAAACCCATCGATCTACAGGACGAGCCCCTCCACCTCGACCAGACCTTTACAGCCGAAACCATGGACTACACCTCCGACGTCCGGCAGGTTGGTCCCCTCTCCGTCAAAGGCGAGGCCGATCTCATCGTGGAGCACCGCGGCCATAAGGAAACCGTCGAAGACATCCGTCTGCGCGCCGCATACGACGGCGAGTTCGAGCTCCTCTGCGCTCGCTGCCTCGATCCCGTCGCAAAACGTCTCTCCGGCGACTTTGACCTCATCTTCCGGCCCGAAAGCGTCGACGGCGATGGTAAAGAACGCGCCATCTCGGAAGAAGAGACTGAGATCGGGTATTATGAGAAGAGCGGGCTCCAGCTCGAGGATGTCGTGCGCGAACAGGTGCTGCTCTCCCTGCCGGCACGTACGCTCTGCCAGCCGGACTGCAAGGGACTCTGCCAGCACTGCGGACAGAACCTGAATCAGGCTAAATGCCACTGCGATGAAGCTCCGGCCGATCCGCGATGGAACGCACTTGCCGGCCTGGCACAGGAGCTCACCGGAAAATCAGGGCAGTAGACTCCAGCCGACCCTCGCAACTTCAGGTTTTTGCCTCCTCCGCTGCCTCCAGGCCAGCTGACAGGCTCATCGAAAGGGATACAGAAATGCCTAATCCGAAACGGCGCCACTCCAAGCGACGCACTGCCCTCCGCCGCAGCCACGACTTCCTCACCCCCACCGGAACCTCCGAGTGCCCCAACTGCCACGAGCGCAAACTGCCCCATCGCGCCTGCCGCAAATGTGGTGAGTACAAGGGCCGTGCGGTCCTCGCCGTAAAGGAAGCCAGCTAACCTCCTCAAACCGTCCCAAGAACGCTGCTGATGCCGATTGACATCGTCGTAGACGGGATGGGTTCCGATAAGGCCCCCGAATCTGAGATTCGCGGGGCCATCGCTGCTTGCCGTCAGCTTGACGTCCGCGTCCACCTCGTCGGCCCCCAGGACCGCCTCGCGCCTCTCCTCGCCGACGAGCTTCAGGGCGAACGCCTCCCCATCGAGATCGTCCACGCAGCCGAGTGGATCAGCATGGACGACAAAGCCGCGCAGGCCGTCCGCTCCAAACGCGACTCCAGCATGCGCGTCGGCCTCAAGCTCGTCCGCGAAGGCCGCGCCGCAGGGTTCTTCACCGCCGGCAACACCGGTGCCGCGATGGCCACCGCCAAAATGGTCCTGGGCATGCTCGCAGGCGTCGATCGCCCAGCCCTCGCCACCATCCTCCCAACCATGAACGGCAACCCCTCGCTCCTCCTCGATGTCGGTGCCAACGTCGACTCGGACCCCGAGCACCTCCTGCAGTTCGCCCTTATGGGCGATATCTACGCCCGCAGCGTCCTCCGCATCCCCAACCCCAGGATCGGCCTCCTCTCCATCGGCGAAGAAGACTCCAAAGGCAACAACCAGACCAAGGCCACCTTCCCCCTCCTTCGCTCCACCTCCCTCAACTTCATCGGCAACGTGGAAGGACGCGACCTCTTCAACGGCCGCGCTGACGTCGTCGTCTGCGATGGCTTCGTCGGCAACGTTGCCCTCAAGGCCAGCGAAGGCCTCGCCAAGCTCGTCAGCTCCTCACTCCGGGAGAGCCTGCGCTCCACCGTCACCTCGCAACTCGGTGCCCTCCTCTCCCAAAGAGCCTTCAAGTCCTTCAAGAAACGCCTCGACTACACCGAGTACGGAGGAGCCCCGCTCCTCGGCGTTCGCGGTGTCTGCATCGTTGGACACGGCTCTTCCAACGAGAAGGCCATCCTCAACGGCATCCGCGTCACCGCCGAGTTCGCCCAGGCCAGGGTCAACGCCGGCATCGAGTTCGCCGTCTCGCACGCCGTCAAACCGGCGGATTAGACCCGCTCCGTTCGAGACCGCCCCAGGCGAAACCGCACCACACCCTGCTCACCGGAGCAGAAACAGCGCGGTCAGCAGAATCGCCAGAATCGCAACACTGATCCCCACATACATCCGGTCGCGCTGCAACGCAAACGCTCCCGCCGCAAAGACCACGCGGGCCACCGGCGTCGCAATCAGCAGCAGCACGCCCATCTGGATGATCGCCGCGGGATCGCCCTGCCCGATCAACCGCATCAACCCATGCATGCTCCGAAGCGCCCCCGGCTCGCTCGCGAACCTGCGGTAGTTCGGCACTCCTCCCCCGGCCGTCCGCAGATACAGCACTCCGCCCGCCAGCACCACCGTCGACGCCAGCAGCACACCGGCCTGCAGCAGCCGTCCCATCGCCGCATCCATAGACGCATCGCGAAGCGTGGCCGCCTCCCCCGCCTCTTCCGTCGAACCCCCTTCAGCCCTCGTCATCCGATCCGCCCCATCCACCCGCTCACAATCATCTCCACCCCCAGCGCTAGAATCACCAGCGTAAAGATCGTCCGCAGGAGATCCACCTTCGCCCGCACCAGGTACCGCGCACCGATCAGCGACCCCGTCAGCACCCCCAGCGTCACCGGAAACGCGAGCCCCGGATCGATATACCCGCGATGCAGATAGATCCCCGCCGAGGCCGCCGCCGTGACCCCGATCATGAAGTTCGACGTCGTCGTCGATACCTTGAACGGAATTCGCATGATCCGGTCCATCGCCAGCACCTTCACCGCACCCGATCCGATCCCCAGCAGCCCCGAAAGCGTTCCCGCCCCGAACATCGTCGCGAACCCTCCCACCACCCTGTCCGACTGATAGCTCTCGCGCTCACCGTTCTCTCCCGGAAACGCCCCTGAAAGCCCCAGCCGATCCGACCTCCGTCGCGCCGCCTCGCTCAGCACTGCCGCCATCTGTCCTTTGCGCCTGTTCTGCTGCCATGAAAGATAGGCCGAATACAGCAGCACCGCCCCGAACACCATCGTCAACGCTCGCGTCGGTATCCGCGTCGCCAGGTACGCGCCAAACAGCGCACCCAGCGTCGTCGCCACCTCCAGAAACATCCCGATCCGCACATTCGAGTACCCTTCGCGCACATACGCCGCCGCCGCACCGGAGCTCGTCGCGATCACCGAGATCAGCGACGCCCCGATCGCATATCGGATGTCCACGTGAAAGGCGATCGTCAACAGTGGTGTCAACACCACACCCCCGCCCAGCCCCGTCAGCGCACCCAGCAGCCCCGCCGCAATCGATCCCAGAAACACCAGCGCCGTAAACAGGGGGATATGCATCTCCAGGACAACCGACCGCCTCTCGTAAGCTTCGTCAGACCCAATCTATAGGTCTGCCGTTGCGTCGCGACATGATCCCCGCAGAAAGCCTCCTCCATGCTTCGCTCCGCGAACCCTCCGCCGCATCGAACCTCTCCATGAGCAACACTTGGTCCGTCGCACAGATGCCCGATCAAACAGGCCGGCGCGCCATCGTCACCGGGGCAAACAGCGGCATCGGCTACCCCGCCGCATTGGAGCTCGCCCGCCGCGGTGCCACAGTCGTCGTCGCGTCGCGCGACCAGGCCAAAGGTCAAGCAGCCGTGGAACGCATCAAAAACACCGTCCCGCGCGCACAGGCCGAGTTCAGCCAGCTTGACCTCGCCTCTCTAGCCTCCGTCCGCAACTTCGCCGCACGCGAGCTCGCCCGCGACGCCCCGCTCGATCTCCTCATCAACAACGCCGGTGTGATGGCCCCGCCACGCCGCCTCGAAACCAAAGACGGCTTCGAGCTCCAGTTCGGCACCAACGTCCTCGGGCACTTCGCCCTCACCGCCCTCCTCCTTCCCGCCCTCCACCGCGCCGCCGCTCTTTCGCCCACTCCACCCCGGGTCGTCTTCGTCGCATCCATCGCCCACAAACGCGGCCGCATCCGCTTCACCGACCTCCAGTTCCACGGCGGCTACTCGCCGATGAAGACCTATCAGCAGTCCAAGCTCGCCGACCTCATGCTCTCCTTTGAGCTCGATCGACGACTTCGTGCCGGAGACAAGATCACCAGCCGCATCCTCTCCGTCGCCGCACACCCCGGCGTCGCCAACACCAATCTCTTCCAGGTCGGCGACCACGGCCCCCTCCAGAAGACCATCCGCCGATGGGCCGGTCACGCCATCGGCCTCCTCCTCAACTCCGACGTCGACGGCGCCCTTCCCACCATCTTCGCCGCCACATCTCCCGAAGCCAGGTCCGGCGGCTACTACGGTCCGCAGGGCTTTCAGGAGATGCGCGGCGGCGACGTCGGCCCCGCCAGAATCGCCGAGCAGGCCCGTGACACTCGCGCCGCAGCCCACCTCTGGCAGATCTGCGAAGACCTCACCCAAACCCACATGCCCTAGCGCAACTCAAGTTCCGGTCGCGCAAACCCGCCTCCTCCAGAGATACTGAACTTATGCCCCTCACCCAGACGAGCCGGCTCGCCGCCGTCACGCTCATACTCTGCTGTACTCCTCTCTGTCAGGCCCAGCTCTCGCCCGAGCTCAAATCCAGAATCGACGCCGCCGCGCAAAAGGTCCTTGCCTCCACCGGCGTCCCCAGCGCCGAACTCGGCATCGTGCAGAACGGCCATATCGCCTACACGACCGCGTACGGCAAGGCGCGCCTGCAGCCGGAGCTCCCCGCTACCGCCGCCATGCACTACCCCGTCGGGTCCATCTCCAAGCAGTTCACGGCCGCTTGCGTCCTCCTCCTCGTCGAAGACGGAAAGATGTCGCTCGACGACACCGTCTCCCGCTGGTTTCCAGACCTCACCCGCGCCCACGACGTCACCGTCCGCATGCTGCTCTCCCACACCAGCGGCTACTCCGACTACGCCCCGCAGGACTACACCATCCCCGCCTGGACCAAACCCGTCGACCCCCTGACCGTCGTCCGCGAGTGGGCCGGCAAACCCCTCGACTTCGAGCCCGGCACGAAGTGGCAGTACAGCAACACCAACTTCGTCCTCGCCGCCCTCATCGTGCAGAAGGTCAGCGGCATCCCCTTCTGGCAGTTCCTCTCCACCCGCGTCCTCCATCCGCTCGCCCTCAAGGACGTCCTCAACCTCGATACCGATCGAAGCCGCGTCGAGCCTCAGGGCTATGAGCGCCGCGCCCTCGCTCCCCTTCGCCCCGCCATCCTCGAAGCCCCCGGCTGGTACTTCGGCGACGCCACCCTCGCCATGCCCGTCGCCGATCTCCTCACCTGGGACATCAGCATCATCGACCAGACGCTTCTCAAACCCGCCAGCTACACCGCCTTCGAAACCGAGGTCAAACTCAAGGATGGCACCGGCTCCCACTACGGCCTCGCCGTAGACGTCCGCACCCGCGACGGCCACCGCGAGATCGCCCACTCCGGCGAGGTCGGGGGCTTCGTCGCCCAGAACACCATCTACCCCGACGACAAGATCGCCATCGCCGTCCTCACAAATCAGGAGGCCAGCTCCGCAGCCGGCGCCATCGCCCGCGCCGTCGCCCCGCTCCTCCTCAACCCCGCCGGCCAAAGCTCCGGCGCCACAGACGAAGCCGCCACGACCCAGGCACGCAACATCCTCACCGGCCTTGCACAAGGCAAGCTCGATCCCTCGGCGCTCACCTCCGACCTCCAGTTCTACTTCTCACCCGAGACCATCTCCGACTTCCAGACCAGCCTCTCTCCTCTCGGCGCCATCACCACCTTCAAGCTCACCGGCTCCGCCCTGCGCGGAGGCATGACCTTCCGCGGCTACGCCGTCACCTACGCCTCCGGAAAAACCGTCAACCTCTCCACCTACACCATGCCCGATGGCAAGCTCGAGCAGTTCCTCGTGGAGACCACCAACTGATGATCCTCTACGACGTAGCTATCGTAGGCGGGGGCCCCGCCGGATCAACCGCCGCCCTCAAACTTGGCAAAGCCGGCCTCCGCGTCCTCCTCCTCGACAAGGCAAAATCCTTTCCGCGCGAAAAGCCCTGCGGCGGCGGCATCACCGCTCGCGCACTCGCCCGGCTTCCGCACCTCTGCGAGATCCTCAACACCATCTCCGTCAACAAGCTCTCGAAGATGTACCTCGAAAGCCCCGACGGCACCGGCATGGAGTACGCCGACCCGGACAACTCGCCCATCCTCTACCTCGTTCGCCGCATCGAGTTCGACGCCGCCATCTTCGCCCGAGCCTCAGCTCTCGTCGACACCGCAATGGGCGCAACCGTGACCGCAATGGTTACAGAAGCCGATGCCGTCCATCTCTCCACCGCCGACGGTCGCGACTTCCACGCCCGCATCGTCATCGGAGCCGACAGCGCCAACTCCGTGATCGCCCGCCTCAGCGGCCTTCGCACCGGCAAGATCCACGGCCACTACGCCGTCGACATGATGGAAGAGACTCCCTACACGGAGCTCGACACCCGGTACAAAGATCGCGTCACCCTCCTCCTCACCCTCGACTCAAGCTACGGATACGGTTACATATTTCCGAAAGAAACCCACATCAACCTTGGCTTCGGCTCCGGCCCCGAGTACTTCGTCGAGCACGTCCGCGGCCGCGCCAAAGAGCACCACCTCCACTTCGTGGAGCAGATGAAAGCCCGCGGATTCGCCACCGGCGAAAGCCGCCCCGAAAACTACCGCGCCTTCCCCATCCCCATCTCCGGCCCCATGGAGAAGACCTACACCGATCGCATCCTCCTCGCCGGAGACGCCGCCGGCATGGTCAACGCGTTCTCCGCCGAAGGGATCTACTTCGCGATGGTCAGCGGCGATCTCGCCGCGGACGCCGCCGTCGCCGCCCTCAAAGTAAGCCGCTTCGATGCACGCCAGCTCTCTATCTACCAGACTGCCTGGGAGCGCGAGATCGGCGGCGAACTCCGCCACTCCGTGGAGATCCAGCGACGTCTCTTCACCCAGCCGGGCCGCGTGGACTCCCTCATGCGCCGCGCCAAGTCCGACCCCGAGCTCCTCCGCCTCCTCTGCGGCTATGCCATGGGCTTCGCCACCTACGAGCAGCTCCGCTCCCACATGGCCCGCGTGGTCATGCCCCAGTGGGTCTGGGGCAAGGTCCGCAGCCTCGTCGGCGCCTGACACGCCCCTCACCCCCAGCCCCGACCAGACCTGACCAGACCCAGTCCCGGCCCACCCAGTCCCGGGCCGCCCAGTCCACAGCCGCACTCTCCGCTCCGCCCTCGCCCTCCTGTGCGCGCCATCAAAATCGCGCCCCCGAGCATCATCGCCTGTCGCCGGATTCAAGCTCCTGTAACCGAACCGTTACAGTCCTCCAACGTCTCCCGCCTACCCTTCTGACTGGACACCCTACCCCGAATCTTGAAATTCCACTCCCCAAAACGGGAGTTCGCACCGGGAAATTCACAGGTAGACCGAAGGAGCTTCATGTCGATCCGACGCGCCATTCTGGCCATCTTCTCCCTCTTCACGCTTATCGCCCTGCCCGCCCTCGCGCAGACCGGCCGCGGCACACTGACAGGCTCCGTCGTTGACGCCCAGGGTGCCGCCCTGCAGGGTGCCAAGATCACGCTCGACCCCTCTGGCTCTTCAACCCTCTCCGACCCCTCGGGTCAGTTCACACTCGCGGGCGTCGCGTCCGGCAGCTATACGCTCACGGTCTCGTACTCGGGCTTCACCACCCTCTCCAAGCCCGCGACCATCTCCGCCGGCCAGACATCCCGGTTGGACGCCGTCCTCACCATCGCCTCCAACAAGCAGAACGTCGAGGTGTACGCCGACCGCCAGGGTGGAGAGGTCGAGTCCATCAACCGGACCTTTACCGCCGACAACATCATCAACGTCCTCCCCGCCGACGTCATCAAGAGCCTCCCCAATGCCAACGTCGCCGATGCCATCGGCCGCCTCCCCAGCGTTACTCTCGAGCGCGACGAGGGCGAAGGCAAATACGTTCAGGTGCGCGGCACAGAGCCCCGCCTCACCAACACCACCGTAGACGGCATCAACATCGCAACCGCCGAGACCGTTCGTCAGGTCAAGCTCGACATCATCCCGTCCGACCTCGTCGAATCCGTGCAGATCAACAAGACCCTCCAGGCCAACATGGAAGGTGACGGCATCGGCGGCTCAGTCGACCTCCGCACCAAGAGCGCCGGCGAACGCCCCACCGTTGCTCTCGAGTCCACCGGCGGCTATACGCCCATCATCGGCGGACGCCCCCTCTATCAATTCGACGGAACCCTCGGCAAGCGCTTCCTCGCCGGAAGCAAACTCGGCCTGCTCGGCGGCGGCTCGTACGATTGGAACGGCCGCGGAATCAACGACGTCGAACCCGGCCCGCTTCTCGTCGGCGGCGGCTACGACGAGCGCGACTACCAGTACTACCGCAGCCGCCTCGGCTTCGCCGGCACCGCCGATTACCGCTTCAGCGATACCTCCAACGTCTATCTCAAGGGCCTCTACTCGCTCTTTCACAACTACGGCAATCGCTGGGACTACAACCTCGCGACCACCTTCACGCAGTCCGGTCAGCCCGACGGCACCGGCTCCGTCAGCTTCGGAGCCGAGATCCGCCGCCCCGTCCAGGACATCGGCAGCCTCCAGCTCGGCGGCCGCCACGTCATCTCCCGCTCACTCCTCTCCTGGGATCTCGAAAGCTCCGTCGGCCGAACCCGTGACAACGGCTACTCCGATGCCACCTTCGCACCCACCGACAGCTCCAACCTCAACGCCATCCAGTACGGGCTCGACAACTCCAACCCGCTCGTCCCAAAGCTGACCGCCCCGTCCGGCACCAACATCTTCGATCCATCTCAATACGTCTACACCGGCCAGCGCATCAACAACTACTACAGCCCTGAGGTCGACCTCGGCTTCGGTGCAGCCCTCGCCACCACCTACACCGCCGGTGGCCACGCAGGCACCTTTGAGTTCGGCGGACGCTTCCGCAACGTCCACAAGTTCGCCAATCAGGACACCCGCTACTTCGTCGCCGCCGTCTCCCCAGGCGATCCGTCCCTTTCAATGAGCAACTTCCTCAACAACTTCTCCGATCCCAACTACTACGGCAAGAGCTACACCTTCGGTCCCGCCGTCGACTACGACAAGATCACCGCTCTCCAGGGTCAGGTCACCGATCCCAACCCCAAGCACCAGGCCTCCATCGGAAACAACTTCAACTTCGTTGAAAAAGTCGACGCCGGCTACCTCATGAACACTATCGACCTCGGTAAATTCCGCGTCGTCACCGGTCTGCGCTTCGAAAACACCAGCGAAAATGACGCCGGAAACACCGCCGCCAGCAGCACCGTCACCGCGACAACCAAGGGCTCCTATCTCGACGTCCTCCCGAGCGCATCCGTTCGCTACGGTCTCACCCCCACACAGGGCCTCCGTCTCGTCTACGGTCGCGGCCTCTCGCGCCCCAACTTCTCCGACCTCGTCTCCTTCGCCAGCGTCTCGCCCGGCGGCGTTCGCACCCTCTCCTCCATCGGCAATCCAAACCTCAAAGCCGAGCACGCCGACAACGTCGATCTCCTCTACGAGCAGAGCCTCAACCCCGTCGGCCTCCTTCAGGCAGGCATCTTCTACAAGCACCTCGCCGATCCCATCATCCCCACCAACACCGTCATCCCCGATCCCGCAAACCCCGGCCAGACGATCATCCAGACACAGCCCAACAACGCCGGCAGCGCCTACGTCTACGGCTTCGAGATCGCCTTCCAGCAGCACTTCACCTACCTGCCCGGCATGCTCAACGGCGTCGGCCTCTCCGCGAACTACGGCTACTCGGCCTCGCAGGTCTCCTTCCCGTCTACCAACGCCGACGGCACCGGAAACGCCCTCGGTCGCACGGATCGTCCCGACCTCCTGCGACAGGCGCCGCACACCTGGAACATCAGCCCGACCTACGACAAACGCCGCCTCTCCGCTCGTCTCGGTCTCAGCTACAACGCCGCCAACATCTTCTCGTACAACTACACTGACAAGAGCGGCGCTGGACCGGCTGTCTTCACCGGCGGCAAGGCCAGCACCAACACCGGCTACCTCCTGACCGGCGGCGGCATCAACGGTCCAAACGGAGACACCTACCTCTACTCGCACCTCCAGGTCGATCTCCAGGGCTCCTACAAACTCCCGAAGGGCTTCACCGCCGTAGCCTACGGCCTCAATCTCAACAACGAGCCCTTCGGCTTCTACTACGGCAATCCCAATACGCCCATCCAGCGGGAGTTCTACAAGCCCACCTTCGGCGGTGGCATCCGCTGGTCACCCAGCAGGGAGTAGCTCTTCAACCCCGCTCCAACCCGAAACGCAAAAAACATGCCCGGAAGGCTCTCTTCCGGGCATGTTCTATTTGTAACCAGGTACGTTCTTGCTAGACCTTCGCCGCCAGCTGCCGCAAAACATACTGCAGGATGCCGCCATGCTGGTAGTAAAGAATCTCCTGCGGCGTGTCGATGCGCACCGTGGCCTCGAACTCCTTCCTCTCCCCGGAAGCCGCCTCCGCCACAACAGTGATCGTCTTGCCGCCCGCGAACTTCCCGTCCAGCATCGTCTTCAGCTGCCCCGGGCCACTGCCCACCGCAAACACCTCCTCGCCCGATAACTTCAGCGTCTCGGCACTCTGCCCCGGCAGAAACTGCAGCGGCAAAATGCCCATGCCTACAAGGTTCGACCGGTGGATGCGCTCATAGCTCTCCGCGATCACAAACCGGATGCCAAGCAGCCGCGGACCCTTCGCCGCCCAGTCGCGTGACGACCCCGATCCATACTCCTTGCCCGCCAGAATCGCCAGCGGCGTTCCCCGCTTCGCATATTCCACCGAGGCATCGTAGATCGACATCGGCATGTCGTCCGGCAGCAGCCGCGTCACGCCGCCCTCCGTTCCCGGTGCCAGCTTGTTGCGCAGTCGCACATTCGCAAACGTCCCTCGCACCATCACCTCGTGGTTGCCGCGACGGCTCCCATAGCTGTTGAAGTCCGACGGCTTCACCCCATGCTCCGTAAGGTACTTGCCCGCAGGTCCATTCAGCTTTATCGAGCCCGCCGGCGAGATGTGGTCCGTCGTCACCGAATCCCCCAGCACCGCCAGCACCCGCGCTCCATGGATCTCCTGCACCTCCGTCGGCTGTGCCGGCATGCCGTCGAAGTACGGCGCCTTCCGGATGTACGTCGAATCCGGCTCCCACCCGTAGGTGTTGCCCGACGGAAACTTCAAATGCTGCCAGTTCTGATCGCCGTCCGTCACCGTCGCATACTGCGTCCGGAACATCGCCGAATCGATCGAAGCATTCACCGTATCCGCGACCTCCTTCTGCGTCGGCCATATATCCCTCAGGTACACCAGCTTGCCGTTCGTTCCACGCCCGATCGGGTCCCTCTCGAAGTCATGCGCGATATGACCCGCCAGCGCGTACGCCACCACCAGCGGCGGGCTCATCAGGTAGTTCGCCCGCACCTCCGGCGATATGCGACCTTCAAAGTTACGATTTCCGCTCAGCACACTTACCGCCACCAGCGAGTGATCCTCAATCGCCTTCGACACATCCGTCGGCAGCGGCCCCGAGTTCCCGATGCACGTCGTGCATCCATACCCGACCACCTGAAAACGTAACTGGTCTAGGTACGGAAGCAGCCCCGCCCTCGTGTAGTAGTCCGTCACCACCCGCGATCCCGGCGCCAGCGACGTCTTCACCCACGGCGGCGTCCGCAGACCCTTCTCCACCGCCTTCTTCGCCAGCAGACCCGCCGCCACCATCACGTACGGATTCGACGTGTTCGTGCACGACGTGATCGCCGCAATCACAATCGAGCCGTCGCGCAGATACGGCTCCGGATCCACGCCGAACCGCTCCTTCACGCTGTTCACCGGCTCATGCAAAAGCCGCTGCTTGATCACAGGGGGCTGGTCGTCGTGAGTCGTCGTGATCACCTGCACGGTGCTCGGCACCGCCGGAGCGGGCGCTCCCATGCCGCTCGTAACATCGCCCGTCGCACTCGCATGCCCGCCCTCGCCCTCCCAACGCACCATCTGCCGCTCCGCGCGGTCGTTCGCATTCGGTCCCTGCAGCGATGGCAGCTGCTTTGCAAAGCTCTCCGGCGTCTTTGAGAGCAGCACCCGGTCCTGCGGCCTCTTCGGTCCCGCCACACTCGGCTCCACCGTCGCCAGATCCAGTGACAGCGTCGCCGTGTACTCCGCCTCCGGTGCCTCCGGCGTGTGGAACAGTCCCTGCTCCCGGAAGTACGCCTCGCACAGCGCAATGTGCTCCTCGGTCCTCCCCGTCAGGCGCAGGTACGCTAGCGTCTCCTTGTCCACCGGAAAGATCCCGCACGTCGCGCCATACTCAGGAGCCATATTCGCAATCGTCGCCCGGTCCGCCAGCGGCAGCTCCGCTATACCCGGCCCGTAGAACTCCACAAACTTGCCCACAACACCGAAGCTCCGCAGCATCTCCGTAACCGTCAGCACCAGGTCCGTCGCGGTCGTCCCCTCCTTCAGCTTGCCCGTCAGCCGGAACCCGACCACCTGCGGCACCAGCATGCTCACCGGCTGCCCCAGCATCGCCGCCTCGGCCTCGATCCCGCCCACGCCCCACCCCAGCACACCCAGCCCATTCACCATCGTCGTGTGCGAGTCCGTACCCACCAGCGTGTCGGGATACGCAACCACATGGCTCTCCTCAACTGCCGCCTTGTGTCCCGCGACTGCAACCGCGTCAAGGCTCCGCTGCGGTGTCGTCGTAAACACCACCCGGGCCAGGTACTCCAGGTTCACCTGGTGGCAGATCCCCATGCCCGGCGGCACCGCCGAGAAGTTCCGGAACGCCGTCTGCCCCCACTTCAAAAACGCATACCGCTCCCGGTTCCGCTGGAACTCCAGCGCCGCATTCATGTCGTACGCCTGCGCCGTACCAAACTCATCCACCTGCACAGAGTGGTCGATCACCAGCTCCGCCGGCTGCAGCGGGTTGATCCGCTCCGGATCGCCGCCCAGCTCGCGCATCGCATCCCGCATCGCCGCCAGGTCCACCACCGCCGGAACGCCCGTGAAGTCCTGCATCAACACCCGCGCGGGCATGTACGCAATCTCCCGGGAGGGCTCCGCCTTCGCGTCCCACCTCGCCAGAAAGCGAATATCATCGGCAGTCACCGTGCGCCCATCCTCATTCCGCAGCAGGTTCTCCAGCAGAATCCGCAGCGAAAACGGCAGCCGCGTCACGTCGATCCCCTCCTTCGCCAGGGCATCGAGCCGGAACAGGTGGACAGTCTGATCGCCGGACTTCAAGGTCGCGGCGCTTTGAAAAGAGTCGAGGTGCGGTGTAACTTCGGCTGGCATTTGTCTCTATCTCCGGAGGGCGCTTCGCGAAGCGGAGCGGCAGATGCCCACATCGCGGCGCAAAAGCACACCGACGTGAGCGAAGGAAAAGCCTAACAAAAATGTGTGGCAGAGGGGGGAGTAACGAGGGTCAGCAGCGCCCGCGATCACGGCGTCCGTGGCGAAAGCGCTTCACGTATCGAGGCGTCCTGATCATACGTCCTTCATTGTACGACCCCCGCAAGCTGTAGTAACCCCCGCCAGACCCCACGGTAAGCAGTTACAGAAACCATTGATTCCTATCGCGATCCGCTCCCGCGCCGATAACCTCATGGCGGCGCATCTACCTCCATATCCCAAGACGCTCCGCACCGAAGGTCCTGCTGTACGTGAAAAACCTGCTGCATCTTCTGCTTCTTTCCGCCTCTCTCTCCTTCGCCGCAGCGCCCCCCTTCGCGCCGCCGCCGCAAGACCTGCGCTACACCTTCGACCTCCACGACCCCACCCACGTCCGCGTCACCCTTAATCTCACCCCCCGCCACCCAGGCTCCGAGCTCCTCATCCTCCCCTCCCAGTGGGCTGGCCAGACCGAGCTCTTCCGCGCCATCTCCGACCTCCACGCCACCAGCCCCGACGCCACCGTCACCCCCACCTCCAACCCCGCGCACTGGCTCCTCCGCACCTCCCACTCAGGTCCCGTCACCATCGCCTATACCCTCTCGCAGGATTGGTCCGGCCCCCTCAAGCACCCCCTCGAGCACCGCGCCATCCTCGGTCCCACCCTCTTCGAGTTCACCGGCGAGAACGGCCTCGTCACCCCCGCCATCCCCGGCCCTGAAACCGTCCACGTCGACTTCGACTTCACCAATCTCCCTCCGTCTCAGGCACTTGTCACCAGCTTCGGCACCGCCCCCCACCAGACCTTTCAGGGCATCTGGTCCGACGTCCGCAACGCCCTCTTTACCGGTGGCGACATGTCCACCCGCACCCTCGACGTCGACGGCCAGCCCGTCACCCTCGCCATGCACGGCAAATGGGCGTTCCAGCCGGAAGCCATCGCCCCCCGCATCACCGCGATCCTCTCGGCCGAGCGCCGCCTCTGGCACGACACCACCCTCCACCCCTACGCCATCGTCATCTCTCCCTACGACGACCCCAACTCCGGCGGAGGCGGCAGCGGCTTCACCGACATCGCCAACCTCTTCCTGTCAGACCGCGAGACTTTTACTGACGACACCGCCTCGCTCCTCGCCCATGAAGCCTTCCACCACTGGAACCCCAGCGGCCTCGGCTTCGTCGAAGACACCGAGCACATCGCCTGGTTCGGCGAGGGCTTCACCAGCTTCTTTCAGGACACCGTCCTCGTCCGCGCCGGTCTCCTCGACAGCGCCGGCTACCTCGCGCGCCTCAACCTCACCATCAAGGACTATCTCCTCTCCCCCCGCATCAACACCTCCAACGCCGAGCTCGAGCGCCTTCCCCCCAACGATCACTTCGCCTACCAGGAGCCCTACCTCCGCGGAGCCATGATCGCCCTTTGGCTCGCCTCCGAGATCGAGCGCCAGACCGCCGGCCGGCACACCCTCACCGACCTCATGCTCGCCCTTCGCGACGATCGCCGGCAGCCCCTCTCCGCCGATCGCATCTTCCTCACCGCGGCCCGCTTCGTAGATCCTCCATCCATCGCCCGCCTCCGCTCCTTCGCCATTGATGGTGTCTCTGTCCCCATCCCCGCCTCCAGCCTCGGGGAGTGCGTCGCCTTCAACAAACGCCCCGCCTGGACCTTCAACCTCGGCTTCGACACCGCCTCCCTCCAGCGCGCGGGAATCGTCCGCGGCGTCGAGCAGGGAAGCAATGCCTGGCAGGCGGGAGTCCGCGACGGCCAGCAACTCGGCGGCTTCTCCCTTTGGAACGGAAACGCCGAACGCGAGGTCACACTCACACTCCGTGAGATCGACGGAAAGCGAGAAAAACTGACCTTTCTCCCGCGCGGCAAGCTCCTCTCCATCCCCCAGGCCGAGATCATCCCCGGCTGCCCCGCAGGCCCACGCATCCCGCAGTAAAAGAGCCGCCGCCCCGCCGCCGTCGACCCGCCCTCTATCTCTGGCACCGCGGACAGTAATGCGTCCCCCGTCCGCCCACCACGATCTTCCGGATCTCCGTCCCACACACGCGGCAAGGCTCTCCACCTCGCCCATATACCCTGTGCTCCAGCTGAAAGAACCCCCGCACCCCATCCGCATCCACATAGTCCGAAACAGACGACCCACCCAGCTCAATCGCCCGCGCCAGCACCTCCTGCAGCGCCGCATGCAGCCTCCCATACTCCGCCCGGGTCAGCCGTCCTGCCCGCCTGCGTGGCCGAACCCCCGCCCGCGCCAGCGCCTCGTCCGCATAGATATTGCCCACGCCATGCAGCAGAGACTGGTTCAGAAGCGCCGCCTTGATCGCCACCTTTCTCCCTCGGAACAACCCGGTAAACTCCTCCACCGGTACCGTCAGCGGCTCTACCCCCGGCCCCGCATATCCTCCCCCCTCCGCCCCATCCAGCGTCTTCACGGAGAGCCGCCCAAACCTCCGCGGATCCACGAATCGCACCTCGCGACCGTCCCCGAGTCTCAACACCGCATGCGTGTGCGGCGGCATCGGCACCTCCGCCGCGCTCACCAGCAGCCGTCCCGTCATCCCCAGGTGAACCAAGAACTCCGCTCCTGCCGCTCCCGTCTGCCGCCCCAGCGTCACCACAATCGTCTTCCCCACCCGCCGCACCCGCTCGATCTTCGCCCCGGTCAACACCTCCGCGATCTCGCTCTCGGCACTCTTGAACGTCTGCGGCCTCCCGCTCGTCCACACCGATACGATCCGCTGCCCCCGCACCCGCGCGTCCACTCCGTTTGCAACTGTCTCAACCTCAGGCAACTCCGGCACGATCTCAACCTCCGCAACCTTTCAGCCTAAACCCCGTTTCTATAAGTGCCGCGCGGAGATCGAAGCCACCCGCAGCGGCCTCACAAAAATCCGGCTTCAGGAATATCAACGTCTGTACCGAACGCGAGGAGCTCAAATATGAAAACAACCTGGTTAGCTGCAGCTCTGCTCTCCTGCTCCATAGCCGCACCGGCCTTCTCTCAGGTCGGAGTGTACATAGGCACTCCGCCCCCACCTCTCCGCTACGAGGTCCCTCCTCCGATCCCGGGTGACGGCTACGTCTGGACCGACGGCTACTGGAACTGGGGTGGAAGCCGCTATATCTGGGTCCCCGGCCGCTGGGATCGCCCGCCGTACCCCGGTGCCTACTGGTCGCACCCTCACTACGATCGCTACGACCGCGGCTGGCAGATGCATGAGGGTCACTGGGACCGCGAGGATCACGGTGATCACCACGACCGTGACCGTGGCCGCGATCGGGACCGTCGCTGACCGATCGCCTCAAAGGCCGGACGCCTCCCCCGTCCGGCCCGCCTCTTTCAGCTCCAGCCCCGGCCCGATCTACCCCTTCCCACGCCAGCCGCAGACAAAGCTCTCCTGCAGATCTACACCGCCCGCTCAATCGACGTCAGCGTCTTCCCGTCTTCGTAGTAGCAGGTATTCGCACTCCCGTCATAGCTTCCCGCCTCCGAGCTCCACTCCACGTCCCCAAAGATCAGGTGCTGGCTCCCGTCCATGTCGGTCGTCGCGCTGAACAGTACCCCCACCACCTCGTGCCCGTCGCTGAAGCTCATCTTCACCCGCTCGCCCTCCATCTCCTTCGCTGCCCGAAACTCCTCCGCCATCGCCCACCTCGCTCGCAGTATAAAATCACCGTTGGGCTCAGGTCTCCCAACTCGCCCTACCTCTTCTCCAACGGAGCCATATCCACCCGTGACCGAACGCAAATCAGCGGTAATCCTTGGTGCCCAGTGGGGCGATGAGGGCAAGGGCAAGATCGTCGACGTCCTCTCTGAGAAGTTCGACATCGTCGCCCGATACGCCGGCGGCCATAACGCCGGGCACACCGTCATCATCAAGGGCCGCAAGTTCGTCCTCCAGCTCATTCCCTGCGGCGTCCTACGCCCGGAGACCAAGGGCGTCATCGGCAACGGCGTCGTACTCGACCCCATGGCCTTCCTCTCCGAGGTCAAAAAACTCAAAGACGCCGGGCTCGCCATCGACGGCCAACTCTTCGTCTCCAACCGCGCCCAGGTCATCCTCCCCTACCACCGCATGATCGAGCTCGCGGCGGAGAACGCACCCGGTCGCACCAAGATCGGAACCACCAGCCGAGGCATCGGCCCCGCTTACGAAGACAAAATGCACCGCAGCGGCCTGCGCGTTATCGACCTCCTTAACCCGCAGCTGCTCCGCACCCACATCAACAACGCCTGCCACGAAAAGAACACGATCGCCAACGCCCTCTTCGGCACCGAACCCCTCGACCCCAAGCAGATGTACGAGGACTACGCCCGCGCCGCAGATCAGCTCGCACCCTTCGTCACCGATACCGCGGTCATGCTCAACGACGCCATCAGGTCCGGCCAGAAGGTCATGTTCGAGGGCGCCCAGGGAGCCCTCCTCGACATCGATCACGGCACCTACCCCTTCGTCACCAGCTCCTCGGCGACAGCCGGAGGTGCCGTCACCGGAACCGGCGTCGGCCCCACAAAAATCGGATCCGTCATCGGAGTCACCAAGGCCTACGTCACCCGCGTCGGCGAAGGCCCCTTCCCGACCGAGATCAACGACTCCTCCGCCGATCTCCTCCGCGCACGCGGGCAGGAGTACGGTGCCGTCACCGGCCGCCCCCGCCGCTGCGGCTGGCTCGACCTTCCCCTGCTCCGCTACTCCAACATGATCAACGGCACCGAGTGGCTCGTCGTCACCAAGATGGACGTCATGGACGAGTGCGTCGACATCCCCGTCTGCACCCACTACAAGATCGATGGCAAGCTCACCGACACCATACCCGCAGACATGCGCGGCTTCGATTCCATCGCTCCCGTCTACACCACCCTCAAGGGATGGAATACCTCCACCGAAGGCATCACCGAGTTCGACAAGCTCCCGAAGCTCGCCCAGGAGTACATCAACTTCCTCGAGCGCGAGTCCAACGCCTCCATCGGCATGATCTCCACCGGCCCGGATCGTGATCAGACCATGACCCTGCCCGCCTTCTCCGACCTCCTTCGTTCCTAACCGGCGAAACTCCACGCGGCCACCACGAAATCACCACAGCTTGACCACAGAAAAAGGCCACCAATGGTAAGTTTCATCGTCCGCATGCGCTTTGACCCGAACGATCACGAGCAGATCCGCGAGATCCTCACCGAGCTCGCCACCGCCTCCCGCAAGGAGCCGGGCTGCGTCACCTACATCCCCCATTTCCTCGACGGCGATCAATCTACGGTCCTTATTTATGAGCAATATAAGGACGATGCGGCAGCAGAGTTCCATCGCGGGACGTCGCACTTCAAGAAGTACGCCATCGGCGGCCTGTACCAGCGAATGCTCGATCGCAACATCGAAAACCTGTCGGCAGTCATCTGAAATCACGGGCGTGGAGTTGGTGTGATGCAGCAGTCCAGAGGCCCCGAAACGTGGTTCCCCTACTTCCACGCACGCCCGACATCTCGTTGAATTCGGGCCGCTTCAACCCTCACTACAGCTAACACGAAAGTTGTTTTGACTCCGCCTCCCACCGCGTTCTAACATCCGCGATACGTAATGTCCGGCCGCGGCTCCAACTCGCATAAGATCCGTCCCGAAGCGTTGTTGCTGCTTCTATTTCTAGTGTGCCCAAGCGTCTTTGCGTTCGGCTTCGTGAGCCCGCATCAGAAGCACGACTACAAACATGAGGTAGAGCAGCTCGAGGAGCAGTGGCGTGTCGCACAAATTGCCGGCGACGTTGCGACAATTGACAGGCTCATGTCGGACGACTACGTCGGAATCTCCATGACCGGTCAGGTCAACACCAAGGCTCAGCAACTTAGCCGCATCAGGAGTCACACCTTTGTTCTCACAAAGATCGACCTTGGCGAGATGAAGGTGAAGCTTGTCGGTCAGGTCGCGATCGTGACTGTCCGCGCTTACGTCGAGGGCACAAATGAAGGTCTTCCGATGAATGGGGACTTTCGATATACAAGGATCTACCAGCATCTCCCAGGGGGAGGTTGGAAGATTACCAACTTCGAGGCCACGAGAATCCCCAGTCGGCACCTCGCTGGTACCAGCGACGCCACTCCAGAACGAAAGCCCTCCTGATCAACCAGAACAGCCGGGCAACATGCTCATTGCTCCGTTCAAACCTCACTCGCCCCGACATCGGAGTTGCAGAGTTCCGATTTCAGGCAATCCTTGAGCTCCGCTTTCAGGCAATCCTCGAGTCCGTGGGCTTCGGCACAGGTACGCTGCGCACCCGATCCTTACCCAGCGAGCCTTCAACATTCAACGCCAGCAAGCGACGGATCAGCGATCGCGTCCCTCCTGTGATTCGGCTGTCCTCCGTCTCATGGGGTAGTGAGGCAAAGGGCGTAGCAGACCTTTCAGTTTTGCTGCGAACGCCGGGTCCGGATTGAACCAGACGGGGGCCTGGTAAGGATGTTCGAGACGGATCCTGTGCTGAGGCCGAACTTGGCCAAGAGGATGACGGCTGCTTAGTAGGGACAATAGCCATGTGCTCCTCCTCGGGCATAGTCCTAAAGAAGAGATGATTAGTAAATACTTACAGTTGCACGTTTGTGAGCGCGTCTCGTAGTCGCTTCCAGGTAAGCTTCAGATCTTCAGGGATAACCCGAGTATCTGCAGTCACAGTCATGAAGTTTGTATCCCCAATCCACCTCGGCAACTCGTGCAAATGCAGGTGTTCTGCTACGCCCGCTCCGGCAGCTTCGCCGAGATTCATACCGAGGTTGAGACCGTCCGGCTGGTAAACCTGCCTGATTGCGACCTCTAGTCGCCGGGCAGTCCGCGTCATCTCGACTGCGGCACGCTCCTCGAGCTCGGCAAGGGAAGCGACGTGGCTGTACGGAACGACAAGAACATGTCCAGTCGAATAGGGATAGCGATTAAGACAAACGAAGCATGTTTCACCCTGTTCCAGGATCAGGGTCGCTCGCTCCGCCTCGACCTGCGACATCCCGTCTTCGACCGCCCATCGGACCGCAGCGATCATGTTGCAGAAAACGCAATGCTTATCCTGGTCCGAAGGCCAACTGGATAGCTCAGCTGGAACTCCCTTGCGCTGATCCCGCTGGTCGCCTGAGACGTATGCGAGCCGCCAAGGGGTCCACAAATGTTCCATCCTGCGAGTATAACGATCAAATGCTGATCAATCACGAGTAACACGGTTGACGTATTGCTCACAGGAGCCTATGCTTTTCTTTGAGCCCCTGCGTGTGGGATCCAAGTGCAGCCGCTCCTCTGCAAGATGTACTCCATTCCCGTCTGCGGACACCGCTTCTGAAGCTTGTGCCAGCTCCCGCTCAACGTGCGAGCTCGGCCGCCCCGACGGAGCGCCAGCAGTAACGGGAATGAGCCTTGGGTCCTGGAGTCCGCATCACTATGGTCGACCACCATCATCCTGACTACACCGAGAGCAAACCCCTGAACACCGAACTCGAAACCCTCGCGCCCGAAGCGATCGCGCAGCACGACGCGCCGTCCTCTGAATCCACCCCCAACCAGCCCGCTGAGATCTCGTCAAACGAGCTCCACGCGAGTGCTGAGATCCAGCATGAACACGCCTCCCTGACGGAACAGGAGCAGCCCGGAACCGCTGAAAATATAAGCGCCTCCGCGGGTGACGATGTCGACTTTGACTCCGACTTCGCCGCAGCTCTAGCCAGCTTCGACCGCGAGCAGGCAGCAGAAAGTGCCGCTGCACAGAATCTGACTCAGGAAGAGAGCGTCGTCAACGGAACCGTCGTCAAGATCACCGACAAGTATGTCGTCGTTGATATTGGCCTCAAGTCCGAGGGACTCATCCCGCTGGATCAGGTTGTGGATATCAACGGTGCGCCCAAGTTCCAGCCGGGCGATACGGTTGAGGTCGTCGTCGAGCGTGAAGAGGCTGAGGGTGGATACCTTGTCAGCTACGAGAAGGCGCTTCGCCACAAGGTCTGGGACAAGCTGGAAGCCGCCGCAAACGACAAGACACCTGTAAAGGGCATGGTTCTAAGCCGCGTCAAGGGTGGCTTGACGGTTGACATCGGAATCAAGGCCTTTCTGCCCGGATCTCAGGTAGAGGTCCGTCCGGTGCGCAATCTCGACGGATACATCGGGACTGAGATCGAAGTACGCGTTATCAAGCTCAACAAGAAGCGTGGCAACGTCGTCATCTCCCGGAAAGAGCTGCTCGAGGAAGAGCAGAACGCCAAGAAGTCCGTCACCCTGTCGACGCTCGAAGAGGGAACGATCCTCACCGGCACTGTCAAAAACCTCACTGATTATGGCGCGTTCGTCGACCTTGGCGGCCTCGATGGGCTGCTGCATATCACCGATATGAGCTGGGGACGCCTTACCCACCCCCGTGACCTCGTCAATGTAGGCGACGAGATCCAGGTCAAGGTGCTGAAGTTCGACAAGGACAAGCAGCGCGTATCGCTAGGCTTCAAGCAACTTACGCCGGACCCGTGGCTTGATGCAACGGAGCGTTATCCGATCGGGGCGCAGGTTCGTGGACGGATCCTTTCCGTTACCGACTACGGCGCATTCGTTGAACTGGAGCAGGGCATCGAAGGACTCGTGCACGTGTCGGAGATGACCTGGTCGAAGCGCATGAAGCACCCTTCCAAGATGGTGAAGCCAGGGGATGAAGTCGACACAATCATCCTCTCGGTGAACCCGAATGATCGCCGAATCTCGCTCGGCATGAAGCAGCTTCAGGACAATCCCTGGGAAGCCCTCGAAGACAAGTACCCGATCGGGGCTGTCATCGAAGGCCGCGTGCGGAATCTCACGGACTTCGGCGCATTTATCGAGATCGAAGATGGGATCGACGGTCTTGTCCACGTCTCAAATCTCAGCTGGACCAAGCGAATCAAGCACCCGTCGGAGGTTCTCAAGAAGGGTGAGAAGGTCAAGGCAATCGTTCTCGGAGTGGAACCTGAAAACCGCCGCCTGTCGCTTGGGGTAAAGCAGCTCCAGCCCGACGTTTGGGATACCTTCTTTGCGCAGCATCGCATCGGAGATGTCATCAAGGGCAAGGTTCTTCGTACAGCGCAGTTCGGGGCCTTCATCGAGATCGCCGAGGGTGTTGAAGGGCTCTGCCACGTCTCTGAAGCAGTGGACGAGAACCATCAGCCGGTCAAACTTGATGTTGGAGACGAGCACGACTTCAAGATCGTCAAGATGAACCCGGAAGAGAAGAAGGTTGGCCTATCCATCAAGGCTGTGGGCGAGGAAGCAAGCCGGGCCGAGGTAGAGAGCTACAAGGAACGTGACCGGGATAGCGGCAGGTCGAATAGCAACTCGTCCTCCAGTAGCAGCAGCAGCACCACACTTGGTGATCTGCTCAACTGGAAGCGAGCTGAGCGCGAAGAGTCCTAATCGGCTCTGAGGTTCCAACCGGAAAGGCCGCCCGAGATCTGGGCGGCCTTCTCTTGGCTATTCGCATTCGCGACTCCCAGCCTTCGCGCAATCGCAAAGCCATTACAACCAGCCTGATTCCGTATGCCTTACTGCACCAGGCCAGGTCGGAAATACAAGGCTTGCGGTTAGAGAGGCTTAAACGGAAACTCCCACTCGATTGAGTGGGAGTTCGGGGTGGACCAATTTGCGCGCTAAGCGATGAGGGACTTCAAAGCGATCGCACTTGCCTGGGGCACAGGACCGCCCGACATCTGTGGCATCTTGGCGGAGGCACGTCTCATAACCTCGAGCTCTGCCGGCGCGAACACCTCAGGAGGTATGCCAGCGATGGCAACAAACCCGGGTGCATCGCCCAGAACCTCAGAGATCTGGTTCCAACGCAGAAACGGCGAAGTCGTCGGAAGCACAATAATCCTGCGCTTCGGTTCCGGAAAGGTGAAGTAGATCGACCAGAGAAGGAGTGTGATGCAGCCAGTTACACCAAGATAGACGTTGACAGTCGAGTAGAGCTGAGGTGTATGGCTGATCCACGCCGAACTGACGAGATTCGTCGTGGCAATGATCCCTAAGCCAAGGCTGACGCCGAAGATCCGGCTCCGGAACGATAGTCCCATCGGGCGGATGGCAAAGCAGACGAACATCAACAAGCAAAGCGTAAGGATACTTGAGGTCTGCTGCAATTGCGTTATCAGGGCAATCATGAAGGCCGTGCCGGAGTGATGCGGGCCAACGGCCATTCCCAAAGCGATTGCCACAGATATTGCTGCAGCCCACTTGAATACCAGCATTCCAAGTGTCTGGAGCCCCTTGAGGGGCGCCATTGCAAGACGGAAAATACTTAGAATCACGAGCAGGTTGAGGACCGATTCGAAAGCGTAAGACGACCAATAAACGTAAAAATAGCCCTTATAAGCCAGATGAACGTCTAGTAGTGGTGCTTTCAGAAAAAGAATGCCTACGATGTCTGCTAAGACGCGGACACTAAGCAAAGCGGCGAGAAACGGAAAAGATCGGACCGATTTGGAGCGCAGAAGCGCAAGTAAAACAAGCCCGCAGCACAAAGGTTCCAAGTAGTTCAGTAGTTGAAATGAGCTAGTCGACATCTTCCGCCCTCGATCTAAGCCAGCCTAGAGCATGACGAGGGCGGAGACAAGCAGAAACTTGCGCACAGCATGACACAAAGGTAACAAGTGAAACCTTTGACTAGCGGCCTTTTCCGAGACCACACGCATTCGGGTCATCTGGGGGGCAGCAGGGCATGGGAAGCGAGTTAACCTTGGCAATCGATACCTTCGGCTGTGCCGATGCGTTGATCTGGGTATAGGCGACGGAGCCGGAGACGGTGAGGACGAGGACGAAAGCGCGGACGATGTTCTTCATGGTATTGCTCCTAAAGTTGTAGTAGACTCAGAATTTTTCGCTGGACAACTCAGCTGCAGTAACCATAAGATATAGGTTGATCTAAGTCCATCATTTATAAGGACATGTGCTACTGATAAAGGCCAATAGTTACTAAGGTAACTGTGGTTTATTTTTTGAATACAACCCAAGAGCAGGCAGCGAAGAAGATCGGGTCAGCAACCTCCGCCCAAGTTCGCGAAGGCTGCTGACCCGACTAACATCTGATGCTTTATCAACAGAGCCCACCTGCTCTGGATACAAAACTACCGACCTAACTCACTTTGACAACTTATCCGTTTGCCACTGGAACTGGAACTGCATCGTTTGCAGCGTTCTCAACCACGGTTGAATTTGCGGGAGCCTGCTCTGCCTTAGGCGCAGCAACCTTCTTCGGGGCAGGTTCGGCCTTCTTGGAAGGCGCAAGTATCGCATGGAGCGTCGTTCCCTCCATTCGCGGCATAAACTCCACCAGCCCTGCATCACCAATATCGAGAATCAGCCGGTTGATGATCTTGTAACCCAGATCACGATGCGCCATCTGACGGCCCTTGAAACGAAGTGACGCCTTGACCTTGTCACCCTCGCCAAGAAATCGCACCGCCTGGTTCTTCTTCGTCTGGTAGTCGTGCTCGTCTACCGTGACGGAAAACTTCACCTCTTTGATGACGATGACCTTCTGCTTCTTGCGCGCAGCCCGATCGCTCTTGTCCTTCTCGTAAAGGAACTTCCCGTAGTCCTGGATCTTGCAGACTGGCGGAACAGCATTAGGCGAGATTTCTACAAGGTCTAGCGATCGTTCACGAGCCATCTTCAAAGCTTCGAACGGGACCATCACACCAAGCTGTTCCCCGTTCTCATCGATAACGCGAACCTCTCGCGCTCGGATACGTTCGTTGGTTCGGATGAATGATTTTGCGGAACGCTTGTCAATCGGGGGAATAGTCAACCTCCACAGCACGCTGATGCGTCGCCATGTCTCAGAGTCAAGTTGTCGCCGAGCCACCGGGGCTTCGACGCACACTTAACTATACATCGGCTCCCGGCTGCTATCCTAGCCACGCGCCCCGCCAGTCGCATGTGCCTGAACTTCAATCTATAGTGTTCTCTGCAGTGAAGCTGGGACAGGATCGCGGTGCAGCTTGCCGCGCTGATGTAGAAAGGTTTGCTCATGAAACGCCGTATTCTCCTCGTCGACGATGATGTCGCCGTCCTCCTGACATTCAAGGCCGTGCTCGAGATCAGCGGCTTCGACGTCGATACCGCCGCCTCAGCGCGTGAGGGGAAGTCCCGAATCCGGTCTCGCGAATATCACATGGTCATCTCCGACATGCGCATGGAGAGTGACGTCGCCGGGCGCGAGGTCATTCAGGCAGCTCGCACCGCCCCGTATCATCCCGCAGTCGCGCTGTTGACCGCGTTCCCCGATGACGAGATCGGCTGGGATGGAACTGGGCCGGATAAAATCCTGATCAAGGCCACGCAGACACGCGTTCTGCTGCAGCAGATTGAAAAGCTGTTCAGCTCGCATGCAGCCAAGCTCTCCCGCCTGGCCGCGCAAACGGCGGGAACAGCTGTTGCAGTCAGTGCTGATCCCGCACCGAGTGTTTCACTCGCAGCGTCGGCAGCCAGCCCCAAACGGACCGCGAAGAAAGTGGCAGGCGCCAGCAAGGCCGGGTCAAAGAGTACTTCGACCGGAAAAGCTGCGAAGAAGACCAAGACCGGCACCACCTCCAGGAGCCGCTCAGTCTGAACCGTACAGGGAGCCCCGCCTCCTGCCACGGAGCCCTCCACTCACATCATCGAGGCGAGTGGTCCCGCACATAAGTCCGCAACGAGCCATTCAAATCCAGAGCCTTCTGCACACCACCGTCGAGCATGCGAAGCCAATCGGAAGCCGGCGTCTTTAGCTCGGCGGTGCCAAGCAGGTAGCTCGTCTGTACGATGATCTCCAGTGCATTGGATAGATCGTGCGCGATCCTGCGGATCTCGATCGCAATCTCTTCCGGAATGACCTGTTGGTCCGCTCTTCCATTTCCCGCATCACTCATCCTGTGTCCTGTCTCCGTTTCGCGGCGGCTCTGTCTTTGCCTCGCAGTTTGTCTCCATCATAAGGCTCCCGATCTAACCTCACGATGCCCTGTTTGACACGGACCGCCAGCCTTTGTAACACTTACCTCTCACGGTCGCCATGTCCCGAACCCATTCGGGACGGCTGTGATGATGTGCCGAAGTGGCGGAATTGGCAGACGCGCATGGTTCAGGTCCATGTACTCGCAAGGGTGTGGAGGTTCGAGTCCTCTCTTCGGCACCAAAGTCTCACCCAGGTCTGAACGTCGCGGTTCTCTGATCGCGCCCCCGAGCGACCTCACCTCCCACAATAAGCCGCAGACCCGCCCATTATGGGTAGTTGGTCAATTTCGAAGCAGGCGACGTCTGTAGTAGTACCGCCGCATGGCTTCGACAACTGCACCCGCCAGCGCATACGTGACAGCATTCACAAGAAGGACGAAGTAGAAGCTCTGCGGGCGACTGCCGGCGATCGCAATGGGGCAGGTGAGATAGACGAGAGCCCGGCCGACCCCGCCAGTACCGAGCAGGTTCGAATGCGTCACTGAGATGTAGGCCGCCCAGAATACGGCGACGAGCGCACCCAGACACGCCCAAATTGGAATTCGGAGTTTCATCCCTCCTCCTTCTTTCGGCCGATGCAATCATCCCACCGAATCTCCTCAAACTCAAACTGGCCCACTACCCACATAACCGGCCCCAACGCGTTTCAGCTCATTCGCCTCTAGAATGAATCTGAATGGCAACCCAGCTGGATCAGATCCTCGCCCACACACTGCTTGAATTGACCGAACGCAAGGACGCGGCAGATCTACCTGCGTTGGAGCGTCGCGCAGTCGCTCACAGGCCCCGCGGCTTCGGTGACGCGCTCCGCGCTATGGATACCACTGCCCCCGCCATCATCGCGGAGATCAAGAAGGCCTCTCCCTCACGCGGCTTGATCCGCGCCGACTTCCGACCTGCGGACCTTGGGCCTTCCCTCGAAGCAGCAGGAGCCGCGGCTCTGTCCGTTCTTACCGATACTGAGTTCTTTCAGGGCTCACTCGATGACCTCGAATCGGTGTCCTCCCTTGTAGGCATTCCCTGCCTCCGCAAAGACTTCATCCTCGATCCCTTTCAGATCCTCGAAGCGCGTGCATCCGGTGCCGACGCAGTTCTCCTGATCGTCGCTGCTCTGACCGACGAGAAACTCCAGTTGCTGCACGATTTCGCCACTGACCTCGAGTTGGACGTCCTCGTCGAGGCTCACGATCACGAGGAGATCGATCGCGCCGTTCAGCTGGGATCCACGATCATCGGCGTAAACAGTCGTGATCTTCGCAACT
Organism: uncultured Acidobacteriaceae bacterium; assembly: GCA_963719405.1. Classification (GTDB taxonomy): domain Bacteria; phylum Acidobacteriota; class Terriglobia; order Terriglobales; family Acidobacteriaceae; genus Edaphobacter. Next base: position 2,139,028 of record OY970381.1, read on the forward strand.
TCAACGTGAAGATCGAATCGCTCCTCTTCCTGGCAGAGGCGCTTCCACCGGATGTGCTCCGCATCGCCGAAAGCGGCATTCGTACCGCTCAGGATATCGCCAACCTCCGCGCTGGTGGATACCAGGCGTTTCTCATCGGTGAGGCCCTCATGCGTCAGCCCGAGCCAGCCGCCGCTCTGGCCCTCCTTCTGGATCGTCAGTACTCACAAAATATCTAGCTCCTCTTCGACTACCGCGTCGAAGATCCGAATCTGCCGCCCTATGTGGATCAAAATCTGTGCCAACACGAATATCGCTGACGCTCTGCTGGCTGCCAATCTCGGAGCCGCGGCCGTAGGCTTTGTGTTCGCCAGGAGCTCTCGTCACGTGACCGCAGCCCAGGTAGCAGCGATCACATCGTCACTCCCCGCGCACATCGAGCGCATCGGCGTCTTCGATACTCAGGATGCTCCGGAGATCATCGCGACCGTCCGCGAAGCCGGCCTGTCAGGCATCCAGCTCCACGGCAGATTCAGTGCGACGCTCGTCGAAGAACTCGCCCGAGCTCTTGGCCCAGCCGTCAACATCACGCAGACCGTTCACTGGGATATCACCCAGGACGTGTCGTCCCTAATCGTGGATCTTCAAACGCAGCTCCGGCAGATTCGACAGGCACCCGCGGTCAGCCGCGTTCTGGTGGACTCAAAGGTCGGCAAATCCACGGGGGGCACAGGTGTCGCCTTTGAGTGGAGCGCAGCTGCACCAATCTTCCATGCAGAGTTAGGACACCTGAAGCTGATCGTCGCCGGAGGCCTTCATCCAGACAACGTACAGGAAGCGATCCGAAGACTCGCTCCATGGGGCGTAGACGTCGCCAGCGGCGTCGAGTCCTCCCCCGGCCGGAAGGACCCTCAAAAACTAGAGGCCTTCATCAAGAAGGCCTCACTGTAACTCTGGGTCGCTGAAACACCGGCTTGATCTACGAGCGGCTGCTCACGGTGCTCATGTGGGGCCGTGGGGCGCGGTCATGAATGCGAGGCCCACGATCATGAAAGCTCTGCTGATGCAGGTGAACGGTAGTCGTTCGCGGCTGTGCGATCAAACCTGCTGGAACCATCGAGATCAGAAGTGCGAATAGGAGTTTTTGTCTCATCGTCTTTTCCCTTCGTACTGATCTGACGTGGTGGGGACGATGCTGGATTCAGAAATCGCACACAACCTTGATCGACCTGAATCTCAGCCCCGGAAGAAGTAGCATGCGGTGTTCCGGGCGAAATGTCACCAACATTCGCAACGGACGCCCACACCGAATAACCCCTTCTCCGGTTCGATTGTTAGGGTAGAGACGGCTCCATCCCAAGCTCCTTGACCAGAAACGCATACTGATCCACCGATAGCTCGACCCGTTTCGAGAGTGGCATCCCGCTTCCGTGCCCCGCTCTCGTCTCCACCCTGATCAGGACGGGCGGACCGTCCTTTACCTGGTCTGCCTGCATCGCCGCAGCGAACTTGAAGCTATGCGCCGGGAACACCCGGTCGTCGTGGTCCGCCGTCATAATCAGGGTTGGCGGATACGTCATCCCCGGCCGTACATTGTGCACCGGCGAATACTTGTAGATGGCATGAAACTCCGCCTCATTCTCGCTCGGAGCTCCATAGTCTGCCTTCCAGGCCCACCCGATCGTGAACTTGTCGAAGCGCAGCATGTCCATCACGCCTACCTGCGCCAGAACCGCCCCGAACAGCTCCGGTCGCTGCGTCTCGACGGCACCCATCAGCAGACCGCCGTTGCTTCCGCCATTGATCGCCAGCTTACGGGGTGACGTGTACTTGTTCGCTACCAGCCACTCCGCCGCCGCGATAAAGTCGTCGAATACATTCTGCTTGTGAAGCTTGGTGCCGGCCTCATGCCACGCCTCGCCGTACTCGCCGCCTCCCCGAAGACCGGGCTGTGCGTATACACCGCCCATCTCCATCCACAGCAGACGCGCCGCGCTGAACTCCGGCATCAGCGATATGTTGAAGCCGCCATAGGCATACAGCAGCGTCGGATTCTGACCGTTCAGCACCAGCCCCTTCTTCGCCGTGATGAACATCGGCACACGCGTCCCATCCTTGCTCTTGTAGAAGACCTGCTTCGTCTCAAACGCTGCCGGATCGAACTTCAGCTTCGGCGCTCGGTAGAGCTCCACCTTGCGTGTCGCCATGTCGAGCCGATAGATTGTTCCGGGCGTGACGAAGTTTGAGAACTGAAAGAACGTCTCCTTGTCCCTTCGCTCACCGCCAAATCCAGTCGCGGTCCCAATCGATGGCAGCGTCAGCCTCTCGATCAGACCTCCATCCGGCCGGTGCAGCTCCACCATCGTCTTCGCATCTTCCAGGTAGCTCGCGATCAGCGTGTCGTTGACCATCGACACGCCTTCCAGGCTGTTCTTCGTCTCGGGAACGACCGTCTTCCAATCTGCCCGGTCTGGATGCTTCAGATCGATCGCGATCACCTTCCCATTCTTCGCATCGAGCGTCGTCTTCACCCAGAACTTCGTCCCGTCATTTGCGATCGGCTGGTACACCGCATCGGGCGTCGTCACCACCTTGATCACCGGAGCCCCCGGATGCGTCAGGTCCTTGATCGAAAGCTCGTTGTTCGGGCTGGTTCCCTTCATCGAGTACAGGATGAGGTACTGCCCATCCTCCGTTACCGCGGCCGCAACATTCAGCTCCTTGTCGTCCGGCCGTTCAAAGACCAGCACATCCTCACTCTGAGGCGTACCCAGCTTGTGCAGGAAGACCTTGTGAAAGTAGTTCGCAGCCTTCAGGGAAGGCGCATCCTTCGTTCCCGCATCCTTCGGGACACCGTACCCCTCATAGAAGAATCCCGATCCATCCTTCAGCCACGACGCCCCGCTGAACTTCGACCACTCCACCAAGTCCGGGAGGTCCTTGCCCGTCTCTACCTCACGCACATGCCACTTCACCCAGTCGCTTCCCGCATCGGCAATGGAGTAAGCTGCCAGCCGTCCGTCCTCGGTGACGCTCATCCCGCTCAACGCGACCGTTCCGTCCTTCGACATCGTGTTCGGATCCAGCAGCACCTTGGGCTCGCCCTTCAGACCCTCCTGCCAGAGCACGACGTTCTGGTTCTGCAAACCCGTATTGTGCGTGTAGAAATACCTCGACCCCCTCCGCTCGGGCGCCGTGTACCGCTCGAAGTTCGTGAGATCCATCAGCCGCGTGTGCATCTTCTCCCGGCCCGGAACCCCATCGAGGTACCCTCGCGTAAGCTGATTCTCCGCATCCACCCAGCTCTTTACCTCACTCGAATCAACATCCTCCATCCACCGGTACGGGTCCCGCACCTTGGTACCGAAGTAGTCGTCCACCTGATCGCTTACCCGAGCCTTCGGATATTCCATAGTTCTCCCCACCTTTACCGATGTCGCGCCCGGCTCGGTCGCGTACACCACCGCCGCACTCACACCCAAAAGCGCAATCGCACACAGCCGATTCGAAAATCGCATGTTGACATCTCCTTCAAAGGTCAGCCAACCGGAGCCACTGCCCTAAAGAAGTTATATCAACCCGACCAGCTCGCCGCGTCTTCCCTCACTCAAGGACGCTGACCATGAGAGCTCGGCGTGATCGGTGTGATGGTAGGCACCCCAAGTCCCAGAAACTCCGTAACCGAGTTCCCGGTGAAGTTCGTGATCCAAACATTTCCAGACGCATCCACAGCGATCCCGCGAGGATTACTGACTCCGACCGCCTGGTACCCTCCCGCCGGAGAGAGCGCCACCCCCGAGTTCGAAAACTCCGAGATCGAGTTTCCGTCCCGGTTCGCCACCCAAACCAGGCCTCCACCATCGATAGCAATCCCGGACGGCCCCTTCAACCCACCGCCCTTGTACCCACCCGCCGGCGATACAGCGAAACCGTTCCTGTCGTGCTTCCCCAGTGCATTCATCCTGCTGCTCGCAAACCAGACGTTATCCGAGCCGTCCACCGCAACCGGCGTTATCTCCGTGCCGGAGGCCGCCGTCACCGATTCGCTGAACTGCTCCGTCTTCCCCGGCAGCGTGAGGCGGAAGAGATTGCGCCCCTGGCCCACCACCCATCCATGACCCCGGCTGTCAATCGCGACTCCGGAGGCAAAGGTGTTTGTCGAGAAGCTGGACACTGCCGTCCCGGAGCTCCTCAGCGTCTCTACCTGTGGGCCGCCCGATACCCAGAGATTCTGTGATGCGTCGATCGCCAGAAAGCTGCACTCGGCTCCACACGTAAACCCGTTCGCCGTCACCGCCTGCCCCGATGCCGCAAACTCCGAAACAGACGCTCCCGCCGCGGCCCCGCCGTAGCTGCTCACCCATGCATTGTCATGGTCGTCGATGGCCACGGAGAACGGCTGGCTCAGCCCCCCTCCGGTAAACCCCGAGCTCCCCGAGAGGATGTTCCCCAGCGGGTCGAACTCGGTCAGCGTATTGTTCGCATACCCCGGTACCCAAAGGTTTCCAGCTGAATCGAAGGCAGGGAAGTACGCCCCCGCCATGTTCTCCGCAAAGAACGTAATCGCTACCGTCCAGTCATTTGGCGCAGCATCCAGCACCGGGCCGAACGCCGCGGCGCCCTGCGAGAGAGCGAACAGCGCCGGTACATTCGCCCCCGGGTTCTTGGCTATGTTCAGCAGCGCCGAAACCGTGTCCGTTGGAGTCACGCCATCGCTCCCCTTCGACTGGCTGAACAGAGCATCACAGCTTGCAAATGAGCTCACACACGGAACCAACATGTTCGCCAGGGTGTTGATCTCGGCCTGCGGAACGATTCCGCTCCCCTGCGGCGTCTCCGTAAGAGCCCGCCCTGTCGCGGCGTCGAAGATGCTTGAGGCCGTCGCGAACGCGTTCGCCATCCCGTGAAAGGACTTCTCCGTCGGGGCGGAACTCAAATGAGCCGCGTCCGTCATAAAGCCTGACAATGCATACACACTTGCCACCGTGGAGGCCTCGCTGATGTTAATGAACTGCACGACGCCAGAGAAGTCACCCGCGTCCGGGCAGCTTCCCAGCAAGGAGATCAGCGCCAGCCCCGGGTCGTCTGCCTCCGCTCCAAGCGTCCGTCCGCCCCTGGCCAGCACGTAGACCAGCTGGTGCGGCACACATCTGTACAGCCCACCAAACTGAAACGCTCCCGCAGCATCCGTCGTAACATAGGTCCCAATTGCATCGGTACCCACACCCGGTGCTCCAGCCTGCAGAAGCGACACGCTCGGTGCTCCATAACCAGCCGTATTTGCCGCCAGGAGGTAGATCCGCGAACCCGAAACGGCCAGTGGCCCGGACTTCGCTTTACCGTGCACTCCGGTCCCCTGCGCCGCCACACCCCCACCGGACGCGCTCGAGGCGGGCAGCGGGGAAGGCATGGTGCTTATCGGAGCCGACCCACATCCCGAAACAAGTCCCACTCCCAACACCAAGGCAGAAACAACTCCACAAAATCTCATTCGGCAGCTCAAGGCAGACTCCAGTCCAACAGTCACACAGAGGTGAGCCTACCTGCCCTAAGTCCATCTGAATGCTCGACTTTCCTGCCACGAAGTACCACTTACGCACCACACCCGCTCTGCCCTCGTGGAGTCTTCTTATACATGAGCCCATCACGCTCATATTTTCTGCAACCTTTTTGTGCGATCACCCGTCTCATACTCAGGCCAGCAAGAAGGACGCGGCCCAGATCTCAGATTGAGGAGCAAACTTCCATGACTATCACTCGTCTCAGCCCCTTCCGCAGTGGACTTGAAGATGTCGCAGTCCTCCAGAACCGTCTGAACTCCATCTTCCATGACTTCGCACGGCCCTCCGGCCAGGAGAGCGAATCGCTCTCAAGCGGCAGCTTCATCCCCGCGGTAGACATCTACGAAGACGCCCAGCACGTCGCTCTGAAACTCGAAATACCCGGCATCCGGCAGGAAGACTTGGACATCCGTGTCGAAAATCAGACTCTCAGCGTCCGCGGCGAGCGTAAGTTCGAGGCCGAAGAGAAGGAAGAGAACTTCCACCGCATCGAGCGCCGATTCGGTAGCTTCGTCCGCAGTTTCACCCTCCCGCAGACCGTCGACACCGACACCGTCAAAGCGTCCTACGAGAATGGCGTTCTCAAAATCTCCATCTCCAAGAAGGCCGAGGCCAAGCCCAAGCAGATCAAGGTCGAGCTCAGCAACAGCGCAAGCGCACCAAAGCAGGTTGAAGCGAACCAGAGGTCGTAAGCACTCGTGGAACGTGTTCGGAGCGGGAGGCATGTCCAGGGTGGCGGCCTCCCGCTCGTGTATGCAAAGACATCCAGTTCCGCCAGCTCCAGACGTCTCGTGAAAGAACACCAATGGCAATCAAGTGGGAAAAACTGACAGCAAAGAGCCAGGAGGCCGTACAGGCCGCACAAGGCATCGCCAGCGAAAACGGCAACCCTGAGGTTCTTCCATTGCACCTCATGTCCGCCCTCCTCGAGGACCGCGAGGGCATCGTCCTGCCCGTCCTCGAGCGTGTGCGCGTTGACGTCGCCGAACTCAAATCCGGCCTCACCGCCGCCATCGGCAAGCTGCCCAAGGTCCAGGGCGGATCCCAGCCCAACCTCTCCGCTGCCGCACAGAAGGTCCTCGAGCAGGCCGCAAACGAAGCCGCCAACTTCAAAGACGACTTCGTCTCCACCGAGCACCTGCTGCTCGCACTCGCAGACGCAAAGAAGGATCCCGTCCAGCTCGCCCTGGCCGCATTCGGCGGCACCCGCGACGCCATCCTCAAAGCTCTCACGGCCGTTCGCGGGTCCCAGCGCGTCACCGACCAGAACCCCGAAGGCAAGTTCCAGGCACTCGAGAAGTACGCCAAGGACCTCACGGAACTCGCTCGTCGCGGCAAGCTCGATCCTGTCATCGGCCGCGACGAGGAGATCCGCCGCGTCATCCAGGTCCTCGCCCGCCGCACCAAAAACAACCCGGTCCTCATCGGCGAGCCCGGCGTCGGCAAAACCGCCATCGTCGAAGGCCTCGCCCGCCGCATCTTCCTCGGCGACGTCCCGGAGATCCTCCGCAACAAGCGCCTCTGCGCCCTCGATCTCGGTGCCATGATCGCCGGAGCCAAGTTCCGCGGCGAGTTCGAAGACAGACTCAAGGCCGTCCTCAAAGAGATCGAAGAGTCCAACGGCGAGATCATCCTCTTCATCGACGAGCTCCACACCCTCGTCGGCGCCGGCGCTGCCGAGGGCGCCATGGACGCCTCCAACATGCTTAAGCCCGCGCTCGCCCGCGGCGGCCTTCGTGCCATCGGAGCCACAACCCTCAACGAATACCGGAAGTACATCGAAAAGGACGCAGCCCTCGAACGCCGCTTCCAGATCGTCTACGTCGGCGAGCCCAACGTCGAGGACACCATCAACATCCTGCGCGGCCTTAAAGAAAAGTACGAGGCACACCACAAGGTCCGCATCAAGGACGCCGCCATCGTCGCCGCCGCAACCCTGTCCCATCGCTACATCTCCGACCGCTTCCTCCCCGACAAGGCCATCGACCTCGTCGACGAGGCCGCCGCCGCACTCGCCATCCAGATCGGCTCCGTACCCGTCGAGATCGACGACCTCGAACGCGAGGCCACGTCCCTCGAGATCGAGCGCGCCGCTCTCGGCCGTGAAAAGGATCCCAACTCGCAGGAGCGTCTCCAAACGGTAGAAAAGCAGCTTGGCGAGATCAAGGAGCGCGTCACCGCCCTCCGCGCCCGCTGGCAGTCCGAGCGCGGTGCCATCGGTCGCATCGCCGAGCTCAAAGAGCAGCTCGAAACCCTGCGCTTCCAGCATCTCGAAGAGATCCCGTAAGGGCAACCTCCAGCGCGCCGCAGAGCTCCAGTACGGCGAAATTCCCGCACTCGAGGCCGAGCTCCGCCAACTCAACGCCCAGCAGGACGCCGCCGTCGCAGAGGACAACGCCCACGCCAGCGCCGAAGCTTCCAAAGGCGTCGCCGGCAAACCCTCCCGCATGCTCAAAGAAGAGGTCGACGAAGAAGACATCGCCGCCATCGTCTCCAAGTGGACCGGCATCCCCGTCTCCAAAATGCTTGAAGGCGAGATGCAGAAGCTCGTCCAGATGGAAGGCCGCCTCGAAGAGCGCGTCGTCGGCCAGAACGAGGCCATCGAAGCCGTCGCGAACGCCATCCGTCGCTCACGCGCCGGCCTCTCTGACCCCAAACGCCCCATCGGCAGCTTCATCTTCCTCGGCCCCACCGGCGTCGGCAAGACCGAGACCGCCCGCGCCCTCGCCGAGTTCCTCTTCGACGACGAGGCCGCCATGGTCCGCATCGACATGTCCGAATACATGGAAAAGCACGCCGTCGCCCGTCTCATCGGCGCGCCCCCGGGATACGTCGGCTACGACGAAGGCGGTCAGCTCACCGAAGCCGTCCGTCGCCGCCCCTACGCCGTCGTCCTCTTCGACGAGATCGAAAAGGCGCACCCCGACGTCTTCAACGTCCTGCTCCAGGTCCTCGACGACGGCCGCCTCACCGACTCCAAGGGCCGCACCGTCGACTTCAAGAACACCGTCCTCATCATGACCTCAAACGTCGGAGCCTCCGCCCTGATGACAGCCTGGGCCGAAGGCGAAGAAGGCTTCAACGACGCAAAGGAACGCGTCATGGACTCCCTCCGCCAGCAGTTCCGCCCGGAGTTCCTCAACCGCGTCGACGACATCGTCGTCTTCCACCCGCTCGGAGAAGAGCAACTCACCCACATCGTCGATCTGCGGCTCAAGGACCTCCAGAACCTCCTCGCTGACCGCCGCATCACACTCGAACTCACTGACGCCGCACGCCACGCTATCTTCCAGGCCGGCTACGACCGCGCCTACGGAGCCCGCCCCCTCAAGCGAGCCATCCAACGCATGGTCCAGGACAAGCTCGCCCTCAAAATCCTCGACGGCTCCGTCCTGCACGGCGACCGCGTCATCGCAGACGCCAGCCCCACCGGCCTCACTTTCACCGTGGGGCTCGCCCCATCGCTTGATGGGAGTGCTCGGCCCGCCTGAACAAAGGAGTCGGGTCGAAATCCACCGCTCCTGTGCGCACCCAAGCCAGGGTCTGCGGCGAGATCGGGCGTAATTCCCAGAAGCGCGGGTGACCCCGGCTTGCGGAGCTCAGCTTCCGCTACTTCGAAACACCATTCCTTCGCCTGAAACGACACTTTCCGTCACCCGCCGCTCCCGTTTAGGAGGGCCATCGATTCCTCAAAGCGCGACCGCCTGACGCATCAAGATGGACCCATCGCCGCGCCGGGATGAGCATCCCATCGCGTACTTGCCCGAAAGAACAGCGCACACGACTCTGATTATTTCTGGGACCGCACAGGCCGCGAGCGTCACTGGCGCACCGACCCGCTCCCACTCGCTAGAATGATCACAGAGCAGAGAAGGCTGCCAACACAGGAGTTCCGCGGTCTCTGGGGAGTACCCCCGGGTACTTCGAGCCAAAGTCCCTATTTCGAAGACTTTGCAGAAAGTACGGGGGGGACCACACGCCATAACGACGAAGCAGCGAATGCCTAAACGAGCGATCATCATAGGGGCCGGACCGGCCGGCCTCACAGCCGCCTTGGAACTCCTGCGCCGCACCGACATCCTGCCCGTCATCCTCGAGGCCTCCGACGAGATCGGCGGCATCTCCCGCACCATCCGCTACAAGGGCAACCGCATGGATATCGGCGGCCACCGCTTCTTCTCCAAGAGCGACCGCGTCATGCAGTGGTGGATGGACCTGATGCCTCCCGAAATCCAGGAAGGCAGTACCGCAAATATCAGCTATCAGGGCAAGCAGCGCGTCGTCGCTGTCCCCGCGAACCTTCCCGAAGAGCCTGTCCTCCGCGGCGCTGGTCCTCTCAACCTCCACCACACCCCTGACGACTTCGACAGTGACGACATCGGGCCTGCCGCAGATCAGAAGGTGGCCGAAACCGTCGTCACCTCCGGCCCCTGCCGACCCCGACCTGGTAATGCTCATCCGCCCACGCAAAAGTCGGATCTACTATCTCCGCCGCTTCTTCGACTATCCCATCCGCCTCACGTCCACGACGCTCGCCAACCTTGGCCTCCTCCGCACCATCCGGGTAGGCGTGAGCTATCTTCGCGCGCGATTCCGCAGGATCACACCCGAGCGCAGCCTTGAAGACTTCCTCATCAATCGCTTCGGCCGCGAGCTGTACCTGACCTTCTTCAAAAGCTACACCGAAAAGGTCTGGGGGACATCCTGTGATCGCATCTCCGCCGAATGGGGCGCACAGCGCATCAAGGGCCTCAGCCTCACGACCGCAGTCAAACATTTCCTCCGCAACCTTCTGAAGCCGCGCAAAAGCGATCTCTCCCAGAAGCAAACAGACACAAGCCTCATCGAGCGCTTCCTCTACCCCAAATTCGGCCCCGGGCAGCTGTGGGAGCACGTCGCTGAACAGATCATCACGCTCGGCGGTGAGATCCACACCGGCTGCAAGGTCGTTCAGATCACCTGCGATCCCGCTCGCAACACGCCAGGAGTTGGCCAACCTTCGGCCGTCACCCGGCAGGTCTCCTCCGTCTCTGTCGAAACGAGTACCGGAGACATCGAAACATTCCCCGGCGAGCTCTTCTTCTCCACCATGCCCATGAAGGATCTTATCGAAGCCGTAGGAACTCCAGTCCCGCCAGAGGTTCGCGAGGTGAGCCAGGGCCTCGAATACCGGGATTTCATAACCGTCGGCCTGCTTGTCAATCAGCTGAAGATCAGGGAAAACGACAGCACCCTTCTTCGAGACACATGGATCTACGTTCAGGAGCCGGATGTGCTCCTGGGTCGGTTACAGATCTTCAACAACTGGAGTCCGCACCTCGTCGCGGATCCAACCAAGGTGTGGCTTGGCCTCGAGTACTTCTGTTACGAGACCGACGATCTCTGGAAGATGCCTGACGAAAATCTCCAGCGCTTCGCCATCTCTGAAGTCGCAAAGATCGGCATCCTCGAACCCGCCGATGTTTTGGACGCGCACGTCGTCCGTGTTCCTAAAACCTACCCCGCCTACTTCGGCACCTACAATCGTTTCGACGAGTTGCGCGCCTTCACAGACACCTTTGAAAACCTCGTTCTCATCGGGCGCAACGGTATGCACAAGTACAACAACCAGGATCACAGTATGCTCACAGCCATGACTGCTGTCGACGGCATCGTCGCAGGCCACATCGACAAAGCGGCTCTTTGGAGTATCAACACGGAACAGGACTATCACGAGGGAAAGAAGTAATTGTCATGCGAAAGTTCATCGTGCTCCTCACTCTTGCTCTCATTGCGCTTGCCGTCGTTTACCACCAGCGCCTCTTCCTCCGCGATCCCCTCGGCAAGGTAGAACGCAACGGTGTGGCAGTTCCAGACGCACGAGTCTTCATCAACTACTCCAACGATGTTCTGGTCCAGGAAGACGGCGGTCGCCAGATGTTTGTGGTCCAGAACTACAACCGGCTGCCCGGCTCCCCAACCGGTCTAACGTGTATCCAGGGCATGCTTTGCGTCACGCCCTCCGATCAGGCCGTACCCGGAACCGCCGAAGCTGGAAAGCAGGCTGATATGTCCGACCGTGAGGTCTCGTTTACCGATTCGCTGGGCTCACGCGTTCACGTACAAATTCGCTAACGTTCAGCATGTAAATCGTGTCGTACTCTGATCAGGTCAAGGTCTGCGGCTCTTTCAGGCAATCCCTATGAGAGATAGACGAAACGGAACCGTCAGGTCGGAGGACTTCGCGCAGTACGTCCCCTACACTCTGACGAAGAGTAGCGACCAGCTTGGCTGGCACGGCTTCCGTGTAGAGATCGTCCGGGGCCACTCTGCAGGCGAGATCTCCCTTCCCGCGCTCGACCATCACCTGTTGAACTTCATCGTCGCTGTACCCACCCAGCACGAGCATCGCTGGGCCGGTGCAAGTCGCGAGGAGATCGGCCGCGAAGGAGCCGCCTCTCTTGTCCCGGCAGGCGAGGAGAGCTACTGGCGTTGGAAGTACATGGCAGAGGGCACACCATGCGATCTCCATCTTCACCTCGATCCCGCGTTCGTTCGCCGGGTTGCGGTCAACAACCTCGATGAGCTGCCGCGGGGAACGGAGTTTCGCGGCGACCTCTGCTTCTACAACTCCGACCTGAGCATGATCTCGCATCTGCTCCTGCAGGCCGTGGAACAGGATGGCAGTTACGGCGCGCTCTATGCCGAGTCGCTCGCCACATCTCTCGTCTCGCTGCTCCTCCGAATGCAACAGCCCGCGCGCAGAACACCAGGGCGCACGGACAACTCTCATGCCATGCACCGAGTTCAGATCGTCTGCGACTACATTGACGCAAACCTCGGCAGCGATCTTCATCTCGAGCATCTGGGAGAACTGGCCGGCCTTGGCCCCGATCGCTTCGGCGAAGTCTTCCGAACGGCCCTCGGCGTCAGCCCCCACCGATACGTCCTCCAACGCAGGATCGAGCGCGCAAAGTCACATCTGCGTGGGGATACCGCTCCCATCACTAAGATAGCGGTTGACCTCGGCTTCTCCGATCACGCGCACTTCTCCGCCACGTTTCGCAAAGCTACAGGCCTCACACCATCGCGCTTCAGAAGCGAAGCTCTTCGCTAACGCGGTGCTACCCCACTCGGAAACTTTACAGTGCCATGCGGAGTTTCTTACATCCCTATCGTCCGCGCTCAGCTACACTTTGCCCATCGTCGCCTGGGGTAGCCATGGATCAACCTGAATCGCTGGCCGGTAGTCCCGCCGAACCGCACATCCCATCACCGGGTTCTGCGGCCATTCGCCTCGAGCGCAAACATCCCCTCGCGATTCGCTGGATGCATTGGATCAACTTCCCGGTGCTGTTCGTAATGATCTGGAGCGGCCTTCTCATCTACTGGAACGACTCCGACAACGCGTACCAGCACCCGCACGCCGTCTACCGCATCGGGGTAGGCAAGCTAACGCTTCTGCGCTTCTTTCCAGAATGGTTCTACAAGCTCATCAACGCTCCGTATCATGTGACCCAGGGCCTCGGAAATCACTTCTTCTTCATGTGGATCTTTGCCCTGAACGGCGTCGCGTACGTCCTGTACACCGCCATCTCCGGGGAGTGGCGTTTTCTGATCCCGAACCGAAATAGCCTCCGCGAAGCCATTCAGGTTACTCTCGTCGACCTCCACCTGCGTAAAGGTCTTCCGCCGCAGAAGAAGTACAACGGCGCTCAGAAGATTGCTTACACCAGCGTCATCCTGATGGCAGCCGGATCGCTTCTTACCGGCCTTGCGATCTACAAACCCACTCAACTCCATTGGCTCACCACGTTGCTCGGCGGCTACGAGATGGCACGCTGGGAGCACTTCTGGCTCACCCTGGCATTCGTTGGCTTCTTCTTCGTCCATGTTGGCCAGGTGATTCTTGCCGGCTGGAACAACTTCCGCAGCATGGTGAGTGGGCTCGAGGTCAAACGCACCGAGGAGCCCTCTCTTGAGGCCGAACGGAGGACCTGGTAATGGCCGACATCGATGATCTTCAACAGCCTCCCGCAGCAACTGACCCACGACGGGATCAAGAAGCTGACGCCCAGGTCCTTGCAAAATCGCGCCGCCATACTCGCCGTTCGTTCGCCTTCGCTGCGGCAGGCGTCGCGGGCGCGTACGGCTTCTGGAGATGGGTTGAAAGCAGTCACAGCGAAGAGATGCAGCCTGCACCTATCCGCCATGCGTTGGAGACAAACGCCGCCCTCTCACGGGGACTCTTTGAGGAGCACGCCCTCGCCCCAACCTACCCTCCCAGCAGGGCCGAGACACTTCGAGTAAACGGCGTCTACGGCCTCAAGCAGCCTTTGGTCCCGGAAAGCTGGCGGCTTCAACTGGTCGGTGCGCGAGACGCGGAGCAGCACCCCCGCTTTGTCCGGGACGTAACCGCATGGGAGTACAAGTACAGTGACGCGGCAACCGCTGAAGACCAAGGTCATGACACCAAGGTCGCACCATCGGCGAACACCGCAGAGAAGATGGCGCCGGAGCCCATGGTCGCAGGCGAGGAGACGCATCAGCTGCGGGCGCAACGCATGCCCCGCGGCCAGGAAGAGGCCGGAGAAAGCGAGTCCACCCTGAAGCCTGGGACGCCTGGTCTCCTGCTTACACTGGAAGACATCCTCAGGCTGCCGCGTCATGAGTTAGTTACGCAGTTCAAATGCATCGAGGGATGGAGCCAGATCGTGCACTGGGCAGGCGTTCGCATGGCGGATCTACTCGATGCCTATCCACCCGCTCCGGTCAACGGTCGCGCCCCCCGCTACGTCTACATGGAAACGCCGAACGGCGACTACTTCACCGGCTATGACATGGAGGTCTGCCGGCATCCCCAGACGCTGCTCGTCACCGAGATGATGGGCGCGCCGCTCACGCAGTTTCACGGCGCGCCTCTACGCCTGCACATGCCCACGAAGTACGGCTATAAGCAGATCAAACGCATCGGTCTCATCAGCTACACCGACGACAAACCTGATGACTACTGGACCAGGCTCGGCTACGACTGGTACGCCGGCCTGTAGCTCATCAGAGCGAGCCGCCGCCCGACGCACCCGGATGCTCCCTCTTCGGGTACGAAACCTGAACCGTCAGAATCTCATAAGCTTTGATCGGAACGGTCACCACGTCCCCGCTCATCGCGAGATGCTCTCCCTCCGGCTTCTCCATCAGGTTGCTCTCGACGGCAAACGTCGCCCCGGCAGGTACATGCAGCTTCACCGCGCTCGCCGTTCCAGCCCACTCATACATGCGGAAGACGAGTGCGTCCGCATCTTCCGCCTTCTTCACCGCCGTCAGCGTCACGTTCGCGTTCTCGACAGATCCCCACGAGTGCTCTGCCGGCAGTGCTCCCGTGTGCCCCGACACCTGTTCCGTCGTAATCGGGTAATTCAACTCGTACCCTCTTCGAACCGTCTGCGCCTGCTTCCATCCACCCGCATGCGGATAGATTGCATACCGAAATCTCTGCCGTCCACGATCCGCCTCAGGGTCCGGCCATGTCGGCGACCGCAGCAGTGTAATGCGCAACGTGTTCCCCTCCCCGTCGTACCCATACTTGGAATCGTTCAGCACCGATACCCCGTGCTGCGCATCCCCCATGTCCGCCCATCGCATGGCCGGCACCTCGAACTGTGCCTTGTCCCAGCTGTTCGTTCGTGTGGTCGGGCGTTCGATCGACCCATAGGGAATCTCGTACGTCGCCTTGGGTCCACCAGCCGCCAAAGGAAACGCGGCCTTCAACAGCACGTGTGTCTCATGCCAGTCCACATCGTTGGCGACATCGACTACGTCAGCTCCGGCATCGAGCGATATGTCCTGCACAAACTTCGAGGCCTGCCAGGTGCGCGCAACCCGCACCGTCGCTCGCAGGGGCCCTCGATTCAGCAGCGTCACTGAATCCACTGCCTCGATCGGCGTCATATGATCCAGCGTGCCCGGATCAATATTCCACGCATCGTAATTTTTTGGCGTGTCTTTGAAGGTCTGCAGCTGGTTTCCGCACGCTCCCGCGGCCAGCGACTCGGTGCTTCCCTTCGCCAGGAGGCTGGTGATGCATCCGCTCTTCCGGTCTATCGCAACCTTCAACCTCCCGTTGGTCAGGACATACGACCCCGCCTGCTCCTCAACCCGCAAGTCGCTCTCTGACCTGTTCGCCGGTGCCGCCTCGCTCTTCTCCGCATGAAGCACCGTGTACCCCAGAGCCGGAACTTCATTCACCCTGGCCAGAACCTCGAACCGGTGCGTGGCCGCGTCCGTTGAGATGATCTGGGAGACCAGCGGCTTCTCATGCGCATCCAGAATCCGCACACCCGCGGCCGTCTCGGGCAGCTGTACCGAAATCTTCACCGTCTCACTGCGCGCCCAACCCATGGGATTGAACGCCAGCAATGGAGTCTCACCCTTCACCCGCGTGTCGATCCCAGCCGCCAGCATCTTCATCGCGCCGTCCGCAATCTCGCGGTCACTATGAAACACCTCCGTGTAGTCCTTCTCCGCATCTCTGTAAATCACGCCGATGCCCGATCCAGCCGCCAAATCATGGAACTGGTTGAAGGTGATCTTCTTCCAGCTCTCCGTCAGTTCGTCTGCGGGATAAGCTCTGCCGCTCAGCCACGCCAGTGACGCAAGCTTCTCCGCGTCCAAAGTGGCGACCTCGCTTGCCCGCATATTGCGCTTGTGTGCTGCCTGCGTCGTGAAGATACCGCGGTGATACTCGAAGTAGAGCTCGTCCTTCCACGTCGGGACACCCATCGCGCCATCCGCCGTTGCGGCCGGTGCCGTGTACCCTTTCGCAATCTTGTCGTAGTCCCATGTCGGCGACTCCGGATTCAGCCTTCCCTCAACAGCGGTGAAGTAGCTCTGCGCCGTGTGGTACCTCATCTCTGGCACGGCGTCTTTGCCGGCCTTCCCCGCTCCGATCCAGTGGTCCGCCTGCTCAAGCATCGCTCGTGTGGGTCCGCCCCCATGGTCCCCGATGCCATACAGATCCAGCATCTCCGTCGTTCCCGGATTCCTCTCCGCGGACTCGGCAAAGTCTGCCGATATGCGCGTCGGATTCACGTTGTCATGCACATAGTCGGTCGGGAAGTAGGTCAGCACCTTGCTGCCGTCCGGCGACTCCCACCAGAACAGCCGGAAGGGCAGCTGATTCGCATCGTTCCAGTGCATCTTCTGCGTCACGAAGTAGTCCATCCCGGACCGCTTGTAGATCTGCGGAAGCTGCCAATTGTAACCAAACGAGTCCGGGTTCCAGCCGATCCGCGCCGTCACCCCATACTGCTGCTTGAAGTACCTTTGACCGACCAGGAGCTGCCGCACCAGGCTCTCGCCGTCCGGCAGGTTCAGATCCGGCTCCACCCACATCCCGCCAACAATCTCCCACCGGCCTTCCTTCACCCGCTCACGAATCTGCTCGTTAAGCTTTGGATACTTGTCGGCCATCCACTCCGTGTACTGTGCGGCGGACTGCGTGTACGTGTAGTCCGGATACTCGTTCATCAGCTGCAGCGCCGTCGTAAACGTGCGCTTCACAACGTCCACCGTCTCACTCCGGGGCCACAGCCAGGCCGCGTCGATATGCGCGTTTCCGGCGAGATCGATCTTCACCTTGTCCAGCTCTGGACGCAGCGTCGTCAGAACCTCCTGAGACCTCCGCAGCGACGCGTCGAAGCCTCGCTGATCCCCTGCGTTGAGCGCCTTCATATCGATCGCCGCCACCGCCTCCTCGACCTTTGGCAGAAGATCGCGCCGTGGAGTGGGTAGAGCGGGCAGCAGGTTCGCCGCCGCGATGCACTGCGTGCGGATGTCTTCCGGGCTCGGCCGCGAACCCGCTCCCGTGGAGCTAGTTTCCGTCTCAACACGCAGATTTACACCGGAGAAAGTCTTCTCATCCACGGTCCTCAACAACTTCACCGCCACCAGTACTTTGTCACCTGGCTTCGCTGGCTCGAACAGCACAATCGGCTCCAGATCATCGCCCAGAGCTACACGTCGTCCGTTGAAGTAGATAATCTCCGGCATCGGCCCGTTCGCCTCCGAACGGAACTGGAACCAAACGCGCGCCCCGGTAATGTCGTAGCCGTGCAGCGTCTTAGGCACTTCGATCACGCGCCGGTACCAGACCGCGTCCTGCGGTGCCTTGGACTTCGGGCCAACCAGCGGCCAGCCGGAGTCATCAAGCGTCGGAGACTCTCCATGCGGGAGGTCGCCCGCGTGGAAACGCCACTCCCCTACGGGAAGTGAATTCAGTGTCTCCAATGTATGAAGCGTCTCGATCGCCTTTGGCGAGAGGTTCTTCTGCTCCCGGACCGGAGTAAAAGATTGGGCAGAGACGATGGACGAGAGGAGGGCTAAAGCGAGCGCAACGGAGCTTACTTGCATGCGCGCAAGCTTAGCAAATTGGTGCGCTCCGTGAAAGTTGCGCTGAAGAGTTGAAGACTATGTAGCTTGTCAGCTCCTCGCGCAGGGTGCGCTACGAGGAGAACGAAGATCCACAGCCACAGCTCTTTGTCGAATTTGGATTGATGAAGTTGAACCCTTGCCGCATCAGCGTCTCCTCGTAGTCGAGGATCATTCCGGCGAGGTAGATAAAGCTCTTCGGATCGACGAAGATCCGCACCTCGGCGCCCTCTTCACCAAAGCGGTACACACGATCGCGCTCACGAGGCTGAGTATCGAAGCGGATGCTGTAGCTCAGACCGCTGCATCCGCCGCCCAGAATGCCTACGCGTAGCCCGCCCTGCTCCGGTGAGACGTTCTCCTTCGCCATTGCTGTGCGAATCCGCTTCAACGCCTTCTCGGTCACCTGGATCAGCTTCGTCGCAGGGGTAACCTCGACCCCATTTGGGTTCAGGATCGCTCCGCCGGCAGTCTTCGCCCCAGAAGCCTGAGGCTCCGCAACAACCGCCGCGGAGCCCCCCATCTGTATGTTCACCATGGTCATGGCTTAGTGCGCGACCGCCGCAGTCGCCCCAACGCCCTCGGCAACATTGTTTTTCTTCTTCCAGTCGCCAATGGCAGCGCGGATCGCGTCTTCAGCCAGAACCGAGCAGTGAATCTTCACCGGCGGGAGCGCCAGCTCCTTCACAATGTCCGTGTTCTTGATCTCGAGCGCCTCGGATACGGTCTTGCCCTTCACCCACTCCGTCGCCAGCGACGAAGAGGCAATGGCGGAGCCGCAACCGAACGTCTTGAACTTCGCATCCTCAATCACCTGCGTCTCGGGGTTCACGCGAATCTGCAAACGCATCACGTCGCCGCACTCCGGCGCGCCGACGAGACCCGTTCCAACCTCGTCCGAAGCCTTGTCCATCGAACCCACGTTGCGTGGATTCTCGTAGTGGTCTACTACCTTTTCGCTGTATGCCATGTCCGTTTCCTCTATGTCTCTTGCTTAGATTATGCGCCACCCACGAAAGGTTCGCTGATGACGGTTCCGCGGCGCTCGTTAGTGTGCCGCCCACTCGATCTTTGTCAGGTCGATACCTTCCTTGACCATCTCGTACAGCGGAGAAAGCTCACGCAGCTTGCTCACCACGTCGATCAACTTATCCGAGACGTAGTCCACCTCGGCCTTGTTGTTGAACCGGCCAAGTCCAAACCGGATAGAACTGTGCGCCACGTCATCGCCCAGGCCAAGAGCCTTCAATACGTAGCTGGGCTCCAGCGTCGCCGATGTGCATGCTGAACCGGACGACACCGCGATATCATTGATGCCCATCAGCAGGCTCTCACCCTCGACATACACGAAGCTCATGTTCAAGTTGCCCGGAAGGTGGTGGTCCATGTTGCCGTTCACGTGGACATAGTCCAGTGCCTTCTCGAACTTCTCCTTCATGTAGTCGCGCAGCTCCCGCTGCCGTTCGGCCTCAGCTGCCATCTCCTGTCCGGCGATCTCGCACGCCTTACCCAGACCGACGATGCCCGGCACGTTCAGCGTTCCCGAACGCATTCCGCGCTCGTGGCCGCCGCCGTCGATCTGCGCCTGAATCTGCACACGTGGATTGCGACGCCTGACATACAAGGCTCCACAGCCCTTCGGCCCGTAGATCTTATGCCCGGTCAGCGACAGCACGTCGATGTCGTCCGTCTGCACGTTCACCGGGATCTTCCCGACCGCCTGAACCGCATCCGTGTGGAAGAGCACGCCCTTCTCATGGCAGATCTTCCCGATCTCCGCGATCGGCTGAACCACGCCGATCTCGTTGTTCGCGTACATGATCGTCACCAGAATCGTCTTGTCCGCACCCTCCGTCACAATCGCCCGCTTCAGATCTTCAACGTCGATCAGCCCATCTGCCTGAACCGGCAGGTATGTCACGCGGTAGCCCTGCTTCTCCAGCCGCTTGCATGTATCGAGGACCGCCTTATGCTCGGTCACCTGGGTGATGATGTGGTTGCCGCGTTCCTTGTACATCTCGGCGATGCCCTTGATCGCCAGATTGTTCGACTCGGTCGCGCCCGAGGTGAAGATGATCTCCTTCGCCGTCGCGCCGATCAGCTTCGCAATCTGCTCCCGCGCCTTCTCGACAGCGCTCTCCGCCTCCCAGCCGAAGGCGTGGTTCCGGCTGGCAGCATTCCCAAATGTCCCTGTGAAGTACGGCAGCATGGCCTCCAGAACCCGGGGGTCCATCGGCGTCGTCGCATGGTTGTCCATGTAGATCGGCAGCTTCACGCCCGCCGGTAGCGGCTTGCTGCTCTCCGTAACTATCATCCCGTTATTCGACATCTCGTTGCTCATCATCTCGCTCCTGAAGTCCCAAAACTCATTCCAGCTAAAATCTTTGTCAATTGACCGGCGCACCGGACCGCCTTGCCTAAACCGCGATCGTCACCAGCCCACCACCAACCGGCGCTCCGGAATGTGCGTGTTCCACATCTCCAGTCTCTACCAGGTCGCCTATCCGTATGCCGCTCAACAGATCCTTGATGCTGTCGTTCACCTTGCGTAGCGGTTCTTTGATGGTGCAATGACCCGCCAGGTCGCATGCACCGTGGATCGTTATGCAGCTGGTGATAAAAAGCGGTCCATCGATCGCCCGGATCACCTCAAATGCACTAATCTCAGACGCTGGCCGCGCTAACGCATATCCGCCATTCGTCCCCGCATGCGATACCAGCAATCCAGACTTCGCCAGCGTCTGGAGGATCTTCGCCAGCAGCTGCGGCGGAATGTGGTACGCCTCAGCAATGTCTTTCGCACTCTGAGCCCCACCATTCGCCTGCTCTGCCAGGTACTTCAGAGCCATCAGACCGTAATCCGCTTTTTTCGTCAGTCTCAGCATGGGAGCAAAGATCAAAGCCGGCAACGGACTGATAACGATCAAAATCCGTCAATCAACCTCGGAAACTCAAGTGTACGTCCCGGAATGTCCGGGCGCAATAGATAGCCGACCTTTTTGGTCGTATTATGCAAACACCCTCCACCAGCTGCAATTCAGCGGATATCTCTCCCAAATCAGCGATTGACAACGAACCGGGTCAAGGGGAGAATCCAAGGCATTCACCGACTCCCCATCATGCCCATCGCCTGCAAACATCCCATCGTCAAAGTCGTCGCCCGCGAGGAAGACGCTGAATTCGTCGAGTGCCAGCAGTGCGGGGAGGTCTTCGACTCGGTCGAGTTTGAGGATATGGCCGTCGAAGAGGAAGAGCACCTGGACGACACCACCTCTGCGGAGATCTAAGCCGCCGGAGCCACCGGCGTATTTACCCGCCGGATGACGATCCAAGCATACTGGGCCGCAGACAGCGGCGCCAATATTGCAATCCCCCGCAGCAGGCCGTCTCGCAACATCATCAACTGCAACGGGTTACCCGTTGTAGCAAAGACTCGTTCGCTCAACACGGCGACCAGCGCCAGGATCTGCGCGACGGTGTTCAACTTCCCGAACAGGCTTGGCCGGAAGTCCCGCAGCGTTCCCGTCGCGAACAGCAGCGTTGCAATCAGAAGAATGCCCAGATCGCGGCTAAAGACCAGAACCGTCACGTACCTCGGGATCAGCCCCACATGGGTCAACGTGACGAACAGTGTGCTGAGCATCAGCTTGTCTGCGATCGGGTCCAGGTACTGTCCCAGACGGGTATGCTGCCCAAGCCACCGGGCCAGCAGGCCGTCCAGCCCGTCGCTTATCCCGGCTAGCAAGAACAGAGCAAACGCGATCCGGAACCGGCCATCCGTGATCTCGATGACCAGATAAGGGATCAGAAACAGTCGCGCAAGTGTAAGCAGATTAGGTGCGGCGCGAAACTGGTTGAGAAAACGCACGGTTGGTCGGCAATCCTGAACGAGCTGAACCTGGGGGTGTGGGCTCTCAGCATCCTAGCGCATCTCGATAGCGCATCGGCTAGCGCGAAGCCCCGTCACAATCCGTTTGCCCTCATCGCGGCTTCCGTTTAGACTGAAGAGACGCTCGCAGGCGCGTAGCTCAGTTGGTTAGAGCGCTACCTTGACACGGTAGAGGTCAGCGGTTCGAATCCGCTCGTGCCTACCACCTCCACCCCCGAACTCCCGTTTCACTGGTCGGCCGGAGACTCTGCAGCGAAAAGATTGGAGTCAGTCATGGCACAGAAATGTGAACTCTGCGGCAAGGGCCCGCAGTTCGGTAACAACATCTCCCACGCACACAACACCACCCGCCGCCGGTGGAACCCAAACCTGCAGGCCGTCAAGGCCAAGGTCGATGGTGGAAGCAAGCGCATGCGCGTCTGCACCAGCTGCATCAAGACCGGCAAGATCATCAAGGCCTAGATCGCTCGGACCCTGCAACGAAGCCCCAGCCGCACTCGGCAGCTGGGGCTTTTCGTGTTTCCCCTAGAGGTCGCTTACTTGCTAGGTGACTCTTCCTTGAAGCCAAGCGACGCACTGTTGATGCAGTAGCGCATCCCGGTAGGCCTCGGTCCATCCGGAAACAGGTGACCCAGGTGCGCTCCGCAGCTCGCGCAGGTGACCTCTACCCGCCGCATGCCGAAAGAAGTATCCTCGTGCGCTTCAATCGCATCTGGAGACACGGGAAGCCAGAAGCTCGGCCATCCCGAACCCGATTCAAACTTCTTGTCCGATGTGAACAGCGGCGCGTCGCAGCTTGCGCAGTGGTACACCCCGTCAGAGTGGTTGTCCACCAGCGCTCCCGAGAACGGTCGCTCCGTACCCTTCTCGCGCATTACATGGAACTGCTCGGGCGTTAGCAGCTCCCGCCACTCCGCATCCGTCTTCTCAATCTTCCGCTTTGTGCTCCCCGTTCCTTGCGCCATGGTCGTTCTCCCACTCCATTCGATGCGTCAGACCGCAAATCGCACTCGGAGCCCTTGACCGTCGACTGCATCATCCCCGCGCGACGAACTCGATCTCTACCAGGGCATCCTTTGGAAGAGCGGCCACCTGTACCGTTGACCGCGCCGGCGGCACCACACCCTCCGGTGCGAGGTACCTCCCGTAGACGGCGTTCATCGCCGTAAACTCCTTCAGATCCTTCATAAACACAGTCGCCTTCACAACATGCGACATATCCAGTCCTGCCTCCGCGAGCACCGCTTTCAGGTTCTCGAGGACTCGTGTTGTCTGCTGCGTCACGTCTCCCGTGCTCATCTCTCCCGTCTTCGGGTCAAGCGCGATCTGCCCTGATGTAAACAGGAACTCTCCCACCCGAATCGCCTGTGTGTAGGGGCCGATAGCCGCCGGAGCATCCTTGGTTGCAATCGCTGTCTTCGTCTCTTGTGCCATCGTTCGATTCTCCCCTTTATCCGCCTTCTTCGGCAAGCCGCAACAAAGAGCGGCGCCCCCGCAGGAGCGCCGCATGCTCAACAGTGCTTCAGGAGTTGCTTAGAAGTCGTACCGCAGCGCGAGCTCCATGATGCGCCGGCCTTCCTTCAGGTTCGCAAAGCCGAAATCACCATAGTTGCTCCGTGCTCCTGCAAGTCCCTGGCTCACCGTTCCCGAAGAGCTCGAGGTCAGCAGCAGGTTCAGCTCGTGCGGTGCAGTTCCGGTGAAGCTGGTGTTTGCATGGTTGATGAAGTTGAAGGCCGCCGCTCGGAACTGCACACTCTGCCGTTCCGTCACCTTGAACGTCTTCGCCAGTGTCAGATCGGTGTCGAAGAACATCGGCCCGGGCAGGAACCCGAACTTGTACGCCCCATTCACACCTAACGTTGGGTTCAGGCCAAAGCAGCTCCCGTTGAAGTACTGCTTCGAGCCCGAGTGCGACCGTGGATCACACAACAGCGTCGGTTGGAGGTTGACGTCCGGTGTCCCCAGCAGGTTCGTATTGCTGATGCCCAACGACTGCGTAGCCGCCTGACCGGTGAACGGGTTAACCCGGCCCGTCAGGTTCAACGTTCCGCCGATGCCGAAGTTCGGAGAGGAGATCGACGGGAGATTCGATCCGCTCTGCACATTCGTGATCCCCGAAACCTCCCACCCGTTCGTCGCGCCGCCAATGAACTTGTTCCTCACAACCTGGCCGACGGTGTAGGAGTACGCCGCGTTGAAGATGTGCCGGTGATCGTACGACTCTTCCTGGTAGTCGTTGCGATAGTTGAATGGATCGGCCGGGTATCCGTTGCTGTACCCGCCAAGAACACCGAGGGCCTTTGAGAACGTGTAGTTCACGCTGAACAGAGCGCGGCCCTGCTGCTTGACCAGCGATGTCTGCAGGCCATGGTAGTTCGCGTACAGGTTATGCTGCGCAACCTGAAGACGGGTGTACAGCGGAAATGGTTTGAACGCATCGATGTGCTGCTGATCCAGACCACCCACGTAGGCGTTGTTTGGATTGCTCGTGTTCGGTGCCGTGAACGGTGGAAGCAGTGGATACACCGTCCCGCCATTCGTCACGGGGTTGCCGGAGCCATCCTGAACGCCGATGGGCTGCGCCTTGAATAGCGATCCGATCGGAAGCGCGTTCAGATCGTCCAGGTTGGTATTTTGCGTAGATCCGTTATTCAGGATCGACGTGCTCTTGTTACCCACGTAGGCGATCTCGAAGAACATGTTTCCTGGCATCTTCTGATCGACTGCGAGGTTCCAGGTCACCGTAGCGGGCTGACGGTCGTCGTTTGCGGTAAAGCCCGTGACATTGCTGTACGGGACAAAGCCGTTGCCGGCCGTTGCGCTCGCCTGAAGCGTATGAATCGACGAGAACAGGATGTTCTGAGTCGTCGCCGATCGCTGACCCTGGACAGAGCCAAGCCCGGCCGACGCGTCGTTCCACGAGTCGTGCGCGCGATACACGCCGCCACCAGCTCGTACGATCGTCGCTCCTGTGCCATATGCATCCCAGGCGAAGCCGGCACGCGGCTCCACAAAGGCCCAGCGCGTCGCCATACCCGCTACAGGAACGCTCTTGTCGATACCGTGGTACCGAAAGCCCGGCAGGCTCGATGCAATCTTCGTCACACCAGCGGCAACGTCCGCCGCATAGGCTGCGGCAGAGAACACCGGAATTCCGGCGCCGTGCGCATCACCCCACGGCGTGAGATGTTCAAAGCGAACACCTGCGTCCAGCGTGAAGTGCGGCTTTACCCGCCAGTGGTCCTGAATATATCCATCGATATTTGCGAAGAATAGGTTCGGCTTCGGCTGCAGGTTCGTCTGGTTATACGTGGCGACGTGCCCTTCCAGGAAGTTCGCCAGGTAGTTACCACCGCTTCCGCTTCCGACCGCGCCCGTGTTATGAATCGAACCCGCAACAGGATCCGTAAAGGTCTCGGGGAAGTAGTACTGATTGACCGTTCCATTCGTAGCGATAAACGGAGTGACCTGGTTGTTGCTATCCAGCTGATAGAAAAAGCCAGCCCGGAAAGTATGCTGTCCCAGAACCTTCGTCACGTTATCTGAACCGGTCCTCACAAACTTCTTCGCAAAGATTCCGCCATAGCTCGCGTCCGGAAGCCGCGATAGCGGCAGACCGTCGTTGCCATAGTCCTCAAGCGTCGGAAAAACTCGGCTTCCATTGTTGAACAGACCCGCGTACGGGAAGCCGGCAGTGGCACCGAAGTTCACCGGAACGAAGTTCTGATCCAGGTATGACCCGGATAGCTGAAGCTCGTTGGTGAGCGTCGGCGAGATGATCGTCGTCAGGTTCAGGCTGCCGAGCTCAGATATAACCGTGCTCTTCAAACCTCCACCCGGGACATTGATGCCCCCCAGATTTCCACGAGGCGAGTAGTACTCCGCCTGCGGAACTCCGTTGTGACCGCGCTGCGTGCTGTACACCACGAACAGCTTGTTCTTATCCGAAAGGGCATAGTCGATCCGCCCCTTCGCCTGCCACAGGTTGTTCTGAACCAGATTCGTCGTGATCCAGTTGTAAGTACCGTTGCTCGCCGTGTTCGGCAGCGGCATCGAGTTCAGGATCAGCTGCGTACCGGGATCGATATAAGGAGCGATGTTGCCGTTCGAAAGCGCCTGACCCTGTGGGCCAGCCTGCGGAACATAGCAGATGTTCGGGTCATTGCTCGCCGTGTATGACGCCGGCGTCGTTGAGCTCGACTGGCATCCTGGACCCGTCGTCCCGTCCGCGTTTGGTGCAGGGAGGTACTGCGGTCCAAGATACTGCGCGATCTGCGCAGCGCTGAAATCGCCGGTGCGCATCCCGGCCGTGGGGACAAGCGCCGTGAGTGTCGCGCCTGAGGCGCTGCCGTAAGCGTAGATGTTGCGCTGCGCATACTGCTCAGCACCGACAAAGAAGGTCAGCTTGTCCTGGTGGAGGCGCGTCCCGGGAATCGAGACCGGCCCGCCAAACGTGAATCCCGGATAGACCTGGCGATCCGGTGGCTTCTGCTGCCCTGTGTACTTCGCCAGCCAGTCTGTTGAGTTCAACTGCGATGTCCGGGCGTACGTGTAGAGCGATCCGTGAAAGGCATTTCCGCCCGACTTTCCAACCGCATTCACCACAATCGGCCCGCGAGCGGAATCCGCACCGAAGCTCGCCGTCTGCGTCTTCACCTCGGCAACCTGCTCGTAGTTCACCGTCTGCAAGGCGCCGCCGAAGTTGCCCGGATCCGTAATGTCCGCGCCATCCGAAAGAAGGCTGATTCCGTTCAGCGGAGATCCGTTGGCCGCATAGTGTCCCAGCGCTCCCGTAACACTCACCTGGGATGGGTCATAGGCCT
This sequence comes from uncultured Acidobacteriaceae bacterium, assembly GCA_963719405.1. Lineage (GTDB taxonomy): Bacteria > Acidobacteriota > Terriglobia > Terriglobales > Acidobacteriaceae > Edaphobacter. The sequence continues at coordinate 2,165,685 of OY970381.1, forward strand.
GGTTGTCGATATTTCCGCCGCCGCCGTTCGAAATCGCGAAGCCGGGCAGAATCTTGAACAGCTCTGTCACATCACGGCCTTCCACCGAGAGGTGCTTGATGTCCTCCGAAGAGATCAGCGAGCTCTGCTCACCTGAATCCGTCGTAATCTCCTGAGCAGCGCTCTCGACCGTCACAACGTCCGATGTGCCCGCCTTCAACGCCAGATCGCGGACGGACTTCTGATCGCCTGGATCCAGGTGGATGCCCGTCTGTTGGAAGCTCTGAAACCCTCCCGCCTTCACTGTTACGTCGTAGTCGCCGACCGGAACAGCCGAAAAGCTGAACAGGCCAGACCCGTTGCTCTTCGACGAACGCGTGTCTCCGCTCTTCTCATTCTTCAGCTCGACCGCCGCGTTCGGGATCACAGCTCCGGACGTGTCCGTTACCGTTCCGCTCAGCGTTGCAGTCGTACCCTGGCCCCATGCCGCAGCAGGCAGCAGCACCACGCCCGCCATCGTCAATAACATCCGGCGCATCCACGTACGTGTACTCCGGCCCTTCACTTCAGCGCGCATTGCGTCGCCTGTTCGCATACCTATTGCCTCCACAGCCCGTTTGCACAGTCCAACAGTGCTGACCCACGGTGATACAAGTCAGCCGGCCGCCCCTGCCCGCGCTCTCAGATTCCTCAGAGTTCAGCGGATTATTCGGGACGATCACGGTTGTAAAAGCTTTTATCCAGAGTTGTCAATACTTCGGGACCCGTAATAATCATTCCTGCTTCATCACACTATAAGTGCCACACACCAGAGGTTTTATTGCGGGCGATCTGGCCGATCATCGCGCTAACAGTTCAGTGCGAAGGAGGCATTTACCAGCCCAGGCAGAAGAGCTTCGCGCCCTTCCATCGAATCGACACCGCCTTTCCAGCGTCGGATCCTGCCCGTCAAGTACCTCCTTCGGCAGATACTCAACCTCCACATTCGCGCGCGTTTGAGCACATCGCTTACGAAACTGGCGATCAAACCGAGCCATCCTTGAACTCTCATCCACAATCAAATTATTTTCTACGCCTACGCAAACAAATACCGCCGAACTTGCCGATTTTTCACTCGAAGTGTTTGGCAGGTTACAGACGCGACCTCGCCCCGGACATTCGCGTCCACCTTCAGAATGTTGTTTACGTCCAGGCCAGCTCGCGCATACAGCGCTCCAAGTCCACGGGCACAGCCGATCTAACTCACCCGGCAGATCACGCATTTCAAGTACCCGGTCTCCGGCAACGTCAACACAGCCGGATGATCCGGAGCCGCTCCCCGTGTCTCCAGCACCTGCACGCGTCGCCCTGCATCCACCGCCGCCGAAGCCAGAACCTCAAGAAACTCTTCCAGCGAAACATGGTGCGAACACGAGCAGGTCACCAGTGTTCCTCCCGCACTCAGCATCCGCATCGCCCGTAAGTTCAGCTCCTTGTACCCCCGAAGAGCCCCCTCGGTGGCCCGCTTCGTCTTCGCAAACGCCGGCGGGTCCAGCACGATCGTCTGGAAACGCTCCCCGGACTCGTCAAAGGCCCGCATCAATTCAAATGCATCCGCCTCAATCCAGTCGACCGTGCCCTTCATGGCTTCACGATTCGCCTCCAGATTTCGGTCCGCAATCTCCAGCGCACTTCGGCTCGCGTCGACTCCCGTCACACGCTCGCACCTTCGAGCAAGATGCAGCGCAAACCCACCCTGATATGTGCATACGTCCAGCGCCCTTCCACGCGCGTACCGCGCCGCCGCCTCATAGTTCAGCCTTTGATCCAGAAAGGCTCCCGTCTTCTGACCTGCCCCGACATCGTAGTGAAACCGAAGCTGGTTGATAGCAAAGACCGCCTCGCATCGAGCCTCCGCTGCCGCCCAGACCGGCCCATCCGGCCCTGCCTCCAAGCTCTCAATCTCCCGGATTCGGCTGTCTGTCCTCTCCCAGATCGTTCCCGTTCCCTCAGGAAACATCGGCCGAAGCGCCTCGCCCAACGCAAACCGCACATCAGCCCGCGCCGTTCCCTGCGTCAGCAGCTGCATCACAACAATCTCACCGTACTGATCCGCAACGATCCCGGGCAGACCATCCGCCTCGCTGAAGATGATCCTGCGCGCATCGTTACCGTCCGATACAGGCGCAACCTCTCCGCGCAATGCGATCGCCGCAGCAACCCGTAGCCGGACCTCATCGAGATAGGCCCCGCGCTTAACTCCGGGCGCCGGCGATACAATCCGCAACGCAATCTGCGAACCCACACTGTAAAGGGCGCTCCCAAGCGGTATACCTCTTCCGTCCACCACGGTCACCAACGCCCCGCGCTCCGGCTCGCCCATACCCGCGCCCTGGCGCGCGCGCGAAGCTCCAAAACCCTGCACCTCCGACCGGTATACCCACATGTGCCCGGATCTGAGCTGGTCGGCCGCCCGTCGCGTCACCGTCACGATCCCGGCCGCACCCTGCACAATATCTCCGCTCAGATCTCCCTCAGCTGTCATCCCCCAATCCTAGAACACGCATCGCAACGCCTCTCCCTCACCGTTATCCTGATGAGAGCCGAAGGGAGCAGACGCTCAGTTGAACCCACAGACCGTCGACGTCGTCATCATCGGAGCGGGAGCCGCAGGTTTGATGTGCGCCATCGAGGCCGGACGTCGCGGTCGGCGCGTCGTTCTCCTGGATCACGCGGATCGCGCGGGCAAGAAGATCCTCATCTCCGGAGGTGGACGGTGCAACTTCACCAACCTCCAGACCCGCCCCGAAAACTTCCTCTCCGAGAACCCACACTTCGCCAAATCCGCGCTCGCGCGCTACACGCCCGAAGACTTCATCGAGCTCGTTCGAAAACACAGGATCGCCTATCACGAGAAGACCTTGGGCCAACTCTTCTGCGACGGCTCGGCCCAGCAGATCGTCACGATGCTCCAGAAGGAGTGCGAAGGCGCGCACGTCCAGGCAGTCCTTGGCGCATCCATCTCCTCCCTTACCAAGCCAGATCTCTTCCTCACCGAGACCTCCCGCGGCACATGGAAGAGCACCTCTGTCGTTATCGCGACCGGAGGCCTCTCCATCCCGAAGATGGGGGCCACCAGCTTCGGCTACGAGGTCGCCAGAAACTTCGGACTGAACGTCGTTCCCTGTCGGCCCGCTCTGGTTCCATTCGTTTTGAACGCGCCGGACCAGCAACGCTGGTGCGATCTCTCCGGCCTCTCCACAGAGGTCATCGCCGAAGCCGGCGCCGGGAGACAACGCGCCCGCTTCCGGGAAAAGCTCCTGATTACCCATCGCGGCCTAAGCGGTCCCGTCGCCCTCCAGATCTCCTCATACTGGCGCCCCGGTCAAGCCATAGGACTCGATCTCGCACCCGGCCAGACCCCCACGGCGGACCTCCGCTCCGGGCTCAGCCCAAGAACTCCCGCGGCGGCGGCGAACGCTCTCCGCCAGTTCCTCCCGGCCCGCTTCGCCGAACGTTGGCTGGCTCACAACCCACCTGCAAGCTGGACCAACACCGCGCTCGACAGCTTTGAGAACACGCTGCACAACTGGACCATCACGCCCGAGACCACGGAGGGATACCCGAAGGCGGAGGTCACCGCCGGCGGCGTCGACACTGCGGAGCTGGACGCGAAGTCGATGCAGGCAAAGCGTGTGCCGGGTTTGTACTTCATCGGAGAAGTCGTCGACGTCACTGGTTGGCTGGGAGGCTATAACTTCCAGTGGGCCTGGGCCTCTGGTGCCGCTGCCGGACGATCGATTTAACCCGTTCACCTACTGCACCGTGAGATTCAGCCCGATGGTGCGCGTCAACCCGGAGCTCGTCGCGGCGACGGTCAACGTGTAATCCCCCGTGGGCGTCAACGCAACCTGACCAGGCGCAGAGCTCCCTGGCGCAGGGATCTCCCGTGCAGCTCCACATCCTCCTCCCGCAAGGACACACACCAGCGCAAGCAGGGCTGTGACCCCCAAAGTCCGCCTCCGGCGAAGCAGGAGACCCATCCCCAGCGGCAAAGCTCCGGCAAGAAGAACCGACGACCCCGTACCCCGTCCCGGCCGCTTACTCCCGCCCGTGCTCGCGGACAACATCACCCCCGTTGTCACCGTCACCTTCACCAGCGTCGTCGATCCCAACGCAACGTTCGCAGGGGAGATCACACATGTGGAGTTCAGCGGCGCTCCCGTACAGCTCAGCGCCACGCTTCCGCTCATCCCGCCCGCTGAACTGAGCAACAGGGGGTAAACCGCGGTCTTTCCACTCGCGATCGTCGCCGATGTACCTCCGTCCGCCGCCAGCGTGAAGTCGATGCCCGCCCCTGTCAGCCCAAGCGTCTGGGTCGAGGTGAGCGCGTTGTCCGTAAGCGTCAGGGAGCCCGCCCTCGAACCTCCAGCAGATGGCGCGAACAGCACCTGAAACGTGCAGCTCGCAGACGGCGCCAATGCCGTGCCGCAGGTGCCCCCCGAGGCAAACGCAAAGTCACCGCTCAGCGTTATGCTCTGAAAGTTCAGCGGAACGCCACCGTTATTCGTCAGAGTCACCGTCTGCGCTGAAGAACGCGTTCCCACGACTGTTGCCGGAAAAACCATTGCGCCCGTGGGCGACAGAGAAACCCCCGGCGGCGCTACTCCCATTCCGTTCAGGCTCACCGCCTGTGAACGGAACTGGTCCGAGACGACGAGTACGCCCGTCCCGGCCCCAACGCTCCTGGGCACATAGGTAACCTGGATCGTGCAGGAGGAGTGCGCATTGAGCGAACTCCCGCACCCATTTACCGCTTGAAAGTCCCCTGAGCTGATCTTTGCGGAGATCAGCGTCAGCGGCACATCCCCGGCATTTGTCAGGACAACCTGTTGCGCCGAACTCGATGTCCCAAAAGGTTGAGCACCAAAGACGACCGACATCGTTGAAATCGAATCTGTCGCTGGTGTGCTTCCCCTTCCACTCAAAGATGCTGCCTGCGTGCCCGAACCTCCATCGATCGTGAAGAACCCCGTACGGATCCCGGAAGCCGATGGTGAGAATGCTACAGAGACCGTGCACGCTGTTCCCTGCGCCAGCGCAGGTCCGCAAGTGGTGGCCGTAACCCGAAAGTCTCCCGTGATAGCTGGTGGCTGCAACGTTGCCGTTGACCCTCCCACATTGGAGATCACGATGTCCTGCCCTGCAGTCGTCGCATTGATGGTGGTATCCGGGAAGCTCAATGTCATCGGTGTCAGGACAATGCTTCCGGGAGCTGTCCCGCGACCGGAAAGCCCCCCGGTTGCCTGTCCCCCGCTGACATTCGCATAAACAGTAAGAAGTCCCGTCCGGACTCCCTGAGTGGACGGCACAAACTGTACCCGGATCGAGCAGCTGGCGTTCGCCGCCACCGGTGACCCGACGCAGCCGTCAGACACCCTGAAGTCTCCGGTCGCCGCCGTATGGTTCACGATCAGAGGCGCGTTTCCCGTATTTGTAACCGTGACGGTCTGCCCCGCGCTCAGTGTACCGACCGCCTGGTCATCAAACGCCAGGCTCGTTGGGGAAAGCGCCATCGCTGGTTGTGCCGGGAGAGCCGCCGTAAGCAGCGGAATCTCCCATATGCCTCGTCCATAGGTGCCCGCGCGAAGCACACCGAGCCGGCCATCCCGTGTCGGCATACCGCTCGCTGCGGCTAGTTGCGTCACCGGCGCATTTGGAAGCGAGGCGCCATACACACTCCAGCAGTTCGCTAGCGCGCAGTTGGTTACCTGCGTAGTTACATATACGCCGGTGTCCATAGCCACATAGAGCGTGTTCGCGTCATTGGGGTCCACAAGAACACTGTTGGCCGGTGCATTAGGCAGATTGCTCGTTAGGTTCAGCCAGTGCGAACCACCATCGGTCGACCCGTACAGATGAGGGGCCGATATGCCGTTGCCGCCAAATCCCATCACCGTCGCATAGAGGGTGTTCCCAGTTGCATCGTGCGAGTCTGCCGAGAGCGACGAGATATCGAAGCCCCCCGGATTGAACCGTCCTGTATTGCTCTGGTCGTTTGTGACCTTCGAATTGGCGAGATCCACCCACCTCGTCGTACTGGACGCCATGTCGCCTGCGAACGTGGCAAAGACGTGTCCCGCAAACACGCCTCCACCATCGCTCCTTCCTGCCATGCCCGCATACAGCACCTGCGAGCCTTTGTTCTGCATCGGCCCGGTCAGTGCAGCCGGTCCGGCCGCCGCAAGCGACCGTGCAAAAGGATTCGTCGTTGGATCGCATGCACTATTCTGCGGCCCGCCCAACGTCGCGCTCACCTGGTTTGACCTGGACCACAGTCCACCGGACGCTGCAGGTCCCCGCCAGACGCGGCAGGTGCCGATCATCACATTCGCATCGAACGCGGGGTCCAGTATCCAGGGCGCGTCGAGCAGTGAAGCATCCGCGCTCGTCTGCGAAGCGCCTATGTCAGCCTGGCCGGCGAAGTCGCTCGGCCCACACCTTGCGCCCAGTGAGCATCCCCGGATGCTCACCCCGCCTGCCGTCGAGATGTACCAGAGCAGCGGATTGCTCGGATCGATCGCTACGGTTCCGCCCTCGCCCGCCGACACCTGCTGCCATGCTGAATCCGACGTCGATGACAAGCTCACGGTTCCGCTCGCGCCAAGACCCGCCAGCACGCTTCCCGGATCTTGCGGATCCTGGGCGAAGCTGACGATCTCCGCCAGTGAACCGAGCCCTGAGTTCAGATTATCGAAGTGTGTCGCATCGTCGGGAGAGCACGGTGAACCTTGCTCCGCTACATTGTCCGTTGACCGCCATAGCCCGCTGTCGTTGCCCAGGTACAACAGGTTCGCGGAGCCCAGCGTCGCGATCGCATGCTGCGCAGGAGCCACCCTCGCCGGAGCCGCGCAAGCGTTCGTTGCGTTTGTGGTGTTGCGAAGCAGACACCCCTCCGCCATCGAGCACCGGTAAAGGTCGCCCGTAGCGACAAAAAGCAACGTGTCGCTGCCTGTCGCCTCCGCCGCAATGCTCAGGCCGTAGTCCGCATGCGGTATCACTGCGCTTCCACTGCCCGCCTCCAGAGCATCGCTAACAATCCGGTTGCCGAACATCACCGTGCTCGATGAGCATTGACCTCCGGAAGCCCCGCAGACGTCTTGCCATACACCTTGGTCGATGTTGTTCCGGTCCGTGGTAATCGCAAAAAGATCACCCGTACCAGCCTGAACAGAGAGTGCCCCTCGGAATACAGGGCACGACCCGCCACCCGTCGTCCCATTGTTCGTCGGACACGCCTTAGCTGACATCCCCGCCCCCGGCTGATGCGCCAGCCGGCTCCACGACAAGCCATCTGCCGATTCGTAGTACCCGTGGTACCGCACAGCCGCATAGAAGCGCTGCCGCACAGCGTTCCAGACGACCGCTGTGGCAGCAACTCCTCCAACGTTCGCACCCGCCAGCTTGGGCTCCTGCACTGTCTGCGTTCCATCCGAGATCGTCGCCATGGACCACGTCGCACCCGCATCGCTCGAGACGTATAGCCCCATCACGCTGTCTCTGACCGGAGCGTTAACAATGGAGCCCTCCGTCGACTGACTCAGTGCCGCGACAACCAGGCCGGAATTCACGGTACTCCACGCGAACCCCGCAAATCCCAGCCCCGTGAAAAGATGACCGCCATTCGCTCCATCGTTGGAGCCCCGGATCAGTGTCCATGTAAGACCACCATCCGTGGACCGCAAAATACCGCTCCCGTAGTACGAGTCCGACGCGTCGTTTGGGTCACCGGTGCCGGCAAGCACCGTTCCTCCTGCCTGCACGCTGATCGCCCCTATGCTCAGCGATGCCGTCGCCGAAGATCCCGCACTGCCGGCGAAGACCGGCAGGTTATCCGTCAAGGGCACAAAGGTGACACTCTCAGGCACCCCAGCGGCGTTCGTGGACTTCCACACTCCGCCTCCCGTCGTCCCCACGTAGACAGTGTTACCCGTTGGATCGGATGGATCGATGGCGATGCTGGAGACGCGTCCGCTGATCTTTCCGTACGCAAGGCTTGCAATCTGTCTCGGACCCACTGGAGCCCAGGTCGCCCCCAACGTAGTGGTCCTTGGGCGCACTCTCTGCGCCTCCACCAACGCCGCATGTTGCGCGCGCGCCGTAGCCAGCTGCCGTGCAGCTCCCTCTCCGGTCTGCGTACTCCGGCCACCTAGAAACCGTCGCGTCAAGCTCGCCGCTGCGACCGGGGCGACCTCTGGAGACGTCTCGTTCGCGAGACTCCGACTCAAACCTCCCTCGGTGCTCGCCCTGTCCGACACTGCTTGCGCAACCGTCATCACCGCGAAATTCAGAGTGATCGCCAACACGACCATTGCCCGAACCGCCCCGGCTACGCCCCGGGGCCCGGATGCGACGACCTTCCCCATCCGGTCCTTACGGGCCGTCTTCGTCCAAACCTTAGTTCGCATCCAGAGAGTTCTCAACAAGGACCGAAGTCGAGGGCTGGCACATTGGCGAGGTCTTCACTACAAACCCGTTCGCTATGGAGCAGCCGATCGCCTCACCACCCTAAAGTGGCTCGGCGCTCCGCTCAATCCGCTCAAAGTTGTAGAAAACGCACAACACCAAGACGCCATTACGGGAACAGCCCCGGAGTCCTCGCCCCCGAAGCTATATCGGCTCTAGCTCATTCAGGCGCTAAAGCCCGCATCTGCTCGATGTATCGCTTCGAGTCGAACTTTCTTCCCGTCGACGCACCGGACATGTACCGTATCTTTCCGAACACCGGCCTCGACCCCCACGCCCGGTCGAACTTGCCCACAATCGCCCACGCCACACCCCCATACCCGTTGGGGTCCCGCCCGTCCAGGAAGTACTTGTCGTTCAGATAGGTGCAATACCGAAATGCCGTTGCCGCATCCGGCGTCCACTCCAGAATCTTCTTCCCCCAGTACATCCGCATGTAGTTATGCATCCACCCATGCCGCACCATCTGGATCTGCGCTGCATTCCAGAGCTCGTCATACGTCTCCGCCCTCTCCATCTGCTCCAGCGTATAAAGACGTTCGCGCTCATCCCGCGCATGCTCTGCAATCGTCTTCTTCGCCCAGGCCTCGGCACATTCCGCACTGTCGTAGTTCGGCTGGAACCGCACAAAGTTCACCATCAACTCGCGCCACGCAATCAGCTCGTTGAAGTAGCTGTCGCGCGCGGTCTTCAACGCCGGATTCCTCTTTGCCGCCGCATCCACCGCCAGCGCAATCGTCTGCGGTCCGATATGCCCGTAGTGCAGCCACGGAGACATGCAGCTCGTTCCGTCGGCCTCCGGTTTGTTGCGCTGCACCTCATACTCCGGAAGCAGCCTCTCCGTGAAGACCTTCAGCCGCGCCAACGCCGTGTGCGTACCGCCCCGCCACGCTGCCACCGGCGCAACGCTTCTGTCCAGATCCTTCCACCCGCGCGTTATATCCTCGTGGACGGAATCAGCCTTGAACCCCGGAGGCCGCCTCCACGCATGCTCAGCCCGCGGATTCTCGTATGGAACCAGGTACTCCGGCAGCAGCTTATACAGTCTTGGCCGAATCGTATACGCGCCATACTGCGCCTTCTCGATCAGCTTCGACGGCACGACCACGTCCGTATCCACCGTCCAGAACGGAATCGTGATCTCCTTTGCCAGCTGCTGCCTCCATCGCTCTGGCTCCCGCATCGGGTTCTCGTCCCCGATCACCATCGCCGCACCCGCATCGGCCAGCAGCCGGACGTGCGATTCATTCGGCGCTCTCCGCATGACGAAAGCGATGTTCCGCTTCGCCAGATCCTCCTCGATATCCGGCAGACCTTGGTTGAGAAAAACGTAATGCCGCAGATTTGCGCTTGGGAAGTTCGAGATCCCCGCAAAGTAGGCCACCAGCGGCAGACCCAGTTCGTTCGCGATCCGCACCGCTAGGTTCACCGCGTGGTTATCCACGCCCCGCTGCGCTCTCTGCATCCAGTACACAACGCACTTACCCCTGGGATCAGGAGTCCCATCCCTGCGGATCGTCACCCTCGGGTCATCCGCAAGCACCTTCAGTGCCTGTGGGAGCTCCGGCGATCCACCCTCCCCGGCAATCGGAACCCGCCCCGAGCCGTCGTCCTTCGACGCCGTCTGCGCACTGGCGGGCACGGCTCGCCTACCCGTCGTCCGCACGCTCTTAGGTCCACCTGGTCCGCTCTGCTTCTTCCGTTCCATAGTGCTACGTTAGTGGATAGGGAGCGCACTCGTCCCGGAGGTTCCATTCGTCGATGACAGGTGTTGATACGGTCGCACTCAGGCCCTGCGGACTTGAAGACGCCGAAGCCCTGGCTCTCGTCGCCGCTTCCACCTTCCTCGAAGCCTTCGCAGGCGTCCTTCCCGGCTCCGCCATCGTGCAGCACTGCGCCCTGCATCACGTGCCGGCCGTCTACGCGAAGTACCTCTCCGACGTCCGCGTCCAAACCTGGCTGGCTGTCATGCGCAATGGCGGCGCACCCGTCGGATACTCCATGCTGACCCCACCAGACCTCCCGCTCGAGGACCTCAGCCCAGCGGACATCGAGTTGAAGCGCATCTACCTCTTCTCGAAGTTCCAGGGCTCCGGCGTCGGACAGCAGCTGATGGACATCGCAGTTGAGGGTGCTCGCTCCATGGGCGCCCCTCGCATTCTGCTCGGCGTCTACGCCGGCAACGCTCGTGCCCTGCGCTTCTACGAGAGAAATGGGTTCAGGCAGGTTGGCGTCCGCACCTTTACCGTCGGAACCCTCGTCTGCGATGACCTCGTCCTGGGCCGCGTCCTTTAGCTCTCGCGGTTAAACATCAGAGGCGGCCAACTTGGCCGCCTCTCGATCCAGCACTCGCCCGGGTTCTACCATCGTCCCCATGCGCGGCTTATGTAGTCGCTCATCGTCATCGTGATCAGCACCAGGAACGTGAAGAACCCCGCCGCTACTGTCATCTTGATCAGACGCGACTGAAACTTCACGTGCATGAAGAACAGGATCACGACCACTGCCTTGAAGCATGCGATCGCCAGCGCGATGATCGGATTGAACACCTTCAGATCCACATACGCTGCGCCCACCGTGATCGCCGTGCCCACCAGCAGGGTCGCAAACACCATGCTGTACTGAATCGGCGTAACGATATGGTGTTCCGCGTGTTCTGGATTCGTGATGTTCGCCGGATCGTGTTTATCTGCCATCGTCTCAGTCCTTCTTAGGCCTCAGCCCGGTTTTGATCGATCGGTCCTAGTGCACAGGATGCCGGTTGATGAGGTACAGCAATGGAAACAGGAACAGCCACACAATATCGACAAAGTGCCAGTACAGCCCGAAGTTCTCAATGGGCGCAACATATCCCGTGCTGAAGTCGTACTTGTACGCTCGATATGTCAGCCAGAAAAGCAGCCCGATCCCGATGATCATGTGAAGCGCATGCATGCCGGTCATCGCGAAGTAGAGCGAGAAGAACACCTGCGTCTTCTGCGCCATATCCGGCGGCAGCGGCTGCTCATCCTTGATGCCGTGCGCCGCAGGATTCACAAACTCGGATACGTCAAAGTGAGCGCCGGGAATGTGGTGCTTCTCCCACTTCTCGTGGTACTCGTCGTACTTCACGCCTAGAAAGGCCAGCCCGAACACCGTCGTCAGCACCAGCATCAGGACCAGCATGTTCCGTTTACGAACCTCCGCCGCCCACACCCCGAGCGCCATAAAGAAGCCGGAGGTAATCAGGATCGCCGTGTTCGCCGCACCCAGCGGAACGCTGAGTTGATTCGAAGCCACCGCGAACGCAGGATAGTACCAGTTTCTGTACAGCAGGTACGCAAAGAACAACCCGCCGAAGAACATGATCTCGGTCAGTAGGAAGAGCCACATCCCAAACGTGCCCGCCTCGCGCTGCTGCTCCTCCGTCTCGAAGTGATGACGGTGCTGCGGCAGAACCACGTGCTCGTGCTCCGCGTGAACAGCCGTCTCGTGGGTGTGCGGATGCGTCGCTACCATCGCGTTATCCAACGGTCGTCACCTCTTGTTCTGTCTTTTGCGCGAGCCACTCGTAGTCATACGCCTCGTGATCAACGATCGGTGTCTCGATAAAGTTCTCTGTCAGCGGCGGCGACTGGATCTGCCACTCAAGTCCCGTTGCCTGCCATGGGTTGTTCCCGGCAATCGCTCCGTACTTCAGTGACCATCCGAGGTAAAGCAGCGGCAGCATGTAGCCAACGCCCAGCACCGTCGCTCCAGCCGTCGAAAGCACATTCAACACCTGGAACTCCGGCGGATACGAGTGGTACCGTCGCGGCATTCCTAGGTATCCCAGGATGAACTGCGGAAGAAACGTCAGATTAAACCCGATAAACGTCGTCACTGCGGCCAGCTTCGAGAGCGACTCCGGATACATACGGCCCGTCATCTTGGGCCACCAGAAGTGCACTCCCGCGAGAAACGCCATCAGCATGCCGCCCACCATAACAAAATGGAAGTGCGCCACGATGAAGTACGTCTCTGTCAGGTGGATGTCCATTCCCAGCGCACCCAGAAACACGCCCGTCATTCCGCCGACCGTGAATAGCCCAAGAAACCCGAACGCGTACAGCATCGGCGTCTCAAATGTGATCGATCCCTTCTGCAGCGTAAACGCCCAGTTGAAGATCTTGATCGCCGACGGAACCGCCACCAGCATCGTCAGCAGGGAAAACACCAGAGCCGAGTAGTTGGAAACGCCCATGATGAACATGTGGTGCGCCCAGACAAAGAAACCGAACAGCGCAATCGCAACCGAGGAGAAGGCGACCGCCGTATATCCGAACACACGCTTCCGGCTGAAGGTACTGATGACCTCCGAGATCACGCCCATCCCCGGCAAGATCATGATGTACACCGCCGGGTGAGAGTAAAACCAGAACAGATGCTGAAACAGCAGGGGATCGCCGCCCTTTGCGGGATCGAAGACCCCGATCCCGATCGTCCGCTCAAGCGCAACCAGCACCAGCGTAATCGCCAGAACCGGCGTCCCGAGGACCATCAACAGTGAAGCTGCGTAGTGAGACCACACAAACAGCGGCATGCGGAACCACGTCATACCCGGCGCCCGCATCCGGTGGATCGTCACAATGAAGTTCAGCCCCGTGAAGATCGACGAGAACCCGGCAATAAACACCGCCGTCGCAGCCGTCACAACGTGTGTATTCAGATAGTGCGTCGAAAGCGGAGTCGTAAAGGTCCAGCCGGTATCCACGCCACCCAGCACCAGGGCAGCCAGCGTCAGCAGACCACCGATCATGTACAAGTACCAGCTCAGCAGGTTGATCTTCGGAAAGGCAAGATCCTTGGCTCCAAGCATGATCGGAATTAGGAAGTTCCCCAGTGTCGCCGGCACAGACGGCACCAGGAACAGGAACACCATGATGATCCCGTGCATGGAGAAGAACTTGTTGTACGTATCTGAAGCCATCAGGTCCGGCTGAGGCGTCAGCAACTCCAGGCGGATCAGACCAGCAAACGCTCCTCCTATAAAGAAGAAGAACGTGATCGAGATCAGGTACAGGATCGCGATGCGCTTGTGGTCACCCGTCAGCAGCCAGCTCATCATGCCGTGCTCGTTGTTCAGATACGTACGCTTCGGCAGCGTAGCCGTACTCTGGTCGGGAAGGGAGACGATCGTCGAACTCATTGTGCTCATTGCTTCACCATTTGCGGGGGATTCGGCTCCGCCATCGGCGTGTTAGGCGCCGCTTGAGTAGATTGCTGTGTGTTCTGCGTCTGCTGGTTGCGATAGTTCGTCTGCAGTGTCTTGATGTACTCCACCAGGTCGATCAGGCCGTCCTCACTCACCTGGCCTTGATACGTCGGCATAATTGGAGCGTAACCCGCCGTCACATGCTGCGAGGGGTTAAGGATCGAATCGCGGAGATACGCCTCGTTCACCTGAACCTCGGAACCGTTCGCCAGTTGAAGCTTCGATCCGTAGACACCGCCAAGGTTCGGTCCGCGCGCGGCCGCCGTTCCGTTGTGGCATGCATTGCATCCCATGCTCGAAAACAGGCGCTCTCCGTTCTGCGCCAGCGACATGCCGCTCGTCGACTGCTGCGTCCACTTCTGGTAATCCTCCGGCGTAAGTACAGTCACCTCGCCGATCATCCCCGCATGGAGCGTGCCGCAGTACTGCGTGCAGAACAGGTGATACGTTCCCGGATTCGTAGCCTCAAACCAGACCGTCGAATACCGGCCCGGGATAACCTCCCTCTTCACGCGGAAGTCGGGAATGGAGAAGCTGTGGAACACATCCTGGGAGATCATCGTCAGCTGGACAGGACGCCCAGTCGGAACGTGAAGGGCATTGATCTCATGCTGCCCGCCCGGATGCTCCGCCTTCCACATCCACTGCTTTCCAACGACGTAGATGTTCATCGAGTTCGTCGGTGGTGTGTAGATCCGGAAGTACAACAGCGCGCCCCAGACGAACACCACTAGGAACAACGCCAGCGGGATAATCGTCCAGGTCGCCTCCAGCAGCGTTGAGCCCTCAACGTGCTCCGCAACAGGATTTCTCTCCTTGCGGTAGCGAATCGAAAACCCGAACACCAGTGAGCCGACCAGAAGGATGCCGACAACCGTAATGATCAGCAAAAAGAAGTAAAGCGCATCGGTGTAGGGCGCAATCGTCGACGCCTCGCGCGGAAACAGCGCGGATGCGTTGAGCCACTTCACCATAAACTGCCACAGAACTGGACTGATATGCATCGTTACCTTTTATCCATTCTCTTTCTTCGTCAGGTCGTGGTCGCGTCCGAGGCGCAGATCCCGGCGGAACATCAGGAACATGAATCCGCCCAGCCCGGCCATCGTCACCATGCCGCCGAACTGCACAACACGCGCGACAATCAGCGAGTGCTTATTGGTCTGCGGATCGTAGTGGTAGCAGTACGTGAGAATGTTTGCGACGGGTGATCCAATCTTGTTTCCTGAGGCCTCGATCAGGCCCAGAAGCATGTCCTTGGGTGAGTACTCCACACCGAGGTAGTACTGCGCCAGCTTGCCCTGCGGTGTCACAATCTCGATCGAGCTCGCATGCGCAAACTGCGTCAGCTTGCCGTCCGGCCCTGGAACACGGACATACCCGAAGCCCACCGCGTTGGTTACCGAATCGATCGCCTGCCTTTGCCCCGTCAGGAAGTGCCACCCCGCCGCCGTCTCCGGACGCCCGTACCGCTTCATGTACAGGGCCTTGTTTCTCGCCGCCAGCTCCGGGGTCTCGCTCGGATCGATACTCACGACGATGACATCGAAGTCCTTGCCGGGCGTGAGCTTCACCATCTCCAGCGCTCCTGTCAGGCCGTCCAGCTCCTCCGAGCACAACATCGGGCAGTTGTAGTACACCAGCGCCAGAAGCGCCGGTCGCCTGCCCAGGTAGTCGCCAAGCACAATCGGCTTCCCGGTCTCGTCGACAAAGGCCGCATTCAGCGGCAGCTGCTGGTTCAAATGCTGCGCAACGCCTACCTTCTGCAGGACCTGGGGCAGCTGATCGCCGCTGTTCTCGCCGCCCTGCTTGTCGCCGTAGCTCGAGACCTGCGCAAAGCTTGAGGGCGCATGGAGGCATCCGGCCAGCAAACAGCCGATCGCCATCATCCTCTTAAGCCCTCGTCTTATCGGTCCCTGCATCATCCTGCTTCGGCTCCTGTCCTTACTCAATCCTATGCCCGTTACCTACCGAATCGGCTTCAACTCGGCGTGCGATGCACCTTCCGCTTTGCCGTAGCTCAGCTTCTCGGCCCGGGCTTCCATAACATCGAGCTCATATCCCGTGCGCGCGAAACCGTTCGTCAAAGGCGCTGTCACACCCGGCGTCCCCGCATCGCCCGCCATCTGCTGCCCACCTGCCGCCGGCGCCTGCACCACCGGCAGACCTCGCTGCGCAATCAGCTCCATGGCCCGCTCGATCGGGATCCGCGTCGTCCCGTTGTCCGAGCTGTAGTTCTCAAGCAGAAGATCCTCACGGGCGTGGAGGTCAGCGAGATCCTGGTTTCCGTCGTCCATCTGCAGACGCGGGTTCGGGAAGACATCCGTCAGCTGCTGCATCTGCTTCTGTTGCATCGTGGGATTGCTGGCCAGGTTCTCGCGGCGGCCGCCGGCGTTCACCGGCGCAACCTTTTCCTGCAGCAGATGCCACTTGTCGATCGGTCCGTCTTCCTTGATGAACGCGTTGTTGATCACCTTGCCCATCACAAAGCAGAAGACAAAGAAGATCACCAGGAAGCCGCTGAGTCCGGCAAGAAATACCAGCACCCCGCCGACATTGACGTCGGTGGTCTCATAACCGGGTCTGTCCTCCGACCTCTGGGTGGAGGGCGATGTGTTTCCAACCGAGTCTCTGCCGCGATCGTAGTTATCAGTGTGCATGTTCGGGCTCCAGCATCTCCTCAAGGTGAGGATCGTTCACGTTGACAAGCGGCCGCGTCTGCAGTTGACCGAGGTAATACCACGCCCAGAAGCTCAGAACAGCCACCGGAACGGTAATGTAAGCAAGAATGCCAATGTTCCCGGCGATGTGAAGGTTGCCGGCTGCATCCGGGAAGTTGGGCTCAACCAGCCAGAACATGTCGACGCACCGCGCAAAGATCATCCAGCACGTCAGCCAGATCATCTTCTGCTTGTTCCGCTTCAGGTCCCGAGATAACAGCAGAGTGAACGGAATCACCCAGTGGCAGATGAAATCCAGCGAGCAGATGTACCACCAGCCGCCGTGTATCCGGTTCAGATACCAGGGAATCTCATCCGGGACGTTGCCCGACCAGATGATCAGGAACTCGGCAAACGTCAGATAGATGTTCAGCATCACGAACGCCAGCGCGAACTTGCCCAGATCGTGCTGCTCAGTCACCCGCAGCAGCGTCTTCATGGGCTCGAACTTCGAAAGCTGTATCACCGTCAGAATACCCAGCGCGAGCACCGCAAATCCCTCAGCCACCAGGAACTGCAGCCCCCAGATCGAGGAGTACCACGTCACGTCCAGCGACTTGATCCAGATAATCGCTCCGGCAGTCATCAGAATGACGTAGATCAGAATGCCGATGCCGCTGAGGTTCTCGAACTTCACCTGCCACCGGTTGAAGCTCTGCTCCGTTCCAGCCGTCGGATCCGCGTCGCGCTGCATCGACCACTTGTTTAGCAGATAGGTAAACATCAGCAGAACGCCGAAGATGATCGCCGTCTCGATCCACGCGCTTACCGGGCTCAACATCCCATGCTTTGCGTTCGCCGTAAGCTGCTGCTCCTTCGTCATCAGGCCCTGTCCAAACGCCTCTGCCGTGGCCTTCGCATTTGGAAACCGCGCCCACTGATACAGGTGCTTCATCAGAAAGCCGATGGGCAGAAACATGGCCGCAACCAGCCACAAGGTGCGGCTCATCGCTTCGAGCGGTCTCCGCAGCAGCAGGCCCCACTTTCCGCCCGACACGTACTGCAGCATCAGCATCACCAGACCGCCGCCGGCGAAGTTGAAGCACGTCATGTACGCCATCAGATACGCCCGCAGAAGATGGTTGCGGCCTTCGTGCGTCCACACAAATGCGACCAGCGACAGGATCGTAAATGCCGCGGAGATGATCAGGAAGCGCATCCGCCAGGCCTGTACGGCTGCCGGCGCGGTCAGCGTTGCAGGTAGAACGCGCGGCCCGTGATGCCCGTGCGCCATGTGCCCGCCGTGTTGTTCGTGTGCCGATGACATGCGTTTCAAACCTCTGTTCGGTGCAGATCCTTGCGGATACGACCGACGTTATTGCTTGCTCGTTGCGTTACCCAGACCCGTGTTCGGGCTGGCAGGCTGCCGTGCCGGAGCCGACTGAGCCGCCCCTGCAGCGCCCGCTCCGGACGAAGGGGTGTTATTCACCTGCACAGGGATGTTGAAGTCCTCGCCGTTCGGTGTGCCCTTCACCGCCGTCGGTGGAAGCGCCCAGTCGTGCGCGAAGCCGGCCGAAAATCCATTGCGCTCAGCGATGTCCGTAAGCGGCTCCACGTGTGCCCCGTTTCCTACATCCGCTGCTGCCGCCTTCTGGCTCAGCTGCAGCGCCTTCACATACGCCACGACCGCCCAGCGGTCGGCCGGCGTCAGCTGCGCGGAATAGTCAGGCATCGCTCCGTAGCCGTTCGAAATGACGTTGAAGAAGTGGCCCAAAGGTGCCGCCTCAAGCCGTGCCGTGTGGAAGTTCCCGGCGGCAGCGTACCCTCGCTGCACAATCATCCCCGCCCCGTTCCCCACGCGTGAGTGGCAGGGCGTGCAATACACGTTGTACCGCTCCTGGCCGCGCTGCATCACCTGCATCGTCACAGGAAACGGCAGGCCGTCGCCCTCTTTACCATTCAGAAAGCCGGTGTAGAAGTACGCGTTCTCGTGTAGCTGGTTGCGAGCGATCGTATTCTCCACCTGCGGTCTCACCGATCGACCATCCGCGTAGAAGTCCGTTCCGCGCTGCGGGTAGAACTTCGGCTGATTGTGCATGTCCTGCCGGCAGCCCGAGACCAGCATCGTCACAGCCGCAACAGTCACCGCAGCCGTTCCGCGCAGGGTCCGTGCCGTGGATCCAATCGATTGTTGCCTCATCCCTGCCATTAGTGCTCTACCTCCACCACGGAGACCGTGGGGAACTGCTCGAGGAACGCTCGCGTTCCAGCTAGCGAAAACTGCGGATCGGCGGCCTCAAGACAAAGAAAGAACTTGTCTGTCGTCGCTCCGCTGCGAAAGTTAGGCGCATTGAAGAGCGGGTGGTAGAGCTGCGGCATGCCGTTCAACGCAATCATGCCGAACGCCGCCGACAGACCCGAGAACAGAATCGTCCACTCGTACGCCGGGATAATAAAAGCTGGCCAGGACAGCAGCGGACGCCCGGCGATGTTCAGCGGATACGCCCAGACGTTGATCCACGTCTGCATCAGGTACGCCGTTGTCAGGCCCATCAGGCCACCCAGCAGGCAGACCAGCGGGACCCGCGTCTTGTGAAAGCGCAGAGCGACCGCCGCCTCCTCTACCGGATAGGGCGTGTAACACTCCATGCGGCGATATCCCGCCTCGTGCGCCCGCTCGGTCGCGAGCACAAGCTCGGTCGGTGTGTTGAACTCCGCAAGTAAACCGTAGGTTCCTTCGCGCGGCGGCATTAGACAGTCTCCTGAATCACACGTTCCGCATCTTCGCCTCCGCGACGGACCTTTGTCTGCGGCAGCATCATGCGGATCTCCGACATCGGAATCATCGGGAGGAAGCGAACAAATAGCAGGAACAGGAACGTGAACAATCCCATTGTCCCTATGTAGATCATGTAGTCCCACTTGGTCGCGCGGTAGGTTCCCCAGCTCGACGGCAGGTACTCGCGATACAGACTCGTCACAACGATGACGAATCGCTCAAACCACATACCCGTATTCACAATCAGCGACAGCACAAAGAGGAAAGCGACGTTGACCCGCAGCTTGCGTGACCACAGGGTCGTCAGCGGAATCGCGATGTTCGTCAGGATCAGGATCCAGTAGCCCCAGCCCATCGGCCCGAACATCCGGTTCCACATCATGAAGAACTCCCAGTGGCTGGCGGAGTACCACGACATGAACACCTCCATGCCATACCCGTACGCCACAATCGATCCCGTCGCCAGCATCACCTTCGCCATGTTGTCGAGGTGTCGGAGCGTCACCAGATCTTCCAGGTGGTAGAACTTCCGCAGCGGAATCGCAAGCGTCAGCACCATCGCAAAGCCCGAATACACGGCGCCCGCCACAAAGTAAGGCGGGAAGATCGTCGTATGCCAGCCGGCAAGCGCAGCCACCGCGAAGTCGAAGCTGATGACCGTGTGGACCGAGAGCACCAGCGGCGTCGATAGGCCCGCCAGCAGCAGCGAAGCCGACTCGTATCGGATCCAGTGCCGAGTCGATCCCCTCCAGCCGAGGCTCAGCAGGCCGTACATATACTTCGCCATCGGCATCGTCGCGCGATCGCGCAATGTTCCAAAGTCAGGGATCATTCCGACATACCAGAACACGATCGAGATCGTCGCGTACGTCGAAACCGCAAACACGTCCCACGCCAGCGGGCTGCGGAACTGCGGCCAGACGTTCATCGTGTTCGGGTACGGAAACAGCCAGTACGCCAGCCACGGGCGGCCCACATGAATCAGCGGGAACGTACCGGCGCAGACCACCGCAAAGATCGTCATCGCCTCCGCGAACCGGTTGATCGAGTTTCGCCATGTCTGCTTGAACAGCAGCAGAATCGCCGAGATCAGCGTGCCGGCGTGGCCGATACCGATCCACCAAACAAAGTTGATGATCGCGAATCCCCAGGCTCCCGGAATCGTCACGCCCCAGATGCCGACGCCCTTCAGGAACAGCCAGGTGACCCCGACCACAACGCCCTGCGCGACACCCGCGGCCACAATCATGCCGAAGAACCAGCCCAGCGGCGTGTTCGAGGTCAGCACAATGCCCGCGATCTTCTGCGTCACGGACTTGAAGTTGTGTCCCGGAGCAATCACGGCGTATTCGCCCGTGCGCGGGTCGATCATCGGGTCGATAACTTTGTTTCTGCCGGGATCGGGAATGGGTTTGGTCGCCATGTTATGCGAGCTCCAGCTCTGGGTTGGGGTTGATTACGCCTGCCGTGTACGTCGTCCGTGGCCGGTAGTTCAGGTCAGCCAGCACCTGGTATTCGCGCTCCTCGGCCTTGCGTTTGCTGACGCGGCTCGCCGCATCGTTGATGTTGCCGAAGACGATCGCATCCGTCGGGCAGCTCTGCTGGCACGCCGTCACAATCTCGCCGTCGCGCACAGCCCGATTCTCCTTGTCGGCCGTGATCTTCGCCGCTTCAATCCGCTGGACGCAGTACGTGCACTTTTCCATCACTCCACGCGATCGCACCGTTACATCCGGGTTGCGCATGAACTTCAAGCTCTCGGTGTCGTAGTCCGAATAAAGAAGGAAGTTGAAGCGCCGTACCTTGTACGCGCAGTTGTTCGAGCAGTACCGGGTTCCAACACAGCGGTTGTAGACCATCGTGTTCAGGCCTTCGGGCGTGTGGACCGTCGCACCCACCGGGCACACCAGCTCGCATCCCGCATTCTCGCAGTGCTGGCACGCCATCGGCTGGAAGTGCGCCTTTGGTGCGTGGAGATCGCCCTCAAAGTACGTGTCGATCCGGATCCACTGCATGTTGCGCCCGACCTTGACCTGCTCGCGCCCGACCACCGGAATATTGTTCTCCGCGTAGCAGGCGACAATGCACGCGTTGCAGCCGACACAGCTGTTCAGGTCGATCGACATGCCCCAGGCATTCTGAATCTTCTTCGACGAGACATCCGTGTGGTTGTACGCCCAGTCTCCCGTCGAGAGCTGGTCGTCCTTACCCGGCGAGTCGCCCTGCGGCATGTACCCGACCTTGTTCACCAGCGTCGTCTGGCCCGCACCCTCGTGCGCAAAGTCCGGATGTGCCTTTGCCTCGGCTACCGTCGCATACCGGATGATCGAGCGCTCCATCGCCTCATGCCCGGCCAGTGAATACGTTCCCTCCTGGTCAGACAAGGGCTTCTCGAGGTCATGCTGCGCAAACCGCCCGCGATGCTCGATATTGTGCACCTTGGTCACGCACAGATCCCACGTGCCCGGCGCCTTCGTGATCTTCGCCCCGGTCGCATACACGGGTGCGCCCGATGTCCGGAGCTCGTAGGCGTTGAAGCCCACACCCGCAGCGACTCGACCCGCTGACGCCTGTCGCCCGAGGCCCAGGTGCAGGGTCACCACACCGTCCGGATGACCCGGAACCATCAGCACCGGCGCCAGCAGCTTGTGGCCGCCGACTTCGATCGAGACGATATCCGACTCGCCCAGCTTCAATCGCTCAACCGTCCCGAGGCTCATCAACGCCGCGTTATCCCAGCTCAGGTTTGTGACCTGCTTCGGCAGCTCCTGCAGCCAGCCGACGTTGGCATATCGTCCGTCGTACAGTGACGTGTCCGGCCGAAACAGGACCTCGAAGTCATCCGCGCCGCCGGTCGCCCCGACAGGTCCCGACGGAAGCGCAGCCTTGCCCGCGGATCCGCTCCGCGCTGTAAAGGCAGTTCCTTCAACCCACCCATCGTGCAGCGCCTTCTTCCAGCCCTGCGCGAAGTCGCCCTTGATATACGTCCTTGCGGTCGCCTGAACCGCTTCAAACGCGCTCGCATCCGGATTCGCCAGCGCCGCCTGCAACACGTCATGCGCCGTTCGCCCGCCGTACATCGGGTCGATCATCGGTTGCACAATCGTGATCGTTCCGTCGTACGCCCGCGCGTCGGACCAGCTCTCGAGATAGTGCGCCTTGTTGATGTGCCAGTTGGAGATGCTCCCGGTCTCATCCACGTGCGTTCCCAGGTGCACCGTGCTCGGCACCTTTGTAAACGCCTCGGCGAAGTTCAGGTCAGCAGGCGCCGAGTAGATCGGATTCACGCCCAGCATCACCAGCCACTGCACCTTGCCCGCGTTCATGTCGGCAATCAGGCTCTTCAGGTCCGCGGTCTGCTCGCTCGGCATCGGGTTGATCGGCTGCGTGTACACAACAGTGTTCCCGACCGCGCCATACGTCTGGTTCAATGCATACGCCGCCGCATGAACCGCCGGCGAAGCCTGCTCGCCCGGAATCACGACTACCTTCCCGTGACTGCCCTGCAGATCCTTGATCAGCGACTTGAAGAAGGTGTCCTGCTCCGGCGTCCATTTACCCTGCGTGTTGCCGCCGCTCAGGCCGATGGCCATCGCCTCGATCTCGCTCGGCTTCAGCGCCAGCCTGTGCTCCGCCTTGAAACCCGTCACCGTCGGCATCGTCTCGATGACGTACAGCCGGTTCATCTGCTTGTCTTTATCGAACCGGTGCCGCTCCGCATATGCAGCTGCTAGTGGCAGAAATCCCGGATGCTGAATGCCTCCCAGGAAGTCCGCGTCGAGCGAGACGATGACGTCAGCATTCTCGAGCTTGTACTGCGCGTCCACGTACTCGCCAAACGCCGACTTCGAGGCCGCCCGCGAGCTGTCCGAGTTCACCGGCTCCCACTGCACCAGCTTCGCCTGCGGATACGCCGCCTGCACCTGCTTCCACTGCGCCGCCAGCGTCGGCGACGTGATCGTCTCACTCAGGAAGTAAAATCCCTGGCCGCTCTGCGATTTCTTCAGGGCACCCGAAAACTCGTCGCGGAAGAAGCCCCACTCCGAGTTCTGGCCGTTGCGCAGGCAATGCTGCGATCGGTCAGGGTCATACATGTCCAGCAGCGTCCCCTGCGTGATCGCATCGCTCTTGCCCTTCGCCATCGGGTGCTCAGGATTGCCCTCGATCTTGATCGGACGGAACGCGTCCGACTTCACCAGCACCGGGATCGCTCCCGTCGGGAACGGATGCGCCGTCGCGAAGTACATCGGCTTGCCGAGAATCAGGTCCTCAGGCTGCCGGATGTAAGGATAGATCGGCTCGTCCGGCTGCTTCGTGCATCCAGCCATGCCCGCCAGCGCAAGCGACGCGCCCATCACCTTCATGAAGCCGCGCCGGCTCACCGAGTCGACCCACTCCGAGACTCCCGAGGCCTGCCGCGGAAACTCCTCCTGCATCAGCTCCAGAAACGCCGGCGTCTCCGCCAGCTCGTCCAGATTCTTCCAGAATCTCCGTCCAGTCTTCCCATCCAGCCTCTCGCGTACCTGCGCCAGCGTCATCTTCGCCGGTGCGATCGCCGTCACGACCTGCGCCTGCCCAGGAGCCGCCGGCGCTGAAGTCTTCGTCTCAACCATCGTCTCTTCGCTTCCTGTCGTCTTCATCGGTGGCACGTCTCGCAGCTTGCAAGCTCATTCGCCGTTCGGATGTGATACTGCGCCATCAGGTAATGGCCAAGATCGATCTGGCTCGTGAACTTCACGTAGTTCGCCGGCAGAATCATCCCCATCGGCGGAACATCGCTGTACGTCTTCTGGTCCCCAACAGTCGGGTTCGGCTGCAGCTGCGTTCCCGACTGTCCCTTGCCGTTGCCCCCGGGCGTTCGCAGCGTCGCCTGCATCATCGCGACCTCAGGGTTGCTTCCACTCGGATCCTTGGTCGTGCAGCTCACCTGCTCCGCCGTCGCCGATCCCTGGCCCGTGCTTCCACACCAAACCGGCTTGTCGCTCGACGGTCCCGCCCACGCCATGTTGTAGATCTCGCTCGTCGGCCGGAGGTTCACAGCAGGATTACGGTGGCAGTTCAGGCACCACTCCATCTGCAGCGTGTTCTGTTGGTACATCAGCGGCATCTCGTCCACGCGGCCATGGCAGCTCGCGCATCCGATCCCCTTGTTCACATGGATGTCATGATTGAAATAAACGTAGTCCGGGAGGTCATGCACCCGGATCCACTGGATCGACGCTCCCGTCGCCCAGCTCTGCCGCACCGGCTCCAGCAGCTGCGCATTCGTCCAGATCTGCGCATGGCAGTTGATACATGTCTTGGTCGGCGGAATACCCGCGTACGCAGCCTTCTCCACCTGCGTGTGGCAGTACTGACACTGCAGCCCCAGTCCCTCAACGTGATGCTTGTGGCTGAAGGGCACCGGCTGGTCCGGACGCTGCCCCTGCCGCGTCACCCAGGGCGATCGCTGCAGCGAGTTCAACGCAACGCCAAGTCCAATCACGATGAGACCGGTCAATACCAGACTTGCCCGAGCCAGCGCGTTCGAACTGCGGTCAAATACTTGCGCCATGAGTGCGTTCCTGCTTCCTCTGCGTCAAAAGTGATGAGTTTGGTCGCTTCACGTGCCGGGCGAGTCACCGTGCTGACTGTGGATAAAGCGACAACATCTGCCTTACAGAAAGTCGAGTATAGCAGTCTGAACTTGCAACTTTCCCCTTGGTACGGTTAGCGAACAACTTTCATCAGCAGCACTTCGATTATCGAACTCAAGTGCCTCACGCCCCGATGAATGCCCTCCGCAACAGCTCCTCCTCTACCCTCCCGCATTCGCCCTTACCTTGTAAATTCCGTCCATTCCAGTCCGAGTTCGGGTACCAGTTCGAGGCCGAGTTCCGACCCAGTTCCAGCGGAGTTCCAGACGAGCTTATGGACCTCCTCACGCCCCGCTCCGCCCGGTCGTCGACGTATCATTCCCACCATGCCAAGCCCGCACACCGCTCGCACCCGGCAGCCCCGCTACGACTCCGCCGCAGCCCTCGCGTCTCTCTCCGCCGCCGATCCAAAACTCGCCCGCCTCATCGAGCGCGCCGGCCCCTTCACCCTCAAGCTCGCAGGCACCCAGTCCCCGTTTGAAGCGCTCACCGAATCCATCATCTATCAGCAGCTCCACGGCAAGGCCGCCGCCTCCATCCATCGCCGCCTCATCGAATCGTTCGAGCCCGTCTGCGGCCTCGGCGTCCACCCGTCCCCCCAGCACCTCCTCGACTGCCCCAACCAGCAGCTCCGCTCCGCCGGCCTCTCCGGCAACAAGGCCCTCGCTCTCCGCGATCTCGCCGCCAAGACCCTCGACGGCACCGTCCCCCCACTCGCCCGCATCCGCCGGATGTCCGACGACGACATCGTGACGCACCTGACGCAAGTCCGCGGCGTGGGAAAGTGGACCGTTGAAATGCTCCTCATCTTCCGCCTCGGCCGTCCCGATGTCCTCCCCGTCGACGACTACGCCGTTCGCAAAGGCTTCGCGCTCACCTTTCTCGGCCTCAAGCCGTCCGACAAGGTCACCCCCGCCGTCCTCCCCAAACCCGACATCATGCGCAAACGCGCCGAGCGCTGGCGCCCCTGGCGCTCCGTCGCGTCCTGGTACATGTGGCGCGCCTGTGACCTCGCCGCCGGCAAAGTGACACAGCCCAAATAGCCGTCTCCCGCTCCCCCCCGCCCACTCGGCTCGACCCTCTCCGTCTTCCGCGAGTACCACCTCAGCGTCATCACGGGCGTCGTCTGCATCCACTACGATGCAGAGAGAACCTATGCGCCCTCAGCCCGGAACCCCGCTCGCCGGCCATCTCGCCGCACCCGCTACCCGCTTCGTCTGCGTCCACGGCCACTTCTACCAGCCGCCCCGCGAGAACCCCTGGCTCGAGACCGTCGAGGTTCAGGAATCCGCCGCCCCCTACCACGACTGGAACGAGCGCATCACCTCCGAGTGCTACGCCCCCAACGGCGCCTCGCGCATCACCGACCGCAACGACGAGATCATCCGCATCCTCAACAACTACTCGCGCATGAGCTTCAACTTCGGTCCCACCCTGCTCTCCTGGCTCCAGGAAAAGGCCGGACGCACCTACCGCATGATCCTCGATGCCGACAAAGCCTCGGCCGCGCGCTACAGCGGTCACGGCTCCGCAATGGCCCAGGTCTACAACCACATCATCATGCCGCTGGCCAGCCGGCGCGATGCCATCACGCAGATCCGCTGGGGCATCGCCGACTTCGAGCACCGCTTCGGCCGCAGGCCCGAAGGCATGTGGCTCGCCGAAACCGCCGTCAATCGCAGCGTTCTCGATCTCATGGCGCAGGAGGGCATCAAGTTCACCGTCCTCGCTCCCAACCAGTGCAGGCATGTCCGCAGGATCACCTCCAGCCAGGACTCCCCATCTTCGCCGCAGCACCTCGACAGCCTGGTTAACTCTCACGAGGGCTCCGCTCCCGAACCCGCCCACTGGATCCCCACACCGGACGCCACCGTCGACCCCACACACCCTTACCTGATCCCCCTCGACGAAGGCCGCAGCATCGCCGTCTTCTTCTACGACGGCCCCGGCTCCCGCGCCATCGCCTTCGAAGGCCTCCTCAACAGCGGCGAAGCCTTCGGCAAGCGGCTCCTCGCCGGCCTCCCACCCACCTCGCGCACCGACGAGCCCGCCAGCCTCTCTCACGTCGCAACCGACGGCGAAAGCTACGGGCACCACCACAAGCATGGCGAAATGGCCCTCAGCTATGCCATGCACTGGATCGAAGAAGGCCCAAACGCCCAGCTCACCAACTACGGCGAGTTCCTCGAACGCTTCCCGCCCCAATGGGAGGCCGAGGTCGAAGAAGATACCTCCTGGTCCTGCGCCCACGGCGTCGAACGCTGGCGCTCCGACTGCGGCTGCAACGGCGGCAAACCCGGCTGGAACCAGCAGTGGCGAGGCCCCCTGCGCCAAGCCCTCGACCTCCTCCGCGATCACACCGCACCTTTGGCCGAAAGCCGCGCCACGAGCCTCCTCAAAGACCTCTGGGCCGCCCGCGACGCCTACATCCACGTCGTGCTCGACGGTTCGCCCGCCAGCAAAGACCAGTTCCTCGCTGAACACGCCACCCACAAGCTCTCCCAGGACGAGCGAACCGCCGTCTGGGAGCTCATGGAGCTGCAGCGTCACGCACAGCTCATGTACACCTCCTGCGGCTGGTTCTTCGACGAGATCTCCGGCATCGAGACCGTGCAGATCATCGCCTACGCCGGTCGCGTCCTCCAGCTCGCCGCCCGCCTCTTCGGCCCCGAAGGCGCAGCCCTCGAACCCGCCTTCCTCGACATCCTCGCCTCCGCAAAGAGCAACGTCCCCGACATCGGCAACGGAGCCGAGGTCTACCGCCGCTACGTCAGCGTACTTCGCGTCGGCCTGGAGCAGGTCGGCGCCCACTACGCCATCAGCTCCATCTTCCGCGAGTACCCCGAAGACGGCGAGCTCTTCTGCTTCAACGTCCGCCGCGAAAACCACGAGCTGCTCGCCTCCGGCCGCGGTCGCCTCGCCATCGGTCGCGCCCAGCTCCGCTCTCAGATCACCGAAGAGCTCGAAGAGATCGCCTACGCCGTCCTTCACCTCGGAGACCAGAACCTCTCCGCCGCCATCCGCAAATTCAACCCCTCCGATCCCGCCGAGCTCGCCGCCTTCGCCCACTTCGCCTCCGACGTCGGAGCCGCCATCCGCAAAGCCAATCTCCCCGAGGTCATCCACCTCATCGAGCGCTTCTTCGGCGGCATCGGCTACTCCCTCAGCTCCCTCTTCGCGGACGAGCAACATCGCATCCTGCGCTCCATCCTCGATCGCACCCTATCCGAGATGGAAGACTCTCTTCGCAAGATCTACGACGACCACGCCTCGCTCCTTCACTTCCTCACCGAGTCCGGCATGATCGTTCCGCCCGCACTCGCCCTCGCCGCCGGATACGCCATCAACGCCGACCTCCGCCGCGCTCTTGAAGCCGAGGAGTTCAAGGCCGACGACTTCAACGCACTCCTCTCCCGCGCCATCGGAGACCAGATCGCCCTCGATACCACTCAGCTCAGCTGGGCTGCCGGACAGCGCATGAAGCGTGCCATGGTCCGTCTTGAAGCGGCCTCCGCCGGCAACGCACCCAACGGCAACACCCTTCACATGGCCCTCACCATCGCCCGCGCTCTCCGCACCGTCCCCTTCGAGGTCAACCTCTGGCAGGCCCAGAACATCTGGAACGACCTCCTCCAGCGCTCGCACGCGACCGACGCCTCCAATCACCGCTCCGAAGAATGGCGCGAGGGCTTCCGCAACCTCGGCCTCGCACTCAACATCGCCGTCGATCGCCTGGTCGTCGAAGAGGGCGTCACCACCTTCTAAACCGCGCCCGCATCCCCAACGCGGCCCGCCGCTAACTCCGCCAGTGCAGCTCCACAGGTCCGCTCAGCGGATGCTCCCCGCGCCCGGTCAGCCGCCGCTGCTTCAACGCGAAGTACCACTTCGCCGGCTTGTCTGCGTCATCCACCAGCATCAGGCTCGGGTTCGACCGCAGACCCTCCGCCTGCTCGATCATCGTCTCCTGGTCCTGCCGAACAAACCGCGCCCCAAAATACGTAGCGATACTCGTCACAAAAGGTACGTTGTAGAACACATTCCACGCCGCCAGCACGTCGATCCGGCATGTCGAAGGGGTCACCGGCGTCACCGTCGTCAGGCTCGAAAACCACTTCGCTCCCGCACGGATCGTCTCGTATCTCCGACCCGGCAGCTGAAAGTCGATCGTCGTCGTGATCGGCTCCCCATACACCCCCAGCAGCTTGTACGGTGCCGAGTTCGCGCTCGGCGCATGCGAACTCATCCGAAATCCCTCCGCGATCGGCTCGAAATGCTTCGTCTTCTCGTGGATGCTCGCCCTCGATCGCCACCACCACGCCTGGTGCACAAACGGCCCATGCGCCGGATCCATCAGACCGATAATCCCGTGATCCACATTGCACGGCAGCTCCGCTACCAGGTGCGCGCTCTTGTACCTCCCTGAGAACTTCGGCAGCTCCGGAACCTCCGGAAGCTCGCGAGTCACGCGCCCTTCACCGGCCGCCGGAACATACACCCAGGCGTACCCGTCCCTCTCCTCACACGGAAACGCACTCGCATAGATCTTCGTCGCATCCAGCAAATCCACCTGCGTCAGCGACGGGATCTCCCTGCACTGCCCCGAACACGGCTCGAACTTCCATCCGTGATACTTGCACTGCACCGTCTCCCCGTCGAACCAGCCCGCCGACAGCGGTATCCCGCGGTGCGGACACAGATCCCGCATCGCAAACACCACCCCATCGTTCTTCCGGCCCAGCAGCATCGGAATGCCCAGCAGCATCGCCTTGGCCGTCTTCCCGCGCTTCAGCTCCCCCGCCCGCACCGCCGCGTACCAGTCCCCAAAGATCAACTCGGCCGGAGGTCCCCCGACACCACTCGCCCCATCCCCTGCCGCCCGCGCCATCCTCAAATCATAGTCTGTGGTCGGTCAGCCCCATCGCTCGGGAGCTTCGCTGCCTCGACAAAATGCGCGCCCTTTCCAACCGCGGGCGTTGCTCACGAATACCGCGGTCCCTGTACCCTGACGTTGAATGTTGACCCACCCCGGCACCGCCCGCAACCGCCTCGTCACCCTCGCCCTCTGGCTCTTCTTCTACGCCAGCTTCACCCTCCTCTCCCCGCCACTCCTCGACGACGCCGACAGCGTTCACGCCGAGGTGGCCCGCGAGATGCTCCTGCGCAACGACTGGGTCACTCTCTACGCCAACGGCATCCGCTACCTTGAGAAAGCCCCCCTCCTCTACTGGTCGATGGCCACATGCATGCGCACCTTCGGGGTCAGCGCCGCGGCTGCCCGCATCCCCCTCGCCCTCGCCGTGCTCGCCCTCGCCCTTGCGCTGGAGTCCTTCGCCCGCCGCGCCTTCGACTCCGCCCGCGCCGGCCTCTACGCCAGCCTCATCACCCTCTCCTCCTTCGGCATCTTCATCTTCACCCGCATCACCATCCCCGATGCCCTCGTCTGCCTCTGGATCACCCTCGCGCTCTACGCCTACTGGCGCAACACCCAGCTCCCCGTCCCCGACCGCCTCCACTGCTACGCCTTCGCCGCCTGCTGCGCGCTCAACGTCCTCACCAAGGGCCTCATCGGCATCGTCTTCCCCGTCGCAGTCGTCCTCCTCCACCTCGCCCTCCTCGACGGCCCTCGCAACCTCCTCCCCAACCTTCGCCGCCTCTACCCCATCTCCAGCTTCGCCATCTTCTTCGACATCGCCGCCCCCTGGCACATCCTCGCCGCCCTCGCCAACCCCACGCAGGGCCACCCCTCGCCCATCACCTTTGCCCACGGCCACTGGTCCGTTCCCCTCCCCACCCCGGGCAACGTCCACGGCTGGGCCTGGTTCTACTTCGTCAACGAGCACCTCCTCCGCTACCTCAACCTCCGCGTGCCCCGCGATTACGACACCGTCCCGCTCCTCCTCTTCTATGGCCTCGTATTCGTTTGGCTCATGCCATGGAGCGCCTTCCTCCCCCACGCCCTCGCCACCGTCCCCTGGCGCCGCGCCATCGAGCGCCACGATGCCGCACGGAGCTTCTTCGCCGCCGTTTCGGCTCGGCTGACCCGGCAGAAACGCGCCACCGATCCCTTTCCTGTGACCAGCGGCAACCCCGCTCCAGCCGCACTCGCGGCAGCGGTCTCCCCCCACCTCAACTCAGCCAAAGTCCCCAACGTTCCCGAGGTCCGCGAAGTCCACAAAGTCCCCAAAGTCCCCAAAGTCCCCGGAACCCTGCTCTCATCCCTCGACCAGACCCGCCTCCTCCTCGGCATCTGGGCCGCCGTGGTCATGGTCTTCTTCTCCTTCTCCACCCGCCAGGAGTACTACGTGCTTCCCGCCCTCCCCGCCCTCATCCTCCTCATCGCCGCCTGGCTCCACGAAGAGGCCGACGAAGCCAACACCTTCAGCGTTCCCAACCCGCGCCTTCGCTCCGGAGAACGCATCGCTCTCGTTCTCTTCGCCTTCGGCTCAGCCGCCGCGCTTGCCGCCGCCTTCTTCGCGCTGAACAGCCGCACCCCAAACCCCAACGTCGACCTCGCCATCCTGCTCCGGCAGAACCCCTCCGACTACGCCCTCTCCTTCGGCCACTTCCTCGACCTCAACGCCCGTGCCATGGGCGCCTTCCGGACGCCGCTCGTCGTCACCTCCATCGCCCTCTTCACGGGTACCCTCCTTGGCTGGCGACTCCGTCGCGACTTCAGACCTCACGCCGGAACCATCGCCCTTGCCACCGGTGCCTTCCTCTTCCTCTTCGCCGCTCACCAGGGCCTCCGCATCTTCTCGCCCGTGCTCTCCTCCCGGCAGCTCGCCACCACGCTCGAGCCCCAGCTCAAACCCCCCGGCTCCCGCTTCCCCGACCTGATCGTCATCAACGGCGAGTACGAGGCCGCCAGCACCCTCGGCTTTTACCTCAACCGCCCCACCGAACCCGGCCCACGAGCCGCGCAGGTCAGCGCCATCCACATCCTCAACGGGCGATCCTCCAACCTCTGGTACGGCTCCTTCTTCCCCGACGCCCCGGCCATCTTCGAGGACGACGTCTCCATCCAGCTCCTCTGGAGCAGCGACCGCCGCATCTTCCTCTGGACCGAACCCGGGCACGTCCCGAAGCTCCCCGGCCGCACCTATCTGATCGCCGAGTCCGGAGGCAAGGAGATCCTCTCCAACCAGCCCAACCCCTTCTAAGCTCCGGTCACGCTCGCGCGAGGCAGGCTCCTCGGAAAGTTGGGCGCGGGCAATCAAAGCTTGGGACTACACCACCGCGTACGAACCGTCCGCCAACCGCAATTCACCACAGCTTCACCAGCGAATCACCACGAACTTCCACCACGTTTTGTGGTGCGCTAGACTGGTTGGGCAGGCGGCCGGACGATCGCTGCCGCCATTCGCGCAAGCGATCTCGGCGGGGGAGGAAAGTCCGAACTCCGCAGGGCAGTGTGCCGGATAACGTCCGGGACTGCCGCTTCAAGGCGGCAGGACGGCCAGTGCAACAGAAAGCAAACCGCCGATCTCAGCAACGCAAGTTGTTGAAAGGTAAGGGTGAAAGGGTGCGGTAAGAGCGCACCGCGATCAGCGTAAGTTGGTCGGCATGGTAAACCCCACACGGAGCAAGACCAAATAGGCAGGGACATCCGCCGCCCCTCTTCAGGCGACGGAGGCGCACCGGCCCGGCGCGCATAGGCGAGGAGATTTGAAGAGCGCAAGCTCAACAAAAGCCGAAACTTGCGGGTAGGTTGCTAGAGCGGCCCAGTAATGCGCCGCCTAGAGGAATGATCGTCTAAAACAGAATTCGGCTTACGGGCCGTCTGCAAACATTACGGCCCCGAAAGATCGCAAACCGATCCCCGGGGCCATCGTTTTCTCCTCATTCCAAACCACTTAGCGCGCCTCGCGAACGCACCCTGGACCAGCCCATTCGTTACCGGATCGCGGCCATGGCAGCGCGAAATAACACCTCAAATTCCTCAGCCACGGCTGGATCCTTCTCAATCGCCGCCTCAATCGCACGCTGCGCCACCGGACGCGGATATCCCAGGTTCACCAGCGCTGAGAGCGCATCATCGCCGACTCGCCCATACCGCTTTCCACCTCCGGAAATCTCTGGAATCGCTGCCGCAAGATCATCCAGCTTGTCCTTCAGCTCTAGTACGACACGCTCTGCTGTCTTCTTCCCAATACCTGGAATCTTAGTCAGCGTGCCGTGATCCTCCGACCGTATCGCCCCAACCAGCCGCTCTGCAGAGATGCCGCTAAGTACTGTAAGCGCTAGCTTTGGACCGATTCCGGAGATCATCAGCAGCCGCTCGAAAAGGCGCTTTTCCTGCAGGTCTGAGAAACCGAAGAGCGCGATCTGATCCTCACGGACGT
Source organism: uncultured Acidobacteriaceae bacterium (assembly GCA_963719405.1). Lineage (GTDB taxonomy): Bacteria > Acidobacteriota > Terriglobia > Terriglobales > Acidobacteriaceae > Edaphobacter. Next base: position 2,198,819 of record OY970381.1, read on the forward strand.
GGGTATACACGTGAAGAGACGCCTCGGCGCCCACGCTCGGAAGAGCGGAAAACGTGGTGATCGAGATTGCGACCTCATACCCGACGCCCGCACATTCAATGATCGTCTGGTTTGGGAGCTTCGCAATAATCCGGCCGCGCAGGTGGGCAATCATCCTGAGGAAGTGTACCCGGAGGGGGTGCTATCCCGAAAAGGGAAGTAAGAGGCAAAACCAAGGAGTCGCAAGTTCTCTCCTGCCCGGAAACCCAATCTCCTTTCGGATGAAGACTTAGGTAACCAGAGACCTCTGTCGCAATGGTCCTAACTCCCTCTTCTCCAAGATTTAGGCCAACCGTCGTTTGGTCCTGAACATGCATTGTCCTGTGTCATAGACAGCAGCGGAGTTGAGTGACGAGGCGAAGACCGAGCACTCAGCAAGTGAATTCCGCTGGAATGTCCTGATTTGAGACGCTTCGGCACGTCTCCCCGGATCTGCCGATAGTTGCAACAACTTGAACGGAGCGTTCCACCGATGAGCACAACCTCCATGAAATCCTCTTCAGCGTTCACAAAGCGGCTTGTCTACTCTGTTACATCGATGTCGATGGCAGCTCTTCTGATGTTCCTGCCTCAGACGCACCATGCTCTCGCGCTTGTCTCTCGACCTGCAAAGGCTGCAGGCAAGCTGCTGCGACCAGTGGGCATGATCCTGCCCGGCGCCCATGATTTCTGGCATACGGAAGGCAATCGCATCGTCGACACTCACAGTCGCCCGGTCCGGATCTCGGGCATGAACTGGAGCGGATTCGAGACCACGCAAGCCGTGCCCGGCGGACTTGAGGCACAGGACTATCGCACCATCCTTCGCACGATCAAGCGACAAGGCTACAACACCGTCCGGATTCCTTTCTCGAGCCAGATGATTGAGATGCCGAGCGTACCCGAGCGCGTCGGGTTCTCGAACGGTGAGGGATCGATCAACACCGACCTCCGGAACCTCAACTCGCTTGAGATCCTCGACAAGATCGTGGACTACTCCGGATCCATCGGATTGAAGGTGATTCTGGACAATCACCGATCCGAGGCAGGATCCAGCGCCCAGGAGAGCGGCCTCTGGTACACGACTGACTTTCCAGAATCGGCCTGGATCAGTGATTGGACCATGCTGGCTCACCGATACAAGAACACGTCGACGGTGATTGGAATGGATCTGCGCAATGAACCTCATAACGCGGACAAAGGTGGCGCTTGCTGGGATTGTGGCGGTCAGAATGACTGGCACCGAGCTGCGCAGCGAGCAGGCAATGCCATTCTCACCGTGAACCCTCACCTACTCATCTTCGTTGAGGGAGTCGACACGTACGCGGGTGATTCCTACTGGTGGGGTGGCAATCTCGAGGGGGTTCGCCGATCTCCCGTTCACCTTGCCGTCGCGGATCGCCTGGTCTACTCCGTTCACGAGTACGGACCCAGCGAGTACAGCCAGCCCTGGTTCGATGCATCCACCAGCCCCGCCACACTGGCCTCAGTCTGGAGACGCCACTGGGCGTATGTGAGCGAAGCCGGCATTGCTCCGGTATGGATCGGCGAGTTTGGCACCTCAAACGTCGACTCTGACGTGGAGAGCTCTGAACCGGGCTCGGAAGGCCAGTGGTTTACGACACTGGTTCAATTCCTCAGCAGCCACCCAAGCGTTGGTTGGACTTATTGGGGCATCAACGGTGAGGACCGGTATGGTCTGCTCGATGCCAACTATGCTGTCCGACCTTCTAATAGCCTCAAGTCAGCAGCTCTTGCCAGCATTGCGAATGGGACTGCGCGCAGCTTCGCGGCAAGCACAGAGACGGCGCCAGCAGCTTTCCCGACCTTTCCAACGAGTTACAGCACGCCGGCCGCGGTAGCGATCGCACCGTTTGCACCGGCTACACGGCCCGGCCGTACCTTCATGACACCAAAAACCGCGGCTCCCTTGGAGCGCTCGAGCATTGCTCAGAAAGCAGCAATGCGCCCCAGCACGCCGTCCGATGGGACGATCTCCGATGCCGCGTTGCAGAGCGCGATTGCCGCTAACATCCACCGTGCAGTGAGTAAAGCAAATCTGAGCCTGCGGGACGAAGGTGCTGTGGGCGTTGTGAATCGCGGGAACTAATCGAATCGAGGAAGATGCTGCACCTCGTGATCAGGAACGGGCTCCAAAGGCCCGCCCGCCTTGGTCCACGCGCGGAGACCACCATCGATGACCTTGGTCTGGCAGTTCTGCTGGTTCATCATGTAAGCGACTCGAACACTGGTCGCTTCACGAATGCAGGAGCAATAGAGATATATCTCGCACTCGGGCGCCATGAACTCGCGAAGGGCGACAAGCTCTTCTTCGAGGCGGTGAGGTTCAACCCGGATCGAGTTTTTGATGCGCTGCATACCGGGGTCGTAGTAGCCATGGCTTCGGACGTCGGCGATGATCACAAGGCGATTCGGATCCTCATTTTGCAGGCGTTGATGCAGATCCGCAGCAGCGACGCGCTCTATCGAACCGAATCGACGGGAGCGAAGACTGAAGACGATCCAGCTGGCGGCATACGCCAGAGTGAGGCCTAGCACCACGAAGAGCACGAAATGCCCTGCCTGCGCTATCCAGAACTCGATCTGGTGAATGAAGCGGCTGAAGAGATAGCCGCACAAGATCCAGGTGGAGGTGTACATGATCGCGCCTATGGCGTCCAATCGAAGGAAGCGAGCCGGGCGCATGTTGAGTGAACCAGCCAACGGCGCCGCCATGGCGCCCAGACCCGGGACAAACTTGGCAAACAGGAGCGTGTACGGGCCTCGGCGGTAGAAGTAATCCGCAGAACGAAAGATGCACTGCTCCGGATTCGTGGTCAAACGGCACAGTCCTGCGAGCAGCCACCAGCCAGTGAAGCGTCCGCCGAAGAAGAGGATGGTATCTGCAGTGGCGGCAGCGAGCCAAACGGCTGGAAGGAGATGAGCCAGGCTGAGACGTCCTCCCTGGGCGGCTGCACCGGCCATGAGGAGGAAGACGGAGACGGGCAAAGGAAGGCCGATGCACGCCAGAAACGTGACAGCTACCGTAGCGATGTAAGCGTGGTGCTCGATGAGGCTGGCCAAGCCCAATGATTCACTCTCCGTCGTGCCTACGTAGGATGCAGCTGTTGGCTTTCTGCGACGCTACTAGAAGTCTAAGCGAAGGCCGAGCTGTACTTGACGCTCTCTGACTACTGACGACGAGGAGGACACAAAGGTTCCGAAAGGGCGAGCATTGATGCCTTCCTCTGCGACCGTCGCAGCGTCTTGAAAGGTAAGGGGTGTAAGCCCGTTTACGGCAGTACCAACCAGGAAAGCGCGCTCACTGATACCCGAGTAGGAGACGTGATTCGAAAGGTTGAAGGCTTCTGCAAATGCATGAATATGAACGCGCTCAAACGTCCGAACATCGCGAGCAAGCCGGAGGTTCAGGTTGAATGTGCCCGGTAAACGAAGCGTGTTACGGCCCACCGTTGGGAGGTAGACGTCTCCTCCGGAGCCGTTGATGCTGGCATGCCCTCCATTCAGCCGGGTTCCACCGAAGATGTTGTACGAGTAAGGACGCCCACTGGTCTCACTGAGTATCGGAGCAAGAAGCCAACCGGCGGTGAGGTGGTGAAGCAAGGGTGAATTGAAGTGAGTTTCAGGAGCCCAGATGGCACTTACGACGGTCTTGTGCGGATAGTTGAGAGACGAGAGGCCCTTGTCGTAGCGCACGTCAAAGGGATCCAGTTGACCGTTTGTGCGTGGAATAGAGCCATAGTTACTTCCGAAGTCCAGGGCCTTCGACCAGGTCCAGGTTGCTCGAAACTGCAGTCCGCCGCGGCTTTTATGTTGAGCTTCCAACACCAGTGCGTTATAGGTGGCGTTCGAGTTAGAGGTGACGGCGGTGACCGGTCCGAAGCTGCTGTCCACCCTTTGCGTGTATACCGGAAGCGTAAAGGTCTCACCGTTGCTAACGCCCAAGGTGCCGTTTCCGCCTTGAAGCTGAAATATCCGCTTCTCGGTTGAAGGAGCGATATTTATATCGACAGAGTTCGCCAGCTGGCGATCGAGATTGAGCAGGTAACTCGCACTGACGAGTGCGATATGGCCGATCTCGCGTTCCAAAGAAAGGCTTCCTTGTTGCACCATCGGAAGGCGAAAGCGCCTGTCAAAGACGACGATCGAGGTGGTGGCTGCGGTGCCGGATGACGGGTTGGAGACAAAGGTGCAGGGGTACCCAAATCCCTGGTTCATCACCTGCGGGCACCCCGTGATTGTGGTTGGCAAGATGCGGATCCGCGTGGTCGAACCGGGGACAGCGGTTTCGGTGAGCGCGGAGCGAATAGTAGCTCCGGGAATCCTGCCAAAGTAGAGGCCATATCCGACACGGATGGTGCCGCGGTTCTGACCGAACGGTTGCCATGCGGCGGCAACCCGCGGGCTCAGGTTGTTGCGGTCTTCCGGGAAGATACCGGTTGCGCCACGGGCGGAGAAGACGGCGTCGATGGCGGCGTTGGGTTGCTGTGGGAGCGGAAGGAGTTCGTACTCGTAACGTAGACCGGCTGTAAGGGATAACGTTGCTGCCGGGCGCCAACGGTCCTGGACGAAGCCGCTCCATTCCTGTGTGGAGAAGCTTGTGATCTGTTCGCCAAACGACTGAGAGAAGGAACGAAAGCAGAAGTTGTGAATTGGCGCATTGATTGAAGGGCATGCGCCGTTCGGGATGGAATGAGCGTTGAAGGTGTAGTCGGTGATCCAGTCAACAAGACCGCCGGCCTGCCCGTTGGTGCTTCCGCTGTCGTAATGAAAGGTTCCGATCGGATTCCTCATGGAATCGGTGAGATCGCGCACGTAGCTGAGATCGGCGCCGGCCTGGATCAGGTGACGTCCTACCGCGAGAGTCGCGACTTCAGCAAACCCGACGCGGTGCTCGTCCGGCGCTGCTCGCTTTCCGATGGATGCCGGCGTGCCGAAGCTGAAGCCTTGCGGGCCAATGGAGATCTCCGGTGAGAGACCCCCTGGACCGATGCCAGGCTCCTGGGGAAGCGGAAGCTGACTTTGCTCTGAGTGGAGATCCCGGTTGTAGTGCAGCCGGAGCTCATTCGAGAAGGCTGACCTGCGTGAGAAGAGCCAACGGATGAGCACGGAATCAACGCTGATGTTCTGACTGCCGAAGCTCCTCGTGCCTCGACTGACGACGGGTGCGGATCGGATGCCGGCTGGCGAGATGAACCGTGCGCGGTTGTACTGAAAGGCAAGCTGGTTGCGGGGATTCAAGCGGCTATCCAACTTGAAGAAGTTTACGGTCTGGTCGGCGCGGCGCGGAACGGTACCGGTGAGGCTATCGAGATAGCCGAGAGCTGCGCGCGTCTGCCCCGAAGAGACACCACGCGTTCCGAGCAGAGCCCTTTGGGTTGAGCTTAGGGAGTAGAAGGCGGGGTTTTCGGGCGATGAGATAGCGGGAAAGTTCCGACGCTGAGCGTCGAAGGCGTAGAAGTAGAAGAGGCGATCCGGAAGGGCTTTGGGCAGCAGAGGACCGCCGATGGTGACGCCAAACTGAGCTCGTTTGTCGTCCGGCTTGACGAGCGCTGCCGTGACGACTCCTGCGTTGTAGTGGGTTGCGAGGGAGAAGGGGTTGGTCGCGGCCCAGGCACTCTCTCGGAACAGTGTGAAGACGGACCCATGAAGCGTGCTCGTGCCACTCTTCGAGACCGTGGTTATGACACCGCCCGCAGCATGACCGTACATAGCGGAGTAGTTTTGACCGACGACGCGAAACTCGCGCACAGCGGCCTGGGAGAACGTGAACTCCGCACCAGGGCGGCGGCCGCCACCGGAGCCCGAGGAGAAGTCTCGACCGGAGCCGTTGGATGGTGACTGACCGGCCGCTTCGTCTTCCGTCTCCGGCCCTGCATCCGTTCCGCTGCCGTGGGGAGAAGCGCTGTAACTTTGATCATCATCCGCACCATCGATGCGGCTGGAGTTCTGAGTGGAAGGCAGACCGCGAAAGCTGAGCAGACCAATGTCATCCGAGCTCGAGGCATTGTTGACCTCCGGCGTCAGCAGTGCGAAGCTCTGCCAACGTCGGCCGTCGATCGGCAGGTGAGCGATTTCACTGGTCGAGATGCCAGTTGAAGTAGCGGCGGCCGAGTCATCAAGGTCAGTGGTGGGATCCGAGATGACTGTAACGGCGGTGGAGATAGATGCAGGGGCAAGCGTCGCGTCGACGCGCGTCGTGCTTCCGAGCTCGACAAGGACGTTGTTGCGCCGGCTAGGCTGAAAGCCGGAGTGTTTCACCTCCACGTCGTACTGCGCTGGTGGCAATGATGGGACGAGGAACGTTCCGCTGGAGCTGCATCGCACGACTGCACGTGTCCCTCGAGCGAGGTCGGCGATCACGAGCTCGGCGTCAGGGAGTGGCAGGCCGGACGTGTCGACGACGAGTCCGCTGATGGCTCCTGTCGTGGAGCTCTGCGCGAGGAGAGATATGGGAAAGGGCAGGAGAAGTGCCGGAAGCAAGAGGAGCACCGCGCTAACGAGGGCTGGAGCTCTGCCCCCGCGCAGTGCTCTGCGGGTTCCTTGATTTTGCATACTTTCCCCGTTGCTCTTCGGTGACTGCGGGCAATAGCAGATTAGAGTACGAGCGCTGGGGTGGGAATGTCTCTTTAGAGTCAGCAGGTGGGTAGCCCTCTATCGAAACGGAGCTATGTCACGGGTACGTTCTTCGTCAGGGCGTCATGGATGCGGAGCGCAGGAGAGCACGTGCCCGTGCGCTAGACTAAATACACCAAGATGTTTATTGATGAAGCGCGAATCCGTATCAAAGCGGGAGATGGCGGTAATGGGTGTATGGCCTTCCGCCGTGAGAAGTTTGTACCGCGTGGTGGACCTTCCGGTGGCGACGGGGGGCATGGCGGAGACATTCTGATGTCGTCATCGCTGAGTCACAATACGCTGGTCCATTTTCGATTCAACCCAGAGTACAAGTCGCAGCGTGGCGGGCACGGCCTGGGGTCGAACTGCTCAGGTTATGCGGGCGAGGCGATGACCCTTAAGGTGCCCGTAGGAACGCTGCTGTATGACGATCTGACCGGCGAGTTGATCCACGACTTCGTGCGGCCCAACGAGACGATCATCATCGCGAAGGGAGGACGAGGCGGGCGGGGAAATCAGCACTTCGCGACCAGCACGCATCAGGCTCCGAGGGAGCATGAGCTTGGGAGGGCAGGCGAGGAGCGTGCCTATCGCCTCGAATTGCGGCTTCTGGCCGATGCGGGACTGGTTGGATACCCAAATGTGGGGAAGTCGACGCTGATCTCGCGCATCTCGGCCGCGAAGCCGAAGATCGCGGATTATGCGTTCACGACCCTGGAGCCGAACCTCGGCGTCGTTTCGGTAGGTGAGTGGCCCCACGAGAAGTCTTTCACGGTCGCGGATCTGCCGGGGCTTATCGAAGGCGCGCACCTTGGAGCTGGTCTGGGCATTCAATTTTTGAAGCACATTGAACGAACGAGCGTGATCGTGCACCTGGTGGATGTGTCCGATGCGACAGACCGGCCGAACCCGGTTGACGACTTCAAGGTGATTGCAGAGGAGCTTCGCAGCTTCGACCCTTCGCTGGCGGAGCGCCCGACCGTTCTGGTGGCCGCCAAGGCCGACGTTGCCAATCCCGATAAGCTGAAGAAGTTGACTGCCATGGCGAAGCGACGCAAGCTGCCTTTTTATCCGATTTCCGCGGTTACCGGCGAAGGCGTCGATGCTTTGAAGTACGCGCTGGCGGATATGGTGGCGACCTACAGACCGGTCCAGATGGAGTCAGAGGCCGTCGCCCTGCCGTCCAGACCCAGCCATCCCCCGCCGCCGAGCTCCGTTCGGGGCCGGGCGACCTGAGGAGCGGCTCTTTGGCAGAGCGCCGCAGTTCGGGGCAACTCCGCGTGGCGTTGTTCGGCGGCAGCTTTGATCCGCCGCATCGGGGTCATGTCGCCATAGCGCTAGCTGCTGCTGACTCCTTCTCCCTCGACCGGGTGTTCTTCGCTCCGACCGGACGTCAACCTTTGAAGCCGCTTGGGGCAAGTGCATCGTTCGAAGACCGTTCGGCGATGGTGAAGCTCGCTTGCGAGCTCGACCATCGGTTTGAATTTTCGGATCTGGATGCGCCGCGGACAGATGGACGACCCAATTACACGGTCAATGCGCTGATTGGGTTGGCCGCTCTCTGGCCAGGAGCCGAGCTGTTCGCTATAGCAGGAGCTGACAGCTTTCTCGAACTTCCGCGTTGGCACAGGTCGGATGAGCTGTTGCGGCTGGCGGAGTGGATCGTGATTAGCCGGCCGGGTTTCGCTCTGGATGCGGAGCAGTTTCAGAGGACGCTGCCACTTGCCGACCCATCCCGATTTCACTGGTTGCGGACCGTTTGCGAGACCGTTTCAGCCACCGAACTGCGGGCGCGGCTTCGACAAGGAGATGACTGCTCCGAGGAGATACCTGATCCGGTGATGCGCTACATCGATGGCCACAATCTATACCGGTAATCCGGATAGCTTTGCGTCCCCGTTCCAGCCAGCAACCGAATACCATATTGAGGAAGGAGCATCATGCCGACTATTGAGAGTTATCAGCTTCTGCTTGCAGCTGCTGCCGCTTGCGAGGACAAGAAGGCGGAGGACATCCGGATCCTGGCCTTGGACCCGAACGAGAGTGGGTTATCGGACTACTTCCTGATCTGCAACGGAACCAATGAACGGCAGAACGTTGCGATTACGGACGAGATCGAGATTCGGCTAAAGCGGGATTTCGGTGTATATCCCAATTCGGTGGAGGGTCGCCGTCAGGGGGAGTGGGTCCTGATGGACTACGTGGACTTCATCGTGCATGTTTTTTCGGTCGAGAAGCGGGCCTTCTACGGGTTGGAGCGACTCCGAAAGACGGCGACGAACATCAGCATCGGGGAGCTGAACGAAGAGCTGAAGAGTGCGATTGGCGCCATGCGCGCGAAGTCCGCGAAGAAGGCTTCAGGGGCCAAGACGACGAGGACAGCTACCTCAAAGGACGTGGCCACCGAGAAGAGCTCCGCGCCGCTGAAAGCTGCGCCAAAAGCTCTATCGAAGGTTCAAGACGGTGCTGAGAAGAAGACCTCGGCAAAGAAGACTCCAGCGAAGAAGAGCACAGCAGCTGTTCGCACGACGAAAGCCAAGACTGCGGTATCAGCGAAGAAGCGTTCACCTTCGAAGTAGCGCGGCGAGGCGCGGGTCGGACTCGGCCGCTGCTCGCCATGGATGGGGGCCCAAGACGATGAAGATCTCTTTGATCTCGATTGGGAATAAACGCACTAAAGGCAAGCGGGAGAACGAAGATCTCCTGGTGGACGAGTACCTGACTCGAATCAGCCGGTTTGTGACCGCCGAAGGACTCTGGGTACCGACGGAGTCTGCATTCTGGACGACCGCGGTGAGAGCTACCGGGAGAACACCTCCACGAGTGATCCTGATGGACAGCACCGGCCGGTTGCTGACCTCTGTTGAGTTCGCGGCTGCCGTTGGGCAGCTCCGAGATCAGGGAGCGCAGCAGGTGGTATTTGGAATTGGCGGCGCCGACGGCTGGGGAGCAGAGTCGAAGACGCGAGCGGATCTGCTGGTTTCAATGGGCCGCATGACCCTTCCACACAGCTTGGCCAGAGTGGTTGTCGCGGAGCAGATTTACCGTGCCATGACCATTCTGGAGAATCATCCGTACCACTGCGGCCACTGACGTGGCGAGTGAGACGGCATTGTGTTCTGCTGGAGGTATGAGCGAATCTTTCGAGTCATCACGTCGTGGTCTGATTCTCATTAACACCGGCCCGGGTAAGGGAAAGACGACTGCTGCGCTCGGAACTGCGTTCCGGGCGGCGGGCAATGGCATGCGAGTTCTCGTGCTGCAGTTTTTGAAGGGATCTTGGCACTATGGCGAGCTGGATTCAGCAAAGGCCATGGGCCCGGATTTCGTCATCCGGCAGATGGGACGTGGATTTGTAAAGGTTGGGGGCGCGGAGACCGACCCCGAGGACATCCGCATGGTGGAAGCAGCCTGGTCTGAGGCTGCAGAGGCGATAGCATCAGGGGATTGGGACGTTGTTGTGCTGGATGAGATCAACTACGCGATCGGATACAAGATGCTCGACCCCGAGAGGGTGGCCGAAACATTGCGCGCTAAGCCGGAGATGGTTCATGTGATTCTGACCGGGCGAAATGCGCACCCGAGCCTGGTGGAGCTGGCAGATACCGTGACGGAGATGCGCGAGGTAAAGCACGCCTACCAGAAGGGCATTCTGGCCCAGCGGGGTATCGAGTTCTAAGCCGAGAACCTGGTACAGGGATCCGGGAGAGCGGCCTCCGGAGACGCCGAATTGTGGAGTGGGCAGGCCGGCGCAAATCAACTTTCCCTTCGCAGAGCCATCGGCCGCTACAATAAAGAACTGTCGTTCTGATCATCCAAGTCTATGAGCTGGTTCAAGCGGGAAGCACATGCGATTATCAACACCGACCAGAAGACGGTGCGGACAGAGGGCCTTTGGGTTCGATGCAATGACTGCGGCCGTGTGATCTGGAAGGCCGAGCTGGCAGAGAATCTGCAAGTCTGCCCAAACTGTGGATATCACTTCAAACTCGATGCGCGGGCTCGCATTGCGAGCCTTTTGGAGCCCGGATATGAGTTGGTGGATCTGGAGCTCCGGTCGACCGATCCGCTCAATTTCAACGATCTGAAGCCATACAGAAGGCGCTTACGAGACGCTCAGGCGAAGACAGGGCTCAACGACGCCATTGTGAACGCGACCGGCAACCTTGGCGCGCAGCCTGTTGTGCTGAGCGTGATGGAGTACGGCTTTATCGGCGGCAGCATGGGGGCTGTTGTCGGTGAGACGATCGCCCGAGCGGTGGATCGGGCCCTGAATGCGCGGCATCCTCTGATCATCGTCTCTGCTTCAGGTGGAGCGCGGATGATGGAAGGGATCGCGAGCCTGATGCAACTTGCCAAGGTCTCGGCAGGTTTGGCTCGCATGGATGACGAGAAGATCCCTTACATTTCTGTGATGACGGATCCGACGACAGGGGGAGTAACAGCCAGCTTCGCAATGCTGGGAGACCTGAATATAGCGGAGCCGGGCGCTTTGATCGGGTTTGCTGGTCCGAGGGTCATTGAGCAGACGATCCGCCAGAAGCTTCCGGAGGGCTTTCAGCGGTCGGAGTTCCTTCTGGAGCATGGCTTTCTGGACGCGATCGTTGGGCGCAAAGAGATGAAGGGCTACCTCGTGAACGCGATTGCGTGGATGACAGAGTCTCAGGCGAGCTAGATGGAGGAGGCTCGTCCCTCGCGTACGGCGCTGCGGGTCGCCTTGAGGCGTGCGGCCCACCAGATCTATGACGATCCTCCGCTGATCTTCCAGGATCCGCTCGCTGTGAAGATACTCGGCTCTGAGTTCGAAGATGAGCTCCGAAAGACAGAGACAAAACTCCACAAGCCGTTCTCGGTCGCACTGCGGGCATTTCTCGTTGCGCGCAGTCGATATGCGGAGGACTGTGTTTCCCGAGCGGTGGAGTCAGGCGTGCGGCAGTACTGTCTTCTGGGAGCGGGCCTGGATACGTTCGCGTATCGCTACACTGGCGACAAACTGCGGATCTTCGAGGTGGATCACCCCGCGACACAGGCATGGAAACGTCTGCTGCTGCAGCGGAACGGGATCGCCGTTCCGGAACGCCTGACCTTTGTTCCGGTGGATTTCGAACGAGAGTCCCTGAGTGAGCGTCTCGCCGCCGCAGGGTTCGACGCTGCAGTCCCGTCGTTCTTTGGGTGTCTCGGCGTGGTCCCGTACCTCACCGCAGATGCGTTTCGCGGGACCATTGAACTGGTTCAAAGGTTCCCAGCAGGAGGTGGAGTGGTGATGGATTACGGACGGCCACGAGAGGCTCTACCGCCCGTGGAGCAGATGGCGCATGACTCCCTGGCTTCGCGGGTCGCACTGGCGGGGGAGCCGTTCCAGCTGTTCTTCCGGGAGGAAGAGATGGCACGGGAGCTGGTGGGTTTCAGGCGAACGGAGGATCTCGGGAGGGACGAGCTGAACCAGCGGTACTTTCAGGGCAGGTCCGATCAACTTTGCGTGAAGGGAACGGCGGCGCGGATTGTGAGTGCATGGATCTAACGGCGGAGTGCGCGGGGCGGCAGGCCAGAACTTGTCCTGCCGCTCTCGCTGAGTGGATGTCAGTTTGAAGCGGCTGCATTGGGCTTGCCGCTATCCGGCGCGGGGACCGCGTTGGGGTAGATGTTGGGTAGCGGAGCCGTCTGCTTCTGCTCGTCTTCCGGGTGCGGGAACGGCTTGCGCGGCATCATCGCCTCACGCTCAGAGGTGTTGTAGAGAAAGATAGCCTCAACAACCGCGGACTGTTCGAGGTCGGAGGCGTGGAGGCGATCGTAGGTGTCCATGTCCGAGTGGTGCGTGCGGGTCTCGTAGTCCATAGGGTCCTGGATGTACTGAAATCCGGGAAGGCCCATCGCGTCGAAGGAGAGGTGATCGGTGCCGCCGGTATCGCGGTAGCTGATGGTGGAGACACCGAGATCTCCCAGGGGCGCGATCCATTGGCTGAAGATAGGTCCGACCGCATAGTTCTGCTGGGTGTAGACGCCGCGAACCTTGCCGGTACCGTTGTCGAGGTTGTAATAGGCGTCCAGCGTCTCCCACTCCCTGGTGGTGGTGAGGGCACCGCGATGCGCAAGGTAGGACGGGGTACCGGCGGGATCCGGCGGCGACGGGGGAGCAAACTTTCCGAAGTGCTGTGTCACATAGCCTTGAGAGCCGAACAGGCCCTGCTCTTCCCCGGACCAGAGCGCGATGCGGATGGTACGGCGCGGTTTGACCCCTAAAGATTTGAGGATGCGGACTGCTTCCATCGCAACGATCGAACCCGCTCCGTTGTCGGTTGCACCGGTACCCGAGATCCAGCTGTCGAGATGGCCACCAACCATAACCACCTCGTTCTTGAGCTTCGGATCGGTCCCCGGAATCTCCGCAACGGTGTTGAATCCGTGCTCGTGGTCGCCTGTGAACTTCGTCTCGATGTTGAGCTCGAGCTTGACCGGGACGTGATTGTCTAGGAGCCGGGCAAGCCGGTTGTAGTGTTCGATCATCATGACGGCATTCGGGATGGCGACCGCATTATCCTTGACCTGGGCGTTCCGGACGAGATTCGCGCCATTGTCGTCGAAGATGATGCCGGTTCCACCGTTCTCGCCGCTGTCGCGGGAGGGTGTGATGATGGCGACTACACCTTCGTCTGTCATCATCCTGAGAGCTGCTGTGCGAAGTTGGGTGAGACGCGCGCGCTCTGCCAGCATCTGCATTCGGGTCATCGTGGGCGCGCCTGCACGGCGAGGAGCATTCTCCTCGGGGTAGGTTTGCATCTCGCGGAGCTCTTCGACGGTATAGCGATGGAAGAGCGGCGTTGTCAGATCCGGTGTCGAGCGGGCTGCGCCGAAGAGCACTATCTTTCCGGACAGCTTGCCTTTGTACTTTTCGATGCTGGCGGCGTCGGTGATCTCGAGGTGGACGATCTCGCCCGAGATGGCACCCTTGGTGGCGGGAGACCACGGAGCCGCCTGCGCCCAGAGCGGCTCAGGGTCCGGCGAAACCATGCGGACCCAGGTATTGATCTGCTGCCATCCCATACCGAACTCGCCCCAATCCTCGAGATGCGCGTTCTCAAGCCCGATAGCGGTGAGAGTATCGCGGGTCCAGGCGTTGGCTTTCGCCATGTTGGGCGAGCCCGTGAGGCGCGGGCCTATGCCGTCGGAGAGGGCTCCGGCGAACTCCATCACATGGGAGTGGTGGAAACCTTCGTCGCGTATGCGGGCGTACATGTTGAGATCAACGTTCTCGCTTGATGGCTGAGGACCATAGGAGGAGAGGTCTTTCTTGTCGGCGGCGTGGGACGGTGTGATGAAGCAACCTACTGCGACGGTGTAGATGCTCCAGCGTGCAAGCGCGCGCGCGAGTGACATACGGGATTCCTCCAGGGATGAATGAGAACAGGACGATCAACCGTATCCCAGATAGGGTCAGGACTCAACAGATAAGCGGAGCCTTGCGAGGAGGCCAGGTTGCGGGAGAGGTTATGCGCTACGGGTCTGGCGGCGGATCCAGAGGCTTCCAAGATAAGAGAGCGCCAGCACCGCTACGATCAGGCCGATCGGGAGGCCGATACGTCGATAACTGAGAGCGAAGTCAACGGTGTGATGGCCCGCGGTGTTGTAGACGAGGATGCTGATGATCGCTACGAAGGTCGCTGCGAAGAAGGCAGCAAATCCGGTCGCGAGGCCCATGAGCAGCGTAGCGAACCAGCCGAGATCACCAACGGGAACACCGAAGAGAAAGCCGGCTCCGAGTGCCCGAGGCCGCGGGGATGCTGGGCCGGGGCTCTGGAGTGGACGGTTCGGGCTCTGGGACAGTTTCGACATACACAGATAGAATACTGCCTTATGGCAGAAAGCGTACCCATGGGCCTTGTACAGGCCGAGCAGGTGGCTCGAGATACAGCAACCCGTCGGTCGCTGAATGGTGTGGTGTACGCAGCCTTTGGCGACAACCGGCTGGACGCGCTCGAACTGGAGCGGATGGTTCAGGCGGTTCCAACGGCGATCGCAGGAGCTCTAACGGATACCGCGTATTACTTCGTGCCGCTGGCCATGAGCGATGAGCGGGAAGGCTCGACCGGGGCGCAGAGACCTGAGCGGAACGCGACGATGGTGGCACCGGAGTACACGCCGGAGCTGGGTGATCGAGCGATCTGTCATCGCAACGTCCTGCTGGGGAAGACGGACGCGGTGTTTATCTCAACGCGCCTGTTGAGCGATCGTTTTGCGCTCTCGTTCGAGTTTTTCATCAACGTAGGGCACGCGTTTGCAGAGATCGCCGGCGTTCCGGAGAGCTTTGGGGATCTGGCATGGAAGCAGGCGCTGGATGATGTTCGTGGAGAGACGAGCCAGGACGCATGGGAGAGTCGTGGCCTGGCTCTCGCTGGCGCGAAAGAGGGAACGGACGCACTTCGTGTGGATGAGAAGGCGCGGCTACGGTTTGTCGAGGCGACGTTCTCAGATGCGGTCGCGATTTACCTTCTGTCGCTATCCGTCGATTTCGATTACTCGGAGCTGAGGGAGCGGGAGTATCCGCTGCTCGCTCCGCAGTCGCTAGCGGAGCGCCTAAGACACGTTGCGAAGCTGTTTCCGCCGAATCCCGGATATGAGTTCGCGATCAAATATCGGCGTCGAGCATAGCCCGCAGGTGTTTGGCGCGTTGATTGAATGGACCCGATAACTTGGCGAGACCTCGAACTGATGTCCCTTTGCTGTACTCTGAGCGGACCTGCGGCTTGTTAGTGACTCGATCAGCCCTCCTCGGTTGACGGGGAAAGCTTTGGGTGGAGGCTGAAGAACGATGGCGAGGTCGCGAAGAGAGTTCCTGGCAGGAGCGTCACTGACGCTGGCGAGTGTGGCGGCTGGATGCCGCGATGGTGCAAAGAAGAGCGGTGTCGCAGTGCCAGATGCGCATACTGCAGGGCCCACTCCGGGCGCTCCACCGGCGTTTGGAACCGCGCCTGCCACCGGACCTGACGTGACAAAGGCAACGTTCGCCGAAGCGGAGCAGCTTGTGCAGGTCCAGATGAGCGATGCCGACCTGGCAGAGGCCGCGGGCAACTGGCGAAGTGCGATGGCACCGCTCTATGAGCGCCGGGTGGGGCCGAGGAAGGTCCAGATCGAGGCGACGATCGCGCCGTACTCGGTATGTGACCCGGTGAAAGCGAGTGGTGTGGCTGCGGCGCGGACGGGGGATCGGTTCGTACGAACTGAGAGCGATGGGGCGGGTCTGCCGACGGATGAGACTGATATTGCATTTGCCACGGTCTCGCAGCTTTCGCGCTGGATAGAAAGGAAGAAGATCACGTCGGAGCGGCTGACCGGGATTTATCTTGACCGACTCAACCGATTCAACCCGAAGCTGCGATGCGTCATTACGCTGACGGGCGATCGTGCCCTGGCGCAGGCGAGACGCGCTGATCAGGAGATTGCCGCGGGGCACTACCGTGGACCGCTGCACGGGATACCGTGGGGAGCCAAGGATCTGCTGGACACTGCCGGGATACGAACGACGTACGGAGCAGAGCCGTTTCAAAATCGGATTCCGACGGCAGATGCGGCAGTGGTGAAGAAGCTGGATGATGCGGGCGCGGTACTTGTCGCAAAGCTAAGCCTCGGCGCTCTGGCGCTGAACGATGTCTGGTTCGGTGGACAGACGATGAATCCCTGGCTGCTGGAGGAAGGCTCGTCTGGATCGAGCGCCGGCCCCGGAGCTGCAACTGCAGCGGGCCTGGTTGGTTTCGCAATCGGGAGCGAGACGGGGGGAAGCATCGTGAGTCCCTCGATGCGTTGCGGTGTGGAGGGCCTTCGTCCCACCTATGGGCGAGTGCCTCGGAACGGAGCGATGACGCTGTGCTGGTCTCTCGATAAGCTGGGCCCGATGGCGCGCGGTGTTGAGGACACGCTGCTGGTGTTGAAGGCGATCTCCGGGTTCGATTCCGCGGATGCTGCAAGTGTGCCGAGTCAACTGAACTTCGATGCCGCAGCGAGTGTGCAGGGTCTACGGGTCGGATACTTTCCGGGATGGATGAAGGAGGCGCCGGCAACGGACGTGGACCGGGCGGCGCTCGACGCCGTGAAGCGATGTGGGATGCTGCCGGTCGAGGTCAGTCTCCCTGACTGGCCGTACGACTCCATGCAGTTGATCCTATTTGCGGAGGGCGCAGCAGCGTTTGAGGAGTTGACGCTTAGCGGCAAGGATCACGATCTGAAGATGCAGGTGCCTGATGCGTGGCCCAACAGCTTTCGGCAGGCGCGGTTTCTATCCGCCGTTGATTACGTTCAGGCGGACCGCCTGCGACGGAAGGTGGCGCTCGAGATGGCACGGTTGATGGGAGAGGTGGATCTGCTGCTGGTACCTTCTCTGCGTGACGAGATGCTGACTATCACGAACTTCACGGGCCACCCCTCGCTGACGATGCGGGCAGGATTCGTCGAGGTGTCGGAGGCGCGGAGTGATTGGGCTCCGGATCCGAATCACCCGCTCCCGAAGTTCTCGCCGGCGCGCCGGGTTCCGCATGGAGTGACGCTGATCGGTCGTCTCTTCGATGAAGGGACTATAGGGCGGGCGGGGTTGGCGCTTGAGAAGGTCTTTGGGGTGGCATCGCAGAGGCCTCCAGGTTTCTAAGAGGTTGCGAGAGGAACGGTCATCCGGTGGCGATACCGAGGGCGAAGAATGAGAGCAGAATCGTGAGGCCGTCCTC
This sequence comes from uncultured Acidobacteriaceae bacterium, assembly GCA_963719405.1. GTDB lineage: Bacteria > Acidobacteriota > Terriglobia > Terriglobales > Acidobacteriaceae > Edaphobacter. The sequence continues at coordinate 2,216,185 of OY970381.1, forward strand.
GACGAGCGCTACTGGCAAGTCAGGCCATCCGACACTTGTGACGAGATGACGGCGAACGTTGTAGCCCACAAACGCTCCGAGTGCTGCGCCGATTGCGCCAAGCAGGATTCCCTCGATGAACGAGCCTTTGAGGCCCGGTGGCAACTATAGCTCCGACAAGGCCGCCGAAGGCCAGGCGAGCTACGAGGGGGAACGGGGCAACACGAGACGGGGTGCTGGGGAGCTTGTCTCCGATGTACTCACCGATTGCGAGGAGGGTAAAGATGCCGACCGTGATGGGGCTCGCCGTCCAGAAGGCCCAGGTTCCCTGGACCGGAAGGTACCCGAGGTGAGCGTACCAGCAGATGAGAGCCATGGGAGTCATCGTTCGGAACCCGGTACATAGACCGAGCACGGGAATTGCGAACATCCAAGACATAACTGCCATTGCCATCGATGAAGTCCTCGGGAGATGCGGGCATCAGTAAATCGGTCAGGCTTACGGCTCGCAAGAGCCAAGCTACCGACTGTGATGGGCGTTGCCCACCACGTTATTCCCTGTTTCAAAGAGCGAGTTTCGGGATCATGCCGATTTCAGACACGCAGCCATCCGTAGAGGGGGAACCGCTCAGCCAACTCGAGCACCTCGGCACGAATTCTGGCCAGGTAAGCGCCGTCCGAACGATGATCGAGAGCATCGGTAATCCAGCTCGCGACCTGACGCATCTCGGATTCCTTCATGCCGCGAGTGGTCAGGGCGGGTGTACCGATGCGAATGCCGGAGGGTTTCATAGGCGGGTTGGTGTCGTAGGGAATAGCGTTCTTATTTACGGTAATCCCGGCCGCATGGAGCGCGTTCTCGGCTTCGGAGCCGAGCATACCTCGTTCAAAGACATCGATGAGCATCAGGTGGGTGTCGGTGCCGCCAGAGATGATGCGGTAGCCCTTGCCAGCGATCTCCTGCGCCAGGCAGCGGGCGTTTGTGACGATCTGCTCCGCATAGGCGGCGAAGTCCGGCTGGAGAGCTTCCCGGAAGGCGACGGCCTTCGCGGCGATGACGTGCACGAGCGGGCCGCCCTGCTGACCGGGGAAGACGGAGCGGTCGATGCCGGCGGCGAACTCCTGCTTCGCCAGGATCATGCCGGAGCGAGGACCTCGAAGGGTCTTATGGGTTGTCGTGGTGACAACGTGGGCGTGCGGAACGGGCGAGGGATGTGCCTTTCCGGCAACCAGGCCGGCGAAGTGAGCCATGTCGATGAGGAGATAAGCGCCGACCTTGTCGGCGATCTCGCGCATACGGGCGAAGTCGAAGTGACGTGGGTAGGCGGATCCGCCTCCGATGATCATCTTCGGGCGTTCGCGAGTGGCGATCGCTTCCAGCTCGTCGTAATCGATGACTTCAGTATCCTTGCGGACCTGGTAGCCGACTATCCTGTAGAGCTTCCCGGAAAAGTTCAGCTTGTGACCGTGGGTAAGATGGCCGCCATGGGCGAGGTCGAGGCCGAGAATGGTATCGCCGGGCTGTAGAAGGGTCATAAAGGCGGCGGCGTTTGCCTGCGAGCCCGAGTGAGGCTGCACATTGACGTGTTCGGCACCAAACAGAACTTTTGCGCGATCGCGCGCGAAGTTTTCTACGACGTCGGCGAACTCACAGCCGCCGTAGTAGCGCTTTCCGGGATAGCCTTCGGCGTATTTATTGGTGAAGACGGTGCCCGCGGCCTCCAGAACGGCTCGGGAGACGAAGTTCTCGGAGGCGATCATCTCGAGGCCTTCATGCTGGCGCAGGATCTCGTTCTGGATCTCGGTTGAGATCTCCGGGTCTGACTGCGCGAGGGTAGCTTCGAGATCGATAGGCATGTCTCTGATTTTATGCTGCGAGCCGTCTGTTCGGTCGGCTGACACCCGCAAAAGCAGACCCGGCTTTCGTACGACAAATGCGTTGACTTCAGGTGTGCAGGATCATGAGGAGGCGGATTTCGCAAGCCGCATGAATGCATCGCGAACAAAGGAACCCAGGTACCAGCCGTCCATGTACTTGTAGGGGGTCTCGCCGGTGGTGTAGTGACCGCAGGGAAGCACCCGAGAGACGTAATCGACCCCGTGCTGGTCAAAGTTCTTGAGGACGTCAAGCGAGAACTCGCGTAGAAAGGTGAGGTCGTAGGTCGCATGGACGACGAGGCAGTGCTTTGGGTGGGCGGCAAATTGCCGCATGTAAGACATGGGGCTGATTGAGGTGAAGATACGGCGGACGAGATCCTGCGAGAGGCCCGCCTGCTGGAAGGCAGAGCGGATGTGGCGGGTAGACTGGCCGGTCCAGACGACGTCTCCGAACCAGGTGGAGACGTGGTTGAATGCGCAGACGCGAAGCCGGGGGTCCATTGCGGCAGCGATGAATGCATAACAGGAGCCGAGGGATGTACCGAGAATGCCGAACTGGGTATAGCCCTGCTGTTCCAGCCAGTCGATGGAGGCCCTTATGTCTACGACGGCCTGCTGACAGGCGGCGATGGTACGGCCGATGTTTGAACTCACGGCGTAGTCGGAGCGCTCGAGTTCGGCCGGACGGCGGATGTCGTGGTAGGGCTTTGAGAGACGCAGCGCAGATATGCCGAAGCGGTTGAACAGCGTGCAAAGTGCGTTGTGCGAGAAGGCGTCCGCGTTCCATTGAGGCATGACGATGATTGCCTGCTTCGGCTTGCCCGCTTGCGGGGATCCGGATCCGCTTGGGGGTTTACGGGCCGGGTACCAACGGGCGTTGACGATGTCGTTCTCGGGATGGGGCGTTCGGATGGCAGAGGTAAAGCGGAGGAATTCGGCGGTAGGCAGTTCTCCAGCAAGGGCTTTTCGCTGCAGATCGGCGTCCTGCGCGAGAGTCTCGGGGCGAACATTTGTAGGAAAGAGCTGCGGGTGGCGAGTTTCGAGTCGAAAGTCGCGGGGCGTCTGATACGAAAAGAACTGATCAGCGCGACGAACGAGATCCTCATTCAAGGCAAGCATGCGGTCGAGGCCGGAGTGGAAGGTTGTCGAGGAACTGAGTTCCGGAGAACCCTGGTTTTCGAGCCAATCGAAGCCCCAATCGAGCGGGCGAACGATTCGATTGGTGTCGCGTGTGGTCAGCGACGTCTCCCAGGAGAACATCCACTTTGCATAGAGCCGGGAGAGCATTCTTCCAAGGATAGCAAGGGTGCAGCGATCAAAGTTCGTTGAAGACGAGGCAGACGCGACCAACGATGAGATCAGAGGGAGACTGGCCTGGACGCACGGGAATGAGCTGGACCGGGAAGGCGGTTGAGTTTGGGCGAAGGATGAGTCGGCCGTCATCAAAGCCGGCGAAGCCAAGTTGCAGGGCGCTTGCGCAGCGAACGGCGTACAGATTGGGCTGCTGCGATCGGTAGAGTGCGAGGGAGGTGTAGTGGCGGTCAACGATAACGACCGACCCTGGGGCGACAAGTGGTGCCAGAGCAGCTGCTTGCTGGGTGTCCGCGCGGATGGCGATGAATCGATGCCAATGGGCCTGAGCGGGCGAGCTTCTGGCGCGGTTCTCATAGAGCAGCGTGGCTGAGACCGGAATGTTCTCGATGATGGAATGGGGCATGATGAGGGCTTCGTCCATGGCAACTGAAGAAGGGACCAAGGGGATGGATTCGACGGAGCTCTCCTGCGAGGAGGCGGCATTTAGCTCGAATGTCTCCGGTGGGAGGATCTGGTCGATGGTGAGGTTCTGGGCGGCGAGAACCCGATCGAGGCCATCGAGCGAGAGAGCACGCTTGCGGTTGAGGAAGTTGGAGATGTGGGCCTGACGAAATCCAGTCTGCTGTGCGAGGCGCGAGCCGGTGAGTGCATCGGCATCGATGCGGCGGAGTAGTTCGAGCCGGAGGCGCTCATGGAGATCGGCAAAGTTCATGGCGTCTCGCTATTCTGTTGGATTCATAACTTTTTGCAAGACGAAGAAAGAGCGAATATTAGCTCATTGAAATTATTCCTGTGCATATGTGGGAACGGAATACCTCAAAGTGGGTAGATTGAACCTGTGGGAATTGATCTATTGACTTCATCTTTGTTGAAAGCTATAACCTTGAGACTTTCTAATCTTTCTGCGCCTCCGGAGAAATGATGCCGAAGATCGGTTTTTCAGAGTGGAACCGGGGTGCTGGGCGCGGTGTGCGAAAGAGTCTCCCAAGGTGTGACAACCGCGTGAACCGTTAAACAAACAGGTGCTGCGCTCGCGATGACCGGACCATAGAGTTCGGGAAACGGGACGGTGGTGCCTGACAGCAACCTGAGTGAGCCCCTCCGACCATTGATGCTCTGAGGCTCGCCGGGGGAGAGGTCTGCCTTGAGGGAAAAGATGAACTACTTGCGCATGGAATTGAAGGTATGTGAAGGATGTGGGGCACTCTGGCTTCGCATGAGTGCAGTGAAGGGCGTGTACTGCCGAAGTTGCGACAAGAAGCTTGCGGAGTTTCCGGCTCCGCGAACATTGCGTCGTGGAGGGAAGGGTACGCGGCTGAAGCGGGCGACGGGGTGTGGGGCGAGCTTGCCATCGGACGGAGGTGCACGATGAGTGCAGCGGCTGTCGTTCTGTTCAACATCTGGGCTGTGGCTTCGGAGCGTGAAGATCAACGGGTCGTTGCACCGGAGCTGGCCTTCTATCGAAAGTACACGGAGGGCATGTTGCGGAGATATCTGCGATTGTCGATGGAGACGGGGAGAGTTCCATCCCTGTTGGGAAGAGAGATGTTTCGAGGCCATGTGACGAGCTACCGAGTACACGGTTTCGACGATGTCGTGATCTTTCGTGCATGACGTTGAGAAGTGCCTCGCGAAGCTGAACGATATGCAGCGCATGCTGATCGAGCGGATCGCTCTGCAGGAGTACACCCAAGGAGAGGCTGCAAGGTTGAGCGGGATGAGCTTGCGGACGGTTGTCCGGAGGTATGCCGAAGCGGTGGACCTGCTGACGTTCATTTTTCTTGAAGCGGGTCTTTTGGAGCCTCTCACGGCGTGTCAAGACTCGGATGCTTGAGGACGCGGATGTAAGTGCGTGAGATGAGGTCCGTTAGCCGGCGGTCAACGTGTGGCGCAGGTAGCGGGCACCAGTTGTTACTCTGAATATGTAAGTGCAGTGCGGGGTTGAGCGGGGGAGCGAGGTCCGAAGGGATCTTCTCTCCCGCTTCTTTTTGGGGGCAAAGAGTGGTGGCTCGCAGGCGGGTGAATGGACGGTTTGCCAGTGAATGTGAAGCTGGCGAGGAGGGATTGAAAGAGGGCAAGCAAAGACACTCAGGCCGGCTGCTTCGGCCGACGCAGTGTCGTAGTTTTGCGCAGAGGCAGATGGCTCAGGCATTTCCGGAGATTGTGGAGCGTTTTGTCCGGGAGGCGAAGCAAGGAAGCATCCCGCACGCAAAGGCGTTGGCGTCGTTGAGTGGGCTGGATAAGGCCGAGGCTCCTCGGGGAGGATCTCCGTGTCAGGTCGCGTGAGCGAAGGCGAGAGAGCTTGACCGAGATGCTCCTGAAGGAGATCCGGCGAGGGCGCGAGGCTGACGGCTCGATCCCTACGGAGGTATGACGTGTAAGTGGCAGCGACGAGGTTGGAGTGCACAAGGAGAAGAGGGGAGTGGGCATGGGACTGGACAGCACGCGTTTGGGCAGAGGTCGGAATGGAGTCGAGCAATCAGGCTCTACGGTAGTGGGCCAAGGCATGCTGAGAGGCTCTGGCGTCCGTCGGTCATGTTCCGTTGCAGGCGGGTTGCCGGGTGGTGAGCTTTCGAGAGCGCGAACGGCCGGGTCCGGGTCAGGCTACTGCGGCGTGCGAGTGCGACGAGAGGATCTCGCGAATGTGCAGCTGCGAGCGATGGCAGTGGCGTTTCCGGAGGTGGACGGACATCCAAACCGGCTGCCGTTTGAAGGTGTTCTAACGCTGGTCGATGTTGCCAGTGATAAGGCGCCCAGCGGATCGCGTGGGCACAGGGTGGTGTTGACCAGAGAAGCTGCTGAGGTTGCGCTGCCGAGCCTTCTGGGGATGGCGGTGGGTTATAAGGCCGGATGGGATGGGCATGACGCTCGGCAGAAGTGCGGAATTATCACGGCGGCTGAGCTCGATGGGCGAAGGCTGGCGGTGAGTGGATTTCTGTTCGCGCGCGACTTTCCGGAGTTCAGCCGGGAGATGGAGAAAGGGGCCGGGGGATATCCGCTGGAAGATGGTGCGATGGGGATGAGTTATGAGTTAGCTGATGCCCACGTGGCGGATATGCGAGCTTCGGTGTGGACGCTGACGCGGGCGACGTTTACGGGAGCGGCCATCCTGTTGCGCGATAAGGCTGCGTACAGGAGCACGAGCTTCAGGGTGAAGCGGCCGATGTGTGCAGGACGTGGATTGTCGCCGAGAGCACAGAGAAGTGAACCGTGAAGTTGAGAGCGTTGCGTGGACGGAGCCGTGCCACTTTGAGATGGTCTGCAGTGCTTAGGACTGAAAAGGAGATGCGATGGAAGAGTTGAATGGAGTGGAGCTGCTGTGCGGCAGTGAGGGCACAGAGATTGACCGTGCCGTTGAGCGGCTCAGCGCAGCCGCGGAGTTGCTGGAGCGCGCCGTCGTGAAGATGACGGAGCATGGTGGCACCCTTGCGATCGAGGCTGAGGCGTCGATCGAACGAATCGTGGCAACAGTGGAGGGTCGGCGTGAACTTGAGTTGGAACAGCGGCTGGCGGCAGCTGAAGCAGAGCTCGTTGAGCTTCGTGCCAAGGGTGCGACGGCTGGCGAGATGGGTCACGGGCGGAAGACTTTCCCGGCGGGGATGGTGAATCTGCTTGCAAAGCAGGGCGTCGCGGTTGAGTCACTGGAGGCGGGAGCTCTCGATGCTGCGTTGGTGAGCTTAAGCCTGGAGCAGAGGATTGCGGTTAAGGCCCAGTTGATGCGGGCCGGGCTGCTGTCGTAACGACGCCTGTGCGGAAACATAGCAAGTTTCGGCGGATCGGCAGAGAGACCGAGTGATCCGCACATATCACTCAAGAACGGGCGGGGCTTCGGCTCCGCCGTTTCTGTTTTCGAAAGGGAAAAGAATGAACGCGAAGTTTACAGATATCAATGCGGCTGCGGATTTTCTGGGGCCGGGTGCGGTGGAAGTACCGATGTATCAGACGGAGATCACAGACCTGGTGCAGCGGCGGGGTGTGTTTGGACGTCGGATCAAGCAGGTGCCGGCGACTGGACACCCGTCGCGGTTTTTCGAGGAGACCTCAATTCCGTCTCCCTCGGCAGGAACGGGATTCGTCGACCCGCGCAACATTGTGGCTCCGCTTGTCAGTCCTACGCGGGTTGAGCGAAGCGTGCCTTTGAAGGCTCTGGTTGCGCAGATCAACTACAACCTATTTGACATCGAGCTGGGCAATCAACAGAGCCAGTTTGCCTATCTGCAGGCGAAGGATCTCGCAGACACTGTGGACGGTGTACTGCGCACCCACGATGTCGCTTTGTGGAATGGAAACGATACGAGCCTTAGTTCGCCGACGACCGCGCAGTACTTCGGGGCGGCGGAGCAGATTGCAGCGGGTGGCAATTCGGTTTCAATTGCTGCTGGACAGAGCATTGTGGACGGGTTCAAGACGGCCGTCGCGCAGATGGTTTCGAACAGCTCGTATGGAGTGCGGCCGACTGCGATCTATGCGAATCCCATTCTGCTGGATCTGATCGATCGGGAGATGAAGAGCGAGTTCAACGTGGTGCTGAATACGAAGGAGATTACGAGCGGGTTCACCGTGAAAACTCTCTCGACTCAGGCGGGCGATCTGCCTTTGATTCCTGAGTGGACGCTGGGTTATACGGGCACACCTGGTTCGGGTACTGCGGTACTGCCAGCGTACATCGTGACGGAGGACATGATCGAGTATCACTGGCTGAGTGACCCGAATCCGCGCATCTTCCAGCTTGGCGTCCCGGGGTCGCTGGCATCGCAGTATGTCGTTGTGAAGTTCGGGGGTCTGGTTGTTAAGGGCGCTAACTATGCCCACTACCAAGTTCTCGTCGACCGCTAGGCCTTAGACGTGGGCTGATCTGTGGAGATGCTGAACCAGTAGGGATGAAGGGACCGGCAGAACGAGCCGGTCCTTTCCTTTAGAGGAAGGGCGGATGGAATGGGCTATTTGTTGCCTACAGAGTATGTGCAATACGGGCTGACGGCAGAGACGACGGACGATTGGGTAACGATGGCCTCCGCGCTTATCGAGGCGCATTGCAGGCGCCCAAGTCTGCTGGTGACACAGTATGTGGAGCGTCTGCGCATTACAGCGGGGGCGCAGAGTGTTCGCCTGAGCTATCTGCCGATATCGGGAACGGGCGCAGCGTCGGGCCTGCTTTCCTTGAAGGCGCGATATGGAAGACCACGCCGTGGAGAGCTTGCTGACGTCTTTCGCGAGCAGGTCGCGTGGGCGTTTACGGTACCCGGGAGTTGGACGACGTTGTCTGTAACCGACGTTGATCTTAACTTAGTGACCGGTGAGTTGACCCTGCCGGACAACTTTCTAGGGTTGAGCTACAACGAGGTTGAGGTTACCTACACGGCCGGTGTAGCGACCATACCGGCAGCGGTAAAGGTCGCATGCGGGCAGATTGTCCGGAACGCGCAGGCTACTCCGGGCATGAATGTTCGATCGAGCAGGCTGGACACGCTGCAGATGCAGTACTTCAGCTCATCCTTGCTGGATGAGCAGGTACAGATGCTCCTGCGGCCGTATGTCGCCCTGAGGGTGGGGTGAGCCGATGGCAGACGTGAGAGTGGCGAGCGAGGCAGCGAGACGAGCGGCAGAGTCTTTGCTGAGGAGTACGGGTGGACGGGCAGTGTTCCTGCGTGTTCCGGCGCCGGCAAGCGGATCAAGTGTGAATGAAGAGCTTGGGCTGGCAACGCCGGAGTTTCAGGATGCAGAGTTGTCACCGGTTGTCTTCAGGAAGGCTCGACCACGATCACAGAAAGATGGTGATCGATGGGAGCTGATGGTTTCAGCAATCTCGGTGGCGCGAATAGTCGGCGACACAGGCGTGACGGATGCCACGAAGCTGTTTGCCACAGCAATGGGTGTACTTGTCGGGGATTCCTTGATGGAAGTTGAGTCGATGTCTTCCTCAGACCTAGGCGGTTCACCGTACGTGTACCGGATTGTGCTGAGAGTACCGATGAGCGAGACGGTCTAAGGGGGCGAGGAGAAGGGATGCAAAGTGCCAAGGACAGTTTCTATTTGATGTTGCGTGATCGACTGGCTGCGATCAATCCAGCACGCACCGTTGCGCTTCGAGGAGTGACGCGGCCTGGAGTCCTGGTCGGCGAGAACGAGCTCGCGACCGTACTTTTTGCAGCCGACGCGTTCTCGATCCGATGGACGACAATGTCGATCGATAGTTCGGATGCGTTGGCCGCGATGCAATGCGAGATCAGCTATGCGACGGCCGGGAACACGGGCAATGGTGGGATGGACCGGGGGAGACTGCTGGCCGCGATGGATCTGGAGTTGGCGACGGCGTTGCGGCGGGAGCCACGGAACGTGGAAAAGACAATGTCTACGAGCACCGGCACTGCAACGATGCTGACGAACATCTTCTGGACGGATCCTGTTTTCGGAAAGATGGGAGTGGAAGGTGATCGATTGAGTCGAAGCGTGACGGTCGAGGTGTTCTCGTACCTGGAAGCGGGTGAGCAATGAGTTCCACAGTAACGGCAGCGGGGTTGGTCGCAGGCACAACGCCGATTACGCGGCGTGTGCGGGCCTATTTCGCACCTGTAAACCGCGTGACGGGGCAGCCAACCATCTTTGATGCAGCGCAGAGCGGACGATTCATGATGGAAGCCCCTCCGGCGCCATGGCTGGATCTGGGATGGTGCAGTTCTTTTGTGCGCAAGGCAGCTACCACGATAGCTCCACTCCGTACGGGTTCGCCCGCCGTGGTGCAGAGCCAGGTAAGGACTGAGATTGAGGCGACGGTTCATTTCGAGTTGCAGAGCTGGGGAAAGGTGCAAATGGCTCTCGCCTCGGGATCTCAACAGATGAACCTGCTGCTTCCACAGGCTGGTACGGCTGGGAACGGAAGCGGCGGTCTAGCCGCCGCCGCTACCCCGCTCACGACGACTGGTGGCGCATCGACCTCAACGACGTTGAACGTTGGGATTACTGCTGCTGCCGGCTTCTCTGCAGGGGACATCGTGGCAGTCGACGTGGACTACAACGGGCAGACGGGGTTTGTGGGAAGTGGCGTGAGTGGAGCATGGGTGCGTTCTGCGAGCGACGTCGGTGGCGATCTGAACTTCATCCGGAGGGTGACGTTGAACGTCGGACGTGTGGTGTCGGTCGGGGGCGGCTTTCTACAACTTGGGGCGGCGCTGCTGGCCGGAACACCCGGGAGCGGCATGCAAGTGTGCCGGGTAAGTGGTTTTGTGGACCGCGAAGGTGGATCCTTCTTCCAGGAGTGGTCGGGGCTGTTCTGCATGGATGGGGAGCAGGGGGATCGTCTGCTTTATTACTATCCGAGGCTCCAGGCGATGCAGTCATCCGGGGAGATTACGCAGGCGCTAACGGGCGGGTTGGAACGTTTGAAGCTGAGTGCCGGGTTCAGGGCGCTAGCGACGAAGGATCTGAACGACAGTGAGACGGTGCTGTGCTACAGGAGCTATTTGCCGGGTCCAATGCGATCTGTTTAGAGACGAAGTGAACCGACGGGCGATGGCGAGATGGCGAGGAGAGGTGAGATGGGTTTGACGGGTAGACAGATCTTGGGAGCGATTGCGGGTTTTATGCTGCTGTTGACCATAAGCGCTGTCGGACAGGTGAGCACGACAACCGTGGCCGATACGATTTACCGCGCGGACGGATCGCTGGCGACTGGAACGATCATTATCACGTGGCCTGCCTTCACGACGGCGGCAGGTCAGGCGGTTCCAGGAGGAAGCACCTCGGCGACGATCGCTGCAGGCGGCGTTTTCAACGTGCAGCTTGCGCCGAATGCAGGAGCTACACCGGAGGGAACTTTCTATACCGCGGTCTACCACCTGGACAATGGGAGTGTGAGCCGCGAGTACTGGGTGGTGCCTGTGAGTGGGGGCGCGGTGACGGTAAGCGCTGTAAGAAGTACCGTTCTACCGGCCTCTGTAGCGATGCAGACCGTTAGCAAGGCTTACGTGGACACGCAGATTGCAAGCGCGCTGACGGGACATGTCTCGGGGGGAGCGCTGCCTTACATTGCGAAGAGCGGAGATACGATGACGGGTCCCCTGGCTTTGGCCGGGGATCCGACTTCGGCTGCTCAGGCAACCACCAAACATTACGTAGATGCGGCGGTGGGTTCGGTGAGCAGCGGACTGGTTCAGAAGGTTTCGATCTCTCCTCAAGCTTCGCAGGTGATTGCGCAGCCGAGCGGGACCCAGTTGCAAGCGAATCGACTGAATGGTGTGGAGTACGCGAGCCAATATGTAAACGACTTTGGAAACAATGGGATTGCAAGCGCGGTCGGTGCGTCAGACTGCGCGAACGGATGCGAGGTAAATGCGGAACAGAACTACAGCTCAAGGGAGGGGTACACGCCTGCGAGCTGGAACAGCGGACCCACAAGCGGGACGCACCTGGAAGATGACCGTGGAGGACAACGGCATGACAGCTATCTCAATCCGTTCGGATGGACGAACGCCGGGTCGAATGTTGGGCAGTTGATCGATGTTGTTTCGACGCGAAGCGCGTCGAGCGTATCGAGCCAAACGCATTCACAGGAGCCCTCCTCGATTGGATTGATGATTAACCACCTAGGACTTACCGGTGGATCCAACCTTTTCCCCGCGACGATTGAGTCGGTACCTTATTTCAAAACGGGCTTCAGCGCTTTCATTGTGAATGGGACTTATAACTCCGCGGGACAGCATGTGCTCGCTCCGCAGAGCCTGGATTGCTTCGGTGTCGGCGACTGCCTGATGGGATCACAGTTTCTGCGAGCGTCGGGTGGATTTCGGGACGAGGCGGATGAGGGTGCCCATCCTTTTGATCTGCAGATTCAGGAAGACACGCGAGTCTTTCAAGGGAGCTGCTCTACGGGGTGCACGAATGGATCTACGTTGGTCGGAATCGCAGTGAGTTCTGCAGCCGGGACACAAGGTGAGGGTAGGTTTCTCATTAACAAGAACCCGGCGAAGGTAATCTCTTCCGGCGTGCTCACGGGCGCTGTGTTTGGACCGCCAGGAACACCTGGACCCGGGGCGAATTTCAGCGGTACGTCGTTCCCTGTAAGTGTGTTCCTAGCGACTGCACAGGCGATTTCATCACAGACAAACGATGTTGCTCCAGGAAATGTGACCGTCCCAATTGCGACAAGCGGTTTATCTGCAAGCTTCGCGACGAGCACTTCAGCGCTGCCGGTGACCAGCGGAGTTGCATGCGTCACAGACCTGCCAAACGCTTTCAATCCGACCAACTATGAGATGGCGGCGTACTCGGTAGTGGATGCGACGCATCTGCAGATGAGCCTGAACAAGGTTCATGCGGCGCGTGCAACTATTGCGGTTGGTGGATTGTGTGGCTACGGTGTTGAGCAAACGGTAGACACTAAGAATGGAATACGGCAGGTATTTCCAGTTATAGGATCTTATTCGGCAACGGGGCTCTACTACGCCGCGCACCTGACAGGAATATTGGGAGTGAGCGGGCAGACCAGTTCCTATCTGAACGTAAGTCGGTCGATTTCTTCGATTACGCGAAGCAACAACTCTGTGACTCTGAATACATCAGGGCAGATGCCGGTGGACGTCAATGGTTTGACGATGACGGTGAGCGGGGTGAGTGATGGGAGCTTCAACGGAAGCTTCGCTGTGACCTCGACGGGACCCAACAGCGTGACTTACTCGCAGCCCGGAACCGATGGCGCGAGTTCAGGGGGAACGATCGGAGCTCTGACGGGCGGGTTCATGCTTTATCCGATGGCCGAGGTTATGGGCGTGTTCGATGCGACGGCGAAGAGTGTAGACGGGCAATTGACGCTGGCTTCGAACACGGTCTCCTGGGCCCCAGGCGATGCAGTCGAAGAGCCGCACTACTTCCAGGAGGCTGTGCAGGCGGATACGGAGTTTGTGGGGCAGACGACGCCCCGGCCGACGGTCTTCTCGAGAGCCGGGATCCAATACCAGAGCAATGTTGGTCCCGGTATGCGGGGATGGACTATCCAAAATGCAACACCGGTGGGCAACTACCTTGGTAGTGGCGGAACACATACAGCGCCGGATGTGGCGTTCGAATCGATCGGAGTATGGAACCAGACTATGGAGGCGCAGGCCGGAGAGGTCGGTGTGTTCCAGATTCACTGCAACTCGCACGGCTGCGGCCGCTGGAACTCGGGCTACAACCTGTTCCAGATGGATAGCAACCACGGAAGCGACTTCATGCGGTTTGAGCCCGCTGCTGATGCATTGAATCTGAACCTTGCCGGCACTAACTTTGGCTTCGGCCCGCAGGGGTTTGCTGCAGGGACGGTAAATGCAGGAACGATGAACGCGAGCACAGTGACTTCGGGGTCATTGACGATAAACGGATCTTCCAAGATGACAGGCGGAACGACTATCTTCGGCAGTGGAGCGGTACTCTTGAGCGGCGCGCCCTATGAGGCTTATCTCCAGGCGCTCTCTTCGGGAGGGAACAATGCCGGTGTGTTTGTGAGCAGGGCATCGGCTGGGGCGTACGCCTCGCTTGACCTGGTGACGGGAGCGGTGGCAAATGTGGGCTGGTCTTTACAGATGCAGCCGAACAGCACGGCGTTCGCGTTGCAGGACAGATCGACGGGGACGAACAGCTTTACCTGCCAGCCTGGCGGGGCCTGCAGATTCCCGAGCGGTGTCACAGCATCGAACTTCAACGGCATTTTGTCGGGAGTTACAGGGCCACTTGGCGGCGCTCCGCTTGCGGCGGGAGCTTGCACCAGCGGAACTCTATCGGTTGCTGGAGCAACGCCCGGTGCGCCGGTTGCGGTGAGTGCGAACGACGGTAGTTTGCCGAACGGGACCACTATCTTGAGCGCTGCAGTTACAAGCGCGGGCACTGTATCCGTTCAGGTCTGTGCTGTTTCGGCGATGACGCCGGCGGCAAAGAGCTACAACGTACGCGTTCTGCAGTGAGTCGCGCGGTCAACGATTCATTTGATACGGTGGCTTAATGTGGAGCAACTTGAACAACCTGAGCGCTGCCGAGCGGGCAAAGGTTCTAACTTTGCGACGAGCTTCTGCACGGGCGATAATTCGACGTTGATTGCGAAGGAAGATGGCTTCTGAGGGGGGGCCATGTTGGAGAGCCCTTATGCAGGAGGCGACGATCGCGTCGAACTCGCGCTCTGGAGCGAAGTACTGGAGCCAAGCTGCCTTGGCAAGGCGGCCTCGCTCTCCACTTGAAGCGACATGCGGTTCGAGGAGCTCGGGAAGTCGAGCGATATCTTTTTCGGCAACACGGATGAGGAAGGTGTCCCAGGCGGGTCCCGCTGGAAGGAGGTACGCGTCAGAGATGAGAACGGGAGCGATGCCGGCGCTCATGACCTCGAAGAAGCGGATGCTGCCGGTGCCCGCACCACGGGGGCAGAGGACGAAGTGGGATGAGGCAAGGGTGCGGGCATACTGCTGCTGGTTGTCTTCGCGTCCGGGCTGGTTAAGGTCCCAATGGTAGTAGGCGCTCGTGTTTTCGATCAAGGTGTCAGTTCGATTGAAGCGAAGGTTGAACAACCGCTTGCGGAGCAGAGAGGTGCTGCCACCCTGGAAGGAAAAGAGCAGCGACTTTTCCGGGGCGGAGGCCGAGCCGACGAAGGTATTGGAGAACTGCCCATCGTGAGATATGTAGGAGTAGCTAACGGTTCGACCTGCCCGGCTGTGGACGTCTACCTGGGCGGAGCAGTACACGCCGGGAACGAGGGGGAGGTAGTTGTCATCTTCTGTGTACACGGCGCATCGCTCGGGATACAGCAGGTACAAGGGGTGTTGCAGAAGAAGATCCGGCTCTGTTCCGAAGCTGCCGGCAAGCAGAATGAGATCGGCTTGTGCCGGGTCATCGATGAGCGTGTGCTCGCTGTTTTGAGCTCTGTTGCGAAGCAAGCCGATGAGTTCGCTCTCGTTCAGGGAGACAAGATGAATGTTCATACGGAGGCGTCAGGTCCATTGTCCGATAAGGGATGTGGGATGTCGAGCGGAGAGCGGTGGGATAGATGTCGAGAGCGTACGGCGAGTGGGAGATTAAAGAGTTGCTGGCGCTCGGCAAGGTGCTGGACGAGCGACCGAACGGGCTTAGGGGCGCCACGGTGGGGATGTGGATGGCGGAGTCGCTTCTGCATATTCGCGACCGTGAAGGTGTGGAGAGGGCGTTGAAGGCAAATGAGGCGCAACGGCACTTCGAAGCACAACGAGGCTGCAGCAATATTGTTCTGAAGGCTCGACAGATGGGCATGACTACATGGATTTCGGCGCGTTTCTTCCTGAAGACGATCACCAGGCCGGGCGTCCTCACTGTCCAGGTGGCGCAGACGCAAGAGGCTGCTGAGGGAATCTTTCGAATGGTGCAGCGCTTCTGGGAGCGGCTGCCTCCTGAATTGCGGGCGGGACCGCTTCGGCGAAGTAAGGCGAACGCGGGGCAGATGAGGTTTGGGGAGCTGGATAGTGAGTTCCGGGTGTTGAGTGCAGGAGATGAGGGTGCCGGACGCGGTTTGACGGTAAACAACCTGCATTGCAGCGAGGTCAGCCGTTGGCCTCGTGATGCGGCCGCCGTGTTGGCCGGATTACGGGGTGCCGTGGCTCCTGGCGGGGAGGTGGTTCTGGAATCTACACCGAATGGGGCTTACGGCTGCTTCTACGAGGAGTGGAAGGGTGCTGGTGAGCGTGGGACCGTCCGACACTTCTTTCCGTGGTGGATGGAGACGGCGTACGTGGCGCGGGCGGCTACAGATCTCCGGCCTGATGAGGTGGCGTTGATGGAGAGCCAGGGACTGAGTGCTGAACAGATTGGCTTCCGCAGAGAGCTTGAAGGAAGATACCGGGGATTGCGGACGCAGGACTTCGCAGAGGACGCCGAGAGCTGCTTCCGCGCGACGGGCGAATGCTGCTTCGAGTTGGACGCCGTAGAGAGGCGGATGTCCGAGTTGACGTCGCCAGTCGAGACACGGCGCGGGGGAGCGCTGGAGGTGTGGCTGCCACCTTTGCCAGGTAAGAGTTACCTGGTTTCCGTCGATACGGCGGGCGGTGGACCGGACGGCGACTTCGCTGCCGTTCAAGTCCTTGAAGTATTTACGGGGATGCAGTGCGCTGAGCTACGGCAGAGGTTGGGAACTCTAGAGTTGGCGCGCGCAGCGGCGATGCTGGCACGGGAGTATGGGGGAGCGCTGATTGCGGTGGAACGGAACAATCATGGGGCGGGGGTGCTGGCTTACCTGGATAGTATCGAGCGGTATGCCAAAGTTTATGAGCAGGGCGGAGCGGCTGGATGGCTGACGACCGCGGGCAACAAGGCTGGGATGATCAGCCGCATGGGTGCTCTGCTGGTGGAGACGCCCTGGATGTTTCGGAGCAGGCGGTTGCTCGATGAGTGCAGGACATTTGTGAGCCACGCCGGAGGTCGTCTGGGTGCAGCGTACGGAGCGCATGACGACTGCCTGATGGCGATGGCAGTGGCGCAGGAGGTGCGGGCCGAGATGGTGGGGCATAAGACGAGGTGAGGCCTCTCTGTGGGCCCGTCGCTTGCAGTATGCTGCTGGTGCGAGGTGTCGGTTGGCGGTACTGGCGGTGCAGGCGATTCGGCGGATGCGTGGCGGTGCGCAGTCTCAGTTGATGCTCGGGTCGGATGGAAAGCTCTGGGTGGTCAAGTTTCAGAATAATCCGCAGCATCTCAGGGTTCTGGCCAATGAGTTGATCGCTACCAGGCTGGCGGCGGCCGCCGGGTTGACGGTGCCTGCTACGGATGTCGTTGAGGTAACGGAGTGGCTGGTTCAGAACACGTCCGAAATGTATATGGATCTTGGGCGCGGACAGCGAGAGCTCTGCACTCCCGGGCTGCAGTTCGGAAGTCAGTTTGTGGGCGGGCTGTTGCCGGGGCAAGTGGTCGACTACCTCCCTGAGCAGCAGATGGAGGAGGTACGAAATCTGGTCGAGTTCCCCGGGATGCTCGTTGTAGACAAGTGGGCCGGTAACTGTAATGGAAGGCAGGCGGTTTTTGAGCGTAGGGCAAGGGAGCGCAAGTACCGGGCGATCTTTATTGATCAGGGATTCTGCTTCAATGCGGGAGATTGGACATTTCCGGATTCTCCACTACGTGGGGTATACCCACGAAACCTCGTCTACTCCCGGGTGACGGGTTGGTCGAGCTTTGAGCCCTGGATCAGCAGGGCCGAGGCAATGGATCCGGGTATTCTATGGTCGATCGCGGAGGCGGTGCCGCCGGAGTGGTATGGCGGAGATACAACGAAGATCGAACGACTGATGGAACGGATGCTGGAGCGACGGGGCAGGTTGCGGGAGTTGATTGGTGCATTTCGGGACTCTGACCGGCAGCCTTTCCCAAAGTGGGCGGAGAGCAAAACGATTGTTGTGCCGGGGCATGTGGGAGCCGGCCAAAATGCATCAAGATTTGTGATGTAGGAGAAGGCTTTGGCGGAGAGGGTAGCTTGCGAGTTCTTCCTCGTACGGTATGTGCCGGACGTGGTGAAGGGCGAGTTCGTGAACATCGGCGTGGTGCTTCGTGAGGTCCAGCGACTAGACGCGGTGAATGTGCGCCTGACGAAGGACTTTAGGAGGGTTCGGTGTGTGGACGCGACAGCGGACATCGATCTGTTGGAAGCGCTCGAAGGAGAGTTGGCGACCAGGTTGGGCCCGGGACACTCCGAACCGCTGTTGAAGCTGCTCGAGGATAGCTTGTCGAACTCGATCCAGTTGACCCCGGCGAGGGCTTGCCTTGCAGAGAGCGTACCCGCAGAGATCGAGCAGTTAATGCGGATGTATGTTGAGCCGATGCAGGTGAAGCAGAGACGCAGAGTAAGTGGGCGAGCGGCGATCGGAGGGTTGATGCGACGCGAGTTCGAGCGAGCGGGTGTCTGGGGGCTGATGCGAAAGGGGATCTCGGCCGCTCAGTACACTCGAACCGGAGACCCGCTCAGGATCGACTGCGGATACAGGTCGAATGGGATGATCCGGATGTTGCAGGCTGTGTCTCTCGAGGGCGATGTTGAGGCCGCAAAGGTATTGGCGTACTCCGTGCCCGAGCTGGCCGTGGGGGTTCTGCGAATGGATGCGGCGAAGCTGGAGATGACCGCGATTGTAGAGCCATTGCGAAGCCTCGGCGAGGTGGAGGACGTCGTGGAGCGGTACCGTTTTGGGGTTGAGGCAATGGAACGTGCAGAGATTCGTGTGATGACAATGACCGATCTGCCACGAATAGCGCAGACAGCGCGAGTGGAGTTACGAGTTTGAACTAACAACCCACGAGCAGAGCACTTCAGCAGAAGGCATGGCATTCCGCCATGCCTTTTCCATTTGGCGTAAATGCAGGTTTCAAGGGAGAGTGCTATGGAAGTGCAAAGAACAATGAAGAGTATGTGGCAGCGGATTACAGGAGTGGAGGGGGCGGCCGCGGGCGATGCGCGGATGGGCGAGAGAAAGACAGCCATGCTGCCGTCGATCCTTACACCGTATAACCCCAATGGGCGTGCGGGTCAGAGCTCCCTGCCGAAGCCTACAGCCGTCAATCTACGCAAGTTCGCCGAGACACCGGTGGTCCGGCGTGCGATCAACGTGGTGAAGGACAGGATCGCGAGCATGGACTGGCAGGTGCGCGTGCGAAGAGGGTACGCCGGGACAGTGGTTGATGATGCTGCAGGAAGAATTGCGGTGCTTCGGCGATGCCTTGAGGAGCCAAATGTCTCGGATAGCTTTCGCGTCATGTGGGAGCAGGTGCTTGAGGATCTCCTGGTCGGGGGATTTGGCGCGGTGGAGATGGAGGCGACTGGCGACGATCTGCGACCGTTCCATATGTGGGCGGTGGACGGAGCGACGATCCAGATCGACACCACATGGAACGGGGATCCGGAGAGGGCGCGGTATGCCCAGACGACGGGGAGGACGGGGAAGGAAGGTGCGGTTCCACTCCGCGACGACGAGTTGATGTACATCCGTCTGAACCCGCGGACGCACACACCGTTTGGCCTGGGCCGGCTGGAAGTTGCGTTCGAGACCGTGAACCAGTTTCTGAGCGCGAACCGTTACGCGGGTCGCTTGGCTTCGAACTCCGTCGTGCAGTATGCGCTTTGGCTGAACGAGGCGACTCCGGAGCAGCACGACCGGCTAATTCGATGGTGGCAGGACGAGATTGAAGGTACAGGGAGAGTGCCTCTTTTGAGCTGCGAACAGAAGCCTGAGGTGCTGCGGTTTGCTGGCGGAACTGACGCAGACCTGCGGATTCAGTGGCAGGAGTTTCTGCTGCGTATGGTTGCGAATGCCTTTGATCTGCCACCAATGCTGCTGGGTCTCCAAGCCGACGTGAATCGATCGACTGCAGCGGAGATGGCGAACGAGGCTTTTCAGAGCGCTGTTGTGCCGGTTGCAAAGCTGCTGGCCGAGCACATCACGCGGGACCTGTTTGCGAAGAAGCTCGGATGGAGGGAGTTCGAGTTCTGCTTCAACGATCTCGAGACCAGAGACGAGATGCAAGAGGTGCAGATGCAGACTGAGCTGTTGAAGGCCGGTGTGCTGACGGTAGCGGAGGTGAGATCGATGCGAGGTCTGGAGCAAACCTCTCCTGAGGTGCTGCTGTGAAGATCACGATCGACAATCTGGACGGCTTGGGAGGGCTGGATTACAGCGCGTACATGTCAGCTGCCGGGCCTCTGAAGATAAAGAGGACCTTGAATGCGCCGTCGACGTGTGAGGGCGTGCTGGACCTCAGTTCGAGCGCGACTCTGCGAACCCCATTGCGAAAAGGACGAGTTGTTGTAGCTCGTGACGATGGCACGGTTTTGTTCACCGGCTATATCGCAACCGTGCCCGAGCTGCTCTATGCAGGTGTAGGAACTGTTGGAACCGCCTACCGGCTGGGCTTCCAAGCGATAAGCGATGAGTGGCTGCTGGATAGGCAAGGTCGGCCGAACAGCGGAGCCGGTCTGGGGCAAGATGCTGTGTCCGCGCTCAGCACGTTGACGAATCGCATGGGTGCAGGAACGTTCGCGACTTCGGGCACTGGGACCATTCGGGATGTGGGCGTCTTCGAGCCCAAGGAGGATGGAAGCTGGTCGACGAACGCCGGAGCTCTGGCGGGCAGTGTTTATGCCGCGTACAGGGTTGTGGGAGCATCGGTAGATTTGCAAACTGCCGGGACAGTGACCCACGTCTTGAGCGACGGTGATGGGACTCTGCATACAGCGGGCTTGCGTGTGTCGCAGACAAGAGAGTTGGCCAATGACATCACGGTCTCCGGTGAGCTGGCGCCGGCGGCGTACATCTCAGAGAGCTTTGCGGGTGATGGTACGACGAGGGTGTTCAGCATGTCGGAGCCGCCGTTTCGTCATGGGTCCTCATCGAGCGTTTCGTCTCGGCTGCTGCAGGACAGCTTCAACCGAGGAGCATTTGATCGGCGAATCTGGAGCGTGAACGATCCGGGATCTCACTTCAGCTTTACGGCGGCCGGGCTCACGCTGGGCGGCGGCAACGGATCGGACGGCCAGACCACACTTGAGGCGATCGATGCTGTGGAGCTTGGCGGAGCGATCCTGCTGGAGATGGGAGCGGTAAAGATCGGCGATGCGAGTGACGGCGTTCTTTGCGGGTTGTACAACGGAGGTACGAGTCGGGAGAGCTGCTTCGCCGGTTATAACGTCAGACAGAGCAACGGCTCGACTGTTCTGGTACCGCTGATCCATGGTGCGGAGACCGGAATGGCCTACACCGTTTCGAGTGGACATACTTACACGCTGCGCCTCCGGGTCCACAGTGTGGAGGCGCACAGAATTCGCCAGGTTTACTACGCGATGGCTGGTGGCGCGATAGGCAGCTATGGTGGAGGTGTGATCGCCGCGCCCGTGGATCTCGTTTTCGACATCCAGGATACGGGCGCTTCCTCCAACACTCCCGCGACCGTCTTGTACGACGGGACCATTCAGGGTTCACCGGGCAGTTGTAGCTTCGCCCCGGTGAACAGCGTTCAGCTCTTCGGGTCAGCTGGATACTGCAAAGTGACGCAGGGCGGATCGGCTTGGGTGACCAAGACGTCATCCGCCGGCGCGAGGACCACACAGCTTGCCGGTACAGCAGGTGAAGGTGTCGACTGCACGCTCTCCGCGTCAGGTAAGGTGACGTTTCTTGCCGGAAGGGTACCCCAGGCCGGCGAGCTGGTGACAGTGAGTTATCGATCCGTTCAGAGAGCTCTCGTGCGCATGGAAGATAGCGCGAGCGTTGCAGCAGAGGCGGCGGGGGGCATCTCCGGATCGTCGCAGTGGATAGGCAGGATCGTGAGGCCCGCAGCAAGGTCGAGCGTAGATTGCGAGAGTGCGGCCAGGGCATTGCTCAGCGTGGCGAGCGATGAGGCAGCTGGGCGGAGTGGTTCCTATGTCGTTGAGAATCCGGAAGACATCTGGCCTGGCGATGTTCTCTCTATGAGCCGCGGAGCCGAAGTGACAAGCAGCATTGTGAGAGGGATAACGATTGAAGACGGAATGGCTTTCCCGGAGCTTGTTACCTATCACGTTACATTTGCGAGCGAGTGGGCGGAGGGGCTGGGAGTTCAGCTGTCTGAGGCAGTAGCAACGGACGCGATTCTGCCGCAGACAGCACAGACAGGACCAGGAGTGTTTCTACAAAACCTTCAGCAGATGGTGCTTGTGAACGTGAGTGGAACGGCGTTGCAGGTGGACACGGGCATAGTTCCACCGGCCGGTGGCGGATTCGAGGTACGGCGACGCGATGGTTCTTTCGGGCCTCAATTAGGCGAGGATCTGGTGCTGCGGAGCCCCGTCCGGGGTTTCTCAATAGCTCGTGTAGCGCAGGTCGAGCGGTACTTCGTGAGGATGTATGACGGATCCACTCCACCGTTGTACTCGCGATTTTCGGGTGCAATTTTCGTTGATGTTCCAGTCGCTTGATTGAAAAGAGAGGAGGTGAGGAGATGACTGAGTTCGAAGGGCAGGTATTAGCGGATTTGAGTGTGCTGAAGAGCCAGATGAGTCAGTTGATGGGTATTGGACAGCCCGGACGCATCGTTCAATTGGAGAAACGTGTCGATATGCACGACAAAAGAATGCAGCGGATGAAAGGGCTGGCGGGCGCTGCCGGAGGAGCGTTGACAATCGTTCATCTGGCAATCGACTACTTCCGACGGAACTGATGAGCGCCGGATGCGTTTGCTAAAGGGTAGACGAAGCGGGTGATGTGTGCCGCTGCCGCTCGGCGTCCGAGCCGCTCGTATAATCGGGCCATGGACGCCGAGCCTCTGGTTGGAGTGGTGATGGGCAGCCGCAGTGACTACGCGGTAATGCGAAGTACGGTTGAGGTTCTGACCGAGTTTGGGGTTGCGCACGAGGTCCGCGTGGTTTCGGCCCATCGGACGCCCGATCTTCTGTTTGAGTATGCGGATTCGGCGGTGTCGCGCGGCCTGCGGGTGATCATTGCCGGCGCGGGCGGTGCAGCGCATTTGCCCGGAATGATCGCCGCAAAGACTGTTGTGCCCGTGCTCGGTGTACCTGTCCCCGTCACGGCGCTGCAGGGGATGGACTCGCTGCTTTCGATTGTGCAGATGCCGAAGGGGGTTCCGGTCGGCACACTCGCTATTGGATCTTCGGGAGCGATGAATGCGGGACTGTTAGCGATAGCGATCCTTGCCACGACGGATGACGAGTTGCGGGAGCGATTGATCGAATGGCGCACGAAGCGGACGAACGAGGTTTTGCGGCAGGAGCTCGAAGGGGAGGCGTCTTGACCTCTTCAGCAATCGCAGGACGACCGATACTGCCCGGGGCAACTATCGGGATCTTTGGGGGCGGGCAACTCGGCCGGATGACGGCTATGGCCGCGCGAGGCATGGGCTACCGGATCCTTGTGCTCGATCCTGACCCGGCGTGTCCGGCACGTTTTGTGGTGGATGGATGCATCGAGGCCGGATGGGACGACAGCCGCGAGGCAGCCAATCTGGCGCGTGGGTGCGACGTGGTTACGCTCGAGATTGAGCAGATCTCGGGCGCGAGTATGGACGCGGCAGCAAACTTTGCCCCGGTACGACCGGGTGGTGCCATGCTGGCCATCATCCAGGACCGGATCGAGCAGAAAAACTGGTTGACGCGGAACGGCTTTCCTGTGGGTGAATACCGGGCTGTGAGGTCACGAGATGAGTTGCGGGGCGCGATTCACGAGCTGGGTGGCCGATGCTTCTGCAAGAGCGCTCAGGGTGGGTACGACGGGCGAGGCCAGGGCAAGGTCGGCTTTGGAGCTGACGTGGACTTCGACACCGCGGTTACGGGAGCGTGGGAGGCTCTGGGCGAAGGTCCTGGTGTAGCAGAGATGGCAGTGGATCTTGAAAGAGAGATCTCGGTACTTGTGGCGCGGTCTCCGCGTGGAGAGATCAAGGTCTATCCGGTTGCCTGGAATCATCATGAGCAGCAGATCCTCGCATGGAGCGTTATCCCTGCACCAGTCTCGGATCGCATGCGCGATGAAGCGCAGAGCCTGGCCCGGGAGATCGCCGAGACCTTTCAGCTTGAAGGACTTCTTGCGGTAGAGATGTTTTGCACGAGGGATGGGAGATTGCTGGTGAATGAGCTTGCTCCTCGACCGCACAACAGTTATCACGCGAGTGAGCGCGGATGCGTGACGAGTCAGTTCGAGCAGCTTGTGCGTGCGGTTTGCGATCTACCGCTTGGAGACGTTGACGTAGTGCAGCCGGCAGCGATCGCGAATCTGCTCGGGGACCTTTGGCTAAGAGACGGACATCCAAGTGAGCCGCGGTTCAACGAGGCGCTTACGGTACCGGGGGTACGACTGCACCTGTATGAAAAGCTGCGGCCCCGAAAGGGACGGAAGATGGGGCATCTCTCCGCGGTGGGGGCCACGGCTGATGAGGCTGTTGAGCGGGTGTTGCGTGCTCAGGCCCTGCTGATGTAGTTAGAAGGCGAAGAAAGCGGCAGACCTCAATCCGGTCTGCCGCATCTTCATCTGATCTAAAACAACCTCAGCCCAGATCCTCGGACCAGTTTTCCAGATAAGACTTGAAGTCAGACATGAACTTGCCCGCATCGGCTCCGTCGATGATCCGGTGGTCGAAGCCCAGCGTAAATCGCTGGATGCTGCGAACGGCAATGGTGTCCTGGCCGTCTTTGTCGGTGAGGACGACGGCTTCCTTGTTGAGTCCGCCGATTCCCAGGATTGCGGACTGGGGCTGCGCGATGATCGGCGTGCCGAACTGCTCGCCGAAGATGCCCGAGTTTGTAAGGGTGAAGGTTCCACCTCCGACCTCGTCCGGAGCAAGCTTCTTGTTGCGAGCGCGATCGGCGACATCGACGATCGCGCGTGCAATGCCAAGGAAGCTCTTCTCTTCCGACTGCTTGATGACAGGAACGATGAGGCCCCACTCAAGAGCGACAGCAATGCCGATGTTGATGTTCTTGTTATAAAGAACGGCATCGCCCTGAGTCGCGGCGTTGACAATAGGGTGCTTGCGAAGAGCAGATACCGCAGCGCGCGTGATAAAGGGCATGTAGGTGAGCTTTACCCCGTTGCGCTGCTCGTACTTGTTCTTTTCCTTCTCGCGGAGCTTCACAATGCGAGTCATGTCCACCTTGAATACAGTGTGGACGTGAGCGCTGGTACGCTTCGACTCGACCATTCGCTGTGCGATGATGGAGCGCATCTTGGACATGGGAACGAGTTCGCCGGGCATCGGCGGTGCGGCAGCAGCTGCCTTCGCGGGTGCTGTGGTTGCCTTTGCAGACTCCGCCTGGATGTAGTTGGGCTGAGTAAGAGGAGCGGATGAGGCTTGGCCGGCCGGTGCTGTACTTGTGGATGGGGCTGTGCCGCTGCCCTCGAGGTGGCCCAGGATGTCGCTCTTGGTGATGCGCCCCGAGGCCCCGGAGCCGGAGACCTGTCCGAGGTCGACGTTGTTATCCTTCGCGATCTTTCGTACCAGAGGTGAAGAGCGAACCGGCTCTGATTGACTGGCAGACGTGGGTGGGGCTGCGGAAGGTCTGCCGTTTACCTGCTGTGCAGGCGCTGCAGCCGCAACGGAAGCGGCAGCGGGTTTCGTGGAAGACGCCGCGGATACTCCGCCGATCACTGCGACGACCGTGTTGATAGTGACCGTCTGTCCTTCTTGAACCTTGATCTCTGAGAGCTTTCCGGCGACAGGCGAGGGGATCTCCGCGTCGACCTTATCCGTCGAGATCTCAAAGATAGGCTCGTCGCGCTGAACGTTGTCGCCGACTCTCTTAAGCCACTTGGTGATCGTGCCTTCGGTGATGGATTCGCCCATCTGAGGCATCAGCACCTCCGTGCCGCCGGCAGCCTGACCGGGCTGCCCAACCTCTTCTGTTCCGGCGTTTGCGGGCGGATTACCGAAGTCAGTTGCAGGAGCTGCAGCAGCAGCCGGAGTAGCGGAGTCAGCGGCAGGAGCCGCTGCACTCTCCGGAGTGCTCTTCACATGTGCCGCCTGGGGAGCCGCGGCGGGCTTTGCACCAGCTTCGCCAATTACCGCAACCACAGTATTGATCTGGACCGTAGAACCTTCGGGCGTCTTAATCTCCTGCAAGGTTCCTGCGGCGGGTGATGGGATCTCGGCGTCGACCTTGTCGGTTGAAATCTCAAAGAGCGGCTCGTCGCGCTCTACGCTCTCGCCCGGCTGCTTGAGCCACTTGGTGATGGTGCCTTCGGTGATGGACTCGCCCATCTGGGGCATGACTACGTCGGTCGGCATGAGGATCCTTCTGTCGATTCAGGCTAGGTGTGCGATGTGTCGCGCAACACTGGATTATACGGCTCTATGAACAGCTGTGGCAGGAGCGAGGAGTTCATCGAGTGAGGAGGCCAGGAGCATCTGACGACCGAAGACCCGGCCGAAGTTTCGTGCGGTGATATTGAAGGCGTTCTCCATGTTCGGCCAGCGATCAACACTCAGCTGCTCGGGGGTTTCGATGTCCAGACTGGTGACCTGCCGGTCGGAGATGCCGCAGGGGATAATCCAGTCGAAATCCCTGAGATCCGTCGAGACATTGAGAGCGAAACCGTGCGATGTAATGCCCCGGGAGACATGAACGCCAATGGCGGCGACCTTCTTTTCCGGGATGCTCCCTCCCGCCAGGGTCCAGACCCCCGTGCGCTTGCAGATGCGCTGTGTCAGCACCCCGAACTCGCCACATGTGCGGATAAGAACCTCCTCGAGGAGCCGGACGAAGTCGACCGGCCCAAGGTGGGGACCTCTCTTGCCGGGTAGGTCGCCGCGAAGGTCGACAATGGGATAGCCAACAAGTTGGCCTGGGCCGTGATACGTTACGTCTCCACCGCGATTGATCTCGTGGATCTCGACCCCTCGCCCGGCGAGGTACTCGTCGGAGGCGATGATGTTGGAGCGGGTGGCGTTTCGGCCCAGGGTGAGCACGGGAGGGTGCTCCAGAAGAAGAAGCGTGTCACCGATAAGCTCCTGCCTGCGAGCTTCGACGACACGCCTCTGAATCTCCAGACCCTCCGCGTAAGGGATACGGCCGAGTTTGACGAGGTGTACAAGCATCCGTGGCCTAGACGTTGATTGCCATGCCTTCAACGCTCGAAAAGCCATCCAGCATGCTTTCGGCCAGGGTGGGATGCGCATGGATGGTGAACATCATCTCTTCGACCGTGGCCTCAAGCTCCATTGCGGTAACGCTCTCTGCGATGAGTTCAGTGGCATTAGGTCCAATGATGTGAACACCGAGAACCTCCCCGTACTTGGCGTCAGACACAACCTTGACGAATCCGTCATGCGAGTCAAGGATGGTGGCCTTGGAGTTGCCAACAAAGGGGAACTTGCCAACCTTCACCTGGAAACCCTTCTCCTTGGCCTGCGCCTCGGTAAGACCGACTGACCCGATCTGCGGGTCACAATAGGTGCAGCCTGGAATACGGTCGCGACGGACGGGGCGGGCGTATTTGCCTGCCAGTTTGGCCGCGACCACGAGGCCGGACATGGCCCCTACGTGCGCAAGCTGTGGGAGCCCGGCGACAACATCTCCGATCGCATAGATGCCCGGCTCGGTCGTCTCCATCCACTCGTTGGTTGTAACGAAGCCCCGGTCCGTGTTGATCTTCGTCTTCTCTATCCCGATGTCCGTCGTTCGAGGTGCACGACCTACAGCCACGAGCACCTTTTCGGCCGACTTGATCTCACCCTTGCCGTCGGACTTGGTGAAGTGGATGTTTACTCCGTCCTTTGTCTTCTCGATCTTATCGACCTTCGCGGAGACATGGACGTCGATCCCCCGCTTCTTATACGCACGAAGGAGTTCCTTGCTGACATCTTCGTCTTCTACCGGAACGACCCTTGGGAGAGCTTCAATGATGGTCACCTTGCAACCAAAGCTGTTGAACACGGAGGCGAACTCGACGCCCACCGCGCCAGAACCGATGACAACGAGCGATGCAGGGACATGATCGATGGTAAGGATCTCCATGTTTGTGAGGATCGTGTCGTCTGGCTTGTAACCGGGGAGCATACGGGCGTCGGAGCCAGTGGCCAGTACGACCTTCTTGGCTCGGACCATCTCTTTCTTACCGTCACGGTCCACATCCACCGTGTGGACCCCATCCTTTGCGGGGCCTGTAAGCCGCCCGTAACCCTGAAAGGTCGTGATCTTGTTCTTTTTCATCAGGAACTCAAGTCCCTTGGTGTGCTTCGTGATGACCTCATTCTTGCGGTCGAGCACACCTTTCCAGTTCAGCTTGGGATCTTTTACTTCGATTCCGTAGTTGCTCGCATGCTTCAGGTGATCCCAGATCTCGGCGGAGAACAGCATCGACTTCGTCGGGATGCATCCCCAGTGGAGACAGGTGCCGCCCAGCTTATCGGTCTTTTCGATAAGGGCGACCTTCAACCCATATTGTGCCGCGCGAATCGCGCAGGTATAACCGGCGGGGCCGCCGCCCACCACGACTAAATCGAAGATCGTATCTGCCAAAGGAATACTCCGTTCTTTCGGTGCCAAACGCTCTATTTTAGCTCTGCCAACTGATTGGATGTCTGCCCCCCAAGGATGATGCAGGTAGGGCGGGCTCAACCCAGCAGCTTCGCCGCATCCTTTGCGAAGTAAGTCACCGTAAAATCTGCACCGGCCCGGCGGATCGAAAGCAGAGATTCCATCATGGCGCGCTCGGGCTCCAGCCAGCCCCGCTGGAACGCCGCTTGAAGCATGCTGTACTCACCGGAGACCTGATAAGCCCCGATCGGGACCTCGAAACGCTGCCTGGCTTCGCTCAGCACGTCCAGGTAGGGCATAGCCGGCTTCATCAGCAGCATGTCCGCTCCCTCTGCAAGGTCCTCCTCGATCTCGCGCATCGCCTCCCGGAGATTTGCACCATCCATCTGGTAGCTGCGGCGGTCGCCGAACTGCGGAGCAGAGTCGGCCGCCTCCCGGAATGGACCGTAAAACGCGGAAGAGAACTTCGAAGCATAGCTGAGGATCGGTGTTTGATCCTGCCCGGCCGCGTCCAGGGCGGAGCGTATCGCGTTGACGCGCCCGTCCATCATGTCACTTGGAGCGACTACGTCAGCCCCCGCTACGGCCAGGGAGGCCGCAGTTTTAGCTATGAGGTCGACACTTGGATCGTTCTCAACCTCATAAGCTTCGCCATGGCGTGTGACGATCCCGCAGTGGCCGTGGGAGGTGTATTCACAAAGGCAGACGTCAGCTATCTGGACCAGAGAATCCAGCCTGCGGTTCGACTTCAACGCGCGAAGAGCCTGCTGCACGATCCCGTCCGGATCCCAGGCCCCGCTCGCTCGCTCGTCCTTTTCTGCTGGCAGACCGAACAGCAGCAGACCCCCGATGCCCAGAGCTGCGCAGCCTTCTGCCTCCGAGATTGCCTCATCGATCGAAAGGTTGAAGACTCCCGGCATCGAACTGATCTCTCTCCGAATGCCCTCGCCGGGACAAAGGAACAGAGGGTAAATAAGCGAGCTCGGGGCAAGCCTGGTCTCGCGGACCAGGGATCGCAGCGCCTCTGTCCGGCGCATGCGGCGCAGCCTTGTTGCAGGAAAGGTCATACCCTCAGTTTACGGTGGGCAGACACTGGATAGAGATCAGACCCCGAAGCTCTGGGCGGTGATCGTCTCATATTCCAGCCCGGAGTCTCCGGGAGCCAGGACCCACAACGTGTAGATGCCTAAACCGGTGCCGAGCGGGAACTTGAACAGCGCAAGGACAGCGGCAACGATTGCTAACGTTCTGCCCCAGGGACGCCGGGTAAGAAGGCTATATCCGGTTGCAAATGCCAGTGCCGCTGAGACGATCGTGGCCGTGGCGATTACCGGGATGAGGAACACCATCCAGGTCTCCGGGATGGGCGATCCGTGACCTCCGAAGGGCCATCCACCTGCCCCGAATCCGTGCGCTGCAATCGCATGGATAAAGAACATGCCGATCAGACCGCCGACAATCCGGTATGCACCGAACACGCACCAAAGGATGCCCAAAGCCTGCAGATTCCGAGTTACCCGAAGACGAGGCACAAACGGCGCTGCGGGCATGGAAGCGTATCCAACCGGGGAAACCTGCTGGGGCCGGGGCTGACTAGCCGCCGCAGGGGCGCCGCACTTGGGACAGAAGCGGACATCGGGTCCGATCACTGCATTGCATGCCTGACAGATCACGGCATACCTCCTGGCTGAAGCATCTGACATCGCCTGGCCATCTAACTCTGATACGCACCACTGCGGAGGTCGGTTCCGCTGGTGCGGTCTACGATATCAGGTGATGAGTCTGGAACTTCTGCCAAATGTACCTTCGCCGCTCCGGGAGACCGGATCGGTCTCTCTTGAATGGCCACGTCTGCGAGAGCACCTCGCCGACATGACGGTTTCGCCTCTCGGGAGAGCTTGGCTGCTTGCTCTGGAGCCGTCCACCGATCTCCGCTGGATCAACCAGCAGCACCACCGAACCGGTGAGATGCGCGGCATGATCTCCGCCGGCGGAAGCTTCGACTTCCACGGGTTGTTCGACCCCACAGCGCTGCTGGATGAGGCGCGTGTTGAGGGCGTTGCGCTGGAAGGCCTGGAGATCCTCAACCTGCTGGCGTTGATCGAGAGGGTTGCCGCATGGATCGCCATGATTACGGTGAACAGGACCAGTGGCCGCTTCAGCTGGCCAAACATCGCAGAGCTCTCGGCGCCTCTGCTGGACACCGACCTGGCGCCGCTCCTGCGGAGTTTGAGAGGAAAGATTGAACCGGACGGGAGTCTGTCCGACGATGCCTCGTCCGAGCTTCGCCGGATCCGACGAGCGATGGAGCGGCAACACCGTGTCATCGAGGAGTCTCTGCGTCGCGCTGCTCGGAGGCTTCGTGACGAGGGTGCGACGCAGGATGATCTGATCACCGTTCGGGGCGAGCGCTTTGTGATCCCCGTAAAGGCAGAGTTCAAGCGTCGCGTACCGGGCGTGGTTCACGGCTCCAGCTCCACCGGACAGACTGTCTTCGTCGAGCCGCTCGAAACCATTGAGCAGAACAACGAGCTCGTCCGGCTGCTCGATGAAGAGCAGGCTGAGATTCACCGCATCCTCGTCTCCCTGACCAGATCAATTGCGCAGAACGCGGCTGCAATCCACGCAGGCACGTGCGTACTGGCCGAGGCTGAAGCCCACTATGCGCGTGC
Source organism: uncultured Acidobacteriaceae bacterium (assembly GCA_963719405.1). GTDB lineage: Bacteria > Acidobacteriota > Terriglobia > Terriglobales > Acidobacteriaceae > Edaphobacter. Next base: position 2,247,004 of record OY970381.1, read on the forward strand.
TCGCTTCGCCATTCGGCTGGATTGCGTGCAGCCGAGTTGTTTCGCTGCCGATGCTCCGGATGGCTCGCAGGAGCTGACCTTGAAGGCCGCGCGACACCCGCTGCTTGAGCTTCGGATGAGGGCGGCAGCGGCGCAGTCGAACGATCCGGTTGCCGAGCGTGCCCGGCCGGTGCCGTTGTCGATGCTGCTGACCTCCGCATCAAGGCAACTGATCATCAGCGGACCCAATACGGGCGGCAAGACTGTCTCGCTCAAGACTCTCGGTCTGCTGACCCTGATGGCCCAGGCAGGAGTCCCGGTTCCGGCGGAGGAGGCGATCCTGCCTTTGTTTCAGAGCATCTACGCGGATATAGGGGATGCGCAGTCCATAGAGCGAAATCTCTCCAGCTTCTCAGCCCACGTGGTGAACTTGGAACGAATCGCAAGATTGGCGGATGCGAGTTCGCTTGTGCTCCTCGACGAGCTGGGTTCGGCGACAGATCCGGAGGAGGGCGCAGCACTTGCCGTAGCGGTGGCGGCTCACTTCCTGCGAGCCGGGGCATGGTGCTGCATTACAACACACCTCACGTCGCTCAAGATCTATGCGGCGAACAACCCGGGCGTGCTGAATGCTGCGGTGGGGTTCGACCGTGAGACGCTGACGCCAACCTACGAGTTGCGGCTCGGTGTGCCGGGAGCCTCCGCCGGTCTGAACATCGCGGAGCGACTTGGCCTTCCTCCATCGATCATCGCGGAAGCCCGTGCCCAGATGACGACGCAAACGGCAGATATCGGGGAGTTCCTTGACCAGCTGCATGATCAGCTGGCGGCTGCGAAGGATGAGCGTGACGGGCTTGAACGGAGGACGCAGGATCTGGCTCGAGAGCGATCGCGTCTGGAGCTCGAGGGGCGGAACGAGCAGAAGCAGCGAACCAAAGAGCTTGAGAGCAAGCTAAACCTGCTGCTGGAGGACTTCACGGCTCAGCTGCGCGAGACGGTGAAGTCCATCGAGGATAAGACGATCTCGCAGAAGATCGCCCGCGACTCCGCCACCCGGATCGCTCGGCTTAAGCGCGAGTTTTCGGAGCAGTTCAACTCCACCGTTGTGGCGCATGTCTCTGGCGCGGACAAGACGGACACCCCCAGGCGGGGTAAGAGTGAGGTAGAGATCCGGGTGGGCGACCTGGTGAAGATCAGGTCTCTCGGACGAGAGGCCCGGGTGAACCGCATTCTTGACGGGAAGAACTTCGAGGTCGCGATGGGGCAGATGAAGATGCGCATTCCCCGCAGCGACATCTCGGATGTGACCCAGGTGCAGGCGATCGCTTCGAGCGAGGTGCGGCGGGGGCGGGGGGGAGTCAACGTCGGAACGACCCAGGACGCTGACTACGTTCCCATGGAGATCAATGTGATCGGCCGCACGGCGGACGAGGCGGAGGGCGAGGTGGAGCGGTATATCGACCAGGCTTTTCTGGCCGGTCTGCCGCGGGTAAGGATCGTGCACGGTACCGGGATGGGCGTGCTGCGGCGAACGCTGCGGGAGTATCTGAAGAAACATCCGCACGTGACGGGTGTTACCGAGCCACCGCACTACGAGGGTGGCCAGGGGGCGACGATCGTGGAGCTTCGCCAGTAGCGGGCTACAGGCCCTTCCGGACGGCCGGGCTGGGCGGAGCGTGCGGCGCGATCCTGTGTGCCTCCATGTAGACGCCGCAGGCGCTGACGACGATGCGGCCCGGGCCGGCGATGAGGACGGAGTCACCCGGAACCTCCGTGGTGGACCCGGTGATATCGGCGTCATCGTGCTGCATGTTGACCTCTGTGACGCCCTGGGCCCGAATGCCGAGATCTGCGAGCTTGAGGGGTCCTGAGGTCTCCTGGGCGATGTTCTCGGAGGTGACGGAGCGGGTGGTGACGCCGGTGAGGGGAACGATCCCGCCGCGCCACCGCATCTGGGTGCTGCTGTACTGGAGCAGTGAACCGACGAGGGGCTCAGCCTGCTTTTCGGTCCAGCAGGCCTTGGTCTGCACCGGAAGGATGCGCACGATGCGCCAGGTGCCGGCAACCTGCTGTGGAAGGGACTCCTGGGCTTGAACGGAGATCGAGGCGGACGAGAGGGCAAGAAGGGTGGAGAGGAGGAGGAGGCGCATGGAGGTGTTCAATCCTTCAGAGTGTCGTTTGCGGCATTGCGAATCTGCTTTGTGGTGATGTGATGCTCGGCTGCGGCAAAGCTTTGCTTGTGCTTTGTTGCACGTAAGCGGCCATGCCCGCGAGACACAGAGCCGGGCCGGACGCGAAACAGCCCGGCTTGAGGCCGGGCTGGTGAAATGCTGCGATGCCGAGCGAGGGCTCAGATCCGCATCGGCATGAGGATGTAACGATACTTCACGTCTTCGTTGCCGTCCTCGGGGCGCATCTGGCCGGCACTTTGGGCATCCTTGAACTCGAGACGCACCTCGCCGGTGTTGCCGATGGCCTTGAGGAAGTCAATGAGGTATGCGCTGTTGAACCCGACGACGAGCGGATCGTAGTTGTAGGGCGTCTCGATCGTGTCTTCGGACTCGCCGGCGTCGGTGGACGAGCTGGAGAGCTTGAGCTCGTTTTGTTCGAGGCGGATCTTGATAGCTCCGGAGCGCTCATCGGCGAACTGGGCGACGCGCTGAATGGATCCCATGAGGTCTTCCGAGCGGACGATCACGAACTTGTTGTTATCGCGCGGGAGGACGGCCTCGTAGTTCGGGAACTGACCGGTCAGCTTGCGGCTGGTAAGCACGCGGCCGCCGACACGGAAGAACAGAGTCTGCTCGTCATCCGCGAACTCAAGCGTCTCAGCGTCCGTGCTGCCGAGCAGGCCGGAGAGCTCGCTGAGAGCTTTACGCGGAATCAGGGTCTTCTTCTCGCCGGAGATCCCTTCCAGCGTCTCTCCGAGCTTTTCGATGTGTGCGAGGCGATGACCGTCGGTAGCAACCATGGCCATCGACTCGGCTTTGAGGACGAGGAGAGCGCCATTGAGGGTGTAGCGGCTCTCCTCATTCGAGATCGCAAAGATCGTCTTTGAGACCATGTTGCGGAGGGACGCGACCGAGAGACGAAAGCCGCCGGTTGCCGGGAACTCGGAGACCTGGGGGAAGTTCGCACGGGCCATGCCGACCATCTTGGTGTTGGACCGGCCTGCGCGGATCTGTACCCAGTGGTTGTCCATCAGCTTGATGCTGATGTCGCCATCGGGAAGGAGCTTGATGTAGTCGTACAGCTTGCGGGCGGGGATGGTGCATGCACCCGGCCGCTTGACCTTTGCCGCGCAGCTGGTGCGGAGGCTCTGATCTAGATCGGTTGCAGTGATGGTGAGGCGGTCGTCCCCTGCTTCGAAGAGGAAGTTCGAAAGGATGGGAATCGTTGTTTTGCGCTCTACAACGCTTTGAGCAGCAGTCAGCTCTCGGAGCAGCTCCGCGCGGGAGACGGTGATCTCGAGATTACCGGTAGGGGCTGAAGCTGCGGCTGCGGTCAATTCGGGCTCCTGCGTCGCACTGGTCACGTCGATCACTCCGTAAGTTTTCGTCTGGGGCTGGCCAAACTGTACACCGAAACGGCGGTCGGCGTGCTGCGATTGTGCCTTGCTTCAGAACTCCGATTCTAGCGAGAGATAGGGCTTCTCCCGAACATTTTGTTTGTGGGAAAAGAGCCCGATGTGTGAGGCACGAACCTCCCTGCCACGGAACCAAGATGTTGCGAATAGTACTTCTAAAACAAGGTCCTAAAGGAGAGAGAAAGCAGTAGAAGCAGTCGTTGACGCTGGAAAAGTGGATGACGTAGCCAGGATGTTGCTGGAACGTGGGTTAGGGTGTGTTCTCGATTCAGAAAACCTGACCGGAGAAGGCGAAGTAGTTGGAATTCCGGGTCGCTCACTCGCGATGTGTGCTTGCTTATACGGATTCTGCACAGATAGTTTGCGGAGGATCACCAGAAGGCGTAGCCGAAGTGTGCAAAGGAGATCTAAGTTGTTCCAATCCCATGAGTTGTGAGATACCGATTTTTCACACGGAAGGCGCCGGGCAGAGGATAATTGGGCTTTTCCAAAGGAGGAGGGACCTATGAAGAGGAGATGGATACCCGCTGTGGCCGGTCTACTGGCTTTGGTTGTGGTGCTTGCGCCCAGTATGGCTCGCGGGCAGGGAGCTGCTGCTGCAGCAGCGACGCCACATTCGGGAGAGCCGGCACAAGACGCACCGGCGGGTTTGATCGCTGCGCATCCTGAGTGGCCGAAGGCGAGACGGGCGGATGTGGACTCGATCGATCACATCGTGGCAGCGGTGTATGACGTGATCTCCGGGCCGGCTGGGCAGCAGCGTAACTGGAGCAGGATGCGGTCGCTCTTTGTGCCGGATGCCCGCCTGGTGCCGATACGGCCGGCGAAGGACGGTAGGCACAGCGATGTGGTGATTCTGACCATTGACGGGTTTATCGCCAGGTCGAGCGGGAACATGTCGGCGAATGGATTCTTTGAGCACAGCCTCCATAACGAGGTCGAGCAGTTCGGGAACATTGCGCAGGTCTGGAGCACGTACGAATCCCGCCACATGGCCTCTGACGCGAAGCCGTTTGCGCGTGGGATCAACAGCTTTCAACTGGTGAAGGATGGAGAGCGGTACTGGGTGGTGCAGGTCCTCTGGGACAGCGAAAGACCGGACTCGCCGATACCGGAGAGGTATCTCCGGTAGGCGAAGAGGTCCGTTCTAACAGGAGTGCTGCGGTGCGGAGTAACAGGCCAGAATGGCTTAGCTGAGCGTCTCCATGAGCTTATTGAGGGTTCGATTGAGATCCTTGTCGGCACGGCGCTGCTCGTCGATCTTGGCGATGGAGTGCATGACCGTGGTGTGGTGCTTGCCGCCGAACTGACGTCCGATCTCGGGAAGTGAGGCCTCGGTAAGCTGCTTGGCGAGGTACATGGCGATCTGTCGCGGGACGACGATCTGGCGGGAGTTGTTCTTCTGCTTGAGCTCGGCGACGCGCATGCCGAACTGCTCCGCGACGGTGCGCTGGATGGTCTCTATCGAGATCTTGCGGACCTGGGTATCAATGAACTGCTTCAGACACTGCTGGGCAGTGGGAAGCGTGATCTCGACGGCGTGCATGGAGCACCAGGCGATGAGACGCACAAGGGCGCCTTCGAGCTCGCGGACGTTGGTGCGGACGTTGGAGGCGATGAAGAGAGCCACGTCCGTGGGGATGGAGGTGTTCTCGGTTTCGGCCTTCTTCTGAAGGATAGCGACCTTGGTCTCGAGATCCGGTGGCTGGATGTCAGCAATAAGACCCCACTCGAAGCGCGAGCGCAGGCGGTCTTCGAAGTCGGCGAGTTCCTTGGGTGGGCGATCGGAGGCGATGACGATCTGCTTCATGCTCTCGTGGAGCGCATTGAAGGTGTGGAAGAACTCCTCCTGGGTGCGTTCCTTGCCGGCGAGGAACTGGATGTCGTCGATGAGGAGGACGTCGACGTTGCGGAACTTGTCGCGGAAGCCGGTCATCTTGTCGTAGCGGACGGAGTTGATCATCTCGTTGGTGAATTTTTCACCGGACACGTAGGAGATGGAGGCGTGCGGCTGGCGGCGCTTTACGTCGTGTCCGACGGCATGCATGAGGTGGGTCTTGCCCATGCCGACGCCGCCGTAGAGGAAGAGGGGGTTGTAGGCCTTGGAGGGGCGCTCGGCGACAGCCTGGGCCGCGGCCATGGCGAACTGGTTGCCGGAGCCAATGACAAACGCGTCGAACTGGTAGCGGGGGTTGAGCTGCGAGGCGGAGGTCCAATCGAAGCGGGACTGCTCTGGACCGTTGCCCTGGCTGTTCGACGATGAAGAGCGCCCGTTGCCAGTCTGGGCAGAAGAGCCGGGCCGGGGAGCGTTGGGGCTGTGGCTGGGGAGAGGAGCGAAACCGCCGTCCTCGCGGACGCGAGGTGTCGAGGGGTCCTTTTGAGGAGTCTCGTACTTGACTTCGTCGATCTCGAGTCCGAGGTTGTCGATCGCCTCCTGGATGAGGTCTCCGTAGCGGTCGCCTACGTGGGCGAAGTCGGTCGATGGGATGCGGACGTAGAGGGTTCTGGCCTCCACACGGGAGTAGCGCGTCGGCTTCAACCAGGTCTCAAAGGACTGACGGTTGATCTTTTTTTCGAGCGCCGCGAGGATGCGGACCCAGTGATTCAGCACGGCTGTGGCCGTTGGAACGAAGGACATTTTCTTACTTCCTTGTCGTGCGCGTGCAGTCCTTGACGTCAGCCGAAGGTGAGGCAAAACCGCGAAAAAAGGCGGCGGAAAAAGCAAACAGAGCTCCGGACCGCTGAAGTTTGCGGTTGAGGAAATCTGGTTTCGAGGAGTCTCCGCCAGGCGCGAATGGCGTACCCGGAGAGCGATATGGTTCAGTGCAGTACAGGCCTCTAAACAGCTGGGAACATCGGTGGAAAGTCTTGCGAAGCGGGTTTGATAGTAGCACGGAAAACCGGGGCGATTTCGAGGTCCCGGGTGAATAAAAATGAGTTGCACCATTCCTTGTGAAGATCAGAAATGCTCGGGGAAACGCATGTTTGTAAACGCGCCTCCGAGGTCAGTTCCAAGTGTCGCACCGAGTGAAGTGTAGGAGATCGGCCGAGCGTCTTGTATACTCAGAGATCGCTGCAACAGCGAACAGATTCGATCGCGAGCCCAGGCCCGATCAGGAGACACGCACCATGCCGAAGCGCACCTTTCAACCTAACCGCCGCCACCGCGCGAAGACCCACGGATTTCTGACCCGCATGAAGACGAAGGCGGGAGCCGCTGTGCTGAATCGCCGCCGCGCGAAGGGCCGTCACAAGATTGCCGTGAGCGCCGGTTTCCGCGACTAGTCACGACGAAACTCTGTCCGGTGTCACAACAGAAACCCATCTCGTTGGAACTCGCGTGTGCCGCTCTTTCGGAGCTTTGGTCACCGCGAGTGGTCGGTCAGGTCAACAACCAGTACATCAAGGTGGCGAGGGTACAGGGGGAGTTCCCCTGGCACGCCCATGAGCACGAGGACGAAATGTTTCTGGTGCTGAGGGGAGAGTTGTGCATCGGGCGCGCAGACGTAGACGGCGGCCCTGTGGTGCTTCGGCCGGGTGAGTTCTTCGTTGTGCCTCGGGGCGTTCGGCACAACACGTCCGCACGTGTGGAGACGATGATTGCGCTGGTCGAGAGCGTGTCGACGCTGCACACCGGCAACGAGCAGACACCGATGACACGATCGATCGCGGAGCAGACAGGTCTGAGCGATCACCCGGGTATGTCTTGATCGCTCGATCCACATTGCGATGCCGAGGCTGAGACTTCGATGCCCCAGAGCTCCGTTCACCGTCTGCGAAAACATGCTGATTACCAGCGGGTGTACAACTCCAGCCGAAAGCAGTTTGCGAAGCAGATGAGCTATTTCTTCAGCCTGCGACCGGAGATGGGGAAGGATGGGAGGCGGCTGCGGGTGGCCGATCCTCTCAGCCCGCGGGTTGGACTGACTGTAGGCAAGGTCATGGGAAAGGCCGTAGACCGTAACCGAATCAAGCGGCGCATGCGCGAGGCTATCCGGCGCAACCTTGCGTTGCTGCCCGCCTCTGTTGACGTTATTCTTCATCCTCGTCGAAGCGTGATGGAGCTGGAGTTTGCCGTGCTGGTTCGCGAGGTAGCGGGCGTCTTCCGGAGCGTGCAGCGAATGGTCCGGCGCGAGGACCGGACACGGGAGCTTACAGAATCCGCAAAGGTCGACGGCCGGGTATGAGCGAGTCGCGTCCGCCGCTGATCGTCCGTGCTGTCCTTCACTTGTATCAGGGTGCCTTATCTCCGGCTCTCCATGCGCTGAGTCCGTCGCGCTGCCGATATCTTCCGACGTGCTCTGAGTATGCGTATGTGGCAACTGCGCGCTTTGGAGCTGTGCGGGGCGGGCTGATGGCGATGTGGCGCCTTGCGCGTTGTCATCCGTTCTCAAAGGGCGGGCTGGATCCGGTGCCACCTGCCCCCATTGAAGCAAACCGTTTACCATAGGACTAGCGCTCCACGCGCCTCCGCATACGATAGGAAGCCTCGCTTGGCAGAGTTCAAAAATCCAAATCAACAAGGTGGGCAGGACAACAAGTCGCTGCTCGTCATGATGCTTGTCATGGTTACGGTGTTCTTCGGTCTGCAGTACTTCCGTGCGAAGAAGAACCCTCAGACGGCGTCGCCGAGCGCGAACGCGCCGTTGGTGCAGACGGCAGCAGGGGTCGCTCAGCCGTCACCGTCAGTTCTTGCTGCTGCGGGGTCAACGCCCGCGGCTCAGCCCGCTTCTGGGTCTCCGACCAAGCCAACGGTTCAAGCTGCTGCCGAGGCCACCACGGTTGTCGAGAACGAGCTCTATCGAATCACGTTCTCCAATCGCGGCGCGCAGGTGACCAGCTGGGAGCTGAAGCGGTTCAAGGACAGCGACGGCAAGCGGCTGGACCTGGTTCACCAACAGGCGGCAAAGCAGTTCGGATATCCGCTTTCGCTGTACACGTACGACCCGGGTATGACGGCAGGGCTGCAGCAGGCGCTGTATGTGCCATCTGCGACGGGAACGCTGGCGGTTCCCGGGTCGTTGACATTTACGTACTCGGATGGAACGACGGAGGTACGCAAGACGTTCTCGTTCGACGAGACATACGTGCTTCACGCTGATGTCCAGGTAACACGCAACGGGGCTCCGCTGCGAGCGCTGTTGAGCTGGCCGGGTGGCTTCGGCGACCAGGAGAACGCGACGCTGTACGCGAGCGCACAGCTGGACACCATGAGCAACGGCAAGGAGCAGCATGAGGCTCCGAAGAAGGTTTCAGGCGGACAGACGCTGAATGGGCCGTTCGATTGGGCGGGTGTGAGTGACGTGTACTTTGCCGCCATCTTTCTTCCGGACCAGGCCGGGACGGCCACGCTGGCGACGCTGCACAACGAGCTCGATGTGGCGAAGACGATCCGGCGGACAGGGCTTGGAAGCGGGTCTCCGGCGAAGGGCGCGATCAACGTCCCCATACTTGGGGCAGCTATTGGCGACGCGAGTGGACACACGCTGACCCGTATCTACGCGGGCCCCAAGGCAGTCAACATCCTGAAGAACATCCACGCAGCGAACGCGGGCGTCACGCTGGAGCCTCTGCTGGAGTTCGGATTCTTCGGCGTGATCGGCAAGTATCTTTTCCTCGCGCTGCAGTTCATCCATGCGCATGTGGCTTCGAACTGGGGATGGGCGATCGTTCTTCTTACGGTGCTGATCAACCTGATCATCCTGCCGCTACGAATCAAGACGATGCAGAGTGGTTTGAAGATGCAGCGGATCCAGCCGCAGATGGATGCGATTAAGGAGAAGTACAAGAAGTTCAAGGTTACAGATCCGAAGCGGAACGAGATGAATGCGGAGATCATGCAGCTGCAGAAGGATAATGGCGTAAATATGTTTGGGGGATGCATACCCACGCTGATCCAGCTGCCTCTGCTGTTCGCGTTCTTCGGGATGCTGCCGAAGGTGGTGGAGCTGCGGCAGGCGCACTGGTTCTGGCTGCCTGATCTTACGGCTGCCGATCCGTACCATATTCTTCCGATCCTGATGGTCGTGAGCCAATTCCTGGTTCAGTACTACACACCTTCGCCGGGAGTCGATCCGCAGCAGCAGAAGATGATGGCTTTTATGATGCCAGCTGTCTCCGGCTATATGACGTGGAACTACGCGTCGGGGCTGGCGTTGTACTGGTCTGTGGGTAACCTGATCGGCATTGCGCAACAGGCTGTGATGAACCGGACGTCGCTTGGCCGCGAGATGCGTGAGATCGCTGCGCGCCGGGCTCGGCGTAAGGCGACAACGATCCAGGGGAGACGCTGAAAGCGCTGTGATGGAAGACGACCAGCAAGCGATGGAATTGGGCACGGCGTCGGAGAAGATGGACGCTTTTTTGAGGGTGTTTATCGACACCAGCGGCATGGAGCTCACGTACGTTGTGAGCGAGGGGCATGCGGCCGATGCCAATCGGCTGCTTGTGACCTTTGCGGGAGCGGACACGAAGCTGCTGGTGGCGCGCAATGCGGAGTTGCTGCGGGCGATGGAGAGTATCGCGACGGGAATACTTCGGCTGGAGCCGGAGCACCACGACCAGATCTCCTTCGATGCTGAGGGGTACAAAGCCAGGCGCGCGGAGCAGATGCGGCAGTCAGCGGAGATCGCGATCGCATCGGTGAGGTCTACGGGCCGGCCATATACTTTTCCGCCGATGAACTCCAGAGAGCGCCGGATGCTGCACCTTGAGTTGACGGGTTCCGGACTGCGGAGCGCTTCTTCCGGCGAGCCCTCGCGACGGTTCGTGGTTCTGTATCCGGCGCAGCAGAGCTCGGGAACTCCGGGACGAGGCAGCGACGATCGCACAAAGGTCATCCGGAACGCCTTCAGGCCGCGATAAGGCCAGCCCAAGGTGATGCGACCTCAGGCCAGCAGCAGCACCTTTCCGATGCCACCCTTCTCCGCAGCAGCGTGAGCCTCTGCAGCCGCTGCGAGCGGAACCATGCGATCGATGGGGATTCTAAGCCGCCTGGCGACGACGTCCTCAGCGAGAGTACGCAGCATGCCAGGGTCGGGAGCTACCCGGACCGACTCTACGCGAACTGTGGGGTGGAGCCGTGCGTTTCCCGGCGGCCCCAGCACGGAGGCGAAGACTCCCCCTTGCTTGACCTTGGCAATGAGGAGTTCGGCAGTCTGATGGCCGACTGTGTCCGCGACAGCATCGATGAAGCCCAGCCGCTCCATGGCATCGTCATCGTCCAGTGCGATGATCTCGTCTGCTTTGAGGGTCTTCGCCGCTTCGAACTGAGACTTTCGCACGCCGGCGATCACGACGGCTCCGGCTTTTCTCGCGGTGAGCACGGCTGAACGGCCGACTCCTCCGACAGCCCCGGCGATCAGGACAGTCTGGCCCTTTTGGATGGCTGTACCGCGCGATATGAGTTGCTCGCCTGTGAGGGTTACAAGCGGGAGGGCCGCGGCCTCGACGAGATCGAGTTCGGGCGGAGCGAGGGTGAGATCGGATGCCTTGACGACGACGAGCTCAGCGTAACTTCTATCGCCCAGAGCGATGACTCGGTCGCCTTCCGCGAAGCCGGTGACTCCCGGGCCGACCTTACGGACGACGCCGGAGATGTCGCGGCCCAGAACCGTTGGCAAGGTAAGAGGCATGTAGGCTTGAAGCGCTCCGGAGCGGAGCTTGAAGTCGACAGGATTGACGCTGGTGGCAGCGAGGAGAACGAGTACTTCGCCTTCACCGGGCGCGGGGTCGTCGATGTCCTCGTAGCGCAGCTTGTTTGGGGCTCCATACTCGTGCAGAACGATTGCCTTCACCGGGCACCTCAGAGGATGTGATGCGCTTCACCGGCGGGCAGGTACTCACGCCACTCTTCGGTCTCGGCGATTCGCTTGAGCAGACGAAATCGACGCTTCAGGAGACCTCGGATGTGAGGCACCATGATGAGCCTGCCGACGATCCAGCCGAGCCAGCCGAAGGGCATGGAAAAGCGGAGCTCATCGGCCAGCGTGATGGAACCGTCGGCGTTCTCCGCGAAGGCGTGATCGTGCTGAAATGCCGCAAATCGGCCGGCGATCATCGTGTCCTGAAAGAACGCGAAGGGCTCGAACCTGCTGATAAGGCTCTCGTGGAACTGAGGAAGGCCCAGCTGCCAGCCTTGCCATCTAACCTTGTCGCCGCCAACCACGAGCCCGGTGGTTCTTCCAGCGACGGGGCGCATGCCCAGCTCCTTCTGGACGATAGCCAGGCTGGTTGAGAGAAGAAAGCAGCGCTCGAGCGGGGCTTGAATAGCTGTGTGGTCGCGAAGGATGAACACTGTATAAGTCTGATGCCTTCGGCCCAGGGATGGACGAAAACCTGGAGTCGATGGCGTGAGATCACAAGGTCATGGAGTGAACTTTCACAAGAGCAGCCGCGCGCTTGAGGAATGTGTCTACGACGACGCTGCCCTCGTCTCCTTTGCCCCGGGTTCGGACGCTGACGGAGTCGCTGGCAGACTCCTTGTCCCCGACCACGAGGACGAACGGAATCTTCTGCATGGTCAACTCGCGGATCTTCGCGTTCATCTTCTCGTTGCGGGCGTCGAGGTCGACCCGCAGGCCCGCGGCTTCCAGCCTTGCTTTTAACTTATCGGCGTAGGCGAGATGTTTCTCGGAGATGGGCACGATGCCGACCTGCACGGGCGCGAGCCACATGGGGAATGCGCCGGCGTAGTGCTCGATGAGAACGCCGAAGAAGCGCTCGACCGAGCCAAAGAGAGCCCGGTGCACCATGACCGGCTGATGCTTCTCTCCATCCTCGCCGGTGTATTCGAGTTCGAAGCGCGCAGGGAGGTTGAAGTCGAACTGTACGGTGGAGAGTTGCCAGAGCCGCCCGAGAACGTCCACGAGCTTGATGTCGATTTTGGGGCCGTAAAAGGCGGCCTCCCCTGGGATCTCCCTGTAGGCAATCTCTTTGCGCTTGAGGGCGGTCTTGAGGCTATCGACGGCGGTCTGCCAGTGCTCGGGCGAGCCGGTGTAGTCCTGCGGTTTGGCCGGATCCCAGGTGGAGAGCTCGACCTTGAAGTCGGAGAAACCGAACGTTTTGAGGACCGACTGGGCGAAGTCGATGCAGGCGACGACCTCGTCTTCGATCTGCTGCGGCGTGCAGAAGACGTGCGCGTCATCCTGGGTGAAGCCGCGCACGCGAAGCAGACCGTGCATGGTGCCCGAGCGTTCGTAACGATAGACGTTACCTAATTCGGCGTAGCGTGCGGGGAGGTCGCGATAGCTCTTCGGAGTGCTCTTGTAGATGAGGATGTGGCCGGGGCAGTTCATCGGCTTCAAGCGGTACTCGGCGTCGTCAAGCTCCATGGGCGGGTACATGTTTTCGTTGTAGTAGCCCTCGTGTCCGCTGATCTTCCAGAGCTCACGACGCATGATGTGAGGTGTGAAGACTAGATTGTAACCACGGCGGATACATTCATCGCGCATCCAGTCTTCCATGATCTTGCGAACGAGGCCGCCCTTGGGATGCCAGAAGATAAGGCCGGCGCCGGCGACCTCCTGGATGGAGAAGAGGTCAAGCTGCTTGCCGAGGACACGGTGATCGCGCGCCTTGATCTCCTCCAGCCGCTTGAAGTGCGCGTCGAGGTCCCTGGTGTTGAAGAAGGCGGTGCCATAGATGCGTTGGAGCTGCTGATTCTTTTCGTCACCAAGCCAGTAGGCGCCTGCAACGCTGGTAACGCGGAAGGCCTTGACGCGCGATGTGGATGGGACGTGCGGGCCGCGGCAGAAGTCGGTGAAGTTTCCGTTGCGGTACAGCGAGATCTCTTCACCGGGCCTGGTGAAGCGTTCGATGAAATGCACCTTCATGAACTCGCCTTGACGCGTGTAGTCCTCGAGACCCTTTTCGCGGGGTTCCTCTTCCCGGACGAAGCACTCGTCACGTGCGACGACTACGGCCATGCGCTGCTCGATCGCGGCGAGGTCCTCTTCGGTGAAGGGCGTGTCGCGGTACACGTCATAGAAGAAGCCCTGATCGGTCGCGGGGCCATGACCAAGTTTCGTTTCGGGAAAGAGCTCAAGAATAGCGGTCGCCATGACGTGCGCGGCGGAGTGACGGACCACCCTCAGGGAAGCTTCGTCCGACTCCTTGAGAAGCTCAAGGGCAACATCCTCGTGGAGTGGAGCGGAGAGATCTACGAGGTGGGTGCCTGCCTGGGACGCGGCGTTGCCGGCGTACATGGCCTCCTCGCTGGCCGCTGCACCTTCTTCCGGAGCATCACTTGCTGGTGGAGTCTTGAGCGGCCGGACGCGCGCGACGACGACCGCAGCGGCGAGGCGCGGGGAGATGCTGTTCGCGATATCGAGCGGTGTGGTTCCGGGTGCAACGGAACGCATGCTGCCGTCGGGAAGCTGGATGGAGATCGATTCTTGGCTCACGTCCTCAAGCATATCCGCTCGGGGGCGGATTTCGGCAGAGGCGATGAACGCAGGAGGTGGCAGGGGAAAAATGGGGTCGCACCGAAAGCGATGCGACCCGACTGTACCGAAGCACAGCGCAGGAAACCTAAGCGATTTCTATGACGTTTTTCGGCAGCGGGCGTGGAGCCTGAATCCTTGTCCGCAGCCATACATTTGCTCGCCACCGACCAACGAACGGGGCAACCACGATCGAACCAAACGCTACTCCCAGTGCAACATGCATTGTCATCTCCTCATTTGCCCGTGGCGCGTACTCTCCCGGGCTCTTTGGCTCAGATGGAAGGCGAACTCTGAAGCGGTCTCCCTCTGGCACCCCATCAATATCGGCTCTGGCAATAGGGGTAAGAATCCCACTTCCCGTTAACAGGATTACCCAAAGGTGGGATAGCGGCGTCTCGCTGAATGGCAGGTCATTCCGTTGGACTTCGCCTAGAATTGGACCTATGTCCTACGCCGCAGCGGTCGACCAGCTTTATGCACTGGGCCATGAGCTTGCCCCTGCATCGGCGGGGTCGCTCCGACGCAAGTTCGACCTGGCGCATATGCGCACGTTGATGACGTCGCTGGGTGAACCGCAGGGAAGCTTTGATGCGGTGCTGATAGCGGGGACGAATGGGAAGGGTTCAACGGCGGCGACGCTGGCTGCGATCCTGGCGTCCTCCGGATACCGGACGGGGCTGTATACATCGCCGCACCTCGTTCGGGTAAACGAACGGATCCAGCTGAGCGTGCCGACTCTGCCGAGCGAATATGCCTCCTCGGATGCTCCACTCAGTGCGGGACCTTCGACGCTGATGCCGATCTCCGACGACGAGTTCGCACGCCACTTCTTCCACGTTGAGGCTGCCGCAAAGCAGCTGGTGGAGATAGGGTCCTTGCCTCTTGCTCCCAGCTTTTTCGAGACGATGACTGCTGTGGCGTTCCTGTACTTTGCAGAGCGCAGCGCCGACATCGCTGTGCTGGAGGTCGGGCTGGGGGGAAGGCTCGATGCCACCAACATCGTGGATCCGCTGCTCTCTGTGATCACCGACATAGCTTTGGATCACCAGGAGTACCTGGGATCGACGATCACGGAGATCGCACGTGAGAAGGCAGGGATCCTTCGAGCGGGCGGAACGCTGATCACTCTGCCACAGCATCCTGAGGCGAACCAGGTCTTCGGAGAGGTGGCGGCGGAGTTGGCCGACCTTCGCGCCGTCTCCGCGGCAAGCTATGTGCCGTCAGGCGCGGACCTAGCGCAACCACCGGGCCTCGCGGACCCCGATCACGAGGCCGGGAGGGAGCTCTTTCGGCGGAACCGCTACTCGGTAGAGCTCGACGGGAACGTGATTACGGTCGCGTCTCCACTGCGGGGTCAGCATCAGCAACGCAATATCGCTCTCACGATCACTGCTGCTTCCGAGTTAAGAAACAGAAAAGGTTACAATATACCCGACTCCGCCATCGAAGGAGGGATACGGGACACGATCTGGCCGGGCAGGCTGCAGATCGTGGAGTTACGAGGTGGTCATACGTTGCTTCTGGATGTGGCGCACAACCCGGCGGGCGCTTGGACGTTGCGCTCGGCGATCTCCGAGCTCCCGCCCGAGCTACCCCGGACGCTTCTTTTCAGCTGCCTTCGAGACAAAAACGTTATCGAGATGACCCGGATGCTCTTTCCTCTGTTCGACGCGACCTCAGGTGATCAGTTCCGGAACCAGGATCATGTTGTCCTGACGCCCATAGATAATCCGCGAAGTGCATCGATCGACGATCTGATTGGCGCCGCACACGCCCTGGAAGTGCCGGCACATGCCGCTCCTCACGCCGCCGCCGCTTTCGAGAGGGCTCGCGAGGTGACACCGGCGAAGGGCCTGATCGTGGCCACCGGATCTGTGTACCTCGTGGGCGAGGTTCTGCGCCTTCTACAGGAGCACCCGTGAGGCCTGGTGAGTCGCCCGAACAGAGACATGCGCCGGCGGGTCCGCTCATGCGCTGGCTAAACTACCTGTTACTCATCCCCTTGATGGCGCTGTCGACGGCAGGCTTCGGCGTGTTGTCTCTCATCACCTCACTGTGGGATCAGTCAGGCCGTCAGCAACATGCGATAGCGCGGATATGGGCGAGCATGATGCTGAAGATCAGCTTCTCGCCTGTGCAGGTGGTTGGGCGGGAGAATATCCCTAACCCGCTGACCGCTGTATATGCAGCAAATCACTTGAGTTACATGGACACGCCGGTGCTCTTCGCGAAGCTGCCGTTCCAGTTCAGGATCCTGGCGAAGAGCGGGCTTTGGAAGGTTCCATTCATCGGTTGGCATCTCCATAGATCGGGGCAGGTACCGGTCGACCAGTCCAGCGCCAGGAGCTCGATCATGAGCCTCAACGGCGGGGTTGCGGCATTGAAGTCCGGGGTACCGCTGCTGATCTTTCCGGAAGGGGGGAGATCGGCATCCGGTGAGACTCGGGAATTCCTCTCTGGAGGGGCTTTTATGGCGATACGGGCGCAGGTGCCCCTGGTGCCCGTCACCGTTGTGGGCACGTTTGAGCTGCTGCCGATCCACACCTACCACCTCCGCCCGCGCCCTCTGCTCGTCGTGATCGGAGAGCCGATCGCGACTTTGGGTCTTACGACCAAGAGTGCAGATGATGTGACCAGGCAGGCATACGAGGCGATTACGACGACGTACCTGCGATATACCTCCGGCAAGGTTTCTGAGGTGGACGGTGAGGAGCTTGCGGTATGACGGATGAACTCAGGGTTGCGATACCGATTCCGACCAGCGGGGACCTCGAGTACAACCGAAGGTCGTGGCCCATGTACGCGGAGGCAGTGCGGCAGGCCGGGGGCGTACCCGTTCCGGTTGAGCTGGATATTTCGTTGAAGGACGTAACCGAGCTGTTTCGGAGATGTCACGGCGTGGTGCTTCCAGGCAGCCCGGCTGACGTAAGTCCGACACGGTACGGCCAGACAGCTAGTGCTGAGTGCGCTCCAGCCGATCTGCTGCGCGAGTCTGTCGACCGAATCCTGCTCGAGGAGGCGTACGCAGCTCGAAAGCCGATCCTGGGGATCTGCTACGGCGCGCAGTCCTTGAACGTCTGGCGAGGCGGCACTCTTGTCCAAGACCTCGTGTGTACACCCATTAACCACGCGGTCGGGGCTGCGGTTGCGGTCGCTCACTCCATTTCGGTACAGCCGGCTGCAATTCTGGACAGGGTCATCGACCGTAGCGAGGGGATCAGCACAGCAGACGGGTGGCGCCTCCTGATCAACTCCAGCCATCATCAGGCTGTGGAGCGGGTTGGTGATGGACTGCGAATCTCGGCGGTCGCATCTGAGGATGGGGTTGTTGAAGCCGTTGAAGGCGCCGGGGAAGCGGATGCACCCGAGTTTGTCCTAGGTGTTCAATGGCATCCGGAGAGAAGCGTGGGAATCAGCAGCACGTCTAGGGCGATCTTTGATGCGTTCTGCAAGTATGCCCGGATCTGGGCGGAGGAACGGGTCGAGGTAGAGCGTCGGTGACTCCGACCTTATCTGCTGCAGAGATCGAGAGTCTGCTACAGCCGTATCTCCGGGAGCCAGGTCAGCCTATCGACAAGCCCCCAGGTGAAAGCGTAACCGCCGCGCTTGTGGAGCAGCTCTCAACTTACCTCGATTTGATCTTGAGGTGGAACCAACGAACTAACCTCACATCGATCCGCGATCCGAGGGAGATTGTAAGACGCCACTTCGGGGAGAGTCTGTTCGCGGCGCGACACCTTCCTGGAACTGGATCTCTGCTGGACTTCGGGTCCGGAGCAGGATTTCCGGGAGTTCCCATCCAGATGTGGCACCCGAATCTTCTGGTCACACTAGCCGAATCGCAAGGAAAGAAGTCTACCTTTCTGCGCGAAGTGGTTCGCGTGCTCGCATTACCGTGTGAGGTCTGGGCTGGGCGGGTTGAGGCTATGGGAACCTCTGCCCGCTTCGACCGGGTGGTAATGAGGGCAGTTGACGATCCGGGCAGAGCTCTGGAGGCGGCCTTTCGGCTGACCCGGTCGGAGGTCTGGCTGTTGGGGTCTACGGCATCCTTGGGAGTGCTGCCAGCTGATGTCGAAGTGATGTCCCGTGCCGCGTTGTACAACAGTGATGATTCGCACCTCTTTCAGCTCAGGAGATCTCTGTTCCACGTGGAACAAGGTTCATTGCATTCTCAGTAGTTCCACGTGGAACATCCCGCAGACCTTGCTGTTGCAGACGGGCTCGTGAGCGGTTACGCTTCATCGAGCGATGATCACTGAAAAACCGAACCAGACGAAGAGACAAGCAGCGAAGGTCATTGCCGTAGTGAACCAGAAGGGCGGGGTCGGGAAGACAACCACCGCAATCAATCTAAGTGTCGCGCTGGCGCTTGAGGGCCACTCCACGCTGCTGATTGACTGTGACCCTCAGTCCAATACGACGGGTGGTATGGGTCTGGCGCGAGATCCTGACCGTCTGAGCGTCTACGATCTGCTTACGGGAGAGACAAAGGCGAAAGAAGCGATACTGAGGACCGAGATCGAAAACCTCTCGATTCTTCCCGGAAGCAAGAACATGATCGGAGCGAATCTGGAGCTTGTCGGCCAGGATCGCCGAGAGTTCCGCTTGCGGGAGGCGCTTGCGGACGTCCTGGAACTCTACCGCTTCATAGTTCTCGACTGCCCACCGGCGCTGGACCTGCTGACACTCAACTCCCTCGTTGCAGCTGAAGGTCTTCTAGTGCCCATGCAGGCCGAATACTTCGCCCTCGAGGGAATATCGGAGCTCATGAGCACGCTGGATCGGGTGTCGCAGGCGTTCAACCCCAGGTTGGCGCTTGAAGGGGTGTTGCTGACCATGTATGACGAGCGAACGAATCTCTCGCAGCAGGTTGCAGCAAACCTGAAGGAGTTCTTCGGGGAGAAGCTTTTGCGGACGACGATACCCCGGAATATTCGGCTGGCTGAAGCGCCAAGTCACGGGAAACCAATCGCTCTCTATGACCCAAGATCGAAGGGCGCGGAGGCCTACCGGGATTTGGCGAAGGAGCTGTTACTGCGGAACGGCATACAGGCGCCGCCCGCAAATGCACGGACCAAGCAGAACAGCGGAGTCGCGCCAGACAAGACTGTTCGGTTCTGGCCATATTCGAAGTAGACCTCCAAAATAAAGGACAGAAATGACGCAAGCCAGCGACCCGAAGAGACGAGCTCTCGGCAGAGGCCTCGATTCCCTGCTTCCACCACGGCAGGTTCCAGCTACCGAAGCGGCCCCTCCCATATCAGGTGGACAGCCAACTGAGCTAGCCTGCGAAGCCATTGACCGCAATCCCTTCCAGACTAGGACGCACTTCGATGAAGCGAAGCTGCAGGAGCTGGCGCTTTCGATAAAGGCCAGCGGAGTGATTCAGCCGATCGTCGTGCGGGAGATTGCCGATAGTAGGTACCAGCTGATCACGGGCGAACGCCGCTGGCTCGCTTCGAAGATCGCTGGGAAGAGCACCATACCGGCGTATGTGCGTCAGGCCTCGGACGAGCAGGCCATGGAGATGACGATCGTTGAGAATCTCCAGAGGGCGGACCTGAACCCCATGGAGCAGGCCAGGGCGTACCAGCGACTGAGCCAGGAGTTCAAGATGACGCAGGAGCAGATGGCCGTGCGGACCGGTAAGGATCGTGCCAGCGTTTCCAACTTCCTTCGGCTGCTGCGGCTTCCAGAAGAGATACAGAACAGGGTCGAAGGCGGAGATCTAAGTTTTGGACACGCGCGGACGCTGCTCGCACTGGAGTCTGCGGAGCGAATTCGCGTCGGCAGCGGCTAAGGTGGTCGCACTCTCGATGTCAGTGCGGCAGACGGAGTCGTACGTTCAAGGATTGTTGAATCCGGAGCAGAGGCAGAAGGTGGAGGCTCCAAATGCGCCTGCTCAGGACCCAAATGTCCGAGAGGCGCAGCAGATGCTGCAACGGACGCTGGGGCTCAAGGTCCTGATTGAGGATAAAAGAGGTAAGGGTCGGGTTGTTATCGAGTACTCGGGGCTGGAGGACTTCGATGCGTTGATGTCCAGACTCTCCGGGACTAAGCGGGAGATCGAGGGCCCTGATGAAACTGCATGAGGTCCGCAGAGCGTCGGACGCGGTACCTCGGAGCTCCAAATACACCGCCGCGGAGATCCTGATCCGGTACAAGTATTGGCTTTGTCTTGGAATCTATGCTCTCGGGTTCGCGATAACTTGGGCAAACTCCGGAACAGCCGGCACCCAGCGAGTATGGCTCTCACTCCCAGAGGTCTTCGCCAACAGCTTGCGTGTCAACCTCCATGCGGCAATTGTGATCGTGACAGGTGCCGCCATTCTGTTCGCCACGCTGGCAGCGTTGCTCCGCACATGGGCTCACACCCGTTCGAGCTTTCCTGACCTGAAAAACGGGGCGAACCAAAGAGGATCCAGATCGGTCCGTATGCTGCAGGCCGGAATGGTCCTTCATACCTTTGCGATCTCGCTGCTGATGTCTCGAGGCGCAGCACTCTTCACGATCGCGGCCGTACTTGGGCTGGAGTCCGCCGGCGAGATCCTCAGCCGAGGTCGGCGCGAAGACTCGATGCCCGACGTAAATGAGGCGGAGGGCGTTATCTCTTCAGCGACGGCTGTTCCCGAAGGAATAACGTGGCTCAACGGGGCAGCTAAAGAGATTTACATGTGGGGTGTGGCCATCACATTCGCGGCATTCGGATCCAGCTACAACGCAGCGCTGATGATGCAGGGAGTGCTCGTATCCTTCGGAGTATCGCTCGTTCTGCGGGGCCTCCTCAGAACGCGATGAGCCCGCGCAGCCAGCCTTAGTGGCATGACTGTGCGGGCTTTTCGCCTGCTTTCGCGACGCATGAAGCTTCGCTCTACTCGGACCCGTATCCGCTCCGGCGGATGTCACGGGCGGGAGGAGCTACTTCTTTACGGGTGCGATGGTGTCTTTGGCGACCTTTGCGACGCGGAACTTCACCACGGTCTTGGCCTTGATCTTGATGGTTTCGCCGGTCTGAGGATTTCGGCCGAGGCGGGCTTTCCTCTCTGCTTTCACTAACTTACCGATGCCTGGGATGGTGAACTCGCCGTTTTTCTTGGTTTCCTTGACTGCGGTTTCGGCGAGCAGGTCGAAGAATCCTGTGATCTGTTTGTTGCCAAGTTCAAGCTTTTCAGCCATTTGGCGGACCAGAGCGGTCTTGGTAATTCCCTTTGCCATGTGAATCTCCTCTGTTTGCTGCGAATTTGGCTTTTCCCCCACCGCTGCTGAACGAAATCGCCAGTGTTTATGCGGGTTTGGAGATGTTTCCGAAGTTCACCTTCGACTCTTTCCGAGGCTTTGTCAACCTGTTTTCATGGGTTTCCACAGATATTTGTGGGTTTTCGCTGGTTTTGTCCCATTTTCGACACCTTTGTGCCGGGTAGGAGCTTGAATCGCCGTGTGGATCTGCTGGAGGATGTGTGGTGATTGTGTGGTGTTTCGCTGGTTACGCATGGTGGAGACGTGGAAGTGCGGATCAGAGGACGAGACGTCTCCGGGTGGGTGTCAGAGGTTGGTTGAGGAGGTCGACGAGGGGGGCGGAGAGGCGAAAGCGTTCCACGATGTCACGGACGAGGGTGGGGCGCGTGGCGTGTTCTGCGGGGAGCGTGGAGGTGACGCCCCATTGCCGGGGAAGGATGAGGGTGATGGCGGGGTCGTCGGGAAGGAAGCCCTTGGGGGCCCGTGTGAGCGGCTGGCCGTCGATCGGCTGCATGAGCTTGCGGAGGCGGGGGCTGTCGAGCAGGCGCTGGTAGTCCAGGTAGCGGCCGCCGCCGGAGTGGGAGAGATGGCGGCGGATGGCGAGGAGTTGTTCACGCTCCGGCATGTAGCAGCCTGCGGCGATGGTGATTTCGGTTGAGCTGACGTCGAAGTAGAAGCCACCGCCTGAGGTTTTTTCGAGACCGGCGCGGGACCACCAGGCGGCGGCGTGGATCTTGTAGGGACGTTTGTCGTTGGAGAAGCGGATGTCGCGGTAGATGCGCATCATGGCTTTCTGGGGCGGGCGGACGTGGTCGGGTGCGAAGCCGAGCAGGGCCTCGTTGACGTCGGCGATGATGGCGAGCATGGGTGCCTTGAGCTCGCGCTCGTAGATGTGGCGTCGCTGCTCGAACCAGGTGCGGTCGTTGTTGCGTTTGAGGCCGCGGAGGAACTTGAGGGCGGCGTCGGAGAGATGGGCTGGCATGTGGCTATCGTAATGGCGTTGTGGAAGGCGTAGCACTGCCGTGCGCATGTTTTGGGGCCGCGAGTGAGGCGGGTTTTCGTGTTGCTGCGCTTAGCATGCTGCGGCTGGGCGGGATTGCCCTATACGGACGCTGTTCCGGGGTACACTGCAGCGGACTGGCGGGGCTTGGTCTGCCTGGGGTGAGCGATCCGGACTTGCGCGGGCCTCACCTGAATGTGCACCAGAACAAACCGGACAGCGGAGGCGTAGGAGAGGTCATGATGATTCGGTTTGTATTGAGGACGGTGCTTGCCTGTTGTGCTTTGACGATGGTTGTGCCGGGGTTCGCGCAGGATCCGGCGGTGCGAATGCAGCAGATCGTGCAGAGCTTTGTGGCGGACAAGACGTTTATGGGCACGGTGCTGGTGGTGAAGGGCGACAGGACGCTTATCGACCAGGGCTACGGGTTTGCGGACCTGGAGTGGAATGTAGAGAACAAGCCATCTGCGAAGTTTCGGCTGGGATCTTTGACGAAGCAGTTCACGGCGGCGAGCATCCTGTTGCTGGAGGAGCGCGGGAAGCTGAAGGTGGAGGATCCGGTGAAGAAGTACCTGCCCGATGCTCCGGCCTCATGGGACAAGATCACGGTGTACAACCTGCTGACGCACACGTCGGGGATTCCGAACTTCACCGGGTTTCCGGACTACCGGACGACGGAGTGGAAGGACACGACGCCTGCGGAGCTGGTGGCGCGGTTTCGGGACAAGCCGCTTGATTTCGAGCCGGGATCGAAGTTCAACTACAGCAACTCGGGATATGTGCTGCTGGGATATCTGATCGAGAAGATATCGGGGCAGAGTTATGGAGACTTCCTGAAGCAGAACCTGTTTACGCCGCTGGGTATGGCGGACACGGGGATGGACGACACGTCGATGATTCTGCCGCAGAGAGTGGAGGGGTACTCGCCGGGGCCGCATGGATTGGAACACGCGGGATATGTAAGCATGACGGTTCCATTTTCAGCAGGGGCGCTGTACTCGACGACCGGCGACCTGCTGAAGTGGGAGCGTGGACTGTTCGGTGGCAAGGTGCTGGCGGCGGCCTCTCTGACGAAGATGACCACACCCTTCAAGGAGAACTACGGCTTCGGTTTGTTTATCCAGACGAAGGGAGGGCACAAGGTGATCGAGCACGGAGGCGGGATCGAGGGGTTCAACACATCCCTAGCCTTCTATCCGGACGACCGGCTGACGGTGATCGTGCTTTGCAATGTGAACGGACCGGCGGCGGACGATATGGCAGACGATCTGGGCAAGGTGGGGCTGGGGCAGAAGGTAGAGCTGGCGGCCGAGCGTAAGGTGGTGGAGGTTTCGCCGAAGCTGCTGGCGGAGTACGCGGGGGTGTACCAGCTGGCGCCGAACTTTGCCATCACGGTGACGGTGGATGGCGGGCAGCTGGTGGAGCAGGGTACGGGACAGCCGAAGGCTCCGATCTTTGCGGAGTCGGAGATGAAGTTCTTTCTGAAGGTTGTTCCGGCGGAGATCGAGTTTGTTCGTGATCCTGTTACAAAACGTGTAACGAAGCTGGTCCTGTACCAGGGTGGGCAGACGATCGAAGGAAAGCGGCAGTAGCCGTGTCCGGGTGTCCTGAGTGCGAAGGAGTCTGCTGCGGAGTGACGCTGCCGAAAGCGATGCGCTGGAGGTGTTGTCCGGTGAGCTACGGCTCGTGGGGAGAGGGGCGTTTTCCAAGGCGCAGTCTTCGGGGCGGCGCCTCAGCAACTGCTCTTCTTGTCTTACTGGTCCTCATGGGCTGCGAGGGGCCCACGACGATCTTCGAGACCGCGCGCGTTGATGTGAAGACAATGAAGGTGAGCTTCGAAGGCCGGGTGCCGTGGCCACCACCGAGCGGGCGCTCGTACTACCAACGCTCAAGTGCGCAGCAGGGGTACACCGTCCAGAGGTTCGATGCCGCGGGCGTGCCGGATCCGGATGTTCTCTCGCTGACGGAGCGTTCGGTACTGCTGGTTCGCAGCAGCAACCAGGTGCTTCTGAAGGGCGCGTACGGAACGGTGTACGCAAGCACGACTCATTTCTACTATCCCGGGCAGGTGAACGCACCCATCTCCTTCTATGCGGAGCTGGGGATGAACGGGAGCGGGCAGAGGCCGGCAGAGAAGATTGGGACTTTCGATCAGACGGCGGATCTTAGCGCAGTGAGTGTTGTGCGGGTCTTCCGTGCCTCGCCCGAGTTCCTGGTTGTGTGTGCGACGTACCGGCGTGACGGGCACCTGGCGTGGCTGACTGTGAACGGATCGAAGGGTGGGAGCTGGGTCCACTCGAATGTTTTGCTTCCGCTGCATCCGAAGCTGGACGTGGCGACGTCTTTTGGAGATCGGCCGAGGACGAGAGAGTATTTCGGATTGCCGGAGACGTTTCCGATTGCCGACTACCTGCGCGCGTATGGGAACGTCTCGACCCAGGTGAATCTGGTGAGCTATGTGGACGTGATTCACCTGCACTACCTGCGAGGTGAGTATGTGCGTCAGGACACGTTCTATCCGGACGGGAAGAGGGCTACAGAGTTTCTTCACTTTCCGGTGTCGGAGATCGACAGGCAGTTGAGGTCGTTGGATGACCGAATGCCGTTCGTCTCGAAATAAGGATCTACAAGGTTACAAGTTCGATCGAGGTCAATCTACCAAAGCTTTAGGGGCTGGGGCGGCGGGCGAGGGTGAGAGCCGGTGCGGATACCGCATGGGGGAGTAGTGCGGCGGAGTAGCGCGCGTTATGCTTGCTCAGCGGAGAGGCCGCTTAGTGATGGAACCTGTTTCGACTGCGTTTGTGTTTGTGCTGTTGATCGTTGGCGTTGTGCTGCTGGTGACGATTCTGAAGACGCTGTATACCGTGAGGACGGCGACGGCGGGGGTTGTGGAGCGGTTCGGGAAGTTCGACCGGATTACGCGGCCGGGGCTGCATGTGCTTGTGCCGTTTGCGGAGCGGGTGTTCTTTGTGGATCTCCAGGTGAAGCAGGCGCAGTTTTCGGTGGAGACGAAGACGCGGGACAACGTGTTTGTGCAGATCCCGGTGAGCGTGCAGTACCAGGTGCTGGACGACAAGATCTACGACGCGTTTTACCGGCTGAGCGCTCCGCAGAAGCAGATTGAGAGCTTTGTGTTCAATTCGATCCTGGGGCATGTGCCGAAGCTGACGCTGGATGAGACGTTTGAGCAGCAGTCGGGGATTTCTGTTGCGGTGAAGGTGGAGCTGGACCAGATTATGTCGGGGTTCGGGTTCAACATCCTGACGGCGCTGGTGACGGACATCATCCCGGATGTGAAGGTGAAGGCGGCGATGAACGACATCAACGCGGCGCAACGGGCGCAGGTGGCGGCGATGGCGCGGGGCGAGGCGGAGAAGATTCTGAAGGTGAAGCAGGCGGAGGCGGAGGCAGAGAGCAAGGCGCTGCAGGGCAAGGGGATCGCGGCGGAGCGGCAGGCGATCATCGATGGTCTGCGGGCGTCGATCGAGCATTTTCGCGAGACGGTACCGGGGTCGACGGCTGACGATGTGATGGCGCTGGTGCTGCTGACGCAGTACTTCGATACGTTGCGGGACATTGGGACGCGGGGCGGGACGAACACGATCTTTCTGCCGAACAATCCGGGTGCGGCGAACGACTTTCAGACGCAGATACTGGCGGGGCTGCGGGGCGGGATGGCGAATGCGCTGATGTCGGATGCGCCGGCGCGTCAGCGATCGCAGGGTGCAAGGGAGGTTGGGGCACCTGCTCCGCCGCCGTTTGAGGAGAGCCGTTAGGAAAAAAACGGCGAAGGCGCTTTTCAGCGGCCTTCGCCAATGCACCTCTGCCTAAACTCCGGTCACGCGTTTTCAGCGAGCCGGATCTTTGCGATCGCGCTTTGGGCTTTGCCGTGTGGGAGCCTCCCGTGGGCTCTGACTGGGCGAAGCGCGCGATCTATGTCAAAACGCACGCGCGGTGGTCTGCGCGCGAAGTGCCTGAAGGAGATGGCCCTTCAGGCAATCTGTGCTCCCCGGCGGCTGTTTTGAGGCAGCTTGCCGACGTGGAGGCCGGCCATGTGCGTGGCCCGGATCGAGGTGGCTTCGTGCCTGCACTGGCGCATGCCGATGCGAGGGAGACCTGCTGCGCGTGAGAGGAAGGCGCAGCAGAATTCCAACAAGAAGCCCTCGCGACTGCACATGGAGGCGGATGAAAGGTCACGCCGAAGCGTGGGTAGGGACCTTGGACGAAGAGGTATGTGCAATTCGGTCGCCAAAATGAGTCTTCATTCAGCTTAGGGTTGCGGGCGATGGTGTCCAGCTTGCGGCAAAGCTTTGCGGGGTACGGCGGAAGTGTCCTTCCTGCGGCGTTGGGGCGCGTGGGCGCCGACCTATACTGGGCTGGGTTGCGGCGGAGATCCTGCCGGGCACTGCTGAGGAGTCGATGTACCTAGACAGGGATACGGTTGTCGCGATTGCGACGGCCCCGGGGCGCGGCGGGATCGGGGTGGTTCGGCTCTCGGGGGCGAGGGCGAGGGAGATTGCGGGGCCGATGCTGCGGTTGCGGCTGCCGATGGAGGCGGGCCGGGCGCAGTTTGGGTATCTGCTGGATCGTTCCGGGGAGGGAGCTGCTGAGGATCGGGCGGTGCTGGACGAGGTGGTTGTGACGTACTTCGCGGGTCCGCGATCGTATACGGGCGAGGATGTGGTGGAGGTGGCGGCGCATGGGGCTCCGGTGCTGCTGGAGGCGATTGTGCGGGGGTGTATGGAGGGCGGGGCGCGGCTGGCGGAGCCGGGGGAGTTTACGCAGAGGGCGTTTCTCTCCGGGCGGCTGGATCTGACGCAGGCCGAGGCGGTGAACGACCTGATCCAATCGACGACGCTGCACCAGGCGCGGACGGCTGCGAGCCAGATGGGCGGGGCGGTGTCGCGGGCGGTGGCACCGGTGAAGGAGCAGCTGGTGGGGCTGATTGCAACGATGGAGGCGGGGATCGACTTTGCGGAGGACGATATCGACGTTCTGCCGGGGAGCGAGATCCTGGCGCGAATCGCGGAGGTGAGGGCAGCGCTGGCGGCGCTGGAGCGGAGTTATGCGTACGGGCGGGTGGTGCGGGACGGCTTCCGGATGGCGATTGTGGGGCGTCCGAATGCGGGGAAGTCTTCGCTGTTCAACGCGTTGATCGAGAGGGAACGGGCGATTGTGACGGCGGCTCCGGGGACGACGAGGGATCTGGTGACGGAGACGATCGCGATCGAGGGGGTGCCGGTGGAGCTGATCGACACGGCGGGGCTGCGGATGGAGGTTGCCGGGGGCGGCGGGTCGATGGACGAGGCGGAGGTGCTGGGAGTGGAGAGATCGCGGCAGGCGATGGCGGATGCGGAGGTGGTGCTGCTGGTGATTGATGGAACGGGCGAGCTGCATGCGGAGGATCTGGCGATTCTGGAGGCGGAGGAGGAGGCGGCGGCGGGAGGGCGGCGGCTGCTGGTGGTGCTGAACAAGAGCGATCTGTTTGGGAGCGGGGGCGAGGCGAGTGCCGCGCTGGGAGCGATCTCGAGACGGGTGCGGGTGGAGGTGGTGGAGACCTCGACGAGGAGCGGAGAGGGTTTGCCGGAGCTGCGGACGGCGATTCTGCGGGCGGTGCGGGGAGGCGAGGTGACGCGAGAGGGTGGGATGCTGACCAATCTGCGGCAGCACAGCGCGGTGTCGGGGGCGATCGGTGCGATGGACGATGCGGCGGCGGCGGTTGCGGGGAGCGTGCCACATGAGATGGTGCTGCTGGATCTGCACCGGGGGCTGGGAGCGCTGGACGAGCTGACCGGACGGACGTCGACCGAGGACATCCTGAGGCTGATCTTCTCGAGCTTCTGCATCGGGAAGTAAGGCGGACGGTTGGGGGCGCGACCGGGCGCGCTCGGGAGTTTCAGGGGTGCTGGGAGATGGAGAGGATGTTTCCGTCGGGATCCTTGAACCAGGCGACCCTGGCGCCACTGGGCGCGGCCCAGATGCCGTCCTCGCGCTGCCCGGGGAGGCCGAAGCGCTCGAAGACGACGCCGGCTACGCACATGCGCTGCACAAGGGCGTCGATGCCGACGACCTCCCATCCGGTGAGGGTGAAGGGAGCGGGGGTGAACGGACCGACGGGCACGATGCGGATCTGAGTACCGTTGGCGTCCATGACCAGGGCAAAGGTGTCGTCGCTGACGAAGCGCATGGCGAGGACGTCCTCGTAGAAGAGGCGAGCTCGCGCAGGATTTGACGTGGGGATGAAGCCGATCATTTTTCCTTCGAAGATCATGGTCCAACCTCGGTTGTTATCTGGCCCCGGCGAAGCTTTCGGTTCAGGATGTCAGCGCAGGGATTGCAGCCAGCGCAGCACGGTCTCCCCAAGGGCGATCCTGTGGTCGGAGTAGGAGTGGTCGGTGGACAGGTGAAGCTGCGTCACGTGGGAGTCGCCGCTCTTTTTCAGGGACTCTGCGAGGGCGGTGCTGGAGGGCTGGAGGCCGTCGTCGGAGGTGATGACAAGAGCGGGTCTGGGGGCCAGCTGAGGAGCGAGGGTTTCGATGTTCCAGTCGGCTCCGTGGGTGAGCAGTTCCTGGGCGAGGGTTTCGGGGGTGCAGCCGGCGAGAGGAGCGAGACCTTCGGCGGCGAGGGTCGTGGCGAGGAATTTGGGTGCGTGGGAGCCGTGGGTCAGCTTTGCACTGAGCGCCATGCCGCCGAAGTTGGCGGCGGAGATGATGCCGACGGCAGCGACGCCGGGATCGTGCGCGCCGGTGTAGGCGGCCATGAAGCCGCCCATGCTGTGCCCGATGAGGACGATCTTCGCGGGGTCGGAACGGAGCCGCGTTGCGACGGCGGGATCACGGAGCCAGGCGATTGCGGCGGCGGTGTCCTCAAGAGAGTGCGCGAAGGAGAAGGCGCCCGGAGAGCCCCAGGAGCCGCGGTAGTTGAAGAAGAGGACGTCCCAACCGGCGCGCCGGATGGACTGCGCGAGATCGAGGTTGCGCTCGTTGCCGGGAAATCCGTGAAGCAGGATAACGACGGGGTGGAGACCGGGGCCGGATGCGATGTAGACGAGGCCGTTGAGCAGAGCGTCGTGACTGGGCACCTGCACGGTCTGCATGGCTGCCGGGAAGGCTTTATCCGGAGGCGGATCGTGTGAGATGGCGGTCGAGGCCTGCTGCGCGTAGCCCACGGCAGAGAGTGCAAGGGCGGCGGCGGAGAGCGGAAGCTTCGTCATGCTGGCGATTGTAGAGCGCGGCGTGAGGGACGGAGGAGATTTGTTGAGGAGCCTAACAACGGAGGTCTGGCCTATAAAATGAAGATGTGAGCTTTACCGAAGAGTTCGACGTTGTGGTGGTTGGCGCGGGGCATGCGGGATGCGAGGCTGCGGTGGCGGCGGCGCGCATGGGTCTGCGCACGGCGTTGTTTACGCTGAACCTCGATCTGATCGCGCAGATGTCATGCAATCCGGCGATCGGGGGGATTGCGAAGGGGCACCTGGTCCGGGAGATCGATGCGCTGGGCGGCATTATGGGCGAGGTAGCGGACCAGACGGGGATACAGTTTCGTCTGCTGAACACGTCGCGTGGGCCGGCGGTGTGGAGTCCCCGGGCACAGTGCGACAAGGCGCTGTACCGGGTGAGGATGCGCGAGCTGCTGGAGGGTGTGGGGAACCTCCATATCAAGCAGGCCGAGGTGGTGGACGTCGTGATCGAGGAGCGCACGCCATCGACAGATGATCCCGCCCGGCGGGTGGTGCGGGGGCTGAGGCTGCGCGACGGCCGCACGATCCTGGCGACGTCGACGGTGATCACGACCGGGACGTTTCTGAATGGGTTGATCCATTGCGGCGAGCAGCAGTACACGGCGGGGCGCTCGGGTGAGCCGGCGAGCGTGCTGCTGGGCGAGAGCCTGAAGGCGCTGGGGCTGCGCGGCTGCCGGCTGAAGACCGGGACGCCGCCGCGGCTGGATGGGCGGACGATCGACTGGGCGCAGTTTCCGGAGCAGCCGGGCGATACGGAGCCGACGCCGTTCAGCCTGAGGACGAGGGAGATTCCGCTGCGGCAGATCTCGTGCCACATTGCGACGACGACTCCTGAGACGCTGCGGCTGATCCGGGAGAATGTCCATCGGTCGCCGATGTATTCAGGGCAGATCTCCGCGGTGGGACCGAGGTACTGCCCGTCGATCGAGGACAAGATCGTGCGTTTTCCGGACAAGATCTCGCACCAGTTTTTTCTGGAGCCGGAGGGCTTGACGACGCACGAGGTGTACATCAACGGGATGTCGACGTCGTTGCCGATGGAGGTGCAGACGGCGATGGTGCACAGCATCCCGGGGCTGGACCGTGCGGAGCTGTTGCGGCCGGGGTATGCGATTGAGTACGACGCGATCGATGCGCGGGAGCTGGACCGGTCGCTGCGCGTGAAGTCGATCCAGGGGCTCTTTCTTGCAGGCCAGATCAACGGGACGAGTGGATACGAGGAGGCTGCGGGACAGGGCCTGATGGCGGGGATCAATGCGGCGCTGGCGGTTCGGGGCGAGGCGGCGTTTACGCTGGACCGGACGGAGGCGTACATCGGGATCCTGATCGACGACCTGATCAGCAAGGGGACGAACGAGCCGTACCGGATGTTTACGTCGCGTGCGGAGTACAGGCTGCATCTGCGGATTGACAATGCGGACCGGCGATTGACGCCGTATGGGCGCCGGCTGGGGCTGATCGACGATGGGGCGTGGAGCGAGTTTGAAGCAAGGCAGGGACGTTCCGCGGTGCTGGCGGGGATGCTTGAAGAGAAGCGGCTGCGGCCGGCGGAGCTGGTCGCAGCGATCTCTGAGAAGGTGACGGGAGATGCGCAGAAGCTGATCGGGCAGCCGCTGGCGCAGGTGTTGCGACGGCCTGAGCTGTCGATCGAGGATCTGACGCCGGTGCTGCGTGGATATCTGGGGGAGGCGGGCGGAGTTGCGGGAGCGTGGGTGACGGCGATGGACGCGAGGATGGAGACGATGCGAGCGGCCGGAGCCGGGGAGAGCTCTTCCCTGCCCGTGTGGGTTCGAAACGAGTGGAAGACGGTGGAGACGGAGATCAAGTACGCGGGGTACCTGGAGCAGCAGCGCCGATCGATCGAGAGGCTGAAGGCGGCGGAGAGCACCGTGATACCGGCGTGGTTCGACTACCGGAATATCAGCGGTCTATCGCGCGAGATGGAGGAGAAGCTGTCGACGATTCGACCTGCGACGCTTGGCCAGGCGAGCGGGATACCGGGCGTGACGCCGGCAGCGGTGGGGCTGATCCATGTGTATATCGAGATCCAGGCGCGCAAGCTTTCTGCGTGAGCGTGGGTGAGTTCCGGAGTGGACTGGGTCTGTGGAGGGGCTGATCCAGAGGTCAGTTTACGAGCTCGCCGGAGGCTTCATCGGTCTCGGAGTCCATCTCGGTTTCGAAGCCCTGACGGAGGCGCTCGAGGAAGTCTTCGGCGTCGAGGTTTTCGTCCTGAAGTGTGTGCGCCTTAACGATGTGCTTTGCGAGATCGGCGAGCATCATGCCCCAGTATGCGGGGTCTTCCCAGACGCCGCTGCGAAGGCTGACATGCTGGCCGCCTTCGGCGATCCAGACGCGGATGAGCTCAAAGGAGGCCTGGTCGCGCTGCGCGATGGGGGGTACGTCGAGAGACTTCTGCACTGCCATAAGATTGCTCCGCGGGGAA
This sequence comes from uncultured Acidobacteriaceae bacterium, assembly GCA_963719405.1. GTDB lineage: Bacteria > Acidobacteriota > Terriglobia > Terriglobales > Acidobacteriaceae > Edaphobacter. The sequence continues at coordinate 2,278,933 of OY970381.1, forward strand.
CCGTGTGGGTGCCGTGAAGACCATAGTATGGTCGTGGCGACGGGATCACAAACGGGCTGTGGTGGCGGTGTGCTGCGGTTGGCGACCGTGTCGTGTGGACATGCTGCGCGTCCAATGAGGTGACGCGGTTCTGCAGAGGAGATCTCATGAGTCCGACGAGTCGTCTGGGATTGGTAGTGTTGTTGCTGCTGGTGGGGTTTGTTGGATGGAAGAGGTTTGCCATGGCACAGGCTGTTCGGAAGGAGCCGATCGTCGCACCGGCGATCGATGAGGCGCGGGGCAAGACGGACCGCGAGACGGCGGTGTTTGCGGGCGGATGTTTCTGGGGTGTGCAGACGGTGTTTCAGCGGGTCAAGGGAGTGACGGCGACGACGGCCGGGTACTCCGGGGGAACAGCGCAGACGGCCACGTACGACCAGGTGTCGAGCGAGGGAACGGGACACGCGGAGGCGGTCGAGGTGGTCTTCGATCCGGCGCGTGTGAGCTATGGGACGCTGCTGCGGATCTTCTTCTCGGTGGTGCACGATCCGACGCAGATGAACCGGCAGGGTCCTGACGTGGGTACGTCCTACAGGTCGGCGATCTTCTTTACGACGCCGGAGCAGGAGCGCGTGGCGAAGGCTTACATCGCGCAGCTGGATGAGGCGCGTACGTTTCCGGGGAAGATTGTGACCGAGGTGGTTCCGCTGAAGGCGTTCTACAAGGGCGAGGAGTATCACCAGGATTATGCGGAGAAGAACCCGAACAACCCGTACATCCAGATCTGCGATGTTCCAAAGACGGCGGCGCTGAAGGCGCAGTTTCCGGAGTTGTTTGAGGACCACAAGCGGGGGCGGTGAGCCTGCTTTTGCACATTGCCTCCACATGCCGGGATTTGTAAACGGATGATACGGTTTGGCTTACCGGACTCTGAGAAGAACCGGCGGAATTGGCCTACCGCTGCGGCTAGTATGAACACTTCATGGCTACGATCGCTCAGCTAAGCTCGCCCTCCGAAGGCTTACCCGCCTCCATCCATAACGAAGTTGCAATCCTGGGCGCGATGCTGCTGGATTCCGTGGCGATCTCGGATGCGACGGCGAAGCTGCGCGCGGACGACTTCGCGCTGGATTCGCACCGGCGTATCTACCAGGCCATGATGGACCTGGCGGCGGTAGGCCATGCGGTGGACTACCTGACGGTGATGGACGCGCTCTCGAAGAAGAAGGAGCTGGACTCCATTGGGGGCGCATCGTACCTGGCGTATTTGTCCGAGGGCATTCCGAGAAATCTGAATATCGAGAGCTATGTCCGGATTGTGAAGGACAAGAGCCTGCTGCGGCAGTTGATGGCAATCTTCAACGACGGAGCAAGCCGGGCGGCGGACCAGGGCGAGGAGGCCACCAATGTGCTGGGCGATGTGGAGGCTCGGCTGGCGGAGGTTGCGGACTCGGCGATCCAGCGCGGGTTTTCGGGGATTGGGGAGATCGTAGCGAACTCGTTCGGATCGATCGATGCTCTTTACGAGCAGGGTCGCGAGATTACGGGGCTGGCGACGCACTATATCGATTTCGACCGCATGACGAGCGGTCTGCAGGACTCGGAGCTGATTATTATTGCGGCGCGGCCGTCGATGGGGAAGACGGCGTGGGCGATCAACATAGCGCAGAACGCGGCGGTTCGCGACGGCAAGGTGGTGGCGGTGTTTTCGCTGGAGATGTCAAAGGAGAGCCTGCTGCGGCGCATGCTCGCGTCGGAGGCGATGGTGAACTCGCGCAAGATCCAGACGGGCTTTCTGCCGCGCGAGGATAAAGGTAAGCTGCTGGCGGCGTTGGAGCGGCTGATGGAGTCGAAGATGTTTATCGACGACACGCCGGGCATTACGCTGGCGGAGATGCGGGCGAAGGCGCGGCGTCTGCGGCAGCAGGAGGGTCGCCTGGACCTGATCGTGATCGACTATCTCCAGCTGATGAGCGGGAGCTCCGGCCCGGGAAAGCGCGGGTTTGAGAACCGCAACCAGGAGGTGTCCGCCGTCTCGCGCGGCTTGAAGGCGCTGGCGAAGGAGCTGCGGGTTCCGGTGGTGAGCCTATCGCAGCTATCGCGTGGAAGCGAGCAGAGGACGGGCGACAAGAAGCCGCTGCTCTCGGATCTGCGCGAGTCGGGATCGATCGAGCAGGACGCGGATGTGGTGTGCTTTATCCATCGCGAGGAGTACTACGACCGCGAGAACGAGGACCTGAAGGGAAAGGCCGAGATCATCATCGCGAAGCAGCGCAACGGGCCGACGGGCACCATCCACCTGGCGTACCTGTCGGACTACACGCGATTTGAGAACCTGGCGTCCGGGGACGGGGATTCGGGCGGGTACTAGATCGAAGGCGGCCGAGCTTATCGAGGAGCGGCCATCCAGTCCAGTGACTTCCCTGCGCTGGCGGGCATGATGATGGCCGGGGCGGCGGCGGGCTTGACCAGGTTTGGGGGCCAAAGCGGGTCGGCGGCAGCTACGGCGGTGAGGTCCACGTCGGCGATCTTGGTGCCAAAGCTGGCGTTCATCGTGTCGATCATCTTGTTGGCGACGACGGCGTAGCCGGTGTTGGAGGGGTGAATTCCATCGAGCGAGAAGAGGCCGCCGAGGAAGTTTGCGGTTCCCTTGAATCCACCGATGACGATTCCGGAGGAACTAATCTGCGCGAAGAGGGCGTTGATGTCGACGAGGGTTGCGCCTGCGGCCTGTGCCTGCTGCGCGATGACCTGGTTGAAGGCCTTTACCTGTGCCTGAGCGGTGACGACCTCCGCGGCGGTGAGAACGCCGGGATCGGAGATAGGGCCCTTCTGTTTTCCGGCGAGGATGAGGGGGATCTCGGAGAGACCTTCGGGAGTTACAAAATCGCCGGCTGAGATCCCGAGGACTGCGCTGAGGCTGGCGGCGGGAATGCCCGTGCCGGCGGAGAACTGCGCGAGGATGCCTACAGCGGGCTGAAGGTATGGAACGGCGGTGACGTCGGGGATGTTGGCGATGATGAGATGGGCGCTGGTCTTTGTGGTCAGCAGCTGGATGAGGGCCTGGTACTGCGTGGTGAAGTTTGCCACGGAGGTCATGGAGGTGGGCGTGCCGGTGAGATCGGCGACGAGGGCGTCGTTGTTGCCGGCCCAGAGGAAGATGGTTGTGGGCTGGTCTTTGACGGCGATGTTGGCCTGGCTGTAGGCCTGTCCGTAGCCGAAGCCCGGGTAGCCGAGCACGAGCTGCGTGATCTGCTGCTGTCCTGAGGTGGGGAGCAGCACGGGAGCGGTGTTGAGGATGTCGTTGACGAGGGCGCCGGGAACAGCGAGGTCTGTTGGCTGGGTGGCGAAGTTATCGCGTCCGGTGGTGATGCCGCTGGAGGGCACGATGACTGGGGGCGGGCCGAGGCTGACGAGCTTGAGGACGGCGGGAGCGCCGGGTGCGGCGATGAGTGGGAGGACGATGTTGAAGTTGGCCTGGGCGGCTACGAGGGGGGCCCATCCATGGACCTGCTGCGTGTCGAGAAGGGATCCGCTCTGGTAGCCAGCGGTGAGCGAGTCTCCAAGAAATACCGTGTTGGTGAAGTTGCCGGCATTTTTGCTTTGTGCGGACTGGAGCTCCGAAAGGGGGTTGGAGCTGCTACTGGAGCAGCCGACCACGGTGAGGACTGAGGAGAGACAGAGGGCCGCAGCGATCAGAAGGCGGGAGGGCGTTCGGGGTGAACCGAGATTCATTTTCATGGCGGATGTGTACCTCTCCTGTTGATCCCCCGAGGGAACGCAGCGCCTGTGGTAGCGGGTGCCTCGCGAAAGGCTCGTTTTATCACACCGGCAGCAGCAAAGGGAATGAGATCGCGCACGGACGTATCTGGCTGGTGGCGGGTAGATTGGCCCGGGTGAGGGCCGCCCTGCGCGCGACGGTACGATAGGACGAGGTATGGAGAGCAGGAAGAGCTGGCTGGAGATCTCGGAGCGAGGTCTGCGCGACAACTATCGCACGCTTGTGGACGCGGCATGTGCCGGAGGCAGGAGCACGGCGGTGATGGCGGTGGTGAAGGCGGGAGCGTACGGGCATGGAGCGGAGCTCTGCGCGGGGGTGCTGTCGGGCGCGGGTGCAGGTTGGCTGGGCGTGACGGATGCGGAGGAGGGCCACCGCGTGCGGCTCCATCTGGACCGGACGCATGGGTCAAGAGAGGGGCAGCCGCGGATTTTGGTGATGTGCGGGCCCATGCCCGAGGATGCGAAGACGATGGAGGCGAACGCGCTGACACCGGTGGTGTGGACGCCGGAGCACATGGATTGGATGGCGGGTGCGGCGGGGACTTCGGGGACGATGGATGTTCACCTGGAGGTGGATACGGGGATGTCGCGGCAAGGGGTGTTGCCGGGTGAGGCGCTGGAACGATTTCTGGACGGGATGTGTGCATCGCCGGGGCTGCGACTGGCGGGAGTGCTGACGCACTTCGCCTCGGCTGAGGTTGCGGGGTCTCCGCTGACGGAGGTGCAGAGACGGAGGTTCGAGGGGGCGATGAGGCAGATCGCGGGGCGGGGTCTCAGGCCGGAGTGGATCCACGCCGGGAACTCTTCGACGATCGACGAGGGCGGATCGCTGCCGTGGCTGCAGCAGATGGCGGCCGAGCACGGCGCGAGAGCGATGGTGCGATCGGGGCTGGCGATGTATGGGTACTGCCTTCCGCTTGAAGGAGGAGAGAGCGTGCTGCGGGATCGGTTGAGGCCGGTGCTGACGTGGAAGTCACGGATTGCTGCGATCGAGGATGTACCGGCGGGCGCGACGGTGGGCTATAACGGCACCTACGTCGCGGCGACAAAGATGCGGCTGGCGCTGCTTCCGGTGGGATATGCGGATGGCCTGCGGCGCGAGCTTTCGGCGACCAGCGAGAAGCCGGGTGGGTGGGTGATGGCTGGCGGGAGGCGTGCACCGATCGTGGGGCGGATCTCGATGAACCTGACGACTGTGGATGTGAGCGCGATCGCGGAGGCGGAGGTTGGGGATGAGGTCACGATGCTGGGAGAGGGTGTGACGGCGGAGGATCACGCGCGGCTGGCTGGGACGATTCCGTATGAGATTGTTTGCGGATTGCGGGCGCTACCCCGGCTGGTGGCGTGAGGGCGGTGCCGCATTTGCGCGCGGCTGCGGCGGACCGATACCATCGATTCAGAAACGAGGACTTTGAATGGAACCCAACTCCACCCCTGCCGTGCGCCGCACGGAAGATATTGCGCTCGACCTGCTGAAGTTTGTTGCGTCGGCGGCGCATGTGGGCAGCAAATCGCCGGGTTCGACCGGCTTTGGAGCCACATCGACCAGCAAGCCTGAGGACCAGGTGGCGCAGTTGCTGGAGCTGTATGCGCGTTGCCGGCAGGCGGTCGAGTCGCCAGTGTCCGGTGCGGCGCCGGTCTCTGCCAAGTAGGTGACGGATCCGGGCCAGCCGCTTCGTGTGCTTGTCGTGGGCGCCGGCGCCTTTGGAAGGAATCACCTGCGGGTGTACCGCGAACTGGCCGCGGCCGGCGGGGCGGTGGAGCTTGCGGGCGTCGTCGATCTCGAGCCGACGGCGGTGTCGAAGGCATCGGCGGACTTCGGGGTGCGCGCTTTCGCTTCGGTAGCTGAGTTCCTTGAAGCGCTCGGACCGCCGGACGCGGCATCGATCTGTGTTCCCACGGGGCAGCACGGGCGGGCGGCGGAGCCGTTGCTGGCTGCGGGGGTCGCATGCCTGATCGAAAAGCCGCTTGCGGCGTCGATTGAGGAGGCTGACCGGATCCTCGAGCTCGGGCGGGCGCATGGAGCGCTTGTGCAGGCGGGACACCTGGAGCGGTTCAATCCGGCGGTGACGGCGGTCCGCGCGCACATCAACCGGCCGATGTTCTTTGAGGCTCACCGGCTGAGCGTGTTTACGCCGCGATCGCTCGATGTGGATGTTGTTCTGGACCTGATGATCCACGACCTGGATATCGTGCTGAGCTTTGTTGGATCGGCGGTGCGCGAGATCCGGGCGGTGGGGCTTCCTGTTCTTTCGCGCAAGGTGGATATCGCGAATGTGCGCCTGGAGTTCGAGAACGGATGCATCGCGAATTTTACGGCGAGCCGGGTGAGTACGGAGCGCGTGCGGAAGCTGCGTTTCTTTCAGCCGCATCAGTACCTGTCGCTCGATTTCGCGCGGCAGGACCTCCTGATGATCGATGTGACGGCGGCCGCGGGGATCGATCCGGCTCAGCTGGCGGCGCTGAGCGAGAGCATGGGGAAGGGCGGGCATCCGAGCCCGGGTCTCTCGCTGATGAAGGTGCCGGTGGAGGCGGGCGAGCCGCTGCGGCTGGAGATTGAGTCGTTTCTGAACGCCATTCGCAGCGGCATCGCGCCCACGGTATCCGGGGAGGATGGACGCCGGGCGCTGGCCCTGGCGTTGTCGATCAACGAGGCGATACGGGCACACGCGGATCGAGCAGGGTTGTAGCGACGCGGCGGCTTACAGAGCTGTGGCTTACTTGACGCGCTGGATGGGGATGTTGTCGGGGATCTTGAGCTCGAACTGATCGTCTTCGAGCTTCTGGTTGAAGGCGATCTTTGTGACCGTCAGGGTGAGGCTGTACTCGTCGAGGGGACGGGTGATGACGATGACGGAGGGGAACTGGATGTCGCCGTACTTCTGGTATGCGGAGTAGGTGGCCCGGGTGGCAACCCGACCGGTGGCGTCGTAGATATCCTGCTGATACGGGAGCAGGTTGGTCCGGCTGATGTGGACGACACGCTCGGTGTGGACTGTCTGGCCCTGGGGCTGCGCGAGGATCTCGACATCGTAGTCGGGCTCTTCGATGAGGTCCTTCTTTTTGTCGGCGGGCTCGATGACGCGGACGTCCTGGGTGAGCGAGACGATCTGATTGGACGCGAGCTTTTTTACGAGGAGCGAGTCGAGGAAGACGTAGGGCCGCAGGTTTTCGAGACCGTTGGGCGAGGCCTCGGTGACCTCGTCGGCACCTACGATGGCGCGGTTTTTGGGTGGAATGAGGAGTTTGAAGGTCTTGCCGTCGCTGACCATGTCGAGCGCCTTGCTTCCGATGACGGGGAGCTGGAGGAGGACACGCAGCTCTTCGGGCTTGCGCATGAAGATGTAACCGCGCAGGCTGGTGTGCTCCTTGATCTCACCTGAGTGCGCGCCGCCGGTGCTTGCGGCGATCTCGACGGAGGCGTTCATCGTTTGAATGGCGTCGTCCTGCGCGTTGATGCGCGAGACGAGCTGATCGAGGGTTGCGTTCTGCACGACATCCACGGGCCGGGTCTTCCGGACCGAATGGGTACGGGTGAGACAACCGGAGAGAACCGGAAGCAGCAGAAGCAACAAATGGGACAGAGGTTTCCTCATCGGCACAAGCAGCCAGTATATCTTTCCGTCCCCTCCGAAGAGCTGCTTACGGGAGGTTGGACAATGTCAATCAAGGGTATTTAGATGTGCGGGTTTGCGGAAAGGCTCGAAAGCTCCGGCGGGCGGAGCTGACGGCGCCAAAAGGGTTAGCGGGGCTGCGCCTTTCGGTAGGTCTGGACGTTGCGGGAGTGTTCTTCGAGGGTTGCCGCAAAGCGGCTGTGGCCGGCTGCATCGCTGACGAAGTAGAGGAAGTCAGTGCGGGCGGGTGCGAGTGCGGCGCGAAGGGAGGCCAGGCCGGGGTTGCAGATGGGGCCGGGCGGCAGACCGGCGTGACGATAGGTGTTGTAGGGCGAGTCGAACTGGAGGTCGGAGCTGTAGATGGTTCCACGGTAGGTGCCGGAGAGCAGAGCGGCGTAGATGACGGCCGGATCGGTCTGGAGGGGCATGCCTTTGCGGAGGCGATTGACGAAGACGCCGGCGACGAGCGGCCGCTCGCCGGTGTCGGCGACCTCTTTCTCGATGAGCGATGCCATGGTGACGACGTCCTTCCAATCGACGCCTCCGCCCGGCGAAGCCTCTGCGGGGAGGTAGGGCGTGGCGGCGGAGTCTTCCGGGTGCAGCTGATCGACCTCGCGCTCCCATCGCCGAACCATAACGGTCAGCATCATCTCGGGTGTGGCGTGCCGACTGAAGCGATAGGTATCTGGAAAGAGAAACCCTTCGAGGGATGCTGCTCTGGGGCTTCGTTTGCGGATGAGTTCGGTATGGGAGCGCTCCGCGGCGAGGAAGGTGTCGTGCGAACCAAGACCTGCAGCTTCGACGGCGGTGGCGATGTCGAAGATGTTGTAGCCGGGCGGGATGACGAGGGTGCGGGTGTAGACGTCTCCGCGGACGACGCGGGCGTAGACCTCGCCCATGGCTGCGGGGTGATCGAATCTGTACTCGCCTGCTTTGAGACTGCCGCCCCGGATGATGCGGAGGAGGTCAAAGCCATAGCGGCTGCGGATGACTCCGTGCTGCTCGAGCAGGGCGCCGATGCGCGGTGTGCCTGTCCCGGTGGGGATGTCGACGAAGGTCTCAGTCTTTGGTCCGAACGGGACGACAAAGACGTAGGCAGCGAGGGCAGCGAGGAACAGAACAAGGAGGAGGAACAGCCGGAGAGTCTTCAAAGCCACCCCAAACCCCCGCTCGGCGGGGACTTTGTCATTCTAAGTGCGGGGTACGGACTTCGGCTGTGGAGGGAGCTGTGACACGGATAGACTGACTGCGTGGAAGACCCTGCGGACCTGGAGAAGCAAGAGCGCGGCGAGGAGATGCAAAAGCGCGAGGAGACGGAGGAAGCTATTGCCCGGGGCGGACCGGCGCGGGTGCTGGCGCTGGATGTGGGGGATCGACGGATCGGTCTGGCGATCTCGGATCCGCTGGGCTATACCGCGCAACCGCTGTTCACGGTGCAACGGAGCGGCCTTCGCCAGGATCTGAAGTCGATCGGGCGGGTGATTCGCCGGCATGGGGTAAGCGAGGTGGTGATCGGGCTGCCGCTGCATGCGTCCGGCGAGATGAGCCCGCAGGCCGTGAAGACGCAGGCGTTTGCGGATGCGCTTCGGGAGCAGCAGCCGGAGATCCGTTTCCACATGCTGGACGAGCGTCTGACGACCGCGGAGGCGCATGAGCTACTGGATCGATCGCGTCCGGCGCGCCGGGGCAGGAGCAGCCGAAAGGAGCGCTCGGCGGTGATCGACCAGGTTGCAGCGGTGCTTCTGCTGGAGGCGTTTCTGAGCATGGGGTCGCCACGCCTGCTTCCGCCACCGCCGGACATGTAGGCGGAGGTTGGGTCCTGCGAGGGGGCGGATCGGGCGGGTTCAGGGTTGCCGGGCGGAGGGTTTCCGTATAATCAACTTTTCACTTCCAACCGCTGTCGCTGCGTCCTTGTTGCGCGCTGACCGCAAGCAAAGAGTCCCATGCCCGAGCACATCAAGAAGAAGCTTCAGGAACAGATTACGCAGCTGGAGTATGAGCTCACGACCGAGCTTCCGGCAGAGATCAAGAAGGCTGTGGCGCTGGGCGACCTTTCCGAGAACGCCGAGTACCACTCTGCCAAGCAGCGCCAGGAGTTTGTGAACGCGCGGCTGGGCCAGCTGAAGAAGCGCATGGGTGAGCTCGCGATGGTGAACCTGGCGAACATCCCGCACAACAAGGTGGGCTTCGGGTCTACCGTGGTGGTGTTCGACTCGACGAAGAACGAGGAGCTTACGTACAAGCTCGTCACGAGTGAAGAGTCGGATGTGGCGAAGGGTCTGATATCGACGACGTCTCCGATCGGCCGGTCGCTGGTTGGTAAGGAGATCGGCGATGTGGCGACGGTGGTGACGCCGAATGGCAAGCGTGAGCTTGAGGTGCTGAAGCTCGCGACGATCCACGACCCGGAAGAGTAGCCGAAGGTAGTCTGGATCGAACGATTTCCAAGATCGCGGGAGCCGAGGGAAGTGCCTGCGAAGGCGCTGTTCCGAGCTTAGTTGTGGTATCGAAGTTTTTCCTCTGATCGAGCGCGAACCGGGGTTGGTCGAGTATTGTTCAGAGGTGGGTTTCTGGAGGTAGTGGCTTGAGCGAGACCGTATTCAGCGAATTTTCAACCGTTCGTTTCGAAGGCGCGGAGAGCAGCAACGAGATGGCGTACCGGTGGTATGACGCGGAGCGCGTGGTGCTCGGGCGTCCGCTGCGGGAGCATCTCCGGTTCGCCGTGGCGTACTGGCATAGCCTTGCGATGAATGGGAGCGACCCTTTCGGGGCAGCGACGATCAATCGGCCGTGGATGAACCGCACGGACGGGCTGCAGGCTGCACGGGACAAGGCCGATGCGGCGTTTGACCTGTTTCGCGTGCTGGATCTGCCGTTTTACACGTTTCACGATCGCGACATTTCGCCGGAGGGTGAATCGCTGCGGGAGTCCCTGAGCAACTTCCACGCGATTGCGGATTACCTTGGGACGAAGATGGCGAGCTCGAAGGCGAAGCTGTTGTGGGGAACGGCGAACCTGTTCTCACATCCGCGGTTCATGTCCGGGGCGGCATCCAACCCTGATCCGGATGTGTTTGCGTACAGTGCGGCAACGGTGAAGCACTGCATGGACGTGACCAAGGCGCTGGGCGGCGAGAACTATGTGCTGTGGGGCGGGCGCGAAGGGTATGAGACGCTGCTGAACACCGACCTCCGGCAGGAGGTGCAGCAGCTCGGACGCTTCCTGACGCTGGTGGTTGAGTACAAGCACAAGATCGGCTTTGACGGACAGATTCTGATCGAGCCCAAGCCGAAGGAGCCGACGGCACACCAGTACGACTTCGACACGGCGACGGTGTACGGGTTTCTGAAGCACTTCGGGCTGGAGAACGAGGTGAAGGTGAACCTGGAGGCGAACCACGCCCTTCTGGCCGGCCACAGCTTTGAGCATGAGATTGCGACGGCGGCGAGCTACGGCATCCTTGGATCGCTGGACATCAACCGGGGCGATCCTTTGCTGGGCTGGGATACGGATCAGTTTCCGAATGACATCGGCGCGATGACGCTGGCGATGTACCACGTGATCCTGGCCGGTGGCCTGGGCAAGGGCGGCATGAACTTCGACGCCAAGGTCCGGCGGCAGTCGTTTACGCCGGAGGACATGGTGCATGCGCATATTGGCGGCGTCGATCTGTGCGCGCGTGCGTTCCTGAATGCGGCGAAGCTGGTGGAAGACGGCAAGCTGGCGGAGAAGGTGGCGCAGCGGTACGCGGGCTGGAAGACTGCTGAGGGTCAGGCAATGCTGAACGGCACGATGTCACTCGATGCGATTGCGGCGAAGGCGGAGGAGAAGGGATTGAACCCGGCACCGCGCTCCGGCCGGCAGGAGCAGTTCGAGAACCTGATTCTTCGTCACGTTCAGTAGTTCACAGCGACAAAAGAGAGAGCCTGAAGGCGTCCCGGGAGGGGCACCTTCAGGCTCTCTTCGTTTCACGGCAGGTATTCGTTACTCCGGCAACTTCTGCTCGCCGGAGATTGTGAACTGGCTGGTTGCTTTCCCGGCCTCGGTCTGTGGCTGCCCATCACCGACGACAAGCTCGTACCTCCCAGCGGCGATCAGGCGGTCGCCTGCCGGGTTGACGAAGCTCAGGTCACGTGGCCGAAGGGTGAGGTGAACGTGTTCGGTTGCGCCCTTGGCGATGTGTACACGCTGAAAGCCGCGGAGCTCCCGGATGGGGTTGCCGGGCTGCTGCGGCGGAACGAGGTACAGCTCCACGACATCGTCGCCGTCGCGATCGCTGAGGTTGGCGACGTCCACCTGAACGTCCAGGGGATCTCCGGCATGAACGGCGGATGAGCCCAGCTTGAGGTTGCGGTAGGCGAACTTCGAGTAGCTGAGACCGAAGCCGAAGGGAAACAGAGGATCGCCGTGAAAGTAGCGGTAGGTGCGCTCCTTCATGGCGTAGTCGGTGAACGGCGGCAGCTGATCGACGCTCTTGTAGAAGGTGACCGGGAGCTTGCCGGAGGGGTTGTTGGCTCCGGAGAGGGTCTCGGCGAGTGCGGCGCCTCCCTCTTCGCCCGAGTACCAGGCCTCGACGATGGCGTTGGCGTTTTTCGCCAGCCAGTTTACGGAGAGCGCGCTTCCGTTCATGAGGACGGCAACGAGCGGTTTGCCGGTGGCCTTGACGGCTTCGAGGAGATCTTCCTCCTGTTTGGGCAGGTCGAGACTTGTGCGGTCGCCACCGAGGAATCCGGGCACATCCACCTTCATCTCTTCGCCTTCGAGGTCGGAGGTGATGCCGACTACGCCGATGACGACGTCGGCCGACTTTGCGGCAGCTACGGCGCGTGCGGCGGCGTCGGGGACTTCACGTGCCCAGACGAGTTTGACGTTGAGGGCCTGGCCGCCGGTGTACTCAAGCTTGATGGGGTAGCGGTGCCCTGCTTCCAGTTGCATCTCGCCGGTCTTTTCGCCCGCGGGATGCGGGGTCATATCTTCGACGACGAGCTTGTTGTCGACGTACAGGCGGTCCATGAGGCCGTTGACGCCGATTCTGTAGGAGCCTGATTCGGTGGGTGTGATGAAACCGGTCCAACGTACAAAGGCCCTCTTTGCGCTGGGCGGGAGACCGGTCCGGGAGTGGCGGTCGAAGTTGACCTGGGGATCGACGCGCTTTGCGAGGGATGGGCCGGCGAGATCGGCGCCGGAGAAGAACTCCGCGTCGAGGCCGGGCTCGCCGTTGCCGTGGCTCAGCATTTCGGCGGGAACAGGTATGGGGTTTCTGAGGAAGCTGGTACCGGGCTCGAAGGTGACTTCGGCTGAAGGAAACTGCCGGCGTATGCCGTCGAGGGCGGTGGTGTAGCGCGAGGCGGTGCCGTGGTAGTTGCCTTCGAGGACACGGGTCTGATCGGCGAGAGGACCGACGACGAGGATCTTCTTCACGGAACCGGACAGGGGGAGGGTGCCGTCGTTCTTGAGGAGGACCATGGTCTCGCGGGCGATCTTGAGCGCAAGTTGGCGATGGGGCGCGCTGTCGTTTTCGGAGTCGGGCGTTTGCGCGTATTTGACCATGCTGTCGGGGTCAAACATGCCGAGCTGGAGGCGGGCTCGAAGGAGGCGCCGAAGCGAGACGTCTATGTCGGCTTCGGTAAGGAAGCCCTGCTTTACGGCATCGACGTATCGGATGTAGTCGGTGTTGTCGGTCTTGATGGAGAAGAAGTCGGCGCAGTCGTTGTCGGTGCCGGCCTTGAGGGAGACGGCCGCAGCTTCGGCCATGGTCTTGACGAAGTGATGTCCGCGCTGGATGTCGGCGACGGCGTCGCAGTCGGAGACGACGTATCCCTTGAAGCCCCACTTGCCACGCAGGGTGTCTTTGAGGAGGAAGTCGTTGGCGCAACCGGGCTGACCGTTGACGCTGTTGTAGACGCACATGACGGAGGCTGCCTTGCCTTCGACGACGGCGGCGCGGAAGGCGGGCAGGTAGGTGTCCTCCTCGTCGTGCTTGGAGACGGTGACGTCGATCTCATGGCGGGAGGGCTCGGGCCCGCTGTGCACGGCGTAGTGCTTGGGCGTGGCTACGACGCGGAGGTACTTCGGATCGTCGCCCTGGAGCCCGGTGACGAAGGCGACGCCCATGCGACCTGTGAGGAAGGGGTCTTCACCGTAGGTCTCCTGGCCGCGGCCCCATCGCGGATCGCGGAAGATGTTGATGTTGGGGGACCAGAAGGTGATTCCCTGAAAGATTTTGCGGTCGCCGGCGCGGATGGCCATGTTGTATTTGGCTCGGCCTTCGGTGCCGATGACGACGGCCATCTCATGGATGGCGGCGGGATCGAAGCTGGCGGCGAGGCCGATCGGCTCGGGGAAGACGGTGGCGGTGCCTGAGGCGACACCGTGGAGGGCCTCACTCCACCAGTCGTAGGCCGGGATGCCGAGACGGGGGATGGGTCTGGACTGGTTGACGAGCTGCGAGGCCTTTTCCTCGAGTGTCATCCGCTTCACGAGGTCATCGATTCGCTGTTCGGTGGGCAGCGAGGGGTTCATGTATGGCATGGCCGAGGGGTCGGTGGCGGGTTTGCCGGCGGCTGTGGAGCCGGCCCCCTGTGACATGGCCGGCAGACTGACGGCTGCCGCGAGTACTGCAAGGACCAACATCCGACCTGCGGCAGAGCGCACTTGCTCTCTCATGTAGCTGCTTCTCCAAGCTGCCTGTTTCGACATCGTAAGACTCTTTTCTGGGTGGAAGATCGCGCAAGACAACGCATTTGCTGCTGAGAACCCTGATGGTGTCTCTCTTGCAGCGTCGAGGATAAACCCTCGAAGAGCATGTCTGCGAAGCCAACCCGGCGGTAAGGGAGCATCCCTGCGCTAAACTGGTCTTTTCGTAAAGAGATGACCTGGACAAGCGCATTCGGAAAAGGCAGCGGCTGGCTGCTGCAGAAGATCGTCAACGGTCTGGCGCTTTCGCGCATTTCTCCGAACACGCTCACCTTTATCGGCCTGCTGATCAACATAGTGGCGGCGATCTTCTTCGGGTATGCGCGCTCGGGCAATGCGGACCGGATGTTTGTCTACGCCGGTCTGGTGATTATCGGGGCGGGCATCTTCGACATGGTGGATGGCCGGGTGGCGCGGCAGACGAACCAGGTCTCTGTGTTTGGGGCGTTCTTCGACTCGGTGATGGACCGCTACTCCGACGTGGCTCTGTTCTTCGGGTTGCTGGTCTTCTACGCCCGGGGAAACCGGTTCTTCTACGTGGTGCTGGTGGCGTTTGTGATGACCGCATCGCTGATGGTCAGCTATACGCGTGCACGCGCCGAGGCTTTGATCGGCTCGTGCAAGGTTGGGTTCATGGAGCGGCCGGAGCGTGTGGTTCTTATCATTCTCGGGGCGCTGTTCAACCACTGGGGAGTGATGGCCCCAGCGCTTTGGGTGCTGGCCGTCTTCTCGACGATGACGGTCGTCCATCGGATCCGGTATACGTACCTCGAGACCGAACGGCGGAAGACACCGCCGCTAAGCGCTGCGCGACGGTAGGCGGTCAGACGTCCGGCCTGAGGGCACCGGTCTACCTCCTCGGGAGATCTCTCGTAGACTTGAGATGCTATGAGCACGAGACCCACACTTCTGATCCACGGCGGCGCATGGGCTATGCCTGACGACGCCGTTGCCGCACATGAACGCGGGATTGCCGCTGCCCTTCGCGCCGGGTATGCCGAGCTCGAACGGGGAGCTTCAGCGGTCGATGCGGTGCAGGCTGCCGTGACGGTGATGGAGGACGACGACACCTTTGACGCTGGGCGGGGATCGTTTTTGACACGGGACGGACGTGTGCAGCTGGATGCGCTGTTGATGAACGGCGCGAACCTCCGTACGGGAGGGGTGGCCTGCGTGGAGCGGATCCGGAACCCGATCGCTGCGGCGCGGCTTGTGCTCGACCACTCCCCGCACGTGTACTTTGTGGGGACCGGCGCCGAGCGTTTTGCGCGTCAGCACGGAATGGAGCTGGTGGACAACACCGAGCTGATCATTCCTCGCGAGCGGGACCGGCTGATGACGTTTCAGAAGGCCGAGCTCCAGGGAGCGACGGATAGTACGTTTTCGGGCAACTCCGAGTTTACGGCGACTCCACCGACGCAGCATTCGCACGACACGGTCGGGGCGGTCGCCATTGACGTCGAGGGAAATCTTGCGGCGGCAACGAGCACCGGCGGAACGCTTTCGAAGGCGCCGGGGCGCGTGGGGGACTCTTCGCTGATCGGCTGCGGATGCTATGCCGACAACCAGGCGGCGGCGGTGTCGCTTACGGGATGGGGCGAGCCGATCATGAAGCTGGTTCTGGGCAAGTGGGCGGTGGATCGTGTCCGGGCCGGGCACTCCCCGCAGCAGGCGGCGACGGATGCGATTGAGTACCTGTACACGCGGCTTGGGGGACATGGAGGGATCATCCTGATAGGGCCGGACGGACGGCTGGGTCTGGCGCACAACACGCCGCGCATGGCATGGGGGGTGCAGGACGCGGATGGCGCCCGGCTGGGCATCACTCGCAACGGATAGGGCTGCATCCAAAACACCAGCGATGACCGAATCTCTCTTTCCCGATGTCCACGTGCCACCACCGGCTGCGCCGGTCGACCCGGACCGCTTGCCGCATATTCACAGGCTGCTGCTGGGCTATTACGGGGAGCCGAAGCCGCGGATTCCATGGAACCCTCTGAAGCAGTTCGTCTATTCCCTGCTCAGCGCGCGTACGAAGACGCCGGCTTCGCACCAGGTGATGCGAGACCTGGAGGCGCGCTTCGGGCCTGACTGGGAGGCGGTCCGCGATGCCGCGCTGCCGGATATCGAGCAGACGATCCAGGTGGTGACGTTTCCCGAGATGAAGGCTCCGCGCCTGAAGCTGGCGCTGCAGCAGATTACGGCGAGGTACGGATCGCTGACGCTGGACTTCCTTGCCGGCTACCGGACGGAGAAGATCCGGGCCTGGCTGGAGAGCTTCGAGGGAGTCGGTCCACAGGTTTCGGCGGCAGTGGTTAACTTTTCGACGCTGCGGCGGCGTGCGATTGCGCTCGATGGGCATCATCTGCGCGTGGCACACCGGCTGGGCCTGACGCCGAGGGCGGAGCCGCGCCGGACGGAGGAGCTTCTGATGCGGATGGTGCCGGAGACCTGGACGGCCGAGATGCTGGACGAGCATCACTCGCTGTTCAAGGTCCATGGGCAGACGATCTGCACGTTTGCGGAGCCGCAGTGCGCCCGATGCCCGCTGCTTGCGCTGTGCCGCTATGGCCAGAGAACGGCGGGTTCCGGGAGCGCAGGGGCAGATGGGCGATCTGCCTAGCGGAGAAAGGCGCTCTGTTCGAAGTTTTGCAGCAGATCGGCGACGTCTGTGTAGACCTCAATGCAACCGGCCTCGAGCAGATCAGGTTTGGACCAGCCACCGGTGGTGACACCGACCGTCGAGATCCCGGCTTTGCCAGCCGCCTCGGCGTCGTAGGGAGTATCGCCCAGGGCCAAGACCCTGCCGGCGGGAAGGCCGAGCTTTTTGAGGGTCGCCTGGAAGATGTCGGGATGAGGCTTGGCGCGGTCGGCGTCGTCGGATGAGGAGCTCTCTTCGATGAGATCTTCCATGTTCGCGATCTTCTTGTAGATCTCGAGATCCTCCCGATCTGCCGAGCTGGCGAGTGAGAGCCGGATCCCGGCCTCCTTCAGGCGGAGGAGGAACTCGCGAACCTTTGGGAAGGGCTTTACCTGACTGAGGTAGTCCTGCTGAAAGACGAACTTCCGGTATGTCTTGAGCGGCTCCTCGACGGCCGATCTTCTCCACCATGGAACGAAGACGGGGATCAGCTCATCGCCACCCTTGCCGATCTGCCGACGGACGTCCTCAAGCTCCAGGTGGATGTCCATGACGGCGAAGGCATCCTTCCACGCAGCGGCGTGCAGCCAGTTGCTCTGCACGAGTGTTCCGTCGATGTCACAAAGCACGGCTTCGATCAACGCATTACCTCGAAAGGGGCTTGCAGCGGCAGCTGCTTAGGCTATTGGATGCGCGATCCCAGGGGGCTATGTGGTTGTCGATGTACCAGTACGGATGAATTTTCTTGCACACTGAATGCTGATTCATGTAGAACGGCGCATCGTAGCTTAAGGCAAACATCCGCTGCCAACAGTGGATCGGGTGCCCATCGAACTGGAGCACCACCCCGATGTTCATACGCCGACCGTGGCTCTTCCCCGTGTCTTTCGCCGCTGTCCTCTTTCTGATGACTGCTCTTGCGAGCGCACAGAACATCTCCACTGCCCAGTTGAATGGAATCGTCCGCGACCCACAGGGCGCTGTTGTGCCGAACGCGACCGTGACCATCAGCGATCCGACGAAGGGCTTTTCACGGACGACGACGACGGATGGTCAGGGCAACTACCAGTTGCTGCTGCTGCCGCCGGGCTCTTACACGGTGATGGCCAGTTCACCCGGGTTCAGCAAGCTGGTGGAACAGAATGTGGTCCTTACGACGGGACAGGAGGCGGAGCTTCCACTGGCGCTGGTGATCGGCGGAAACGAGACTGTCACGGTCAATTCGGGCGCCGACATTATTGAGACACAGCGAAGCTCGCAGTCGACGACGGTTGACCAGCTTCGAATTACGAACCTGCCGACAAACGGACGCAACTATATCAATTTTACGCTTACCAACTCGCAGATTGCACGCGATGCCGCGCCGTCTGTGGGAGCGATCCCGACGAGCGGCCTGAACTTCGGGGGCGCCCGGGCGCGATCGAACTCGATCAATATCGATGGCGCGGATGCGGGCGACTACATCTCGGGCGGAACGCGATCGACCGTCTCGCAGGACGCCGTGCAGGAGTTTCAGATCATCACGAACGGCTTCGACGCGGAGTATGGCCGGGCATCGGGCGGCGTGGTCAACATTGTGACGAAGTCGGGCTCCAACCAGACACATGCGAGCGCGTTCGCATTTCTGCGTAACCGTTACATCCAGGCGACGAACCCCTTCTCGACGGTGTATCAGCCGGCATACACGCGCGTTCAGGCCGGCTTCACGGTAGGCGGAGCGATCGTTCCGGACAAGACGTTTTACTTCTTTGCGGCCGAGCTTACGCGGCGGCAGGAGACGGGCTTCTCCGTGATAGGCCGCAGCAGCTTCGGTTTGAATAACATCGACGTGAGCAAGTTCTACGGCGCGCCCGCAGGCTCCCTGACGATTCAGGGGACCCCGCAGCAGGCTGCATTTCTATCCGTTGCACCGGCCGCGACGCCCGGGATCCAAAGATATGTTGCCCTGGTGGGCTCCAGCTCTGCCATTGCGACGACCGGCAAGAACCCCGGCTTTCTGGCGGGAACGATCGGCGCGAGCAATTTCGTGACCTCAGGAAATGCCGCTCCGGCGTCGTTCCAGCCGCTGAATGCCCTGGTGGGCAACTTCCCTGTTTCCGAAAAGACGGAGATCTACTCGCTGCGGCTCGATCACAAGATCACGGGTAACCAGCAGCTTCTGCTTCGGGTGAATTTGAGTCCGAGCAAGATTACGGGCATCCAAGAGTCAGCGGCGAACCAGAATATCGGTGAGAACTCCTTTTCGCGAACGGCGATCCAGACGTTTCACGACTTCGGCCTGCTTGGCCAACACACGCTGCTGATCGGATCGAACAAGGTGAATGAACTGCGTATCCAGTTTGCGCGACACCCTATCCGTTTCGCTCCGCAGAGCACATCGACCGCGGTCAACATACCGGGCTTCGCGTACTTCGGCAAGACGCCGTTTTCGACCGTGGACCGGGTAGAGGACCAGAGTCAGCTGCAGGACAACCTGACGTATACCCGCGGCGGCCACACGGTGAAAGGCGGGATCGATCTTCGCTATATACCGATCAACCTGAAGCAGGGGCAGCTCTACGGGGGCGGAGATTACACCTTTTCGGCCCTGAATGCGACCGACATCAGTTCGCAACTGGCAGGCCTGCCGGGCTTCTCGCCGGTGCAGGCTTATGGGCTCGGGATACCGCAGTCGTTTGTGCAAGGTGTCGGCATTACCGGCTATAAGTACTCGCTGAAGGCGCTGGGGGCGTTTCTGGAGGACTCCTGGCGCATAGGAACGCACGTGACGCTCAACTATGGCGTGCGGTATGACGTCGAGGGACTTCCGACGCAAGGCGCTTTCAATGCGAACTCCTATGCGGCCGAGCGCGCGTACGGTATTCGCGAAGGGATCCGCCTGCAGGATCAGAATGTGGCCCCACGGATCGGCGTCACCTATGACCCAACGGGATCCGGCAAGACGGTGGTGCGGGCGAACTACGGCATCTTCTACGATCGCGCGCCCGGCAATCTGGAGGCGCAGTCGACAACATTCAACGGCAACGCTGTTCCGCTGGTTATTCTTGCC
The DNA here is from genome assembly GCA_963719405.1 of uncultured Acidobacteriaceae bacterium. GTDB lineage: Bacteria > Acidobacteriota > Terriglobia > Terriglobales > Acidobacteriaceae > Edaphobacter. The sequence continues at coordinate 2,298,693 of OY970381.1, forward strand.
GGAGGTTCGCCGTGCACGGCGGCCAGCACCATCAGTCCGTTGAACCTGAATGCAACCAATACCTTTCAGGGATCGCTTTCCAACGCCAACTGCCTCCCCATCGCGGGGCTGAACTACCAGCCGTTGCAGCAGCGATTCGATCCGAACAACCCGGCCTCGGTATTTGTCAACCAGAACTACCTTGCCTCCGGCTTCCCTCTTGCGATCCTGCCCTCCGGTCTTCCGGCGGATCTGAAGTACCGAACTCCATACGCGCAGCAGATCTCGTTTGGGATCGAGCGCGATCTCGGCCGCAATCTTTCGATCAACATCGCCTATAACAACACGGGTGGGCGGCACCTGAACCGGCCGGTGAACGTGAACCCTGTAAATCCGGCGCTGCTGGTGGCGAACTGGCGGGCTGCCAACGCCGCGGTCGCAGCGGGAACGGCGAGCATTCTGCCCGGTGGGAACATCAACTCTGTCGCGAGCCCAACCTCCAACCCGCTTACGGTTGCGACGGCCTCCGGCACGGCTCCGTGCGGGCTTGGACCGGCGGGTCCATACGTCGCTCCCCCGCTGCTCAACTTCTTTCGCCGGTCTGGTCTGAACACATCGCTCGCGCAGTTCCTCTCCTCGCAAGGCGCGGGGCAGTGCGTTGCCCTAGCCAGCCAGGTTGCGTCGAGCGAAGGCCTGGGCGTGGGCGTTCCCGTTCCCTTCGACGATATGAGCCCGAACCTGACGAGCGGCACGTCCAGCTATAACGGTCTGTCGGTGAACCTGAAGAAGCGCCTGAGCTCCAACTACGAGTTCCTGGTGTCGTACACGTGGTCACATGCGATTGACGACTCCACCGATGTCGTTTCGACGGCGGACGCTCCGCAGAACAACTTCACGCCCAACGCGGAGCGCGCCACATCGACCTTTGATCAGCGCCACCGCCTGGTTCTTTCGGGTGTGTATAACTCGCACCACATCAGCGGAGGGGGATTCCTCCCGGGTGTCTTTTCGGGTTTCACGGTTGCTCCGATCATCGAGATCTCGTCCGGGAGGCCGTTCAATATCGTGACCGGAACGGATACGAACTTCGACTTCGACCCGCTTACGGATCGCCCGAACGCGGTCGCCGCGGGGAGCGGACCGACGAGCTGCGGGACGGCTCCGGTCGCGTCGAAGTTTTCCCCGACCGGATACCTGAATCTGCCGTGTTACCTCGACGCGCCAGCGAACGCGGGTGTGACCAGCAGCGCGTTCAATGGCTCGCTGGCTCGCAACACCGGTATCCGGCCGTACACGATCTTCACCGATCTTCGGATCGCGCGTGCGTTCAGCTTCTCGCACGACCTGTCGCTGCAGGTGACGGCGGATGCCTTCAACCTGATCAACAAGAACAACACGCTGGACGTGAATCTCCTGTACACGAGTGCGGGGCAGGAGACAGCCTCGTACGACCCGCGCCAGTTTCAGTTTGGGGCTCGGTTGTCCTTCTAGCTGGGTGCTGAAGCGTCAGCGAGCGATAGCGCGCACGGCGTCAACGGCCTCGCGCACCGACCTCACGACGGTGGCGATCTCTTCCGCGGTGATGGCGTCGCCCAGGGTGAAGCGCACGGCCGTCTGCGCGACCACGGGATCAATGCCCATTGCGGTGAGGACGTGCGACGGCTGATCGCTTCCGGCTGCACATGCTGATCCGCTTGAGCAAATGATTTCGCGCTGCTCGAGCTGCAGCAGAACGGCCTCGCCGCTGGTGCCAGGGAAGCAGAAGGATGCGCTTCCCGGCAGGCGATGGGAGCGATGGCCGGTGAGCATGGCCTCCGGCACGGTCGCAAGCACACCGTCGATAAGCTGATCGCGAAGGTCTGAGGAGGCGGAGTACGCGCTCGGAGCGCGAGGCTTCGGCAAGCTGCAGCGCAGTCGCGAGAGCTACAGCTCCGGCTACGTTTTCCGTGCCGGAGCGTCGGCCGCGCTCCTGGCCTCCGCCGTGCAGAACGGGCACGGTCTCGAGGCGTCCGCGCAGATAGAGCGCACCGACACCCTTGGGCGCGCCGAGTTTGTGGCCGGAGATGCTGAGCGCGTCCACGCCCAGTTTGCGCACATCCAGATCGAGCACGCCCGCACCCTGCACGGCATCGGTGTGTATCGGGATGCGCATGGATCGAGCGATGGCGGCGATCTCCGCGACTGGCTCAATCGTTCCGACCTCGTTGTTGGCGAGCATCACCGAGCAGAGGGTCGTATCGGGTCGCAAGGCCGACTTTGCATCCGCAGGGTCGATCATGGCCTGTCGATCGATGGGCAGGTAGGTGATCTCAAAGCCGTGATGCCGCTGGAGGAAGTCACACGACGCGAGCACGGCCTCATGCTCGATGCGCGTTGTGACGATGTGACGGCCGCGCGGGGAAGCGAGTGCGATGCCTTTGACAGCGAGGTTGTCTGCCTCGGTTCCGCCGGAGGTGAAGACGATCTCACTGGTGCGGCAGCCGAGATTTGCGGCGATCGAAGCACGCGCGCCGGCCAGAGCACGTGCGGCGGATTCGCCAAGCGAGTGGTGGCTTGAGGCGTTGCCGAACTCCCCGGTCAGGAAGGGCCACATCGCCTCCAGCACCTCGCGCCGGACGGGGGTGGTCGCGGCCGAGTCGAGGTAGATCATGACGCGCCGGCGGGCCTGATATCAAGACCGAGATCAAGTGAGCGCACGCTGTGAGTCAGGGCACCGACGGAGATGATGTCCACGCCTGTGCCGGCGATGGCCCTGACGGTATCAAGCGTCACGGATCCACTGGCCTCGACAAGAGCGCGTCCTGCCACGGTGGCCACACCTGCGCGCATTGCCTCCAGCGGGAAGTTGTCGAGCATGATGGTATCGACACCCGCGGCGAGAACGGCTTCGATCTGATCGGGCCGGTCGACCTCGACCTCAAGATGCGCCGTGTGCGGGAGCGAGGACCGGACATCGCGGAGCGCCTCGGTAAGCGTTCGTCTGCCGTCCGCGAGTAGCACTGCAAGATGATTGTCCTTCGCCATGACGGCGTCCGAGAGCGAGAAGCGATGGTTGTGTCCGCCTCCGCAGCGGACGGCGTACCGCTCGAAGACCCGAAGGCCGGGTGTGGTCTTTCGAGTGTCGACGATGCGTGCTGATGTCCCGGCGATCTCGTTGACGAACCGTGCGGTGAGGGTGGCGATGCCCGACAGCCGTTGCACAAAGTTGAGGGCAACGCGCTCGGCCTGGAGGATGCCCTGTGCGGGGCCCTCGACCGTGGCGAGGAGGTCGCCTTTGGCGAAGCTCTGACTGTCCGCGACGATGAATGCCGTAACGATGTTCGGGTTGGTGAGCCGCATCGCCGCCGTGAAGACGTCCGCTCCGCTCAGCACGCCGGGCTCGCGGGCAACCAGCGACGCCGACATGCGGGCAGACGGGGGGATGAGGCTCTGGGAGGTGAGATCGCCCCAGGGCGCGTCTTCAAGAAGCGCCATCTGAACGACGCTGTCGACAAGGTTGGCAGGGAGCGGACTCAGCACGCGACCGGGACCTTTCGCGCGTAGATGAGCTGATGCCGAAGGTCTTCGCTCTGTTCCGGGAAGTCTCTGCGGAAGTGTGCGCCGCGAGATTCGCGCCGGGCAAGGGCCGCGTTTACAACGGCTCGTGCGAGTGTAAGGAGGTTCGAGGTTTCAAAGTCGCCGGCAGTTTTGCCGGTGACGGTCCATCGCATGCAATTGCGCGGCGGCATGCTGCAGGCCGGCTCCGTCGCGATGGATGCCTGCGGTATCCCACATCAGCTGCTGCAACTCGGCGCGCTCGACCGGAGACGCGGATCCCGAGTCTTCGATCTCGATGCCCTGCGCCTCGGTCTCCGCTGAGCCTCTTTCATCGCCGGTGGCTTCCATCTGCCCCTGCTTCTGCCAGGAGAGATTGTCCGCGACCAGGAGCTGAGCGCAACGCCAGGCGAAGACGAGGCTTTCCAGAAGCGAGTTTGAGGCGAGCCGGTTGGCGCCGTGCACACCCGTGCAGGCCACCTCTCCTACAGCGAAGAGGCCGGGCACGGAGGTGCGGCCCCAGTTGTCGGTGCGGACTCCGCCCATCCAGTAGTGCGCGGCGGGCGTTACGGGTACCGGCTCGCTTCCCCAGTTCAGGCCCCGGCTTCGGCAGGCGGCGTCGATGGTCGGGAAGCGCTCTGCAAGGAACTGCGATCCCAGCGCCGTGGCGTCGAGCAACACGGGACGGCCGTTTTGCTTTGCCATCTGCGCTGCGATGCCGCGAGCGACGACATCTCTCGGCGCCAGCTCAGCACGCGGATCGAGATCCTTCATGAAGCGTCGGCCGTCCACGTCGAGAAGGACGGCGCCGTCGCCGCGGACCGCCTCGGAGATCAGGAAGTTGCCGGGGACGGCGAGGGCTGTGGGGTGGAACTGGTAGAACTCCACATCGGCGATCTGCGCGCCGGCCCGGAGAGCGAGGGCAACACCGTCTCCGGTGGCTACCGTGGGATTGGTGGTGTGCTTGTAGAGCTGCCCGGCTCCGCCGCTTGCCAGCACGACAGCATCCGCGTCGAGGGCGATGCGGACGTTGTCCGGATCCAGAATCTCCAGTCCGCGTACGCACCCGTCTTCGAGAAGCAGGTCGAGGGCAAACGTGTGCTCGAGGACCTTGATATCCGCCGCCCGCACTGCGCGGACGAGCGCAGTCTCGATCGCGAGTCCGGTCGCGTCTCCACCGGCGTGCAGCACGCGTGCACGGGAGTGTGCTGCCTCCAGACCACGCGCAAGCTCACCGTTGGAGCGGTCGAAGCCGACTCCGAGCCTGATCAGATCGCGAATCCGCTCGGGACCCTCCGCGCACAGCACCTCGACGGCGGAGAGCCGGCAGAGGCCCGCGCCTGCGCGCAAGGTATCCGCGATATGCTCGGCAACGCTGTCGTCCTCGAACATCGCTGCGGCGATTCCACCCTGCGCGTAGCGGGTGTTGCCTTCGGAGAGCTTTGCCTTGGTGACGAGCGTGACGGTGTGTTTGCGGCTCGTTTCGAGTGCCGCGATCAGACCGGCGATTCCGCTGCCTACGACGATGACATGACTCATACGGTCTGCCCCGCGGCGGCGGCGGGTCTGGATGCGAGCATGCGCTCAAGCGCTACGCGTGCAGGGATTGCGACGGTTTCGGGAACGACGATCCGGTTCAACACCTCGCCTCGCACCAGCGCCTCCAACACCCATGCCAGATATCCGGGGTGGATGCGGTACATGGTGGAGCATGGGCAGATAACCGGGTCGAGACAGAAGATGGTGTGCTCCGGATATTGCGCTGCGAGGCGTTGGACGAGGTTGATCTCCGTTCCGATCGCGAAGACCTGTCCCGGAGCCGCCTTTGCGATTGCCTTGACGATGTAGTCGGTGGAGCCGGCCTCGTCGGCGGCGTCGACGACCTCCATCGGGCACTCGGGATGTACGATCACGCGTACGCCCGGGTACCTGGCCCGAGCCGCGGCGATCTGCTCGGTTGTAAACCGCTTGTGCACGGAGCAGAAGCCATGCCACAGGAGCACGCGCGCGTCCCGCAGCGTGTCAGCGTCGTTTCCGCCGAGCGCCTTTCGAGGATCCCAGACCGGCATCTCGTGGGCGGGGATGCCCATCGCCTTCGCGGTATTGCGGCCGAGGTGCTGATCGGGAAAGAAGAGGACGCGCTGACCTCGCTTGAATGCCCAGTTCAGCACGACTTCGGCATTTGAGGAGGTGCAGACGATTCCGCCGTGCTCTCCGCAGAAGCCTTTCAGCGCAGCCGAGGAGTTCATGTAGGTGACAGGGATGACGGGCGCGCGACCATCGGCGTCCGGTGCGGTTCCGTAGATCTCTTCGAGCTGCTCCCAGCAGTCTGTTACCGAGTCGATGTCGGCCATGTCGGCCATCGAGCAGCCCGCTGCAAGGTTTGGGAGGATTACGGCGTGGTCGGCCCCGGAGAGGATGTCGGCGGTCTCGGCCATGAAGTGAACGCCGCAGAAGATGATTGCCTTTGCCTCCGGCCTGGATCGCACGGCCTGCGCGAGCTGAAAGGAGTCGCCGACGAAGTCCGCGTATTGGATGACCTCGTCCCGCTGGTAGAAGTGGCCGAGGATGACGGCATTTTCACCCAGCGTTCGCTTCGCCTCCCGGATACGGCGGTCGAGCTCCTCGGGCGAGGCCTGCCGATACTCCTGGGGCAGCTCGCCCTGGCGCGGAGAGCCGGCGGGCAGAGGATCGGCCATGGATGCGCCGGGACCATAGCTGGGTGGCTGCGAATCAAAGACCCACGGGCTCTGGGCAAGGCTGGAGGCGCAGACGCTCAGGCCGGAGGTATCCGCGCCGGATGGCCCCCCGGTATCGCGGATTCGAATCAGCTGGATCGTGCTATCGACGGAACTCACATGTCTCCTAACATCAGGCTGTCACGTGGTGCTGGCGGCGCCGTTTGCGCCGGCCGGTTCTGCCTGCGTGCAACCTCTACCTAGTATCGGCCTACTCGACCGCATTGTCCCGCCCGATGATGAAGGCGTATTCAGCCCATGGTCCACCGGTGCTGCCCATTGGATAGGCTGAATGCCGGAAAGTTTCCGAGTTCAAGCGCTCTCAGTCCACCGTGAGATTGCTGTCGACATCCAATACCAGCGATGCTCCCTGCACGAGAAGCGAGTGGAGCTTCAACGAACTCAGGGTAAGTGTGTAGCCGGTCTTCTCCGCCGATCCGCTCAGCACCTTTCGCATCAGCTCCGCGGCGTTCACCTTCAACTGCGCAGGGAGCTTGTTTTTGAGGAACGGCACCAGGAGGAAGTTGAGCTCGCGGTTCTCGCTGATGTGCTCGACACGGGCATCCCGGAAGCCGATCGTCTCGCCCTCGGCGTCCGGAACCAGCGAAACCTCCGCCTGATCGGAGAGCCCCACCCCGAGGCAGGTGCCTCGAAGCGACGTGCCCAACCTGGCCCTGGTTCTGACCTGCACAACGATGCGATCGTCTTTGAGCGTGACGTGAGGTTCCGAGGCGTAGACGAAGCAGGCGGAGCTGGCGTCACCCTTAATGTAGTACCGGCCTTCCGGACCCGTGAACAGCTGCTCCCGCAGTGTTCTCTCCAAGGCCTTCGCAGAGATCTTTACCTCGGTCGCCCATGCCTCGCGACTGGAGAACAAGGCCAGAGAGAGGGCGAATGCGGCGAACAAGGGGTGCGGGTGACGGTTCATGACCTCCATAGAATACGGTGCGGTCCGCTGCGCCTCTGCCGCGATGTCAGCGGGTGTTCAGCTGCTCCCATAGCCGCGCCATGGCCAGGAGCGGGTTGTGACCCATGTAGTCAGGGAATGGCATATTGCGCGTGGTTTCGGGCTTGCGCTTCAGGCTCTCGGGACTTCCGCCCATCGGATGGTAGAACTCCCACAGCACGCCGCTGGTGGCAAACTGCGCTGCGGAGTCATCCAGCGCCGCTTCGAGGAGCCTCCTCGCGTCGTCCCGCCTGCCGTAGCGGACGGCGCCTCTCGCGGCCCAGTAGGTCATGCTGTTCCACGCCGGACCGCGCCACATCCGCAGTTCAAACTTCGGGTCGCTCGCGGCTACGGTGGCGATGGGATGCGGGGTGAAGAAGCGATCCGGCCGCATGAGCCAATCATCGACGACGCGCCTGCCCTGCAGCTCTGTCGCCGCGCCCACGACCACTGGCCACATGCCCTCGAAGCTATGGGCCCTTCCCGGGGCCGGGGTCCCGTTCCACCTTTCGCGTGGGCCGTCGGGAGCGGCGTCGAGCACCCACGAATCGTAGAAGAAGCCGTCGCGCTCACTCCAGAGGCGTGTCTGCATAAAGTGCTGCAGCTCTTCTGCCCTCCTTTGGAATACCCGGGGATCCTTGCGTAAGGCCGCGGACCAGCTGGCCGCGTACACGTACATCTGGTAGACATGCGCGGTTGCATCGACGCATGCAGTGGACGTTGGCTTGCGGCCTCCACGGCCGAGTCCGTCGAAGCGCACGCCCTGATCGACGCCGCTCTCCCACTTGCCGTTCACAATGTCGAGGTAGAGGAATCCATCGGGCTTGGCGCGACGTTCGCGTTCGAACCAGCCGATCTGACGAGTCAGGTGCTCCAGAAACTCCGGCATCAGGCTGCGGTCGCCGGTGTCGGTCATGTAGTCGTCTGCCGCGACGACCCATAGCGGTGGATGCGTCTGCGTCGGGCTGAAGGTCTCGCCTGCGCTGTCGTAGATCTTTGTGTCGTCGCCGGGCGTCTGCTTTCGCATCCAGTAGAGGCCGGGGAGAAAGCCGGAGGGCAGCTGGAGCCGGACATCGTTCAGCAACTCGTCGCGCGCGTGATCCGGCGCCAGCGGCAGCTCGTCCAGCACCTCGTGCACGATGTCCCAGTGTCCGAAGCCGGGTCCATAGCCGTACCCGCGGCCGGTGTCCTCCCACGGGAACTCAAACGGAGGCTCGGGTCGATGCGTGCTCAGCCGATGCATCTCCACGTCGTAGGCGAGCATGGGCCGCCAGGAGGATTTGCCGAGCTGCGAGACCTCCTGTCGGAGCCCGGAGGTCCAATCCGGCGACGTTCCTGAATCCCGCGGGTTGTCTGGGTGCTGTGCTCCTGCGAAGCAGCCCACAAACAAGACATAACTTACCGCCACAGGCCAAACGGAGCATAGCCTGACTATAGTCTTTGGACTTCAGCCGAGACTGCTCGCATAGCGCGGAAGTGGCAGAGGGTCGCGCCGGCAGCCGTCTTTCCCCCTAAGGCGATCGGATATTCAGGAGGTGCGGAATGTGCGAGGCACGGGGGAATTGGCTGAGCCTGGCCGCGACCTGACTCAAGGCGTGAAGGTAACGTTATTGTGGCTGGGTGAGCAGATATGGATCGTAGGTAACACGACGATACAGGTTACTTTTCACAGATTCCGGCCGACTGCCTTCTAAAACTCATATCCAGGATTCTCTGAAGCGGTCCGGAAACCCCGCAATGCGCACTACGGCATGTCAGACGAGAACGGCCCTGTGATTGCTACTGCACTTCCGACCGAAGCACTGCAACATCCCTCATCCAGATTTTTGACGTTTCGCTGGGAGTTTGGGTTGCAACTTCATAACCGGAATTGGGGAACTACTAGATGCGTATTGGGATGTCCGCGAAGTTGCTGGTGGCAAGCATTGTTTTAGCAGTGAGCAGCATGGCGCAGACCAGCAAGGGGATCCTGGCGGGCGTAGCGCACGATCCATCCGGCGCAATGGTGCCAAATGTCGCAATGACCGTCACAAATCAGGACACGGGCGAGACCCGGTCTGTGAACACCAGGGCTGACGGAACGTACCGCGTGGATGCGATCAGCCCCGGGATGTACACCATTACGGCCGAGGCCCCGGGCTTCGAGATCCTTGAGGTCAAGGGAGTGAACGTCAATGCATCGGTTGTCACCTCGTACGATCCGACGCTGACCGTGGGTCAGGTGAGGTCGGTCGTCACGATCGAGGCCAATTCCAATACGATTGATACCGAGAACGGCGCTCTCTCCGGGACCATCGGCCAGGTCGAGATTGCCAAGGTGCCAATCTTCTCGCTCAATCCGATCGAGCTGGCGACGACGGTTCCAGGCGTGCAACTCGTGCTCTCCGGTAGAACCAGCAATGGCTACAACGTCGAAGTGAACGGGCTTCGTCCGCGCGCGAATAACTTCCTGATCGACGGGCAAGACATCAACGACAACTCGATCGCAGGCCAGGGGCTTCAACCCAATATTCCAGACATCTTCTCGCAGGTCACCGTGCTGACGAACTCATCCTCGGCGGAGTACGGGCGAGGCGGTGGGGCGGTCGTCAATCTTGTAACCAAGAGCGGAACGAACAACTTCCACGGATCGGCCTGGGACCTGTACTCGGGTTCGGGGCTGAATGCGCTGGACGGAGTACAGCGTCAGCAGAAGCCGCTACCCGCGGGCGCGGCCAATCCAAAGGCTCGCTACGATCAGCACCAGTATGGTTTCACCGCAGGCGGACCCATCCTCAAGGATAAGCTCTTCGGCTTTGGCGCGGCCCAGTACTCGCGCTTCTACGGCAAGGCAACGCCCTCGCGGCTCACAGTGCCGGATGCCGCGGGAATCGCAACGTTGAACAGCGTCGGTGGCCCGCGGGTGACTTTGCTTGAGCAGTACCTGAGCGGAGTGGTTGGACTCGATCCAACCTCCGGCCCGGTGAGCACGCAGGATCTTGGAGCGCGTCCGGGCTGCGCTTCGCCATGCGTCGTGACCTATGGGTATTACACGCGGCCGGCGCCCTCGCAGACGAACCAGAACACCCAGTGGACGTTCAAGGTGGACTACCTGCCTACGCGGAAGGACAGCATCGCGGCGCGTTATCTGCATAGCCGCAATCTGCTGACTCCGGACTTCTTCAACTTCCCGGGTTCCCTGCCGGGCCTCGACACCAACCAGGGTGGACCTTCGCAGCAGGCCGGCGTCACCTACACTCACGTCTTTACCCCAACGCTGTTGAATGAGTTTCGAGCTTCGTTTACGGGAATCGACTTCAAATTCGGCATCACACCGGAAGCTCTGGCGAACCCGCTTTATAAGCTCCCAACCTTGTCTATTGGAACCTTGCCTTCACTGGGTGTATCTTCTGCGATCCCTCAGGGCCGCGGACATGACACGTACCAGTACCAGGACACGATCGCATGGACAAAGGGCAAGCACACCGTCCGCGCGGGAGCGGATGTGTCGCGCATCCTGGTCCGCGACTTCATCCCATTCAACTTTCATGGAACGATCAGCTACTCAGCGGGCGGCAGTACCTCCGCGCTCGCGAACTTCATCGATGACTTCACCGGAGCCAGCGGTTCAGTGGCGATCACCTACGGAAATAACCGCGTGGACACCCACGTTTGGCAGACCGGTTACTTCGTGCAGGACGACTTCAAGATGTTTCCGGACCTGACCTTGAACCTCGGATTGCGGTACGAGTATGACTCCAACCCCGAGAACAACCTCAAGTTCCCCGCGATCAACATCGGAACTGTTCTGACGGACAAATTCGACGCGCCGATCCGGGTGAAGGAGGACAGGAACAACTTTGGTCCGCGCTTTGGCTTCGCCTACTCTCCGCATGGGACAAACCGCTTCTTTGGAGACGGCAAGACGGTAGTCCGAGGCGGCATAGGCGTCTTCTACGACACGGTATTCACCAACATCACAGACAACGCGCAGGGCTCTTCGCCGAATGCGGTCGGGTCCCTGGGCTCCATCACGTCAGGTCGCGGCATCGCGAATGCATCGACTGCCATCGCGACCCTGCCCACTACGCCCAACCCGCTGAACTCAGTTACCAGCGTCGACAGCAACCAGGTCAATCCGATCACCTATCAGTACAACCTCGGCGTGGAGCGGGAGCTGCCCAGCAACAGCAAGGTATCGATCTTCTACGTCGGAACGCGTGGGGAGAAGTTGTTTGCCGAAGAGGCATTCAACTACTTCGGACCGGCGGGTACGCGCCTCAATCCGACTCGCGGAGCAATTAACGCGCGTGGCAACTATGCAGACTCGAACTACAACAGCGCACAGGTGGACGTAGATCACAACTTCCAGCACGGAGTCTTCATCCGTGGTGCTTACACATTCGGTAAGGCCCTCGACGATGGAACGGACGTCTTCGCGCAGTTCGATTCGGTAACACGGTACGCTGCAAACCTCGCACCGGGCGGTATTCACGCGGACTACGGCAGATCGGCCTACGATCACCGGCACTTCCTGTCGCTCGTGTACGTGTGGACACTGCCCAGCGCGCATGTAGGCAACGCGGGTTTCAACACTGTCCTCGGCGCATTGGTAAACCACTGGACGATCTCGGGAACATCACAGTTCCAGACGGGATCACCGACCACTGTAGGCATCAGCACGATCGACACAAACGGCGACGGACAGTTCAACGATCGTCCGTCAATCGGCAACCCAAATGCTTCGGTGTACACATACGGCGAGGATGGCAAGTTCGTCCAGGCTACGACCTGCGGTGGCGTCAAGACGACCTATAACACTGGAACGCTGTACGATCTGACGGCAGTTCAGAGCTGCACAAAGACTGGAACCGGGTATGTGCAGTCATACCAGGTTGTGCTTCCATCCGCGGTTCATTGGATCATTGCACCTGGAAGCGGAAACGTAAGTCGCAATACGTTTTCGAGTCCGGGAGTGCTGACTAACAACCTTGCAGTACAGAAGGACTTCTCCCTCGCGTTCATCCCGCACCTGGAGGGACATTCCATTCAGTTACGCGTTGAGGCGCAGGACATAGCGAACCACAACAATGTGCTTCCGTACAACACAAACATCAACAACCTTGCCGGGAGCCAGGTGAATAGCACTATCTTCGCGAACAAGTCTTACTCGCGAAACAACGATGGACGAAATGTCCGGCTCTGGGCGAAGTATCAGTTCTAACCTTGTACAAGAGTTTCGGATCACTCCCGAAACAACGCACAGGCAGAGAAGATCACGAAGGCACCCTCGCGAGGGTGCCCTTCGTGCTTTGTCAGGAGAACAAGTTGATCGACCGTGCCTGACACAGGCGCGTCGGCTGCAACGCCCCCTGCCCCTTTCCCTCCCGGCCAAATACACTATTGAGCTATGGATCTTTCCGCTCTGAACGATCAGTTTGGGATTCCCGGAGTTCTCCGCTTTGAGGAGGCACACGGCCTCGTCCGCGCAGAGATCACCACCTCAGACGCCGCAGCGACTGTCTACCTTCAGGGAGCGCATATCACGCACTGGAAGCCGTCCGGACAGGCGCCCGTCCTGTTTCTCAGCCGCAAGACGGACCTCGCGCCGGGCAAACCGATCCGAGGTGGAATTCCGATCGCCTTCCCGTGGTTTGCGGTCGACAGCAATCCGAATCGGATCGACGGGAAGCCTGGACCGTCGCACGGGTTTGCGCGAATTCAGAGCTGGACCGTCGCGTTTGCTGCGCTCTCGGGTGGCGATCTCCACCTGACACTTACGCTGCTTCCAACACAGCTCAGCCGCAGTTTGGGTTTCGATCACTTCCGTCTCGCCTACCAGATCACGATCGGGCGCAGCCTGGGGCTACAACTCACGGTCGCGAACGATGCGCAGACACCGCTGATCTTTGAGGAGGCGCTCCATACCTACTTCGCGGTTGCGGACGTTCACGAGGTCTCCGTCACAGGGCTTGAGCCAACCGGCTTCATCGACAAGGCAGATGGTATGCGCGAGAAGCCCGCCGCGCACGCGCCGATCACATTTACCGGACCAACGGACCGCGTCTACCTTGATACGTCTGCCACCTCCGTCATCCACGATCATCTGGGTCGTCGCTCCATCATGAATGCGAAGACAAACTCCAACACCACAGTCGTCTTCAATCCATGGAAGGAGATGCCAGATCTCGGGGCGGATGAGTGGCACGAGTTCGTCTGTGTCGAGACGGTAAACGCCGGCAGGAATCGCATTAAACTGGATCCTGGATCGGCGCATACCATGCAGGCAAAGATTACTGTAGGAGGCGTGGAGGGATAATGCTCGTTCTAGCTTCAGCCTCTCCGCGCCGTCGCGAACTCCTTCGCCAGGCGGGGCTCGATTTTGCAGTGGAAGCCGCCGATATCCCCGAGATCCCGGAACCTGACGAGGACGCGGCCACGTTTGTGCTGCGGCTTGCCGAGGCAAAGGCCCAGGCGGTCTGGGGAAAGCGCCGGTTGAGCGGAACGATAGACGATGAGGCGAATGACGATCCGCTGGTGATTCTGGGAGCCGACACCTGTGTCCTTTGCCAGGGAGAGATCCTCGGCAAGCCGAAGGATCAGGCTGACGCGCGGCGCATGCTCCAATCGCTCTCGGGGCGTACGCACCAGGTACTCACCGGACTCGCGGTTATCACGGCGAAGGAGTCCTTTGCGGATGTCGAGATCACCCACGTCTTCTTCAACGTCATTGAGGAGGCGGAGATGGTCCGATATCTTGCCAGCAACGAACCGCTCGACAAGGCAGGCGCGTACGGCATCCAGGGCTACGCTGCTCGATGGATCCCGCGCATCGAAGGCGACTACTTCAACGTTGTCGGTTTGCCGATTGCTCGAACGGTGGCGTTGATCGCTGAGGCCTGCCACAAGGCTGCGCTGCACGCGAAGGCGGATTCTGCGTAAGAGCCAGGCGACTCCGACTGAGCTAGCCGAAGCTGGCGATCATGGCGGCCAGCAGAGCGGTTCGGGGCGCCAGGTGCTCGACCAAAACGTGCTCATGTGATGCGTGAGCGCCAGCCCCGACCGCGCCCATGCCATCCAGGGTAGGTATTCCGAGCGCGGCGGTGAAGTTCCCGTCCGAGCCGCCACCTGTAGAAGCCTCTTCAAGTTCGACGCCCATCTCTGCAGCGAGGCTCCGGGCCTTGTCGAAGAGACGAACGGTACCTGAGGACCGCTCCATGGGCGGACGGTTCGGGCCGCCGCTGACCGTCAGCGAGCAAGCGGGATCGGTGACCTTCAGGGTGCGCAGGAGTGTGTCGACTTCGAGGGCGTCGGAGGCAGAGGAGACGCGGACGTCTACCTCGCAGAGGGCGTGTTCGGCGACCACGTTTGACCGCGTTCCACCAGCGATAACACCACAGTTCAGGGTGCGGCTCCGGGTTGGATCGTTGAAGTTGGAGATGGTCTCGATAAGGCGGGCGATCTCGCGAATCGCGGAGTGGCCGCCCTCGAAATCGACGCCGCTGTGAGCGGCAACCCCTTTCACTTGAATGACATAATTGCCCACACCTTTGCGGGCCGTCTTGTATGCAAGGCCCTGGGCGGGCTCGAGAACGAAAACTGCGCCGGATTCAAGGGCGAGTCGTTCGGTGATCTGCCGGGATACGGGGCTGCCGACCTCTTCCTCACTGTTCAGGAGAATGCGGAAGGCGGGGTGTAAAAGGTTTTCTTTGAGCAACTTAGCGGCAGCGAGTGCCATGATGACGCCGGCTTTCATGTCCAGCACGCCGGGACCGTGGAATCGCGTTCCGGTGGACTGCCAAGGCATTGATATGAGGGTGTTTGCAGGCCAAACTGTATCCAGGTGGCCGAGGACGAGAAGTTTGGGGCGAACGTCTCCAAATGTCAGCTCGAGGATGTCTCCGAAGTGATGTTGTTTGTGGAACTTGCAGTGTGCTCCGAGGTCTGCGGCCAACTTGCTGACAATGGCACCGGCAGCATCAACGCCGTGCTTGTCCTCCGTGGGGGACTCCTGCTCCACCAGGAGGCGTAGATGTTGTTCAATCCATGGGAGTTGGGCCTCGGCCTGGGTAAGGAGAGAACGCGGGTTCATAGGGGAGAGTTATAGCAGCTTTGGGACTGGTGCGGTGTTCTTCCTGTTCGGGTACTGTGGTCAAACTGACACGGGTTTCAGGATTCTCCGGGATGTAACTTAGCTGCCGACAGGAGACGGCGATTGCAGCCTCAGTTTGAGCGAACGATCTGCGATGCGGTGGAGTTTGAAGGGGTGGGACTCCATAGCGGTGCGAAGGTGCAGATGCGATTGTTGCCCGCCCCGGCGGGATCGGGGATTGTGTTTCGGCGGACGGACCTGGATAACTTCGAGATTCCCGCGACGGGCCGCAACGTGGCGAAGGTGAGTTACGCGACGAGCCTGATGCGGGGAAGCGTTCTGATTTCTACGACGGAGCACCTCCTGTCGGCGCTGATCGGTGTGGGCGTGGATAACGTCATCATCGAGGTGGACAACCTGGAGGTTCCTATCCTGGATGGGAGCGCTCTGCCGTATGTGCTTTGTTTCGAGAGGGTTGGACTGAAGCAGCAACGGCGGAGGAGAGAGTTTATCCGCATCCTGAAGGATGTGGAGGTGCGGGACGGGTCGAAGTTTATCGGGCTATACCCGGGGTCGGGGTACAGCATCGACTACGAGATCGATTTTCCGCAGCCGATCGGCAGGGCAAAGTTTGTGGGTGAGCTGGAGGATGACTATGCGCGGCTGATCGCTCCGGCGCGGACGTTCGGATTCAAGGAAGACGAGGCGATGCTGCGGAACATGGGGCTGATTCGAGGGGTGTCGGATGAGTGCGCGATCATTGTGAGTGCTGCGGGCGTGCAAAACGGGCCGCTTCGATTTCCGGATGAGTTTGTGCGACACAAGGTTCTGGACCTGATCGGAGATCTGGCGCTGGCTGGCCGCCGGATCGAGGGACGGGTGGTGGCGGAGAGAGCGGGACACGCGATGCATACTGCTCTGGTGCAAAGACTTATGCGCGACCGGTCGGCTTGGGAGATGTCGCGGGGCAAGGAGGAGGCTGCGTCGGGGCAGGCAGAGGAGATCCCAACCGCAGTGGCGTAGCCTTACGCACAAAAACGATGGCGTAGCAGAATAGACACACCTCCGTGACGCGAATACGCGGTGAATTCGTGGTGAGACGGTGGTGGAAACGTGGTGAAAGCGTGGTGGAATGACGGTTTCAGAAGAGGGGCTTGACAAGAACGAGTCTCCGGAGACCCATGTTGCCGCGATCGCGCTGGGGTCGAATATGACGTCCGAGTTCGGGGACCGGGAGGGGAATCTCTGGGAGGCGGTTCGACGGGTGGGGGAGCTGGGGCGAGTGGTGGCGGTGTCGGGATTTCGGGATACGGCCCCGGTGGGGACGGTTGAGCAAGCGAGATTTTTGAATGGGGCTCTGCTGCTCGAGACGGAGATGGAGCCGATGGAACTGATGCGGGCGCTGCTGGAGGTGGAGCGAGGGATGGGGCGGGTGCGGGAGGCGGGGATCGTCAAGGGACCAAGGGTGATCGATCTGGATCTGCTGTTGTATCGGAGGTGTGTGATGTCGAGCGCGGAGTTGACGCTGCCGCATCCGGCGATGCACGAGAGGAGGTTTGTGCTGGAACCCTTGGCTGAGATCGCACCGGAGATGGTGCACCCGGTATTCGAGCGGACGATAGCGAGTCTGCTGCGTTCTGCGGAGATCGGGGAGGGGGATGAGGCGTTGAGCCAGGGCTTGGATCTCGGTTAGGATCGAGAGGTGTGAGGAGGATGTTGCGATGAGCGTTTCGAGTGAGAGGGAGTCCTGGATCGATCGGTGGTGGCCTCCGTTGGTGATTCTGTACGGGGCGATACTTGCCGGAGTTCTGGCGATGACTGCGGGCCGGGTTCAATAAGGATTTCAGAGGTACGGGAGGGAGGTGCGGCGGAAGCCGTGCCTTTTTTCTTTTGGGGTGAGGACTTTGCCGGGGGCTGCGTGCCAGGAGCTTGTTGCGGGGCGAGACTTCCGTCTTTCGTTCCCAGCTCGTGTCTCGTTGACAGCGAAGATGGCTGCGCTTAGGGTGCGGACGGGAGTGAACGCTGGTTCCCCGGATGGAGTGAGAGCGCGTGCAGAGACGTACTTTGTTGAAGATGGCGGCGGTGTCGGCCGGCGCGCTGACGGTGGGGCGCGCGTGTGCGCTGGGGATCCCAGAGGGCGCTGCGGCTGACGGCGCACCGGGTGAGGGTGGAGCGGTGAAGCGGGTGCTGCTGGTGACGAAGTGTCACCTGGACGTCGGGTTCACGATGACGCAGGCGAAGGTGATGCGGCGGTACTTCGACGTGTACTACCCGGCTGCGATGAAGACGGCGGCGGAGCTGCGGCTGGCGGGGGGCGACCGGTACACGTGGACGACGGGATCGTGGCTGCTGTACGAGTACCTGGAGCAGGCTTCGGCGGTGCAGCGGAGGGCGATGGAGCAGGCGATCGGGGCGGGGGACATTACGTGGCATGCGCTTCCGTTCAGCTGGCAGACGGAGATGCTGGACCGGTCGCTGATTGAGGGTGGGATGTCGTTCTCGAAGAGCATGGATGCGCGGTTCGGTCGGAGGACGACGGGGGCGAAGATGACCGATGTTCCGGGGCATACGCGCGGGATTGTTGCGCCGATGCAGGAGGCGGGGGTGCGGTTCCTGGATATCGGGGTGAATGCGGCGAGCACACCGCCGGATGTTCCGGAGCTTTTCTTGTGGAAGGAGCCGGGCGGAGGATCGCTGGCGATGATGTATCACCGGCACGACTACGGGAGCGTGGTGCGGATTCCGGGGACGGATGTGGCGGTGGACATCGAGGTGCGCAACGATAACAGCGGACCGCATACGCCGGAGGAGATTGCGGCGATCTACGCGAAGCTTCGCGGGCAGTTTCCTGGGGCGACGGTGGAGGCTTCGAATCTGAACGAGGTTGCGGCGGTGGTGGACGGTGTGCGCGAGAGGCTGCCGGTGGTGATGGAGGAGATCGGCGACACATGGATCTACGGGGCGGCAAGCGATCCGGTGAAGGTGGCGCAGTACCGGGAGGTCTCGCGGATGCGCGCGGCGTGGCTGAGGCAGGGGCGATTCAAGAACGGTGACGAGACGGACCGGAGGATGCTGCGACGGCTGTTGCTGGCGGTGGAGCATACGTGGGGGACGGACACGAAGAGCTATCTCGACAACGACCATTACAGGGCGAAGGATCTGGCGGATGTGCTGGGGGAGCCGGGTTACAGGGTTATGGAGGTGAGCTGGAAGGAGAAGCGCGACGACATTGGAGAGGGGATTGCGGCGCTGCCGGAGGGTCTGCGGGCGGAGGCTGAGGGGCGACTATCGAGTTTGCGGGCGACGGCTCCGACGATGGAGGGGATGACGCGGGTGGAGGGGGCGGGGAGGATATCGACGAAGCACTTCGACCTCCGGATCGACCAGCAGACGGGGGCGGTGATCCGGTTGCGGAGGCGCGAGACGGGTCGGGAGTGGGCTTCGGCGAAGCATCCGCTGGCGATGTTTACGTACCAGACGCTTTCGGCGGAGGACTTCCGCGGGTTTCTGGAGCGGTATGTGAAATCGAAGGCGGACTGGGCGCCGCGGGACTTCGGCAAGCCCGGCATTGAGAGGTTTGATGCGGTCTCGAAGGAGTGGAAGCCGGTGATGGTGGGCTGCTGGCGATCGGAGGACAAGGCAGAGGAGCGGGTGGTGGTGCAGATGGAGATCCGGGATGAGGGGGCATTTGCAACCGGAGGTGTTGCATGGCCGAAGGCGATCTATCTTGAGCTGCGGATGCCGAGGGCGGAGGCACGGATTGATATGCGCGTGACGACGGTGGGGAAGGTGGCGAACCGGATGCCGGAGGCGATGTGGCTGACGTTCGATCCGGAGGTTGTGAGTGGCGGGGCGTGGAGCGTGGAGAAGGTTGGGCAGCCGGTGGATGTGCATGGGGTTGTGCGCGGAGGCGGGCGGTCGATGCACGCGGTGACGGAGGCGGTGCGGTATGCGGGTGGGAGGGATGCGATGGAGGTGCGGACGATGGACGCTCCGGTGGTGGCTGTGGGAGGGAGGACGCCGCTGAACTTTTCGCTGGAGCAGCCGACGGTTTCGGACGGGGTGCATGTTTGCCTGTTCAACAATGCGTGGGGGACGAACTATCCGCAGTGGGCTGGTGGGGATTGGAGCTACCGGTTTTCGGTGCGGGTGTGAGCGGGGCTGCCTCGACGGGGTTGGGGGCCGGGAATAGAGTTGGGTCTGTGGGGTTTGTTGAGGCTGTGGAGGCGAAGCGGATGGGTGCAGGGAAGAGTTGGTGGCGGGCGGCGCCGGTGGTTCTGGTGCTTTGTCTGAGCGGGGAGGTGTGGGGGCAGGGATGTGCGCCGGGCGGATCGATGGCGGGGATGGATGGCGGGGAGAGGGCGGCGGGTGCGCCGGTGCGGATGGAGGGGATCGGGAACGCGACGATCGAGATTTCGACGACGAGTTCTGAGGCGCGGGTGTGGTTTGAGCAGGGTTTGAACCTGCTGCATGACTTCTGGGACTACGAGTCGGAGCGGGCGTTCAAGGAGAGTGTGCGGCTGGACCCGCAGTGCGCGATGTGCTGGTGGGGATTGGGTGAGGCGCAGCACTTCCGGGATGAGGACTCAGAGACGGCGAAGGCTTCGCTGGCGAAGGCGAAGGACCTGATGAAGGGGGCGAGCCCGGCGGAGCGGATGTACATCAAGGCATCGCTGCAGCGGGCGGAGGCGAAGGCGAGGGAGAAGAAGGCCGGGGGAGAGAAGAAGGAGAAGGAGGGCAAGGAGAGCAAGGCAACGGGGACGCTGCGGAAGCTGGTGAAGATGCGGCCGGAGGAGGTGGAGGCGAAGGTGTTTCTGGCGGAGTCGCTGATGGAGGGCTTCCACAAGGATGGGACACCGAAGGCGGGGACGGTGAAGGGTCAGGCGTTGCTGCGGGAGGTGCTGGTGGCGCATCCGGAGGACTCGGCTGCGAACCACTATTGGATTCATGCGGTGGAGCCGGGGAATGAACCGGAGCTGGCGCTTGAGAGTGCGAGGAAGCTGGGGGAGCTTTCGCCTGCGAGCGGGCACATGGTGCACATGCCGGGGCACATTTTTTACAGGACGGGAGATTACGAGGCGGCGCGGGCGTCGTTTGAGCGGTCGATGCGGGTGGACGAGGCGTACATGCGGGAGCGGCATGTGGCGGTGGATCATGACTGGAACTATGTCCACAACCTGATGTACCTGATCGCAGACCTGCTGGAGGAGGGGCGGGTGGCGGAGGCGACGGAGGTTTCGGGGAAGCTGAATGGGGCGCGCGGGACGACGGGGGCGACGCTGTACCGGTTCAGCACGAGAGATGGGCTGACGCGGCTGGCGCCGGAGCTGCCGGTGGTGCTGCGCGGTGGTGAGTGGGGGCGGGCTGCGACGATGCTTGAGGGGAGCAGGCCGGATGCGGGTTTGACGACGATGGTGTGGCTGCGTGGCGTGCTGCTGGAGTATGCGCGGGGGATGGCGGCGCTGGAGGCGGGAGACCTCCAGGGAGGGAAGAGAGCGCAGAACGCGATGGACGGGATGATGAAGGCGCAGCCCGCGGATGGAGGGATGAAGGGGATGGGGCATCCGATGCCCGCGATGGCGGGAGCGAACAGCAGCGACCTGGAGATGAAGCCGGTGCGGAGCTTTATGGACGTGGCTGCGGGGGAGCTGCGGGCGTCGGTGCTGATGGCGGAGGGAAAGAAGGCGGAGGCGGATGCGGCCTTTGGGAGGGCGGTAGAGGCCGAGCGGGAGCTGGGGTACCGGGAGCCACCGTACTATATCCGGCCGGTGGAGGAGACGCGGGGCGATGCATTGATGCGCGCGGGCAGGTATCCGGAGGCGAAGGCGGCGTTTGAGGCGGCGTTGAAGGAGCGGCCGAACTCGGGGTATCCGATGTATGGGGTGGCGAGGGCGGAGGTTGCGGCGAAGGATGATGCGGGCGCGACGGCGGCTTACGGGCGGATGCTGGAGGCGTGGAAGGGTGCGGATGCGGGTTTGCCCCAGGTGTTGGCGGCGAAGGCGTGGATGCGGGAGCATGGGTCGACCGGGCAATAAGGGGTTGCCCTGGAGGGACTTGGGGCTAGGGTAGAGCGGGCCGGGTGCTTTGCGGGGAAGGGCAAGACGGGAATGCGCGATATCCTTGAGAGACCACTAACAGGACGGGACCCAAACGCATGGAATTTCACGTATCGCGGGCTGTACGAGAGAAGTATGGCGTCGACGAGCTCCTTTTCAGCTATTCCGGCAACGTGGTGTTTGCCAATGTGGCGGCGAGCCGCCGGATGGCGAAGCAGATCAACGACGTGCGCGCGGCAAACGGCGAAGAGGGTACGATCAACGGCGGTGCGCTGTTTGCGATGGGGCTGATCGACGAGCTGAGCCATGCGATGGTGGCGAAGTACCGCAAGGAGGTGGATCCGGCGGTGCTGCGCGATGCTCTGGGGTGGTTTGAGACGAATGAGGACCCCAAGCGGGTGGAGGAGCTGCTGCTGCGGTTCACGGAGCGGTTTCCGAATGTGCCGGTGTATCGCGGGGAGAAGACGGCGGGGGAGTGGCTGGCTGGCGCGCTGGAGGGGATGGAGAACCGCGAGGCGGCGACCGAGGAGCTGCTGCTGCTGTGGCTGGCGAACATCAACCCGGCGTTTCTGCCGTTTCGCGAGCTGTTTGATGACGCGGAGCTGAAGCAGGAGACGGTCTACAGCAACGTGATCACGGAGTTTGGGGAGTACATCGGGACGCGGCCACCGTTTGGGCCGGATGGGACGCTGCTGGACGTGTTGAAGGCGCCGATGCTGGCGTCGCCGGAATCACTGATGGGACAGCTGGCGTATATCCGCGAGAACTGGGCGGAGCACCTGGGAGAGGAGCTGCGGCGTGTGCTGCTGGCGGCGGATGTGCTGAGCGAGGAGGAGATCGCGATATGGATGCGGTTTCACCCGCAGGGAGCGGGTCGCGGTGGCCGGGGGGGACCGGGCGGCGGAGGATGGCGCGACGAAGGATTTGAGGGGGATGAGTACGTCGGGTTCGGCGCGGGCGGGCGCGGGTTTGGCGGTTTGCAGCAGCAGCCGGCGTTGAACGAGTATGAGGCGTTCAGTCCGGACCAGGCGTGGATGCCGACGGTGGTGCTGATAGCGAAGAGCACGTACGTCTGGCTGGAGCAGCTGTCGCAGAAGTATCTTCGGCACATCTTTCGGCTGGACCAGATTCCGCAGGAGGAGCTGGACCTCCTTGCGAGCCGGGGGGTCAACGGGCTGTGGCTGATCGGGTTGTGGGAGCGGAGTGTGGCGTCTCAGACGATCAAGCGTCTGCGTGGGCAGCATGACGCGGTGGCGTCGGCTTACTCGCTGAAGGACTACCGGATCGCGGAGGACCTGGGCGGAAATGCGGCGTACGAGGTTTTGCGGGAGCGGGCGGGGCGGGCGGGGATACGGCTGGCGAGCGACATGGTGCCGAACCACATGGGCATCGATTCGACGTGGGTGACGGATCATCCGGACTGGTTTATATCGAGGCCGGAGAGTCCGTTTCCGGTGTACTCGTTTGAGGGGCCGGATCTTTCTACGGAGAGCCGGTACGAGATCAAGATCGAGGACCACTACTACGACCAGACGGATGCGGCGGTGGCGTTTCGGCTGCGGGAGCGGTCTACGGGCAACACGCAGTACATGTATCACGGCAATGACGGGACGACGTTTGCGTGGAACGACACGGCGCAGCTGGACTACTCGAAGGCGTATGTGCGGGAGCAGGTGATCCAGACGATTTTGAGTGTGGCCCGGCAGTTCCCGATTATCCGGTTCGATGCGGCGATGGTGCTGGCGAAGAAGCATGTTCAGCGGCTGTGGTTTCCGCTGCCGGGCCTGGGCGGATCGATTCCATCGCGGGCGGAGAATGCGATGTCGCAGGAGGAGTTCGACGCGCTGATGCCGAACGAGTTCTGGCGCGAGGTGGTGGACCGGGTGGCGGTGGAGGTGCCGGGTACGCTGCTGCTGGCGGAGGCGTTCTGGCTGCTGGAGGGGTACTTTGTCCGGACGCTGGGTATGCACCGGGTTTATAACTCTGCGTTTATGAACATGCTGCGGGACGAGGAGAATGCGAAGTACCGGAGCTACCTGAAGAAGACGATCGAGTTCGACCCGGATATTTTGAAGCGGTACGTGAACTTCATGAGCAATCCGGATGAGCGGACGACGATCGACCAGTTCGGATCGGGTGACAAGTGCTTTGGCGTGGCGACGCTGCTGGCGACGTTGCCGGGGCTGCCGATGTTTGGGCATGGGCAGGTGGAGGGCTTTACCGAGAAGTACGGGATGGAGTACAAGCAGGCGCGCATGCAGGAGACACCGAACGCCGACCTGGTGGCGCGGCACCAGAGGGAGATTGCGCCGCTGTTGAAGCGGAGGTGGGCGTTTGCGGAGAGCGCGAACTTTGTGCTGTACGACTTCTGGAACGAGCACGGTACGGTGGACGAGAACGTGTTTGCGTACTCGAATGTGTCGGGCGGCGAGCGGTCGCTGGTGATCTACAACAACGTTTACGGGGGAACGCGCGGAACGGTGCATGTGTCGGCGGCCTCGATGGACAAGGGATCGGGAACGCTGAGGCAGCGGAGTTTGAGTGACGCGATGCAGCTTCCGGGCGACGATGCGGCGTTTGTGGCGTACCGGGATACGACGAACGGCCTGGAGTATCTGCGGAGGGCGAGCAGTCTGCGGGATGAGGGCTTCTCGACGGAGCTGCGGGGTTACCAGTATGTGGTGCTGCAGGGGTGGCGCGAGTTGCGGGCGACGGCGGAGCAGCCGTGGGATCAGCTGTGCGATGCACTGCATGGAGCGGGTGTGTACAGGCTGGACGAGGCGCTATCGAAGCTGCGGCTGCGGGGTGTGCATGAGGCGCTGCGGCAGATGCTTCAAGCCGATGTGATTCGGGGGCTGGTGGGAGCGGCCGGGGAGGTTCCTGGCAAGCTGAAGGCGGGTGCGGCAGGGGAGACCCGAAGTGCGAAGAAGGGGTTGGGCGCAGGGACGGCGGATGGGCCGGTGGAGCTGGTGCTGCGGTGTGCGGAGGCGCTCTTCGAGGAGATTGGAAAAGGTTAACGGGAAGCAGGAGAGCGGTGAGGCTGCTGCGGTTGCAGCACGGGCGAGCCGGACGAATCGGCTGCGGAGCGGGTTGGCGGCGATGTTGAAGCTGCCGGGGCTGCAGGGGGCGTCGCCGGTATGGCCGGAGGCGGCGACGGCGATTCTGCCGGGACAGGCGGCGGGCGGACTTGGGATGGGGACGTGGGCGACGGTGCTGGCGTGGAGCGTGCTGCGGCATCTCCATGCGGGCAAGGATCCTGAGCTGATGTTTGACGAGCTGCAGCTGCGGTCGGCGCTGGCGGAGATCTTCTCCGGTCTGGGTGTGATGGGCGACGACGCGTGGAGGGCGGCGGCGCGGGTACGCGTTCTGTTGCGGTATGGGCGGGATATGGAGACGGGCATGCCGGGTGAAACGGAGGAGTTCTGGAAGGACGGGGACGTCCGCTGGCTGACGAGTGTGAACGAGTCGGGCGGGGTGGCGTACCTGAATAAAGAGGCGTTCGACGAGCTGCTGTGGTGGATGGAGATTGCGGCGCTGGTGCGGGCGGCGGAGACGGAGCCGGTGAAGACGGGGGCTGCAGCCGAGGTGAAGCGGAGGATGGCGGCGGCGAGTGCGGTCGCGGCAGAGGCGGGGTACGAGGTGAATCGGTATGTTTCGATCGCCGGGAAGGAGAAGGAGGTCGAGCCGGCGGGGAAGCCGGCGAACAACGGCTTGAGCCGGGATGGGGCCAAGAGGCCGGCTGACGGCGTTGATGCGGTGAGCGCGGGCGATGCGGTGAGCGCGGTGGCGACGGCCGAGGCGGCGAAAGGTGGAGCGGCGAAGGGGGGAGCGGCGAAGGCTGGGGAGCGGGCTCCGTCGGGAAAGAAGGCGGCCCCGGCCAGACGGAAGGGGCCGAAGAAGGGCGAGTGAGGCGGCGCGGATCGACGGGCTGTTGAGGGAGGTCTAGTTCCGGGTGGGGACGGCCTGCGCGAGGGCGAGATTGAGGCTGAGTACGTTGACGCGTGGCTCGCCGAGGAGACCGAGCTGACGGGGCGTGATGTGCCGGCGGACGAGGGCTTCGACGGCTGCATCGGGGAGATGACGTTCGCGGGCGACGCGGGGGACCTGGTAGAAGGCGGCGGCGGGTGTGATGTCGGGATCGATGCCGGAGGCGGAGGCGGTGACGAGGTCGACGGGCACGGCAGCCTGGGTGGCTTCGGTTTTGACGGCGGCGTCGACGCGATCGATGAGGGCCTTGCTGGTTGGCGCGAGGTTGGAGCCGGAGGAGGCGGAGGCGTCGTAGCCGGTTCCGGCGGCGGATGGCCTGCTGTGGAAGAAGCCCGGGCCGGTGAAGGGCTGACCGATGAGCGCGGAGCCGACGGTTTCGCCGTTCCGGACGAGAAGCTGGCCGGTGGCTTTGTTATGCATCAGGGTGGAGGCGATGGCGGTGATGGCGAGAGGGTAGCCGATGCCGAGGACGACTGCCGTGACCAGGGTGTAGAGGACGGCGGTGATGATGTGCTTGTTCATAGCGTGACTCCGGTGTGGCGGCTGAATATGTAACGAGGTGAGTCTGTGACGGGTAAATATGTAACCAGGTGTGTCTGTGGCAAAGCGAAGCGACCGCGGGTGACAGGGTGAGGCCTGGTGCTCAGGCGAGGTGCAGCGCGACGATGACGAGGTCGAGCAGCTTGATTCCGATGAATGGAACGATGATGCCGCCAAGGCCGTACACCAGCAGGTTGCGCTGGAGGAGGGCGGCAGCGGAGACGGGTCTGTAGCCGACGCCGCGCAGGGCGAGGGGGATGAGGCCGATGATGATCAGAGCGTTGAAGATGACGGCGGAGAGGACGGCGGATTCGGCGTTGTGCAGACGCATGACGTTGAGGGCGTTGAGCACGGGGAAGACGCCGGCGAACATGGCGGGGATGATGGCGAAGTACTTGGCGACATCGTTGGAGATGGAGAAGGTGGTGAGAGCACCGCGGGTCATGAGGAGCTGCTTTCCGATGGCAACGATCTCGATGAGTTTGGTGGGATTGGAGTCGAGGTCCACCATGTTTCCGGCCTCTTTCGCGGCCTGGGTGCCGGAGTTCATGGCGACGCCTACATCTGCCTGAGCGAGGGCGGGCGCGTCGTTGGTTCCGTCGCCGGTCATGGCAACGAGCTTGCCGTCAGCCTGTTCGCGGCGGATGAGGTCCATCTTGTCTTTGGGTGTGGCTTCGGCGAGGAAGTCGTCGACGCCTGCTTCGCGGGCGATGGCTGCGGCGGTGAGCGGGTTGTCGCCGGTGATCATGACGGTGCGGATGCCCATGGCGCGGAGCTGATCGAAGCGCTCCTTCATGCCACCCTTGACGACATCTTTGAGGTAGATGACACCGAGCGCGCGGCCATTTTCCGCGACGACGAGGGGAGTTCCGCCTTTGCGGGAGATCTCCTCGACGGAGCGCTGGAGTTCGGGGGGAATGGCGGAGCCGAGTTCGCGGAGGAAGCGGGCGATGGCGTCGACGGCACCCTTGCGGATGGAGCGGCCGTCGACCTCGATGCCGCTCATGCGGGTGGTTGCGGAGAAGGGGATGAATACGGCGTTGAGCTGCGCGAGCTCGCGGCCGCGGAGGTTGTGCTGCTCCTTGGCGAGGACCACGACGGAGCGGCCTTCGGGCGTTTCATCGGAGAGGGATGAGAGCTGCGAGGCATCGGCGAGATGTTCGGCGGAGACGCCGGGCGCGGGGATGAACTCCGCGGCCTGGCGATTGCCGATGGTGATGGTTCCGGTCTTGTCGAGGAGCAGGGTGTTGACGTCGCCGGCGGCTTCGACTGCCCGACCGGAGGTGGCGAGGACGTTGTGCTGCACAAGGCGATCCATGCCGGCGATGCCGATGGCGGAGAGCAGGCCACCGATGGTGGTGGGGATGAGGCAGACGAGAAGCGCGACGAGGACGAACGCGGTCTGGGGCGCACCGGAGTAGATAGCGAAGGGCTGCAACGTCGCGACCGCGAGGAGGAAGATGATGGTGAGGCCGGCGAGGAGGATGTTGAGGGCGATCTCGTTGGGTGTCTTCTGGCGCTGCGCACCTTCGACGAGCGCGATCATGCGATCGAGAAAGGTTTCGCCGGGGTTGGAGGTGATGCGGACGGTGATCACGTCGGAGAGGACGCGTGTGCCGCCGGTGACGGCGGAGCGATCTCCGCCGGCCTCGCGGATCACGGGCGCGGACTCGCCGGTGATGGCCGATTCGTCGACGGAGGCGACGCCTTCGATGACCTCGCCGTCACCTGGGACCATCTGCCCTGCGGTGACGCGGACGAGGTCGCCGACACGGAGCTGCGAGCTGGGCACATCTTCGACCGTGCCTCCCCTGCCGATGCGGAAGGCGGTGGTTTCGGACTTTGCCTGTCGGAGGGCGTCGGCCTGGGCCTTGCCGCGGCCCTCGGCCATGGCCTCGGCGAAGTTGGCGAAGAGGACGGTGAACCAGAGCCAGAGGGTGATCTGGAGATCGAAGCGGAGGTGACCGTGGTGTGCGGCGAGGTTGACGAGGAGCAGAGCGGAGGTGAGCACGGCGCCGATTTCGACGACGAACATGACGGGGTTGCGCATCATCACGCGCGGACTGAGCTTTGCGAGAGCGTCGATGGAGGCGCGGCGGACGATCTGCCGATCGAAGAGCGAGCGGCGTTTTGCTTGGGTGGACATGGGTGTTCTCTTTCTCCGGGGAGAGGTCGGGTTAGAAGGAGCTTCCGGCGCGCATGAGCAGGTGCTCAAGGACGGGACCGAGCGAGAGCGCGGGGAAGAAGGTCAGGGC
This sequence comes from uncultured Acidobacteriaceae bacterium, assembly GCA_963719405.1. Taxonomy (GTDB): domain Bacteria; phylum Acidobacteriota; class Terriglobia; order Terriglobales; family Acidobacteriaceae; genus Edaphobacter. The sequence continues at coordinate 2,326,799 of OY970381.1, forward strand.
GCCGACGATGAGGATGACTCCGGTGAGCAGCACGGTGAAGAGCGGTGTGGTGACGGGGAAGGTGCCCGCTGAGGCAGGCGCGATCTTTTTACCCGCGAGATTGCCCGCGATGGCGAGCATGGGAATGATCATCATGAAGCGGCCGAAGAACATGGCGACGGAGAGCGAGTAGTTGTACCAGTGGGTGTTGGCGTTGAGGCCGGCGAAGGCGGATCCGTTATTGCCGGTGGCGGAGGTGTAGGCGTAGAGGATCTCGCTGAGGCCGTGCGGGCCGTGATTTGCGAGGCTGGAGAGGCCGAGGTTGGGCATGAGGACGGTGATGGCGGAGAAGCCCAGGATGAGCAGAGGGAAGATGAGCAGATAGAGCATGGCCATCTGCACGTCGTAGGCTTCGATCTTTTTGCCGAGGTACTCGGGTGTGCGGCCGACCATGAGGCCGGCGATGAAGACGGCCATGACGACGAAGACGAGCATGCCGTAGAGGCCTGCGCCGACGCCGCCGAAGACGACCTCGCCGAGCAGGATATTGATCATGGGAACCATGCCGCCGATGGGGGTGAAGCTATCGTGCATGCCGTTGACGGCACCGCAGCTGGCGTCGGTGGTGACGGTAGCGAAGAGTGCGGAGTTGGCGATGCCGAAGCGAACCTCTTTGCCTTCCATGTTGCCGCCGGACTGCGTGAGTGAGACGCGGGAGTCGACGTTGTGGAGCAAGGGGTTGCCGTGGGACTCCGCCCAATAGGAGGTGAGGGTGCCGGCGAACCAGAGGACGACCATGGCGGCGAGGACGGCCCAGCCATGCCTGGGCGAGCCGACCATCTGCCCGAGCGTGACGGTGAGGCCGGCGGGGATAAGGAAGATGGAGAGCATTTGAAGGAAGTTGGAGAGGGGCGTGGGATTTTCGAAGGGATGGGAGCTGTTGGCGTTGAAGAAGCCGCCTCCGTTGGTGCCCAGCATCTTGATGGCTTCCTGAGAGGCGACGGGTCCCTGGGCGATGGTCTGGGTGGTGACGATGCTGGATTTGCCGTCGGCGCCGGTGACCTTTTGCGGTTCGAGGAGCTTTACGGTGTCGTAGGTTCTGAGGTTCTGGACGACGCCCTGCGAGACGAGAGCGAACGAGAAGAGGATGGAGATGGGAAGCAGAATCCAGAGGATGCCGCGGGTGAGATCGACCCAGAAGTTGCCGAGTGTCTTCATCTCGCGGCGGGCGATGCCGCGGATAAAGGCGATGGCGAGGGCGAGGCCGACAGCTGCGGACCAGAAGTTGTGCGTGGCCAGGCCGAGCATCTGCGTGAGATAGCTCATGGTGGTTTCAGGCACATAGGATTGCCAGTTGGTGTTGGTGGTGAAGGATATGGCGGTGTTGAGGGCGAGCGCCGACTCCACTGCCGGGAGGTGCTGGGGGTTGAGGGGTAGGAGGCCTTGCAGCCGCTCGACGATGTAGGTGAGCAGAAGTGTGGCGGCGCTGAAGAGGAGCATGGCGACGGCATACTCGGACCAGCGCATCTCCTGATCGGATTTGACGTGTGCGACGCGATACAGGAGGCGCTCGCAGGGGGCGAGCAGAGGATCGAGAAAGGTCCTGCGGCGTTCGAAGACGCGGGTCATGTAGCTGCCCATGGGTTTGGCGAGCAAGAGCACCGCCGCGATGAAAATTGCGATTTGCAACCAACCGTTCAGAGTCATGGGGGCGCTTTCCTAAAACTTTTCCGGCCGAAGCAGGGCGTAGACGAGGTAGATCATGAGGATGGCGGACAGGGCGAGGAGGACGGCGTTGAGGATCATGGGCGGGTTCCTTTCAGGCGGTCGCAGCCATGCGTGTATGCAAGGGAGAGTGAGAGGAGAAGCGCGATTGCGATGATGGCGATGAGATCGAACATGGGTGATTCCTTTGGGGCGGAGATCCGGCGGACGGAGTTACCAGCTACCCTGCTTTGTGCCCCACCAGTAGACGAGGCCGAGTGTGACGGTTGATTGTGCGTGCTTTGGAGCTCCTGCTGTGTCGCTCAGGAAGAAGGGTTGATTGGACCAGTCGCGGCGGAACTCCGCGCGTGCGAGAAAGCCTGGCGTCAAGGTGTGGTCGAAGACGGCGGTCGCTTCTTTGAGCGCCTGGGTGGAGCCTGAGAAGAGACCACCGCGGTCGTCGAAGTACTCGGCTCGCGCGCCGACGGCCCAGTTGCGGGGGAGGGTGTATTTCGCGGTGAGGGCACCGATGGCAACACGTGAGGGCTGTTGCTCTTTGAAGGTGCGATCGATGACGAAGTCGGCTTCTCCGACGAGGGTGAGCCGGGGTGTCGGGAGCCAGGTGGCGTAGGTGTCGAAGATGTGCTCGCGTCCGTCTGGCGCGGGCGAGATGCCGGCGGTGGGGAGTCCGGGTTGTGTGGGCGAGACGGGGACGCCGGCGTTGAGGGTGGGCTGTACGTCGCGAGCCTCCTGCCCGAAGTAGTAGTTCAGATTCCAGGTCAGGGTGGAGGCGGGTTTGAGTGTGAGAGCAAGGGCCTGCGACTTGAATGCGTTGAGGTCCTCGGTGTCGTTTGCACCGTTGACGAGCCAATACGCGACGTTGACGCGTGGGGTGACGTTGTAGTTGGCGCGGAGGCCCATGTGGTAGAAGGGCAGGTAGTTGAAGCTGTAGGCGCGCGAGTAGGCGATCTGATCCTTTGTGTAGTTGCCCTCGTTTCCGAGGGAGCTGGCCCATTTGCCGAAGTCGATCTGGAGGCCCGAGCCGACGGGAGCGAGGTAGCTGCCGTAGGCCTGAAAGAGATTGCGCCAGACCTGCGGGCGTTGCTCGTTGAGGGGCGAGCCCTGGAGGGCTTCCGTGGCCTGCCCGAACTGGAGGTCGATGCGACCACCGAGGCGGCTCTCGGGGGTGGGAAGACGCTCGAGGACGAGGCTCGCCTGATTGATGCTGAAGCTGTTGCTGCTGACGTCGTAGGCGCGAAGGAGGTTGACGCGGCCGACGGGTTGGTTGAAGTTGTAGCCGAAGTAACCGTCGAGGCCGACGTTGACGGTGGTTCCGCGGAAGAACGTAAAGGCGGGCGCGTCTGCGGAGGTGAGGGTCGGTGCGTGCGCGGGCGTGGGTGTGGGTGCGGAGGCTGCGGCGGAGATGACGGGAGGTGCGGAGGTGTGACCTTCGGCTTCGAGGGCTGAGAGGCGCGCGGAGATCTGGTCGAGCTGACGGTGGAGCTCGCGGATATCCGCGTCGCGACCGGCGAGTTTGTCCGGTGTAGTCGCGTCCTGTGCAAAGAGAGTTGCTGCAAGAGCCAAGGGGAGGAGAGCCGGAAGGAGTTGCAAGGGGGACTTCATCTAATTCCTCGAGACCTATTTCAAGGCCGGGAGGCGTAGAAAGTCCGTAGAGAAGTTGTAAAGAAGTCGTAAGTTTTGGTGTGCGGGGAGTTACTCTCCGGCGGCGGCGACGTCTGGGCGCAGGCGATAGCCGACCCAGGGCTCGCTTTGGATGAAGCTTTGTCCATCTCCGCGGTCCAGTTTTTTCCGGAGCTGACCGACAAGCACACGGATGTACTCGGGCTGACCCTGCGCGGATGGGCCCCAGATGGAGCGCAGAAGAACCTTGTGCGTCATGACGCGGTCGGGGTTGCGGAGGAGCAGAGCAAGGAGGTCGAACTCCTTGGGGGTGAGGTGGAGCTCCTGGCCGGAGAGAGTGGCGGTGTGGGCGGCGGTATCGAGCACGAATGCGCCAACTTCGAGGTGTGACGCGAGCGTCGCGGGATCGGCGGATCTGCGCAGGAGCGCGCGAACGCGAGCGAGGAGCTCCGGCATGCTGAACGGTTTGGTGAGGTAGTCGTCGGCGCCCTCGTCGAGGGCCTTCACTTTCATGGTGTCGGTGTCACGGACGCTGAGGACGATGATGGGCGTTTGGGCGACGCGGCGCACGGCCTCGGTCAGCTCGAGGCCATTCATCTCCGGCATGGCGAGGTCGGTGATGATGAGGTCCGGCTGTTCGGAGGTGAAGCGGTCGAAGGCTTCGAGCCCGTTTGCGGCGGTGGTGACGGCGTAGCCGCTGCTGCCGAGCGAGGTTCGGAGCATGCGGGTGATCTGCGGTTCGTCGTCGACGACGAGGATGCGTCTCACGTGTTCTCCTGCGTGACGATGTGCAGATCGACGTGGGGCGCTTCGGCCATGAACTTCTGCAGGGCGAGGTAGTAGAGGTAGGAGCGGAGGCCGTGCGTGGCGGACCGGCCGACGATGGCCTGGGAGATCCGGTGCTCGCGGATGAAGGACGCGGTTGCCCGAGCGGTGTCTTTGCCGGTGAGATGGACGATTTGGGCACCGAGGTTGGAGGCGAGCTGGAGGCTGGCGTCGAGGGTTCGTTTGTGTTCGGGCTGGTCGTCACCAGCGCGTGAGACGTGCAGGACGTAGAGCTCGGCGTCGAGGGCGTCCGCGAGGCGAGCGCCGCGTGCGATGAGGTCGCGGGCCTGGGGATTGGAGCTGATGCAGACCGCCACCTTTTCGGCTACGGTCCAGTGGGCACCGAGCCGCTTGCGTTTGACGTAGTCGTCGAGGGTGCGGTCTACGGCGCGGGTGACGCGCTGCAGGGCCATTTCGCGGAGGGCGATGAGATTTCCGCGCCGGAAGAAGTTGGCGAGGGACCGCTCGACGCGATCGGACGGGTAGATATCGCCGCGCCGCATGCGTGTGACGAGAGCCTCTGGCGTGACGTCGCAGATGACGATCTCGTCGGCGCGGTCGAGTACCCAGTCGGGCACCTGCTCGCGGACACCGATGCCGGTGAGCGCCTGCACGCGGGGCGCGAGGCTCTCCACGTGCTGGATGTTGACGGTGCTGAGGACGTCGATCCTGTGTTCGAGGAGGAGCAGCACATCCTCGTAGCGTTTGGCGAGGCGGCTGCCTTCGATGTTGGTGTGGGCGAGCTCGTCGATGAGGGCTACCTGGGGGGCGCGGGCGAGGATGGCATCGACGTCCATCTCGGAGAAGAGTGTGCCTTTGTAGTCGACCTCGCGGCGTGGCACCTGCTCCAGCTTTGCGGCGAGTTCGGCGGTGCCGCTGCGGCCGTGAGTTTCAACGATGCCGATGACGACATCTTCGCCGCGGCTCTTTCGGCGGATGCCTTCGCTGAGCATGCTGAAGGTCTTGCCGACGCCGGGGGCGTAGCCGAGGAAGACCTTGAAGCGGCCGCGCTGCTTCTCAGTTTCGGTGGTGAGCAGCCAGTCTTCGGGTGACTTGCGGGTTGGATCTCGAAGTTCCGGCACGCCGTAGAATGCTCCTCATGAACTCGCAGCGCGTTACGGCGATCACCCGGTGGATGCTGGCCTTCGGCGCTCTTGCCGGGATTGTTGTCCTGTACCGGCGCTGGTTCCACGTCAACCCTACAACGGTCGCGCTTACGCTGCTGCTTTTTATCCTGGTGCTGGCGGCGCGCTGGAGTTTACGGTACGCTGTCGCGGTTTCGATTGTTGCCACGGTCTGTTACAACTTTTACTTTCTGCCGCCGATCGGCACGTTTACGATCTCCGACCCGGAGAACTGGCTGGCGCTGCTGGCGTTTCTTGCAACCAGCGTTATCGGGAGCCGGCTGGCGCAGAAGGCGCGTGATGAAGCGGCGGAGGCGCGGGTTCGGCAGCGCGAGGTGGAGGTGCTGTTTACGTTGAGCCGCGAGCTGCTGCAGACGGACAATGTTGCGGCACTGGTGAATGCGCTTCCGGAGCTGATCAACAACGCGTGCCGGGCGGAGTCTGTGGTGCTGTACCTGCTGGAGGGAGATCGACTCTATCAGGCTGGATTGCACCGGGTGTCCGGGGTCGAGGTTCCTCATTACCGGCAGCTGGCGCTAGCGCTTCGCGGGCCTGAGGCGACGCCGGGTGAGGAGTCACGGATCCCGCTTCGTGCGGGAGTTCGCCCGCGAGGCCTGCTGGTGCTGCGGGGCGTTCGGCTTTCGCCGGAGAGCTTCCAGGCGATCGGCGGCCTGGTTTCGATCGCTCTCGACCGGGCGCAGGCGCTGGAGGATGTGGCGAAGAGCGAGGCCAACAAGGAGAGCGAGCGACTGCGCACGTTGATTCTCGACTCGATTACGCACGAGCTGAGGACGCCGCTGACCTCGATCAAGGGAGCCGCGAGCTCCCTGCTGGCGATGGATGGAATGAGCGAGGAGAACCGGCGCGAGCTGCTGACGATTGTGGACGAGGAGTCGGACCGGTTGAACCGGCTTGTGGGGCAGGCGGTGGAGATGGCGCAGATCGAGGCGAGGGAGGTCCATATGAACTTCGCCCCGGTGGCGATTGCGGATGTGGTGGAGCAGGCTCGGGAGAGTTGCGCGTGGGTGTCGAGCACACATCCCATCACGGTAAATCTGCCTGAGCTTCCGCGGGTTTCGGCGGACGCGGAGATGGTGGGGAAGGTGCTTTGCAATCTGCTGGAGAACGCGGCGAAGTACTCAAAGCCTGACACGCCGATTTTTGTTACAGCGGAGCAGAAGGGCGGATATGTGCTGACCAGTGTGGCGGATCGTGGGATCGGGATCGACGCGGGGGAGCAGCCGCTGATCTTCGATCGTCTCTATCGAGCAAGGGGGCAGAGCGGAAGTACACCGGGAACGGGGATGGGTCTGGCGATAAGCCGGGCGATCGTGGAGTCGCATCAGGGAAGCCTGACGGTGACCAGCCAGCCAGACCACGGATCAGTATTTACGTTTGCGCTGCCAGTTGCGCGGCAGTAAGGAGCAGGTGCGGGTGAGCTCCGTGCACTGAGATTTGTGCAATTTTATTGTTCCTCTCATGGGCGATATGCAATGAGCTTCGAGACTGGCCTCGGACGACCAAGCTCAAGGGGGAATGATGATGAAACCAAGTTCTCAGGTCTCATACCGTTGGAGAGAGTCGACAGCTGCGTCTCCTTACGCGACGGGCGTATCGCTGCACAGTCATACCAGCGTCTCCAAGGAGAGCCTTCGATTTCTTCATAAGATGGGTACGGATATTCCATGTCTCACGACCCTTTTGAACTTCTACCAGCGAGCCTGCCGGGAACGGAATGGGATTGAGTTTGACTTCGATGCGGCACACTGGCGGCCGCCGTTGCAGCCGCGCATGGCGTATGACCTGGAGCACGGGCAGCTGCAGCGGCTCGGCCTGACGCCGCTGATTTCGATAACGGATCACGACAGTGTTGAGGCTCCGATGCTGCTACGGGCGGTAGCGTCGGCCCGACATATTCCGGTGTCGGTGGAGTGGACGGCTCCGTTTGGGGAGACGGTGTTTCACCTTGGCATCCATAACCTGCCGAGTGCGGAGGGGTATGCCTGGATGGCGCGGTTCAGTGAGTTTACGGAATCTCCATCGGACTCGAAGCTGCTTTCCATGCTCCGAGAGCTCCATGCCACCTCGCAGGTGCTTACGATACTGAACCACCCTTTGTGGGATCTGCACTCGATCGGCCGCGAGCGCCATGAGGCGGAGGTGCGTCGAATTCTGCGGGAGAGCGGCGATGCTATCCATGCTATCGAGCTCAATGGTTTGCGACACGCACGGGAGAACCAGGCGGTTCGTGTGCTGGCCGCGGACACGAAGCAGCTTCTGATCTCCGGTGGAGATCGACACAGCCTTGAGCCGAACGCGAATATCAATCTGACCAATGCGAAAAGTTTCGGTGAGTTTGTGCAGGAGATACGTGTGGAGCGTCGAAGTCACGTGTTGTTTCTGGACCAGTATGCACGGCCGTGGGAGCAAAGAATTGTCCACTCTACGCTGGATGCGGTGAGTGACTTCCCGCACTTTATCCCGGGCTGGCAGCGATGGGACCAGCGCGCGTTCCATCCGGATGCTGAAGGAGTTATGCGTCCGTTGTCGGAGCTATGGACCAATGGACGAGCGCCGCTGGCCTTGCTCGCGGCGATACGGCTGGTACGCCTGGCACGCAACCATGTTGTGGCTCGGCCGCTGGGGCTGGCATTCAACGGCGTGAATGAACTGGAGACGGACCTCGAGGCTGCCTGAGGAGCTGCGCTAGCGCCTGGAGCCTGAGGGGCTGAGCCGCTATCCGGGAACGGATCAGTTGCTCAGCTGTTCACGGATATCTGCATGCTTGAGAGTGAAGGGTCTTTTGAGAAAGGTCGTCCAAAGGTAGTTGACCGAGTAGCGTGCCGCGGTGGCCATGAAGCCCTCGCGCCTGAGCCGACGCGCCGAGGAGAACATCTTCAGGCCAAGGGTGAACTGCACGTCTCCGACTTCGTTCAGGCGGCGGGCGGTGTCTGTGTCTTCTCCGTAGAAGGAGATCTCGAGATTGTAACCACCGATGGCCTGGAGAGCGCGGCGTTCGACGACGAAGTTGCCGCCCTGAACCATTGAACCGACGCCGAGGAGATACCTATTGAGAGCGTAGGTCAACCAGGCGGCGGCGTAGAAGATCCGAACGAGGGAGTTCTGCACGGGCGTGAGTTCGTAGTAGAGGAGCGGGCCGCTGAGGGCGGCGAGCGTGGGGTTTTCTGCGAAGGTGCTGAGTACCTTGAGGACCCAACCCGGTGTAAGCCGTGAGTCGGCGTCGACGTTTGCGATGAGGTCGCCGGTGCTGGCGGCGAAGCCTGCCTGTCGGGCGTGAGTAAGACCTTTGCGCGGCTCATCGATCAGCACGATGCCGGGGAAAGACAGAGCTACCTGGCGCGTATTGTCCGTGCTGGCATTGTTGACGACGATGATCTCGGCCGGAATGACGAGGTCGCGCGTCTGCTCGAGTATGGATTGGAGACAGGCAGACAGGTAGGCCTCTTCGTTGTACGCGGGGATGACGAAGCTCAAGCGCATGGGGCCATGCTAGGCGGTGCTTGTTACTGCTTGCTGAATTAGCGTCCTTGGCGCGTATATAAGGCGGCACGTCTCCTGTGTAGTTGCGGCCAGGGTTAGGGCGTCGGGCGTTTGCGTGTTGAAGACCCGACGAAGGCAATAGATTGAACGGATAAGATTGCTGACTTTCACATCGTCGAATTGTCTAGATAATCTGCTCTCTCCGAGAGCCGTGGTGTTACGCTGCACCTAACTGAAAAACATAAGGCAATATTCCTGTGACCTAGCAGGAGCGAAGGGGATTTACCGGCGCAACCGAAGCTCTCTAAGGTGGACCTGCGGGTCTGGGTTTGCCCTTCGCGTCTGGAGGAGGAGTCTGTTCCGTGCTCCTTGGCCCTGGGATCTTGCTCGCCGTTCGGAGGCATCGATGTTTGAGATGAGATGGGTTAGGGGTGTGTGTGCGGTTGTGCTGGCTGTCGGTGCTGTCTCTTCGACGCAGGCGCAGCAGACGTTTGGCGCCATTTTGGGAACGGTGACGGACCAGCAGGGTAGCACCGTGCCGGAGGCGACAGTGGCGCTTCGGGACCAGGGCACGGGGTTGACCCGCAGCGCTGTATCCGGGAGCTCGGGTGGGTACGCCTTTTATAACCTGCCGATTGGTCAGTACACGGTGACGGTGACAAGATCGGGATTTTCGGCTGCGAAGTTCCCGAATATTTCTGTACAGGCCGAGCGGACGGTAAGTCTGAACGCGCGGCTGTCGGTGGGCACGGTCGATCAGCAGATTACGGTGGATGCGGCACCCTTGTTGAATGCGGTAGATACGACGAACGGATATGTCCTCGATCGCCAGCAGATCGAGAACGTCCCCCTGGCCACTGGCAGCTTTACGCAGCTTGCGGTGCTTGCGCCGGGTGTAAGTGCGGAGCTTTTGAGCGGAACCGGAACGCAGACGGGGCTTGGCAACCAGCCTATCTGGGCGAATGGGCAGCGCGACACGAGCAACACATTTCTCTTCAACGGTGTGGACACGAGCAATCTCTTCAACGGGAAGAGCACGAGCCAGGTTTCGAGTGGACGCGTGGTGCCGAACACCGGTGAGGGCTTCGGATCCGGCGGGCAGATTCTGACGGCGACATCGGTGTATGACGCGATTGGCCAGGCGATTCCGACACCGGCGCCGGAGTTTATCCAGGAGATTCGGGTGAACACATCGATGTACGACGCGCAGCAGGGCTCGACGAGCGGAGCGCACATTGATATGAGCACGCGAGCGGGGACGAACGACATCCATGGCCAGGCGTATTTGTATCGCGGCACGGACTGGCTGAATGCGGCGCCCTTCTTCTACAAGAATGATGCGAGTATTCCCGCGAATCAGAAGGTGCCGCAGCTGCATCGGTTTACGGCGGGTGGAACGATCGGCGGACCAATCATCAAGGATAAGCTGTTCGGCTTTATCGGTTACAACGCGATTCGGGTGTCGGACCAGAGCTCCGGGACGTCGAACCTGCTGGTTCCGCAGGGGCTTTCCGACGACCGGAGCGCGCAGGCGCTGGTAAGGGCCGCGAACGATTCGATGTTTCAGGGTGTAACGCCGATTACAGCGGCGCAGGTCGATCCGGCCGCCCTCGCACTGCTCAGCTTCAAGCTGCCAAATGGAAGGTACCTTGTGCCTTCGGCGCAGACCCCGTTGAGCAGTATCGACTCAAATGCGACGTTGTTTGGGCGACCATCCTTTACAGCAGACCAGGCGGTTGCCGACCTGGATTGGAATGTGACGAAGGGCGATGTGCTTTCAGCCAAGTACTTCTACCAGCACGATCCCTCCGTTTCGCCGTACACGAACTCGACGACGGATGGGTTTGCGCAGCATCTGGATTCGGGCGCGCACGTTGGATCGATCACGAATGCAATCGCGGTGTCTCCGCGCATCAACTGGACGCAGGTTCTAGGCCTGGCGAGGGAGAAGGCGTATTCGTCGGACGACCAGGCGCTGACACCAACTCAGGCCGGCATCAATCTATTCGGATATACGCAATTTCCAGGAATTAACATCCGTAACAGCTACGGCAGCCCGAGCAAGTCGCTCAATATCGGAAATACGAGCACGTTCAACCGCACGGGTGTGTTTCAGAATCGCATTTCGCCGGCGACCGACCTCATCCTTACTCTGGGCAAGCACACGCTGACGATGGGCGCGAGCTACAGCTATACGCAGCTGAATATCCGCAATCGTCGGACGAGCTCGGCCAATCTTAGCTTCAACAACTTCTCGGACTTTCTGATCGGCAAGCTGCGAACCGGGAGTTCGAGCCAGCTTCTGCTTGGAGCGAGTAACCGCTATTACAGGTCGAATCAGGTGGGCTCCTATGTGCAGGACAAGTTTCAGGCGACGCCGAGCCTAAGCCTGACTGCCGGTATTCGGTATGACTGGGACGGGCCGCTTACGGAGAAGTACGGCAACCTTTTCAACTTCGATCCTTCCCGGTATGCGTACAACGCCGGCTCGGACACGATCACGAGCGACGGCTTCATTATCGCGGGTAATAACAAGCTGTTCTCAACCTCTGGCGTGAGCAACTCGACGCTGAAGGGACGGCAATGGGGGATCGCTCCTCGACTGGGCTTTGCGTTTAGTCCGAAGAGTTTCAGAGACAAGCTGGTGGTTCGCGGGGGATTCGGGCTGTACTACGACCGTGGCGAGTACTTTACGTACTTCTCGCCGGGTGCAGGAAGCGGCATCAGCGGACCGTTCGGCGTGACACAGGAGCCGCCGTTCGTGATCCCGGTAAACGCACCGGCGGGGGCTACGCTCTCGAACCCGTTCGGGACGACTTCGCCAGCTCCGCCCTCGGGTAACCCGGCGACCTTTGCACAGTATCTGCCTAATGCGGCCGCGATCCGGAACGGTGACCAGACGTTTCCATTCGGCTCGTACGACATCAACAACAAGCTGCCTTACACGGAGAACTTTGCGCTGGACGTGCAATGGCAGCCGAGGAACGACCTGGCGATCGACCTTGGATATGTAGGGAACCGGGGGCGCCATGGCGTTATCCCTGTCCCATTCAATCAGCCTGTCTTAGCTTCGGCGTCGAAACCGGTGAATGGGGAGATTTACAACTACGGATACCAGACCCTGGACCAGGACGGGAATCCGCTCACTACAGAGCCGAATAACACCTATGACGGAGGGAATGTCGACCTGCGCACGCCATTTCTTGGATATTCGATCAATTCCGTGAGTTACAGGGCGAATGGAGTGAGCGCGTACGACGCACTGCAGCTCCATGTGGATAAGCGCATGACTCGCGGGCTACAGGTCGGTTTTTCGTACACCTACTCGCATTCGCTCGATGAGCAGAGCGGTTTGGGGTTGTTTTACAACGGCAACAACCCGCTGAATCTCAGAAGCGGATATGCATCTTCGGACTTTGATCGCACCCATATCATCAACTTCATTTATACGTACCAGTTTCCGAATCTGCTGAGTCAGACGTCGTTGCTGGGTCGCGTTACGAACGGCTGGCAGGTCACGGGCCTCACGGTGCTGCAGTCCGGACAGCCGTACTCTGTGGAGGATTATTCGGGAGCAGTCGGAAGCCTCTTCTATAGCTCGAACGATGGAATTACGAATCCTATTCTGCCGCTCAAGGCGGGAGTTACGCCTCAGATGGCGAAGACCGGGCATAGCGGAGGATTTGTGGGGAGCGATGCGGACGGAAACGCGACGGGGCTTGCGTTGGATCCGACGGCGTTCGCGGTGCCGCTGGTTGCGCCGGGGACGAATGGCGTGCCGGCGTGCGGCGTGAGTACCGCGGGAGCTCCGGTGTGCGACGTGTTTGAGACGACGTTCAGTACAGGCCAGCGAAACATCTTTCGGCAGGCCTTTCAGAAGCGCGCCGATCTTTCGCTGGTGAAGAACACGAGGATATCCGACCGGGTGACCGTGAAGTACACCTTTGACGTGTATAACCTGACGAACTCGTCGAGCTTCGATATTCCGGGAAATTCGGTTGGAATAGGAAGCGGCAATACGAACCCTGCCTATGATTCGACGATATCGACGTCGGCCAACATAGCGAACCAATACTCGTTGTTGTCCACGGCCAACAACCAGGGCCTGGGGCAGGTCGTGAATACAATCGGGAGTCCACGCAATATACAGATGTCGCTGCGCATTATTTACTAAGGGGCGGAGCTTCAGCTTCAGGCACCCGGTGAGGCAGCAGCTACGACCTGGGGATGGGGACTTCGCGTGCCTGTGACTGGCGGAAGGGACGGTTGCGGTGCAGGCGCAGCTCGACGCGAGCGCCGCGGCGGACGTTATAAACGAGCGCCGGCCGGAAGACGACGAGGCAGGTGCCTGCGGGTCGACGGACGCTGGGATAGATGATGCCGTTGGACTTGCGGGCGAGGAGGCGGCCGGCGAGGCGCTGCGGGCGGGTGTAGCAGGTGGGGATAGGGTCGGGTTCGAGGTAGCGGAGGAATTGGTTGGTGGCCAGGAGCTCTGTGGAAGCGGGGCCGACCTTTTCAGAGGATGCCGCGAAGGACGGGTTGCCGGGAGCCGGAGGTTCTCCGACGAGTTCAACGGAAGAACCCAGGCGCGATGATGAGGCTGCCGTGGATGGCGGACCGGCTTCCGGAGCGAGCGAAGGTGTGGTGCGGAGGTCGTGGAAGGGGCTGGTGATGTCGGCGAGGTAGTCGTCGGAGGTGGAGATCTCTTCGTGCGGCCAGTCGATCTCTTCGAGGTGGCGGAGCTTGTGGAAGGCGATCTCGGCGAGGGAGGTGGGGCGGTCGAGGGAGGCATACCAGGCGCCGCGGGTGGGCGAGTTGAAGCGGCCACCGGAGGGTGAGGCGTGGGTGAAGGCGGCGTTGACGATGTGGGCGTAGCGGATGCCGTAGACGAGCTCGTGAATGCCGATGCCGGGGAGCAGGCCTTCTTCGCCGAGGAAGCGGTCGTTGGTGGCGTCGTCGAGCTCGAGGAGGTTGCCAAGGGTGTCGGAGCTCGCGGACAGGCGTGAAAGGACGGTGCCGGACTCGGAGTACCTGGAGGCGATGAGGCGGTGGGTGTCTTTGAGGCGGAGGTCGGACTTGGGGATTTTCATGGGGTGATCTGAGGTGTTGGGGCCGGATGCATGCGGTCTACTGGCCTCCGCGGCGGCTGTCGAGGAGGCGACGGACCTCGAGCATTCCGGGCAGGCCCTGCTGGAGGATGTAGGCGAGGGGTGTGGCTCCGCGGAACACGGGGTTGCGGTTGGGGAGGGTAATCCAGGCGTCGGCGAGTGGCTCCGAGTAGAGGATGTTGAGCGCCTTGAAGATGCCGATGAGAAGCGAGACGCGGGTGAGGGTGTCGTGTGCCAGGGTGCGTTGCTTCTCCTGCTTTTTGAACGCGTGAAAGGAGCCGGTGGAGAGGCCTCCGAGGAGTTGGCGGGCATCGGCGTCGCGGACGTTCCAAAGATCCATGATGCGGAGGAAGCCTTCGATCGCGGCGGGGGAGAGGCGGCGCCGGACCTCCGGGTTGGAGAGGTCCTGCGCTGGCTCTTCGGCGTAGCCGGCGATGTGAGGGGCGAGATAGGGGGTGACGAGGGCGGTTGACATGGTGTTCAGATATGAGCTTCTTATACATCAATATTGATGAGATAGGTGAACCTTTCGTTGCTTCGTGAGCGACGGGTGCAAAGCGGACGAGTGAGCGGCCGGTGGGGCGTGATCAGGAACGATGGGAGTCAAGAAGATTTTGCGTTCGAATCCTCGCTGGTTTGCGTATAGGCGAGTAACAGGCAATGACGATTGCGGCGAGCGAGTTTCGGAGGTTGGTGGAGGAGCACCAGAGGATGGTGTACTCCATTGCGCTGCGGATGCTTGGGGATACGGGAGCAGCGGAGGAGGTAGCTCAGGATGTGTTTCTGGAACTGCACGGCGCTCTCGGGCGGATGGAGAGCGAGGAGCATGTGCGGTTCTGGCTGCGGCGGGTGTCGATGTGTCGCGCGACGGATGCGCTGCGGCGTAGGTCTCGCGGGTTGGAGCTGGTGAAGGAGGAGTGGGAGGACGAGCGGTATGCGGCGCCTGAGGTGCGGGGGGCGGGCGGTGAGCGGATGTCGATGTGCGTGGAAGAGATGGTGCTGAGTCTGCCGGCGAGCTACAGGGCGGCGGTGGTGCTGCGGTACCAGGAAGAGATGACGCCGGAGGAGATGGCGGCGGCGCTGGGGCAGCCACTGGCGACGGTGAAGAGCGATCTGCGGCGCGGGCTGGAGATGTTGCGAAGGAAGGCGAAGGTAGTGCTGAAGGAGTATGTGCGTGGCTGATCTGGAGACGAGGTTGCGGGAAGGTTTGCGGCGTGTGGAGCCGCCGGCGGGGTTTGCGGACCGTATGGTGGAGCGGGCGGAGGGCCGGGGAGCCGGGCGGATCAGCCATGCTCCGTGGTGGAAGGCGGTCGCGGCTGCGTTTCTGCTGGGGGCTTTGTGCGGCGGATGGCTGATGCACGAGGGACGGATGGAGAGGCGGCAGGCGATGGAGACGAAGGAACAGTTCGATGTGGCGATGCGGATTACGGGAAGATCGCTGGCGGAGGCTCAGCGAAAGGTCGAGCAGGCGGGATTGAAGGGAGAGGTGCGATGAGAGAGACGGGAAGATCAGGTTTGCGGGGAACGACATCCCTGTTTGTTGCGGCGGTGCTGCTGGTGGGAACGAATGGGTGGAGGGCTGCGATGGCGGCACCTCTCCTGCCGATGGGCGGGGCTGCGACAAGGGTGGAGGTGGTGGCGGTGGGTGATCCGGCTGAACCCGGGGACAAGCCGCTGCAGAGCGATCCGATGCTGGCGGGGGCGGACAAGTTTGAGCAGGGTGCGAAGGAGGTGACGGAGGTCAACCTGGACAAGAGCATGCTCGCGATGGCGGCCAAGTTTGTCGGACACGACGATGCCGATGCGAAGAGGTTGATGGGCAAGATGGACTTTGTGTATGTGCGGTCGTATGAGTATGCGAAGCCGGGGCAGTACAGGATGGAGGACGTGGTGCAGTTCCGGGGTCGGCTGGACGAGTCGAAGTGGTCGCACGTGGTGAAGAACCGGAGCGCGACGGAGTCGACGGACGTTTGGATCAGGACGGATAACGATGGGCAGTTCAGCGAGCTGATGGTGATTGCGGCGGAGCCGACGGAGTTGACGTTTGTGCACCTGAAGGGCCGGATGACGGTCGACGAGCTGACGCGGGCGGGGGCGAGCTACGGTGTTCCGCAGGGCAGTGGAGCGGCGGGACGGAAGGGAGGGAAGTGATGCGGCGGATGGGCGTGATGACGACGTTGATGATTGTTTGCCTCTGCTGCGTGGGGGTTGTGGCGTCGGCATCGTCGAAGGGCGATGGGTTCGACGGGCTGGTGCGGGCGGTGGATGAGCGATACCACGTGCACGGGCGGGGTGTGCCGATGATGTGGGCGATGAGCCTGGTTGCCCGGGGGGCGACGCGTGGCGGCGTGCGTGGGATGCGGGTGGTGACGTATGAGAGCTTTCCGGCCGGTGCCGACCGGACGGAGATCGACAGGATGGTGAAGGCGAAGCTGGGTGCGGGGTGGACGCCAATGGTGCGTTCGAGGAGCGAGCGCGAGACGTCCCTGGTGTATGTGCAGCCGGACGGGGTATGGGTGCGGATGGTGGTGGTGAATCTGGAGAAGGATGAGCTGGAGATGGTGCGGATGGAGATGAATCCGGAGGCTTTAGCGCGGTGGGAGGATGAGGGGCATTGAAGCGCGGGCGAGGCTGGCCGGGAGTGTTGGGCGGGTCTCAGGCGGATGTGGGTGTTTTGGGCTGGGGGGTGGATGAGAGGGTGAGGAGAAGGGCGACAAGGAGCATGGCGGAGGCGGTGTAGAAGGGCATGCCGGGGGCGTGGATGATGGGGTGGGGGCCGATGGACTTCGAGAAGATCCAGGTGAAGAGGCCGGGCCCGACGAGGCCGGAGATGCCGCGGAGGGAGTTGACGGCTCCCTGGAGCTGTCCCTGTTCGGAGGGGCCGATGGACCGGGACATGATGGATTGAGCGGAGGGCCAGGTGAGGCTCATGAGGTTGAGGATGGGGATCCCGAGCCAGAAGAGGAGGCCGGTGCGGGAGAGGCCGAAGCAGAGGTAGCCGAGCGAGGCTCCGAGGAAGCCGATGATCATGCAGCGGCGTTCACCGAGTCGAGCGACGGCTGGTTTGACGAGGAAGACGCCGTAGAGCGCGGTGAAGATGCCGATAAGCGCGAGGGAGAGGCCGACAGTGCGATCGGTCCAGCCGTAGCGGAAGTCTGCGTAGATGACGTAGACGTTGGCGAGGGACTGCTGGGCGATGTAGCCGAGGAGAAGGAGACCGGCGAGGGGGACGAGGCCTTTGGCGCTGCGGAAGAGGTCGAGGGAGCCGACGGGGTTGGCGCGGCTCCAGGAGAAGGGGCTGCGGAGGTTTGGGGGAAGGGACTCGGGGAGGACGAAGAGGCCGTAGCAACCGTTGAGGAGGGAGAGGCCGGCGGCGACCCAGAAGGGGAGGCGCGGGTTGATGTTGCCGAGGATGCCTCCGAGCGCGGGGCCGAGGACGAAGCCGATGCCGAAGGCTCCGTTGAGCATGCCGAAGGCGACAGCGCGGCGCTCGCGGGGGGTGACGTCGGCGAGGTAGGCGAAGGCGGTGGGGATGGAGGAGGCGGTGAGGCCGGAGATGACTCTTCCCAGGAAGAGCCACGGGAGCGTCGGTGCGAGGGCCATCACGATGTAGTCGAGGCCGAGGCCGAAGTTGGAGAGAAGGACGATGGGACGGCGGCCGAAGCGGTCGGAGAGGGAGCCGAGGACGGGCGAGAAGACGAACTGCATGGCGGCGAAGAGGGTGCCGAAGACGCCGATCATCTGGGAGGTGGAGACCTCGTTGCCGTGCAGAAAGTCGATGATGAGGCGGGGAAGGACGGGCGCGATCATGCCGAGGGCGAGCATGTCGAGGGTGACGGTGAGGAAGATGAAGGCGGCTGCGGCGCGGCGGGGCTTGCCGGGTCCGGCATCGGGTGGGACGATCTGGACGTCGTTGGCGACGAGCTCAGGTTCGCCGAGCATCGGGTTGGTTTGCTGGGCCGGGTTGGGCTCGGGCGCGGAGGAGATCGGCATCGGGTAGCCGACAGTGTAGCTCCGGATGTTGAAGTTCAGGCGCGTTTAACCGCAGGGCGTATATGCTTTGCGGAGCTTGGGCGTTGGATCGGGGATATGAATGGGGTCAGTACGGGTTGCAGGTTTGATGTGTCTGGTGGGACTGAGTTGCGGGATGGCCGGGTCGCAGGTCGCAGAGCCGAAGGAGATGGTGAAGACGCTGCTGGAGCATGAGCGCTCGGCGTCGGAGCACAGGGGACTCTACGAGTATGTATCCAAGGAGCGGTCTGACAGGACGGGCGGGCACCTGTGGACGGAGAAGGTGGTCGAGACGAAGAGCGGAAAGGTGCGGATGCTGATAGCGGAGGACGGAGTTCCGCTGAGTGGGGATCGGGTCGGCCAGGAGCGTGGACGGCTGGCGGGGATTGTGGCGGACCCGGCGGGGTTTGCGCGGAAGGAGCAGGCGCTGAAGAACGATGAGGAGAAGGCGAAGCAGATGCTGGAGCTGCTTCCCAAGGCTTTTCTGTTTGAGAATGCGCGGATGGATGGCACGTACGAGCGGATCGACTTCCGGCCGAACCCGGACTACCAGCCGCAGAGCCTGGAGGAGCGTGTGCTGCATGGGATGAGCGGGTCGATGCTGGTGGACCCGAAGGCGGTGCGGCTGCACAGGCTGGAGGGATCGCTGCCACAGGATGTGAGTATCGGGTTTGGAATCCTGGCGACGATCCATGCGGGGAGCCGATTTGCGACGGAGCGGTCGCCGACGACTGCGGGTGAGTGGAAGACGACGCTGATCGACACGGATATCAACGGGCGGGCGATCTTCTTCAAGGCGATCAGCCGGAAGCAGCACTCGGAACACGGTGACTTCCGTGAGATTTCAGATGGGACGACGGTGGCGCAGGCGGTGGAGATGGCGGAGAGGTAAGGGAGCGCGGGCGGGCGTGGCCTGAGTGCCCGCCAAAGTGGGAGGTGATGAGCGGCCTGTGCCCGATGTTGCTGTGCGCGGGAATGGGGATCCGGCGGACGGGAGGTGGCCGCCGTGTTGCGTTGACGCGCGGTTAGCAATGAGCTCCTATACTGCGCGGATGATCTTAGTGCGATGTGTCGTTTTGATGGCGATGTTGGGTGTGCAGGCGGTGAGCGGTGGGGCTCAACAGGTAGGGGCGGGGCCGACGTTTTCGGTGACGGACGCGGATCTGGGCAAGCACGTCAGCGTGATTGCGTATGGGGATATGCGATTTCACGACCCTGCAAACTTTGAGGTGGCGAACCCGAAGGCGCGAAAGATGCTGGTGGAGCGGATCGCCGAGGAGAGGCCCGCGGCGGTGCAGTTGACGGGCGATGTTCCGTACCGGGGCAGCGATGCGGCGGACTACGAGAACTACAGGGTGGAGAGCGCGCCATGGAAGGCTGCGGGGCTCCGGGTGTATCCCGCGATGGGGAACCATGAGTTGGCGGGCGGCGCGGAGCAGGGGGTGGAGAACTGGTGGACGGCGTTCCCGGAGCTGCGGGGCAGGCGGTGGTACTCGGTTGCGCTGGGGACGCGGATCTACATGATCCAGCTGGATACGATGTCGGAGCTGACGGATGGAAGTGCGCAGCGGACGTGGCTGGATGCGCAGCTAAGGGGGCTGCCGAAGACGGTGGATTTTGTGATGATCGGGCTGCATCATCCGCCGGTCGCGGATATCCAGACGCGGATCGAGGTGGATCATAATCCGCGGCCAAATGAGATTGCTCTGAGGGACTACCTGACGGCTACCCAAGCGACGATGCATGCGCAGATGCTGGTTACGGCGGGGCACATCCACAACTATGAGCGGGCGGAGGTGGGCGGGGTGACGTACCTGGTCTCGGGTGGAGGAGGGGCGCGGCCGTACGAGGTGGACAGGACACCGCAAGACCTTTACCAGGACAAGGATTTCCCGAACTTCCACTATGTGCGATTTGAGCTGGGTAAGAACGAGCTGAAGGCTACGATGTTTCGGCTGAAGGATGCGTCGGCTGCGAAGGCGGAGTGGGAGGAGAAGGATCGGTTTAAGGTGAAGAGGCGGTAGGTACGGAGAACGAGCTTTAGGAAGGAGGCCGAAGCTTTGGGGCTTCGGCCTCCTTCGTTGCGGGTGGTGGTTATGCGGCGTTGGGGTGGAGGATGACCTTGGTCCAGCCTTCGTCGCGGTTGTCGAAGTGCTTGTAGGCGTCGGGGGCCTGCTCGAGCGGAAGCTCGTGCGAGATGATGACCGAGGGGTTGGCCTTGCCGTGGTGGATGAGGTCGGCGAGGCGGCGGTTGTAGGCCTTGACGTTGCACTGGCCGGTGCCCATCTTCTGACCCTTGAACCAGAACTTGCCGAAGTCGAAGGCGATCTGGCCGACCTTGGCGAGCTTGTCGTCGGCTCCGGGATCCTTGGGGATGAAGACGCCGACGACGCCGATGGAGCCGGTGGCTTTGACGGCATCGACGAGCGAGTTCATGACGAGGTTGGGGACCTCCTTGCCGGCGGGGTTGTGGCATTGGTAGCCGATACACTCCGCACCGCAGTCTGCGCCGAGGCCGTTGGTGAGCTCACGGATCTGATCGCCGACGTCGCCCTTCATGGTGTCGATGGGGGTAGCGCCGATCTGTTGGGCGAGGGCGAGGCGGTCCGCCTTTCCGTCGACGACGAAGATCTGGCTGGCGCCCTGGATGCGGGCGGACATGGCGGCCATGAGACCGACGGGGCCTGCGCCGTAGATGATGATGGACTGGCCGGGCTCGAGGTTTGCGAGCCGGGTGGAGTGCCAGCCGGTGGGGAAGATGTCGGAGAGCATGACGTAGTCTTTTTCTTTTGCGGAGGCGTCTTCGGGAAGGACGAGGGCGTTGAAGTCGCCGTAGGGGACGCGGAGGAGCTGGGCCTGACCGCCGGCGTAGGGGCCCATTCCGGCGAAGCCGTATGCGGCACCGGCCATGCCGGGCATGACGGACTTGTCGGAGAGGGTGAGGCAGAAGCCGGTGAGGCCGCGCTCGCAGTTGGCGCAGAAGCCGCAGCCGATGTTGAAGGGGAGTACGACCTTGTCGCCGACCTTGATTCGGTCGACGGCCTTGCCGACTTCGACGACCTCGCCCATGTTCTCGTGACCGAGGATCTTGCCCTTCTCGACGTCGGTGCGGCCCTCGTACATGTGGAGATCGGAGCCGCAGATGTTGGTGGTCGTGAGCTTGATGAGGACGTCGGTCATCTTTTCGATTTTGGCGTCGGGGACGGTGTCGACGGAGACCTTTTTGGGGCCGTGATAGACGAGAGCTTTCATAGGTAGTCCTTTCAAAACGTGTGGGCTTGCGCGAGATTGTTGCGCAGACGATCTCCTGCCGCGAGACGTTGACGCAGCGAGACCCGTTCGCTCCCGGGGTTCGAGAGAGTCGGGTTGGTGGTGTGCGCGAGCGTTCCAACGGTCCGCGAGGTTGTTGCCGCAGCAAAGGAGCGAAGCGTGCCTGCTCACTTTGCCCTATGGGCTGTGTGATGCAGGACGCCGCTTCTGCTTCTTGCGCGAGGGTGGAAACGCCTTGACTTGATCAAGGCAGCGTCGATGACGTCGAAACAGGAATGCGCGTACGGGTGCGCCGGGGGGTGATTATGCACGGGAAGAGAGCAGACGGCGTCCGGCGCAGTGGCGGGAAGCCGTCGAGGTGAGTTTTCAGCCGAGTGACGGGAAGGTGATGCCGTAGGGGTTGGAGATGCTGATGAGGTCGGCGATGTCCTGAGGCATGACGAGCGGGGCGATATCGGTGAGGTAGCGATCCAGGCCGCCGGGCGTGGCGAAGATGAGGATTTTGCCGATGGTGCTGCCGCTGTTGCGAAAGGTGTGAACGCCGCCGCGGAGGGCGTAGCGGGTTTCGCCTCGGTGGAGCGGGTGCCAGGCGACGCCATCGAAGAGCTCGAATTCGCCTTCGAGGACGGTGAACGCCTCGTCTTCCCGGGTGTGGGAGTGGGGTGGCGGACCTCCTCCGGGCTGGCAGGTCTGAGTGATGATCGAGAAGGTGCCGTTGGTGGCGGAGGCGGGGACGATCACTTCGACGGGGTCTCCGAAGACGTTGAATAACTTTCCGGCTTGCATCTGAAGTTTTCCTTTGCCTGGTTTTGGGGTGATGCGGGCCCGGTGGAGAACGCGTTCGGGAAGGATACGGGAGGAGTGTGCGCCGGGTTCCCCGATCGCAGGCGGATTTTGCGTGGCGGAGGAGGGAGGGGGACGGACCGCTTCCGGCTAGAATCAGCTGATTGTATGGGGATCTTGGAGCTGGACAGGACGGCTGAGCGTGGGGGGCGGAGGGGGCGACTGCTACTGCCGCATGGCGCGGTGGAGACGCCGGTGTTTATGCCGGTGGGGACGGCGGCGACGGTGAAGGCGGTGGAGCAGGGTGTGCTCGAGCGGATGGGGGAGAGCGGGGCGGGGGCGCAGATCATCCTGGCGAACACGTATCACCTGTATCTGCGGCCGGGGCATGAGCTGATTGCGCGGATGGGCGGGGTGCACCGGTTTATGGGGTGGGAGAGGCCGATGCTGACGGACTCGGGCGGCTTCCAGGTATTTTCGTTGGCGAAGCTGCGCAAGGTGACGGCGGATGGGGTGGAGTTCCGGTCGCACCTGGATGGGTCGAAGCATTTTTTTTCGCCGGAGCACTCGATGGCGGTGCAGATTGCGCTGGGGGCGGACGTGATGATGGTGTTCGACGAGTGCGTGGAGACGCCGGCGAGCTGGGAGCGGACGCGGGAGAGTATGGGGCTGACGCATGCGTGGGCGGGTCGGTCGAAGGAGTACTTCGAGGCGCATAAGGACGAGGTACCGTGGAGTAGCGGGGGCGGTGGGTCGCTGGACGGGAAGACGCAGGCGCTGTTTGGGATTGTGCAGGGCGGGATGTATGCGGACCTGCGGCGGGAGAGCGCAGAGCGGCTGGTGGAGATGGAGTTTCCGGGTTACGCGATCGGTGGGCTGGCGGTGGGGGAGCCGAGGGATGTGACGCGGGAGATGATTGCGCGGTGTTTGGAGTGGCTGCCGAAGGACAAGCCGAGATACGTGATGGGTGTGGGGTACCCGGACGAGATCGAGGAGTATGCGCGGATGGGTGTGGACATGATGGATTGCGTGCTGCCGACGCGTGCGGGGCGGCACGGGCTGCTGTTCCGGAGGGCGGAGCCGGGGGAGGAGGGTACGGGTGGGGTGGTTCGAATGAATATCAAGCGCAAGGAGAACGAGGACGACGGACGACCGGTGGATGCGACGTGTGGATGCGTGACGTGCAGGCGGTACTCGCGCGCGTATCTGCGGCACCTGTTTGTGGCGGGGGAGCCGTTGGGGGCGACGTTGAACTCGATACACAATCTGCAGTTTTACCTGGATACGATGGAGCGGGTACGGAGGGAGCTGGGCGATGGCGTGGACTAAGGGACGGACCGAGGCGGAGCGGCTGGGCGCGATGTATGGCGAGATGAGCGATGGGGAGCTGCTGGGGCTGCGGGCGACGGCTGGGGATCTTACGGAGGTGGCGCAGGAGGCGCTGGCGGGGGAGATGACACGGCGTGGGCTGGCGGCTCCGGTGGAGGAGGAGTTGCCAACGTCGACGGACGCGGACTCCGGGTGGAGGACGCTGCATGTGTTTTCGCAGACGTTTGAGGCGCAGGCGGCGTTTCGGGTTCTGGAGCGCGAGGAGATCGAGTTTGCGGTCGAGGACCGCACGATGGACGAGGAGGGGAATCCGCGTCCGGGGCCGGCGGTGCAGCTTGCCTTGCTGGTGGAGGCGAAGGACTGGGAGCGGGCGGTCGCGCTGCTGCGGAGGGATGCGGGGTTGTTTCCGGAGGCGGTGGTGGATCCGCGGGGCGAGCATGAGAGTGGAGGGGAGGAGATGGTGATGGTGGGGGAGTTTGAGGAGACGGCCGACATTGAGGCGGCGTCGCGGGTGCTGACGGAGGCCGGTGTGTGGTTTCGGACGGCGGCGCATACGGGGGAGGAGTGGGAGCGGACATCGATCGAGGTGCGGGCGGAGGATCAGGAGCGGGCGCTTAGCCTGCTGGAGCGACTGCTGGAGGAGGACGCGAGTAGGCTTTAGAAGCTGAGGCCGGGTACGTAGTCGCCGAGCGAGGTGCGGGAATGGGTGACGTGGCGGGGAAGCGGGCGGTGGTGGTGGGTGCGGGGCCGAATGGGTTGAGCGCGGCGGTGACGCTGGCCCGGGCGGGTGTCGGGGTGGAGGTGCTGGAGGCGAACGCGCAGATTGGAGGAGGGGCGCGGACGGAGGAGGTGACGCTGCCGGGATTTCGGCACGATACGGGATCAAGTGTGTATCCGATGGGAGCGGCTTCGCCGTTCTTCAACGAGCTTCCGCTGGCGGAGTTCGGGCTGCGTTGGATTGAGCCGGACGCTCCGCTGGCGCATCCGCTGGACGATGGGACGGCGGTGATGCTGGAGCACTCGGTGGAGGCGACGGCGGCGGGGTTGGGGGCGGCGGGGAGGGCCTATCGAAGGCTGGTTGAGCCGATGGTTGAGGCGTGGCCGGACCTGGTGAGCGATGTGCTGGGCGCGGTGCTGCATGTGCCGAGGCATGCGGCTTCGCTGGCGCGGTTTGGGATGCATGGGGTGATGTCCGCGACGACGCTGGGGAGGCTGGTGTTCGGGAGCGGAGAGGGGGGAGAGAGGGCAAGGGTGCTGCTGGCGGGGTTGTCAGGGCATTCCGTAATGCCGTTGGATGCGGCGATGAGCTCGGCGGTGGGGCTGGTGCTGGCAACGGCGGGGCACACGACGGGATGGCCGGTGGCGGAGGGTGGTGCGCAGCGGATCTCGGATGCATTGGGGGGGTATCTGCGGTCGATGGGTGGAGAGATCAGGACGGGGGTTCGGGTGGAGTCTTTGCGGGAGGTGTCGGGGACGGATGCGACGCTTTGCGATGTGACGCCGCGGCAGCTGCTCGCGATGGGCGGGGAGGAGATGCAGAGCGGGAACAGGCGGCTGATGGAGCGATTCAAATCTGGGCCCGGGATCTTCAAGATCGACTGGGCGCTGCGGGAGCCGATTCCGTGGAAGGCGAAGGACTGCCTGCGGGCGGCGACGGTGCACCTTGGCGGGACGATGGAGGAGATTGCGGCGTCGGAGCGGGCGTGCTGGAACGGCCGAGTGGAGGAGCGGCCGTTTGTGATTCTGGTGCAGCCCAGCCTGTTTGATGGGTCGCGAGCACCGGCGGGACAGCATACGGCGTGGGGGTACTGCCACGTGCCGAACGGCTGGGAGGGGGATGCGACGGAGCTGATCGAGGGGCAGGTGGAGCGGTTTGCGCCGGGGTTCCGGGAGGTTGTGCTGGCGAGGAAGGTCTGGGGGCCGCGGGCGCTGGGGGAGTGGAACGCGACGATTGTGGGAGGGGATATTTCGGGTGGAGCGATGACGCCGTGGCAGATGGTGATGCGGCCTACGCCGCGGCTGTGGGAGACATCGCTGCCGGGGGTGTTTCTATGTTCTTCGTCGACGCCTCCGGGTGGAGGGGTGCATGGGATGTGCGGGCACCTGGCCGGGCTGAAGGCTCTGGGTTACCTCCGCAGATGAAGAGGTCCGCTCCTGCCCGGTGAAAGGGGCAGGCGGCTTTGGCCTGGCGACTCTGAGGATTGTGGCGGGAGACGAGAAGGCCGGGTCGTTGGACCCGGCCTTCCGGAGGTTAGAGCTGCGGTGCGGGTTAGAAGAGCAGCTTCAGGGTGAGCTGCATCTGCCGCGGCGGGTAGGCCGAGGAGATCGTCCCGAAGTTGCTGCTGGTGGTGGTGAGGTTGACGCCGTTGTAGTTGGTGCGGTTGAGGGCGTTGAAGACGTCACCCTGGAATTTGAGCCGCAGGTTTTCGCCGTGGAGGGCGAAGTACTTGGCGAGGCTCATGTCTGCCTGTGCGAGCCCGGGGCCGACGATGACTCCGCTGCCGGAGTTGCCGAATCGGCTTGCGGGAGCAGCGACGAAGGCGCTGGGTTTGGAGCCGCAGGCTGCGGAGCCGTTGTTGACATAGCAGTTTGCGGTTCGGTGAGAGGCATAGACGGCGGCGCCGGGAAGCTGGTCGGAGCGGCGCGTGGTGACGGCGGTGGAGCTGGTGACGTTGTAGTAGGCGCCGCTCTGAAGGCGAAGA
This sequence comes from uncultured Acidobacteriaceae bacterium, assembly GCA_963719405.1. Taxonomy (GTDB): domain Bacteria; phylum Acidobacteriota; class Terriglobia; order Terriglobales; family Acidobacteriaceae; genus Edaphobacter. The sequence goes on from OY970381.1 coordinate 2,352,776, forward strand.
ACGCCGGCGAGCTGCCAGCCGCCGATGGCTTCGCGAACGAGCACATTGTGTCCACGGAAGTCGGGCGCCTGGAGGATCCAGGTAGCGACGAGGGCGTGGCGGCGATCGTTGGAGGTTGGGCCGTAGTTGTAGGCGAGATTTTGCCAGTTCTCAAGCGTGCCGTTGTTGCTGGAGGAGTCGCCGAGGTTTTTGCTGTAGGTGTAGCTGGTGGTGAAGGTGAGGAAGCCGGTGCGCTTGGCGACGTAGACCTGGAGCGAGTTGTAGTTGGTGTTGGAGTCGGAGAGCCACTCGTTGATGGTGGTGTAGCCCTTGTAGGGGTTGTAGAAGTTGGGGCGGTAGCCGGAGGGGGCAGCCGCAACCTGTGCGAGGTTGGGGAAGTTGATGTTGGGCTGGCGGACGAGATGGTGCGCGACGTTGCCGACGTAGTTGGTCTCGAAGAAGACGCCCCTGGGGAGCTGGTGCTGGACGCCGAGCGAGTACTGGTAGGTGTAGGGGTTTTTGAGCAGAGGATTGATTCCGCTGATGGTTCCCTGGAGACCGGTGTTGTTGGTGGAGCCGGCGCTTACGGTGGAGAGATTGCCGAAGTCGTACTCGGTGTTGGAGAGGAAGGGCGGGAGGTTGAGCTGCGAGAAGATGAGGTTGCCTTCGGGCCGGAAGTAGAAGGCACCGAAGCCGCCGCGGATGACGGTGTTGGGTTCGGGGTTATAGGCGAAGCCGAGCCGGGGACCGAAGTTGCCGTGCATCTTGTAGAGGCCACGAGCGGAGCCGATGGGGATCTGCGAGTAGAGGGAGGTGTTGACGTTGGGGACGCGGACGGTCTGGTTGGAGGGGATATCGCCCGCGCGGACGAGGCCGTTGTAGGAGTTGCCGGAGCCGGGGACGACGGTTGCGCCGGGGGTGACGGTGACGGCGTTGCCGGGATTGTAGGCCTGGGGGTCGAAGTTCGAGATGTTGTTGCCCTGGGTGTAGAAGGGCAGGATGAGCTGCCAGCGGACGCCGTACTCGAGTGAGAGCTTGCGAGCGGCCTTCCAGGTGTCCTGCACGAAGGCTTCGGGCTGGGTGAAGCGGAAGTGTCCGATGGGGTCTGCGCTGGCCTCCTGGTAGGAGTTGAAGTTGCCGAGCAGAGCGTCGGCGAGGGCGTTGCAGGTGGTGTTGAAGCCGGCGGTCTTGCAGCCGGTGGCGGCGTTGAAGTTGGCGGTGCCGGTGTAGTTGGAGCGGCCGTTCTGATCGACGCGGTCGCGGATGAAGACGCCGCCGGCCTTGACGAGGTGGTTGCCCTTGACCCAGGTAAGGGTGTCGGAGGCTTCGATGTCAGTGGAGGGTGCGAGCAGGGCGAAGTTGGGGCCCTGGAACGGAGCGTATCCGGTGATGTTGACGATGGGGATGCCGGTTGGGTAGCGGCCCGCGTTGGGGTAGAGCTTGGCGTACCCGAAGCCGTATTTGGAGCGCTGCCAGGTATCGCCTGCGGGCGGGATGCGCTGGGCGGCCCAGCTGGTGTTGGCGGTGACCTGATTGATGAGGTTCTGGCGGATGGTCCAGGTTTCGCTGACCAGGTAGCTTTGCCCGGGGCGCATACGGAGGGTTGGGGTGGTGGGAAGGACGCCCGAGTTGGAGAAGGTTCCGTAGGGATCGGTGAGGACGTTCTGGTCGTGGATCCAGCGACCGTAGATGGAGTTCTTCTGGTTGATCTGATAGTCGAGCCGGACGAGGTCCTGGTGGAAGTTGAGCGGGTTGCTGGGGGCGAGGGTCAGGTTGTTGCCGGTCGGTGTGTCATTGAAGGCGACGCCCCGCGAGGACATGAGGCGGTAGACGTTTCCGATGGCTTTGCCGTCGGGGGTGATGAGTGAGGCGATGTTGTTGCCGGGGATGGGGTTGGAGGTGCCGGGAAAGTAGAGCTGCGGCTGCGAGGAGAAGTCTCCGTTGAGGAGGGCGGTGGCGGGTACGGTGAAGCGGGAGGCGGTGGCCTGCTGGCGGAGCCGCTTCCACTCTTCGCCGACGAAGAAGAAGAGCTTGTCCTTGATGATGGGGCCGCCGACGAAGCCGCCGAAGTCGTTGAAGACGAGCTGTGTGGTTTTGGTGGTGAAGTAGTTGTGGGCGTCGAGGTAGTTGTTGCGGAGGACCTCGAATGCTCCGCCGTGGAAGGCGTTGGAGCCGCTTTTGGTGACGATGTTGAAGGAGGGACCGGAGGTGCGGCCGAACTCGGCGGAGGCGTTGGAGGTGTCGATCTTGACCTCCTGGATGAAGTCGGGGCCGACGATGTTCATGAGGGAGCTGTTGGATCCGGCGACCTGGTTGTAGGCGCCGTCGACGGTGAGGTTTCCGGAGTCTGCGCGATTGCCGTTGATGGTCTGGTTGTTGGAGGCGAGGGAGGTGGTGACGGAGAAGATGTCGGGGTTGGTGACGACGGCCCCGGGGATGAGCGTCATGAGCTGCGTGTAGTTGCGGCCGTTGAGAGCGAGGTTTTCGACCTGCTTGGTATCGATGACGCGAGAGACCTCACCGGAGGTGGCGTTGACGGTCTCGGAGGAGCCTGCCTGTACCTGCACGACTTCGGTGGAGGAGCCGACGTTGAGGTTGAGGTTGGCGGTGATCTTGGCGTCTGCGGCGACGACAATGTCTTTTTGCTGCGCGGTGCCGAAGCCGGCGTGCGTGGCGGAGAGGGTGTAGGTGCCGATGGGGAGGTTGGTGGCGTTGAAGAAGCCGTTGCCGTCTCCCTGAAAGGTGCGCGTGATCCCGGTGCTTTGTTCGGTAAGGGTGACCTGGACCTCGGGGATTGCTGCTCCGGAGGGATCGAGCACGGTTCCGGAGATCTGGCCGAAGCTGGTCTGGGCGAAGAGAGGCCGGCCGAGTTGGGCGAGGCTGCAGAAGAGGAGGAGGAGAAGGGCGTGGCGGAAGAGTTTTGACATAGTGCCTCGAGGAATTTTGTTCAAAGTGCGATCAAATGATCCGCGGCTGCGGCTGAGGGTGTAGAGAAGCGTGGCACTCAGCTTTGTGCGGATCGTGACCGGTGGCGGGGACAAGCGCTTGTTTGTCGGGGAGTTCTGCTTTATCCGCGCCAAAAAACGGTACCTATCGCCCGGATCGGTTGTCAACCGGAGAGAGCGAGGAAGATGCTGCGTTGTGACGGGGAGCTGCTGGTGCGGATGAGTTCCTGCGTGAGGTACAGGCGGGGGGCGATCCGGGAGAGGATCGCCGGGTTCCAGGGTTGTGAGTGGAGAGCGTGGTGACTGGAGAGTGATGACTAGGGGAGCGAGTTTTCTTTTTTGAGGAAGTTGTATTCGTCGAGGTTTCCGGATTTCTTGAGGAAGGCTTCGACCTCGGATGGGGAGAGATGCGGAGCGAAGGGCTCCGCGCTGTTGGCGAGTGCGTAGGCGGTGACGGTGGTGGTGGCGGCGCCCTGGTTGAGATCCTTCTGCACGACGGCGTCGAAGGTGTCGGAGGCCTTGTGGTGAAGTTTGAAGTAGAGATCGGTGTCGTTCCAGAGGACCAGGGTGGGGACGCCTAGGACGTCGAAGGCGGCATGGTCGGTCTGGAAGATGAACTCTGTGGAGTCGGTGGTCTGGTCGGCGCCGAGGCCGGAGAGGAGCGGCTCGACATTTTTGAGCGCGTCCCTTTCGTCGGCGCGGCCCATGAGATACCAGCCTTTGGCGGGCTGGGCACCGGTGTCTGAGATGAGGACGGTGTCGATGCTGGCGAGGTCTGCTCGGTGTGCCCGAACGTATGCGGTGGAGCCGAGGAGACCTTCTTCCTCGCCGCCGAAGAGGACGAAGCGGATGGTTCGACGCGGTGGATGTCCGAGTGCGTGGATGGCGCGAGCGGCTTCGAGCACGGTCGCGACGCCGGTGCCGTTATCCTGCGCGCCCGTGCCCGGGTTCCACGAGTCCAGGTGAGCGCCGACGAGGACGACGGAGCCGGCGAGATCGCTGCCGGGGATCTCGGCTATGACGTTGGGCACGCGGACATCTTTCCGGATGCGATTGGTGAGGGTGAACTGGACTGTGACGGCTTTGCTACCGGGATCATCCTTGCGATCGAGCAGGCGTTTGAGGAGGGATACGTCTTCGGCCCCGATCTGGGCTATGGGCTGGGAGTCTATAGCGCCGGAGAAGTTGAGGGAGGTGAGTGTTTCGGTGCCGTTTAGACCTCCGCGGGTGAGGATGGCGGCGGGATGGAAGGAGCGGAGGCGGTCGAGTCCGGCAAAGATCTGATCGATGCTGGCCTTTTCTCCGAAGCTCTGATCATCGAGGAGCGCGACGGCTCCGCGGAGTTTGCTGCCGAGCGCGTCGAGTGCGCCGTCGGTGAGGGCGGGCACGTAGATGACGGTTCCCTGCACGCCCTCCCTGGAGGTCGAGGGGCCCCAGCCGAGGGAGTAGATGTGCAGCGTGTGCTCGACCGGGGTGAGGATGCGGCCGCTGGCGGACTCGGGTTCCCAGGTTGCGGGGATGGTCCAAGCTTCGGTGTGGACGTTGCTGAGGCCGATGGATTTGAACTGGGCCTGTGCCCAGTCGGCTGCGCGGACGTAGTTGGGTGAGCCGGTGAGGCGGGGGCCGATGGTGTCGGCAAGTTGCCGGTCGTACTCATAGGCCTGCCCGTTGAGCATGATGTCGCCGATGAGCTCTTTTGCGGCGGCCCTGGTCGCTGCGGAGACGGTTGGTGCAGGTGACTGGGTGGGGCTTTGGGCGGCACCGATAGTGATGGATGAGGCGAGCAGAAGGGCAGAGGCAAGGCGCATTGCCGAACGGTAACACGGGAGCGCGATGACCTCCTCCACTGGGAGGGTTATGGAGTTGCGGGCGCGACCTTGCAGGGTCCGAGGTCTTTGGAGAGTCTGTCTACGAGGAAGGCGCGGCTGCCGGTGGGGTCCTTCTTCCTTTTTTTGCCTGCGAGGCGGACCCGTTCTCCGGACCTGACGGCTGCCGTGTCTCCGATGAGCGCAAAGGTCTGCTGGTCGGCTTCGTTCTGCAGCGTGAGTCCGTTGGGCCCGGACGCTGCGCAGCCGGTGATGGAGGGAGTTTTACGAACGGCGTAGTAGATGCCGACGCCGACCAGTGCTCCGATAGCCGCCACACCGATGAAGATGGCTGTGACCTCGCCTTGCGTGGGGAGCGAGGCGCGGGCAGGGCGAACGGAGGTGAAGAGAAGGGCGAAGAGAATAACCAGGGACACAAAAGGACGCAGAGCTCGCTTCATGCAGGACCTTTCATTCAATTGAGTCGGGAGGGTGTAAGGAGAATGTCAACCTCGTCCCTGATGCGCGTCAAGAGAAATTGTGAGTGGAGCGGCGGGTTCTGGGGAGCTTCTGAAGCCGGGGAGTGGGGAGCGTGATGCGGCGACGGTGCTGCGGACCTACCTGCGGTTTGTGCTAGAGTCAGCGGAATTCAATCAGGTGGGAGACGGGAAATGCGGCGAGCGGCAGGTGTGTGTCTGGCGGTGATGTTGGCGGGAGGCGTGCCGTCGGTGGGGCAGGAGACGGCCGGGGCGACGGTGAGCTATGTGAAGGCGGGCCACATGTTCGACAGCATGACGGGAAGGTACCGGGAGAACGTGGTGCTGGTGGTGGAGGGTGAGCGGATCCGGTCGGTGGAGGGGGCGGGGTTTGCGATTCCGAGCGGGGCGAAGGTGGTGGATCTGTCGACAGACTATGTGTTGCCGGGGCTGATCGACTGCCACACGCACCTGGGCGCCCGGGCGGATAAGTATGACCCGATCAACTCGTTTCTGGAGACGCCGTTTACGTCGGCGTACGCGAGCGTGAACAACGCGCGCAGGACGCTTGAGGCGGGGTTTACGACGGTGCGCGATGTGGGGTCGATGCCGTTCCAGGCGGTGGATCTGCGGAATGCGATCAACGCGGGGGAGATTGAGGGGCCGAGGATGGTGGCGTCGGGGCCGATCCTTTCGATTACGGGCGGGCATGGAGATCTGAACAACTACTCGCCAGAGGTGCGGGTGAGTTTGTACCCGGAGAAGCGGGATTTTTCGATTGCGGATGGGCCGGAGCAGATACGCCAGACGGTTCGGGAGCAGGTGAAGTACGGGGTGGATGTGATCAAGATTTCGGCATCGGGAGGGGTGCTGAGCAAGGGCGATCAGCCGGGCGCGCCGCAGTACAGCCAGGAAGAGTTGAAGATGGCGGCGGACACGGCGCACCAGGCGGGCCGAAAGATTGCGGCGCATGCTCACGGGGCGCAGTCGATCAAGATGGCGATCGAGGCGGGGATCGACTCGATCGAGCATGCGTCGCTGGTGGACGACGAGGGGATCCGGCTGGCGAAGCAGCATGGGACGTACTTCGTGATGGACATCTATGACGACGACTACATCCTGGGGAATGCGAAGAACTTCGGGATACCGGAGGAGATGCTGGTGAAGGAGCGCGGGGTGGGCAAGGCGCAGCGGGAGAACTTCCGCAAGGCGTTCAAGGCTGGGGTGAAGATGGCGTTCGGGACGGATGCGGGGGTGTATCCGCATGGAGATAATGCGAAGCAGTTCCACTACATGGTGATGTTTGGGATGACTCCGGCGCAGGCGATCCAGGCGGCGACGTCAAGCGCGGCGGACCTCATCGGGCGGGCGGGTGATGTGGGTGTGTTGTCGGCGGGGCACTATGCGGACCTGCATTGCAGTGAAGGAGGATCCGCTGCAGCGGGTGGAGGCGCTGGAGCATGTGGGTCTGGTGATGAAGGGCGGGGCGGTGGTTAAGGACGAGTTTACGGCCGAGAGGCGGTAGCGCGGGCGCGGCGTATGCTGGAGGCGTTTGTCGGGGGTCCGCGGTGGGGGGACGTCATCGAGCATCGGTTTCTGTTGTGCTCGGGATGCAGGTGGCGCTTGCGGCGAGCGCGGCGCAGAGCTCGTCTTCGATCGATAGCAGAGGCGCGGCGACGGGAGTTGCCGGACCTGTTGCCTGCTGGGAGGTGCCTGCGGCTGCCCCGGCGGCGGGGATGGCGTATTCAGCGACCCGCACCGAGGCGACGGTACAGACGCTGGGCGATGGATCCAAGGTGACCTCGGTTGTGGTTTCGTCTGTGGCTCGCGACGGGCGTGGGGCTACGTTTGAGGCGGCGCACTTCTTGCCGGGTCCGGGGCAGGAGGAGCGGTCACCGAAGGTGATGATCATGAGGCTGACGGACCCGGCGGCGGAGACGGTTTCGACCTGGACGACGGGCCAGGGATCGAAGACGGTGACGGTGTTGCACATACGGGGGATGCTCGGCGGGACTCCGCGAGCGGGCGACGATGTATCTGTCCCGGTGCTGGGAGCGAAGACGATCGGCGGGGTGTATGTGCTGGGATACCGGATTACGGGGAGGACTCCGGCAGGGCAGCAGGGAAACGACAGACCATTGGTGAACACGCTTGAGTGGTGGTGCTCGCCTGAGCTGAGGCTGACGGTGTTGAGTGTGAACGACAGCCTGCTGACGGGGCGGCGCACGGTGGAGCTGACGGACATCAAGCAGATGGAGCCGGATGCTGCGCTGTTCCGGTTGCCGGAGGGGTATCGGGTGAAGGACATAACGCCGGGGGAAGACTGAGCGCGGAGCGGAAGGGCGGGTCGCGCCCGGCTGGCTCCCGGAGCGGAATTGACCGGCAAATTTTGCCGGGCGTATGATCCGTGGCCCGAGGTGCTCATGAGTGCATTGGATTCGTCTATTGGAGTGATTCTGAATCGGAAGGATGGGCAGATCTGGTCGGTGGAGCCGGACTGCTCGGTGTATGACGCGATCGAGGTGATGGCGGAGCGGGAGGTGGGTGCGCTGCTGGTGATGGCCAGTGGGGAGTTGATGGGGATCATCTCGGAGCGGGACTATGCGCGCAAGGTGATTTTGCTGGGGAGGTCGTCGAAGGAGACGCCGGTCTCGGAGATCATGAGCAGCCATGTAATTTCCGTGACTCCGCAGCACCTGGTGAGCGAGTGTATGCGGATTATGACGGACCACAGGGTGCGTCATCTGCCGGTGCTGGTGGGTGGAACGGTGAAGGGCCTGGTGTCGATCGGCGACCTGGTGAACTACGTCATCTCGGAGCAGGGCGAGACGATTCGGCAGCTGGAGGCGTATATATCGGGCGCGGCAACCTAGAGACCGGGTATCTGAAGGTATGTAGATCACTCACGTGAATCTTGACATGGGCGGGTGGTTACGCGATGCTTAGGGGCTAGGCAACCTTTGCGTGGCGTTGCCCCATCGCGGGTGATCGCGTCCTGTTTTCGGGCTGAAAGCGATGACGGGCGAGCCAGCAATAGGTCTGACGACGTGCTTTCCGGCCGATCTGAAATGGGCAAGGTAGCTGCGTCGAGATGTGTGGATTGGAGTACGAGTGTCGATGTTTGCGATGTGGCTGCAGGGGATGAGTATGCCGGGTCTGGGCAATCTGGGTGGACTGGCTCTGCCGATCCTGTTCTTTATTGGGTTGTATGTCCTTTTGATTGTTCCGAATCAGCGGAAGCAGAAGAAGTGGCAGGAGATGCTGGGACAGCTGAAGTCCGGCGACCAGGTGACCACGAATGGCGGGATGCGCGGAACGGTTCTGACGGTAAAGGACGATGTGGTGATTGTGCGTTTGCAGCCGGATGGTGTGAAGTTGGAGTTTGTGAAGAGCGCGATCGCCGCGGTTACGACATCGGCAGAGGCTTAAGGGTTACCGAAATTTGAACGTTTCGCCGAAGCCGTGAGGTCTGCGGGTGGCGAGGAAGAAGAGAGTGCGGTCTTTGCAGAGTGTTTGAGCGAGACGGCAACTTCAATAGGGATCATGGGAAAGAATCTAGCCGGTAAGACGGCGTTTATCGTTGCGGTGCTGGTGATCTTTGTCTTCGGCATCGTTGGCATCCCGCATGGCGGGTTGAAGCAGTCGATCACGGACCGTATTCATCTTGGCCTGGATTTGAAGGGCGGAACGCACCTTGTGCTGGAGGTGCATGTCGCTGAGGCGATCGGCTCCGCGACGGACAGGGATGCGGCGCGGCTGCAGACGGACCTGGAGAAGGCCGGCGTGACGGGTGAGACGGTCGGGAAGACCGATCCTGCGCATCCGCAGACCATTGTGGTCTCGGGCATTCCGGTGGCGAAGGTAAGCGACGCGCGTGCGGTGATGCAGGGCAGTGACTATGGAAACTACGACGTTTCGACGGCTCCGGATGGTAGCTCGACGCTGGCGATGAAGGCTGGCGCGATTCGCGATCTTGAGACGCGAACGCTGGACACGTCGATCGAGACGATTCGGGAGCGGATCGACAAGCTGGGTGTGGCGGAGCCGGTGATCCAGAAGTACGGTCTGGGCGAGAACCAGATTCTTGTGGAGCTGCCGGGCGTGGATGATCCGGCACGGGTTGAGGAGATCATTCAATCGACAGCGAAGCTGGCGATCCATGCGGTTGTGGGCGGACCCTATGCGAATGACCAGGATGCAATGCAGGCGAACAGTGGATCGATTCCGCCGGACGCCATGCTGCTGCACGGGTCGGGTTCAGCGGGAGCGCCGGATTCTGCGTGGGTGGTGAAGCGGGCGAGCGAGGTGGAGGGCACGGACTTCCGCGATGCGCAGCCGAGCACCGACCAGAACGGCCGGCCGAATATACGGTTCAATCTGACGACCGAGGCTGGAGACCGGTTTTACAAGTACACGAGCGAGCACAGCTCCGGTGGAGCGACTCCGGGGTCGATGGCGATCGTGCTGGACAACAAGGTTCGCGAGGTTGCGGGGATCCAGTCGGCGATTCGCGATTCCGGCGAGATTACGGGTGGATTTACGAAGGAGCAGGCGAACGACCTCAGCCTGATGTTGCGGACAGGTGCACTGCCGGCTTCGATCAGCTACCTGGAGACGCGGACGGTCGGACCGAGCCTTGGAGCGGCGTCGATTCACCAGGGTGTGATGGCGGCGGTCTTCGGGATGCTGGCGGTTATGGCCTTCATGCTGATCTATTACAAGGGCGCAGGCATCAACGCGGATCTGGCGCTGATCCTGAACCTTGTGATCCTGCTGGGCTTTATGGGATTTTCGAGCGCGACGCTGACGTTGCCGGGCATTGCGGGTGTGATTCTGACGATTGGTATGGGCGTGGACTCGAACGTCCTGATCTTTGAGCGCATCCGAGAGGAGCTGCGCGCGGGCAAGACGGCGGCGGCCTCGGTGCAGCAGGGCTTTGCTCATGCGTGGATTACGATCATCGACACGCACGTAACGACGATCGTCTCGGCAGCGATTCTGTTCCTGTTTGGAACGGGACCGGTGAAGGGTTTCGCAGTGACGCTGGTGTTCGGTCTGCTGGCAAACCTGTTTACGGCGGTATTTGTATCGCGCGTGATCTTTGACGCCCTGCTGGCGAAGAAGGAACGCGGCGCGGCGCTGTCGATTTAGCAGCGAGAGATATGGGAATGGCGGCGGCTGCCGCGTGAGGGTGTGAGCAAGTGGAACTGTTTCGTGGTGTTAACGTCGATTGGCTGGGCAAGAAGTGGTATTTCCTCGGTTTTTCGCTGATCTTTTCGATCGCAGGGCTGCTGAGCATAGCGTTCTGGCATCATCTGCCGCTGGGTGTTGATTTCCGCGGCGGAACGCAGGTGCGGGTACGTTTCGACAAGACCCCCAACGAGGATCACATCCGCCAGGCGGTGGATCGCGCGGGGATCCGGGATGCGCGGATCCAGCGCATCAGCAATTCGATTGGGGACCCGAGCGGACAGGCCGCCAACAAAGTGATCATCTCGCTGCCGCAGTCGACCGCAACCGATGCGGCGCACGATGCGGGCCGGCAGAGCGTCGAAAATGCGCTTTCGACGAACTATCACGATTCAGCCTTTGCGGTGGAGCAGGTGGACATCGTTGGACCAACGGCCGGGAAGCAGCTGCAGAAGCAGGCTTGGCTGGCGACGGCTTACTCGCTGATTGGGATGCTGGTGTACCTGTGGTTCCGGTTTGAGCTGATCTATGGTGTGGCGGCCGTGGTGGCGGTGTTTCACGACACGCTGATCACGGTGGGTGCGTTCAGCCTGACGAACCAGGAGATTACGCTGACGGTGATTGCGGCGATCCTGACGCTGATCGGCTACTCGATGAACGACACGATTGTGGTCTTTGACCGGATCCGGGAGAACCTGGCGCTGAGCCGCCGGGAGTCGCTCTCGGACGTGGTCAACCGCTCGATCAACCAGACGCTGAGCCGGACGGTGCTGACCTCCGGGCTGACGTTTCTCACGGTGCTGTCGTTGTATGTGTTTGGCGGCGAGGTGCTGCACGGATTCTCGTTTGCGCTGGTGGTCGGGATCCTGATTGGGACGTACTCCTCGATCGCGGTGGCGGCTCCGATGCTTGTGGCTTACCAGGACTGGCGAGCGAGCCGGGGCAAGCAGGCGGCGCTTCCGGCGGCAAAGAAGACCAAGGTCTAGAAGGCGTGGATTTGGGGAGCCGAGGCGCCTGAGGGCGCCTCGGCTTCTTTAAATTTCCAACCGGGAACATTCTCGATCACCGCGGTGTCTAACGAATCAGCTCTTCCCCTTAGAAAGAGGCAGGCCATGTTTGAAGACTCGTTGATGGAATCCGGTGGAAAGATCAAGACCAAGTCCAAGTACTGGATGATTGGAACCTTTGTCTTCAACGGATCAATTCTGGCGATCCTGATCCTGATTCCGCTGCTTTATCCGGAAGCTCTTCCGAAGACCGCGATGACAGCGATGCTGACGGCCCCACCGCCGCCGCCACCCCCACCGCCCCCACCGCCGCCAGCCGCGGTAGTGAAGCCGATCAAGATGGTCTCCGAGATCGACGCCGGTCTTCATGCGCCTACCAAGATTCCTAAAGACATCAAGATGTTGAAGGAGGACGCTGCACCTCCACCGCAGGTTGCGGGTGTCGCCGGCATGGCTGGTATGAGCGGCGGATCTGCCGGAGGCGTACCTGGAGGTGTGCTCGGAGGTATTGGAACGGCGCCGACACCGGTGGTGAAGGTTGAGAAGCCGAAGGGTCCCGCCCGCGTTTCAAGCGGTGTCGTTGCGGGTCTCGCGATCTCCCAACCGAAGCCTGTGTATCCTCCGATCGCCAAGGCTGCCCATGTTTCTGGCGCAGTGGTGCTGCATGCACTCATCTCAAAGTCAGGCACGATCGAGAACCTGACGGTGATCAGCGGACCGGAGATGCTGCGCGCGAGTGCTCTGGATGCTGTCCGGAGCTGGCGCTATAAGCCATATGTTTTGAACGGCGAACCGACCGAGGTGGATACCACGGTAACGGTTAACTTCAACATCGGCGGTTAGCTGCTCGCGCAGCTTCCCTTTGCCCCTTGACATGTCTTTCGCGCGTTCCCCCGGTGCAACGATCGGGGGATACACGCCCAAGGCATGCGATTTAAGAATGTAACCAGGAGGAAAGATCCCAGTGATTCTCGCTCATCTCGCAAACTTCGCTCACGCACCTGCTTCTCTCGCCATGTACTTTCAGGAGGCGCAGGTCGGATTCAGCCCACTGCAGCTGTGGGGCAACATGGGTAACCTGGCTCGCGCAGTCGTTATCCTCCTCTTCATCATGTCGATCTGGTCGCTGGCTGTGATCATCGATCGCGCGCTGTACTTCTCGGCGGCACGTAAGCAGTCACGCGAGTTCGCGCCCAAGGTTGCGGGTGCGTTGAAGGACGGACGTCTTGATGAGGCAATCAAGGTCGCTGACCGCAGCAAGAAGTCGCATCTGGCCGAGGTTGTGACGGCCGGTCTGCAGGAGTTCCGCAGCTTTGGCTCGGGCGGCAGCATCACGGAGGAGCAGGTAGAGAGCTCCAAGCGCGCCCTTGAGCGTTCGGAGGCGATCGTACATGCCAAGCTGAAGCGTGGTCTGGGCGGGCTCGCAACGATCGGATCGACGGCACCGTTCATCGGCCTCTTCGGAACGGTGGTCGGTATTCTTAACGCCTTCCAGCAGATCGCCACCCAGAAGACCTCTGGTATCGGCGCGGTTGCGGGCGGTATCTCGGAGGCGCTGGTGACGACCGCGTTCGGTCTGCTGGTCGCCATCCCCGCCGTTATGACGTTCAACTACTTCACGGGCAAGGTTGAAGCCTTTGACGTGGAGATGGATAACAGCTCGAGCGAGCTGGTGGACTACTTCATCAAGCAGAGCCACCGGTAGAGCGTTGCATCCGCGAGGATGCAAGCGAGACAACCTGCGGGAGCACCCGAGGCTCCGGACGTCGATAGCGAACGACGTCCGGAGCGGGGCGAACCAGCCGAGTACAGAACGTTGGTAGGAGTCAGTTCATGGGAATCTCAAAGCGTGATGAAGGGAAGAAGGTTAATTCCAACATCAACGTGACGCCGATGGTGGACGTGATGCTTGTGCTGCTGATCATCTTCATGGTCATCACACCAATGCTGAACAACAAGGTGAACGTCGACCTGCCGAAGGCGGACGCGGCGGTTGTGATGGAAGACGCGAACAAGGAAGACGCCGTAACGATCGCGGTGACGCGGGACGGACGTGTGTTTCTGGGTGGCGATCAGGTCACGCTGGACGACATGGGTTCGAAGATCTCTGCCAAGCTCGAGAATAAGACGAACAAAGAGGTCTTCTTTCGCGGAGACATGCGTGCGAACTACGGCAAGGTTATGGACGCGGTGGATGGTATCCGCTCCGCAGGCGTGAGCCAGCTTGGACTTCTGACGGAGAAGCGGGACGATACGGGCTCCACCAGCAAGAAGAAGTAAATCGTAAGAGCAACAGCGATTTTGAGCCGAGGATCGTCGGCAGGTTTATAAGGGAGAGTTCGATATGGGAATGGGCGGTGGTGGTGGTACGGGGAGTGCGGTTTCGGAGATCAACGTCACGCCTTTGATCGACGTTCTGCTGGTTCTGCTGATCATCTTCATGGTGATCGTGCCGGTGACGCCGAAGGGTCTGGACACGCTGGTCCCGCAGCCTCCGAAGAACAAGTCGCAGGATCAGCCGAACGATCGGACGATCGTGGTCCAGGTTCTATCGAATGGCGCTGGAGCACCGGCATACAAGATCAACGATCAAGCCTTCAACAAGACGGACATCGAACCCAAGCTTGCCGAGATCTTCGCGACCCGTCAAGAGAAGGTGATGTTTGTGAAGGGCGACAAGGATCTCGACTTCAGCAACGTGGCGGAGGTAATCGACTTCGGGCACCAGGCGGGAGTAGACAACATCGGGCTGATTACGCCGCGGGTTGAAGCCGGCCAGTAAGAGGAATCTTGATGAGAGCAGTCCGGAGTATCGGGCTGCTCTCATTGTTTAAGAGACGTTTTGGCAAGACGTGTTGCTGTAGGCTTGCTGCCGACGCGACAAGGGATTATTGTCGTCACGTTGTGCGCGGCAGAGTTTGCCAAGATGAGTTCAAAGAGTTGTAGTAACCAAGTTTCTCTCGCTGAAGTACGTGCATTTTGCTGTCGACCATGCTCTAGGCATGTAAGCCGATGTACCATTACAATCATTCCGCAAGTGAAGAAGTGAACGAGCTTCAACTCTTTGCGCCCCTATTTGAAGGAGAAGTGACGCCCCATGAAATTAACCGCTCGGATTCCGGTGACGGCTGCGTTTGTGGCAATGCTCTTGGTCTCTGCCACCGGGTGTAACCGGCTCAAGGCGCGCGACCAACTCAACAAAGGTGTTCAGTCGTTTAAGAATGCCCGCTACGAAGAGGCGGTAAACCACTTCCAGACTGCGATCGAACTGGATCCGAGCTACGAGGCCGCGAAGCTGTACCTGGCGACTGCGTATTCGTACCAGGTGGTGCCCAATCTGGATACACCGGACAACCTGAAGACGGCTCAGAAGGCGATGGACGGCTTCAATGCTGTGTTGGCGAAGGACCCGAATGATCTGACGGCTCTGAAGCAGATTGCTTCCATCAATCGAAATATCGGGAAGATGGACGTTGCGGAGGACTACGAGAAGAAGGTCATCGCGCTGAGCCCAAACGATGCTGAGGCCTATTACACGATCGGGTTTGTGGACTGGACGAAGGCGTACAAAGAGGCGCGAATCATCCTGGCTGCGGACGGCCTTACCGACGATGGCAATGGCAACGCGAAGAAGAGCAAGGGCGCGTGTCAGAAGCTGGTCGCGGCAAACGCGGCTCCCGTGGCTGAGGGTCTCGAATATCTGAACAAGGCGATTCAGATCAATCCGAACTACGACGATGCGATGCAGTATCTCCAGCTCACATACCGGCGCAAGGCTGATCTGGAGTGCGGGAATGATGCTGCGCGCAAGGCTGATCTGGCGCAGGCGGATGAGTGGACCCAGAAGGCAATGGGCGCCAGGAAACAGAACGAGATTGAGAAAGAGAAGAAGAACTCGGGCGGCATCGAGATGAAGTAAGCTGTCGGGTGTTGAAGCAAAGGCCTCCTTCGGGAGGCCTTTGCTTTGCCTGAAATCTCCGTGGCGCCTTCCCGTAATGGGAGGCACCTGTTGAACCAACAACAAAGATGATCTGTCAGCGATGGATGCGGATACAATTCGACCATTCGTGACTGAGGGTGTTGCAGGTTTGCGGAGATAAGAGGGGTGTTCCCATGCAAGATGGAACGTTGATACCAGCGCAACAGCGCGGTCTGAGTGAAGTGGAACGGGTGGTCGACACCTTTGTAGCGCCTACCAAGACGTTTGCGGACATCCTGCGAAGTGCCCGGTGGTGGCTGCCGTTTGTTCTGCTGGTGCTGGTGACTCTTGGGACGACTGCAGTGGTGGAGCGTCAAGTTGGATTTGAGCGCGTGGCCGAGAACCAGATCCACCAGAGCCCGAAGCAGGCGGAGCGGTACGATGCAGCGCCACCGGATCAGAAGGCGACGCAGATCCACTCGATGGGAAAGGCATATCGATACTCGAGTTACGGATCGTTCGTCTTCATCCTGATCTTTGTCGCGATCATGGCGCTGCTTTACTGGGCGAGTTTCAACTTCGGCCTGGGAGCAGCCACGACCTTCGGGCAGATGTTCGCGGTGATCATGTATGCGTCGCTGCCGAGGCTGCTGACGGGACTGCTAACCATTGTTACGCTGCTGTTTGGCGGGAACGCTGAGTCGTACGATCTGAAGAACCCGGTAGGGACAAACCCTGCCTACTTCATGCCGGATGGGGCTCCGTGGCTGAAGGCGGCTCTGAGCTTCTTCGATGTAATTGGGATCTGGCAGCTGGTGCTGATGGTGATCGGCACAGCGATTGTGGCGAAGGTGTCGCGGGGAAAGGCTGCCGCCGTTGTTGTTGGCTGGTGGGCGATCGGGTTGATTGTGAGCGTGGGGATAGCGGCAGCCACAAGCTAGAGTCATGTTTGTCATCCCGGACCGGTGCGCCCTATGCTGCGTTTCCTGACTGGACTTCTGATCGCGATCGCGACGACGACGGCGCAGGGTCAGGTTGCCGGGGCGAAGCCGCGATACGTCGGGTCGGAGAGCTGCAAGGGCTGCCATGCGGAGATCTTCGCCGGGTGGAAGCAGACCCGGATGGCTAACGTGGTACGCGATCCGAAGGTGCATCCGGAGGCTGTGCTTGCCGACTTCACGCATGCGAATCCACTGGTCACGTTTGACCTGAAGGACGTGGCGTTCGTGTACGGGAGCCGGTGGAAGCAGAGGTTCTTCACGAGGCTTGGCGACGACTACTTTGTGCAGCCCGCACAGTGGGATGTTGCGAAGAAGCGATGGCTCCCATACCACGCTGAGCCCGGGACGGACTGGTGGGTTCCGTACTACGGTGCCAAGAATGAGGATCGGCCGACTGGACCGCTCTGCGACGGCTGCCACAGCGTGAACTATGACGTGATCACGAAGCAGGTGACCGAGTGGAACGTGGGATGCGAGCGGTGTCATGGGCCGGGAAGCGAACACGTGACGCGGCCGACGAAGAAGAACGTGGTGAATCCCGAGACGCTGGACTATGTGCGCGGTAACGACACGTGTATTCAGTGCCACAGCCAGGGAAGGCCGCTCGAGCAGACGGGATTCAACACGGAGGGCGGCAAGCGATACGACTGGCCGGTGGGGTTCACGGCGGGAGCGAGGCTGGCCGATGTTTGGCGGCTCGAGGAGCTGCGGCCGGGGGACACAAACTTCTTCCAGTACGCGGACATGACGGCCCACAAGAACCGTATGCAGGGCAACGACTTTGTCCAGAGCACCATGTACCACCGGGAGCTGCGCTGCTTCGACTGCCACGACGTCCACAGCAATGCGAATGTGGCGAACCTCAAGCAGGTGGGCAATGCGCTCTGCCTTGGGTGCCACTCCAGCTCGGCCGGTAACCCGTCGGGCCTGAAGGGGACGGTGGCGGAGCATACGCACCATGCGGAGGGGAGTGAGGGCAGCAAGTGCGCAGCGTGCCATATGCCGCGGATCGAACAGACGATCAAGGACAACTATGTTGCAAGTCACACGTTCCGGTTCATCACGCCCGCGCTGACGCAGCGGAGCGGCGTTCCGAACCCATGCACGTCATGTCACACGGGTAAGAGCAATGCGTGGGCACTTGAGGCGCTGAAAGGGTGGGGGACGGTGTCGCCGTGGCGCATGGATTAGCAACGGTCCAGGCGATAGGACCAGGTGCGACGCGTTGCGGGGCATGGTCGGGACTGGCGAGAGCAGGGAGGTATCGAGGTCTGTCTACTGCTGCGGGTGAGGGGGCAGGTCCATGTTGTGCAGGTCCATGTTGTGCATTACGGCGATCGCCCAGGTCCCTTCTTCGCGCACAAGCACCAGACTCATGAGGCCCAACCGCGTTCCCCAGGGCCGACCGTCCGGGGCGATGGCGCCTGTCTGCTTCCACCTGACGTCGACTGTGGCGATATCGGGTCGAAGGAGGCGAACTCTGCTCTCCAGGTTCTCCAGCCGTGCGTGAACAAAGGATGGCATACCGGGCTGGCGCGGCTCTGAGAACAGTGGCGCATGGAACTGCTGGATAGCCTGTCTGCCCGTTGCGACCTCCCCAAAGACGTTGGTGAAGTCCGCGTCTTCGGTAAATGCCATGGCGAAGGCATCGCCATCATTGCGGTTCGCAGCGTTGAAGAACTGGTCGACGAAGGACGCGATCGATGACTCGTGATCCAGCATCGGGGGATCGTAGCACGACCACCTGACCAGCCACGTGGGACGAGCGAATAGGGCTTACTCGGACCAGCGCTTGAAGACAAGCGAGCCGTTGGTGCCGCCGAAGCCGAAGGAGTTCGAAAGCGCGTAGTCGATCTTTGCGGGTTGTGGCTTGTTGGGGACGTAGTTGAGGCGGCACTCGGGATCGAGCTCGACGATGTTCATGGTCGGGGGCGCGATCTGGTTTTGCATGGCGAGGATGGTGATGCCCGCCTCGAGGCCGCCGGCGCCGCCGAGGAGGTGGCCGGTCATGGACTTGGTGGAGGAGACGAGGAGCGCGTGGTTGAGTGCGCGCTCGCCGAAGACGTTTTCGATGGCTTTGGATTCGAGCGCGTCGCCAAGCGGAGTGGAGGTGGCGTGAGCGTTGACGTAGTCGATCTGGTCGGGCTGGATGCCGGCGACCTTTAGGGCTGCGGTCATCGCGCGGAAGCAGCCTTCGCCTTCTGGGGCCATGCCGGTCATGTGGAAGGCGTCGGCAGACATGCCGTAGCCGATGACTTCAGCAAGGATGTTGGCTCCGCGAGCGCGGGCGAACTCGAGCTCCTCCATGATGAGGATGCCGGCGCCTTCACCGACGACGAAGCCGTCGCGATCCTTGTCCCAGGGGCGGCAGGCGTGCTCGGGGTCTTCGTTGCGGGTGGAGAGAGCCTTCATGGCGGCGAATCCGCCGACGCCCATGGGGGTGATGGCGGCCTCGGTTCCGCCGGCGATCATGGCGTCCGCATCGCCGCGCTGGATGATGCGGAAGGCGTCGCCGATGGAGTGCGCGGACGAGGTGCAGGCGGTGGCGGTGGCCTCGTTGGGGCCCTTGGCGCGGTAGCGGATGGAGACGTGGCCGGCGGCGAGATTGACGATGGAGCCCGGGATGAAGAAGGGCGAGATCTTGCGGGGACCGCCGGCGAGCATGGCGGAGTGTTCGCGCTCGATGACGTCGAAGCCGCCGATGCCGGAGCCGATGTGGACGCCGAAGCGGTCGGCGATCTCGTCGGTGACTTTGAGGCCGGAGTGCTGCATGGCTTCTGCGGAGGCGGCGAGCGCGAAGTGGATGAAGCGTCCCATCTTGCGGGACTCTTTCTTTTCCACGAAGAGGAGCGGATCGAAGTCTTTGACTTCAGCGGCGAAGCGGACCGGGTGACCGGTGAGGTCGAATGCCTTGATCGCGGCCATGCCGCTTCTGCCGGCGAGGAGACCGTCCCAGACTTCCGGGGCGGTCTTACCTACGCCGCAGATGAGGCCGATGCCAGTGACGACGACACGCCGGTCTGCTGCTGGCTGGGGGGACATCTGCTACTTTCCTGCCTTCTGGTGCTTTTCGATGTAGTCGACGGCGTCTTTGACCGTCTTGATTTTCTCGGCATCTTCATCGGGGATCTGGATGTCGAAGGCTTCTTCAAACTGCATGACCAGTTCGACGACGTCGAGGGAGTCGGCACCAAGATCTTCCTGAAAGCTTGCGCCCGGGGTGACTTCTGCTTCGTCCACTTGAAGCTGCTCGACTATGATCTGCTTTACTTTTTCGTCTACTGCGGCCATTTTGTATTTCTCCTGTATACGGATGAGTCGGAAGTTTGGATGCGCGGCGATGCTGGGTCGCAGAGCGCGTCTGCAAGGCTCAAGGATAATGAGCACCTCCAAGAGTGTAAAGCAAACGGCCGCCGGAGATTGCGGCAGGGGGTACGGTTGCGTCGTACCGGATCGTGAGATTGCTGACCTTGCGGGTAAGGTAATGTGCTTCGGCTTTGCTATTTGCGGAGGTCGTGACGGAAGCCTGGAATGGCATGACCGAACGCGATGAGGTTTCCGTCGGGTGCGAGGACGAGGAGTTCCCGCTGGCCGTAGCCCTGGTCGACGGGGCCGTAGACGTCCGCGGGCGGCAGGGTGTCGAGCTTGGGCTTGAGCTCGGCGTAGAGCTGATCGACGTCGCGGACGTCGATGTAGTAGCTGAAGCGGCGGTTGCCGGGTGGCGCGCCGTCCAGCGGATCCTTATTCATGAGGAGGCGGAAGCCTACGGTCTCGCGGTGAACGTAGGCGTAGTCCGAGGCGTGGACGAGGGCTTCGAAGCCGAGGATGTCGACGAAGAACGCGAGGGCGCGGTCGAGGTCGTCGACGTGGATGAAGGGGGTGACCTGGATGAAGTTGGACATCGGCGACCTCCGGGGTTGCAAGCTGAATTGCTATGCGGGCCAGATTGGATTGAGGGACCAGGAGCGGGCGTGGTCGAGGAAGAGGCCCATGGGGAGGCTGAGCTTGAGGACTGCTGTGTCGGGGGAGCGGCGGTAGAAGCGATGGGTGAAGCACTGGCCGGCGACAAAGAGCTCGAGGACGGAGTTGTCGATAAAGACGTGGAGGTCGATGGGAGCTACGGCCTCGGGGAGGAGGATGGGGACGGAGAGAGAGTCGGGGCCGGTGAGGAGGAGCGTGCGGCGGTTGCTGTCCATGGATCGGGTTGTGGTGGTCGCCGAGGTGTCAATGTCGAGCAGCGGGCCTGCGGGATCGCGGATGGAGAGGTTGCGGACCGCTTGCGGGCCGTTGCGCCGGTTGTCCGGCAGGTCGCTAACGTTGTGGGTGAGGGTGGCGGTGTACTCGTTGATAGCGGAGCCGAGGGCGGAACGGCGTAGCTGCGCGAGCGCGGGGAGAGGCTCCATATGGAGCTGTCCGTCGCGGATGGTCAGGATGCGCGGGAGGGAGAGCATTCCGGACCAGCCTGCGGCCGTCATCTCTGCGTTGGATCGGCTCTCAGAGAGCCAGCCCCAGAGGATGCGGTTGCCGTGGGCATCGAGCTGAGTTTTAGGCGCGTAGAAGGAGCGGCCCTGATCGAGGCGACCGGTCGAGGTGGCGTGGAAGCGGAGAGTTTTGAGATCGAGGTCGCCGACCTGCCAGAGGGTGATGCGCTCGGTGGAGTAGATGAGCACGTGACGGCCCTCGAGCTCGAAGAAGTCGGGGCACTCCCACATCTCGCCGGTGTCCACGGGATCGGTGGCGGAGGTGCGGGAGGAGGAGCGCTGGCCCTCGGTGAGGGGATGGAGGTACTCCCATCGCGTGAGGTCATGCTGACCGTTGGGCAGCTTTGCCGCACGGTAGAGGAGCACAAGGCCTCCCTTGCCGGGGATGCCGGAGCCGAGCGCAAGGTATTGCGTGCCGGCAAACTGAAATGGGGCGGGGTCGCGGAAGCCGGTGACCTGCATTCCGGGAGGAGGGGAGGGAATTACGGGCTGGGAGTGCTTCGTCCAGGTGCGGAGATCGGGGTCGGTGGAGGTGGCGAGGAGCTGGGTTTCGCGGAAGTTGTGGGTGCCGTCGGAGAGGGTGGCCTGTTCGTGCGGGACTGACCGGATGCCGGTGTAGATGATGGCGGGTCGGCCTTCGTGGAAGACGGAGGAGCCGGTGAAGACGCCGTCGGAGTCGGGGCCTCCGGGTGTGGGGGCAAGCGCGACGGGGCGGCGAGTCCAACGGATCATGTCGGGCGAGGTGGCGTGAGCCCAGTGCATGTCTCCCCATACGGCGGCGTCGGGATTGTACTGATGGAACATGTGGTACTGGCCGCGGAAGAAGATGGGAGCGCAGGGGTCGTTCATCCAGTTGCGGGTGGGCAGGTAGTGGAAGGATGGACGGAGTGGATCGTGCGGGGAACTCTCCTGCGCGGACGAGCTTTGGGCGTGACTGAGCGGAATGTGCGGAGCGAGAGCAGCCGCGGCTGCAGCCTTGGCGAAAGAGTTGAGGACGGAGCGGCGGGTAGGTGGCACGGTTGAGATGGCCTCCGGATCTGAGGGAAGTGCAGGACAGATAAACGCCGTGCGGAGCTCCGGCGGCGGCGATCAAGTGTAGCCCCACAGGACGGACCCGCCGTCACGATTCGCTCGCGATCAGGATTTGGCCACGTTGACGTAGTAGAGGTCCGTGGCGACGTGGAAGGTGTCGCGCGTGAAGGAGGTGGGCATGGTCTGCCATTGGGTGGTGGGATGAATGAGTTGCCAGTGCGCCGGGTCTCCGACCTGGATGGGCATCGCGAAAGCAGGTTCGTCCGCCTTCCAGCGATAGCGGACGGTGTGTGTGGTGTCGTCAAAGGCGAGATCGAGTGTGGGGAGCGCGGGGTGGCGGAGGTACTGGTTGAAGATGGGTGTGAGGTCGAGGTGCAGATAGGGGTTGGTCTGCTGGTTGAACCAGGCGACCACGTCCTCGGTCATGATGTTCTGATATTTGAAGTGCTGGTAGAAGGCATGGATGAGCTTGAACCAGCGGGCATCGTCGTTCACCATGCTGCGGAGCGTGTTGATGAAGAGGGCGCCCTTGAAGTACTGGTCCTGCGGGGGTTCGGCGTTGACGCCATGCTGGGCGATGATGGGGTGGAGGTTGCGAACCTTCAGCTTGTACGCGTTGAGATATTTAAGTGCGTCGGCCTTGCCCCAGCGGTACTCGACGTAGAGCGATTCGAGGTAGGTGGTCCAGCCCTCGTGGATCCACATGTCGGAGGGGTCGGCGGCGGAGACGGCGTTGCCGAACCACTCGTGACCTGACTCGTGAATGATGATGAAGTCGAAGCGCGGGCTGATGCCGACGCCGGTCCAGTCGCGCTCGAGGTAGCCGTTGACGAAGTGGTTGCCGTAGGTGACAGCAGACTGGTGCTCCATGCCGGAGTAAGGGACCTCGATGAGCTTGTAGCCATCCTTCTTGAATGGGTACTCGCCAAAGTAGTGCTGGTAGGCCTGGAGCATGCCTTTTGCCTGGGAGAACTGTTTCTTTGCCTTATCGAGATCCTGAGGCAAAGCGTAAAAGTCGAGGGTGAGAGAGCCGAGCTTGTCGGAAAAGTGCTGGTAGTTGCCGATGTTGAGGGAGACGTCGTAGTTGTTGATGGGGTAGTGGACGTGCCAGTTCCACTGGGTGTAGCCATCGCCGAGATCGCGTTTGGAGACGAAGCGGCCGTTGGAGACGTCGACCAGATTTGAGGGAATGGCGACGGAGATGTCCATGTCGTTGACCTCGTCGTGCCACTGATCTTTGTTGGGCCACCACATGCTGGCACCGATGCCCTCGCAGGCGGTGTTGATCCAGGTGTGGCCTTCGGAATCCTTCTTGAAGGTGAAGACGCCGAAGCGGCCGGTTTCAACAGGGTGGCCGGAGTAGAAGAAATCGATCGATTGCGTGGTCCCGGATTTCAGGATGTGGGGGAAGTCGATCAGGACGGCGTTGCCGTCGCGGGTGTACTTCAGCTCCGTGGGGCCGAGGAGGATCTTGTCGATGTGGAGCGTGTCGACGAGATCGATCTGGATGCGGGAGGCGTCGGAGAGCATCTTGAAGCGAATGGTGTTTTTACCGGAGATGAGCTTCTTGTCGGGGTCGACCCGGATGTCGAGATGGTAGTAGAGGAGGTCATTATTGGCGCGGTCAGGGCCGTATGCGCCGCGCAGGATGTCGGCGTGAGTGGGGACCGGGGGGTCGGGCTCGGGGCGTTGCTGGGCGACTGGAGGTAACGGCGGCTTCGCGGCGGGGGTGGCCTGGGCTGAAGCGGCGATGGACAGGATAAGCGTGGTGACCGCGGAGAGGGCGCAAAGAGGGCGTGCAGGCATGTGAGCTAGGGTAGCGCGGCCGAGGGTGAGCGCGGGAGCATTCCTGCATTGGGAAAGGAATCAATAATCAAACGTCGAGGCGCAATTCGGAGCTTGGAACAAGGCGAAGATTTGGCGTAGATTGTAGGCATGCAGAGTGCAGCGGTGCTACAGCTGGTGGTGGGATGTCTGATCGGGGTGGCGTTCGGCTGGCTTCTGGCGCGGGCTCGGGCGGTGGCGGCGGCCGCATCGGTGAGCAGTTTGCTGCGTGCGCGAGAAGAGGAGATAGCCGGACTTCGAGGTGCGCTGGCGGCTGGGGTGAGTGAGTTGAGCTCGGAACGAGGTGCTGCAGCGGCCGCGCGGGAAGAGGCTGCAGCGCTGCGTGCGCAGTTGGCGTCCGAGGGCAGGGCGGCGGAGGAGAAGCTGCAGGCGCTGGTGGATGTGGAGAAGAACCTGAAGGCGACCTTTGAGAATCTCGCGATCACGGCGCTGGATGCGAACAGCAGGCGCTTGGTGGGGATGGCGCAGGCAGAGATGGGCAAGCAGCAGGCAGATGCGGCGAAGGGGCTCGCGGCGAAGGAGTCTGCGATCGAGCTGCTGCTAAAGCCGATGCAGGAGTCGCTTGAAAGGCTCTCCTCCCACAGCCAGCAGCTGGAGGTGAAGCGGGAGGGCGCGTATCACGCGGTCTTGGCGGAGATACAGAACATCCAGAGATCCCATACGGATCTGAGGCGGGAGACGACGCAGCTGGTTCAGGCCTTGCGGGCGCCAAAGGTACGGGGTAACTGGGGAGAGATGCAGCTGCGCAGGTGTGTGGAGTTTTCGGGAATGATCCAGCACGCTTCCTTTGACGTGGAAAGGTTTGTAAGGGGAGAGGATGTGTCTATCCGCCCGGATCTGATCGTGAAGCTGCCGAACGGCCGCAGCATCATCGTGGATGCCAAGACTCCGCTCGACGCGTTTCTTGAAGCGAGCGCCTGCGAGGACGAGGCGCAGAGGCACGTGCATCTGGGATCGCATGCCGCGAGAGTGAGAAAGCACCTGGACGCGCTTTCGGGAAAGGCTTACTGGAAGCAGTTCACGGACTCACCGGATTTTGTGGTGTGCTTCCTGCCCAGCGAGGTTCTGTTCAGTGCCGCACTGGAACATGATCCGTCGCTGCTGGAGCACAGTGCCGGGAGCAATGTGCTGCTGGCGACACCGACGACACTGATCGCCCTGCTGAAGGCGGTGGCGTACGGGTGGCAGCAGTCGCAGATCGCGCGGGATGCGGAGCTGATCCGGGATGCCGCGGTAAACGTACATACGAAGCTGGCGGGGATGCATTCGGCGTTTCTGGAGCTGGGTAACAGGTTGCGCAAAGCGGCGGATTGCTACGACGACGTGATCGTGAAGGCCGAGGGGCGGGGCGGGCTGTTCTCGATCTCGCGAAAGCTGCGCGAGTTGAAGATCGGCGAGAAGGATCTGGCGGAGAGCAAACCGATAGCGATGAAGCTTCGGGGAATGCACAGCGAGGATTGGCAGCCGGGGCTTGCCTTGGCGGCGTCCGCCGAGGATCCGTCTGAGGACCACAGCATCTCCGCTGATTGAAGTCCCACTCTGTCGGGACGGGGCTAGACTTGCCCCCATCCGAGTTCGCTCTTCAGGCGGCGCCGGTTTGCGGTCACGGTCGGTTGGGCGAAGCTGGCGCAGCTATCGGTTCTGCCGAGACGACGGTTTGGGCAGGTTCGCGTGAGGTGTTGGACGCCAGATGCCTGACCACCGATGGTAGGGCTTTTAGAGGGCAGCGAGGATGGCGTCGGCAACGCATGCGGCCTCGATTGCGGCTCGGGTGTCGTGGACGCGGATTACGTGTGCACCGCCAAGGATTGCGGCGGTGTTTGCCGCGATGGTTGCGTGGATCCGTTTCGCGACGGGTGGCGGCGAGTTGGTGAACGTGTTGCCAACATGCGTGGAGGAGAGAGCGTGTGCGAGGAAGCCCTTGCGAGAGAGGCCGACCAGGATGGGGCGACCGAGCGCGTGGAGGGAGCTTAGGCGAGCGAGGAGGGGGTAGTTCTCATGGCCGAGTTTGCCGAAGCCAAACCCCGGGTCGAGGATGATCTTGTCGAGGGGTATGCCTGCTTTTTTGGCGGTGTGAAGGCGGGTACTCAGTTCATTTCGAATCAGCGGCTCGATCGTAACGGGATCCAGGCGGGGAAGGGTATGCCACTCCTGCGGAGTTCCGCGGGTGTGCATCAGGACGAGGCCCGGCGGAGGATTTCCGTCGGCGAGAGTGATTCCCATCGAGGAGTCCCAGGTGAGGCCGCTTACGTCGTTGACGATCTCCGCGCCGCCGTCAATGGAGGCTCGCGCGGTGGAGCCGTGGTATGTATCGACGGAGAGGATGGCTTGCGGCCGGGCTTTGCGAATGGCCTCGAGTACGGGAAGAAGCCGGGCTTGCTCTTCTGTCGCAGAGACCGTTTTCGCGTTGGGCCGCGTCGATTCCGCTCCGATGTCGAGGATGTGGGCTCCTGCATCCAGCATCTCGAGGCCGTGTTCGGTGGCGCTGTCGAGGCCGAAGAACTTACCGCCATCGGAGAAGCTGTCGGGCGTGATGTTGAGGATGCCCATGATCAGGGTCCGCTCGCCGAGCTTGAGTGTCCGGGTGCGAAGTCGCCAGGTGTGTCGGGGGCGAGGGCTGAAGGGCATCCAAATATCTTAGATGGATCGGCTTGAGAGATCCTTAACGTAAGGGGTGGCGAGCGGGTTGAAATGCTAGACTCCGCGCATGCGACGGTTGGCTCGAAAGCTTTCTCTGATGGCGTGTTGCGTTGTATCCATTGGCTTTGCGCGTGCTCAAAGCGGAGCTGCGGGGTGCGGTAGCGCAACGTGTGGCGACGTGGCAGAACGGGTTGAAGCGATGGTCGCGGAGCCGAGTGTCGCGCGTGCGCACTGGGGCGTGATGGTGAAGGCGCTGGGTGGGACCGCGGATGGGACGGCAGGTGGGGCGGAGGGGGGGGCTGTGGTGTACAGGCTCAATGAGGGGCAGTTTTTTCAGCCTGCCAGCAATACAAAGCTCTTCACGACCGCTGCCGCAATGGCTCTGTTGGGGCCGTCTACGACGTTTGAGACGAAGCTGGTTGAAAGCGGGGCACGCTCGGGGGACGGGAAGACGCTTACCGGAGACCTGGTACTGATCGGTGCGGGTGACGCGAATCTATCGGGGAGAGATCTGCCGTATGTCGCGTCTGCGCTGCGACCCAAACCGAGGGCTGGTGCGCCGCCTCCAGCGGAGCCTGATCCGCTGCGTTATCTCGCAGCGATGGCGGACAAGGTTGCGGCGAGTGGCTTGAAGGAGGTGACGGGGGAGGTTGTGGGCGATGACAGCCTATGGCCGTGGGAGCCGTATCCGCAGGACTGGTCGATTGACGATGCTGTGTGGGGGTACGGGGCACCGGTGAGCGCGCTGACGGTGCAGGACAACCAGATGCGTTTGACGGTGACGCCATCACGGAAGGCGGGGGAGCCGGCCGTGGTGGACCTAGAGCAGTCGGTGCCGTATTACACGGTGGAGGCGCATGTGGTGACTGCGCCGGCGAAGAGCACGGCGGGTGGGGTGCAGGTAGAGCGTGCTCCCGGTTCAAAGGTGATCCGGGTCTATGGGCAGATTGCGACGGATGCCGGCGCGGACGTGGAGGAGATCGCGATTGCGGATCCGGCGGAGTACGCGGCGATGGCTTTGAAGGCGATGCTGCAGGCCAGGGGGGTGGAGGTTCGGGGTCAGGCGAGGGCACGACATGCCTGGCCGGAGATGGCGGCCGGGTTTCTCGACACGGTGCGACGACCTGTTCCGGAGCTTGCTGCCGATGCTGGGGGGAGTTCCAGGCCTTTGTCTTCAGCGATTGGAGCGTGCCTTGGGGTTAGTTGTACTGATGGGAGTTCGGAGATCGGAAGGGTGCTGGCGAGCCGGCGGTCGCCTGATCTGGCGACAGATGTCACATTGACGAACAAGGTGAGCCAGAATCTCCATGCCGAGATGCTGCTGCACCATCTCGGTGATCTGTTTGGGGGCCCGGGTGAGGCAAAGGGCTCGACGGCGCAGGGCGCGCGGGTTGTGCGACAGTTCCTGGTCAACGCTGGGCTGGATCCCGGGGATTTTGTGTTCTATGACGGGTCGGGCCTGAGCGGCCACGATCTGGTGACGCCGAGGGCGACGGTGCAGCTGTTGAGCTGGGCGAGCACGCAGCCGTGGTTCGCGGAGTGGAAGGCAAGTCTGCCGGTTGCGGGGGAGGATGGGTCGCTGACGACACGGTTTGCGAGGGGTCCACTGAAGGATCGGATGTTTGCGAAGACGGGAACGCTGGGGGAGGCACGCGCCCTGAGCGGATACATGGAATGTGCGAGCGGACGGACGGTGGCGTTTTCCGTGATGGTGACCGACCACGCTCCGGGCGGACATGCGGACCAGGAGGTGATGGACCGGATTGTGACGGCGATTGCGGCGGCGAACTAGGGCGGGTGTGCTGCGAAGCTGATGCTGGGTCGGCGGTGTCCTGGTCTCGATGCGAGAATGGATGTGATGAGACAGGTTATGGCTGTTGGTGTTCTGGCGAGCTTGGGAGTGGTCGCCGCGGCTTTGGGAGGATGCAAGAAGATTGCAGGTCCGGTGCCGGTGGATCAGTTGAATGCGCAGCAGACGCACGGGTACGCGGTGTTTCAGACGCGGTGTGCGGTGTGTCACTACGACCGGGTCGACCAGCCGCGCAATGGGCCATCCTTGCTGGGCATGTTCAAGAAGCCTTCCCTGCATAGCGGGGCAGCGGCAACGGATGAGAGGGTGACGGCGACGGTGCTGCATGGGCACGGCCTGATGCCGGCGATGGGCAATCAGGTGGACGAGCAGGATCTGCAGGACCTGCTGGCGTATCTGCATACGCTCTGAGGGCGAAGGGCAAAGGAGATGGTTGTGGCGGAGGGTTCGGGAGAGCGGGGCGGCAGAGGGGATGCGAGGGGTGTGCTTCTGCCCGGGGTAGCGGGCATAGCCATGTTTCTGCTGTTGCTGGCGCTGTTGAATACGTTTGCTGCGCTGAAAGGTATCTTCGGTGCGGGCGGCGGGCGCTACGGCGTGCTGGCGGTCTGCACGCTGCTGGTGGTTGGTGTCTTCGGCGTGCTGCGGATGCGTCGATGGGGATGGGCGATTGTGACGGCGGGAGCGCTGCTGCTGGGTGCGGGCTACATGTTTCTATTCGCGCGAACGCACCAGGCACCCATGATCGTGCAGTCGCTTTTCGGCATTGTGTTCTTTTTGTACCTGATCCGGACCGAGGTACGGGAGCGCCTGCGGTGACGCAGGTGGTGAGCGGGCGCAAGCGGCGGATGTTGCGGCTGATGAACTTCTGGCCGCCGCTGCTAGGTGCGGGCATCCGTGTGGTGCGGATGGATGAGCAGATGCGCGAGATCGATGTGGAAATGCGCATGCGGCGGTGGAACCGCAACTATGTAGGGGCGCACTTCGGGGGCAGCCTGTTTGCGATGACTGACCCGTTTTACATGATGATGCTGATGGAGAACCTTGGGCAGGGATTTGTGGTGTGGGACAAGGCTGCGTCGATCCGGTTCCGGCGACCAGGACGAGGTCATGTCCGGGCCGAGTTCCGCCTTTCCGCGGAGAGGATCGCGGAGATCCGGGAGGCGGTGGAGCGCGAGGGAAGGGTGGACGCGTCTTTTGTGGTGAAGGTCACGGGCGACGAGGGAGAGGTGGTGGCGGAGGTGGAGCGGGTACTCTTCTGCGCCACGAAAGAGATGTATGCGGCGCGGCTGAAGACGCGGGAGGGCAGGCCGGCGTAGAGGAGTGAAGCCGACGGCATGGGTGGAGGGGCTGACGGGCTCGAGGCGGCTTCTTGGGTTTGCTAGAATTTCGGTTTTGCAAGAGAGGAAGTGTGCATGTTCTGGAAGTCGCTGATCTGTATGACATTGACCGCCGCCGCAGTGGGTCTGGGAGCGGCGCAAGCTCAGGAGCTTTCACCGAAGTGGGAGGAGCTGACCGGGCCGGATTTTGTGCGGGCGATTCACCAATCGGGAGGTGTGTGCCTGCTTCCCTTCGGGATTATCGAGAAGCATGGACCGCATCTGCCTCTCGGCACCGATCTGCTGGATGTGCGATTTGCGGTGATGAACGCCGCGCGGCAGGAGTATGCCGTGGTGTTTCCGGAGTACTACTTCGGGCAGATCTTCGAGGCGCAGCAGCAGCCGGGGACACTGGCCTACAGCTTGAGCACGCAGCTGACGCTGTTGCAGGAGACGGTGAAGGAGATGGCGCGCAACGGGTGCAAGAAGGTTGTGATCGTGAACGGGCACGGAGGCAACGAGAGCCTGCTGCCGCTGTTCGGGCAGTCACAGCTGGCTACGCCCCGCGACTACGTGGTGTATGTGTTTGGTCTGCCCCGACATGAGGCGGGACGTCCGGCGCAGAAGACGAAGATCGACATGCATGCGGGGGAGAGTGAGACGTCGGAGATGCTGGTGGCTCGGCCGGACCTTGTGCACATGGACCGCGCGGCGTCGGAGTCCGGAGCTGACCGGGCCCGCCTGAAGCTGCCGGAGTCGGTGTACACGGGCATCTGGTGGTATGCGAGGTTTCCGGAGCATTACTCGGGCGAGGGCTCGGCGGGGAACAAGGAGCTGGGTGAGTTCGATCAGAAGGCGTGGTCGCGCCAGATCGCGGAGGCTGTGAAGGCGATCAAGGCGGATGACCAGAGCCTGAAGCTGCAGAACGAGTTCTTCGAGAGATCGCAGCATCCGCTGGACACCCCGCAATGAGCGTGGGCACGGTTGCGGGTGGTGCCCACGGGCTTACAATCGGAGGGATGACACCGCCTTTTGCTGAGCTTGTGCAGATCGACCTGTCGCCGCGCAAGGCGGTGCGCAAGCCGGAGTGGCTGAAGGCACGGGCGCCGATGGGGGAGACGTTTCATAACCTCAAGAAGCTGGCGCGCGAGCTGAATCTGCATACGGTGTGCGAGAGCGCGCAGTGCCCGAACATAGGGGAGTGCTGGAATCACAAGACCGCGACGTTCATGATGCTCGGCAATCTTTGCACGCGTCGGTGCGGGTTTTGTGCGGTTCCGAAGGGCCGGCCGGAGCCGATCGACCATGAGGAGCCTTCGCGCGTGGCGTACGCCGTCGCACAGCTGGGCATCGCGCATGCGGTGATCACAAGTGTGAATCGTGACGACGACAACCTGGGTGCGGCGCGCGCGTTTGTGAACGTGATTGCGGAGATCCGGAGGCAGGCGCCGGGATGCCAGGTGGAGGTGCTTACGCCTGACTTCCAGGGTGTGGACGAGGCCCTGCGCATGGTGGTGGCGGCAAGGCCAGAGATCCTGAATCACAATATCGAGACGGTGCCGCGGCTGTACCGGGTGGCGAAGTCCGGTGGCCGATACGAGCGGTCGCTGGCGTTTCTCGCGAATGCGAAGGCAATTGCGGCGGAGCGGGGCGAGACGATCGTGACCAAGACGGGCATCATCGTGGGGATGGGCGAGGAGATGCACGAGTTGCTCCAGGTGTTTCGCGACCTGGCGGAACGCAAGGTAGACATTCTGACGGTGGGGCAGTACCTGCGGCCGAGCCGGGATCATCTGCCGATGGCGCGCTTTTATACGCCGGAGGAGTTCGCGTTCCTGAAGCATGAGGCCTTGAGCATGGGGTTCCGGCATGTGGAGTCGGGGCCGCTGGTGCGATCGAGCTACCATGCGCACGAGCAGGCGCAGTCTACCGGGCTCAAGTAGCTTCCGGGCTGGCCAGGGACGACACGCAACGCGGAGTAACGGCACAGCGCCCCTGGCTACATGGGGTGGTCTGTGCTGATGTCGTTGATGATCTGCTGGAAGAAGGTGACGCGGATGTGGACGCGGCGCGCGACATCGGGGAGAAACTCGCCTATGAGGGCGTCGGAGGGGTCGGATGCGAGGCCGATGAGGATCCGTTTGGCGGTGGCGGATCCGCTGGTGTGGAGGCCGGGAACGTACAGATCGGCGATCTCGGCGGCGATGGGGTAGGTGAGGAGCGTGGCGTAGTTCGGGAGGGGGGCGCCCGAGTCGCTTTGCGCAACGATGGTGTGGGCGAGGGCATGGAGGATGCGCCTCTGGAGGGGAGCTCCGGGCATGCGGTGGTAGCGGGGGTCCTGGTGAGCGAGGGTGGGGATGAGCCAGGTGCCGAAGAGCTCGCCTGTGGCCGCCTGGGAGAGCGAGTAGCCGTAGTTCCGGCCGAAGCCCATGAGGCCCGGACCGTAGGCGCTGTGCGCGTTGGTAGCGGTGTAGACGGCTGAAGATGCGCCGATGACGGCGAGGTTGCCGGGATCGGAGAAGTCCGTGGCGGCCAGGAAGGCTTTCTGGCGGGGCGTCATCGGAAGGGAGAACTGGTCGTTGAGAAAGCGTTGGTCGGCGAGAATGATCGAGCGCCTCTGTTGGATCGTTCCATAGAGGTTATTGCGCGGAGGTGCCGATTGCCAGGGAGCCTGCCGGTTGAGGGTGGGCGAAGGGGTAGGGTCACCGGTCGACTCGAAGCCGAGCCGGGCGGCGACGACTACCTCCTCCTGGCCGGGAGCCGGGGAGGGGCTCTCGGGAAGCTCTGAGCTGCCCGAGGACGTGGGGGAGTCGAGGGTTTCCGCGGACGCCCGGGGCGGAGTGGTGGGGCTAAGCGATGCGGTTTGAGCGAGAAGGAACGGACGGCTTAGGGCCGTGCAGCAGGCGAGGATCCAGATGTAAAGGGCCCGGCGACTCGACAGACGGCTCCTCCGTTTGCGCATGCAATCTGGAACACAGGATAACGGATACTTACTCGGTTCTGGTGAGGTGGACGACCCCGAGCGCATCGGAGAGGAACTCGCTTACGAAGAAGCCAAGTGCCGAACCGCCGATCGATCCGGCAAAGGTTTCGGCGGTGTCCTTCGCAGTGCGATTCTGCTGCGGATAGTAGGCGTTCGTGAGGATCGAGCCTGCGGCATTGCCCGCGATGAGAGCGAAGTTGGGGGTAGGGCGGCCGCTATCGGACTTGGTGATGATGGTTCTGGTGACCGAGTAGAGGGTGCGGTGGATCAAATTGTGGCCGGGTCCGATGCGATAGTAGCGGGGGTCCTCGTGGAAGACGGGAGCGAAGATGGAGTCGGAGAGGATGCCCTCGGTGGAGGCGCGGGCGGCAGCGGCTCCGAAGCGTTGCGCGAAGGGTGCCCAGCCCTGTCCGTAGTTGGGGACGCTGTCGATGGCCTGGGAGTATGCAGCGGAGGAGAGCCAGCCGATCGCGGCGAAGGGGGAGACGGCATCCCGGATCCCGAGCCGAACCTTGTCGCCGCTTGAGAGCGCGGGGGCCTGCTGGCCCGGCTCGATGTACTTGTCCATGTGGGAGGCGACGGGA
The DNA here is from genome assembly GCA_963719405.1 of uncultured Acidobacteriaceae bacterium. Lineage (GTDB taxonomy): Bacteria > Acidobacteriota > Terriglobia > Terriglobales > Acidobacteriaceae > Edaphobacter. Next base: position 2,385,789 of record OY970381.1, read on the forward strand.
GGTGTATGCCTTCCGAGGCTTTGGCCGAAGCCGCCTCCGCCGAATGCCTCGGCGGACGGGTCGAAGCTGGTGGAGGAACTGAAGGAATCGGGGGCAGCGGGACCGGAGCTGGCGCTCAGGGTTGAACCGGGAGACTCGGGAAGAGACGCCGTGGAGATGGGTGCTGGCCCAGGGGTTTGAGCCAGCTGCGCTTTGACCGGGAGATTGAGGCAGAAGAGTGCGGCAATGGACAGCGAAAGGGAGGAATGGATGAAGTTGTAGCGCAGGCGCAAGGGGGAGAAACTCAAAATTGTAGCCTCTGGTATTCCGGCCGCCGGCCGCCTTTGTGACGGAAATGGGACCTGGGCGGCAGGAGGGTGGAGGTGGGAATCCTTTGCGCCTGAGCTTTCGGACGCGTTGGCAGGGTGGGAAGTTGTATGGAGTTGACGCTAAGCCAACCGGGCGCGCAGCGTTACCAGGGAGAGACCTGGAGCAGATCGGCCGTCGTTTAGCGTTGACCGGCTGATTTCCGCATCTGGATAATCATTCTGGAGAGGTGCGGCCATGGCGGAACAGGGCACGAGACGCGGGTGGGAGGAGCAGCTTCGGGAGGCCGGGGAGCGGCTGGAGGAGGATCTTCGGCGGGTGGTGACGTACATCAACGATGAGGTGGTTCCGGACGTCCGGAAGAACGGATCGGAGGCCTTAAAGGCTGCGGCTGCGGAGCTGAACCGGCTGGCTCAGCGGATCGACGAACGACGGACCGGGGGCGTACCGCCACCGCCACCACCTCCGTACCGGGGCCCTGGACAGCAGTGAAACGAGCACGCATTGCGGCTGTTGCGATGCCTCTGTTGATGCTGGCGATGGCGGGATGCCACAAGAAGGCGAGGCAGAGCTACCGCCCACCACCGCCGCCTGCTGCTTCGACGGCGCGACGATCTGCGCGCCCGCTGCCCATGGGCCGAGATGCGGACGGAAGGGTGGTGGGGGATGATGGAACGGCGAGTACGGCTCGCAGCGGGGCGGCGAGTCAGCCGAGATCTTCAGGGACGGCGAGTGGAAGCCTGAGCAGGGCACCGCTTCCGCTGGAGGTCCACGGAGCACCGTTTGAGACGGAGATGGGTCTGGCGAGCTGGTATGGGCCGCCGTACTCCGGGCGCAAGGGCGCGGATGGGACGGTGTATGACCAGAATGCGATGACGGCTGCGCACCTTACGCTGGCGCTTGGAACGATCGTGCGGGTGACCAACCTGGTGAATGGGCAGAGCGTGGTGGTGCGGATCACGGATCGCGGACCGTTCGTGCGGGGGCGGATCATCGACCTGAGCCTGGCGGCGGCGAAGTCAACGGGGGTGTACCGGGCGGGCGTGGTGAAGGTGCGGGTGGAGGCGTTTCAAGCTCCGCCGTTGGCATCCACGGTGTTTCCGGGTGGGCGGTGGTGCGTGCAGGTGGGTGCCTTTGCGACTCAGCCGGACGCAACACAGGAGAAGCTGGATCTGCAGCAGCGGTATCCGGGAGCGAAGGTGATCTCGTTCCAGGGGCCGACGGGCTGGTGGGTGAGGATCAATCCGAAGGTCTCGGACAAGCAGCATGCGGAGGAGGTTGCGGACAGTATCCATCTCCCGGACGAGGCGCAACCCTATCTCACGCGGACCGACTAGATCCGGCGTGAACGGACTCGATCTGGCGTGAAGGAACTTTGGGGGCTAGCGCGCGATCTGCTTTCCGGAGAGGCGAGAGAGCTCGGCGCGAAACTCGGCTGAGCCGGCGTGATTGAAGGTGTGGGTGATGGTGGTTCGGTTGTCGCCGAGTACGGTGGTGACGGCTCCGCTGCGAGCGGCTCCAACGGTCATGATCTCGGGGTAGGTGATGGACTTCTGAGCGCGAAACCAAAAGCGCTGGATGACCGCTGTGGGCGTAAGAACGATGGTGCCCGGGTACTGGTAGAGGCCGAAGAGAACGGCGATCAGGAGAAGGAGAAGGAGCCAGGGTGGGATGGACTGGCGCGAGATCCAGAGCGGATACGCGAAGAGCAGGAAGTAGAGCGGGAGAGCTATCGCGCGGGAGAAGACGACCAGGGGCTTGAGCGGAAAGGCGAGGCCTGCGGGTGTCTGTCGGGGATGGCCTTTGACGAGGCGCGCCGAGAAGATGAGCGCGAAGACGATGGCCATGGCGGCGATCTGGAGGGAGTGGAGGTCGGTGTGCATGCAGGTTCTTGCTTCGATAGTAGACGGTGTGGGCGGATGTTGGTGCGGCGGAAGCGATAGGCGGGAGCGGAAATATGGGAGTGGGATAATCGAGCGGCAAAGACCGGGTCAGAGACTGAAGGAGGTGGAACGAAATGGCTCACGGGCGATACCGAAAGGAGGTGGACGAGAGCGCCGAATCGGATCTGGGACTTGGCGGCGAGCACGGGCGAAGCAGCCGGAGGCGGTTGCTGAATCGCGATGGCCGGTTCAATGTGCAGCGATCGGGTGCGCCGTGGTGGGAGCGGATCTCGTACCTGGCGCTGCTGAATATGGCGTGGCCGGAGTTCTTTCTGGTGCTGACGCTGGTGTATGTGGCGTCGAACGTGTTGTTTGCCGGAGCTTACGTGCTGTGCGGGTCGCATACGCTGGCGGTCAACGGACCGGACGATGGAACGCCGTACGCCTGGCGTGCCTTTTTCTTCAGTGTCCAAACCCTGAGCACGATCGGGTATGGGTCACTGGTGCCGATGGGTATGCGGGCAAACATCCTGGTGGCGATTGAGTCTGTGTATGGGCTGCTCTCGTATGCGCTGATCACGGGGCTTTTCTTTGCGCGGTTTTCGCGGATCCGGGCGCGCATTCGATTCAGCAAGGTAGCGGTCGTGACGCGGCGAGGCGAGAGATCGTATCTGCACATACGGCTGACCAATGTGAGCCGGAGCGAGATCATCGAGGTGAGTGGTCGGGTGCTGTTTTCGCACTTCGAAGGGGAGCGTGGGGCTGAGGTGCGGAGGTATGCTCCGGTTGCGATCGAACCGAAGTCGGTGGCGTTTCTTCCGTTGTCCTGGACGATCAGCCATGTGATTGATGAGAGCAGTCCGCTTTATGAACTGACGTTGGAGCAGATGCGGGAGAGACGTGTTGAGCTGCTGGTGCTGCTGACCGGAATGGATGACAGCTCGGCACAGACGATCAACGCCAGGACGTCGTACATGGCCGATGAGATCGCGTTCGGCCACGGGTATGCGGACATGTTTCAGAGGGACGGCGACGGAGCGATTCTTGGGATCGACCTCCAGCGCTTCGATGAGGTGCGGCCGGACGGAGAGCTTGAGGCAGCTTACCGGTCCAGCGGCGGAGGTGCGTAGTAGGGAAGCTTTTGCTGCTCTTCCGAAGCTCGTTTGACGACGATGTCGTCGAAGAGGAGGGCGGGGCCGATGGTGGTCTGCGGGATGGGACCGAGGGAGTTGAAGACCCAGGGTGTTCCGCCGGCAGCTACGACGGAGGAGCGGAGGCTGCGGTTGTCGACCTCGTCAAAGGCGGCGCCCCTGACGAGCTGGCGGGAGCCATCGGGGTGGACGAGGAAGAGGAGGCGGGGGGCGAGCTCGCCGCCGAGCGTATCGACGGCGTAGACGTCACGCTTCTGTTCCTTTGCGAGGCCGAGGAGGCGATCCGTCATCTCCTTGTCGGAGAGCTTTTCCTTTGGGCTGAAGACCATGACTGCGGAGTGGGGGTGAGGCGCCTGCGCGGGGGCGGCGCGGCCGTGACCGTTGGAGGTGGAGAAGTCGCGGACGGGTTCGCGTCCGATGAGGTAGTTGTCGAGCTTGCCGTTGGTGACGACATCCACTGCCTGGGCGGGAACACCTTCATCATCGACCTTGTAGGCGCCCATGAGCTTTTTGCCGTTGAAGGTATCGAGAAGCGGGTTGTCGGTGGCGCTGAGGATCTCCGGCAGAACACGGGCGTGGAGCGCGGAGGTGTAGGCACCCTGAGTGCGAGCGGTGGTGCCGGGCTCGGGACGGTCGGCCTCGATATTCGGGACGAAGAGGCGGGTGAGGATGTCTGTACCGGCGTCGGCGCTGAAGAGGACGGGACCGTGATAGTCCTCGTCCGGGACGAGCGGAGCTTTGCGGAGATCGTTGAAGGATTCGAGGTCGTCGATGGTGCGCCGGCGGAAGGAGACGGCGGACTCGAGCTCCTGGGAGGTGGTGGCGACGGATCCGTTGTCGCGGCCGAGGCGCATGCCATCCGCAGCCTGGCCACCTACGCTGACGGCGTTCTGGTATCCGGTGTAGCCGGTTCGGATGACCGAGCCCTCGGTATTGACGAGGTACCGGTTGACCGCGATGCCGCGGACGTTGGTGGTGGAGTACTGGACGTCGCGGGCGAAGTTGCGGACCTCCGGTGCGGTTGCGTAGAGACCGCTGGCTTCGACCAGGCGATGCTTCCATTCCTCGCGATCAATGTCGAGTACGCGGATGGGCTCGATGTGCGTTACTGGCTTGGCCTCTGCGAAGTCATGCTCGCGGGCCTGAGCTTCGAAGCGTTTGAGGGTGGCCTGTTTCGCGGCGAAGTTGCGGAGGGCGACCTTGTAGGCGTCGTCGGTGGCGAGCCAGAGAGCGTAGCGGATGGCCTCGGGATTGTTGTCAGTGGGAGCGAGCTGGACGACGCCGTCTCCGCGTGAGGAGGAGTTGTCGAAGGTGTAAGAGCCCACGCGCACGGTGACGCGAACGACGCGTTGATGGCCTTCCTGCTCGGTGGTGAGCGCGCCGTAGTTTGCGACTGCCTCGTAGCTGCAGAAGTCGTCCAGACGATATTCGATGAAGTAAGGGTGCTGCATCCCGGGGAGGACGAGCGCGGACCTTTCGCGGTCGAGCTCCGTTTGCATAGCGTGGAGGATGGGGTCTTCGGCGGGGTTCTGGGCGCGAGCGGAGATTGTGCCCAGCGCAGTTGCACATGCGAATGCGGCGATACCCAGAGCACGTGCAGGGTATGAGGCGCGCCGGGACTGGCCTGCGGATGTGTTTCGACCTGAGTGCGATTCACGGAGGTTCATTAGCGGACCTCCTTTCTGGTTTCGGGGGAGTCCGTCGGACCGGGGGGCGGGAGGATGGGCGGTCGATTGTTGCCCTGGGCCTGCCGCTGCGTTTCGATCTCGCTGACGAGCATGGCGGGAGCGACGGCAGAGACGGGAATGGAGCCGGATTCGGCGCCGCAGACACCATTGAAGATGTCCTGATGATCGCCGGTGGCGACGATGCGCGTGAGCGCGGCTTGCGGTGTGCCGACGATGGAGACGCCGCGAACGAGCTCGTCGGGGCGGCCATCGACGAAGACGCGATAGACGACCAGGGGGATGACGGAGAAGGCCTGCGGGCTGCGGCGCGTGGTGACGGCGAAGCCGGAGGAGATGTCTTCGAAGAAGAGACCGTACGGCTTGTTCTGCTTCCTGGCCTCGTCGATGAGTAACTGACGCAGTTGCTTATCGGACACGGACTTGGACGAGCTGACGATGAGGTTTCCCTGGCGGCCTGTGGGCATGTGGCCGACCTCGGCGCGGCCGTGGCCGTTCGAGGTGGAGAAGCTGGCGATGGGAAGCCGCGACATCAGAAAGGTGTCGAGGACGCCATCCTTGATGAGATCGACGCGGCGCGCTGCCTGGCCCTCGTCGTCGTAACTGTAGTGGCCGCTGAGGGGGTGGCCATCGAAGGTGGAGAGGGTGGGATCGTCGGCGACGGAGAGGAAGGTCGGGAGGATGGGCTTGCCGAGGAGCTTGGTGAAGGTTTGGCCCTCCTCATCGCCACGTTGCCGCTGGCCTTCGAGGCGGTGTCCGAGGACCTCGTGGAAGAAGACGGCGGAGGCGCGTCCGGAGAGGATGGCAGGGCCGTCGAAGGGCTCGGTGATCGGGGCGAGGCGAAGCGCCTCGAGGTTTTTCGCCATTGCCGTGGTCTTTTCGAAGAGGACCTTCTGGTCGGGAAGGTGCGCGGCGGAGTCGGCCTCAAAGGTCTCAACGCGAAAGAGATCCATGCCGTCGGCCGCGCGGGTGCGGGCCACAACGATGAGGCGGGCGACATGGTTCGGTGTGGCGACGCGAGCGCCTTCGGAGGAGACGAAGTAGTCGGTCTCGGTCGAGGCCTCGAGGGCGACGGAGTTGTAGAAGACGTCGGGGAACTGCTTGAAGAGGGCTGAAAGAGCGCGGAGGCGGTCGGCCCAGGCTGCTTTGGCCTTGTCGTTGAGATCGAGCGGAGGGCTGGAGGGAAGGAGCTTTTTGACGGGTTGCTCAACGGAGAAGTCGGGTGAGGCGTCCTCCTCCTTGGCGCGGACCTGCTGGTCGGTCTTCACTTTGAGGTAACTGTCGAGCGCGTGGGCGTAGCCGCGATTGGTGGCGAACCAAAGGGAGCGGGCGAGGGCTGCGCGGTCGTCGGTAATGGGAAGAGGAACGGTGGAGAGTGCGGAGTTACGGTGGTCGCCGTGGGTATTGTCCTCGGCAGGCGAACCGATGCGGACCTGAACGTCGGCCATGCGGCGGCGGTTGTGGGTGCTGGAGGTGATGGCACCGAAGCTGGCCGCCATGGAGATGGAGTCCGAGTCGGAGATGGCGTAGCTGACGAAGTAGGGTTTGGGGGATTGGGAGGAGAGGTCCGCGGCGGCGGGCAAGGCGACTGGCTGTGCGGTCGGCTGTGAGGCGTTCGCAGGGGTCGGCTGAGAGGCGGTCCCGAGGGAGGACATGGCGCGGGTGAGTTCAGCCTGCATGGTGTCCACGAGGATGGAGTCCGCGGCTTTGGCGGGCGGGTCGGCGGGCGCATCGGCGAGTGGTCTTGGGGATGCGTGTGCGAGGGAGGGTACAAGAGCAGAGGCAGCCAGTGCCAGGTGGACAAGAGAGAGATGTCGTGCCAAGTGAGACCCACTTTTTGCTTGGAGGTGCAGGATGTCGATGAGCCGAGTGTATCGAATGATGCGTGCCGTTGGTTTAGACGGATTGGGGAGCAGGATGGACGTTAGCCGTTGCCCGGTAACGCCGGCTAGGGCAGAATCGAGGGATTGATGGGGGCGAGAAAACAAGATATGTGGATGAAACGTGCGGCGCGCAGTGTGCTGGTGTTGCTGGTGGTGTTTGCGTCGTTGGCGACCAGGGCCAGTGCCCTGGATCCGACGCCTGACTTCGGCCGCACACCGACGGAGGCGGAGGCCTTGCAGGTGGCGGACGAGCATCTTGCCACTGCGTACACACTGCCGCCCGATACCTTGAAGAAGGCACAGACGAAGTCCCGGATCGGCCACTGGCTGCATTTTGGCGGGGAGGCCTGGGGTCTGCTGCAGGTGTTACTGCTGCTCGGAACGGGGGCCGTGGCGTGGATGCAGAGCACGGCACAGCGGTCGCGAGGCGGCCGATGGGTGCAGGGGCTGGTGTTTCTGGGGCTATTTTTGGCAGCTGGGACGCTGCTGGATCTGCCCTTGGGTGTCTTTGGTCATCATGTCTCGAGGGTGTATGGCCTGTCCGTTCAAGGGTGGGGAAGCTGGGCCTGGGACGAGACGAAGGGATTTCTACTGAGCTGGCTGATCGGATGGCCGGTGGTGATGCTGCTGTTCTGGGTGATTCGGCGGTCTCCGCGGCGGTGGTGGATGTGGTTCTGGATCGCGACGATTCCTATGGTGCTGCTGGCGATCCTTCTGGTGCCGGTGGTGATCGAACCAATGTTCAACAAGTTCGAGCCGCTGGCGAAGGCTGATCCGGCGCTGGTGACGCAGCTGCAGAGAGTAGTGGACAAAGGGCACATGGGAATCACGCCCGACCGAATGTTTCTGATGAAGGCGAGTGAGAAGGTGACCGGGCTGAACGCGTATGTGACGGGGTTCGGCGCATCGAAGCGCGTGGTGGTCTGGGACACGACCATCGCCAAGGCAACGCCTGACGAGATCCTGTTCATCTTTGGGCACGAGATGGGCCACTATGTTCTTGGTCACATCGTGCGCGGCGTGGTGGTGGCGATCGCCGGGCTGCTGCTGACGTTTTGGCTGGGGTATCTGTTTGTGCATTGGGCGCTGCGGAGTTATGGCGGCCGCTGGGGAATTGCGGGGCAGACGGAGTGGGGGGCGCTGGCTGTGCTGGTGCTGGCGATGAGCCTGTATGGGGTCATCTCGGAGCCGGTGGAGTCTACGCTGAGCCGGGTGCAGGAGCATGAGGCCGATGTCTTCGGGCAGGAGGTGGTGCATGGCGTAGTTGCGGATCCACAAGGGGTCGCAAAGGCGGCGTTCCAGATACTCGGAGAGACGAGCCTGGATGAGCCTCTGCCAAGCCCGCTGCTGGAGTTCTGGAGCTACAGCCATCCATCGATCTCGCGGAGAGCGGCGTTTGCCGAGGCGTATGACCCGTGGGCTCAGGGGAGCGAGCCGCGCTACTTCAAGAGATAGCCTCGGGCGGGTACGCGGATAGAATCGAGGGCATGGCGGCAAACTGTCTATTCTGCAAGATTGTGGCCGGGGCGATTCCGGCGAAGCGGGTGTTCGAGGACGAGCAGAGCATGGCGTTCGCGGACATCAATCCCCAGGCACCGGTTCATCTGCTGGTGATCCCGAAGCAGCATCTGGAGTCGCACGCCTTTGCGACGGCTGAGCAGACGGAGCTTGTTGGCCATCTGATGTCGGTCGCCGGTGAGCTGGCGCGGACGGAGGGTTTGAAGAACGGATATCGCCTGGTAATCAATACAGGTGAAGATGGCGGGCAGACGGTGGGACATCTCCATGTGCATCTGCTGGGGGGCCGGCATTTGGGCTGGCCACCGGGATAGGCAGGAGCTCGGCGGAGCGGATCGGTGAACTCGGGTTTTTGGGGGACGGGGCGTGAGGAGAAGGAGCGGAACAAGCCGCCGGGAGCTTCTGCTTTCGGGCGCAGGGGCGGTTGCGGCGATGGCGCTAACTGGGAGCGCTGAGGTTCCGCGTTCGCCGGGCGAGGCAACGGAGGACGGCAAGAGTCAGCGGGCCTTCTGGGTAGAGATGGTGGAGCGCGTAAGTGAGCCGGTGCTGCGGGCGATGCATCAGCGCAGGCTCAGAGCAGAGATGCCGGTCGAGGCTGTTGCGGGGCAGGAGAAGGCCCGTGCGGTTGGAACGCACCTGGAGGCCATGGGCCGGCTGCTGGCCGGCCTGGCTCCCTGGCTTGAGCTGGATGCGGGCGACGGAGAGGATCGGAGTGAGACCGCGCTGCGAGTGCGGTATCGCGGGTGGGCGGCTGAGGCGATCCGGTCGGCGGTGGATCCGGCTTCGCCGGACTGCATGAGATTCGGCGAGTTGGCACAGACCCTGGTGGATGCCTCGTTTCTGGCACTCGCGATGCTGCGTGCTCCAAGGCAGCTGATTGCGACGATGGATGCAACGACCCGGGCGCGTGTTGTGGAAGCGATGATGAAAGAGCGGCACGTACTTCCACCTTTCAATAACTGGCTGCTTTTTGCTGCAATGAACGAGGCTCTGCTGATGAGGCTGGGGGCGCCATGGGACAAGCTGCGGGTGGAGTTCGCGCTTCGCGAGCTGCAGGCGTGGTATCTGGGTGATGGCACCTATGGTGATGGGCCGGAGTTCCACGCGGACTTCTACAACAGCTTTGTGATGCAGCCGTATCTGCTGCAGCTGCTGGATACGTTAGGCGATGAGGCTCCGGCGTGGAGAGAGATGCGGGCGGAGGTTCTGCGTCGGGCGCAGCGGTATGCGGAGATCCAGGAACGGGTGATCTCGCCGGCGGGAGAGTATCCGGTGCTGGGACGGTCGATCACCTACCGAGCGGGAGCGTTTCACCTGCTGGCTGACTTGGCATTGCGGCGCGCATTGCCGGAGGATGTCTCCCCGGAGCAGGTGCGGTGCGCGCTGACGGCGGTGCAGCGAAGGACGCTTACCGCGCCCGGGAGCTTTTCAGCAGAAGGATGGCTGCAGATCGGGCTGGCGGGACATCAGCCGGCGCTGGGCGAGGCGTATATCTCGACGGGAAGCCTGTATCTGTGCAGCGTTGCGTGGCTGCCTCTGGGACTTCCGCCGACGGACCAGTTCTGGTCAGGGGCGGGCAGGGCCTGGACTCAGAAGGCCGCATGGGCGGGGCAGAATATAGCTGCGGATCATGCGTACCACGGCAGACAAGAAGAGAGGCCCGCCCGTTGAAGGGTGCTGGGCCTCTCGTCGTTCAGCTGCTGAAGAGCAGCAGGGTACACGCTGTACGAGCAGTTACTGGTTGAAGTTTGCCTCTTCCTTCTCCTCTTCGAGGCCGTAGCGCCGGAGGAGGTTTGGGAGGTTCTGCGAGAACGCGGATCGAGGCATCACAGTGTCGCAGCCAGCCTCGACAGCTTTGGCCTTGAGGTCTCCCTGTATGTGGGACAGGAAGCCGATGATCGAGGTCGAGCGTTTGAGCTTTGCCTTGAGCTTTGGGATCAGCGTGAGGGGCTTGGCGTTCGCGTTGTTGAGATCGAAGACGATGAGGCCGGGACGATCCTCTTCTTCGCCGCCGGTCAGCTTGGCCAGCTCTTCCTTCTCGTTTTTGACGAAGCCTACCTTTACGCCCAGCTTTCGCGCAGTCTCCTGGATCTTGGCGACGAAGAACAGATCGTCGATGAAGAAGAAGATCTTCGTGGGAGCGTCTTCGGCGACGGGTATGGTGCGCCCCTGAGAGTAGTCGATGGGCTGTGAGTCATTGGATGAGTGGTAGCTGCGTGGGCGGCCGCCGCTGTGATTGCCGTGGGACTCGATTGTTGACGGAGGCGAATCGGCGAAGTTGCCGTTAACGACCCTGTAGCTGTGATCCATTGGGCCCACGAAGCTGCGAGGTCCTCGGTCGCGCTGCTGCTTGCCACCACCACCGCTCCCCTTCCGCGACTTCCAGCCTTCCACACGATTGCCGAACTGGTGGGTGTCGCGGGAGCCGGCGGGAGCTCCGGAGCCGCCGCCATTGGAGAAGCCGCCGCCGTTACCGGGCGCGCTGGTTTGGGCGCCCGAGTTTCCGGGGTTGTCCTCCCGTCGCGGCCGATCGCGATCGCGGAACTTCTTCTTCCAGCGTTTGGCGCCGCTGCCGCCTCCATTTCCCTGATGATGGCCACCCTGACTGGGCGCTTGTCCGGAGTTCTGCGCGCCTGCATTGATCTGTTGAGGTGCGGCGGAGGCCTGCACCGACGCTATTGATCCTGGTTCCATCTGATTTTGCGTAGTTTCCATTCCGGGAGCAGCGTCGCTGCCCTTCCCTTTGCGTTTACGTCGGCGACGCCGGCTGCTTTTTGACTGGCCCATGCCGTGGGGGACAGATTGGCCGGCGAAGTTAGGATCCTGCTGGCCGGCGAAGCTCTGGTCCTGACGGGCTGAATCCTGTTGGTCAGCTGGCGGGGGCGGGCCCTGGTGCGACTGCACCTCAGGCACATTCTGTTCTGCGCTCATGCTTCCACTTCCTATTGCGAACGAGGTACTGCTTTGCGGCGTTGTCAGCCGGGACATCGGACTACTGGCGGTGCGGTGAAGAGATGCGGTGCCCAGCTCCGCGTGGAGCAAACTCCATCGTGCGAGGCACGAGGGTGAACGGGACCGGGGACATCAGGATGGGGGGAAAGGGTGTCAAGTTGTACTCGAGCAAACGTCCTTTGTATGTTTCGGCTGCGATAGGCGACCTTCGCCGGCAGCCTGGTCCGCATCTAGGCGGCGGACCTCACCCCATTCATAAACTCTTTGAGCATCAGAGCGCGGTAGAAGGTGCTTTTCGGGGCCAGAGCAAAAGCTCAGAACGTTGACGAAACACCCAAGAGGCTCGCACAGTGAATGGCACCCACAGCCGCTCCACATGGCAATCCGAATAGTACACCAGAGGTATTCGCTTGGCAACAGTTTAGAGAAGATTCTCCGGTTGCATTCAGGGAGGAAGGCTGATGCAGGCTGGGAGGCTCAATGAGAGCTTCGCGGATACGAGCTTCGTAGAACGGCAAGAGCCGCTTCCCATGTGTCGATGAAAGCGGCTCCGGCCGTATGAATGGCCAGTCACTGGCCTCCTGAATACCTCTCCGGGGAGAGGGTGACTCTGAACCCGACGGCCACTCCATCTGCGGGAGCGCTACTGGCCAGGTGAGCGGTCGTACGACGCGATCGCTCGCGATGCGCCATGTATGGGGGAGCAATTCGTCGGCCACTTGAAACAGGGCATTTTGCAAGTGTTTTTCGGAGCTGTGCGTTCGGAGATTTCAATAAAGCGGAGCCGGGCTGAGAGAAACTCCTGTTTTGTGGATGTTGGGTGAGCCGTATTGGTTCGGATGCCTCAGGAGTCGGAGTTTGACCCACTCTGACGGGAAGCCCTATAATTTGGGATGTTCTAACGGTCTCAGTCTGCCAGCCAGCCCTGCAGAGAGTTTAGGGACGAGACGGCCGGATCTAAGCGCAACGAGGCGCTTTTGCATGGGGCCGCGGCCTAGGAGTTTCGCGGATCGCCAAACTCAGGCCGGATGATCAGACACGAGCGATTTGTTTTCCAAGGAGCAACAAACCCAGCATGAATCGCAACCTTTTAATTGTAACGGCGCTGAGCGCCGGAATGACGGCTGTTGCAGCCGTAGCACAGGCTCCAGCCACCTCCACCACTTCACCAGCTGCCTCAGCAGCTGCAGCGGCACCACAGGCCGTCCCGGCGAAGGTCGCTCTGATCGCGTTTGAGCAGGCGGTCTTTGCCACAAACGAAGGTCAGCGTGCGGTGCAGGATGTTCAGAAGAAGTATGAGCCGAAGAAGGCTCAGATCGATACGCTCGCAGGCGAAGTTGACTCGCTGAAGAAGCAGTTGCAGAGCGCGCCGGCGACTCTTTCCGACGAGGAGCGGCAGACACGTCTGAAGAACATAGACACAAAAGAGAAGCAGCTGAACCGCGACGCGGAGGATGCACAGACGGCCTACAACACCGATCTGCAGGAGGCGTACGGCAAGGTGGCGCAGAAGGTTTCGGGCGTGACCAAGAACTACGTTCAGCAGAATGGCTTTACGTTGCTGCTGGATGTGAGCAACCAGGCGAGCGCGGTGATGTGGGCGCTTCAGTCGACCGACGTGACGCAGGCGGTTGTTGAGGCCTACAACAAGAGCTCCGGCGTTACGGCACCTCCGCCGTCTGCGCCCTCAGCGAACCGCCCGGCTGGGACAACGCCCCGAGCCACGCCGCGGCCGACTACGCCGAAGTAGATTCGGTAAGGAATTGAGTGGGAAAGAGGGAGAGCTTTGGCTCTCCCTCTTTCGTTGTAAAACACGTCTGTGTGTGGAAAAAGCTGTGGATTGTTTTGTTGAGTTCTCTGCATTTCCAGGTGGGCTGGTGGGCGGAAGCGCAGGGCCATGTGCTCGATGGCGCATCTCAAGAGGCTGATACGTAGCTACTTACGGGGATTCTGCGAAGGAGTGTACTGAGGCGGGGGCGAGTTCGAGAAAATGCCGGTGGTTGAGCACTTTCCCACAGCAAACGATTACGATTGCGTGACTTTGGCCCCGATAACCGCCCAGACCTCCGGGTTTTGCGTGGTTACCTGCTGGTGAAACGTGGTGAAGCGTGTGGTGGGGAGCTAGTACCTGCTAGTCCTCGCCCACCTTGAGTACCGCCAGGAAGGCCTCTTGCGGAATGTCGACTTTGCCGATCCGTTTCATCCGCTTTTTGCCTTCCTTCTGCTTTTCGAGGAGCTTGCGCTTGCGGCTGATGTCGCCTCCGTAACATTTCGCGATGACGTTTTTGCGAATTGCGGTGACGGTCTCCCGTGCGATGATCTTTGCGCCAATTGCGGCCTGGATAGCTACTTCAAACATCTGGCGCGGGATGAGCTCGCGCATTTTGGAGACGAGGGCCTTGCCGCGGTCGTAGGCGGCGTCTTTGTGAACGATGACGGAGAGAGCGTCGACGGGGTCGCCGCCGATGAGGATGTCCATCTTGACCATGGGGGAGACCCAGGAGCCGGCGAGGGCGTAGTCGAGTGAGGCGTAGCCGCGGGAGACGGACTTGAGGCGGTCGTAGAAGTCGAGGACGATCTCGTTGAGGGGGAGCTCGTAGGTGAGCATGACGCGGGTTTCGGAGACGTACTCGAAGTTTTTCTGGCGGCCGCGCTTATCTTCGACGAGCTTGAGGATGCCGCCGACGTACTCCTCGTTGGTGAGGATCTTGGCGGTAATGACGGGCTCCTCGATCTGCTCGATCTCGGTGGAGTCGGGCCAGCGGGAGGGGTTGTCGACCTCGACGACCGAGCCGTCGGTGAGGGTGATCTTGTAGCGAACGCCGGGCGCGGTGGTGATGAGATCGAGGTTGTACTCGCGCTCGAGGCGCTCCTGGATGATTTCGAGGTGGAGTAGGCCGAGGAAGCCGCAGCGGAAGCCGAAGCCGAGGGCGACGGAGGACTCGGGCTCGAAGTTGAAGCTGGCGTCGTTGAGGCGGAGCTTTTCGAGAGCGTCGCGGAGGAGCGCGTGCTCGTGGGAGTCGACGGTGTAGAGGCCGGCGAAGACCATGCTCTTGATGTCTTCGAAGCCGGGAAGGGCTTCGGCGCAGGGGCGGTCGACCTCGGTGAGGGTGTCGCCGACCTTGGTATCGGCCACGTTTTTGATGGTGGCGACGAAGAAGCCGACCTCTCCAGCGGAGAGCTCGGTGAGCTCGACGGGCTTGGGGGTCATGACGCCCATGGATTCGACGTCGAACATCTTGCCGTTGGACATGACCTTGATCTTCATGCCCTTGCGGAGGCGGCCGTTGATGATGCGGGCGAGAACGATGACGCCGCGGTAGGCGTCGAACCAGCTATCGAAGATGAGCGCCTGGAGTGGAGCTTCGGGGTCACCTGCGGGCGGTGGGAGCAGGTTGACGATGGCTTCGAGGATCCCTTCGACGTTGAGGCCGGTCTTGGCGGAGACGGCGATGGCATCGTCGGCAGGGAGGCCGACGGACTTTTCGATCATCTCCTTGGTGCGCTCGATGTCAGCTGAGGGGAGGTCGATCTTGTTGATGATGGGAAGGATCTCAAGGCCGCCGGCGATGGCGAGATAGGCGTTGGCGAGGGTTTGGGCTTCAACGCCCTGAGAGGCGTCGACGACGAGGAGGGCGCCCTCGCAGGAGGCGAGCGAGCGGGAGACCTCGTAGGAGAAGTCGACGTGTCCGGGTGTGTCGATGAGGTTGAGCTGGTAGGTTTCGCCGTCGTGCGCCTTGTACATCATGCGGACGGTGTGGGCCTTGATGGTGATGCCGCGCTCGCGTTCGAGGTCCATGGCGTCGAGGACCTGTGCCTGCATTTCGCGGGAGGTGACGGAGCCGGTGAGCTCGAGCAGGCGATCGGAGAGCGTGGATTTGCCGTGATCGATGTGCGCGATGATCGCGAAGTTGCGGATGTGGGATGGATCCATGCGGGGTGGGCGGGGCCTCAGGGTCCATGTTAACACTCAGCGAGGGTATGGCTCCTGGGGGCGAGCGGCGTCTTTCGGATCCGGGCGCTCGCTGATAGCCGCTTGCCACGGGGCGCTTGTTAGTGGGGCGAGCTTGCGAACGGGCGGCTTGTGTGCCGGCTACTCAGGGCTCTTTCGACGGGATGGCTTCTTCGCGAGGGGGTGGCTTGCCGTAGGCTTCTTCGCGGTCGGGTGGGTTGCGCTGGGCTTCTTAGCGACGGGATGGCTTGCTGCGGCCTTCTTTGCGGCGGGATGGCTTGCCGCAGCCTTCTTCGCGGCGATGGGATGGCTTGCTGCGGCCTTCTTCTTCCCCACGGCCTTTTTGAGGGGCGCGGATTTTGCAGAGGCAGCTTTTGCGGGGCTGCTGCGCTTTGGAGTTTTGACGGCGGGGCGTGACTTCAGTGTGGGTGTGACGGGTTCGACGGGGTCCGTTTTTGGGGGTTCCGGATTGGCAGGCGGAGGCGCTGGTTCCGTTGAGCTTGGAACCGGATCGACGCTTGCGGTGGCGTGGGTCTCCGGCTCCTTCAGGATCCATCGATGGACTGCCTTCTCCATCAGCTCTCGATAGATGTGTTTCGGGAGCTCTTCTTTCATCGAGTTGATGACGGAGTTGAGGAAGGGACCGAGCATAGCCAGACAGCATACCCGCAACCCGCTGGAAGGAGATCGGATTTTTTTGGGAACGAGAGCTCTCTTGGTGGAGGGGCGGAGGTGCTGGTTCTGGAGTTCTCCCGGGCGGGGAGTCGGGGTGTTACGCGGACCGGATCTCTGCGTTGTTGTTCGGGAGGGGGCGATTGCGGGAGCGCTGGCGAGCGAGGTAGAAGGCGATGGCGATGCTGTTGCTGACGAGGGTGGTGCCGAGGATCTTGGTGGCGTAGGCGAGTTTGTTGACGACGTCGACGAAGGGATAGGCGGAGATGAGGAAGGCGAAGAGGGTGGCGGCGAGGCCTACGGCGGAGGTCCATCGGAGCCATGCGGGCAGGGTGATGCGGAGGGCGGGAGCGCCGACGAGCGGAATGAGGAACATGGCGATGTAGGTGAGCTCGTAGTGGGAGATGCTGGCGTTTGAGAGGACCTGGAAGGCTTCCTGCGCGCGGACGCCGACGGTGGCGAGAAGAAGCGTGACGATGATGAGGGAGGAGGTGAAGAGGATGGAGTTGGTGGGGGTTTGCCAGCGGGGATGGAGGCGTGTGAACCAGGCGGGAAGGAGGTGGTCCCAGCCGGCGGCGAGCGGGAGGCGAGTGGCGCCGGTGAAGAGGAAGCTGGCTGCACCGATGAGCCGGAGTTGCAGGAGGGCGATGGCGGCCATGGCGAAGACGCCGCCGAGGCCGCGACTGCCGAGGGCGAGGCGAAGGGTCTGGGGTATGGGGGCGATGAAGTCGATCTGCCCGTGGACGAAGGCGAGGACGGAGCCGGTGCCGAGGATGAACATGGAGCAGATGATGGGCGAGGCGATGAGGACGGAGCGGCCGATGGCGCTGGCTGGCGAACGGCTTTCTCCGGCGAGGATGGCGATGTACTCGAGGCCGCAGAGG
The DNA here is from genome assembly GCA_963719405.1 of uncultured Acidobacteriaceae bacterium. Classification (GTDB taxonomy): domain Bacteria; phylum Acidobacteriota; class Terriglobia; order Terriglobales; family Acidobacteriaceae; genus Edaphobacter. The sequence continues at coordinate 2,402,675 of OY970381.1, forward strand.
GCGCCGAAGATCATCTGTCCGAAGAGGGCGAGGACGAAGAGGCTCGGCTGGGGGAGATGGATGGGGAGCGGCTCCCAATGGATGGGCGCGTGATGGAGCAGAGCCCAGGCGGGGAGGAGGATGAGCACGAGGAAGACGGCGAGGATGGCGATGCCGCCGATGTTGTGGATCCATTTGCCGACGTTGAGACCGCGCGCGGCAGTGAAGGAGATGAGCAGGATGATGGCGAAGATGATGGAGAGTGCGACGGGCCGGTTCTCGGGGACCCAGGCGGCTGAAGGGCCGATGAGGTAGGAGAGCTCGGTGGGAATGGCGTAGACGATGGTGGCGGTGACGGCGACGGCGTAGACCCAGAGGTTCCAGGCGACGAGAAAGCCGAAGAAGCTGCCGAAGGCGGAGCGCGCCCAGACGTAGAGCCCGCCTTCAAGCGGCATGACGCGGTTGAGGCAGATGACGGACGCGGCCATGGGCACATAGAAGATGAGCATGGCGGCGAACCAGGTGACGGCCTGGGCGCGGCCGAGGCCTGCAGCGACGCCTACCCAGGAGCTGCCCACGACGCAGAGCACCTGGGTGAGGACGAGGTCGCGGAGGCGGAGCTGCCGGTGCAGAGCGGAGGTGTGGTTATCTGCGACAGCCCGGAGTGTCGGCATGTGCTGAGCATGGTCGCACACGGGTGCGCTTTGGACGAGGAGTCTTTTCAGTGAGATGGGCGAATCGTGCGGCGCATGAACGTGGGGGCGGGTGAATTCGGATCACGTTACGAAAGGGCCCAGAGAGCGCTTGCCGAAGGGAGCGGTCTGGCATCCAATGGCTGTGACTATGACGATTGCGCATCTGAACCGGATTGCAACGGCGGTTCCCGAATTTGATGTTCATGCACCATTTGTAGGCTTCGCGAAGGAGATGCTGCGGGACGAACGGACGCGCGGATTGTTCAGCAGGATGGCGCGGGTGTCGGGGATTCGCAGACGCTTCTCGGTGCTGAACCCGGCCGCGGTGGAGGGCGATGGATCTGTGGATGCGGCGCGGTTTTACACGCGCGGGGCGTTTCCGGGGACGTCGGCACGGATGCGGATTTTTGAGGAGAGCGCACCCGGGCTGGCGCGGCGAACGGTTGACCGGCTGAAGCTGAGCGCGGAGGAGCGGGCTCGTGTGACGCATGTGGTGGTGACGTCGTGCACCGGTTTGTATGCGCCGGGCCTGGACTTCGAGATCATGGATCATCTGGGGCTGTCGCGGACGGTGGAGCGGACGATGATCGGCTTTATGGGGTGCTATGCGGCGATGAATGCGTTGAAGATCGCGCGGCATATTGTGCGGTCGGAGCCGGACGCGGCGGTGCTGGTGGTGAACCTGGAGCTGTGCACGCTGCACCTGCAGGAGACGCAGGATCTGGAGCAGGTGCTGTCGTTCCTGGTGTTCAGCGATGGATGCGCGGCGTCGCTGGTGACGGCGGATGAGACGGGGATCGCGCTGGACAGCTTCCGGTCGGTGGTGATTCCGGAGACGCGTGAGCTGATCACGTGGAATATCGGCGAGCTTGGGTTTGACATGCTGCTTTCGGGACGGGTGCCGGGGGAGATTGCGCGTTCGTTGCGAGCGGCGACGGAGGCGACAGGAGCGAGGGAGATTACGGGCGGCCGGGGTGCGGAAGAGATCGATCTGTGGGCGGTGCATCCGGGTGGGCGATCGGTGCTGGATGCGGTGGAGGAGGGGCTGGAGCTGCGGGATGGTCTGCTGGCGGCGTCGCGGCATGTGCTGGAGTGCTTCGGGAATATGTCGTCGGCGACGGTGATGTTTGTGCTGGAGCAGGTGATGAGGAAGGCGAAGGCCGGGCAGAGCGGATGCGCGATGTCCTTTGGGCCGGGGCTGACGGCGGAGACGCTGCTCTTTCATGCGGTCTAGGTCTGTGGGCGGCGGTGTGGGCGTGGATGCAGCGACACGGAATGGAACGGATGTTTCGAGCGGAGCGGATTTTGCGCGTCGGGCGGCCCCGGCCTCGCTGCCTGAGTGGATGGATGAGCCGTGTTCGACGGAGGTGCTGACGGGTTGTCTGCGTGACCTGGAGGTGATGAATCGGATGACGATGGCGTACCGGCCAACGCTAAATTTTCTGAGGCGAGTGGTGGAACGGACACCGGGAAGAGCGCTGCACGTGGTCGATGTAGGGTCCGGGTATGGGGACATGCTGCGCGTGATCTTCCGGTGGGCGAGGCGGCGCGGCGTGCGGCTGCGGCTGACGGGGATCGATCTGAATCCGCAGACGCAGGGGATTGCACGTGAGGCAACCACCGCGGCGGGGATGGATGGGAGTGCCATTGAATGGCTGACCGGCGATGCGATGACGGAGGGGTCGGTGCAGGAGCCGGATGTGGTGGTGAGTTCGCTGGTGACGCACCACATGGAGGATGGGGAGGTTGTGCGGTTTGTGCGGTGGATGGAGCGGAGCGCGCGGGTGGGGTGGATGGTGAGTGATCTGGAGCGGAAGGAGATGCCGGCGAGGGGCTTCAGCGTGCTTGCGAAGCTGATGCGGTGGCACCCGTTTCTCCATCACGATGGGCCGGTGTCGTTTCGGAGAGCGTTTCGGGTGGCGGACTGGGAGCACATGCTGCGTGAGGCCGGGGTGCAGAGTGGAGCGGCGGAGGTCGTAAAGAGATTTCCAGCGCGGCTGTGTGTGGAGAGACTGCGCGTGGAGCGGCTGCGGTGACGGAGCCCGCGATGTACGGCCCGCTGGTGGTGGGTGGCGGCCTGGCGGGAGCGGCGGTAGCGACTCTGCTGGCGCGTGCGGGAGTTCCGGTGAGGCTGGTGGAGCGGTACGCGGAGCCGCGGCACAAGATGTGCGGCGAGTTTCTGTCGACCGAAGCGTGCGAGTCTCTCGAGGAGCTCGGGATCGATGTCACGGCGCTCGGAGCGGTGCCGGTGCGGCATCTGCGGATGGCGCGAGGGGGACGATGTGCCGGTCACGATCTGCCGTTTGAAGCTCAGTCGGTGACGCGTCGAGCGTTGGACGAGGCGATGTTGCAGACGGCTGCGGAGAGCGGGGTGGAGGTATGTCGGGGCGAAAGGGTGGAGGCGCTGGAGAGGCATGCGGGCGCGTGGCGTGCGAGGATGTCGGGCGGACGGGTGCTGTGTGCGCCCGAGGTGTTTGTTGCAAGCGGGAAGCATGATCTGCGCGGGCACAGGCGGCCGGACGGGCCGCAGGGGACGCTGATTGCGTTCAAGCAGTACTTCCGGCTGACCGATGAGCAGAGTGCGGAGTTGGCGGAGGCGATTGAGCTGATCCTGTTCCGCGGCGGATATGCTGGGATGCAGATGGTGGAGGGCGGGTACGCGAATCTGTGCCTGCTGGTGGAGGCGGCGCGGTACAAGGAGCTGGGCGGGAGATGGGCGGATCTGCTGGAGCGTATGGGCGCGGAGTCCGAGCTGCTGCGGCGAAGGCTCAGGGGAGCGGAGGCGGTGCTGGAGCGGCCGTTGAGCCTGTCGCGAATACCGTACGGATATGTTCGGCGGGAGGTGAGCGAGGCGGGGCTCTGGTACGTGGGCGACCAGGCGGCGGTGATCCCATCGTTCTCGGGTGACGGGATGTCGATTGCGCTGCACACGGCTCGCGTTGCCGCCGAGGTGTACCTGAGCGGGCGGGGTGCGGGGGAGATGACGAAGAGACTGGCGGGGGAGCTGGGAGGTTTGCTGTGGCGTGCGACTAAGCTTTCGCGGTTGATGGTTGGGGCGAGAGGACAACGTGTGGTGTGCGGCGCGGTGAGGACGATGCCATCGCTGCTGCCGCGAGCCGCTGCGTGGACAAGGATTCCTGCGAGTGCGCGGGCGAGGCTGGCGGAAGTTGGCGCATTGCATACGGCGGGGAGGTTTGCAGGTGTGGCGCGTCTTACAATGAGCGAGGACGATGAGGCGAACAAGCTTAGGGCAGCGGTTGCGGCGATGGGGTGTGGTGGTGGGGTGTCTACCGCTGGCGCTGCTGATGGGGTGTCCCCAAGATCAGGCGGCGTCTCCCGGTAAGGTCTCGACGCAGGCGACTGCGCCTTCGATGCCTGTGCCGGCGCCGGTGAAGGCGGGCGCGGCGGCACCGGCGGCAGTGGCTTCGACCGCGGTGGTGCAGCAGAGCCCAGCGCAGACGCAGAAGGCGCAGCAGCTGATCAACCAGGCGGAGCAGGCTTACGCGAGCGGTGTGAAGAACTACCGCGCAGGCAAGCTGGATGAGGCGCGGCACGACTTCGACTATGCAGTGGACCTGATGTTGACGAGCGGCATGGACCTGAAGACGGACGCGCAGCTTTCAGAAGAGTTCGATCATCTGCTGAGTGCGGTCAACGCGCTCGAGATTGCGGCTCTGAAACAGGGAAATGGATTTTCCGCGCCGATCGAAGCGGCTCCACTGGACGCGGCAAATGAGGTGACATTTCCGCCGAACGCGGCGTTGACGGCACAGGTGACGGCCGAGTTGAAGAGCACGCAGTCGGACTTTCCGCTGGTGGTGAACGATTATGTGGCGGGTTTCATCAGCTACTTTTCGAACTCGCCCGCGGGACATGCGCATCTGCTGCGGTCGCTGGAGCGTGCGGGCAAGTACAAGGACATGATCCAGAAGAATCTGCGCGACGCGGGTGTGCCGCAGGATCTGATTTATCTGGCGGTTGCGGAGAGCGGATTTCAGCCACAGGCTTTGAATGCGAAGAGCGGCGCGGGTGGGATGTGGCAGTTCATGCCGTTTCAAGGTGCGTACGGTCTGACGCGCAATGGATGGTTCGATGAGAGGTTCGATCCGGACAAGAGTTCCAAGGCGTATGCGCGCTACATGAAGACGCTGTATGCGCAGTTCGGCGACTGGTACCTGGCGATGGCGGCGTATGACTGGGGTCCGGGGTATGTGCAGCGCGCGGTGATGAAGACGGGGTACGCGGACTTCTGGGAGCTCTACCGACGCGGTGTGTTGCCGGCGGAGACGAAGAACTATGTGCCGGGCATCATCGCGGCGATCATTATGGCGAAGAACCCGCAGCAGTACGGCCTGGACAAGATGGTGCCGATGCCTGCCGTGGTGAGCGATACGGTGACGACGGACGGTGCGATCGATCTGCGGCTGGTGGCGGACGTGACAAACGTTTCGGTTGGCGAGATTGTGGCGCTGAATCCGAGCCTGCTGCGGACGAGCACGCCGCGGGATCTTCCATTCGATCTTCATATCCCATTGGGGACGAAGGATCTGTTTACGGAGAGGCTGAAGGCGATCCCGGAGGACAAGCGTGCGAGCTGGAGATTTCACGTTGCGCGAAGCGGGGAGACGCTGGAGAGCATAGCGACATCGCTGCACTCGCGCGCGGGAGATATCGCGGCGGCGAGCGGGCTTGCGGTGGGTGATGAGATCGGCGAAGGCGACGAGCTGGTGGTGCCGGTCGCGACTGTGTCGGCGAGCGGGGCGCATCCGCAGCGGTATACGGTGCGGCGCGGAGACACGCTGGTGACGGTGGCAGATCGCTTCAACGTGTCGGTCGAAGAGCTGCGGCAGTGGAACCATCTTTCGTCGAGCGCGGTAGGTGCGGGTCGAACACTGGCAGTTGCGGAGCCGGTGCGCATGGCGCCGACGGCGCATCTGCGTGGGCGCGGATCGCGGCGCAAGGGCGCGGGTCGAAGCTCAGCAAGGAGTGGCAGCGGATCGAGTCGATCGCGGGCCGGCGGCGCTGCTGCGCGTGGAGGAGCGACGACTGGACGAGCGAAGAGCGCGGCGCATGGATCGAGTACGAGAGCGAGTGGAGCTGCGACGAAGCACTCGACAAGTGTGCGATCGACGAAGCGCAAAGCTGCTCGATAAGCTTCTCAACGGAAAAGATTGCTTGCTATGGCTAGCGCACCAATGCAGTATGTTGCTAGAATCCGTTCCGCGATGTCCATGCGTGAATTTGTTGCATCGTAAATAGTGCAGTGAAGTAAAGGCAGCGAGGGGAATGATGAGCTTCGACGAAACGATCAAGCTATACGCGGCTGCGCACGACGAGGATGATGCAGAGGAGCGGGACGAAGACCTCCATCGGAGCGGCGGTGATGACGAGGACGACGAAGAGGAAGAGGTGACGTTGACCTCTGCCGACGACGCGGACGACATCGACGATGACGAGGAGGCGGCGGACGACGGTGAGTCCACCGAAGATTCGGATGAGGACGACGAGTCGAGCGATGACGACAGCGACAAGCTGCTGGGGCACGACACGACACATGCAGAGGACGCGAGCATGTACGCGGCGCCATCGAACCAGGTTGATCCGTATACGCCGCCGACACGGCCGTCCAAGGTACCTGAGCGGAACCGGGCTGAGCCGGGTGTTGGAGCTTCGTTGAAGGGCGCGAAGCAGGCTGCGAAGGGGACCGCCGTGAAGAGCGCTGCAAGGGGGACCGCCGTGAAGAGCTCTGCGAAGTCGACGGCTGCGAAGTCGGCTCCGGCGAAGTCTGTGCCGGCGAAGAAGGCTTCAGCGAAGAGCGTTCCGGCGAAGAAGGCTGCGGCGAAGAGCGTGCCGGCGAAGAAGTCTGCGGCAAAGAGCGGAGCGGCGAAGAGCGTGCCGGCGAAGAAGACTGCAGCGAAGAAGGCTGTGGCGAAGAAGATTTCAGGATCTGCCGCAAAGAAATCGAGTGCTCAACGCGGCGGGAAGGCCGCTCCCCGAAAGGGAGCGTCCAGCAACAAGGGCACAGCAAGCAGCAAAAAACCAACAGTGAGAGGTACTACCTTGGCAACAGCAAAGAAGGCTCCAGCAAAGAAGGCAACGGCAGCGAAGAAGGCTCCGGCGAAGAAGGCAACGGCAGCAAAGAAGAGCACCACAGCAGCGAAGAAGGCGCCGGCAAAGAAGGCAACCGCAGCCAAGAAGAGCACAACGGCAGCGAAGAAGGCTCCAGCAAAGAAGACAGCGGCGAAGAAGTAGGCAGCAGGGCAACCTTAAGGCAAGCAAAAAGGCCCGAGTTCTCGATGTGAGAGCCCGGGCCTTTTTGCGTCTGGAGATAGGGAACGAAGGTTACTTGCCGCCGTCTTTGATTGCGGTCAGGACCTCTTCGCTGTGGCTCTGGATGTCTTTGACCACCCAACGCTTGACGACTTTGCCATCGGGGGAGATGAGAAAGGTTTCGCGATTGGCGAACTTGGCGACGCCGAAGTTCTTGATGGGAACGCCGTACTCGTCGATGACCTTGTGGTCGGGGTCGGCGAGGAGCTTGAAGGTGAGGCTGTCCTTGGTGCAGAAGGTCTTGTGGCTTTCGACGGTATCGAGAGAGACGCCGAGAACGACGGCGTTCGCCGCGGTGTACTTGTCCTGATCGCGCTGGAAGTTGTGCGCCTCAAGGGTGCAGCCGCTGGTCTGATCCTTTGGGTAGAAGTAGAGGACAACCCACTTGCCTTTGTAGTCGGAGAGTGAGACGGGCTTGTCTTCCTGCGACGGGAGTGTGAAGGAGGGAGCGGTGGAGCCGACGGCGACGGCGTCTGCTGCTGCGGCGTGCGCCTTGATGCCGAGGGAGAGGGTGACTGCGGCGACGAGAAGGGCTGCGGGGATGAAGGACTTACGCATGCATGTACCTCTTTCTGATTCGGTGAAGAGAGATCGGGCCCGATGAGATGACGACCAGTGATCGAATTTGGTTTTGGGGTCGGGTGCTTCGGGAGAATTCTACTCTGCGACGACCGTGATCAGGGCGGAGTTGGCGGCGGCGATGATGGCGTCAACATCGAAGAGGAGGGTCTTGCCGGCTTCAAGGGAGAGGCAGGTCGCGCCCGCTTCGCGCATGACGTGGATGGTGCGGAGGCCGATGACGGGGACGTCGAAGCGCATGTCCTGATTGGGCTTGGCGACCTTGACGACGGTGAGGGAGCGACGGAGTGTGGGGTCGCCGCTGCCTTCGGGTGGATTGTCGATGGAACGGAAGAGCTCTCCGGCGCGAGCGATGGTGGCGTCCGTGCCCTCCATGGCTTCGACGGCGACGCAGGCCTGGGCTGCGATGACGACGGTCTGGCCGAGGTCGAAGCCGGCGATGGCCCGGGCGACGATGCGGCCGTACGCGATGTCTTTGAGTTCGAGCTCGTCCGGGGAACGGGCGGTGAGTGTGCCGGGTCTGGCGAGGAGTGGTTCGAGATAGTGGGTGGAGCTGATGAGCTCGATGCCTTCGTCTGCGAGGACCTTTGCGATGGCGCCGAGGAGCATGTCGGTGTTTCGAGTGCGGAGGTTGAGGAGGAGCTTGGCGAGACGCCAGTCGGGCCGGATGGAAGAGAAGATCTGCTTGTGCCTGACCTGTCCTGCCATGGTGGCGCGGGTGACGCCTTCGGCTTTGAAGGTGTCGATGAGGCGGGAGAGCTCGCCGAGGGAGAGCCAGTGGAGATGGATGGCGGGATCGTGCGCGGCGCGTTCCGCGATGTCGGGATCGGTCTCTTCCTTAATGGCGGCGACGACGACGGTGAGGCCGTGTGCGCGTGCGGCATCGAGTAGGAGGAAGGGGAAGCGGCCGTTGCCGGCGATGAGGCCAAGGGTGCTCATGATCTAGAGGACACCGTCCCAGAGGCGGAGCTCGTCCTCGAACGGGCGCTGTTCGATGTGGCTGTGCGCGGAGAGGATGAGGGTGGGGCGGGTGCCGGGGATGTACACGGGCCATGTGGGGAGGTCCGGCGCGGAGGGAGCTTCGCCGCGAACGAAGGCGCACCACGCGGTGTGCATGGATCCGGCGAGGCGCTGGGCGGCGGGATCTGAGGCGTCGGCCTGGTTGAGCTTCTGCCAGACGAACCCGAGGTCGAGCGAGTGGTAAGCCTCGTTGGCCAACCTGCCGGTGGTGCCGGCGTAGTCGAAGCGATACATCCAGGCGGTGCCTCCGGCGCGGGTATGGGCATCGGCGAGGCGGACGGAGGGGACCCAGTACTCTTCGGCGGTGACGGCGCGGATGCGTCGCTGGTCGGCCGGCATATCTGGATAGAGAGCGGCGTAGTGCCCCAAGGCTTCGCTGAATCGGGGAAGAGGGAGGTTGCCGAGATCGTGCGCGGCGGGGTCTGCCGGGGGATGCGGGCCGAGGAAGAGGGCGTTCTCGTCGCGGTTGGTGCCGAGAAGCAGGCGCTTGCCTTTGGAGGTGCCGGTTGCAACGAGGTCTACGGGGCGTGCGGGAAGAAGTGTTCCGGGGATGCCGGGCTCGATCTCGGGGCGGAAGGGGAAGTGGATTTCGGAGGCGGCGATGACCCGTTGCTGGATGTCGATGAGAGACCGTGCCGGGGCGGAGAGGAGATCGCTGAAAGATCTTGCGGATGCGGAAGGGGAGTGACTGTGCTGCCAGAGATCGCCAAAGGTGTGCGAGACCTCCGCGGCCTGGGCAGAGGTGAGGATGCGCTCGCCTCCGCCGCTCTCCGAGATGGCGGATTGGAAGAGGCTGCGGGCTTCGGGGATGCCCATGAGCGCGGCGGTGGCCTTTGCTCCAGCCGACTCTCCGCCGATGGTGACACGAGCGGGGTCACCGCCGAACGCGGAGATGTTTCCCTGCACCCAGCGGAGCGCGGCGACGAGATCGCGAAGAGCGTTGTTGCCGCTGTCGGCGTATTCGGGACCGAGGAGCGGCGCGAGATCCATGAAGCCGAAGACGCCGAGGCGATAGGCGACGGTGACGAGCACGATGCCTTCGCGGGCGAAGGCGGAGCCATCAAAGATGGGCGCGAAGGCCTGGCCGCCGGTGTAGCCGCCGCCGTGGATCCAGACGAAGACGGGATGCGGGCCGGGAGTGGAGGGTGCCCAGACATTGAGGTAGAGGCAGTCTTCACTTTGGGAGATGGAGGGCTCCTCGGGCTGCATGGCTGCCGGAGCGAAGCGTGTGGCGTCGCGGATGCCGGACCACGGCTTGGGCGGTTGAGGAGGGCGGAAGCGAAGAGGGCCGACGGGGGGCTGGGCGAAGGGGATGCCGCGGAAGTTGCGGATGGCCTCGGGCGAGCTGATGCCGCGGAGCCTGCCGAGAGGCGTGGTGACGAGGGTGGGGGCGGAGACGGCGGAGAGGGCGGCAAGGTCGCAAGGAAGGAGCGAAGCGGCGACGGCAAGGCTGCTCTGGTAGAGAAACTGTCGGCGAGTTGAAGGGAGGGTCACGATGGGAGCGTCGCCGGGGCTGTCTGGGCCTGGTACTGGTTTCATGATGAGAGCTTTGGGTGTTTGTTCAGCGATTGTGTGCGGGGTCGAGGTGGACGGCGGCGCCGGTCTGCGCGGAGCGACGGGCGGCGTCGAGGATGCGGACGACGGCGACGTTGGTATCGAGCGAGGAGAGGTCGTGTTCAGGGCGGAGGGTGCCACGGAGGACGGCGGCGAGATAGTCGGGCGAGTTGTCGTTGGGCGTGGCGAGCGGTGGGGCCGTTTCGACGTGCTCGGCGGCTTCGCCGGTGAGACGGATGCGAAGTCTGGCTCCGGGGTTGCGGCTTTCGTAGAGGGTGTCGACGTAGCCGGTCGCACCGTAGATTTCCATGTCTTTGCGGTCGAAGGGCCAGTTCCAGGAGCCCTGGATGATGGCGGTGGCGTGGGGGTAGGTGAGGATGATGGTGGAGTCGTCGTCGACATGCGGGTAGATGTCGGGCTTGAGGTGCTGGGTGACGGCGGTGACGGTGAGGGGGAGCTCGCCGTGCATGATCCAGGTGGCGAGGTCGACGCCGTAGCAGCCGAAGTCAAAGAGGGCACCGGCGCCGTTCTGTCTGGGGTCGGTGAGCCAGGAGAGGAACTCGGGGCCGACGCCGATCTCCTTCGGGCCTCGATGGCCGTCGTGTACGACGAGCTTGCGGAGGTCGCCGATCCTGCCGGAGGCGAGGATGTTGGCGGCAGCGGTGTTGGAGTTGTACCAGGTGGTTTCGTAGTTGGTCAGGATGGGGACGTGGAACTGAGCGGAGAGCTTCTGGATGGCGAGAGCGTCTTCGACGGTGGTGGCGAGGGGCTTCTCGACCATGGCGGCGATGCCGAGGGGAGCGGCCTGCTCGATGGCGGCACGGTGGCCGGCGATGGAGGTGTAGACGAGGATGGCCTGCGGGTGGGTGGAGCGGAGCATCTCGGTTTCCGTGGGGAAGAAGAGGCCGGCGGGCAGGTGAGTGCGTTCGATGTAGTGCCGGCGAAGAGCGGGGTCGGGATCGGTGATGCCGACGATCTGGAGCTCTGGGTGGGAGGGGAGGCTGGAGAGGAAGCCCTGAACGTGGCCGTGGACGAGGCCGACGACTGCGACGCGGATGGGAGCGGGAGTCTGGCCGCGAAGGTTGGAGCCGCCGAGGGAGATGAGGGCTGACAGCAGGAGGGGGACGAGGCGCATGTCGTTGCCCAGTCTACTCCGCCCAGAGGCGCGGTCCTCACCGGAGAGGCGGTCTGCCGGCTTTGGCGAGTGCGTCGCGGGGGCTGAAGACGCGCGGTGAGTTGCGCGATGTATAGGATTTCTGCGGGAGAGGGCTACGGGAGAGTTTGGGGGAGGGTCGAGCGGCTACTTGATGATGCCGCGATCGCTCGAGGCGATGAAGTCGGCGAGGTACTGGACGTGTTCGGCCTCGGGAGTTTCGGCGAGTGAGGCGCGAATGGCGGCGAGGGCGTCGGTGGTGTTGAGTTTGGAAGCCAGCAGAGAGCGGAAGGCGTGGCGGAGTTGCCGGAGCTGCTCCGGGGTGAAGCCGCGGCGCTCGAGGCCGACCTTGTTGAGGCCGTAGGCGTGATTGTTGCGCTCGATGGAGGTGAGGGAGTAGGGGAGGACGTCCTGGGTGATGGTGGTGCCGCCGCCGATGTAGCTGTAGCGTCCGATGCGGCAGAACTGGTGGACGGGGCAGAGGGCGCCGACGGTGGCGAAGTCTTCGACGGTGACGTGTCCGGCGAGGGTGGCGGAGTTGGCGAGGATGCAGCCGTTGCCGATATGCGAGTCGTGGCCGATGTGGGTGTAGGCCATGATGAGGCAGTCGTTGCCGACGGTGGTTGTGCCACCTCCACCTACGGTACCGCGGGAGATGGTGACGTACTCGCGGATGGAGTTGTTGTCGCCGATGGTGAGGCGGGTGGGCTCGCCGGCGTACTTGAGATCCTGTGGGGCGATGCCGAGGCAGGCGAAGGAGAAGATGCGGTTGCGGTCGCCGAGGGTGAGGTGGCCGTCGAGGACGACGTGCGAGACGAGCTCGCAGTGTTCGCCGAGCGTGACGTCCGGGCCGATGGTGCAGAACGGGCCGATGGTGCAGGACGCAGGGATGTGGGCGCCGGGGGCGACGATGGCGGTGGGGTGTATGCCCGGGGATGAAGGTGCGCTCACGGCGGATCTACTCGGGGACGATCTGGACGGTTGCCGGCTCTGTCGTGGAGGTAGGCGCGGAGGGTTTGCCGGGGCGGGGGACGAGCTGGCAGGTGACGGTGGCTTCGCAGACGAGCTTGCCTTCGACGGTGATGGCACCGTGCATCTTGACGGCGCGACTGCGCCAGTTGAGGACGTTGACCTCGATGCGGAGCTGGTCGCCGGGGGTGACGGGGCGACGAAAGCGGGCGTCTTCGATGCCGGTGAAGACCATGAGCTTGGAGTCGCGGTCGGGGATCTCGGTGAGGAGGAGAGCGCCGCCGGTCTGGGCGATGGCCTCGACCATGAGGACGCCGGGCATGATGGGGTAGTCGGGGAAGTGGCCCTGGAAGTGAGGCTCGTTGATGGTGACGTTCTTGATGGCGACGATGCGCTTCATGCGCTCGATCTCGAGGACGCGGTCGATGAGGAGGAAGGGGTAGCGGTGCGGCAGGATCGACATGATCTGGGTGATGTCGAGGGTGTGCGCGGGTGGGCTGCTCTCCGTACTCGGGGTGGACTCGGGGGGCGTTTGGCTCATGGCAGTGATGAGTATAGCGGGAGACCGCGGGGCCAGGTTCGGGGCCGGTGAGGGCTACTTGATCTTGCCGTTCTTCTGAAGGAGGACGTCGGGGTTGAAGTTGTCGGGCGGAAGGGGCACGTTGTATTCGACTTTTGTGAGGAAGCGCTGGTTGACGAGGTCACCGTTGCGGTATCGGGAGAGTGTCAGCGCTGTGGGGAGTCCGTTGAAGGTGTGGTAGTCGTCGTACTCTTCGCGATCTTCGTCGTGATCTTTGAACTGTTCGTTGCGCCACTCGAAGGTGCGGGCGAGCGGCAGATGGGTGTTGACGTCGAGCTCGATGGTGACGGCGTCGTTGTTTGCGCTGAGGATGGTGAGCTTGTCGGTGAGATGGCGCTCGACCATGCTTGTGCCTTCGGCGATGACGATGACGCCTGGGGCTTTGAGCCAGCTGAAGACGACGGCCTCGATGGAGTGGTTGCGGCGGCGGAGGTAATCTTCCACCTGATCTTTGGGAAGCGCGACCTTGCCTTTGTAGGTGATCTCGTAGCCGTTGTCGGCGGTCCAGACCTGGACGACGTCGATCTTTTTCCCAGGGAGGATCATGCTCTTGTCGGTGATAAAGCCGATGCGCTCGAGCGGTGGCTGGGTGGCGTTACGGTACTGGCGGGACTCGTTGAAGTCGATGGTGGCGCCGGTGGGTGCACCGCGGAAGAAGGCGGCGGTCCGGCCGAGCTCCGTGGCGGTGTGTCGGGAGAGCCAGGCGGGGCCGCCGAGTGCGGCGATCATCTGATCGAGGAGCTCGCGACCGCGCTGCTCCTGCGTTTGCCCGTTGGGGAGAGGGGGAGCGGCGTCCTGGAGCTCGCGTGCCTGAGCGTGGAGGGGCGGGGGCAGAAGAAGAGCAAGAGCAGCGAGGGTAAGGCAGAGGCGCATGGTGCGAGTTCCTTCGGTGTGAGGCGGTGGAAGCGCGGAGCTTGTGGCGATGGTTCAGCCGACGAGGACGGCTCCTCCGTTGGCGTTGAGGATCTCGCCGGAGATGAAGCCGGCGAGCGGTGTGCAGAGGAAGAGGATAGGGCCGGCGATCTCGTCTACGTGGGCTGCCCGGCCGAGCGGGATGAGAGACATCGCCTTCTTGGACGTTTCCGGGTCGTTGAGGGCAGCGGCGGACATCTCTGTGGCGACCCAGCCGGGAGCGACGCAGTTGGCGAGGATGCCTTTGGGGGCGAGCTCGGAGGAGAGGCTCTTGGTGAGAGAGATGAGGGCACCTTTGCTGGCGGCGTAGTCGGCGTGGAAGGCCTCACCGCGCTGGGCGGCGGTGCTTGCAACGAGGACGATGTGACCGCGGGGACTGCGCTCCGTATGGGGCTTCGCGAGCATGTGGGCGGTGGCTGCCTGAACGAGGCCGAAGGTGCTATCGAGGTTGACGCCGATGGTGGAGCGCCACTGCCCGACGGGCATGGTGTCGATGGGCTGGTCGTGTGCGGGCCAGATGCCGTGGTTGACGATGAGGATATCGATGGAGCCGAGTGCGGCGACGGCGGCGTTGACGAGTGCATGGCCGTGCTCGGGCGTGGCGAGGTCCTGCTGAATGGCTACACAGGAGGGCGGCGCGGATTGGCTTGGCGATCCCGGCGCCGATTGGGTCTCTCCGCCAAGTTCACGGACGAGAGCTTCGGACTGTTCGCGAGCTGTCCGGAAGCTGAAGGCGACCCGTGCGCCGGCCTGGTGAAAGAGCCGGACGCAGGCTGCACCGATGCCGCGTGAGCCGCCCGTGATGAGGACGGAGCGGCCGGCGAGGGAAAGGTGAGGGAGGGCAGCCGAGGTGTTGAGCATGGGTTGACGCTACCGAAAGATCCGATGGACATGCAAGCCGGATGGAGCGATGCTGGTGCGGACTGCCCAAGGAGGGTTTCGATTATGAGTAAGGCAATCGTGGCTGCACGTGTTTTATTGGGGCTGTTGTTTTTTGTCTTCGGGCTGAACGGAATCCTGCATTTTCTACCGATGCCGGCGATGCCGGACGACGATGCGACCCGGCTTGCAACCATCATGATGAAGCATGGATGGATGACGTTTGTGGCCGTTCTGCAGGTGATCGGCGGGCTGCTTCTGCTGGTGGGGCGTTATGTGCCGCTTGGACTGGTGATCCTCGGGCCGATCATCGTGAACATTCTTCTGTATCACTTCCTGCTGGAGCCCAAGGGTGTTGCGCCGGGTCTGGTTGCGGCGTTGCTGGAGTTGTTTCTGATCTGGGCTTACCGGCTGTCGTTTCGGGGGCTGTTCGATGCTGCGCCCGAGGTCGCTTAGGGGTAAGTACGCGGGCGTCTGATGGAGCGGGTCAGGCCTTCTTCGCGGCGGCCTTTTCGGCGAGTAGCTTTCGGCGCTCCGCGATGAGTCGTCTGCGTTCCGGTGCGCGCATGGCCAGGACCGCGAGGGTGCGTGGCGGCAGCTTTGCGAGGGTGAGGTCGTGAGCGCGGCGCAGGTAGACCTCCCACTCGGAGGGGCGAAAGACATCCCAGTGTTCGGCGGCGATCCAATGGATGCGGGCCATGTAAGGTGCCGGGATGAGGCCGGGGAGCTCCAGAAGCTCGAGGTAGGTTTCGGGCCCGGCGGAGAAGGAGGCGACGGCGGCTCCACCTCCGTCGATATCGAGGAGCGTAAACATCTTGCCGCCGATGGCTTTGTCTCCTACCCAGAAGACAAGATTGTTTCCCCACTGCATTGTCTCGACGACGTGCGGCAGGTTGAGGAGAAAGCCGCGGATTCGCTCCGCGTTCATATGGCGGAGTATAGCGCCGGAGGGCCAGGCATCACGGTTAGATTGAGCGCATTAGCGGAACGATGCTGAGCGGTCGAACGCATGCCGGTCTGTCCGCCGGTTAGTGTTTGTTGGGGTTAGGTTTACCTTGCTTCTGAAGTTTGGAGGCTGCAGCGGCCTTTTGATCCGCCTTCTTGACCGAGGCACTCTTTTTCCCAGGTTTGGGTTCGCAGGAGCCCTTTTCGCCGGCCATCTTGCCGGGAACCGGCTCGAATCCGGGCCAGCAGTGATTGCCCTCGGTGGCCGTCTTCTTAGGTGTTTTCTTCGCGGCAGACTTCCTGGGCGCGGATGTCTTTTTGCTTGCAGACTTCGCCGATGACTTCTTTGTCGCAGACTTCTTCGCAGTGGTCATGATGTCTTTGAGGCGAGAAAGGGCCAATGTGCCGCCTCTTGCTGCGTGCGATGTTTAGCGGAGCCGCAAACGGATGGGACCTTTTGCAGTGGAGGGATCGACGGGGTGTCCGTGCTGGGTGATGTCGATGAGGCCTTTGGCGACGAGACGGCGGGCGGCTGCTCTTGCGGGCTCCATCAGCGGCTCCCATTCGGCGCGGATGTCGGAGGTTGCGGCGCGTGCGGCTTCGGAGGGGCAGATGGTCTTGTCGCGCCCCCGGGTGTTGAGGAGGTCGAGGATGGTGGCTTCGAGTGCGACATCCTGTGCGGAGAGCTTGTGGGAGCGGCAGCCGTCGGAGCAGAACCTGACGTTATCCCAGTCGCGTTCCCACTTCTTTCGCCACTCGATGGTTCGGCCGCAGGTAGCGCAGATCTTTGGTGGGTGCGCGGAGGTTGAGGTCTCTGGTCTGCGTGTGCGGTCTGGCATGGAGGGGGAAGTGGAGCTGCGGATGTGATGCTGCCGAGAGTGGGTTGGGGATAGTGCTGTGCAGAATGTGAGCGAGTTTGTGCGCGTGGTCGATGAGAGATGGCGAGGCTTTGAGCGGACTCGATATAGTAGCGCCGTGACCCGCGCTCCGCACGTTCTGCTGCTTCTGGTTTTGATGGCGAAGGCGCAGAAGCCGACTGCGCCCATGTTGGCGGCTGCGCCCGAGGTGGCGGACGCGGCGACCGCCTCGACGAAGGAGATGGCGGCGGTGCTGCGAGGGATCTATGCGGCCGAGGACTGGAAGACGGACCCGAACAAACCGGCAGAGCGCGTGACGTACTACCGCTCGGTGCTCACGCGAAAGATCGATGCGGGGACGGAGATAACGCTGCGGGAGGCGCTGGCGACGGAGCTGCTGAATGCGGGCGACAGCGAGGGGGCTGTGCGAGAGCTGGAGCTTGTGCGGCGGACAGCCGCGGAGCGGCATGCACGGCTGCCCGCGGATATGGATCGCGAGCTGCACAGGCAGCTTGGGCTGGCGTATCTGCGGATGGGCGAGCAGCAGAACTGCATGGCGCATCATGCGACGCGATCGTGCCTGTTCCCGATCGACGCGACGGGGATGCACCACCGGCCGGAGGGAGCGGAGGGAGCGGTGCGGGAGTACACGGCTCTGCTGCAGGCGGATGGCGGGGATGCGAGCGCGAGGTGGCTGTTGAACGTGGCGTATATGCAGCTGGGACGATATCCGGCGGACGTGCCGCGAGCGTGGCTTATACCGGCGAGTCTGTTCGGGTCCGAGTATCCGTTGCGCAGATTCGAGGATGTGGCGACGGAGGCAGGTGTGGGGGTGACGGGCCATGCGGGCGGCGTGGTGATGGAGGACTTCGATGGAGACGGGCTGCTGGACCTGGCGATCTCGAGCTCAGGGCCGAACGATCAGCTGCGGCTGTTTCACAACAATGGCGACGGGACGTTTACGGACGTGACGCGGTCTGCGGGGCTGCTGGGGGAGACGGGGGGGTTGAACCTGATCTGCGGGGATTTCGATAACGACGGGCATCCTGACCTGCTGGTGCTGCGGGGTGGGTGGTGGCGCGAGCACGGCAGATACCCGATCTCGCTGCTGCGGAACCGGGGTGACGGAAGCTTTACGGACGTGACGAAGGCGGCGGGTCTGATGAGTTTGCGCCCGACGCAGACGGCGGCGTTTGCGGACTTCGATGGGGATGGATGGCTGGACCTGATTGTGCCGCATGAATCGACGCCCGGCGATCCGAATCCGACGCAGCTGTTTCACAACAATCATGATGGGACGTTTACAGATATCGCGGGTGCGAGCGGTCTGGCGAGCCTGGGATTTGTGAAGGGGGTGGCGTGGGGCGACTTTAATCTTGACGGGCGGCCGGATTTGTATGTGTCGATCAAGGGCGCGCCGAACCGGTTGTTTCGCAACGACGGGCCTGTGGCGGGCGATGATCCTAGGCATGTGACGCGTTGGAGGTTTACGGATGTGACGGCGAGCGCGCATGTGGCTGAGCCGGTGGAGAGCTTTACGACATGGTTCTTCGATTATGACAACGATGGGTGGCCGGATCTGTTTGTGGCCGGCTACTCGTCGACTCCGGCACAGGTCGGGGAGTTTGAGGCGGGGCTGCCGACCCGCGCGGAGATGCCAAGGCTTTATC
Source organism: uncultured Acidobacteriaceae bacterium (assembly GCA_963719405.1). GTDB lineage: Bacteria > Acidobacteriota > Terriglobia > Terriglobales > Acidobacteriaceae > Edaphobacter. The sequence goes on from OY970381.1 coordinate 2,420,797, forward strand.
ACAACGAGCACGACGGAACGTTTCGCGATGTGACGCACGCGATGCACCTGGACCGGGCGATGCTGGTGATGGGAGCGAACTTCGGCGATCTCGATAACGACGGGTTTCTGGATATTTATCTCGGGACGGGCGACTCGCTGTACACATCCCTGCTGCCGAACCGGATGTTTCGAAATGCTGGAGGGCGGCGGTTCGAGGATGTGACGACGGCGGGCGGGTTCGGGCACCTGCAAAAGGGGCATAGCGTGGCGTTTGGGGATGTGGGGAACAACGGTGTCGAAGATGTGTTCGAGGAGATGGGCGGGGCGTTGCCGGGGGATGGCTACCAGAGTGTGCTTTACCGGAATCCGGGGACGCCGGGAGATCACTCCATCACGTTGCTGCTGATGGGAACGCGGAGCAACCGCTCGGCGATCGGTGCGGAGGTGCACGTGAGAGTGATGAACGGGAAGCAGCGGCGGGAGATCTACCGGACGGTGGGGTATGGGTCGAGTTTTGGGGGAAATCCGCTACGGCAGCACGTTGGCCTGGGCGCAGCGACGGGAGCGGTGGATGTGGAGGTGCGATGGCCGGGCTCGGGTGTTTTGCAGCGATTCGAGGAGCTGGGGATGGATCGGGCGTACAGGCTGGTGGAAGGAGAGGCAAGGGCTACGCCGCTCGAGCTGAAGAGGTCGAAGCTGCCCAACCCGGCTGTGCCCGCTATGCCGGAGGCCGGGCCGTTCATGCGGTGAAGGGGAGCGGTTCCTTATACTTCAGGGACGACTATGACTGTGACCACGTTTCTTCCAGTAGATGAGCAGATGGATTTGATTGCGAAGGGCGCTGCGGAGATCCTTCCGGTAGAGGCCCTGAAGGAGCGGCTGGCGGAGAGCGCGAGGACGGGCGTTCCGATGCGAATCAAGGCCGGGTTTGATCCGACGGCGCCGGACCTGCACCTCGGGCATACGGTGTTGATCCGGAAGCTGCGGCACTTTCAGCAGCTGGGGCATACGGTGATCTTTCTGATCGGGGATTACACGGGGCTGATCGGGGATCCGACGGGGAGGTCGGCTACGCGCAAGCCGATGACGCGAGAGGAGCTGGAGAAGAACGCGGAGACGTACAAGGAGCAGGTGTTCAAGATACTGGACCCGGAGAAGACGGAGGTCCGATATAACTCCGAGTGGCTTGGAACGCTGGGGTTTGAGGGAATTATCCGGCTGGCGGCGAAGTTTACGGTTTCACAGATGCTGGAGCGTGAGGACTTTCACAAGAGGTTCCAGGAGGAGCAGCCGATCAGCGTGCATGAGCTGCTGTATCCGATTGCGCAGGGGTACGACTCGGTGGCGTTGAAGTGCGATGTGGAGCTAGGAGGGACGGACCAGAAGTTCAACCTGATGCGGGGGCGGGATCTGCAGCGGGATGCCGGGCAGAGGCCGCAGATTGTGTTGATGGTGCCCATTCTGGAGGGGCTGGATGGCGTGCAGAAGATGTCGAAGTCGCTGGGGAACGCGATCGGGATCCAGGAGCCGGCGGGCGAGATGTACGGGAAGCTGATGTCGATCTCGGACGAGTTGATGTGGAGGTACTGGACGGTGTTGACGGATCTGCGGGTCTCGGAGATCGACGAGATGCGGGCCAAGGTGACAGCCGGGTCGCTTCATCCGATGCAGGCGAAGAAGGATCTGGCGCGGACGATCACGGCGGGGTTTCATGGGGACGGCGCTGCGCAGGCTGCGGCCGAGGGTTGGGCGAAGCAGTTTCAGCAGGGTGGGGTGAGCGATGATGCGCCGGTGGTGGAGGTTGCGCGGGCAGAGCCTGGCCTCGTTCAGCACATCGCGACGGACGGGAACGCGGCAGTCGCGGAGGGGGGTGTTCGGGTGCCGTATCTGCTGCATCTTCTTGGACTCGTGAGTTCTGTTGGGGAGGGCACACGGAAGCTGGGGGAGAATGCGGTGAGTGTGAATGGCCAGAAGTATAGTGAGCGGGTGATTTTGTGGGACCAGTTGGGTGAGAGTCCTACGGTGAGGCTGGGCAAGAAGAGTGTTCGTGTGCGGTGGGTTTAACGAGATCGATTCGGTACGAAGGAAGACGCCTGCGGCTCTCGCAGCGTCAAAGGAACGTGATGATGAGATCGTTTTTGAAGTTCTGCCTTGTTTGTTTGTGTTTGCTCTTCGACTCTCGGCTCTGTTCTGCTCAGGATGCGCGGAGTCTGGTGCAACGTGCGGTGCAGTCGGAGATGAAGGCATCGCACGAAGACCACTCGCTATGGCGTTACCGGGACGATGAGAAGGATAAGAGCACGGTTTCAATTGTCGTGGAGACGGCTTCCGGATCGGTGAAGCGAATGATCGAGAGGGGCGGGCGGCCGCTCTCCGCCGATGACGCGAAGGCGGAGGATGCGCGCGTCCAAGGGTTTATCCACGACGAGTCCAGGCTGGCGAAGCAGAAGCGGGATTCTGCGGGCGATGACAAGAATGCGGCCGAGCTTCTGAAGATGCTGCCGGACGCATTTACGTGGAGGGTGGCAAGCGAGAGCGGCGATCTTGTGACGCTGGCCTTCTCCCCCGATGCGAACTTCCATCCACCGGATATGCAGTCGCGTGTGCTGGGTGCGATGAGTGGCGAGCTGGTGGTGAACAAGGCGCAGCAGCGGATCAGGACGATACGGGGAACGCTGACGCAGGATGTGCTGATCGGGTATGGGATGCTGGGGCGGTTGAAGCAGGGCGGGACATTCGATGTGGAGCGGCGTGAGGTGCGGCCGGGTCTTTGGCAGATCACGGAGACGCACGTTCACATCGATGGAAAGGCGTTGTTCTTCAAGTCGATCGGGCAGCAGCAGGATGAGATCCAGACGGAGTTCCGCGAGGTGCCTCAAGGTACGACTCTGGAGCAGGCGGCGGAGATGTCGAGGTCGGCGAAGTAACGGCGCTCATGGCTTTATATGCGGGCAGGGCGGGAAGAGCAGATTGCCTGGCCGAATGGGGATGACAAGCGAGCGGCGCTGAGCGGGCCCATCGTTTCGGGAGAGCTATGGCGAAGACACCTTATGCGCGGACGGATCGGGAGCTGATCAGCAGGATCGGGCGATCGGCGGGGCAGCGTGCCGGGTATAAGCAGCTGGTGCGCGAGCTGGGGCTGGGCGGGGGGCGCGAGCGGAGGCTGTTGCTGGAGCAGCTGGCCCGGATCACGGCGCGCAAGGAGCTGGTAAAGATCGAAGACGAGATGTGGGCGTTGCCCGCAGCGGTTCCGGAGCGAACTGCGCGGGTGCGCCGGACGGCTGACGAGGTGGCGGGTACGAGCCGAGGGGTGGCGCCGCGGGAGACTCGGGACAGGCTGGTGGCGGGTCGGCTGGATCTGCACCGGGACGGGTACGGGTTTGTGCGGCCGAACGGCAGCTCGAATCGGGAGGACGACCTGTTTATTCCGCCGAACGAGTTGAACGGGGCGATGCAGGGTGACGAGGTGCTGGTGGATGAGGCGCCACCGGGCCGGGATGGGCGGCGGAGTGGACGCGTGGCGCGGGTGCTGACGCGAAGGAATCCGACGGTGGTTGGAATCTTCCATTACGCACGGCCGCATCGGCGACGGGAGAGCGAGTGGGTGGAGGGATCGCTGGTCAAAGGAAACTACGTGACGCCGCTCGATGAACGGATCGGGGCTCCGGTGCTGATACCGGAGGGTATGGAGGTGGTGGTCGAGCGGGAGTCGGTGGACCGGGTGCTGGGGGAGGAGGCTCTGGCGGCGAGGCGGGCGGGAGCGGCAGTGCAGGAGCCGATGGAGGGGATGGCGGTGGACGTGGAGATCACGGAGTTTCCGCAGCCGGGGAGGCCCGCGAGGGGGCGTGTGATCGAGGTGCTGGGGCCGCCGGACGCATTCGGCGTGGATGTCGAGATTGTGATTCGGAAGCATCATCTGCCGCATGTGTTTCCGGCAGATGTTCTGGCCGAGGCCGCGGGGAGCGCGGAGCTGACGGTGGACTCGCTCGATGAGATGCAAAGGGTGAGGCGCCGCGACTTTCGCGGGCTGCCGATTGTGACGATCGATGGGGAGACGGCGCGAGACTTCGATGATGCGGTGATGGTGCGGGAGCTCGCGAATGGGAACTGGGAGCTGCAGGTCCATATTGCGGATGTGAGCCATTATGTGAGGCCGGGGACGGCGCTCGATCTGGAGGCGCGGTTTCGGGGGACGAGCGTTTATTTTCCGGATCGTGCGATACCGATGTTGCCGCCGACCTTGTCGAGCGGGATGTGTTCGTTGCGGCCGAATGAGGACAGGTTGGTGCAGAGCTGCGTGATGGAGATCGACGCACGTGGCGAGGTGGTGGGGTACGAGGTCTGCGAGGGGATCATCCGCAGCGCTCAAAGGATGACCTACACGCAGGTTCAGGCCGTGCTTGATGGAGATGCAGTTGTGCGCGCGGAGTTTGGCGATCTTGTGCCGGAGTTTGAGCGCATGTATGAGCTGGCGCTGCGGCTGAATGCGAAGAGGAAGCGACGGGGATCGATCGACTTCGATTTGCCGGAGCCGGTGGTCCAGTTCGACCCGGACGGGAATATGGCCGCGATCACGCGGTCGGAGCGCGGGTGGTCGCACCGGCTGATTGAGGAGTTCATGCTTTCCGCGAACGAGTGCGTGGCCACGTGGATTGAGAGCCAGGGTGTGCCGAGTATGTACCGGATTCACGAGATGCCGGATCCGAAGCGGATCGTGGATTTTGAGGAGACCGCAGCCGGATTCGGTTACACATTGGGGATCGGCAACCTGCCCGTCAAGCGAATGACGATGAAGAGCGACCGGCGCGATGTGCAGCGGGGCAACTCTGGCGGGGGTCGCGGACGCGAGCCGCGGGTGCATGAGGTCGCGGAGCGGATCCCGGTGACGCCGCAGATGTATCAGCGGCTGACGGCGAAGATCGCGGGCAAGCCGGAGGAGAGGATTCTCTCGTACCTGATGTTGCGGTCGTTGAAGCAGGCGCGGTATTCGGAGAAGAACGAGGGGCATTTCGCGCTGGCATCGCCGAGTTACACGCACTTCACGTCGCCGATCCGGCGGTACCCGGATCTGATTGTGCACCGGCTGCTGCGGGCGCTACTGGAGGAGGGAGCAGACGCGCGGGGAGGGCCGATCAACTCCGAAGACTGGCAGCCCTGGAAGGCGGAGGTGGAGGCGGCGCAGGGCAGGAAGGGTGATCGCGGGACGAAGAAGGTGGAGGATGATGCGGGGCCGATCGCGGCGGGCGAACTGGAGGCGATGGCAGCGGAGTCAAGCCAGGCGGAGAGACGGGCGGACGATGCGGAACGCGAGTTGATCGAGTGGAAGAAGATCAAGTTCATGCAGGACCGGGTGGGTGAGGAGTTCGATGGGATCGTGCTTTCCTGCACGAAGTATGGTTTCTTCGTGGAGCTGCAGGAGCTGTTTATCGAGGGCCTGGTGCCGATCGCGTCGCTGGGCTCGTTCGGGGCTAGAGATTATCGTGACGAAGATCGTTACATGTTCCGGGATACGGACCGGACGATCGTGGGGCAGAGGAGTGGGCGGGTGTTTCGGATGGGGATGCCGGTGCGAGTCTTGCTGGACCGAATCGATCGGCAGCAGCGGCGGTTGCAGTTTGCGCTGATCGCCGCGACCGCGGCGGACGAGGACCGGATTGTGACGGGCGCCGGGTCGCTACGGCGGCGGAAGACCGTCGTGGATGGGGCGGGTCGGAGTCCGGAGCGAAGCGGAAAGGCGAAGAAAGGCAAAAAGCGACTGCGCAATCAGAAGGCGAAGGGCAAGCGGCGTTAGGGAAGAGCTGCGACTATGTGAGGAAAAAAGGGCCGCCACTTGCGAGGTTAGGCGGCCCTCCGTCCCGATCGCGGATCCGATGTCGCGCAGGCCTTAGGCTTTGCTGTCGCGCATGGCCTTGACCTTATCGTGCGAGGCCTGAATGGAGGCTTGCTGGCGGGTGAGGACTTCGCGTATGTCGGAGGGGAGATGCTCCTTGAGCGCCTCCTCGTAGGCCTTCTTTGCAACGTCTTCGCCCTGCTCTGCGGTAGCGAGCAGGGTATGGTCTCCGCCGCCGAGTTTTGCTTTGAGTTCACCCCAGGTGCGGTGGATCTTTCCCGAGACCATACCGCTCTGGTGGACGTCCTTCACTCCGAGGCGATGAAGCTCATTTTCGAGCTCCCCCGAGAAGTTGGCTCGTTCCTGTGTTTCCTTGAGGAAGTGGGTTCGAGCCGCGGGGTCCTGGATGTTCTTTTCCAGCTCCATGAAGCCCTGATGACCGTCGCGTAGAACGTCGATGAGCTTGCCGAGCGTCACTTTTACTTTTTCCTGATCGATGCTTTCTGCCATGATTACCTCTCGGAAGTTTGATGCAAATGTGCGGTGGGCGCGGTGAATGGGTGCTCCGGATTTCGAGCGCGTTATGAATCGGCGGATGCCGGCAATGCGGCATCCTGCAGGACATGTGCCCGTTACAATGGAAGGAGGAGAGCGACGGACAATGGCACACATGGTTTTTTGCGCGAAGTATAAGGCTGAGATGGAGGGGTTGGAGGAGCCGCCGTTCGACTCGGATTTTGGCCAGAAGATCTATAAGAGTGTGAGCAACAAGGCGTGGGGTGAGTGGGTGGAGCGGCAGAAGATGCTGCTGAACGAGTATCGGTTGCAGCCGTGGACGCGCGAAGCGCAGGAGTTTCTGGTGGAGCAGATGAACGAGTTCTTTTTCGGTGAAGGCGGTGCACTGCCGAAGGAGTACGTGGCTCCTGCGCACTAACGTTGTACGTGCACGGGGCGGTGTTCTGGCTGATGTGGCGAGCCGGCTCGTGTACACTTGACGCTGTAGGTTTACCCCACAGTGCGCCCGCCCGGGCGGACTGGTACCGAAGTCGGGACGTGGCTCAGCCTGGTAGAGCGCACCCTTGGGGTGGGTGAGGTCGCTAGTTCGAATCTAGTCGTCCCGACCATTTTTCCAGATACCCTTCTCTCAGAGTCTTTGAAGCGTAGGGTGAGTCTTCACCCCCCCTCCTCGCATGGCCCCCCGCTACAAGAATTCATACCTACAAAGCTTTGTTTGGAGAACTTCCTCCTGAACCAGGCCCCGTTTTTGCAAAAAGCACTGTAAAGACGAAGGTGCCGGGATGGAATCCAACGTGCAGTCACACAGGTAACACCGAAAATCTGTCCTTCGGTCATCTGAGCCTCGACGCTCCAGGGGGAAAACTGCATGCGGAAGTTGTTCGCTTTTCTAGTCTTCTTTGCCGCCACGATGTCTGCCATAGGACAGAGCCAGAACGGAAGCATCTCAGGAGTTGTGACGGACGAGAGCGGCGCTGTCGTCTCGGCCGCAGAGGTGGTCGTCACCAACGTTGCCACGGGGGCCGTTCGCCGCACGCAGACGACGAGTGCGGGCGACTACACCATTCAGCAGCTTCCTCCGCAGGACTACAAGGTGACGATCACCTCAGCGGGATTCGGCTCATCGACGGCAAACCTCAATGTGTCGGTCGGTTCCGCAAACACCGTCAACATGAAGCTTTCCGTCAAGTCGGACGCCACGGTTGTGGATGTCGCCGCCAATTCGCTGGCGGGCATCAACCTCGAAAATGCCGAGAACTCTCAGGTGATCACGACCGCGCAGATCCTTGAGCTGCCTACCCAGACCCGCAATCCCTACGACCTCACCGCGCTCTCGGGCACGGTCTCATCCGATCCCTCCGCCACCAGCCGCGGTGTCGGATTCAACATCGGCGGCTCGCGCTCCGCCTCCACCGAGATACTTCTGGATGGGATCGAGAATACGTATCTGTTCTCCGTTGGCGTGGCTACGATCGTCCCGCTCGACGCTGTTCAGGAGTTCCGGATCCTGACCTCCAACTATGGCCCAGAGTACGGCCGCGCGTCTGGAGGGGTAGTCAACGTCGTCACAAAGGCCGGCACCAACGCGTTCCACGGTACCGCCTACGAGTTTTACCGGCCGTCTACCTTTGCTTCGAACAGCTACTACAACAAGGCGAACAACATTGCGCAACACCGTTTTGTCCGCAACAACTTCGGTTACTCCGTTGGCGGTCCCGTGCTGCGCGACAAGCTGTTCTTCTTCAACAACTCGGAGTGGCTCCGTGTGCGTTCCAGCAACGTGAGTCAGTACTACATCCCCACATCACAGTTTATCCAGGCCTCGAACGCGAATACCCAGGGGTTTTTCAAGCAGTTCGGCAACGTTTCCGGCACACCCACGGGCAAGATTCTGACGCTGGGGCAGATTGGAACCGCCCCTGCGGCAGGCGGCATCACGTCGGCGTTCGCCACGGACAGGACAGCCCTCGAGACGAACTTTCCGGGCGTGTTCAACGACGCTTTCCCGGTTCTTCAACAGGTAAATGTCACGGTGCCGGCCAACGCGGGCGGTGGCACGCCCCAGAACACCTATAACGTGCTCGGGCGTGTCGATCTTAACCTGACGAGCCGCACACAGATGTACGGCCGCTATGTGATCTACAACCAGATCACTCCGAGCGGCGCGGGTAACGTGAGCCCCTATGCTGGGTTCAGCACCGCCACCTCGTTTCGCGCGCATAACCTTGTCTACGGGCTGACTCACACCTTCTCGCCGTCCGTAACGTCGCAGTTGCAGATCGGGCTTCTCCGGGTGAACAACAACCAGCCGCTGGGCGCAAACCCTGCAGGTCCCACGCTTTTTATCAACTCGGGCGCGGCACCCTCGGTGGCCAGTAATCTGCTCGTGTTTCCCGGATATAGCGAGAACAATGCCGGCAATGGTCTGCCCTCTGGCGGCCCGCAGAACAACATCGTAATCAGCCCCGAAGTCACCTGGACCAAGGGCCGTCATACGATCAGCTTTGGCGGACAGTACACCTATATCCGCGATAATCACACCTTTGCCATCTACGAGAATGCGCAGGAGTCGCTTGTGGTTTCGGGAACGGCGGGCGCGCTTGTGAATCTGCAGGCGGGAGTCTTCAACTACTTTCAGGCCAATCTCGATCCGCAGGGCAAGTTCCCTTGCTCCAAGGATCCTGTCACCGGTCTCACGAACCAGACGGCTGGATGCACCCTGACAACGCCCATCAGCCAGCCTAACTTCAGCCGCTCGAATCGGTACCATGAGGGCGCGGGCTACTTCAACGATGCGTTCAAAGCGACACCGCGCCTGACGCTGAATGGCGGCCTGCGGTATGAGCTCTACGGTACGCAACACAACAAGAACTCTGCGCTGGACTCGAACTTCTACTTTGGCACCTCGGGCTCCCTCCAGGACCGCATTCGCGCGGGCAAGATCCTGCAGGTGAACAGCCCCGCTCCCGCTGGCGTGCAGAACCCCGGCGGCAGGCTGTGGAACATCAACTATAAGCAGTTCGCACCACGTGTCGGCTTCGCCTACGACGTGACCGGCGACGGCAAGACCAGCCTCCGAGGCGGCTTTGGTATCAGCTACGAGCGCAACTTCGGAAACGTGACCTACAACGTTGCCCTGAACCCGCCCGCCCAGCTCGCCATCAGCTTTACGAATGCGGATCTCGGCGCCTCGATTCCTATCAGCAACGGCGTCCTTGGCTCGTTCTCCGGAGGCTCCGGCGTGACGAAGGCTATTCCGCCCGGCACCGTACGCGCTGTCGATCCGCGCATCAAGCCGTCGTACAGCGAGTTCTACACGCTTGCACTCGAGAGGCAGATCAACGCCACTCTCTCCGCCGGAGCGTCGTATATCGGCACGCGCGGCATCCACAACTACTCGATCGCCAACTATAACCGCAGCTACTACGGCGAGGTTTATGAGAACGATCCGCTGCTCTACAAACCATCGAACGTGAAGAATTCGAATCGTCTGAACCCGCAGTTCACGTCCATCAACGTTCGCGGGGCGGATGGGGACAGCTACTATAACGGATTGAACCTGAAGCTGACTGGTAGCAATCTTCTTCACCAGGGACTCACGGTGACGGCGAACTATACCTTCTCGCACTCGACGGACAATACGAGCTCTACCTTTACGGACGGCCAGGCAAATGGAGATGTCGGAGGGGTCGCCTACTTTGATCCGTACAATCACGCCCTTGATCACGGCAACTCAGATTTCGATGTGAAACACCGAGTCTCTACGTCGTTCATCTGGGCCATTCCGTATGCGAACCGGACGTCCGGCTTCACTCGCGCAGCGCTCGATGGATGGGAGATCGGAACTATCTTCTCCGCATCTACGGGAACGCCCTTCACGATGTATGACTGCGGTCTTACAAACGTCACGGCATGCGCCCGGGTCCGGTTCAACCAGCCACAACCCTACCAGCGGATCGGCAACTCGGTAGCTACCGGCTCGCCGGACAACTTCCGCTACATCACCTTTCCCGACTACCTCGTTCCGGGTGCCCCGGCGAACGGCAAACCGACCACGGTTCGCAACAACGTGGCTTATGGCAGCTACGCAGATCCGGTGTCGAACGCGGGCAGCGCCAGTTCGGCAAACCCGGCTCGCGTCGGCGCCGCCGATCTCCCTACCATCGTCAACGGTATCGACACGTTTCCCGGCGGGATGACGGCGCGCAATGCGTTCCGAGGTCCTGGTGTGTGGAACCTGAATATGGATGTCAACAAGAACATCCGCTTCACGGAGCGCTACAGCCTTCAGCTTCGTGGCGAAGCTTACAACCTCTTCAACCACGCGAACAGTTACCTGAACCTCTCCGGCGCTAACGACGTCAATAACACCTCCTACGCGCAGATCTACAAAAATCAGGGTTACAACAACGGCGACGACCGACAGCTTCAACTGGCTGTCAAGCTGATCTTCTAAGCTGACCCGATGACGAAAGAGGGGCGCCTTCGAGCGCCTCTTTTTTGCGCCTCCATCTCGACATGGCTTTTAGAACGGAGGTATGGAGCCAGGGATTTTGCTGACTGCGTGACCCCTCAGTCACATCGCTTCCCGGGAGTGGATGGGGCGAGGAGTCAGATCCGACTTGACGGGGCAGAAATACTCGAGGAAGCTTAGCTTCGACAAATAGTTCGAGAGTAAGAGGTGGTATGGATACGAACGGACCCTCCATCGAGAAGATCAAAAGTTCCATGCGCGCCACGTGGATGGCTGGGGATTTCGGCGTGGTAGCGAAGACCATTACGCATGGCGCCGAAGCATTCGCGGAGCGGCTCGATATCCCGCGGGGTGCCCGTGTACTTGATGTGGCATGTGGCACGGGAAATCTGGCGATTCCACTTGCACGTCGCGGGACAGAGGTTACGGGGTTGGATATCGCCACGAACCTTCTTGCACAGGGCCGGGAACGCGCGGCTGCGGAAGGACTTGCAGTCAGCTTCGACGAGGGAGATGCCGAGCAGCTCCCCTATGCTGATGGGTCGTTTGACGCGGTGGTTACAATGTTCGGAGCGATGTTTGCGCCGCGGCCCGAGTTGGTGGCCGCCGAGCTTGGACGTGTTTTGAAGACGGGGGGCCTACTCGCCATGGCTAACTGGAATCCGGCCGGCTTCTCCGGCCAGATGTTCAAGGTAGGCGGTCGGCACGTCCCGTCGGCACCGGGCATCCCGCCTCCGGTGCTGTGGGGTGATGAGAAGACAGCGCGTGAACGGCTCGAACGTTATTTCGTCGAGATCACAACTGAGTTGATCCCAATTGAGTTTGATCTGCCGACGAGTCCTGCGGGAGCCGTTGCATTCTTTCGCAAGTACTTCGGACCCACCCAGGTGGCGTTCAGCCGTCTGGACGAGGCTGGGCAGGCCGCGTTCAGCGCTGATCTCGAGGCTTTGTGGGCGGGTGCGAATGTGGCTCCCGATCCGGCGAACCACACGGTCATTCTGAATGAGTACCTGCAGGTTACAGGGAGGCGCAGGTGATTTCTTGCATGCCGGCCCAGGCTCCCGAAGCGATACCTGCTGCTTAGCTTGAAGGTTGATCCATGCTCGCGGAAGACCGTCCACGAGCATGGCTTAGTAAGTAAGCAGCGTTTGAGGCCGCGGTGCGGCTACCTTGCGGGTCGTGTTTCGTCGTAAAGGCGATCCACATCTTTCTTGAGCTGGTCGAGTGATGGGCGATCGATGTAGACCATGTGTCCTGCCTGGAAGTAGTCGGTACGGATATTGCGATGAGCCTGCTCGGGCAATCCCATGTGGGAGAGTGTGTATTCCACACCGCCCAAGGGTGTTGCCGCGTCGTAATATCCTTCGGCGACGAAGACATGCATGTAGGGATTTTTGACGAAGGCGTGCCGAAGCATCTGACTGGTATCAGGAAATCCATTGCGCCCTGCGCCGGTAACCGGGAACTCCCATGGGCCGATGCCGCCGCCGAGGACCCAGTAGATTAGATCAGTTTCGTAGCCGAGTTCCTGCTTCACATAGTTGCCGAAGGTGGAGGTGTAAGGGGGGCGTATCGCGGCCTCGCTCGGATCGAACTCCGGGGACTGTGAGGTTTCAGAGTCGTTGATGCCGGTGAAGCGACCATCGAGGCGGCCAACAATCTTGTTTTCATCGCGGAGCAGTTCCGTGTCAAAGTGCGCGAGGTCGATACGGAGATTGTTCTGGGCGATGTACTTGGCGCTCAGGCCAGTGAAGCGCACGAGCTTTGCGATGGCGGCCTGGCGTTCTTCCGGCGTGATCGCATCACCCTTCTGCAGAATGGACGGGTACTCAGACTGGGTGAACTGCTTGACCTCGGCGAGGAGGGCGCTGGGATTGCTATTGAGCTCCGGTGCGAGCTTCTTATGGTAGGCAGCGGTAAGCGCGTAGGTGGGGAGATAGGTGAGGTAGCCGAGGTCATTTCCAACCGCGAAGGAGCTGGCCTGGTAGTTCATCACTGTGGAGATAAGCACGATGCCGTTAAGTGCGATGCCGTGATCGATGAGCCAACCTGAAAGGCCTGCGGCTCGCGTGGTTCCGTAGCTCTCACCGGCGAGGTAGAGGGGAGATGTCCAGCGGGAGTTTTGTTGCAAATAGAGCCGGATGAACTCCCCGAAGGCATCCAGGTCGCCCAGCAGCCCCCAGTATTTCTTGCCGGCTTCCGCGGTGAGTGCGCGGCTGTAGCCGGTGCCAATGGCATCCACGAACACGAGATCAGTCTTATCGAGCCAGCTGTCCGGGTTGTCCTCCAGTTCGAAGGGAGGAGCGGGCATGAAGCCGTTCGGCAGCATCTTCACGCGTTTGGGGCCGAAGGCGCCCATGTGGAGCCAGATAGTTGCCGAGCCCGGGCCACCGTTGAAGGCGAACGTGAGCGGACGCCCGGGGCCTGCTTTATCCAGCGTGTAAGCGACATAGAACATGCGCGCATCTACGACGCCGGTGTGCGTCTTGATGGGCATGCGGCCCGTTGTGGCGGTGTACTGGAGCGTTTTGCCGTTCAGGACGAAGGAATGATGCGTCACTACCGGAGCTTCGAGAGGAGCGTCATCCTTGTGGTCGAGCTTTGGCTCGATGCCGCCAGGCGCGGCGCCTGTGGGCCCATATTGACCTGCAGCCTGCGATCGCTGCGCAAACATGAAGGAAGAGCCCACGAGGAGGGCGCATAACGAGAGAGTGATCCCACGCGGGTAGTTGCGGCGGTTACCGGGTTTGCGAATGGAACGCAATCCAAGGCACACGAATTTCGCTTTACAGCTGCTGAAGCGCATTGACCTTCTCCGTACTATCTCGTTGAGGTTAGAAGCTGAACTTCATCCCTAGTTTGACGATCCGTGGGTTGATGAGATCGACCGGCTTGAGGAAATTGGAGCCGTAGGTGGCGACCTTGCTTGTGATCGAGTTGCTGTTTGTGATGTTGTACAGGTCCAAGGTCGGTTCGAGGTGATAACGATCGCGGAAGGTGATTGGGCGAGAGATTCTCAGGCTCGCATTATCGACGTTTGGCTCGCTCAACGTGGAGGGTGCCAGAGCTACGGTTTCAGAGCCCTGACTGAAGCCGGTGTAAACGTTGGTTGGGCGGATGGGATATCCGGTGTAGTGCTGGTAGTTCAAAGCAGCGTTCAGCCGTGTACGGGGTTCTGTATATTGCCCCGAGATCTTGAAGATGTAGTTAGCGTCCTGGTCAAGATTGCTGTTAGCGCGATTCACGTTCAGGTTAGGGTCGCTGAAATTGTCGGTGACTCCGCTGATATAGGTTCCCTTGTTGGACTGTATTGTGAGGCCTGTAAGGAGCTGCCAGTTGTGCGTGAATCGCTTGAGGGCGGAGAGCTCCAACGCGTTATACCGGTTGTCGTTCGTTGCGGCGATGTTCGTGGTGAGATAGGCGAACTTACCGACATAGGCAGTCGGCAGGTTGTAGAGGGTCAGTGAGGAGCTGTCCAGGACATTGGTTGCGGTCTGCGGGAGATATACGTCCGACGGAGCAGCGTTGTTGTATCGAGCGATCTGGTTCCTGTTTGTGCGGTAGAAGTATGTCGCACTGAAACGGATCTCTCCTGGAAGCTGCTGCTCAAAGCCAGCGACGACCTGGTAGGAGTAAGGGCGGGAGAGATGCGGATCGATCTTGCTGGCTACGGCCCCGAGGGTGCCGATGGGTGTCGCCGGCGCACCTGTGGCGGTCGTCAGCCACTCGTTCTGATCCGGGTAGCCATTCCCATTCAGATCTTTCCAGGTGTAGATGTATCCACCGAGAATGTTGGGGTTCACAGCTTCCCCGAGACTTGTGCCTTGTGTGAAATCGAAGCGACCGAAGCTGGCGCGCACCATCGTTCTTCCGGTTCCACGAACATCCCACGCGGCGCCGACGCGGGGCGAGATATCTTTCCAGAGTGCGACATCCTGATGAGTGACGGTGCGGTTCGGGAAGTAGGAGGCGAAGAATGCAGGAGTGGGATTTGTCTGGGTGGGATTGAACGCGTGGTAATGATCGAATCTTAGGCCGAGGTTAAGGGTGATTCGGTGCGGAAGCGTCCATGCATCCTGACCGAAGACGGAGCCTTCGTAGAAGATGCTCCGCTCCCGGGTGGGACCGTTGTACTGGTAGACCTGATATGCAGCGCCCTTGTTGAAGAGGGCGATCATGTTCTGATTTACGTTTGCATACATGCCGCTGAAGTTATAGGCGTAGTCCCAGCCCGCCTTGAACTCGTGTGAACCCCACCAGCCGCTATGAGAGTATTGCGCGGATTGATTGATCCTCCACTGCATCGCGGGCTCGACCAGGTTGCTGGTGGCCGCACCGCGCAGGGTGGAGAGGCTCACGTCCTCAATAGCTATATCGGTTGGCTTGACTGAGGGCTGATAGCGCAGAGGAAAGACCAGGTGCATGTAGGCGGCGCGGCTATCGAGAACGAGGTGGGTGGAGATCTGGCTGGTTAGATCGCCCTGCAGAATATAGGCGGGCTCGATCTGCCTCTGCGCTGACTCATCCGAGGTGAACTGGAAGCCCGTAGCACCAGTGTTGCGGCGGAAGTACTGGTTCTGCTCGTTGTACCACCAGGTGAGGCCGAGGTGATTTCTTGGCGAGACGGCAATGTCGCTCTGCAGCGTTGTGTTGGTCTGGTGATTGACGCTGATTGGAATGGTTCCATTGGAACGCGGGATGCTCAGCAACTTTTCGCTAGTGATGAGATACCTGTATCCGCCGAAGACCCACCAGCGGTCTTTGATGATGGGGCCGCCAGCGTTGGCCGTAATATCTCGCAGCATGACTATGGGGCCGTTACCGGCGTTCACGGGAAGGCCGTTGAATGTCGGTTCCTTGATGGCGCTTTGAAATGCGTTGGTGTCGTAGTACGCGTTTGCGGAGCCGTGTAGCTGATTGGAGCCCGACTTCGACACCATGTTGATGTAGACGCCACCGACGCTGACTTCAGCGGGAGCCGAATCGGTAATGATCTGCAGCTCCTGAAGAGCATCGGAGTCGGAGTAGAAGGCAGTCGAGCCACCGCTGCCACCCGGCCAGCTGAGCTTGAGGCCGTTCAAGCTATAGGCCATCTGGCCCGGCTTGCTTCCGTGAACGCTCATGGTGGACTGGTAGTAGCTCTTTGATCCGCCTACGTCGAACTGATCGGTCGTGACGCCGGGCGCGAGCGAGATATTTGACCACGGGTCCCGTCCGGTAGGGAGGTTCTGGAGCATCGCGAGATCGAAGGTCGTGCCCATCTGGGTGCTCTTCACATCGATCAACGGGGAAGCGGTCGAGACCTCGACGACCTCATTGGCTTCCCCGATCGTGAGTGACACATTGAGGTCTGCAGTGAAACCTGCGGTGAGGATGATATTCGACCGCTCGTAGCTCTTGAAGCCCGGTGCGGAGACCTTCATGTTGTAGGTCCCGGGCGGTAGCTGGGCAAAGGTGAAGACGCCTCCGCCACCAGCGACGGTGCTCTTTGGCTGCATCATCTCGGGGCTTTGCACAC
The DNA here is from genome assembly GCA_963719405.1 of uncultured Acidobacteriaceae bacterium. Classification (GTDB taxonomy): domain Bacteria; phylum Acidobacteriota; class Terriglobia; order Terriglobales; family Acidobacteriaceae; genus Edaphobacter. The sequence continues at coordinate 2,437,116 of OY970381.1, forward strand.
TGACGGCAGCGGCGGGAACGGCTGCACCTGTTGTATCTGTGATTGTGCCAGTGATGGTTCCGGTGATGGCCACCTGTCCAGGCGCCTCGACAGCGAAGGCCAGTGCTGCCAAAGAGAGAAGGACACGGATAAGTTTCATAAGCACCTCTGAAGAACTGTTTTGGGAGATCCGCATGCGGATAAAGACGACTCCTGAGGAGGAGCGGGTTTAGTCATCGAGGCAGACAATAAGCTGAAGCCGCAGCGAGAGCTTTCTTCGTTGGCTGCACGGTGTCCTTAGCGAATGGCCGTTGCAAACCCGATTTTTATATGGACTGATGTCAATAGATACTGCCCTGGAATGTGATGTCAAGAACATAATGAATCCTGTTCAGAGAACGGGATTGTCGACGAGATGGTATGCAATGGCTCAGGGCGGAGCCCGATTTGAGCACCGTGAGGAGCTCCCAAGGGTCGCTGCGGAGGGATATTGCGGTGTCAGGGAAGACCACCGCAGGATTGGCATCATTTGGCGTGCTGAGGCGTTTCAGTCGGCCGGAGGAACGACAAGCGACATTGCGCCGGCTTGCTTCATCTCACGATTGAACTCCGCAAGATCAGTTTGAGTCAGTTGATCGAACTGGTGACGAGTATCTCCAAGTTGCTGATCCAGAAGTTTGAAGACGTCGTATTCGGCTTGCGTTGGGGGGAAGTCGGAGTTGCCTGACACGTCTGCGCCGCCGGTTCCCACTTCGGCGCCCAACCAGACGAATTTCAGGTAGAGCCCAAGGGGGCCGCGGAAGGATTTCTGATCACCTTCAGCGATGGTCTGGTCGAGCAGTCGCTCTTCGATGTCCTGCAGCCTGGTATTGAGCGCGGCTGCTTTTTCGAGGACTGGCTGCCTGCTTTTTTCAGCTTCAAACATTTTGCGCGTTTCCTCTAACTCGCGCCGCATCCATTCGATCTGATTGATGAGCGTGACGGAGGCGTTTGCATCGTTGTAGATCTGGAGTGAAAGGGCGGAGGAGTCCGCAACATCCTTATCGTTCGCACCGGTGTTTGGATCTTTGAGAACGGTGAGCTTCTGCGTGAACTCCTCGGCGCCAATGCTGAGACGGACGGTGTATATGCCGGGCGCGACAAGCGGTCCGATCGTGGGCTCTCCGGTTGTGCTGCGCGTGGTGGAGCCCCCCTCGCCGTCCTCAGAGCGCTGGCGGCCAACACCGTAGTAGAAGACCGGACGGGTGTCCTTTCCGGCGAATCGCTTCTCTTCCCAGATGTGCGGATTGCCGGGGGGAGTGGATCGCAGAGCGACGGCGGATGTGGAGGGATACCGCAAATCCCACCAGGTTCGATTTATACCGGCATTGTCTGAGGCTTCCAGCGTGCGGATCGTCTTGCCGTCCGGACCGAGAATGCTCACCTGGACCTTCTTCTTCGAGCTCTCCCTGAGCCAGTAGTTGATGGATGCGCCGTATGGCGGGTTCTGCCCTGGAAGGGCCTCGCGGCCGCCCATCTGGCGACGGCTCCCAGCGCGAAAACGGTAGGCTTCACGAGGCGCGAAGAGGTGCACTGGCGAGCTGCGGATCTTGTCGGTGAGCTGCTGAAGCGGAGTTACGTCATCGAGGATCCAGAAGCCACGGCCGTAGGTGCCGACGACGAGGTCGTTGAAGTGCGGTTGAACTACGGCCCAATGGACTGGCGCATGCGGAAGGTTCTGCTGGAAAGGCTGCCAATGTTCTCCGTCGTCGAAGGAGACGTACAAGGCATTCTCGGTGCCGGCGTAGAGCAGACCGGGACGGACCGCATCTTCCTTGACGACATTGGTGTAGCTTGCGGGTGAGTCCGGGATCCCCGTGGTGATCTTCTTCCAAGTCTTTCCGAAGTCGATCGTCTTGTAGAGGTAGGGGGAGCGGATGTTTACCTGATGTCCATCGAATGCGACGTAGCAGGTGCCCGCTTCAAACTTGGAAGGGTCGACACTGACGACGGTCATCTTCGCGGGGAGGTTGGGTAGATTAGGAGTGACGTTGGTCCAGTGCGCTCCGCCATCGCGGGTCATCTGGAGGAGCCCGTCGTTGGTGCCTGCCCAGATCTGACCCTTCTCTTTTGGCGACTCGGCGATGGAGAAGATGACACCAGCGTATTCGACGCTGAGGTTGTCAATTGTAAGACCACCGGAGTTGCCCATCATGCTTTTGTCGTTGAGCGTCAGGTCCGGACTTATGGCGTTCCATGTCTGTCCGCCATCAGTGGTTTTGTGAAGATACTGGCTGGCGGTGTACACGGTGTTGTGGTCGAAGGGCGAGATCGCGATGGGTTCGGTCCAGTTCATGCGGTACTTCACCTGGGACGCGTTCGCTCCCATGGTGCGATCCGGCCAGACACTTACGGAACGGGCCAGACCTGTGCGCAGGCTCATCCTCTCGGTAACGCCGGCATAGCACCCGCCCCAGACGGTGTCGTTATCGACCGTATCCGGGATGCTCCAACCCGTCTCGCAGCCGGCAGTTGTCGTCCAGGAAGCTGCGGGAATGTTGGGCATGCCGAGATTGTTGCTGGGACCACGGAGCGGAGATCCATCCTGCATCTGCCCGTAGACGAAGTAGGGTATCTGGTTGTCTGCGGCTACGTGGTACATCTGGGCGATGGGGAGCCGTGTCTGGGACCACTGACGCCCGCGAACCGTGGAGATGGAGACTCCCGCATCGCTGCCGATCATCATACGGTTGGGGTTCTTCGGATCGGACCACATGTCGTGGTTATCCCCGGCCCAGGGCACGGTGTCTGCGGTGGCTCCGCCATCGTAGCTGACACTGATGCTGTTGGACGGGAAGTAAAGTTCGTTCTCGTTATCAGGCATGACGAGGATGCGCGTGTAGTAATGCGGGCGCTCGTTGAGAAGGCGGCTATAGTTCGCGACCTTCCATTGCACTCCGCCGTCATCGGAGCGCCACAGGGTTCCACCCTGCCCGCTTTCCATCAAGGCATAGACCCGATTCGGGTCGCTGGGTGCGATGGCGACGGCTATTTTGCCCAGGTCGGTGGACGGGATGCCGTGGCCCACGACGCGCTTCCAGGTGTCACCACCATCGTTGGAGATGAAGAGGCCGCTGCCCGGACCTCCGCTGCGGCGACCCCAGGTCTTGATGTCGATCTGCCACGTGCCGGCGATCAGCTTCTTCGGGTTTGTGGGATCGATGGCGAGATCGGAGGCCCCGGTGTTCTCGTCGACGAAGAGCACGCGGTCCCAGGTTTTGCCGCCGTCGCGTGTGCGGAAGACGCCTCGCTCGGGCTGCGGACCGTAGCCGGTGCCGATGGCTGCGACGTACACGGTGTTTGGATCCACGGGATCGATGAGAATGCGTCCTATTCGGCCGGTCTTCTCAAGGCCCATATGAACCCAAGTCTTGCCGCTGTCGATGGATTTATAGACGCCGTCTCCGATAGAGACATTGCTGCGGAGCCAGGGCTCGCCGGTACCCACCCATATGGTGCTGGGAAGCGACGGTGCAATAGCGATGGCGCCAATGGACTGAATGGGCTCCGCATCGAAGACAGGTACCCAGTTCGTGCCACCATCCGTGGACTTCCAGACACCTCCGGAGGCGGCGCCCGCATAGTAAACGTTTGGATCTCCTGGAACGCCGACGACTGATGTGACCCTGTTGCCGGGAGGACCTATGTATCGATACTTCATCTGCCCGAAGAGATCGGAGGGGTCGGAAGGACGTTGCGCTTCGGCGGAACCGCAGCATGTGATCACGGCAAATGTGAGTGCAATGCAAAGTTGGAGGGAGATTCTGGAGGTTGCCTTCACTGCGCCGCCTTCTCTGTTGACATCGTTAGGAGTTGGGATAGTCTCTGTGGTCGTGGACACACATCAACACGTAATGTCCCGAAGTGTACACATAGTTGCATACAGGCCGTACACAAATGGGAATGGAAGCGAACGCTATAATCGCCTCGTTCAAGCCGGCTCAAGTGGGTGAGATGAAGAAAGCACCGAAGAAAGCCGCAGATGACGGCGCACGGAAACGCGGTGGAAGTGTGACCGCTGTATTTCTCAAGCTGAGGGATCTGATCGTTCAGGGGCAGATCGCACCTGGATCCTGGGTGGTTGAAGCGGAGTTGGCGGAGCGCCTCGGCTTCAGCCGCACTCCCGTTCGAGGAGCCCTGCAGCTTCTGCAGCGAGAGGGCTTCATCGGGGAATATGGCAGCGGCTCGAAGTCGCGGCTGCGGATCTCACCGCTGACGAAGGAAGATGCCCAGGAGCTCTACATGGTCGTAGGGCAGATGGAGGAGTTGGCCGGGGCGCTGGCAGCATCTTTACCGGAGAGGGACCGCCGTGAGCTGGCGACCAAGCTAACCGAGATCAATCACCGCCTGCATCAGATCGCGACGAGTAAAAAGGTTGAGCCGCGATCGGTTTTCGAGCTCGACACCAAGTTTCATCACGAGATCGTAGCTGCGGCCTCGGGCCCGCGGCTGCTTACTCTTCATGCGATGGTAAAGCCGCAGATAGAGCGCTATTGGCGGTTGTACGCGCACACGATCATTCAGGATCTCCATCTTTCCGTGTCCGAACATGACGCGATCGTGCAAGGCATCGTCTCCGGAAATGCGCGATCGGTAGAGAAGTCGCTGTTGGCAAACTGGAGGAAGGGCGCCGACCGGATCTGCCATCTCATCGATGTCTTCGGAGAACGAGGAAGCTGGTAGTACGTCGAATGAGGCCTGCCTCGGCTAAGCCGCGAAGCTGCAGTGGATACATTTCAGTACGCGATCCCGTTTACGGCCTTGTACACCGAAATGGGTTGACATTCGCCTTCCACTGTGGCCTGATGCCGTTCAGCCAAGGACTTTGCACTCTCCAAACTCTGAGGGTGCCGCCCCCCCACCAACAGCTCAAACTTTGAGGTATCAATGACGGTATTCTCAGCATCTGGCAGGAGCCGCGGCGCGACTGCGATCTGTGCACTCTTTCTGGCGGGCACGGTGTTCCTGTCCGCGCAGGGACCGGCACCTGCGCCGGATCGCACGGCAAAGGACGGTGGTGGACCGTATGACAGGCTGGTGATCCGCGGCATTACCGTCATCGACGGGACAGGCGCGGCGGCCCGCGGCCCCATGGACGTCGTCGTCGAGCACAATCGCATCGTGGATGTCGTCTCCGTCGGCGCGCCACACGTGCCGATTCGTGCAAAGGGTCGTCCTGCGAAGGGAACGCGCGAGATCGACGGGAATGGCATGTACCTGATGCCTGGCTTTGTCGACACACACGTGCATTACGGAGACGCCAAGAAGGCACCGAATGCGGAGTACGTCAATAAGCTCTGGCTTGCGAGCGGCGTTACAACGGTGCGCGGGGTGCCTGCCGGACCACTGGACTGGGCGCTCCACGAGCGTGAGCGCAGCGCAAAGAATGAGATCGTCGCACCGCGAATCTACGTCTACCAGCCTGCCTTTACGGGCGACGGGTGGAAGGCGCAGGCGGTAGAGACTCCGGAGCTTGGACGGGAATGGGTACGTTTCCTTGTGGCCAAGGGCGCGGATGGGATCAAGCTGTTTGGCGGTGACCCGGACGTTGTGGGCGCAATTCTGGATGAGGGGAAGAAGTACAAGCTGGGATCGCTGGCTCATCTTGGGCAGGAGAGCGAGCCGCGCCTCACAGCCAGGGACGCGACCCGCCTTGGTCTGCGGACGGTGACTCACAGCTACGGACTATTCGAGTCGCTGCTGAAAGATACGACCGTACAGGACTACCCCGCGGATCAGAACTATAACGATGAACAGCAGCGGTTCGGACAGGTCGCGAGAAACTGGGACAAGATTCACCCGCGTGGAAGCGAAGAGTGGAACGCTTTGATCGCTGAATGGGTGAAGGGAGGAACGGTGCTCAACCCGACGATGGTGATCTACTCGGCTGGGCGCGATCTTGAACGCGCTTACTCCGCCGAGTGGCACGATAAGTACACGCTGCCTTCGCTTACGCAGTACTACCAGCCGAATCGTGAGAACCACGGCTCGTTCTTCTATAACTGGACCACAGAAGACGAGTACGCCTATAAGAAGTATTACGGCGTCTGGATGAATTTCCTTCAGGACTTCAAGAATGCTGGGGGGCACGTCACAACCGGAACAGACGCGGGCTTTATTTATCAGACGTACGGGTTCGCTTTTATTCAGGAGTTAGAGCTGCTCCGGGAGGCCGGATTTACTCCCCTGGAGGTGATTCGCTCCGCAACGTTATATGGGGCGGAGGAGTTGCAGAGCCCGAAGCAGGCGGACGTGGACTTCGGGATCATCCGTCCAGGCAAACTTGCCGATATGGTTATCGTTGATCAGAATCCTCTTGCGAATCTGAAGGTGCTTTACCCCACCGGATGGATGAGGCTGAACGATGAGACGGGCAAAGTGGAGCGTGTTGGCGGTATCAAGTACACGATCAAGGACGGTATCGTGTATGACTCCAGGAAGCTGTTGGCCGATGTCGCGGAGATGGTTGTGAAGCAGAAGGCGGCAAGCAAGGGTCCGGTCACAATTCAGGGTGTGCCCACAACCTACTGATGAGCGGCAGATCGAGGCGAGCACCTAACCGGAGGTAAAGACGTGCGTATAACCACTCCGTTCTCCTGCGTGCTTATCGCAGGCATTTGGCTTTCGCCCGCGGCGGGTTTGGCTGAGCAGGCGCCTCGCGGCAGCATCACAATCGATCGCATCGCCGATATCAAGTATCCGACGGAACAGCGTTGGTCTCCTGATGGGAAGTCGGTCGCATTTCTTTGGGATGCGGCGGGCAAGCAGGATCTGTTTATGGCGCGCGGAGGCGGTGCGCCGGTCGCACTGACGAACTTCCCCGTCGATCCTGACCTGCTGGTGTCGGACATAGGGCGCTTCGAGTGGGCGTCGGATGACGAGATTGTCTTCAGCAAGGGCGAGAGGCTGTGGCATGTTTCCCCGGCCACGCCGAAGCCGGATCCGCTTGCCGGGTTCCAGGGTGTGAGCACCTTTTGCCTCTCCGCGGACAAGCAGCAGATTGCATTCGTTCAGGCGGGCGACGTCTGGGTCGCGTCACTCGCGGCAAAGACAAAGCGGCGGCTGACCCACATCAGCGAAGGACTTAGACCCGGGCAACTCTCTTTCTCGCCCGACGGCAAATACGTCGCGTTCGCGGCTTCGCGACGGGAGCAGGTCCCGGAGCCGCTGCCGTTCAATGGGAATCTCATGCGGGTGTTCAGAAGCTTGAGTTGGGACGATCGCATCGGGGTGGTTTCAGTCTTCAGCTATGCGGCAGAACCTGTGTGGATCACGGTGTCGCCGCGGAACTATGGCTCGACACCGATGCAGTGGGGTGCGGGGCCGTCGATTATTCATGAGGAGTTCTCGCCGGATCACAAGACGATGGAGATCAAGGTCACAGGGTTAGACGGTGCGACACGTACTCTCTGGAAGGACTACGACCCCGCCTGGATCTCGCCTGCGGATGGTGCAGGCGATGTGAGCTCGCCCGACGGAAGGTGGCTCGCGTTCATCAGCGATCGTAGTGGATGGCCTCATCTGTACGTGATCCCGACAGATGCTACATCCGAGTCTCAAGCGAAGCAGCTGAGTAAAGGTGCCTTCGGAGACGGGTATGCAGCGTGGTCGCCGGACAGCAAGCGAATTGCGTATGCGCATAGCTCCGAGGGGAATCAGATGGAGCGCTTCATCTCCATCTCGTCTATCTCCACTGGTCGGGTAGAACCGGTAGTTGTCGACCGCGGAGTAAACCGAAATCCGACGTTCTCGCCGGACGGAACCTCCCTTGTCTATGAGAGGAGTGCTGTCGAGCATCCGCTGGAGGTCTACACCGTTGCCGCAAGACAGGGAGCTACTCCCGTTCGAGTTACTAACTCCCTTCCTGCGGGACTGAACCCAAGCGATCTAACCGCGCCGGTTGCTGTGCATTATCCAAGCCGAAAGGACCGCAAGCCTGTTCCGGCAACAATTATGGTCAGCAAGAACCTGGATAGGAGCAAGAGGCACCCGGCAATTATCTGGGTGCATGGTTCAGGGGCAGATCAGAATTACCTGGCGTGGCATCCAGGCGCATATCGCATGTACTACGCGATGGATCAATATCTGGCGCAGCAAGGATATGTTGTTTTGACTCCGGATTATCGGGGAAGTTCGGGCTACAGCCGTGACTGGGGCACTGGAACGTCAAGGGATCTCGGTGGTGGGGAGACGGACGATGTAAATGCAGGTGCGGACTACCTGAAGACCCTAAGTTATGTCGACCCGGATCGCATAGGCATATGGGGTTTGAGCTATGGCGGCTTTATGACGCTGCAGTCCATGGTGACCGACCCGACCCTGTTCCGGTGTGCGATCGATGTGGCCGGTGTGGGCGACTGGGAGACCTGGACGACAGGAGGCCTGATCCTAGGGCGTCTCGGCGAGACTCCGGTCACCGACCCCGAGCTCTACGATCGGTCAGCGCCAGTGAAGCACCTGGACAAATTGGTTCGTCCGCTGCTGCTTCTCCAAGGCACGAACGACGCAAACGTTCCCTTCTGGGAGTCGCTGAAGGTGATGGATAGCCTGGAGAAGCTTGGCAAGCCGTTCGACATGGCGATCTATCCGGGAGAGATCCACTTCTTTCGGAGGGCGTTCGTGTTGCGTGACGCATGGAGGCGCAGCGAAGCCTTTTTTGATCTTCACCTGCAGGCACCGGATGCTGGCGGGACGAGCAGCGATGCTGCGGGGAAAGCCTCGCCGCGAAAGCCGGATTGAGGCAGGGTCGCAGCGTTCGATAGGATGGACACCGAAGGAGGCTGGTCTGAATGGATAGAGCTTCCGCCGTAAACCAGTTCGCCACCTATCCAAGTCTTCGGGACCGAGTTGTTCTCGTAACTGGAGGTGCGGAGGGCATTGGCGAGAGCCTTGTGGAGCATTTCGTTCGCCAGGGTGCCCGCGTCTTGTTCCTCGATATCCAGAGGGAACTAGCCCTCGCCTTGATTGATCGCCTAATATCCGTCGGTCTTCCCGCGCCCACGTTTCTGTTTTGCGACGTGACGGATGTAGCCGCTGTGAAGGCCTCCGTGGCAGAGGTCGTTTCGAATTTCGGGTCCATTGACGTGCTGATCAACAACGCGGGAAACGACAATCGTCACAACATTGCGGAGGTCACGTCCGAGTTCTGGGACCGCTGTATGGCCGTCAACATAAAGCAGCAGTTCTTTATGGCGCAGGCTGTTATTCCCTCAATGAGGCAAGCTGGCCGAGGTTCGATCATCAATATGAGCTCGATAGCATGGCTGATTCCGTCCACGGGGCTGCCGGTGTACGTGACCGCGAAGGCGGCGGTGGTCGGCCTCACGAGAACGTTGGCTCATGAACTCGGACGTGATGACATCCGGGTGAACTCCGTTCTTCCCGGAGCGATACTCACCGAGCGACAAAAGAGACTTTGGCTGACAGAAGAGTACAAGGCCGAGGTCTTAGGAGCACAGGCGCTCAAGAGACTGCTGTTGCCTGAGGATGTTGCCAGGCTAGTCCTGTTTCTGGCAGCAGATGACAGCGCAGGGATTACGAATCAGAGCTGGAACGTGGATGGTGGTTGGATATAGGCGGGCGGGCATGTGCGCAACCGTTCTACGGCTGTAAGCAGCAGAACTGCTCTAGTGCGCGCCCTATCGAGAGACGACGACGATCATGAACGTGCCGGGCTTCATAGCGGGACGCCCCTTTGCTCCGGGAGTCGCTTCTTCGAACTCCGCCGTCGGCAGGTAGATCTTGTGCCTGAGGGGATCCATTCCCATGGTCCTCGCGCCCACGGGCGTCTTCACGGTTTGCTCGGTGGCGTATGTGCCGCCCGCCTTCTCACCGACGACTGCGAGCGAACCATCCCGGCAACTGGCGAAGGTCTGACCCTCCTGGAACTTCGTGGCGTCGACACCTTCGCCGATCGGCAGGGATGACAGGACCTTTCCGTCTTCCGTGCTCATCACAATCAGCTTCTGCGGCTTTCGGCAACCTATGAAGAGGCGGCGGGTCTTTGTATCTATCGACATCCCGACGGGTGCGCCGCCGGGGGCCACAGGCCAGCGAGCGATCACCTTCCGCGCCTTCATGTCGACGACCGCGACCTCGTTCTTGTCCATCAGGTTGATGTAAACCTTGCCAGCCTCGTCTGAGGCGAGGAACTCCGGCGCACCACCGAGATCGATGGTCTGGTCGATCTTGCCGGCCCTGGGGTCAACGTTCGGATCGAGCGACATCAGCACACCCTTATCGCCGGATACAACCAGGAGGCGTCCGCTGACCGGATCGAAGATGATGCCGTCTGCGTCGGGTTGCGCCGGGATCGTACCAAGGACCCGGTAGGTTTTGAGATCGAAGATCACGATGCCACCGTTGCCCCCGCCATCCGTGATGAAGCCGCGGCCCGATGCGGGAACGATAGCCACGCCGTGAGCGATCTTCTGCCCCGGGATGTCCGCGATGGTTTTACCGGACTCGGAATCGATCACCATGGTGTGCGTGCTTCGGGGGACGAACAGCCGGTGCGACGGGGCGTCGACGGTGAGGTAGTCCCATGATCCCTGACCACCGACGTGGAATGTCTTCTCCACCGTCCACGCTCCCTGCGCCACAGACTGCAGAACACCTGCGAACAGGAGCAGGGCTAAAGCCGTAGTCGTCTTGATGCTTCGCATCTTCAATCTCCTGGTGAGTCTCTGGAGTTTAAACCTTGCTCTGTTGCGCTTCGATGCCGAATCGCGGTGGCAGGTCGCAAGTGGTAATGATCAAGCATCTAAACGGGTTCCGACGCGATCACTCCAACCTGAACTGTGGGTAAAGGTGTTGAGGCCGGGCTAGGGTGTGGAGTGAACCTTATCGAAGTTGCTTCGCGCGGCCTTGAGGAGGGCTGCGTCCGGTGCATCCTGGCTGAGTTCCCACGCCATGATTCCGCCAAGCTGCTGCTCGGCGGCGAAGCTCGTTTTGTAGCCAATCGATATCGGATCCTCGTATGTCCAGAACGTGTCGCCGTCGTAGAGCCAGGGAGCGTGGGAGCGGGGATCGCGGTGGAGGACATAGGTCCGCGGTGACGGTGCAGACGGGGGAGAGGAGGGCTGGTCTGGACTGGCGGAGGATTCCGGAAGCTGCGTAGGTGAGGTGAGCCCAGGTCCGGTCTGCGGAACGGGCAGCAGCAGCGTTTGTAGATAGCTGTAGGGGCGGTCGCCTCGAATGGACTGGCCGCGCTGAAACAGACCCGCGCCGGACTCGCCGACGGCCTTCCACCCGTACCCATAGAAGGGGAGACCCATCAGGAGCCTGGAGGGGGGCACACCTGCCTCTTTGAAGTCGAGGATGCTTCGTTCCACGCTTCCGCCGTGGCCATCCTCCGTGTAGAGCGGTGCCAGGAACCCGGTGGTCTGGCTCCAGGGTCCGGTGTAGTCGTAGTTCATGATGCCGATCTGATCGACGATGTGACTGACCTCGCCCATATCGACCCCAGGGTACATGTGGGGTGAGGGTCCAACCGCGATGGATAGACGCAGACCTGGACGCACCGCGTCCATGGCCTCGCGGAGCTCCGTGAGCAGAGCAAGGAAATTGCCTGCATCGCCAGCACCGGGGTACTCCCAGTCGACGTCGATGCCGTCGAAGAGGCTGGGCTGGTCAGGCGTTCCCGATGCCACGTTTGGACTTGCCGTCAGATGGCCCCGGATGAAGATGTCTATGCAGGACGCGACGAAAGCCGCTCTTGCAGCCGGCTGAGCGTCGGCTGCGAAGTCGGCCGCACGTCCCTCCAGAGATATCAGGACCTTGAGACCTGGGTGGATGCGTTTGAGTTCGGCGATCTGGTGGAAGTTGCCATGGAAGGGGGTTGCTGGACTATCGGCTTTGCCGTCAACGGAGTCTTGTGCCGTGAAGTTGAAGTTCAAGTCAGCGTTGGGGTCCGCTACGGAACAGCGTCCGCCAGTGACGAAGCCTTGGGAGTAGTTGATCTGGTCGAGCTGGGCTGCCGCGCCACTCGTCACGAGGTTTTTTACGTAGAAGTGGTCGTATACGCTTCCCTGGCCGAAGTAGCCGACGATCAGACCGTGTGTGACTGATGGTTGGAGACGTGATCTCTGCGGGGTGGAGTGTGTTCTGGCGCCGGCGACATCCAGACAGACGGCGAAAACTACGATGGCGATGGCCAGGTGCTTCAAGGCAGAGAATCGGAAGGGAAAGGAGGGCACACTCCTCTGACGGCAGGACGCCGTACCGAGATTCAGGGACTTCGCCCAAAAAGCGCGATATTGACATTCTCGAGATTTTTCTGGGGTATTCTCCGCCAGCCTATAATGAACTATGGCAAGTGTTCCTCCGGCATCCCCGCAAGCGGACTCGCAGTCGGGGGCTGGTGCTGGGGCAAAGAGTCTGCCGGAGATCGTGAGCTCTGACGCGGGAATCGAGCTGGAAGCGGCTCTTCCTGTGGGCGCCAGCAGACTGGTCGCGACCGGGGATCTGCCGTCGCTGCGTGCTTCGAGAGATCCCGACCGGGATCCCGATCTGGACGAGCCGAGCGGCAGTTTTGTTTCATCTCTCGCGCCGTTACTGGAGGAAGGCGCGAAGGCGATGGGCGTATGCCAGGAGGCGACCGACCCGGGCGCGATCGACGAGCGCTTTCAGAAGTTGCTGGAGACGGTTCACACGAACCGGCCCGGTGATGATCTCGAGATCATTCGAAAGGCATGGGTCTTCTGTGTACGGCAGCACAAGGGCCAGAGACGGGCGAGCGGTGAGCCCTACATCATTCACCCGCTCGAGGTAGGTCAGGTACTGGCTGAGCTCAAGATGGACTCGACTGCTATTGCGGCGGGGCTGCTGCATGATGCGGTCGAGGACACAAACATCACGTCCGAAGAGATCGCCGCCCAGTTCAACGATCAAGTTGCACACATCGTTGAAGGCGTTACGAAGCTCGACAAGATTAAGTTTGCCAACCGGGAGGATCACCAGGCGGAGAACATCCGCAAGATGCTGCTGGCGATGGTGACGGACATCCGCGTGGTGATCATCAAGCTCGCGGACCGACTGCACAACATGCGTACCCTGGAGCACCTGAAGCCGGAGAAGCAGCAGAAGATCGCGCGCGAGACGCTGGATATCTTCGCTCCTCTGGCGCACCGGCTGGGGATGGGCAAGCTGCGTGGCGAACTGGAGGATCTGGCGTTCCGGTACACGGACCCATACACCTACGAACAGGTTTCGAGCGAGGTGGATGCACTGCGCGGGGAGGGCGAAAGCTTTCTTTCGCGGATCGTGGGTGAGCTCGAAGCGAAGCTGGTCGAGCACAACATCCAAGGGCGAGTCGAATCGCGGATCAAGCGGCTGTACTCGATCCAGCAGAAGCTGGCGAGCCAGCAGATCCCCGTGGATCAGGTCTATGATCTGCTGGCCATCCGGGTGATTTGCAGGACGGTGCAGGACTGCTATGCCGTGCTGGGGCTGCTGCACAGCGTGTGGCGGCCGGTACCTGGGCGAATCAAGGATTTCATCGCGATGCCGCGGCCAAATCTGTACCAGTCTCTCCATACGACCTTGATCGCGGAGGGAGGGCACCAGTTCGAGGTACAGATTCGCACGGAAGACATGCACCGTGTGGCCGAGGAGGGGATCGCGGCGCACTGGAAGTACAAGGCTTCGGACAACGTAACGGCCAAAGATGAGCAGAGGCTGGCATGGGTTCGGCAGCTGATGGAATGGCAGCGCGAGATGAGCGATCCGAACGAGTTCATGTCGACGCTCAAGATCGATCTGTACCCCGAGGAGGTGTACACGTTTACGCCGAAGGGGAAGGTCGTGGTGCTGCCGAAGGATGCGAGCCCGATCGATTTCGCGTATGCGATCCATACGGAGGTCGGGAACACGACGACGGGGGCGAAGGTGAACGGCCGGATCGTTCCCTTGCGGACGAGGCTGCGCAACGGCGACATCGTGGAGATCACGACGCAGACGGGGCACGCGCCGAGCAGGGATTGGCTGAGCTTTACGAAGAGCTCGCGGGCGCGAAACAAGATCAAGCACTGGCTGAATGAACATCAGCGCGAGCGCGCAATCGAGATAGGCAAGAAGCTGCTGGATCGGGAAGGCCGGAAGTTCAAAGTCTCCATCACGAAGTTTCACGAGGCGGATTACGTCCGGGTGGCGGGCATCTATGGCCTGGGCTCCGAGGCGGAGTTGCTGGCCGGCGTCGGCTTCGGGAAGTACTCGGCGCGGCAGGTGCTGAACAAGCTCGAACCAGGCTCGACGATGCCGGCGGAGGCCGAAGCTCCGGAGCCGGGGACGATCGGGGCGATCGGAAACTCGATCGGACAGATGTCTGAGGCGGTCAAGCGAGTCTTCTTTGGGCGAGGTTCTGACTCCCTGCAGGTGGAGGGCCAGGATGATCTGCTGGTGTATCGAGCGCGCTGTTGTAACCCGATACGTGGCGAGGAGATTGTCGGGTACGTGACTCGCGGCAAGGGTGTGGCGGTGCATGCCCGGAGCTGTCCAAATGTGCAGAATCTGCTGTACGAGTCGGATCGGCGGATCCAGGTGGAGTGGGCTGAGATCCCGAGTGTGGACGGCGCGGGGAGCGCGAAGCAGCAGACCTATCCGGTAAAGCTAACGGTACTTTGCGATGACCGGACGGGAATGCTGAAGGAGTTTACTGCCATCATCTCGGACGACGGAACGAATATCCGAAGCGTGGACACGAAGGCCGCCGCGGATGGGAGCGCCGTGGTGGATTTCGTGGTGGAGACGGTGGACGTACGGCATCTGAACCGGCTGGTGCAGAACCTGCGCCGGGTGCCGGGTGTGCGCGACGTGCAGCGCGTCCAGAAGATCTAGCTGGATCCGTCGAAGAGCAAGTGCAGCTTAGGTCCAGAGACTACCTTTGAGACCGACTAGGCGTGGCCTGATCAGTATTCACGAGTGCGTTCGCGCCTGTGGACCGCTTTATCTTTGCGGACCTTGTTCGCTACGGCACCTCCACCTGCGCCTATTGCGCCTCCGATGAGGGCGCCTTTACCGCCGCCCGCCAGAGCGCCGATAGCGGCGCCTCCGGCAGCGGATCCGCCGACGATTTTCAGGCCGGTGTGGTGTTGATGGTCGTGTGCGGTCTGTGCAGCTTCCGCCCGGCGGTGGGCAGTCTGCGCGAAGCCGGAGGAGGGCAGGGTGCAAGAGACTACAAGAATGAGAGTGAGACGGGTCAGCGGATTCATTGTACGAACCTCTGAGGAGATACGATGCCGGCCCCGGAGCGGGGTTGCAACTCACGTAGGAATGCACATTACCTATGGAACGGAGTGGAAGATGCGTGGGTAACCTGCAAAGATTGAGGTATGGCAATTGAACCGGGCAAGTTGAGCACAGTGATCGATGCTGGGGAACGAATGCGCGCGATGTTTGCGGGAGTGCGACGAACAGCACTTGCCGCGTTAGCAGTCCTGCTGGTGCTTTGCATTGTGTTCTCGTGGAGAACGAATGACTCCATGGAACATCTGCCCTTCATGCCCGGGAGCTCAGCCTCGCGGATGATTGAAACCACCGCGAAACCTCTGGTGGATCTTCACGTCTGGCAGACGGCGCAGGCGATTGCTCCACTCGCGGTCTCTGCCGAAGAGCTGGAGCTTGCGCGGGAGGCTGAGCGTCTTGCTGATCACGAGACGGATCAGGCATTCGCCTCCGCGTTGCGTTTGGCTGCGCCACAACGGCGAACGATGTCTCCGAAGGCCGAGGCGCTGACGCAGCGCATTGCAGCACTGCAGACGGCCGTTGCAGAGGATCAGAAGCAGGTGAAGGCAGCGGAGGCGGGCGGGGGGAGCGCAACGGGCCAGGGCTCAGGCGCTTCCGCAGATGTGGGGAATCAGGAGGCGATCGCGAAGGCGCAGTTGGGACTCGATACTGACGAGCTGAAGGAATCGCAGGAGGATCTTGCACGCGAGGAGGGAGACGAGCGGACCCGAATTCAGCAGGAGCTCTCGGCTCACGAGGCTGCGATGAAGAAGTACGATGCTCAGGCGAACGAGCCGGGGCAGGTGGCCGTGATCTCCGCGCAACGGTACGGAACACTGGCCGGCCAGATCTCGGCCTGGCGCTCCCAGAGAACGCGGCGCAAGCTCCTGGAACGAGCCGCGGAGGATACGAAACGGAGCGCGGCCTCTCTGGTGGCGCAGCATGATGCCATGGAGGGCGGCGCGCAGACCTCAAAGACTGCGGCCGAGCACTCGGACCAGAGCGGAGCCGGGCTCGTGGGCGCGGCGCGTCTGAACGATCTGAAGCAGAGGTCTGCAGAGCGGCAGTTGTTGACGATATTTGACGATCGGATCGACACCGTGGAGCAGCTGGCCTCTGTGTACACACGCTGGTCGGATCAGGTGGCGCTGCAGCATCGGATTGTGGGTCATCTGATGTTGCAATCGCTGGCTGAGATCATCGTGATCCTGATGTCGATGATCGTTGGCGGCGCGATGATACGGCGGTGGATGGGCCGAACAGCGCTGGATCACCGAAGGATGCAGACGTTGCGTACTGTGATGGCCCTGGGTGTGCAGCTAGTCGGAATCCTTTTGATCCTGCTGGTTGTGTTCGGGGCGCCAAAGCAGACACCGACAATCTTGGGACTGACAACGGCGGGTCTAACCGTTGTTCTGCAGGATTTCATCCTGGCGTTTTTCGGCTGGTTCGTGCTGATGGGAAGAAACGGGATCTCCGTTGGAGACGCGGTGGAGATCGACGGCGTGAGCGGAAACGTAGTGGACATAGGCCTCTTTCGGACGACGATGATGGAGACGGGGAACTGGACGGCACAGGGTCATCCAACCGGGCGACGTGTGGCGATCATCAACAAGTTTGCGATCAACGGACAGTACTTCAACTTCTCGACTGCGGGCCAGTTTCTCTGGGACGAGATCACGATTGCGATGGGCTCACAAGAGGATCCTTACGCCAAGGTGAAGGAGATCCAGGAAGCCGTGAAGGCGGAGACAGCGGAAGGATCCAAGATGGCCAGGGAGGAGTGGCAGCGATTCGACCGGCTACAGGCGGTGAACCAGTTGAGCACCGACCCTGAGGTGAACCTGCGCCCGAGTGCGGGCGGGCTGGATGTGCTGCTGCGGTACGTCACAAGAGCCTCTCAGAGAGTGGAGACGCGGAACCAGCTGTACCAACGAGTGCTGACGATTCTCCATGCGCAGCCACCTGCTACTGCGGGGGCGGAGGTCGCGGGCACGCTGAAGGACGGATCGGCAGCGGAGACTTCAAAGGTCTGAGCCGGTTGCGGTCGAAGTCCACCCGATGTATCGTAGAGGGCAAGATGATCTTTCGCTCCAGCCGATTCTGGTTTACGTTCCGCTACTGGTACCCGGTAGCGGCGTCGGCGGAGTCCATCATCTGAGAGACGAGCTTTAGACTTCAGTTGATTGTGATATCCACACGAGCCGCGACCACACAGGTCGCGGCTTTTGTTTGTTGCGCGGTGAGTTGAGGTCGAGGAGAGTGCGGCGATGAATACGACGGCGGCGATGGTAAATCCGGCAGGACCTGTCAGGTCTGCCGTAGGGCGTTTCGGTGTTTATGGCGGTCGATACGTGCCGGAGACGCTGATGGCGGCCCTCGAGGAGCTGGAGGCGGCGTACGGGGAGGCGCAGGCAGATGCGGCGTTCGAGGCGGAGCTGAACGATCTGCTGCACAACTACTGCGGGCGTCCTACACCGCTGTACTTTGCGAAACGCCTGAGTGAGCAGTGCGGCGGGGCAAGGATCTACCTGAAGCGAGAAGATCTTCTGCATACGGGCGCGCACAAGATCAACAACGCGCTGGGGCAGGGTCTGCTCGCGAAGCGGATGGGCAAGCAGAGGATTATCGCGGAGACGGGTGCCGGGCAGCATGGGGTCGCGACGGCCACCGTATGTGCGCTGCTTGGTCTCGAGTGTGTGATCTACATGGGCGAGGAGGACATGCGGCGGCAGGAGCTGAATGTCTATCGCATGCGCCTTTTAGGGGCGGAGGTGCGCAGTGTCGGCGCCGGCTCAGCGACGCTGAAGGATGCGATCAACGAGGCGATGCGCGACTGGGTCACCAACGTGAGGACAACCTACTATGTGCTGGGAAGTGCGCTGGGGGCGCATCCTTATCCGACGATGGTGCGGAACTTCCACCGGGTGATCAGCAGGGAGGCCCGGGCGCAGATGCTGGAGCGCGAAGGCAAGCTGCCGGAGGCAATTGTCGCCTGCGTGGGCGGCGGGTCCAACGCTATCGGAGCCTTCTACGAGTTCATCCCTGACAAGAATGTAAGGCTGATCGGCGTTGAGGCGGGAGGTCGCGGGGCGGCGCTGGGCGAGCACGCAGCGCGGTTTCAGAGCCAGGGAGGCGGCGTCCCGGGCGTTCTGCAGGGAACGTACTCGTACGTGCTGCAGGACGAGGCCGGGCAGGTGAGCCTGACGCACAGTGTGAGTGCCGGTCTGGACTACGCAAGTGTCGGGCCGGAGCATGCGATGCTCCACGATTCGGGGCGGGCGACCTATGTTTCGTGCTCGGATGAGGATGCCTTGAAGGCCACTGTGACGCTGAGCAGAACGGAGGGAATTCTTCCCGCTCTCGAGAGCGCGCATGCAGTGGCAGAGGCGCTTCGGATCGCGCCGGGCATGGCAAAGACGGATGTGTTGATGGTGAATTTATCGGGCCGCGGGGATAAGGATATGGGCATCCTGGCGCGGGAGCTGAAGCTTGCCGGAGCGGAGCCGGTGCATGCCGAGAATCTTGGAACACGGTAGACGAGGACTGAAGAACGATGGCCATTGAGTTTAGAGGGAAGCCGGGAATCGTTGCGTATCTGACAGCGGGCGATCCGGATCTGCAGACCACGCGTGAGATTGCGTTGGCGGCGATCGATTCCGGGGCGGACGTGATCGAGCTGGGGGTACCGTTTTCGGACCCGCTGGCTGACGGGCCGGTGATCCAGCGGGCAAGCGAGCGCGCGGTTGGGCGCGGGGTTCGGCTGCTGGATGTGCTTGGGCTGGCGAAGGAGTTGCGGGCGGCGAGGCCGGCTGCGGGACTGGTTCTGTTCAGTTATTTGAACCCCGTGGTGCGCATGGGAATGCGGGAGTTCTGCACGCGAGCGGCGGCGGCTGGGGCGGATGGCGTGCTGCTGACAGACATGATTGTGGAGGAGGCCGGGGAGTATCTGGAGTGCATGCATGAGGCCAAGCTGCAGCCGGTGTTTCTGGCGGCCCCAACGAGCACTGACAATCGCCTGAAGGCGATCGCGGAGGTGAGCGAGGGGTTTGTTTATGCGATCTCGCGTGTGGGCATTACGGGCACACAGGACAAGGTGGAGGGCGGCGCGAAAGAGCTTGTGGAGCGGCTGCGCCGGTTTACGTCTCTGCCGATTGCTGTTGGGTTCGGCATTTCGAACGCGGAACATGTGCGTGCTGTAGGCGAGTTCGCCGACGCTGCGATTATTGGAAGCGCCATTGTCAGCCTGATTGAGAAGAGTGCGCCCGGAGATGCGGCTGCGGTCGTCGGTCGGTTTATTGCCGGGCTCCGTGCGTGATCGGACGGAGGTGTTGCGCGTTTGCGCGGGTATCATGAACCTTATGCGTCCCCCGAGTCGATGGAGATGCTCGACGGAACGAATTCTGTAGTGCGAGGAAGACTGATGGAGATTCCGGACTGGCGTACCGAGATCGATGCACTGGATGAGCAGATTGTGCGGCTCATCAGCAAGCGGGCAGAGGCTGCGAGAGAGATCGGCTTGCTGAAGAAGAGGTCAGCATTGCCGATCTATGAGCCGAAGAGGGAGCAACAGGTCTTTGATCACGTCCGGGCCATGAACCCGGGACCGCTCGAAGATGCAGAGTTGCTGCACGTGTATGAACGAATCATGGATGTGATGCGGACGCTGCAGAGGCAGGACGCGCCTTAGATCAAGGGGCGATGTTGGACGAGAGATATCAGGAAGAAAGAGAAGCGAGACGATGATTGTAGCGATGCGGGACAAGGCGACGGAAGAGCACATTCAGCAGGTGATCGAGAAGATGGTCGAGCTGGGGTTCAATGTGCATCGCACTACGGGCGAGGCACAGACGATTCTTGCAGGCGTCGGAACGCCGGATCACTTTGATGTGGCGGAGTTCAAGGTTCTGGAAGGCGTGCATGACGCCTATCGCATCTCTTCTCCGTACAAGCTCGCAGGACGTGGCTTCAAGCCGGAGGGAACGCGGGTAAAGTTTCCGAATGGCGTGGTGGTCGGCGAAGAGCAGATCATCGTCATGGCGGGGCCGTGTTCTGTGGAGTCGCGGGAACAGATCCTGACGAGTGCCAAGCAGGTCGCTGCGGCCGGAGCGCAGTTCCTTCGGGGTGGCGCGTTCAAGCCCCGGAGCTCGCCGTACAGCTTCCAGGGAATGGGATTGGACGGTTTGAAGCTGCTGCGCGATGTTTCAAACGAGACGGGTCTGCTGGTGATCACGGAGGTGATGGAGATCTCGCAGATCGAGCTGATGCTGCCGTATATCGACTGCTTCCAGGTAGGCGCGCGTAACATGCAGAACTTCAATCTGCTGCGCGAACTTGGGCATGTGCGGAAGCCGGTGCTGATGAAGCGCGGCATCTCGGCGACGATCGAAGAGGTGCTGTTGAGTGCGGAGTACATCCTGAGCGGCGGCAACTACGACCTGATGCTGTGCGAGCGCGGTATCCGCACGTTTGAGACGTACACGCGGAACACGATGGATATCTCAGCGATTCCTGTGTTGAAGAAGCTGACTCACCTCCCGGTGTTTGGCGATCCATCGCACGGCGTGGGGATCCGTGACCTGGTTCCTCCGATGGCTCTGGCGGCGGTTGCGGCGGGCGCGGATGGACTGCTGATGGAGATGCACCCCAATCCGGATAAGGCCATGAGCGACGGCGCGCAAAGCCTGTATCCAGATCAGTTGACGAAGCTTATGGCTCAGCTACGCAGTATTGCGCCGGTGGTGGGGCGGAACATCGCGTAGATCGATGATCGAGTCCGTCACCATTCTCGGAACGGGGCTGATTGGCGCTTCCGTTGGTCTGGCGCTGCGAGATGCCGGCTTTGCCGGTGTGATTACCGGCTGGGATAAGCGACCCAAGGAGGCGCAGACCGCCCTTGCTCGTGGGGCATTGACAAGCGTCACAGAGGACCCGGAAGGAGCTGCCGGCGAGAGCCAGGTGATCGTGCTGGCGACTCCGGTGCTTGGCGTGCTGCACTGGATGGAACGACTTGCGCCTCGACTGCGCGCGGGCCAGCTCTTGACAGATGTGGGGAGCACAAAGCGGGAGATCGCGGAGGCCGCCCGGCGACTTTATCCGCGGGGGGCGACCAGGGAGCCGCGCCGTAGTGCCGACTTTCTTCCCGGGCACCCCATGGCGGGGAAGGAGCGCGGCGGCGCGGAGCTGGCCGAGTCCGGGCTGTTTCGCGGTGCCATGTGGCTATTTACGCCGGTGGATGCAGAGCGCTCCGAGCTCGACCTGGAGTGGAGATCGTGGGTGGAGCGGTTTGGCGTGCGGATGATGGACATGGACGCCGCACGGCACGACGAACTGCTTGCGTGGGTGAGCCATCTTCCACAGATGCTCTCAACGGCTTTGGCCGCGGTGCTGGAGGAGCGGTTTGGAACGACTCCGGAGCTTGCGGCAGACCTGCTCCAGGTTGGGGGACGGGCCTTACGTGAGACGACGCGGCTGGGGGCGAGCCCTTACAGCATGTGGCGCGATGTGGCGATGACCAACACCCAGGCGATCAGCGACACGCTGCTGGCGCTCGAGCAGGAGCTGGCGCATGTTCGCGAGAATCTTCGGACGCCGGAGCTTCGCGAGGAGTTTCAGAGAGCAAATCGCTTCCGGTCCAGACGAGACTGAGGTTACACGGGCCAGGCGGGAAGCGCCTCGAAGGCCGGAAGAGCGAAGTAGTGGCCCTGCATATATCTCACGCCGAGATCCTGAAGCGCTTCCAGTTCGGCACGCTGCTCTACGCCTTCGGCGATGAGTTGGAGGTCGAGATCGCGGCAGATCTGCAGGATTGATCGAACGATAACTCGGCTGGCTGGGCGCCTGTGGATATCGCAGGTCAGAGCGATGTCGATCTTGAGGATGTCGGGGTGGAACGCCGCCAGGAGCGATAGACCGGCGAATCCGGCGCCGAAGTCATCGATCGCAATCCGCAGACCACGGTCGCGGTAGCTGCGGAGCGTGGCTTGAAGCTGTCCCGGGTCGCGGAGGCGCTCCTCTTCCGTGACCTCAAGGATGAGCCGGTCGAGAGGGAGGCCGGCGCGCTCGGCCGCTGCAATGGTTGCCGGGAGGCTGGGTATGTCGCTGTAGGCAGATCTCAGATTGACGTTGATCGCAAGACTTGCGCCCGTCTCGACTACCCGGAGAGCGGAGGCTACCTCGATCGCAGCGAGGCGGCAGGCGCGATCGATGCTGACCCGGCTGGTGGTCCGGACGCCGGAGAGGATGCTGGATGCAGGCTCGTTCTGGTGTCCCCGGACAAGCGCTTCATAGGCGAAGACGCGGCAGGATTCGAGGTCCACTATCGGCTGAAAGGCCATAGAGAAGGGTCTCGAGTGGGGCCGGCGGACCTCGGGTGCAAGGAGGGGAGCTAAGAAGGAGGAGCGCGGAGACACATCAGGCTGTAACGAACCAACAGGAAATCCAGATGTCGCCATGTCAGTCTCCATCGAGCAAGTTCGGAAGGCAGCGGACAAGACATAGCTACAGCAGGGGCCGGGCCCGAAGATCTTGATACGGAGAAGATCGAAGCGGAACGCAGCTCCGTGGCGGCGTTCCTGCGGCAGGTTCAACTTCTCTGCTCAACAACGTTACCACCTGGAGTGAACGTCGTCTCTTTCCTAAACCAATTTATTGAGGGTGATAGCCCGAAAGCTACGGTGCATCGTCTGGCCCGGCATCAATGCGCCGCAAGTTCTTCGGGGGCAGGCTTCTCTGCCCGGCTGGGCAGGCGCATGAGGAAGGGAAGGGGAGTGAGGCAGAGGATAGCGCCGGAGAGCAGGGCGAAGGCGTTCTTATAGCTGAGCATGGTGGCCTGCCGCAGCATCTGCTGGTAGGCGACCCCGATGGCGGCGTGCGTGGCCTGGGCTGATGACAGACCGGTGGACCGGAGCACGTCTGCCACTCCACCGATGTATCGCTGGTAGGGGAGGCTGCCGGGGATGACGTTTGCCGCGAGCTGCGCCTGGTGTGTCTGTGCTGTGCGTGCGAGAAAGGTTGTCAGCAGAGCGGTTCCGGCGGATCCGCCGAGATTACGGGCAAAGTTCGAGAGGCTTGAGATCTGGTTGGATTTCGAACGCGGCACTCCCACGTAGTTGAGCGTGCTGATGGGGATGAAGACGAAGGGCAGGCCGATGACCTGGAGCATGCGCCAGAGCGTGACATCCCCGAAGCTGGTGTCCAGCGAGAGGCGGGTGAGATTGTAGAGTCCCAGAGCGGTGGCCGTGTAGCCGAGCGAGACGAGGAGCCGAGGGTCGATCTTTCCGAGGCTCCGTCCGGCGACCATCATCATGGCCATCATGACGAAGCCGGCCGGCGAGAGCACCATGCCTGCGCGTTCGGCGGTGTAGCCCAGCATGGTCTGAAGGTACTGGGGAATCAGGACAGTAGAACCGAAGAGGACCATGCCGAGGATGAGCTGGAGAAAGACGGCGGTGCCGAAGTTGCGGTTCTGAAGGAGGCGAAGGTCGACAATGGGATCAGGGTGGCGCCACTCCCAGACGGCGAAGATGACCAGGAGTACGGCGGCGGTGAGGGCTGCGGCGCAGATCATGGGGTCGCCGAACCAGTCTTTCTCCTGTCCTTTGTCGAGGAAGAACTCGAGGCAGCCGACTCCGGACGCGACGAGCGCGAGGCCGACGAAGTCAACGGGCTTCCTCTCACCCGTGTGGGAGGAGATGTGCGGCGGATCTTCCACCATGCGATTGGAGAGCCAGAGTGAGATAAGCCCGACGGGGATGTTGATGAAGAAGATCCAGTGCCAGTTGAAGTTATCCGTGATCCAGCCGCCGAGCGTTGGGCCGATGGCGGGTGCGACCACGACGGCCATACCGTAGACGGCAAATGCCTGGCCGCGCTTCGCTACGGGAAAGGTGTCGGCGATGATGGCCTGTTCGCTGGGGGCGAGACCTCCTCCGCCAGCGCCCTGGAGGATGCGGGCAACGATAAGTAGAGGAAGCGTGGGAGCAAGACCGCAGAGGAGAGAGCAGACCGTGAAGAGCGCGACGCAGGTCATGTAGAAGCGCTTGCGACCGAAGCGATTGGAGAGCCAGCCCGAGATGGGGAGCACGATGGCGCTTGAGACGAGATAGCTGGTCAGGACCCAGGTAGCCTCCTCCTGGCTGGCGCCGAGGGACCCGGCGATGTGCGGGAGGGCGACATTGGCGATCGAGGTGTCGAGGACCTCCATAAACGTCGCCAGGGTGACGGTGAGCGCGATTGCCCAGGGATTGTGCCTGGGGGTCCACTCGGCCTCGATGTGTTGTTGGTCCGCCATATCAGCTTCCTGATATAGTATCAGGAAGCTGATATGGACATGCATCTCACGCGAAGTGCCGGGGACGAGAAGCGACAGACGATGCGTCAGATGAAGAGCATGCTGATCGCGTTCCGGGGCAGGCTGGACGACGAGTTGAAGCCGATGGGGGTAACGACCTCGCAGATGCAGATGCTCGACGCGATTCGGACGCATCCGGGTGCTTCGGGTGCGCAGCTCGCCCGGGCCTGCCGTGTGACACCGCAGACGGCCCAGGGGTTTCTCGGCAGGGCGGAGCGCGAGGGCTGGATCCGGCGTGGAAAGGCCGCGGAGAATGACCGCCTGGTGATTCGCTCACTGACGGACACGGGCGTCGACCTGCTGAAGCAGGCCGACCGGGTCGCGCGGACGATCGAAAGGGCGCTCTGGCGGGGGACAGAGGAGGCGGAGCTGAAGCTTGTGAATGATGTGCTGGCCCGCTGCATCGGCAATCTTCAGGGCTAATGCGTGAAACAGCCGGTTATTCCGTGTGAGTTGATTACTCTATACGGTATGCCGAGTGAATCGGGAAAGACTGCCATCGGGCTTGCGGACGTCGTTGCGGCGCGCGAGCGTATACGAGACTCCATCTACTACTCGCCGTGCCCGCACTCGGAGATGCTCTCGGCGCTGACCGGACAGAATGTTTATCTGAAGCTCGAAAACCTGCAGATGACGGGTTCTTTCAAGGAACGCGGAGCTTTGAACCGCATCGCCATGCTGACGCCGCAACAGGCGGAGCGCGGTGTGATTGCGGCGAGTGCCGGCAACCATGCACAGGGCGTCGCGCACCATGCGACGAAGCGCGGCATCCGCAGCTTGATCGTGATGCCACAGCAGACACCCTTGGTGAAGGTGACGGCGACGCGGAACTTCGGAGCGGATGTTGTGCTGCATGGAGCCAACTTCGACGAGGCCTATGCGGAGGCGCGGCGGCTGTGTGAGCGGAATGGGATGACGTTTATTCACCCGTTCGACGATGTTGATGTGATGGCCGGACAGGGAACGATAGGGCTTGAGCTGCTGGAGCAGGTGCCCAGGATGGACGCTGTCGTTGTGCCGATCGGGGGCGGCGGGCTGATTGGCGGGATCGCTTGCGCGATGAAGGAGTCGCGACCGGAGGTGAAGGTGATTGGCGTGCAGACAGCGCGGCTCCCGTCGATGCTGGCGGCGATGGCGCAGCACGGGCCGGTCACGGTAGATCCGGCGACCACTATCGCGGACGGCATCGCAGTTCGGCGCGCTGGCGATGTCACGTTTCCAATGATTGAGCGGTATGTCGACGAGATCGTGACGGTGGACGAGGATGAGATCGCCTCCGCGATTCTGGTGCTGCTCGAGCGGGAGAAGACGCTTGCCGAGGGGGCGGGTGCGGCCGCGCTGGCGGTTCTGCTGCAGCAGAAGTCGGCGATCATCAAGCCGGGAGCTCAAACGGCGGTCCTGGTCTGCGGCGGCAATATCGATGTCACCTTGCTGAGCCGGATCATTGAACGAGGTTTGGTGCAGGACGGGCGCCTGATCCGACTGCGGATTCATCTGCTGGATAAGCCGGGGGCGTTGGCGGACCTGACGCGTCTGATCGCAAGCCATCGGGCCAACATCGTGGATACGCTGCACAACCGGGCGTACTACGGTGTGAACCTGGGCGATACGGTGATCGACATAACGATGGAGACGCGCGGGCGGGAACAGGTTGCCGAGCTGCTGGAGGCGTTGTCAGCAGAGGGATACAGGCACAGCCGGGTGCTCTGAACGGTCAGCTGCGCTCGTAGTGGAAGTGCAGCTCCTGCTCACTGGCGACCGGCTGACCATCCTTTGTGGCGGGGTGAAAGGTCCATTGATGGACGGTAGCGATGACGGTCTGGTCGATGTCAGGGCCGAGGCTGCGGGTGACCTTGATATCCGCGATGCGGCCGGCTGAGTCGATAACGATGTCGAGGATGACGTCGCCCGCGGTTCCGTGAGCGAGGCTGGAGAGATCGGGCCTGGGCCGGGGGAAGAACGCGGCGAGCGCAATGCTGACGTTGCCGTCGCCGAGGGCGTCCGCTCCGGCTGCCGAGTCAGGTTGTGTCGAGGCCGGCGAGGTGGAGTTGGGCGAAGGTGGAACCGGTTTCGGCTCGTTCCTGGCGATTACGGGGAGGGGTGTGGCGGCGGCGGCCAGCTGAGGCTTGACCTTTGGATTGGGAGCCGAGGTGTGTACCGGAGCCCGGCCAGGCGAATAGGAGAGCTCGAGGTGACTGCCGTTCCGGGTGCCCGGCAGCCGCATCGGGGCCACGGACACCGCTGACGGATAAAGGATGCACCCCAACAGAACGAGGTGCAGCAGCGACGACGCAACCCAATGCAGATTAGGGCGATTCGAGCCGATTGTGAGGTCACCGGTGGAATGCATCGTGTCCTTTCGATCGCGACCAGAACCTACGCTCACAGGCACCGAAGGAGCCGCCGGGCCTATGCTTTATCCGATACCGGTGAGACGTTTGGGTGAGGTGAAAGTCTCGGTCAGCGGGGGAAGTAGCCCATGCGTGAGATGGTACGTTGCCACCGTGCGGTGTGAAAAACCCTTCCTCGATCTTCGGGACGTGTGATTAACTTCCCGGATGCCTGAGGTTGTGTTCCGAGAGGCGGCTACGGCCGATGAGATCGACCAGCTTCAAAGGCTGAACCATAGCACCTTTGCCGAGGAGCTTGGGCAGCACGCCCAGAGTGCGACCGGGATGCTTGTCGACAGATTCCACAGCAGCAACCGGTACTTTGTAGCGGTGGAACGCGGGGTGGTGATCGGGATGATCTCGATCAACCTGACGCCGCCCTTTTCAGTCGAGAAGAGATTGCCGCCGTCGATTTCGATCAGCGACGTCGCACCGCATCCGTGTGAGGTGCGCCTGCTGGCGATCTCCCCTGGAGCGCGCAGGGGTCTTGTGCTGGCTGGTCTGTTTTGGCAGGTATTTGCGGAGGCGCGGCGGCATGGCCGGTCTCACATGCTGATCTCCGGTGTGACGGATCGCAGTGGGATGTACGAGTCGCTTGGGTTCCGTGCCCTGGGACCTGCGGTTCCGGATGGGCGAGCGAACTTCCTGCCGATGGTCCTGGACCTGGAACATCCGTCGTTGCGAAGAAGATGGGAGCGATTCAGAGGATGGTGGGAGCGCCGGGAGCCCACACGCGAGGTCCGTCTTCTGCCCGGACCGGTGCAGATCTCACCCAAGGTGCAGAGAGCGTTTGGGAGACCTCCGGTCTCGCACCGCGACTCGGGGGTGGTGGAGATCTTCGACCAGACGCGAAGACGATTGAGCCTGGTCGCGGGCGGCATGCCGGTGGCAGTGATGACAGGAAGCGGAACGCTGGCGAACGATGCGGTGGCAGCCTGCCTGCGATCCAGTGTCGGGGATGGGCATGGCCTGGTGCTGGCGAACGGCGAGTTTGGGGGGAGACTGGCGAGGCTGGCGCGCAGGGCGGGCCTTTGCGCCCAGGAGATTTCGACGGAATGGGGAACTCCCTGGGACTTCAACAAGATCGAACAGGAGCTGGATCGGGGGGTGAAGTGGGTGTGGGGCGTGCACCTGGAGACGAGTACCGGTCAGGTGAACGATCTGGGGCGGCTGGCCAGGTGCTGTGATGCTCGGGGTGCGCTGGTGGTCGCGGATTGCGTGAGCAGTCTGGGAGCTCTGCCGTTGCCCGATGGGCTGTTTCTGGCGTCCGGTGTCAGCGGGAAGTCTTTGGGATCCTACGCCGGCCTTTCCTTTGTGTTTGCGGGTGCGGGGGCGCTCGAGACGATTCGAAGCGAGGATCTTCCGGCGACGTTCGACATCGTGCAGGCGATCGGGCAGAGAGAGCCCATGTTCACGGTGCCTTCCCCGCAGTTGCTGGCGCTGGCCGCGGCCCTTGAAGAGAACTACCGGGATGAAGCCGCGGTGCAACGCAGGTTTATGCACTATGCACGATTAGGGGATCTGGTGCGTGAGCAGTTGCGATCACGGGGCTTCGAATTAGTGGCGGAGGAGACCGCGGCGGCGCCGCCGATCACGAGCTTCGACGTTCCGACGCCGGCCGCCATGCAGGATTGCTATAACGCGGGGTTTCGCATCGCCTATGAGAGCGAGTATCTGCGCCGGCGGGGGTGGGCACAGATCTCCGTCATGGGCGATCTTGATGACGCAGCGGTCCAACCGGTCTTCGATCTGCTTGGAACCCCGGTACGGGTGGAGATTACTGCAGACTGAACGATGTCTGCTTCTTCTCGGCGTGGCGTTCGCGGGCTAGTTCGATCAGGCGATCGATGAGTTGCTTGTAGGGTAACCCTGTCGCCTGCCACAGCTTGGGATACATGCTGATGGAGGTGAAGCCCGGGAGGGTATTGATCTCGTTGAGGAAGATGCGGGGCTTCGATGAGGTGCGGCCCTTTGGTGCGGGTTCCATGAGGAAGTCGACGCGGGCGAGTCCGGAGCAGTCGCAGGCGCGGAAGGCGGCTATTGCCATAGCGCGGATCTGCTTTTCTTCGGTCTTCGAGAGATGTGCGGGAATGATGGGAACGCTGGCGTCGGAGTGGTACTTGGCGTCGTAGTCGTAGAACTCGGCGCCGGGAACGATCTCACCGACGACGGATGCCTCGGGCGAGTCGTTCCCGAGAACGGCGACCTCTAGCTCGCGAGGCTTGGCACCCGGGCCGCCGACGCCCTGTTCGATGACGAGCTTGCGATCGAAGCTTGCGGCCAGGTTCATCGCGGGGGCGAGTTCCGATCGGTCGTGCACCTTGGAGATGCCGACCGACGATCCGAGATTGGCGGGTTTGACGAAGAGCGGGTACACGAGAGCCGCTTCGATGCGCTTCGTGACCCGGCGCGGGTCGGACGACCACTCGCTGCGGAGGAAGGAGAGGTACGGGGTCTGTGGCAGGCCCGCCGCGGAGAAGAGCTTCTTCATCGTGTCCTTGTCCATGCCGGCAGCGGAGCCGAGGACGCCGGAGCCGACGTAGGCGATATCCGCGAGTTCGAAGAGGCCCTGGATCGTGCCGTCCTCGCCAAAGGTGCCGTGCAGGACGGGGAAGACGACGTCGAGCGCCAGGGACTGGCGACCCAGGTCGGAGGAGGCGCTGAGGGCGAGCGGGTTCAGAGACTCGGCTGGAACCGGCGGGATGATGACGGGCTCGCCGCTGCGGATGACCTCCGCGGTTGGCGTCGCCTCGGGGTCTCCAGCCTGGAGTGGATTGGCCGGCGGCTGTGACCCGGAGAGGAGCGCGTGGGCATCGTTGGCGGTGACCCAGCGGCCTTGTTTGGTGATGCCTATCGGGACGACGTCGTACTTCTTCCTGTCGATTGCTTTGAGGATGGAGGCGGCGGAGAGCAGGGAGACCTCGTGCTCGCCGGATCGGCCGCCGAAGAGAATGCCGACGCGAAGTTTCTTCTTCATGAGTTCCTATGCGGGGTTGCGGGCGAACTGGGTGGACATCTTACGGAGGACATCGCTGACACCGAAGAGTGGCCACGAGCACGCGGTGAGGATCGCTGCCGAGAGTATCGAGGATACGATCTGCCAGACGATCGGGAAGCTCGCGGTCTTTTCAAGCAGTGCGAGTGAGATGAGCAACGAACAGATGCAGATTGCGGACAGACGGCGAAGGTACTTAAGCTCCAGGCGTTCGAACTCAGCGAACAACTTCATATTCAGGTGAACGATTCGGAAGATCTGGAGGATCTCGACCGCGAGCCACGTCCAAAGGAAGCCAACTACGCCGAACAGGTGTACGGCGCCGATCGCGATGATGATCATTCCAACGTAGGAGAAGAACATGACGCGGGCCAACTCTTCATGGGTGTTGGTGGAGAACTGGAACTGATACTTATGCTCCTTAAGGCTGATGACCATGGAGATAGCGGCGGAAAGCATATAGGGGTACGGGGAGAAGAGTTCTGCGCGCTTGTGCATCCAGAGCGTGATGAGGACGGGCGAAGCGATGAGCACAGCGACATTGACGAGCGGTATCAAGAAGAAGATGAAGCGTTCCGAGTAGTCGTAAAGGCGGGAAAGAGAGAGCCAGTCGCTGCGTCCAAAGAGATTGGTGATCTCTGCACCCATGGATTGGGTGAACATGGCGAGGATCTGACGGCACATGGAGAAGACAAGGCGCATGACGATGAAGCCGGCGACGGCGACGGGGCCAAGGATGCGCTGGATGACGATCAAAGGCGCCTGGTAGGTGAGAAAGGTGCAGATGGTGAGCAGTCCGAAGTAGCCGCTGGGCGTGAGGATATCCTTGACGGCGGCTCCGTCCCAGTAGCGCAACGTGGGGAAGATCGCGGGCGAGGTCCGGCGGATGTCGATCAGGACGGCGACGATCGCGATGCTCATCGTGACGACCTGGACCCCGGCGAGGACAGGAAATGGAAGGTGGAGGGAGACGCAGGCGAGGAGAACGAGCGCGGTAAGCAGTGCCTGGAAGTTGTTCCAGTAGGCTCCGCGGTGAGCCAGCGCAACCCCCATGAAGATTCCGGCAAGATAGCCGTTGAGGAAGTTGAGCAGTACCTGGATGGCGAGAAAGTAAGCAGTGAGCTGGGCGGTTCGGCGGTCTATATCCAGCTTCAAAAGCGTATCGAGCGGAATCACGAACACAACAAGACTGAGCGCCGCGACGACCACGACGACGCCGAGGAGGAGCCTGAGGGCGGTGGACTGGCGGACGTGGTAGTTCTCGAGCTCGCCTTTGGCGTAGCGGACGGCGAGATCCTGGTTCATGTAGGTTTGAACGCCGAAGTTGAGGACCGCGAGGGCAGCAACGGCGCCCGAGAGAACGCCCCACTCGCCGAACTGGGCGGTGGAATACCGGTGAATAAAGATGGGGGGGATGATGACCTGCTGAATGATTGTCAGCAGGCGCCCAGTGAACATAGCGCCCAGATTCTTGAGGATACGGGTGAAGATCGCCATCGAGGAGGATGCTCGCGGAAGGATTCGCCGGTTGACGCAATTCTACTGTGTAGTGATGGGAGACACATTGCGGCGAAGCAAGTTGCGCATTTCAGGCGTCATGATCGCGAAGAAGACGATCAATGCGTATCTTTTCGCCGAAGAGCTGCGCGAGCACGGCGGTGTCGCCCTTCTGCTCTGCCGCGGTGATGGTGGAGCGGATCTCGCGCTGACGCGCCTCCAGGTAGCGCCTTTTCAGGAGATGGAGCGCTGCCTGAACCTGATCCGCGAGCGAGTGCGTTCCGGCGTTCGGTGCCGCCGCTGCGTCGGGCTCGTCATGGAGAACGCTGGCGAGCATGGCGCGGCTGGAGTCGTCCGGTGCGGCGTCCAGAGGATTTGAGGGCGGGTCGCCATTGGCGAGGATCTCGAACAGGATGGCGGCAGCCATGCCGTCGTACCAGCCGGAGTTCTCGGCAAGCTGATTGGCGGCGAGGACCCGGGCGGGGTCGGTGGACGGGAGAACGAGGGCGCGAAGCAGGGTGCGCTCGACCTCGGTGACGGGCTGTTGACGTCGGGTCGGAATGCTTTCGGTCCGGGAGGCCGCGGCCTGTTTGAGCTCCTGGCGCATCAGAGCGGAGTCGATGTTGAGCTTCTGGGCCGCGTCCGCGGCGAAGGAGTCGCGCGTGAGGGCGTTGGGCATGCGGCGGATGTGCGGGAGCAGGAAGTTGACGGCCTTGATCTTGGCCTCTGGGGTGCGTGCGGGAAAGAGCTGGCGGGCGCGGTCGATGAGGTAGTCGGAGTGGCGTTTCGCGGTGCGGAGCGCACCCATGTAGGCCTCGATGCCGTTTTCGCGAACAAAGCGATCGGGGTCGAGGCCGCCCTCGAGGGTAACGACCTTGACCTCGAAGCCTTCTTCGGTGAGCAGTGCTATGGACTTCTCAGCGGCGTTTGCACCCGCGGTATCGGGGTCGAAGTTGACCACAACGCGATGGGTAAAGCGTGAGAGGAGCCGCACCTGCGACTCAGTGAATGCGGTGCCGGATGTCGCAAGGACATTTCGGACGCCGGCCATGTAGACGGAGATGCAGTCCATCTGTCCTTCGACGAGCAGGGCGAAGTCGTGGGTGCGCATGTCTGCGCGGGCCTTATCGAGGTTGAAGAGGACATTGCCTTTGGTATAGAGCGGGGTCTCGGGGGAGTTGAGGTACTTGGCGAGCGGGCGGCCTTTGTCGTCGACGTCATCAAGGGCGCGTGCGGTGAAGGCGATTGTCTTTCCGGCCTCGTTCGCGATGGGAAAGGTGATGCGTTTGCGAAAGCGAGCGTACATCTGCCCATGGGAGCCGTCGGCCTGCTCTTTGGCGCTGAAGAGGCCGCTTCCGCGGAGGACCGGTTCGGGGAAGTGTTTGCCGAGGCGGTCGCGCATGTCGTTGAAGTCTTCCGGTGCGTAGCCGATGCGGAACTTCGCGATCGTGTCGGAGGTGACGCCGCGGCCCGTGAGGTATTCGCGGGCCCGGGCGGCCTCCGGGAGACTTGAGGAAGCCCTCGAAGTACTGGGTGGCGGCCTCGTGGATGTCGATGAGCTGGCGGCGAAGACCGGCCTCCCGAGCCTCTTCCGGAGAGTTGAACTCCCGCTTCGGCAGAGCGATGCCAGCCTTGGTGGCGACGACACGGACGGCCTCCGGAAAGCTGACGTTCTCCAGCTTCATGACAAAGGTGAAGACATCACCTTTTTCGTGACAGCCGAAGCAGTAGAAGTAGCTATGTGTCGCGTTGACAGAGAAAGATCCGGTCTTCTCCTTGTGAAACGGGCAAAGGCCGGAGTAGTTCTGAGCACCGGACTTACGTAGCTTCACGTAGTCGCCGATTATCTTGACGATGTCGGCCTGCTGTTTAACGGTTTGGGCGAAGTTGTCGGCCATGAGGTGGGACTCAGGTTAGTGTATTGCGGACATCGAAGGCTGCTTGAGGCTGGATGACGAGGACCCATCGATGGACTTCGGTTTGCGCGCCCCTGAGCCGTGATGCGGAGACGCACCTTCCGGCCGGTAAGTGGCTGCTGACTACCTGGTTACGACTGCGGCCAGCGACCTTTCCATGACGGAGTAGCCCGACGCACTGGGATGGAGGCCGTCCGTGAAGTACTCGGGATGTCCCTGCATAGGGCTGAAGTTGTCGATGAAGAGGTATCCCTGATCTGCGGCAAGCTGCCGGATCGCCGTATTGACAGGCGCGACGGTGGTGTTCAGGTCTGAGCCGTTCCAGGTTATGGGAGTGAGCGCGCTGAGAACAACCTCCATGCCGGCTGCCTTGGCGATGAGAGCCATGGATTGGAGATTGGCTGAGATCTCGGAAGGCGGATCGGCGACTTTGAGGATAACGTCGTTGGAGCCACCGAGAATGATGACGCGGACGTACCCGTGGCCGAGGACATCCGTCCTGAAGCGAGCCAGCATCTGCGATGTTGTCTGGCCGGCGACGCCAGCGTTATGGAGAGGCAATGGCCACCACTGAATGATGGAGGCTCCCATGAAGACGGACGACTCGTTCAGGGCTTTGCTGAACGTTATCGGCGGTGGCGGGGGGTCGGCTGGCTGGATAGCTGCCGTTGCTGTTGTGGCGTGGTTGGGACTGCAGGCGTGAAGGGACACGATGAGAGGTGCCAGTAAAGCTGCGGCGCCGAGGGCTCTCAGCTGATGCCGGGGCCGCAGCCTGCGTGGATCTCTGGTAGAGGAAGGGGAAGGTCCGCTGGTCACCGCCCGGCTACGTCCATCGAGGTTCGCGCGTCGGGCTAAGCAGGGAGCCTTCCACAGAGGTGCCTCGGGGGGATTCGAGGCCCACATGTTCGATTGGAGTCAGACCGATGGTCCAGCGCAGGAGCGGTCGATGTCCCAGCCATCGCGTCAGCATGAGGCAGCTCGAGTAGGTAGCGAGCGAGAGGACTATCCACGCTGTGCTGCTTACAAGAATTCCATAGTGAACGGTGTGACTCGTTCTGACGCCAAGAGCCTGCTTGAGGAGGTTGAAGACGATGGTGAGTATCAGGGGGTGAGCCAGGTAGATGCCGAAGGTCTGGTCTCGTACGTTGATGAAGCGGGGCCATGAACGGTGGCGCAGCTTGAGAAGGAGCAGGACCACGACGATAGAGAAGATCTGGTTGGTGAGACGGAGCGTGTTGAGAGGATCCGGAGAGCCCAGCGCAGTGAGCACCTGTGTCTCTCCAAAGGCTGCCGTCGCGGTGAGCAGCGAGACGACGATCAGTAATTCTGTCCGTACTCTTGCCAGCCAAGCCTCTATGGCGCCGAAGTGCCGGGCCGCGAAGCTGCCAAGCCAGAGATAGCCGACAAAGGCAAGAAGCGCCTGGGTGTGCCTGCTGGGAAGCCATCGGCCATAGACATTGAACACGTACAGGAGATTGATCGCGAACAGAAGCGCGCCGAAGCGGAGGGAATGCAGATGCCGTCTGAAGACGAGAAGGACAGATAGTGCAAGGATGAGGTTCGGAACGAACCAGAAGGCGGTTCCAAATGCGCACTCCACCATCTTGTTGGCGATGGCGAGCGAGACAGCGAGGGGGGAGGTGAGAGTCAACCTGTGATGAACGAGATCCGCCACGACGAGACAGGCGACGAAGAGCGTAAACCAGGTCAGCCAGGGGAGCATGACCTTTTGAATTCGCCGGACGAGGTACTCCAGTGGTTTGCAGGTGTCGAGACGCTCCCCAAGCAGGAATCCGGAGATAAGGAAGAACGCTATGGTTCCGAATTTGAAGGGTGTGACGAGCGCATCACCCAGGCGAGCCGGAACGCCCAGAAATGGATTGAGGAAGCCGATGCAGTGGATCGCGACGATCGCCAGCATGCTCCAGAACCGTACCGTGTCCACAAAGAGATGGTTCGGTTTCATCGCGCGGCGCGAAGGGATTTCATCGATCGATTCGCGATGTGACTTCAAGGGAAACCTGCCTGGCCGGAGCTCTCGTGCCTCTCCTCAGCGTCGTCGACGCAGAGTGTCCCGGCCATACAACTTCAGGGGCATTCCAAAGACGAGCCGCGTGGACGTGCTTCGAGGTGTCCTGTTTTTGAAACTGTCGGTCTCGAGAGATCTGGTGAGTTCAAGGGGAGCAAGCCCCGTGGGACGGTGCTGCTGGTGCCGGTGCTGCAAGGTGATATAGTCCGCCCATGCGAATGGGCTCATTAGGCTTTAAGGTTGCGGTTGCGGGACTAGGATTCACGGCGGTACTTGGCGTTGCACAGGTCTCCGGCGATCGAACACAGCTGTTGCTGCAGCGACTCTCGGACGCGCCGGGGCCCCCGGGGGCAGAGGAGGCGGTCCGGGCGATCATGGTGGGTGAGATGAAGCCGCTCGCTACGGAGGCGATCCGGTACGACGGGACGGGAAGCGTCATCGCACAGCAGGGGAAGGCAGGGCCGCGCGTGATGATCGACGCGCATATGGACGAACTTGGCGGGATGGTGCGGAGAGTGACGCCTACCGGGTTTTTGACGATGCAGATGCTTGGTGGGTGGCTGGACCAGGCGCTGGTCGATCAGCGATGGACGGTCATTGGATCGAAGGGCCCGGTGCATGCGGTGACGGGCATCCGGGATATCCACGTGGTTCCGGCGGACGAGCGGACACGGGTATTTGCGCGCGACCAGCTTTACCTGGATATCGGGGCCAGGAACGCGGCAGAGGCGGCGGCCATGGGTGTTGAACCGGGAGACCCGGTCGTGCCGGATGCTCCGTTTACGGTGATGAACGGAAGCGAGAACTACCTGGGTAAGGGGTGGGACGACCGCATCGGATGTGCCGTGCTCCTGGAGGCGATGCGAAGGACGGCGAAGCTGCCGCATGCGAATCAGCTCTTCTACGTTGCGACGACCCAGGAAGAGGTAGGGCTGCGCGGCGCCAGGGCAGCGACCCAGACCGTGCGACCCGACATAGGCATAGCGATTGAGGGCGGGATCACGGGAGACACTGCGGGCGCGCGGCCGGAGGAGACGCAGGCCAAGCTGGGCGGAGGGCCGGGGATGTTTTTGTATGACTCGAGCACAATTCCGAACCGAAAGATGGTGGCGTTTGTGAAGAGCACGGCGAAGGAGAAGGGCGTGCCGTTGCAGTTCGACCTGGTGCAGGGATATGGAGACGACTCGGCGGAGATGCAGACGGCGAGCGGCGGAGCGCCCACGGTGAATCTTGTGGTTCCGGTGCGGTACACGCACTCGCACAACGGCATCGTGAACCGGAGGGACTTCGACCAGATGGTGGACCTTGTGGTGGACCTGCTGGTGAAGCTGGACGCGAAGACGGTGGAGGAGCTGAGAGACTTCGCTCCTGCCCCATAAGTTGCAGGCAACGAGCCGAAAATGCCGCGCGCAGGAGAAACTTCGAGGATGTAATGGTGTCTCTAGAGGGGTGCTTGTTCCGGCAGCTTTCGATAGCCGATAAGCCCGTGGAGTATCTCGATGCAGCTTTTCTCATCTGTACGGAAGTTCGTTGTTGCCGCAGCGCTGACGGTCGCGCCTGCGGCGTCATTCGCGGGTGTATTCATCTCTGTCGGTATCGCGCCTCCGATCCTGCCGGTATATACGCAGCCAATCTGCCCGGGTGAGGGGTATATCTGGACACCGGGATACTGGGCCTATGGGCCGGAGGGCTACTTCTGGGTTCCGGGAGTATGGGTGGAGCCGCCGACTGTCGGGTATCTGTGGACGCCGGGATACTGGGGGTGGGGAGGCAACGCATATCTATGGCATGCCGGATATTGGGGTCCGCACGTCGGGTTCTATGGAGGCGTGAACTATGGGTTTGGCTACATCGGGACCGGGTACGAGGGCGGGTATTGGGATCATGGCCGGTTCGCGTACAACCGCGCAGTAAACAACATCAACGTGGTAAATGTGCACAACGTTTACAACAAGACGGTGGTTGTGAATAACGTGACCTATAACCGTGTCAGCTACAACGGTGGAAACGGCGGGGTGTCGGCCCGGGCAAATGCACAGGAGCTTGCAGTCGAACACGAGCGGCACATGGATCCAACGCAGAACCAGGTACAGCATCAGGAGATGTCGGCGCAGAACCGGCAGCAACTGGCTTCTGTGAACCACGGAAGCCCGGCGATCGCCGCCCAGGCACGAGTTGGGGACCGGACCAACGTAGTGCCGGCTCGCGGGATGGTGAATGCACGTGAGACGAACCAGCAGCAGCGGATCGGCAACGGCATGAATAATGGACAGATGACCGCCGGAGAGGCAGTCCGGGCGGAGAACCGGCAGGCGAACATCAATCAACAGGTCAGAGCGGATCGGCAGGCAAACGGGGGGGCTTTGAACCAGCAGCAGAGGCAGCAGATTCAGCGGGAGCAGAATGGCGCGAGCCAGCAGATATATCGCGAGAACCATAATGCCAATGCGCAGCCGAGAGTCCAGCCTCAACAGCAGGTTCAGCCAAGGCAGGAGGCACGGCCGCTGATGCAGCCAAGGCAGGAGGCACCGCGAGCGCAGGCTGAGCCGAGAGGCGGAGCAGGTCGCGCGGACGTCGGCCACGAACGCCCGCGATAGATGGGCAACTCTGATCTGAGGAGGGCCGGCGCTTATGCCGGCCCTCTGTCTTTGCTGTCTCCGACGCGTGAGTGAAGCCGATGCTATCCGTGTCGCGGCCTAGAATGTGGGAGTGCTTTCAGACGAACAGCGAAGAAGGACGTGCGTGGTGCTGGTGCGCGCGCGTAATCCGAACAATATCGGGGCGGTGGCCCGTGCAATGTATGACTTCGGCTTCCACGATCTCCGTGTGGTGACGGAGTTCGACCGGCCGTTCGAGGGCGCGAAGTCGGCGATCGATGCATCCGTCGTGCTTGGATCGGCACGGCTGTTTCCTGACCTGGCTGCGGCCGTGGCCGACTGCACCCTGGTGGTAGGTACGACGGCTGTTGGCGAAAGGGCGCTGGCGCACTCGCTGCACGTGCTGCAGGATGCGGGGGAGCGGATCGGCGAGGAGCTGGCGGAGGTTGAGGGGCGGGTGGCGATTCTGTTCGGATCGGAGAAGACGGGCCTGAGCAACGAGGAGTTGAGCCATTGCCAGTGGCTGATGACCATACCCATGCAGATGTATGAGGGGGTGAGGCACCCGTCGATGAACCTCGGTCAGGCTGCAGCTGTTTGCCTGTACGAGCTGGTACGCGGTATGAGCACTAAACGAACGACCGGCACTGCGCGGCCGTTGCCGGCTGGCGAGAACGAGCGGGTGGCCGGGTTGCTGCGCGAGGTTTTAGAGGTGTCGGGGTATATGGAGCATCATCCCGCAAACAGCGATCTGGAGGACCTGCGCAGGTTGGTGATCCGGATGGGGTCCGACGCCCTGGATGGACCGGTGTGGATGGGGATGTTGCGGCAGGTGCTCTGGAAGATGCGCGGCAGGGTGTAAGCGCGATCCGCAGCACTGAGTCGTGCGTGGGCGGAGTGAAGGCGGCGGGCTGTAGACTGGGGCAACAAATTTGCAACTGTCTGGAGCGGTCTGTGCCGCTGGAAACGGGATACATGCGTCTGGGAAAGCTTCGGTCTCTGAAAGAGATTCTGGGTGTGGTCTGCTGTTTGACCGGCGGTGCGATAGCACAGCAGCAGGGTGGCAGGCAGTACACGGCAGCGAACTATGCGCGGGCCGAGGCGATGATGTCGTACAACGTGGCTCCGCTGGTGTATCACACGGTGGCACGACCGATGTGGCTGCCCGGTGACCGCTTCTGGTATCGGGATCGTGGACCAGACGGTTTTACGTACATGCTGGTCGACGCGGCAAAGGGGAGCTCGGCCCCCGCATTTGATCACGCAATGCTTGCAGCGGCGGTATCGGCGGCAAAGCCAGGCGCAAAGGTGGACCAGCATGACCTGATGCTGTCGGATGTGACGTTCGAGGGTGCCAAGGAGGTTCTGACCGTCTCGGCCGCGGGATCGTTGCTGCGGTGTGACGTATCCGCGAGTATCGTCTGCGCGGATGCGGGGAAGGGTGCTGGTCAGGCGGCAAGCGCGCCGGGGCGGCGGCGATCGGCTACGGAGCAGGTGATCTCGCCGGATGGGTCAAAGGCGGCGTTCATCCGCGACTGGAATCTCTGGATGCGCGACGTAAAAGATGGCAGGGAGACGCAGCTCACGAAGGACGG
This sequence comes from uncultured Acidobacteriaceae bacterium, assembly GCA_963719405.1. Classification (GTDB taxonomy): domain Bacteria; phylum Acidobacteriota; class Terriglobia; order Terriglobales; family Acidobacteriaceae; genus Edaphobacter. The sequence goes on from OY970381.1 coordinate 2,476,727, forward strand.
CGTCAAAGACTTCGGATACGCGACTGACAATGCGGGTTGGAAGCACAGTGATGCAGCGATCCTGGTCTGGTCGCCGGACTCGAAGAAGATCGCGACGTTTCAGCAGGATCAGCGTAAGACGGGCGAGATGTACCTCGTTCCTGTGACGAACCGGCACCCGAAGCTTGAGGCCTGGAAGTATCCGCTGGTTGGAGATGTCGACGTCACGATGATCGAGCGGGTGGTGATCGACGTGGACAAGAAGAAGGTTGTGCGTTTCAAGATGCCGCCCGATCAGCACCGATCCACGATCTGTGACGACGTGAGCTGCGATGGCGGGTGGGAGGACGTGCAGTGGGCGGCTGACGGTAAGCACGTGGCGTTCGTCTCTACATCGCGCGATCACAAACAGGAGTGGCTGCGCGTGGCCGACGCGGACAAGGGCGATGTGCGCGAGGTGTACACGGAGACAGCGCCCAAGTTCTTCGAGAGTGGTGATGGAAAGGTCAACTGGCACTACCTATCCAGGACGGATGAGTTCCTGTGGTTTTCGGAGCGGGAGGGCTGGGGGCAGATGTATCTGTATGACCTCGGCACCGGCAAGATGAAGGCGCAGATAACGACCGGTGAAGGCAACGTTGCGCAGGTGCTATCGGTGGATGAGGCGGCGCGAAAGATCTATTTTGTCGGTGTGGGTAAGGAGAAGGGCCGCGATCCGTACTTCCGGAGCTACTACAGCGTGGGCTTCGACGGAACCGGACTGAAGCTGTTGACGCCCGAGGATAAGGACCACGCGATTACACCGTCGCCCGACGGTAAGTACTTCGTGGATGTGGCGAGCACACCGACGGAGCCGCAGGTAGTGGTGGTTCGAGATGCGGAGGGAAGGGTAACGGCTGACGTTGTAAAGCAGGACATCTCAAAGCTGATCGCGACTGGATGGAAGCCGCTGCTGCCGATTACGGTGAAAGGGCGCGACGGGAAGACGGACATTTACGGTTACATGTTCCAGCCGACGAACTTTGACGCCTCGAAGAAGTACCCAATCATCAACTATGTTTATCCGGGGCCGCAGATTGGATCGTGCGGGAGCCGCGGCTTCAATGCAGCCCATGGAGACAACCAGGCGCTGGCGGAGCTTGGTTTCATCGTGGTGTGCCTGGACGGGATGGGAACACCGTCACGCTCGAAGGCGTTTCACGAGGCGTACTTCGGCGATCTCGGAGATAACACGCTGCCGGACCAGGTGGCAGGTATGAAGGAGCTGGCGCAGAGGTACTCGTATATCGACCTGGAGCGTGCCGGGATGTGGGGCCACTCGGGTGGAGGCAATGCGACGGGAGCGGCGCTGCTGCACTACCCGGAGCTCTTCAAGGTGGGGATTGCGGAGAGCGGCAATCACGACCAGCGGAACTACGAAGATGACTGGGCGGAGAAATGGGCGGGTGTCGAGGTGGTGCAGGCTGACGGAAAGAGCAACTATGACAGCCAGGCCAACCAGAACTTCGCAAAAAACCTGAAGGGTCATTTGTTGCTGGCGCACGGAACGATGGATGACAATGTTCCGCCAAGCAACACGCTGCTGCTGGTGGATGCTTTGATCAAGGCGAACAAGGACTTTGACCTGGTCATGATTCCAAATGCACATCACGGATATGGGGAGGCGTCGCAGTACATGATGCGGCGCAGGTGGGACTACTTCGTTCAATATCTCGCCGGCGGAACGCCGCCAAGAGAGTACGAGATGATGAACTTTGCAAATGCGATGAGGAAGCTTAATGGGCCGAACGCTGAGGCGGGCGGGGGCGAGGAAGTCGAGCCATAAGAGCTGGGCAAAGGGAAGCAGAGGGTACGGGGTCGCTGGCCTGTGATCGTGATGCCATAGAGCTAGGAGGCTTCGCCGCCTCCGTCTCGGGAATCGCATCAGGACGTCGCCCTTGCCAGGGAGAGCTCTTCAGCGAGCCTCTCCTCGACGCACTTTTCGGTGCTTCAGGGCGGATTCTGGAGATCTTTACTTTGCGTTAACCGCGCTGATGCATTAGATTTGTCTGACCAATCACAAATAAGGACCTGCTTTTCTTGAGCTGATCCAGCATAGTCGTCCCCGCTTCTCTTGCGGAACGTTAGCCACGCTGCATCTATCGTCCTCCGGCCGCACAACGTTAACGGGTTAACGGGAGAGTTGTCTCTATCCGACCCGCTGATCGATCTGGCAACGTACCTCCGGTGCCGCACAAGGAGTGATGAATTGTTGAAAGAGTCCTGGGTCTGTCTTCTTTGTCTTCTGTTCTGCGTAGGTATCTCCTCGGGTCAGGTGCCGACACCCGCGTCGCTGCTGGGTCATACACCGGGTGACGACTTCTACCTCGCGGACTACGAGGACTCGATCCGCTATTTTCATGCGCTCGCAGCGAACTCCGACCGTATGAAGATGTTCACCGTAGGAAAGAGCACGCGGGGGCTGGACATCGAGGTGGGTGTGATCTCTTCGCCGGCAAATCTGGCGAGGCTGGACGAGTACAAGAAGATCTCCCGGCGACTTGCCACGGCGGATGGCCTGGATGATGCACAGGCGTTGGAGCTGGCGCGCAACTCCAAGGTGATCGTCCACATCGATGGAGGGCTTCACTCTTCCGAGGTCGCTGGCGGTCAGCATTCCATCGCGCTCGCGTACAAGCTCCTGTCAGCGAAGAACGATCCGGAGGTGGACGCAATTCTCGACAACGTGATCCTGGTGTTGTGGCCGACGCTGAACCCTGACGGACAGGACATGGTCGTGCACTGGTACCGGCAGAACCTGGGGACGAAGTACGAGGTAAGTCCGCTGCCGTTTCTGTACCAGGATTACGTGGGCCACGACAACAATCGCGACGGCTACATGATGAACATGAAAGAGACGCAGGTGGTTGTGAAGGCGGAGATCGATTGGAGCCCGGTCATCTTCTACTGCCAGCACCAGACGGCGCCGCCACCCGCGCGAATCTGGATTCCCCCGTTCTCTGACCCGATCTCGTCAAACATCAGCCCCTACGTTCGGAGCTGGCTGAATGTAATCGGCACGAACATGGCGGCGTATCTGGATGCGCACAATATGCCGGGTGCGATCTCCGAATCCCGCTTCGATAACTGGTACGCCGGCTTCACAGACTGGGCGCACGTCTTCCGCAACGAGATCTCGTTCTTCACGGAGACAGCACTTTACAGGTACGCGACGCCCAGGTTCTACACCGTAGACGACTTCCCGGAGAAGATGCAGGATCTCCGTGCGCTGACCATGTACACGACGCCTTGGGAGGGCGGATGGTGGCGGCTGAAGGATGCAGTGGACTACATGGTTGCGGGGTCCATGTCGGTGCTGGACCTGGCCGCCAAGAATCGTCAGACCCTGCTTTATAACCGCTACCAGGCAGCGCGGGACAACATCGCGCACTTCCGCAAGGAGCCGCCGTTCGCCTATGTGATCAGCGACAAGCAGGCGGACGTTCCGGAGGCAGGGCTGCTGGCGCAGAAGATGATCGACAACGGTCTGGATGTGTACCAGACACGGGCCGGATTCCATGCAAACGGTGTGGACTATCCAGCGGGCTCATGGGTGATTCCGATGGATCAGCCCTTCTCGGCGATGGCGAAGGAGCTCTTTGAGCGGCAGAGATATCCGGATGCTCTCGAGAATGGGACATCGAAGGCAGTCGATCTGCCGTACGACGTGACCGGGTGGACGCTTCCGCTGCAGATGGGCGTGTCGGTGGACGAGGTGACGGATCCGCTCACGGCGGAGCAGCGGGGGATGCTGTCGAGGATCGATGCGGTCAAGCTCCCGGAGGTGGACGCCACAGGTGTGGGACCCGTGTTCGCTGTGAGCCACCGGTCTAACGCGTCTTTCCAGATGGTCAATGCGGTGCTGCATCAGGGTGGAACGGTCGCCATGTCGCAGGATCCGGTCCGGACGGCGGAAGGGACCGAACGCGGAGCATTTCTGGTGAGTGGGCTGAATCGTGGCGCGGTATCGGATATGGCGAAGAGGTTTGGAGTGGCGGCGGTGAGCGCCTCCGCTGCCGCACATACGCTGCCGATGAAGGCGGCGAGGGTCGGTCTGTACAGACCTTGGAATGCCTCGATCGATGAGGGCTGGACGCGGTGGATCCTGGAGAACTACGGGTTCGATCCCAAGAGCGTTTACAACGCCGATATGCGATCTGCGGGGCTGCGAGGCCGGTATGACGTACTCGTGCTCCCAGACTTGGGCTCGAAGCAGTTGATGGAAGGGTTCCAGGTTGGCGTTGTGCCCGGGCAGTATGCTGGCGGCATCGGGGAGCAGGGTCTCAACAACATCCGGGAGTTCGTGCGGGAGGGTGGCACGCTGATCGCGCTGAACCAGACTGCGGCGAGCCTGATTCCGCTGATGTCTCTGCCCGTGCGGGATGTGTTGCACGGTGCAAAGAGCGACAAGTTCTTTTGCTCAGGAGCTCTGCTGCGGGTGGATACGGAGCATCCCGAGCTGCCGGCGAACTTTGGCGTGGGGGACTCTGCTGTCGTGATGTTTCAGCGCGGACCTGCATTCGAGACGCTCCCCGGATTTCGAGGCGTGGCGCTGGCGCGTTACCCGAAGCAGACAAATCCACTGGAGAGCGGATTGCTGCTCCATCCAGAGGCGATCGAAGGGAAGGCGGCGGCGCTGGAACTCGCATACGGCCGCGGACGCATCCTGCTGTATGGCTTCAAGCCGCAGTTCCGGGGGCAGTCGCACGGGACCTACCGGTATCTCTTCAACGCGTTATACAGCTACGAACACCCGCCTCTGCCGCCTGATGCGGCGGTCGAAGGCGGGGGAAACTCGACCGGTTCCGAGAAGTCGCACAAAACTGAAAAAGAGCCGGAGACCACTCGGCAACAGGCATCTTCAAGCGTTGTACCCGAGTAGTTCCTTATTCGAGGGCGGGCACGTATCGGCTAACTCAGCGATACGGTGAGCCGCTCCTGAGATCGCAAAGCAGCACCTAACTTTCGGAGGCAACATGGCAAAGCGCAGTTTCATGATGTTGGTACTGTTTCTTGTGGCGGGGATCCCCATGTTTGCGCAGAACGCAACAACGTCTGTGCGTGGAACAGTTACCGATCAGACTGGAGCCACCGTGGTGGGCGCGGCCGTGACGTTGACGGATTTGTCGTCACACAATCAGCGGACACAGGCGGCAGGCAAGAACGGCGAGTACATCTTCGAGCAGGTACTTCCCGCCAAATACGCCATTGAGGTGACAGCTGAAGGCTTCGGTGTGCAGAAGAAGGAGGTCGAGCTGCTGGTAAACCAGCCTTCAACCGTCAACTTCTCGTTGAAGGTAGGAGCGGCTGCGGAGACAGTGGAGGTGACCGCTGCGGCGACTTTGAACTTCAGCGACGCGACCATCGGAAATGCGATTGCTAATACGCAGATTCAGGCGACTCCGATCGACTCGCGGAATGTGGCTGATCTGCTGAGCCTGCAGCCCGGTGTGCTCTACATCAAGCCGAACAACAACAACGGCCCGATCACGCAGGATAGTCGTGTGGGCGCAGTCGCCGGCGCGCGATCCGATCAGGGCAACGTGACACTTGACGGTATCGACGACAACGATCAGACGTTTGGCTACGCCTTTACGGGTGTGCTTCGATCTACCCTGGACTCGACGGAAGAGTATCGGGTCACAACCTCGAGTGCGAACGCAGAGGCGGGCCGCTCATCCGGCGCGCAGGTGACACTGATCACGAAGGGCGGCACGGATCACTTTCATGGGAGCGCGTACGAGTATCTTCGCAATGAGTACTTCGACGCCAACGACTGGTTCCTGAAGAAGGCGCAGCTGCAAAGCGGAACACGGAATCGTCCAGGAAAGCTCGAGCGCAATACCTTTGGCGGCACGATCGGCGGACCTGTTCTCCGAGACAAGCTGTTCTTCTTCTTCAACTATGAGGGGCAGCGTACCAACGAGAACCAGACCGTGACCCAGGAGACCCCGACGACATCCTTTCTGGCCGGCAATATTCAATACAAGAACACGAGTGGTGGTGTCTCCACAATCACACCAGCGCAGCTGGCCGCTCTGGACGCAGGATGCGTCGGCAACGGAGTCTGTCCCAACGGACCTGGCGTAAATGCAAACGCTCTGAAATATCTTTCGCAGCTGCCGGCTGCCAACGGCCTGACGATCGGGGATGGTTTGAACGAGGGATCCTACACATTCTCCTCGCCGAACCCGTTCACGCTGAATACAAGCATCCTGAAGCTTGACTGGAATGCGACGGCGGCTCATCACATCTTTGTCCGCGGCAATTTACAGAAGGATGTCAACAGCGGTGCACAGCAGTTTCCCGGTCTTCCGGCGTCGACGACGGCAGAGGATAACACCAAGGGAATTGCAGCAGGTGACACGTGGACGGTCGGGGCTCATCTTGTCAACGACATTCGATACGGGTACACGCGGCAGGGCTACAGCAACCGCGGTGTCGGGACCGGGAGCTATGTCGATTTCCGATTCTTCGCGACGCCCACCGCGGAGACTCGCTCGACACTGCGCAGCGTTCCGCTGAACACGATCACTGACACGCTGAACTACACGAAGGGGACCCACTCGATCCAGGTAGGTGGGACGTGGCGCCTGATCCACAACAATCATTCCAGCGATGCGAACTCCTGGAACAGCGGGAGCACAAACCCGTACGGTCTTTCAGGCGCACCGCCGAGCCCGACAACGATCGGCCTTCCGGGTGTCGCTAACGGCTTCGCGAACCCTTACGTCACCGCGTACGCAAGCCTGGTGGGGACGACCCCGGTCGTAACGCATCGCATCAACTACCAGGTTGATCCGGGCGGTGCCACTGGATCGTTGAAGGCGCAGGGCGACTATGTGACGCGCAACTTTGTCTCCAACGAGTTCGAATACTATCTGCAGGACTCGTGGAGGGCTACGCCGAAGCTGACGCTGACCTACGGACTTCGGCATACGCTTCTGCAGGTTCCGTACGAGAAGAACGGGCAGTCTGCGGCGCCGACGATCGATACGCACGCATTCTTCCTCCAGCGTGAGGCTGCATCGCAGGTGGGCCAGGTGTACGAGCCGAATCTCTCGTTCGCACCGAACGGACCGGCCTTCGGTCGTCCGGGCTACTGGAGCAAGCAGAAGACCAATGTCGCACCACGATTTGCTCTGGCATACGCGGTGGATAGCAAGACGTCACTTCGCGCGGGCGCGGGCCTCTACTTCGATCACTTCGGACAGGGCATCGTGAACGCATTTGACGCTTCGGGTTCGTTTGGCCTGGCTACAACGCTGTCGAGTCCACTGGGCGTTCTGTCAACGGAGTCTGCGCCACGTTTTATTGACCGCACCACACTGCCGAATCTGCCGATAGCTTCCGGATCGAGCAAGGTGAGTTTTCCGTATACGGTTCCCTCGAACAGCTTTCTGATTACGTGGGGCGTGGATAACAAGCTCAAGACCCCATACTCGGAGGTGGTGAACCTCTCGTTGCAGCGACAGCTTCCGGGCGGCTTCACGTTTGAGGCGGACTACGTCGGCAGATTTGGCCGGCATCTGCTGCAGCAGGTCGATCTGACAACGCCGACAAACTTCGTCGATCCGAAGTCAGGGACCAGCTACTTCCAGGCAGGCAAGCAGCTCTCTCAGATTGTGGATCAGAATGGCGGCGCAAGAAGTCAGGCCGCCGTGAGCTCCGTTCCGTCGATCCCGTTCTTCGAGAACCTGTTCCCGCAGCTGGCGAACATCGTCATCCGCAACTCCAAGGGTGTGGTGACGTACGACGGAAGCGGCAAATCGGCCACGCAAAACATTTACGCGCTGGAGTGGACCACATATCGAACCGTTCTTGGCGAATCTACAGCGCTCGCGGATCTGGACTACTACTGCAGCTACGGCTGCCCGCAGGGCCCGAGGTTCTGGCAAAACCAGTTTGCCAGCCTGTATGCCTGGTCCTCCATGGGATCTTCGTCTTATAACGCGGGCCAGTTCATCCTGCGCCATCCGCTCACCCACGGCCTGCAGATGGACGTCAGCTACACGCTGGGGAATTCGATCGACCAGGGATCCGATGCGGAGCGCTCGAACGAGACGCAGACCGGGTCGGGGAGCTACATTACGAACGCCTGGAATCCGGAGCAGTCGCGGGGCGTCTCTGACTTCGACACGCGTCACCTGATCACGGCAAACGGATCGTACATGCTTCCGTTCGGCAAGGGAGCGATGTTTGCGACCAATGCCGGCCGGTTTACGGATCTGTTCCTGGGCGGATGGCGTGTTGCCGGGATCGCCCGGTGGACAAGCGGATTGCCGTTCTCACTCTCCGAGCCGGGCTATACGACGGACTGGGAGATCGGAAGCTACGCGGTGCTGACGAGCAAGATGAAGTCCGCGAAGACGGTGATTAACGGAACACCGAACGCGTTTGCAAATCCGAGCGCATTGAACAACTCCGTCGCTTCCGGTGGACCCGTGCTGCGGCTGCCGTATCCGGGCGAGTCTGGACAACGCAACAACTTCCGTGGGGATGGGTACTTCGGCGCGGATGCAAGTCTGACGAAGCCGTTCCGGATCACGGAGGGGCAGACGCTGCGGTTCACGTGGGAGGTTTTCAATCTTTCCAACTCCGTGCGCTTCGATCCGCGATCGCTGAGCAGAACTCTGACCAGCGGCACGCTGGGGAACTACAGCTACACGAGCACCACGCCACGACGCATGCAGTTCTCGCTCCGGTACTCGTTCTAGCTGATGGTGGTCATCCGGGCTGGATGCGCGGGCTCCAAAGGGGTCTCGCTCGTCCAGCCCTAACTTTTTGGGAGGGCACGGTCCATGAAGCACAAAGGTCTCCGCCATGTAGGCTTTGGCGTTCTTGCATTGATGGCTCCGGCGGCGGGATTCGGACAGGGGCAGCACTTCGCCACGAATGAAGAGCTCCGGAGCATGCGCGCGATTTCGGGACCGGTGCTTTCGCCCGATGGCAAGCACGTGGTCGCCACAGTGCAGGATTCGACCGCCGATGGGGGCAGGCAGCACCTCTGGCTCCTTAGCGTGAACGGAGACCCGCCGAGGCAGCTGACGTTTTCGGAGAAGACAGCTCCGGGTACGGGTGAGGTGAACCCGGAGTTTCTGCCGGACGGAAGCGAGCTGCTGTACACAGTACGGAAGGAGGGCGGTGGACGTCTGCTGCGGCTTCCGATGGCAGGTGGCGAGCCGGTTGAGGTCAAGATCGAGCGTCAGATCGACGGCAAGGAGGCGGAGGTCTCCTTGTCGTCGTTTGTCGTAGCTCCCAAGGGTGGACGGATCGCCGTGATTGCAACGGACCCCGACGGTGCGGCGACGCAGACGGAGAAGAAGGACAAAAAGGATGCCATCTGGTTTGAACACGATGAGCACCGCAGCAGACTCTACCTGCTTGAGACCAAAACCTGGAAGGCCCATGAGGTGCCCATCGAGGGTGAGGCGGAGCAGATCTCCTGGACAGAGGATGGCGGACGTCTGCTGCTGATGTCGCGGATGCGTTCCCGCGATCTTGCGCCAAGCGCCGTGGCGTGGGAGATCGACGCAAACGGAGCTGCCGCGCCGAGGCGCATTGAGGAGCTTCCCGAAACCGCGCATCGGGCTGTCTGGATGCACGATGGCCGGGGACTTCTTGTTCTCCGACAGTGTGAAGAGGATGCCCCTGCGGGCTGCGGTGAGCTGTATGCTCTGCGATTCGGTGAGAGAAAGCTGCGCAACCTGACGAAGGGTTTGAAGGATGCAACGATCTCGCGCGATGTTCTGTCAGCAGCCGACGAGCGGACGGCGATCGTAAGCGTGGAGAAGGGCTTTGATCGCGGTCTGGCCCGAGTCGACCTCGAGAGCGGAGTTGTAACGCTGCTTCCGCATGCAATGCCCGTCACGATGGGGTGGAAGCGCGGCCTTGATGCAAGGTCCTGGGTCTACCTGGGGAGCAGCAGTACATCGGCACCTGCGGTGTACCTCACGAGCTCCACCGAGGAGGCCGGGCGGAGGTTGAAGCAGCCGCTGACCGCTCCCGCCGACTGGAAGGCCGTTCCGTCACACGTGCTGCTCTGGAGACGAGCCGGCATGGCGGTCGAGGGGCGGCTGTATCTGCCCGAAGCAGCAAGTGCAAGCGAACGTGTTCCGCTGGTCGTGAATGTACACGGGGGGCCGACGGGAGCGTTCGCAGACTCCTACTCGCCCCTTGTGAATCTGCTTGTGGCGCAGGGGTGGGCTGTGCTGCAGACCAACCCACGCGGAAGCACAGGTTACGGCGTTGCGTTTGAAGCCGCGAACAAAGAAGACATGGGCAACGGGGACTTCTTGGACATAATGGCGGGGGTGGACGAGGCGATACGGACGGCACCGATCGATGAAAGCAGAATGGCACTGATCGGGTACAGTTACGGCGGCGAGATGGCCGGGTTTGTGGAAGGCAAAACCACACGGTTTAGGGCACTGGTCAGCGGCGCACCGGTCACCGATCAGTTCAGCGAGTACGGCACCGAGTCCAGCTCGTTCGGCGACAAGTGGTTTACCGGCGAGCCATGGCTGCACTTTGAGGATGCCTGGCGGCAGAGCCCGTTGGCCTACGCTCGCAATGCGAAGACGCCGTTACTGCTGCTGCAGGGAATGTCGGATACAACGGATCCCGAGGGGCAGTCGCAGGAGATGTACAGGGCTCTGAGGCAGGAGGGCGTTCCCGTGCAGATGGTGCTCTTTCCGCGAGAGGATCATGGAGCGCTGGGGAGGAACTTCGCCGGGATGCCCAGCACGGAGCCATGGCACGGCGTGACGGCCCGTGAGCACATGATCGGGTTTATCCGGGATGCATTTGCGGGAAGGGTGATGCCTAACCCCAAGTGAGATCTACGCGCAGAGATCGTGAATGATGTCGCGGAGGAGTGTGGCGGCTTCCTCGAGCTCGACGGACGCGACACATTCCCGGTCACTATGGGCTGTGTGCATCGAGCCAGGGCCGATGACGATCGTCTCCGCGCCCATCTTCGTAAACCACGGCGCCTCTGTACCGAAGGCTACTGTGATGGGTGAGGCTCCGCGACCGCGTTGCAGCAGCGCGCCTAAAAGCGGGCTGGAGAGAGGACATTCGAAGCCGTCGTCGAGGCGGAGGATATCAAGGACGACGCTGATGTCCGGCTCCGAGATCGCGAAAGTGTCGATCAGATGCTGAAGTCGATCCGTCACAAGAGTGGCCGGCTGTTTAGGGATGGGACGCCATTCGACCAGAAAGGTGCAGGTCGCGGGAACAACGTTCTTTGCGGTGCCGCCCTGTACCTCGCCGATATTGATCGTTGTGAACGGAGGATCGAAGCGGTCGTGACGAAGCGCTTCGAGGTCCTTGCCCATTGCACCTATGGCGTTGATCAAGTGTGCCGCGCCCATAATCGCAGATCGGCCCAGAGACGGGTAGGCGCTATGAGCAGCGCGACCGTGAACCGTTATCCGCGCTAAGCAATAGCCTTTGCCGGCGTGGGCAGGTACGAGCGACGTTGGTTCGCCGACGATGGCGTAGCGAGCGCGAAGTGCACCCGTCTGCTGCAGAAATCGCGCGCCGCGGCAGCCGACCTCTTCGTCGGCGGTGAAGATGAGGACAAGCGGACGATCCAGCTGCGCGGCTTCGATGGAGCGGGCAGCTACCAGCAGGGAGGCGAGAAAGCCCTTCACATCGCAGGCACCGCATCCATGAAAGACGCCGGGTGTCCGCTCTGTGAGGCTGGTCGCGGACTCCCAGGAGGGGCTGGGCGGAACGGTGTCCGTGTGGCACACGATGGCAAGTTCTACATCGATCGGGGAGTCAGGCAGGGGTTGCGGAGAGGCGATGAGGTTGTGCTTGGTGATGCCGTTCGGGTCGTCGTAACTCAGAAGCCGAGTGTGCCATGACAGCGTCTCGAAGTAACTCTCCAGGAAGTCGATAAGGGGCTTATTCGACTCGGATGACACCGAAGAGATGCCGACGAGACGTCGGAGCAGGTCGACGGGACCGATGGGAAGAGTGGCGTGCATCAGAGCTCCGCACCGAGGCGCTGCTGGACGCGAGAGAAGGCTTCGACGATCTCAGGGGCAAGCGGGTGTTGGCCTTTGGTGAGGACCATGCGGCCGTGCACGGCGACATCCCGGATCACCGCCGGAGAGGCGCTGAAGACGAGGTTCGTGAGGAGCTCGGATGGGCTGCTGCCTGCGAGGGCTGGAGAGGCGAGATCAACGGTGAAGAAGTCCGCGAGACGCCCGGCAGAGAGATCACCCGAGTCGAGGTGAAGGGAACGCGCGCCGGAGCGCGTCGCAACGTCGAACAGGAGGTTCGCAAGCGGTTTGGGAACGCCATCCGGACCGGAGGCACCGTCAAGCACGGCCCGCTGAAGCTCCCGAAGGCGGAGGTTGTATTCAAGCTGCCGGGCGTTTTCAAAGGGATCCGTCTGGGTATGGGAGTCGGTACCAAGAGCTATGGCCACGCCCTGCGCAAGGAGGTCGGCGGCGGACAGGATACCGTCCCCCAGATTGCGCTCAGTGGTTGGGCAGGCGCCTACGGTGATCTCTCCGCGGCTCATCAGGGCGATCTCGCCTGGTTGCAGATGGATGGCATGGATGGCCGTGAGATCGGGGGTAAGCAGACCGAGAGAATCAAGCAGTTCGAAAGGGGCGAGTCCGTACTCCGCACGACATGCGTCTATCTCGGCCGGCTGTTCCGAGACGTGCATATGGAGCGGAAGCCCGCGGTCGTGGGCCCACGCGGCGATCTCCGCAAGGTAGCGCTGCGGTACTGCGCGAACGCTGTGCGGGGCGATCCCGATGCTTGAGGTCGGACGGGACGAGAGCTCGGACAGGAGCGTGGCGGCGTTCGAAAGGAAGCGATCCGGGTCGGGAGAGAGGAAGCGGATCTGGCCTGGATCGGGATTGAGTTGGTAGCCGGCGCGGACATAGGCGCTGCGGAGAAGCGCGATACGGATGCCGACGCTGTCCGCAGCCCGCAGGATGACGTGGGCAAGCAGGTTGGGGTCGGTGTATGGCTCCCCGGACGAATCGTTGTGGAGATAATGGAACTCGCCCACTGCCGTGATGCCGGCGTGCAGCATCTCGAGGAAGGCCATGCGGCTGACGTCGAAGAGGTCATCCGGTGTGAGTGCGAGAGCGCAGCGGTACATGGTATTGCGCCACGACCAGAAGTCGGGACCGGAGCGCCGGCGGGACTCGGCCCGTCCCCGAAGCGCTCGCTGAAACGAGTGCGAGTGGACATCGATCAGGCCAGGCAGGAGTGCGCGACCGCGAAGTCGTTGGACCTCGATGTTTGCGATCGCGGCATCGCCAGCCTCGTACATTCCGGTGATGCGGCCGGACGACGGATCGACCCCGAGCACGAGATTAGGTGTGAAGGCGCCGTCTCGGAGCAGGAGGTCGGGTTGATAGCCGATAAGGTTGGCCGCCGTCATGCGCTCCGCCCGTCCCCACGCTCGCCGGCGATCCAGACCTCGCGCACGGGATTCGCGCCGAGGGTGTAGGGGAGGTCGAGCCAGTGAGGGGACTCGAGCACAAGCAGGTCCGCGGGGAGACCGGGCGCGAGGCAACCGGGACCGGTGAGCCCCAGAGCGGCTGCAGCGTTCACAGTCGCGGCCGTGAGCGCCTCCTGTGGCGTCAACCCGTTCAGCCGAACTGCCAGAGCGAGAGCCGCCGAGGCCGAGAAGAGCGGAGATGAGCCGGGGTTGAGATCGGTGCCGATCGCGACGGCGGCGCCGGAATCGATGAGCAGCCGGCCGGGCGCTGCGGGTATGCCGAGGTGGAGCGTAACGCCCGGTAGAACGGTTGCGATCGTTTGCGATCGGCCGATCAGACGGCACTGCTCCGCTGTTGCGACCTCGAGATGGTCGACCGAAAGCGCGTTGTGGGCAAGCCCGAGCTCCACACCGCCGACAGATCGAAACTGCTCGGTATGGAGCTTCACCCGAAGGTCGTGGCTGCGGGCCGCGTCCAGGATCACGGCTGCGTCAGTGGCGCTCCAGGAGTGGTGTTCGATAAAGATGTCGAGAGCGGACGCGAGCCCTCTATTGGATGCCTCTGGAATGAGATCGCGACAGACCGCATCTCTGTACTCGAGGACGGCGTCGCGAGACTTCGGACAGATGTGAATCAGGAGAGTAGGGATGATGCGGGCACTCGCCCTGCGCGAGAGGAGACGGATGGCCTCAAGCGCGCGAAGCTCGGCAACCGGGCTGTATCCGTACCCGGACTTGATCTCGATGGTGGTGGCGCCTGATCGGAGGAGGGCGTCCACACGGGGGAGCGCCAGGGCTGAGAGCTCCTCGGCCGAGAGGTCCGCCGACTCGCGGATGGTGTGCCAGATACCGCCTCCCGCGGCGAGCATCTCCTCGTATGGAACGCCGGAGGTGCGGCTCTCGAAGTCGCCGAGGCGGTCCCCTCCCCAGACAGCGTGCGTGTGAGGATCGATGAGCCCGGGAACGACCGCGCGATGCATGAGGTCGACTGGAACCGTTCCTTCGGGCAAAGAGGGAAGGTCCCGCGCCGGACCAGCCCAGCGCACTTCGCCATCCTGGATCAGAATGGCCGCGTCGTGGGTAACGCGGACCGAGCGCATGGCTGCCGCGCCATGCGCTGCACCGGGGCTGGCGGGGGTGGCGAGCTCGGAGATGCCGTGCAGCAGGGTTGCGTTCATCGCGTTCCCGGAAGGCTGGGCAGATCGAGGCCGCGTTGCGCGGCAACCTCCCTTGCCCTGGGGTAGCCCGCATCAGCGTGACGAATGACACCGAGCGCGGGATCGTTGGTGAGACACAGGCGAAGGCGCTGATCAGCCTCGTCCGAGCCGTCAGCGACCGCGACCAGGCCGGAGTGCTGGCTGTAACCCATGCCGACCCCGCCACCGTGGTGGAAGCTCATCCATCCCGCTCCGCTGGCGACTCCCGCGGCGAAGTTAAGCAGGGGCCAGTCGGAGACGGCGTCGGACCCGTCGAGCATCGCCTCTGTCTCGCGGAAGGGGCTGGCAACCGATCCCGCATCCAGATGATCGCGGCCAATGACGATCGGCGCGCGCAGCCGGCCATCCCGGACCATATGGTTGAAGAGCAGCCCTGCGCGGTCGCGCTCGCGGTAGCCCAGCCAGCAGATACGTGCAGGTAGCCCCTGAAAGGCTATGTGAGGGCCGGCCCAGCTCAACCAGCGGTGCAGCCGGGCGTCCTCGGGAAAGAGTTGGAGCAGGGCGGCGTCGGTCGCGACAATGTCGCGGGGATCTCCGGAGAGGGCGACCCAGCGGAAGGGGCCACGGCCCTCGCAGAAGGATTCGCGGATAAAGGCCGGAACAAAGCCCGGGTAGCTGAACGCGTCCGTGACCCCTGCGATCTGGGCTTGCGCTCTCAGGTTGTTGCCGTAGTCGAAGGCGATGGAGCCGGCGCGCTGCAAGGCGAGAATCGCCTCAACGTGCGCCGCGATGTCGGAGCGGACACGAGCTAGATACGCCTGCGGGTCCCGCTCACGCGCGGCGTTCAGGTCTTCGTCGGGCGCTGCTACCGGGTGATAGCCGTAGAGCGGATCGTGAGAGCTGGTCTGATCCGTCACCAGGTCGGGAACGAAGCCGCTCGCCACAATCCGGGGAAGAAGTTCAGCGGCATTACCGAGAAGCCCGATGGAAAGGGCTTTGCGGTCTCGTGCAGCGGTCTGCGCCCAGCGGATAGCCTCGTCCAGCGAGGTCGCCGTTCGGTCAAGATACCGGGTATCGATTCGGCGCTGAATCCGTGTCGGATCCACCTCGATGCAGATGCTGACGCCGCCCGCAAGCTTGACTGCCAGAGGCTGCGCCCCGCCCATGCCGCCGAGGCCGGCCGTGACGGTGATCGTTCCCGCGAGCGAGCCGCCGAAGTGCTTTTCGGCAGCGCCCTGAAAGGTCTCGTAGGTGCCCTGCAGGATGCCCTGCGTTCCGATGTAGATCCAGGATCCTGCTGTCATCTGCCCGTACATCATCAGGCCAAGCCGGTCGAGTCGGTCGAACTCCTCCCAGGTCGCCCACTTCGGGACGAGGTTGGAGTTCGCGATCAGCACACGAGGAGCGAGCGCGTGGGTCTCGATGACAGCCACGGCCTTGCCCGACTGAACCAGGAGCGTTTGATCGTTGCGCAGACGGTCGAGTGTCTCGATAAGCGTATGGTAGGCCTCCCAGCTTCGCGCGGCCTTGCCCCTTCCGCCGTAGACGATGAGGTCCTGCGGCCGCTCGGCGACCTCCGGGTCAAGGTTGTTCATGAGCATCCGCTTTGCGGCCTCCTGAATCCAGCCCTGGGCGGTGCGGGTATTTCCTCGAGGTGCGCGGACGGGTGTGTAGCCGCTCATGCCGGTGTCGCCTCCTGAAGCTGCTGCAGCGGCCGCGCGTCCCCGTCTCTCTGCAGCGGAGATTCCGCAGGGAAGTCTTCGAGAAAGGTAGTCGCGGCAGCCATGAGGCCGGAGAGCGTGCGGTCGCCTGTCCACGATGGGCAGACAAGGCGAAAGGCGGCGCGTGCAGCGTCGAGCGCCGGCGAGATCGCAAGGTCGCCACGTATATCCAGAGCGTGTGTCGCCGTCAGCCACTCGATCGCAAGCACGGTGCGGCATAATCCCATCGACTGTTGGAGCTTCAAAGCTGAGGTCATGCCCATGCTGACGAAGTCTTCCTGATTTCCGCTCGTCGGGATGGAGCAGGCTGAGGCAGGTGTGGCCAGCACGCGCATCTCTGCAACCAGCGCGGCGGCGGTGACCTGCGCCATCATGAGGCCGGACTCGAGGCCGGGTGAGGAGGCGAGAAAGGCAGGAAGGCCCTCATTCAGCGCCGGATTCATCAGCCGTTCGGAGCGACGTTCGGAGATGCCGGCCAGCTGGCAGAGCGCGATCGCAAGGAAGTCAAGAGCGAGAGCAAGGGGAGCTCCATGGAAGTTGCCGCCCGAGATGAAGTCGTCTCCGAAGAGCAGGGGGTTGTCCGTGGCGGAGTTCAACTCGACGGTGAAGGTCCGCTCAGCCTCGTTCAACGCGTCCAGAACCGGTCCATGCACCTGGGGTATGCAGCGCAGGCAGTAGGCATCCTGGACGCGTGCGGAGGATCGCCCGGGGTGTGGGAGGCTGTCTCCCAGCAGACTTCGGAGGCGCGCGGCGCTCGCCATCTGACCTGGATGTGGACGTGCGGCGTGCAGGCGCGCGTCAAAGGCGGCGCCTGTACCGCGAAGAGCTACCAGCGTGAAGGACGCCGCCATCTCCGCGGCCTCCAGCAGGGACCGCAGCCGGTGAAGCTCGAGACATCCGATCGCAAGCATCGCCTGTGTTCCGTTCAGGAGCGATATGCCTTCCTTGGCCTCAAGGCGCAGTGGCGCAAGGCCCGCTCTGCGGAGGCACTCCGCAGAAGAACGAAGCACAGGCGGTCCTCCGCCCACGTCGACATACGCCTCACCTTCACCGATAAGTGTGAGTGCCATGTGCGCCAGCGGTGCCAGGTCGCCGCTTGCGCCGACGCTTCCGCGTGACGGAACGACAGGTGTGATGCCGTGGTTGAGCAGGTCGCATAGCCCCTGGGCAACGACCGGCCGTATGCCGGAAAGAGCCTTGGCAAGGGTGTTCGTGCGGATAAGCATCATGGCCCGCACAACGTCCGGAGGCAGAGGTTCACCGACGCCGCAGCAGTGCGAGCGGACGAGGTTCAGCTGCATCTGCTCAATGCTTTGCCCTGAGATGCGCACATGTGCGAGGAGGCCGACGCCGGTGTTCAGGGCGTACACCGCCTGGTCGCTGCCGAGTGCGTTCTCAACCTTGGCCCGAGCCCTCTGCATGGCGGCTAAAGCCACCGGCGCTACCGACACCTGCTCTTTGCGATGTGCGACGCGCCAGACCTGTTCGATCGAAAGAGAATCTCCGTTCAGCTCAATCATGTGTTGGCGATGATAGGGGAAGGAGATCTTATTTCGACAGAGGAAGTCGTGGTTATCGGCATGGAAACGCGAAGCTTTCGATCAAGTGTCATCCTCGTCAAGATCGATCCAATGGGTGTTGGTCGTGAAGACCAACGATTCGAGGGTGGGCTAAATCGGTGTTTCTGGTGTCTAATGTGGCTACCCACTTCACCCTCCGAGGACACACCGTATCGATACGTCACGTGCTCACTCACTCGATCCAATCGACTACGGCCTGGTCTGCGCGTTGGCTGAAGACGCGCGCCTCTCCTATGCGGAGCTCGGACGACGCGTTGGCCTGTCCCCGTCCGCGGTCACGGAGCGCATACGGCAGCTCGAAAGCGACAAGGTGCTCCTCGGATACAGAGCCGTCGTCGACGAACGGGCGTTCGGATATACGTTGACAGCGTTTATTCGGCTGACGTGCGACAACTCGCATTACCGGCCGTTCCTGAAGTTCCTCCCCACGCTCGACGCTGTGCAGGAATGTCATCACATCACTGGAGGCGATGCGTTCCTGCTGAAGGTACTCCTGAAGTCGATCGACGAGTTGGAGCCGCTTATCGAACGTCTGTTGCCCTATGGCATGCCGACGACGAGCATGGTTCTCTCGACCCCCGTACTGCGCCAGCGGCATGCCTGGCTTCTCAAGGCGCCCCAGGCGCGAAACAGGGAACGCCGGTAGCCGTATTTTTGTGGCGCCCCCGCCGTCTCGGGACGGGCGCCGATCCAAAGCTTCTCGAAAGGAACCATGCGAACTCGACAACTCGTCTCTGCTCTCCTCCCCCTCATGCTGCTGGTCATTGCACCTCTCTACGCTCAAAAGCCGGACCGGCCGCGTAGTGGAATTGAGAGCGGAGGAGGGGAGGCGCAGTTCGCGCAGGACCCCAGGCAGCCTGTTGACGAGGCGTATACGGCGAAGATCAGGGAGTACACGACCTCTCCTGAATTTCTGTCGCCTCTGGTCAGCTATCTCCCTTCATCGAAGAACGTGCCGACTCCGCAGAAGGTGCTGGGCGACGTTTCGGGTGCACCAAACATGCTGCCGTATGCGGAAGACGTTTACCGTTACTTCCGGCTGCTGGAGAAGAGCACGCCACGAGTCAAGGTGTACTCGATCGGCAAGACCGAAGAAGGCCGCGAGATGATCGCAGCTGCCATCGCGGACGAGGCGCTGCTGAAGGGCGAGAAGGAGAACGGCGAGAGGCTGGCGAAGCTTGCGGACCCGAGAACCATCGGGATGGACGATGCCAAGGCCCGCGATCTCGTGGACCACAGCTATCCCGTGTACTACATCACCGGCACGATCCACTCGCCGGAGACGGGTGCGCCAACGGCTCTCATGGAGCTCGCGTATCGGCTGGCGGTAGACGACTCCCCTTATATCCGTTACATCCGATCGCACATGATTGTGCTGATCACACCGGTGGTCGAGGTGGATGGCCGCGACCGGATGGTAGACCTCTATAAGTGGCACCGAGCCAATCCCGGGAAGGACTACCCGCACCTTCTTTATTGGGGGCACTACGTTGCGCACGACAACAATCGCGACGCCATGGCGATGACGCTTGATCTGACAAAGAACGTGCTGAACACCTATCTCGGCTGGCATGCGCAGGTGTTGCACGATCTTCATGAGTCCGTGCCCTTCCTGTACGACAACACGGTGGGAGACGGACCTTACAACGCGTGGATCGACCCCACGCTTGCAGACGAGTGGGCAGAACTGGGCTGGAACAACGTCGCGCAGATGCAGACGCTTGGGATGCCGGGTGTCTTTACCCACGGAAACTTCGATACCTGGAGCCCGGGATATCTGATGTTTCTCGCCGGTATGCATAACGGAATCAGCCGTCTCTACGAGACATTTGGGAACGGGGGCGCTGACACGGAGAGACGCGTGCTGCGCCCTGAGGAGTACTCCCGGACCTGGTTTCGGCAGAATCCTCCGGAGCCAATCGTCACCTGGTCGCAACGCGACAACAACAACTACGAAGAGACTGCGCTGCTGACAACGCTTTCGTACTTTTCGCAGCACACCCATCACTTTCTGGAGAACTTCTACACCAAGAGCAAGCGAGCGATCGAGAAGCCTTCCCGAGATGGCCCGGCAGCTTATATCCTCCCCGCCGATCCCGCCGAGGCAAACCGGCAGGTACACCTCCTGGAGGTGCTGAGACTGCAGCATGTCGAGGTCCAGCAGTTGGCGAACGCCGTGACAAGCGCCATACCCGCGGCAAAGCGCGGCGACAAGCCTGGACAGGAGACCTTTCCGGCGGGAAGCTTCGTGATCCGCATGGACCAGCCCTACTCCCGTGCAGCAGATGCGCTTCTGGATCGGCAGTTCTGGGCTCCGGACGATCCTCAGAAGCACCCCTATGACGACACCGGGTGGTCATTCCCCGATCTCTTCAACGTCCATGTACAGCGGGTCACGGATCCGGCAGTGCTCAGCGCGAAGATGTCGGTCGTGGAAGACCCGGCACATCTGGCGGGCCGGATCAATGGGAGTGCCGGCAACGTCTTTGCGATCTCGAATACCGGTCAGAGCTCGCTTCTGGGGCTGTTGTACCAGCTGAAAGGAGCGCACATCAACGTTGCGGAGAAGCCCTTCGAGGCTGACGGCAAGCACTTCAACGCGGGCTCGCTGCTGATCAGCGATGTTCCCGAGCAGACGCTTGCGAGCGCTCTGCAAAGGCTTTCGCTCGACGCTGTCCGCATAGGTGCAGCACCGACCGTCGACGTGCACCCGGCGGCCGCTCCGCGCGTTGCCTTCATGCACACCTGGCTGGCAACACAGACGGAAGGCTGGTGGAGATACGCGTTCGACAAGGAAGGCGTGCCATTCGACTACATCAACGTCCAGACGGTGTCGAAGGAGGCCGATCTGCGGTCGAAGTACGACGTAATCGTCTTCGCACCCGTCGCGCATGTATCCACGCGGGAGATTCTGGATGGACTTCCGCTGTGGGGAAATGCTATGCCGTGGCAGAAGACGGAGCTCACACCCAACCTCGGCAGACTGGACTCTACTCCGGACACGCGACCCGGCCTTGGGGCCAGCGGGCTCGAGCATCTTCAGGAGTTCGTAAGCAAGGGCGGCCTTTTGATTACGTGTGAGGATACGGCCCAGTTCGCGATCGAGAGCGGGCTCGCGCCCGGCGTAAGTATCTCTCCCACCGGGGACGCGCGCGTAGTCGGCTCCGTGCTCCGATCGACCTTTGTAAAAGAGGCAAGTCCCGTCGCGTACGGCTTTGGGAAGGAACTCCCCATCATCAGCGCAGGCGGCATGGTGTTCAACATCAGCAACACGCTCGCGAGAACCACGGCACGTACGCTTACGGACCCCTATGCGCAACGGCCGACTGGCCGGGGAACCGTGGACGACAGTGACGTTCCGCAGGGACGCAAGATCATGGAGCCTGAGGCCCTGGTCAAAGAGAAACCATGGGAGGCACGCAAGCTGACCGAGGAGCAGACGCGGAACAACCCGCAGGTGATTCCTCCACAGCTTCGGCCGGAGGTGATCCTTCGCCTCGTCGAGGCCAAGACCTTGCTGGTCTCCGGTCTCCTCGATAAAGCGGCAACGATCGCCGAGCGGGCGATCGTTGTGGATGCCCATGTGGGATCAGGCAACGTGTTGTTGTTCGCCAACAATCCGGTCTACCGGGGCGAGACGATCGGCAGTTACGCGCTGGTCTTCAATGCCATGATTAACTTTGAGCATCTATCGACGGGCAAAGAGGACCCTCACCAGTAGATTCAGCCGATCGCCCCGCTACCTCATAACTCGCTACTTCACGATCTGGCCGTCGGCGTTGCTCGCCGGCGTTCGGGAGGTACGACCTGGCGCTGAGGTGAGCTGCCACCCGTTGCTGGTGTTGATCAGTGTGGCCTGTGCGGTCTGGGGTCCAGCAAGGTCGGTGTGCAGCGCTGGAAAGGCGTTTTGCGTCTCGGCCGCTGAAGCCCAGCCTGGAGTTCCATCGATCGTATAGCGGTATTCGACCTGGGTGGTGGCGCCGGGTTCGCTCGTGGTCGGGCTGGCACTGTCGATGGCCACGACTTTGCGGTGACCGTAACAGAAGTTGCCGTACCCAGGCTCCTGCGGGTCCGCGGTCCACGCCGAGCGGCCCTTTTCGGAGACATCGTAGTTGTTGACCTGCTTGGAGGCGATGATCAGAACCTTCTTCTCCGAGGTGGTGCGCGCAAGCAGCCCCTGATCAACGAGAGCGTCATAGCTGGAGGTCTTGGTGTCGTTCGAGGTATCGGCCTGAACCGGAAACCTAACGGCCTGATCCCAGAGGCACGCGGGATGAGCGCTGTAGTACGTGTTAATGGCGGCGGTGTAGTTGGCGGTGTTATCGGCTTTCTTGTTGCAGCCGGCCATCGCGACGAGGGCAATGGCCGCGAGAGCGGTCACGCGAACCGGGGTATATGTCGACACAAGCTTCATGAGTGACTCCTTCAAGGAGGTCGGATGCGTTGCAGCGGTCGCGAGGCTAAGTTATCAAAAGGGTGAGGAGCTAGAGCCAGCCCTTTGCCCGGGCGATGCGGGCCGCGTCCGTGCGATTCGAGGCGTTCAGCTTGGCGATCGCTTCCGAAAGGTAATTCCGCACGGTGCCTTCAGAGAGGCGAAGATCCACGGCGATCTCGGCAGAGCTACGGCCCTCGCCTGCGCGCTGCAGGATCTGCCGCTCGCGGTCGCTGAGTGGGTCCACCTCTGCGGACCACGCCTCGGCGGCTAAGTCCGGGTCGATCACTCGGAGGCCCCGGTGAACGCGACGCACAGCCTCGGCCAGTTCGCTCGCGGGGCGATCTTTGAGCAGGTAACCGCGGGCGCCCGCGTCAAGTGCGCGCCGGAGGTATCCGGGACGGGCGAAGGTCGTGAGGATGATGGTGCGGACATCGGGGTGATTGTCTTTTAGAAACGCGGCGACCTCGAGGCCGGTCCGGATGGGCATCTCGATGTCGGTGATCAGGACGTGCGGCTGAAGGCGCTTCACGGCGTCAAGCGCTTCCTTGCCGTTGGCCGCTCGCGCGATGACGGTGATGTCCGGCTCGAGCGCGAGCAGCGCGGCGAGCGCCCCGAGGACCATGCCCTGATCTTCCGCAAGTACCACACGGATAGGGTTTGCGGCGGGAGAGCTCATCGCTCCATCCGCTGCAGCGTGGCGGTTGCCGGTAGTTCGATCAGGAGAGCGGTGCCCGGGAGAGAGGCGCCTCCCGAGGCGACCCGGAACCGGCCACCAAGTCCTTGAACACGCTCGCGCATTCCGCGGAGACCGTTGCCTTCGCGGGGAGCCCCGGTGTGGTGATGTCCGTCATCTTCGACCAGGAGGGAGTGAAAGCCGTCCGGCGTGAGGCTGAGGCGCATGAGGCAGGTGGTGGCCTCCGCGTGGCGAACGATGTTTGTCACGGCTTCGCGAATGGCCAGAGAAAGCACTGTCTCCTCCGTCGCGGAGAGATGAAGTGTCGCTGGATCAAGCGAGGTGTCGAGGTCCAGGATCACGTTTGCCGAACGAAGTGTGCGCCGCGCGAGGTCGAGCTCTGCGGTCAGACCTTCAGAACGATAGCCTACGATCGCGTTGCGAACCTCTGCGAGAGCTGTGCGGGCAGTGCTTTCAATATCGGCGATCTCCGCGGTGGCGGTCTGTATCTCGGGAGTGGCGATCGATGCGCCTGAGGGTGCCTGCTGCAGAAGGCGACGTGCCAGCTCGGACTTCAGAACGATCACCGAGAGGGTATGACCGAGTACGTCATGCATGTCGCGTGCAATGCGCTCTCGCTCGGCAAGCGCGGCGAGCCGCTCAATCTCATCCTGCGCTCGGATGAGCCGGGCACTTGCGCGCTTCTTCTGCCCGATGAAGATGTTGCTTGTGCCGACGACGATGATCATGAAGACTGCGAGCGCGAAGTTGGGCCACTGGAGGTGGAACAGATAGCCCTCGGCTGTGACCGCGATGGAAGCTACGGTGATCGCCCCGACGACTGCACCGGTGCTCTCGATGGTGAAGGGAAGGAAGGCTACGGCAAAGGTAAGGAAGCAGGATGAGCCGGCGTTCAGTGGAAACGCGGCCACGCCGAGCACGGCCATGGCCCCGAGAAAGAAGAGCTTGGTCGAGCGGCTCCGGGTGCGGACGCTGGCCACGTAGATGGTGATGAACAGGGCGAATACGAGCCCGTTCCAAAGCCAGTAATCTGGCTTGTTGCGCACCAGAGGCTCTATGAAAAAGAAGATCGAGTAGGCGAGCCAGATGTAGTCGCCGGGTGAGGATTTTTCGCAGTCTGCCATCGTATTTCCTCTGCAGTGTACGCGCCCGGGCGGATCCGGGCGCGATTAGCTCCGATCAGCCTAGGAGTTGCGCTCGGCGCGTTGGAAGACGAGCCAGCTAAGCCCGAGCATGAGGAGCGTGAAGGCGACGAGTGCGGTCCAGTGACCGACCAGGGATCCGGGCTGGGCGTATCCAAAGATGCCAAGCATGGACTGGGCGAGATGGTAGGTCGGGAAGATGGGAGCGATGCGCTGCAGCCAGTGCGGAAGGGCCTGGATGGGCATCCAAAGGCCGCTCAGGAACGACATGGGCAGGTAGATCAGGTTAACCACGCCGGGAGTCGCGTTGGCCGGAATGACAAGCGCCAGCAGGAGACCCATGGAGGCAAATGGGACGGAGCCGGCGATGGTGTACGCCATCATGCGGGCGAACTCGCCCAGCGTAAGAGTGACGCCGCCGAAGGCCAGGCCGATTGCGGTCAGGATAGAGACGATGATGACGCCGAAGGCTATCGCTGTCACACACTTAGCAACGAGGTAGGCCATGGGCGGCATAGGGCTGGAACGCTTCAGATCAAGCCAGCCGGCGGTGCGTTCCATGGCGAGGCCAACGCCGATGCCGAAGAGGGCGGCGCCGACGAGGCCGAAGGTGGCGTATCCGGCGAGGAGGTACTTCGCGATCTGGAAGGAACCGTTGCCGGCATGGCGGTTCGAGACGCCGAAGAGGAGGTAGAACATGACCGGAAACCCAATGGTTGCAAGGGAAAACGACTTTCTGCGGAGGAGTTTCAGGAACTCGTACTTGATCTCTTTGCGGACGAGATTGAGGGTGTTTGCGTGGCTTGGGATGGTGAGAGGAAGGGTTGCCATGACGGATCTCCTGGAAATCGTGTGGTGTTGCCGTGGTATTTCTGCTGGTGACGCGTGGTGTTTGCGTGGACAGGACGTGGTGCTCAGGCGAGGGTTGCCGGGGGCTGGTTCAGAAGGGCGAGAAAGGCGTCTTCGAGTGCCGGGGTCAGAACCTCGAGGTCGCTGAGATTCTGGTCTTCGAGGAGGAGCAGACGGAGGAGCTGCTCGACGGAGTTGGCCTCCATGGTGGTGAGGGCTGTCTGGGCGTCGCGGACGGCGGTGAGGACGCCGGGGAAGGTGCGGAGGGTGTCGGTGGAGATGGAGGTGCGGCAGCGGATGAGGCGAGCGTGACCGGAGCGCTTGATCTCGGAGGGGGTTCCCTGCCGGAGGATGCGGCCCTTGTCGATGACGATCACGCGGGTCGCGAGGGCGTCGGCCTCTTCGAGGTAATGGGTGGTCAGGAGGATGGTCTTTCCGAGGGCGGAGAGGACGCGGACCTCGGACCAGAGGGCGCGGCGGGTCTCGATGTCCATGCCGACGGTGGGCTCGTCGAGAAAGATGACGTCAGGGTCGCCCGAGATTGCGAGGGCGAAGAGGAGGCGCTGCTTCTGCCCACCGCTGAGCGTGCCGAGCTGCTTATCCATGATGCCGTCGAGGCGAGCTATGCGGACGATCGCGGCCAGGGGCATCGGACGTGGGTAGTAGGAGCGGAAGAGGTCGATGTGCTCGCGTACGGTGAGCATCTCGGGAGCGTTGCCGACCTGAAGCATAGCTCCGATGCGGGTGCGGGTGGCGGGGTCACGTGGGTCGCGGCCGAAGACGCGGGCGGTGCCGGAGGTGGGCGAGGTGAGACCGAGCAGGAGGCGTACGGCGGTGGACTTGCCGGCGCCGTTGGGGCCGAGGAGCGCGACGATCTCGCCGGGGTAGAGGGAGAGCGAGAGGCCGTCGAGAGCGGTCGTCGTCTTGTATCGCTTGGAAAGGTTGCGGAGTTCGGCGACCGGGGTGGCGGTGGCCGAGGCGGATGTGTTGGCGCTGAAGTTGACGGCGGTGGCGGCCATGGGGCTCTCCTTGGAAGTGGTGAGTCTGGGGGAGGACTCACCGAAGCATGAAGAGAGCTTGCGCCTGTCCGGAGGCGCGGACCAAGTGGCGGGTGTCAGGGATGTGAGGTGACAGATGTCATGTGGTGCGGGGGCCGGACGGACGAACGGGCTCGCGCCTGCGGACCCGTATGAGGCGGCGAGGGCAGGGCTGGTGCAGAGGATGGCGAGGTTACGTTTGCGGAGCTCGATTCAGGGGCGGGCTTCGTAGACGATGTTGAAGGGCGTCTCCGCCGCGCGGCGGAAGCGGGTGAAGCCGGCGGAGGTGATGACGTCCCGCATCCGTGCTTCACCGGACTGCGCGCCAAGGCAGAGACCGACCTCCTGCGAGCGGGAGCAGGGGGTGCAGAGCAAGGTGGAGAAGGAGTAGTAGACGCGGCCGACCGGATTGAGATTGTCGCTGAGGTCGTCGTTGGCGAAGGGCTCCACGATCATCCAGGTGCCGTCTTTGGAGAGGGAGCCGAGGACGTGGGCGGCGGCTCCGACGGGATCGCCCATGTCGTGCAGCGAGTCAAAGACGGCGACGAGGTCGAAGTCTTTTCCGGGGTACTCCTTGGCCTTGGCGACCTCGAACTTCGCGTGGTCGCCGAGGCCTTTTCTCCCGGCGGATTCACGGGCAGCCTCGATGGACTTGTCGTGGTAGTCGAAGCCGAAGAAATGGGAGGACGGAAATGCCTCGGCCATCAGGAGGGTGGAGGCGCCTTTGCCGCAGCCGATGTCGGCGACACGGGCTCCTGCCTCAAGCTTCTGCTGAACTCCTTCGAGCGCGGGAATCCAGGAGCTTACGAGGTTGGCGGCGTAGCCGGGGCGGAAGAATCTTTCGCAGCCGTGGAAGACGCCGTCGACGTGCTCGTTCCAGCCCATGCCAGCACCGCTGCGAAAGGCCTCTGTGATGCGGGGGACGGCGGCAAGGGAGCCCAGAGCGAGTTCAAATGCACCGGGCAGATAGGCAGGGCTGTTCTCGTCGGAGAGGGTAAAGGCCTGCACTTCGCTGAGGCTGAACTGGTCTGTCCCGGAGTTGTAGGTGACGTACCCTCCGGCGGCCTGCGAGCTGAGCCACTCTCTGACGTAGCGCTCGTCAGTTTGGGTGGTGGAGGCGAGCTCTGCCGAGGTCATGGGATGCGCGGCGAGAGCCTTGTAGAGACCGAGTTTGTCGCCGATGACGACCATGCCGGCGTGCACGGTTGCGCCCAGATCGGAGACGAACTGACCGACAAACGCGTTGAGCTTGTCCATATCGAGTGGCATGGGATTTGCCCCCCTTGAGAGGCGATGATTGTAGCGCAGGTTCGACCGTTCGAGATCCGAGAGAAGAGGAGCCCAGCTACATGTAATCCACGCCGTACTGGACGGGGATCTGGGTGAAGGCGATGCGGGTGGGGGCGGAGTCGCGCGCGGGGAGCATGCCGGCGAAGTGGACGGTGGTGTGGCCGAATTTGAGGTTGAGCTTGTCCATGGTGGCGGAGAGGCCGGCGCGATTGTTGGGGTCGGCGAAGAGCTCGGCCTGGTGCTCGGAGGCGGGGATGAGATCGCGGAGGGTGATGCCGACGAAGAAGGGCCGGTCGTAGTCGGGACCGGAGGGGCGCTTGCTCCAGAGCTTGCGGAGGATGTCGAGGAGTGTGAGGGTGTCCTGGGCGTCGCGGAAGCGGGCCTCCATGGCCCAGCCGGTGTGCTGGATGCCGCTGGTGTGTTGTTTTGTGCGGGTGCGTGGGGACGACTGCGCCTTTTCATCGCGGGCGCGTGCGGCGACCTGATCGCGAGTGAGGGCGTACTTGAGGGTGACGGCCATGGATCCGGCGTAGAAGGATTCCATGCGGAGGCGCATGGCGGCCTTGTGGAGGAGCTTGTGAGCGACGGCCCAGGCGCCCTCGGCGGAGCGGTGTTCGGGACCGAGGACGTGGGAGTGGCCGAGGGACTTCTGGATGTCGGAGGCGACGGGTGCGCCGTCGTCTCCGGTGACGCCGCCGCGCAGCCAGTGGAAGAGGCGGTCGCCCCAGACGGAGTCCCAAAGCCCGTGCATGCCGGGGCGGTCGAGGGCGAGGAGCTGCTCCATGGTGGTGATGCCCTTGCGGTTGAGGCGGGCTTCGGTGCGGGCGCCGACGCCGGGGAGGTCGCGAAGGCTGAGGTGGGCGATGGCGCGGGGGAGCTGCGAGGGCAGAAGTCCGATGAGGCCGTCGGGCTTCTG
The DNA here is from genome assembly GCA_963719405.1 of uncultured Acidobacteriaceae bacterium. Lineage (GTDB taxonomy): Bacteria > Acidobacteriota > Terriglobia > Terriglobales > Acidobacteriaceae > Edaphobacter. The sequence continues at coordinate 2,505,043 of OY970381.1, forward strand.
CATGTCGGAGGCGATCTTGGCGAGGTAGCGATTGGGCGCCATGCCGATGGAGCAGCGGAGGGTTTCGCCGACGTCGTCGCGGATGGCCTGCTTGATGGAGAGAGCGATGCGGCGGGCTGCGGGCGGCTCCTGTTCCCGGCCGAGGAGCTGGCAGACCATCTCGTCGATGGACGGGGTGTGGGCGACGGGGCAGCAGCGTTCGACGGCGGCGGCGATCTTGTGGGAGAACTCGGCGTAGACGGTATGGGAGCCGTTGACGAGGATGATGTCGGGGCAGAGGCGTTTGGCTTCGCCGACCTTGGTGAGGGTATGGATGCCGAGGGCTTTGGCCTCGTAGGAGGCGGCGATGAGCGCGCCGGTGTCGGCCATGGTTCCGCAGACGCCGAGGGGTTTGCCGCGGTACTCCGGGTGGAGTTGTTGTTCGACGGACGCGAAGAAGCTGTTGAGATCGATGTGGAGGAAGCCGAAGCGGTCCGGTTGTGAGGGACTGATCATGGCCAGATACAGGGTACACCTCTTCGCCTTTTGTTTGCCTCCGGGAGGTGCTATGATCTCGGTCTTCGAGAGGGGATTCCGGGATGGAGATGATGAAGCTGCCGGTCAACAGGTCTGTTGCGGAGCATTACCGGTGGGGAGGAGTTGAGGGGGCGGACTGCGACGGATGGCACCTCGTACAAAGTGGCGAGTTGAGCGTGATCGAGGAGCGGATGCCGGCGGGGGCGATGGAGGTGCGGCATATGCACCAGCGTTCGCGGCAGTTCTTCTACGTGCTTGCAGGGGAGCTGACGATGGAGGTAGATGGAAGCGAGCACCGGATGGGGGCAGGCGATGGGATTGAGATTGCGCCTGGGCGGTGGCACCAGGCGCTGAATCAGAGTGAGGCGGACGCGCGGTTTCTGGTGGTGAGCCAACCGAGGAGCCATGGGGACCGGATCGTTGCGGCGTAGAGGTGGAGAGGGGCCGATGGGGTCTCTCACCTCGGAATGTCCTCGGGATGTCAGCTTTCGGAGGGCTCGGGGCCGCGGGTTGGGCCGGGAGGCGGGGAGAGCTTGACGACCTTGCCGGTGCGGGCGGACTCGTAGATGGCGTCGGTGATGCGCTGATCCTGTAGACCTTCTTCGCCGCCGGTGTGGGGCTCACGATTGCTCTGAACGCAGAGTGCCATGTGGTCCATCTCGGTGGCGAACTGGTCTTTGGACTCCACCTGGGGCTCGGTGACAACGTTTTGGCCGTCGACGGTGGTGGAGGTGCGGAGTTTGAGGCCGCTGTAGGCGAAGGCGGGGCTGAGCTCGGCCCAGGCGCGCTCGCCTTCGAGGCGAAGCATCTGCGAGCGGTGCGAGCCATAGCCGGAGGAGGAGACGGCGACGAGGCCGGAGGGGAAGCGCATGCCAAAGGTGCAGGTCTCTTCGACCTCGGTGAAGCGGGGGTCATCCTTTGGCTGGTAGACGGTGCCCCAGACCTCGGTGGGCTCCTCTCCGGACAGAAAGCGGGCGGCGTTGAGGCAGTAGATCCCGACGTCGGGGAGGCAGCCACCACCGGACAGTTTGAGCTTCTGCCGCCACTGGTTCGGGTCGCCCTGGTCCTGACCGTTTGTGGCGATGTAGCTCTTCAAGGCGCCGAGCTTGCCGGCTTTGCGCAGTTTGACGATCTCGCGGTTCATGGGCTCGTACTGCTGGCGGTAGGCGATCATGAGCTTGACGTTTGCCTGCCTGCAGGCGGCGATCATGCGTTCGCAGTCGTGCGCGCTGGTTGCCATGGGCTTCTCGCAAAGGATGTGCTTGCGGGCCTTTGCTCCGCGGATGGTGAACTCCGCGTGCATGCTGTTGGGAAGGACGATGTAGATGACCTGGACGTCGGGGTTGTCGGCGAGCTTGTCGTAGGTGGTGTAGTCGTAGAGGCCAGAGTCTGGGATGCCGTATTGTGCGGCGACTTTGCGGGCTTTCTCGCGATCTCCGCTGACGAGCGCGGTGACCTTGCAGAGCTTGCTGGCGCCGAAGGCGGGAAGGATCTGGTTCAGGGTGAGGTGGCCGAGTCCAACGACGGCGAAGCCGACACGCTGGGACGGAGCTTTGAAGGGGCCGGGGGTCTTCTCCGGAGCCTCGGTGGCGGCGTGGAGTTGCGGGAGCTGGACGGCGTCCTGCTGATTGGGTCTGGGCTGCTGGCCCGCCGCTCCGATGCCTGAGGCTGCGATGACTCCGGTGGCGGCACGCACGAAGCTTCGACGGCTTACGCGGGCGTGACCGCCGGATGGAGGATCAAGCTCAAGGTTTGGGGAAGGGGAGGAGAGGTTTTCATCTGGACTCATTTCCGCATGGATGCGGGGCAGACGACGGTCAGATGTACAGCCGGGGAGCGGGTTGTTATGAGATGGAAGTTTGTGAACCGGAGCTTGTCTGCGTGGCTCCGCGAAGATCTAACGTGCGCAGGCGCGGGCTACTTGCTGGTGTCGATTTTGAGGTTGATGACGATGTCGTTCTTGCTGTCAAAGGAGCTGATGGATTTGACGGCGCTTTTTTTGCCGGAGACCTCTGCCCAGACCTCGTAGTCGGTAGCCTGCGAGAGCTGACCGAAGCGATATCCGCCGTTGTCATCGGAGATGAAGCTTTTGACGGAGAGGGTGTGATCGTCCTTGAGGTAGACGATGGCGCCACGGAGCGGAGCTTCGCCTTTGTCGGTGACCTTGCCCTGCACGATGCGCTGGGCGGCACCGCGCTGCTGTGCAAGGGCCGGGGAGCCGACCAGAGATGCGGCAGCGGGAACCATCCACGGGAGCCCGGAGATCAGAAGGAGGGCGGCATTGCGCTGCAGCGACGTCGATTTGGAGCTCAGCTTCATGGGCTTGAGTATACAGGGCGTTACTCTTCTTCCTCCTCCTCGACGGGGGACTCGGCCTCATCGTCGTAGCCGGTGTCATCGACTGGAGCGAGCTCGAGCGGATCGAGCGAGACGACCTCGAGATCCAGACCGCATTCATCACACTGCACGGTTTCGCCTTCGTCAACTTCGTCCACGTTGACGGTGATTGGGTTGTCGCATTCGGGGCAAACTACAGCCATTACGGTGCCTCCATGTTTCCGGGTGGGGAGCTGCCTATACGATGTTGTGAAGAACCGGAAGAGCCCCCGCTAGGCTATTTTCTATCGGCCATACGTTTCGGCGTCAAGCGGGCGCGAGAACGGAGTTTTGTGGAGGAAAGAATGCAGAGGGCATCTCGGTTGATTCGGCAGGTCGCTGTGGGCACGACGATGGGGCTCGCCTGTGGAGCTTTGCTGTACGCACAGGCGCCGGTTGGGCGGCCTTTGGCTCCGTTGCCGGCAGATCCTGCGATTGCCGCAGCGCTGGGGCAGGTCTCGAGCGCGCGGATCCAGGCGACGATCGAGAAGCTGGTGAGCTTCAACAACCGGAGCACGCTTTCGAGCATGGAGACGGATCTGAAGCCGGGAACGGGGGCGAACGCGGCGGCGGACTGGATCGCCTCGGAGTTCGGGCGGTACTCGGCGGAGTGCGGCGGCTGCCTGGAGGTGAAGCGCGATGTTTATACGGAGCCTGGCGCGCCGAACACGCGGATCCTGAAGCCGACGAAGCTGACCAACGTGTATGCGGTGCTGAAGGGGACGGATCCGGCGCAGGCGGCGCGGCGGGTGCTGGTGACGGGGCACTATGATTCGCGGAACTCGGACACGATGAACACGCACGATGCGGCGCCCGGGGCGAACGACGATGCGAGCGGCGTGGCCGTGTCCCTGGAGTGCGCGCGGGTGCTGAGCAAGCTGAAGTTTCCATCGACGATCGTGTTTGTGGCGGTTGCGGGTGAGGAGCAGGGGCTGAACGGGAGCAGGCACCTGGCGCGACTGGCGAAGAGCGAGGGATGGCAGCTGGAGGCCGTGCTGAACAACGATATTGTGGGCGGCGATACGACACCGGGCGACACGATGGCTGACAAGACGGCGCTGCGCGTGTTTTCCGAGGGCGTGCCGCCATCTGCGACGGCGGAGCAGGTAAGGGCGATCGAGCGGCTGGGCGCGGAGAGCGATTCAAGTTCGCGGGAGCTGGCACGGGCGATGGTGGACATCAGCGCGAGCTACTTTGCCGCGGGATCGCAGAGGGCTGCGAATCCGGGGCCGGGGAAGCCCAGGTCGAATGCGATCCGGGTAGTTCCGCCGTTTCATCCTGTGCTGATCTTCCGCAGCGACCGGTTTCTGCGGGGCGGCGACCACACGAGCTTCAACCTCGAGGGGTTTACGGCGGTGCGGCTGACGGAGTGGAGGGAGAACTTCGACCATCAGCACCAGAACGTGCGGACGGAGGGCGGAGTGGAGTACGGAGATCTGCTGAAGTTCGTGGATTTCAACTATGTGGCCGACGTTGCGCGGCTGAATGCGGCGACGTTGGGGGATCTGGCGGCAGCTCCGGGGCTTCCGGCAGATGTGCACATCCTGACGCAGGCGCTGGATAACAACACGGAGCTGACGTGGGAGGCACCGGCGGGTGCACCGGCTGGAACGACCTACGAGGTCGTCTGGAGGACGACCGAGGAGCCGGTGTGGACGATGGTGCTATCGGCGGGGGCGGAGACGCATATCAAGCTGCCGATCTCGAAGGACAACGTGGTGTTCGGGGTGAGGTCAGTGGATGCGGCGGGTCATCGCAGCATAGCGGTGCTTCCGCTGCCGATTGCCCGGACGGCGGCGCCTGCCCGGACGGGTACGCCAGCAAAGGAATAGGGCGGCTGCGGTGCCAGGGATCACAGAGAGGTAGAGAGCACACGGCCCGGCGTGGTCAAATAGGTGGGGCGGCAGGTGAGTGCCGCTCCTTCAGGTCCGGGTTCTTATGCGCCGTTCGCAATCCACTTCGCTTAGTCTTCCACCGTTTGCCGGCGTCACGCGCCAGCTGATCCTGCTCAACGTCGGTGTCTTCTTTGCCCTGGCGATCCTGTCCTGGGTCTCGCGATCGACGGTGGATGCGCTGATCTCGCATCTGATTCTGGTGCCGGTGGCCTTGCTGCGGGGGCAGATCTGGCAGGTGGCCACCTACTCTGTGATCGAGCAGGGGATCCTTGGAACGCTGTTTGGGATGCTGACGTTGTGGTTTACGGGGTCGCTGCTGGAGGGATCGTACGGCGGGCGGTGGGTCGCGGAGCTGTATGGAACGTCGGTGATCGGGGGCGCGCTGATGGGGAGCGCCCTGACATTTACGCGGGTGTTCGGTCTCCATCCTGCGTCGGCTGGTCTGGGGCCGTGGTCCGGCATCTTCGGGATGCTGATCGCGATTGCGATGCTGTTTGGCGACCAGGAGTTTCTGCTGTGGTTTGTGCTTCGGATCAAGGCGAAGTACATGGTCGCCATTTACATCCTGATTGCAGTGGCGATTCTGCTGAAGCAGGCCGACAGCTTCAACGCGCTGCTGCAGCTTTCAGGCGCGATGTGCGGATTTCTGTACGTGCGGTTTGCGCCGCGGCGCGGGCTGGCGTTTGGGCTGTCGGAGCAGATGTTTGGGATGCGCAACGGGTACTACCGATGGAAGCGCAGGCGGGCGGCGAGGAAGTTCGAGGTGTACATGCGGAAGCAGAACCGCGAGGTGCACTTTGACAAGGACGGGCGATACGTGGATCCGGACGATCTGGAGAATCGCGCGGCAAAGACGGAGCGCGAGAAGATGCGTCAGCAGAACGACAAGCGCTGGATGAACTGAGCCGCGCTGCGGGCGACCCCGTTGGGAGGCCGATGGGGTACGCGACGTGACCTCGTGTGTCAGAAGCCTCGACGCTGGTATATCGTTCAGTGAATTGTTTTCCGGGCCCTCCATGAGGATCGGGGGATTGCATGAAGCTGCTCGCGAAGTTCAACCTCATCCTGCTTGTTGTCTTTGGCTCCGGCGGGCTGTTGATCTCTCACCTGGCTTACAGCTTTCTTGTCGGCAATGCGCGGGAGCAGGTCTTGCAGGAGGCGCAGCTGATGCTGGCGAGCACCAAGTCTGTGAGGGACTATATCTCTGACGACGTGTCGCCGCTGCTTCAGCAAAATCCCCGTCACCGGGTCCGGTTTCTGCCTGAGACGATTCCGTTTCACGGAGCTACGACGACCTTCAACAACCTTCGCAAGGACTACCCGGAGTACGCGTACAAGGAAGCCGCGCTGAATCCCACAAATCTCGAAGACCGGGCTTCCGATTGGGAGTCTGACATCATCCACCATCTTCGCGATCACACCGGGGAGAAGGAGGTGAGCGGTTTGCGCGAGACGCCGAGCGGACCGGTTCTTTACCTGGCTAATCCGATTGTGGCGACGCCGGAGTGCCTGCAGTGCCACAGTGTTCCATCGGCCGCGCCTCCGGCCATGATTGCGGTTTACGGGGCAGCGAACGGCTTTGGATGGAAGAAGAACGAGGTCATCGGAGCGCAGATCGTCTCGGTGCCGTTGTCGGTACCGCTGCAGATCGCGAACCTTGCTTACCGCCGGCTGATGTTGTCTTTGGGACTAACAATTCTTCTGGGCATTCTGGCTCTGGATGCGGGGGCCTTCTGGTTTGTGATCCGGCCGCTGCGCCTCGTGTCGCACACAGCGGACCTGGTGAGCCGCGGCGAGAAGGATGTGCCTCCGTTGCAGCTTGGGGGCAAGGACGAGATCGCGGTGGTGGCGGCCTCATTCAACCGGATGCGGGTAAGTCTTGCGAAGGCGCTGCGAATGCTTGAGGACAGATGATGCGGAGGGTTTACGGAAGAGGTTTTGCCGCGGTCTGAGAGCTTGTCGCGGGAGCTAATCGCGGGAGCTAGTCGCGGCAGGCCTTGAAGAACCTGGATCGCTCTGCGTCGTCGTCGATCTCTCGGGCAACTGCGGCGATCAGATCCTGAGGCGTGGAGCATCGCCTGGCTGCAGCCTTGACGATGAGCTCTGCGACTGGGCCTACGTAGCCCGCCAGGTGATGGCTGACGCGCTCGAGGGTAGCGGGCTGGATCGCGGTCTGGGTCTCTGCAGCGCCCGCGTGCTGGCTAAAGAATCGTCTGGATGTTTCGGGTGCTGCCTGCGAGGTGCTGGTGACGTGTCGAGCTGCAGCCTCCGTTCTGTCGGCGGGAACGGGATCGACGTAAGGGCGTAGCGCCTCAATCAGCAGATGTACGTCGGACTTCCAGCGCGCGTGCGTTAACTCCACCGCGTTTCTATAGGCGAGCTCGCGGAGATCTTCCGGAAGATGTTCGATCCCGGGCATCCTTGCTCCACGAACGAGCACCGGGACGACCGGGATATCGCGGCGGAGCGCAGAGGCGAGTTCGAGCCGGACAAAGTCGTTGGCGTCGTCGAGACGGCGATTTCCGTAAGCGTCCCTGGCGTCGAGCCAATCCTGCCCGATGAGCGCGAGCAAGATGCTGCAGGTTGTCACGCTGTGGTCGATGGCCTTTCTGAAATCGCGACCGGGTTCGATGGCGGACACGTCCATGAAGACGGATTCGTGACCAAACCGGGAGACGAGATCGTCGAAGAGACGCCCGGCTTCGCCTTGTGAGTCCTTTCTTCGGTAGCTGACAAAGACGCAGCCCATGACGTCCTTTCGCGAGAGACTCGCGCAGGTATTCTAGATGCCGGCGAGGACCGGCGGCTCAACTACGCTGCCGCAGTCGCGCCAGAGTCCGGCTTTGCCGTTTGCTGCTGGATCGATGCCCACTGCGCATGCTCCTGCGAGACCGTGGATTCGATGCGTTCGGCGAGCAGAGCGTGCGGTGAGGAGGCGGTCGCGTAGGGCCCGGCATTTGCCAGGTACACGAACTTTTCGTGCTTGAGCGCCTCGCAGGTGGAACGGTAGGTCGTCCAGTTCTGCTGGTACTGATTGAGGTGCAGGAGGCCTTCGAGGAGCGTGATGAGAACGCCCAGGCCTGCGGTGACGAGCTTGTCGCGCGGGAAGCTGAGGCCGGCGAGAAAGGGGATCGCAGATGCGGCGAGGATCTCGACGACCTTGATGCGTTTGTAGACCCGCCTGGCGGAGCGGCTTTTGCGGTCGTACCAATCGATCTGGTCTTCGAGCCGGGCGAAGATCGGATCAGTATTCGGGTCTGGGAGCGAGGAGACGGGGGCCGTTTGCACGAACTCTGGTGGCATGTGGGAGTCCTTGGGGTGTGATAGCTGGGCCCAATTCCGGGTGTGTCACCGGCACATCTCGCCTGAACAGGCGAGGGTCATCCGTTCTGCGGCGGCGAGCCCGGTGTTTTGAATAGATCGGTTTCGGCCTGTCGACGACGAAGGAGACCAGCGACAGCGACTCCACCGGCGCGGTCCCACGAGTCGAACTGCGCGGCGGCAGCAGCGGTGTCTCCGGCGTTCAGATCAGCCAGAAGGGTGGATCTGGTGAAGGCACCTGCGCCGAGGTTGAAGACGAAGTCGACCAGAGCGTCGAACTCGCATTGGGTGAGCGGGACCTTGACCGCGTTGTTGACGCAGGTGGCAGCGGACAGGATGTCCTTGCTCAGGAGCGCCTCTGCCTGTTGCTGCGTGATGGTGAGGCCGGATGTGACATCTGCACCGGTGTGACCGTAGCCGATGGTGAGGACGCCCACCTGATCTCTGTAGGCGCACAGACGGCAGCCTTCAAACTGCTCCGTCAGGTTCAGACCTTTGCCACTGTAAATGAAGCTATTGACGCCCATGTTGAGCACTCCTGTAACAAGGGGCCCACGTCGCGCCGAAATGATAGCAGATGACCGGAGGCCGCTCTGACCGGGATGGCCCTCGGGGTGTGTCCACGAGGGCCATCGACATCCCGGATGCGGCATCCGGGATGATCGACCGCGAGAGACGAGAGCACTCGGGCGTCCGGTTATACCTTGGGCGAGAAGTCTGTCAGCTTCATAAAGGTGGATTCGTGCTTGTTGACAAAGGTGCCGTCCTTTTCCGATTCCGCTTTGAGAGCGACCCACTCGGGATCCGTGGAAAATCTGGCCCAGCTCTCCCTTGCGGCCTCACGGCTCTTGTGGCGAAGCAGGTAGATCAGGGTGCGCCCGGCTAGCGGCTCCTCTGTGGCGACCCAGTAGCCCACACCGTGCATGCCCAGGCGCTCGAAGATCCTGGTCTCCTTGGTGCGGAAGCGTTCGAGGATGAGGTCCTGCTTGCCCTCGTTGAGGTGGTAGATGCGGAGCTCGTAGACGGTGTCCTCTCCCTGCGCCTCGGCGCTCGGGTCGACCATCGCGGACATCATTGCCGCCGCACCAATTCCTTTGAGCAGATTTCGTCGATGCACATTGCCTCCCTGTATGAGTTCATGGTGTGAGTTGCCTGGTGTTCGGTGTGCGCGGTCAGCGAAGGAGGGCGGCGGCGGCCCACATGACGGGGGCCTGGCCGTGGAAGTCTCCGGTGCGGCGTTTGCGGAGGAGGTACCAGTCGAGCTTGTCGCTCTTGTTGGTGCCCTCGCAGACCTGGGTAACGTCGGCGTTCTGGTCGATGTAGCCGACGAGGGCGATCCAGCCGTGGCGAGCGGCGGGTCCGTAGGTGGCGGCGTCGAGCCAGCCGTTGCGGACGCCCGAGACAAGGGCAAAGGTAAACATGCCTGTAGAGGAGGATTCAGGCCAGGTCTCCTCCTTATCGATGAGCTGACGCCAGGCGCCGTCCTTGTCCTGGTATTTGAGGAGCGCGCCCATCATGCTGCGATAGCCGGCGAGGATCCGGGGGCGCTGGGGGTGATTGGCAGGCAGCGAGCGGAGGAGCTCGGACATGCCGGCGGCCATCCAACCGTCGCCGCGGCCCCAGAAGAACTGGGCATCGGGGGCGTGGAAGAAGAGGCCATTGGGCTGCTGGAGCTTGTCGAGGTAAGCGACCATCTCGGTGGCGGCGCGGTCGAGGTACTTGGGGTCATTGGTGGCGCGGAAGGCCTCCACCTGCAGGAGGGTGATCATGTACATGTCGTCAATCCAGAAGCGGGTCTCGCCGGAGAGGCCTGAGGGATCGGGATGGGCCCACTGGCGGTCGGCGTAGCCCTGGCCGAGGCTGAGGTACTCGGGCTTGTGAGTGGCGATGTAGAGCTCAAGTGGGGCTGCGCCGAAGACGGACCGATCGACGTGACCGCTGGTGGGAACGCGGGAGCCCTCTGCGCCGCCGGGCATAAGCGGCTGGAAGCGCCTGGCGAGGTCGTCGGTGAGCTGGGCGTTGTGGGTGAGCTGGGCGATCTCGAGCGCTCCGTACCAGCTGACGGTCTCGGAGTAGTGGATGGTGGCGCCGTACTGATGGGGGCTCCCGACGAAGTGCTTCGCGAGAAGTGGGCCGACCTCTTGCGGGCTCATGCCCGGGGGCCAGTTGGAGAAGAACTGCTGGCCTGCGGCCGCGGGTGGTGTTTGCGCCTGTAATGGCAGGGGGGCGAGAAGCCTGCACGCGGCAATGGATGTGCACGCGGCAATCTGCAGCAGTGGGTTGAGGCGCTTCGATGACATCGTTTGGTAGAACCTCCGAGCGCTTGCGATTCTACAGAATGCGCCGGAGGATGTGCGACACGGGCGAGCCGGATGTGGGCGTGCGCCGGGATCAGCTGCGGGTGACGGTGCGCAGGCTGAGATCCCGGAGCTGCTGGTCGCTGACCGGGGTAGGCGCGTCGACCATGAGGTCGATGGCCTTGGCGGTCTTGGGAAAGGCGATAACCTCACGGAGCGACTGGGCACCGGCGAGGATCATGACGATGCGGTCGAGGCCGAGGGCGATGCCGCCGTGGGGCGGCGTGCCGTACTCGAGGGCGTCGAGGAAGAAGCCGAAGCGGGCCTTCGCTTCCTCATCGCTCATGCCGAGTGAGCGGAAGATCTCGGCCTGGACGTCTTTGCGATGGATACGGATGGAGCCGGAGCCGAGCTCGGTGCCGTTGAGGACGATGTCATAGGCGAGCGCGCGGACGGCGCCCTTATCGTTGACGAGGCGACCGGAGGTGATGTCGTCCTCGTGGGGCGAGGTGAAGGGGTGGTGCGCGGCGTCCCAGGTTCCGTGCTCTTCGTTCCACTCGTACATAGGGAAGTCGGTGACCCAGAGGAATTTGTAATCGTTTGCGGTGCCTGTCTGCTCGAAGAGCTTGTGCTTGTCGGCGAACTTGCGGGCGAGCTCGAGACGGAGGGCGCCGACGCGCTTCAAGATCCAATGTGGGTCGTGGTTCCACTTTTGGGGGGTGCCGGGCTTTGGAGTGATGACGACAGCGAGGTCTTCGGTCGTAAAGTTTGCACCGCAGAAGACGATCTGTTCGGCGTTAAGTTTCGCGCCGATGGCCTCGGCGAGTGGCTGGAAGTCGGGGTTGGTGCGAAGCCGGGCGGTGTCGAGGAAATCGAGACCGGTTTCGCCGAAGAAGGTGCGGATCTCGTCGACGAGGGCGCGGCGCTGTGTGCCGGAGAGGGTGCCGACGCGGGGGATGGTGAAGCCGAGGATGGGCAGCGACTGCTCGATCTTCAGGGTGGCACGGAGCTCAGGTGTGAGGGTGTCGGAGAGATCGACGAGGGCGGGGAGGCGCATGTCGGGCTTGTCGATGCCGTACCTGCGGATGGCTTCGTCGTAGGTCATCTGGATGAAGTTTCCGGAGAGTGTAACGCCGGCGGTAGCAAATGCGGCGGCGAGGAAGCCTTCGACGATGCGGAAGATCGTGGACTGCTGAGGAAATGTGGTTTCGAGGTCGATCTGGGTGAACTCGGGCTGGCGGTCGGCGCGGAGGTCTTCGTCGCGGAAGCAGCGCGCGATCTGGAAGTAGCGGTCGAAGCCGGAGATCATGAGGATCTGCTTGAAGATCTGCGGAGACTGCGGGAGGGCGTAGAAGTGGCCGCCGTGGACGCGGGAGGGTACGAGGTAGTCGCGGGCACCTTCCGGTGTCGAACGCGTCATGAAGGGGGTTTCGATCTCCAGGAAGTTTTCGCCGACGAGGAAGTTGCGGATGGCCATGGCGACGCGGGACCGAAGAGCGAAGTTGTGCTGCATCTCGGTGCGGCGGAGGTCGAGGTAGCGGTACTTCAGGCGGACCTCTTCGTTGGCGATGGCGTCCTCGGCGGGCGAGAACGGAGGCGTCTTTGCGTCGTTGAGCAGGAGGAGCTCGTGGCCGATGACTTCGATATCGCCCGTGTCCATCTTGGGATTTTTGAGGCCTTGACCGCGTTCGCGGACCTTGCCGCGCACGGCGACGACGAACTCGGGACGAGCCGCCTCGGCTTTGAGGTGGGCAGGGCCGGAGAGCTCCTTGTCGAGCACAACCTGGGTGATGCCGGTGCGGTCGCGGAGGTCGAGAAAGATGAGGTTGCCGTGGTCGCGGCGGCGGTTGACCCAGCCCATGAGGACGACGTCTTCGCCCGCCTGTGTGGGGCGGAGGTCTCCGCACATGTGGGTGCGGGTGAGGGAGCCAAGGAAGTCTAAGTGCATGGTTGCTATCCAGTATGAAGGAAAGGACCGCGGTGTGGGCTTCGCCGCGGTCCTAAGATCATCAATTTCCCTGACTTCTGACGGAGCGGTGAGGCTGCCCGTGCGGAGGTTGAGTGAGGAGTACCCTTCAGCCCTGGGGGACGGGGAAGGGGTTGCGTTCGTTGAACTGGACCTGGTGCCAGTAGGGGTAGGCGAGGTCGGTTTTGCTGGCCTCATCAAGTGTGGCGATCTGTTCCGGGGTGAGCTTCCAGCCGGTGGAGGCGAGGTTGGCGCGAAGCTGCTCCTCGTTGCGGGCGCCGATGATGAGGGTGGAGATGGTGGGTCGGCGGAGGAGCCAGTTGAGGGCGATCTGAGGGATGGATTTGCCGGTCTCTTTCGCGACCTCGTCGAGCGCGTCGACAACCTTGTAGAGGTACTCTTCGTTGGGACGTGGCCCGGCGTCGACCACGGATTGCGTCTTGAGGCGGCTAGTCTCTGGAAGCGGCTGGCCACGGCGGATCTTGCCTGTGAGGCGTCCCCAGCCAAGGGGCGACCAGACGAGGGCGCCGAGGCCCTGGTCGACGGCGAGCGGCATGAGCTCCCACTCGTAGTCGCGACCGACGAGCGAGTAGTAGACCTGGTGGCCGACATAGCGGGCCCAGCCATAGCGCTCGGAGACGGAGAGCGACTTCATAAGGTGCCAGCCGGAGAAGTTCGAGCAGGCGATGTAGCGGACCTTGCCCTCGCGGACGAACTTGTCGAGCGTGTTGAGGGTCTCTTCGACGGGCGTGGTCGCGTCGAAGGCGTGGAGGTGGTAGACGTCAACGTAGTCGATGTTGAGGCGCTTGAGGGAGCCCTCGAGCGCCTGCGTGAGGTGATACCGGCTGGAGCCGACGTCGTTGGGTCCGGAGCCGAAGCGGAAGGTGGCCTTGGTCGAGATGAGGATGTCTTCGCGCTTGAGGTGGGAGAGCGCCTTGCCGAGCATGGTTTCGCTGGCGCCGTTCGAGTAGATGTCGGCGGTGTCGAAGAAGTTCACACCGGCTTCCATGCAGATGTCGATGAGTTTGCGGGCTTCGTCCTGGGTGGTCTCGCCCCATGCCTTGAAGAACTCGTCACCTGCGCCAAAGGTTCCTGCGCCGAAGCAAAGCTCGGGCACCTTGAGTCCTGATCTGCCAAGTTGTCTGTATTCCATGGTCATGAGATGCGGCGGCGTGAATCAGTGATTCATGTGCAGCGTAGGGGGTGACGCAGGGCTGATTTTCACGGCATGGACAGCTATGCTGGGAGAGCGATGAACCTGCGCTTCGAGTTTCCGGATCAGCCTGAGATCTCACCCGAGATCCCCCCGACGTGGTCGGAGGAGAGCGAGGTCTTTCACACGACGGAGAAATGTACACGGCTGCAAGTGATTCCGCGGAATCGCCGGGAGAGTGGAAGGCCCGGTGTGGGGCGGCGGCTTTGTTTCAACTGCGAGGACATCCTCCGGACCAAGCGATCCGGTTAGATCGGAGGTCCTCGAACCGAGGCGGTGCGTCAGATCCATGCCTGCAGGGGGATTTGGGCGAACGGATGGATCAGATGTCGTCGTCTTCCGTTTCGGGTGCGGCCGGCTTGTCGACCTGTGACTGGTAGACCTCTTCCACCCGCTCCACGGTATCGATCTCGGTGACCGGCTTGTCGTCCCGGATGCGGATGATGCGCGGGAAGCGGAGGGCGAAGCCGCTGGCGTGGCGGTCGGAGCGCATGATGTTGTTGAAGGCGACCTCCAGCACGATCTGCGGTTCGACGGTGCGGAAGTGGCCGAAGTCTTCGAGAGTGTGGGCCTTCAGCCATTCAGTAAGCTCGGCGATCTCTATGTCGGTGACACCGCTGTAGGCCTTTCCGACGTTGAGGAGTTCGCCGGCCGGTCCGCGAACGGCAAAGGTGTAGTCCGATAGGAGCTGTGCGCGACGTCCGCTGCCGAACTCCGCGCCGGTGATGACGACGTCAAGCGTGGCGAGTTCGCGCTTGAGCTTGACCCACGCGAGACCGCGCCGGCCGGGCAGATAGGCGGAATCAGCGGCCTTGAGCATGACGCCCTCGTTGGCGCGGGCCCGGGCATCGGCGTACGCGCGGTCGATGTCCTCCGCGCTTTGGACGAGGCGGCTGGGCGAGAGGTGAAGGCGCCTGAGGCCGGCGACGTCAGGCTGAGATGGGCGGGCGGCGGCCTCCTCCAAGAAGAGCACGGTTTGGGATTGACCGGGGGAGGTGGAGGGCTGCTTCGGCGCGTGGATCGGGGAGCAGACGAACTCAACCATCTCCTCGACCAGGCGTTCAAGGAGATTGCGTCGCTCGCTCAGGGGGTGGTGCAGCTGCAGCCCGCCATTGGCGTACATCACGTCGAATGCCATGAAGATAACGGGGATCTGCCGGCGGATCTCATCCGAGACGCGCTTGCGACCGATGCGCTGACCCAGGATGGCGAAGGGGAGGGCGCGTGTCTCCGCGAAGTCCCAGCCCAGGATCTCGCCATCGAAGATCAGCGCTCCAACGCCGGTCTCGGCGACTTGGGCGAAGGCCTCGCAGAGCTCCGGGAAGCTTTCGGTGACGTCCTCGCGATTGCGGGAGTAGATGGCGACGCGGCCCGGCTGGCTGGAGTCCCCGCAATGGATCTGGGCGCGCATGCCGTCGTACTTGTCCTCAAGAAATGCGCGGAGGGCGGGGGGATTTCCGGTTTGCGGGTCCGGTTGCGGCGAGCCGCCTCCCGTGGCATCCGGGGAGGCGGTACCGGCTTCCGGATCGGTGATGTCCGGGGCAGCGCCAGGAAGCAGGTCGAGCGCGGGCGCGTCGTGGAACTGCTCCGGGTCGCCCGCTGCAAGATCGGCCGACGGGGTCGTCGGCTCGTCGGAGGTCGAGGTCTTCTTCCTGCTGGTCTTCCGGGCGGCCTTCGGGGGCTTTGGCTTTGCGGGTTTTGCGGTGAAGCGGTCGATCGCCTCTTCCGGTGAATCGACCGGGCTGGCGAGCATAAAGCCCAGCGGGTGGAAGAGGCGCATACGGGCCTCCTCCAGAGAACCTTCGAAGGCACGCCGCAGCGCCCAGGCAAGATCGGCCTCAAGCATGACGGCGTGGCGGACGGCAGCGACGGGAACTGCTCCGGCTGGCGCGTCCGCTGCGGCTGAAGAGCGGCTGGCGGCGGCCGCGACCGCGATGGCCTCCTCGACGAGGCTCTGCTTTACGCCGATGCGCATGTCGCCGAGCATCAGCTTCAGGAGGTACTTGGCTTCGAGAGCGGTGGCTGGACGGAGCAGACCCTCAACCAGGGAGGCGCGGATGGCCGTCGACCTTGCGACTGCCATGCCGGCGAAGGCTTCCGCCACATCGGACAGCGTCAGTGTGGCGGAAGCGGGAGCTTTGCCGTCGAGGAGGTCAAAGGCTGCCGCTCCGAGATCGCCATGGCGGCGATACGCCGATGTGAGAGCGGCATCGGTCGCTCCGCTGATTGCAAGCAGGGTGCGTGTAAGCAGAGCGCCACCTGCGTTGAGCTTTCGTGCATCGGCCTCGGCAAAGGGGGTGCCGGCGATGTACATAGCCAGGAGGCCGGCGTCTTCGAGAGACTCCGCCGCAATGCGGCTGACAGCGGATGCGATCGCTGCGCGCTTCTTCAGTCTGCCGCCCTCAGCCGCGAGTTCCTCGGCGAGCGCAGCGACCACCTCAAATCGTGCCATTGTGTACCTCTTGCAAGCTTCGCTATCTCAAAGAAAGGATGCGATCTGGGCAGCGGAGGTCAGTTGCCGTCGAATATCGGCCGGGAGCGCCGGCGGCTGCGGTCGATGGGAGCAGGCCGGTAGAGGGTGCCGCTGATCCCAGGACGGCATCCTTGACGCAAGCTGTACCATCTAAATGAGCGAACATGTCCGAAGCGCTTGCAAATCCGGTGAACTCCCCCATCGTGACTGGCCTGGTACTCGCCGGCCGCCACGACTTTGCATAGCTGTCCCCACCTGTTCCTTTCGCCCCCGATTCCCAAAGCTTTATGCCCTGCTCAGAGCCGCAGGAGGAGACACACATCATGTTGGAACGTTTAGATCAGATGGAAGCACGTTATGAGGAGCTCGGCCGCCAGCTCTCGGACCCGACGCTGGTGAACGATCAAAAGAAGTTTCAGGCGACGGCGAAGGCTCACCGCGATCTCGAGCCGGTCGTGGAGAAGTTCAGGCAGTTCCGGTCGATTCAGCAGGCTGTCGCGGATGCACGGGCGATGCTGGCCGAGAGCGATCCGGAGATCCGGACCATGGCAACCGAGGAGCTGGCCACCCTGGAGCCGCGGCTGGCCGGGGTTGAAGACGAGTTGAAGGTGCTGCTGCTGCCCAAGGACCCGAACGACGACAAGAACATCATCATCGAGTTGCGGGCCGGAACGGGCGGCGACGAGGCTGCGCTGTTTGTGGCGGAGATGTTTCGGATGTACCTCCGCTTCGCCGAGCAGCACCGCTGGAAGGTGGAGATCCTGTCGCAGTCGGAGAGCGGCATCGGCAACGGCCTGAAGGAAGTAAGCGCGATCTTTGAAGGCGACAAGGTGTATTCGCAGATGAAGTTCGAGTCCGGCGTTCACCGGGTGCAGCGGGTTCCGGCGACGGAGACGCAGGGTCGTGTGCATACCTCGGCAATCACCGTTGCGGTGCTGCCGGAGGCCGAGGAGGTGGACATCAAGATCGAAGCGAAGGACCTGCGCATCGATACGTTCTGTTCCTCGGGACCGGGCGGCCAGTCGGTAAATACGACCTACTCGGCGATCCGGATCACGCACCTTCCTACACAGACGGTGGTCTCCTGCCAGGACGAGAAGTCGCAGATCAAGAACCGCGAGAAGGCGATGCGGGTGCTGCGCGCGCGTTTGTACGAGGTAGAGGCGGAGCGGATTCATCAGATTCAGGCGAAGGACCGGAAGCAGCAGGTGGGTACCGGTGACCGTTCGGAGAAGATCCGCACGTATAACTTTCCGCAGAACCGGATGACGGATCATCGCATCGGTCTTACGAATCACCAGCTTGCCATGGTGATGGAAGGCCAGTTGCAGCCGACGGTCGACGCGTTGATCGCACACGACATAGCGGAGAAGATGAAGGGCGAACCGACAGCGGCGTGATGCTGGGATCGGGAATGTAGGAAGAAGTTTGCCGTTCGATTCCGAAATCGCTGAACTGGTCCCCTTCTCATCTCTGTGGGTTGGAGCGGGTACTTCGAGCGGTCGGGATCATGGCACTCGGTTGAGTGTCTTTTCAGGCGCCTTTCAGCTCATCCTGCAGCTTGCGCACGCTGCCTCCGCGCATTTCAACCGGGCATCAACTTGGTCTTCAAATTGCTGATACCAGAACAGATGACTCTTCGTCAGGCAGTCTCCGCAGCGGCCGATCAGCTCGCCGGTAACAACGATCTTGCAGCCACGGCGGCACGCGATGCCGAGTTGCTTCTCTTGCACGCTCTAAGGCTTCCGCGAAGCACGATCTACGCTTACCCGGGCAGGCTTCTGAATGAGAAGGAGCAGGTGGCCTACAGCGCTGCCATTGAGCGGAGGTTGACGCTCGAGCCTGTTCAATACATTACGGGGACGCAGGAGTTCTTCGGGCTCGCGCTTGAGGTAGGGCCCGGTGTGCTGATCCCGAGGCCGGAGACGGAGCTGCTGGTTGAGGCGACGCTGACCCGACTGCCGCACAATGTGCCGCTACAGATCCTCGATATCGGAACTGGAACGGGAGCCATCGCGATTGCGCTTGCATCGCGTCTGTCCCAGGCGACGATCACCGCTGTCGACCTTTCGCCGGAGGCGCTCGAGATCGCGCGGCGCAACGTCCGGACGCATGAGCTCGAAGGGCAGGTCCGGCTGATTGCGTCGGATCTGCTGGAGTCTTTGCCAGACCCGAGATCCGCCTTCGATGCGATCGTATCCAACCCGCCGTACGTGCCGCAGCACGACCGTGCATCGCTGCACCCTCAGGTTCGCGATCATGAGCCGGCGCAGGCGCTCTTTGCCGGTGCGGACGGTATGGAGGTGTACCGCCGTCTGATCCCTCAGGCGCGCGCCGCGCTGAAGGTGCGTGGCCTGCTGGCCATGGAGATCGGGTTTGGACAGCGCGCGGCGATCACGGAGCTCCTTCAGGGGTGGGCCGGAGTGCAGTTCCTGGACGACCTGCAAGGGATTCCGCGAGTAGCAGTCGCCCGCAAAGCGTAGGAACGGGCGCATGTGCGGAGCGTGCACGCTCGCGCCCCCGGCGGTCGCTCTGCTAGGCTTCTAGCCACATGTTTACTCTGCTCCGCTCCACCCTTTTCGCCGCCGCATGCGTCCTTGCTGTGCCCATGGCGCAGGCAGCCGCCCCGGTCTCCGCAGCCGACCGCACTTCCGCCCAGAACGCCCTGTTCGAGGAGCAGTACCAGTCAGATCTGCGCTTCTCTCCGGAGCGTGCGACCGCCATCGGGGACTACCGCTACAACGACCGGCTGAGCGACCACTCGCTGGCGTCGATCAACGAACGACATGCGCGTCGACCAAAGCTTTCTGGCAAAGCTGAAGGCTATCTCGACGGACGGCTTTACGGAGCAGGACCAGCTTTCGCACGATCTTCTGGTGCGCAGCCTCCAGCAGCGGGTCGACGACTTCGATCTGAAGGACTTCGAGATGCCGGTGGACCAGATGGAGGGGCCGCACACAGGCCTCGCCGATCTGCCGCTCTCGGTTCCGCTCGACTCCGTGAAGCACTACGAGGACTACATCGCGCGGCTCCACCAGATACCTCGTGTGTTTGAGCAGACGGACGAGGTGCTGCGCGCGGGCCTCCGCGACAACCTGATGCCGGTGCGGTTTCTGCTGGAAAAGGTGCCGGCGCAGTGCCAAGGTGTGATCTCCGCTGATCCGTTCCTCGGGCCGACAAAGAAGTATCCGGCCAGCATATCGGCGGCTGACCAGACGCGGCTCACACAGCAGATCACTGACGCGGTCAACAACGAGGTGATCCCGGCGTACAAGAGCTTCGCGACGTTTATTGAGAAGGAGTACGCCCCGCACGGTCGAACGAAGCTTTCGGTCGCGACGCTGCCCGGAGGAGCGAGCCGCTACCAGAACGCCATCCACGGCCGTACGACGACGAGCATGAAGCCCGAGGAGATCCATCAGATCGGCCTGCGCGAGATCGCCCGGATCGAGGGCGAGATGACGGCGATCGCACATAAAGAGGGGTTTGCGGATCTCGCGGCATTTCGCGCGTCGCTGAAGACCAATCCGAAGTACATCCCGACCTCGTCGGAGCAGATCCTGGACGAGTTCCGCCGGTACATCGCACAGATGGAGCCAAAGCTCCCGCAGCTCTTTACGCTGCTGCCGAAGTCGCCCGTTACGGTGGAGGCGATCCCTGCCGTTCCAGTCAGCGATGGCAACGCACTACCAGACGGGAACGCCGGATGGGAAGCGGCCGGGGCGTGTCTCCGTTGCGACCTCGCAGTTTGAGCACCGGAGCCTGGTGGATGACGAGGCGATTGCCTACCACGAGGGCATTCCCGGCCACCACATGCAGCTTTCGATCCAGCAGCAGCTCACGGGTCTGCCCAAGTTCCGGCTCCATAGTGGAAACTCCGCCTACATTGAAGGATGGGCTCTTTACGCGGAGCAGCTCGGCAAAGAGGTCGGCTTCTACCAGGATCCGGTCAGCGACTACGGCAGGCTGTCGAGCGAGCTGTTCCGGGCGGTGCGTCTGGTCGTCGATACGGGCATCCACTCCGAGGGATGGAGCCGCGATCAGGTCGTCGACTTCTTCCGTAAATCAGGAGCTGTAGACGAGCCGACGATCCAGTCGGAGACGGACCGCTACATCGCGTGGCCAGCGCAGGCGCTCAGCTACAAGCTCGGGCAGCTGAAGATCCGCGAGTTGCGCGATCGTGCTCAGAAAGAGCTCGGGCCGAAGTTCGACATCCGCACCTTCCATGACGAGATTCTGGATGGCGGAGCTTTGCCGCTCGATATCCTGGACGCCCGAACGAATCGCTGGATCGCCGCACAGAAGTCCGGGCGATCCTGACTGTTTTCTTGACATCAACGCCGCAGCGCTGAACTCCTGCAGCCGCGGCGTTGCTGCTTCAGAGTGCTTTCCTTGCGAGATACTAAAGCGGAATGGAATGTAGATTCTGAGGTGCTCTTGACGAACTCCCCGACCGATCTCTTTGCCGTCTTCCAGCTCCAGCACAAGCTTCGCCTCGACACGGCGGCGCTTGAGAAGCAGTTTTACGCGCTCTCGCGCAGGCTGCATCCGGACCGCTTCGTCAACCGGCCGGATGAGGAGCAGGAGACGGCGCTGCGGCAGAGTTCGATGCTGAACGACGCCTATCGCACGCTGCGGGATCCGGTGCAGCGCACGCAGCACCTCCTCGCGTTGCAGGGTATCGAGATGGAGGAGCAGTCGAAGGCGGCGACCGATGCCGCCCGGACCTCTGGTGCGGAGAAGAAGCAGGCCGTCCCCCCGGAGCTTCTGGAGGAGGTGTTTGAGCTCAACATGCAGCTGACCGAGATGCGCGCGGCAAAGCAGATGGGCGAGGACGAGCCACAGCTGCGAAGCGATCTCGAGGCGACCAAGCGCAGCTTCGACCGGAAGATGGAGGAGACCCGGAGCGAGCTGGAGCAGCGCTGGGACGATTGGGACAGCGCCATGGACGCGGGAGATACGGCCGCGATGGAGAACGCAAAACTCGGGATGCTGGCGCTGCTGAACAGACGCAGATATCTGAGCAATCTGGTTCGCGATGTGAACGAGGCGCTTGAAGGCTGAGGAAGAGAGGTCGCGCCGTTCAGTTTCGCCCGAGTGCGAGCCGTTCCACCTGATTCAGGTGATTGAGATCGTGGCCGGCCATGGTCTCGACGATCGTCCAGAAGGTCATCGTTCCCCGTTCCGGATGAGTGACGGGCAGCTTGCGTTCGGCTGCAGTGGTTCCGCGGAGCAGCTTCAGGTTCCAGCCGCGCGACGCGGTAAAGAGCGCCATTGCCGAGGGCAGGTCGTACGCCTTGTAGCGCTCCGCCCAGACTCCCTGATCGAAGGGTTGAAGCGTCGGGTGCTTCTCGCTGAGCGTCTGTCGAAGCCGGAAGGAGAAGACAATCTCGCAGTCTGCCAGGTGGGCGATGATCTCTCGAACGCTCCACTTGCCCGGAGCGGGGGCCCGCTCGCATACGTCCGGACCGAGCCCGGAGGTCAGCCTGCCGAGGCGATCCGGGGTCGTGGTGATGACCTCCAGCGGATCGCTGTCGCCGAGATGCATCGCGTAAGGGTTCAGATCCATGCGAAGACGGTACCACGGGCAGTTCTCATTGAAGCTACAGAATTGCCACTTTGGGCTGTGTCGCTTCGGCTCAACCGCATATGTAGGACAATGGAGATTGACGCCGGTCGGCCCCGAATCCGGGGACGAAGAGCGGCTAAACCCTTTTGCAGGATAGGCAGGGCATGGCGGAAGAACGCGTTGTAGGCATCGATCTGGGCACGACGAACTCCCTTGTGGCTTTTATGGAGGGTGACACGCCGACGGTGATTCCGGGCGCGGATGGCGATCGGCTGGTCCCCAGTGTGGTCGCGGTCTCGGGCGAGGACGTGCTGGTCGGCAATGATGCGCGCGCGACGCTGCTCGCCTCCCCGGGGAGCTCCGTGTACTCGGCCAAGCGACTGATGGGACGCGGCTTTGCCGAGGTGCAGGACGAGCTGAAGCTGTTTCCGTTTCACTTGGTGGAGGGCGAGGGCGGTGCCGGATCGGCTGATGTGATCCGGCTGCAGGTGGGCTCGCGCACGCTTACACCACCCGAGATCTCGGCCTATGTTCTGCAGCAGCTGAAGCGAAACGCGGAGCGCTTCTTCGGTCATCCGGTGACGAAGGCGGTGGTCACGGTCCCCGCGTACTTCAACGACTCGCAGCGTCAGGCGACCAAGGATGCCGGACGCATCGCCGGTCTGGATGTGCTGCGACTGGTGAACGAGCCCACTGCTGCCGCGCTGGCCTACGGTCTGGACAAGAAGAAGGACGGCACGATTGCCGTCTATGACTTTGGCGGCGGCACCTTTGATATTTCGATCCTGAAGCTGCACGAGGGCATCTTCGAGGTGATCGCGACCGGAGGCGACACCCACCTTGGCGGAGACGATATCGACAATCTGCTGATCGCCATTGCGCTTGACGACATCAAGGGGGATCTCGGGGAGGACGTTCATGGCAGCGCGGTGGCGGTCCAGGCGATTCGCAAGGCGGTGATCGAGGCGAAGATCCGACTTTCGGCCGAGAGCTCCGCCAAGCTGGACGTCACGCTTCCGAGCGGCAAGCGATACACGCGCGAGATCACGCGAGAGCAGTTCGAGGGGATCATCGCGGCTGTGATCCAGAGAACATCCGCGCCCTGCCGGCAGGCTTTGAAGGATGCAGGCCTGGAGCCGGCGCAGATCGACGAGGTGGTTCTGGTTGGCGGATCGACGCGGATTCCCGCGGTGCAGGCGCTGGTAGATCGTCTGTTCGGTCTGGCAGATCGCGGCAAGAGACCGCACACCGAGCTCAATCCGGACGAGGTGGTCGCCCTTGGGGCGGCGGTGCAGGCGCAGATCCTGGGCGGCGGATCGGCTGCTACAGAAGACCTGCTGCTGTTGGATGTGACGCCGCTCTCTCTCGGCATCGAGGCGCTTGGGCGGAGTGGTCGCCAAGATCATCGAACGCAACTCCACCATTCCGGCGTCCGCAACAGAGCACTTCACGACGGGCGTGGACGGGCAGACCAACGTCGCCATCCATGTCGTTCAGGGAGAGCGTGAGCTGGCAAGGGACTGCCGGTCTCTGGCGCGCTTCGATCTGAAGGGCATTCCGCCGATGATGGCGGGGTTGCCGCGCATTGAGGTCAAGTTCCTGATCGACGCGAATGGAATTCTGCACGTCTCCGCACGAGAGCAGCGAAGCGGCAAAAACGCCGAGATCGACGTCAAACCTACCTACGGGCTTACGGACGAGCAGGTCGAGACGATGATCCTGGCTTCGTTCGACAACGCCGAGGCCGATATCAGGGAGCGACAGGTGATCGAAGCGAAAAACGAGGCGGAGACGATTCTCGCGGCCGTGAAGAAGGGCAAAGATCACGAGGCATGGCAGCTCCTGTCAGCCGATGAGATCGAAAAGATTGAGCAGGGAGAGAACGAGGTATCGGCTGCGGTCAGGGGCGGTGACCACCAGATCATTCGTCAGGCGATCGACCGGCTCGATAAGGCTACGCGGCGGTTTGCGGAGCTGATGATGGATACGGCCGTTGGCGGCGCCATGAAGGGCAAGACGATGGAGTCGGCTGGAGAGAGCATCGGCGAAGGACCGACTGCTCCCCACCCCTTCGCCAAGGCTGAGATCAACGCTCCGCAAGCCCATCCGCCGGTCAACGAAACAGCAGCAAAGAGCGGCGAAGAGAAGAAATAAGAGAAGATAAGGACATGTCCGAAAACAGCAAAGCAAGTGAGGTGGTCGATACCACCAGGCCCGTCGCGGAAGGAAACGTCCGTGTGACGTTTATGCCCGAGAACCGCACCGTGGAGTTTCCTTTTGATTCGATGCCCTACGAGGGGCACGGCCTTCCGATGTCGTTTCTCGACGTTGCGGAGAACTACGGGATTTTTCTTGATCACGCCTGCGGCGGCGTCTGCGCCTGCACGACCTGCCACCTCTGGGTGAAAGAAGGTGCGAGCGGGATAAGCGAGGCCGAAGACCTTGAACTGGATCGCATGGAGACTGCGGCGGATATCCAGTTGAACTCGCGCCTGGGCTGCCAGGCCGTCATCGAGAAGCCCGGGACGTATGTGGTCGAGATACCAAAGTGGAACCGGAACTACGTCCAGGAAGGCAAGCCGGCACATGGCCCCGGCGCGTAGCCGGCAGTCGATCCAGAGTCCCCTTTCTGGGATCCTCCTTTGGAATCTACCCGGCGATGGGGGCTGCACCCAGCGAGCGAAAGCTGCTTTCTCTGTCCTGTCGCGAGCGTTGGTGATTGCTCTCGCGCTTTGCCCTGTGGCGGTATGCCAGCAGGCGGGCTCCGACTGGCGCCGCGTCGAGGCGCTCCCCGCTGGACAGAATCTTCGCGTCTCGGTGGCGGGTCATAACATCAACTGCGGTTTCGTCTCTGCCGATGCGCAAACGCTTCACTGCGATGCGATGCGCACCGTCTTGTTCTTCCCCACGGTCCACCGATATACGTTCGACCGACCTGAGGTCGCGCGAATCAAGCTGTCTCGCCAGGGGCTCTCCGAGATCACTGGCGCGCTTATTGGGGCAGGTGCAGGAGCGGGAGCGGGAGTTGCAGCCGACGCGACAGCATCGAACCACGAGTACCGATCGACCCTTGCCATCGTCTTTGCGCTGCTCGGCGGCCTGGTTGGCGAGGGGATCGGCCATCACACCGACTTTCTGGCGACGCCTACCATCTACACAGCGCCCTAACCGAAGTACAAGGAGATCCCATGCCACGCGAGATCGATTGGACAGACACCGAAGAGATCGGCATACAGCTGCAGGAGAAGTTTCCGGAGCTGGATCCGTACACGGTCCGCTTCACTGACCTGCACCGTTATGTGACGGAGCTGCCGGGTTTCAGCGGCGATCCCGGCAAGTCGAATGAGGGCCTGCTCGAGGCGATCCAGACGGCCTGGCATGAGGAGCACGAGGACGCGAAAGCGTAGCTGCCCTGGCTGAACGGCTGGTGCGCTAGGCTGCCCGTCGTCGAAGCTGCGCCGGCAGGTCTGAGCCGGTGACGAGGAGCATACCAAGCGCCAGGGCCCCCCAGACGGTGCCTCCTGCCAGCAGAATTAAAAGTGATCCGAGGTGGCCATGCGCGGGCGGCAGCAGGCCGACCGCATAGCGCGTCCCGAGGAGGCTCACGAGTGCCGCGAGGAGGCTGCGGAGGAGCTCCGCGAAGTCCAGGCCGAAGAGCGGGACAAGGCGTCGGCGGTGGGCAAGAGTCGCCAGCATCAGGGTCTGCGCGAGGATGGCGAGGTTTGAAGCCCACGCCAGACCGATCACGCCGTAGCCCCGCTGCATCCCCCAGCGATGCAGGCCCCAGTAGACCGGAAGTGAAGCAACCGTGAGTGCGGTTCCCCAAAGCATCGGAAGGCGCGTCTCTCCGGCGGCGTAGAACGCCCGCGCATAGATAGCCTGCGACGACCAGAGCGGCAAGGAGATGGTGAAGGCCGCGAAGTAGACCGCTGTGATGAGAACGTCCTGCTGTTTATACGCGCCACCTCCATACACAAGGTCCACCATCGGGCGGGCAAGGCCGAACATGGCGGCGCTGAGAACGAGTGCGACGGAAAAGATGCGCGAGACGGAGCGGTTCACCGCGCTCGCATAATCGGCAAACATCTCCCGGGAGTACAAGGAGGCGAAGAACGGCAATGACGCCGCGCCCGCAGCCTGTCCGATGACGGCCATGGGAGCCGTAAACAGCCGCTTTGCATTCATCAACCGGGAGATGTCGCCGACAGAGTGTTTGGCGAACCAGGTGAGGATGATGTTGTCCATGAACACAACGGTGACGCCAAGCATCAGTGGGAGCGACATCCGGACCCAGGCGCGCAGGCCCGGGTCGGCGAAGTCCAGGATGGGCCGGTACCTGACACCGGTGCGCCACGCGGCGTAGCCGTTGACCAGGAATGGACCGGCGACCGAACCGGCGAGCGCACCCCAGGCGAGCGAGGGAATCCCCATGGAGCGCGCAAACAGCAGACCGGCAAAGATGATGCCAAGCGTGTAGACCAGCGGGGAGATTCCCTGGTATGTAAACTGCTTGCGAACCAGAGCCACCGACGCAAGGACGCCGCCCGCGAAGAAGAAGATCTGCCCGGGAAGAAGGATACGGGTCATCTGCGTGCACAGCGCGGCCTGCTCGGAACCCGGTGCGAAGAAGCGCCGGGTGTAGAAGGGAACCGCGAACTCTGCGAGCAGAACTGCCGCCCCGAGGACGAGCAGCATTGTGTTCAGGATCACCGAGAGGGCGCGGTCGCCGGCCTCGTGCTCCCCTCGCTCCCGGTACCGGCTCAGGATCGTGACGAAGCTGATGGAAGCCGCGCCGCCAACCAGCAGGTAGTTGATCAGGTCGGGCAGCTGAAAGGCCACGTTGTACGCATCGGTGCCGGAGCCCGCGCCAAACGTATGCGCGATGTACTTGTCGCGTATAAGACCGATCACGCGCGAAAGCAGAGCGAAGCCGCCCAGGAGAATCGTCGCGGAGCTGGCGCTGTGCTGGTGAGAGGGCCTGAAAAATCCGAAGCGATGCCTCCGCACGGGTTTCGTTGGGATGTCCGGAATGGGGGTTGGAGGTGTGGACACGCGAAGTCTGTGGGGAGAGGGCGCAGACTGCCGCGGCCATCTCACGATTTCATCATCATTCTATCCACCCTTCGCCGGGCGGAGCGGCCGGAGCCGCATCAGCGGCACCAGTTACCGGTAGACACCCATTCGCCTGCAGCGCATTCTTAGAAGCGAATGGTACGGAACCTCTTCTATATCGGGATCATCCTCTCGGCGAGCGGCCTGATCTCTCCTCCTTTCGCGCTCGCCGCGGGACTGATCTTCGGCCTCACGACGGTGCATCACTTCCACGTGGAGAGCCGTACGCTTTCGAAGTTTCTTCTGCAGGCGGCGGTGGTCTGCCTGGGCTTCGGGATGAATCTGCAGCAGGTGGTTCACGCAGGACGATCCGGCTTCCTGTACACGGCGATCAGCATCGCCTTTGCGCTGGGCCTGGGCGTTCTGCTCGGCAAGCTGCTCCGTGTGGAGTCGACCCAGTCCCTGCTCATCAGCTTCGGAACGGCAGTCTGCGGCGGCAGCGCGATCGCCGCGATGGGCCCGATTCTGCAGGCGAATGAGGAGGAGATGGCCGTCTCCCTTGGAACCGTATTCGTCCTGAACTCGATCGCCCTTCTCCTCTTTCCCGCAATCGGTTGGGCGATCCACCTGTCCCAGACGCAGTTCGGCTTATGGGCGGCCCTTGCGATCCATGACACAAGCTCCGTCGTTGGGGCGGGCGCCAAGTTCGGACCGGTAGCGCTCGCAGTCGGAACAACCGTGAAGCTCGCCCGCGCGCTCTGGATCGTTCCGCTCGCCATCGGGACGTCGACGCTGCGAAAGAGCAAGACGCGCATCAACTGGCCGTGGTTTATCGGCTACTTCTGCGTGGCCGCGATGCTCGCAACCTATGTCCCGGTGTACATGCCGGCGGCCAAACCCTTTTTCGCTGCCCTTGCACAACTCGGCAGATCGGCCTTGACCGTCGTTCTCTTCCTGATAGGTACAGGGATCACGCGAGGGACATTGCGTGAGGTAGGTGTTCGCCCCTTGCTGCAGGGCCTTGCGCTCTGGATGGTGGTTGCGTCGATCTCGCTCTGGGCGATTCACTCAGGCTGGATCAGTCTCTAGACCCAACCAGCGTCGCTACGCGGCGGGGCGCGTCGGGGGAGCCTGCTGCTGCATCGAGCGCCGCCTCCGTTGCGGCCGCACGTTGGAAGCGAGCGAGATGCCGGCGATGGTGAAGCTGACCAGCTGACGCTGACCGCAACGGACGCAGCGCACCGGATAGCGCATCAGCAGAAGCGATTTGACGTCGTCACCGCGCAGCCTCGACCGGCGGAACTTTTGTGCGATACAGAACTGGCAGCGGATGGGGACTCCGGCCCGGTCCTCGACGTAGTCCTCGACCTCGTCGAGGCCAAAGGTCTGGGTGACAAACACCGGGTCCACCGTTCGATCCTTCTGATCTTCACCCATGTCACTCATCTGTTACATCCTCTCCCGTCTCCCCGACCGGTGTGCCGAAGTCGAAGAGCTTCTCTGTCTGGTGATCCGATGCCGTGGATCCGCGCTGTCTTCGCGTCGGCTCCGATCTTGCGGTGTATGGCCGGGAGACCATCGCCAACAGCTCGCTCAGCTCCTGCCGGAGCGATTGAAGCTGTTCCGAATGCTCGCCGCCTGCTGTCTCCGGAACGAGGGAGAGCTGTGGCTCCTTCTGCCTTTGCTCGCCCTTCAGCAGCTGCCGCGCTCCAGGTATGGTGTATCCCTCATCATAGAGCAGACACTTGATCCTGAGCGCCATCTCCACATCGCGACGACGGAACAGGCGCTGACCGGTGCCGCCCTTGTTTGGCCTCAACTGGGGAAACTCACTCTCCCAGAATCGAAGCACATAGGCTGGGACCTCACACAACCGCGCAACCTCTCCGATGCGGAAGTACAGCTTGTCCGGTATGCCGGAGCCCTCCGGAGTGATGTCATTGCGGATCGGCGACTGGTGAGCCATGCCAAGCTCCGTTGCGTGGCATCTGCTCGATCGATACCCAGCGCGTCCAGTATAGGCCACATGGCGTCTGCAATCAGCTGTTTCCAGTTTCAGCAAAGGCAGGCTATCGTGGACCGCAGTGTCCGAAGAACTTTCGTTTCAGGGTTCACGTATTGTCACCCAGCAAAGAGGTATCAGTATGAACGCAAAGCAATCCTTTCTTCTGCTCGCCGGTCTCGGATGTCTGTCTGCTGCAGGCTGTCGTGTCGACTCAAACAAACAGGGCGACAGCGAAAATGTAAAGATCGCGACACCCTTCGGCGGCATGCAGGTGAAGACCAACAACGCCGCTGTGCAAAGCGGTATCGGGCTGCCGGACTATCCCGGTGCAACCATCGTGAAGAAGGATAAAGACAATGGTGCGGCTGACATCAATATGAGCTTCGGCAGCTTCCAGCTGCGGGTGAAAGCGGTGAGCTACCACACCACAGACTCGCCGGAGAAGGTGCAGGCCTTCTACAAGAACGCGCTTCACCGCTTCGGCGATGTCATCGAGTGCACGGACAGCAGGGCCGTCGGCACGCCCACGCAAACAGCCGAGGGGCTTACGTGCGAAAAAGATCGTCACGAACACGGCAGCGTGGACGAGGATCTCTCGAAGAAGCTCCAACTGAAGGCCGGATCGCCCCAACACCAGCACATCGTGGCCATCGAGCCGGAGAGCGACGGAACGAAGTTCGGCCTGGTTGCCCTCGACCTTCCCGGCCACCTTTCGATCGGCGACAAGCAGGAGCCCAGCCAATGAGGACGCTGCACCGGCTGCTGGCTTGATCCGTCTGTATTCGTGGCGTACTTTCGAGGTATGACCGAAGAATGTCACCGGTGCGGCGCGGATCTGGATCCCGGGGCTGGATCGTTCTGCTGCGCGCACTGCGGATCTCCGCAGCTTCACATCGTGCAGGCGATGGCGGAAGCGCCCCCGGACGGATCACCCACCACCGGCAACGCGCCTCCGCCGAAGCTTCCGGCGATCCTGTGGAGATCGGCGCTTCGCTCCGGCATCGCGGTCGCCCTCGTTGGCGCCGCGCTCTTCGCCATCGCATCGTATCTCCCCGCGGTCACCATCTTCAGCCTGTTCTGGATCCTCTGTGCTTCGTCGATCGCCACAGGGCTTTACCGTCGGCGGCACCCGTCCCTGCCCATGGACGCATCCATCGGTGCGCGGATCGGCCTGGTCGTCGGTGTGCTCATGACCTCTTCGCTCTCGGTCGCAGTTGCGGTTGTAGGTCTGGTAGCCAGGTTTCGGCTGCACTCCATGGCGGCGTTCGACGCCGAGATGACCCAGCGCATGCACGAGCAGGTACAGAAGACGATCGCCGCCAACCCCGCACCGGCAGAGATCGTCCAGCAGATGCTCTCGCAGGAATTTCGCACCGGCGTCATGATCGCGGGCCTGCTGATCTTCGCCTTTCTGATCATGGTGCTGTCAACCCTGAGCGGCCTGCTCAGCGGTATCGTCGCCGTCAGGCGCGACCGGACGGCGTGATTCCTCATCGCTCAGGGGCTGTTATGATCAAGCGCAATCGTCATGAGTGAAACGGTCGAAATCACGCAAAGCAGACTACGCGAAAAGGGCCGGTTGATGTCGGCCTCCGAGATCGAACGCACCCTCGTTCGGCTCGCGCACGAGATCGCCGAAAAGAATGAAGGGACCGCGAACATCGGCCTCGTCGGCATCAAGCGCCGCGGTGTTCCCCTCGCACAACGGCTTGCCGTCCTTCTTGAGAAGATCGAGAAGCACCCGGTCGATACCGGCGTGCTCGACATCAGCTTCTACCGCGACGACCTGTCGACGCAGGGGCCGCGTCCGGTCGTCAACGCCGGCGCTATCGGGTTCGATGTCACCGGACGCGACATCATCCTGCTCGACGACGTTCTGTATACCGGACGTACGATCCGCGCCGCCCTGGACGCGCTCTTCGATCAGGGCCGGCCGAAGAGCGTTCAGCTGCTCGTTCTGATCGATCGCGGGCACCGCGAGCTCCCGATCCAGGCCACGTTTACCGGCCGAACCGTGCCCACATCCAGCCGCGAGATCATCGAGGTCAAGCTGAACGAGGTCGACGGTCAGGACCAGGTTCTGCTCATGGAACTCTCGGAATAGGCGGGCAGAGCAGTCGATGACCGCCTCCATGCTCCCACACCGGCCCGCGCTCGCAGCCGGATCACTCGTCAGCATCGCGGATCTCTCGGTACGGGAGGTGTCCTCGGTCCTCGCGCTCACCTCCAACCTGGAAGCGATGGCCCACGCCGAGAGGTCGCAGCTACTCGCCGGCCGCCGTGTCGCGCTGCTCTTCTACGAGTCAAGCACCCGCACCCGTACCTCCTTCGAACTCGCCGCGAAGTCCCTCGGGATCACCACCACGCTGGTCAGCGACAAATCATCCTCGATCGAGAAGGGTGAAAGCCTTAAGGACACCGGCCTCACACTTCGCGCACTCGGCGCGCAGTGCATCATCCTCCGGCATCCCGCCTCCGGTGCGCCGTCTCTGCTCGCCCGGTCCACTGGTCTCCCGGTACTCAACGCAGGCGATGGTATGCATGAGCATCCATCCCAGGCGCTGCTTGATCTCCGCACCATGCTCACGCGGCTGCCTGGCCTTGATCCAAACTCCGTAGACGATCGGACGCTTGCGGGTGTCACGATCACGATCACCGGCGACATCCTCCATAGCCGCGTCGCCCGCTCCAACGCTATGCTGCTCCCGCGTCTTGGCGCGCGCGTCATCCTCTGCGGACCAGAGCCGCTGCTTCCGCACGAGGCGCTCGGTCTTGGGGAGGGTATCGAGATCGAACGTGACTTCGACCGCGCTCTCCGGCAGTCGCAGGTCGTCATGATGCTGCGCATTCAGCGCGAGCGGCTTGCCGGGCTCGAGCTCGATCTGGCCGGGTACATCACCAGCTTTCAGCTCAGCCAGGAGCGCCTTGCAGCGTCTGCCCCCAAAGCAATCGTCATGCATCCCGGACCCATGATTCGCGGCCTTGAGATCGCAGGGGAGGTCGCCGACAGCCTCAACTCCGCCATCGAAGACCAGGTACGCCATGGGCTGGCGGTCCGCTCCGCGCTGCTGGTTCGAGCGCTGACGCCGGGGTCCACCGCCGGAGCAAACGCTTGAAAGACCTCCTTATTCTCAACGGACATCTCATCGATCCAGATGGCGGCGTCGATGCGCCGCGCGACCTGCTCCTCCGGAACGGGCGCGTCGCTGCGGTCGAGACACCCGGGTCGCTTCGCGATGTGGCGGACGTCACCACGATAGACGCCGATGGTCTCATCGTCGCTCCCGGATTCGTGGACGTCCACGTTCACCTTCGCGAACCCGGCCAAACTTACAAGGAGACGATCTCCACCGGAACCGCCGCGGCCGCTGCGGGCGGCTACACATCCGTTGTGGCCATGCCGAACACCTTCCCGGTGAACGACTCGGTCGCGACCGCAAACTGGATGCAGGATCCTGCCCGCGGCGCCCAGGTAAATCTCTTTTGCATGCCCGCGGCGACGGTCGGCAGCATGGGCCAGAGGCTCACGGACTTTGAGGACCTCGTTGAGAGGTCCGGTGCGGTCGGCTTCACAGACGACGGCAAACCCATCCTTGAAGACGCGATCATGCGCTCCGCTCTCGTTGCAGCCGCACGCTGCGGAGTTCCCATCTCGCAGCACGCCGAGGACACGCGCCTTACGGGCGGATGCAGCATGAACGCAGGTCCCCTCGCCTTCCGCTTGGGTCTGCGTGGCATGACCGTGGAGGCCGAGACCCGTATCGTCGAGCGCGACATAGCGCTGCTTCGCGATATCGAGTCTGCGGAAGGCCTGCGTCCGCATCTGCACGTCCAGCACGTCTCCACTGCACGGGCGCTCGAGGCCATTCGTCAGGCCAAGCGGATGGGCTTGCATGTCACCTGCGAGGCCGCCCCACACCACTTCACGCTGAGCGAGAGCGCCATCGGCGACTACAACACGAATGCAAAGATGAACCCGCCGCTGCGCTCAGAGGCAGACCGCCTGGCCGTCGTGCAGGCGATCGTGGACGGCACAGTGGACTGCATAGCCACTGACCATGCGCCGCACGCTGCCCACGAAAAAGAGGTGGAGTTCGAGCGTGCCCCAAACGGCATTACAGGCCTTGAGACTGCCCTCGGCCTCGCCCTCCGGGTGCTCCATGCGGAGTACGGTTTGCCGCTCAGCAGGATCGTATCGCTTATGAGCACAAATCCGGCGAAGCTCGTTCTCCCAAAGGACTTCGGCACGCTGTCCATCGGCAGCCGCGCCGATCTCACCATCTTCAACGCAGACACGGAGTGGACCTACGACGTCGCAAGGACCCGCTCGAAGTCGAAGAACACGCCGTTCCAGGGGTTTCCGATGCTGGGTGAGATCAGGGAAACTGTCTGTGGCGGCAGGCAAGTGTTCGCGCAGCTCACCTGAGCATCGTCGTTAGCCGAGCACACCCATCTTCCGGCCCACGGACGCGAACACCTCGAGCGCCTGGTCGATCTCAGCGCGGGTGTGTTCGCTCGTCATGATGGTTCGCACCCGGGCCTTCCCCTCCGGCACAGTAGGAAAGGCGATCCCGGTCGCCATCACGCCGGCGTCGAAGAGCCCCTTGCTGAAGTCCATGGTCTTCCGTCCATCGCCGATGATGATCGGGGTGATCGGCGTCTCGCTCTTCGGCGTCGTACGTCCGCCGACGTCGAAGCCGGCAGCCTCAAGCTGGCCGCGGAAGTACACCGTGTTCGACCACAGCCGCTCGATCCGCTCCGGCTCGCTCTCAAGCAGATCAAACGCCGCGATGCACGTCGCCGCGACGCTTGGTGGATGCGACGTCGAGAACAGAAATGGCCGTGCCCGGTGATACAGATAGTCGATCAGATCGCGGCTGCCGCAGACATATCCGCCAAGAGCTCCGATGGCCTTCGAAAGCGTGCCCACCTGCACGTCCACCTTCGACGTGACCCCGAAGTGATCGACAGAACCGCGTCCATTGCGCCCCAGGACTCCGCTTGCATGCGCATCATCCACCATCATGATCGCGCCATACCTCTCGGCCAGCTCAGCGAGCTTGTCCACCGGTCCAATGTCACCGTCCATCGAAAATACGCCATCCGTGATGATGAGCTTGCGTCCGGGATCGTCTGCGATCTCCTGCAGCAGCTCCTCGCAGTGCGCGGCATCCTTGTGGCGGAAGACCTTGATCTTCGCCCGGCTCAGCCGCGCCCCATCGATGATCGATGCATGATTCAACTCGTCTGAAAGGATGAAGTCTTCCTTGCCCAGAATCGAAGAGACGGTGCCCGCGTTCGCCGCAAACCCACTCTGAAAGACGACGCACGCCTCAACCCCTTTGAAGCGGGCAATCTTCTCCTCGAGCTCCATGTGGATGCGCATCGTCCCGGCGATCGTTCGCACAGCGCCCGAGCCCACGCCAAACTGCTTCGTCGCCTGAATCGCCGCTTCGCGCAGCTTCGGATGATTGCACAGACCGAGGTAGTTGTTCGACGCCAGGTTGATCACGCGCCGTCCGTCGTAGGTGCAGACGGGGGCCTGCTCGTCTTCGAGCACGCGCAGCTTGAAAAAGGTTCCGCGCCCCTTCAGATCGTCGATCTGCCTGGTGAGATGAGCAAGTTGCGGGCGCGCAGTGGAGGTCGTCATAGAACAATCGTAAACCTCCGGGGCGCAGTCCAGTATCGGCCCCCATCGGCGCATCCAACCTCGGTTGTATTGCGTAGCGTGCGGCTTCAAGTTCTTCTGAATGTTGACCGATACCAACGGTACGAATGAGGCAATCCATGCACCCGAACAAACTCAAATCTTCAGCAGCTGCCATCAGCATGGCTGCGCTTCTTCTCTTTGGCTGCAAGTCCAGGCAGGACGCGGCTCTCGACCTGGCGAAGCAGCAGGCGGCAGCAACCGGTCAGCCGCAGCAGGTCGTCTCCGTCGACAAGAGCGGCAACACGACCACCACAACCGTGCAGCCCCCTGTTCCCGGGCAGAGCGGACAGACCATCACGACCACCATCACTCCCGCCGCGAACACCGGTTCCGCTCCGGGGTACCAGGGTGCCGCACCCGCCGGCACAACCAGATATCAGGCGTCCGCCGGCGTCCCCGCGAATCCGTCTGGCGTTGCGCGTTACGGCACAGGCTCTCCAGCACCGGCACCTTACGCTGCCGCCCCAAGCCAGTCGGCCACCGGCTATCAGGCGCAGACCGCCACACCCGGCGGAGCTCCCATCGTGCGCCCCGCGGATGTCAGCATACCCGCAGGCACCACCCTGGCCATTCGCATCAATCAGCACATCAGCGTTAAGACGAGTCGGGCCGGCGATCACTTCGACGGCGAGGTCGTCGAGCCGATAGCCGATGCGAACAATCGCATGGTCGTTCCGCGGGGCACACCCGTCGCCGGCATCATCGATGCCTCCCATCGTCGCGGACACTTCAAAGGCGCTTCCATATTGGAGCTGCGGCTCACCTCCATGACTCTCAACGGCTCTCGTTATCCGCTAGACACGAGGGATCTCACGCGCACAAAGAAGGGTAAGGGCAAGCGTTCCGCGGCGTTTATCGGCGGAGGTACGGGGCTCGGCATGCTGGTGGGTGGCGTAGCCTCCGGTGGCGTCGGCCTCCTCGTCGGCGGCCTTGCCGGTGCAGGCGCAGGAACCGCGGCCGCCGGCCTCACCGGCAACCGCGACATCGAGATCCCCAGCGAGTCCATCGTGCGCTTCCGCCTCGCCGACGACCTCGTTGTGCAGCCGCTCTAAACTCCGGGCACATCGAGACCGATCCGGAGGTGCGCCGCGACAAGGCCGCGTGCCTCCGCCAGCACCTCCGGGTCGTCCCCAAAACCGATCATCCAATGCACAAGGGGCTCCCGCCTGAACCACGTACCCTGCCGCTTTGCGTAGTTGCGGTGACCCTGCTGAGCCCGCATCACTGCTTGCTCGCGGGTCATCTCACCCCGCAGCACCGCGCCTGCCTCCGCGTACCCAAGCGACGTCAGCGCCCGGCACTCGCCGCCGTACCTTCCCATCAGCATCGCCGTCTCGTCGATCAGCCCGTCTTCGAACATCGCTGCGGCACGTGCGTTGATGCGGGCGTACAGGCGAGTGCGCTCGGGCTCCAGACCCAGCCGCAATATGCTATATCCGGTCAGCGGCTCTCTCCCAAGCGCCCATTGCTCCCGCATGGGCTCCCGCGCGGACATCGTCACCTCCAATGCACGCACAGTCTTGGGAACGTCGTTCGGGTGGATCGCGTCCGCTGAACCCGCATCCAGCCGTCGGAGCACACGGTGCAGATACGCTGCTCCCTTTATCGCCGCAGTCCGCCGGAGACGCGCACGAAGCGCGGGATTCACCGCTGGGGCAGGGAACAGCCCATCCAGGAGCGCCCGCATGTACAGTCCCGTTCCCCCCGCAACGATGGGCAGCCGCCCGCGACCTGCGATCTCCGCGATGGCCTCACGGGCCATCCGGCTGTAGTCGCCTGCCGTGAACCCCTCATCCGGATTCGCCACGTCGAGGAGGTGATGCGGAGCCAACGCACGGCTCTCTCGCGACGGCTTCGCTGTCCCGATCTCCATCCCGCGATACACGGCGACGGAGTCGCAGCTCACAATTTCACCCTGAAACTCTTCCGCAAGCCGCAGCGCCAGGGTCGACTTCCCGCTTGCCGTAGGTCCGGCAATCACTACCAGCGGATGCAGGACCTTCGTCTCGCCCGTCATCACCAGAGCCGCCACCAGCCCGGCGTAAACACCCGATCCAGCCCGAACCGAAGCAGGCTGAAGACAAGCACGGCCAATGCCAGCAGTATCAGCCCACGAGCCTGGCGCCGGCGCTCCAACCTCTTCCGCGCCGCGAACTCTGAATGCCTTCCCGACCCCGACACCATCACTCGCCTACTCGGGAGGGTTCTTGTTGACGAGATAGTGGATCCGGAGCTCGAGATTTGGCCCGTGGAACTCGTTCGGCAACGGCGGGAACTGGCCTACCCCTGTGATCGAGCCCCAGGCGGACTTGTTGATGGCATCGTCGTGGGTCGACCCATCCAGGTACATCGCGCCGATACGTCCGTCCGGCAGAATCGTGAACCGGATCAGCGTCTCGCCCTGCTTATTCAAGGGCGGTCTCGCCTCCTCCGGTATCAGCGGCAGCCACGTCGCCTTGATCTCCCGCAGAATCTTGGTGAGGTAGGGTCCGAAGTTCACGCCCATCGTGTCCGAAAGCACATCCACGCCCGTGTTCAGGCCTTGGTGCGCCACCGGGATATTGGCACCGTAGTCGCCGCCCTGCCCGCGGTTCTGCGATGCCTGCTGCGCTGCCTGCCGAATCGCGTCACCCGCACTCTGGCTCGGTGAGCCGAAGTTGGGCCTTGTCGGCGCCGGACGTGGCGCCTCCACAGTCGCCTGCTGCACAGGTGGCCTCTGCGGCAAGGGTGTCGGCGCGGGCTGCTGGGGTGAGGGCTGCTGCTGTTGCGGCTGTGGCTGTGTCTGGGGCGCTTCGGTCGGCTGCGTCCCCATGCGCTGCGGCGTCTCAGCAGGCGCCTTCGCTCCTGGAGCTCCCGCTCTCTTCATCGCCTGCAACTGCTCCAGTGTCTTGCGGTCCAGTGTCGGCTTCACCGTCTGCGCCGTCCGGTCCCGGTCGCTGACCACGTCCGTCGGCTTGTGCTGCAGCTGCTTCGACACGTCCTTCGGAATGTCCAGAAACGTCAGCTCCTTGTCGCGCTGTTTCAGCACGTCCGAAGGATTGATCAGTCTCGGCTGGTGAAACAGCACCTGCGGTCCGTAGAAGATGAACCAGCCCACGGCCAGGTAGAAGATGACCGAGATGTATATGGCTTCGCGGAACCGGGCACGCGAGCGCTCATCGTCCAGCGTATCCAGCAGATGGATCAGCTCGTGCGTCTCAAGCTCACCATACCTCCCGGTCTGCACCTTGGCGGGGGTCGGCGGCGCAGCCGGATTGGGCGGTGTCTCTAGGGTCGGCATCGATGCTGTAGGTGAGACGGACTCACGCGGCTTCAGGTCTCTTGTTTCAGTCGGGCCGCGTCACAAATCGGGCAAGGGAGGCCTGCCAGGGGTGCCGGCCGGCCATCTCTCTATCTTCTCATCCCTGACCTCCACCGCGATACCCTCTCACGGCCCCGACAGTCTCGCGTACCCGGCTCCCGACGTAAACTACTCCCGTGAACCTTATCTTCCGACCCGGCACCCGAGCCGCAGTCCTCACCATCAGCGACCGCTGTTTCAGCGGCCGGCAAACAGACCTCTCCGGCCCCGCCGTCGCCCATCGCCTCCAGTCCGCGGGCGCGGCCAACATCACCATGGAAACCCTGCCGGATGAGCTCGACCAGATCGTGGACGCCCTTCGCCGCCACGCCTCCACCGCCGCCCTGGTGCTGGCCACGGGCGGCACCGGACTCGCTCCCCGAGACGTCACCCCCGAGGCCACGCGCGCCGTCTGCGAGCGACTGGTGGATGGGCTGTCCGAACAGATGCGCTCCGCCGGCCTCCAGCAGACCCCGTTCGCACCGCTCAGCCGTGCCGTCTGCGGCACCCTGGGAAGCAGCCTCATCGTCAACCTCCCCGGCAGCCCCGGGGGAGCCGTCGCCTCGCTCGAAGCCATCCTCCACCTCCTGCCCCACGCCCTTGACCTCCTTTCCGGCAACACCGACCACGGCCATATGCACGACGGGCCGCGATCTCCCGAATCGACCGTGGCGCCGTGACGATCCACCCCGCAGCTCTCCTCCATAAACTCAACCTGCTCATGCTCGCCGCCCTCAAGCCGCTCGGGATATGGGGCATCGGCGCACTTGCTGTCCTCGATGCGGCGGCCATCCCCATGCCGCTCGATCCGCTGGTCATCGACTATGTGGCGCACGATCACGCCCGCTTTATCCTGTACTGCTTCATGGCCGCTGGAGGCTCCGCCATAGGCAGCCTGCTTCCGTACTTCATCGGTCGCGCCGGCGGCGAGCTGTTCCTTCTGAAGCGCATCAACCGCGAGCGTTACGAAAAACTTCGTGACCGCTTCGAAAACCAGGAGTTCCTCGCCATCCTGATCCCGGCCATGATGCCTCCGCCCTTTCCCGTAAAGCTGTTTGAGTTCGCAGCGGGCGTCTTCGAGATGAAGGCGCCCTGGTTCCTCGGTGCGATCTTTCTCGGGAAGTTCGTCCGCTTCCTGGTCTGGTCCATCATCACCATCGTGTGGGGTCCGGCCATCCTCCACAGCATCACACAGGCCTTCCATCAGCATCTCGGAATCGTCCTCGCCTTCATCGGGGTCATCGTCCTCGGCATCGTCGCGTACGTCGTCCGCCGGCTCTTCGACAAGCGCCGGGGCACCAGCTTCCCGGTCGAAGAGGATGAGACCGCCTGAACGCAACTCGCCACCCTCGGGCAAAAGAAAAGGGCCGCAGCGATGCGGCCCTTCGTTTGTGCAAATTTCTGCTTCCAGCAGGCTGACCTGTCCGTTGCCTAGCCCAGTCGCATGTCGTTGCCACGCGCCTCACGAATGCTCTGCGCGATCATCCGCGCCAGCACCGGCAGACCGAAGAGAGCGCCCGCCGTAACCGCCGTGGACATCAGGTCGTTCGCATAGAAGGGAATCGCGGCCACAAAGCAGGCGCCCAGACCGGCGATGTTGTGCGGGTACATACCCCCACCCGCCCAGACCATGAAGTTACTGATAATGAAGAACGAGGTCGACGAGGCCAACACCGCGCCGCCAACCCGCACGGCCGACCGCCTCTTCGACAGCAGGCCGTAGCCGATCAGGCAGACAGCTCCATACCAGGCCCACGTTGCAACGTATCCGCTCAGGTGAAACGCATATCCATACGCATACACCGTCAGGTAAATGTCAGTCGCAGCCATGGCGATCATCGCCACCAGCGCCTGCCATGGGCTGCGGCGCGACCCAAAGAACAGCAGACCCCCGCCGACAGCGGTGAAGTTCACGCTTGTCGTATGGAACGCGTGCGGAAGAATACGGCTAAGAATCGCGAGCAGAAGAACAAGATAGGCGGACATGGAAACCTCAGGAGGAAGGCGCTCGAAAGAGCGCGTCACCCCTGATTCTCATGGCTCAAGCCGCGCCGGTCAAATCAATCCTGTCTTCTCTTCGCTCTCACGAACACAAATCCCGGCTACTTCTGGGCGCGGCCATCCATCTCCATGCCCACGATCCTCCGGTTATCGTTGACCTTCACCGTTCCCATCAGCGGCGGCGACTCGCGCCCGCTCATCAGAGACGTGTCATACATGAAGCGGAGATCGCGGAACTTCACCTCCGAGACTCCGTCGGAGTCGGGTCCGCCGTCCGTGACCAGCGGGAACTGCGACCAGTCCAGATACACCTTGCCCAGCCAGCTTCGTTTGGCTGCAAGCTCCGCCAGCGTTACGGCATGCCTGTGGAAGACGTCCTCCTGGACGGTCGTCGCCACCGTCCCGTTCCAGGTGTCGACCGTCGCGACCTGGTAGAAGTCCGGCGTCTCCACGATCGCATGCCACGTAAACGGCGTCACCGGGTACGGACA
Organism: uncultured Acidobacteriaceae bacterium; assembly: GCA_963719405.1. Classification (GTDB taxonomy): domain Bacteria; phylum Acidobacteriota; class Terriglobia; order Terriglobales; family Acidobacteriaceae; genus Edaphobacter. Next base: position 2,545,268 of record OY970381.1, read on the forward strand.
CACGGTCGATCGGACGATCTCCACGCCGCCAAAGTCTCCGCCCAGCGCGAGCCGCTCCGCCGTCATCCTCTCCCATCCGCGCCATCCCCAAAGCAGCACGATGGAGAAGAGCGCGAAGATCGCCCATCCCCGCCCGCGGAACCGCTCCCTTCGCGCACCCACCTCGCTGCCTACCAGGCCGAACAGTGCCGGTGCCACCAACCCAATCAGCAGCAACGCAAACATCACCGGCTCGAAGATGAACACGAACGAGCCCGCATACCAGCGGGGGTTGAACGGAAAGAACGGCCGAAGACCGTAGTTGTTGGTCCAGTCCAGCAGCAGATGGCTAAGCAGCGCAATCACCGCGAATCCGTACAGCAATCCCCACCGGGCCATCAGCCCTTCAGGCTTGCGCAGGGCCGACGCCCCCTCTGCATCGCCCGCCGGAGGTGATGTTGTCGGCCGGCGCGTCAGCTGCCATCGGTGCCACAGCCACACCGCTCCCACCACCACCGCCGCCTCGAGCGGTATACCCACAAGCGTGTGCGTCCATCCGCGATGATGCTCAAAGGCTGCCACGGGTCCACGCAGGCTCCACAGCGTGTCCAGATCCGGAGCCTCTGCCGCCAGCGTCATCGCTAACGTGGCATACGCCGTCTTTCGGTTGAATCCAGACCGCGCCAGGCAGGCGCCCGTCAGAAGGTGTGTCACAGGTTCCATCGGTCGTCCCCGCTGCCCAGCATACCGCCTGCCCTTGATAATCTTGCTCGATGTCTTCCCGACGCACGCCCGACCAGCTGATCGAGACCCTCCGCGAGGAGCTCCGCCACCACGAGCACCTGTACTACGTGCTCGACGCACCGGAGCTCACCGACGCCCAGTACGACGAGCGCATGAATCAACTGAAGGCGCTCGAGGCCGAGCACCCCGACCTCATCACCCCCGATTCGCCTACGCAACGCGTCGGCGGCAAACCACGTGACGGCTTCCTAAAAACCCCGCACTCCCGCCCTATGCTCTCCCTCGATAACGCCTACAACGAGGCCGAACTCCGGGCATGGGATCAGCGCGTCCGCGATGCCCTCCCGTCCACCGAACATCCGGCCTATGTCTGCGAGCTCAAGCTCGATGGGCTTTCACTCGCGCTCCACTACGCACCCGGAAAGCACCACGACGGCAGCGCCCACCTCCAGCGCGGCCTCACCCGTGGTGACGGCACCGTTGGCGAGGACGTCACCTCCAACGTCCGCACCATCCGCTCCATTCCCCTCAGCATCCCGGCCACCAGGCTCAACGCCGCCGGTCTTCCGCAGACCTTTGAGGTGCGCGGCGAGGTCGTCCTTCCGCACGCCGCCTTTCGCAAGCTCAATCAGGAGCGGGAGGCCGCCGGCCAGGCGCCCGCAGCCAACCCCCGCAACGCCGCCGCCGGGACCATCCGGACGCTGGAGCCCAATATCGTCGCCCAGCGCCGCCTCGACCTCTACGCCTACTTCCTTCTCACCCCTACCGGAGATCCGCTTCTCCCACAGCAGTCCACGGCGCTCGAAGCCCTCAGGAGCTGTGGCTTCCGTGTGAACCAGCACGCTCGCCCCGCCAAAGACGTCGACGACGTCCTCGCCTTCATCTCCGAGGCCGAGCCCCTTCGCGACACCCTCGGCTACGAGATCGACGGCGTCGTCATCAAGGTCGACTCTGTCGCCCAGCAGCGCCGCCTTGGCTTCACCGGCAAGGCCCCCCGCTGGGCGATCGCCTTCAAGTTCCCAGCCCGCGCCGGCATCACGCAGCTCGAGCGTGTCCTGTTCCAGGTCGGCCGCACCGGCAAGCTCACCCCCGTCGCTGCGCTCGCCCCCGTCTTCATCGGTGGCACCACGGTCAGCCGCGCAACGCTCCACAACGCCGACGAGATCGCCCGTCTTGGCGTCCGCATCGGCGACTTCGTCCAGGTCGAACGCGGCGGCGATGTCATCCCCAAGATCGTTCAAGTCATAAACGACGGTGACAAGGACAAGAAGCATCCCCGCGGCACCGTCGAGATCGTCTTCCCAACGCATTGCCCCGAGTGCAGGAGTGAGCTCGTCCGCGCCGAGGGCGAGGTCGACTGGCGCTGCATCAACGCCAACTGCCCCGCCCGCCTGCGAGAAGAACTCCTCCACTTCGCCGCCCGGGGTGTGATGAACATCGAGGGCCTCGGCGACGCCATGGTCGCCCAACTGCTCGGCCAGACCGCCGCATTGACGGACCAGGAGACCACCGAAGAAGAGCAGTCGCTCGCCGATGCCGAGACCTCGCCGCACCAGCCGACCGGCCGCAAGGTCCTCGTCCACACCCTCTCCGATCTCTACCACCTGAAGAAGGCAGACCTCCTCAGGCTGGAACGCATCGGCGACAAGTCCGCTCAGGCCCTCCTCGACGAGATCGAGCGCTCCAAATCCGCACCGCTCTACCGGGTCCTGCTTGGCCTCGGCATCCGCTTCGTGGGCGAGCGTACAGCGCAGCTCCTCGCCGGACACTTCGGTTCGATCGACGCCCTGATGTCCGCGACAGCCGTCGAGCTCGAGGCCGTCAACGAGGTCGGGCCGCGCGTCGCACAGGCCATCGTCGAGTTCTTCGCCGAACCCCACAACCGCGATCTCGTGCAGCGCTTCAAAGACGCCGGACTCACCATGCACGCTGAGAAGCGGGCAACCACATCCACGCTCGAAGGCCTCACCTTCGTCCTCACCGGAACACTTCCCACGCTCACCCGCGAGGTCGCCAAGGAGCGGATCGAGTCTGCGGGAGGCCGGGTCTCCGGCTCCGTCTCAAAGAAGACCAGCTACCTCGTCGCGGGCGAGGAGGCCGGCTCCAAGCTCGACAAGGCCACCAGCCTCGGTGTCTCGATCCTCGACGAGCCCGGCCTCCTCGCGCTCATCGAAGCCGGCCCGCCGACCACCGATTGACTATCCCTCCCGCAACACACCTCGCAGCAGCACCGGTGAAAACGTGGCTGCGAAAGCGACGATCTCCAGCACACCCAGGGCAAAGGCATCACGGCGCACCGCGAATACGACCCAGCTCAGCAGGATCCAGAACGCCATGTTGGCCGAAGCCGCCAGGTAGACCCAGTCCGAGAAGCGATGCTGGTCGCGTAGGAAGTCCATCTCACCCAACCGGCGCATCGGCTCCCCGTCCCGCATCGTTCGCCGCAGAACCAGCACCGGCAGCAGGTTCAATGCCAGCACCAGTGCAATCCACACCAACACCGCGTACGGCTCCCGATACTGCCCCTGCACCCACCGCGTCGCCGCGATCATCACCATCACATTCAGGGTCGCGCCCGCATTCACCGCAGCGGGGAAGTGCAACATATCCCCCAGCCTGTTCATCCCATCCAGCCGCTTCTCTGTCGCTCGCATCCCTACCTCGCCGTCCCGCACCCCTGCAGTCTAACCTTGGTCTCAGGAGGCTCTTCCATGCCATCCAAACCCGCTTCCGAAGCCGTCGAGTCCGTCTGGAACTACCCTCGCCCACCCCGTCTTGAGCCGACCGCCCGCCACCTCAGCATCACGCACGGCGGCATCCAGCTGGCGGACTCCACCCGCGCCTTGCGCATCCTCGAGACCAGCCATCCGCCCGTCTTCTACATCCCGCAGGCCGACATCCTCATGCAACTTCTTCGCCCATCCAGGCGCCGCGGCAGCTTTTGCGAGTTCAAGGGCGTCGCAACCTACTGGGATATCGACCTCTCTGGCGCCCATCTCCCCAACGGCGACCCCGCTCCGCCGACACCCATAATCCCCGCTGCGGCCTGGAGCTATGCGAGTCCCTCGCCCGCGTTTCGCGGCCTCAAGGATCACCTCGCCTTTTATGCCGGCAAGCTGGACCTGTGCACGGTCGACGGCGAGGAGGTTCAGGCGCAACCCGGAGACTTCTACGGCGGGTGGATCACCTCACACATCAGCGGCCCCTTCAAAGGCGCACCTGGAACCCTGGGCTGGTAGCTCCCCGGCGGCTCGCTCCTGCTCAGGCAATCGTCCGAAACCCGCACGCCAGCATCGCGGCCTGCGGCTCCGGATTCTTCATAAACGTGTCCCACACAAACCGCGATCGGAGGTTCTCCGCCATCACCACGCCGATACCTACATCGATCCCCAGGACATCCGGGTCGTACCAGTACTGCGACGGGTGAAACGCATCGCAGAAACCGTACCTCCCCCAGGCATCCGTTCCATAGCGGTCAAACAGTGACCGCAGCACCTGCACACACTGCTTCGGCAGAAACGGCAGCGACCCCGCCGCCGCGCACGGCACCACCGACCCATCCACAGGCCCCATCAGCGGCGGCCCGCCCCAGGCGGTGTACCCGTGCTGCCAGTCCGAGGCTGTCACTCCCCAGTAATCATTGCTGTAGCCACGCTTCAGCGTCATCAGAAACGCCTTGTGCGCCCGCGTCGCCGTCACCGAGTTCGCGAAATAGTCCGCGTATCTGTCGCGCACGTTCGCAAAGTCGAACCACGCATGGCTGTACTGGTGCACAAACAGGGGATCGCGTCCGGAGATGAAGTTATATGCGCCGTACCGGATCCGCGGCCGCGCAAACGCATCCCACGCACTCGGCGGAATCGGGTGCGACCGCGACCCGATCGCGAGCAGATAAATCATCATCAGCTCGCAGTAGTGATCCCATCGCGTCGAGATGAATCCCGAGTTTGGATGCCATCCCATGCTGAACGTCGTTCCGCCATTCAGCATCCATGGCCACTCCACACGATCGAAGATGCGCGTTGCCAGATCGTTAATGCGCGCATCCGTATCGAAGTACGCCCTGCAGGTCAGAACGCCGCACAGCAGCAGCGCCGTGTCGATCGACGAGACCTCGCTCCAGCTCAGGGCGCGTCCCGTCACAACATCGTTGAAGTGATAGAAGAATCCGTGCTCATGCGGCATCCGGTTCAGGTGAAAGTCCAGCGTCTGGATCACCTGCTGCCGGATGCGCCCGCCCGGCATGAAGCCGCGGCTATCCGCAATGCAGAGCGCCGTCAGCCCGAACCCCGTCGCCGCGATGCTTGCCGCACGCCTGCGATCCAGGGATCCCGTCGACGTCCTGTTCAAGGCACGATCCAGCACCTGCCCCGTGGCCGGGCCCGCCTGCTCGGTAAAGTACATGCACCCGCGGCGCTCCATCTCATCCAGAAACGCAACATCCTCAGCCGTCAGGCCGGCCTTGGTCTCCTCAGGAGAGAGCAGACCCTGCTGCACCGTCAGCGTCGGCTCCTGCGCCGCTGCAAGGCGCATCGCGGGGCTCAGCGAGATCAGCGCTCCGCCCAGCATCCTGGTCGCGTCACGACGCGTCATTCCCGCCGACTCCGCCGCTGCGTCCCCACCGCGTGTCATCGTCCGCTTCGAGCTACAGTCCTTCGCGGTCCTCACCCACCCTTTCGGCGAACTCCATCGAAGGAGCCCTCATCGTCCAGACAGCACCTTTACGATCACGAGTCCCTGTGGGGGAATGTTGATGCTTAGGCTGCCATCTTTAAGACTACTCTTCTCCTCCGGTGCAGGTGCGCCCGCGGCTCGCAGCTTCGCGATCTGTTCCCGCGAAGGCGTCGCCGGTCGCCCCATTGCATCGAAGGCCTTCACAACGTTGCCGTGATCCGCGTCCAGCCGCCATACCACGACAGAGGCATCCCGCGGAACTCCCGCGAATCTCACGCTGAAAGTCTTCGTCGCTCCCGGGTTACTCGGCGGCGGCGTGTAACTCGCTCCCGTCCCGTAGGGCGCAGCATAGTTCCACAACGCGACCTCAACCGATCCGTCGCCTGACCTCGTCGCCAGCGCACTCTCTGATCCCACCTTGATCCGCTTGTCGCCGAGCTTGTGCAGCATCGCAAACGCATTCAGCGCGGGCTTCGGGATGTTGTCCGCTGCAAGGAGGCCGAAGCCGCCATAGAACGGCGTCTTCACCACGCCCTGCTCCTCAAACACATCCGAGAACGACCAGTAGCTCATCGACTCCGTTAGCCCGTCGCACAACCGTATGTTGTTCGCCAGCCACGGTCCCATGTACACCGAGTCCGTCACGTCGGGCTCGTTCGCGTAGCTCGCGTTGTACTCGGAAAAGATCAGCGGCAGCTTCGGAAAACCTGAAGCCGCTATCTCCTCGTGCACCTTCTTCACGGACCGAAACACCATCTGATCGCGCGGAATCTGCTCGTCCGACTTGAACACATCCTTCGCCGTATCGTTCGCATAGACGTGCGTCGAGGCAAAGTCCACCGGGATGTTCTTCGCCTTGCAGTGAGCCAGAAACTCCGCGACATACCCGGCCTGCGCCGTCGATGGCCCACCCACCCGGATGCGCTTGTTCACCTTCTTCAGCGCCAACGCCGTGTGATCGTACAGCTCGTAGTACGTCGGCATGTTGGGCCGTCCGGCCCAGAAGTCCAGGTTCGGCTCGTTCCACACCTCGAAGATCCAGCTCGCAACCTCTTCAATCCCGTATCGCTCGATCAGATGCTGCGCAAACGCCGTGATCATCCCATCCCACAGTGCGTAATCCTTCGGTGGGGAGACGTTGGGCTTGTACCAGAACGCATGGAGAGCCGCCGGATCAGACGCCATCTTCTTCGGCATAAAGCTCATCTCCACAAACGGCTTCACACCCATGTCCAGCAAGCCATCGTAGATCTGGTCGATGTAGTTGAAGTTGTATGGTCCGGCATCCTTTACCTTCTCGGCCGCGAGTCCCGGATTCTTCACCACCGCATCCGGGTCGTACAGCCCGACCTCGTCGTTGAAGATCCCGTGGAAACGTACCGAACGGAAGTCAGTCACCTTCTTCACCGTGCGTACGTCGTCCCGATAACTCTGCCGCAACGACAGTACCGCCCTCCCCGACCCAAACGTCTGCTCCCAGAAGTGTGGAAACGGCGTGGTCGGAGCCTGGGCATCCACGGAGATCTGCTCTGCTCCCGCAGCCTCCCGCTGTGCGTTGGAGGTGCTCGTCAGGGAAAGAAAGCTGCAGAGGACTACGGCAGGGAGAGTGGCGCGCATGGGGCTGGCTCCAGAGGGTTTCTTTGAGTAACTCAACACAGATGAGAAAGGATGGCCAAGCGTTAGCTCGGCCATCCCCGGGTTAGATCAGCATTCCTTACGTCAGAAGCTGAAACGGGCATTCAGTTCGATCACCCGTCCGGCGCTGGCCCCGGTGGGCCTGCCAAACAGCCCTGTTCCCGGAACGACCGTCCCCACCGCTGTTCCCGCCGGGCATCCGGTCGCCGTTCCGATGTTGGACTTGGTGCAGACCCCGGTATCCAGCTGCGTCGAAGACGTGTTGAAGGTGAACGGGCTCAGGTTCAGCTTGTTGAACACGTTGAAGGCCTGCGCCTGGAACCGCAACAGGGCCTGGTCGCCGAGGAACGGCAGCCGAAACTCCTTGCCGACGCTCAGATCGATCTGCTGATAGCACGGTCCACGAAACGAGTTACGACCGATTCCCGGAGCGTTGGTCGCCGTCGGAAGAACTCCGAACTGGCCACTCACCGTTGTTCCTCGCGTGAACTTGTTGTTGTCGCAGGTTGGGCTGTAGCTCCCCTGGTAGGAGGTCGGCCGGATCGGCCCGATCACCGCCTGGGACGCCAGCGTTGGAACGCCGTTGATCAGGTTGGTGACCGGCGTCCACGGAAATCCCGTATGCGCGGTGAAGATGCCGTTCACCTGCCATCCGTTCACCGCCAGCCGCGTCAGGTACGAGTCACCATGGTACGGCGACAGGTCATACGTCGCGATCGCCACCACACGGTGCTTGATGTCGAAGTCCGACGGCCCGAGTTCGAGAGCGTTGTTCTGCGGAAACGTCTGATTGGCGTTGCCGTTCGCGCCATCGCCACTCGACACCTGATCCATCGCCTTGGCAAAGCTGTACGTACCGTCCAGCGACAGGCCTGCCTTGTACCGCTTCACCAGGTGCACGTTCAAAGCGTTGTAGTACTGGTTGGAATCGTTGGTGGCGATATAAACGCCGTTGCCGAAAGGGTTTCCGCCCACACCGCTGGTGGTCGCGCCGGCGTTGATGAAGTTATGGTTCACCAGCCGGGAGTAGTGCCGGCCAGTCGATCCCTGGTAGCCGACCGTCACCACCAACTGGTGGCCCAGGTCGTTCTGCACCTCCAGGGAGTAGAGGTAGCTGTACGGCGTAGGCAGGCGCTGCTCCGCTCCATAAACCTCGATCGAGATCGGAACGCCCTTCGCATCTACCGGCAGGTTCTTCGAGTTCAGCGTCGTCTTCAGCGCTGCGTTCGGAGCGTAGCTCGCGGGGCTGTTGCTCGTTCCCAGTCCGAACACGATCTGCCCGTTCGCATAGGGTGTGCTGAAGTCCGATGTCGACGTTCCGCAGCACAGACCATAGTTGAAGATGCCGGGGCCGTTCTCGATCGACGGATCGAACAGCACGTCATTCAGGCGGTTGTAGGCCATTGCGAAGCCGCCGCGCACCACCGTCTTCCCAGCCATCTTCTGCGGGGAGTAGGCAAAGCCGAACTTCGGTGAGAAGTTCTTGAACTGCGCCTGCCAAAGGTGGTTCTTCAGAACCAGCTGCGCGTCCAGCAGCTCTCGCCCGGGTGCCGTTCCCAGCTGCGGATAGAACACCTGCTGCCCGCTGTTGTAGATTGGCTCGAAGTACTCCCAGCGCAGGCCGGTGTTCAGCGTAAAGGTCGGTGTTGCCTTCCAGTCATGCTGCACAAATCCGGCGTAGTAGTGGTCGTGGAGGTGACGGTTCGAGTTACCGGGTCCGCCGGTCGCTGGGTTCGCGTAGATGCCCTCAAAGATCGGGGTACTGTTTACGAAATTCCACGGTCCATGGAACGAGTAGACCGGTCGCGATCCGCCGATAAGGTTGTTGTTGTTCTGCTCCAGCCGCGCCTCCATACCCACACGCAGCGTGTGCGCGCCAAAGGTCTTGGTCACCGTGTCACGCACCTCGTACGTGTTCTCGGCGAAGATCGCGGGCGTCGTCGGTGCAAAGGGAACCCCGTACTTCACATCGTTCAGCGAGTTGAAGGGCTGGTTCTGGATGTCGATATACGGAATACCGAAGTTGACCGTCGTCCCTGCATCGTTCACGCCGTTCTCACCCAGCCGGGTCCAGTTCGCGCGGAACTCGTTCAGCACCGACGGGGAAAACGTATGGATGTAGATAAACGTGGTGGCGATATCCTGCGGGTTGAACGGGATATCGGCATTCGGACGAGAGCTCGATGCGCCCGCCGTATTGTTGTGGAGCTTGGTCAGGTAGAACGTCCCGGCGATCTGATCCTTTGTCGTCAGGTTGTAGTCCACACGCCCGTTGTACTGCCGGCCTGTAGCCGAGGAGGGCACCACCAGCTGGACATATTGCAGGTCTGGAATTCCGTCCAGACCGCCGCCGCCGTTATCGGCAATTGCAAACGGAACATACTGCCCCGTCGCCCCCGTCGGAGATCCAATGTCCAGCCCGCCGTTCACCACGGCGCACGTCTTGCCGAGGTTATACGGGGCCGTGCAGCTCTGCGTCAGGACCTGCTGAATGCGCGGGGCCCCACCCGGAGCGTTCACGATCAGATCCGCGGGGCTGCCCGACCGAACCTGGTGGATAAGATCACGAAATGCCTGCGTGTCCACGTAGTTGGTCGTATATCCCTTGTTCGACAGGTTGAAACCCTCAAACGAACCGAACAGAAACAGCTTGTCTTTCAGAACTGGACCGCCAAGGGATGCCGCGTAGTCTCGATTCTTGGTGCCTACCCGAACCGGCAGCTGACCGCTCGGCCCGCCATACTTGTTGTAAGCATTCAGGCCGGGCTCGTCATACTGGAACACGACGCCGCCGTGGATGCGGTTGGTTCCGCTCTTGGTCACCGTTCGGATCTGCGCTCCCGTATTGCGGCCGTCCTCTGCCGAAAAAGAGGTGGAGGTGATCGTTACCGATCCAATGGCCTCGATGTTCGGGGTCACCACTGCGGATCCGCCATACCCAAGCGAGTTCACGCTGACGCCATCAAGCAGAAAGTTATTGTCCGTAATACGCTGCCCGTTGGCCGAGATCTGTACCGTGTTCTCCGCCTGCGCGATGCCGAAGTTCGATCCGCCCGGACCGACGCTGTTCGGCAGGTACACCGCCGTTCCGCTTCCGGAGCGCGCGCTATCCCCCGTGATCCCCGGTGCGGTCCGCAGCAGGTTGTACGGGTCGCGACCATAACTCGGCACCTTTTCGAACTGCTGGCTGTCGATTGTCGTCGAGACGCTCCCATCCGCCGTCTGCAGCGCGATCGTCTCCTCTGCGTTTACCGTCACCGTCTCCGTAGCACCACCCGGAGATAGCGTCACATCAAGGTCCCGCGGCTGCTCCGCCACGATCGTCACGGCTATCGTGGCAGTCTTGAAGCCCGGCGCGGTTACGTCCAGCGAGTAGCTGCCTCCGGCAAGCTCCCCGAAGCGGTAGGCTCCGGAGTCCCCCGTCACCGTCGTCACCTTTTGCTGAGTCTGTGTATTGGTCAGCGTCGCCGATGCCTTGGAGAGCACGCCCTGGTTCGGATCCTGCACGGTACCCGAAAGGCTCGCGCCGAACTGAGCCAGCGCACTGCCCGACGCCATCGACATCAACACGACCGTTAGAACCTGCGCCAGGCGCGACATCCCTGTGCGGGACTTCATGGATCTCTGCATACAGCCTCCAAAGTGCAACACAATCCCTCGTCCAGCTCGTCCGCGGGCAATCGTTTGCCCGACAGCAAATATTGCTCGCTGCGGAAACTAGGTGTCAAGCCCGCACCTAGCTGGATAGGAGTTGGATTCCATGGCATTCTCCAAGGGTGCCCCGTAACCCGAAACCGCCGTCCGAGGTATCCGGAGTGTCATCACAGCCGCCCCCACAACGGCGGCCCGTAAGTCTCAAGGTCCTTGCCGAAGACCTCGGCCTCTCTACGGCTGCCGTTTCGCGCGTGCTCAACTCCGCACCCGCAGCGCAGTCCATCCCCAGGTCTACGCAGGACCGGATCTTCGCCGCCGCCAAGCGCCTCAACTACCGCCCCAACATTTCCGCACGTTCGCTCCGCAATCGCCGCAGCCAGACCATCGGCGTGCTCGTGCCCGAGGTCAGCGAGGGCTACGCCACACTCGTCCTCGGAGGCATCGAACAGCACCTCCTCGAGGCCGGATACCTGCACTTCCTCGTAAGTCACCACCACCACCCGCCCATGATCGAGCGTGCCCAGACCCTTCTGCTCGACCGCTCCGTCGAAGGCATCATCGCCATCGACACCCTGCTTCAGCACTGCTGCCCCGTTCCCGCAGTGACCATCTCCGGCCACCACGAGCCCGAGGGCACCACCAACATCACCCTCCACCACCGCCGCGCCGCCGAGCTTGCTCTCACCCACCTCTACATGCTCGGTCACCGCAGAATCGCAATCATCAAGGGGCAAAGCTTCAGCTCAGACACCCAGTCTCGCTGGCAAGGCATCCGCCACGTCGCCCGCCAGATGTCCCTGGACCTCACACCCTCTCTGGTTACGGAGCTCGAGGGCGACCTCCCCACGCACGAGCCCGGCTACAACGCCACCCGGAGACTTCTTTCCGCAGCCGGCAGCTTCACCGCCATCTTCGCGTTCAACGATGTCTCAGCTATAGGCGCAGTTCGCGCCCTCCGCGAGGCCGGACTCAGCGTCCCCCACGACATCTCCGTTGTCGGCTTCGATGACGTCCAGTCGGCAGCCTTTCAGAACCCCGCGCTCACCACCATCCGCCAGCCTCTGCACAGCATGGGTGTCCGCGCCGCGAAGTCGCTCCTCGACCAGATCGCCGGCAGGGCCGTGCCCCGGCAGATCGTCGTCGATCCCGAACTCATCGTGCGTGAATCAACAGCCCCCGTCTCCGTTCCACGCAAAGCGCGCTAGCCCTGCGGACCTACCGCGGCGCATGTAGCGACCTGCCCCGCGTCAGGCCGAAGATCGCGATGTAAACATAGCAGAGCACCGGCAGCAGAAACGCGTGGTGTACGCCGATCCGGTCCGCAAACAGGCCCTGCGTTGCAGGCAGCACCGCTCCGCCAACGATCGACGCAACCATAAGGCTGGAACCCTTGCTCGTCAGCGGCCCAAGACCCTCCAGCCCGAGAGTGAAAATGCTCGGAAACATCACCGAGTTGAACAGTCCGACCGCGATAATCGTCCACATCGCCACATGACCCAGTGTGAGCATCGACGTCACCACCAGCAGTGTCGCCACCAGAGCCGCGAGACCCAGCACCTTGCCCGTCCGGAACTTCGTCAGCAGCGCAGACCCGATAAACCGGCCGATCATCGCGCCGCCCCAGTACAACGACACATAGAGCGCGGCCGTCTTCTCGGTCAGGTTCCCGATCTCCGGCAGGCCGAAGTAGTTCACCAGAAAGCTGCCGATCGAGACCTCTGCGCCCACATACAGAAAAATCGCCAGGGCGCCGAGCAGAAGCTGCGGATGATGCCAGATGCTGTCATGCGCCCCCGCCGTCTGATCCAGCTCTCCCGGTCGGATCTCCTGCGTAAAGCTCATCGACGGCAGCTTGATCAGCGCCAGTCCCACCGCCAGCGCAACCAGCGCCAGCGCAATCCCCGCGTAGGGCAGCCGCACAGAGGAAGCCTGCTGCATCCGGTAGGCCTGCACACCTGCAGCCGAAAGCCCCTCAAAGCTCTTCTTGGTAGCTGGAATCGCGCTCAGAATCACCGCCGACCCGAAGAACGGAGCCAGAAACGTGCCGAACGAGTTGAAGGCCTGCGACAGGTTCAACCGGCTCGAAGCCGTCCGCTGCGGGCCAAGGTTCGCCACATAGGGGTTCGCTGCCACCTGCAAGGCCGTGATGCCTGCCGCCAGAACAATCTGCGCTCCAAGAAACAACGCAAACGATGCCGCATTCGCTGCGGGGAGGAAGAGCAGAGCGCCCACCGCCATCACCAGCAGTCCAATCACCATCGTCCGCTTGTATCCAACCCACTCCACAAGCTTGCCCGCCGGCAGCGCAAAGATCGCATACGAGGTGAAAAAGCACAGCTGCACCATCATCACCTGCGCATAACTCAGCTGAAAGATCGACTTCAGGTGCGGTATCAGGATGTCGTTCAGGCAGGTCAGAAACCCCCACATAAAGAACAGCATCGTCGCAATCGACATCGCCCGCACATTGGTCGATTCAAGATCAGGTCCCGTGTAACTCGCCGTGCTCTGTGTTGCCATCGCCATCTGCGTCTCTCCTCCGCGCATCTTCGCCCCGCGCGCCCTAGGGGTCTAACCCTACAGCCTGCCGCATACGGCTGTACACGGTCTCCTCCCGCCGCGAACCCGCCGCAATCAACCTCCGCTGGCCGGCCGGTCCGACCACTCATCTGCCTGAAGACGTCACCGCGACCGTGCTTTCGATCACATTCCATCCCCGCAACCCGAACCGCGCAGCTCCCGTTCCCGCCGACACGGGGTACCGCGCCGTGATCGTCCGGTTCTCCCCCGGCAGCAGGGAAACGTAGTTGTCGCTCAGGTAAACCGGCAGAATCCGCTCGCCCGTCTTCGCACTCACCAGCGTCGCCTTCACCGCCAGCACCGCCGACTTGCCCGGGTTCGTCAGCTTCAGGCTCACCTCCATCTCGCTTCCATCACGCCGCGAGCTCGCAGATCCATCCAGCTTCGTCTTCGGCAGGTCATTCATCGCCCGGTAAGCCGAATCCTTCGCCGCCCACCAGTACACATTCTCCGAGATCGCCTTGCCCGCCGCATCCGCCAGCTCCAGCTTCACCAGCACCACCTTGTCGCCGTTCATCAACGGCCCCAGATCCAGTCGCAACGGCGCAGCCATCCCATTCGCTGGGACGTCCACCGCTCCTTCCCGCGTCTCGAGCAGCTGGTTGTCCAACCCGAACACCCTCGCCCGCACCCGCGCTCCCCCCAGCGCCTCCCGCGTCGTGTTGATCACCGCAATATCTCCGTTCGTCAGGTCCATCTGCACATGTCTGGACTCGCATGCCCTTTGCACTGCGTAGAAGGACGCCTGCGTGTCATAGTCCGAGCTCAGGATCTGCCACATGTTGCTGGGCCACGCCGGCTGCGTCATCCAAAGCATCCGCCCGCTGTTTGGCTTCCACAGGTGCTGGTTGAACCCCTCAAAGATCGCCCGGTGATCCACATAGTTGAACATCTGCGCCTTGCGTTCGAAGTCCTCGAGGCTGGTCGCCGCTCCAAACTGCTCCTCCATCTTCTGGATCACCGGCTCCGTCGCTCCGTTTCCGCCGTGGTGCCAGTCGTGATACGCCCAAGCATCGCTAATCGGCCACTGGTCCGGCTCCGCCACCGATGCCCTGAAGCTCTCAAGCGTCGACATCGACGAGATCCCCAGCTCCACCGAGAACCCACGATTGTTCGCGTAGTAAAACCGCGGGTCCTCGTACTTGTACGGCCCGCTGTCCCGAAGATTCACCCGGTTCGAGCTCGGGGAGTAATACCGCGTTCCATCCAGCTCCGCAAACGTCCTGATCAGACCCTCGTTCAGCACCGGCTGCGGTACACCCTCGTTCCGCCCGCACCAGATCACGATCGATGGATGATTCCGGAAACGCTTCACCACGTCCCGCGCGTTCTCGAGGAACAGCGCCGGATCCTCAGGCTCCACGTTCCAGTCCTGCGTCGAAGCCCAGAAATCGTTCCAGACCATCATCCCGTACTCGTCCGCCAGCTCGAAGAACGTCTCCTCCGTATTCTGCCCAACCCAGTTCCGGATGATGTTCACATTTGCCATCTGGTGCAGGCGGAAGTACGGCTCCAGCTTCTCGCGCGTCACGCGCTTGCGAGAGTCGTCCATGCCCCAGTTGCCGCCCCTCGCCGCGATTCGGACCCCATTCACCTTCAACACTAGGTCGTTCATGCCCGGATCACCCGCAATCGTCTTTACCGCCGGCGAGCTCATCCCCGCAGCCGTCAGCGTCGCCGAAAATCCCTCCGCTGTCCCCCGCATCCCCGCATGCGTCACATCCACCACCTGCTCGCCGCGCTCCGCCGCTATCGTCGGGTCCACCTCGACCCGCCGGATCCTTCCCGACGGCTCAAACAACCCCAGCTCATACGTGATCTCCCGTATGCCAAACGTCAGCTCCTTGCGATCCGAGATCTCTGCCCCGTCACCGATCTGCAACTTAAGGTGATACAGATCCGGTCGGCCATATCCGTTCGGCCACCAAAGCCGCGGCTGCGCCACACGGAGCTGCGGGAACTCCGCCGGCGTCAACTTCACCACGCTCTCACCCGGCGCCAGCTGCACCTGCTTTGTCAGCGATACGCCCTCAAAGCTTGCGGTCAGCGTAGCCGAAGCAGTCGTCTCCCCCATGTTCCGTACCCGCACGTCGACCGTCACATCCGCACTTGAGATATCCGGCAATGGCAGCTTTGTAATCACCTTTGGGTCGCCAATGGTCACAGCATCCGTCGCACTTAGAACGACATCCTGCCATATGCCACTGTTTCGGTCACGAATGGCCGGAATCCAGTCCCATCCCTCCGTCGCCACAAACGTCGGCCCGTCCAGGCAGAGCTGCCCGCCATTGTCGCCCGCCCCACCCTTGATCGATTGCTCATGCGGAACACCCGGATGCGGTGGCGGCGAAATCCGCACCGCCAGCACATTCTTGCCCGTCGCGTTCAGCATCCCGCTCACGTCAAAGGTCCCGCGAATAAACGCCCCCTTCACTCGTCCGAGTTCCTTTCCATTCAGCCACACATCCGCCGCATAGTTGATGCCGTTGAACGTCAGTCCAGCGCGCCTTCCGTGTGTCGCCTCGGGCGTAGGAAACTCCACCCGGTACCAGTAGTCCTGCTTGTTCAGCGTCTCCGGAATAGCCATGTTGTTCAGCCCAAAGTCCGGGTCCGGATACACTCCGCGATCAATCATCGTCGTCAGCACCGTCCCCGGCACCGTGGCAGCCATCCACGCACCCGGGTCATAGCCCGCCGTCGAGATCTGCTCGCCCGTCACGGCCCCCTTCAACTCCGGCGCCGCAGTCAAGCGCCAGTTCGCAGCTACGATCCACCGGCTCGTTCCCGCTTGCGCCAGCGTCTCTCGCGCGGGGCCCAGCGGCTTTGCGACCGGCTTCGAGAACGCCGCCTTCGAGCGCGGCATCAACGATGGATCCTGCGGCTCGAAGTAGCCCGAGGGTCCGCGCTTCTGGGTCGGCCAGGCAGGTGATCCTTCGGTGTACGCGGCCAGCGAAAAGTCCGGTCGTCTCCCGAAGCGCTCCTTCACCTCCTTCGCGCTCAGCGCACCGGGCGTCAGCTCAAAACCCGCAATCGACCCGCCAAAATGCTCAAATCCCGCAATCGGAACTCGCGGCGCATCCGATCCCGGCCCATAGGCCGGCACAGTCGACTCCGGCACCGGCCCAAGCACCACCTTCGGCAGCACCCGGCCTCCCGCCAGCTCGCCCGTCGCCACCTCCACCCCATCCGCAAACAGGTGCTGCTTCTGTCCATCAAAGCTCGCCGCGATCTGATGCCACCCGGCCCTCGGCATCGCAGCTGTCCCCACGATCTGATTGCCCGCCCCCAACCGCAACGCCGCCCGCCCATTCACCAGCGCCAGCATCCGCGAGCTCTGCGCCGCAGGGTCGCCGACACCGGCCAGCAGAACGCTGCCGCCCGCCCCCCCGCCCTCTCCAACCTCATACCAGAGCGACATCGTCCAAGGCACATCCGCCTCCACCATTGCGATCCCAGCCGGTAGCGGCCGCTCAAACCCGCGTCCTCCCGCCAGAAACCTCCCGGCATACGGTCCATAGCTCTCGTTCGCCAGCTGCGCCGGAGCAATCTCAACAGCCATCTGTGCCTCCATCCATCCCGTACACATCGCGAAGCAAAGAAGGGAAGCGCCCACGTACGGCAAGCTGGTTCGAAATCTCATCGGTCATCTCTCCTGAGTCGAAAACGGAATCGGTTACAAATACAACTCACTTCGCAGACGTCAACCCCAGCGCTCGGATCACCTCAAGATCAGGCGTCGCGACACCATCCTTCTTCGTCACCGCGCCGAAGTCCGTCTGGTAGTCCCACATAGCCCAGCCCAGGTGGTGCCGCTCCAGCGCAAGCCGCATGTCACGGATCCACCGGGCCCTCGCCTCCCCATCCGCGAACGGCCGGTGCACACCGAACTCGCCGCAGTAGACCGGCACGCCAAACTGTGTGGACCACTGCTCGGCAAAACCCACACTCGCATCCACCCGCGCCGCATCCCATCGCGACAGCCCGTACTGCTCCACAAAGTAGCGGCCCGCCAGCGTTGGCTCCTGATCCTCATTGCGTCTTACGTTCTCAGGCGTCGAGGGGTACGGCACGTTCCGCAGCGGCGCCACCTCAGGGCTCGTCCACGTCGCGCCCTGGTGCGTAAACGGGAACGGCTCATAGTCGTGAAATGTGTAGATCACGTTCTCGAGACCCAGCGGCTTCATCGTCAGCAGATCGCTCAGCCCCGAGTAGTGCGCACCCGTTGCAATGATCGTATGCCGCGGTGCCGCCGCACGGATCTCCTGTGCCACCGCCGCCTCGATCCCCTGCCACCGAAACGCATCATCCTGCTCCGGCTCATTCATCATCTCGAAGAACACCAGCTCCGGATCCGTACCCGCAAAGTGTTTCGCCACCGCGCGCCACATCGACGTGAACCGCTCCACGCCCGCGCCGCCATGCAGCAGCGTCGCCTTGTACTCGCTCTCCGGATGTACATCGATCACCACCGCCATGCCCTCGCCCGTGATCGCCTTCACCACCCGGTCAAGCTCCGTCACAAACGGCATCGTTCCATCCTTGCTCCTCGTCCAGCTCTCCAGGGGCGTCGCATCGATCGACAGCCGCACATGGTCGAAGCCCAAACGCCGCATCAGCCGGATATCGTCTTCCGTCGTAAAACTCCGCAGCCGCTCCACCGTGTAGTCCCGCGGCGATTGCGCAAACCAGATGCTCGCATTGATCCCGCGCCGCAGATGCTGCGCCCGCCGAAACGCCAGCTCATCCCTCCGGACCGCCCCCGCCGATTCGGCCCGCAGCTCTCCCAGGCAGCCGAGCGATATCGTTATCATCCCCAGAATCACAGCAAAGCACGTTCGTGTCATAGCTCGTCATCTGACCACATCCTCCACCCACATGCCAAACCGGCAGCCCCTTCCTGCTTCCGCACAGAGATTTTCCTCGGTACGATGGTTCGCGCCACGTCGGCCTCTTCCGAGGCTCCCCCGCTCCTGCCACAATGAAACCAGCCCCCATGACCCACATCCACTCTCTTCGTTCGCTGCCGCTTCTTCTCCTCTTTGCTCTCCCCCTCGCGCCCGCGCTCGCACAGTCCCCCGCTCCGCTCGTTCTTTCGCGCAGCAACGCCACAGTCATGCTCGAGCCCTACGCGCCCAACATCCTCCGCGTCACGCTCTCCCTCCGTCGGCCCGACGCCATCGCCGCCCCCGGATACGGCATCTCCGCTCACCCGAGCGCCGCCGGCTGGACCTCCTCCACCTCCGGGACGGGCGACACCTTCACCTCCTCCCGCATCACCGCCACCGTCAGCCCGGAAGGCAAGCCCTGGAAGCCCACCGGCACCCAGGCCGACATTGCCAAATTCTTCGGAGGCTCCACCCCCGGCGTAGGCCTCGACATCCGCACCTCCGATGGCAGGCCGCTCCTCCACCTCAACGGCTGGCAGATGTCCGTGCCCAACTACAAAGATGCCAACCACGACATCCTCTACGACCGTCGCCCGCAGGATCACGACTTCTTCCAGGTCGGCGCCACCTTCGCCACCCCAGCCGACGAGCACTTCTACGGCCTCGGCCAGAACCAGGAAGGCTTTCTCGATCGCCGCGGCCACTCCGTTCGCTGCGCCCACGACTACAACGCCCCCTCCGGCCAATCTGTATGTGTGCCCTTTGTCGTCACAAATAAGGGATACGGCCTTCTTTGGGACAACCCCTCCCGCACCACCGTCAACTTCGCCTTCAACGATCAGACCCAATGGCTGTCGGACGTCGGCCAGCGCGTCAGCTTCTTCGTCATCGCCGGCAACACCTATGACGAGATCTACGCCGGCTACCGCCTCCTCACCGGAGACACCCCCATCCCGCCCCGCTCCGCCTTCGGCTACATCCAGTGCAAGCAGCGCTACAGCTCCCAGGCAGAGCTCCTCGCCGTCGCCCACGGCTACCGCGAGCGCCACCTCCCCATCGATGACCTCGTCATCGACTGGTTCCACTACACAAAGATGGGCGAGATGGACATGGACCCCGCCAAATGGCCCGACCCCACGTCTATGAACAAGGAGCTCCACCAGCTCAACTTCCACACCATGATCAGCGTCTGGCCACGCTTCGTCCCTGAGTCCCGCTTCTACCCGACCGTCCTCAAGAACGGCTGGTTCGAGCACCTCGCAGACGGCACACCCACCAACGGCCTCCCCTACGATCGCGCCGGCGCCGACATCGACTCCACTGATCCCGCAGCCCGCAAGTGGTACTGGTCCATCATCCGCGAGAACTACATCTCCAAAGGCTTCGACGCATTCTGGGCCGACGAGACCGAGCCCGACCTACCCCCCAACGGCTCCTTCTGGCACATCGGTCCCGGCACGGAGTATTTCAACGTCTTCCCCCTCTTCCACACCGCAGCCTTCTACGACGGCATGCGCGCCGACACGCGCGGGCGCGCCCTCATCCTCGCTCGCGACGCCTTCCTCGGCGCACAGCACAACGGCGCCATCTTCTGGTCGTCTGACATCTCCGGCAACTGGGACACCCTCAAACGCCAGGTCCCGACCGGCATCAACTTCGTCGCCTCCGGCACGCCCTACTGGTCCACCGACATCGGCGGCTGGCAGTTCCTCCCCGCCGTCCATCACCCCGCACACCCGCCCCTCCTCGATCCCAGCGACGCCCGCGACAACGTCGGCGGCTACGACGACTACCCCGAGCTCTACACGCGCTGGTTTGAGTACGGCGCCTTTCAGCCCAACTTCCGCTCCCACGGCTCACGCAAGCAGAACGAGGTCTGGTCCTATGGCAAGCAGGCCGAGCCCATCCTCGAAAAGTACCTCCGCCTCCGCTACCAGCTCATGCCCTACATCTACTCTCTCGGCCGCATGACCAACCAGACCGGCGCTCCCTTCATGCGCGGCCTCTTCATGGACTTCGGCTCCGACCCCAACGTCGCCAATATCGGTGACGAGTACATGTTCGGCCCCGCCCTCCTCGTCGCCCCCGTCACCGATCAGGGCGTCACCTCCCGCACCGTCTACCTCCCGAACGGCACAGACTGGTTCAACTTCTGGACCAACGAGCGCGTCCACGGCGGCCAGACCATCACCGTTCAGGCCCCCATCGACACCATCCCCCTCTTCGTTCGCGCCGGCTCCATCATTCCCCTCGGCTCCGTCGTCGAAAGCACCAACGATCGGCAGACCGTCGCCACCCTCCGCATCTACCCCGGCGCGGATGGCGACTTCGACCTGTATCAGGACGACGGCACAACCTACGCCTACGAGAAGGGCAGCTTCCAGTCCGCTCACCTCCACTGGTCGGACACCGCCGGGAAGCTCGCCCGCACCGGAGACGATCTCACCGAAGGGGCAAAGCTGGAAGTAATCTCGCACTAAATTCCGCTCTCGGTTGCGTGTTCCGCACCGGGTGCTGCCTGCTCACCTCCACTCCACTCGCCCGTACGTCCGTGCGTACGGCAGCGACAACTCACCCGCTCTCGCGCTAGACTTCTCTCCGTCTGGCACTCGATCTCTGAACAGAATCGTTTTACCCGCCATCACCCGCATCGATATCGCTCTCACAGGAAAGAATCCGAATGACATTTCGCAACCTCCTCTCCGTCGTTTGTCTCGTGGCCGCTGCCACCACCGGTCCGGCGCAACGCTCCAGGCCCCATACCGGACCCAACCTCAAATCGATGCCCTGGATGAACACCTCGCTCAGCCCCGACCAGCGCGCCGACATGATCGTCAAGCAACTCACCCTCGACGAGAAGATCCAGCTCGTTCACGGCATCGGATGGGGTCCGCTGCGCGAGGGCGATCCCGTCCCCGCGGATAACAACGGCGGCGCCGGACAGGTCCTCGGCATCCCACGGCTCGGCATCCCCTCCATCCAGCAGGCAGACTCCGCCGTCGGCGTCCGGATGTCCGCTCCGCAGGCCCGCTACTCCACCCTTCTTCCTTCCGTGCTCGGCGCGGCCGCCTCGTGGGATCCCATGGCCGCCCATCTCTACGGTGACGTCATCGGCCGCGAGCTCCGCGCCCAGGGCTACAACCAGTCCATCGGCGGTGGCGTCGATCTCGCCCGCGACCCGCGCAACGGCCGGCTCTTCGAGTACCCGGGTGAAGATCCAGTCCTCGCCGGCACCACCGTCGGCCACCTCATCATGGGCGTCCAGCAGAACCACATCATGGGCGATATCAAGCACTACGCCTTCAACGATCAGGAGACCGGCCGCACCGTCGTCGACGTCAAACTCGCCCACAAGGCCGCCTATGAGTCCGACCTCCTCGCCTTCGAGCTCGGAATCCGCATCGGTCACCCCGCCTCCGTCATGTGCTCCTACAACAAGTACGAGGGCGACTGGGCCTGCGAGAACGATTGGCTCCTCAACCACGTCCTCAAAGGCAACTGGAAGTACCCGGGCTTCGTCGTCTCCGATTGGGAGGCCACACACTCCACCACCAAAGCCGCAAAGGCCGGACTCGATATGCAGATGCCCGGCGAAGAGCACTTCGGCGCTCCACTCAAGGCAGCCGTTCAGTCCGGCGAAGTCCCGCCTGCCCGTCTCGATGACATGGTCCACCGCATCCTTCGCTCCCTCATCGCAACCGGTGCGCTTGACCACCCGTCCACCCCTCGCTTCGTGGTCGATCCTTTCAAGGGCCTTGAGGACGCGCAGCACATCGCGGAAGAGTCCATCGTTCTGCTCAAAAACGCGAACAACATCCTCCCGCTCAGCCCCTCCGTCCACTCCATCGCCGTCATCGGCGCCCACGCTGACGTCGGCGTCATGTCCGGCGGCGGCTCCGCTCAGGTCGACGCACCTGGCGGCGATGCCGTTCACCCCGGCCAGCCCACCCGCTGGGGACAGGCCGTCTACTTCCCATCCTCACCCCTCAAGTACATCCGCGAGCATGCCCCCTCCGCCAAGGTCGAGTTCAACGAAGGAACGGATCTCAAGGCAGCCGCAAACCTCGCCAAATCCGCCGACATCGCCATCGTCTTCGCCGATCAGTACATGAGCGAAGGCGGCGACGCTCCCACCCTCAGCCTCCCGCACCCGCAGGACGCCCTCATCGAAGCCGTCGCCAAGGCCAACCCGCATACCGTCGTCGTCCTCATCACCGGCAACCCCGTCTCCATGCCCTGGGTCGATCAGGTTCCCGGCATCATGGAAGCCTGGTACCCCGGCATCGCTGGCGGACAGTCCATCGCCAACCTCCTCTTCGGCACCGTCAACCCGTCCGGCAAGCTCCCCATCACCTTCGCGAAGTCCGACGCAGACCTCCCCCACAACAGGATCTTCGGCCTCACCGCCAAGACCGGCAACGGCGGACTTCCCGAGCACTGGGTCGCAGAGGAGAAAAAGGTCAGCTTCCCCGCCGACTACACCGAAGGCGTCCGCTTCGGTTACAAATGGTTCGACTCCGAACACAAGGAGCCCCTCTTTGCCTTCGGTCACGGACTCTCCTACACCACGTACGAGTACTCCGGTCTGACCGCTGACGCCTCCTCCCGGAGCGCGACCTTCACCGTCAAAAACACAGGTCAACGCGCCGGCTCCGAAGTCGCCCAGCTCTACATCCAGCTTCCAACCGCCTCCGGCGAAAACTTCCGCCGGCTCGTTGCCTGGCAGCGCGTCTCCCTCAGCCCGGGCGAAAGCAAGCAGGTCACCCTCGAAGTCGATCCCCTCTTCGTCTCCGTCTGGGACACCCCGACAGACGCCTGGAAGGTCCTCCCCGGCGAGTACACCGTCTCGGCAGGAGCCTCATCCCGCGATCTTCCCCTCACCACCAAAGTGACGGTGCAGTAGACCGTAGCTCCACCACGTTTCCACCATGAAAAAGCGGTTCCGCACCACGCGGAACCGCTCTCTTTTTGCTGGTTTCACTCCGGCTCGCCAACCACGACGCCAAACCCGTTCGTCCCCAGGTACACCCGCCCGGCAACCCGCGCGTCCCCGCTTATCGGCGATATCACCCCGTATTCGTGTTCTTTGTCGTCGATCCGAACCCAGCTCTTCCCCTCATCGATCGACCGGTAAATACCTTTCGTTCCATGGACATCGCCTGAGAGGAACAACGTCTCCGGACCTCCACTCTCCATCGCCTTCCCGAGCCCCAGCGCGTAGGCTGCCCGAACCCCGCCAAGCCGCGTCAGCCTTCCTCCCTGCTCCCTCCAAACGCCCTCGATCCCATACATCCACACATCACCGCTATCCGCACCGGCGACCATCTTCAGCTGATGTTGCAGCCCGTCCTCCATCTGGTTGATTCCAGACCCGATAGCCACACGCGAGAGAACGCCCAAAGATCGATCCATCATGTAAAACGTCCCTCCCGCCACCCGGTCCGCCACCACCTCCAGGTCGGCCCCATCTGCTATCTGCTGCCAGGTCAATCCCTTATCTCTGGTTCCAAACGCTCCAGCTGCTGTCGTCCAGACAGCGCTCTCGCCATCGGCGGAAATCTCCACCCGCCCTCCCTTTATCAGCCCCTAAAGGCTCGGAAACAAACGGCTTCCATGTCTTACCTCCATCCTCTGAGAAGCCTCCGTGACTTGCCCCGGTCCATACCCGTCCCGACATCGCCACCCGTTCCGTCGCCCCTGCCGCCACGGCCACACTGTCGCAATTCGAAAGCCGCGGCGGTCCAAGCACTACCGGCAGCGCACCTGCCGATACTTCCTCACTTCGAAAGCACCCGATATCGCCCAGCCCGGCATAGAGCTGCGCCCCGCCCGCTGGGCTCGTCAGCGAAATAACCGCTGTCTCTTCAATCCCTTCGGCCCCGACCACCCACTGTGTCGCCCGCCCGTGATCCGCCTTTCGCGCGTCATACGTCGCCCAAAGCGTCTCACCGGTGCCGTAGAGCATGTGATCCGAGTTGAACGGGTCGATCGCCACGGCACCTATCCAGTGCCCCATCCCGATTGCGCCACTCTCGCTCCGAAGCCACGGGCTGACTCCCGGATTCATCTTCGCCTTCTCTCGCAGACTCACCCAGCTTTTGCCGCCGTCAACGCTGTGGAACAGCGTGTCTCCCGGCTTCCATCGGTCCATCGTGGACACCACCACCGTTCCCTCACGCTCCACATCGAGCGCAAGGCCACCGTATCCACCCCCGGCTCCTGCTGTCTCCGGTGTCACATCCTTCCAGGCGCCCTCCGGTGAACGCCTCCAAACGGCGCCTGATATCATCCCGTTCGGCCCTGGATTGTTGCCATAGGTCAGGTACACCGCTCCCGCGCGGTCGATCGCCGCATGGTTCGGTAGCAGGCCACGAGGAGCTCCGTTCACAACCTTCCAGCTGGAACCGGAGTCTTCGGAGACGAAGAGATTGTCCTCAGCCGTCGAGACACCTACGTAGACCGCGCCGCCGCCGCCCTTCTTTGGCCCCGGCAACACCACTGTGATGCCCACGCCATTGTTCGTGTGCCCTGGAAACGTGCTCACGGGAGCCCACGTCGTTCCGCTGTCTGTGCTCGTCCAAAGACCGTCGAGCCGTGTCCCCAGGTAAAGTGTTCCCGGATGCGCCGGATCCACGGCCAGCCGCTCACCGGCAAACCGACCCTCCTCGTTTGCTCCGAGCTTGAACGGAAGCGCGATGGTCTCAAAGCTCCTGCCTCGGTCGTGCGAGCGAAGAAGTGCGCCATTCGGCGAATCCGCATGCGTGTATGTTCCTGCCGCGAGATACAAATCGTCGGGATGAGCCGGGTCCACGGCCATGCTCTCCACCCCGATGAGATTCGCGTCCGCCATCGGAATCCACTCGCTCAGCGAGGTCCAACGGTGCTCGACTTCATCCCATCGGTAAGCTCCTCCGATATCCGTCCTGCAGTACGCTAGTCCCTTCACGCCGGGGTGAAAGAGGATCCCCGTGATGAATCCCCCACCCACAAACCGGAGGTGGTGAAAGCGGTAGCTGACGTGCGCTTCTGCGCCACCTCCTGAAGCCGCTTGAGGCATGGCGAGCCTCCCGGCGAGCAACAGGGCAATCACAGAACATCTGCGCGCAAATCCGCACGTCACAGAACCCGCCCTCCCGCACACACACAGAGCACGCCTGGGAGGCTCAGCGCAGCACCGCGACAGCGTATTGCGGAAGCTCCACACTCCCGCTCTTCGTTCCGTCGAGCACGTTTTCCATCACGGCCGGCAGCTTGACCGTTCGTGTGTCCGCGGACAGGTTGATCAGGATATAGACGGTCTTGCCACCACCAGAACGCACCGACACGTCCACACCTTCAGGAACTCCTGGCCAGACCACGTCGACACCGCTCGTCTTCATCATCCACTGGGCAGCAGCCTGCATGGTCGGGTCATCCAGCATCGCTCCGATGTAAGTGATGCGGCCTTTCCCTACCTTGCGAGTCACCGCGGCAGGCTGTCCATCCAGCCAGCCATTGCTCCTGCCATAGCGCATCAGAACCTCGGCGTCCTTTGCCGAGACACTCATCTGTTCTGCCCAGATCTTGTCGAGCCCATTCCCCCAGCTCCCTTCGATCGGCACGTCCTTTTCGAGCGCGTACCACTGCTCAACCCGTCCGCCCAGCAGCTCCGTCAGGGGTCCCGGCTGGCGCTGCACCTCAAGCGTATTGTCCTGGTCCTTCATGCCGGAGCGCTGTCCCAGCACAAGATGTCCTCCGCCGCGCACATACGCCTCGAGGTTGCGCACCGCGGCCGGCGTCAACACGTTCAGCCCCGGCGCGACCACCAGCTTGTACTGCGTTAGCGGGGTGGTATCGGATACGACGTCCACCGACCGCGCCAGCGCACGCAGGGGTCCGTAGTACTGCGTCAGCGCTGCGACCGGATCGAACGCCTTATTGTGCCGCTGCCAGTTGATCGCCCAACGGCTGTCATAGTCCTGCAGTACCGCCACCTTGGATTCAACCGACGTCCCGGCCAGTGCCGGCCCCGCCTTGGCGAACTCCGCCCCCAGCTGCGCGACCTCCGGATACAGCGGCACTGGCGTTCCGTCCGCGCCCACCAGAACACCGTGGTACTGCTCCTGCCCGTTCAGCGCGCTTCGCCACTGCCAATAGCTCACTGCCTCCGCTCCGTGGCCCACATCATGCCAGGCCATCGCGCGAACCTCGCCCTTGTTCAGCGCGTTGTTGTCAGGAGACCAGTTCACAGATCCCGGCTGCGTCTCCATCACCCAGAAGTTTTTGTGCAGGAAACCACGCGTCAGATCGTGCGCCATTCCGTTACGAACCGGATCGAGATGTCCCGTTCCCACATAGTCGTCCCACGATGCGAAATCCAGATCCTGTGCCACCGTGTAGTGGTCAAATCCGTCGAACCAACCCATCATGTTCGTCGTGATCTTCTGCCGAGGTTCGGCATACTTCCGGATCGCCGCGAGGTGCAGCTGCGAATAGCTCCTGTAGGTGTCGGTCACAAACTGCATCCAGTTCAGCAGCAGACCCGGGTTGCCGTACTTCGTCTGGATCGGTATCTGGCTCCAGTCGGTGTAGCTCTCGCTCCAGTACGCCGTGGTCCATCGCGCGTTCAGGTTGTCCAGCGTTCCATACTTCGCCTTCAACCACTCCTGCCACTGCCGCTTCGTCTCAGGGTCAAACGACTCTGTTGCCAGCTCGTTATCGATCTGCCACCCAATGACGTTCTTGTCGTGCCCAAACCGCTGCGCCATCTTTTCCGTGACGCGCTGCAGCAGCTCGCGATACTTCGCGCTGGTGAAGTTGAACTGCTCCCGATTGCCGTGCTCGTCCTTCCGGCCGTCATCCTTGGTTCGCAGCGTATCCGGATATCTCTGCGTCAGCCATGCCGGAGGCGCGGCACCGGGCGTTCCCAGAACGACCTGGATATGGTGCCTCTCCGCCGCGCGTATCGCATGCTCCACCCAGTCCGTCTGGAAGTTGCCCTCCGTTGGCTCAAGAGCACTCCATGCGAACTCCGTCACTCGGACAAATGTCACGTGTGCCTTCTCCATCAGGGCAAGGTCTGCGTCCCACCGCGACTCGGGCCACTGCTCCGGATACCACGCCGTCCCGAGCGACAGCGGCGGTGCGCCCGGTACAACGTCCGCCTTCTGCGCCACCGCCCCACCTACGCCCAGCCCGAAGAACAGGCAAGCTCCGAGAATCTTGTTCCAACTCTTCATCGTTCTATCTCCCGCGAGTCGCTCCCTTCATCGGCTGCGAGCAGGCCAGACGCGGAGACGAACACGACCCAGCATAGCGCGACCTCCCCGATCTGTGCCTCAGCCACGAGAGGAGGAGAATTCCTCTCGGCACACACAGATACACCCACGAAGGGCAACGCCCATCAGCCCTTGTGCTCAGTACGTTCGCCAAGGGAATCGCGGCAACGCCGTCTGAAAGCCCGTCCTGAAGTGCCGCCGGCTTGAACTGCCGGGCCGCTTTTGCTATTCTCATTACACGAATGCGCTTCCATTGCCAGCTTCGCTGTTGTTGTCCAGTAGCGGCCATGTGTCATAACGCGCGGTAGTTCTTCCCGAACTCACCTTTCTCACCACAAACAACTCAGTCGCACATGATGGGTCCACCGCAGAAACGCGGGAGGTCTACCCGTCGGGAGCCCCCTAGGCGATGCTCGAAACTCTCCCTGAAGTTCGATCCACAGCCCCTCCAACCTCGCACCGCCTCAGCCACCTGAAACTCCTCGAGGCGGAGAGCATCCATATTCTTCGCGAGGTCGCTGCTGAATTTGAGCGGCCCGTCATGCTCTACTCCATCGGCAAGGATTCGTCGGTCATGCTGCGCCTCGCGCAGAAGGCATTCTTTCCCGGACCCATTCCGTTTCCCCTGCTCCACATCGATACCGGATACAAGTTCCGCGAAATGATCGAATTCCGCGATCAGATGGCGCGCTCCATTGGTGCGGAGCTGCTGGTCTGGCGGAACGAGCCAGCGCTGGCGGCAGGCACAAACCCCATCGCTCTCGATACCAAGCGCTGCTGCGGTCTGCTGAAGACGCAGGCTCTGCTCGATGGTCTGGCTCACCACGGCTTCACCGCGGCCTTCGGCGGAGCTCGCCGCGACGAAGAGAAGTCGCGCGCCAAGGAACGTATCTACTCCTTCCGAGATCGCGCTGGTCAATGGGATCCGAGGAATCAGAGGCCCGAACTGTGGAACCTCTACAACGCCCGAATCCACCCGGGCGAGACCATCCGCGTCTTCCCACTCTCAAACTGGACCGAGATGGATGTCTGGCAGTACATCCACGAGGAGAACATCCCGGTCGTCGACCTCTACTTCGCAAAGGAGCGTCCCATGTATCTGCGCGGCGAAGCCCTGCTTCCGACCGAGCAGGACTTTGTCGCACGCCCCGGTGAGCAGCCGGTGATGGTTAAATCCCGTCTGCGCTCGCTCGGCTGCAGCCCATGCACGGGAGCCATTCGCTCCGACGCCGACACCATCCCGAAGATCATCGAGGAGATCCTTGGCTTCCGGTCTTCGGAGCGGGCCAACCGTGCCATCGACCACGATCAGGAAGGCTCAATGGAGATCAAGAAGCGGGAGGGCTACTTCTGATGCCTGTATCACTTCGTCAGGACGATCTGGTTCAGCTGAAGTTGAAATCGCCTGCAACGGCCGCGGAGCGTGCACCCGCGCGTGAGCCCGAGACCTGGGACGAGGGCATCCCTGTCTCCAGTCCACTTCTCGCGCATAGACCGGAGCCCGCGCCCATCTCTGTTTCACCGGGCTTCGCAGATGAACCGTTCGATGTCACCACCTATCTCGCTGAAGAGAGTGCCAAGGATCTGCTGCGCTTCTCCACTGCCGGCTCGGTGGATGACGGCAAGTCCACCCTGATAGGCCGGCTGCTGTACGACACGCAGAGCGTCTACGACGACCAGATCAGCTCAATAGAAGGGAAGGGAACGACGGCGCCTGGCGTCCTTGATCTCGCCCTTCTTACCGACGGCTTGCGCGCCGAACGCGAGCAGGGCATCACGATCGACGTCGCCTACCGGTACTTCTCCACAGCACGCCGCAAGTTCATCATCGCCGACACACCAGGGCACGAGCAGTACACGCGCAACATGGCCACGGGAGCCAGCACCGCTGACGTCGCCATCGTTCTTGTCGATGCGCGCAAAGGCGTTCTCACGCAATCTCGCCGCCACGCCTACATCACATCGCTGCTCGGTGTGCGTCACGTCATCGTAGCTATTAACAAGATGGACCTCGTTGACTACTCCCAGGACGTCTTCAGGACGATTCGGCAGGAGTTCTCAGAGTTCTTCCGCGCTCTCGATGTGGAAGGCGGTGAGGCGACGCAGCTTCACTTCGTTCCGGTCAGCGCGCTAGCCGGAGACAACGTCGTTCACAACACCGACGCGATGCCCTGGTACAAGGGGCCTTCGCTGCTCGCTCTGCTGGAGTCGATACCCTCGTCCGAGGGCAACGCGGACGCACCCTTTCGCATGGCCGTGCAGCGTGTCATTCGTCCGCACCTCGACTTCCGCGGCTTCGCGGGACAGATTGCCTCCGGCACCGTTCGCCCGGGAGATCGTCTTACCGCACTTCCCTCCGGCCAGACGAGCCGGGTCGAACGGATCGTCACCTTCGACGGCGACCTCTCCGAGGCTGCCGCCCCTCTCTCGGTTACGCTCACGTTTGAAGACGAGATCGACATCAGTCGTGGTGACCTCCTGGTCGCACAAGACGAGCCCGCCTCCGTCACGGCCGGCTTCACAGCTTCACTCGTTTGGATGGACAGCACACCGCTCGACCTCAACGGTCGCTACCTCCTGAAGCACACCAGCCGAACCGTCCCGGCACAAGTTAGAACGCTTCTGAGCACTGTCAACCTCTCTGACCTGACCGAGCGCAAGAACACCGCCGCCACACTTTCGATGAACGATATCGGCATGGTCGCCATCGAGACATTGCAGCCGGTTGCGGTCGATCCCTACTCGACGAATCGCCGCACCGGCAGCTTCGTCCTTATCGATCCGCAGACCAACGCGACCGTTGCTGCCGGCATGGTGCGCCGGACGCAAAGCGCTGCGGTATACGACACCTACGTCGACACCGTCGACGCACAACCGCTCTCCACTCGCGACGAAGCCCTTGTTCTGCCGGGCCGCGTCACCGAAGCCGAGCGCGCACTTCGCTACGGTCACACGGGAGTGCATCTTGTTCTTACGGGACCCACGGACTTTGGAGTTGCGATGGAACGTGCCCTCTTCAACCAGGGCGCCAATGTGACATTGCTCGTCAACGACGACGTGTCCGCGGTAGCGCCGCTGGTCACGGCCGGAGTTCTTGTAATTACATGCAGCGCGTCCGAGCCGAAGGTCGGCGGCCGCATCTCCGCCGAGATCCCGAACAGAAGTCTGAAGATGCAGACCGATAGCGGGCGAGGCATTGCCTGGGCAGTCGAGACGACTCTGGATCTGCTTCGCCAAAACGGCGTTTTGCGCCAGGAGAACTGATATGAATATCCTCGTTCCGGTCCTGCCCCCGTCCGATCTGTTGGCCGCTGACCCCGAGAGCTCTCTCCGTCCCGAGCTGCGCGGACAACTGGCTCACGTTCGCGCGCTTCTGGCCAAAGAATTGGCATCGGCGCAAGGCAGTGACGACGCCTGCCTGACCTGCAGCTTTCAGGCGGAAGACGTTCTTCTGCTCAAGCTCACTCTGGAGCTGCAACCTCGTATCCCCGTGTTCTTCCTGGACACGGGCTACCACTTCCGCGAGACCTATGCGTACCGGGATCGCATCGCCCGCGAGTGGAACCTGAACCTCATCAATCTCATCCCTTCCCGCACGGTCGCCGAGCAGGAAGCCGAGCACGGCGCGCTCTATCAGACCTCACCCGATCAATGTTGTGCGTTGCGCAAGGTCCAGCCGCTCTTCGCAGCGGTCGCCAACTACAAGGTCTGGCTCACAGGACTGCGCCGGGAGCAGGCCCGCAGCCGGACCTCGTTGGAAGAGGTCGCTGACTTTGCACTTCCAGGCGGTCTGATCGTTCGCAAACTCAGCCCCTTTGCGGACTGGACAAGCCGCGACGTGTGGCAGCTCGCTGCCCATCTCCGAATTCCTCTGCTCCCGCTGTATGAGCAGGGCTATACCAGCATCGGCTGTGAACCTTGCACGTCGATTCCTACCGATCCCAATGACCCGCGCTCCGGACGCTGGGCGGGTCGCAAGGTCGAGTGCGGCATTCACATTCAGGCCGCCCCAGCCAAATAGCTTCGCAGGCCAGGTACTCCTGGCCGGTAAAGAGAGGTCAAGCATGGAATACCTCATCGGCTTTACGATCGCGGTATTTATCGCGCTGACCGGCGTTGGCGCCGGCACGATCACCACACCTCTGCTGATCCTCTTTCTTGGCGTGCCCACTCCCGTCGCGGTCAGCACGGGGCTCATGTTCTCCGCCGCCGTGAAGCTCGCGCTCGTCCCCACACAGATCGCAAACCGCCGGGTGAACTGGCGTGTTCTTGGTTTCATGCTCCTCGGTGGATTGCCCGGCGTCCTGCTCGGCTCGCTCATCCTCAATCACCTCGCGACCGCAGGCTCGAAGCATGTGATGAACGGCATCCTTGGTGCCGTTCTGATCCTTACCGCGGTATACCAGATCATCTTCTCGTTTCGTCCAGCCCGAAGCTCCGACGTCCGTACGGATCGCAGCCGTTGGTTGGCGCTTCTCATGTTCCCGGTCGGGGCAGAGGTTGGCTTCTCATCTGCCGGAGCCGGAGCTCTGGGCACAGCTGCCCTGCTCTCACTCACACCTCTGCTCCCGGCGCAGGTCGTAGGCACAGACATCGTCTTCGGCTTCCTGCTCTCGCTGGTAGGAAGCGGAGCTCACTGGTTCTCACACGCGCTGAATCCCGATCTGCTCACTCACCTTATCCTCGGTGGAATCGCGGGCGTCGTGGTCGGCACATCCTCCACCAGGTTCATCCCAAAGCGCCCACTTCGGTACGCGCTTTGGATCTGGCTGCTCATCATCGGAGCACAGGTGCTCTACAGCAATGGTCTGCCTGCCGTACATAGGTAGCGCAGCCCGGCAACAGCTTCGCCATGCACCAACGTCGTCCTTACCTGCAGCGGGAGGTGTCCTGATGCTAGGCTTAACCCACGAATGCCCTACCTCTACATCGACAAGCTGTTCAACGAGCTGCGGTCTGAACTGCTCTCGGCAATGCACGCGGCCGTCGATCGCGAGGTCCGTGAAGGGAAAAAGGTAGACGTAAACAGGCTCTACAGAGCATTCACACGCGCTGCCGCGGGAAAGATGGCGAATCCCGTCCAGGTGACCGATCGCTGCCTCACGTCAGAGCCGCAGCGCGCGAACAAAGGTGGGGATCGCGGGACCGGGTGATCCGGGCCAGCGTGTATCGCTTGCCCTTGCACCAAGACCGAGGATCGGCGAGGGGCCCTCGTCTCACTCCGCCTCTTCGTTGATAATTAAGGTCTATGTCGAAACGCGAATTTCAGACCGAAGTCAATCAGCTGCTCCAACTGATCATCCACTCCCTCTACTCTCATCCGGAGATATTTCTTCGCGAGCTCATCTCCAACTCCTCCGACGCGCTCGATAAACTTCGTCACCTCACCCTCACCGACGAGGTGTACAAGTCACTCCCGTTCAACCCGCGGATCGACCTGGAGCTCGACGAAGATCAGGGGACCCTCACGATCTCCGATACCGGCATCGGTATGAGTGAAGATGACCTCGTCTCGCACCTCGGCACCATCGCACGCTCGGGCACCAAGAACTTCCTCTCACAGCTGTCCGGTGATGCCAAAAAGGATTCCAACCTCATCGGACAGTTCGGTGTCGGCTTCTACAGCGCCTTCATGGTTGCCGACAGCATCGAAGTCCTCTCCCGCAAAGCTGGTGAGGAGCAGGCATGGCGCTGGATCAGTGACGGCAAAACCGGCTTCGAGATCGAACCCGCAGAACGCGCACAGGCTGGCACCACGATCCTTCTTCACTTCAACGACGAAGGCAAACAGTATGCCAACAGCTGGCGCCTGCAGCAGATCGTGAAGAAGTACTCCAACCACATCGCATTTCCGATCTTTCTCACGTACGACAAAAGCGATTGGAACGAGACCGAGAAGAAGTCGACCAAGGTCCGGACTACCGAACAGGTCAATGTCGCTAGCGCGCTCTGGCGCCGTCCCAAGAGTGAGCTCACCGAAGAGGACTACAAGGAGCTCTACAAATCCATTGCGGGCGATTCGCAGGATCCCCTGTTCTGGTTCCACACCAAAGCTGAGGGCAGTCTTGACTACACAACCCTCTTCTACGTTCCCTCCAAGGCCCCACTGGACCTCTACCAGGCTGAGTACAAGGTTGGGGTGAAGCTCTACGTCAAGCGCGTTTTCATCATGGACGACGCGAAAGAGCTCCTTCCGCAATACCTGCGATTCGTCCGCGGCATCATCGACAGTGAGGATCTTCCGCTCAATGTCAGCCGTGAGATCCTGCAGCAGAACCGGGTGCTCACGAGCATCCGTACTGCCAGTGTCAAGAAGATCCTCTCCGAGCTCAAAAACATCGCGGCGAACCAACCCGAGCAGTACGGCAAGTTCATCGCGGAGTACAACCGGCCCCTCAAGGAAGGTGTTCACGGAGACTTCGCCAATCGTGAAACCCTCCTGGACCTCATCCGATTTAAGTCGACCAAAGTTGACGGGCTCACCAGCCTTGCGGACGTCAAATCGCGCATGAAGCCGGAACAAAAGAGCATCTACTACATCACCGGTGGTGCCGAATCTCTCCTTCGAACGTCGCCTCTTCTTGAGATCTACAAGAGAAAGGATCTTGAAGTCCTCATCCTAGATGACGACATCGACGAGATCGTCTTCTCAGGGGTCGATAAGTATGGCGAAATTGATCTCAAGGCCGTCAACAAGGCGTCCACCAGCGAAGATCTCAAAGATGAGGCTGAGCCTGATAAGGCTGAGACCCTGAAGCCATTGCTCGATCTGCTGAAGGCCACCCTGGGAGATCGGGTAAAAGATGTCCGCGCCTCCGTCCGGTTGGCAGAGAGTCCATCCTGCATCGTCTCCGACGAAACCGAGCCCTCTTTGCAGATGCAGCAGATGCTCCGCGCGATGGGGCAGACAAACATCCCTGCACCAAAGCCCACGCTCGAGATCAATCCGGATCACGAGATCGTCAGGAAGTTACTCGCAGGCGGCAACGATGGCATCGCCAAGGACGCGGCCTGGCTCCTCTTCGATCAGGCCCTTCTCATGGAGGGCGTTCCGCTTGAGGATCCCGCAGCCTTTGTGCAACGTCTCAATCGCGTCCTGAACCTTTCCATCTAGATCCATTCCGGTGCGGCTGTCTCGCAGGCAGTCGCACCGGATAAATAAGTGGGCGCGCGTCTCGGAGCCAGGCGTGCACGATGACTCCCACGACAAATCTGCCGCTCAGGCCCGCCCCGCAAACTCCCGGTTCTCTGTCGACACCTTTACCTTCTCGCCTTCCTTGATAAACAGGGGCACACGGATCTCCAGGCCAGTCTCGAGCTTCGCGACCTTTGTCCCGCTGCCGCTGGAGGTGTCTCCTCGAACCGCAGGCTCGGTATACGCGACATCCAGCTCAACAAAGATTGGCAGTTGCAGACCGATGGGGTTGCCGTTGTACTTATGCAATTGGATCGCTGTGCCGTCGACCAGAAAATCCAGGGCAGTCCCCAGCATCTCCTCCGAGAGAGCCAGCGTCTCGTAGCTCTCCTGATCGAGGAAGTAGGAGCCGTCCTTGTCGGAATAGAGATAAGTCGCTGGAACCAGCTGAAGGTCCGGCTCCTTGAACTTGTCGTTCGCCTTAAACGTCTTCTCAAAAACTGCGCTTGTGAGCAGGTTGCGCATCTTCAAGCGCACCAGGGTCTGTCCGCCACGTGCAGTGGGCGTGCTCACCTCCGCTTCGAGGCAGGTGTACGGTGTATTTTCGAACTCAAACAAGGTCTTGCGTTTCACATCGAGAGCGTCGATCAGTGCAGCCATGAATTCCTCAAAGAGGTCGAGTGAGAGAGCTGAAGAGAACCCGATCCTGTGTCCCTGAGTATAAGGTGCGGCACCCACACTGGATAACGATGTGCGGCAGCCCGCGGCTTCACTCTCGGCGCTATGGACGTGAGATCGGCGCTCCCACTCCGACCATCTCCGAACTGACGTGTGTCTTTTCGAAGTCCCGATTTTCAGCGTCGATGATGATCGTGCGACTGAAGAAGAACAGCACATGGAGCTTGAACTCGGTTCCCAGACTCACCGGGAACCAGACCCCGTCCGGCTGCGGTGAGTAGACGATTGTGAACCCCAGTCCCGGCACACTGGTGCCCAGAAGCGTTCGTACAGCCAGCGGAACCTTACGTGCCATGGCGGTGCTCACGACCACCGGCTGGTACGCGTTCACGTCGATGTACGCGTCGCCTTTCCACCCGAAATCTCCCTTATCTTTGGGGCGGAAATCGATGTGGAACACGTCGCGACCGTTGATCCGCTCACGGCCAACCAGGTGAAACAGGTAGTCAGCCTGACCGGCCGAGGTCAGCGGAAAGAGTCGCCGGTTGATCCCATCCTTGGACGTGTCTCTGGTGAGGTTTGAGCGCATGTTCTCCACCAGATCGCGGTCCGTTGTGTCATCGCCGATCGAGATGGAAAGTGAGTCGGGTCCGTTCTCTACCGAAGTCTTTCCAGTGGGGTCGGGCGGGGGCGGCGTCGTGTACGAGACATACGTGTGCTTCGTCAGCAGGCGCCCGTTCAGCTTCAGCAACTCCGCATGCGATCCGCTTTCCGAGGGAGTGATGCGGGAATCTGTGATCTCCTCACACATCACCGTCTTGCCCTTGCGCGAGACGACACGTGCATGCTGGAGGTACACGTAGTGGGCGCGCTCTGCCTCCGCACGATCCTGATTGCCGGCAACCCGCGCCATGATCGAAGCGGCAGTTGGCGGAGTCTCGGGGACGTTTGCAGGCTGCTGGGCGGCTACAGTCGAGCCCACGCACGCAAACAGGAGGCGGAGTATGACTCCGCGAGCAATACTCATCCCTCTCGATACGAGTCATCCGCTGAGAAGGTTCCACCTCCAAGGAAAGCGTCTCCTTGGCAGGCTAGCCGCACAAAGCCGTTGTGACCGGGCGGCGGTGGTGGATCCCTGTGCGAACGCGCAAGCTGCCCACCCTCAACACCTGGCTGCGTCTCGCCAATCGGCGCGCCGATGCTCGGGCAAAACTTTCAGCAGTACTCGTTCGTGGCATTCAAGTTGGGCTTGACGCAACTCGCGTCTGCCCCTAACGTCTTTACTATCGCTCTCGAAATATAAGCCGAAAGCTCATGTCCTTCTACCAGGACAGCGCTGGAACCACCTTTGGAGGCTGTTATGCACTCGCAGGCATCGGGCAGGCACCACCGTCTTTCAGCGATCTTCGTCCTTCTGGCTGTGCTGTTCGCTTCGCACTGGGTATTTGCGGATGCCGTCGGCAGCGGCGCTGGCATCGTTCGCGATTCGACCGGAGCGGTCGTCGCGGGTGCAAAGGTCACCTTCACCCGGCTCAGCACCAACGCGGTCATCACGCGCGTCAGCGATTCCTCTGGAGCCTTTCAATTTCTCGAGCTCGCTCCCGATACGTACACATTGAACGTCGAGGCGCCGGGCTTCAAACGCGCCACACTCTCGCAGGTCGTCGTTCAGGTCGACCAGGCTGCGAGGCTCGACGTCACGCTCCAGCCGGGTGACGTGTCGGAGGTTGTAACCGTCGAGGCTGGCGCACCTCTGGTCGATACGGAGCAGAACACGCTCTCCAACGTGGTCGACACCCACACAATCGCATCCATGCCGCTGAACTCGCGCAACTTCCTGGATCTCGCGCTGCTCACGCCCGGTGCAACGCCCTCCGCATCCGGCAGCCAGGTAACCGGCTTCAACGTCGCCGGCGCCCGCACCCAGTCCAACGACTATCTCATCGATGGCATCAGCAACATGGATACCCAGGTGAACGGAGGTCTGAGCAGCTTCCGCATCAATGACGCAGTTCAGGAGTTCAGCGTTCAGACAAGCGTTCCGACCGCCGAATTCGGACGCGGAGAAGGCGCGCAGATCAACGCAGTCATCAAAAGCGGCACCAACCAGCTGCATGGCTCGGCCTTCGAGTACTTCCGCAACACCATCCTCGACGCGACGGACTACTTCGCCAAGCACACACCGGGCGGCGTAAAGCCAGTACTCAATCGGAACCAGTTCGGCGCAACCTTTGGCGGACCTATATTCAGGGACAAGACCTTCTTCTTTCTCTCCTACGAAGGCTTCCGCCAGGTCGCTCCCACGGTCAGCTCTGTGCTCGTCCCCACACCGACCCAGCGCTCGAGCCCCTTGCTCAAAGACCCCATCTCAAAGTCACTCCTTGCATTCTTTCCGCAATCCCAGCTTGCAGGCGACACCCTGGCGCCCAACGGAACCAACTACACCTCCAACGTTCGTAGCGTCCTGAACGATGACACCGGACTCGTTCGAATCGATCACACCCTCACCCGGCATGACACGCTGAGCGGACACTTCATCACGTACAACGGCCGCGTTCTTTCAGGTGGACCAACGCCGCTGAGCGGTGGAAACACCAACTCCCCCCTCAGCCAGTCGGTCTTCCTCGAAGAGAACCACACCTTTTCGCCGACCCTGCTCAATACCTTTCGAGTGGGCTACTCCTTCAATCAGACAAACTTCGTAGTTCAGGACGCTGGCTTCAACGCCCAGACGATCTTCACGGATCCGAGCGGCACCCCATTGCCCGGTGTTGTAAACGCCGCCGCCAACGCGACTGACTCCGGCCTTCCAACCGTGCAGATCGCCGGCTTCGCCCGACTTGGCTCGGCTACAAATCTGCCGCAGGGCCGCAAGACCCGCACGTATGAGATCTATGACACCGTCAGCGCCTCATCCCTGTTCGGCTCCTCCAAGCATGCGTTTCGATTCGGTTATCACGTCCGGCGCGAAGACGCGCGTCGCTTTCTGGACTCTACCTCCCGCGGCAGCCTCAACTTCTCAAACACCGCCGCGAATGGCATGACCGCAGCCCAGACGAGCTTCAATGACTTCGCCGCCGGTCTGGTCAACACCTCCTCGCAACGCAGTGGAACCACGCTCGCCCACTTCCGCCGTTACCCGATGGACATGTTCGCCCAGGACCAATGGAAGATCCTGCCGAACCTCACCCTCAACATCGGCATCCGTTACGAACTGCCGTCCGCCATCTACGAGCTCGATAACCGGGGAGTAAACCTCATCCCGGGCCAGGGCATGACGCTCTTCGGCACCAACAAGGTGCTCACCATCGACACCACCAAGATTGGCCCGGCTTCACTCACCCTTACGCCCGGCGCCACCACGCTCACCAATAGCGGACAGCTCACGGTCGATCGCAACAACGTCGCGCCCGTGCTCGGCTTCGCATGGAGCCCCTTCAAAGGCAGTGACGCGACCGTCCTGCGCGGCGGCTTCCGCGTAGGCTATGACGATATCTTCAACAACATCCCCGCAAATCTTTCTCTAAACGCGCCATTCAACCTGACCACCGCCCAGTCCTCGGGTACAACCCAGCCCGGCAAGTTCAGCTACGCCACGGCCTTCAACCAGAACGTGCCGCTGGTCAAGAACGTAGGCAAGCAGGGCCCCGGAACTCCGCAGGTCGGATTGATCGCCTTCAACGGAATGGACCCGAATATCCGGGAATCCTATAACTACGCATTCAATCTCGGCATCGAGCAGCAGCTCACAAGTCACATGTCCTTCGAGGCCGACTACATCGGCAGCCTTGGCCGCAAGCTCGGTATCTTTGTAGACCCGAATCAGCCCACCGTTACCGTGGTCGATCCAACAAAGCGCGGCAACCAGGCCCCCAACATCCAGACGTTCCCTTATCCGACCTACGGCAGCTACTCGGATGCGTTCGGAAAGTCAGCGGTGAATTCGAACTACAGCGGCCTTGTCAGCATCCTCAAGTTCCGCGGCTACCGCAACATCGCCATCCAGGGCTCCTACACGTGGAGCCACTCCCTCGATTACAGCTCCGCCTTCTTCGGTTCCACCGGCGACGTGGGCTATCCCTCAAACGGCAACAATCTGAAGGCGGAGTATGGCAACTCGTCATTCGACATGCGCCACCGCTTCGTCGGCTACTACTCGATCCCTTTGCCGATCGGGCCTGGACAGGCCTTCCTGACATCCGGCAACTTCTTCTCGCGCGAAGCCTTCGAAGGCTGGACCGTCTCCGGCATCACCGAGATACAGTCTGGAACCCCGTTCACCGCCTACCTTGGATCAACGGACTACAGCGGCTTCAATCAGTTCGCAGACCGGCCAAACGTGGCCGCGGGCAAGCTCATTCAGAACAACAAGAATCCTGACAACGCGTTCTCGACTTCCTACTTCTCCACCATCACCGCGGGTCAGGTCGGCACCGAGCGCCGCGATCAGTACTTCGGCCCGGGGCTCGTCAACTTCGACCTGACCGCCTCAAAGGACTTCCCACTCTCCAAAGAGCGCTTCAAGCTGAACCTGCGAGCGGATCTCTTCAACGTCTTCAACCACACCAACTTCTCGAACCCCGTCGTCACCTTCACCAGCCCGAGCTTCGGCAAGATCACGTCAACGGTGGGAAATGCCACCAGCGGAAGCGGTGGAACGATCGGCGGAGCGAGGTTGGCGCAGTTCGCACTTCGTCTCAGCTTCTAAGGTCTATCGCGGAGTAACTGCACTTTGAAAACGTCTGTTCTCGTCCTTGCCCTTGGCGCAGCTGCAATTCCGGCGGCTGCACAGTCCCGTCACTTCTCGCCTGACGATCTCCCCCGGATCGTCAGGATCTCGGACCCGCAGATCTCGCCCGACGGCAAGACCATCGCCGTCGTGGTCGGCAGAGCAAACCTCAAAGAAGATCGCTACGACTCCGAGATCGACTTCATCGATGTCGCAACCAGGCAGACG
The DNA here is from genome assembly GCA_963719405.1 of uncultured Acidobacteriaceae bacterium. Classification (GTDB taxonomy): domain Bacteria; phylum Acidobacteriota; class Terriglobia; order Terriglobales; family Acidobacteriaceae; genus Edaphobacter. The sequence continues at coordinate 2,585,447 of OY970381.1, forward strand.
GAGGTCATGACACACGATCGCCTGGGCGCCGCGTCGCCGCGTTGGTCGGCGGACGGACACCGCCTCGCGTTTCTCGCGCAGGACGTCAACAAGAAGGCCCAGATCTTCCTGCTCTCCGTTGCCGGTGGCGATGCTCTGCAACTCACCCACTCGAAGACGCCCGTCACCCTCCTTGCATGGAAGCCCGATGGTTCAGCACTGGCCTACGCCGCCCTCGACGAAGAGCCGGAGAAGAAGGATGAGGCGAAGTTTGAAGACGCCTTCGAGGTAGGCAACAACGACTACCTCGAGCGCACACGTCCGCTCTCAACCCACTTATGGATCGCTCCGGTCGGCGATGGAACGCCGAAGAGATTGACCCAGGGGAGCTGGTCGCTTCCGAATCACTTCGCACCCGCCGGCCCGCCATCGCAGATCGCCTTTACCCCGGACGGTCTCTCACTGATCTTCGTCAAGGCCAGCTCACCGATCTCCGGCGATACCGAGTCCAGCCGCGTCAATGTGCTCGATCTCGCGTCCGGTGCCTTGCGCCCGCTCACCTCTGCCGGCATCGCAGAGTCCGGTCCGATCCTTTCGCCGGACGGCAAGGAGGTTGCCTACTCGTTCCCGCGCGAAGGTAAGCGTCACTACGAGCGAGCCGTCTACGTCGCTCCACTCGCGGGCCCCGCGGGGAAGGATGTCGCGTACTCGCTTGATCGCGGCGCAAGCCCAATCGCCTGGATGCCCGATGGCAAGGCTCTCCTGATCGGGGGCAACGATGGAACACACAGTGCGATGTGGCTCCAGCCGCTCACCGGCTCCGCCACACGCCTGGAGCTCGGAGCCCTCAACCCGTCAGTCTCCGCTGCAGTGTCCAAAGAAGGTGCCATTGCATTTACGGCAACCAGTCCAAACCGCCCCGCAGAGCTCTTCTACATCTCGCATGCCGGGGAGCCGCCGGTGCAAATCACGCACCTGCAGACCGTCACCGACAACCTCGAGCTTGGCAAGCAGGAGACCGTGCGCTGGAAGAGCGACAAGTTCGAGGTAAGCGGCGTACTGACCTACCCGCCCGGCTACGTCTCGGGCAGGAAGTTGCCCCTTGTCCTTTACCTGCACGGCGGCCCTACATCGGCTTCACTCGAGAGCTTCTCCACAGCCTCGCAGATCCTAGCCGGCCAGGGCTGGCTCGTGTTCGAACCGAACTATCGAGGCAGCGACAACGGAGGCAACGCATTCGAGACCGCGATCGTACAGGACGCCGGTGCAGGCCCGGGACGGGACGTCATGGCCGGCCTCGCAATGCTGGAAAAGCGCGGGATCGTGGATGAGAAGAAGGTCGCGGTCAGCGGCTGGTCCTACGGCGGCTACATGACCTCATGGCTGCTCGGCAACTTCCCCTCCGCATGGTGCGCCGCCGTCGCAGGTGCGCCCGTAACTGACCTGGTCGATCAGTACACGCTCAGTGACAACAACACACAGCGTGCCGCAGCCTACGGTCCATCTCCCTTTGTCGGTGAAAACATGAAGGCGTACGCCTTGCAGTCCCCGATCAGCTACGCCTGGAAGATCAAGGCGCCCACCCTGATCATGTCCGATGTGGGAGACTGGCGGGTGACCACAACACAGGCCTACAAGCTCTTTCACGCGCTGAAGGACAACAATGTGCCGGTGAAGTTCATCGCCTTTCCAGTCCCCGGGCACAGCCCAGCTGATCCCATTCGTGCACGTGACGTTTGGCGCCGCTGGACCGCCTGGCTCGGCACCTACCTCAACGAGGGCGCCCCTGCCGCTGCTGTGGCCGGGAAGGGCTAACCCTGCGACTCACCTGCCCCTGGTGACCGTCCGAGGCAACGCGCAATCCTGGGGCCGCGGCATCTCCGCACGCCCCGCGTCTGGGCGAACCGAATCGTCTCCTCAAAGCAAAAGCCTCCGGCGACGGAGGCTCTCGAATCTGTCAGTCATCATTCAAAGTGGTGGCCAGAGACGGGATCGAACCGCCGACGCCGGCCTTTTCAGGGCCGCGCTCTACCACTGAGCTATCTGGCCTTGGCAAAGATGCCACACATCCGTGAGTCGCCAAGAACGCACGTTGTCTGCAGACCCGAACCGCATCCGCAACGCCTGTCACACCAGTCAGTCTCAGGGAAGATTCCGCAGGAGAAGCAACCAGCAGCTCAAACGCATCCCAAGTATAGCAACCGAAGACCCCTCGGCCAAATTCCCGGTCACCATCTCCTGCCGGCCCCTCCCTCTCCTCCCCGAAAACCGAAAGATTCCAACTCGGCAGCCTGCCGCGCTATGCTTCTGAAAACATCGTGAAGGATACTCTCATGTTCCGCTCACTCCTGGGCCTTACATCCGTTGCGCTCTGCGCCTGGTCCGCTGCGGCTCAGGGTCCGCGGCACTCCGCCGTCGTCACCTCCTCGGCTCAGGAAGCCCGCACCGTGCGCGCCTTCAACATCGCGCGGCAAAATCCCCTGGAGCTCCACGCCTTCCTCCGGCGCATGCCCAAAGGGGCCGACCTTCACATGCACCTCAGCGGAGCCGTCTACGCCGAGACCTTTCTCGCCGACGCCCGCGCCGATCTCCTCTGCATCGATCCCCGTACCCTTAGCCTCTCTAAAAATATCGGCACCACAAAAAGCATTCCCGCGCAGCCCGTCTGTGCCGAAGGCGATGTGTCCGTCGAGAGCGCCTTCAAAGATCAGCACCTCTACAACTCCCTCGTCGACAGCTTCTCAATGCGCTCCTTTGTCCCAAGCGCCGGCGTCAGCGGCCACGATCAGTTCTTCGCCACCTTTGCCCGCTTCGGCGGCATCGATAAGGCGCACCTCGGTGAGTGGCTCGATGAGGTGAGTACGCGCGCCGCCGCACAGAACGAGCAGTACCTCGAGATCATGCACGACCCGCCACATCCATCGGCGGTGCGCCTCGCCTCGGAGATCGGGTGGCCACACCCCGCCCAGGCCAACCTCTCTCCCGCGTTTCAAAACGTCGAAGGAAGCACGCCTCAGGAGCTCTCCCTTCTCCGCGAAAAGCTGCTCGCCGGCGGCCTTCGCGACGACGTCGCTCTCGACCGCCGCGCCCTCGCCACCGCACTCGATTCCAGAAGCGCCATCGAACACTGCGGTCAGCCGAACGCAACGGCCGCCTGCAGTGTGGAGATCCGCTTCCTCTTCCAGGTGCTCCGGTCCAACGAGCCGCAGCTCTTCTTCGCACAGACGCTCCTTGCCTTTGAGGTCGCGGCGGCGGAGGCGGCCACACCGCACCCCATCGTCGTCGGCCTCAACCTGGTGCAACCGGAAGACGACTTCCTCGCCATGAGCGAGTACATGCGGCAGATGCGCATGCTTGACTACCTGCACACCATCTACCCCCAGGTGCACATATCGCTTCACGCCGGAGAGCTCGCCCCCGGCCTCGTCCCTCCCTCCGGCCTTCGATTTCACATCAGGGAGGCCGTCGATCTCGGCCACGCGGAGCGCATCGGCCATGGTGTCGATGTCATGTACGAGGACGATCCCCAGGCCCTGCTGAAGCAGATGGCAGAGCGTCACGTCATGGTCGAGATCAACCTCACCTCAAACGATGTCATCCTCGGCGTATCCCTCAATCGCCACTCGCTCCCCGCATATCGGGCCTTCGGTGTTCCTACCGCTCTTTCCACCGACGACGAGGGCGTCAGTCGCATCGATCTCACCCACGAGTACGCACGCGCCGCCACTGACTTCAACCTCGGCTACCTCGACCTCAAGAAGATGGCGCGCACCTCGCTTGAGCACTCCTTTCTTCCCGGTCTCAGCCTTTGGGGATCCCCCGACCTCTTCACTCGAGTCAATCCGGCCTGCACTGCGCAGACGGTGGGGAGCGACGCGCCGTCACCTCGATGCACCGAGTTCCTGCATTCCAGCCAGAAAGCCGCACAGCAATGGCAGCTCGAGCATCGCTTCGCAGCCTTTGAGTCCGCTCGCCCATAGCAACGCTTTAGCCATCAGGTCACTGCTCCCCCAGCCACGCTCCACGCATCCACAAGGTCGAGCTCCACCCCATGAAGAAGACGCTCTTTATCTCGCTTCAGTTCCTTCTCTTCCTCATCACCTATGCGGTTGGCACCTTTGCTCTGCCCTTTCACAAAGAGAGCATCTTCGTCCACACCGGCATTCTCACCCGGATCTTTATCTGGGATGGCCTCATTCTGGACCTCGCACTCTTCGGCCTTCTTCTGCTCGCCGAAGCCTCCATGAAACGGGTTCGTTCCGCTGCCCCTTGGAGCTCTTTAGCCCTTATTCTCGCCCTCGCCGTCAGCTTCGCCCTGAAGCTCGGCTTCGTCACCCGGGAGTTCTAAACGCAACTCTTTGCATGTGGTGCATGTCAATACCCGCTTCGCACCTTACGAAATACCGGGCATACCCCCTACGATTTGCTAGTCTTAAAGGCAGACATCCGGCTCTCGCCCACATTTAGGCGCTCGCCCCAGCGGGGGAACGCATCAAATGGGACAAGTTCGAGGACTCTCTGTCGGGACAAGTCCCTCATCGCCGCCAGCAAAGGACCGACCACAGCATGATTCGCTCCAAAGACATCTCCAGTCCAACCTCCTTCGACCTCTCCCAGCGCACCATCGCCTACTTCTCCATGGAGATCGCTCTCTCCCCCGATCTGCCGACCTACTCAGGCGGCCTCGGGATGCTCGCCGGCGATACGCTCCGCTCGGCTGCCGATACCGCTGCCCCTATGGTCGCCATCTCGCTCGCCCACCGTCGCGGCTACTTCCGGCAACACCTCGACGCGAACGGTCAACAGACCGAGACGGACGTGCCCTGGTCGCCGGAGACGACGCTGCCCAGCGCCGGTAAGACAATCAACATCTTCATGAATGGGCGCAACCTCCAGATCCGCGCCTGGCGCTTCGACGTCATCGGCGTGACCGGGCATATCATCCCGGTCTTCCTGCTCGACACCGATTTGGAAGGCAACGATCCTTGGGACCGGCAGCTCACGGATCACCTCTACGGCGGGGATACCTTCTACCGGCTCTGTCAGGAAACCGTGCTTGGCCTCGGCGGAATCCACCTGCTGCACGCCCTCGGTTGCCGTCCCGAGGTCCATCACATGAACGAGGGCCACGCCGCCCTGCTCTCCGTTGGCTTGCTCGAACATCAGCTCGGCCAGTTCGGTGGCCGGTCGATCTCCACCGCCACCGACGCGGACTTCGATACGGTCAAGCAGCAATGTGTCTTCACCACCCACACCCCCGTCCCCGCAGGTCACGACCAGTTCGGCATCGATCACATGTACCAGGTTCTCGGCAACGAGCGCGCCGCCGTCATCGAGCGCGCAGGCGCCATCCACAACGGGTGCCTCAATATGACCTACCTTGCCCTTCGCTTCTCCCGCTTCGTCAACGGAGTCGCAATGCAGCACGGCAAGGTATCCCAGCACATGTTCCCGGAGGCGACCGTTCACGCCGTCACAAACGGTGTCCACGCTGCCACCTGGCTGTCCGGGCCCTTCCAGCAGCTGCTGGATCACGAGATCCCAAGCTGGCGTACGGACAATCAGTACCTGCGGTCCGTTTACGGGATCGCCCCGGCCCAGATCGCAGCCACCCATCGCATCGGCAAGCTCGCCCTGATGGATGCAGTGAAGCAGCGCACCGGACAGCAGTTCGACGCCAACATCCTCACGCTCGGGTTCGCGCGTCGTGTAGCCACCTACAAACGGGCCAGCCTTCTCTTTACCGATCCAGCTCGCCTCACCAAAATAGCGGAAAGGATCGGCGGCCTGCAGATCCTGTTCGCCGGCAAGGCTCATCCCGCCGACATGGGCGGAAAGGCACTCATCCGCGACGTCTTCGCCGCTGCCGCCCACCTCAACTCCTCCGCGCTCAAGATCGTCTACCTCGAGAACTACGATTGGGGCCTTGGCGCTCAGCTCACGCAGGGCGTCGACGTCTGGGTCAACACACCCCTGCGCCCCTATGAGGCCTCCGGTACCTCCGGCATGAAGGCCGCCCTCAACGGCGTTCCCTCCCTTTCGACCCTCGATGGCTGGTGGATCGAAGGTTGCGCCGAGGACATCACCGGTTGGGCTATCGAAGATCGCGACTCGGCTCCCGAAGAGGCCGCCAGCCTCTACGACAAACTCGAGAACAACATCGCGCCGCTCTATGCCGATAAGAACGCCTGGGCTCGCATGCAGCAGCATTGCATCGCGATGAACGGGACCTTCTTCAATACACATCGCATGTTGGCGCAGTACTTCTCGAACGCATACCTCCCGCCCTCTGAAGTCGGAGCCATCTCCGAACTCGAAGAGTTCACTCAGCAGCCGATCGACTCCGCCGTCCGAACTGTTCAGCACGAGGCAGCTCTGGTCTAGTCCCGCACGCCGCAACCGCATCCGGCCGCCCTCCATGACACACCTTGGAGGGCGGTGCTATCTCTGCCCTGCCGTCAGGATCCCGTACTTCTGCTCCAGAAAAGCTCGCACCGGCCTTGGCGTCTCGCCACACAGCTCCTGCCACGTCAGCAGCCGGAGACGATCGCGCAGCTCCCAGCTTCTGACCGCCTGCATCACCCGGAACCAGCTCTCCATCATCCCTCCCCGCCGGCCATCGCAGAGCACCAGATATCGCTGGCGCCGTGCATGTGCGGCCAGCACGCCTCGGATCAGCTGGTACTCCGCATATTGGTCGCCACGCTCACCGCTGCGAGGCAGCACGTCGACCTGAAACACCTCGGTGAGGTCACGGTAGCGCTCCACCAGTGCCGCCCGTGCCTGCTGAAATCCAGTCTCGGTCAGCTTCGCCTCCACCAGGTACTCACCCAGCTCCATATCCACCTCCGTCCGATCCAGCCTGCCGCTCAGCAATGGCACCTGCACGCGAACGCCAAACTCCGGTCGAAGGCCCGCCTCTACCCCAAGCACCCGGCATAAACCGGGCCTGCTCGTCATCCCCGGGTAGCAGAACACATTCATCAGCAGCGCATCCGAGCTGTTGGCGCAGTCCAGCTCCGACCGCCATCGGTCATGCCTCCGGGCCACCCGCCTGCCCGCCGTGTAGACCTTCCGCAGTCTGCTTCGCCAGCCCTCATCCGCACGGATCCGTCGATACGACGCCGGGAGAAAGTTCCCGTGCACGCCCCCCTCCGCCTCTTCACCATAGATAACGCTCGGGACAGAGCCAAAGGTCGTCTCGTGCAGCATCCCCTCCGCACGGACCATGTTCCTTGCGCTCAGCTCTCGCCGAAGCTCGGCGGCAGACATCTGTGTCTCTGGCAAACGTCCCTGCATGCAGCCACTCTAAGGAGAAAGAAAGGCGAAAGCAAGTCTGCTGTGTTTGAGTTCGTCAGTCTCCCGCTGCAGGTTGCGGCTCGGGTGCCAGCGTCCGCCGTCCGGTACGGCCCTTCACCTTCTCAAACCTCAGCCGCAACCGGTCGAAGAACAGGTAGACCACTGGCGTCGTGAACAGCGTCAAAGCCTGCGACACGATCAGCCCACCAACGATCGTGATTCCCAGCGGTCGCCGCAGCTCGCTGCCCGTCCCTCTGCCCAGCGCCAGAGGCAGCCCGCCGAGCAGCGCCGCCATCGTCGTCATCATGATCGGGCGGAAGCGCAGCAGGCACGCCTGGTAGATCGCCTCTTCCGGCGTCTTGCCCTCTTCACGCTCCGCGACCAGCGCGAAATCGATCATCATGATCGCGTTCTTCTTGACAATGCCGATCAGCAGAATGATCCCGATCATCGCAATCACGCTCAGATCGATATTGAAGATCAGCAAAGCCAGAATCGCTCCCACGCCCGCCGAGGGCAGCGTGGAAAGAATAGTGAGCGGATGGATAAAGCTCTCGTACAAGATGCCCAGCACGATGTACACCGCTACAAGCGCCAACAGGATCAGGTAAGGCTCCGACGAGAGCGACGCCTGGAAGGCCTGTGCCGTTCCCTGGAATCCACCGTGAATCGTAGATGGCATCCCGATGTTGAGCCGTGTCTGCTCAATTGCCGTTGTCGCGTCGCTTAGCGATGCGCCAAGCGTAAGGTTGAAGCTCAAGGTCGTCGCCGGAGACTGCGACTGATGATTGACCGCCAGCGGAATCCGCTGTGTCTCAAAGTGCGTCACCGCCGAGAGCGGAATCATCGCTCCCGTGGTGCTCTTCACGTAGATATTCTTCAACGAATCAGGATCCTGCTGATACTGCTGGTCGACCTCCATCACCACGTGATACTGGTTCAACGGACGGTAGGTCGTCGAAACCTGCTTCTGCCCGAAGGCGTCCGAAAGTGTCGCGTCGATCGTCAGCGGCGACACACCCAGCCTGCTCGCCGTGTCCCGGTCGATCACCAGCTGCGCACGCAATCCCTGCTGCTGCTGATCCGTCGCCACATCCTTCAGCTCCGGAATCTTCTGCATCGCCGCCATCAGCTTCGGCGACCACTCGTTCAACTCAGCCAGGTTGTCCGACGTCAACGAGTACTGGTACTGCGTCGCAGATCCCCTTCCCCCAATACGAAGCTCCTGTTGCGACTGGAGATAGAGCTGTGCGCCGGGTATGCTGCTCGTCTTCGGTCGCAGCCGGTTGATCACTACCTCAGCCGTGTCGCCGTTCTTCTGGCGAATCGCGTCGGGCTTCAGAAAGATAAACAGGCTCCCGGAGTTGCTGCCGCCACCGCCCGGCCCGCCACCCACAAACGACATGACGTTCTCAATCCCCGGATCCTTCTGCACGAGCGCCGACATCTGCGTAATCTTCTGCCTCATCGCATCAAACGAGACGTCCTGCTGACCACGTACCTGTCCTCCGATGCGCCCCGTGTCCTGCTGCGGGAAGAACCCCTTCGGCACCAGGAAATACAGGTAAATGTTCAGACCAAACGTCAGGATCGTGATCGTCAGTACCAGCCCCTGCCTACGCAGAACCCAGCGCAGGCCCAACTCGTACTCCGCTGTCATCCACTTCAGCGCATGCTCCCCCCACATGTACATACGGCCGTGCTTCCGCTCGCCATGTGGCCGCAGGAACTTCGCGCTGAGCATCGGTGTCGTCGTCAGCGAGACCACCAGCGAAACCATGATCGCCGCAGACAACGTCACCGCAAACTCACGGAACAGGCGACCAACGATGCCGCTCATCAGAAGAATCGGTATGAATACCGCGATCAGCGATGTGCTCATCGACAGCACAGTAAAGCCGATCTCCTTGGACCCCTTCATGGCCGCATCGAAGGGCGACAGCCCACTCTCAAGATGGCGGCTGATGTTTTCGATCACGACGATCGCGTCGTCCACCACAAAGCCCGTCGAAATCGTCAAAGCCATCAGGCTCAGGTTATCCAGCGTGTACCCCAGCAGGTACATCACACCAAACGTTCCCAGGAGGCTCAGTGGGACGGAGACGCTCGGTATCAGCGTCGACCGCACCTCCCTCAGGAACAGGAACACAACCATAATCACCAGCAGGATCGAAATCACCAGCGTCCGCGTAACGTCCCTCACCGAGGCGCGAATGGTTGTGGTTCGGTCCAGAGCGACGTTGATCGAGATCGCCGGCGGAATCGACGCTCGCAGCGTCGGCAGCATCCCCAGCACGTTGTCGACAGTCTGGATCACGTTCGCGCCGGGGCTCTTGAATACAACCACCAGAATCGCCGGCTTCCCGTTGAACAGGCCACCCGTGTGGATGTCCTCGACACCGTCGATCACACGAGCCACATCCTGAACGCGAACCACGCCCTGCGTCGTCGTCGCGGATGACGCCTGCGACGATCCGCCATTCCCCTGACCGGACGTCTGGCTCCCCGACGAACCTCCATTTGCTCGGGGTGCTCCGGCAGCCCCGGAGACCTTTGAAGACCCGCCAGCCGCGTTCCCGGAACTCCCCGTAGCCGTCGCTCCCGAGCTCGAGATGCTGCTTGCCACAGATGCAGGAAGCCCGCTGCTCGCGGCAGCCGAACTCACCGGCCCGCGGTTGGTTGCGATAATCAGCGGCGCATATGCGGCAGCTCCAAACAACTGGTCCGTCGTGCTCACGCTCCAGCGTTGCGTCTCGTTCGCCAGGTATCCCTTTGGCTGATTGACGTTGACTGTGGATATCGCCGCCCGCAGAGCTTCGAGCCCGATCCCTGTACTCGCCAGCAACGTCGGATTCGCCTCAATACGCACCGCGGGCTTCGCGCTTCCGCCGCAAAAGGTCTGCCCAACCCCCTCCACCTGTGCGATCTTCTGCGCCAGGATGCTGTCGCAGGCGTCGTACAGCTGCGGCACATTCAACGTGTCCGAGGTTAGCGCCAGGATCATGATCGGCGCGTCCGCCGGATTGATCTTGCGGTACGTCGGATTGTTCGGGAGATTTGCCGGCAACTGGCTGCGCGCAGCATTGATCGCGGCCTGCACGTCCCGCGCCGCGCCATCCACATCCCTGCTCAGATCGAACTGCATCGTGATCGACGCGGATCCCGTCGACGAGCTCGATGTCATCTCGTTGATGCCTGCGATTTTCGCGAACTGCCGCTCGAGCGGCGTCGCTACTGCCGACGCCATCGTCTCCGGGTCGGCCCCCGGCAGACCCGCTCCAACCGAGATCACCGGGTACTCCACCTCCGGCAGGCTCGACACCGGCAACAGCTTGTAAGCCACCGCACCTGCGAGGATCACCGCGATCGACATCAGAAACGTAGCTACGGGACGTTTGATGAACGGCGCCGAAAAGTGCAGCGTCCCCGCCGTTGGCAGCCTTTCGAACTCTCCCCGGGCCTCAGCCTGGTCCGCCGTCTCCGGCCCGTATTGTTTGTGATCTTCTGCCACGTCAGTGCGCGCTCACCGCTTGCTCATGTTCGCGAAGCTCTGCATCCGCCTCGGCTGTGTGGAGGTACTTGCGCCCAATCCGGTCGAAGAACAGGTACACCACCGGCGTCGTATACAGCGTCAACACCTGCGAAACAATCAGGCCTCCGACGATCGCAATTCCGAGCGGCCTTCGCAGTTCGCTGCCCGTACCTGTGCCGAGCGCCAGCGGAACCCCGCCGAGCAGCGCAGCCATGGTCGTCATCATGATCGGCCGGAAGCGCAGCAGGCACGCCTGGTAGATCGCCTCCTCCGGCTCCATCTGCTGTTCGCGCTCTGCCTCCAGCGCGAAATCGATCATCATAATGGCGTTCTTCTTCACAATGCCGATCAGAAGAATAATGCCGATCAACGCAATCACGCTCAGGTCGATATGGAACAGCAGCAACGCCAGAATCGCTCCCACACCCGCTGAGGGCAGCGTCGAAAGAATCGTGATCGGATGGATGTAGCTCTCGTACAGCACGCCCAGCACGATGTACACAACGATCAGCGCCGCTAAGATCAGCAGCGGCTCGTTGGTCAGCGAAGCCTCAAACGCGGCGGCAGATCCCTGGAACTGCGCATTTACGCTCGGCGGAACATTCAGATCCGCCTTCGCTTTATTGACCGCCGTCACCGCATCCCCGATCGATTTGCCCGCAGCCAGATTGAACGAGATTGTCACCGCAGGGAACTGCCCCTGGTGGTTGATGGCAAGCGACGTCGCCCGCGGTTCGAACCGCGTAAAAGTCGATAGCGGCACCTGTGTCCCGTTGGAGCTCTTGACGTAAATGTTGTCCAGTGACGATGGATTCCGCTGGAACTTCGGCGCTACCTCCAACACGACGTGGTACTGGTTCAGCTGCGTAAAGATCGTCGAAACCTGCCTCTGCCCGAACGCATCATCCAGCGTGTCATCGATGTTCTGCGGCGTGATCCCCAGCCTGCTCGCCGTATCCCGGTCGATCACCAGATGCGCTTCCATTCCCTCCAGCTGCTGGTCGCTGGCCACATCCGTCAGAATCGGAATCGTCCTCAACTTGTCGACAAATGCCTTCGTCCACGTCGCCAGCTCCTCCGTGTTCGCATCCTCCAGCGTGTACTGGTATTGCGTCCGGCTCACACGGTCTTCAACCGTCAGATCCTGCGATGCCTGCAGAAAGCACTGGATCCCATTCACCTGCGCTACCTGGGGCTGAAGCCGCTGGATCACCTCCGGTGCCGTAGTCGACCGCGACTCCCTGTCTTTGAGGTTGATCTGAATACGCCCGCTGTTCATCGTCGTATTCGTCCCGTCGATCCCGATAAATGACGACACACTCTCCACATCCGGGTCCTGCAGAATGATCCGTGCCAGCTCCTGCTGTCGCTGCCCCATCGCAGTGAAGCTGATCGTCTGCGGAGCCTCCGTTATGCCCAGCAGCACACCCGTATCCTGCACAGGGAAGAACCCCTTGGGCACAATGATGTACAGAAATACCGTCAGCAGAAAGGTGGCCGCCGTCACCAGAAGCGTTATCGTCTGGTGACGCAGGACGAACCGCACACCCACCGCATACTTCGCGATCACGTACTCGAAAAATTCCTCGCTCTTCCTGTAGAACGTCGTCTGCTCGTTGTCGGGCGTGTGCTTCAGCAGCTTCGCCGACATCATCGGAGTCAACGTCAGCGACACCACCGCTGATACCAGGATCGTCACCGCCAGCGTCACCGCAAACTCCCGGAACAGTCGCCCGACAATATCTCCCATGAACAACAGCGGAATCAACACGGCAATCAGTGAAACCGTCAGCGAAAGGATCGTAAAGCCGATCTGCTCCGAGCCCTTCAGCGCCGCCGTCAAAGGATCGTCGCCCATCTCCAGATAGCGGCTGATGTTCTCGATCATCACGATCGCGTCATCAACCACGAACCCCGTCGAGATCGTCAGGGCCATCAGGCTCAGGTTGTTCAGGCTGTATCCCAGCAGGTACATCACACCAAACGTGCCCACAATCGAAAGCGGCACCGCCACCGCCGGAATGATCGTCGCGGCGATCGATCGCAGGAACAGGAAGATGACCATCACGACCAGCCCGATCGTCAGCATCAGCTCGAACTGCACATCCTTCACGCTCGCCCGGATCGTATTCGTGCGGTCCGTCAGAACCTGCAGCGTCACATTCGCCGGCAGAGATGCTCGAAGCTGAGGCATCAGCGTCTGCACCTCATCCACGACGCCGATGATGTTCGCTCCCGGCTGCCTTTGGATGTTGACGATCACCGCCGGCTTCAGCACCGCGTCGCTCGCCGGCTGATCCTTTGTCGCCGCCTTCGCCGACGTGCCCATCCATGCCGCCTGGAACAGGTTCTCCGAGCTGTCGATCGCATTTGCAACGTCGCTCAGGCGCACCGGCGATCCGTTCCGGTACGCGATAATCACCTTCTGGTAATCGCTGCTCGAAAGCAGCTGATCGTTCGCTCCGATCGTGAACGACTGCCGGCTTCCATTCAGATTGCCCTTGGCCTGGTCGACGTTCGCCGTTCCCAGCGCCGTCCGCATGTCCTCCATGCTCAGGCCGTAGTTCGCCATCGCTGTAGGGTTCGCCTGGATGCGCACCGCAGGCTTCTGCCCGCCGGCAATCGAGACCAGGCCCACGCCGGAGAGCTGCGATATCTTCTGTGCCAGCAAGGTGTCCGCCAGATCCTCCACCTTTGAGAGCTCTAACGTGTCGCTTGTCATCGCCAGCGTCAGAATCGGAGCGTCAGCCGGGTTCACCTTGCTGTAGACCGGTGGGTTCGGCAGATCCTTCGGCAGGTAGCTGCCCGATGCATTGATCGCCGCCTGCACATCCTGCTGAGCCACATCGATCGACTCGGCGAGAGAGAACTGCAGCGTAATCACACTGCCCCCGCCTGAGCTGGTCGAGGTCATCTGGCTCAGACCGGGAATCTGGCCGAACTGCCGCTCCAGCGGAGCCGTCACCGAGCTCGCCATCACCTCCGGACTCGCACCCGGATAGAACGTCATCACCTGGATCGTGGGGTAGTCCACCTCCGGCAGCGCCGAAACCGGGAGCTGCTGGTAGGCGACAAACCCGGCAAGCAAAATGGCCACCATCAGGAGCGAGGTGGCCACCGGCCGGAGAATAAATGGCCGCGATGGACTCATGGTTGCCGCCCCCCTTGGCCGCCCCGCGATCGCCTGCCCTGGCCCTTGCTCGCATCATCGCTCTGCGTCCCGCTGCTCGCAGAGGAGCTGTCCGTTGCTGCTCCCACCGGCTTTGCAGCCGTCCTCGGAGTCCCGGCCCTCGGTATCACCCGCGCGCCCTCTTTCAGCTTCTCCTGCCCGTCCACAACAATCTGGTCACCCGGATTCACTCCGCCGGCCAGAATCACGTTCGAGCCCTCGGTCAGATCCACCTTCACCGGCACGGCCTCCACGTAGTAGCTGGGCCCCTTCGGCTCGCCGTTCGCCGACCCGGCGCCGGCTCCAGCATGTCGTCCGCCTCCCTTGGTCGAGTCGCCCGCAGCAGGGTTGTTGGTCTCCTTATCCGCCGGCGGCTCACCTTCCTTCACCAGGTAGACAAAGCTTCCCTGCGTCCCTGTCTGGATCGCAACGGCAGGCACCACAATCGCATTCTGCCGCTGCTGCAGAATCAACCGGATATTCACAAACTGGTTTGGAAACAGAGCCGCATCGCTGTTGTCGAACACCGCCTTCACCCGGTCGGTGCCTGTGGTCGTGTCGATCTGGTTGTCGATCGTCAGCAGCGTTCCGCTCGCAAGGTGGTTCGTCTCAGACCTGTCGTACGCCTCCACAGGCAGCTTCTGCCCGGTACGCATTCGCTGCCGCACCTCCGGCAGCTGATCCTCCGGAAGCGTGAAGATCACCGAGATCGGATGAACCTGCGTAATCACCACCAGTCCGTTCGCATCGGACGCATGCACAATGTTGCCCGGGTCCACCTGCCGCAGCCCCACCACTCCATCGATCGGCGATGTGATGTGCGTATACGCAAGGTTTACCCGCGCCGCCTGGATCGCCGCCTGATCCGCCTGCAGCGAACCCGTCGCCTGCCCGGCATTTGAAAGTTGAGTCTGCTGGCTCTCCTTCGAGACGACGCCCGCCTGGTACAACGCCGTGTACCGGGAAGCCTCAGCATCCGCATTCTTCGCGTTCGCCTGGTCCTTTGCCAGCTGCCCCTCTGCCTGCGCCAGCGCGGCCTGGTACGGTCGCGGGTCAATCTCAAGCAGCAGCTGACCCTTTCTCACCGCCTGACCCTCGCGGAAGTTCACCTGCAGCAGCTGCCCATCCACACGCGGCTTGATCGTCACGGTGTTGTACGCCGTCACCGTTCCCAAGGCCGTCAGGTAGATCGGCATCGTCCGCTGCTGTACAGGCTGCGTCTGCACCGGCGTCGGTCGATTTGCCGCCGCCTCCATCTTCTGGCTCTGCGCCGCCTGCTTCTGCCCGTTACGGTGAATAATCCACACCACCGCTGCAATCGCCGTCAGAATGACCAGAAGAACGATCCACTTCCGTGCCGACGTATTTGCCGGCTTGCCCGGCGCAGGCAATGCTTTGTGAGGTTCCGGAGCAGGCAACGCAGCGTGATACTCCTGCCCGCTCAGCTCCTCTTCTCTGGTAGACGCAGAAGACATCCGTGGTTCACCCTTCTTATTGCAGACGACTGGCTCCTCCCGAAAAAAGGGAGATCAAGATAGATCATACTGACGATATGGGGGGAAGTAAGGTTTCACGCGGCATCGAACCCCGTGTCCGTCTGACGGAAGTCAACTTCGAACCGGTTCGGGACGCCAAAGCAGCACACCGGAGCCTCGAAGTAACATGGGAGAAAAGGAACAGCTTTGTCCAGCACCCTGCCATCCACCCCCGAGCAGATCCCCGCGCAGACAGACTCTTCCGTTCCACTCTGCGTCGATCTCGACGGAACCCTCGTCAAGTCCGACACCCTCGTCGATTCCACCCTCGCCCTCGCTCGACAGCACCCGTCCCGCCTGCTGATGCTTCCTCGCTGGCTGGGTGAAGGCAAAGCCGCCCTGAAGCGGCACATCACCTCCTCAGTCCAGCTGGACGTCGTCCACCTGCCCTATAACCGCGAGCTCCTCCAGTTCCTTGAGCAGCAACACGCCTCCGGCCGGCAGATCTATCTGGCTACCGCCGCAGACCTCGCTCTCGCGCAGCGCGTCGCCGACCACCTCGGTATCTTCACCGGTGTCCTCGCATCCGACGGATCCACCAACCTCGCGGGATCCAACAAGCTCGCCGCCTTCCGACAACGCTTCGGCAACAACTTCTGCTACATCGGCAATGCCAGCCCCGACCTCCCCCTCCTCTGCGCCTGCGTCGATCCCATGGTCGCCAACCCCACCCGCAAACTCAGCTCCGGCCTCCGCAGCTCAAAGGTCAAGCTCCACCGCACCTTCTCCGAGACCACCGCAACCCCCAAGGCATGGCTCAAGGCCATCCGCCTGCACCAGTGGGCGAAGAATGTGCTTCTGTTTCTCCCGCTCCTGCTCGCGCACACGCGCTCCCTCGGCCTGCTTGCCGGAGCCTCCGTTGCGTTCCTCTCGTTCGGCCTGTGCGCCTCGGCCACCTACATCATCAACGACCTCCTCGACATCGAGGCCGACCGCCTTCATCCCCGTAAGAGCCGCCGCCCCTTCGCTTCAGGCGATCTCTCTGCCATCCACGGCGTCGCCGTCGTCATCCTCTTTTTCATCGCGGCCATCTCTCTGGCCTTCATGGTCCCGCGTGTCATCTCGGCCATATCCCCCGAGCTCTCCCTCGCGCACCCCTACAACTTCGTCGAGTGGCTCGCCTTCTACACCGTCACCACCCTCGCCTACTCGCTCCGCCTCAAGCGCGCTCTCCTCATCGATGTCATCGTTCTCTCCGGCCTCTACACCATCCGGATCCTTGCCGGCTCCGCCGCCACCGGAGTCGCCGTCTCCACCTGGCTCGCCGGCTTCTCCATCTTCTTCTTCCTCTCCCTTGCGTTCGTCAAACGCTTCGCCGAGCTCGAAAATCTGAAGGCCCGCGGCGGCGTCACCTCCAAGGGCCGCGGCTACCACATCGACGACATCGAACAGCTCCGCTCCTTCGGCTCCGCCAGCGCCTACGCCTCGGTGGTCGTCTTCACCCTCTACATCTCCAACCTCTCCAACGCCACCGAGCTGTATCGCCACACGACCCGCCTTTGGCTGCTGGTTCCCGTCCTCCTCCTCTGGCTCAGCCGCCTCTGGCTCCTTGCCAGCCGAGGCCAGCTCGACGAGGATCCCGTCGTCTACGCCATCACCGACAAGCGCTCCCTCGCCCTCGGCGTCGTCGTTGTAGCTATCGTCCTCTCCGCCCTCTAGCCTCTAGCGCCCTGCGGCCCGCTCCTTCCAGATCCCTCTTGCCGCATGTACGTTGGCTCCGTCATCCCCTCCTTCACGCATTTGTAAAATCATCTGAACTCTCATTTACCCTCAACATCAGGTCCAATGCCCGACACGATCCCCCAGCTTGCCAGCTACGATGAACCCGCTCTCGACGCGGCCTTCAGCACCCTCGCCCAGGAGGTGCGCACCGAAGCCGCCGATCTGCACAAACCCGCAGCCACACCGGAGCTTCAGGAAAACTTCCGCCTCCACTGGCTTGGCCGCAAGCAGGGCCGCCTCAAGCTCATATCCGAGGCCTGGCTCAAGTCCGCACCCGCCGAGGCCCGCAAGCCCCTGGGCATCCGCTTCAATCAACTGAAACAGCAGATTGAGCAGGCTCTTGAGCTCCCCTCCGCCCAAACTGCTCCGGCCCAGCAGGGAGGGCAGGGCATCGACATCACACTCCCCGGCCTTGTCCGCTCTCCCGGCATCCCGCACCCTCTCATTGAAACCATGCACTCCGTGGTCAGGGTCTTTGAGCACCTCGGCTTCTCCGTCAACCTCGGCCCCGAGGTAGAAACCGACTTCTACAACTTCGAAGCACTCAACTTCCCGCCCAACCACCCCGCCCGTGACACCCAGGACACCCTCCTCATCGCACACCAGGGCGCAAAGCCCGCCCGCGATCGCCTCCTCATGCGCACCCACACCTCACCCGTTCAGATCCGCACCATGGTCGAGCACGCTCCGCCCATCCGCATCGTCATCCCGGGCAAGGTTCACCGCAACGACGCCGCTGACGCAACCCACTCACCCATCTTTCATCAGGTCGAAGGCCTCGCGGTCGACGCCCACATCACCTTCTCCGACCTCAAGGGCACACTCGATCACGCCATGAAGGCCCTCTTCGGCAACGACGTCAAAACCCGCTTCTTCCCCAGCTTCTTCCCCTTCACTGAGCCGTCTGCCGACGTTCAGATCTCCTGCATCTTCTGCGGTGGCTCCGGCTGCCGGAAATGCAAGCACTCCGGCTGGATCGAGCTCCTCGGTTGCGGCATGGTCGACCCCGCCGTCTTCGCCGCCGTAACGCAGGAGCGCACGCGCCTCGGGCTCGACCCTTCTCCATACGACCAGGCCCGCGGCAACGACGCCGTCAAGGGCTTCGCTTTCGGCATGGGCGTTGAGCGAATCGCCATGATCCTGCACGGCGTCTCCGACATCGGCCAGTTCTACTCCGGAGACATGCGCTTCCTCGAGCAGTTCGCCTGATCGACCTCCCCCGTCCGTTGTTACCTGGCGGTGGGCGTAGGCAGCGGATTCACCGACTCGCCCAGGATCCCCATCACCGTTGGCGACAGGCTCTGATCCGCATTCTTCAGCAGCAGCGATACCTGCCACATCTGCTCCTCGGAGAGGATGTGCTGGTAAGCCGGCATACCCGTCAGCCGGATCCCGTTCGAAACCTTCCAGTACGTCTCGCCTGCGTCATCGTCGCTCACGCCGACCACGTTGCCCTTTGCATGCTTCTTCCACAGCTGTGGCGCGCTCGGATACATCCACTTGGCATAGGCCACGTCGTTGCCCGGAGTCCCGTGACACGCAGCGCACTCGCTCTTGTAAATGTGTGCCCCGGCCTCGAGACCCTCTTCGCTCGCCGCCATTGGAGCAGGCTTCAGCTCTCGCGCAATCCGGGCGCCCAGCGGCACATGCACAATCTGCGCCTCCATCGGAAACGCCGGATCCGCCGAGGCCACGGGAGGATGTCCATACTTCAAATACACATACCCGGCCGCAAATAAAAACACAAACGCAGCCACAAATCCAAGCAGAAACTTGCTCAATCCTCCGCCCTCCTGCCCTGTCGCCATCAGCAACTCCCGCACGACCAGCTACTTCAACTCCGGATCATCTTTGCATAATCTCCGAGACGTATGCGCACCATCCTTCATGAAATAAACATCTCCCGCCCGATGCACATCGCCTGCAGTGCGCCGGGCGGGAGGTCTCTACAGCAACATTCGAAAGCTTCTCCACAAAGAGCCTGCAGCACAAGCACTCGCCGGCTCGGCCCCATGGTCAACAGAAAGTGGGCGCTGGATCTAGCGACCTGGTCCAAACTGCTCGCGCAGGTGAATAAAGCCAATAAACAGCAAAGCAACCGTAGCCGGGGCAAATAACAGATACATCTCTCTCTCCTTGAGGACAGCGATAAGTGACACAGTTCCGCATCGAGAGCCTGACCGCCAAATCGTGATCAGGCCTCATCAGGACCCTTGCAGTTGGTGTGCCAAAATCAAACAAAACCCTTCTGCCCACGTTTCTAGGCAACACCACAGCCCTTGCTCGCATCGCGAGTCCCGTATCAACACTGCGGTGCCGAAAAGCGGTAAGTGCTTTGCCTCTCTGCGGGAAGAGTTTTTCTCTCCTGAATTCGAAACACCTGCATCACCCAGCTCTCGCGTCACCTCCCGATCCCCAGATCCCGGCCCATCCGGCAGATTCGTTAGACTAGAGCTCGTCCATCCATGAAGATCCTTACCGCCTGGCTCCGCACCTACCTGCCCTCCCTGCCCGTCACCGACCGCGAACTCGCCGATGACCTCACCCTCCGTGGGATCGCCGTCGAAGGCGTCCACGATCTCGGCCCGGGAAACGGCTGCCTCTTCGAGATGGACATCACCACCAATCGCGTCGACGCCATGAACCACTACGGCATCGCCCGCGAGGCCGCCACCATCTACAATCTCGCGCTGCCACCGCTCCTCGATGATCCGGCCAACATACCGACCGCGGCAGGTCTCAGCCCGGCGGTCTTCGGGATCCGCATCGAAGCCCCGGAGCTTTGCGGCCGCTTCACCGCTCGCGTCCTCCGCGGCGTTACCGTCGCCGCCTCCACCGGGCAGGTGAAGACCTTCTTCGATCTGCTCGGCCAGAAGCAGATCTCCAACGCCGTCGACGCCTCCAACTTCACCCTGCTCGGCATGGGGCACCCCACCCACGCCTTCGACCTCGACAAGATCGACGGCGCCATCGTCGTCCGGCTCGCGCGCAAAGGCGAAAAGCTCAGGCTTCTCGACGGCACCGAACGCACCCTCGAGCCCGACGACCTCGTCATCGCGGACGAGTCGAAGGCCCTCTCGCTCGCCGGCGTCATGGGCGGATACGACTCCATGATCACCGCCGAAACCAGGAACATCGTCGTCGAGTCGGCGTGGTTCGATCCCGCAACCATCCGCCGCAGCTCCCGTCGCCACCTTCTTCACACCGACGCCTCGCACCGCTTTGAGCGCGGTGCCGACCTCAATGCCGTGCCGGTCGCAAGCGAGCTCGTCAGCAGGCTTATCCTCCAAAGCGGCGGCCATGCGGAAGGCCCGCTTCACGACGTGGTCACGCCTTCGGTCGCCGCCCGTACCTCGTCGCGCCCCCCGGTCACTCTCTCCGTAAGCGACGTCCAGCGCCACCTCGGTGTCACCCTCGATGACACCCCATCGCACTCCTCCCTCACCTCCGGCCTCGTCCAGCAGTACCTTGCAGCTCTCGGCTGCACGCTTCATCCCACCTCCCACGCAAACACAACGCGCGCCATCCTCCACGCCCGTCAGGACACCACGTCCGATGCCACCTTCTCGGTCGCGCTTCCCTCGTGGCGTCTCGATCTCGAACGCCCCATCGATCTCATCGAAGAGGTCGCGCGCGTCTTTGGCTACAACCGCTTCGCCAACACCCTCCCTCCACCTCGTCCCGTTCTCGTGCACCCGTCCCACGCTCCGCACCAGGCCGTGCGCAATCGCCTCCTCGCCCTCGGCTTCTCCGAGGCGATCTCCAGCACCTTTGCCAGCGCCCCGGACACCCATCTCTTCTCCCCGGCGTCCATCAGGCAGGGAAGCGACGCTCACCCCACCGCCGTAGTCATGGAAAACCCGCTCTCCGAAGACGCCTCCAACCTCCGCCCCTCACTCCTCCCCGGCATGCTCACCATGCTCGCCAACAACCTCAACCGCGACGTCCCCTCCGCTCGGCTCTTCGAGCAGGGACACATCTTCAAGGCGGCCGGGAGCACCGGCAATCACATCGGTGAGGTTCACGAGCTCCCCGGGCTCTCCCTCGGTCTCACCTCCGCCGTCGCGCAGACGACCAACCTCTACTCTCCTGCCGACGCGCCCATCTTCGAGCTCAAGGGTGCCATCCAGTCCATCGCCTCACTGTTCACCCTCCCCAACGGCGCCGATGCACTCACCTTCACCACGGCAAACCCTCCGTCCTGGCTCCATCCCGGCCGCTCCGCTACCGCCCTCCTCGGCAGCCATCCCATCGCCCGCTTCGGCGAGCTGTCTCCAGCCGAGTCCTCCCGTCGCAAGCTCCGGCAGCCCGTCTTTCTTGCAGAGCTCGACCTCGCCGCACTCTACGCCCATCCGCTACGCAAGGTCACCGCTCACGAGCTCTCCCGCTTCCAGGCCGCCCAGCGCGACTTCTCCTTCGTCTTTCCTGACTCGGTGCTTTGGCACACCGTCTCCTCGTCCATCCGCGCCCTCTCCATCCCGGAGCTCCAGCAGCTCTCTCCCGTCGAAGTCTGGCGCGACCAGAAGAAGTACCCCGGCGTGTACTCGCTCCTCATTCGCACCGTCTTTCAGCCTCCCAGCCGCACTCTTACAGACGACGAGCTCACCTCCGCCTCCGATCGCATCATCGAGGCCCTCACCCGTCTCGGTGGCGTCCATCGCGCCTGACCCGCTGCTCTCTCTTCGCCTCGCGTGCGGCGCAGAACGGCACCAGTCTGGTTCCTCCCACCAATTCGCCTGTTAATCCACGAGTAACGCATCTATACTCCGTGGAGGAGCCAGCATGAGCACATCCGCACCCATCAGCGCAGACGAGTTCCAGGCGCTTGAGCAAAAGGTCCTCCGCGCGGTAGAGATCGTCAAACGGGAGCGCGAATCCCGTGCCGCCGCCGAGGCAGAGCTCGCCCGCCTTCAGCAGCAGATCTCCGACCAGGCCGCCGAACTCGACCGGCTGAAGGCAGATCACGCCGCCCAGATGGACGCACATGCAACACAGTTGGAGCAGCACACCTCCACCTCTCAGGCGCAGCTCTCCGCCCTTCAGCAGGAACGCGTGGAAGTCCGCCAGCGTGTCGAAAAGATGCTGCAGCAGATGGACGAGCTCCTGTAAACACATCGCCCGTACCGAGGAGTCCTGATGGCCAACAACAGCGGCAACACCTATGCCGATCCACTCACTCAGCCCCAGGCCGCGGAGCGAGAGCCCGCGTCGTCCTCCACCGCCGTCCCCGTAGAGATCTACGACCAGATCTACAATCTGCGTGGCACCGACCCGGCGTACATCGAGCGTCTCGCTCACGTCGTCGACGCCAAGATGCGCGCCGTCTCCGCGCACGGTGGAACAGTGGATTCGCTCCGCGTCGCAGTTCTCGCCGCTCTCAACATCGCCGACGAGCTCGAATCGCTCCGTCAGCGCCACGACATCCTGGCCGGCTCCATCTCGCAGTCGCAGCGCAATCTCCGTTCGCGCGCTGGCTCCCTCGCCCACATGCTCGATGAGGTCCTCACAGACTCCGAAGCCCGCAAGGTAGGCTAGATCTGCGCATGACGCACTCCCGGGCCTGGACGACGCTCCTCTTCTCGGCGGCCCTTGTCTCATCGTCACTGGCCCAGCAGCAGCCTCCCGCTCCCGTCCCTTCCTTTCACCCCGATCTCGCCACGCAGCAGGAGATCAATGCCGCTCGGGCGGCAGCCGACGCGTCAACCCAGATCCTCCATTGGCAGCAGGCCGCCACTCTCTCCGGCAACACCTGTCCCGAGTGCTTCGAGCGCGTCGCCACCCTCAGCTTCCGCACCGGCGCCTGGGAGCAGGCCATCTCCGCAGCCGTCCAGTTCGAACGCCTCTCCCCCCTTCCATCCGATCAGGCCTACGCCGAACTCCTCCACGGCAGCGCCGTCTTCCACCTCAACGGAGATCAGCCAACCCCGCACGAACTCGCCGAGGCAGACACCGCCTTCAAGGCGGCCATCGCGCACGATCCAAACCTTCGAACCGCCCTCTACCTCGATGGCCGCGCCCTCGCCGCCCTCCACCGCGACGACGATGCTCGCGACGCCTTTACCCGCTACATCCAGATCGCGCCCCCCACCGACCAGTACCGTCCACGCGCTCAGAACTACCTCGCCAACCTCACCCTCGCGCGAGCCTCCATGGCGCCACCCTTCAGCGCCTCCACCTCCGACGGCAAGACCATCTCACTCGCAGACCTCCACGGCCGCGTCGTCCTCCTCGACTTCTGGGCCACCTGGTGCGTCCCCTGCAAGCAGCTGCTTCCAAGGCTGCAGCACCTCGCTGAAAAGTTCTCCGGCGAGCCCTTCACCCTCCTCAGCATCTCCTGGGACGAAGACCCCGATGCCTGGCGTAGCTTCACCGAGAGCAATCACATGACCTGGCCTCAGGTCCTCGATGCCGATCACAAGCTCTCCAACACCTACGGCGTAGATGCCCTTCCGCACTACTTCACCATCGACGCCGACGGTGCGCTTCAATCCGAGGTCATAGGCGTCGGTGACGACAACATCGAAGCCCGCCTCCAGACCCTCATCACCCGGGCCAACCTCATTGCCCATCCCCGCCGCAAGCTCCCCATACCTTCCAACTAGGCCAGTTCCTTCCTTGAGCCACCTTGCGATTTGCCGGAAAACCCTTTCCTAACAATCACATTGCTCTTGCATGACGACGATCTCTAGATTGCTCTCACCAGCATTCAGAACTGCGTCACTCGAAGGACCCTTCCTATGCGCAACAAACTTGCCTTGGCTCTTATGTCAGCCGCTCTTCTCTCCATCGCCGCTCGCGCTGCCACCTTGGATACCTTCAACTTCAGCGGCAACGATGTCGCCGCTCACAACACCTACCGCATCTCCTTCTCGCTCGATCCCGCGACCTACACCAACTCGGGCGACTTTCTCTACACCGACGTTCAAGGCACCGTCGACGGCGTCGCCGATGTCCTTCAGATCGACGTCTCCAACGTCTTCAGTACATCCGTCGCGGTCACCGACGCAAACGGCCTCTTCCAGCTCTTCAGCTTCAACGACACCATCTTCTCCGGTGATCCCGCCACAGGTCTGCCCCCCTCTGTCGCTCTCGGGAGCTTCACCGGGATGAACTTCACCAGCTGCAAGCTCTCCGCTACGTTGCAAAACAAATACGTGGGACTCTTCCCCACCGTCGCCTTCTTCCAGGTCCCCACCATCACCACCAACTGCGAAGATCCCGCGACCCTCAGCATCACCTCGCCGGATTCGACCTCTCCGGCCCCCGAGCCATCCACCCTCGCCCTCCTCGGATCCGGCGCGCT
Organism: uncultured Acidobacteriaceae bacterium; assembly: GCA_963719405.1. Classification (GTDB taxonomy): domain Bacteria; phylum Acidobacteriota; class Terriglobia; order Terriglobales; family Acidobacteriaceae; genus Edaphobacter. Next base: position 2,609,986 of record OY970381.1, read on the forward strand.
CGGCGTCGTCGGCTTCCTTCGCCGCCGCTTCCTCTCCTGATCCATTCAATTTGGGCGGCCTTCCACGTAACGGCAGGGCTGCCCATCGCATCAACGCGCGCCTTTGCGTCTGCGGTTGCATAGGGCCACTAACCCGCATCCAATCGTCTGGTCGATATGAGGGGCCAGATACATGGATAAAGTAGAGATTCTCGACGATCAGGTTGTTCCGATCGATAACATCGCACCCGGCCTCAAGGGCCTGCGCATTATGTTCGTCAACGTCTTCGGTGTCACCCACGCCGACGGCTCCTGGACCCTGATCGACGCCGCCGTTCCCCACTCCGCCTCCCGCATCAAGTCCTGGGCGGAGAAATCCTTCCATCGGCCTCCAAACGCCATCGTCCTTACTCACGGCCACTTCGACCACGTAGGTACCGCCCACGAGCTCGCCGAGGAATGGGACGTCCCCGTCTTCGCTCATCAACTCGAGTTCCCCTACCTCACCGGCCAAAAAGAGTACGAGGGTCCGAACTGGAAGGCGGGCGGCGGTCTGATGTCGCTGCTCTCTCCCCTCTACCCAAAAGGTCCCATCGACCTCGGTGCCCGGCTCAAACCCCTTCCCGGCGAAGGCGCGGAGCTATCCCTCGCCCAGCTTCCCGGCTGGAAGCTCCTCCACACGCCGGGCCATACCCCCGGCCACGTCTCCTTCTTCCGCGAGAGCGACCGCACACTCCTCGTTGGTGACGCCTTCTGCACCACCCGGCCGGAGAGCTTCTTCGAGGCCGCCCTTGCGCAACAGCCCGAGCTCCACGGTCCGCCCTCCTACTTCACCTCCAACTGGTCGGACGCCCGCGCCTCCGTGCAGAAGCTCGCCGCCCTCAACCCCATCACCGTAGCCGTCGGTCACGGCAAGCCGCTCTCCGGAGATCACGTCCCCGAACGCCTCCAGGTGCTCGCTCAGGCATTCGATGAGATCGCCATACCGGAAAACGTGAAAGGTGCTGTCCGACCTTAGTTGCAGAGCCTTGACTTGCGAATCCGGCAACACACGGGTAGCATCCAACTCAAGTTACCGGCCTGCAAAGCAGGTGCGCGACCAACGCTGGTTGAACCAATATTCATTGAACAGGGACCTAGCTCGTATACATGGCTCGGTGTGCAGTGTCCGCCAGTCCGGAATGCCTAAAGAGCCACGGCGAGGTCCCGCCGTCTTAGACGGGTTCACCAGCGACTCGACGCACGGCCCAGCGGGTCGGTTTCTGTCTCTCCTCCCTCGCGCCGCATCACAGTTACTGCCGTCCTAGTGACCGGTTCTCCCGCCGCCTCACGCCCCTCCCCGCCCGCACAGCTAAACTAACGGCAGCCGTGCACCCCATCCTCTTCCACCTCGGACACCTCACCTTTCCGACATTCGGTGTGCTCGCCGCGCTCGGCATCGTGGCCGCGCTTTCGCTTGCGCTCCGGTGCGCTCCCCTCGCGGGTATCCCCCCCGACCATCTCTGGAGCGCCACGCTCGTCGCCGCAGTCGCCGCCTTCGTCCTCTCTCGCGTTCTGCTCATCGCGGCCAATCTCAACAGCTTCCTCTCCTATCCCATCCTCGTCCTTACGCTACCGTCGCTCACCGCCACAGGCCTCCTGCTCACGGCCATCGTCACCTTCATCTACCTGAAATTCCGCCAGATTCCCGTTCGCAGCGCGCTCGATGCCTGGGCTCCGCCCGCGACCCTCCTTTGGGCCTTCCTTGCCCTTGGCCACCTCGCGGAAGGCTCCGACCCAGGTCTGCCCAGCCACGCGCCATGGGCCGTCCGCATACCGCCCGACCCCGATCTCCAGCAGCCCGTTGGCCTCTTCGCCGCGGTCGCCGCAATCGCCCTTACCGTCATCCTCTTTCGCCACCTCCGCCACCCGCGGCCGCCGGGGCGCACCGCCGTCCTCGCCCTCCTTCTCACCGGCGTCGCCCAGTTCCTCCTCTCGTTTGTCCGCCAACCCTTCCCCTACGCTCCGGACGCTCCCGCCTTCCCGCTCGATCCGATCCAGTTTCTTGCGCTCGCCCTGATCGCCGCGGCCGGGCTCCTCTTCCTGACCTCCGACCGCCGTCCCCCCAAAGACATCTCCGCCATCCGGACCACTCCCGTCGTCCCGCAGCACGAGGTCCGCTAATGCCGTCCAAGAACATGCTCCCCAAGGGCCATCGCCATCGCTCCGTTCGAGCGGAGTACGTCGCAACCCGCGGCGTCGAACCCGCGTCCGCCCCCATCATCCCCACCGTCGACATCGATCTCTACAACCAGGACCCCTCTCAGACCCGGCCCGGCCCCGCCACCCACACCATCACTGCGCCACCCGAGGCCGCAGGCCTCCGCCTGGACCAGTACCTCGCCCAGGCCATCCCGGAGATCAGCCGCTCCCGCATCCAACTCCTCATCGATCACGGTCAGGTGCAGGTCAACGGCACACCCGCCCGGCCGAAACACAAACTCACCCCCGGCGAGATCATCGTCATCACCGGCAGCCCCCGGCCCGCTCCCCTCAACGCCACGCCCGAAGACATCCCCCTCGACATCGTCTTTGAAGATGAATTCCTCGCTATCGTCAACAAACCCGCAGGCATGATGGTTCACGCCGGAGCCGCGGCTCCGACCCTCGATACGGACCCCGAAGATGCGGAGACCCCCGAAGCCGCAGCCGACCCCTCCCGGCCTCGTCACGATCCCCGCTCCACCGGAACCCTCGTCAACGCACTCCTTCACCACTTCAACAAAAACCTCTCTCAGGTAGGCGGAGATCTCCGCCCCGGCATCGTCCACCGCCTCGACAAGCAGACCAGCGGCCTCCTTATCGTCGCCAAGGACGACACCACCCACCGGAAGCTCGGCGAGATGTTCTCCTCCCGCACCGTGTCCAAGACCTATCTCGCACTCGTCCACGGCCACGTCCCCCGCACCGACACCACCGTCAACCTCCCCATCGGCCGCGATATCGTCCGCCGCACCCGCATGACCACCCGCCGGTCGATCGACTCGGCAGGTGTGCGCTCCGCCATCTCCCACGTCCACGTCGTCGATCGCCTCTCCACCCCGCACGGCCCATTCACGCTCGTGGAGGTCACCATCGAGACCGGCCGCACCCATCAGATCCGCGTCCACCTCCAGTCGCTCGGGCATCCCGTTGTCGGAGATTCCCTGTACGGTGCGCCCCATCAGATCCGCCTGTCCGCAAACCCCTCCGCAGCCACACTCTCGCTTCCGCGCAACTTCCTCCACGCCGCCCGCCTCGCTCTCACCCATCCCCGCACCGGGAAGCCCCTCTCGGCCGAGACTCCGCTACCGCCGGAGTTAACCAGCTTCCTCGCATCTCTCAAAGCCGATTCCGCGGCCGCTCCGATAGAATCAACCGCGTGATCGTCCTTTTTCGTTCGCCCTGCGCGGCCCGGCTCATCTTCACCTCACTCCTTCTCTCCGCTTCGGCATCCGCCCTCGCACAGGCGCCCGACCCGACCAGGCCCTCTGCCGCGCCGTTCTACCCGCCCGCGCCCCAGCTCAGGACACCGCCGCCGTCCGCCGCGCCTCCATCACAGGCCGCGCCGCCACAGGCCGCCTCACCCCAGACCACGCAGCCCCAGACCACGCAGCCTCAGACGACGCAGCCTCAGACGCCGCCGCAGCCCCAACCCCAGCAGGTTCCTCCGCCGTCGTCTCAGCCCGCGACCCCGTCCCTTCAAAACCGCCCCGCCGGACAACCCCTGCCCACAGGCGATGACGCCGTCACCACCATCCGCGTCCAGGCCAACGAGGTCAACCTCATCTTCACCGTTACCGACAAGAAGGGCCGCTTCATCACCGGTCTCAGGCGCGAAAACTTCGGCCTCCTCGATGACGGCCGCCCTCCAGTAGCCGTGATCGGCTTCCGCCAGCAGACAAACCTTCCCCTCCGCGTCGGCATCATGATCGACACGTCTTCCTCCATACGCCAGCGCTTCCAGTTCGAGCAGGACTCCGCCGTCGAGTTCTTCCTCCAGATCATGCACCGCAACGACCGCGCCTTTGTCGAGGGCTTCGACATCGAGACCAACATGGCGCAGGACTACACCAACTCCGTCGACCTCCTCAACCAGGGCATCCGCAAGCTGCGCCCCGGCGGCGGCACCGCGCTCTACGACGCCCTCTACAAGACCTGCCGCGACCAGATGCTCACCCTGCGCGGCGACGAGGCCGTTCGCAAGGCCCTCATCCTCGTCTCCGACGGAGACGATAACTACTCCCGCGCCACCCAGGCCGACGCCATCAAGGAGTGCCAGCGCGCCGAAACCATCGTCTACACCATCTCCACCAACGTCAGCCCCAGCAAAGACAAGGGCGACGAAACCCTCAGAATCATCTCCGACGCCACCGGCGGGCAGGCCTTCTATCCCACAAAGATCGAAGACGTCGCCACCGGCTTCCACAACATCGAAGAAGAGCTCCGTTCGCAGTACTCCCTCCAGTACCGCCCCGCAGACTTCCGCCCCGACGGCAGCTTCCGCACCATCTACCTCCAGGCCACCGATCCCCGCTTCCACGTCCGTACGCGCAAAGGCTACTTCGCCCCAAGACCCGCCGAATAGCTCACAGACGAGGAGTCGCAACCTTGGTCGATGCATCCCGGCTTGAAGCGAACAGGAGAATTTCGGTCCGTGTGCGATACGTATTCGCCATCGTTGCGATGCGCATCGTCTGGCTACTGTTCGCAATTGTCGTGGCGATTGGCGGGTGGGAATTCGTTCCCCTGGTTGGCTGGATCGCAGTCTTCGCCGCTTTCACCTTCGTTTTCTTCGCGCTTCCATTTCTGGGCTTCACCTCCGCTACTTGGCAACTCCGCCGTTGGTACGTGCTTCTCGCACTCTCGATCGCCTGGTCCCTGGCTCTCGGATCGTTCTTCTCTCATGAGTCACCCGTCCGGATGTTTACGGACGGGTATCCCGGAAACCTTCTTGGATTCGCACTCGTCATCTACGCAGGCCTGGCTGTCGCAATCTATCTTCTGCTCTTGAGCCAACGTCTGAGATCTCCTGCTCGTGTGCATAAGCCGGAACGCGCGAACGTCCAGGCACACCTCTGAACCGCGCCCTGTCGATCTCCGTATACGATGGCACACACAGGAGTTCACATGTCCCCGAAGCACGCCTTGGCCGCCGCTGCCATCCTCTGCTCGTCCCTCGTCGCCGGTGGCCAGCAAACCGCACATCCCCTCCAGGCCATGCCGTACTCCCCCTCGCTCGACCCCTCCAGCCTGGACCGCTCCGTCGACCCCTGTACCGACTTCTACAAGTTCTCCTGCGGCGGCTGGGAGAAGAACAACCCCATCCCTGCCGATCAGGCAGCCTGGAGCGTCTACGCCAAGCTCGCCAACGACAACCAGCAGTTCCTTTGGGGCATCCTCGCCGACGACGCAAAGGCCGGCAATCGCTCGCCCGTCCAGCAAAAGGTCGGAGACTTCTTCGCCGCTTGCATGGACACCGCGGCCATCGACCGCCGCGGCCTCGATCCCCTCAAGCCCGCCCTCGACCGCATCAACGGCCTCAAGGATCGCGCCGCCGTCGTCGCCGATCTGGCCTCCATCCAGCACACCCTTCCGGGCAACTTCTTCTTCAACACCGGCACCGGCCAAGACGCGATCGACTCAAGCACCGTCATCGTCGAGCTGCGCGCCGGCGGCCTCGGTCTCCCCGATCGCGACTACTACCTCAAAACCGACGCCAAAAGTGAGCAGATACTTCAGGGGTACCGCGCGTACATCACGCAGATCCTCACTATGGCCGGCGACTCCGACGCGCAGGCCAGGGCCGACGCCGAGACCGTGATTCGGATCGAGAGCGCTCTCGCCCGCAACTCCCTTACCCGCGTCGATCGGCGCGATCCGCACAAGACCTACCACAAGATGTCGGTGTCCGACCTCGCCAGGCTCGCCCCGACCATCAACTGGCCGGTCTTCTTCAAGGTGCAGGGCGCGCCCAATCTCGCCACACTCAACGTCTCGCAGCCCGAATTCATCAAGGCTGTTGATCACGAGCTCACCGGGGAGTCCGTCGACGCTCTCAAAGGCTATCTCCGCTTTCACCTCGTCACCGCGGCCGCTCCCTCGCTATCCCAACCCTTTCGGCAGGCCCAGTTCGACTTCTACTCGAAGACTCTGCGCGGCATCCCCGCCATGCCCCCGCGCTGGAAGCAGTGCACCCGCCAGGTCGACCGCGATCTCGGCGAGGCGCTCGGGCAGGAGTTCGTCCGTCGCACCTTCTCCCCGGACATGAAGGCCAAGACCCAGCTCATGACCGAGCAGATCGAGACCGCCATGCAGTCGGAGATCGAAGCCCTCGACTGGATGAGCCCGGAGACGAAAAAAGAAGCGCTCCGCAAGCTCCACGCGATCCGCAATAAAATCGGCTACCCCGACCAGTGGCGCGACTACTCGGCTCTCACCATCAAGCCTGACGATCACTTCGGCAACATCCTTCGCTCAGCCGAGTTCGAAGAATCCCGCCAGTGGCACAAGCTCGGCAAGCCCGTCGACCTCAATGAGTGGGGTATGACACCACCCACCGTCAACGCCTACTTCAACGCGCAGATGAACGACATCAACTTTCCCGCGGGTGTCCTCCAGCCGCCGCTCTACGACGTCAAGCTCGACGACGCCCCCAACTACGGCAATACCGGCGCCACCATCGGCCACGAGCTCACCCACGCCTTCGACGACGAAGGCCGCCAGTTCGATGCCAAGGGCAACCTGCGCGACTGGTGGACACCCGCCGACGCCAAGGGCTTTGAAGATCGCATCAACTGCGACCGCGACCAGTACGCAAAGTTCGTCGTGGTCGACGACATCCACATCAACTCCAAGCTCACCAGCGGCGAAGACGTTGCCGACCTCGGAGGCACCCTGCTCGCCTATATCGCCTGGCAGAAGCAGACCGCCGGCCAGCACCTCACAGAGGTCGGCGGCTTCACGCCCGACCAGCGATTCTTCGTTGGCATGGCCCAGTGGGCCTGCGAGAACCAGCGTCCCGAGAACCTCCGCGTCAGCGCCATCACCGATCCTCACTCGCCCGGCTTCGCCCGCATCAACGGCGTAGTCTCCAACATGCCTCAGTTCCAAAAGGCCTTCGGCTGCAAGGCCGGTCAGCCCATGGTCCACACGCCAGCCTGCAGGGTCTGGTAGCCCCACCCCGGAGAGGAGTCATCCCGGCCCTCTCCGGAACCCTCAAACCCCGTCGGGCGCCCTCCGCCCCTGCCTCGAGACCGGTCCTCCGAACCCGCCCGGATACCGGGAAAAACCGCGCCCGCGTGCTATACTTATCTATCCGAAACTGCGCACAAATCTCGCTATAAGTACCACCTTTTGAAGCACTTAGCAAAAGCAGAAAAGCGAGCAGCGACCTTACCGACCACGGAGCGCGAATGGCATCGACCGCAACACCACCCGAAACCCCAACGCTTGACCTCGAAATCGCGAAGGGAGCCGCGCCCACACCTGGCGGCGGCTACTCCGCCGAGAACATCACGGTGCTCGAAGGTCTCGCCGCAGTTCGGAAGCGGCCCGCCATGTACATCGGCTCCACCGGAGAGCAGGGCCTCCACCATCTCGTCTACGAGGTCGTCGACAACTCGGTTGATGAGGCACTCGCCGGCTACGCCAGCCGCATCGACGTCACCATCCACGTCGATAACTCCATCACCGTCGTCGACGACGGCCGCGGTATCCCGGTCGACGACAAGGTCATCAACGGCGTCACCATGCCCGCCGTCCAGGTCGTTCTCACCATCCTCCACGCCGGCGGCAAGTTCGACGCCTCCAACTACAAGGTCTCGGGCGGCCTCCATGGCGTGGGCGTAAGCTGCGTCAACGCTCTCTCCGAAGAGTTCGACGTCGAGATCTGGCGCGACGGCTTCGCCTGGGAGATGGACTACTCCAAGGGCGATCCCATCAGCCCCCTGCGCAAGATGGGCGCATCCACCCGCAAGGGCACCAAGGTCCACTTCCTCCCCGATCGCTCCATCTTCTCCGTCCACGAGTACAACTACGACACGCTCGCCAACCGCCTTCGTCAGCTCGCCTTCCTCAACAAGGGCATCGAGATCACTCTCACCGACGAGCGCGCCTCCGACGTCAAGACCGGCGACTCCAAGACCCAGACCTTCAAGTACACCGGCGGCATCGCCGAGTTCATCAAGCTCCTCAACAAGGGCAAGCAGGTCCTGCACGAGAAGCCGATCTACATGGAAGCCGAGCGCGACAACGTCGCCATGGAGATCGCCCTCCAGTACAACGACGCCTACTCCGAAACCGTCTTCTCCTTCGCAAACAACATCAACACCGTAGACGGTGGCACCCACCTCTCCGGCTTTCGAACCTCGCTCACCCGCACCATCAACTGGGCCGGCCAGCAGATGGGCCTCTTCAAGGACGTCAAGGAAAACCTCTCCGGCGACGACGTCCGCGAAGGCCTGGTCGCCGTCGTCTCGGTCAAGCTCTCGCAGCCGCAGTTCGAAGGCCAGACCAAGGGCAAGCTCAACTCCGACATCGCCGGCACCGTTCAGGCCTTCGTCAACGAGCGCCTCGGCGCCTTCCTTGAGCAGAACCCCTCCGTCGCCAAGAAGATCATCAACAAGGCCATCGACGCCGCTCGTGCCCGCGAGGCCGCCCGGAAGGCCCGCGACCTCACCCGCCGCAAGGGCGCACTCGATGGCGGTGGCCTGCCCGGCAAGCTCGCCGACTGCTCCGAGCGCAACCCCGACAACTGCGAGCTCTACCTCGTCGAGGGTGAGTCCGCCGGCGGCACAGCAAAGCAGGGCCGCGACCGGAAGTTCCAGGCCATCCTCCCGCTCAAGGGAAAGATCCTCAACGTCGAAAAGGCCCGCTACGACAAGATGCTCGGCCACGAGGAAATCCGCGCCATGATCACAGCCCTCGGCTGCGGCATCGGCAAAGACGACTTCGACGCCTCCAAGCTCCGCTACGGCAAGCTCATCCTTATGACCGACGCCGACGTCGACGGTTCACACATCCGCACGCTTCTGCTCACCTTCTTCTTCCGTCACATGACCGAGCTCATCAAGCGTGGCCACGTCTACATCGCTCAACCCCCGCTCTACCGCATCAAGAAGGGCAAGTTCGAGCAGTACATCAAGGACGACCGCGAATACGTCTCCGTCATGGTCAAGCGCGCCTCCGACGGCATGGTCATCCGCTACGGTGAGGGCGGTGCCCGCCTCGAAGGCAAAGAGCTCACCAGGTACATGTCGCAGCTCAACGACTATCTCGGCTTCTTCGATAAAGTCGTGAAACGCGTCCGCAACGAAGACGTCGTGCGCGCCTTCGCCGACACCTTCGCATCCGAAGGCAAGGACCCCGCTCGCCGTGTCGACTTCGAATCTCCCGAAAAGCTCAAGCTGATGCGCTCACGACTCAAGGACATGGAGCGCACCTTCCAGTTCAAGCATGTGTCCGACGTCGAGTTCGACGAAGAACACAAGATGTACTCCGTCTCCTACACCGACGCGCAGGGCGCCGTACGCAAGATCGACTGGGTCCTCGCCACCGCGCCCGAGTCCCGCCAGCTGCTCGCGAAGCACGCCCAGATCCGCGAGCAGCTCGTCGGTCCGTTCCACATCGAGTACGCCGCCAAGCAGCCTCCGCCTACCTCGCAGGCCGCCCTCGACGAGGCTGACGAGATCGAGCAGGAGGAGGGTGTCAACGAGACCATCGCCTCCGCCCCCGGAACCATGGCAGAGGCGAAGCCCGGCAAGCGCAACCTCAAGGGCTCACAGGATCCCGTCGAGAAAGGCTCCCCACGCGAGGTCTTCGAGTACGTCATCGAGCAGGGTCGCAAGGAGTACCAGGTCCAGCGCTACAAGGGTCTCGGCGAGATGACCGCACCCCAGCTCTGGGAGACCACCATGGACCCCGCCCGCCGCACCCTCCTGCAGGTCAAGCTCGAAGACATCGCCGGCTGCGAAGAGATCTTCACCACCCTCATGGGCGAAGACGTCGAATCACGCCGCAAGTTCATCGAAGAGAACGCACTCGACGTCAAAAATCTCGACATCTAGCCGCAGTCTGTGTTCACGAAGGGCCCGACTTCAAGGGCCTTCTCCTTTTACCTCAACTCACCTCGGGTAGAAGCATCGCCCTTGTACGGCAGAAACACGACGAAGCGGCTGCCTCGATCCGGCCCCTCTGTCCTGCTCTTGACCTGCAGGCTGCCCCCACGACCCTCCACAAACTGCCGCGAGATCCACAGACCGATCCCCGTCCCGCGGCCCTCCTTGGTCGTGAAGAATGGCTCGAAGATGCGGCTCAGGAGCTCCGCCGGTATACCCGGCCCCTCGTCTTTGATCTCAATTCGAACGCCCCCTGCCCGGTCATCCTGCACCTCACTGATCCCAACCTGCAGCACGCCTCCATCCGACATGGCATCCACGGAGTTGGAGACGAGGTTTGAGAACACCTGCGTGATCTCTCCTCGCTTCAGGGTGAGTGGTCGCACCGGTTGGAAGTCTCGCTCGACCTGGATCCTTCTGCTGACCAACTTCGTCTGGTACACGTCCAGCACCTGCGTCAGCAGATCCTGCACTCCCAGCGTCACCTCCGAGGTCGTCTCGCGGAAGTATCCCAGCGTCTGCCGGGCAATCATCGAGACCCGTTCAATCTCCTGCTCTGCCGTCATCAGGTAGCCGCGTACGTCTTCGCTAATAAATTCACTTGTCCGCGAAAGATAGATCAGGTTCATCACCGCTTCCAGCGGGTTGTTGATCTCGTGCGCAATCGTCGCTGCCATCCGCCCGGTCGCCGCAATCTTCTCCGATTGGATCAGCAGCCGCTCCATCCGCCTGCGCTCGGAGATGTCGCGCGCCACCTTGGAGGCGCCGATCGTCCGCCCGGTCTCATCCTTCACCGGAGATATCGTGAGCGACAACTCCAGTCGCTCGCCGTGCTTGGACAACCGTATCGTCTCGTAATGCTCTATCCGCTCCCCATTCCGGATCTTCCGCAGGATGACCTGCTCTTCGCCCTGAAGCTCCTCCGGAATCAGCGTCAGAATGGACCTTCCGACAATCTCCTGGCACGTGTAGCCGAAGATACGCTCGGCAGCCCGGTTCCAGCTGGTGATCGTGCCGTCCAGATCCTTGCTGAGTATTGCGTCATCGGAGGATTCCACGATCGCCGCCAGTAAGGCCGTCGATCGCTCAAACGGTTGCATGATCACCTCTGATACCTTGCTCGATTCCATCGACCCCAAACCTCCGCACCTCGTCCTACGGTTGTTCGTCGCAGCCCGCGCGCTGCTGCCGTCCATTCTCACCCAGAACGTTCTCTCAGGCGACCCCAAAAAGCGCATCTCCTTCCCGCCGGACCAGCCCTGGTGCCTCGATCTCTCCGGTGTCGCGCTCGTGAGTCTCTCGCGCTGGAAGTGGTCCTGCTCCGGGATGCAATAATCCAGCCATGCCCCAGATCCTGGATCTCTCCTCCCCCGCTCGTCGGCGATTTCTCGCAGCCTGCACCGCCGCCGGTCTGGGCCAAACATTGTTTCCCGGCATTCTACTCGGCATGTCTGTGCAGGCGCCTGCTCAGTCCGTTCCTCCGTCACCTGTCGAGCCTCTCGCGAAGATCACCCCGCAGATGATCGACGCCGCCGCCCAGATCGCCGGGATAACCCTCTCCGACGACCAGAAGAAAGTCATGATAGAGGGCCTCACATCTCAGCGCGAAGACGTCGTCAACATCCGTGGCCTCAAGCTGGAGAACGCCACAGCACCCGCCTTCATCTTCGATCCTGTCCCTGCCGGCATGCCGCTCGATACCGTCAAGCGCCCCGAGCGCATCAGCCCCGCTCCTGACGTCGCCACACTCCTCACCGCGGTTCCCCAGGCCACCGCCGCCCAGGCCGGCTCCTCTGCCGCCGAGACCATCGCCTTCTCTTCCGTGCGCGAGCTCGCCGAGCTGCTCCGCACCCGCAAGCTCTCCTCTACGGACCTCACCAGGCTCTACCTCGCTCGTCTCAAGATGTACCAAGATCGGTTACATTTCGTCCTCACCCTCACCGAGGACCGAGCCCTGGCCCACGCCGCCGCTGCCGACAGGGAGATCGCCGCCGGCAAATACCGCGGCCCGCTCCACGGCATCCCCTGGGGCGGCAAGGATCTCCTGGCCGTGAAGGGTTACCCCACCACCTGGGGCGCGGGCGGCTTCGAGCACCAGACCTTTGACTACGACGCCACCGTCGTCCAACGCCTCGACGCCGCCGGCGCCGTCCTCCTCGCCAAGCTCAGCATGGGCGCACTCGCACAGGGAGATCTCTGGGGCGACAAGCAGCACGGCGCACGCACCCGCAACCCCTGGAACCCGCGCCAGGGCTCCAGCGGGTCCTCCGCCGGCTCCGCCAGTGCCGTCTCTGCCGGCTGCGTCGGCTTTGCCATAGGCACGGAGACCCTCGGCTCCATCTCTTCGCCAAGCACCCGCTGCGGCGTCACCGGCCTTCGCCCCACCTTCGGCTTCGTCCCCCGCACCGGCGCCATGGCCCTCTCGTGGACGATGGACAAGATCGGCCCCATCGCGCGCTCCGTCGAAGATGCCGCCCTCGTCATGAGCGTCATCCACGGCCCCGATGGCCACGACCGATCCGTCAAATCCGCTGCCTTCAACTGGGACGCGCAGTTCGACTGGAAAAAGCTCCGCGTCGGTTACATAAAGAGCGCCTTCGATATCCATCCGCCCGACGAGCTCAAGCCCCCATCCGAAACCGCCTCCGAAAAAGATCTCGCGGACTTCAAAAAACGTCAGCAGCGGCAGCACGACGACTACATCCGGCGTCAGTACGACGCCCGCTTCGCCTCCGCCTCACTCGACGCGCTGCGCAGCATGGGTGTCAGCCTGACCCCGGTCGAAATGCCCAAATTCCCCTTCGGAGCCATCGTGCCCGTTCTCGAGGCGGAAGCGGCCGCCGCCTTCGACGACCTCACCCGCAGCGGCCGCGACAAGCTCCTCAGCGGGCAGGAGACCTACGACTGGCCAAACTCCTTCCGCATCGCGCGCTTCTACTCGGCCGTCGATTACATCCAGGCCATGCGCGCCCGTTCGCTCGCAATCGACCTCATGAACGACATCTTCAAGCAGGTAGACGTCGTGGTGACGCCCTCCGGCGGCGTTCAACTGGTGGCCACCAACCTCACCGGACACCCCGCAGTCATCGTCCCCAACGGCCTTCGAGGACCAGACGCCCCGGCCTCAGCGAACGACGTTGACGGTGCGGTCGATAACGCCGGCGGGCCCAACACACCCGTTAGCCTGACCTTCCTCGGTGCCCTCTACTCCGACGCCCGCCTCGCCGCCTTCGCTCGCGCCTACCAGCAAAAGACCGGCTTCCACCGCCAGCACCCAAAGCTCTCCTGAACCTCACGAGAGCTCCAACCTAAGGAGAGCTCCGACCTCAGCGCGCCCCCAACTCCACCCCCGCGCCCGACCTCACCTCGACCTCCGACCCCTCCGCCAGCAACACACTCTCCGGTTCAACCCCCTGCAACACCCCAAATCGCGCTCCGTACTGCGCCGCAAAATCAACATCCGTTAGAAATTGGAGCACCGGGTAAACCTCCCACCGGGGATGCGTCACCTCGTACCCTGAGGTTCGCGTGGCGCTCCGTCTCGTGTACCCCCAGTAGTGCTCCGTGATGAACTCCTCCACACTCCCCGGCACGATCTGCTCCGCACCCGCACGTGCCACCACCTCCACATGCCTCCACACGCCGCTCCACCTCCACTCATACCTCACATGGAGATCTTCTCCGTCGCGCCTCCACTCGTGGCGTGTCGCCCGCGTCACATAGCTCTCGCCATACAGCGTGTTCGCGATCAGGCTCACCGCCAGCCGAGGCACCAGCTCCTGCAAAAACACCACACCCCTGTGACTCACCGCTCCGGCATCGATATGCCGTACATAAAACCGCAGGTTTACCTCTTCAAAGTTCGTGTGGAACGGAATCCGCCATCCCTTCAGCCGCACATTCGCAAACAGAAAGCCGATGAGGCTCACATAGCACCGGCCATGGAACAGATCGAGCTCCGTCCCGGCAGGCAGATACGGCAGTAGCAACTCCTGCGGCACCGCATAGTTCGCCATGATCAGCTTCCGCCAACCCGCACTCAGAAACTTACTTCCCATCTCTCGATGCTATGCTCTGGCGCGTGGTCGCCATCCATCCCGCCAACATTCCCGCACATCTCTTGGCTCCACATCCACCGGCACTCCGTAACCCGCTGCCGCATCCCGCCGGTGCTACCATCCCGCTATGCCGGTGCCTCCAGACGACGTCATCTCTCCGGCTCACCCGAAGTCTCCCGCACCTCTCCCCATCCTCCTCGAAGCACGCGATCTCAACAAGCAGTACGGCGCCTCCCGTGTCGTTGAAGACGTCTCTCTCACCATTCGCCGCGGCGAAACCCTCGGCCTTGTCGGAGAGTCGGGCTCCGGCAAGTCCACCGTCGCGCGCATGCTCCTCCGCCTCATCGAGCCCACCTCCGGCTACATAACCTACGACAACGTCGATCTCCTCGCCCTGGGCTCCCGTGACCTCCGCCGCATGCGTCGCCGAATGCAGATCGTCTTCCAGGACCCCTTCGCCGCCCTCAACCCGCGCATGCGCATCCGCGACATCCTGGCCGAGCCCTTCGCCATCCATCGCGAGCGCCCCGTCGAAGGCCTCTCCGCACGCCTCGAAACTCTCCTCCATGAGGTGGGCCTCGACCCCTCCGCTCTCCCGCGCTTCCCCCACCAGTTCTCCGGAGGCCAGCGCCAGCGCATCAACATCGCACGCGCGCTCGCCCTCAAACCCGAGTTCCTCGTCCTCGACGAACCCGTCAGCGCCCTTGACGTCTCGGTCGGAGCCCAGGTCATCAACCTCCTCCGCTCCCTGCAGCGCACCCACGCCCTGACCTTCCTCTTCATCTCCCACTCCATGCCCCTCGTCCGCTATCTCTGCGACCGTGTCGCCGTCATGCAGCGCGGACGCCTCGTCGAGATCGGCGACACCCTGGACGTCTGCGACCATCCCAGCCAGCCCTACACCCAGAAGCTCATCGCCGCTACCCCCGAGCTCCCATCCCCTCCGCCCGCCTGAGCGCTGCTCCTCTCTGCCGCATCCCGCGCTCCCGCCTACAATCAAACTCAGGATGTTTCACACCCTCGCCCCACATTGGCGCTACGCCTGGCTCGTCACTGCCTCATTCATCGCCGGCGTTATGAACGCCATGGCCGGCGGAGGTTCCTTCCTCTCCTTCCCCGCCATGCTCGCCATCGGTGTTCCTCCCATCGAAGCCAACGCCACCAACACCGTCGCCCTCTGGCCCGGACAGCTCACCAGCGTCGCAGCCCTCCGCTCGGATCTCCGCCGCGACCTCCTACCCGTCATCATCGCCACCAGCATCCTCGGCGGCGTCGGTGGCGCGGTCATTCTCCTGCACACACCGCAACTCACCTTTCTCAATCTGGTCCCGTGGCTCCTTCTCGTCGCATCCATCCTCTTCGGCCTCAGCGGCCGCATCTCTCGATGGCTTCGGCAGCGCTCATCCATCGCCCTCACCCAGCAGCACACCCGCCACACGCCACCGCTGATCCCGCTCTTCTTCGCTCTCCTCCCGGTAACCTTCTACATCGGCTACTTCGGTGCCGGAGCCGGCTTCCTCATCATGAGCGCCCTCGCCCTCTTCGGCGTCGAAGAGATGCACGAGCTCAACTCGCTCAAGGTCCTCGCCGCCTGCCTCTCCAACCTCTGCGCCGTCTGCACCTTCATCTTCAGCGGAGCGATCGTCTGGCACTATTGCCTCATCTCCATGCTCTTCGCCGGTGCGGGCGGCTACATCGGCGCGCGCTACGCCCGGCGCATGAACCCCGAGATCCTTCGCTCCGTCGTCGTCGTCACCGGCCTCGCCATCGCCGCATACTTCTTCTGGAGACAACACCACCCATGATCCCCAACCCATGCTGTCTTTTCCCGCGACACCTATGAACCCCATGCCCGGCAGCACCGTTGAGCTGGTCGGCTTCACCGCCGCACTCTGCACCACCGTCGCGTTCGTCCCGCAGCTCCTGCGCGTCATCCGCCTCCGCACAGCGCGCGAGATCTCGCTCCCAACCTTTCTCCTCTTCTCCGTTGGCGTCTTCCTCTGGATCGTCTACGGCGTGCGCACCGGCTCCAAACCCGTCATCATCTCAAACACGCTCACCCTCGTCCTCAGCCTGAGCATCCTCGCTCTCAAGCTCCGGTACGATCACCGCGCCGCAAAAGAGGTCAAGCTATGAGTCACGAAGGCATCCGCATCGTACGCGGTGAAACCCCGCCAAAGGAGGAGGCGCCGCTTCCCATCGAAGCGCGCACACCCGCAAAGATCCGCGTCAAGAAGACGGAGGGCACAGGCATGGAGATCGACTGGAAGGACGGTCACAAGAGCCATTGGAACTTCCGCTGGCTGCGCGACGCCTGCCCCTGCGCCACCTGCCACGATGAGCGCGAAAAGTCAGGACGCGTTCCCGGAGATCCCAAGCCGAAACCCAAGACCCTCCTCGCACTCTACGAGGCACCACCGCGTCCGCTCGAGATCACCCCCGTCGGCAACTACGCCCTCCGCTTCAAGTGGAACGACGGGCACGAGACCGGCATCTACTCCTTCGACTACCTCCGCCGCGTCTGCCGTTGCGATCTCTGCGTGTCCAGCCCCGGGCTCTGATCGCCGCCCCGGAGAGCCCGCTACTCGCCCGCCTCCATCTTCTTCTCTTGGTACTGCCCAATGTGCGAGTAGATCTCCTCCGGAAACTTCAGGTTCCGGTACAGATTGCCGCAGTCGGGATCCTCAGGATTCGGCAGAATCGGAAACTCCTGCTGTGCCTGCCACTCCACAATCCGGGCGCGCTTCGGCGGATTGTAGTCCCGGCCCTCGACCTGCCGCAGCATCAGCCGGGCCTGCTCGTCGTCGAAGTCCTTGTCCTTCATCATCCAGGCCAGCACCTCGTCATGCGGCATAAAGTGCCGTGCCACCATCGCAAACACCAGCCGCCCATAGTGCCCGATATCCTTGCCCTCGCTCAACGAGTCGAGCAGGTGCGCCATCATCGAATCTTTACGTAGCTCATCCTCCCCGCCCTCCGCCTTCGCCGTCTCGCCCGACGTTTGCTGCTCTCCCGCTGCCTTCGTCGTCGGCGATCCCTTCAGCTTCGCCAGCTCCGCCTCCGCAGCCTCAGCTCGCTCCGTCAACCTCCGTACGGCCTCTGCCTGCTCATCCATAACCACCGGCTTATCCAGCACAACCTCACGCTCTGCCATTCCCATTCCTCCATACGCTTTTTCTTCGCCTAAAAAGAGAGATGTGCCTGCGCCTCTTCGCGTTGCCAGCTCTTCGGCATCTGGTTTCAGTGACCTTGCGCCCTACTTCAAACTTCCGTCCTGCTCCAGCAGATCCATAGCCTCAACCACGCTCCCCGCCACCAGCAGAATCTCCCGGCTGCGCCCGCGCAGCATCCCCTCCTCCACGGCATGTTGCATCCACGCCAGCAGGGAATCGTAAAACCCGGCAACATTCAGAAGCACAATGCGCTTGGTGTGGAGACCCAGCGTCTGCCACGCCAGCACCTCAAACATCTCCTCCATCGTCCCAAACCCGCCCGGCAGAATCAGAAACGCGTCCGCCTTCTCACCCATCAGCGCCTTGCGGGTATGCATCGTGTCCACCACATGCAGCTCGGTGATTCCGTGGTGCGCGACCTCCTTGTCGACCAGCACCTCCGGAATCACCCCTACAACGCGTCCACCCTCTGCCACACAGGAGTCCGCCACTGCCTTCATCAGGCCGACATCCGATCCGCCATAGATCAACCCGATGCCACGCTCCGCCAGCGTCCTGCCCAGCTCTACCGCCGTCTCCCGGTACACCCCGTCCACACCCATTGCGCTCGCGCAAAACACGGCAACACTCTTGACCATCATGTCTCGAGCATAGCAAGCGATATCGCGTGGACAGGGACGACCGGCCGCAAGACCCCGGGCCGCGATCCTATGTTTCTCAAACCTGCACCTACTGCAATCGAATCGTCGCCCCACTCAACTGGCTGGAGACCTGTGCAATCAGGTCACCGTTCTTGTGACTGGAGCTGTCCTCGTCCGCGGTCACACGCGCACCGACCGGCAGCTCTAAATGCACGGACTTGCCCGCATCGATCGTCATCGCGCTGTCTCCCACCTTCACCTTCATCGGCGTCTGGGTATCATTGCGCAGGTTGAACTTCACCAGCTTGGTCTTTGCAAACATCGCATGCACAGGCGCATGGATGGCGGCGGGCGCAGCATACACAGCCTCGGAGGCAAACACCGAGGCCACGGCAAGCGTGATCACAAACACGGAACGACGACTCATAACGGCTCCCATTCAACAGCTAAAGTGCGACGGGATCTCTGCCATGGTTCAGTGAAGCTCGTCGTACATCTCACTACGTCAGGCAGCGTACTTCCGTTCCGGTCTTCGCAGATTATTTTGCATATCGACATACCTCCCACCTGCTTGCCTCCAGGGCGTCTCTTCACATCACCAGGCCGCATAAAATAGATGTGGGAGCCACGTTGACCGATCTCACCGCAAACATGAATCCGCCGCAGGCCGAAGGCGTCACCACCGTGGACGGCCCTGTGCTCCTCCTCGCAGGCGCAGGCTCCGGCAAAACCCGCGTCATCACCCATCGCATCGCCTATCTCATCCAGCAGCGCAACGTCTCGCCAGACTCCATCCTCGCCGTCACCTTCACCAACAAGGCCGCGAAGGAGATGGCGGAACGAGTCGAAAAAATTCTCGGCCACAGCTCCCTCGCGCAGCCCACCCTGGCCACATTCCACTCCTTCTGCGTCCGCGTCCTCCGCCGCGACATCGAAGCCCTCCGCACCAACGGCGTCGGTCTCACCCGAACCTTCGCCATCTACGACGAGAGCGATCAGCAGGCCGTCGTCAAGCAGGCCCTCAAGCGCCTCTCCATCGACGACAAGCAGCTCAAGCCACGCGTCGCCCTCGGCCGGATCTCCTGGGCCAAAAACCACATGATCGATCCACAGGAGTACTTCCTCGCCTCCACCAACCCGATGGAAGAGAAGATCGCCCACATCTTCGAGATTTATCGCAAGGAGCTCTTCAAGGCCAACGCCCTCGACTTCGATGACCTCCTCCTCGAAACAGTCCGCCTTCTTAAGACCGACGCCAACGTCCGCGAAAAGTACAACCGCCGTTACAAATACCTCATGATCGATGAGTACCAGGACACCAACCGTCCCCAGTACGAGCTCATGAAGCTCCTCGGAACTCACGGCAACGTCTGCGTCGTCGGAGACGAGGACCAGTCCATCTACTCCTGGCGGGGCGCCGATATCCGCAACATCCTCGAGTTCGAAAAGGACTTTCCCGAGGTCCGGACCATCCGCCTCGAGCAGAACTACCGCTCCACCCAGGTCATCCTCGAGGGCGCCAGCGCCGTCGTTGCGCAGAACACCCAGCGCAAGGGCAAAAACCTCTGGACCTCCCGCGAAGGTGGCTCGCTCATCGGCTACTACGAGGCCCCGGACGGCGAAAACGAAGCGCTCTTCATCGCGGACCGCATCCAGCGCTACATCAAGGAGGCGGGCCAGCAGGTCGATCTTCCCCGCTGCGCCGTCCTCTATCGCACCAACTCGCAGTCCCGCCTCGTCGAAGAGTCCCTCCGCCGCTACGGCATCCAGTACCACATGGTCGGCGGCTTCTCCTTCTATGACCGCTCCGAAGTCAAAGACATCCTCAGCTACATGAAGCTCGTGCAGAACCCGCACGACTCCGTCGCCCTCGGCCGCGTCGTCAACTCCCCCGCACGTGGCATCGGCAAGACCACCATGGAAACCCTCGAGCGCATGGCCCTCTCCACCGGCACCTCCACCTGGGACGCCATCGGTGCCGCCATCCGCGACCGCCTCCTTCCCCAGCGTGCCCTCACCGCCCTTGAAGGCTTCCGCCGCCTCATCACCGACGCCCGCAACATGCTCGGCCCGGACTTCGCCAACGCCCTCACCATCGACGCCGCCTCCTCGACCACCACGGACGCTCTCGCCGGAGAGCCGCTTGGGTCAGCCACCGACTTCAACCCCGCCGACTTCACCTCGGGTGACGACGCCGCCGACGACAACACCGACTTCGACCCCGGCGCATTCGAAACCGAACCAGTCACAAACACAAGCTTCGCCTCGAACGGAGGCAGCACCACCTTCGACACCAGCTTCAACTTCGGCTTCGACTTCGGCCCCTCCGAAGAAATCTCCACCCTCGCGCCCGAAAACAACACCGATTCAGACGCCGCGCATGGCATCGAGACCGCCAGCTTCAATCCCTTCGCCCCTGTCGTTCTCAAGTCGAGCGCGATCTCCAAACGTCAGCAGGCCGCGGCCGAAGCTCTCAGAAACACCGCGCCCGGAGATCTCCCGCCGGCCCCTGATCCCGCCGACTCGGGATTCCGCAAGCCCGGCGATCCCGCCACCCTCCCTGAACTCATCAAGTTCCTCAACGACCGCTCCGGCTACATCCGCGCACTCGAGGACGAGGCCACACCCGAGTCCTTCTCCCGGATCGAAAACCTCAAGGAACTCGCCAACGCCGCCCAGGATGCCGAACAGCGCGGCGAAACCCTGGCCGACTTCCTCGATCACGCCGCACTCGTCTCAGACGCCGACAGCTACTCCGCCGAAGCTCGCGTCACCCTCATGACCCTCCACGCCGCCAAAGGACTTGAGTTCCCCCTCGTCTTCCTCGCCGGCATGGAAGAAGGCCTATTCCCGCACTCCCGCACCTTTACCGACCCCACCGGCCTCGAGGAAGAGCGCCGCCTCTGCTACGTCGGCATGACCCGCGCCATGGACACCCTCGTCCTCACCCGCGCGCGCTACCGCCGCCGCTACGGCTCCGACATGCCCGAGGCCTCGATACCTTCACGTTTCCTGGAGGAGGTCCCCAGCCGTCTCATCGAGGACCTCGGCAGCCCTGCCGCTCGGCCCCAGTTCTCCACCTCCGACGACTATGGAACACGCTTCTCCGGCCGTCCCTACGCCACCCCCTACCCGGGCAGCAATCGCTCGGCCCCCCGCTCCGGAGCCGAAGACATCGGCGACCGTCACTTCAGCTACGAAGACGACAGCCAGGAAGCTCCCACCCGCAGCGCCTCCGCTGGCCCGTCGCGCATCTCCCCCGGCTCCGGTCGCTCCAGCTCCATTGACAACATCGCCAGCTTCTTCGCCGCACGCGGCCAGGCCCGCCCCGGCGCGAAGCCCACCCGCCCCAAACTCGACATCCCCGCGCCCACCGGCAACACCGGCCTCAAGCAGGGAACTCGCGTCCGTCATCCCAAATACGGCGAAGGTACTGTCTTTCGCCGCGAAGGCGACGGAGACGACGCGAAGATTACAGTACAATTCCAGTTACACGGCGTAAAAAAGCTGGTGGAGAAGTTCGCGCAGTTGGAACGCCTCTAGCGTCCACATCGCCTCCGGCCTCCGAATCAAGTTCCTCGAAAGATAAAGACAAAGCACTCATGGCAAATACCAAGAGCATCACCGATACCGAAGAGCGCAAGAAAGTTAAGCGCGCAGCCCGCAAGAAGGCCGCCCCCAAGGCCAAGCGCACCGGCGCACGCGGCGAAAACAAGCAGAAACTCAAGAAGGCAGCACGCGGTCAGTCCAAGCGCTAAGCAGACGTCGCGCACGCCGGTGAGGCGGGGCCATCGCCCTGCCTCACATGGCACAAGGCTCCTCCGGTTCTCGTAACAAAGCCGCATTGTGACGTCGGGCACAGCCCCGATCCAATCTGTTTTGAGGAGCAACGCGCTGCCCCGCCAGATCTTCGCAACCAAGTCCATCGATAAACTGATCTCGGAATCGGAGCGGCCGGAGCACGCCCTCCGCAAAACCCTCGGTCCCCTCTCCCTCACAGCCCTCGGCGTCGGTGCCGTCATCGGCTCCGGCATCTTCACCGTCATCGGCACCGCCATCGGCGGCAACCCCGCCGCGCTCGCCACCTGGGCAGACTCCCCCGTCATCGATCTGCTCCTCCACCATGGAGCCATCGCCGGCCGCCCCGGAGCCGGTCCCGCCCTCGCCATCTCGCTCGTCCTCGTCGCCATCGTCTGCGCGCTCACCGGCCTCTGCTATGCAGAGCTCGCCAGCATGATCCCCATCGCAGGCTCCGCCTACACCTACACCTACGCCACACTCGGCGAGCTCATCGCCTGGATCATCGGCTGGGATCTCATCCTCGAGTACGCCTTCTCCAACATGAGCGTCTCCGTCGGCTTCGCCGCCCACGTCGTCGATCTCCTCGACTGGTTCGGCCTCCGCATCGATCCCAAGTGGCTCTCACCCGCCTACCTCCCCCTCGGTCTCCAGGACCTCCAGGGCCACGACATCTACGCCCCCGGCTGGCACCCCGGCTTCAACATCCCCGCCTTCCTCATCGTCCTTCTCCTCACCACCGTCCTCGTTCGCGGCATCCGCGAGTCCGCCCGCACCAACAACATCATGGTGCTCGTCAAGATCACCGCCATCCTCATCTTCATCTCCGCCGGCATCTCCTTCATCCACCCGGGCAACTACCATCCCTTCAGCCCCAACGGCTTCTCCGGCATCCTCGCCGGCGGCTCCATCATCTTCTTCACATACATCGGCTTCGACTCCGTCTCGACCGCCTCCGAAGAGTGTCGCGCTCCCCAGCGCGACGTCCCCATCGGCATCCTCGCCACCCTCGTCGTCTGCACCATACTCTACATCGGCGTAGCCGTTGTCCTCACCGGCCTCGTCCCCTGGCAGTCCATCGCCGGAGACGGCGCGCCCGTCGTCAACGCCCTCAAACGCGTCTCGCTCACGCCCGATGGCCACCCACTCCACTGGGTCCGCCTCGCCGTTCTTCTCGGCGCCATCATCGGCATGATCTCCTCGATCCTCGTCTTCCAGCTCGGTCAGGCCCGCGTCTGGTACGCCATGTCCCGAGACCGCCTCCTCCCCACCGCCTTCTCCCGCGTCCACCCAAAATTCCGCACCCCCGCCTTCGCCACCTGGGTCGCCGGAGTCCTCGTCGCCATCCCCGCCGGCCTCTTCGACGTCGGCACCTTCGCCGAAATGTCCAACATCGGCACCCTCTTCGCCTTCGTCCTCGTCTCCATCGGCGTGCTCGTCCTCCGCTACAAAGACCCTTCCCGCCGCCGCGGCTTCCGAGTCCCCTTCGGCCCCGTCATCCCCGTCCTCTCCGTCCTCTTCTGCACCCTGCTCATGGCCGGCCTCCCCGCCAAAACCTGGCTGCGCTTCTTCTCCTGGCTCGTCATCGGCCTCGTCGTCTACTTCTTCTACAGCCGCAAACGCAGCGAGTTCTACCAGCCTTAGGCTCGCCCACTCTTTCTCACCCGAATCTCCAGATCGGGGGGACCCTCGTAATACTCGGCTTACCCAGTGTGAGTATTTTTTTATAAAGCTGGTGCAAGGCTTCTCTTGGCACCCATGCTAGTGGTCACTGCGTTCGGGGCGAGGGATTTTGTACAAGGCATTCAGGGGACGTAAGGAGACCAAGACACCTCTCCAGTGACCTTGCCGGTCTCGCGTAATCTCTGAACCACCGTTTCAGAACAGAACCGCTCAGTTGCCGCCAAGTCGGCAACTCGTACACCCGCCACCGAACAGCAACCAGATTGTTAACAGTCCGACAAGTGTCCGAGATGCCCGTTACACGGACACTTGTCGGATTGGTCTAACAAAGCCAGTCGTAGGCTTCACCCGGTCGAGTCATTCCCGGATGTGGCATGTTGCAATAAGCTGCCAGTATGAGCGTTGGATCCAGCCTCGGACGGTTGCTAATCCCAGTCGCCGTTGCAAGCACGTTCGCTCTTGCGCGCCGATACGTACCAGCCGCGCCAAGCTCCGCCATAAGCTCCAGACGCCAGAGTGCCTTTTCCAGGTTGCAGTGGGTTGTTGGGGCAGTAGTCCTGCTGGTCGGCATTGTCCTTGGTTTCATGACTTATGAGGCACTTGTCTGGGCAAATCGATCGCTTGCGCTGCGTGGAGGGTCGACCACCTTCGTGCTCCTTCCTAGCAAGTGGATCTGGTTCTTCCTGCCGCTTTTGGGGGCAATCTCCTTAGCGTGGGAGCTAACCCTAAGGCTCTGGAGCAGGTGGGCTGATTCGCGGCAGGTCCGGGCATACGAGAATTGGTCGAATGCGAAAGCTGGTTTCGACGGTAGGCGGGTCCTTCGGATCTTAGCGATGGTGATCGTGCTTCCGATAGGGATCGCTACCGTATTGGCAATACCGATTCACACATGTATCGATGAGCGGGGAATCAGCATTGGCCACTTCGGAACATTGCGCACGACTACCCACGCATTCTCCGAAGTTAGCAGTGTCACAACTACTGATGGCCTGCGCCTGAGGGACGGCTCTCTACAGAAAGGCCCCGCCATCGTCCTCGACTTCTCTGATGGGACCAGGTGGTCCTCGGCGAGCAACCGCGATCCCGAGCGCTCCGTCAACGGAGCTCTCTTGGCGTTCATTCAACAGAAGACGCACCTCCGCATCAAGCACATTGAGGCCTTTCCCTTCGGAGCGGCTTAGGGACCGGAGTGTCGCTTTTCGTGCGGTGCTTGCCACCCAAGCTAGAACCTGCAGCGGGGCAAGCCGTTCTCCGTGAACGCGCTTCTGGTTCGTGTCCGTTAAGTCGGCAAATCGTACACTTGGACCCGGCGGGAGGTTGACGGTCCGTCAACTTTTGCCATCGGAGCCAGCGGCTAGCCTCCCCCAGCGCCGCCTTCTTCACCAGGCGCGAAAGATGCGTTTTTGCCTCATGCATGTTCACTGTCTCCATTCCACACCTCCCGACTTATTCCAACCGGACTTAGTCGGGCAGCGCCCGTAGCATAGCCACCACCTTATGGAATCAACATCTCCGCCCGCATCCGCGCGAACAAATCCACAAACGCCTCCCGTGAATCGCGGTGCGCCACAAACCCCATCCGCCGGCTCTTCGACATATCGTTCACGCACTCGATCTTTCGCCCAAGATCCCCATCCGTATGCCACCAGCTCGCCAGCCGATTCACATCGCCCTCCCGCAGCCCATACTTCGCCGCGACCTCCTTCCACGCCTCCCCCGCCCATCCCATCCGCGGCTCCAGCGGAGCCGTCCCGCCCTCCGGCGGTCCACCCCATTCCACGCCAAAATACGCCGCCAGCTGCGGCCACATCCACCGCCACCGAAACACATCGCCGTTCACCACGTTGAACGCCTGACCCCGCGCCCCCGGCGTCTCCGCCGCCCATTGGAGATGCTCCGCTAGCAGCCGTGCATCCGTCACATCCGTCAGCGCATTCCACTGTTCGTGCGATCCCGGAAACACAAATCGCTCCCCTCGCTCACGGCACAGCGTCCCATACACCGCCAGCGTCGATCCCATATTCATCGCGTTCCCCACCGCGTAACCCACAATCGTGTGCGGCCGGTGCACACTCCATCCAAAGCCCCCGCGCTCCGCCGCCCCAAACAGCACATCCTCCTGCGTGTAGTAGAAGTTCTCCCCCGGCAGCCTCGGTGTGTCCTCCCGAAACGGTGTCTCCGCCGCCGTCTGCCCGTACGATTCGAACGGCCCGAGATACTGCTTCGTCCCCGTCACCAGCGCCGCATGCTGGAGCCTCTTCGCACCCTCAAGCCCCGCAAACACGTTCTCTACAATCCCGCCGTTCACCCGCACATTCTCGGCCTCCGTGTCGTGCCGCACCCACGCACTCAGAAACACGTGCGTCACATCTTCCCCGCGCAGCACCTCCCGGACAGCTTTCGCATCCCGCAGATCCGCAGCCAGCCCACGTACGCCCTCGACCACCTGCGCTCCGCGCGACAGCCCCAGCACCTCCCAGCCCTCATCCACCAGCCGCTTCGCCAGGTTCTGCCCAACCACGCCTGTCGATCCCACCACTAACGCCGTCCGCTCCGCCATATCCACATCTCCTCAGCGGTCCAGCGCACCTCGTTGGGGCGCAGGGACACCCTTACACAGATGCATCCGAGCAGCGGAGGCTTCAGCGCCGTTGGTTCTACTCCGCATCCACCACGTTCTAGGCCGCTCGTCTCCGCCTTCCGCTGATCAGATACACCGCCGCGCGGAACTCCAGCAGCGGATCCGCACTCGGCTCAATCCCGTCCAGCCGCGGAATCGGATCGAAGATAATCTCCTTCTGCTCCGCCGCGCTGTCCGCCTCCACATCCGTCAACTCCACCACGCCCAGCTCGACCTGCCGCCGTTCCTCCGGCCAGTGGATCGTAACGTCGTCGGCGACGTCCCCATCCTCCGCGACCTGCACCATCACCTTGAACCGCACCGGCCCCTTCGTCACGCGCTCCGCGATCTCATCCATCAGGAAGTTCGCGCCCTTCTCCTTCGCCGCGGTCTCTTCCATCGTCTGGACGCCGTCGGCAGGCACTAGGCGATATCGCCCAAACCTGCTCACCCCATCCTTGTTCGTAAACTGCATCGCCGTCAGGCCGAAGTACGCCTCCGTCGCAAAGCTCGCCGGCATCGGCTTCAGAGCCTGCACAAACGCCAGCGCCGCCGGATGCGATCCCAGAAACGCCTCCAGCGCCGACCCCGCCAGCTTGGCCGGATCGCTCACCGAAATCGCCTTTAGAAAGTCCAGAAACTCCTCGCCCGTTCGCGCCGGAAACCCGTCCGTCGAGTGCGCGATGATGTCCGTGTGCACACGATCCCCCAGCACAAACCGCACCGCCATCCCGCGCGGGTTGGCGTTCGCATCGTTATCCGGAATCAGCGGAATACCGGTCGAGTTTGAGAACCGCACCAGCACCGGAACCGACTCGCGTGTCACATGCTCCGCCCGCGTCAGCTCCCGGCCCTCCTCCGACCCGCGAAACGTCCCCTTCAGCATCGTCCCCTTAGCATGTGCCGGACGAAATCCGGGATGGGCCCCGAAGATCACCTCGAACTGCTTCAGCACGGCTTCACTCAGCGCGATCACTCTCTCATCGGAAGGCAGCGGCATCAAAGATCTCCTTTTCAAAGACACGTTCCCCCCGCCCCGACAAGCATCCGTCGAGAAAGCATCCTGCACTGATCTGGGGCCCGGGGTTGCGGGTGATCATACGCCAACCTCCCTCCTCCATCCGTTACAAACTCCCCCGCCGCCTCCGACCCACTACACTGACCCAATGCCCCGCAGCCCCAAGCCGCCGCCCATCGACTCCCGAACCTGGCTCCGCCACCTCCCCAAAGTCGAGCTGCACCTCCACCTCGAAGGCTCCATCACCCCCGCCACACTCGTCGAGCTCTCCGGCCGCAACGACCCCACACCCCTCTCCGAAGACGCCGCAATCAGCCTCTACCACTACACCGACTTCCCCAGCTTCCTCATGACCTTCAAGGCCGTCACCGAGCGCCTCCACACCCCCGCCGACTACGACCTCATCACCTACCGCATGGTCCGCGATCTCGCCAACCAGGGCGTCCGCCACGCCGAGGTCTACATCTCCTTCGGCATCCTCTACCGCTTCGGCCGACTCGACGTCGACGAGGTCTTCGCCGCCATCGAGTCCGGCCGCATCCGTGCCGAGCAGGACTTCGGCACCTCCGTCCTTTGGCTCATCGACGCCGTCCGTCACTTCGGTCCAGAAGAGGGCGCACGCGTCTTCCGCAAGGCCGCCGACCTCCGCCGTCACCACCCCTCCATCGTCGGCATCGGCATCGGTGGAGACGAGGCCCGCGGCCCCGCCGGAGACTTCCGCGACGCCTACGCCGAAGCCCGCGACGCCGGCCTCCATCTCACCGCCCACGCCGGGGAGTCCACCGGCCCCGAATCCATCTGGTCCGCCATCAACATCGGAGCCGAACGCATCGGCCACGCACTCGCCGCACAGTCCGACCCCGAGCTCATGGACATCCTCGCCGAGCGTCAGATCCCCCTCGAGCTCAACCTCACCTCCAACCTCCGCACCGGCTGCTGCCCCTCCATCGACCAGCATCCCCTCCGCCTCTACTTCGAGTACGGCCTCATGATCACCCTCAACTCCGACGACCCACCCATGTTCGGCTCCGACCTCCTCAACGAGTACCTCCTCGCCCACACCCACTTCGAGCTCTCCCTCGAGCAAATGCGCGAGCTCGCCGCAAACTCCGTCGAAGCCTCCTTCCTCCCGCCCACCCGCAAACTCGCCCTCCTCCGCGAGGTCGAGCAGTACGCCCCGTAGCCTCAACGCCACCATTCGCCCCGACCGAGGCTCACCTAGCTCGGCCCGTCGCAGTCAATCACCGTCCGGCTTCTCCGCTCGTTATAGATCCCCAGAGTGGCCCGTCCCTGCGCACTCACCGCGTACCGTGCCGCCTGCCCGTCCAGGTTTCCGCCATGGAACAGAACAAGCGACTGCCCGGGATCGTATGAGATCGATCCTCTGCTCCCACCCGTGTCGTGCACGTAGCTCGTCCCGCCCACAATCTGGATGCCGGGCATCGGCTGCATATGGCCATTCGGTGGTACCCCGATGAAGCTGGTGCAGGTGTATCTTCCCGATCGCACCGGCCCACTCGGTCCAGCGCCACCTCCACCGCCGCCCCTCTGCGTCGCCCGCACCCTCGAACCGTCTACCGTCTCCTGGCTTCCATCTGACGCATATCGCACCGTGTATTGCCCTCCGCTGCAGCCCACCAGCGTCGCTGGAAACCACACCCCCCGCCACATTGCATCAATCGAAGCGCCCGCCGCCATCCCTCCTCCGCATGGTCCGCCGCCCGCTGCTTGCACTGCGGTCTTCGCCGCTGCGGCCGTAGCAACTCCCCCCTGCGTCGGTCGCTGCGCCACGGACGGTGCAGGTCGGTTGGAAGTAGTTGGTGCCGCGGTCGGCCTCTGCGCTGCCGCCGCCGCTCCCGGAGGCAACGTGCATCCATGCAGTTGCCCGCCCTCGAGCGAACTCCGGTAGATATCCACCCGCGCTCCCTTTCCGTTCGGAGCCGCAGCGTTCAGATACTGCACGCTGCACATCGCATCCGATCCAGAACCCGTGCAGCTCTCGATCACCAGCCGCGCATCTCCGCCCGCGCAGCTATACACCGAATTCAGCACCACCGGCGGATCAACCGCCTGCGCCCATGCGCCCGCTGCAAGCACAATACCCGCCACAAACCCGAGCGCGACTCGCGCCCACCTCTCTCGTATCTCAACCCTCATCATCGCTCCCTCGGAAAAAGCAAACGCATTCTTTCACAAGGACAGCAAGCCTCGACGCACGTCGGTAACCCTCTCTTCGGTCACATACCGAACCACGTTCTTGCGCCGCCGGACGCAAGGATGGACGGGTGTACATTCCCCCCATGCCCACCGATCCCCTCCAAACCACCGTCTGCATCGTTGGCGGAGGCCCCGCCGGCATCGTCCTCGCCATCCTCCTCGCCCGCCAGGGAATCGACGTCACCGTCCTCGAAAAGCACAAGGACTTCAACCGCGACTTCCGCGGCGACACCATCCACTCCGCCACCCTCCGCGTCATGGCGCAGCTCGGCCTCTTGGAGCCCCTCCTCCGCATTCCTCACCGCCGCTTCCAGCGCTTCGCCGCCACCTTGGGTGACCGCACCTGCACCATCGCCGACTTCACCACCCTCCCCCCACCCACCAACTTCATCGCTCTCATGCCCCAGTGGGATCTCCTCAACTTCCTCGCCGCCGAGGTCCGCAAGTACGCTCACGCACGCATCCTCATGGAGCACAAGGTCACCACTCTCCTTCAGGACCCCGCATCCGGCCGCTACACCGGCGCGCTCGCCGAAACGCCCTCAGGTCCCCGCGAAGTCCACGCAACCCTCACCGTCGGCTGCGACGGCCGCCACGCCACCACCACCGCCTCCGCCCACCTCCAGCGAGTCGACCGTGGTGCACCCATCGACGTCCTCTGGTTCCGCCTCTCGCTCCGGCCCGGCGACTCCGAAACCGCCCTCGGCAACGCCAACTTCGGCCGCATGCTCATCCTCATCAACCGCGGCGACTACTTCCAATGCGGCTACATCATCAAGAAAGGGACCTTCGCCACGGAGATCCAGCCCGCCGGCCTCGACTCCTTTCGCGAGTCCATCGCCCGCATCGTCCCTTTTCTCGGCGTGCCCGGCCCCGACCCGGGCCTTGGCCCGCGCGTCGACGAGATCCAGTCCTGGGATCAAATCTCGCTCCTATCCGTCCAGGTCAATCGCCTCAAACGCTGGCACCTCCCCGGTCTCCTCTGCATCGGAGACGCCGCACACGCCATGTCTCCCGTCGGCGGAATCGGCATCAACCTCGCCATACAGGATGCTGTCGCCGCAGCCCGCATCCTCGCACCCGCTCTTCAGGCCGCGCAGCAGCACAATCGTCCAGTCCGGGAGTCCGCACTCGCCCGCGTCGAACGTCGCCGTTCACTCCCCACCCGCGTCACCCAGAGCTTCCAGGTCCTGGTCCACCGCTTCCTCAAGCGCTTCCTCGGCAACCCCGCCCCGCTCAGGGCTCCGCTCTCCGTCCGGCTCCTAAGCCGCAGCAGCCTCTTTCACCACGCCACCGCCCGCTTCATAGGCCTTGGCATCCGCCCCGAAAACATCGCCTGATCGCCGCCCCGGCTGTTGCCCGATCACCGTCCCGGCTGTTGCCCAATCACCGTCCCGGAGGCGCCGGCACCATCACCGCATCCGGGTCTACCCTCGGTATTCCGAAGTGCCCGCTCAGGTGCAGAAGATCCAGCGGCCGCAGCAGGCAGGAGATCTGGATCAGGTTCATGTTCGTCGGCGCGCGCACCAGCACCGTCACATCGTCGATCTCCAGTCCCCTGTAGTGCAGCCACATATCGGTGATCTGCTTTCGCGGCTGCGCGCTCTCCGCCGGAGATACGCTTGCGCTCACCAGGTGCTTCCACCCCGCCGCGTTATATGCCCCGACAATCATCCCCATCGTCTCGGGTGCATAAAACGCCGGCTGCGGATACCGGTACGTGTCCACCGTAATGCTCGTCAGCGCCGCCGCCACGTTGCGCACGTCACCCTGGCTCGGATCGATCATCCCCTGCGCCGAGGCCAGCATCGACCGGTCAAACGTGAACGAGGTATGTGTCGCCGGCTGATCCGCCAAAGCCGCCAGCGCCTGCGGAACACTTGGCGGCTCCTGGGCAAACCCCACGCCGCCCACATTCGAAACCACCGCTAACGCCATCGCAACAGCCAGCCCACGCACACGCATCGCACGGCACCTCTGCTCCCTTAGACACCTTCCCGCAGGGGAAAGTTACGGGCGCAACCCACCGAAATCTCTCGAGGCACCCGGCCTCCCTCCTCTCCGGCTCCCGAAACGGCTGCGCCGCTGTGGCGCATCCATGCCTCTGCGCTCTGTAAACTGGATGAAGCGAACCGGCACCCCTCTCGCCACATCTCGTCTCGGCCCCGCGCTCGGAGGCAGCTGACCGCCGTACCGAGGGACCCTATCCACAGTCTTCTGAAGACTTTGGCGGAAAAGTATGGGGGGGGGGTACCCCCTCCCGGGTCCGCAAACCTCGTCAGGTATACTCAAAGGGTTGTCCACAAAGCATCACCATAGGAACACCAATGCCAAAGTTGAAGACACACAGCGGCGCGGCCAAGCGCTTCCACAAGACCGGCACCGGCAAGTTCAAGCGCGGCCAGTCCAAGATGCGCCACATCCTCACCTCAAAGGCCACCAAGACCAAGCGCAAGCTCGGCGGGTCGGCACTCATCTCCGAGGCGGATCAGCACAAGGTCGCACGCATGCTCCCCTACGCCTAGGTTCGAAAGAACTTCAGCGCAGGGAAGTATCAAACCCTTCCGTCAAGCCGTTCGCTCTAAGCGGACAAAGGGCCAGCAAAGCGTAAATGGCCCCTGGGATCCAGCAACACTGCGGTCCCACTGAGACAGAAGCTGCACAGCGAGTGAAGAGGCCACCATCGTGCTGATGCCAACTCCTCACCGGGACAGTCCCGGAGTCTGAGAAGGCAAGCAGCCACCCTTACCTCCAGCCGCTAAACGATGTACGCAAAAGGAGACGCACCATGCCCCGTGTAAAACGGAGTACAAAACGTAGCGACCGCCGCAAAAAGATTCTCAAGCGCGCCAGTGGCTACTTCCTCACCAAATCCAAGCTCTACCAGGCAGCCCAGGAAGCCGTCGAGCGCGGCCTCATGTTCGCCTACACCGGCCGCAAACAGAAGAAGCGCCAGTTCCGCTCCCTCTGGATCGTCCGCATCGGCGCCGCCGCCAAGCTCAACGGTATGAGCTACTCCACCTTCATCGCCGGCCTCAAGGCAGCTGGCAACGGCCTCGATCGCAAGATCCTCGCCGACATCGCCGCCAACGACGCCGCAGGCTTCACCGCTCTCGTCGCCCAGGCAAAGTCCGGCCTCGCCTCAAAGAAGCAGGCAGCCGCATAGCTCTGCGTTTCGCCCGGAAAGGCGCGGCTGCGGCCGCGCCTTTCGTGTCCATCGGCTCTCATCCACTCGCACGCTCATCACCGCAACCAAGTATCCTCTACCTATGGCCGAACCAACCTCGCCAGAAGAATCCATACGCTCCACCACGGCTCTCTTTGAGTCCTGGGGTCGATACCCCAGCCATCGCGCCAATCTGATCCCGCTTCACTGGCAGAGCGACTTCCCTGCGGTCACCCAGAACCTCCACGAGGGCATCCTTCCCGTCGGCATGGGTCGCAGCTACGGCGACGTCTGCCTCCTCAGTCAGGGCAACCTCCTCGTCACCACCGGCATGAATCGCCTTCTCGCCTTCGACCCCTCGACCGGCGTCCTTACCGCCGAATCCGGTATCACCCTGGCGCAGATCCTCGACTTTGCCGTTCCCCGCGGCTTCTTCCTTCCCGTCAGCCCCGGCACCAAGTACGTGACACTCGGCGGTGCCATCGCCAACGACATCCACGGCAAAAACCACCACATCGCCGGCACCTTCGGTTCGCACGTCCCAGCCTTCGAACTCGTCCGCTCCGATGGCTCCCACCACATCTGCTCCGCCTCCCAGAATCCCGAGCTCTACGCCGCCACCATTGGCGGCCTCGGCCTCACCGGCCTCATCACCTGGGCACAGCTCAAGCTCCGCCCCATCGTCTCCCGCAAGGTCGACTACGAGGGCATCCAGTTTCACGGCGTCGACGAGTTCCTCGACCTGACCAATCAGTCCGGCCACATCGAGTACACCGTCTCCTGGATCGACGTCACCTCGACCGGCAAAAACTTCGCCCGCGGCATCTTCATGCAGGGAGACCACTCCGAGGTCCCCGGTCCGCTCACCCGATCCGCGGAGCCCAAACTCGTCTTCCCTTTTGAAGCCCCCGGCTTCGCGCTCAACCCCCTGTCTGTCTCCCTCTTCAACACCGCCTTCTTTCACAAGCAGATCCACAAACGCGTCGTCGCCCTCCAGGACTATGAGCCGTTCTTCTACCCGCTGGACAAGGTCTTGCACTGGAACCGCATGTACGGCAAGGGCGGCCTGCTCCAGTTTCAGTACGTCATTCCCTGGGACAACGCCCGCGAAGGCACCATCGCCATCCTGCAGGAGGTCGCAAAGTCCGGACTCGCCAGCTTCCTCGCTGTCCTCAAGGCCTTCGGCGATGTCCCGTCACCCGGCCTTATGAGCTTTCCCAAGCCCGGAATCACCCTCGCGCTCGACTTCCCCATCAAGCCCGACCGGAGCTTCCCCCTCTTCCATCGTCTGGCCGAGATGACGCGCGAGCTCGGCGGCCGCCTGTACCCTGCAAAGGACGCCGCCATGACGCCCCAGCAGTTCCAGGCCTTCTACCCGCAGTGGCAGCAATTCGCCCAGTATCGTGACCCGCAGATCACCTCCAGCTTCTGGGAGCGAGTCACCGGAGACCCAAACTCGCTATGACACCTTCACCCCAGACCTCCATCGAGCCCGGCTCCATCGCCGCCGCTACCTACAGCGAAGCTCTTCCCGCGCGCACCGGCCAGCGCTCCGGCCAGCCAAAAAAGATCCTCGTCCTCGGTGCCACCTCCGGCATCGCCGAAGCCACCTGCCGTATCTGGGCCGCGCAGGGACACAGCCTGTTTCTCGTCGGTCGCAACTCCGAGAAGCTGGCCATGGTTGCTGCCGACCTCCGTACCCGTGGGGCCGCATCGGTCGACACCGCCCTCGCTGACCTCGACGACACCGCACGCCACCCGGAACTGCTCAGCCATGCCATCAACTCGCTCGCCGGGTTGGACATCGCCTACCTTGCGCATGGTGTCCTCGGCGACCAGCACGCCGGCGAACGAGACTTCGCGCACGCGGCCGAGATCCTGCACACCAACTTCGTCGCGCCCGTCTCACTCCTCACCTGGCTCGCCAACTTCTGCGTCCAGCGCCGCTCCGGAACCCTTGCCGTCATCAGCTCCGTAGCCGGCGACCGTGGTCGCAAATCCAACTACCTCTACGGCTCCTCCAAGGCCGGCCTCTCCACCTTCCTCGGAGGTCTCCGCAACCGCGTCGACCGTGAAGGCGTAACCGTGCTCGACATCAAGCCCGGCCCCGTCAAAACCGCGATGACGGCCAATATGCCCAATCACAGCAAGTTCGCCGACGTGAACAAGGTCGCAGCCACGATCGTCAGCGCCATCGACAAGCGCCGCCACACCCTCTACGTTCCATTTCAGTGGCAGCCCATCATGTTCGTCGTCCGCCACATCCCCGAGATCATCTTCAAGAAACTCAATCTCTGACGACGACCTGCTGCGTGGAAGACTGCTGCTGCTGTTGCGCCATCATCTGCTGCCGCGTCAGCGGCGGTGGTTGCTCCGGCAACGCCGTGGCCTTTTCCACCAGCATCGACCAATCCTCTGGCACCGGCATCTCCTGATCGAGCGAGAATGTGCCCTCACTCGGAGTCACCCGCACCGCGACCGTCAGTTCGCTGCTTGCCCTTCCACGAAAGATTCCGTGTGTCGGCGGAACGTCCGCGTAGTCCCGGCCGATAGCGGTGCGGATGTGTCGGTCGCCTGCAACCAGCCAGTTCGTCGGATCGAATCCCACCCACCCAAGCTGCGGGATCAGAGCTTCGATCCACGCATGGGTCGCCGAGTTCACCGACCGGTCCGTCCCGTCCTCGCCGTGAAACAGATATCCGCTCACATACCGGCAGGGAATTCGCAGCTTCGTCCGCACCAGCGCGATCATGATATGCGCAAAGTCCTGGCATACGCCCGTCCGGTTCTCAAGCGCCAGATCGATCGGCGAGTCCACCTTGGTGGACTTCGGCTTGTAGTCGAAGTACTCATAGATCTGCTGATTGAGCTGCTGCAGCACCATCAGCGGATCGTCCCTTCGTCTCACGTCGAGCTTTGCCGCAAGCTCCTCAAGTGCAGCCGTCGGCTGCGCAAACTCACTCGGAAACAGCATCTCCCAGAAGTCCCCGTTCTCAACAATCGAGTCGAGATCCGCCCATGCATCGGGCGCCAGAAACGCCGGCACCTGCATCGCAGGCTGCATCTCCACCAGAGACTCCGCGACGATTACCAGCTGCCCATGCTGCCCCGGTATGTCAAAGTGATGGACCTGGTTCGCAAGGTGATCCCGGAAGCTGAACACGCGGCACCGGGGGCTCACCGAGAGGTGAAACGTCAGGCACCGCTGGCTCTGATCGCTTCGCGGATGCATCCGCGTCTCCATCATGCTCTCGCTCACCGCATTGCTGTACAGGAACTTCGTGAGGTGACGAATCGAGTAGTACATCCAACTCCTCCCGGACACTTCTATCTCTGGCCGCAACAATCTCAGCCGCCACTCTGCTATCCCGCCAGCGCTGCCTGTATGGAGTAGTCCACATAAAGCTCGTAGATCATCTCGTGGATCGCCCGGCACTGCGTCTTGATCTCGTGGAGATGCGCCACCACATCGCCGCGAAGAATATCCTCCACGCTGCTGTAGCTCAGACTTGCCTGCAGTCTGCCGCCCATGCGCCGCAACGGCTCCGCGCGCTGCCTCGCACTCTGCCCGTGAATCCCCTCGAGCGCCGTCTGCAGGCTGTCGATCGAGAACCGCAGCGAGTGCGGAAACTCCTCGTCAAGCAGCAGAAACTCGAGCAGCCGGTCCGGCGTCAGGTCAGCCGTATACACCTTGCAGTAGGCCTCAAACGCCGTTGCAGATCGCAGCAGGCTCATCCAGTCGAGATACTCGTTCGATTCAGGCACCCGGTCCGTCGGCTCCCAGACGTCCGGGTAGTACGCCTCCAGCAGCATCGCGATTGCAGTGGCGCGCTCGATGTAACGCCCCACCTGGATGAACTGCCATCCCTGGCCATGGCTCATCGTCGAATCGCTCACGCCCTGAAACTGATGCACCGCCTCCATCACCTGCTGCAGAAAGTCGCCGGGCTGCTCTCTCCCGGACATCTGCGCATCGGCGTGCATGTCACTCTGCATCTCCGGCCGAGTCACATGGAGGTACAGGCTGTTCAGCTGATGCCACTGCTCGGTCGAAATCTGCTCGCGCACATTTCGGGAGTTCTCCCGGGCGGAGATAATGCAGGCTACGATCGAAGACTTGTTCAGCGGATCGTAGGTCAAGGTATTGGTCAGGTCGTAAGGATTGCCCGTCCAGACCACGCCCTTCGGCCTCCCCAGTGCCTTCAGCACGCGCTCCCATCGCCTCTCCGCGCTCTCCGGTCCCTCGTCCAGCATCAGGTTCAGATTCACATCCAGGATGCGCGTCGTATGCTCCGCGCGCTCCAGATATCGGCTCATCCAATACAGGTTATCGGCTACTCGGGACAGCATCGCGACCTCCCTTCATCAGCTCAGGACCCACGTGTCTTTGCTTCCGCCACCCTGCGACGAATTCACCACCAGCGATCCGCGCTTCAGCGCCACACGCGTCAGACCCCCCGGCACAATCGTCACCTTGTCGCCGTACAACACATACGGCCGAAGGTCCACGTGCCGCGGCTCCAGATCGTCACCGATCAGGCACGGTGCTCGCGAAAACGAGATCGTCGGCTGCGCAATGTAGTTCCGCGGATCAGCCTCGATCTTGCGCGCAAAATCCTCCCTTTGCGCCGCCGTGGACTGTGGACCGATCAGCATCCCGTATCCGCCGCTCTCACCCACAGCCTTCACCACCAGCTTGTCCAGATTCGCGAGCACATGCTGGCGCTCCTTCGGTCGGGTCAGCAGAAACGTCTCCACGTTCTTCAACACAGGATCTTCACTCAGGTAGTAGCGAATGATCTCCGGCACGTACGCATACAGCGCCTTGTCGTCCGCAACTCCCGTCCCAAACGCATTTGCGAGCGTGACATTGCCCGCGCGGTACGCATTGAACAGCCCCGCCACACCCAGGATCGAATCCCCGCGAAACGCCAGCGGATCAATGAAGTCGTCATCCACCCTGCGATAAATCACGTCCACCCGCCGCAAGCCGCTCGTCGTTCGCATATACACGACGTTGTCGTGCGTCACCATGTCGCGGCCCTCGACCAGCTCGATACCCATCTGCCGCGCCAGATACGCATGCTCGAAGTAAGCCGAGTTGAAAACTCCCGGGCTCAGCAGAACGATGTTCGGCTCAGGCCGACCCTCCGGGGCCAGCGATCGCAGCGTCCCCAGCAGAACCTGGGTGTACTGCTCGATCGGACGTACGTTGTACGTTCTGAAAAGGTGGGGAAAGATCCGCTTCATTACCCGCCGGTTCGTCAGCATGTAGCTCACGCCGCTCGGAACCCGCAGATTGTCCTCAAGCACGACAAACTCGCCATTCTCCAGCCGGATCAGGTCCGTTCCGCACACCGCGATGTACACGTTCCGCGGAACCTGCAACCCGATCATCTGTCGTCGAAACTGCTTGCAGCTGTAGACGATCTCCCGAGGAACGATCCCGTCCTCGAGGATCCGGCCTTCGTTGTAAATGTCCTTCAGAAACAGGTTCAGAGCAGTGATCCGCTGCCGCAGACCCCTCTCCACCACCTCCCACTCCGCGCTCGTGATGATGCGCGGCAGCATGTCGTACGGGAAGATGCGCTCCGTCCCCTCCTCCCGTCCATAGACCGTGAAGGTGATGCCCTGGTTCAGAAAGCTGAGGTCAGCCGCCTGCTTCCGTCGCTGCAGCTCCTTCCGGGCAAGTGAGCCGAACACCTCAAGCATCGGACGGTAATGCTCGTGCAGCTCGTTCGGCCCGGCGAACATCTCGTCATACGCGTGGTCCAGCAGGTAGTTCTTTAGCGCAGCCTGCGTGAACTGGGTCGACTCGGTTGGGGGCATGAGGAAGCTTGAGTATAGCGGCACATCTCCGCCGCACCAACATGTATCGCGCGCCTACGATTCGATCCGGTGCCCATCCTTGCTGAAGTAGCTCAGTGATCGGCGGTAGCACCGCTGCTTCTCCAGGTCGAAGGCAATGCAGCTGTCAAATGGCTTCGAGTACACGTGGAGGCTCACGCATCCGGTCGTTCCCGCGTTCTCAATCTGGTGAATCGTCTGCAGCTTATCCACCGTCACCATGCCCGTTCCCTCCGAGCAGACCACCGTTCCTACTCGATCCAGCTGCAGCTCCGTCGCCCCACCCAGGCAGTCGATGTTCACCACATTCTGGTTCTGTGGCGCGTTGCAGCTCGTATGCCGGAACTCATGCGTCCGCACCTCGCCCTGGGCCACCGTCATCCATCCCAGCTGCCCGTTGTGCGTGTGCACAGCCGTCCTCTGCCCCGGTGACCAGCAGATCGTCATCACCTCAAACAGGTCGTCACGGTAGATCAGGTTACGCGTGTAGAGGCTGTCCCGCCACCATACGTACTCGCTCAGAGCCTCCGGCCGCAGGTTCGCTGAAGACATATATTCCGCGATCCGGTCCTTCGTGATCAGGTCGCGCTCGAGCTCTCGCAGCCCCGCCACAAAGTCCGCCACCGAGGTCCGCAACGGGTGTGTCTTCATCCCTGTTCCCCTGTCACTGTCCATCTTGCCTCCAGATCTCAGGCCCCGAGAAGTTGCCAAAAGGGTCCAGGCTCTACATCTAAAGTTTCTCACGGGCGGCAATTGTTCTTGGAACGCTCAAGTCTCTCTCCGGTACAGTTAGATCGTCACTCCGGGCTACGGCTATCTGAGGACAGAATCGGAAGCTCACGTCAATGCATAAACCTCTCCCTGGTCTTCGTGCTCTTTGTCTTCTTGTTATCGGATTTCTTCTCACCTCCGCTCGGCCCGCCGGCGCCTACTCCGTCCTCTCCCACGAGGAGGTCGTCGACATGGCCTGGCTGCCGCACATCGTTCCCCTCCTGCGCGCACGCTTTCCCAACCTCACCGACGACCAGATCCGCGAAGCCCACTCCTACGCCTACGGCGGCTCCGTCATCCAGGACATCGGCTACTACCCGTTCGGCAGCCACGAGTTCTCCGACCTCCTTCACTACGTGCGCACCGGAGACTTCGTCTCCGCACTCATCCGCGAGTCGTCCAACCCCGACGAGTACGCCTTCGCACTCGGTGCCCTGGCCCACTACTGCGGAGATGTCATCGGGCACCCCGCCGTAAACAACGTCACCGCCAGGGAGTACCCGAAGCTCGAACACCGCTTCGGCCCAATCGTCACCTACGACAACGACAAGACCGCGCACATCCGCACCGAGTTCGGCTTCGACGTCGTCGAGGTCTCGCACGGCCGCTACAGCCAGCAGAACTACCGCGACTTCATCGGCTTCCAGGTCGCCAAAGAGGTCATGGAGCGCGCCTTCCAGGAGACCTATGGCTGCCCTCTGACCTCCATCATGAAGCACGAAGATCTCGCCATCGGCAGCTACCGGCGCGCCGTCAGCGGCCTCATCCCCAAAATGACCACCGTCGCCCTCGTAAACTACAGAAAGCAGATCGAAAAAGAGAACCCCGGCTTCGACCGCAGGAAGTTCGTCTACCGCCTCAACCGCACGGAGTACGAAAAGGACTTCGGCAAGCAGTACGCCCATCCCCGCTTCGGCTCGCACGTCCTCGCCTACATCTTCGCCGTCCTCCCCAAGGTCGGCCCCCTCAAGGTCTTCGCCCTCAAGGTCCCAAACCCCGCGGCCCAGGATATCTACATCAAGAGCATCAACGGCACCGTCGATAAGTTCAACGGGTATCTCACCGCCCTTCAGGCCAAACCCACCGTCGACGGTCACACGCCCGCCTCTCCCGACCTCTCCGAGATCGATCTGGATACCGGCAAACCATCCGAGCTCGGAGAGTACCGGCTCGCCGACCAAAGCTACGCAAAGCTCCTCCATAACCTCGTCACGGACCCCGCAAAGCCCATGCTCCCCGAGGTCCGAAAGAGCCTCGTCGACTTCTACGCCAGGCGAACCGAGCCCGCGTGGTACCAGAAGAAGCCGAAGGACTGGCTCACTCTCAAGGCCGATCTAGGCGCGCTCGACGCCTCCTCGTCAGCCCCGAGACCCTCACCGGCAGGGCAGTAGCGGCAGATTCGATCCTCCGCGGGCTTGGCCTCGAACCCGGGAAACACCCCTATTCACCCCATCTGCGTTATCCTGAAAGAGACGGCCGATTAACCTCGCGGCCCCACCTTCAACGCGCACAAGAATAGGACGTCCCCGCAGTGAGCATCCCTACCTCCGCCCAGGCAATCCGCAACATCGCGATCATCGCGCACGTCGACCATGGCAAGACCACGCTTGTCGACGCCATGCTGCGTCAGTCCGGCACCTTCCGCTCCAACGAGGCCGTAGCCGAGCGCGTCATGGACTCCAACGACCTCGAAAAAGAGCGCGGTATCACCATCCTCGCCAAAAACACCGCCATCCAGTACCACGATGCGCGCGGAGCTGAGTCCAAGATCAACATCGTCGACACCCCAGGCCACGCCGACTTCGGCGGTGAGGTCGAACGCGCACTCAAGATGGTCGATGGCGTCGTCCTTCTCGTCGACGCCTCCGAAGGTCCGCTTCCGCAGACCCGCTACGTCCTCTCCAAGGCCCTCGAGGCCAAGCTCACCCCCATCGTCGTCGTCAACAAGATCGACCGTCCCGACGCCCGCCCGCAGGAGGTCCTCAACGAGGTCTATGACCTCTTCATCGACCTCGACGCCGACGAGTCCGTCCTCGAGTTCCCGGTCATATACACCAACGGCAAGGCTGGCACCGCCACCATGGACCTCGCCGTCCCCGGCACCGACCTCAAGCCCCTCTTCGACCTCATCTTCGAGACCATCCCCGCCGCCACCGGCACCCCCGACGGTGATCTCCAGATCCTTGTCACCAACCTCGACTACTCCGACTACCTCGGCCGTCTTGCCATCGCGCGCGTCTTCAACGGCTCCCTCAAGAACGGTCAGGAGGTCAACCTCGCCAAGCTCGATGGAACCCTCCAGCCAGTCAAGGTCACCAAGCTCTTCACCTTCCATGGCCTCAAGCGTGAAGACACCGTCGAAACCGAAGTCGGCGACATCGTCGCCATCGCCGGCATCCCGGGCATCACCATCGGCGAAAGCTTCTGCGCCCTTGAGAATCCCAAGCCGCTTCCCCCTATTCACATCGATGAGCCAACCATCGCCATCGTCTTCTCGGTCAACAACTCGCCCTTCGCCGGCCGCGAAGGCAAGTTCGTCACCTCCCGCAACATCAAGGAGCGCCTCGAGCGCGAGCTCCTCACCAACGTCTCCATCCGCGTCGAAGACACCGGCTCCCCGGAGAGCTTCAAGGTCCTCGGCCGCGGCGAGCTCCAGCTCTCCGTGCTCATCGAAATGATGCGCCGGGAAGGGTTCGAGCTCATGGTCTCCCGCCCCACCATCGTCACCAAGCGCGTCAACGGCGAGCTGATGGAGCCCTCCGAAATCCTCACCATCGACATACCGGAGAACTTCGTCGGCACCGTCATCGAGCGTCTCGGACCCAGAAAGGGCGAGATGGTCAAGATGGCCAACCACGGCTCCGGCCGCGTCCGCATGGAGTTCAAGGTCCCCTCACGCGGCCTGATCGGTCTCCGCAACGAAATGCTTACCGAGACCCGCGGAACCATCGTCATGAACTCCATTGCCGGCGAGTACATCCCCTACCAGGGCGAGATCCCGCAGCGTCCCTCCGGTGCTCTCATCTCCGATCGCTCCGGCACCACGACCACCTACGCCCTCGACGGCGTTCAGGACCGTGGCATTCTCTTCGTCGGCGACGGCACCGAGGTCTACGAGGGCATGATTATCGGCGAGCACTCGCGCGACAACGACCTCGACGTCAATGCCGTTCGCGAGAAGAAGCTCACCAACATGCGCGCCTCAGGCTCGGATGACGCCCTCCGCCTCGTCCCCTTCAAGCAGCTCACCCTGGAGCAGTCAATCGAGTTCATCGCGGACGACGAACTCGTAGAGGTCACGCCCAAGTCCCTCCGTATGCGCAAAAAGATCCTCCAGGCCAACCGCCGGCCCAAGGGCGCACGCGGCGGCTCCCACCTCGAGTAGTAATCGTCCCGCTTCAATCTCACGCCTGATTGCGGCACAAAGCACCTGATTGCAGCACAAAGCAAAGGAGCAGCCCCCATCGGAGCTGCTCCTTTTTCTTTGCCGCAATCTGCCCCGAAGCTCGCCCTAGGCGCCCTTCTTATCATGCTGACCCGAAGCATGCTTGTGCCCTTCCAGCGCCGCCTTCACCTTGGCCACCGTCGTCCCGTGCACCCGGATGGCCTCGTGCAGCGCATCCCCTGTCACGCCGAAGTGCTCGCTCCAGAAGTGAACGTCTGATGCCACCTTGGGATTGATCTCTGTCTCGCTGCTCGGGCCGTGCTGTACGTTTTCGGTCATCGTGTCCTCTTCTGCTTACGTTATGTCTCGTTTCGCTCAGCAGAAAGGGGCCACCATCCGGTGGCCCCTTTCATACACTTCAAACGTCGGCTCCTACTTCTGCTTCGCCGTCTCAAACCGCTTGTTCACCTCTTGCCAGTTCACCACGTTCCACCACGCCGCCAGGTAATCCGGCCGCTTGTTCTGGTACTTCAGGTAGTAGGCGTGCTCCCAGACGTCATTGCCCAGGATCGGGTAGAGCCCCTGCGATATCGGATTGTCCTGGTTCGGCGTCGTAATCACCTTCAGCTTGCCGCCATCAAACACCAGCCATCCCCAGCCCGATCCGAACTGCTTCGCCGTCGTCTCGTTGAACAGCTTCTTAAAGTCCTCAAACGATCCGAAGTCCTTGGTGATCTGATCGGCGATCGCACCATCCGGCTCGCCCCCGCCCTTCGGCTTCATGATCTGCCAGAACATGGTGTGATTCACATGGCCGCCGCCGCTGTTGCGGACCACAGCCTTTACATCGTCCGGAACACTGTTCAAATCCTTCAGCAGATCCTCCGGCGTCTTGCTTCCAAGCTCCGCGTGCTTCTCAACCGCGCCGTTCAGATTCGTCACGTAGGTCTGGTGATGCTTGTCGTGGTGCAGCTTCATCGTCGCTTCGTCGATGTATGGCTCAAGTGCCGCGTAATCGTAGGGAAGTGGGGGAAGTTCGTAGGCCACAGTCGTCTCCTTCTAATACTCTTTACGTTTGTTTCGGATAATTCCGGAGTCAAGCGCACATGCGCGGCAAGATATCCGGCGCGCTTCTATCTTCGTCCGGCAGGTCTCATGCAATGAGATGCCGGGCCCTCCGGGTACGATGCTCTGCGAAACCGCCCATCCCACATCGAATCTGTCTTTTATGCAGCATTCACATCTCTCCGCCCCATCCGTCCAGGAGTTGAGGTCTAATAATGGGCGATGACCGAACCCACAGACGCATACCGCTGGCTCGATGATGACGGAGCCGCCTTCGGTGCTCCCGGCCTCGAGCCCCGCTGGACCTCGAGCAAAAAAGACGCGGTCTCCACCGCGTACGCCGCCTCCAGCCGCATCTGGTTCACCGTCTCCCACGGCACCCTCAACGAGATCTACTTCCCAACCATCGACCGCCCGCAGACGCGCGACATGGAGCTGCTCTTCACCGACGGCGAAACCTTCTTTCACGAGGAAAAACGCGACTTCGAGTACGAGTTCACCTACCTCGA
Organism: uncultured Acidobacteriaceae bacterium; assembly: GCA_963719405.1. GTDB lineage: Bacteria > Acidobacteriota > Terriglobia > Terriglobales > Acidobacteriaceae > Edaphobacter. The sequence goes on from OY970381.1 coordinate 2,654,052, forward strand.
TCCCGGCGCGCCCGCAGTCCGCGTCACCGCCTCCGCCCCCGAGGGTTCGTACAAGGTCACCAAGGAGTTCATCTCCAATCCCCACCACCCCGTCGTCCTTATGAACGTCAGGATCGACGCAGCCGCCGACCTCCTCGCCAAGCTCCGCTGCTACGTCCTCCTTGCACCGCACCTGGATGGCGGCGGCGCAGGAAACTCCGCCCGCTCGATCGAGGTCGCAGGCAAACGCTCGGTACTCGCCTGGAAGGGAAACTACTCCCTCGCCCTCGGCACCAGCTGCGGCTTCAGCCGGACCTCCTGCGGCTTTGTCGGCAAAAGCGACGGCTACCAGGACGTCTCCTCCAACATGCAGATGGACTGGCACTTCGGAGAGGCCCTCGATGGCAACATCGCCCTCACCGGCGAGATCGAGATCGGCACTCATAACGAGTTCACCGTCGCCCTTGCGCTCGGCCAGGGCCACCACTCCGCCCTTTCCAACATGATGCAGACCCTCGCCACGCCGTACGCCGCCCATCGCGACCGCTTCCTCCTCCAATGGAAGCGCGCCGGCCTGCCTGACGGAATCGAAACTGCCTCGACCGACGGCGGCAAGCTCCTCCGCATCAGCCAGAACGTGATCCTCACTCACGAGGACAAGACCTACTCCGGAGCCTTCATCGCCTCCGCCTCCATCCCCTGGGGTGCCTCCAAAGGCGACGCCGATCTCGGCGGCTACCACCTCGTCTGGACCCGCGACATGGTCCAGTCCGCCACCGCCATGCTCGCCCTCGGGCGTACCGACACCGCCCTCCGCGCTCTCGTCTATCTCGCCTGCACCCAGCGCCCCGACGGCAGCTTCGCCCAGAACTTCTGGATCGACGGCACACCCTACTGGAGCGGCATCCAGCTCGACGAAGTAGCCTTCCCCATCGTCCTCGCCTGGCGGCTCTGGAAGGCAAATGGCCTCGGCAACTTCGACATCCTCCCCTTCGTCGAAAGCGCCGCCGGCTTCCTCGTACGCTACGCTCCCGTCACCCAGCAGGAGCGCTGGGAAGAGAACGCCGGCTACTCTCCCTCCACCCTCGCCATCGTCATCGCCGCGCTCATCTGCGCCGCGGATATCGCCCGCGCCCGCGGCTCCGAGGCACTCGCCAGCTACCTTGAAACCTTTGCCGACTGGATCGAGGCCAACCTCGACCAGTGGACCACCACCACCGAAGGTGTCCTCCACCCCGACATCAAGCACCACTACATGCGCATCCGTCCACCCGCCCCCGGACAGCCCTTCTACAACGACACCATACCCGTAGGCTCCATCCGCATCGGCAACCGCGGTCCCGGCGAGCAGAACGTCTTTGAAGCCCGCGAGATCATCGACGGCGGCTTCCTCGAGCTCGTCCGCTACGGCATCCGCCGCGCCGACGACCCGCTTATCGTCGACTCGCTCAAGGTTGTCGACCACTGCCTCAAGATCGAAACCCCCGCCGGCGTCTCCTGGCGTCGCTACAACCACGACGGCTACGGCCAGCGAAAGGATGGCGGCCCCTACGAAGGTTGGGGGCAGGGCCGCGCCTGGCCGCTCCTCACCGGCGAACGCGCCCACTACGAGCTCGCCGCCGGCAACAATATCCAGCCGCTCGTCGCCGCCATCGAGCACTTCAGCTCCGTCGGCGGCATGCTCCCCGAGCAGGTCTGGGACTTTGCCGACCTCCCCTCCGAAGGCATGTACCTCGGCCAGTCCGCCGGCTCCGCCCAGCCCCTCGTCTGGGCACACGCTGAGTACATCAAGCTCCTCCGCTCCGCCCACGACGGGCGCATCTTCGACAGCATCTCCGTCGTTGAAGAGCGCTACGCTGTCCCCAAAGGCCAGCGCACCTTCACCAGCCTGGTCGAGCTCTTCGAGCTCAGCCGCCCCATCACCGAGATCATTGCCGGCCTCACCCTCCGCGTCGTCGATGCGCAACACATGCGCGTCGTCTACACCACCGATAACTGGGCCACCTCCCACGTCGTCGATTCAAAAGTGGTCGGTCTCCCCGGCTCCTTTGTCGATATCCCCACCAGCCCCGATCAGACCGGCAGCATCCTATTCACAATCGCCTGGCCAACGGAAGGCAAGCCGGATCGCTGGCTGGGACAAAACCTGGAAGTAAACATCATTCCTCCGACCACCTCCTCCTAGGCCGCCCTCCTGCAGGCGTCCTCGCTCCCCTAGTACACTGTCAGTGAACGTCACAGAACGTAAAAATCCGACTCCGAAGACCTCGGGCAGGCGTCCGTGCCGCCCGGTCCAACAAAGGAAAAGAATGAGCGATCAAAACGCCAGGCAGCAGGAGATCGACCAGATCTCCATCAACACCCTTCGCTTTCTCGCAGTCGATGCCGTCGAAAAGGCAAAGTCCGGCCACCCCGGAGCTCCCCTCGGCTGCGCCCCGATCGCCTACCTCCTCTACCACCGCTTCATGAAGCACGATCCCTCCGACCCCCTCTGGTCCGATCGCGATCGCTTCGTCCTCTCCAACGGACACGCCTCCGCCCTCCAGTACGGCGCCATTCATCTCTCCGGATACGACCTCCCCATCTCCCAGCTGGAGCAGTTCCGCCAGTGGGGCTCCCATACCCCCGGCCATCCCGAGTACGGTGAAACCCCGGGCGTCGAAGTCACCACCGGCCCCCTCGGCCAGGGCTTCGCAGAGGCCGTCGGCCTCGCCATCGCGGAAAAGCACCTCTCCGCCATCTTCAATCACGACAACCACACCCCCGTCGACCACTTCACCTACGTCCTCTGCGGCGACGGCGATCTGATGGAAGGCATCTCGCACGAGACCTCCTCGCTGGCCGGCACGCTCAAGCTCGGCAAGCTCATCGTCCTCTACGACGACAACCTCATCTCGCTCGACGGCCCCACCGATCTCTCCTTCACCGAGGACGTCACTAAGCGCTTTGAGGCCTACCACTGGCACGTCCAGCACGTCGACGACGGCAACGACCTCGAAGCCCTCTCAAAAGCCATCCTCAACGCCAAGGCCGAGACCACCCGTCCCTCCCTCATCAAGGTGCGCACCGTCATCGGCTACGGCAGCCCCAAGGCCGGCACCAGCAAGGTTCACGGCGAAGCCCTCGGACCCGAAGCCACTAAGGAGACCAAGCGCAACCTCGGCTTCCCGGAGGACAAGAGCTTCTACGTCCCCGAAGAGGCCGCAAAGAACTGGGCCACCGTCAAGGAGCGCGGCAAGGCAGCCCACGCCGCCTGGCAGAAGACCTTCGACGAGTACAAGAAGGCATATCCCGAGCTCGGCGCAGAGTACGACCGCCGCACATCCATGAAGCTCGCCGATGGCTGGGAAAAGTCACTCCCCGTCTTCCCGGCCGATAAGCCCGTCGCCACCCGCAACGCCGGCCAGGTCGTCATGAACGCCATCGCCAAGGTCGTCCCGGAGCTCTTCGGCGGAGCCGCCGATCTCACCAGCTCCACCAAGACCATCTTCAAGGACTCCGGCAACTTCCACCTCGACCCCAAGGGCCGCAACGTCTTCTTCGGCGTCCGCGAGTTCGGCATGATGGCCGCCGTCAACGGGATGGCCGCACACGGCGGTCTCATCCCCTTCGGCTCCACCTTCTTCACCTTCTCCGACTACTGCCGCTCCGCTCTCCGCATGGGCGCGCTCCAGTCCTCACACTCCCTCTACATCTTCACCCATGACTCCGTCGGTCTCGGTGAAGACGGCCCAACCCACCAGCCGGTCGAGCACCTGATGGCCCTCCGCGCCATCCCGCAGCTCACCGACTTCCGCCCCGCCGACGCCAACGAGACCGCCGCCTGCTGGCGTCTCGCGCTCGAGCGCCACTCCGCGTCCTTCATGGCCCTCTCCCGTCAGGACCTCCCCGTCCTCGATAACGAGAAGTACAAGGTGCAGGAGGGCGCACGTCACGGAGCCTACGCCCTCGATAACTCCGGCAAGGACATCATCCTCATCGCCACCGGCTCCGAGGTCTCCCTCATCATGCAGGCCGCCGAAGAGCTCAAGAAGGCCGGCATCAACGCAACCGTCGTCTCCATGCCCAGCTTCAGGATCTTCGACGAGCAGGAGCAGTCCTACAAGGACCAGCTCTTCCCCGAGGGCACACCCAAGATCGCTGTCGAAGCCGGGGCCACCATGGGCTGGTGGAAGTACGTCGGCCACAACGGCGGCATCGTCGGTCTCGATCGCTTCGGCGCCTCCGCTCCCGGCCCGATCGCCCTCGACAAGCTCGGCATCAACGTCAACGCAGTCGTCGAGCTCGCCAAAAAGCTCGTCGCAAACAAGAAAAGCTGACAACGCGGGGCGGAGCCAACCGGCTCCGCCCCCACCGCATGAGGTGCGATACGCATGCCTTACACCCACACCGAACAGACCCGGACCGAACTCACCGAGCTCGAATACTCCGTCAAGCCCCGCGAGCGAAACACCGACTCCTCCGTCTCCGCGCAGTACGAAGATCACATCCCGCCGGATAACTCCTGGCAACACGAAGACGAGTCCTAGCCCAGCGCGACCATAAAGGACCGAAGACACTCATGAAGATCGCCATCGCCGCCGACCACGCCGGTTTCCCCCTCAAAGAGGAGGTCCTCGCCTACCTGCGCAAGCAGGGCAGCCATCAGCTCCAGGATCTCGGTGCCTACAACACCGACCCCTCCGACTACCCGGACTTCGCCGTCCTCGTCGGCAAGGCGCTCATCGCAGGCACGGCCGACCGCGGCATCCTCATCTGCGGCTCCGGCGTCGGCGTCTGCATCGCCGCCAACAAGATGCCCGGTGTCCGCGCCGGCATGTGCCACGACACTTACTCCGCGCACCAGGGCGTCGAGCACGATGAGATGAACATCCTCGTCCTCGGTGCTCGCATCATCGGCCCGGCACCCGCCATGGAGTGCGTCGACTCCTTCCTGAACGCCACCTTCATCGCCCGGGAGGAACGCTTCGTTCGCCGCCTCGACAAAGTCAAGGCCATCGAGAAGCAGTACATGCCGTCCGTCGCCGCTACCACCTTGAAGATCTGAAACACTCTGCCTCCCCGGCTCGGCGAGCAGCCCGGCTTCAACGTCCCTCCCAGAGTCGAACCCATCCTCAAAGGCATCTCTTCACTATGACTATGACTCCCCAAGCGCAAAGCAAAGTCTGGTTCATCACCGGAGCCTCCACCGGCTTCGGCCGTCTCCTCGCGGAACAAGTCCTCAAAGCGGGTGGCAAGGTCATCGCCACCGCTCGCAATCGCGAAAAAGTAGCGGACCTCGAAACCCAGTTCCCGGATCGCGCCAAGGCGTACGCGCTCGATGTCACCGACCCGGCACAGATCATCTCGGTCGTCGCCCAGGCCACAGCCTGCTTCAGCCCCGTCGACGTCCTCGTCAACAACGCCGGCTACGGCATCGCCGGAGCCATCGAAGAGACCACCGAAGACGAGTTCATGCCCGTCTTCCAGACCAACGTCTTCGGCCTCATCAACGTCACCCGCGCCTTCCTCCCGCACCTCCGCCAGCGGCGCTCCGGGCACATCGTCAACCTCTCCTCCATCGGCGGCCTCATCGGCTCCCCCGGCTGGGGCTTCTACAACGCCACCAAGTTCGCCGTCGAAGGCTTCTCCGAGGCCCTCGCCGCGGAGCTCGAGCCGCTCGGCATCCACGTCACCGTCATCGAGCCCGGCCCCTTCCGCACGGACTTCCTCGGTCGCTCCGGCGTCGAAGCCGAGGCACGCATCCCCGACTACGATCCCACCGCCGGCAAGACCCGCGAGTACTTCCACACCCAGGCCGGCAAGCAGAAGGGCGATCCCCTCCGCGCAGTCCAGGCCATCATCGCCGCGGTCGAGTCTCCCAACCCGCCGAAGCACCTCCTCCTCGGCAAGCTCGCGCTCACCCGCTTCCGCAAGCGTCTCGAAGACTGGAAGTCCGAGCTCGACACCTGGGAGCAGACCACCGTCGGCGCAGACTTCCCCGAAGGCGAGGAGACCACCTCCGCCCATGCCGGTGAAGGGAAGCTGCAGGCAAAGTGACTCCCTCGCAACAGAGCAGCGCCGCCGCCGGATCCCACGAGATCCGCACCATCTTCTGGGATCTCGGCGGCGTCCTCCTCACCAACGGCTGGGACATCCACCAGCGCGCACGCGTCCTCTCCTCGCTCGGCGTCGACCTCCCCGCCTATGAGGCCGTCCACGACGCGCACAACTACTTCTGGGAGCGCGGCCTCTCCTCCGCCGAAGACTTCTTTCGCGAGACCGTCCTCCTCCCCAACCCGCAACTCAACCTCACCTTCGCCGATCTGTGGCCGCTCGTCTGCGCCGAATCGAAGATCCTCCACCCGGAGTGCTTCGACATCCTCTCCGCTCTCCAGCAGACCGGTCAGTACCGCCTCGCCACACTCAACAACGAGAGCAGGGAACTCAACGCCCACCGCCTCGACGCCTTCGATCTCCGCCGTTACTTCGGCTACTTCCTCTGCTCCGGCTACCTCCACGAGATGAAGCCGGCACCCGGCTTCTACCGCTACGCCATCGAGATCTCCGGCCTCCATCCAGCCTCGTCCCTCTTCATCGACGACAAGCCCGAGAACTGCGCCGCGGCCCGCGCCCTCGGCATGCGGACCATCCTCTTTCAATCCCCGGCCCAGCTCACGCGCGAGCTCGGCCAACTCGGCATCCAAACCGCGTAAGCTAACCGAAAAGGAACCTGTACATGGAACTCGGAATCATCGGTCTCGGCAAGATGGGCTTCAACATGGCCGAGCGCCTCCGCCTCGCAGGCCACAAGGTCGTCGGCTTCGACTTCAATAAAGAAGCCACGGCGAAACTTACGGCCGCCGGCTCCCTCGGCGTCGACTCCCTCGAAGACCTCGTCAAAAATCTCCAGGCGCCCCGCGCCGTCTGGATCATGGTTCCCGCCGGCGCACCCGTCGACGAGACCATCGCCAAACTCGAGCCCCTCATGCAAAAGGGCGACACCTTCATCGACGGCGGAAACTCCAACTACAAGGACACCCAGCGACGTCACGCAGAAGAGACCGCAAAGGGCTTCGAGTTCGTCGACTGCGGAACCTCCGGCGGCATCTGGGGCCTCAAAGAGGGCTACTCCATGATGATCGGCGGCGACGAGGCTCCCGTCGCCCGTCTCACCCCCATCTTCGAAGCCCTCGCCCCCGCACCCGATCAGGGCTGGGGACGCGTCGGCCCATCCGGTGCCGGACACTTCGTCAAAATGGTCCACAACGGCATCGAATACGGCGTCATGCAGGCCTATGCCGAAGGCTTCTCCATCATGAAGGCCAAGGACCCCCTCGCGCTCGACCTCACCCAGATCTCCGAGATCTGGCGCTACGGCTCCGTCGTTCGCTCCTGGCTCCTCGACCTCACCGCCGAAGCCCTCAAGAAGAACCCCACGCTCGAAGGCCTCGAAGCCTACGTGCCCGACTCCGGCGAAGGCCGTTGGACCGTCTTCGAAGCCATCGACCTCAACATCTCCGCTCCCGTCATTACGGAGTCGCTCATCCGCCGCCTCCGTTCCCGCGAAGAAAACAACTTCACCGACCGCATGCTCTCCGTCATGCGCAATGAGTTCGGCGGTCACGCCGTCAAAAAGTCCTGATAAAAACGCATACCGCGCCTCGGCGCAATATCCGCTACAGCAAACACGAGGAAATCGACATGGCGACCGCCCAGATCAGCGTCTCACCTACCGCCAGCGCCGCTTCAAACCAGGCCGAGCGCACCCCCGACCCATGCATCGTCGTCATCTTCGGCGCGTCGGGAGACCTCACCAAGCGCAAGCTCCTCCCCGCGCTCTACCACCTCGACCAGGCGGGTCTCCTCCCCGAGAACTTCGCCGTCGTCGGCGTCGCCCGTCGCTCGCTTGAGAAGACCTTCGCCCCCGACATGAAGGAGGGCATCGTCTCCGGTGGCGGCGTCGAAGAGAACGACCCCAAGCTCGCTCCCTTCGTCGACCGCATCCAGTACCACGCCATGAACTTCGATGACGCGGCCGGCTACGACGCCCTCAACACCCGGCTCACCGAGCTCGACAGCAAGTTCAAAACCAACGGCAACCGACTCTTCTACCTCGCCGTCGCACCCGAATACTTCTCCGACATCATCAAGTACCTCGGCGAACACAACATGGCCAAGCCCTCCAACCCCGGCAGCTGGGTCCGCACCATCATCGAAAAGCCCTTCGGCCACGATCTTGAGTCAGCCCGCGCCCTTTCGGATGAGGTCAACAAGGTCTTCTCGGAAGACCAGATCTTCCGCATCGACCACTACCTCGGCAAAGAGACCGTCCAGAACATCCTCGTCTTCCGCTTCGCCAACGGCATCTTCGAAAACGTCTGGAACCGCAACTACATCGATCACGTCGAGATCACCGCCGCCGAGTCCATCGGCATCGAAGGCCGCGGCCCCTTCTACGAGACCGCCGGCGCCCTTCGCGACGTCGTCCAGAACCACGTCATGGAGCTCCTCAGCTTCGTCGCCATGGAGCCCCCCATCTCCTTCGATGCCGTCGCCGTGCGCGCGGAAAAGCTCAAGGTCTGGCAGGCCATCCAGCCCATTCACCCGGCAGACACCATCCGCGGCCAGTACGGCCCCGGTTTGGTCGACGGCAAATCCGTCTCCGGCTACCGTCAGGAAGATCGCGTGCACCCCCGCTCCCAGACCGAAACCTACGCCGCCGTCCGCCTCGAGATCGAAAACTGGCGCTGGGCTGGAGTCCCCTTCTACATCCGCGCCGGCAAGCGTCTCGCCAAGCGCGTCACCGAGATCTCCATCCAGTTCAAGCAGCCGCCCCTCATGCTCTTCAAGAACTCCGACGGCCTCGGTGCCCAGGGCATCAAGCCCAACATCATCTCCATGCGCATCCAGCCGGATGAAGGCATCGCCCTCCGCTTCGGCGCCAAGGTCCCCGGTCCCAACATGACCATCAGCTCCGTCGACATGAACTTCAGCTACTCCGACGTCTTCGGCAAGTCCTCCGCCAATGGCTATGAGCGCCTCCTCCTCGACGCCATGCTCGGCGACGGAACCCTCTTCGCCCACCGCGACGGCGTCGAAGCCACCTGGGCCCTCATCACACCCATCCTTGAAGCCTGGAAGAACAACCCCGTCCGCGACTTCCCCAACTACGCCGCCGGAACCTGGGGCCCGGCCGCTGCGGATGCCATGCTCAAGTCCGACGGCCGCAAGTGGCGTAAGCTGTAGCATCGCTGCTCCAGGATGGGCTCGGCCTGCAGTAAGCTGGAACTATCTATGCCCAGACCAGTAACAGTTACATACTCCATTTGGCCCGGCGCGCAGCAGGTAGCAGATGCTGCCGCCCGCCTCTTCAGCGATGCTGCCGTCCACGCCGTTCGAACCCGTGGCATCGCTCGCATCGCCATCTCCGGCGGCAATACGCCCAGGGCCGTCTTCGGCCTCCTCTCCGATCCCGCCCAGCCCTACTTCAGCGAGATCGACTGGTCGAAACTCCAGCTCTTCTGGGTCGACGAGCGCTGCGTTCCGCCAACCGACCCCGATTCCAACTTCCTCATGACCCAGCAGACCCTCCTCAGCAAGGTCCCGCTACCGCCGGAGAACATCTTCCGCATGGAAGGCGAACTCGATCCCGAAGTCGCCGCCAGCCGCTATGAGAGCACCCTCCGCAACAGCATGAAGCTCGAAGGCGCCGAGTCGCCCGCCTTCGACCTCGTCCTCCTCGGCATGGGCGACGACGGCCACACCGCCTCCCTCTTCCCCCACACCGGGGCCATCAACGAGATCGGCCGCCTCGTCGTCGCCAACCACGTCCCCCAGAAGGACACCTGGCGCATCACGCTCACCTGGCCCGTCATCAATCAGGCCCGTGAGGTCGCCTTCCTCGTCGAGGGGGATGCCAAGTCCGCCGTCCTCGCTCAGGTCCTCACCGGTCCCTACGCTCCCGACAGCCTCCCCTCCCAACTCATCCGCCCGTCGAACGGCAAGCTCCGCTTCCTCCTCGATGAGGCTGCCGCCGACAAGCTACCCGCACCCTCCAACACCTTGACGGCTACCGGCGGCTCGCATAGGGTGGGCACTCTGGAGCTCTAACCCAAAATGATCCTTGCAGGTGACGTCGGCGGCACAAAGGTCCATCTCGCCCTCTACAGCTTCGAAGGCGGCAGGCTCAAGCCGGTTCGCGATCAGAAATATCCCGCAGCCGACCACGCCACCCTCGACGAAGTCGTTCTCAAGTTCCTCGCGGAGGACACAGGCGGCGATCCCTCCCGGCCCGGGGCAGACCACGGCATCGTAGCCGCCTGCTTCGGCTGCCCCGGTCCCGTCCGAGACGGTCGCCTCAAACTCACCAACCTTCCCTGGACCCTTGACATCCGCGACCTCTCCCAGTCCCTCAACATCGAGCACATCTTCCTCATCAACGATCTCGAGGCCAACGGCTACGGCATCCCAGAGCTCGCACCCGCCAGCATCTTCACCCTCCATAAGGCGGACCCCACCGCCGTCGGTCACCGCGGCCTCATCTCCGCAGGCACCGGCCTCGGCGAAGCCCTGCTCATCTGGGATGGACACCTTCGCCGTCACACCCCCATCCCCTCCGAAGGTGGGCACTGCGACTTCTCGCCCCGCAACGACCGTGAAATCGCCCTTCTCCAGTACCTCCGCCAGACCCTCGCGGGACGCGTCAGCTTTGAGCGCGTCGTCTCCGGCATCGGCATCAAAAACGTCTACGCCTTCCTCAAAGACGACCAGAAGATGGAGGAGCCCGCCTGGCTCCGGGATCGCCTCGCCTCCGAAGACCCCAACGCCGTCATCGGCTCCTGCGCCGAAGATGGATCCAGCCCCATCTGCTACGAGACCATGCAGATCTTCGCCGCGGCCTTCGGCGCCGAGGCCGGAAACATCGCCCTCAAGGTCCTCTCCACAGGCGGCATCTACCTCGGCGGAGGAATCGCTCCCAAGGTCCTCAAGACCCTCCAGTCCGGCGCCTTCACCGAGGCATTCCTTGACAAGGGACGCATGCGCCCACTGCTCGAAGCCATGCCCGTCCGCGTCATCCTCAATGAGAACTGCGCCCTCTTCGGAGCCGCGGCCTACGCCGAAGCCCGCGCCTCCGAGGTCTCCGGCCACTCCGAACGCGCAGCCTCCATCCAGGGCTGAATCCATGCCCCCACCCCTCCCTCCCTTCACCCTCGAGTCCGCCCGCCAGAAGGTCCAGGCCGCCGAAGACGCCTGGAACACCCGCGACCCCGACCGCGTCGTCCTCGCCTATACCGAAGACACCGTCTGGCGCAACCGCTCCGAGTTTCTCCACGGCCGCGCCGAAATCCACGCCTTTTTGGTCCGCAAATGGCAGCGCGAGCTCCGCTACAAGCTCCGCAAAGAGCTCTTCGCCTTCTACGAAAACCGCATCGCCGTGCGTTTCGAATACGAGTTCCAACTCGCCACCGGCGATTGGTTCCGCGCCTACGGCAACGAGAACTGGATCTTCGCCCCCGACGGCCGCATGGCGGAGCGCTATGCCAGCATCAACGACGTCTCCATCGCTGAAGCCGACCGCCGTCTTCTCTAACTAAGGCAGGCGGCCCGCACAAACACCACCTCTTCACGTACCCTGAAATCGTGAAGATCTCCGCTCTCGCCCTTCTCCTGCCCGCCGTCGCAATCGCCGCCGTCCCCTCCGCCTCAGCCCAGCGCATCCCCTCCACCGCCCACCCCGAGCACTACACCCTCCACCTCACCCCCGACCTCAAGGCCGCCACCTTCTCCGGTGACGAGACCATCGACCTCACCCTCGACTCACCCAGCACCGCCATCACCCTCAACGCCGCCGAGATCAAGTTCCTCTCCGTCACCTCCACCACACAGCTCTTCGATTACTCGAACACGCCCGGCCACCCCGTAAGCCGCCGCAGCAGCACCCCCGCCGCCCGCATCATCGCTCCATCGCAGACCGCCACCGTCTCCCTCGATGCCGCCAAAGAGCAGGCCACCCTTACCTTCCCCCAGCCTCTCTCCGGCCACATCACCCTCCACATCCAGTACACCGGCCTCCTCAACGACGAGCTCCGCGGCTTCTATCTCTCCCGCACCAAACTCCGTAACTACGCCGTCACCCAGTTCGAGCCCACCGACGCCCGCCGCGCCTTCCCCTCCTTCGACGAGCCCGCCTACAAGGCCACCTTTGACATCTCGCTCACCGTCGATAAGCGCGACACCGTCATCTCCAACACCAACCAGGTCTCGGACACCGCAGCGGAAGCAGGGAAGCACACCCTCACTTTCGCCCGCACACCAAAGATGTCCACCTATCTCGTCGCGTTCCTCGTCGGTGACTTCCAGTGCACCAGGGGCTCCGCGGACGGCGTCCCCATCCGCGCCTGCGCCACCCCCGACAAGGTCGGGCTCACTCGCTCCGCTCTCGAGGCCGCCGAATACATCCTCCCCTTCTACGACAAATACTTCGGCATCAAGTACCCCATGCCCAAGCTCGACATGATCGCCCTGCCTGACTTCGAGGCCGGCGCCATGGAAAACTTCGGCTGCATCACCTATCGCGAGACCGACCTCCTCCTCGACCCTAAGAACGCCGCCGTCTCCGATCGCAAAAACGTCGCCTCCGTGGTCGCGCACGAGATGGCTCACCAGTGGTTCGGCGATATGGTCACCATGCAGTGGTGGGACAACCTCTGGCTCAACGAGGGCTTCGCCACCTGGATGGAGAACAAGCCGCTCGCTAAGTGGCACCCCGAGTGGAACATCAACGAAGACGTCGCCCAGGACCTCGACCGCACTCTCAACCTCGACGCCGGCCCCACCACCCGCACCATCCGCGCACACGCCGACACTCCCAGCCAGATCAACGAGCTCTTCGACGGCATCGCCTACGGCAAAGCCGGAGCCGTTCTCGGCATGGTCGAGCACTTCCTCGGCGAAGAGACCTTCCGCCAGGGCGTCCACAACTACCTTCAGGCTCACCTCTACGCCAACGCCACCGCCGAAGACTTCTGGAACGCCCAGACCTCCAACTCGCACCAGCCGGTCGACAGAATCATGGCGAGCTTCATCGACCAGCCCGGCGTCCCTCTCCTCACCTTTGGGAATCGGGACGCCTCCGGCATGCCCGTAACCCACGCGCGCTTCATCCTCGATGACACCTCCGCCGCCGCCAAGGTGTCGCCGCAATGGACCATCCCGGTCTGCTTCAAAGCCACCGGCAAACCCACATGCCGCATCCTCAATCCCTTAGATACCGCCCTTCCCATCGCTGACACCCCATCTCCAGTCCTCTTCGCCAACGCCGACGACAAGGGCTACTTCCGCACCCGGTACACACCCGCCCAGCTCGCCGCCATTACCACGCATGCCGAAGCCTCGCTCACCGCACCAGAGCGCATCGGCCTCCTCTCCGATCAGTGGGCCCTCACCCGCACCGGCCAAACCTCCGTCGCTGACTTCCTCTCTCTCGTCGTCGCGCTCAAAGACGATCCCAACGGAGCTGTCCTCCAAACCTCCATCATCGACCTCGACGAGATCGACGCCACCGTCGCCGAAGACGCCGCGCGCCCCCGTCTGGCCGCCGCCCTTCGCTCCCAGTTCAGTCCCGTATACCAGGCCCTCGGCCCCGCCAAACCCTCCGACTCCCTCGACATCCAGCAGCGCCGCGCTCTCCTCTTCGAGCTCCTGGGCAACGCGAAAGACACCACCATCCTCGCCGAAGCCAACCGCATCGCCGACCGCGTCTACCCCGCTGCCGGCAGGCCCGACCCCACCCTTGACCCCGCTCTCGCCCAGGCCGCCGTCAACGTCGCCGCCGCATCCGCGTCCGACAACTCCCTTTACGACCGCGTCCTCGCCGCCACACGCGACGGCTCCGACCCCATCCGCCAGTCCGAGGCCCTCCGCCTCCTCTCTCGCTTCCGCTCTCCAGCCCTCGTCACCCGCACCCTCGAGCTCGCCTCCTCCGGCAACGTCCGCAAGCAGGACACGTGGCGCCTCTACGTCGGTCTCCTCAGTCGCCGCGACACCCAGGACCAGGCCTGGACCTGGATGCAGGCCAACTGGGACAAAGTCCACAGCCAGCTCACTCCCTTCGTAGGCGCCCGCGTCGTCACCGCCGCCGGCCACCTCTGCACATCCGGGCAGCAGAAGGAGGTCTCCTCCTTCTTCACCGCCCACGCCGTCAATGCGGCAGAGCGTGCTCTCCCACAGGCCGAAAGCAGGATCGGCAGCTGCGTCCGGCTTCGCTCCACGCAAAATCCCAACCTCCTCCACTGGCTCGCAGAACATCCCGGTTAACCAGCCGTTCGAATCGCAGCGCACAATCGACGATTGTCGGTTACGCTATACCTCGAAACGCCCCACACCAGCATCACCCATTCGAGGGACGCAAAGCCTCACTCCTTCACGCACTTTTCATTGACACCAATTCAGCCACACCGTACCTTCCAACGTGAGGACCTCAATGAAGAAAACTCCCCTTCTGCTTCTTGGCTCAGCCGTTCTTTTCCTCTTCTCCGCCCCTCTCCTCCACGCTCAGAGCGGCCCTGGCGGATGCGTCGACTCCCCTGAGAACCCAACCGCGGTTCTTGCCCTCGTCGGCTCTGCAGGCGCCTTCTTCTTCTCTCGCCACAAGCTCCGCATCAAGTAACGTCTCTCATACACTCCGGCTCCCAGATCCAAAGGGATGGGCGGGATTGGAGGTCGCATGTCCACTCTTCCGTCGCTTCAGCACCGCCCACCCTCCGCACCCCCGATGACGGGGGTCTCGCCCGTGCTTGGCGCGGCCATCGCCGCCGTGCTCTCCTCCCTCGGCATCCTCGCCATCTGGCCCACGGCCCTCACCCTCTGGGCGCTTTGGGTCACTGATCCGCTCAAGTCCATCGGGATGCTCGTCCCCTTCGCCTCGCTCGCCCTCATCCTTCGCGCCTGGCGCAACCTCGGCTGGCAGATGCAGGGCACCTGGTGGGGTCTCGTCCTCCTTGTCGCCACCGCCGTCGCCGTCTTCATCCGCGAACACGCCGTCCTCGTCCTCGTCGTCGCCCCTCAGTGGAACGTCTACCTCCCCCCCAACTCCCTCGTCGCCCTCAGCTACGTCAGCGGAGCCGTCCTCCTCTTCGGTGGCACCCGCCTCTTCCGCGCCGCACTCTTCCCCATCTGCCTCATCCTCCTCGTCAATCCCGTCCCCCACATCTTCAACGTCTTCGTCGACCTCCCGCTCCAGCGCGCCTCGGCACACGTCGCCCGGGCCTTCGCCCACGCCCTAGGCCAGCCGCTCACGCATGACCAGATGCGCCTCATGTTCACCCCCGAGTTCGGCATGTTCATCGCTCCCGGCTGCAACGGCATCCGCGGCGCCGTCACCATGGGCATGATCGCCCTCATCGTCGGCTACCTCTACCGCTTCCGCTGGCAGGCCCACACCGCCTTCGTCATCGCCGCCGTCCTCCTCGGGTACCTCTTCAACTTCGTCCGCCTCTGCACGCTCGTCGTCTACTACATCGTCGCCCTCCGCTTCACCGGCCTCCAGCGCCACGGCGAGATGGCCGACTACGTCATCGGCGCCTTCCTCTTCCTCTTCGCCACCTTTCTCCTCACCTCGGTCGTCCGACACTCCACCCGCCTCACACGGCCCCCCGCCCCCGTCTCGCCAACTCCTCGCGCCGCCAGCCCCCGCCCGCTCCTTCTCCGCTACGCCGCCATGGCTGCCCTCATCCTCCTCGGCGGCCTCTCCGTCGCTCGCTCCTTTGCCGCCGCCGCCCGGCAGTCGCGGCAGAACACCGCCGACATCGGCGCCTTCCCCGCCCACGTAGGCGCCTATACCCTCACCCGCTCCTGGCCCGAGTACGCCACCGGCGGCCCCATCATCTTCCAGTGGGCCGACTACGCCCCCGCCGACGGCTCCGCCCACATCTCCGTCGGCATCTCTCCCGTCCTCGGCTCGCACGACACCCTCATCTGCCACTCGGCCCGCGGAGAAGACCCCATCTGGCACGCCGAACTCCCCGTCCCCACCGCCGCCGGAGTCACCAGCTTCAGCGCCTCCTTCTTCGCCGACGGCGCCTCGCAGTACCTCGAGGCCACCACCCTCTGCCAGGGCAGCTCCTGCGGCGAGTTCTCCGATAACCGCCGCCACCTCGGCTTCGTCTACAGCCGTCCATCCGCCTCCGCTCTCCTCCGCGACCCCCATCGCCCCATCCCCGTCATGCTCCGCGCCGAGACCGCCGACACCGCCCTCCCCGCCGACCTCGCCCGTCAACAGCTCACCTCCGCCACCCGCAACTTCCTCGCCGCTCTCAATCTCGACGACCTCACTCGCCCGTATCGGCGATAATCGCATCGAGCGATCTTCCATCTTGCCCTCTCTCCCGCGTCTCATCCGCGTCCCCACACTCCTCCGCATCCTCGCCGCCCCGGCGCTCGCCGCTCTCCTCCTCTCCGGCTGCGGCGGCACCCGCAGCACCTCGGCGAACCCGCCCGTCACCTCGCCGCCTCCCGGCCAGGGCATCGCCGTCTCCGGCCATACCCTCTCCGGCTCCAAACCTCTCGCCCGCGCCGCCATTCAGCTCTACGCCGCCGGCACCGCCGGCAACGGCTCTGCCCCGGCCTCGCTCTCCTCCTCCGCGACCTCCGACACCTCCGGCTCCTTCACCATCCCCGCCGGCTACACCTGCCCATCCCCCGCCTCACAGCTCTACCTCGTCGCACGCGGCGGCTCCCTCGCGTCCTCTCCGACCAGCAACACCGCCATCGCTCTCATCGCCGCGCTCGGCCGCTGCGACTCCCTCAACGCGTCCTCCGCCTTCGTCTTGAACGAGGCCACCACCGCCGCGACCGCCTGGGCTCTCTCGCAGTTCCTCTCCCCCGGCCCGAACATCGGCGCCTCCGCAACCAACACCACCGGCCTCGCCAACGCCGTAGCCACCGCGCTCAGCCTCACCGCAAGCTCCACCGGCGTCTCACCCGGTCCCACCTTTCCGGCAACCGGCACCTCCCCCGCACCTCGCATCAATGCGCTCGCCAACCTCCTCAACACCTGCGTCGCATCCGCTTCAACCTGCCCACAGCTCTTCTCGCTCGCCTCCTCCCCCGGCCAGCCTGCCCCCGCCAATACCCTCGACGCTGCGCTCAGCCTCGTCCGCAGCCCCGCCCGCAACGTCTCCGCGCTCTTCACCCTCTCCCAGACCTCCTCCGCCTTCTCCCCCACTTTGCCCGCCGCACCCGCCGACTGGACGCTCCCCATCACCTTCACAGGCGGAGCCATGAACGCCCCCGGCCCCCTCGCGGTCGATAGCAACGGCAACGTTTGGGTCGCCAGCTACTTCGGCGTAGCCTCCCGGTTCTCTCCCATCGGCTCCCCCACCTTCGCCTCCGGCATCACCGGCTTCGGCCTCTCGGAGTCCTACGGCCTCGCCATCGACACATCCGACAACGTCTGGATCACCGACGAGGCCTCACCCTCCACCGTCAACGGCGGCTTCGGTGCCGTCACCGTTCTCAGCTCCTCAGGTCAGCCCCTCTCGGGCACCACCGGCTTCGCCTCCGGTGGCCTCAACTATCCGCTCGCCGTCGCACTCGACCCCAACGGCACCGCCTGGGTCGTCGACTACGGCAACTCGCATCTCACCCAGTTCAACATCTCCGGCCAGCCTCTCTCGGGAACGACCGGCTTCTTCTCCAACCTCTTCGCCTTCCCCGTGGCCATCGCGCTCGACGCCTCCCACAACGCCTGGATCGCCAACATGGGCGGCAATAGCGTCACCCGCGTCTCCTCCAACGGCCAGCAGTTCACCGACTTCCCCTGCTGCAACAGCCCCTCCGGCCTCGCGCTCGACGCCTCCGGCAACGTCTGGGTCGCGAACTACCTCGGTGACAGCATCAGCGAGCTCTCCTCCTCCGGAACCGTCATCTCGTCTGGCTACAAGGGCGGCGGTCTCCTCCATCCGCAGGGCATCGCCATCGACGGCGCAGGCGACGTCTGGGTCACCAACTTCCGTGGCAACTCCATCTCGGAGCTCGCCGGCGCAGGCTCCCCCCACCCCGGTCAGATCCTCTCGCCTGCCGCCGGCTGGGCACCCACACCCACCTCCCTCCAGACCTTTGCCCTCGCCATCGACAGCAGCGGCAACATCTGGTCCACCAACTTCGCCGCCAACAGCCTCACCGAGATCGTCGGCCTCGCCGCCCCGGTCAAGACACCCCTCTCCGCCCTTCCCCAGGCACCCTGATACCGGTCGCTCCACACCATCCGCCCGGTCGTCCGGGCACTCACATAATCCGGAATCGCTCCCGCATCAGCCGCTGAAACCTCGGCCGCCAGATCAGGTCGTACGCCAGCTCCTTGCCCGGAAACATCGCCAGCGCAGCCTTCCGGCTGTCGGCGATCATCTGCGACGCGTCGTCCACCGTCAGCGTCCCATCCTGAGCAATCACCTGCATCACCATGTTCATCATCATCTGCAGCCGCCGGATCAGCTTCTGCTCCTCTGCCTGCTCCTCCGCGCTCATCACCGGCCGTTCCGGTCTGGCATCTCCCGTCGTCTCCGTACCCATCGATCCTCCTCGGCACTTGGTGACTACGTTAGCTCCACCCCCCGCCCAAAAGCACACACTTTCTTCGCTGGGCAGGAACCTTTGCGCATTCCGCCCGTCATCTCGCTCAGACCTTCTACTTGCCCCCAAACACCCGCTTCAACAACGGCGTCACCTGCGCCGCCGGATTCGTCCGGATCTTCGTCTCCTCCTGCCCCATCACCAGAAACAGTCCATCCACGCTCTTGTCCAGCACATATTGGTTTATGTCCAGCGACGGGGTCTTGAAGAACGGAATCGCCGGAGCCCGCCCCATCAGCGCGGAAAACTGCTCCGTCACCCCCGTATGGCTCATAGCCTTCTCCACAATCGGCCGAAACGCACTCCCCACCTCCGTCGATGTCGTCCTCTTGAAGTAGTCCGTCCCCGACGTCCGCCCACCCGTCACAATGCCCCGCGCATCCTCGATCGTCATCGACTGCAGCGCCTTCATCAAAATCGGCTTCGCCGCGGGCGCCGCCTCCTCCGCCGCGGAGTTCATGCTCTTCTCAAACCCGTCGATCTGCGTCCCCATCCCCGCCATCCTCATCGCCTGCTCCACCCGTTGCAGTCGCGCCGGCATCGTGATCTTGATCGCCGGGTTGTTGAAGTACCCGCCCGGCCGCCCCGTCGAAGACACCGCCCCCGAGATCCCCCGGCTCAGCGCCTCCTTCAGCCCGCCCGAAGCCTCGTCCGCCGTCAGGTTCGATCCGGACTTCGTGCCGAGCCCCGGAATGCGCGAAAGATCGATCTGACCGCCGCCCGCCGGAAGCACCGTCCCCGTCAGAGCCACCACAGCCACGCACGCCATCAACACGTTTTTCATGCGCACACACTACCACCGCACCGCCGCCGGTGACCACATATTCCGGATTCGGGCAGGTGCAGTCCCAATCCCCGTCGTCCCCGGCCCCTCACCGCCCCCACCTCCGGGCACCCACTCCAGCAGATAGCATGAGCTCGTGCGTCTCCATCTCCTCCTCGCCTCCGTCCTGATCGGTGTAGCCGCCCCCGCCTCCGCCCAGACACTCACAATCACCCACGCCACCCTCGTCGACGTCACCGACGGCCAGCTCCGCCCAGACACCACCGTCGTCATCCACGGCCGCCGCATCGCATCCGTCGCCGCCCACGGTCCCGCGCCTCCCACCGGCAAAGTCGTCGATGCCCACGGTCGCTTCCTCATCCCCGGCCTTTGGGACATGCACACCCACGTCTTCTTCGATCACACCGCCGCCAACGGCAACGATCTCGTCCTCCCACTCTTCGTCGCCTTCGGCATCACCGGCATCCGCGACATGGGCAGCGCGCTGGACCCCGTGCTCGCGGCCCGGGGCGCCATCGCCGCGCATCGCCTCCTCGGTCCCCGCATGGTCGTCTCCGGACCCATGCTCGACGGCGCAAAATCCTCCTACAAGGCCGCCATCCCCATCACCACGCCCGCCACCGGCCGCAATGCCGTCGATATGCTGCACACGCGCGGCGTCGACTTCATCAAGGTTCAGTCCGGCATCCCGCGCGATGCCTACTTCGCCATCGCCGACCAGGCCCACCGCGACCACATCGACTTCGAAGGCCACGTTCCCGACAGCATCCGCGCCTCCGAAGCCATCTCCTCCGGCCAGCGCACCTTTGAGCACCTCATCGGCATCTTCGAAGCCAGCTCCCCCAACGAAGACACCTTCCTCTCCGGCAGCTACGGAGACCCGCAGCACACCAAAACCGTCGCCAAGCTCCTCTCCACCTACGATCCCGCGCGCGAACAGCGCATCATCGACCTCATCGCCGGGCACCACGTCTGGCAGTGCCCAACCCTCTTCTGGGAGCGTGGTCAGTGGCTCGTCGACAACATCGACTTCCATCAGGATCCCGACCTCGCCTTCGCTCCCCACTCCTGGAGCACAACTCTCTGGCCCTCCATGCAGAAAGGCATCGCCGCCTCCCTCGATACCGATCCCCTCGCCATCCGCCAACGCTTCGTCGAGCATGAGCTCGGCATCGTCCGCCGCCTCCACCTCGCCGGCGTCCCCTTTCTCGCCGGCACAGACACACCCGCCGGCGTCGATGTCATCCCCGGCATCAGCCTGCACCGGGAGCTCGAGCGATTGGTCGCCGCCGGCTTCACGCCGCTTCAGGCCCTTCAGACCGCAACCATCAATCCCGCGCTCTTCCTCCACCGGGAGGCCGATCTCGGCACCGTCGATCCGCACAAGCTCGCTGACCTCCTCCTCCTCGACCGCAACCCACTCGAGAACATCAGCAACACCCGTTCCATCTCAGGGGTAATCCTAGACGGCCAGTTCCTCCCGCAAGAAAAGATCCAGCAACTTCGCACTCGTCTCCAGGAGCTCGCAAAGCAACGCTGATCCGGCAGCTCCCCGCCTCCCGCACCTTCCTACCTCAGTCCCCACCCCCAACCACCTCCGCAATCCCTCCATTTCTCCCCACCAGAAACGTCGTCAGCCCAAACTCATCCGTCCGGTAAAGCCGCGCACCCGACTCCGCAATTCGCCCGATCACCTCTCCCCGCGGATGCCCAAACGTATTCCCCTTGCCTACCGAAACCACCGCATCCCTCGGCGCAGCCGCCGCGAAAAACTCCTCCGAGGTCGAGCTCCGGCTCCCATGGTGCCCTACCTTCAGCAGCGTCACCGGCCGCACCCGCCCGCCCGCCACCATCGCCCGCTCGCTCGGCCCCTCCGCATCCCCCTCCAGCAGCACGCTCCCTCGCCCAAGCTCAACGCGCAGCACCAGCGAGTCGTCGTTCTTCGGCGACCCCGCATTCGCATACCCAACCCCCGGCGACAGCACCTCCACCCTCTCCGCTCCCCACCCAAACGCGTCGCCCGCACGGAAGTGCCGCACCGTCACCCCAAGCTCACGTGCCTCCTCCAGCAGCGCCCGGTACGCCTCTGAGTCCGGATCGACCCCCACCCAAAGCTCCTTTGGCCTGAAGTTCCTCAGCACTGCCGGTATCCCTCCCATGTGGTCGCTGTGCGCATGGCTCAGCGCCAGGACGTCCAGCCGCCGGATCCGCCGGCTCCACAGATAACTCGACACCACCTCCTCACCCACATCGAAGCTGCTCGTCGCCGCCGCAGCCTCCGTCACCCCGCCCACCGGCCCACCCGCATCCACCAGCATCGTCCGTCCATTCGCCCCCACCACCAGCAGGGAGTCGCCCTGCCCCACGTCGATCGCGGTCACCTCCATCACCCCGCCCGTCGTCACCGGCCGCTCCGGCCACAGCACCACGGCCGCCACCGCCGGCAACGCCAGCGCCGCTCCCACCGCCCACCTCCCGCTTCGCCGAACCGCCCAGCAACACAACGCCCAAACCACCACCGCCCCCGCCGCCACCCACCACACCGGCCCCGGGACCCTCACATCCGCCGCGGCCACATGGCTTATCCGCCCGATCACCGCGGTCACGCCGTGCAACAGCATCGCCGTCAGCGCAACCGGCAGCGCCGCTACCCACGGGCTCACCAGCATCGCCGCAAACGCCGCCACCGCCACCGGCACCAGCAACCCCACCACCGGGACGCTCAGCATATTCGCCGGCAGCGCAAACACCGTCGCCCGGTGAAAGTACACCGCCATCGGCAACACCATCACCATCTCCGCCACCGTCCCGATCAGCGCCAGCTCCATCGCCCACAGGCACATCCTCACCATCGCGGCCGGCAGCCCGGACCCCCATCCCCCCAGCACCCCCGACACACTCTCCCCCCACATCCGCAGCATCACCCGGAACTGCGCGATCGGCGGCTCCATCCCCGCATCCCTCCACTCCTCCCGTACCCCCTTCGCGGCGCGCGCATACCGCACAAAGCTCCGCTCCCCCATCGGCACCGCTATCCCGGCGATGGACACGATCGCCAGAAACGTCATCTGGAAGCTCGCCGTAAACAGCGCCGCTGGGTCCAGCACCAGCACCCCCATCGCCGCCGCACCCAGCGCGTTCAGCACGCTCCGCTCTCGCGAGAGCAGCCTCGCCACAAGAAAGATCGAGGTCATCCACAGCGCCCGCTGCACCGGCGGGCCAAACCCCGTCAGCACCGCATATCCCCCCGTCAGGCCGATCGTCGCAACCGTCGCCATCCACTCCCGCAACCGCAGCCGCCTCGCAAACCAGAAGATCCCCCCCGCCACCAGCGCCACATGCATCCCCGAAACTACAAACAGGTGGAACGATCCGGTCCGCTCAAATCCCAGCCGCAGCGTGTGGTTCAGCCCCGCCCGGTCCCCAAACAGCATCGCGTTCAACATCCCGGCGTCGTCGGCCGTCAGACGCAACGGCCTGGGCATCATCCGGTTCGGCCGCGAGCGCACATACCCGAGCACCCGCCCGCTCGCCCATCCCTGCGCCGCCTGCACTCGGCATGCGATGGTCGAGCCGTCGTGGCCCACCACCCGCAGCTTCGCCGCATGCACACTCGCATGCACGCTCATGCCCTGCGCCAGCAGGTAGTCCGCATACTGCCATGCTCCCGGATCGCGGTACCGCTCTGGCTCCCGCATCCGCATCGGCCCCTGCACCTCATCCCCACACCCGAGCTCGGGCAGCGCCCCCTTGTCCGCTATCAACGTGGCTCGCACCCCGCCCTCGACCGGCACCATCTGTGACACATCCGGTGTCAGATACTCGACCGCGTTCACCTCCACGTCCACCTGCAACGCCCCCACCGCCGCCGCCTGCTCGTCAAACTGCCCCGCCCATCCCTCCGAGTCCGCGGCCCCCGCCTCCACCCGTGGAGGGAGCGCCCGCACCCGCACAACGTGCCCTCGCACCTCCCGGCTCAGATTGTCCGCATACCCCAGCAGCGCCGTCTGCGGAGAGGGCGCGGGCCGCACCTGCGCGCTCCACATACCCACCGTCATCCAAAGCCCGGCCACCGGAACCAGCACCATCCGCGCCGCGCGTCGCAGCGACCAGATACAAAGTGCAACCATCAGCGCAACCGCGCACAGCAGCAGAATCCCCGGCCGCCACCCCGAGAGCCCCATCAGCTCACCCAGCGCAAACCAGCCAGTCGCAGCCAGCAGGGGAGCCTGCCGAAACCTTAGACGCCTCAGCCGCTCACCCTTGGGCCAGAGCTCCGGGTCCCATCCCGGCTCCCTCACCCGGCGCAAAGGCGACGCAACCGCATCCGCTACAGAACCTGCCCTTAGCCCGTGACCACCCGGAAGCCGCAAATCACCATCCGTTCACCACAGATTCACCACGGTTACCGCCGTAAAACAGCCACCGTCTCCAGGTGAAACGTCTGTGGGAACAGGTCAACCAGATGCAGCTCGGCGAGGTTGTAGCCGGAGTCTACCATCCGCCGCAAATCCCTCGCGAGCGTCGTCGGATCGCAC
Source organism: uncultured Acidobacteriaceae bacterium (assembly GCA_963719405.1). GTDB lineage: Bacteria > Acidobacteriota > Terriglobia > Terriglobales > Acidobacteriaceae > Edaphobacter. Next base: position 2,677,965 of record OY970381.1, read on the forward strand.
GAAACATACACAATCTCAGGCACTTGCATCCGCGCCAGCAATCCGCAAACCTCTGCCCCTGCACCCGCGCGCGGCGGATCCATCACAACGAGGTCCGGTCTCTCGCGCTCCAGAACCGCACCCCGCAGAAAATCCCCCACAACTGCCGGTAAACCCCGAACATTCGGCTCCTTTGCCGACACTAAGTCCCTTATGGCTGTTGCATTTGCCTCAACCGCCAGAACTCGCTCAAACCCATCCGCCAGCACCCGCGAAAACAAGCCCACCCCCGCAAACAAGTCCCATGCAATCAACCCTTTACGCCCGCCCGTGACAACCCCTACCAGCTCCTCCAGAAGAAACCGGTTCACCTGGAAAAACCCTCCACGCGTCACCCAATACCCCTTGTTTGCAACAACATACGACATGCCGCCTCTTCCCCAGCTCGCCCCGACGGCCGCCCGGCCCAGACTCGTCCCCGCCCCCACCAACTCCGGCACCACCCCTCTCACCCTCTCGCAGAACTCCGCGAACCCCTCCGACCTCTCCTCACGAAGAAACAGCGTCATCTGCAACGAAACCTCATCGCCGGTCGCAAACAATTCAATCTCACCCGAACTCCGCAGCCATGCAGCACATCTCCGGTCGGTCCTGCTCAGCTCCGTCAATTCTGTAGCCGCTTTCCATAGAAGCGGTGCAGAGATGGGGCACTCCGAAATAGGCAGGAACTCTCGCGTGTCGCGCAGATTGTAACCAACACGGATCGCACCCGCCACCTCCTCCACTCGCAACCGAATCCGATTGCGATAACCCCAGGGTTCGCCTGCGTGCACCATCATCTTTGGCCTGTCGCGAAGCCCCGCACGCTCCAGCGTCTCACTCAGGATGTCGGCCTTCATTGCCAGCTGCAACTCAGAGGTTGCGTGTTGATACTGGCAACCTCCGCACCGCCCGAAGTGCCTGCATCGCGCCTCCCTCCTGCCCGCCGAAGCCTCTTCGACGTGATTCAACATGCCCTTGATCGGTCCGGAACCCGGCTCCTCCAAAGCTATGTCGACCAACTCTCCGGGCAGGACGTAGGGCACAAAGATCGCCCGGCCATCTGGATCTCGTGCCAGACCAGCACCTCCGTAAACCGCCTTCTCGATTGTCAGCTTCATCCCAGGCTCATGTAGAACAGGCTCAAGCGCGGAAGTCCACTCGCTTCGATCAGGCGTTTGTGCAGAAACTGCTGCTGCACCTGCTTGATCTGCACAGCGCCCATCTTCCCGCGGTATGGCGCAAGCTCACGCGCCGACTGCTCCCGGAACATGATCAACTGGTCCTCCGTGGCCGCCGCCATCAGCGCACCAAACATCTGCTCCTCAAGCACTGTAAGCGTCCTGTCCAGGTCTTCAAGTGATCCGCCTCGTCCAGCACGAATCTCATGAGCCAAAGCCCGCAGCCGCGAAGCGATATCAGACGTCAACTTCGCCGCTGGCGAGGGCAGAGCGCTACGCTCCAACCGCGACGCGTTCCCCTCCAGAAAGCTGCTCACCCGGTCGAGTTCGAATCCGCTCTCGGGCTCTGGCCGGGTGGCTGAATCCGGGCTTCCGCCCGCCGCTCCATCGCGCATCGCCTCGACCGCCTCCATGACGCTCTGCGCACACCACCCCAGACCATTTACCTTTCGCACGCGCCCCTTGGCCCGCAGCGCCTTCGCGTCATACTTATCGAAGGCGTCGTCAATTCCACGAAGCACTGCCTCAACCGGCACGCCCGCCTCTCTCCACGTCTCGATCAGTGCCCAGTCCAGCGTCGACAACATCAGCAACGACCCGCGCCTCTGCTGAAAGCGCTCCTCGATCTCCGTGAAGTAATTGAAGTAGTTCTGCATGTGTTACGTATTGCGCGACGTGTTTCCGTTCGGCGTCAGGCTGTTGTCTTGCCCCGCTTGTGTCGATCCAGGTTACGTTCATAAAGAATGCGCAGTCCCGAGAGCGTCAGCATCTCATCCACCGCTCCGATGTACTTGGATCCCCCTGCAATCAGACGCGCCAGACCACCCGTCGCGATCGTCTTTGTCTCCGGCCCCATCTCCTCCAGCATCCGCTCCAGTATCCCATCCACCAGACCGATGTACCCGTAGTAAAGCCCTATTTGCATGTTGTCGACAGTGCCCGTTCCGATCACCTTCAAGGGCTTCTTCACGTCCACGCGCGGAAGCTTTGCCGCGCGTGAAAATAGCGCCTCCGCCGATATGCCCAGGCCCGGCGCGATAGCTCCTCCGAGAAATTCGCCGTTTTTCGAGACCACATCGAACTTCGTCGCAGTTCCCATATCCACAATAATCACTGGTCCGCGAAACCGATCGTACCCCGCCACGCAGTTCACAATCCGGTCCGCGCCGACCTCCGTTGGATTATCGGTAAGCACAGGCACGCCGGTCTTCACGCCCGGCTCAATGAAGAGCGGCTTTACTCCGAAATAGATCTCGCACATCAGGCGAAGCGCTGAGTCCAGCGGCGGAACCACCGATGCGATCGCAATCCCGTCCACGACGCCCAGCTCCAGTCCGCGAAGACCAAACAAACTCTTAAGCAGCAGACCGAACTCGTCCGCGGTCTGGGCCCGTGGCGTTGTCACGCGCCAGTTCGCCACCAACTCTGCCTCAACTCCTTCGGAGCCCAGCCGATATAAACCAAGCACGATATTTGTGTTGCCGACATCGAGTGCCAGTAGCATCTTCGCTCTCCCGCCTCGTTATGTAACTATTTCAGTTCGCGCACTCCGCCCGACAGCACAGTGTGCTGCCTTCCGTCATCTCCCCCCACCAGAAGGAAGCCCTCCGGGCTCAATCCCGCCGTAACGCCAGTATAGCCGTCCGCCTCCCCCACTCTGACCCGCTTGCCCCTCACCCAACTCGAGGCCGCCTCGAACCGGTCCAGCAGATTCGGTCGTTCCGTCGTCTCCGCTTCAAGCCTCTGCAACTCGCCGTCAAGACTCTCAAGCAGAGCAACCAGCAACTCCTCGCGCGCGATCTCTCGCCCTGCCTCTCTTCGCAGCGAAGTCGCGACATCGCATAGATCCCCAGGAAAGCTCTCGTGATTGACATTAATGCCCACCCCGATCACCGCAAAGCGCATCGTTCCCGGGGCGTTCTCTCGAACGGCCGGGATGGCGCTCTCCACCAGGATGCCGCCACACTTTCGACCGCTCAGCATCAGGTCATTCGGCCAGCGGATGTCCACCGTCAGGCCGCTTGCCCTGGAGATCGCCGCGCGCGCAGCAAGAGCCGTCGCGAGCGAGATCCAAAGCGCTCGAGCGGCCGGAACGCCGGGCATGACCAGCGCACTCGCATACAAGCCGTCGCCCGCCGCGGAGTGCCACCCGTGTCCTCCGCGCCCCCGTCCCGCCGTCTGCTCGTCGGCGACCCAAACCCCCTCACATGCGCCATCCTGCGCCGCCGCCATCGCCAACGAGTTCGTCGAACCGACAGAAGGGAAGTGCCGCACGCAACCGGCAAACCGTGTCTCTGCAAGCCCGGCTTCAACAAGCTCTGTGTCGAATTCGCTCAAACCTTTACCTTTGACCGCCGAAGCTCTACGAGACGTCGGGCGTGATGCGCATGCTCAGATCCGCGGCCATCACAGAGTGGGTCAGTGCGCCGACCGTCACGTAGTCCACGCCCGCGTCCGCGTAGGCCTTCACTGTTTCAAGCGTGATGCTGCCCGACGCCTCGATCGGCACGCGCGGCAAAACCTCGCGAATCGCCCTGACAGCTCGCTTCACTGCCGCGGGAGTCATGTTGTCCAGCAGGATCGATTCAGCACCGCCGACCATCGCCTGCTCGAGCTCTTCCTGCGACCGGACCTCCACCTGCACAACCTGGCCCTGCTTCCGGCCCTTCAGCGCCCGCTCCAGAGCCGGCCCGACACCTCCCGCCAGAGCAATATGGCTTCCCTTAATCAGGATCCCGTCCCGCAGATCCTGCCGGTGATTCAGCCCGCCCCCGCAGCACACCGCGTACCGGTCCAGGGCTCTCAATCCGGGAATGGTCTTCCGGGTATCCAGTACCTTTGTCTGCGTTCCTGCCAGCGCCCTCACGTACGTGTTCGTGATCGTCGCGATTCCGCTCATCCGCTGCATCAGGTTCAGGATCGCTCGCTCGCACGAAAGAATGGCCGCCGCATTGTGCCGTATGACCGCCAGAGTCTGCCCCTTCTTTGCCCGCACGCCGTCGAAGATCTCCGGGTGACTCACAACCTCGAACCGTCCTACCGACCCCCCATTCATCTCCGCGAAGATCTCCAGAAACACCGGAATCGAACCCAGTCCCGCGACGACGCAGGGCTGCTTCGCCACGATCGTCCCCGTCGCCCGTACCCTCGCCCCCACGGTCAGTGCGGTCGTCACATCCTCGGCGGCCTTGTCCTCGGCCAGCGCCGTCTCCAGAATCTTTCTGATTCTCTTGCTCTTCCAGTCCATCTCGTCAGCCCTCCGGCCGCCACCTGCATCTTACTGCCAGCATCACAACGCCATATGATGACGCTGTCGCACCAATTCGCTTACCTCGTTCTGCTCGGTCTGCCGATCGCCTGCGCCTCCTGGACCGTGACCCACGAAGAGGTCTTCCGAGAGCCCCGCGAGTTCTGTAAAGAGAAGAGCCAGAACACCCGTCCTCTCGTTATCCGCAAGTTCTTCTATCTCTTCACCTGCGAGTACTGCTTCAGTCACTACGTCACCGCCTTCTTCCTCATACTCACGCGCTTCCGCATGCTTTACGACGATTGGCGCGGCTACCTCATAGCCTGGTTCGCCCTCGTCTGGATCGCCAACATCTACATGAGCCTCTTCAACCGGCTGCGTCTCGACATCAAACACGAGAACGTCACCATCGCCGTGGACCAGACCAAGGTCGAAAGGCCGGTCTGACGGATGAGGCTACCCAGCCTCGGCGCCCCTCATCTCACATCAGAGGTAAACGCATATGGCAGAAGAGAAAGACGCACGTCCGGACCTTACGGAACCGCGTGGCTTCGGGGAGCACTCCCGTGGTCTCGCCGGCGAATTCGCCCATGAGCAGGGATGGGGGCTCAACGAAGAAGAACGCCGCGCGCAGCCCGGAGGAGCTCAGCCCACCGACGGCGGAACGGACTACGAGTATGGCGCCCGCGACTTTGGCGACGAGGCTGTCGATACCAGCGCGGCCAAACCCTCACCAGAAGATGTCGATGCCATTCTGAAGGACTGAGCGAGGTGCCTGGGCGGCAACTCGGCAATCCGGTCCGCCGCCTCCGGCAACCGCAACTACGAAAGGGAACCATGTCGAAGCAAAACGAGCAACATCCGTCCAGCAAGGACAGTCAGCAAGCCATGCACGAGGCTGATGCCCACACCCGAAAGGTCAACTCCCACGACGCTGTTCCCGGTGATGACACCGCCCACGCCCACTCTCACGCCGCGCATCGGAAGAATGGCTTCGACGAGCACACCCCTCCTCAGGGCAATCAGCCCGCAAACATACAGCCCAACCTGAAGGAGCCTCCGCAGGAGATCAACCGGAGTGGAAAGCAGCACCGCTCATAGCTGGTTCCTGGACGAAGGAAAGAGAGGCGCTGCCGTTTGGGCAGCGCCTCTTCTCGCTAGGATGACCGATCCACAAGTCACCCATCAACCCGGTGGGAGCGCTTCCATCGCGCTTCTTGCCTTCTCGTACAGCCCCTTCGTCTCGGCCGCCTGTCTCTTCAAGCCTTCCACGATGTGGGCCGGCGCCTTCGCCACGAAGCCTTCATTCCCAAGTTGCCGCTCCGCCGCCGTCAGACCCTTTTCCAGCCTCGCCAGCTCCTTGCTCAGCCGTTCGCGCTCCGCCGCCACATCGATCTGCCGCTCATAGACCACTGCAACGTCGAACTCCGCAGTCGACCGCGCATTCCCGCCCGTCAACGCCTCTCCCGCAAACTCGACCGAGGCCACGCGAGCCATGCGCGCCAGCATGTCAGAGTTTGCATCCGCCAGCGCCAGCACGCGATTCTCCGCAAACAGCTGAATCGGTGCGGCCTCCTTCTCCGGTACACCCAGCTCCTTCCGCAGCCCGCGAACCGTCACAATCAGCTCCTGCAGCGTCGACATCGCCCGCACCGATGCCTCGTCGGCAGGGAAGTCCACCGCCTGCGGATATCGTGTCAGCGCGATCGACTTCGCAGGAGGCGCTTCGCCGTACAGGGCATGCCAGATCTCCTCCGTCAGAAATGGCATAAACGGACTCAGCAGCCGTAACGCGCTCTCGAATACACCCACCAGCGATGCCAGCGTCACGGCGGTCACTGGGTTCTTTTCTGTACCCTCCCCGAACTCGAGCCGCAGCTTAACCAGCTCCAGATACCAGTCGCAGAACTCGCCCCAGAAGAACTGGTACACCGCATTCGCCGCCTCATCGAACCGGTACTCCCCCAGCGCCCGGTCCACCTCCGCACACACCGCGCTCATCCGCGCGAAGATCCATCGTGTCTCGAGCGGCGTACCCTCCGGCAACTCCGTCAGCGGCGCTCCAACCTCCCGCATCGACATCGCGTAGCCCGCCTCCGTCGCCCGATCGATCTGCATGAACAGGAAGCGCGCCGCATTCCAGATCTTGTTCGCAAACGCCCGGTTTCCCTCCGTCCGGGCCTCGCTGAACGCAATATCCGTCCCCGGCGACGCCATGCTCGCCAGCGTAAACCGCACCGCATCCGTCCCGAACCGCCCGATAATGTCGATCGGATCGATCACGTTGCCCTTCGTCTTTGACATCTTCTGCCGGTCGGCATCGCGCACCAGCGCATGGATGTACACCTCGCGAAACGGCACCGCCTCGCCCAGCGTCCGCGCCGATCCGTCCGGCATGGGAACGTCAAGCATGAAGTGCGTCCCCAGCATGATCATTCGCGCCACCCAGAAGAACAGGATGTCGAATCCCGTCACCAGCAGCTGCGTCGGATAGAACTCCGCTAGATCCTCGGTGTGCTCCGGCCATCCAAACGCCGTAAACGGCAGCAGGCCCGAGCTGAACCACGTATCCAGAACATCCGTCTCCTGCGTCAGGGCCTCATCCGTGGCGCCGCAGAACTCGCACGCCTCCGGAGCATCCCGCGCAACCGTCGTCTTCCCGCAGGTCGCGCAGTGCCACGCCGGAATCCGGTGCCCCCACCAAAGCTGCCGCGATATGCACCAGTCATGGATGTTCCCCATCCACTCGAAGTATGTCTTCGCATACATCTCCGGCGTAAACCGGATGTGCCCCTCCTTGACCGCCGCAATCGCCTTATCCGCCAGCGGCTTAATCTTCAGAAACCACTGCATCGAAAGTCGCGGCTCAATCACCACACCGCTTCGCTGGCTCGTTGCCACCGCGTGCATGTGCTCCCTCACCTCCACCAGCAGGTCCATCCCGCGCAGGTCTTCCACGATCTTCTCGCGCGCTACATACCTGTCCATGCCGTCGTACGGCGAACCCGCAAGCGACACCTGCGCCCTCTCATCGAGCACCACCAGCTGCGGAAGGCCGTGCCTCTGCCCAATCGCGAAGTCATTCGGATCATGCGCCGGAGTCACCTTCACCGCGCCCGTCCCAAACTCCGGGTTCGCCCATTCGTCCGCGACCACCGGGATCTCGCGCTCCGGCCCGCCATCGACGCCGCTCAGCGGCAGCCGCAGCATCTTGCCCACAAACATCGCATACCGCTCATCGGCCGGATTCACCGCCACCGCAACGTCACCCAGCATCGTCTCCGGCCGCGTCGTCGCAATCACGATCGACCCGGTTCCATCGGCCAGCGGATACCGCACATGGTAGATCCGGCCCACGCGCTCCTCGTGCACTACCTCCAGGTCCGAAACCGCCGTCTGAATCGCCGGATCCCAGTTCACGATGTAGGCCCCGCGATAGATCAGCCCCTGTTCGTGCAGGCGGACAAACGCCTCCTTCACCGCGCGGCTCAGCCGTTCGTCCATCGTGAAGTACTCGCGGCTCCAGTCCACGCTCGCGCCCAGCCGCTTCATCTGGTCCAGGATGGCGCCGCCATAGACGCACTTCCACTTCCAGACGCGCTCGACGAACGCCGTGCGGCCCAGCTCCTGCCGGCTCGTACCCTCGCCTGCCAGCTGTCGCTCCACCATCATCTGGGTCGCAATGCCCGCATGGTCCGTGCCCGGAACCCACATCGCAGTCTCGCCTCGCATCCTGTGCCAACGCGTCAGGATGTCCATCTCCGTCTGGTTCAGCATGTGTCCCATGTGCAGGCGGCCGGTCACATTTGGCGGAGGAAGCAACATGACAAACTTTTTTTGAGCACCGGGCGTACCCTCCGGGATTCCGGGTACGTCAAACAGCCGTTCCCGTACCCAGTACTCGGCCCAGCGTTGTTCAATCTCGTTCGGTTCGTATGCTTTTGGCAGCTCTCGGCTCATCGCCCTCTAGCGTAGCATTCACGTGGCAGGAGATCCCCCCATCCCGCCGCTCGGCTGGGGATGACATCTGTCACTACAACTCCGCTCAAGTCCGGCCTACACTTCTCCTACCTGAGGTCAGCCGTATGTCGAAAGTTCTTCTCGCCGTCTTCATCGTCTTCGCGCTGCTGCGCAGCGGAAACCACGGTTCGGGCAACGATCGTGTCGCCGTCTTCTCCACAATCAACATCGAAGAGGGAGAGACCGCGGGTGACGTGGCGTGCGCCTTCTGCACCGTCAACGTCAGGGGAGACATTCACGGCGACATGGCTGTCCTCTTCGGAACCGTCGCAGCCGACCCCGACCGCACTATCTCCGGCGATGTAGCCGTCCTCTTCAGCACGCTTCGCCTCGGAGAAAACGATCGCATCAACGGCGATCTCGCCGCCGCACTCAGCACCACCGATATCCCGGATAGCGCCAGCGTCCATGGTGATCGTGCCGTGCTCTCAAGCGGTCTCGGCCTCGCCGTGCTCGCCGGACCCATCCTGATCCTCGCCGGCATCATCGGCCTCATCATCTATCTCGTGCGCCGCAGCCGCTATCCCTACCCCGTGTAGCAGCATCGCCGAGCCCCCGTCCAGCGCACCTGAAGCCGGCAATGCGCAAAGAAAGAGGGACGCAGCCGAAGCGCGTCCCTCTTAGACCTCTGTAAGACTTGGACCTCTGTAAGAGCCTTACAGCGGATTCAGCTTGTCCAGGCCCTTCTTCTTCTTGTGCTTGCTCGATGACTCGTCGCTCTTGTCGAAGCCCGGCTTTACCTTCTTCCGGTTCCCCGATGCCGTTTGCGTAGGCGCCTGCTTCGTTCCCGGGGTGATGTCGTTCACCTGATCCGGTGCAGCCCCGGCCTTCTCAATTGGAGGCAGCGCCGTCGTATCGCCCGGCCCAACCGGCTTCAAGCCGCCATTCGGATCCGCAACTCCCGTTCGAACACCCGGCGTCAGGATCTCGGCCCCAACCGAAGCTCCGCCGCCGCTCGCAGGCGACGCTCCCGCCGGCACGGCCGTGGTCACGCTTCCGTCTCCACCGCTTGCAGTTCCGTCGGCCGCAGGCACATCCTGGAAAGCCAGAGGCGCTGCCGGAGTCGTAGGGGCGGCTGTCGCTCCATTGGTCTCCGCCGTGGTCACCGGCACCGGTGTCCCATCAGTCCGGGGAGCGCCCGGATTCAACGCACCGTTGAACGCCGCAACAATCTGCTTCGTCACCACCGGCGCAATCGTCGGCTTCGGGTCCACCAGCGTCGGATCGCCAAGCCGTGCAGCCTGCACTACGTCCGGCTGGTGAAACACCAGCAGCTTCGCCCTGTCCTGCAGCCGGTACTGCTGGCGGCTGTTCTCCAGAGCCGCACTCGCCTGCGCCTGTTCCGGTGTCGGTGTGGGAATCGGCAGATTCATCGCAGCCAATCTATCCTTCGCATCCTCAACATGCGGTGCAGCCGAGTGCTCCAGCACCACCTTGCGGTACGCATCCGCCGCCTGGTCGTCGTAGATCTTCTCCAGCCTCGCCCTCGCAGCCTCCGGCATCTGCCGCTGCATCCGCACCATCCGGGCCTCGGCGGCGTAAGAGTCCCCAAGACCGATCAGCACATCGTCCATGTGGCTGTACTGCGGATACGTGTCCGCCACCGTCTGGTACCGCGCAATCGTTGCCGGCCAGTTCATGTGCGTGGCATAGAAGCCCGCAATCGTGCTCTCCCGTGTCGCCAGCACCTCCTGGACATCGCGCAGCCGCTGCTTCGCCTGCGGCACCAGCGTCGAGTCCGGGTAGTCCGTCAGCATCCTCCGGTACTCCTCCTCGGAGTGCGTGGCCTTGGTGTAGTCGCGGTCCGGTTTGTCCATCTGCCGGAAGTAGATGTCGCCAATACGCATCTGGGCCTCGGCCGCCTCCGGTGCATTCGGGAAGAACACCCGGAAGTCCGAGTACTCACTCTCCGCCTGCGTCAGCGCTGCCGTTCCGCCCTCCTTGTACCAGCTGTCCGCAATCGCCAGCTTCGCCCGCATCTGGTATTGGGAGTCCGGGTACGTATTCAGCAGCGTCTGCAGATCCAGCCTCGCCACGTCGTAGTGACCCTTCTTCGTCTGCTCCAAAGCCTTGTCGTACAGCTGCTTGTCGGGCAGGCCCACATCCTTGCCCACCAGCGGATCGATCTTCTTCTCTTTCCTCGCAGCCTTCTTCGTGTCCTTGGACTGAACGACCTTGTCGTCCTTCTGCTTCTTGCTCTTGTTCAGCGGCGCGCTCAGCGTCACGCTCTCCTGCGCCCGGCCCTGGGCATCTGTCGTCTGCTGCGATGAGCCTGTCACCTGCGCCCACGCTCCCGTCTCGCCCATCAGCATGCCGGCCACCGCAACTCCAGCCAGCAGGCTCATCCTCTTCGTCGGAAAGAAAGACCTGGTAAACCCAAAACAAAGTCGTTGATTCATCACGCGTCGAACTCCATCGCTTCCTGCGCCTTAGCGCGGGAAGTCTCCCGATATTCTAGTCTTCCTGCTGCTTTCGTGCCGCTCCGGCCTCATCGTCTGCAGCTTCACCGGCCTGCTCCGAAGCCGCTCCAGCCTCACGCGCCAGCCGCAGCAGCTCCCTCGCATTCTCTTCGGTTCTGCCCTTCGAGAACACCGCGGAACCCGCTACCAACATGTCCGCTCCTGATTCGACGACCCGCGCCACCGTATCGTGAGCCACGCCTCCGTCCACCTCGATCCGGTAATTCAGACCCATCTCCGTCCGCAGCTCCGCAAGTTGCTCGATCTTGTCCAGCGCCAGCGGCAGAAACTGCTGCCCCCCAAACCCCGGATTCACACTCATCACCAGGACGTGGTGCACCATCGGAAGCACCTCAATCAGCATCTCCACCGGGGTCGCTGGATTGATCACCACCGCCGGCCGCATCCCATGCTGCGCAATCAGCTGCAAGGTCCGGTGCAGATGGCGGCAGGCCTCCTGGTGCACGCTGACGAAATCCGCCCCCGCCTCCGCAAACTCCGGGATGAACTGGTCCGGGTTCTCGATCATCAGGTGGCAGTCCAGAGGCAGCTTCGTCACCGGTCGCAGCGCCTTCACCATCGCCGGCCCAAACGTGATGTTCGGCACAAAGTGGCCGTCCATCACATCCACATGCACGATCGTTCCCCCGCCCCGCTCCGCCGCCGCCACCTCGTCCGCCAGGTGCGCGAAGTCCGAAGCCAATATCGAAAACGCCAGCTCAATCAAGCGGAATCACCCCTGTAAAAAGTCTACCAGCGCAGCACACAGCAGCCGCCTCGCCGTCACATCCTCCCGAATGGTCTCGACGCGCCGACCGAGTCCCGGCACTTCCACAACGCGCAACCTCAAACGACATCGCCCGGCACGACCGCCTTCTTCCTCCGGCTCCGGTATGTGCTCGCCTTCTCCACCACCGGAACCACTCTCTCAACATCCGGCCTGCCCTCATGCAGCACCTTGGTCTTCATCACCTTGGCCGCCTCCCGGTTCGTCTCCTGCATCGCCTTTGGTTCGCCGATCACCACCCGCGCGGCCCCTCGCAGAATCCGCCGCACCGGCCAGCTCCCATCCACGCCCGGGAGAAAGACCTCGCCCGCCCGTTGCTTCTCCGGCCTGTAGTACCACCGGCGCAGCAGCGAAAGATGATCGCTCAACATCGCGCTGTCATCCACCCCTCCTGTCTCGCCTGCCAGCACGCCCAGCACTCGCCGGACACGTTCCTCAGGCGCCTCCGCCATCCCCGAAGTCGCCCCCCCGCCCGTCTCCTCGACCACCCCGATCCCACCCGTCTCCGGCCCCAGCGGAACCGCCTGCAGCATCAGCGGCTGCGCGAAAAGGCTCGATCCCACACTCGTCTGCTCCCGCACGGCCCGCACCCCAAGTGTGCTCATCCGCTCCGGTCCACGGAGGCACCCGCGCTCCAGCAGAAACACCGCCGCCTCCTCAGCATGTCGGGCCTCAACCTCTGGATCCCGCCCTGCAGCCTGCACAATCACCGCCCGCAGCTCCGGCACGGCCCTTACAAGCTCATCCGCCAGACCCGCCGCCGCCTTTACCTTCTCGTATCTCTGGTGCAGCTCCGCAGCGCGTTCGAAGTCCATCTCCTCCGAGGCCCGCTCCCGCTCCTGCCCGATCCCGGCCAGCAGGCTCTCGCCCCGCGTCTCGAAGAACGCCTTCACCCCGCGCGCCTCCGCCGCATACTCCTCGCCCGTACACGCCATCTTGCACGGCGCCATGCACTTCTTCATCTCCCCGTACGCGCACCCCGGATGCTCCGGGCTCACCTCCAGATCCTCCCAGCACCTCCGCAGCTTGAACAGGTCCAGCACCGCATCGCAGTACCGCTCGGCTGCTATCCGCGACGGAAACGGTCCGTACGTCTCCCTCAACGCGCGCCCGTTCCTTCCAGAGGACAGCCGGTTCGTTGAGTACACCCGCGGATGCGCATGCTCCATGGTCAACCGCAGAAAATACGGCGTCCTCAACTTCAGCCGCCTCCGCGCCTCTGCATATCCAAAGATCCCCGCCGTCGCGCGATAAAGCACGAGCAGCGACTCGAACTCCGACCCCGTCACACACCACGCGATCCGCCCCACCCGCTCCCGCAAATTCAGTCGCTTCGAGAGCACCGGAGCTCCATCCGCCCCCACCATCTCCGGCGGATCCACCACACGCGCCACCCGCCGCCGCAGATTCGCCGTCCGCGTCACATACGGCTGGTCACCCTCGGAGTGCCCGTACAAACAGAACACCCCTGGCCCCTCCGGCACCGCACGTACGATCTCCCGCGCGCGAGCCGCCTCGAACCCAATCTCATGCTCGAACTGGAACCCCGCCGCCATACCCGAAATTCTATTCGCCGCCATCGCTCCCCGGTCTTCCCCGTAAGGAGCATATCGGCCGCTCAACTCAAAGGATGAGCCACCAAATCACGTTGTCTCTCCGAGTGCGGCAAAGAATCCGCGCGCCCGGGCGTTCTCGAAGGCAAAACCGTCTAAGCCCCGGCGATCATCATCCCCTCAACCCGGATCGTCGGCACCGCGTTCGCTCCACGAAACTCCAGGTCACTCCCCACCGCAACCACGTTCTTGTACATATCCTTCAAGTTGCCGGCAATCGTAATCTCCTCCACCGGGTACGCCAGCTCCCCGTTCTCAATCCACATCCCGCTCGCACCCTGCGAGTAGTCCCCCGTCACCAGGTTCACTCCGAATCCCATCACCTCCGTCACATACAACCCACTCGTCACGCCGGCGATAATCTCCTCCGGCGTCTGCGTTCCCGGCTCGAGGTAGAAGTTATGTGCTCCCGTCCCCGGATTTCCCGCCAGCCCCCGCGATGCGCTGCCCGTCGATCGCATCCCCAGCTTCCGGGCCGTATACGTGTTCATCACGTAGCTCTTCAAAATGCCCTTGTCAACAATCACCGTCCGCCGCGTTGGCAGCCCCTCGCCGTCGAACGGAGCCGTTCCGAACCCGCCCACACGCATCCCGTGCCGGTCAAAGATCATCGTTCCGTCGTCCACAATCGTGATGTTCTCTCCCGCTACCCGCTCGCCCAGCATCCCGTTGAACATCGAGGCATTCCGGTAGATCGCATCGCCCTCCGCCGCCGAAAAGATGCTCCCCATAATCGACTTCGAGATCTCCGGCGAAAACACCACCGGCGCAGCCTGCGTCTTCACCTGCCGCGCACCCAGTCGCCGCAGCGTCCGCTCAGCCGCGATTCGGCCGATCTCTTCCGCATCCTCCAGCCCCTTCACCGTCCGCGCGCTCGAGTACCAGTAGTTCCGCTGCATCCTTCCGCTCTCGTCATGCGCAATCGGCGCACACGAGAACCCGCAGTAGCTCTTTCTATACTCCCCGACGAACCCCCGGGAGTTCACCAGGATCTTGTGCGACGTCGCCGTATCGAAGTCGCCTCCGCTCGAGTTCTGGATGCGTGTGTCAAACGCCATCGCCGCCGCCTCACACCGCCGCGCCACCTCGATCCGCTCCGCCGGCGGCATCTCGTTCACATCCTCGAAGTACAGCCCCATCCCCGCGCCTGCGTCGCTTCCGTCCAGCACCGCACCGTCCGCCGATCCAAACTCCCCGGCCTCCGGCAGCCCCGCAAACGGATCCTCGCTCGTCACCTTCGCCAGTTCGATCGCTCCACCCACCAGCCGCGCAATCGAGTCCTCAGAAAAATCCGACGACGATGTGCTCGCCACCCTCTGCCCCACAAACACCCGCAGACCCACCGCCCGCGACCCGGACTCCTTCAGCGTCTCCACCTGCCCCAGCCGCACCAGCGCCGAAAACTCCTCGCCCTCGTACACCACCGCCTCGGCATCTGTAGCTCCGGCCCGCAGCGCCTTGCCTAGCACCTCTTCTGCCAGCATCTTCAAATTCGTTGCTGCGCTCTCACTTCGGATCACGATATTTCCTCTCGCAGCACGATAGGACTCCCGCGCTCCACCAAAAGCGCCGGTCCCAGTCGAAATCTGATGTTGCTGTGCGGCCAATCAAGCGTCCCGTCCCGACGCCCATGGCTGTCCTTCGTACCCGCTACTTCGCGCCCTTAGTGAACCGGTGTCGACGAAAGCCGCGCTTCCCGTCCGTCCGTAGACTTCAGGAAGTGCACGCCCGCCCGGCAATACTCCGAGTCCGTCTTCAACTTGTGCTCAATATGCAGAGCCGGTCCGTTCTCCGATCTCCGCTTCACGACCTTCACCGGTCCGCCGCAATCCTTGCACCGGAACTCCGTGTCATTGTCATCCAACGCCTCGGCGATCGTCTTGATCTTCCAGAACGGCTCATATCCACCCGCTGCCCGAACCCTGCGCCGCTTCACCTCGCACTCCACAAACATCTCGCGTTCAATAGCCATCGCAACTCCTCAGCAGACACTTCCCGGTCGTGGTGCGTGAACGATTCTTTCCGATATACAGCAACAAGGCAGGCGATCATCCACACTGCCCGAAACTCGCCCGATCAGTTGACCGGCTTCTCCGACCAGCGCGTCACACGTCCGTCCGTCGCCTTCTTGAAACCGGCGCCCGAAGGGCAGAACTCACCGTCCGCCGCCGACTTGTGCTCCACATACGCCGGCGTCCCTGCCTTGTTCGTCTTGCCCAGCACCTTCACCTCGCCACGGCAGTCCTTGCACCGGAACTCCGTGTCGTTATCCACCAGCGCGTCCGCAACCTTCTTCACCTTCCAGAAGGGCTCATATCCGCCGCCTTCCTTCACGCGCCGTCGCTTTACCTCGCACTCGTACATCTTCTCTCGTTCCGCTGCCGCCATAGTCACTTACCGTCCCGTTCCGCCGACCGTCATCCGGTCGAGCTTTACCGTCGGCATCCCTACACCGACCGGCACACTTTGCCCCGCCTTGCCACACGTCCCGATACCCTCATCGAGCGCCAGGTCGTTTCCAACCATCGACACATACTTCAGCGCCTCCGGCCCGTTCCCGATCAGCGTCGCGCCCTTTACCGGCCGCGTCACCACACCGTCCTCGATCAGGTAAGCCTCGCTCGCTGAAAACACAAACTTTCCGTTGGTGATGTCCACCTGTCCACCGCCGAAGTTCACCGCGTACAGCCCGCGCTTCACACTCCTGATGATGTCCTCAGGCATGTCCTCGCCGTTCAGCATGTACGTGTTCGTCATGCGCGGCATCGTGATCTGCTGGTAGCTCTCCCGCCGTCCGCTGCCCGTGCTCTTCGTCCCCATCAGCCGGGCCGACATCTTGTCAGTCAGGTAGCCCTTCAGGATGCCATTCTCGATCAGCACATTCTCCTGCGTCGCCGTTCCCTCGTCGTCCACGTTGAGCGATCCGCGCCGCCCCGGCATCGTCCCGTTGTCGACCACAGTCACCTTGCTCGACGCCACCTGTTGCCCGATCAGACCTGCAAACGCGCTCGTCTTCTTGCGGTTGAAGTCCGCCTCCAACCCATGCCCCACCGCCTCGTGCAGCAGAACACCCGGCCATCCCGGTCCCAGCACAACCTCCATCTCGCCCGCCGGCGCGTCCACCGCCCCCAGTTGCAGCATCGCCGTCCGTGCCGCCTCGCGCGCAAAGTGCTCCGGGCTCTTCTCGCCTTCGAAGAAGTCCAGCGCCACGCGACCGCCACCGCCGCTCGTCCCCCGCGCCAGCTGAGCGCCGTCCTGCGCAATCACAAAAACATTCAGCCGCGCCAGCGGCTGCGTATCGCTCGCATACGTCCCATCGCTTGCCGCCACCAGGATCCGCCGCAACTCGTCGTTGAACCCCGCCCGCACCTGCGTAATCCGCGAGTCATACGCCCGGGCCGCCTTGTCCGCCCTCTGGATCAGCTTCAACTTCTCCGAGATCTCGGCGTCGCTCGTCGCCCCCGCAACCGGGTAAAGCGCGCCCGTCTCCGTGTGCGTAAATCCATGCTCAATCTGCTTCGCAGGACCGCTCGCAATCAGCGCCGCCGTCCTCGCGGCCTTCAGAAGCCTCTCACTCGACAGGTCATCTGTATACGCAAATCCCGTCCGCTCCCCACTCAGTACGCGGATTCCACACCCGACGCTGATCCCCTGGCTCGCCGTCTTCACCAAACCCTCGTCAACGCCCAGCGACGTCGACGTAACAGACTCAAAGTAAAGGTCGGCGTACTCCCCGCCTGCGCTCAGCGCTTCACCCAGGCACCGCTCCATCAGCCGTTCGGAAATTCCAAGCTTCTCAATGAAATACCGCTTATGGTCAGGAACCAAACTAGTCATTCTCTATATTCTAGGCTGCGAGTCAAGCCCCCGGCAAACAGATACCCAGCTCCGCCTCATCCGTCCACTCTTTCAAGCGATCTGTTCGATGGAAAGCTGTCGCAGATCCTCAATTCATTCACTATGGAAGCCATGACAGCCCTCACTGGCCCCCGCATCACCAACGCGGAAAAGCTGGAGAACAGCATCCTCATCACCTTCGACGATGGTCGCTGCGCCCTGTATTCCGCTCTTCTGCTGCACGACAAGATCTCCGAAGCCAGAGAAATCAAGGAGTCAGAGCTCGATCTGGAGTGAAAGCTCGGGGCTCTGAAGCTGGAACCTCCAGACAGCCCCAGGCAGTCAGCGTAAGTTGCCCGAAATCCGCGGCGCACCTCGAGCCCCAGCACCTCCAGCGAGCTCTCCGGCAAGAACTGACCCGAAGAGCTCCCCGCTGCATTCCAACCTTCTCCCTAGAGCCGCGCCAGCTCCACACACTCCTCCAGAATATCCAGCGCGATATCCGCCTCTTCCTGCCTAAGGATCAGCGGCGGAGCCAGCCGTATCGACGTCTCCCCGCACCCAAGAATCAGCAGCCCGCGCTCAAACGCCAGGTCCACAACCTTGTCGCGCATCTCCGGCACCGGCTCCCGCGTCCCCTGGTCCTTCACCAGTTCGATCCCGATCATCAACCCGCGCCCGCGCACGTCGCCAACATGGGTGTGCTTCGCCGGCCACGTCCGCAGCCGGTCGAGCATCGCCCCGCCCACATTCGCGGCGTTCTCAATGCCCTCGCGCTCCAGAATATCCATCGTCGCCAGAGCCGCCGCGATCGCCACCGGGTTCCCGCCAAACGTCGACGCATGCGACCCCGGCTTCCAGTCCATAATCTCCGCCTTCGCCATGCAAACGCTCAGCGGCATCCCTGACGCGATCCCCTTCGCCGAGCAGAGGATGTCCGGCTCCACACCCGTATGTTGGATCGCCCACCACTTACCAGTCCGGCCCGCGCCCGACTGCACCTCATCCGCCACCAGCAGGATGCCGTGCTTGTCGCAAATCTTCCGCAGCTCCTGCATAAAGATCGTCGGTGCCACAACGTACCCGCCCTCACCCTGGATCGGCTCCACAAAGATCGCCGCCACCTCCTCCGGTGGCATCGTCGTCTTGAACAGCTTCTCCTCGATAAACCGCGCACACGCCAGCGCAAACTTCTCCTCCGACTGCGGTCCGCCGGAGCACCCGCGATACGTATATGGATACCGGACATGCGTCACCCCCGGCACAAACGGCGCAAATCTCCGCTTCTGCTGTGGCTTCGATCCCGTCAGGCTCAGCGCCCCCATCGTCCGCCCATGAAACGCCCCATAAAACGCGATCAGTCCCTGCCGCCCAGTGTGGTATCGCGCCAGCTTCATCGCGCACTCCACCGCCTCGGCGCCCGAGTTGCCGTAATAAAACCTGTGCGGCCCCTTCATTGGCGCGATCGCAGACATCCGCTCGGCCAGCTCCACCATGCCTTCGTAGTAAAAATCCGTCCCCGACATGTGGATCAGTTCGCCGGCCTGCTTCTGAATAGCGGCCACTACCTCCGGATGACAGTGCCCCGTCGAACACACCGCAATCCCCGCCGCAAAGTCCAGGAACTCGTTCCCGTCCACATCCTCGATCCGCACCCCGCGCCCGCGCTTCGCCACCAGCGGGTAGCTCCGCGTGTACGAAGGTGACATCCACCTGTCATCGCGCTCCACCACTGCGCGAGCATTCGGCCCCGGCAGCGGCCCATTGATCTTAGGACCGAACTCGCCCCTCGAACCCGCCACCTTCGGCATATCCATCGCGTCGATCTCTTGCAGCACAGCACTCGTTCCCTGATCCAGCATGGCAATCTCCTCTTCGGCTCTGGGTGGCTGCTCCAACGCAGACACCACGGACGACAGCTTCGCTTCATTGCAAAGAAGCGGCATCGGCATAAGGGGGAAGGGAACTAGTCGCCGGCGAAGAGATTCGGCCGGGCCATGCACGGAGGCACGCA
Organism: uncultured Acidobacteriaceae bacterium; assembly: GCA_963719405.1. Taxonomy (GTDB): domain Bacteria; phylum Acidobacteriota; class Terriglobia; order Terriglobales; family Acidobacteriaceae; genus Edaphobacter. Next base: position 2,697,141 of record OY970381.1, read on the forward strand.
CCCACGATCAAAGAGCCCGCAGAAGCCGGCCATCGCAGTCGAGTTGCGTAAAGCATTTGGCATCGACAAGCACCACCTCGGCCGCGCAAAGCTCCGCCACGAAACCGATCGAGAGAAGCTCGATACCGAAGAGTCTCCTCTGCCGCACACCGGGATGGCAAGAGAAATCGGCGTCCGGGATGTGCTTTGAATTCCATAACGGGCATTCCCCTTTCGTGAATGTCGCCGGGTGCGGTCCGCCTCTCAAAAAGACGCCCATCTCTCGAAGCTGATCCTCAGCTTGGGCGCAGCCTCCCGCGAGAACCGCCCGCTCATGGCAGACTAGGAGGCGCGCCTCCGCCGAACGCGGCACCCCTACGAAAGCCCGGTCCACATCCGTGAGCACCCAAACCGCACCTCCCTCCATCGCCGCCCACGCCAGCCTCCGCACGGAGACCCTCGACCTCCTCCACCACCTCGGCGTCCCCGAATCCGCCTTCACCAGCGGCACCCTCCCCGCCCGCTCCCCCATCACCGGTGAGCAGATAGCCCTCATCCCCACAACGAGGGACCCCGCCGCCGCCATCGCCGCCGCCCACAAAGCATTTCTCCACTGGCGCACCGTCCCCATGCCCCGCCGCGGAGAGCTCGTCCGCCTGCTCGGCGAAGAGCTCCGCGCCAACCTCGAACCCCTCGGCCGCCTCGTCACCATCGAGGCCGGCAAGATCCTCTCCGAAGGTCGCGGCGAGGTCCAGGAGATGGTCGACATCTGCGTCTACGCCACCGGCCTCTCCCGCACCATCGGCGGCCTCACGGTCCAGTCCGAGCGCCCACACCACCGCATGATGGAGCAGTGGCACCCCCTCGGCGTCACCGGAATCATCTCCGCCTTCAACTTCCCCGTCGCCGTCTGGAGCTGGAACGCAGCCCTTGCCCTCGTCTGCGGAAACTCCGTCGTCTGGAAGCCATCCGAGAAGACCCCGCTCACCGCCCTCGCCACCCAGGCCCTCTTCGAGCGAGCCGCACAAAGGTTCGCTGCTCAGTACCCCGGCGACCTCCCACCGGACCTCTCCACCCTCCTCATCGGCGACCACACCGCCGGGCAGGCACTCGTCGATTCACCCCTCGTCCCCCTGGTCTCCGCCACCGGCTCCACCCGCATGGGCCGAGCCGTCGGCCCCCGCCTCGCCGCCCGCTTCGCCCGCCCCCTCCTCGAGCTCGGCGGCAACAACGCCGGCATCGTCTGCCCCTCCGCCAACCTTTCGCTCACCCTCCGCGCCGTCGCCTTCGCCGCCATGGGTACCGCCGGCCAGCGATGCACCACGCTCCGGCGCCTCCTCGTCCACACCTCCGTCTACGATCAGCTCCTCCCAAAACTCCGCCGCGTCTACGAGACCGTCACCGTCGGCGACCCCCGCAACCCCGGCACACTCGTCGGCCCCCTCATCGACACCCACGCCTTCGAAGCCATGCAGCAAGCCCTCGCCCAGGCCAGATCCGGTGGCGCCCAGATCACCGGAGGCGACCGCATCCAGCAGCCCGTTGCCTCCGAGGCCTTCTACGTTCGCCCAGCCCTAGTCGAGCTTCCCACCCAGCCCCACCCCGCTCTGATGAGCTTAGTCAGGCAGGAAACCTTCGCCCCCATCCTCTACGTCCTTCGCTACAACACCCTCGACGAAGCCATCGCCCTCCACAACGACGTCCCCCAGGGCCTCTCCTCTTCGATCTTCACCCAGGACCTCGCCGAAGCCGAGATCTTCCTCGGGGCCACCGGCTCCGACTGCGGCATCGCCAACGTCAACATCGGCCCCTCCGGAGCCGAGATCGGCGGTGCCTTCGGCGGCGAAAAAGAGACCGGCGGCGGCCGCGAGTCCGGCTCCGACGCCTGGAAGGCCTACATGCGCCGCTCCACCAACACCATCAACTACGGCACCACACTCCCCCTCGCTCAGGGAGTCGTCTTCGACGTCGACTAGCTCCCCACGCCCACCCGCTAAGTCGCAGGTCGCATCGCGAAGCGTCGAGCATCGCGTGAGCACCAACCCGTCTATTTCGCTCTCTCCATAACCCGCTCCATCCGCCCACGCTTCAGCCGAAATCGCTCCCCCCGCCACACCACCGTATCCCCCGCAAAGCTCCACACCCAGAACCCCAGCCCAAAGCAATCCCGCACCGGCAGCAGCCAAAGATCCCGCAGCACCTGCCCATCCCTCAGCATGCCCACGCCCACCGTCAACGCAACGGCCACCCGCGTCAGCACGGTCATGCTCAGCAGCGCAAAGCTCCACAGCGCAAATCCACTCGCAACACAGCACAGCAAAGCCCACGGAACACAAAATGTCACACCCAGCCCCACATACCCCCACCTTCGCGAGTCCCGGGTGGACCGCGCCCACCTCATCTGGTGATCCCGAAACCCCCGGAAGTCATACGCCGGCACCGACGTCTCCACCACCTCTCCGCAAAGCTCCACCCGATACCCTGCCTTCGAAATCCGAGCCCCCAGCTCGTAGTCGTCCGCCAGGCACTCCAGCACCGCCTCAAAGCCGCCCGCCTTTTCGAGCGCCACCCGCCGCATCGCCAGTGTGGATCCCAGCCCGAACCGTATCCCACCCTCCAGCATCCGCGCCGTCAGCACCCCCGGCATAAAGTCCGTTGATATCCCCAGTCCCTCCATCCGCGACCAGATCCCCACCCGCCCGTTCGCGCCCGCCGTCGCCCTACCAACATACGGTGCCGTCACCATACCCACGCTCTCGTCCGCAAACCCCCGCATCACCCGCTCGAGGTACCCCGAACCCACGGCAATATCCGCATCGTTCACAATCACAAACTCATGCCCCGCACCTCGCAGCATCTGCACAAGATTGCTCACCTTCCCGCTCGTTCCCAGCCGCTCCCCACACACCACCAGCCGCATCGCTGTTCCCGGAAACTCCGCCCGCAACCGCTCGACCAGCGCGCACGCCGGATCCTCCGCCGAGCTCACACCGAACAGCAGCTCATATTCGCCCGCATACCTCTGCCTGCAGTGGCTCTGAAGCGCCTCATACATCCGCGCATCCACACCCTTCAGCGGCTTCAGAACCGTCACCCCCGGCGCAAAGTTCGCCGCACGCCCACACCTTCGCAACCACCTCGAAAACGCCCGGGCCCCCAGCAGCGCCAGCACCATGTAAGCCAGTCCACTCAAGGTCAGCAGAGCCAGCACCACCTGAGTTGCAACCACCATCCCACCACTCTATCGAACACATGCGTTCACGTTGCGCCGGCAACTGCGATCGCCGGCACACGTCGCGTCCAACGCACGATTGCCTCGGCCACCAGTAGGTTAGGGATCCAGCAGGCCCACGCCACGATCCGGTAACTCGTGGGAAAGGGCACACCCGCGACCACCAGCAACGGAAGGATGTTCCGCAGCGTGATCGCCGCCGCCGTCATCGCAAAGCTCCGGATCATCCATTCCCGGTGCTCCGTAACACGCCCCCGCCGAATCATCACATAGCCCATGGAGGTAAAGCTCACCCACAACAACCCCAGAACCAAAAAGCCAACCGACGAGATGGGTCCAAACGCCGCATGGAGCGCTACGGGCACCGAAGCAATCCAGCCCCCAAGCACAGCCAGGCAGTAAACTCTCCCGATCAATCGGTGCGCCACCCTCCATCGCCTTCGCAACACCGGCAAAAACTGCCAAGGGCCCATCAGCAGCGCCACGGAAGCTAGAACCGCATGAGACACCAGCCATCCATGCCGCATCGCGAAGTTAGGCAAGTCCACGTGATACGGTGCGCCCGGGAGCGCGTACCGCAGCGACATCCCACCGATCGAAACCGCTCCGATCGTCAGCACAATCCAGCCCGCGCGCGTCCAGCGCGACGACCGCTGCTCGGCTTGGGTCACCACGCCCATCACTCACTCCAGCGCCCCTACTCGTATCGCAGCGCGTCGATCGGGTTCAGGTTCGACGCCTTCCACGCCGGATAGATCCCAAACACCAGCCCGATCCCGCACGAGCTTAGAAACGCAACGATCACCCACACGGGTGAAAGCGCTGACGGCAACAGAAACGTCAGGCCCAGCGCAATCACCGCCCCGATCACCAGCCCCACAACTCCCCCTACGGCGCACAGCGTCATCGCCTCCAGCGTGAACTGCGCCAGAATCGTCCGCTTCGTCGCCCCGATCGCCTTCCTGATCCCGATCTCCCGCGTCCGTTCCGTCACACTCACCAGCATGATGTTCATGACGCCCACACCGCCCACCAGCAGAGCCACACTCGACAGCGCAAACAGCAGCAGAAACAGCCCGCCCGTGATGTTGTTCCACAATCGCGTCAGCGAGTCCGTTCCGAAGATCGCAAAGTTGTCAGGCTTCTCGTTGGGCACCTTGCGCCGTCTTCGAAGCAGCTCCGTCAGCTCATCCTCCACCAGCGCCCGGTTCTTGGGATCGTCATACTTCAAAGAAATCCAGTAGTCCAGCGTCTCCGGATGCAGCTGGTGAAACGTCGTGATCGGAAAATACGCGTGGTTGTCCTGCGGATTCTTTCCCCCGCCAAACGGCTGCTTCTGCTTGTCCAGCACACCCACCACGGTGAACAGCATCCCGCCCACCTCAACCTCTTTACCCAGCGCGCTATCCGTTCCAAACAGCTCGTCCGCCGTCTCGCTCCCCAGCACCGCTACCTTGCTCGCGCGCTCCTGGTCGCTCTCGCCGAAGAACCTTCCCTCCCTCAGGTTCAGCTCGCTCACGTCCTTCTGCGCCGGTGTGTCACCCTCCAGAATCGTGTTCTGCATCTTGTGGCCGCCGCCCTTGATCGACGTGCTCCCACCACGTCCCGGCGCATTGTTGTCCGTGTACTGCAGCGCAGGAGACACCGCCACCACATGCGGCAAGTCCCGCATCGCCATAGCGTCCTCATACGTCATCTGCTTGCGCGTCAGCATCTCCGTCGTCGGCCGCTGTCCGATCACCGGAAATCGAAAGATAAACAGCACATTCGATCCCAGCGACTGCACAAAGTTCCCCACATTGTTATTCAGTCCATTCACGACGGACGAGATCACAATCACCGTCATAACGCCGATCACGATTCCAAGAATCGTCAGACCGCTGCGCAGCTTGTTGGTCCGCAGCGTGTCCAGCGCCATCCCCACCGTCTCGCCTAAATCGCTAACTCGCATCCGTCCGCCTCTTCCAAGCCGTCTCGATCTTCTAGTCCGCCCGCAAAGCCACAATCGGGTCCAGCAGCGCAGCCTTGCGCGCCGGATACACCCCGAAAAACACCCCCGTTGCCGTCGCCATCAGCAGCCCCGCAAGCACACTCCATATCGCAATCGTCGAAGGAAATCCGATCAGCACCGTCACCACCTGCGCCACAATAATTCCCCCCATCACCCCCAGCGCTCCACCCATCAGCGCCATCACACCGGACTCGATCAGAAACTGCAGCAGGATGTCGTTCCCCTTCGCTCCCAGCGCCTTCCGGATTCCAATCTCCCTCGTCCGCTCCGTCACGCTGACCAGCATGATGTTCATGATCACAATCCCGCCCACCACCAGCGAGATCAGCGCGATCGCGCCCGCCACCGCTCCAAACGACTTCGTCACCGTCCCGAAGAACCCCACCAGCGTGTTGTTCGTGTCCAGCTCAAACGAGTCCGGAGCTCCCGGTGCATCGTGCCGCCGCGACCGCACCAGCACCCGCACCTCATCCGCCGCCGTCTCGAGCGCCGGTCCCGCCGATCCCGCCTTCACGTAAATCGTCAGCGTCTTCGAGGTCCCATAGCTCTTCTGGAACGCCGTCAGCGGCACCGCCACCCAGTTGTCCTGGCTCGCCCCAAACGTGCTCCCCTGCTTCTCACTGATTCCGATCACCCGGTACGGCATCCCGTCCACCCGAAGCTCCTGCCCGATAGGATCGATCCCCGCAAACAGGTGCTCCTCAATGTCCGTGCCGATGATCGCCACGTGCGACGAGTGCTCCTCATCGCTCTCCGTAAACCCCCGGCCCTGCACCACGTTCAGGTTCTGCAGCGACGGCATCTGCCACGTATATCCCCGTATGCTCGAGTCCGTCGTCGACTCCGTCCCATGCACGATCTTTCCGATCGTCGCCTGCTGCGCTCCAATTCCCACGCAGTGCTTGCAGTTCTCCTGCACATACTCGTAATCCGGAAACAGGATGTTCTTCCGCTTCTGAAAACGCTCGTAGTCGTCGGAGCTCGTGATCAGCTGCGGCATCTTCGATACCGTAAAGACGTCCGCTCCATAGCTCGCAAACTTCGTCGTCACATACGTGTTCGCGCCATTCACCAGCGTCACCACCGCAATCACGCTGGCAACTCCGATCACCACGCCAAGCAGCGTCAACACAGTGCGCAGCTTGTTCGCCCAAAGCGATTGCAACGCTATCCGGACTGCCTCTTTAAACTCCATCTCGCCTCAGTGCACAAAGCTTATCAGCGCCCTAAGCAAAGAGATACGCTCCATCTGGCGCAACTCTTCCCCGATACAAATACGCAGACCGGATCCTTGAAGTTCAACGCAACCCACACCAGCCGACCCGTCCCGCCGGCCGGGTGTGGGCGTCACCCTCCGTTCACCTCCCCCACATCCCCGCTCAAGGCGTCAGAACATCTCCTCCCGGCCCTTCACACCGACACCATGCTCATACACCAGGTTCCCGCCCAGGTGCGCCGAAGCCGATGCCAGGAGGTATCCCAACGCCCCCAGCGCCCGTCCCTTCGATCGCCCATGGCTCGTTCGTCGCGCAACCAGCGACCCCACAAAGAGACCCGTCGCCGCCACATTCAGCAACGCATGCACCGCTCCGATCCGCCGCGGAGCCTCGGACTTCACCTCCGCCCAGTCGTTCATGCCCGTTATCGCGGCGCCTACCGCCCCCAGCAGCCCCAGACCGACACATGCATCCGCTGCCGTATCCATGGCCTCGCTTCCCGAGATCGCACCCACCGCGTCAAAGGCCACTGCCGCCGTCCACGATCCGATCGGCACGTCCGTCAATACCGCGTGCAGCGGCTCATGGAGCCAGTTCCCGTGCAAAGCCGACCGCAGCTTCTCCCCGCCCAGGCTCTCGAGCGCATCCGCTATAGCCGTCTGCGCCGCCTCCTGCGCTCCCCCCGTTATCCACCCCTGCCGCTCCGCCAGCCGCGCCGCAGGATCCTTGCTGACCAGTGTCCGTGACATAGTCCCCTCGATGTTTGTAGTTGGGTTCCGCTCGTTCTTCCGCGTTGGATGCACCTTCCGGAGTCTCCATACATCTCGGTCGCACCCGCAACTCGTCACGCCTCTCTTACCGCCCCCTCGCCTCCTTCCGCCCCCTCGCCTCCTACCGCCCTCTCGAAGGATCCGCACTCCCCGCAACACTCAGATCCAGATGCACACCCGGCAGCTCCGGCAATTCGCAGTTCCCATCCGCGACATAGGTCTTCGCACACGCACGCGTGATCTCCGGCCTTCGCGGCGACTGTGCATACTGCCAGACCTCCGCCCCCGCCGTTCCGCTCCGCCCCAGCGCAGGCGGCGTCAACGAGCACCCGTTCGACGGCGGACACCCATCCTGGTACACCCACATCGCCACCTCGTGCAGCCTGCCCGCCTTCACCCGCGCCCGTATATCCTCCGCCGTCGTGATCGTCCTTCCAGGCCCGTCTTCCACCGCCTGCCCGCTCCCATACACCCCCGGCCGATACCCGCCCTTCGCCACCGCCTCCGTCCACGCCAGCAGATATCCCGCCTGCTCCGGCAGCATCCGACCGCCCTCCTCCTGATCCAGAAACACCGTCGCTCCAGCCGGGAAGTGCTCCGCCCGGGCCGCCGCCACCGCCGCCGCGCCCTCTCTCGCTCCCAGCACCTCCGGCCGTGTGCCCGCCCTCTGCGCCTTCAAAATCTCCGCGTCCTCCCGTCCATTCCAAAGCACCAGAAACCCGAATCCCGCCCGCATCAGCGTCTCCCGCTTGCCAACCCACCCATTGCTCGTCTCTCCCGGAGGCGCATTCAGCCAGTACCCGGCAAACGCAAAGTGCTTCCGCAGCGTCGGCAGCGCCGCATCCCCTGGATAGTCGTTGCGGTCGAATCCCACAAACTCCTGCCCACCCGCGCCCACCGCCGATCCCACCGTTGTCCCTTCACCCGCAGACCTCCCAAACGCCGCCACACTCCCGGCCATCAGCGCCACACCCATCGAAAAGACCACCACAAATCGCATCCCTCCATCCTCCCACGACCCGCTATGCTACCTTCCTCATGACACCCCCATCTCAGGAGCCGCACATGCCTCCCCAACTGCTTGACCCCCGGTACCCCATCGGTAAATTCCAGCGCCCCGAAGCCATCTCCACGGAGGACCGTCTCTCCGCCATCTCCGTCATCGCTGAACTCCCGACACACCTCCGCAACGCCGTCGAAGACCTCAGCCACACCCAGATCTCCACCCCGTACCGCGAAGGCGGCTGGACCGTAAAGCAGGTCGTCCATCACCTCGCCGACTCCCACATGAACGCCTTCATGCGCCTCAAGCTCGGCCTCACCGAGGACTGGCCCACCATCAAGCCCTACGACGAAAAATCCTGGGCCACCCTCCACGACTCCAACGCGCCCGCCGAGTGGTCCCTCAACCTCATCGAAGCCCTCCACGCCCGCTGGGTCATGCTCCTCCAGTCACTCGAAGAAGCCCAGTGGCAGCGAGGCTTCCGCCACCCCGACCGCGGTCCCATGTCCATCGAGGTCGCCACCCTCCTCTACGCCTGGCACTGCCGCCATCACACCGCCCACATCACCCACCTCCGACAGCGCGAAGGCTGGTAACGCCGCAACCACCACTCTGCCGAGGCTAAAACCAACCTGCGCCGGGCCTGAACATTCTTAGCCCGGCCTAACCCCACCTCACGCCGAAGTGCTATCCCGCCAGCCATTTGCCCTTGCTACCGTCTCCCCATGCCACCCAGAGCAGACCGGAGCGCCGCAACAGAAAGCTCCGAAGCCCAGACATCCGCCCAGACACCAGCCCAGATCACCTTAGCCATCCAGGCCTTCCTCAACCAGCACCCCAACTCCCTCCTCCTCGAAGACGGTCGAGCCCTCTTCGACCTCCGCGAAGCCCAGTACGCCCTCACCGCCGAACAGGATCGAGCTACCCTCCATCTCTGGTCCGCCGATCGCAACCTCGTCCGTCGCGTCCTCGCCGTCACACCCCGCTCCCAGACCCTTCGGCTTACCACCCAGCGGTTCGGCCAGCCCCGCCCCCAGACCCTCGAGCTCGCACCCGATAAACAGCTCCGCACCCCCACCTCCCGCGACACCGCCCGCCAGCACTTCTGCCGTCTGCTCCAGCGCGTCCTCCTGCACGCCTTCCCTGACGACCGCACCGACGGCTTCCGCTCCGCCCTTGACCTCGAGCGGTCCTTCGGCCCCGGCTACGCCCGTGGCGTCCTCACCCGCGGCCAGCACGCCTGGGCCGTCATCGCTGTCAACGCCTCCGAGTCCCAGGCCACCATCGACGGCATCCTCACCATCGGCATCCTCTGGCTCCAGCACTGCCGGGATCACGCCGCCCCCACCAACGCCCGCAACGCCCGCCTCTTCCAGGGCCTTCGCCTCATCGTTCCCAGCGGAACCTCAGGCACCACCCTCTCCCGGCTCGCCTGGCTCAACAACCGCATCGCCAGGTACGAGCTCTTCGAACTCGACGAGCAGACCGAAGAACTCACCCAGCGCGACCCCGGCGATCACGGCAATCTCACCACCCGCCTCATCCACGCGCCAAACCTTCCCGCCGCGCTCGAGCGCTTCGCCGACGCCATACCGCAGGTACTCGCGCTCCTCCCCCCAAACACTGAGGTCCTCGGCCTCGCCCCGAACTCATCCACACCGGAACGATCCACTGCGCCATCTACCCCGACCCCGCAACCAGCCCATCGCAACCACATCCCAGCCCCCGCTTCCCAGACCTGCGAGCTCCGCCTCCGCTCCAATACCGAGCTCGCCTTTCTCCTCCACGGCCTCGAGTTCGCCCGCATCCGCTCCGCCTTTGTCGGCCAGTCCTTCAACCGCCAGCTCAAGATCACCGTCGGCTCCGGACCCGCCGAAACCCTCCTCCTGCCTTCAACCCAGTCGCACCTTCGCGAGCTCGTCCGCCATCTCTTCGACCGCCGCCGGGCGGCTCCCGCGAGCTCGCAGGACACCTATCCAAACAGCCTCCGTTCCGCCGCAACCGCGCCCTCGCCCACCCAGGATCCCCTCTTCCGCATCCAGCCGGAGCGCTGGCTCGAGTCCACCCTTCGCGCAGGCCTCCCCTCCCTCGATCCCGACCTCCAGCCCTCCCCCATCTACAGCCAGGTTCCCGCCTTCACCGGTGCTGGCGCCAGCCTCGATCGCGGTCTGCTCGATCTCCTCGCCGTCACCCGCTCCAGCCGCCTCGCCGTCATCGAGCTCAAAGCCGATGAGGACCTCCACCTCGCCCTGCAGGGCCTCGACTACTGGATCCGCGTCCGCTTCCATCACCTCGCAAACGTCGATCCCACGTCCGGTGTCGGAGACCTCCAGCAGCACGGCTACTTTCCGCAAACCCGTCTCTCAGCCGACCAACCCCACCTCTACCTCGTCGCCCCTGCTCTCCATATCCACCCCGCTACAGAAACTATCCTTCGCCACCTCTCGCCCTCCGTTCCGTGGACCCTCATCGCCCTCGACGAGCGTTGGCGAACCCACATCAAGCCAATCTGGCGTAAACGGCATACCGACTAAACAGCTGAAAGGGCATAGGTGAGATGGAGGAGGTCGCAGGTCTGCCCTCACGCAAACCTCCCACCTCCCCAAGGCGCGCTCAGGAACTCAGCCCTGAAACAGCCTTCGACGAACACTGCCGGCCACTCCAGCAAGACCCGTAGCAAGCAAGGCAAGGGTCGCGGGCTCGGGAGTCGCAGCAATCGGCTGCGGACTTGCAACGCTCAGACCTCCCACCGAAAGAAGGTCAGCTCGGGTATCGAAAGCTATATTGCTGACACCACCGGGAACTCTATTCTGCACAGATCCGAAAGCTCCGCCCGTGAACCCCACGAGGTCGCTCACGCTTACTCCAAGAACAAGGCTGGGCAGGCCGGAGGCAGCAGTGCCAAACTGCAGGACATAAATCGAAGGATTCGCGAATTGACTCTGGATGAAGCTGAAGTTCAGGCTGTCCGGTGCGGACACAATCAGGCTCGACGACTCAAGCACGCCATTGGTTGTGTCGATCGTAATAGTGCCTGAAAGCGTTGATCCGCTTGCAAAGGTTCCCGTCGCATCGAACACGGTCAACGTGTCCGCATGTGCGGCAAGGCTGGAGGAGATTAGAAGCGTGGCGGCAGCAAGGAGACTCCGGAGGCGCATTGAGAGGACCCTTTCATCGATAGTTCAAGATGGACGTGCTTTGTCGCTAACCTAGCACCTGTCACTTCTTCCATTCGTAAATTGTTAGAACAATTCTGCATCTAGGCATCACCGGCTGCCTCGATTTCCAATCCACTCGCACGCCCTCACACGCTCGTACCAGGATCGCGACAGATCGATCTCAGGGGGAGCATCTTCCCCCCTTCAAGCCGAACGTCTAAAACTTGCCAAGGAGCTTACCTCCCCGGCATCTTGTCAAAGTAGAGTCCAAGTGCCCGCTAGGGCTCAATCGCAGCCGAGACCCAGAGCCTCGAGCGAACCCACCTCTTCCGCTTCGTCCTCAGATCGCGCGGCAAAGAACTCCTCGACCGATCCCAGCACCGCCGCTCCGCTCTTCGCCTCAAAGATGGCTCTGCGGAGCCCCGCCCCGCCCGGCACGCCATGCGTAAACCAGCTCGCAAACTGCTTCATCTTGCCCACGCAGTCGCGCTCAACACTCTTGTTCGGCACACCGCCCAGCACTGACCCGGATCCTCGCTCTTCCGCCGAAACCTCGTCCACCAGCATCCCGAAGTACGTCCGTATCATCCGGTACCTGTCCTCACCCGTCGGCTCGTCATATCGGCCCGTCGCCGTGTACTGAGCGATCTGCCGGAAGATCCATGGATTCGCCGGCGCCGTCCGCCCGATCATCACCGCATCGCACCCCGTCCGATGCACCATCGCCGCCGCATCTTGGGGCGTGCGAATATCCCCATTTCCAATCACCGGGATCCCGACCGCGTCCTTCACCGCCGCAATCCACTCCCATCGCGCCTGTCCGGTATATCCATCCTCCCGCGTCCGCGCGTGGAGAGCCACCGCGTTCAGCCCGCACTCTTCCGCCATTCGCGCCAACTCCACACAAACAATGTGCGAGTCATTCCACCCCATCCGGAACTTCACGGTAAACGGAATCGACACCGCCGCTCGCACCCGCTCAAAGATCACCCGGATCGCCGGCAGATCCTTCAGCAGGCCCGATCCTCCATTGCAAGCCACAACCCGCTTCGCCGGACACCCGAGGTTCAGATCCACCACGTCGAACCCGGCCTCCTCCACGATGCGAGCCGAGTCCGCCAGCGTCTCCGGATTTGACCCGAACAGCTGCGCCGAGATCGGGTGCTCGTCGTCGTAGTACGTCAGGTATCGCTTTCGCTTCGACTCCCTCATCCGGCTCAAACCATCCGCCGATGTGAACTCCGTCATGATCAGCCCACACCCCGACCGCTCGTTCGAAGTCTCCGCCTCAACTCCCATCCCGGAACCAGCATCCGCACCACAACTCACCAGCGATTTACCAGCGGAAACCGTGCTGAACACGCTGGCATTCTTGATGAACCGCCGAAACACCGTGTCCGTCACCCCGGCCATCGGCGCCAGCACGGTTGCAGGTGCAACCTCAATGTTTGCAATGGCAAAGCGCGCCGGAACACGCGTCCGCTCCGGCATCCGATGCTCCACCGGATCGTCCCATCGCTTCTGCTCCAGCGTGTACCGCTTCTTCATCGACCCTCTTCAATCCAACAGAGATGGCCCCCGCCAGGCGGGGGCCATCTCACTCAAACCAGTGTACTTACTTGGAGCTGGTCGCAGCCGCAGCCTTGCCCGCATCGGACTTGGCAAACTTCTGCCGGAACCGCTCCACACGTCCAGCCGTGTCAATCAGCTTCTGCTTACCCGTAAAGAACGGGTGGCAAGCGGAGCAGATTTCCAGCACAATGTCCCCTTTGTGGGTGGAACGGGTCTGGAAACTGGTCCCGCATGCGCACTTTACGGTGATGTCGTTATACTTCGGATGAATCCCTTCCTTTGGCATATCCCTAATCCTCTCAATCTGATACCTGGCCGGATCGCGGATCGCTTGCAGACGGTCAGACTCACGTCCACATCGATTTTCCTGTCGCGTCTCCCGGCTCACATCGCCTCTTCGGCAACATGCGGCGCTTTCCTCAGTGTAGGTTAGATTCCCACACCAGGCAATTGGATTCGTGCCCGTCCAGCCTCGTCGCGCCCTGAGATACTGAGATCTCCAGCATGTCTGATATCTGCCCCATCTGCGAAGGCTCCGGCTTCCAAATCGTTGAAAGGAATGGCGCCCGCTTTGCGGAAGATTGCACCTGTCGCGTTCAGCTTCGCGCCGATCGCCTTCTTCTTCAGGCCCGCATCCCTCCCCGGTACGCGCACTCATCCTTGGACACCTTTGAGTACGGCGATGAGAATCTCTCTGCTGCCTTCCTCAAGGCCCATCGCTTTGCAACGGGTTACCCGGTCCAGACGATGGGGCAGGGGCTACTGTTCACAGGTCGTCCGGGGCTCGGAAAGACCCACCTCGCCGTTAGCATCCTGAAATACGTGATCGTCCACCGGGGAGCGACAGGCTTCTACTGGGAGCACAAGGAGTTGCTTGAGAAGATCCGCTCCTTCTACGACGCCCGGACCTCGGGGGCGGAGGACCGTCTCCTCAGATCCATCATCAACTGCGACCTCCTTGTGCTCGACGATCTCGGTGATATCACCCCGAGCGATTGGACGTGGGACACCACCTCTCACATCCTCAACAGCCGATATAACGAGAACCGCTCCACAATTATCACCACAAACCTTCCAAATGAGACGCACTTTCAAGCTCGCGAGGGGGAGCAGACGAGCCAACTTGCTGATATCAAGAGGGCAATGCGTCGCGAGACTCTAGGTGACCGCATCGGCGAGCGCATGAGATCCCGCCTGCAGGAGATGTGTGTCATCGTCGAAATGCGAGGTGAAGACTTCCGTCAGCGCGTCAAGCGCGCCCGCTTCGGTTGAACGCAGGTCAGATCACCGTAGCCAGCAGAACCAGCGCCACAGTCACCGCCATTGCGCCGTACCAGAGTTCACCGGAAGTCGACCAGATGCTCTCGGCGGGTACTGCGTCAACCTGGGCTAGGAAGCCGGAATCGCTCGTCTCGTGTCCGCAAGGCTCCCACATAACGTCTCCGCTTCGGGTCATCCGCTGAGGTATCCTCGCGCGTCGCGCGGCTTAATGTAATGAAAATCCGACGAAAAGCTCAGCAGGAGAGAACCTCGCCGTGCACCTCCCGGTAGGTTGCACGACGTCTTTGATTCTCGGTAAGAGCTTAGGAGGTAGAATCGCGCGTCATGAATGATTCCTCCGCACCGCCGCCTCAGCAGGATCCTGCATTGCGAAAGCAGAGTTCCGCAACCGGCATGTTCACACCGCCATCGCCCGAGACCCGACGCCTACCGACCGCATCCTGGGTCGTCTCGGCGGTTGTTGTTCTTGGGATTCTGGCTGGTCTCATCGTCATGGGGCGTCATCACCGCGACACCCCGGCTAATACTCCCTCGGCGCTGGATCCCTATGCAGCCAACCTCTCAATCAGCGACGCAGCCATGAGCGAGTCGACAAGCCTGTCTGGGGGAAAATCCACGTTTATCGACGGCCACCTCCACAACAACGGCCCCAGGACCGTAACCGGGGCGACCGTCCAGGTGTTCTTTCGCAACGACGAGGGGATGCCTCCGCGCATTGAGACCCTCCCCATCTCGGTGGTCCGAACGCGAGAGCCATATGTAGACACAGAGCCCATATCAGCTGCTCCTCTGAAGCCCGGAGACAACCGGGAATTTCGCCTTATCTTCGAAACCATTCCAGGGAACTGGAACATGCAACTACCTGAGATCCACATCGTGCGGGTTAGTCTGCAATAACCGCAATCCAGGAGGGGAAATCCGCAACCGCGAGTCCCAAGGCAATACTTACCGGAACAGGTAAAAATTACCCTGCAGAACCTTCCGCCAGGCGTCTGGCGGAAGCACGATCAGCTTGCCCAAGATACTGAGTGGAAAGCACTTACCGCAAATCCTCAGTTTGGCCCCCTGCCTGCTCTATAAGACAGCGTTGCACTGCGACCTTGCCACACCGGTGTAGATAACTGCTGTTGACGAGTTCAAAGGAGCCAAAACATATGAACAAGGCCAAGAACAAATTTACGATTACCGCGCTGGTACTGAGCGGCGCGATGACTATCCCAGCGATTGCGCAGACCACACAGACGACCCAATCGAGTGACCCTGCCGCCGCGAGCACTGCGAATGCGAACGACAGCGCCGCATATGCGACCGGAAAGCCTCTTGAGATGCAGTCCAAAGAGGGATTCTGGGGTCATGTGAATCCCTTTGCCAGGAAGAAGTGGGTCAATCGTCAGATTACGCCGATCAAGGACCGTACCAACGAGTTAGACCAGCTTCAGTCCAAGAACCGTAATGACATCCACGATGTCGATAGCCGGGCGCAGGCAGGTATCACGAAGGCGAACTCCGCCGCTGCACTTGCGGACCAGCATGCGCAGGACGCCGCAAACCGTGCGAACTCCGCCAACACTCTGGCCGGCAATGCCAGCACGAAGACGGATGCTCTTCACGGAACCGTGAGCAATCTGGACCAGTATCAGGAAGTAAGCTCCACGACAGTGCCGTTCGTCTCCGGACATACCGCACTTGGCAAGACAGCCAAAGCAAACCTGGATGACGTTGCGACGAAGCTTGCTGCGGAAAAGGGCTACATCATTGAGGTTCAGGGTTACAGCCGTTCAGGCGTACAGACCTCACAGGCGATGGCGGACTCCGTTGTTCGTTACCTTGTCACCGAGCATCAGGTTCCGGTCTTCCGGATCTACAAGAGTGGCTTGGGTAAGAACACGGCCAAGGCTGGAGACGGTGATAAGCCGCTCACAAATGGCGTCCGAGTGACACTGCTCCACAACAGCCTGGCGACTATGGATAGTGCGTCAGCAAGCAACGCGACTACCTCCTCTGTGCACTCTCAGCAGAGCGGAGTCAGCAACCCGCCCGTGAACCAGTAAGGCGGTCGCAGCCCTCCCACAGTGATGTGAACATCCATCACTTTCAAGTTTGCAGAGATAGCGACTCAGAGCGCACTCGCAAAACACTCTCCTAACCAGAGAGAACCAAGGCAGATTGGCCCCTCACGCGAGGGGCCGTTTTTTTGGTACCTGACCGCTCCTGGTTGGCGGAGACAGATGCGGGAAGGCTGTGACGAACTCAGTTCGCAGCCGAACGGCGAGCTTAGTTCACCGCAGCGTGAATCCGAAGCAGCTCTTCCAGTACAGTCTTCAGGCTATCCAGCCTCAGGGCGTTGGCTCCATCGCTCTTCGCCTTCGCAGGATTGTCGTGCACCTCCAGAAACACTCCATCGATCCCTGCGGCGACAGCCGCTCTCGCAAGAACGGGAATGAACTCCGGCTGACCACCGCTGACGCCGTCTCCCGCACTTGGGGTTTGGACTGAGTGTGTTCCGTCGAAGATCACGGGAGCAAATTTACGCATGATCGGCAGCGACCGCATATCGACCACGAGGTTGTTGTAACCGAAGCTGGCTCCGCGTTCGGTGAGACAGACGCGCGAATTCCCACTCTCCCGGATCTTCTCCACTGCATGGCGCATATCCCAGGGGGCGACGAACTGCCCCTTCTTCACGTTAATGGCACGGCCAGTGTGCGCGGCTGCCACCAGAAGATCCGTCTGGCGGCAAAGGAACGCCGGAATTTGCAGGACTGCCTCAACATCGCCCAGCTGTTCGGATACACGGGAGCAATCTTCAGGGGTATGAACGTCCGTCAGTACGGGGAGACCGGTCGCTGCTCCGATGTCCCGAAGAATGCGAGCTCCCTCATACGCGCCGGGACCCCGGAAGCTCTTGATCGAGGTTCTGTTCGCCTTGTCGTAGCTCGCTTTGAAGATGTACGGGAGATGGAGATCCGCAGCGATCCGCTGTATGGCATCAGCCATTGTTCGCGAGTGAGACTCACTCTCGATCACGCATGGACCTGCGATGAGGAAAAGCTGCCCGCGACCCACCTGCACGCGGTTCTGTCCGTTGCCAACTTCGAAGGGGGCAGTCACAAGCGTTATTTCAACACACCTGGCTGCCCGTGGAGTGCTGACGATCTATTCCTTGAGCGATCTGCCCAGGCCTGAGAGGACCAGGGTGAGAAACGACAGGCCTCTGCGGCTGTCCTCGCTAGCGACTCTTCGTCCGATTTGCCACAGGCTGGGCGGCTTCACCTCCTGCTTGTGCTGGAGTGCGGCTGTCTCGAGCGCATTCGCGATGCCGTTCATCATCTCGGGATCGAGGCTCATCAGGATCTTGGCGAGGGCCAGGATATTGCGCACCCCGGCCACGCCCTCCGGCAGCTTCGCGTACTCGGCCAGCTTTCCCGCAATCGTGTCCTTAGCGCCGATCATTCCATGCAACGCATCAAGGAGGCCTTCATCGTGTGCCGCCTGAAGCACATCCCAGGCCACCAGCTTGGCCTCACCATGCTCCATGGGGGCGGCAGCAAGCCGTCTTTCCAGTTCGAGCTTCGGATCAACCGGATTTGGCTTGAACTGTATTGGATTCGCCATAAAAAGGGGTGCTCCTTGCTTCAGAGATTCTCACGAGTTGTGAAATACCTTGTGTGCGCTAAACCGTGGTCGATTTGATCTGGACCAGCTTGTCGTTTGGTCCGGTGCCGGGGAGGTAATAGTCTGCCCTTGCCCACTTTCGTTCTACTTCAACGCCAGGTTGCGGCGTCCGCTTACCATACCGGAAGTTCTGCCGCGGCAGCGGGTTTTCGCCCTGCTCCGGGAGCACCGTCATCTGAACGGACGTCTCCTTGAAGGCGGGTGTATGGGTCGCCCGGTCCGTATGGCTCCCCGTCAGTTTGTTGACCGGCTCCGTCACGGAGTTCATCGGCATGTAGAGCTGTTTGCCTTGCACTCGATCCGTGACCAGCACCTGCACCTTGAGCTGGCCATACGGAGACTTCAGCTGAACATACCGGCCGCTCGTAATGCCGCGTTCGGCGGCGAGCTCAGGGGAGACTTCGAGGAAGGTGCTCGGAGTGATCTCCCGTATGCCCTTTGCCCTGTACGTCATGCTGCCCTGCTCGAAGTGCTCGAGCAGCCGTCCGTTATTCAGGTGGAGATCAAAGGTTGCGTTCACCTCCTCGGATGGTGGCACATACTCAAGCGGGTAGAACTTCGCCTTGCCGTCCGGGAATGGAAACCCTTCCGTGAACAGGAGTGGTGTGTCCGTTCCATCCGCATGCACTGGCCACTGCAGGCTCTTGTAGCCCTCCAAACGCTCGTAGCTGACACCTGCGAACAATGGGGTCAACCTCGCGACCTCGTCCATCACGTCGGAGGGATGCTTGTAGTTCCATCCACCAGCTCCGCCAAGACGCTGTGCGATCAGCTGGATGATCTCCCAGTCGGGCTTGGACTCGCCCAGTGGCTCCATTGCCTTGTAGAGCCTCTGGATCCTCCGCTCCGTACTGACAAAGGTCCCATCCTTCTCGAGAGATGGCGAAGCGGGCAAAACAAGGTCGGCATAGGTTGCCGTCTCGGAGAAGTTCACATCCTGCACAATCAGGAAGTCAAGAAGGCGCAGTGCCTCCCCTACATCACCGGCATTGGAGTCCGAGGTGATCGTGTCCTCGCCCTTGATGTACAGAACCTTGAGCTTGCCGCGCTTGATCGCTTCAATCATCTCGTGGTTGTCCGCGCCTTTTGTCGTGGGCAGCGTCACACCCCATGCCGCCTCGAACTTGGCTCGGACCGCCTCGTCGTCGACATGTTGGTATCCCGAGAAGATGTTCGGCATCGATCCGAAGTCGCTGGCACCCTGGACGTTGTTGTGTCCGCGCAGCGGATATGCCCCAGCTCCGGGCCGCATGTAGTTTCCGGTGACCAACAGCAGGTTCGAGATCGCGGTGGATGTGTCAGAACCTCCGCAATGCTGGGTCACTCCCATGGCCCAAAGGATGCACACGCCATCTGCGGATGCGACTTCATGCGCGACCGTCACCAGCGTCTCGCGGGCGATGCCGGTGACCTTCTCGGCATATTCGAGCGTGTACGGCTCCAGGGAGGCCTTGTACTCCTCGAACTTGTTCACCCATCTGGTGATGAATTCCATCTTCGCGAGCCCGTTGTCCAGGATGTACCTGGTGATCGCAGATAGCCAAACGGCGTCAGTCGATGGATTAGGTCGGAAGAAGATGTCCGCTCGCTCCGCCATCTCGTGCTTCCGCAGATCCGCAACAATAAGCCGCTGCCCTCGGTGTTTGTGTGACCGCTTCACTCGTGTAGCCAGGACCGGGTGACTCTCCGACGTATTCGATCCAACGATCAGGACGAGCCCGGCCTTCTCGATATCTGAGATCGAACCGGAATCGCCGCCATACCCGACCGTGCGCTGCAGGCCCATCGTGGCTGGCGTCTGGCAGTAGCGGCTGCAGTTGTCTATGTTGTTGGTCCCGACAACCGCTCGGGCGAGCTTCTGCATCAGGTAGCTCTCCTCGTTGGTGCACTTCGATGACGCGATAAACGCGAGCGCATCCGGCCCAAACTGCTTCTTGGTGGATGTGAACTTTTCCGCGATCAGGTCGAGCGCCTCATCCCACGTAATCTCAACGAAGCTGTCCCCCTTCCGGAGCAGAGGCTTCGACAGGCGGTCCGGCGCATTCACGTAGTCATAGGCGAACTTGCCTTTGACGCACGTCGATATGCCGTTCGCCGGCCCGTTCGCGGGTTCCATCTTCAGGATGTGCCGGTCACGCGTCCAAACGTCGAAGCTGCACCCCACACCGCAGTACGTGCAGACCGTCTTGGTCCGCTTCACTCGTTCGTTCCGCATCTCCGCTTCCATCTCGGAGAGAGCCAGGATAGGTCCATAGCCGGTATTGGGTTCGACGGCCTTCACGACCTCGATCATGTCGTCGAGCACCTTGCCGGGGAGGTTCGTCAGGTACCCGGCGTGGCCGAGCATGGACTTTTCCATCAGGGCGTTGCACGGGCACACCGTCACGCAGTGACCACAGCTCACGCAACTCGTACCCTCGATCTTCTCGCCACCATCCCACAGCACCCGCGGATGTTCGCTCTCCCAGTTGATCGTGAGCGTCTCGTTCACCTGAACGTTTTGGCAGGCCTCCACGCATCGCCCACACAGGATGCACTGGTCAGGGTCATACCTGTAGAAAGGGTTGGAGTGGTCCTGCGGATAAGGCTTCTGCCGGTAGGGCCGCGCCTGGTGCTTCACATCCAGATCCGCAGTGGCGTTGTGCACGGTGCAGTTCTGGTTGTTGTTGTCACATACCGTGCAGTAGAGCTCGTGGTTCTGCAGAATTCGATCAAAAGCCTCTCTCTGCGCGACATCTACGCGCTCGCCCTCCGTCTTCACCGCCATCGCAGGCGTAACCAGGGTTGAGCACGCGCGCACTAGCTTACCTTCCACCTCCACCATGCAGGTGTCGCAGGTCTCGATCGGGCCCATCTGCCCCAGATAACACACGTGCGGAAGCATCTTCGAAGAGGTCTCCTCAGACTTCCGGATCAGGGCGTCGATCAGCCGCTCTCCGGCGTGAGCATGCGCGGGAACGCCATTGATGGTGATCTGGGTGTTCAGAGTGGAATCAGGCGGGGTGTTCAGCAGAGCCTTTGCGGACATAATTGCTCTGATGCACGCGAGGCTGGAAGGCGTTAGCCGCACTTTGATGGCACGGCTGTCACACCCGGCTGCGTTCGGTGGCGTCACGCGTTCTGCCTGCATCGAAGCGGTATGGCTCCGAACGCTGCCAGGCCAGCTTCTAGACGATCCGGAGGTCTCCTATGACCATCGCCTACCCGGCCCCACGCGAATCAGGGCCGGGACGTCCCTGTAAGCGACAGATGCAGCAACATCCCCGACCAAGGTTCGTCGTCCCATCGAGCGAGAGTCCAAAGACGTCTCCGGTGAGATATACGGAGCAACCGGCGAATTGAGGTACCCGTAGTTACGATGCCTCGACCGACTAAGCAAAGCCAGATTCCGCAGCTCGCCGTGGCTTCGACGACGGGAGCCCCGGCAGGCGTGGGTGACATACGGATCGGCATCTCCGGATGGCGCTACAAGGGCTGGCGCGGCGTCTTCTACCCACCGAAGCTGCAGCAGCGTCGCGAGTTGGAGTTTGCCTCGCGGATCTTCAACACCATTGAGATCAACGGCACCTTTTATTCCCTCCAGCATCACACCAGCTTTCAGCTGTGGGAACGCGAGACCCCTGACGACTTCGTCTTCTCCATCAAGGGCTCCCGCTTTATCACCCACATGAAGAAGCTTCGAAACATCGACCAGGCGTTCGCCAACCTCCTCGCCAGCGGCCTCCTTGCGCTCGGTCATAAGCTGGGTCCCATTCTCTGGCAGTTTCCTCCGCAGATGCGCTTTGACCGCGAGCGCTTCGCCGACTTCTTCCGGCTCCTCCCACGCTCCACAGCAGAGGCCGCCCGCCTCGCTCAGGGGTGCGACGAGCGCATGCTAACGCGATCGGTGCTCCAGGCTCCGGTCGACATACCCCTCCGTCATACCGTGGAGATACGCCACGAGAGCTTCTCCACACCCGAGTTCATCGACCTCCTTCGCGAGCACGATGTGGGTCTCGTCGTGGCGGACACACCAGAGTGGCCGCTGCTTCTGGACGCCACCTCGACGCTTGTGTACATCCGCCTTCACGGCTCCGAGCAGCTTTACTCAAGCAACTACACGGATTCGGCCCTCGATACATGGGCCGACCGGATCGTCACCTGGGCACACGGCGGCACTCCCGAGGATCTCGCCACCGCCCGCCGGGCCAGCGAAGTTCTCGCTCCCAGGAAGCCCCGCGACGTCTTTGTCTATTTTGACAATGATGCCAAGGTCCACGCGCCCTTTGACACTCAGAACCTCCGCTCCCGGGTCGACAAGCTGCTCGGCAAGACCTGAGCCCGTCTCCGCTTCCAATCTCACTCCACCAGCACCTGCTCTGCTGCCCGCAATCCGCTGCGTATGGCCCCGTGCACCGTTCCCCAGTGACCGGTGACATCCGTATGTTCACCTGCGAAATACAGCGTCTGGTCGACCGGCTCAGACATGATCCGTGAAGCCTCCGACCCGCCGACCGCCATGTAGCTGTACGACCCGCGCGCCATCTCGTCGGCGCTCCAGTCGTGCGCGTGGCACCCGGTAATGTAGGTCCGCACCTGCTCCGCAGCCATGCCGAACACCCGCCCCAGCACCTCACACGCGTGGTCCCGGAGCTCCTCGCCACTCATGCACAGCAAGGCCTCCGCGCGCGGGCCCCCGACCCAACCTGTCAAGCTGTTGCTCGGCTCCGGATGAGGAGTCCACCAGACCGAAGGGAGCTCCGCGAACGTATACAGAAAGCTCAATTCCCTCATCGCAGGCTGCGGCTCCAGACGCTCCCAGAACCGCTCTCTAAAGGTCATGGTGAATCTGCAGACCTTTCCCATCCGCATCATCCCCGCGGCTCGCATCACATCCACGGGCTCCGGTTCGATCCGAACGTCGCCTCTCGTCAGTACACCCAGAGGCAGAGTTACGACGACCTTCGGCGCGACCACATCAGCCGCGTCGGTCACCACCTCAACCCTGCCGCTCTCCCAGCGAATACTTCGCACCCGCGTCCCTAATCGGATCTCTCCCCCAAGATCACGAACGCGGCCGGCGAGGTACTCGGGCAGGCTGTCGTAGCCGCCGCGCAGACGAAACACGCGATCACCCTCGATGTCGTCCTCTGCAACCTGCTGCATGCCCAATGCACGCACGCTCACATCGCTCGCATCTGCCGCGTTGAATCCTTCCACGTAGCCAGTCGCAGATTGCCGTTGCTCCTCCGTGAGATCCGTAGCGTCCATGTAAGCGGCGAAGCTCATGTCCTTACCCTGGAATGCCTTCAGATCTTCCAGAGGATCGAACATGGACACCATCTGCTCGCCGCACTCCTCGACGCGGCCATCGTTCAGGCAAAGCTGCGCCCCATCCCGCTCGTAGAGCTCGCAACCAGCCTCCTCAATCAACGCCAGCAACTCCGCAGGTCGTCCGTGGACAAACTCCGCTCCGAGCTCCACCGCTTCCTGGCCTGCGGGTCGAACCGTCGCAATCCGACCGCCGACACGTTCTCGCGCCTCCAGCACAAGCACCTTCAAGCCGCGCTCCGCGAGCGCTCGAGCGCACGAAAGGCCCGCCATGCCTGCGCCAACCACAATGACGTGCCATCTCACATCCCGTTTCATCGTCGCCTCATAGCTCTAATGTGAATGCCACGCAACCCGGCTGACATCGACTCAAGCTTCGCCCGCCGCTCCAAACTGCTCCCGCACGAGCGCCATGGCCTCTTCAGCCGAACGTACCTTACCTTCCAGCTGCGCGTCCTCCGCTACTTCCAGCATCTTCTTGAAGTGAGGTCCGGGTGTGTAACCGTTCGCGATCAGGTCGCGGCCAGTGATCAACAGCTTCGGCGTCATCGCCTCCGGCTCAGCCTCATACCTCGCCCTTGCCGCGCGTACAAACTCCCACATACCAAGTCTCTGGTGGCAGGCCATGCAATCCAGCCAATGCAGATCGAGGTGCTCATCAAACTTCGGCAGTCGGAGGAAGCGCTTCAGTGTTGACTCCCGCATCTCCAGAACATCCCCGAAGCGCATATGGTTCTTCACCAGCGCCAGGATCTGATCCGTCTCCTCATTTGAAAAGCGCATCCGTCGCAGGATCTCTTCTGCTACCCGGACCCCAACCTCCACGTGGCCGCTGAAACGAATCCGTTCTCTCGGCATGCCCGGCGTTGACCCGGAGCGGTCGATCTGAAACGTCGCGGGCTTTCCAATGTCATGCAGCAGAGCGCCCCAGGCCAGTGTTGGCGAGCATCCTGGCCCCAGCTTTTCGAGCAGCAACAGGGTATGCACCCACACGTCGCCTTCAGGATGCCAGTCCGGCGGCTGCTCGACCCCACGCATCTTCGTCGCCTCGGGCAGGACCTCCTGCAGCAGCCCGGCCTCGTCCATCAGTTCAAAGGCCAGACGCGCCCGCCCTTCGGTCAGCATGCGCGTCAACTCCTCCCGGATGCGTTCGTTGCTCACCTGCCCGATATCGTGCGCTCGCTCCTGCATCGCCCGCATCGTGTCCTCTTCTATAGAGAACCCGAGCCGCGCCGCGAACCGCACACCCCGCAGCATTCGCAGCTTGTCCTCCTCCAAGCGCAGCCGTCCGTCCCCAATGGTGCGCACTATCCCGTCCTGCAGATCCTGGCGCCCGCCCACAAAGTCCAGTATTGAACTGTGCAGATCACCGGTGGCCTCGAGCTCCAGCGGATCGAGCAGCATGCCGTTGATCGTGAAGTCACGACGAATCACGTCCTCTTGTGGCTCGGTCGAGAACCGCACCTCGTCCGGTCGCCGTCCGTCGGTGTAAACACCATCGTTGCGAAAGGTGGCCACCTCGGTCGAGATCTCACGATCCTCGACAGGCAGGCAGACGAGCACCACACCGAAGTGCGCACCCACGGCGAACGTCTTCTCGAAGAGCCGGATCACGACCTCCGGCAGGGCACTGGTGGCAACATCGAAGTCCTTCGCCGTCAGTCCGAGAAGCATGTCCCGTACACATCCGCCCGCAAAGTAGGCCTTGTGACCCGCTGCCCGCAACCTCTGCACGATCTCCCGGGCTGCCAGGTACCTTGCGCTTTCGCCCGATTCAGCCAAGCCCGTCACCTCACCTAAGATGTATAGATGCCCGATGCCCTCGTACGAACCGGTTTGGTACTCGGCATCGAGTCCTCCTGTGACGAAACCGCTGCCGCGGTGGTTCGCCGTGGCACCGAGGCTCTGTCCAACGTGGTCGCCAGCCAGATCGCGCTTCACGCTCAGTACGGCGGCGTGGTCCCCGAACTGGCCTCCCGTGAGCACCTCCGCAACATCGTTCCCGTCACTCGCGCCGCGATCGCCGAAGCCGGCATCTGCCTCCAGGATCTCGACGCCATCGCCGTCACCCGCGGCCCCGGCCTGGCCGGAGCCCTGCTTGTCGGCATCACGTACGCAAAGGCGCTCGCCTTCGGGCTGGGCAAACCCCTCATCGCCATCAACCACATCGAGGGCCATATCCACGCGGTCCTCATGGATCACGCGCAAAGCCTCCTAGGAGACTTTCAGGCAGATGCCTCATCCTCCCCGACATCTCCGCTTCCGGAACATGGGAGCCTTCGCGGCCAGATTCAAGGACGCCGTAGCCCAGAGCCCGCCTCCATCCTCGCTCTCGTGGTCTCCGGAGGGCATTCCCACCTCTATCTGGCACGGGAACAGGGCGAAGTCTGGGCCTACAGGAACATAGGCCACACGGTCGATGACGCTGCAGGCGAGGCCTTTGACAAGGTGGCCAAGCTCCTCGGTCTCGGATATCCCGGCGGGCCCTGGATCGACCGCCTCGCTCCCCACGGAGATGCCCGCGCCGTACCGTTTTCCTTCTCGCCGATCAAACCGCGCGCCCTGCAGCCCTCACCTGACCCCCGCTTCGACCTCTCCTTTAGCGGCATCAAGACTGCGGTCCTCCGCTATACCCAGAACCACGCTATGCAGGCGCTTATCGAAGCTCGCCGGCCCCTTACCAGCTCACTCACCCCTACCCCCGACCACATCGCCGACCTCATCGCTCGGGGAACGATTGAGCCTCAAACCCTCAACCTCCTCGCCAGCTTCCAGCGCGCCGTGGTCGGCAGTCTGCTCAAACAGACCTTCGCGGCCGCCCAGCACTTCGGCGCCCGGGCCATCCTGGTCTCGGGCGGTGTCGCCGCAAACTCCGAGCTCCGCACCCGGTTCACAGCGGAGGCAAAACAACGGGGTCTGCCGATCGCATTCCCCACCCTCGCCCTCTCCACTGATAACGCCGCCATGATCGCTGCAGCCGCCTGGCCAAGGCTGCTCGCCGGAGACTTCGCCGCCGATGACCTCACCGCCACCCCCCAGCTCCGCCTCGGCTAAAATAACTTAGCAAACTCACCAACAGAGCACCGCACACGCGGCTGCGGCAAAGGCACCCAAAGCCACGTGGCAACCCTCGACCTCTTCAATACTCTTAGCGGAACCGTCCAGCCCCTGACGCCGATCGGCTCGCCTGCTCTCCGCATGTACTGCTGCGGCCCCACCGTCTACGACTACGGCCACATCGGCAACTTCCGGACATTCCTTCACGTGGACGTCCTCCGCCGCTTCCTCCACCAGCAGGGCGTCTCGACGCAGCACGTCATGAATGTGACGGACGTTGACGACAAGATCATCCGCAACGCCCTTGCCGCGAACCTTTCCATTGGCGACTACTCCCGCGTGTACGAGCAGGCTTTCTTTGAAGACATGGACGCACTCTCGATCGAGCGTCCCGAAATCATCGCCCACGCCACAGATTGCATTCCGGAGATGGTCGCACTCATCCAGCAGCTTGCCGCGAAGGACATCGCCTATCAGACGGAGGACGGCTCCTGGTACTTCCGCCTTGTGCGTGATCCCAGCTACGGCAAACTCTCCAAAAAGGACCTTGACAACATCGAAGACGGCGCGCGCGTCGACCTCGACGAGTACGAAAAAGACGCCGCCCGCGACTTCGCCCTCTGGAAAGCCGTGAAGCCCGTCTCTGGCGGAAGATCTGAGCCCAGTTGGAACACTGAAATTGGTGACGGTCGCCCCGGCTGGCACATCGAGTGCTCCGCCATGGCCACCAAGTTTCTCGGCGACAACTTCGACCTCCACGCGGGCGGCGAAGACCTTATGTTTCCGCACCACGAGAACGAGATCGCCCAGTCCGAGTGCGCCTCCGGCCACACCTTTGCACGCCACTGGATGCACGTCCGCTTCCTCCTCGTCGAAGGTAAGAAGATGTCGAAGTCCGAGGGCAACTTCTACACTCTCCGAGACCTCCTCCTTCGCGGTTACCGCGCCTCCGCCATCCGTTTTCTCCTGATCAGCGTCCCCTACCGCCACCAGCTCAACTTCACCTTCGACGGCCTCACCGAGTCCACAAACGCCATTGACCGCCTCCGCACGTTTCATGCCCGTATGCTCAAGGGCGCCGAATCGGGGAGCGCTCTCCCCGACGGCATAGACCCAAACGTTGAAGTTGCGACTACCAGGGCCGCCGAGCTCTACACCGCCGCCCTCGCCAACGACCTGAACACCGCCGAGGCCCGCGCCGCGATCTTCGATCTCGTCCGCGCCGCCAACACCGCCGCCGACCACGGCACCATCAGACGTGGCAATGCCGTGCAGATCCTCGCCGTCCTCGACCTCTTCGATGGGGTCTTCGCCGTCCTTCACGACTCACGACACCGAGCACACCCGCGCGGCACTCGCCTGGGCCGAAAGGGAGGGACGCCTCAACGAGGCCGATCCCGACCTCCTCGCGACCCTGGCCCTTTCCGACGCCGAGATCGACGCGCTTGTCGCCGAGCGGACGCTTGCAAAGAAGCAGCGCAACTTTGCTCGCGCCGACGCCATCCGTAACGACCTCGTCGGCAAAGGCATCCTCCTCGAAGACGGCAAGGATGGCGTTCGCTGGAAGCGCAAGTAAGCTGTCTCTGCCGGCCAGCACCGCATCGGGAGTGCTACGCTGAGCCGCATGGCGCAATGCTCTGCTCTCCTCCCACTCCTGGTCCTGCTGCTGCCCCTTTCCTCTACCGCGCAGACCCCTGCTGACACCCGGACCTTCTCGAGCGTTGCACTCAACCTCGGCTTCACCTATCCGTCTTCGCTCCACGAGACCGACCCGAAGTCCGCCATCACCGGCACGCACATCAATATCCTCGGCGTCTCCACCGATACCGATCCTGCTCTCTCACGCGCGACAGCCTGTCTTCACCCCATCCTTCTCCTTAAGGCACCGGAGTCCGGAGGCGGTTCCGTCTCCACCTCCGAGACGGCGCCAGATGGTGACACTCATGTCGAGATCACGCCGATCACGACCTCGACCGTTCTGCTCGCCGAGCTGGATATCCGTTGCGTCATCGAGCAGGGCAACTCCGATGGCAATGATCTCCTCACGCGGATGGCGGAGACAGTCGACAAGACGCCGGGGATGGCTGCTATCACCCCTCCTGCCTGGTACAACGTGGGCCGACAGAGGATTCACTTCGCCACGGCGCAGGGTCACCCCCAGTTCCAGGGCCAGAACAGCCCCTTCACCATCTTCACGATGGGCCTCTCCGCCAACTGGAACAATCACCTGCTTGTCTGGTTCTTCACGAGCAATAACATCAGCATGCTCGACAACATCACCAAGAGCGCCGTCGCGTTCGGCCGCACCTCTCCCGCTCCGCTCTACCCTGCCCACGTGGGCAACGGTAACGATCCTGCTCCGCAGTAGATCGCGAACCTGCTAGACCTTGCTCAACTCCGCCGTCGCATCCTCGAGTACCTCGTCGCCTCCACCCGGATTGCGCTTCACTCGCGACAGGATGACCATGGCTACCGCAGCAACGATCGTGGCCATCCCAAGCACCTCCGCTCCCGCCAGCCGCTCATGCAACAGCACCACGCCAAGCAGAACCGCAATGATCGGGTTTACATAGGCGTAGGTTGCGACCTTTGTGACCGGAACATGCTGCAACAGATAGGTATAGGCCGACAGTCCGACGATGGATCCGAAGATCGAGAGATACGCGATCGCTCCCAGACCGGATCGCGTCCACACAGCGGTCTTAAGTGTGCCGCCAGCTAGAGCGATCAGGATGTTCACGGCACCCGCCGCCCCCAGCTGCCACGTCGTCGCAACAAACATATCCAGCTTGAAGTTGAACCTACGCGACAACGCCGATCCCACCGCCCACGAAAGCGCCGCGACGGCCAGGACTCCAAAGGCAAACAGATGACGCCCGCCCGCAGGCGCATCCTTCTGCAGTGAAGGCCACACCAACGCGACCATCCCGGCGGTACCCAGCAGAATCCCCGTCCATCCCCGCTTGTTCAGCGCCTCGCCCCCCGGCAACCCTGCCTCAATCAGGGCCAGCATCAGTGGCATCGTCGCCACTACCAGCGACGCCAGTCCGCTTGTCACCATCGTCTCCGCCCACGTCAGCAGAACGTTGTTTGCGGTCATGAAGAGGATACCCACCAGCGCCAGCCGACATGCATCCCGACGGCTTACTCTCAAACTTCTTCCGCTTACCAGGCAGATCGCAACCAGCAGCACCGTCGACAGTGTGGATCTCGCAGCCGCCACCAGCGGAGGCGCGAGGTGCAGACCCGCGATGTGAATTGCCGTATACGTCGACCCCCAGAAGAAGTAGACACACGCGAAAGCAGCAACGACACGGCTAGACAGGCGACTCGGATGGGGAGCAGACATGATTTGTATCTCTTTAGCATAGCAATCGGGCACTGCTAGCATTGAGAAGCAATATCCGCCGATTCAGAGGTGCCGGTTGACCACTCAGCAGCTTGACCCAAGATTCAGCCCCGCAAGCTCCGCCAGCGAACAGTCCGGCGCTGGGCTGCGCCGCATCGTCGTCAAGCTAGGCACCAACGTCATCATGCGTCACGACGGTCGCATAGCCCTCGGCCTGCTCTGCGGCCTCGTCGAGTCAATCGCCGCGCTCCGCGAGCTGGGCCACGAGATCCTTGTTGTCTCCTCCGGCTCCATTGGCCTCGGCATCGAACGTCTCAGACTTGCAAGTCGCCCCGCTGACCTCGCCGAGATACAGGCCTGCGCCGCCGTCGGTCAGTCCCGCCTGATGAGCATCTACGACGACGCCTTTGACCGGCTCGGCTGCCGCATCGCCCAGGTCCTCCTCACCGAAGACGACTTCCGCGATCCGACGCGCCATGCCAATCTTCGCCGCACACTTCAAGCTCTTCTCTCCCTCGGCGTCATACCCATCGTCAATGAAAATGACACTGTCTCGACTCTGGAGCTCGATCGCCCCGCTGAGTCTTCGGCTCACGAGCGCATCTTTGGCGATAACGACAAGCTCTCCGCCCTGCTGATGACGCACATCGACGCGGACCTCCTTGTCCTCCTCTCCGATGTCGACGGCCTGTACGATCGCAGCCCCTCTGATCCCCGCGCAACTCTGATTCCCTTCGTGCCCGAGATCACCGACACAATCCGGGCCCATGCCCATGGCGGAAACGGCCGCGGCCGCGGCGGCATGGCTTCAAAGCTTGAGGCCGCGCGCATCGTCACGGATGCCGGCCATACGGTTATCATCGCCAACGGGCGCACGCCGCAGATACTGGAACAGATCTGCCTGCCTCCGAAGACCGGCTGTCCCCCGGTCGGGACCACCTTTCTTGCTTCAAGGACAAAGGCATAGGGACCCTCAAACGAACCCGACGCGCTTTACTTCGATCATGAAGATCAGATCAGCCAATCCAGAGGATGCCGCCGCTATCGCGCACGTGCACGTCGCAAGCTGGCGAGTCACCTACTCCGGAATCATCCCCGAGCGCTATCTCGCCGACCTGGACGAGACGGACTTCACCAGATGCTGGAGCGAGTGGCTGGAAGGCGGCAAGCCAGTAACGATCTGTGTCGCAGAGCGTGAAGGAGCTCTTGTCGGATTCGCTGCAGGAGGTCCCATTCGCAAACCCGTCTCGCACTGCGACAGCGAAATATACTCCATCTACCTGCTCCCGGTAGCTCAGCGAATCGGCCTGGGTCGAAGGCTCGTCTCGTGCATCGAAGAGAAGCTTCTAAAGCAGGGCCAAAGCAACCTGCTCGCCTGGGTTCTTCGCGATAATCCAGCAACCTCGTTCTACCAGCGGCTCGGCGGGCAGCTTGTGGCAGAAGCTTCCGTGGAGATCGGCGGCGTACACCTTCCGGAGGTCGCTTTTGCCTGGCGAATCTCAGCACTCAGACAATCGCCAGAGACCGAAGTCGATCAGACTGGTCTGGTGGAGAAGAGCTAGGGGATCGCACGCATGCAAGAGCAGGGAACTCCGATTCGCCGGACTATCGAGGTAGCCGAAGCCGCAAAGCGCGCCTCGCATGTCCTTGCTCCCCTCTCCATCAGCCAGCGCAACGCTGCCCTGGAGACGATCGCCACGGCACTTGAATCCGCTACCTCTCGTATCCTCGCTGCTAACGCTGAAGATCTGTTGAACGCCCAGGACAGCGAGAGGGCAGACGATCTCTCTCCTTCGAACCGAGCCCGTCTCACACTCACCCCACAAAAGATCGCCGAAATGGTCTCGCAGGTTCGCGCCGTCGCCGCCCTCCCCGACCCGCTTGGCCGGCAACTTGATGCCATCGAACTCGACCGTGGACTCGATCTCGAAAAGATCTCCGTTCCCCTTGGTGTTCTCGCCGTCATCTTTGAGGCCCGCCCCGATGCTGTCACCCAGATCTCCGCACTTGCTCTCAAATCCGGGAACGCCGTTCTGCTCAAGCCCGGTAAGGAGGTAGAGCGCACCGCTGCCGTTCTCGTTGAGGTCATCTGCGCATCCCTCGCAACCGCCGCCGTACCGTCAGCTGCAGTTGCCCTTATCCTTGGCCGGGAGCAGGTTGCTGAGCTTCTCCACCTCACAAGCCTCGTCGATCTTGTCATCCCACGCGGCTCGCGCTCTCTCGTCGAATACGTTCAGGCCAATACCCGCATCCCCGTCCTTGGCCACGCCGATGGTATCTGCCATATCTACGTTGACGAGCACGTTGACTTGGATCTCGCGATGAATGTCATCGACGATGCGAAGACGGACTACCCCGCCGTCTGCAATGCCGTAGAAACCGCGCTCATCCACCAGGCCATCGCGCATCGCTTCATTCCGCAACTCGCGCTGCGGCTCACACGCAAGAATGTGACACTGCTCGGTGACGCCGCTACATGTGAGATTCTTGGCGATCGGAACATTCAACCGGTCCAGGACTGGCACACAGAATACGGCGACCTTACTCTCGCCCTCCGCGTCGTCGACTCGCTCGACGACGCGATTGCTCACATCCATACCTATGGCTCCGCTCACACGGAGTCGATCTGCACCACCGACTCAGTCGCAGCCGCCCGCTTCCTCAATGAGGTCGATGCCGCTACCGTCCTCCACAACGCCAGTACCCGTTTCGCCGATGGCTTCCGATTCGGTCTGGGCGCGGAGGTCGGTGTCAGCACCTCAAAGATCCACGCCCGTGGTCCCGTCGGCCTTGAAGGCCTCACGACCTATAAGTACCTGGTCCGTGGCCACGGCCACATTGCCTCTGCATACAGAGGCCCCAAGGCGCGCACATTCACGCACCGTCGGAGTTCCTAGCGGAACCTGTAAAGGAGGCCGACTCATTTCGAGTCGGCCTCCTTCCATCCACTCCACCTAGAAGTTGAACGTCACCTGTCCCATTACCGTTCGCGGAGCCACAAAGTGCGTCCCCGAGAACGTCGACAGGAAGTTATAAAGCGCATATTTGTTCGTCACGTTCACCGCCGTCAGGCTCAGGTTCGTCTTCACCCGGTCAGACCGAAGGTGCCCGTGCAGGACGTCATCCCAACCCGTCGCCATGTCGAACAGCGTTCGTGGTGCAACTCGTGGCGGATTGCGATCGTCGCTCTCCGTGCCCCCGGCCGGAATGTTCACCAGCGGCGAAGACAGCGATCCCGGAGCGCAGCTGGTCAGAGGCGCAGTTGAGGTCGCGCGGACAGCTCCGCAATTCAGTTGTATCTGCTGCTGCTGGTCCCCGGTCAGATACGAGAGACTTACAGGGGAGTTAGCATCCGTCCCGAACGGCGCATGGCCCGCCACTTCGCCGCTCTCAAACCTCCACGTCAGTCCATACCATGGACCACTCGGTTTGGGCTGGTATTGCAGATGGGTAGACTGCTGAAACTCCTGGTCATGATCGATCCGAAATGCCGCGGATCGCGTCGTAACTGACGGATCGTTGAACAGAATGCCGCCAACCTCCGGACCAAAGAAGCGCGACCGCGTGTGCCCAAGCACCGAGTACGCCGAGACACCGTGCGTCTGCGGAATCGAGATCTTAATCCCGAAGCCATCGATCTTCGACCTCTGCCACTGAATCGGAAACGCCAGCGGAGTGTTCAGCACGATATCAAAGTCGAAGTCGCGGTCCGTGTACTTCCAGAAATACTCCCCGTTCACTACAACGTGTTTACCAAATCCCTGCTCAAACCCTGCGTCATACTGCCTCCGACTGGCCGGCTTCAGCGGAGTCGCGAATCCTGCCCCCTCCAACCCGCCGACGCCCGTCGAGCTCGAGACGACAAGATTCTCGTTATAGGGCGTGAGGAACAGCTTGCCGTACCCTACTCGCAATATCGTGTTGGTTCGCGCGATGTTGTACGTCGCCCCCAGACGTGGTTGCACCAGTGTCCTCCGACTGATGCCGTTGTAATTGTCCACGCGCCCGCCCAGCAGAAACGTGAACTTTTTGTATGCCACGTTGTCCTGAAGATAGATAGCCTCCTGCTTCACATCTGTTCGCCCGTTGAAGTGGTAAAGCGAACCTCCGCGTGTCAGGTCATAGGGCGCCAGCGCAGGGTTGTAGCTAGGGCTTCCCGGAGTGTTTGCGCCGGGATCCGTCACTCCAAGCGAGAAACCCTCGTGCAGAAACGTGTGGTAAAACATCGCTCCTGTCTTGATCGTGTTAATGCCCTTCGCGTAAGAGTAATCCGCCTTGATTCCGACGTTCTGCAGTCTGCGCGACTGCGCCAGCGTATATGGTGTGTCGTTCAGCGGATTCTTCGAAGGGTAGTAATGGAAGTTATCCTGCCGGATATACGGATTCACTGAGACCAGGCTTTGCGGGCTGATGATATGCGTCCAGCTCGGACTGACGTTATAGCTCAGGATCTTTCCCCTTTGATCCTGTCCCGCTGCCTGCTGATCGAACTGATTTGGATTCTGGAACCAACTGCGCGACAGGCTCACATTCATCTGTAGCTGGTCCACGCTGTTTGGGTGGAAGTCCGCGCGGTCAAACAGGTTTTCGTTGTTCCCGTGTGCGTGAATCGGCCGGAACTCCGGCGTGTCCAGGTACCGGCCACTCTCGGTGCCGTCAAAGCTCAAGAAGTTGCCCACTCGAGTCGTTCCCACACCCAGCGCAAGGCTCCCGACTGAAGTCCCGAAGCTGCCGTAACTGTAGGACGCGCTGCCCGTCGGCTTGATCTGACCAAGTCCGCTGCGGGTCGTCGTCTGCACGACCAGGCTGGCCTTGTCGCCGTACTCCGGTGGCGCTATTCCGTCGATCACGTTGATCGACTGGATCGCGTTAACGCTCAGCTGGTTTCCGAACACACGGCTCTGCTGATCGCTCACCGGCTGTCCGTCGATCGAGTACGTCGTATCGGCGTGTTCGCCCATCGGGTGGAACAGCCCATTTGAATCCGAAGCGATGCCCGGCGTGCTCAGCGTGACCAGTGAGCTAAGCGGAGATGACGTGCTCTCCGTCGGAAGCTTCGCAAACAGCCCCCGGTCTACCGTTGTCGAGGATGTCGGGTCGGAGCTCACCATATCGTCCGCCTCGGCCTCCACGGTCACCGTCTCGTTCGTCGTGGCGATCGTAAGCTTGAAGTCCGCCGTGTTTCCGCCGGCCGATCGCACGGTGACATCCTGCGACGAGGTCTGGAACCCCGATCCACTCACCGCGATGTGATATCGATTGAACGGCAGATTCGCAATGCGGTAGGTGCCCGTGCTGTCCGTCTGAGTTGTTCCCCGGAAGCCGCTCACCGGGCCCAGCACCGTCACGGTCGCTCCCGGGATCCCCGCCCCCGTGCTATCCGTGACAGACCCGCTGACATTGCCCGATGTGCCCTGCGCCCACGTGTTGGCGACAAGGAATGAGAAAAGAAATACGGCAAACGAGAGCCTAAAACGAGATCGAAAGAAAGAACACATGAGATCGGTACCCCACCACGCCATTCAGGGCGCGTACTGAACAATCGCGGGAGGGCTCTGAAGGCAGCCAGAGCACCTCGTACACCCCCGATCCAGACCCTCTAGAGCGAGCCCGGGAGTTCGGAGACTAGGCGAAGAGCGATCCTGAAGGTGGTGGCCGGCTCGCCATCTCGAAGCGCCAGCGGAAGATCCGCTGTGCGTCCGCAGCAACGGATTCAAGCGCCCGAACCACCAGCAGGGGCTGTGGCGCTACATGGATGTTGGCTGGAAGCGCCGAGTGCATCGCTACACACAGAGGACAGTGATCCTCAGGCGCAGGAGCTCTCTGGTCTGAGCTCCCTTTTGAGCCCGCGCCCGCATGCACGTGGCATACCTGCGCAGTGCTCATCGTCAGAACCACCAGCAGACATAGCAGGGCGAAGGCACGCGACCATAGCGGTCGGCTCACGTTCCGCGAATCGGTGAGCCCTCCGCCCTCTTGTCCGTATTGGATATGCGTCAGCATCGAAAAGAGATGGTCTTACCTGTTTAGCACACTTCCTTCGCGAGACCGTGAGGCCACCGGCCCCGAAACGCGTCTAAACTGCAGTCCTGACCCTATGAGTAAGACGTTCCAATCCGCCCGGAGGTTCCCCTGCTGGAGAACTCTCCTTGCTTTGCCAGCCCTGGTTCTGGCGCTTTCTACAACTGCACCTGCCCAGACTGACACTCCAGACCCCGCAGTCCCGCACCGTATCCACCTGATTCTCAAGGACGGCAGCTATCAGATCGTCACCACCTATCGTGTCCAGGGAGCTAATGTTCTCTACCTTAGCGCGGAGCGCGGTGGCACGCAGGAGATCATTCCGCTCGCCCTCGTGGACATCGATGCCACCCATGCATGGGAGCAGCAGCACATCCCCGGAAGCCATCCGGAATCCGCACCCAAAATTGACCCCGAGCTCCTCCGGGAAGAGGCGGACCGTGCCTCGCTCACACCACAGGTCGCACCAGATCTCAACCTCCCGGAGCAGGACAGCATCCTCGCCCTGGATACGTTCCAGGGCACTCCCGAACTCATCCCGCTGGCGCAATCTTCAGGCGAACTTAACCGCAACACCGCCCACAACATCCTCAAGTCCGCCATCAACCCGCACTCCAGCGCTCACCAGGTCGTGGAACTAAAGGGCTTCCGCTCCGCCGTCCAGCTTCACATCGCGGATCCCGTCATCTTTGTCCGCATCGGAGAGGACTCTCCTACCGGAGGAGGCGGCACCTTGACGGTAGACACCCAGGGCGCCTCAGGAAATGCTCCTACTGCATCCCCAGGTGGATCTCCATCGAGCCGCTACGTGATGGTTCGTGCCGACGTCCGCACCGACTCCCGCATCATCACCAGTTTCAACATCTCTCTTCTCGGTACATCTCGCCGTCAGGAAGACGTCGTCGAGACAACCACTGAGACCCTGCCGGGCGGCCACTGGCTCAGACTCACCCCAAAGGAGTCCCTGGGCTTTGGCGAGTACGCCCTGATGGAGGTAGTCAGCGATCGCGAGATCAACCTCGGTGTCTGGGACTTCGGCATCCACCCCGTAGCCCCGGAGAACCGCGACGCCGTCAAGCCACAACCCAAGCGCCCGTTCCGTCTGGATCGCCGCCGACCGGAATAGCCATCTCCGCCCGCGTCAATTGCATAAGCCGACTGAGCCGTCCAGGGTTACGGAGCGACCCGCTCCCTGGCGGCATGCTCACCCGACGATGTATAAGCCGGAACGGCGCCACGGCTCGCTACAATCCCGCGTCCCGCGACAGCGACTGCATCTCTCCGCGCCTTGGCCTCGTACATCATGGTGTCCGCGGACCTGAGGATTGTGGAGACCGTTGACCCATCATCCGGAAAGGTCGCCAGCCCGAAGCTCCCGGAGAGCTGGAGCGAGAGCCCCGCTCCTTCCAGAAATCGAGCCCCGTGCAGGTCGTCGCGCAGCTTCAGGGTTGCACCGGACGCCCTCTCCTTCGACATACCCGGAAGCAGCACCACAAACTCGTCGCCCCCGTATCGAAAAGATGCAGTCGAGGGTCCCATGGATCTCTTCAACAGGCTTCCAACCTCTGCGAGCAAACGGCTCCCGATGAGGTGCCCGTGCGTGTCGTTTACCTGTTTGAAGCGGTCCAGGTCAATAAACAGAAGGCTGAAAACTCCCCTTCCGGCGACCTCTCCCTCCAGCAGCGTATACAGGTGCCGCGCATTGAACAGTCCTGTGCAGTCATCCGTAATCGTCAACTCCTGGATCAACGTCATCGACCGGGCATTCTGAATTGCAATCGCCGCATAGTCACACAAGATCCGCAGGAACGAGATGGAGTATTCGCTCAGGAGGTCTAGTTTGCTGTTCAGCAGTTGAATCACACCCAGCGTCTTCTCGGCCGATCGTACCGGAACGCATGCAATCGACTGGATGTTCAGCTCCGGGTGGGCCTTCGTAAACACCGACCAGTGTGGATCTAAGGCAACGTCCGGCACGACCAGCGGATTCCCCGTAGCCGCAACCCATCCCGCAACACCCTCTCCCAGCGGCACCCGGAGTCCCTTCAGGCTCTCGGCGTTCTCACCGACCGCGATCGCGTAGTAGAGATCCTGCGCCGCGTCGTCCACCAGCAGCATCGACCATCGCTCCGGCCCGAAGAAACCCGCCATCTTGTTCATGATCGCCCCGAGTATCTCCTCGAGCTCGAGCGAGGCGGTCAGCGCACGCGCAACGTCATGGAACACCCGAAGGTGCTCCATCTGCCTGCTCTCGGTCACCTCGAAGATACGTCTGTCGCTCATGGCGCTACCTCGGCCCGATGTCAACTGGACGTTCAAGATCAGTTGTCTTTGCTGTTAGATCCGGAAGGGAGGCCGCGATCTCACTTCTTACCTCACCCGCCAATATGGACCATGCTACGTGAAGGCTTCTCAAACCCGGGCTCCCCTATGTGATGTCGTGCCTCTTTCCTCATCACCACATCGCGTACATACGCCCGCAGATCATCATCCGTTCCACCTCGAGCCAACACACCGTAGAGATCGTGGTCGCTCTGCGAAAACAGGCATGTCCGGATCTTGCCATCCGAGGTAAGCCGCACCCGGCTGCAATGGCCGCAAAACGGCTTGCTTACAGGCGCAATAATCCCGATCTCGCCGACACCATCATCAAAGGTAAACCGCTTCGCAGTCTCGCTGGATGCGTTCGGCGCAAGCTCCACCAGGGGTCGTACCCGGTTCAGCCTCTCAACGATCTCCTCCATTGTGACGACCGTCTCCAGTTTCCACGTTCGATCCTCCTCGAGCGGCATCCATTCGATAAACCGAACGATCACACCCTCTCGCCGGGAAAACTCCGCGAACTCCTCGATCTGCCCGTCGTTGAACCCGCGCAGCAGAACACAGTTCACCTTCACTGGACCCAGTCCAGCCAACTTCGCCGCCCGAACGCCTGCCAACACCTTGTCGAAGCTCCGCGGTACCCGCGTGATTGCCGTAAACGTCTCCGCGTCCACCGCATCCATGCTCACCGTCACCCGGCTCAGGCCGGCATCCTTCAGCGGCTGCGCCAACCTCTCCAGGAGATGTCCATTCGTTGTCAGGGCAATGTCAAGCGGCAGACCCTCTCCGAAAACTCCTGCCCGCCGTCCGTCCGGCAGATACCCCGTACGCATCCGGGCGAGCTCCTCCACCATCTCCACCAGGCCCTGGCGAAGCAGCGGCTCCCCGCCGGTCAGCCGGATCTTCTCCACGCCCAGATCCACGAATACCCGAACCATCCGCAGGTAATCGGCAATTCCGAGCTCATCGTACTGCGCGCCCTCGTTCCCCGTCCGGCAATAGACACATCGGTAGTTGCACCGGTCCGTTATCGACACCCTGAGATCTGTAATCGCCCGACCGAACTTGTCACGCAGCCGACCCCGCGCGGACGTCTCATGCGAAAGGCTCAACTCCGCGCCCCGATCAACAAGGTGAGGCGACGCGATCGCGATAAGAGGTGAGCTCATGCCTGGCTTTGTCCGGTCCACGGAAACGATACACGTTAAGTCTATCGCTCTATAGATAATCGGATGCGCGAGCCGCGCAAGGGAAGCGAAATCTCCGCATTCTCCCTCCAAAAGCTCGCCCGGCTAAAGATCGCGTCGGCAAGTCCGACTTGGCCTGTGAGGCGTCTACGCCCGTGCCGCTCGGATCGCCTTCGTTAGCTCCGGCACGATCTCGAACAGATCCCCCACAACCCCGTAGTCCGCGACCTCGAAGATCGGCGCATTTTCATCCTTGTTGATGGCGATCACGGACTTCGATGCCTTCATCCCGACGAGGTGCTGAATTGCCCCGGAGATTCCCACAGCGAGGTAGAGCTTGGGCGCTACAGTCTGACCCGAGCTGCCCACCTGTCGCTCCATAGGAAGCCATCCGTTGTCACAGATTGGCCGGCTGGCTGCTATCTCCGCGCCCAGTGCCTCCGCCAGCTCCTCCACGATGCCGATGTTGTCCTGCTCGCCGATGCCCCGTCCTACCGAGACAATCACCGGAGCCACACTGAGATCGACCGTCTGCGCAGACTCCCGGAACCGCTCGCCCGGCCGGTTTCGGATCTGTGAAGCGTCGATCGTGGGCGTAAACGCCTCAACTGTCGCCGCTCCTTCTTCAATGGCATCGGCGCGAAATGTTCCCGCCTGCACCGACACGAAGCACGGCCCCGCGCCGGACTGCCGATAGTCCGCGTTCAACTTCCCTTGCAGCAGCTGCCGCACAAACACCGGCTTGCCGTCACTCTCGTCTTTGAAGCTCGTGACATCCGAGATCAGCACCTGCTTGAATCGTGTCGCCAGCGCGGGCGCATAGTCCCGAACCTGGTAGGTATGCGGAAACACCACGTAGGCCGACTCTGTCTGCTTCAGAAGTTGCTGTAGCGCCGCGACATAACCGTCTGCCGTGTAGTCATTCAAGAGTGCATGGGCAACAGCATGCACCTTCTCCAGCCTCTTTCCCGCAAGCGTCCGGCCCAGCGCGTCGGCATCAACCCCCAGCACCGCAGCAGAGCAGGGGACATTGAGCTTCGCGGCCAACTGCTGCCCGGCTGCCAGCGCCTCGAGGCTCATCGGCACAAACTCCATCCCGCCTTTTGAAGACGCCCTCTGCTCCAAAACCACCAGAACTCCGCTCATATCACCCTCACTTCAAACTTCAGCTTCTCCACGATCTGCGCCGCGACCTGCGCCGCGGTCCCCGTCAGCATCTCCGTCTTCTTCACCTTCTCCGGCAGATACACCCGTTCCATCTCGACCGCTCGCTCACCCGTAACCGCAGCCGGCGTGACTGTCTTTGTCTCCTTCGACTTCGCCTTTTTGATCCCCATCAGCGTCGCGTACCGCAGCTTGTTTCCCCCGCTCTGGATCGTCAGCAACGCCGGCAGCGGCATCTCCACATGCTGAAACCACCCATCCTCGAGCTCCCGCTTCACCTTCAGCACGCTTCCGGCCGCCAACTCTACCTGCTTGATGATCGTCGAGTGCGGCATCCCCAGCAGCTCAGCCATCACCACCCCGGTCTGTCCTAAGCCCAGGTCGTCGGACTGCAACCCCGTCAGCACCAGGTCGGGAGCCTCCGCCCGCACCGCATCCGCCAGCATCTCCGCCAGTTGCAGGGTGTCGCGTTCCTCAAGGTCGTCGGCTTCGATGTGCACCGCGCGATCGGCACCCTTCGCCAGCGCCTCGCGCAGTGTCGAGGTCACCCGGTCGGGTCCTGCACACAGCACAATCACCTCGCCGCCGCCGGCCGCCTCCTTCAGCCGTAGAGCCTCTTCGAGTGCATACGCATCCGGCTCGTTGATCGTCCAGTTCACATCCGCGTCGTCAATCCATCTCCCACCCGCCGCCACGTGCACCGGAGCATCCCGCTCCGGAACCTGCTTTACCGCCACCAGAATCTTCATCGCTACTCCTGATCTCGAATCGATACCGAACTTGCTTCCCCATCCTCTCCGGCAGTCTTACCGCCGGCATGGATGGGGTCGTACCACCACTGAACTCATTGCGCCACTTCGGCTTCCGCGCCAACCGGCAGAGCCCGCGCTGTCAACTGCGCGATGTCCAGAAGCTGCGGCTGGTTCTCACTCCCTGCCAGTGCATCGCGGAACATCGTGTTGCAGAAAGGACAAGCCGTCCCGACCGTCTGCGCCCCGGTGGCGACCAGCTCTCGAGCGCGCGTGTGGCTCACACGATCGCCCGTCTCCTCGCCCAGAAACACCAGCCCGCCACCAGCCCCGCAACAGAAACTCCGCTCCTTCGAGCGCGGCGCCTCCACGAGCTCACCTGCCCGGCTCACAATCTGCCGCGGTTCCTCGTATACGTCCTTATATCGGCCGAGATAGCAGGGATCGTGATACACAATCTTTTCTCCGGTCCTGCTCTGATCGGGTAGCCGCTCTTTGAAGCGCGCCATGAACTCCGAGTGGTGCTCAATCTCAGGCGCGATGCCGTACTCCTTCCAATCGGTCGCAATCGTCCGCACGCAGTGTGGGCAGATCGCCACAATCTTCTTCACCTTGGCCTTTTCAAAAGCGGCAAGGCCAGCCTCTGCCATTGTCCCGAACACCAGGTCGTTGCCCAGCCGCCGCGCCGGATCGCCCGTGCACTTCTCCTTCTTCATCACCCCGAAGCTCGTCCCCAGGTACGTCATCACCCGGGCGAAATCCGCAATGATCTCCCGCCCTTTCGGATCGTATCCGCCCATGCA
Organism: uncultured Acidobacteriaceae bacterium; assembly: GCA_963719405.1. Taxonomy (GTDB): domain Bacteria; phylum Acidobacteriota; class Terriglobia; order Terriglobales; family Acidobacteriaceae; genus Edaphobacter. Next base: position 2,739,001 of record OY970381.1, read on the forward strand.
ACCGAGCCACAGGCAGTACTCCTGCGTCCCGTCGAAGATCGGAAAGCTCTGCTTCGCCACGAACTTGTCCCGCTCCGTCGCGCTCAATCCCAGCGCATTGCCATTCTTTTCGAGCGCCAGAAACAGCTTCGTCCCATACGTGTCCTCCCACGCTCCGGTGTTCACTGCGCCCCGCCGCAGGCCAACGATGATCGGAACATGCTGAATCCCTACAGGGCACTGGTACTCACACGCGCCGCAGGTCGTGCACTGAAACGCCGCCTCCATGCTCAGCCACTTCGCAGCCGGATTGTCGGGGCTTTCGATTCGCGACTCCGTGAGTAAGGGGACGTCGCTCGCCGGCCCAAACTCGTTGAGGTAGCTACGTGTACCAAGGATGATCTCCTTGGGGTTCAGCAGCTTCCCGGTCGTCGCCGCAGGGCAGTGCTCCGTGCACCGGCCGCACTCTACGCATGAGTACGTCTGGAGCGAGATCAGCTGGGTCAGATCCTTGCCCGCGACCAGGCCGAAGTCCTCGTCCCCATCCAGCTTTGGGATCTTGGAGAACCCATCCCGCTTTAGAAATACGGTCACAGGACTCAAAACAAGGTGCAGGTGTTTCGTATGCGGAATCAGCGGCAAAAATACCAGCAACGCCAGCGTGTGCGCCCACCACAGACCATGCACCGCCGCCCCGCCATCCGCAACGAAGAAGGCCGCGAGGTATGTCACCATCAGCGCGAAGATCAGAAACGCAATGAATCCCGACTCATAGGACACCTTCCTGCCCAGCCACACCGGTCGCACAAAGAACCGCCGCACGAACAGGCCTGCAATCGAAACCGCCACCAGCGCCGCCCAAACGGCGGCGAACCAGAAGTAAAAGCGACCTACGTAGCTTGCGGGAGGCAGAAAACCTAACCGGACCCCGGTGGCAAAATGGTTCAGGCTGACCAGCGCAAACGCCAGGAATCCCCAGAACACGAAGGCATGCGCTAACCCGGGTAGGGGCCGCTCTTTGATGACCTTGCCCTGGCAGAGCACCTCCCAGACGAAGTCCCAGACCCGACGGCCAACCGGTGATATTGAAAAGTCGCTATCCTTCTTGGACCGCAGCACCCGCCCCAGAATGGGCTCCAGCCTGTAGACGAACAGGGCGCCGGAAATCAGCGCCAGTCCCAGCACTAACCCAACCTCAGCCCACGTAAACCGCTCAGGCTCCGCCAAGATACCCGAGAACGCGGCTCCGCTCTGCAACCACACGCAACCAGCTGAAACACCCGCCACACCAACCATCCGAACCCGTCCGCAGGCGACGCCTAGCTAGCGCATCGCAGGCAACAACACGCAACATAAAAGCAGGTTCTCGGGGTTCAACAGCTCAGAAGACGTCTAATAGCTGAGAAACTCGGTGCTCCCGCGCCGCAGACGGAGACCGGCCAGCCCAAAGACGACCGCCAGTGTGAACATGATCGCGTCCCAGTACACCATGGGGCGCGCCCAGCCCGGCGAATACGTTGCGTCCTGACCGGCCCACATCGTTACCAGCGTCCCAATGATCAGGCACTGAAAGCAGATCACCAGCAGAAGCTGTCCGCGTCTACGGCGCCTGTCCACCAGTTCCACTTCCGCCGGCGTCAAATTGCGTTCCTCAATAGGCAGCAGTGTGTTCGCCATCGTGTCTCTTTTCATCTCCCGCGCATCTTTTGTCAACTCTGAACCGCCTCACGGCAGCAGCGATAGCCTTCATTAGACCACAGCATTCGCTGGAATCGAGTACGTGAAAGATGATCCTCTGCGACGGCGAGAAGCATAACTGAACAGGCATTCAGCAGTAAAGGGTTTCGGCGCCCTTCTTCAATACGGTCAAGTAAACAACACCCGGCGTTCACCGCTAAAGCGCGTTCAAAAGTCCATCAAACGTCAGCAGCAGCGGAAGAAAGATAGCGAGGATGATCCTGAAACCCACAAAGAAGAATCCGATCATCAGGTAAAGGCTGATGTTGTCAAAGGTCCGCTGAGCGGTATACGGAAGGAAGTGTCGAAGCACCTTGCCGCCGTCGAGTGCCGGCAGCGGGATGAGATTGAACGCAAACAGCAGCAGGTTCACCAGTATCCCGAAGTACAGCAGAAGCACTAGCGGAAACAGGCCCGGTAGACCTTCTGTCGGCACCGGCGAGCGGAGAGCCAGTGCTTCCGCGGTCTGCAGGCTTGGCCCTACAAACGGAACCGCGTGTTTGAGAAGCACAAGCACGACCAGGAAGACGATTGCAGCCGCAAGATGCGTCAGAATGCCGGCAAGGTACACGAGCATCTCATCGCGGCCCGGTCGACGGAAGTTCCGGCTTGTCATCGGCACCGGCTTTCCCCATCCGAGCACCAGCGGACTCTGGAAGATGAACAGCACAGGCCAGATCAGAGTTCCCAGAATATCCGCATGCTTCACGGGATTCAGAGAGATGCGGCCGAGCATCCGCGCAGTGGGGTCTCCCAGCCGGTTCGCGAACCACGCCTGAGCACAATCGTGAAGTGAGATCGACAGGACGAGCACGACGAGTTCAAACAGGGCGAGAGCGACGTTCTGGTCCATGTCATCAGCTTATCGGAGCAGACGCGGTGTCACCTCAAATCGACACGGAACTTTCACTCTGCCCAGGAGGCACGTACGGTTGCCTTGTCCGAGTTCCGTCGCTACGGTGCAGTAGAGCTCTCGATTGCGAAGATCGCTCGCACCGTGGCGGTCTTCTCGATGCGCCGGGGATTGATCGCGAGCGGCTCCGATGCATCCGCCGCCTTGTGCATGGCCATCATGGGCACGGGCCGCACCGTCGAGGACTCGCTTTCATTGGACGCGTAGAGCAACTCCCCCAGCCGGGCATTCAGCCCCTGAGCCATCTGGCTCGCGACCGAGCGCGCCCGCTGCAAAGCCCGGGCCGCTGCCTCTGCCCCCGCCGTGTTCTCGTCCTTCAGCGCCCAGTCGATCTGCCCTGACTGGTTTGCTCCCGCCAGAACGGCAAGGTCAAGGACGTGCGCCACATCGGCGGGTGTTGTCCGGACGAGCCACGACTGCTGTACCTGAAAGCGGCGATTCGCGATCTCAGCCGCCGAGAGGCGTTCCACCTGAAAGTTCTGCACGGGCGCGAGCGCCTGGTTATCGCTCTCAATCGCGTCAGCCGAGATCCCAGCTCCGCCGAGCGCCTTGATGATAGCCCCCGAGGTCTGTGTGCCTGCGTTGTATGCGGCATCCTTGTCGCGACCGTAGACAATAAATCCGACGTGAACCACGGCAACATCGGCCATCGTACTGACCCGTTCGGTAGCCGTGATGGAGATGGTGCGATTCTCCTTGTTGACCTGGATGCTCTGCGCATGTGCAGGAGCGATCGAGAACAGCGGAGTGGCGACCGCTGCGGCGATGACGCTGCGTGCGGCAAAACGACGTTTGGAGGAGGCGATAGAGATCAACGGGGGTCTCCTGCTGGATGCTGCGGTGTAAGAAGGTCGGCGAGGGTCTCTTTGTGGCGGGGCTGGATCGCGCGCTTCTGTTTCGGGTCAGGCAAAACGCGCACAGGCGGCGGGATCCCGACACTCGCGCGGGCAGTGGCCTTCACGGCCTTGACTTTGGAGAACGTCTGCTTCTTCGATCTTCCCATACAGCTTCGCCTTCACGACTCGGCGCCTTTGCCCGAGTCCCTGGCTTGATGGTATCTGAACGCATTATCGAATAGTCTGAAGGGCGGCGGCTGCCGATCTGCGTTGCAGACGGTGGCTTCCAAGGTCCTCCCGGACGAGGTGGTCGATGGAAGAGCGGGATTTTTTTGACGAAAAGCCGGAGCAGCGGAAGCACCCGATGACCTGTCCGCACTGCGGACAGCAGAACGAGTACGAGCTGAGTTGGCTCGTGCGAAGGAAAAAGGCTCAGCTGCCGCGCGGTGCCGACGATCGCGATCGCGCAAGGTTCGCCAAGGCCCAAAGCTATATGGTGCGCCGCGACGATCTCGTTGGCTGCAAAAACATCCGTTGCCGGAAGCGTTTCGACGTCGCGGGCATTCAGTCTGTCGCGTTCCTTTAGGCGAAGACTGCGTTGATGGGGATCTACGATCTCTTCTTCCGCCCTCCCGCCGTCTTCTTGCCCAGCGCGCATGCGGCGGGTGGATTTGTCATCTGCTTCGCAAAGACCCTGTAGCTTGAGCCCCCGGGACGCAGCGTCGACCAGTAACCCGAGTGCGACAACAGCGGCTTGTGCGCATCGATGATCTGCCTATCCAGGATCTTTACCCCGCACTCCAGATTGTTCTTTGGCTGGAGGATCGTCTTGGACGCATCCTTCGCTGGCAGCTTCCTGTCCTTCTCCCAGTCGAAATCACACCCGTACCGCTCCTGGTCCTCGTAGGTCAGCTGCAGGAGGCCCTCGCTACGCACATATCGTCCGGTGACATCGTCCTTCACCGCCACGGCAGGTTCCGTGTGCCGCACGCGCGTCTTCGGGTCCAGTCCGGCCTCGGCTCCCGCCAGCGCTTGGAAGAAGTACGCCCAGAATGCACGCTTGTCCACATCCTGCATCTCGTAAAACCTTGGGCAGAAGTGCCGCACGTCCCGCGGAACCTGTCTGGAAAGCATCGCGGCAGGCAGGGCCTGCTCCACAATCTGGTCCCACGCCGGATCCCACGTCGTCCCGCCCAGTTCGGCTTTCTTCTCCGTGATCGGTGTAGGTGGGGCCTGCTTCATCTGCGGCGCCGGTGCAGTCGCCGGAGGTGGTGGCTCATGCTTTGAGCATCCGCCTGCCAGCACAAGTGCACACACAGAAAACTTCAATATCCCAACAATCGACAGCTTGGTGCCAGATCCAATCATTTTGCGGTCACGCCTCTCTCCGTACTGCGAAGCCTCAGCCCTTGTACCCACGCCCAACCCACCTGTCGAGATACCGTTGGTTAGTTACTTTCCACTCTCCTCCATACTCCGCCGGTGTACAGCCTGGAACGCATGCACCCGAGCTCTCCCGCCGATCGCAACCGAAGACAAACCAGCAATCCGAGATTGGAGCGGTTCCACCCGGGTCTCTCACCGTCGAAGTGCAGTATCCACCAGGCCAACGGAGACCGACGGCGTCGAGCACTCATTTACCATCAACCTCAAAGCAAATGCCCGAACTAACCCATCAGCAGACCCGCCCTCGCGTCCTCTCCGGCATGCGCCCTACCGGCCGCCTCCACCTCGGCAACTACATGGGTGCCCTCTTCAATTGGGTGGGCCTCCAGGACCAGTACGACTGCTTCTTCTTCATCGCGGACCTCCACGCCCTCACTACCGACTACGCCGACCCTACCGCCCTGCGCCAGAACATCCGCGATGTCGCTCTTGACTTCCTGGCCGCCGGCCTCGACCCTGAGCGCTCGACCGTCTTTATCCAGTCGCATGTCCCACAACACTCGGAACTTCACACCTTGTTCAGCATGTTCACTCCACTCGGCTGGCTTGAGCGCGTTCCCACCTACAAGGATCAGCAGGAGCAGCTCAAGGAGAAGGACCTCAATACCTACGGCTTTCTCGGCTACCCCCTCCTTCAGTCCGCCGACATCCTCCTCTACCAACCTGACTTCGTTCCCGTCGGCCAGGATCAGGTCGCCCACGTCGAGCTCACCCGCGAGGTCGCGCGCCGCTTCAACCAGCTGTACTGTTCCCGTTCCACGCCCGCCGTGGAGCGGGCCAAGGCCGACGGCAGTGATAAGGAACTTATCGAGGCCGAACTCAGCGCCAACGCCGTCACCGAGGGCATTCTCCCCGAGCCAAGGGTGCTCCTCACCCCCAGCCCCAAGCTGCCTGGCCTCGACGGCCGCAAGATGAGCAAGAGCTACGGCAACACGCTTCTCCTCTCCGAACCCGAAGCTGACCTCCGCGCCAAGCTCAAGACCATGGTGACCGACCCCGCCCGCGTCCGCCGCACCGACCCCGGCAACCCGGAGATCTGCCCCGTTGGCGACCTCCACAAGGTCTTCTCCCCGGAGGAGACCCGAGCGGATGTCTGGCAAGGCTGCACGACAGCCGGCATCGGCTGCATCCAGTGCAAAGGCTGGCTCGCCGACTCCATTGTCCGCGTGATTGCCCCGATCCAGGAGCGCCGCCGCGCTCTCGAGGCCGACCCTGAACGCGTCGACGCCATCCTCTGGGACGGCTCCGCGCGCGCCCGTCTTCGCGCCATCCAGACCCTCCAGCACGTCCGCCAGGCCATGGGCCTCGAGTAACCACCATGCCCGACGAAACTCACGCTCCGCCACCCCCTCCCGAACCCAACCGGCAAGACTCAAGCGTGGGTGGCTCATCCTTGCCCGCCTCACCAGGGACGATGGCGCCTGCCCTGGGATCCCCGGATCCGTCCTCAGATCCCTCGCCAACCTCTCCCTCAACTCCCTTCGCCCTCCAACATCCCCCCACCCCACCTCCTCCAGAATCAAAGAAGCCCACCCCCCGACCCACCCCCGAGGAGGCCTCCCAAAGCCCCTTCTCCGTCACCGTCGGCCAGGTCTATGACGGTCCCCTCGACCTCCTTCTCGATCTCATTCGCAAGCAGAACATCGACATCTACGACATCCCAATAGCCCGCATCACCTCGCAGTTCCTCGAGTACACACACCAGCTCAAGCAGGTTGACGTCGATGCCGCCGGCGAGTTCATCTACATGGCCTCCTTGCTGATTCACATCAAGAGTAAGACCCTTCTTCCCCGCGACCCCTCCGACATCCTGGGAGGTCCCGATTCCGAAGATCCTCGCCGCGAGCTCGTCGAGCGGCTCCTTGAGCACGAGCGCTTCAAAGCCGCCGCCCAGATGCTGATGCAGAAGCAGCAGATCGAGGAGGCTACCTGGACGCATCCCGGCATGCCCGGCTTCCTCAAGGACCTCCACGCCTCCGCCCCCGAGCTCCCTACAGGCACCGAGCAGGAGATTGCGGCTGACACCGTCGACCTCGTTCGCGTCTTCCAGGACATACTCGCTCGCCTCAAAGCGCGCCCGGTTCTCAACGTCGATGAAGACTCCGTCACCGTGGCCCAGATGATCGATTACGTGAAGCGACGCTTGCTGATGGAAGACCGCCCCATCTCGCTACGCAAACTCCTCCACAACACCCACACAGAGCGCGCTCTCATATGCATGTTCCTTGCCATGCTCGAACTTGTCCGACTCCAAGCGATCCTTCTTCACCAGCCCGTCATCGGCGGAGATATCCTTGTCAAGAAGTCCGGGGACTTCGACCAGGTCTTTGAAGACCAGGAGAGCGCCCGCGATGATTGGCGCTGATCTGGCGCTGATCTGCGCGATCGAGACGCCTGCTCTTTCCAAGGCGCACCCTGGATTAGGACCGCTCACCTGCTGGCACCTTTGAGTGATTTTCTTATCGTGGGCCCGCGCGTAGTGTCACATTTGCCTCAATGAGGCAGAAGGAAGATTGCGAACCGACCCGGCTCAGGTGGACATAGCCTTTGCACCGGCGGTAAGCTCGAGGCAGATTTGCCTGGCATGGTAAGCATCATCATTCCCGCCTACAAGGCGGCCGGCTTTATTGGAGCCACAATCGATTCGGTGTTCGCGCAGACCTACCGCGACTTCGAAATCATCGTGGTCAACGACGGCTCGCCCGATACCGCGGAGCTTGAGACCGCGCTTGCACCTTACAGCGACCGCATCGTCTACCTGAAGCAGCAGAATCTCGGATTGGCGGGAGCGCGGAACACCGGACTGAGCGAGGCCAGGGGCGACCTCGTAGCGCTCCTGGATGCCGACGACCTCTGGCTTCCCACCTACCTCGAGGAGCAGACACGCTATCTCGCCGAGCACCCCGAAGTCGACCTCGTCTACTGCGACGCGGAGTTGTTCGGCGATCCGGTGTACGAAGGCAAGCGCTTCATGTCCATCTGTCCGTCGGAAGGAAAGCCCGATTCGCGTGGCCTCATCTCGCGAACTTGTCACGTCTTCGTTTCGGTGACCGCACGAACTGCTGCGCTTCGAGCCGTAGGATTCGATCAGGAGCTTCGGTCCTGCGAAGACTTCGATTGCTGGCTGAGGTTTGCCGCGGCCGGCTATCAGATCGGGTATCAGCGAAAGGTCTTGGTCCGGTACAGGAAACACCCGGAAAGCCTCTCGGCAGATCCAACCTGGATGGCCCAAAGCAGCCTCCGCGTCCTCACCAAGGCCGTCGCATTCTGGCCCGAAGGTTCGGAGGAGGCTCGTCTTCTCGCCAGCGCCCGGGTCGGCAAGGCGGCTCAGCTTGCAACCCTGCGCGGCAAGGTTGCTCTTCGCAACGGCGATTCAGGTGAGGCTGTGCGGCAGTTCCGGGAGGCAAACCTCTACTTCAGGAGCATGAAACTCCGGGCTGTGATCCTCCTTCTCCGGCTGGCGCCCGGGCTCCTCAAGCAGGTGTTCTGGCTTCGCGGAGCAATCGCACCCGAGTACAGGGACGCTACGACGCGTGTGCCTGTGGAGCAACGCGGCCGCTAAGCAGTAGAGCTACTCCAGCGCCGCCGCCGCCACCGGAGCCGCTATCTCGATGCTATCCGCCTCGCTGTACTCCAGTGTCTGCTACAGCTAGATCTTGCCCTCTATCGGTATGCAGCTAATCGCGCGGGCGCCAGCCTTGCCGGCATCTCTAGCTCGGCAGCCGGAGCCTCTGTCTGGCTCTCCTGCGTCAACTGCCAGGCCCGTGTCGTCGCGCCCATCAGCACCCACACAAGTCCGCTGATCTCGAGATAGGTCCACCGGTCACCGAAACAGTTCAAAAGTATGGTCGAGCTCATCAGCAACACCATGCCCAGTCCAAGCCCCCGATACATGGGATCCGTCGCCTTTCGGAACAGCCGCCAGTTCGCCGCGATCATCTGCTGCAGCAGCACCAGCGCGAATATCATTCCCACCAGGCCCGTCTCCACCATCACCTTGACGTACCAGTTGTGCGTATCCCGCAGATTAGCCGCGTGAGGCCGCAACTGAAAGGTCGCGTATCCCATGCCAAACACCGGGTCGGCAAGGATCAGCTCCTCGGACTCCGTCCATAGATCTACTCGCTCCTGCGCCGAAGCCTCAAGCTGTCCGTTCGCGTTATGGGTCATGTTCACACGCTCGGTCACAGCCTTCGGAACGATAGCTTGCCATGTCGCGAGAAAGACAATCGCTACGGCGATGAGTTTGCGGTCCTTCAGCAGTCCCAGAAGCAGCGTTCCAGCAACCAGCGTGACGTAGGCCGCCCGGGAGAACGTGTACATCGTCGCAAACAACGTCAGGGCGACCAGAGCATAGCAAAGCAACTTGGCCTTCTTGCGCTTCAGGAACTGGCCAAATCCCCACCAGAACATCGCAAATTGAGCCAGAAATGCCGCCAAACCGTTGGAACCGGCGAATCCAAGCGGCCCGCCCGAACGCTTATCCTCATCGAAGTTGGTCCAAGAGTGGGACAGGCTCTCTCCCAGCGCACCTCGGTCGACCATCAAAACCGTGAACCCCGTCACCAGGAGTACCGTCCGGATATCTTTCCTGTCTTTGATCACCATCGTCGCCGCCACAAACAACATGGGAAGCAACATGTAATCCTTCCACGTCACGAAGTTGATATCAGAGAGCCAGAGTGGCGCAGGTGCGTTTCCAAGCATCGTTCCGAACCACATGGAAAGGTACAGGTACACCGCAAATGCGATCCAGATGGCGTAAATCTTCGACTTCGGCCGCGATTTCCCATGCAACAGTCCACCGATCAGCACACAGACCACCAGGATCGTCAGAATGTTTCCACCCAGCGGCAGTTCGGTGAATCGATCGCGCAAGGTCCGGTAGGGAAGCAGAGGGATCGCGAGACACAACCCGTACATAGGCCGGCCCCCCAGCGACATCAGGCAAACGACCCAGCAGCCCAGGTAAATCAAAGTCGGGATGTAATGTCCAAGCCCTGTTCCCAACGTCGGTCTCTCCCCTTCATGCGCCGGTCGCGTCAGACACCGTTAGCGGCCAACGCAAACCTTCGATCCAGCCATGCCTTCGGTCGGCGCCCTACACCTCATAATCATAAGGCAGCGAGCCCGTCTGCCCAGACCGGAATCCCGTCTGCCCGCTCACACGAAGGTGTCAGCCTTTGACGGGATGCCTGGCTTTCTTTACCCGACGCTCCCCCAACAGTGGTACCGCCTGCAACCCTGCCGAGGTACGCTGGTGCAGTAAACTGACGTTGGATCGCAGCAGCCGAGAAACGTGGCCGGCAACGCAAATCCTGAAGACCGGAGATCCGGCTACCAGCACCTCGGAGAACTTCCCTTGCAGCTACGCGCCTACCAGGTCGCCCGAAACGTCATCTTCAACTGGCTGGGTGCGGGCACCAGCATGCTCGTCGGGCTCTTCCTTTCGCCGTACATCATTCGCCACCTTGGCGATGTCGCCTACGGAGTCTGGGTCCTGGCCATCTCCGTGGTTATGTATCTGGGAATACTCGACCTCGGTATGCAAAGCTCCGTCCTTCGCTTTGTCTCCAAAGGACACACGCAGGGAGACCACGCCGCCGCCTCGGATGCCATCTCCGCCGCTCTTTGGGTACGGCTCCAGATCGCCGCGCTCATCCTGATCCTCAGCGCGATCCTCTCCGCTGTCTTCCCGACATTCTTCAAGATTCCTTCGGCGCTCGCCGGCGACGCCCAGAAGGCTATCCTCCTCATCGGCACCACCACGGCTCTCACCATGTCGGTGGGTGTCTTCGGGGGTGTCCTCTCCGGTCTTAACCGCTACGACCTTCAGAACTACGTAGGTTTTGCACAGACAGCCATCCGCGTCACCGGCGTAATACTCGTGCTCCGCTATGGTCACGGCATCGTCGCAATCGCCGCCTGCGAGTTCGGTGCCGCACTCTTCGGCAACTGCCTGATCTTCGCGATCGCCCGCCGTCTCTACCCAGAGCTCACGATTCGCATTCGCAAACCAAAGTGGGAGGTTCTGCGGCAGATCTGGTCCTACAGTTTCTATGCGTTTCTCACCACCATCGCTCTCCAGCTCATCTATCAGACCGACAACCTTGTAGTCGGCGCATTTGTGTCAGCGTCCGCGGTGACCTTCTACTCGATCGGGAACTCTCTCTGCCGCTACGCCAGTCTTGTCGTCGGCTCCATGACCGGAACCTTCGTTCCTGCGGCGAGCACCTATGAGGCTGCGGGAGATAGTGCAAGCCTGCTTGCCCTTTACAAGAACGGAACCCGCGCCACCCTGATGATCTCTCTCCCCATTCTGGTCACGCTCATGGTCCGCGGGAAGACCTTTATCGGCCTCTGGATGGGACCGCACTACGCCAGCGACTCCGGCAAGGTGCTCTTGATCCTGGCGATCCCCCTCTTCTTCGCCTTTGCCAACCTCCCCGCACGCTCCATCGCGTTCGGGATCGAAAAGCACAAGACCATCGCGCAGTGGTCCTTGGGCGAGGGTGTCGCCAATCTGATCCTCAGCGTCGTGCTCGTCCACTGGTTCGGCATCTACGGTGTTGCCTTCGGAACCCTGATTCCCAGCGTCATCGTCCAGATCGGTCTTTGGCCTCGGTATGTCTCCGAGTTGGTCGGGCTTAACGCCTTCCAGGTCATCTGGAAGATTTGGACCCCGGCGTTCCTCTCTGCAGTTCCTTTCGCCGTCGCCTCCTACTTCGTTGACCGGTTCTACCCAACGCGCCACCTCTACAGCTTCGCTCTGCAGGTACTCGCGACCCTTCCCGTCTTCGCCATCACCGTTTCTCTTGTCTTTCGCGTCTACATCACGCGGGAGATTCTCCCTCGCATACGCTCCCTAGTCTCCTCGGCTGCCTAGAGGGTCCGGTCCGCATCCAAAAGGCCTCTGCCGGTCTGCTTTCCCCGTCACGCGGCGAGCACCGCCGCACCTTCCCTCCCAGCCTGCACATCCAATAGCCTGAACGCCAATCCAAAGCGCAAAGGCCTCCTCATGAAATACAACACTCTTGGCCACACAGGCCTCCTCGTCTCCGAGATCTGTCTCGGCACCATGACCTTCGCCGCCGGCGAAGGCATGTGGAAGCCCATCGCCGGTGTCGACCAGGCCGGCGCCGACGTCCTCCTCAAGACCTCCTTCGACGCGGGTGTCAACTTCGTCGACACGGCCGACGTCTATACCAGCGGCGAGTCTGAAAAGACCCTTGCCGCAGCCATCAAGAACAATGGAATAGCCCGCAAAGACATAGTGATCGCCACCAAGGCGTTCGGCCGCACCGGTCCTGGACGGAACGACGTCGGTGCCTCCCGCGGACATCTCATGGATGCTGTCGATGCGTCGCTCAAACGCTTGAATACCGACTACATCGACCTCTACCAGATCCACGGTGCCGACTCGGTCACTCCCGTAGAAGAGACCCTGCACGCCCTCGATACGCTCGTCTCCCAGGGCAAGGTCCGCTACATCGGCTGCTCCAACTGGATGGCCTGGCAGATCATGAAGGCGCTCGGCATCTCCCATGCGAAACATCTCGCGAGACTCGATACCCTCCAGGCCTACTACTCCATAGCCGGCCGCGATCTCGAGCGCGAGATCGTCCCCCTCCTCAAAGATCAGGGCACCGGTCTGCTCGTCTGGAGTCCCCTCGCGGGCGGTCTACTCTCCGGCAAGTTCTCCCGCGAAAACCAGAAGCCCGAAGACTCGCGGCGCTCCGCCTTCGACTTCCCCATCGTCGATAAGGAACGCACCTGGCGCATCCTCGACATCCTCAACCCGATCGCGAAAGCCCACAACACCAGCGTCGCCACTGTGTCGCTGGCCTGGGTCCTCACGAAGCCATTCGTCACCTCTGTCATTATCGGTGCCAAGCGCCTCGATCAGCTCCAGCAGAACCTTGCCGCAGCCGAACTGCAGCTGACCCCAGAAGAGATCAAGCTGCTTGACGAGGTAAGCGCACTTCCACCCGAGTATCCCGGTTGGATGATCCCGTTCCAAAACGTCAATCGTCTGGCTGACGTACCCCGCGGCTGACGAGGTGCCGCCGGTCTCCGCGATTGACCGGCGGCCCTCCACAGCGTTCAGCCCTCCTCGTCTTCTGACTCCCATGTCAGAGCCAAGCCAGGTTCTCGCGATCGACGATAAAGTCGTCCCATGACTCTCTCCTCGCGAGCCCTTCCGCTCTCCGCCATTCTTCTCGCCGTCGCACTGCCTTCAGCATTGCTCGGCCAAAGCACGGCCGTCCCCTCCACCAGCCTTGCAGACCTTCCCGCCTGCACTCTTCAGGGAAGGTCCTACCGCTGCAGCGGGCCAGTGCTCGAGCAGGCGCTCGCCGCTTCCCGCACGGTAGCTCTCCTCTCGCAACCCGCGAATCATGCCTCGGACGCCGCCCTCGCCTCGCTGGCGAAGTCTCTCGGCAAATCAGTGACCGCGGGCGATGAAGCGCATCCTGCCGACCTGACCATCCGCCTCACACCCATAGAGCCCGCGGGGGTCACGGTAGGCACCGGAACGGTGGATCTCGCCATGCTGAATATCTTCGTCTCCGCCCCCGGCAATCCCACGGCCAGGCTCCTTTGGTCCGAGACCTACAACGGCGATGCCGACATGCCATGGCCATCCGTGGTCCGGGCCCTCACACGGCAGTTCAAAGGCCACATCCGCGCCCGGTAGCATCGCAAGTCTCGGTACGACCAAAACTCTACCTCCGCTTGGCCCCGTCGATTGCATCTCGCATGGCGAAGTACGCCGGCTTCGCCCGATATGCTCCGGCATCATCAACAAGGAAGGGAAGCGGACGCTGCCTTCTTTCCGGGTGCTTCGGTCGAAACCTTTCACCTTGCAACCAGCTCTGCCCATCCGCAACTCCCCAGGTCAGCACCGCCCTGACAGACGGCTCCTTCAGCATCGCTTCGAGGTAGCGCTTGTACACCGCCGCCACATCTCGATCCTGCTGTTCAAGACCCTCCTCCGGCAGCCCGTCGTCGTTCACGTCGAGCTCAGTGATAAACACCTGAAGACCCATCTTCCGAGCCTTGCCCGCAAAATCACGAATGCCATCGCCCAGTTGTGTCACGTTTCCAGTCTTGATATGGGACTGAACACCCACCGCGTCAATCGGGACCTTTGCATCCTTTAATCGCTTCAGCAAACCCAACACCGCGCTACGCTTCTGCTGCTCCTCGACATCGTCGTACTCGATCCCGTAGTCGTTGTACGTCAGCAGAGCCGAGGGGTCGGCTGCCTTCGCTGCTCGGAAGGCGATATCGATGTAATCCGGTCCCAGCAGCTGAAACCAGGGCGAGCTCGACCGCAACCCATCCGCGCGGCCATCCTTGATCCAGATCGCCTCGTTCACAACATCCCAGCTGTGAATCCGGCCCTTGTAGCGGCCGGCTACCGTGGCGATGTGTTCGGTCAGCACCTTGGAGGCGTTGTCCTTCGTAACGGTTCCCTCAAACCAGGTTGGCAGCTGCTCATGCCAGCAGAGATTATGTCCGCGAACGAGCATCCCGTGTCCCTGTGCGAAGTTGACCAGTTCGTCGGCAGGGTCCCATTGGTACGTGTCCGGGGTCGGCCGCAGCGGCCCCCACTTCATGCAGTTCTCAGCCACCACCATGTCGTACTGCTCCGCCAGCACGCGTCGGTAGGTCTCATCCCGCCGCAGCAGGCCGGAGTTCACGGCGGTTCCGACAGGTAGCCGCTTCGCCGCCGCGTGAGCCTTCAGCGACCCACCACTCAAATTCGCCTCCGGTCCTGCCTCCCCTGCCCCAGCCTGCTGCCGTGGCTCCCCCGCTACACCTCTGGTTAGCAAACCTGCTCCAGTCAGCGCACCCAACTTCAACCACTCTCTTCGCGTCAGTTCAGGACTCATTCCATCCCCCTCCACACCATCCTAAGTGCGGTTGCTATCCTTGACAGAGCCTCGAATCTGCAAGACTCGAGAACGGTACACAGCGGGACGAGGTCAGCGACCTCCATACCAACGCAGGCAAATCCATCGGTGAGCGGAGCGCGAAGGCATTTCGGGCAGACCGCAGAAGCCGGAAAGCAAGTCGATGAGTCTCAAAGCAAAGATTGAAGCCGTCATCTACGCCGCCGAAGAGCCGGTCACCCTCCTTCAGCTTGTGGGCTTGCTGGGCCAGGAAGCACAGGTGGAGCTCGACCGGATTGCATCGGCCCAGCGCTCGCTCGCGCTCGGAGTAGAACCCGGCGAAGAGGACACCCGGCTTGATGCGGGTCCAGACGACCTGAACCAGGAGGTACTGGAAGCAGCGCCGCTCAGAGAGGACGACGACGCGGAAGACGCCGTCTCCGAAGCCGCCTTTGAAGACGATCTGCCAGCGGCGGAAGCGGAGGAGCAGATCGCATCGGAACCTCCAGAGGGTGCCGTGGAGGAGGAGAAGCCAGAGCCCGCGGCTCTGGGAGAGCTCACACCGGCTGCGGACGAGACCGCAGATCCCAGGCAAGCTGCTCGCGAAGAAAGAGCGCGCGCCCTCTCCCTTCGCGACTTCCTCCGCCGGCTGCTGGACGAACTCGTTCGCGACTATGCGACCCCCGACCGAGGACTAGAGATACGTGAGGTCGCGGGCGGCTTTCGCCTCGCGACCAAGCCCGAGTATCACGATGCCGTGCGCGGCTTCGTGAAATCCCTGAAGCCGCCCCTCAAACTCTCTCTTCAGGCGCTTGAAACACTCGCCGTCGTCGCATACAAGCAGCCAGTTACCGCGCCCGAAGTGTCGGAGATCCGTGGCGTCGACTCCGGTGGCGTGCTCGGATCGTTGATGGCCCGTAAACTCGTCACCACGGCCGGCCGGAAACAGGTGATCGGCCGCCCGATTCTTTACAAGACCACAAAGGATTTTCTTCTTCGGTTCGGCCTCAAAGACATCAACGAGCTCCCGAGCATCGAAGAGTTCGAGAAGATGGCGGGGGAGCTTGCCGATAGCGAACCTGTCCAGGAGGAAATTTACATGTCGCAGCAGATATCTGCCGAGAGCGCCCAGAGCGATCTCGAACCGGCAGGCATTCATCAGCGTGTTGAAGGTTCCATCAGCGGAGCCAACCTTGAAGAAGAGAAGAACGCAACAGAGCCCCAGGCCGATGGCGACGGCGCCACGATCGAGAGCGTCACGCCGGACGGCCGCCTGTCAGGGATATCTCCGCAACCAGATAGCGTAGACGAGACCAACACATCCGCGGCTGAAGCAGACATCCAGCAAAGAGAGCACGGCGAGTCACAGGAGTGATCATGGCAGAGAAGACGTTGACCCCAAATCCACATGACTGGAAAGACTCCCCTGACAGCCCGCAGACCAATCGCCCCTCGACGGTCGCGACACCGGAGGGCGACAATGAATTCGCGCCGGACCAGCCTTTGACGCCTGCTCCTGACGGACTTCAGCGCACACCGGCGATCAACACCAACAAACCCTGAGTGTTGGTCTCTGCAGGTGAAGCGCCCACAAGGGTTTAACTCCCGTCGAAGGAATATCAGCAACATCGCCTGGGTGCTAGACTCGGGCGTTCGTGAGGTGGTGGATGTTGCAGGAAATTGATCGGCCCGCTGCCTTGACCAAGCTGGGCGAAGACGAGCGCATGTTTCGCGATACAGCGCGCCAGTTCGCGGCAGACCAGATCGTTCCGCTGGTTCGAAAAATGGACGAGGCACAGCAGATGGATCCGGGCCTGATTCGCCAGATGTTTCAGCTGGGGCTGATGGGCATTGAAGTTCCTGAGAGATATGGCGGGGCCGGAGGAACCTTTTTTGAAGCGATCCTGGCGGTCGAGGAGCTGTCCGCAGTGGACCCATCGGTCGGAGTGATGGTGGATGTCCAGAACACGCTCTGCGTGAACGCTCTCATTCGTTGGGCGGACGAAGACCAGAAACGAGAATGGCTGCCGCGGTTGGCAGCGGACACGATTGGCGCATACGCGTTGAGTGAAGCGGCGTCAGGTTCAGATGCCTTTGCCCTGCAGACACGGGCTACTCGGCGTGGAGAAGACTGGGTCTTGAATGGTCAGAAGCTCTGGATAACGAACGCGAAGGAGGCCGGCCTCTTTATCGTCTTTGCAACCGTTGACTCGTCGGCCGGATACAAGGGGATCACTGCCTTCCTCGTACCGAAGGGAGCGGAGGGCTTCACCCTGGGTAAAAAGGAGGACAAACTCGGTATCCGCGCCTCGAGCACGTGTGAACTGGTCTTCCGTGATTGCATCGTGCCTGCAGACCAGGTCCTGGGAGAGGTCGGTAAGGGGTACAAGATCGCGATCGAAACGCTCAACGAAGGGCGAATCGGTATTGGGGCGCAGATGCTCGGTCTGGCAGAGGGCGCATGGGGTCATGCTGCACGCTGGGCCAAAGAGCGGAAGCAGTTCGGCAAGCCGATCGCAGAATTTCAGGCAATGCAGTTTCAACTGGCGGAGATGGCGCTTGACGTAGAAGCGGCCCGGCTCATGGTCTACAACGCGGCCCGCCTGAAGGACGCGGGTGAGGAGTTTCTAAAAGAAGCTGCGATGTGCAAGTACCTTGCATCTCAGGTTGCCGAGAAGGTAGCCAGCCTCGCAGTTGAAATCTTCGGCGGCTCAGGATTTGTAAAAGACTACCCGGTCGAAAAGCTCTATCGAGACGCAAAGATCGGAAAGATTTATGAAGGGACATCCTTTATGCAGCTCGCGACGATAGCTAAACTCACCTTGGGAAAGGTGTAAGTGCTCCTGGCCGCACCCGGGCGCTAACAGCCAGCAGGAGTGGTTTTACACTGGTACTGAGGGTTTGTTGGGTGTCCATGAGTTTGGCTTCGAAACAATCTGCGTCACGAGCCCCGCTGCCATTCCTTGGACTGGCGTGCGCCGTTGGGGTGTCGTCGATCTACTACAACCAGCCGCTTCTTACGGAGATGGCGCGGACGTACCACGTAGGCGACGGCCGGGTGGGGTTTGTGGCCGTAGCGACACAGGTTGGATATGCGCTGGGCCTGCTCTTCTTTGTTCCGCTTGGGGATGTTCTTGAGCGCAGAAGCCTGATGATGCGGATGTACGGCGCCGTCGCGATCGCCTTGCTCCTGATGGCGGGATCGCCGAATCTCAGCTGGTTGATTGTGGCGAGTGCGGTGACTGGAATGCTGGCTTCCGTCACGCATATCGCTCTGCCGATTGCGCCGGAGCTGGCCTCGGACAAGCAGCGCGGCCGGGCGATCGGCATCGTGATGACCGGGCTTTTATTGGGAATTCTTCTGGCCCGGACCTTTTCCGGATGGGTGAGTCATATCCACGGGTGGCGGTGGGTCTTCATCGTCGCGGCAGTGCTGAATGGAGCCTTTGTGCCGCTGATGTGGCGCAAGATGCCGAGGCTTTCACCCAAGGGGAATCTCCGGTATCCCGAGGCGATGCGCTCGTTGTGGACGCTGGTGCGAACCCAGCCTGTGCTACGGGAGGCATCGATGATGGGTGCTCTCGTGTTTGCCTCATTCTCTTGTTTCTGGACGACGCTTGCGTTTCTGCTGGACAGTCACTACGGGCTGGGAGCGGGTGTGGCGGGCACATTCGGGCTGGTTGGAGCCGCGGGCGCACTGGTGGCTCCGCTGGCTGGGCGGCTTTCGGACAAGCATGGATCCCGGTGGGTGATCTCGGTTGGGATCGCGCTTCTGGCGTTCTCGTACGTCCTGTTGTGGGGGCAGGAGCGTGCCCACATGAGCCTCGGGATGCACATCACGGCCTTGGCTATCGGCGTGATCCTGCTGGATTTAGGGGCGCAGATGACGCAGGTGGCGAATCAAACGAGGATCTTCGGGCTGGATGCGTCGGCACGCAGTCGGCTGAACACGGTTTACATGGTCATCTACTTCACAGGGGCGGCTGCAGGGTCGGCGCTGTCCACCGTTGCGTGGGAGCACTGGCGGTGGAACGGCGTCTGCTCGCTGGCGCTGGGGTTCGTGGGGCTGGCCACGGTGCGGCACTTGATCGGTCAACGCGGGGCCGGGGTTGGTGGGTTGCGAACGGTGCCGCTACCGGAGATGGAGCGGGTCTGAAGCGCCGCGAAACAGCGGATTTCGCACGGTAGCTGCGTGGTGGGCGCTGGTGAAGTTGTGGTGATTTCGTGGTCGGACGATGGTGTCCGGTGCGGTCCGGGAGCGTCGCCTGTTCTGAACAGGTCTGACCTCTCCGTCTGTCCGCAGGTGTCGGAGCTGGAAGGGGGGTGCGGGTGGTGAGCGAGGCAGGGCTCGAACCTGCAACCGTCAGCTTAGAAGGCTGATGCTCTATCCAATTGAGCTACTCGCCCGCACTCTGTTAGAGCGTCCTGAATGATTGTAGCGGGTGAGTGGCGTGAGGGGCGGGGATCCGCTCAGGTGTTGGGGGTGAGGTCTTTGCTGCGGAGGACCGCGACGGTGCTCTCGAGGGCTGAGCTCCAGGTAGCGACGGCGGTTTTTTCATCCGGGCCGACGGCCTTGATGTACAGCGAGATCGCGAAGCCTTCCTGGGGGCCGGCGAGATCGAGGAGCGCGGGCCGGATGATGCAATCCAGCATGGCGGAGGGCTGGTCGATGGCGGTGGCCCGGCGGGCGAGGCGATGTACCAGGTGCTCGTGCTGGTGGAAGGACGTGAAGATGGAGCGATCGCGCCAGAGAAGATCGATGTAGCTGATGAGGCCGATGCCGGTGTCAGCGGGGGGCAGATCCAGCTCGAGGCGAAGCAGGCCGAGTTCTTCGTCAGAGGATGTGAGCCAGGCGTCGCACTTGGCGGTGAAGATGGGGGAGCGGGGAGCGTTGAGGGCGCGGAGAGCCTGCCGAAGGGGTGGGTGTGCGTCGGCTTCGGGGATGTCGTCGGCGGCTTCGGGGTCTTCGCGGAGATCGACGAAGTGTGTGGCGCCGGCCGGATCGGACCAGGGGACGACGAGAACGGGATCGTCGGCGGCGCACTCAGCGGACCAGTCGAAGAGCATCTGGCTAGTGTAGCGGCTGTGGGTTGGTTGCTGATGGTGTGCGACGCGGGCACATTTGTGCGGGCGCAGAGTCGGCATTGATCCTGCTGTGCGGCGAACTCACTGGTGGGCTGCGGGTTTCAGCGGTGAGCGAGGATGAAGCGCAGAAGGGTGTGCTCGGCCCAGTAGCCGTCGTATCCGCTGGCAGACTGGGGGCGAGCGAGGAAGGCGCAGTGGCCGCCGTGTTCGGGTTCGATGAGGGAGATGTTGGGGTTGGTGCGGATCTGGGCCCGGGTCTCGGGGGTGAGGCGCACGAAGGGGTCGTCGAGGGCGTGGAGGATCAGGGTTGGGACGGTGATGCGATCGAGGACGCGAGCGGCGGCGGCGCGGTGGTAGTAGTCGTCGGCACCAGAGAAGCCGGAGTAGAGGGCGGTGATGCGATCGTCGAACTCGCGCAGCGAGCGGATGTCATCGGCGCGGGCGGGATCGAAGGCCCTGGGGAAGAGGGCGGCTTTGCGACGGAAGCGTTTGATGAGGGCGCGAAGGAAGCGGCGTTCGTAGATGCGGTTGGCGGGTTGGTGGAGCGCGTCGGCGGAGGGGCCGAGGTCCATGGCAGGGGAGACGCCGACGACGGAGCGAAGCTGGCGGGGCGGGTTGCGGCCGAGGTCGCCCGCGAGCTTGAGGACGAGGTTGCCGCCCATCGAGTAGCCGACGAGAGAGATGGAGGAGAGGTTCTCGCGGTGGGCGAAGAACTGGAGGACGGAGAGGACGTCGCCGGAGAGGCCGGAGTGGTAGAGGGTGGGCGAGAGGCGTTCTGTGCCGCCGCAGTTGCGCATGTTCATGCGGATGGCGTTGCAGCCGGAGTGCCAGAGCTTGTTGGCGTTGCCGATGACGTACTGGGAGCTGGATGAGCCTTCGAGACCGTGGAGGATGATGGCTGTGGGCGCGGTGGAGCGGATGGAGGGCGGCTGCCAGTGGCAGTGGCAGAGGATCTGCGAGGAGATCTGGTCTCCGGTAGCGGGCGAGACCTCGACAAGGACGGACTCGGGTGGGTCGAGGTGGTTGGGTCGGGGGAGGAAGTTGCCGGCGATGGTCTGGAGATGGCCGTTTGCGAGGAAGCGCCGGGGCTGGAAGTCCGGTGCGTGTACGGCGAGGCTGGGGAGATCCGGAGGGGCTGCGGCAGAGGCCATCAGGGGGTGCCCGCCAAGGTTGGGATTGACGGTGTGCCGGGGGCGAGGGCCGCGTCCAGGAAGGCCTGGGCGTTGAGGGCACCGGTGGGTTCGTCCTCGTGCTTGAAGTAGGCGTAGACGTCGCGGCCGGCGGTGAGGACGACGAGACGGGAGGCGAGGTCGCGGAGCTCGGCGGGGGTGTAGCCACCGTTTCGGCGAAGGCGGAAGCAGACGTGGGTGCCGGAGGTGTGGACCTCGGGTGTGGCGAGGTCGTCGCTTTCGGCGACGCAGAGTGCGGCGTTGTGATCGCGGAGGATGCTGTAGGTCGCTTCGTCGAACCAGGACTCGTGGCGAAACTCAAAGGCGATGGGCGGGGCGTGCGGACCGGCGAGGGCCGGAGTCCGGAAGAGGTCGCGGAGGCGGTCGGGGTCGGCTTTGAAGTTGGGCGGAAGCTGAAAGAGCAGGAGGCCGAGCTTGCCTGCCTGGCGGACTGGTTCAAGCGCGGAGACGAACTGTTGCGCGAGCGCGGCGCAGTCGCGGAGACGGCTGAAATGGGTGATGCGCTGCGGGGCCTTGAAGCTGAAGCGAAACTCCGGGGGTGTGGCGGCGAGCCAGCCTTCGAGCATGCGGGCGGTGGGCAGGGTGCGGAAGGTGTAGTTGACCTCGACCGAGGTGAGCCGGGAGGCGTAGAAGCTGAGGAAGTTTTTCTGGGGGACGCCGGCCGGGTAGAAGCCGGGCTTCCATGTGGGGTAGGCCCAGCCGGAGGTGCCGGCGAACAGGTGTGGGGGCGCCGATGGCATGCCTGCAGGCACAGCGGGCGCGTTGGAAGGATCGGCGGGCTTGGCTGCGCGGGGCACTTAGAGTGGGATGCTGGAGGGGGTGTTTGGGGCGGCTAGTGGGTTTCGAACCCACGACATCCGCTGCCACAGAGCGGCGTTCTGCCACTGAACTATAGCCGCCACAATTCGTCGATTATAGCATCAGATTGAGGTGGAAAGGCTGTTTTCGCCGAGGTGCGTATGAGTACGACGAGGGAACCGGAGATTCTGTCGCCGAGGTCCACGAGGGGCGGGAAGGCATTCAACGACGAGAGCCTGGACATGCTGAGCCACCTGCTGGACGACTTTATCCGGGTGCCGGGGACGTCGATCCGGTTTGGGCTGGACGGGATTATTGCACTGGTGCCGGGGGTGGGCGATCTGCTGCAGGGCATTGCGTCGAGCGTGATTATCCTGGCGGCGTGGAGCCGGGGGATCCCGAAGGTGATTCTCGGGCGGATGGTCGCGAATGTGGGGATCGAGGTGCTGGTGGGGCTGGTGCCTGTGCTGGGCGACATGTTTGACATTGCATGGAAGGCGAACCGGCGGAACTATGCACTGCTGACGGGAAGCATTGAGGCGCCGCAGAGGCATGTGCAGAGGAGCTGGATGTTTTTTGCGGGGCTTTGTGTGGTGCTGCTGATCCTGATGGTGCTGCCACTGGTTGTGTTCAGCTGGCTGACGGCGCACTTTGTGCACGGAATGATGGGAACGGGTGGGCACTGGCACCTTTGAGGCGAGTGCGGAGACTGGTGCGATAGAATCGAGGGGAGTCGGGGCGTAGCGCAGCCTGGTAGCGCATCTGCTTTGGGAGCAGAGGGCCGGGGGTTCGAATCCCTCCGCCCCGACCAATAGAATTCTGACGAAGATCGTGTTCCGGGACGAGAAGGATTGCTCCGATGTGGTGGATGGGTGGAGGCGTTCCGGGTATGCGTATGGTGGGCGATTTCAGAATCGCGCGCGAACCCGATGTGTGCTTCCTCGCTGACTCATGAGCTACGTCCTTACACTGCGTCTTGATCCGACGTCCCAGGAGTTCTTCGAGCGGCTGAGGCGGCTTTATTTTCCGCCGGAGCGGAACCAGATTCCGGCACACCTGACGATGTTTCACACGCTTCCGGAGCGGGGCGATGTTGCGGATACGTTGCGGGCGGAGGCGGGGGCGCAGGCGATGTTCGGGGTGGCGGTGACGGGTGTGCGGTCGCTGGGGAAGGGTGTGGCTTACCGGCTGACTTCCGGAGTTCTGGCGGGCCTGCATGGGAGGCTGTCGGAGCGGTTTACGGCGGAGTTGTCGGCGCAGGATCGGCAGCGTTTTCAGGCTCACATTGTGGTGCAGAACAAGGTGACCCCGGCGGCTGCGCGCGAGTTGCTGGCGTCGCTGGAAGGGAGCTTTGCCCCGATGGAGGTGCAGGCTGAGGGGATGGACCTGTGGAGGTATATGGGCGGGCCATGGGAGCTGGCGGAGACGTTTCTGTTTCCGCGGGACGGAATCTGAAGAAGTTACAAGATGCCAGGCGGTGCGGCTTCAGCGAAGCGGCGAGCAGCGTTGCGGGCGTCGCGGATGAGGTCGGGCAGTCCAACGCCGCGGTAGCCGTTTCCTAAGAGAGAGAGGCCGGTCAGGGCGGCGACGCGGGTCTGGAGATGAGCCATGCGCGTGAGGTGTCCGACGGCGTACTGGGGGAGGCTTCGGGGCCAGCGGCGGACGATTGAGAACGCGGGGGCGGGAAGGGGGCCGAGGATGGCGGCGAGCTCGTGCTGCGCGAGCCCGGTGAGATCGGCGTCGGAGCGCGCGAGGAGGGCATCGGCGGAGTGAGCGCCGAAGAAGGCGCGCAGGAGGTGGGCGCCGGAGGGGGCGCGGCCGGGGAACTTCTGGTCGACAAAGGTGCAGGCGAGGAGCTTGTTTGCGGAGGATGGGGGAACGAGGAAGCCGAAGCCGGGCGGGAGTGAGGCGGGAGCGGAGGCGGGGGTGTAGGCGAGGGCGACGACGATGGCGGAGCTGGCCTCCATGTGCATGAGATCGGCGGCTGCGGGGTCGAGGGAGCTGAGGAGATCGCGAGAGATTGCCGGAGGGGATGCGAGGAAGACGGCGTCGAAGGTCTCTGCTTCGGGGGTGTTGGCCGTCCTGGTGTGCCAGTGCGGCGGTGTGCGATCGAGAGCGACGACCTCCGTATGGAGGCGGAGCCAGTGCGACGGGATGGCGGAGACGAGGCGTTCGACCAAGGTGCCGAGGCCGGAGCGGAGGGTGGTGAAGATGGGTGGAGAGGGGATGGAGGCGCGGGTCTGAAGTGCGGCGATGAGCGAGCCGTGGATGTGCTCCATGGCGACGAACTGCGGCATGACGGCGTGCATGCTGAGGGTCTCGACGTCTCCGCCGAGGACACCGCTGAGCAGGGGTGCGGCGATGCGGTTGAGGACCTCTTCGCCGAAGTGACGGCGGGTGAAGGAGGCGATGCTCTCGTCGTGGGAGGGGGAGGAGCCCTTGAGCTCGGCGGCGCGGGTGAGTTCGAGGTGGAAGGCCTGCCGGGCGACGGGGGTGAAGAGGTGGGAGGCGTCGATGGCGTTGAGGTCGGAGGGGACCATCATGCGCATGCCGTCGGGCATGGTCTCGAGCTTGCCGTTGAGGAGGATGTGGGTCTTGCGGGTGCTGTCGTTCGAGAAGAGGAGGTCGTCCGAGAGGCCGAGCTCGAGGGCGAGGTCACGGGCCCAGGGCTTTTCGGATACCCAGGCATCCGGGCCGCACTCGATGGTGAAGCCCTCGCGATGGACAGTTTCGACGATGCCGCCGAGGTGGTCGGAGCTCTCGAAGAGCACGGCTTCGACGGCGCTTCCCGAGGCGGCGAGCTGAGCGATCTGCCAGGCGGCGGTGATGCCTGCTATGCCTCCGCCGACGATGGCGACGCGTCTGGTCTTCATAGGGCGGAGGGGAGGCGGGGGTTACGCCTGAACCTGGATGGGGGAGTCGGTCTCGAAGAGATCGGCCTGATACCTTCCGGTGGCGACCTCGGCGATGGCGCGGACGAGGGTGGGCGAGTCGTTGAGGCTTTCGGCGCGCCAGAGTTTAAGGCCGTGCTCGCGCGCGGTTTGGCGGAATGCGATGTCGATGTCGTAGAGGATCTCGACGTGATCGCAGAGGAAGCCGACGGGCTGCATGATGACGCCGGGCAGGCCCTGAGCGGCGATGGCCTTGAAGGTGTCTTCGACGGTGGGACCGATCCAGGGTCCACCGCTGACGCCCTGACTTTGAAATGCGAAGTACCAGTCGGTCTCGCGCATGCCGACGACGGCGAGGCGATCGGCGACGAGCTGAGCGGTGCGCTTGGCTTCGACGGGGTAGGGGTCGGGTGTGCCCTGCTCGGGTGTTCCGGGACGTGCGCCGATGACGGAGGCGCTGCCAGTGGAGATGGTCCTGCAGGGGACGGAGTGCGCGGTGAAGAGGACGGGGACGCGCTGGCCGGTGGAGGCGCAGGCCTCTGCCCAGACGGGCCAGAGGCGTTCGGCGAAGGCCTGGGCGAGGAGCGGATGCTCGGCCCAGCCGGCGACGAACTCGACTTCCATGCCCTGCGAGGCCTGAAGCACCGCGCCACGATAGAGGCCGACGGAGGTGCGGGAGTTCTGCGGAGCGAGGCAGATGGCCTTGAAGCGGGTGACGCCGTCGCGACGCATCTGGGCGATGACGTCGGCGATGTAGGGATGCCAGTTACGCATGCCGACGTAGACGCGGGGACCGCAGAGAGCGCCTTCGAGGAGGCGTCCCTGGATCATGGTCCACTTTGTGAGGGGAGGGGGCTCGGGACCGGGAACTTCGCCGAGGCCGATCTCACCGTAGCGGTGCTGGAGCTCGTGGACGACCTCGTCCGGAAGAGGTCGACCGCCGGTGACTTTTTTGAGGTATTCGGCCATTTCGCCGAGGACGTCGGGGGTGCCGTGCGCGAGGAGGAGGATGGCGCTGGACTCCTCTTCCTGAAGGAGAGAGAGGCTCATGCGAGTTTGAACTCCTTGACCCAGCGGACGACGTCGATGACGCTGCTGACGGGTGTGCCGGGGACGATGCCGTGTCCAAGGTTGAAGATGTGACCGGGGCGTCCGGCGGCGGCGGTGAGGATCTCATCGACGCGGGCCTTGAGGATGTCCGCTGGAGCGAAGAGGGTGATGGGATCGAGGTTGCCCTGAACGGCGCAGGTATAGCCGAGGCTGCGCCAGCCGGCGTCGAGGGGGATGCGCCAGTCGAGGCCGATTACGTCGGCTCCGGTGGATCGCATGGTGGGGAGAAGGGAGGCGGTGTCGACGCCGAAGTAGATGACGGGAACGCCCATGGCCTGGATGCGGCGGACGAGCTCAGTGGTGGGAGCGAGGCAGAACTGGGTGTAGTCGGTGACGGAGAGCGCGCCGGCCCATGAATCAAAGATCTGGATGACGTCTGCGCCGGCCTCGACCTGTTGCAGGGCGTAGTCGGCGAGGACGGTGATGAGCTTTTCCATGAGGAGCGGCCAGGCGGATGAGTCTGCGGCGGCGCCGTACATAATGCGCTTGGTTTCGATGTAGTTGCGGGAGCTGCCGCCTTCGATCATGTAGCTGGCGAGGGTGAAGGGAGCACCGCAGAAGCCGATGATTCCGAGCTGGTCGCCATCTGCGCGCGGGTTGTTGAAGTGGGCGGCGACCTTTTCGATGGCGCGGGAGACGTAGCGGAGATCGTCGGTGCGATCGGTGCGGAGCGCGGCGATCTGATCGAGGGTGCGGATGGGCTGGTGGACGACGGGACCCTCACCGGCGAGGAACTCGAACTCCACGCCCATGGGGGTGAAGGGGAGGAGGAGATCGGCGAAGATGATGGCGGCGTCGACGTCGAGGCGTTCGGCCGCGGTGATGGTGACCTCGGCGGCGATCTCGGGTGTGCGGCAGATGTCGAGCAGCGAATGGTGCTTGCGGACCGCCATGTACTCCGGCATGTAGCGGCCGGCCTGACGGAGGAACCAGACGGGGGTCCGATCGACGGGCTGACGGAGGCAGGCGCGAACGAAGCGGCTGCCGGCGGCGGAAGGCGGGTGGTTCAGGGTTTCGGGCGTGGGCAGGCTGGCTGCGGCGTAGAGGTTACTGGGCACGGTGCACTCCCTTTTGAGCGTAGCACCGCAGCATGGCGAAGGGGAGGGTGGTGGACCGGGGCTGGAGGGGCGACTTTGACGCCGCGAATGCCTCCCCGCGCAGAATGTCAGGACTCGATGTCGAAGGTGAACTCTTCGATGACGGGGTTGGTAAGAACCTCGCGTGCGATGCGCTCGACCTCGGCCTGCGCCTCGGAACGATCGATGCTGTCGTCGATGGTGAGGACGAAGTACTTGCCCTGACGGACGTCGGAGACGCCCTTGTAGGACATGCGCCGGAGTGCGTCCGAGACGGTTTTGCCCTGCGCGTCAAGAACGGTGCGCTTCAGCGTGACATAGACATGAGCCTTCATCGTGTCTGATTATAGACATGCGGTTGCATTGCCGGGCGAAGACAGATGCGCGAGAGTGCGCCCCCTTCCGGCCGAGCGGAGTTTAGCTCCACGTACGCGATCGAATCCCTGGAAACGAGAAGACACCCAAAAATATGACGAACTATCTTGAACTCCCCGTTGGGCCGAACTCACCTGAAGTGATCAATGCTGTGATCGAGATTCCGCTGGAGGGAATCAACAAGTACGAGTATGACAAGCAGCTGCATGTGTTCCGGCTGGACCGCAATCTTTACTCACCGGTGCATTATCCGGGGGACTATGGATTTGTGCCGAGCACGCTGGCGGACGACGGCGATCCTCTGGACGTGCTGGTGCTGGTGGATGCGGCGAGTTTTCCGGGATGCGTGATGGAGGTCCGTCCGATCGGGCTGCTGGAGATGATGGATCAGGGTGTTGCGGACGAGAAGGTGCTGTGCGTCGGCAAGGGCAATCCCCGATACAAGGATGTGTGGAACTTCTCGGAGATTTACCCGCACATGTTGAAGGAGATTACGCACTTTTTCGCGATCTATAAGGATCTGGAAGGCAAGCGCGTCGAGGTGAGGGGATGGCGCGATGCATCGCACGCCCGCAACAAGGTTACGGAGGCGCAGCACCGGTTTCTTGAGAACAAGAAGGCGGAGGGGCAGACGGCGGCCAAGTAGGCTTTCCGGAGGTTGCGTGGAGGGGCGCCCGTTGATGCGGACGCCCTTTTTGCGTGCGGAGAGAGCGTCCGTTCAGGAGATGTTCCGGGCGTCGGGGGATTGGCGTCGGAGTGCGATCCAGTAGAAGAGGGGTCCTGCTGCGGCGACGATGGCTGCAAAGGCGAGGGCAGGCATTCCACCGACGCGCTCTGAGCGTGCGGCCCAGAGGGCGAAGAGGATGAGCGCAGCGGGACCCAGGCCGAGGGCGATGACGGCGGTGAGGCCGCCAGGGATCCGGAAGGGTCTCGGCATGTGGGGCTCGCGGATGCGCAGGAGGATGAGGGCGGCGAACTCGAGGAGGAGGGCTGCACCGTAGAGCACGAGATCGATGGAGATGAGGCGCTCAAAGGTGAGGCCAAGGGCGAGAGCCCAGCCGATGCTGCAGGCGAGGACGCTGACCCAGGGGACACCGTTGGACCAGTGGCGGGCGAAGATGCGGGGGGCGAGTCCGTCTTCCGCGAGCGCGGGAGGGAGGCGGGTGTAGGAGAGCACGAGGGCGTTGAAGGTTCCGAGGCCATCGAGCGCACCCGCGAGAACGACGGCGGTGGCGAGAGCGGGGCCACCGAGCAGGGTGGCAGCGAGTACCCAGGCCCCGGTCGAGAAGCGTTCGGCCGGGATGCCGGCCAGCCAGACGGCGGATAGCGGAAGGATGTAGACGGTAGTGACGATGGCCGCGGAGGCAAGCATGGCGCGGGGATAGGTGCGCTGCGGATCTTCGACCTCCTGCGCGATGGTGGAGGCGTTGTCCCAGCCCATGTAGTTCCAGAGCGCGACGAGGAGGGCTCCGGAGAGATCGAGGTGGGCGGGTGGACCGCCGCTGGCGGAGGCGAGATGGCCGTGGACGAGTCGCCAGAGGACTATGGCGATGAGGACGAGGAACGGGGAGAGCGAGACGAACATCATCCGGAGAGATCCGCGGCCGACGGAGACTGCGCCGCGCAGGTTCCAGAGGGCGGAGATGGTGACGATGGCGAGCTTGAGAAGAAGGCCGCGGTGTCCGGAGGTGAGGGCGGGGGCTACACGCGAGAGGTAGAGGACGAAGGTGGTGGGATAGATGGCCATGTCGAAGACGCTGGCGGCGAGTGAGAGCCAGGCCTCCTGAAAGCCCCAGAACGGCCCCATAGCGCGGCGCACCCAGTGGTAGAAGCCGCCGTCGGACGGGATGGCGGTGGCGAGCTCGCCGATCATGAGGGAGGTGGGGAGGCTCCAGAAGAGGGGGACGAGGAGCAGAAGGAGAAGAGCGCGTTTGTAGCCGGCGTAACCGATGATGTCTTCGAGGCCGTAGGGGCCTCCGGAGACCATGAAGTAGGTCGCCGCGATGAGCGGGAGGAGACGCATCCTTGCGGCTACTTTTTGCAAGAGTGGGGCGTTCCTTTCCGCGTCACCATCCAGACCAATCTATCTGACATATGTGGCGCGGGGAGAGTAAGGTCGGGAGGTGGGCGGGAGGAGGGGATCGAAAGTAGCGGTACGCCGTTTGCGGCGATCACGTTATAATCGCGGGAGCCGGAACAGAGTGGAGAGTTGGCCGAGTGGCTGAAGGCGGCGGTTTGCTAAACCGTTATAGGACCAAAAGTTCTATCGGGGGTTCGAATCCCCCACTCTCCGCCACGATTTCGCGATGGAGCAGGCACTTACCCGTGTCACTGACGATCAAGCAGTGAGGCTGGAGAGGCGTGAGTGGCGAAACTTTCTCGGGTATGTTGCGAGTTCCCGCCGATCTGCGGCGAATCAGAGACCTTTCTCAATAATCGTCATGAAAGCCTCAGATTTAGAGGTCTGATGCCTCTCCTTGCTGCATGAACATCTGCGCGGAGCTCTTTGCAGCCAGGGTCTGAGCGGCTCTGACGAACGCGATTGGCATGAGTCCGCGTGAGTATGTATGGTGGATGCGAGTCAGCCCCCTAACGAATGAATCGACGTAGATTTCTCACCAGTTCCATGGCGGCAACCGCCTCCGTCCCTTTGTCGGCCATGTCGAACCCGCTGTTTGCGAGCGTTGTTGCGGCTGCGGGTGAATCCAGGGTTGCCGTACTGATCGTCGATACGGACAGGGTCACGGCTCCCATCGACGAGGGGATCTACGGCCAGTTTCTCGAGCACATCAACCACTCTGTCGAGGATGGGCTGTTTGCAGAACAGATCCGGGGCGCGGGGTTTGAAGGTGACGACTTCGGGACGTACTGGCAACCGCTCTCGGAGGGCGGACGTGTTGAGGTTGCGGACATAAAGTTCCAGAACGGCACGAAGAGTGTGCGCCTCGAAGCCAGAGGAGGTCACGCCGGGATTCGACAGGCACGCATCTTCGTCGATGCGGAGGTGAAGTACGACGGCTCGCTCTGGGTGAGACGCGAGGCTGGATCTCCGAAGCTGGCTCTGCGCGTGAACAGCTCCAAGGGCGTTTCGATCGCGACCGTACCGCTGACGTTTACGGGCTCGGACTGGCAGGAGGTTCCCTTCTCCTTCACGAGCCCTGTACGCGATACGCAGGCCTCGGTCGAGATTGTGGCGACGGGTAGGGGCACACTCCTGATCGACTTCATTTCGATGATGCGCGCCGATGTCCGTCGTGACGGTATGCTTCGGCCCGACCTCCTGCAGGCCCTCCGCGATCTCGGGCCTTCCTTTATTCGCTGGCCGGGAGGCTCGTTTGCGTCGACATACAAGTGGAAGGAAGGCATTGGCCGGTATGCCGCGCGCGGGTACCATCCAAACACGTACTGGGGTGGATACTCTGACTACTTCGGCTTCGGGACGGAAGAGTTCCTGGGGCTTTGCCGGAAGCTCAACGCTGAACCCCTGATTGTGCTGGCTGCGCCCGGTACTGGGGCCGAACAGGTTGAGTATGCGATGGAGTGGGTCCATTACCTGAACGATCCGCCGACAACGAAGTGGGGAGCTCTGCGGGCCTCCAACGGACATCCCGAGCCATACGGAGTCAAGCTCTTCCAGATCGATAACGAGCCCATGAACAACGGCTTCACACCGGAGAGGTATGCGGAGATCGTTAACGTGTACGGCCGGCGCCTTCGAGCCATCGCTCCTGAAGCACGAATCGTTGCGTGCGGGCAGAAGCGGTCCAATGACATGGACTGGAGCGAAAAGGTGATTGACCTCGCCGGAGAGAACTTCGACGTGCTCGGATGCCACAACTACGAGTACGAGCCTGAGAACTTCGAGACGGGTATCAGGCGCATTCGCGACTATCTCACGAAGCTCCGGGATTACGTGCGTATGTCGAAACACCCGCGCATCGAGATCGGCGTGCTTGAGTGGAGTCTGCAGCATACTTATGACTGGCGGGCGGGACTCCACGCGGCCGGCAGCCTCATGATGTATGAGGAGTTGAGCCCGGGGCTGACGATGACCTGTCCTGCGCTGCTGATGCGAAACACGACCGACGATCCGAAGTGGACCTCCTCGATTTATCACGACCACGTTTCATGGTTTCCGGGAGGAAGTTATGCGGTCGAGAAGCTGTTTCGAGAGCACTACGCGGAGCGGTACCTTGCATCGGCAACCGGCTCCTTTCACGATGTTCCGGATAGAAAACTTCTGTTCGATAAGGTCTCCACGGAGATCCCTTCAGAGTGGCTGCCGGGCTCGGTCGACGCCATTGCGACGGCAAGCGCTGACGGCCGACGCATTGTGATCAAGGCGGTCAACTACCGCGCCGAGCGTAACACCCTGCTCGTTCGACTGCGGGGTGCGGGCGCACATGAGAGGGCTGCGGCGACACTGCATACCATTTCCGCGGGGCTTAGGGATGCGGCGTCCCTGGAGCGTCCGGATGCCATTGCCCCAACGAGCCGGCCGTTGAGCTACGCGAGGGACTTTTCCGTGGATATCGAGCCTTACACGGTGGCGGTGGTCGAGATCCGGACGGAGACGAGTCCCGGAACATAAGTTCTTCACTGGCACTTTTTTGCGCGTGACCAGGTGCTGTTGAACCGCGGAATCTGTTGCGCGAGACGAGCGGGTCTCCCTCTCCGGGGGAGAGCTTCTCAGGTGCGAGCCGGGTGCGGGTGGTCTGCCTCCGGTTGATCGGTTTGTTCTGGCGATTCACCGGCTTACCGTACATACTCTCAGGATGTCAGCAACGGCAATATTGCAAGGGCGGGTCGGGCTTCCCGGACCGATTGACGAGCTGGTCAGCAGGCGCTGGGACGCGATTGTCGTCGGAGCGGGTCATAACGGACTTGCGTGTGCGACCTACCTGGCCCGAGCCGGGCGGCGTGTGCTGGTGCTGGAGAGCCGAGACCGTGTGGGTGGGGCGTGCACGATCGAAGAGCCGTTTCCGGGCGTGCGTATGTCGCCGTGCGCTTACCTTGCGGGGCTTCTACATCCGCTGGTGATTGAGGAGCTCGGGCTACCGGCTCGCGGATTCGATTGGACGCCCGCAGTCAACGGATTGTTTGTGCCGTTTCTGGATGGCAGCAGCATTCAGCTCTGGGATGAGGACGCCCGATGCGAGGAGGAGGTGCGGCGGTTTGCACCGGGGGATGTTGAGGGATGGCGGGCCATGAATGACGTGATCCAGAGATTGCGGGATGCGTTGAGGCCGGCGCGTGGCGGCGCAGCGAGGGATCTTTGGATTGGAGAGGCGCCAACGAAAGAGGTGCTCGAAGACCTGCTGGCCGGCGACACCGAAGCGCGCAGCCTGCTGTTTGACTGGTCGATGGCGGAGTTTGTCGAGCGGTATCTTGCCGACGAACGCCTGCAGACGGCGTATCTCGGTCAAGGGGTCATCGGTACAAATGCAAGTCCGTTCGATGCGGGCACCGCATCAATCCGGTTTCATCATGCATCGGGAAGGCTTGGCGGTATGCCGGGGATGTGGGGCTACGTCAAGGGCGGCATGGGGATGGTGTCGTTCTTCTTCTGCGATGCGGCTCGAGAGGCTGGGGCTGTCGTGGCGACGGGCGTAAGGGTGGCGGGTATCGTTCCGGGCGAGGGTGTGGAACTGGAGGGTGGAGAGCGCATTGCCGCTCCGGTGATCGTCTCGAATGCCGATCCCGTTCGCACACTCGGCATGCTCGACGGTGCTGCTGATCAGGTTTGGGCGGAGAAGGTGCGCTCGATACCGATCGAGGGATGCACTGTGAAGCTGAACGTACTTTTGCGTGAGCTCCCCAACTTCAGCGCACGCCCCGGAACGCAGGAGGCGCATCACTACGGCCAGATCAATGCTCCGCTGACGAAGCGGGAGTGGAAGGAGAGCTACGCTGCGGCACGTGCCGGCAGGTTGCCGGATCAACTCTGGTGCGAGCTGTATTTTCAAAGCGTTCATGACCGGAGCGTTGTTCCCGAGGGCCTGCATACGATGAGCGTCTTCGCCCAGTACGTACCGTATGCCTTCTCTGCGGGCACATGGGAGGACCATCGCAGTGCGGCAAGGGCTCTGGCGCTCGGTTCAATCGGACGATTCTGCAGCAACATGCCGGAGGCAGTCGTTGATGCGCAGGTGCTTGGGCCGCCCGATATTGAAGAGAAGGTAGGTCTGACCGGAGGCCACATCTTCCAGGGGGAGTGTCTTCCCGCGTACATGTGGAGCAACCGCCTCTCCACGAGAACACCGATGGAGGGTGTTTACCTGTGCGGCGCGTGTACGCACCCGGGCGGCAGCGTGATCGGCATCAACGGCCGCAACGCTGCTATGGCTGTACTGCGGGATGTAGCCGCGACCGCATGACGGATCAGACGCCAGGCGAGAAGCATCTGCTGAAGCGCGAGCTGCGATTCAGCGATCTGACGCTGTTCTACATTGCCGGCGCGCTTAGCCTGAGATGGATTGCGACGGCCGCCAGCGCGGGCCCTGGGACCCTTGTGATCTGGGTATTCGCCTGCCTCCTATTTTTTGTGCCGCTGGCCGCATGCGTGCTTGAGCTTTCATCGCGCTTCCCGGAAGAAGGTGGGCTGTACATCTGGACGCAACGCGCGTTTGGGGATTTCTCCGGATTCCTGGCCGCGTGGACCTACTGGATGAGCAACCTCCCCTACTTTCCGGCCGTGCTTTACTTTGGGGCGGGCAGCTTGCTGTTCGCCTTTCCACATGGTGATGGGCTTGCAGCCAACCGTGGGTATCACCTCCTGTTCGCGCTTGGGTCTCTCGGGGCGATCACGCTTCTGAATGTGCGTGGTCTGAGGTTTGGCAAGTGGCTCAGCAGCCTGGGCGCTCTTGGAAGCTGGCTTCCTGTCCTGATTCTTCTGGTGCTCGCGGGATGGAGTTTCAGGCGCTTCGGCTCCGCCACGAGCTTCGCTCCGGCAGCCATGATTCCTCATGCAGGTTTGAAGAATGCAATCTTCTGGTCGACGATCTTTTTCGCCTTTGGCGGATGTGAGACTGGATCTTTCATGAGCGAGGAGATCAAGGACGCCCGCCGTACGATTCCGCGCGCTCTTGTCACGTCCGGTGTGGTCCTCGCGGCCAGCTACATCGCTGGAACGATCGCGTTACTGGTCGCTCTGCCGAGTTCGTCGATCAGCGGGCTTGGCGGCTTTGTCGGTGCGATTCAGGTGATGTGCTCGCGGCTTGGAATGACGTGGGTGGTGGCGGTGACCGCCCTCCTGGTCGCGGTGAGCAGCATTGGGGGAGCGGCTTCATTTCTCTCATCGACATCGCGGCTGCCGTTTGTCGCCGGGATCGATCGGTATCTGCCGGCGCCGTTTGGACGCGTTCACCCGAGGTGGGGAACGCCATGGATCGCGGTGATGATCTATGGGGCTGCCGGTGCTCTCTGTGCCCTGCTCAGCCAGGCCGGGAGCAGCGTGCAAGGCGCATACGACGTACTGGTGAGCATGTCGATCATCACCTACTTCATCCCGTTCGTGTTTCTGTTCCTGTCGATGATCCGCTTGCAGCGCGAACCTCCGCCGCCTGGAGTTGTGCGGCTGTTTGGAGGCAAGCCGATGGCGATCCTGCTTGCATCCACCGGTCTGGCGACGACGCTTCTAACGATTGTGCTTGCGGTGATTCCGCCAGATGAGGAGTCCCAGAAGGGACTCGCGGTTGCGAAGGTGATCGGATCTACGGTCCTTCTGGTTGGGGCTGGTATGGCAGTCTTCTGGAACAGGCGCCGGAGCAGAAGCTAAGCGGGGGAGAGCGCAGCTTCTATGGAGGAGCCCGCCCGCAGGATGGAGGTGTCCCAACCACCCAGTCCCGCCACCATCAAACCTACAGGAGCTTCGCCTGCCTGGTGACAGGGGATCGAGAGTGCACATCCGTCGAGGTAGTTGAAGATACTTGGGTTTCGCAGCATCGCCCGGTTCGCATCGAAGTAGGCCTCGTCGCTCCGCTCCAGAAGCGCAATGGCCGGAGCGGTCCGCGCTGTTGTCGGAAGCAGCACGGCATCAAAGCCCTCAAAGGCGACCTGGGCCTGAAGAAGGATCTCGCGCCGGATCCGTAGCAGGTCGATGTATTCGGCTGCAAGCATGGTCCCGCCGGGATGAATGCGAGCGGAGACGTGCGGATCGTAGCGATGCCCCTCTCGAGCCAACAGTTCGCGGTGCCAGGCGAAGGCCTCTGCCGCCGCGAAGTGATTGTTAGCCGGAATTCGGTCCAGCGCGGCGAACTGCAACGGCTCGAGCTTTGCGCCAGCGTCTTGGAGTACAGTGAGCGCGCGGTCGAACGCAGAGGCGACAGCTAAATCAAGATCATCCAGCACATACCCCTGGAGAACACCGATCCGCAAGGAGTTCAACGCTGGAGCCGTGATGGGGAGCGGCTCACCTGACAGAACAGCATCCACCAATGCGCAGCAGTGGACGGTCGGAGCGATGGGCCCGATCGAATCAAGAGTCGGGGAGAGGGGAAGCACGCCATCCATGGGGACCCGCCGGGCAGTGGGCTTGAAGCCAGCGAGTCCACACAGTGCGGCGGGGATCCTGACAGAGCCGCCAGTGTCAGATCCAATTGCAACGGCGGCCATACCATCGCTGACCGAGACTGCGGCCCCGGAAGACGAACCTCCCGGAATACGCCCGGTGGCGCGATCGTGCGGATTTCGTGGCGTTCCGTAGTGTGGATTGAGGCCGAGTCCCGAGTAGGCGAACTCCGTCATGTTTGTCCGACCGATGAGCACCGCACCGGCGTCCCTGAGGCGGCGCACAACACCTGAGTCAACGCGCGCGGGTGAAGCATCTGCGAGGACGATTGATCCTGCGGATGTCGGCTCACCGGAGACATCGAAGAGGTCTTTGATGGACACGGGAATGCCTGTCAGTGGGCCGATCGACCGGCCCTGCCGCAGCAGGAGATCTGCGGCATCGGCGCTCTTCCGGGCTTCGTCCGCGTAAACGCGCGTAAACGTGCGCGCGCCTTCGCCGGTGGGATCATCGATCGCGGTGAGGCACTGTTCGACGAGATCTCTGCTGCGGACATGGAAGCTACTGAGTTGGCGACCTATCTCCGCGAGGGGAGGGAACTTCATGCTGCGAACTCCGCTGGAAGATGGACTCTGTGCAGTGTCAACGAGGCTGCAGCACGATCTTTCCTTCTACACCTAAGTTACCTTCTAAACGGAAAGGACAGCGAGGGAGCGGGACACGGGAAGGCCGACGAGCTACCTGATCACGTCCGGCTGACAAGCCTCCACGGTACAAAGCGCCTATCAGCCGGCTGAAGGTGTGGATGAAGGGCGGCTTTGCTGGAAGCGCGGTGGAGCGGTGGTCTCCCGCACGATCAGCTTGGTAGGGATCGGCTGATTGGTCGTACGCCCGTGTTCGGCTACCGACTCGATGCGGCCGAGCAGGGCTTTGACGGCCTCCCGGGCGATCTCCGCGCGCGACATGCTGACGGTTGTAAGGGGCGGGTTGACGAACTCTGCGAGGTGAATGTCATCGAAGCCGACGATGGACATATCTTCGGGTACGCGGAAGCCGCGCTTATGCAGGGTGCGAAGCGCACCGATGGCCATCATGTCGTTTGAGCAAAGTACTGCAGTCGGCGGATGCCCGGTCTGGAGAAGAGTTGCGATGCCATGCATGCCGCCTTCGAGCCGGTGGTCTCCTTCGGTGATGAAGGCAGCCTTTGGAGTGCAGCCACACTCCTCGAGTGAGAGCAGGAAGGCATCGCGACGCAAAAGGGCGGAGTGCTGGTTCAGAGGTCCGCTGATGAAGCCAATATCGACGTGTCCAAGTGCCACGAGGTGCCGTATGGCTTCAGCCATGCCGTGCTTGTAGTCCACCATGAGAGCGTCCTGCGGAAACGTCTCCTGCGAGACGTCCACGAAGACCATGGGGATTTTTCTTTCGGAGAGCTCATCGAGCACCGGATCTTCGACGCCAAAGGTCATGACAGCCACACCATCCACGTTTCGCTCGATCATGCGCCTGAGACAGTGCTGCAGCTCGGAGTCGTAGTTGGTAGATCCGATCAGGAGCTCGTAGCCATGCTCCACGGCTGCCTTTTCGAAGCATTTAATGAGCTCCGGGAAGAACGGATTGGTGATATCGGAGACGAGGAGGCCGACGAGCCGACTCTTTCCTGACACAAGGGCACGGGCCTGCCCGTTCGGGTAGTAGTTAAGCTCCCGGATGGCTTCTCGAACACGTGCAGCCATCTGCACGTTGACGGTGGGTATGTTGTTCACCGTTCGCGATACGGTTGCGACGGAGACCCCTGCAAGTTTCGCGACGTCCCGGATGTCGAAGCGGCCCGTTCCTCCGTTATTCTCAGTGTCTTCGTGCTTTCTGGGCATAAACCTTCCGCTCAAGAAGTACAGTCTAAGCACCACGGCGTCAAGACGCGGTTTACTGGCGTTCGTCTTCGATGTTAGTCTCTCGGCGCCACCGGAAAACGATTTCCAGACGCCCCGGCGCGCCCGACATTGGTGAGGTTCGATGGGACAGAGAAGCAGACGCTCCTTCCTTAGAAGCAGTGCAGCACTGGCAGCCGGAACTGCCGTGATGCGAAACGTCCCCGCATTAGCCGCTCGCGAGGGTGTGAGCCCGCGACAGACGATGCTCCGCCAGTTCGAGTATGCGGACGTACAGCTTCTCGACGGCCCGATGCTGGAGCAGTTTCGTCACAACCACTCCCTGTTTATGAACCTGAGTGAGGACAGCCTCTTGAAGCCATTCCGGCAGATCGCCGGTATGCCTGCGCCCGGGGAAGAGATGGGTGGCTGGTACTCGCCCTCGAGCCGATTCGATCCGCCGAAGGATATGACGGGCTACATCCCCGGACACAGCTTCGGCCAGTATGTCTCCGGTCTAGCACGTGCGTATGCCGTCACCGGAGACAGGCCGACGCAGCAGAAGGTGCAGCGACTGGTCAGCGGCTTTGCGCCGACGATCACCCAAAAGTTCTATGAGGGCTACTGCATTCCTGCCTACACCTTCGACAAGACGAACTGTGGGCTGATCGACGCCCACCAGTTTGCCGGGGACACCTCTGCGCTTGCGGTTCTTGGCAAGGCGACTGACGCAGTTTTGCCATGGCTGCCGGCGAAGGCGCTGAGCAGGGTCGAGATGATGGCGCGCCCGCATAAGAACATCGCATACACCTGGGATGAGACTTACACTCTGCCCGAGAACTTCTACCTGGCGTACCAACGGGGCGGAGGGTCGCGATATCACCAGCTTGCACGCCGTTTCCTGCAGGACGATACCTACTTCGGTCCTCTCTCCGAAGGCCAGAATGTGCTTCCCGGACAGCATGCTTACAGCCATGTGAACGCGCTCTGCTCAGCGATGCAGGCCTTTCTTAATGACGGTAGCGAGAAGCACCTCCGTGCCGCCCGGAACGGGTTCAAGTTTGTGCTGGAGCAGAGCTACGCTACGGGCGGATGGGGACCCGACGAGGCGTTTCGGAAGCCCGGTACGGACGAGCTCGCGAAGAGTCTCGAAACGACCCATAACAGCTTCGAGACGCCTTGCGGCGCGTATGGTCACTTCAAGGTGGCGCGCTACCTGATGCGAGTGACAGGCGACAGTACATACGGCGACAGCATGGAGGCGGTGCTCTACAACACGATTCTGGGAGCGCGCCCGATCCGTTCGGACGGGGTCAGCTTCTACTATGCCGACTACAACCGGGATGCGGCAAAGGTTGACTATGACCAGAAGTGGCCTTGTTGCTCCGGAACGTTTCCACAGCTTACGGCCGATTACGGGATCAGCTCATATCTGCGCAGCCCGAAGGGGATCTACGTGAATCTCTACGTGCCTTCGAGGGTGACCTGGAAGCAGGGCAATGCACGTGTGACCCTGACGCAGGAGACGGCATATCCAAATGTCGGCGAAACAGGTCTTCACCTGCAGATGGATCGATCGGAGGCGTTTACGGTCACGTTGCGGGTACCCGCGTGGGCAGGTCCTCACACAGCGGTGAAGGTAAATGGGAGGCCAGAGAAGCTCGATATTCGTCCGGGAAGCTGGGCGGAGTTGAATCGCACTTGGAAAGACGGCGACCGCATCGAGTTCTCGATCGACATGCCGCTGCGTCTGGTTCCTCTGGACGAGCAGCATACGAGCCTGGTTGCCCTGGTGCATGGGCCCGTTGCGCTCTTTGCAATCGATCCGGGAGACCGGAGGTTCACCCGGCAGCAGTTGATGAGCGCACAGAAGGTCAGCTCGTCGTCCTCCGACTGGACCGTGGCGACAGAGAAGGGAAAGGTCAACCTCCGGTCGTATCCCGCGATAAAGGATGAGCGATACAGGCTGTATCACCAGATCTGAGCGGGAGGGGAACTGCTCCGGCAGATCCCGGACTCGCGCGTCGGCTATTGCGGCGTGTCCTGTGTACGCTGCGATGCGGAGGCGGCATACGGATCCTGCTTTCGACCCAGGTCCAAGGCGGTTTTGAGTTCGCGATCGGACTCTGACTTTTCGCCCAGGCGAGCAAGTGTTAGCCCGAGATAGTAGTGCGCGGGCTCGTAAGCGGGTGAGCTTTGGACCGCCTCTGCAAGGTACTTCCGGGCTGCGGGGAAATCCTTTTGACGGTAGGCGAGTATGCCCACGCCGGTGAGCGCGCCGCCATGATGAGGGTCACGACTGAGAGCCTTTGCGAAGAGCGGCCTGGCAGTCTCGGTCTGTCCGGCATCGAGGGCTATCTGGCCAAGTTGATAGTACGACTCCGTTTGAACGGGCTGCAGATCGATCGACCTTTGGAACTCGGCTTTGGCCTCAAGGACGTGCTGCTGCATTTGTAGAAGGTGGCCGAGCCCGAAGTGAGCGGTCGCATCGTCTGGATGGATTGCCAGGTATGCGCGCAGATGTAGTTCGGCCTCAGCAAGGTGCTGCTGGTCCAGCTCGACACGTGAGAGGGCGTAGAGAGTAGCGGGATCGCCGGGCTTCAGCTTGAGAGCCGCTTCGAGTGTCTGCTGCGCCAAAGGGAGCTGCTGCATCTGCTCTGCCTGCACACCCAGGTCAAGCAGGAGCGTGGGATCATCCGGGAGGTGTTCGCGCGCGTGTTGCAGGCAGAGTAAAGCAGCATCGGGGCGGCCCGATCTGCGGGCCTCGAGCGCCAGCTGAACGGATGCGGCGAGTTCCCCTTCGCGGGAGGCGGCATCGCGGAGATTTGTGGCGAGGACAGTTTCGAAGCGATCCATGGCTTCGGGATAGCGGTGTTGCGACATCCGGACCTGGCCTAGTGTGATGTTCGCGGAGGGATGGTTCGGACTAGCAGTGAGCGCGGTGTTAAGAAGCTGCTCGGCATCACCGATTCGGCCCTGGTCGCGTCGTATCTGTGCAAGCAGCACAAGGATGTCGGGGTTGCCGGGGTCGCTGAGAAGAAAAGATGAGAGGAGGTTTGCCGCCTGCTCTGGCTGCGATGCGCGAAGGGCACCTGCACTTTGGATCACCTGGGCGGCGGTTGGATCGTGAGATGTCTGGGGGAGTGCGGACGAGGTGAGGGCGAGCGGAGATAGAAGCAGTAAACAACGGGCCAGGTGAGAAGAAGCCATCTAAATAAGTATGGCAGGAGCGCGAGAGATGCGCTCCTGCCATGTTTGTGCTGCGTGGTTAGAAGTTGATCCGGCCGGTAATTTGCAGAGTGCGTGGACCAAGGTTTTGCGAGCCGATTTGCGGGACGCCGAAGGTGTTGTTGTTCGGGTCAACGCTGGGGATCGTGAAGTTATGCCGGTTGAAGGCATCGATTGCCTCAACCTTCAACTGGAAGGACAGCGCCTCGCGGATGGGAACATTTTTGATGAGTGAGAAGTCTTCCGAGAGATAAAGAGGTGAGGTGACCTCTTCCGTTACGCGGTCGATACCAGCTCCCAGCGTGTAGGGTGCGTACGAGCAGGTGAAGTTACAAGCTGCTGAACGCGGGCGGTTGGCATTGTTGTCGACGAAGGCAGCCCGATTGAACCAGCTGACTCCGCTTACCGAGTTTGCTCCCAGCTTGTGCTGGTTGTAGGCAGGATTGGCCAGTGACTGACCCGGGACTCTCGAGAACCGGATGCAGTTCTGGTAGCCCGGGATTCCGGTGGCGCAGCCAAACGAGATGGGCTGGCCACTCTGATACCGCTGAATGCCGCCGATCTGCCAACCACCAACGACGTAGTTCAGGGGACCTCCGCCGCTCAGGAAGGTCTTACCTTTTCCGAATGGAAGTTCAAGCAGGTAGCTGAGCACAAAGGTGTGAGGGATGTTCTGGTAGGAGACGGACTTTTCGAGGCGGTGATTGAAGATGTTCTGATCCTGCTGCAGACCGCCGGGATTGACGTTGGCGAGAGCCGAGTCCGCATCGGTGAGGTTCTTCTGCCACGTATAGGAGGCGGTGAAGTTCAGCCCGTTGCGGAAGCGACGATTCAAAGAAGTGACCAGCGCATGGTAGGAGGAGTGACCCACATTCTGGAGGCAGCAGTCAGTGGCGATGAAGTCGTACTGGGGGAACGGCCGAATCGCGCGGAAGAGCTGACCGTTGAACGTTGGGTAAGGAGCACTCACACCGTCGGCAGGGGTGGCAGGCGTGACTGTGTCGAGGAGGTGGTCTCCATAGGAGAAGGCGGATAGCGGGATGTTGTTGATGTTCTGGAGGGCTGAGCGAAGATTCTGCGCCTCCTGCCCGATGTAGCCCACGGTGAAGATAAGGTCCTTCGCGAGCTCCTGCTGCATCTGCAGGCTCCAGTTGTAAGTGACCGAGGGGCGACCCATCCCGGGGCTGATGAAGGCCCCACCGACGGCTGCGAATCCACCCGTGTCGAGCTGGGCAGGATCGAGGTTTGGAGAGGTCGGGAACGGCTTCGGGAAGCCGCTGTCGAGTTGAAACGCCGGCGTGAAGCCGTCGCCGACGGAGGCGCTGACGGGAACCGTGTAGCCGGTGGTCATCGCGCTGCCGAAGTCATCGTACTGGAGGGGACCGTAGATGAGGGCCCCACCTCCACGCAGAACAGTCTTTCCGTTGGACCCGGGCATCTGGTAGGCGAAGCCAAGGCGAGGAGCGATGTCCTTGTAGTAGGTGTCAGCCCACGCCGTGTTGCAGTGGCAGGTTGCACCGAAGACCAAGGCACCCGGGAGGTTGTTGGCGTTCTTATCCGGAGCGGTCAGGCTGAAGTTCGAGGTGGCGCCCGTCGCTTCGTGACGCGGCATGTCGATGTCGTAACGGAGCCCGATGTTCAAGGTTAGATTCTGCGTAGCCTTGACGTCGTCCTCGAAGAAGACGCCGAAGTACTTTGAGTTCCAACGGGGACTGTGGATGTAAGCGTTTTGATTCGCGTTATCCGGCAGCCCAAGAAGGAGGCTGGCAAAGCTGTTGCCGCTCTGGAACTGTGGTGTTCCGCCGAGCCGGGCTACGTCGGTCTGGCTACGTACGAAGTTGAAGGTGGGAATGGACTTTTGCAGCGTGGAATATTGCTGATATCGCAGGTCCACACCAAACTTGAGGCTGTGCCGTCCCTTTTGCCAGCTAACACTGTCGTTGATTCGGGAGCCGTTGTCGACGTTATCGCCGTTGCTTCCGCTGCCGATGTTGGTGAAGCTATCGAGACCGTCGAAGTTGAGCACGGGGAACGCGGTGGAGACGACGTTCCCGATGCCAGCGTTTGCGGCAACGTTGGCGCCACCAAGGGTGGGAGCGTAGTTCAAGCTGTTGGTGCGGTTATAGCCGAGGTTGAGGTGATTCAGCAGGTTTGCAGTAAAGGTGTAGTCCCATCCGGCCCGGATGTAATGGGTGAAGAAGTCTTGAGGGACGAAGTTTCCATACGGCAGGGGAAGACTGTTTGCTCCCTGACGAACGTTGTCGCGCGAGCTGTAGGAACCGAAGATCTTGTTCTTGTCAGAGAGGCTCTCGTCCACGCGGATGGTGGTCGTTGTGTTGATCAGGGGGAAGCTGCTCTTGCTTACATAGTTGTTGAAGAAGCCGTACTGATTCGGGGTTGCTGTCTGATTTGGAAGAGGGAGCGCGCTTATAAGAGTGGTTGCGGCTTTGCTGAAGCGTGGCGTCGGAATGATATTGCCGGCGAAAGGAAGCCGGCACGGTATGCCGGTTGGGTTGGTCGCGGAGATCGCGGAGCTGGTCGTTGCAGGATCAAAGATCTGATTCTGAAGAACGGCCTGGCCGGTGCAAGGGTTGATCACGTTTGTAGGGCCGCCAAGAATTGCGGAGAAGTCGCCTCCGCGCTCCGCGGCCGTAGGAACCGTCGCCAATGGAGTCGCGCTGAGCGTCTGACGGAACTGTTCCCAGGAGAAGAAGAAGAAGGTCTTGTCGTGGCCGTTGTAGATGTGAGGAATCTGGACGGGACCGCCGAGCGAACCACCATAGTCATTCTTCTTGTCTGCGGGCGTTGCCCAGGTGCGACGGCAGGCCTGATCTCCAGGGGCGCATTGAGAGCGGAGCCCGGTCTGGAACCAGCCGTTGGCGTCCAGCACCTCATTCTTGTAGATGTCGAAGGCGGTTCCGTGAAGAGAGTTTGTGCCGGTCTTGGTTACGAAGCTCTCAATGCCTGAGGTGGTGCGGCCGAACTCTGCGGACGGAGTTGATGTGGTGACTTTGAACTCCTGCAGGGCTTCGACAGATGGCGAGGTTTCGTCAAAGGAGGAGCCATTTTCGGAACGTGTAACGCTGGCTCCGTCCAGCAGGATCTCTGCGCCGTAAGCCTGTCCGCCACCGAGTTTGCTGAAGAAGACGCCATTTCCCTGGAGGCCCTGTGCTCCGCCCGACCCTGGACCGGTGGTGCCGGGAACGAGAAAGACGAAGTTTTCAGGCGAGCGCAGAGCACCGACGCCGCCTGCGATTGCAAGTGGCAGTTCAACGATCTGCCGGGCGGAGATAGTTCCACCGATGTCGGACGACTCTGTCTCGATGCGGCCGCCGCTCGCGTCAACGCTCACCGTCTCGGTGACAGCACCTGTTGCCAAGGCGATGTTCAGTGATGACGTTGTGTTGACGAGCACCTGAACGCCGGTGTTCGACGAAAGGGAGAAGCCAGGGGCGCTGGCGGTAACCGTATATACGCCGATAGGAAGCGCCGCGAAGCGATAGGCGCCGGCCGAGGTGGAGACCGTCTGATTTTTTCCGCCGGTGGCTTCGTTGGTCGCGGTGACCTGCGCATTGGCAACGACCGCGCCGGAGGGGTCGGTGATGTTTCCGGCCAGTTCGCCGCGTGTGCTCTGTGCGAAGGCCGCATGGGACATCGCGAGCGCAAGGATGAGCGCAAGCGAGAGGGACTCGCATCTTCTTAGTAGCTGATACATCTGGCGCTCCTGAAATTTGCTGGTGACGTGCTTAAATGTTTTGGAATCGTTCGCTTCAGAAAGCGTTTACTCACGCTTCCTTCACCGAACGCTACATTAGTTGAGTATTGGTTTCAATGTCAATGATGGTGCCGCAGCCAAGCAGACGGATCTCCCCTGCAAACGCCATCCCCACAGCTTGTCTGGCCGAGTAAAGTGGAAGTTCCGAGCAGGTCATAGCCAGGTCTTACAGGGCTTACGCAGAAAGTTGACGTG
Organism: uncultured Acidobacteriaceae bacterium; assembly: GCA_963719405.1. GTDB lineage: Bacteria > Acidobacteriota > Terriglobia > Terriglobales > Acidobacteriaceae > Edaphobacter. Next base: position 2,783,911 of record OY970381.1, read on the forward strand.
AGCCTGCAGCAAGCGCCTGGCTAGCTCGCTGTCACACCGATATGAATAGTTGTTCATGGAACGAGATGAGCGTGAATCGATTTTGCCGTCGAGGATTTGTGGCCGGAGCTATGTTGCTCGCCACGCTAGGGGGCGCCTACGCCCAAACCGTTGATGTGCAGGGGGCGATCCAAAGGGGAGCCGTTGCGATGCGAAATGGCCGGATCGCTGATGCTGAGGCTGCGTTCCGCGAAGCAGTGAAGCTGGCTCCTGATCTTGCCGAGGTACATCTTGACCTCGGGCTTGTGCTGGGCAAGGAAGGGAAGCAACAGGAGGCGATCGCCTCTCTGACGAAGGCGACCGAACTGGATCCGAAGGCAGCCTCGGCACACATGTTTCTCGGCATCTTTCTGTATCAGGCAAACCGGCGCGACGAGGCCATTCAGGCCCTGAACCAGGAGCTTCTGCTGAACCCGAAAAACGTCGAGGCCTTGACCTGGCTGGGTATTGTGGAACTCGCCGCCGGCCATCCGGAGCGAGCCGTCAACCCATTCGACCAGGCCGCGGAGATAACCCCAAACGATCTGAATGTGCTCGAGTATCGCGGAAAGGCTCACAGCCTCGTCGCGCAGGAGAGCTATGCGCGAATGGCGCGGCTAAATCCAAACTCCTGGCAGGTGCACAAGGTGCAGGCGGAGCTGTACGCGGAAAGCGATAAGTACGCCGAAGCGATCAAGGAGTATGAGGCTGCGATACGCGATGAGCAGAACAATGGCGACTTGTATGAGGGTCTCGGCGACGAGTACCGGCATATGAATGAGCTGGAATCTGCGCAGAAGGCCTACTCGAAGGAGCTCGAACTAAGCCCTGAAAACCCAATTGCCTTGTACAACCTGGGCAGCACGGATATTGACCGGGGAGATTACGCGGCAGGAGTTCCATTGCTCGAGGCTGCGCTTGAGCGGTACCGCGGCGTCCCGGTACTCGAATACTATCTTGGACGTGGACTGGCCGGACAAGGACGAAACGCCGAAGCAATTGCTCGCCTGGAAAGAAGTGCGAAGGCGGACCCGGAGAGTGAGGTAGCGAAGCGGTCTTTTTATGAGTTAGCCCGGCTTTACCGGAAGATGCAGAGACCCGCGGACGCGGAGAATGCTCTGCGGGAAGAACACCGGTTGCGAGAGGCGCAGGAAAAGGCGAACTCGCAAAAGGTATTGGATTGGCGGAAGCTATCTGGACCACCGGCCAATTGAAGTTTGTCTGGAACGGCGGACTGCTGGGAGATGAGGCGAGACGCCTCTTGCTTGGCTGATGCGACGACGGCTCGATCGTATCCGAGTTTTTGAAATTGGTGGGCCCGGAGGGATTTGAACCCCCAACCAAGGGATTATGAGTCCCCTGCTCTAACCGTTGAGCTACAGGCCCGTCAGTGACTTACGGCTACAACATCAGCTAGTGTAGCGGATACTGTAGCGGGTGACGGTCGTGTGGGTAACGTCTTGAGACCAGTACGCGCGCCAGAGAGTTGTAAACGTTCGAACGCACGCTCGACCGCTTCTGGCGTCGGGTGGATAGGCGGACAGCGCGGGCCTGTAGAGCGTGTGGCGAGCATGGCAGCCACGGGAACGCATCGACGAATCGTGTTCATGATGTCCCGTCCATGCTGGGCGGGAAGCTGGATCAGGATCGGGATGGTGTTCTTACTGTTATCTAGCCTAGCGTATGGTTGGCTTGCGAAGATCGAAGACGGAAGGCTGCCTCGCGGTCGAAGAAAAGCAGGGCAAGGGCGTTTTGTCTGGCCTTGAGGTGAGGATTAGCTACATCGTTAGTAGGGAACGCCGGGATACAGGCTGGGAATACGGTATCCCCTGTAAAGATAGGTCTGGGGCGATTGAAGGTGCCAGACCGTTTGGGGGTTTGCAGGCGAGGAGGTCACTTCGAAGATGTCCGAACCTTGGGGCGCAATACTTCCCGCGAGGTCATACTCGATATTGCCGTTCTCCAGGGGTTCGGTGTTGCCTCCGAAGTTGCTGTACAGGTTCGCGGGAAGCATCTGGTGGAAGGTAAGCTTCGCCGTCTTTGCCGACTCGTCGATCTCATAGACTGGGATGGTGGTATACAGGCAGGTAGGCGCGCCGGGAGCACCGCAGCTGACGCCGGTCGGGAATACCCGATCATCGCCGTTGTCCATCAATCCGAGCGAGAAAACCCCCGCGCTGTTCGGGGTGAACAGCGACGGGTAGTGCTGCGCATAGTTCCAGTCGCTAGGATCGGTGCCGTTCAGGAGTGTGAAATCCCCTTGATAGCCGAGATGCCACAGCACGCTTCCAGTTCCCTGGCCGTCGTTATAGTCGACTTTGACGACCCAGTTCTGATGCCGTATCGAGATGATCAGGTTATGGTCCGTGGGTGAATAGACAATGGCATTGGTGTGTGTCCAGTCGGGAAATAAGAACGGATGGCGATTGACGTCGAGATGGTCGAACTCGTTCCACACCCAAACGGGCTGGAAGTTTTCGTCTAAGTCAACAACGACGTCTCCAAGCACGTTTGTGACGCCTGGGAAGCCGGGGAGGTCTGCGAATGCTTTCAGCACATTCGAAAGCACAAGAGTGTGCCCATTCGAGAGGGGCAGAAGTGCGTGATGAAACTGCGTGAGTGAAAGGTTATAGCCCAAGCTTTGCAAACGGCTGCTGAGCGTCTGCACAGTCAACTGGCGGATCGTGTTGCCGGCAAGGTCAATCTCGCGAATAGCCTGCGTCGATCCGCTCGGGGCTGGCCCTCTTAACGCGATGTTGGAGTCCTGGCCGACCGTGACGAGGTAGTGACCGTTCTGAAGCAGCTGCGCCCCTTGGATCTGGCCCTGGTCGCTGGCATCAAGTGCATACGTCCAGATAATGTTACCGTCCAGGTCAGTCACCAGCAGGCCGGTCGTATTGCCGATTGCTGTGAGCTGTTCCAAGCCAGGCTGCGGCGTCATGCCTGGGCTGGTGGTCACAGTAAGAGGGGTAGAGATCAGTGGGGCGCCCACGCCGAAAGTATGGTCTACATCCTGCGCAGACGAACCGTTGCTGAACTCCACGGTAGCCTGCATGTGGTAGGTCGTGTTCGGTAGCATTCCCGCAACCAAGAGCGTAATTGGTCCGGCTTTGCTCGCGCTCAGCGGTGAGGTCAGATGACCATAGCTTGTGGTCGTGCCGAATCGAACCATCACGCTGCCGGGAGCAGGGAGATTCACCGTGTATTTTGCAACCTGGGGATTGCTCGTGTTTGTAACTTCACCTGCTGGCAGTGCGGGGGTTCCCTGAAAAGTCCACGCGAGGTCAGAGGCTGAGAAGGCAAAGCGACGGTCCTGCCGAATGGTGAATGTGTCCGTGCTGGTTACAGAGCCGTTCGGCCCGACGGGGCCGAAGTTCACGGCGCCCTGTATGACTACAGTCGAAGAACTCGAGCTTGCAACCGTGCCCACCACACTTGTGAAGGCTCCAGCACTGGCGTCTAAAACATCCGCCTTGTAGCGATAGTCATATTGCGTCGCAGAGACGCGAGTCGAACTCTGGAGATGGTATGCCCCTATGTTGAGCCCTTGCGCGCTGGCTGCGACGCCAGTAGAGCCAAGAATACAGAGTGCTAAAGAGGAGCGTAGGAGTTTCAGAGAGAACAGAGAGTTTGCAGAACGAGACATGAAAACCTCGCGATCCGGGCAGGATCGTGGAAGTGCGTCAAATTAGAGTCATACGTTTGGGCGAGTCGGTGACTTAGGGGAAAGCCTCCGAGTCCGGAGGCTCACAGAACAAACGGGACATCGCCTCAGCCGTGTCTTCGCGGTCGCCCAAAACACAGGCCTAAGGTGCCAGAGCCGATCAGAAGGAGAGATCCCGGTTCCGGGACGGGCGAGTTGGAGCTTGACATCTCGGTCGTCCCCGTTGCGATCTGGTTGAAGTCGCTGTCATATACAGAAAAATTCTGCGGACCCGGTGTCCCATTGCCGGTGTAGTTGAAGCCCAAGCTGAATGCGGAGGAGAACGCCGGGTTAGCAACATTGGCCACGATGTCGTACTCGCCGTCAGCAGGAAGATTCTGGTCAGCCTGCAACACGAACGTCGCGACGTCGCCGCTTGAAAGAGTCAGGTCCGTGATCTGGCCGGTGGTGCCGTATGGAAAGTAAATTGCAAGGTCATCTCCGGCATTCAGCGAGCCAGAGACGTGGTAAGTGTACTGGAAGGCTGAGGCGCTGAGCTGAGTCTCGGTGGAGCTCACTGTGACTGAATCTGCGAGACAAAAAGAAGGGCTGCATGCCAGAAGGGCAGCGGCACAGAGGCTTCCTGTCTGGAACGCAGCTGCGGAGAAAGACTTTGTAAGCCGGAACATCGGGCCTCACTTGTATTTAGAAGTAGTCTGTTGGGTCGGTAAGAACCAACGGTTAACCTCGCAATGAGCAGGGTAACCGTTTGATAGTTACCACAATCTTCCTATCTGAACTAGCTTTTTAAATCAAGTTGTACCAACGGTAAGAGGAATTTGTAGCTCCCATAAACTTTGCAGCGGGCGCACGCTAGGCAAGCAATTCCCCACACCTTGAGAGCGGCTTCTTCTCGTCGCGACGTACTCATCCTCAGCGCACGCTGCAATCGTGATTATTCAGTCCAGAACACATCCCTCACGTAAACCGAAACCCTTCACCAGCAGCGTGCTGCTGCAGTTTTGGGGATCGGGTGCGTGCACCATCTGTTTAAGGTTTCGCCGTCACTGACGGTCACCGCACCGGCGTTACCAGAACAGGCCACGAGGCTGTAGCGGATAGTGTAGCGGGTACCGGTTTAGAAGGGCATGTTTTGAGGTGGCATGCGGCTTCCATAAAATGACCAGATGCAAGCACATACAGCAACGATCATCCTCGCCTTCATGCTTCTTCTAAGAAGATGAGTCCCCTGCTCTAACCGTTGAGCTACAGGCCCGTCAGCAATAAGCGCTAGCTATGGTCATCGTAGACGATATTGTCGTGGGTCGCATCCGCCCGGTTTGGATATCCATTTGCGAACCATACGATCAAGACTTCCACATCCAAAGGTTCTCTGAATCATCCTTGCGCATCCATTCTCCTGTTGCTCTTCACATCTGGCAGAGGTTTGGCGGATGCAGATCGATTTGCATAGGAGATAGCCATAGCTGCTGCATCCCCACTCTGTCGTGTACGACGTCGCCTGCCTCATGCTCTGGGAACCAAGGCATGATCTCTCCCGCACACGCCCATCTGCTGCTGCCGGCATTCGTTGGGATCAGCATTCTGCTGATGCTGATTCGGCCGTATGGTATTCGCGAGGTCTACTGGATCAGCGGAGGAGCTTTGCTGCTCGTGCTTCTGCGACTCCTCCCAATCTCTGCTGCAGGCAAGGCCATTCTGGAAGGGCTGGACGTCTACCTCTTTCTGATTGGGATGATGTTGCTCTCCGAGTTGGCAAGGACGCAGGGCGTCTTCGATTGGCTATCCTCGATCGCGGTGACGGGCGCGAATGGATCGTGCGCGCGCCTTTTCACCCTCGTCTATGGAATCGGCACACTAACGACAATTTTCATGTCAAACGATGCGACCGCGGTGGTGCTCACTCCAGCGATCCTTGCAGCCGTCCGCAAGGCCAGGGTCGAACCGTTGCCGCACCTGTTTGCCTGCGCTCTGATCGCGAACGCGGCCTCCTTTGTTTTGCCTATCTCCAACCCCGCGAATCTCGTGGTCTTTCAGTACGGCATGCCACCACTCGCCCGATGGCTCGCCTCGTTTGGCTTCCCTTCCATGCTATCGATCGCTGCGACCTACGGTACTATGCGTCTGATCTTTCGCAAGGATCTTGCGGCCCGGATCGAGCAGGAGGTTGATCCGGTGGCGCTGAACAATGCCGGAAGGATGGTGCTCGCCGGTGTTGGATTGATGGTCGTGGTATTGCTTGTCGCTTCGTCGATGAACAAGGATCTCGGCTTGCCGACCTGTCTGGCCGCGCTGCTTGTCACGGCAGTTGTCTCCTTCCACACTCGGTCCAACCCTCTGAAGCTGGCAGGAGAGATCAGCTGGGGAACGCTGGCCCTGGTCGCTGGACTCTTCATCATGGTCAGCGCCATCGAAAGTGTCGGCGCACTTAAGCTTACGGAGGCTGCGCTGCAAAGAGCGCAAGCCATGTCGCCGTCCATCGGAGCTCTCGTCACAGGATCTGTGGTGGGTGTGGCTAATAATCTCGTAAACAATCTTCCTTTGGGGCTGATCGCCAGTGGAACCCTCAAGACGGCTCACCCAAGCGGCCTCTTAGCGAATGCGGTCCTGATCGGAGTGGATCTAGGTCCGAATCTCTCCGTGACAGGCTCCTTGGCAACCATTCTCTGGCTGCTTGCCCTCCGGAAAGAGAAGCTCGATGTAAGCTTCTGGTCGTTTCTGAAGATAGGGGCGATCGCTATGCCCGTTGCACTTCTGGTCTCAATCGGTGGCACCATTCTAATGGCTTACCTCTTCAAGGCGAGCTGACCAGAAGACAGGGTGAGAAGGGCGCGGAAGCACTCCCGAAGCTCTGATGCGACCTTCGCACCTCCGAGTGCTTTAGACTCGTGCGCATGTTTAGAACGATTCTTGCCGCTCTCCTGAGTCTTTGCGTCTATCCCGCCGCCCTCGGACAGAGCCCTCGTGTCGAGGGTGAGCCCGCGGTTCGAGTGTTACCAAACGGGATGGAGGTCGCGAACGGCGGGGTTACGTTGCGGGTGACCGCGCTGCGGGAAGATGTGCTGCGGGTGAGGATGTGGCGCGGGAGCTCGGAGCCGGAGGATGCCTCATGGGCGGTGTTGCCGGCGGCTCGAACGGCAACCGCAAAGGTGACGGCCGATGAGGCCGGATTCGCGACGGGATCGTTGAGGGTGCGAGTTGGAGCGGGACTGCGGCTCAAGGTTAGCGACCTTGCGGGCAATGTGCTGCAGGAAGACGCGGAGCCGATCGCGTGGAGGGGAGACAACTTCAGGCTGTACAAGACCAAGAGCTCGGCGGATCACTTCTTTGGGTTGGGGGATAAGCCGGGTCCGCTGGACCGGGCGGGGCAGGCGTTTGTGATGTGGAATACGGACAACTTCGGATGGCAGGAGTCGACGGATCCGATCTACAAGAGCGTGCCCTTCTTTCTGAATATGCGCGGCGGGCGGACCCTGGGGGTGCTGTTCGACAATACGTGGCGGACATTCTTCGATTTTGGGCGGGAGCTACAGGACGAGTACAGCTTTGGAGCGCCAAACGGGCCGGTGGACTACTACCTGATGTATGGGCCGGAGCCGAAGAAGGTGGTTGAGACGTATGCGTGGCTGACCGGGCCGACGCCGCTACCGCCGATGTGGTCTCTAGGGTTTCAGCAGTCCCGATACAGCTACTATCCGCAGGCGAAGGTGATGGAGATCGCGAACCGGTTGCGGGCGGATCGCATCCCCACGGACGCGCTGTACCTCGATATCGACTACCAGAACGAGAATCGGCCGTTCACGGTGGACACGGTGAAGTTTCCGGATTTCTCGGGGATGTTGAAGGAGCTGTCGGCGAAGGAGTTTCACGTGGTTGCGATTACGGATCTCCATGTCGCGAAGCTGCCAGGCGCGGGGTATGCGCCGTATGACTCGGGAGCCGCGGGAGACCAGTTTGTGAAGTTGCCGGACGGGTCCGTGTACACGGGCAAGGTGTGGCCGGGGGCCTCGGTGTTTCCGGACTTTACGCAGGCCTCGACGCGGGCGTGGTGGGGGACGCTGTATGCGGACTTTGTGAAGCAGGGCGTGGCGGGCTTCTGGAACGACATGAATGAGCCGGCGGTGTTTGGGGTGCCGACGAAGACGATGCCGGATGACGTGCAGCACCGCATTGCTGAGCCGGGGTTTGCGAAGCGGACCGCAGGGCATCTCGAGATCCACAACGTTTACGGGATGGAGAACTCGCGCGGGACCTACGAGGGTCTGCTGAAGCTGCAGCCGGATGTGCGTCCGTTTGTGCTGACGCGGGCGAGCTATGCGGGTGGGCAGAGATATGCGGCAACGTGGACGGGGGATAACAGTTCGACATGGAACCATCTTCGGCAGACGGTTCCGCAGATCGTGAACCTGGGTCTGAGCGGGTTTGGGATGACGGGGGCGGACGTGGGCGGGTTTGCGGGGTCGCCCTCGCCGGAGCTGCTGACGAAGTGGCTGGAGGTTGCGGCGTTCCAACCGATCGATCGCGACCATGCAGCGAAAGGAACGCGGGACCACGAGCCATGGGTGGACGGGCCGGAGCAGGAGGCGATCCGGCGGCGATTTATCGAGGAGCGATACAAGCTGATGCCGTACCTGTACACGGCGGCGGAGGAGATGTCGCGGACGGGTGTGCCTATTATGCGGCCGCTGTTTCTGGAGTTTCCGCATGCGACAGCAGATGGGACGCCGATCGACCTGGAGGCGGGCGGGGGTGAGTTTCTGTTTGGGCGGGATCTGCTGATCGCGCCGAACCCGTCGCCGGAGGAGGTGGCGCCGTACGAGATCGCGCTGCCGCCGGGCGTCTGGTACGACTACTGGACGGGCGAGAGACTGGACCGTCGGACGGCAACAGGTCCTCGGGATCTGGAACAAAGGGATGCGGTGCTGGCGTTGAAGCCACTGCTGCGTGTGCCAAAGCTTGAGGAGCTGCCGGTGTACGTGCGTGCGGGATCGATTGTGCCCATGGCTCCGCTGGTGCAAAGCACGGAGGAGACTCCGAAGGGCCCGCTGACGCTGCGGGTGTATGCGGGCGACGACTGCCGGGGAGAGGTGTATGTGGATGATGGCAAGAGCTTTGCATACCGCAAGGGAGCATTCGTGCGGGAGAGTTTTACGTGTTCTGTGGGTGCAAATGGGGCGTTGACGGTCGACATGGGACGGCGTGAAGGGAGGTCGAAGCCGTGGTGGACGGCGGTGCAGGTGGAGGTTGTGGGGTGGACGCCGGTGAAGGGTGTGGGGCGGGTGGGTGGAGGGACGACGAAGCTGGTGAAGGGACCGGGTGGTGCCTGGGTGGCTGAGGTGCCGGATACGGGAGGTGGGGGCCGGGTGGTGTTTGAGTAGGGGGCCGGGACGTTTGCTGGTACCTGAATGGTTTGTTGGAGATAGGGTGGGGTATTGACAATCCACAGAGGGCTTAGGCGAAGATAAGGCGAAGAAAGGTTTCGCCATGAATACCTCTGCCGCGGTTCGAAAGGAGATAGAAGGGGCACTTTACAGGCGGGTGCCGGGTGCGCTTTCACCACAGATTCGTGCAGAAAGGGTGCGGTTTCTGACGGGAATTCGTGGTGTGGATGTGGTGGCGCGTGGTGGTTTTCCGGTTGGTGCGATCACGGAGGTGGTCGGAGCGGAGAGCTCGGGGAGGACGACGCTGGCGGCATCGTTTACCGCTCGGCGGACGGCCGAGGGGCAGGTGTTGGCGTGGGTGGATGTGACGGACGCGCTCGACCCGGAGTCGATGGCGGCGGCGGGGGTGGATCTCGAGCGGATGCTTTGGGTGCGGTGTGGAGAGAGGCGCGGTGGCGGGCAGAGTGAAACGGCGAGGGTGGTGTCCAGGGGAGAAGGGAGCGGGCGGGGCGGAGCCGCGATGCTGGACCGGACGATCTCTGCGCCATCGCTGGGTGGGGGGTGTGGGAGTCCGCATCCCCGGAGTGAGGGCAGGGGGTTATCGGAGGCGATCGGCGGGCTGATGGGTGGGCTGGCGGCGGAGCTGATGGTTGGGCCGGAGTCGCGGGGATCGACCAAGAGTCAGCCGGGCGGGAACAAGGCGCTGCTGCCGGCAAAGCGAAAGGACAAGTGGATCGGGACCCCGAGTGCGGCGAACCGGACGGGAAAGGAGTCGGAGTTTTCGTGGCGATCGGAGCACCGTGAGGAGCAGGTGCCGACGGATCGTCAGCCGGTGCGGAGGGGTGGTGTCGCGATGTCGGGGAAGACGGGTGGATGGGAGCCGAGGTGTACTGCCGAGGGAAATGAGAGCAGGCGGGCTGTTCCCCATCAGCAGGCTCAAGGAGCGGATGGCAGGCGGAGTGGAGAGAGGGGGAGATCCTCCCGTGCTCCTGAAGGCCATATGGGAGGAGGGACGGGTGCCAAGGCGGGGCATTGGATTGCGATCGATCAGGCTTTGCGGGCTGTAGACATGCTGCTGCAGGCGGGTGGGTTTGGTGTGGTGGTGCTGGACCTGGGCGGGGTTGCGGCAGAGGCGGTGTGGCGGATACCGATGGCGACCTGGTTCCGATTCCGGGCGGCGGCGGAGAGGTCCCAGGCGTGCCTGGTGTTGTTGACGCAGTATGCGTGCGCGCGGAGCAGTGCGGAGCTGGTGCTGGACATGGAGCCGGGCGCGATGCTGTCTGAAGGCCGGGTGATGACGGGCGTGGCGTATGGGGCGCGGGTGGGACGGCAGAGGTTTGTGGCGGTTGAGGCGGCCAAGGTTGTAGCGATTCGAGGGGAGGAGACGAGAGATGGAGATGCGATGGATGTGGAGTTTGGGAGACGAAGACCTCCGCAGGCGGAGAGATCGGGGGCCTGGAGTGGACAGGCGGCGTGGGCGCAGGCGGGGGGCGTGGCAGATATGCGGGCGACGGCAGGCAAGGCAGGGCTGCGCGGGCGCACGGGGAGGTCGCGATGATGGAGGAGTTGTATCTGTGTGTGCATGTGCCGGAGTTTGCTGCGCAGGCGCTGTTGCGGTTGAGGCCGGAGATGAAGGCGCGTGCGGTCGCGGTAGTGGCAGGAACGGCACCGCTGGAGCGGGTGTGCAGTGTGAACCGGCGCGCGGCGGTGATGGGGGTCTGTGCGGGAATGACGAAGGCGGAGCTGGACAGCTTTGACGGGCTGGTGGTGCTGCGGCGATCGGCGGAGGAGGAGAGGGCGGCGAAGGCGGTGGTGATGGAGGTGGCGGGCGCGTTTACGCCACGGGTGGAGGACTGTACGACGGGAGCGCATGCGACGGATGGAGCATGCGTCGTGGTTCTGGACGGAAGCGGGATGGAGCGGCTGTTTGGGCCTGTGGAGCGGCTGGCGAGGCGGCTGGTGCGGACTTTGCGGGAGCTGGGATTGATGGCGCGGGTGGGGGTGAGCGGAAACCTGCTGACGGCTGTGGTGATGGCTCGTGCAATGGCTGTTGCACCGCGAGATGGAGCAGTGCGTGTGGTGGAGCGGGGGAAGGAGGCTGCGGAACTGGCTGTGCTGCCGATATCGGTGCTGCAGCCGACAGAGGCGCAGGCGGAGACGTTTGTGGCGTGGGGTGTGCGGACCTTGGGGGAGGTTGCAGCGCTCGACGAGGTAGAGCTGGTGGTGCGCATGGGGCAGGAGGGAGCACGGTTGTGGCGCATGGCGAAGGGGTGTGCGGAGCACCTGATGGTTCCGGTGGAGGCGGGGCTGCGGCTGGAGGAGGTGGTGGAGTTTGACGCGCCGGTGGATGGGATGGAGTCGCTGATGTTTGTGCTTGGTCCGATGCTGGACCAGCTGATAGCGCGGGCAGCAAACCGTGCGATGGCGTTGGCGAGCGTTCGGCTGGAGATGGGACTGGATGCGCATGGAGGTGGCGATGACGGAGATAGCGGCAGCGGGTGTGGCGGGGAGCATGTGCGATCCATCAAACCGTCACTGCCGGTGGCGGATCGCGTTTTGTTACTGAAGCTGTTGCATTTGGACATGGAGGAGCATCCGCCGAGTGCGGGAGTCGTTCGGCTGCGGGTGACGGCTGAGGCGGGGGAGCGGAGCAGGGTGCAGACGGGGCTGTTCCGACCGCAGATGCCGGAGGCTGGGCGGCTGGAGGTGACGCTGGCTCGTCTGGCGGGTCTGGTGGGTGAGGGACGTGTCGGCCGTGCGAGGCTCAAGGACTCGCATGCGCCGGAGAGTTTTGCGATGGAGCGATTTTTGTTGCCGGCGGTGGCGGAGGAGCGAAGGTCCGGACGTGGGCGGGCGATGCAGGATCGTGTGGAGTGGCAGATGCGCGAGCTGGAGCAGCGGCGTGCCGCGCGGGAGGAAGAGCAGGCACAGGAGCGAGGGGCATTCGCTTCGCCCAGGAGGACAGCGACGACCGCAACTGCGAATGCAACTACCGATGCAGAGGATCCGAAGGGGACGCAGAGGGGCGCGGTGGAGGAAGGGTGTGAGGGGCGGTCGAATGTGCTCAGCATTACGCAGTTGCGGGCGGATGCCGGGGCGCGTGGGGCAGGGACTGAGGTGCAGGAGGGTGGCTGGGGTGGGGTCACATTGGGGCACGCGGATGAGGCGGATGCAAGGAGGTGCGCGGTAGCGATCCGGCGGATGCGTCCGGCGGTGCCGATCCGCTGGAGCGGCAACGAAGAGTCGGCGTTCTGGATGCAGGGTGTGCTGTACGAGGTACGGGAGCGATTTGGGCCGTGGCGGCGCAGCGGAGCGTGGTGGACGGGCGAGGTGTGGTCGCAGGAGGAGTGGGATATAGCGGTGGAGGCGGGTGGCGGGGTTCATATTTTGTGCGTGCTGGCGCACAATTTGTTACGGGATCGGTGGCATATGGAGGCGGTGTATGACTAGGGCGCCGGGTGCGGGCGCCGGGTATGTGGAGCTGCATGCGGCCAGCGGGTTCAGCTTTCTGGAGGGCGCGTCCCTGCCGGAGGGGCTGGCGAAGGCGGCGTACGAGCGCGGTTTGCCGGCGATGGCTCTGCTGGATCGCAATGGGGTGTATGGGGCGGCGCGGTTTCATACGTCGGCAAAGGAGAACGGAATGCGCGCGCTGGTGGGTGCGGAGGTGTCGGTGGAGGGGACGGGTGCGCGGATGCAGCCGCCGTCGTGGGTTCCGCACGGGCATGTGGCGGAGCCGCCGCGGGTGCCGGTGCTGTGCGCGTCACGGGTGGGATATCAGAATCTGACGCAGATGATTACGCGCTACAAGATGCGGATGATCGGGAAGGGCGAGGGTGCGGCGACGGTTGATGATCTTCGCGAGTTTGCGGGTGGGCTGGTGGCGTTGACGGGAGGTGATGAGGGTGTGCTGGCTGCGGCGCTGGCGGCGGGTGGAGAGGCGATGGGGCGAGCGGCGGTCGAGGAGATGGTGCGTGTATTTGGGCGGGGCAATGTGTATGTGGAGCTGCAGCGGCATGGGGAGCGGGCGGAGGAGTGGAGGAACCAGGCGGCGATGCGGATCGCGGAGAGCCTGAAGCTGCCATTGCTTGCGACCAACGGGGTTCGGTATGCGACGCAGTATGAGCGCGAGGTGCTGGATGTGATGACGGCGGTGAAGCATGGGTGCGATCTGGAGCGGGCGGGGAGGCTGCTGTGCACGAACTCGCTTCGGCAGGTGCGTGGGGCAAAGACAATGCAGCGGATATTCGGGGATGTTCCGGAGGCGGTGGAGAACACGGTTCTGCTGGCGGAGCGGCTTGAGTTTGAGATGAACGATCTGGGTTACAAATTTCCGGAGTATGCGGTTTCGGATGGCGAGACGATGGACAGCTTTCTGCGAAAGCGTGTGAACGAGGGGATTCGTAACAGGTATGCGGTGGGGGCGAAGCTTGCATTGCGAGCAAAGGCATTTGTGCAGGCGGAGAAGGAGCTTCTGCTGATTGCGAAGCTGGGGTTTGCGGGGTACTTCCTGATTGTGTGGGACATAGTTTGCTACTGCAAAAGGAACAATATTCTGATCCAGGGGCGGGGAAGCGCGGCGAACTCGGTGGTTTGTTACGCGCTGGAGATAACGGCGGTCGATCCGATCGGGATGGAGCTGCTGTTTGAGCGGTTTCTGAATGAGAACCGGGAGGAGTGGCCGGATGTGGACCTGGACCTGCCGTCGGGGGATAAGCGGGAGCAGGCGATCCAGTATGTGTATCAGCGGTATGGCGAGCTGGGCGCGGCGATGACGGCGAATGTGATTACGTATCGCGGGAAGAGCGCGGCGCGCGAGGTGGGAAAGGCGCTCGGGTTTGATGAAGAGACGCTGGGTCGGTTGAGCGGGCTGATCGGGCAATGGGAGTGGAGGAAGAAGGACGAGACGCTGAAGGACAACTTCAAGCATGCGGGGTTTGATCTCGAGCACAGGCGGATTGCGAAGTATGTGGAGCTATGCGAGCGGGTGCAGGATCTGCCGAGACACCTGGGGCAGCACTCGGGCGGGATGGTGATCTGCGAGGGGCACTTGAACAAGGTGGTGCCGCTCGAGCGGGCGTCGATGGTTGGGCGGACGGTGGTGCAGTGGGACAAGGAAGACTGCGCGGATATGGGGATGGTGAAGGTGGATCTGCTGGGGCTGGGGATGATGGCGGTGATGAAGGACTGCCTGGAGCTGATTCCGAGGCACTACGGGGAGGAGGTGGATCTGGCGCAGCTTCCGGCGGGGGATACGGAGGTGTACGACACGTTGTGCAGGGCGGATACGGTGGGGATGTTTCAGGTGGAGAGCCGGGCGCAGATGGCGAGCATTCCGAGGAACCGGCCGAGGGAGTTTTATGACCTGGTGGTGCAGGTGGCGATCATCCGGCCGGGGCCGATCGTGGGGAAGATGATGCATCCGTATATGCGGCGGAGACAGGGGCGAGAGGAGGTGACGTATCCGGTGCCGGAGCTGGAGCCGGTGCTGAAGAGGACGCTGGGTGTGCCGTTGTTTCAGGAGCAGCTGCTGCGGATGGCGATGATCGTGGGGAAGTTTACGGGGACGGAGGCGGACGAGCTGCGGAAGGCCGTGGGGATGCGGCGAAGCGTGGCACGGATGAAGGCGTTGATGGAGAAGTTGCGGTCGGGGATGTCGGAGAACGGGATCGAACCGGAGACGCAGGAGGCGATCGTAGGGAGTATCCAGTCGTTTGCGCTGTATGGGTTTCCGGAGAGCCATGCGGCGAGCTTTGCCCTGATTGTGTATGCGTCGGCGTACTTCAAGGTGAAGTACCTGGCGGCGTTTACGTGCGCGATGCTGAACAACCAGCCGATGGGGTTTTATATGCCGGCGGTGCTGGTGAAGGACGCGCAGAGGCACGGGCTGCGGGTGCGGCCGGTGGATGTGCAGAGGTCTGTGTGGGAGTGCGAGGTAGTGCAGGAGGCAGGCGACGAGCTGACGCTGCGGCTGGGTTTGATGTATGCGAAGGGGATGCGGAAGGCGGCGGCGGAGGCGGTGGTGCGGGAGCGGGAGCGGGACGGAGCGTTTCGGAGTGTGGAGGATCTCGAGCGGCGGGTCCCGGAGTTGAACCGGAAGGAGATGGGCCAGCTGGCGCGGATTGGAGCTATGAATTCGCTGGGCGAGGTGAGGCACCGGAGGGATGCGGTGTGGCAGGTGGAGCAGGTAGTACGGCCGGTGGGGCCGCTGCTGAGGGAGGCAAAGACGGCGAGTGCGAGATCGCCGCTGCGGCAGATGTCGACCGAGGAGAGGCTGGTGGCGGACTATGCGGGGACGGGGCTGACGGTGGGACCGCATCCGATGGCGTACCGGCGTGAAGAGCTGCGGGAGCGGGGTATTTTGTCAGCGGGCGAGTTGCAAAGGGAGCGCGACGGGACGTGGGTGCGAGCGGCAGGGTGTGTGATTGCGCGGCAGAGGCCGGGGACGGCGCTGGGCTTCATCTTTCTGTCGATGGAAGACGAGACGGGGATCGCAAATGTGGTGATCCATCCGGATCTGTATGAGCGGGACCGGCTGACGGTGACGCGGGGGAAGTTTCTGCTGGTGGAGGGGAAGCTGCAGAACTCGGACACCGTGGTGCATGTGAAGGCGGAGCGGGTGGAGGTGCTGACGATGGACCGGATGCAGACGATCGAGGTGCGATCGCACGACTTTCATTGAGCGGGTGCTGATCGAGAATTTCTATCAGATAGAGGGACATCCGATGGAGCGCCGCGTCCAAGCTGGCATGCTCCTACGATTGGTTGTGCTGCTATGTTTCGGCGCGGCGTCCGCATCCGGGCAGGTTGCAATTCCAAGTACGCCTGCGGGGCGGACGTTTCAGGTGTGGCTCGATGCTATGAATAGCGGTGACCGGGCGAAGATGGAGAGTTATGTGCGGACGTCGGATCCCAAGCTCACGGCGGACTCCATGATGGCGTTCCACAACCAGACTGGCGGGTTTGAGTTACTCGCGATCGAGAGCAGCGAGCCACTGCTGATCAGGTTTCGGGTGAAGGAGAAGACGAGCGCGACGATTGCGATTGGAAGCATGCAGGTGAAGCAAGCCGAACCGCCGACGGTAGAAAACTTCGGTCTGCGTGCGATTCCGCCGGGAGCGGTGATCGAGAATGTAAGGCTTGACGCGGCGAGTCGAAGCCAGGTGCTGGATGGTGTTGTGACGAACTTGAATGAGTTTTACGTTTACCCGGACGGTGCAAAGAAGATGGAGGAGGGGTTGCGGAGCCGGCAGCGACGGGGCGAGTACGATGCTGTAACCGACGGTGATGCCTTTGCTGCCCTGCTTACCAGCCAGCTGCAGGAGGTGAGCCACGACAAGCATTTGCGTGTGAACTACAGCCCGTTCCAATTGCCAGTCGAAAAGCACGGCTCCAGCCCTGAAGACGAGGCCCGATTCCGAAAGCAGATGGAGCGTTCGAACTGTGGCTTCGAGAGAGTTGAGGTACTTCCGCGGAATATCGGATATGTGAAGTTCAACGAGTTTGACGAGGCTTCGATCTGCGGGCCGACGGCTATCGCAGCTATGAATTTCCTGGCGCATGTCGACGCGGTGATCTTCGATCTCAGGGATAACGGTGGAGGGGATCCATCGATGGTTGCGCTGATTGCGACTTACCTGTTTGCAAAGCCTACCCATCTGAACGATCTGTACAACCGAAAGGAAGATTCGACTCAAGAATCATGGACACTGCCGAGTGTGCCTGGAACCCGATTGACGGAGCAGCCGGTCTTTGTTCTGACATCGAGCCGCACGTTCTCGGGAGCTGAGGAGTTCAGCTATGACCTGAAGAATCTGAAGCGCGCGACGATTGTGGGAGAGACGACAGGAGGTGGCGCTCATCCTGTAAGCGGCCACAGGGTGAACGATCATTTCATGATCGGTGTGCCGTTTGCGCGTGCTGTGAACCCGATCTCGAAGACGAACTGGGAGGGTATGGGCGTGGAGCCGGATGTACGGGTGCCGACGTCAGAGGCGCTGGAGACGGCGAAGAAGCTGGCGGCAACAAAGCTTTCGGCACATTGATGGGCTTACTTCTCGCCGGCGCTGCCGGGAGTGATGTTGGCGTCTTCCGGGGCGGAGGGGTTGAGGTGGCCGGCGCTGTTCTCGGACGTCTCCGAATGTACGGCGGTTTTGCCGGGACCTGCGGTGGAGGGGTTGTCGCCACGGTAGCCGGAGGGCTGGGCTGCGGCTTCGTTCGGGGATGGAGACGGCTCGGTGTTTTCGTCTTCGAGCTTTGTTTTATCGGCTGGCATCAGTTCTCCTTACACGAGGTTGGAGAGGGAGCTGAGGTCCGTAGTTGCCTCTGCCGCAAGGAAGAGATGAATTAGTCAACGAGAAGCAAAGTCCGCTAGACTGTCCATGTTCCGGCGAACCGCTGACTGCGAGTTAGCTGGGTTTTACGAGTGAGAATGGGGCATCTGCCGGAGTGAGATCAGCACACAGGAACTTTTGCACGATACGGCTGGCACGGCTGCTGGCTGGTGTCGCCTTCATCTTCGCGTCCAGTCTCGATCCATCCACCGGCAGGTTGGAGGCGCAGGGTCCGCCTTCGCAGCAGATCATTCCGATGTATCCGGCGCCGGGGATCGCGCCTGATGCTCAGGTTTACGGGTCGACGCCGACCTACACGCAGCAGGGTCAGGGAATGACCGGTGGTGGAACGACAGGTTTCGGAACGATGGGTTCCGGAACGACGGCGGATGAGACGCAGGAGAGTGCCAGATCGAGGTCGGCTCGAGCTGACGAGGCGAGGACGTACCAGAGTCTGAACGGGATGTACGAAGCGCCGCAGAGGTCCACCGAGTTCCAGGAGCTGGTGCGAGAGACGACCGGGCAGCAGCTGCCGATCTTCGGGGCGTCGCTGTTTTCGAGGGTCCCATCGACGTTTGCGCCTGTGGACGATGTGCCGGTGACTCCGGATTATGTGATCGGTCCGGGAGATCAGCTGAGGCTCCAGGTCTGGGGACAGGTAAACCAGCAGGGGTCATATGTGGTGGACCGGACCGGATCGATAGCGATACCGCAGGTTGGGACGATTCATGTTGCGGGTCTCCGGTTTTCGGAGCTCGGGAGCTTTCTGCGGTCACAGCTGGGGCGTGTGTATCGCAACTTCGACCTGAACGTGAACATGGGGCAGCTGCGGTCGATCCAGGTGTTTGTTGTGGGTCAGGCGCGGCGTCCGGGGAGCTACACGATCGGGTCTCTGAGTACGCTGCTGAACGCGCTGTTTGCGTCGGGGGGGCCGCGGCCTGAGGGGAGTCTGCGCGACATCCAGGTTCGGCGTGGAGGTGAGGTCGTAACTCACTTCGATATGTACGATCTGCTGCTGCACGGTGACAAGAGCAAGGATGTGCTTCTGCAGCCGGGCGATGTGATCTTTATCCCGACGGCCGGGCCGCAGGTGGCGCTGGTTGGAAGCGTGAGCAATCCGGCGATTTACGAGCTTCGGGGCGACACGACGATCGAGCAGCTGCTGGATCTGGGTGGAGGGCGGACCAGCGTCGCTGCGGGATCCGCGGTGCGCCTGGAGCGGATCGATCAGCACACCGTTCGCACGATTCTGGATGTGGATCCCGGGACGACTCCGGGTGCGGTGTTGCAGAACGGCGATGTGGTTTCGGTGACATCGATCGTGGATCGTTTCAAGGATGCGGTGACGCTTCGGGGAAATGTGGCGAATCCGGGCAGGTACGTGTGGCACGAGGGGATGCGGGTCAAGGATCTGATCCCGACGAAAGAGGCATTGGTAACGAGGAACTACTGGCGCAAGCGCAATGAGCTTGGGCAGCCAGTGCCCGAGTATGCGCCGGCTCCGCTGCAGGATCAGTCACGTCGTGTGACGTCCCAGGTGGGGGGGAGTGATGCTGGCCGGAGCCAGGCTGCGAACCAGAGGGATAGCAGCCGGGGGCTGAATGCGAGCGGAGACGGCGCCAGCAATCAAGACGGCGGCGCCGGTCAGAGCGGCTCTGGCAACGGGAACGGCAACAGCGGCAATGGCGATTCCAATGTTCAGCGGAACTCGATCTCCGAGACGGGTGGAGGCTCGGTTGGGGTAGCACTGACGAGGACGAACGGACTGTTTCCCGTCAATACGGATGTGGTCCTAAGCGCGCCGGACATCGACTGGAGCTATGCGGTGATTGAGCGCCAAAGCCGGGCCGATCTGACGACATCGCTGCTTCCGTTCAGTCTTGGGAAGGTTGTTCTTGAGGGGGATTCGTCACAGAATCTGGAGCTGCAGCCGGGTGATGTGGTTACGATCTTCTCGACCGCCGACCTCCGGGTGGCGACGTCGCAGCAGACGCGCTTTGTTCGCCTGGAAGGGGAGTTCAATGCTTCGGGCATCTACAGCGTTCGGCCGGGAGAGACGCTGCGGCAGCTCCTGGCCAGGGCGGGCGGGTTTACGCCGAACGCGTACCTGTATGCCTCGGAGTTTACCCGCGAGTCGACGAGGCGAGTGGAGCGGCAGCGACTGAACGAGTACGCGGACCAACTGGAGGCGCAGGTCTCAGCGGCGACTACGGGGTCTGCGGGAAGAGCTGTGAGCGACCTGGACCGGGCGGCCGCCGCGGTCTCGGGCGAGCAGGCAAGGGCGGCGATCGCCCGGTTGCGGCGAAGGGAGCCGATCGGCCGGATTGTGCTGGACCTGAAGCCGGATAGCCGAACGATAGAGAGCATCCCTGATCTGGCGCTTGAGGATGGGGACAGGTTTGTCGTTCCGCGGGTACCGTCGAATGTGAACGTGGAAGGGCAGGTGTATAGCGCGAACGCGTTTGTCTACCAGCCGCACCGAAGGGTGGTGGACTACCTCCGGCAGGCGGGAGGTCCGGATAGGGAGGCGGATCGCAGCCGATCGTTTGTGCTGCGGGCGGATGGATCGGTGCTGAGCCGGCAGTATGGGAACTTTGAGCATGCACAGCTGTTCCCGGGGGATACGATTGTGGTGCCACCGACGTTGGACAAGCGTTCGCTGCTGCGGACGATTGTGGATGTCGCTACCGTTGTGGGGCAGTTTGGTTTGGCCGCGGCTGCGATCAACATATTGAGGTAAAGAGGGCGATGAAGCCGGTGGACGTTTCAAGCCCGATCGAGCAACGAGGTGTTGGGGCGGCTCCGTGGGAGGACCCGGAGATGATCGGGGAGTCCATCGACCTCGTCCGGGCGGCAGCGATGGTGCTGAAGCGGTGGCCTTTTCTGATCGCCGCGACGGTTGTGGGATTCGCGTTGGCGGCGCTGCTCGCCTTTTCGATGTCACCCTTGTTTACGTCGAAGGCGGTGTTTCTGCCGCCGACCCAGCCGATGCCGATGATGGACAGCCCGCTGGCGATGCTCTGGAAGCCTCAGTCCTCGGCGATCTACCCGGGTTTGCTGGCGAGCGAGTCGGTGCAGAACGACGTGATCGAGCATGGGGATCTGCTGAGGATCTTTCACGCGAAGAACATCGAGGTTGCGCGTACGCAGCTTCGAGGATCTGCGACGATTACGACGGATGCGGCTGGATTTGTGACCCTGGCGATCTCCACGAAGGACCCCAAGCTGTCGAAGGATATCGCCGATGGGTATCTGTCTGCGCTGGGCCGGGTGAATGACCGGCTGGTGGTGGATGAGGCCGCGGCTCACCGCAAGTTG
The DNA here is from genome assembly GCA_963719405.1 of uncultured Acidobacteriaceae bacterium. Lineage (GTDB taxonomy): Bacteria > Acidobacteriota > Terriglobia > Terriglobales > Acidobacteriaceae > Edaphobacter. The sequence goes on from OY970381.1 coordinate 2,804,622, forward strand.
TTCCAGTCCGAGATGCAGAAGCAAGAGGGCGAGCTGGAGAACGCGGAAGTGGATTTGAAGAAGGCGCAGGAGGCGAGCGGGGTCGTTTCGCCGCAGACGCAGATCGAGGCCGGGCTGCGATCAATCGATCTGGTGCGGGCGCAGATACGGCAGCAGCAGGTAAACCTGGCCGCGGTGCTGCAGGCGGAGACGGAGCAGTCGGCGAATGTGATTCGGGCGCGGTCGGAGCTTGCGGCACTGGAGGGGCAGCTGCGGCGCTTGCAGAGCGGTGGCGGGGGTGCGGCTGGAGCAGGGCTTACAGCGTCCCACGCGCCCGAGGTGAATCTGGAGTTTGTGCGGTTGGAGCGAAGGGTGAAGTACCACCAGCTTTTGCTGGACACGATGATGCGCCAGTACGAAAGCGCGAAGCAGCAGGAGACGACGGCGGCGCCGGGAGTGCAGGTGGTGGACTACCCGGAGGTCCCGCTGACGAAGTCGGCCCCGAGGCGGACGGCGATTGCGATTGTGGGCGGCGTTCTCGGCTTTGTACTGGGGCTGCTGGTGGTGATCGTGAAGAACCGGTGGGAGTTTCTCCATACGGATCCGGAACGGCGACAGTCGATGGCCTCGCTGCGAACTGCGGTGGCGCAGGGAACGTTTCGGCCGTAGTTGTATAGCGGGCCGCGTGCTGCGCTCAGGCGGTGGGGTTGTACAGGAAGCGGGCTCCCCGGCGGGCGAACCACGACACGATGAAGATGAGCATGACCGTGTAGAAGGTTGAGCCACCGGTGGAGTTGACTGCTACCGAGGTGATCATGCCGATGGTGACCCACGAGTACACGAGAACACCGGAGTCGGGGAGCAGGTTGAGGCTCTGTTTGACACGTAGATCGATGAGGCGTGTGACGGCTCCGACCAGGAGCCCGAGGGGGGCGACGCCGAGCAGGCCGAAGTTGAGGTACGCCTCGCCGAATAGACCTACGCGGAGTCCGGGGTGCTCTGTGGGAAGGAAGCCGACCATGGAGGCGGTGACGACGCCCAGGGACCATTTATCGCGAAAGCTGGAGAGGAAGCGGGGAACGAATGCGATGAGTCCGGCGAGGTAGGTTTTGCCCCAGAAGAGGTGGCGATCCCAGAAGGAGAGGATAAGTGCGAAGTCCCGCGTGTCGGAGTAGGAGTTGCCGTAGAAGGTGGAGATGACAAAGGTGCCGAATACACGGGTCAGCGAGAAGTGAGGGGATCGAAGGGCATCGAGCAGAACGGATGCGGTGAGCGCCAACACGATGACGCCTCCTATCCAGATGAGCTTTAGCCGAAGCCTGAGCTCGATGAGGTAGATTATGATCGCGAGGGTGAAGATGCCGACTACAGGCGCCCTGGATCCGAAGAAGAGAAAACCCACCGAGATGACGCCGGTGATGAGGAGCATGGACGGCTCGCGATAGCGGAAGAAGCGTGCCGCGCAGTAGGAGCCGATAAGGATGCCATAGAACGAGGCGAAGTTTGCGGCTGAGCGCAGGACTGGATTGACGAGAAGAAGCCCACGCAGATTGAAGCCGAAGCCCGCGGTTTTGAAGTAATAGAGAAGGATTCCGCTGATCAGGGTGGAGGCGATGATTCCATGGAGGAGCAGGATCGACTTTGACTGCAGAAGTAGGAGCGAGAGGCGGGCGGGCACCTCGAGGATACGGGCGAACTCGCGGCGGATGCCGAGGTTGAGGCGCACTCGCCAAAGATCTCCGCCGAGGAGGATGCACAGGTAGCCGAATGCGCTGACGAAGTAGGCTTCGGTCATGTGTGCCTGGGCCCGTCTTAGAAAGATGGGACCAAAGGCAAGGAGGTTGAGGTCGCTGCGGTCAAAGGGCAGCATGACGTGGATGACGAAGAGGTTCATCAGCAGGCTGACATGCCAAAGATCAAGCCGATAGCCTTTGCGGAGGCAGTTCCAGTAGTAGCTCCAAAGGAAGTGCAGGACAAAGGCGATGGCGACCAGGTTAGCGAGCTGTTCCAAAGGTCCTCATTCCCTGGGTGGCAAGTCGGCGAGCAGCGGACGCCTTTGGCTGAAGAAAGCCCTTTGACGCTGCTACGAAGGGTAGAGGATTCGACTTTCGTATGCAATGCGCGGCGACAGGATGGGCCGGGGATCTGGGTAGATGATGAGGAGATGCGTTGAGTACTGATGTGAATGGCAGAGGATGGGAGGTTGGGCCCGTTCTGGTTACAGGTGGGATGGGATTTATCGGGTCGAACTTTGTTCTGGATTGGATGAACCGGGACGCAGGACCGCTGGTGAATCTGGATAAGCTGACGTATGCGGGGAACCCGGCGAATCTTGCGTCGGTGGCGAAGCGGAGCGAATACAGATTTGTGCAAGGCGACATATGCGATGCGGAGCTGGTAGGCAGATTGTTTGCGGAGTACCGGCCGCGAGCTGTGGTGCACTTCGCCGCAGAGAGCCATGTGGACAGGTCGATCCTGGGGCCGGACGCGTTTCTGCGAACCAACATCGATGGGACGTTTGTGCTGTTGCAGGGAGCGCGAACGTTTTGGGCGGGGCTGGCCGGTGAAGAGAGGGAGCGGTTTCGATTTCTGCACGTTTCGACGGACGAGGTCTACGGTACGCTGACTCCGGAGGAGCCGGCGTTCCATGAAGAGACGAGGTATGCGCCCAATTCTCCGTATGCGGCAAGCAAGGCGGCCAGCGACCACCTGGTGCGGGCCTGGGTGCACACGTACGGCCTGCCGGCGATTATTACGAACTGCTCGAACAACTACGGGCCGTACCAGTTTCCGGAGAAGCTGATCCCGTTGATGATCACGCATGCGCTGCAGGGAAGGCCGATGCCGGTGTATGGGGATGGGCAGCAGATACGGGACTGGTTGTATGTCGGGGATCATGCAAGTGCGTTGAGAGCGATTCTGGAGCGGGGCCGGGTGGGGGAGACGTACAACATCGGCGGCGATAACCAGAGGAGCAATCTCGAGGTGGTGACGCAGCTTTGTGAGTTGCTGGATGAGATGGTGCCGGAATCGAAGTTCCGGCCTCACAAGAGGCTGGTGCAGTATGTGCAAGACCGGCCCGGGCACGATCGGCGGTATGCAATCGATGCGCGCAAGCTGGAGCGCGAGCTGGGGTGGCGGCCCGATGAGAGCTTTGAGACAGGGCTCCGACGAACGGTCGAGTGGTACCTGAAGAACTCTGCGTGGGTAGAGGGTGTGACGAGCGGGGCGTATCAGCACTGGGTGGATCAGAACTACGGCAACCGGGGAGGACGCGGGGCGGAGGCGGGAGTTCGCGATGTGCGGCAGGCAGGGGAGGGAATGCGTTGAAGGGCATCATTCTCGCGGGAGGGTCCGGAACGCGGCTGCATCCGGTGACGCAGGCCGTTAGCAAGCAGCTGCTGCCGGTGTACGACAAACCGATGATCTACTATCCGCTGTCGGCGCTGATGCTGGCGGGCATCCGGGAGATCCTGGTGATCTCGACGCCAGAGGACACGCCGAGGTTTGAACAGCTGCTGGGGACGGGGGAGCAGTGGGGTCTGAGGCTGGCGTACGCCGTGCAGGAGTCGCCGGACGGCCTGGCGCAGGCGTTTCTGATCGGCCGCGACTTCTTGGCGGGCGAGGGATGCTGCCTGGTTCTGGGTGACAACATCTTTTACGGGCATGATTTTCAGAAGACATTGCGGAATGCGGCTGGCGAGCGGGCCGGGAGCAACGGTGTTTGCGTACCCGGTGCTTGATCCGGAGCGGTACGGGGTAGTGGAGTTTGATGGACAGCGAAGGGCGGTTTCAATCGAAGAGAAGCCGCAGAAGCCGAAGAGCCGGTATGCGGTGACGGGCATCTATTTTTACGATGAACAGGTGGTGAGCGTCGCGGAGGGGCTGAAGCCGTCCCGGCGTGGGGAGCTGGAGATCACGGACGTGAACCGATGGTATCTGGAGCGGAATCAGCTTCGGGTGGAGCTGCTGGGCCGCGGCATGGCGTGGCTGGATACGGGAACACACGACTCGCTGCTGGAGGCCTCGACGTTTATCCACACGATTGAACAGAGGCAGGGCTTGAAGGTTGCGTGTCCGGAGGAGATTGCGTACCGGTTAGGTTACATATCGGCCGATGAGCTGCGTGCGTTGGCGGCGAAGATCCGGAAGAGCACGTATGGGAAGTACCTGGAGCGATTGCTGGAGGATACGGTCTATTGAGCGACGGCGCCAGAAAGGCCGGGCTGCCGGAGGGGAGCCGTATACTCCTGACCGGGGGCAGCGGCCAGGTGGGGCGTGCGTTGCAGCAGACGCTGGCGAGTCTGGGAGAGGTTGTGGCGCCCACGCGAGCGGAGATGGACCTCCAGAACGCCCAATCGGTACGCGATGCAATTCGGCGGGTTCGGCCGCGGTGGATCGTGAATCCGGGAGCCTATACGGCGGTGGACATGGCCGAGAGTGAGCCCGACGTGGCGTATGCGGTAAATGCAACGGCGGTCGAGGTGATGGCTGAGGAGGCGCTGGCGATCAAGGCCGGTGTGTTGCACTTTTCAACCGACTACGTGTTCGACGGAACGAAGCCGGCGCCGTATGTGGAGACGGATTCGACAGGGCCGACCAGCGTGTACGGGCGGACGAAGCTCGATGGGGAGAAGAGGTTGCAGGAGAGCGGAGCAGCGCATGCGATCTTTCGGACGAGCTGGGTGTTCGGGGCGACGGGCAAGAACTTTGTGCTGTCGATCCTGAAGCTCGCGCGTGAGCGGGAGACCTTGCGGATTGTGGCGGACCAGCACGGGTCTCCGACGTGGAGTTTCGATCTGGCGAGACTGGCGGCGCACTTTGCCGGGCTGTGCGAGGGACGGGCGCATGGCGGAGACGTGACCGAGCCGGTGAGGGAGCTGGGTGGGATCTACCATGCTGCGGGCCGCGGCTATACAACGTGGTACGAGTTTGCGGGCGAGGCAGTGGCGGCTGCGAGGAGGCGCGAACCGGCGTCCAGGTACGCGGATCTGGTACCGATTACGACCGCTGAGTATCCGACTCCGGCGAGGAGACCGGCGAACTCACGGCTGAACTGTGCGCGGCTGGAGGATCGGCTGGGATGGCGGATGATGGACTGGCGGGAGTCGCTGGCGGCGGTGGTCGGGTAGAGGTGGAAGGGATCGAGGATGCCGGGGCGTAGGCGATGACGATGGCGACGAAGGGTGTGAGCGGAGACGTATCGACGGCAGACCCGCGGGTGATCTGCGTGGTCGTGAACTGGAACGGGTGGAAGGATACGGTCGAGTGCCTGCGGTCGTTGAAGGAGCAGAGCTACGCGCGCCTGGAGGTAATCGTTGTAGACAACGGATCGACGAACGGGTCAGCGGAGCGGATACGAGAGGCTCACCCCTGGGTGGAGATTGTCGAGACCGGACAGAATCTGGGGTTTCCGAGGGGATGCAACGTGGGAACGCGAATGGCGTGCGCCCGCGGAGCGGACCTGGTTTGGCTGCTGAATAATGACACGATTGCCCCGCCGGACACGGCTTCAAAGCTCGTGGCGATGGCTCGGGCGCACCCGGAGGCGGGAGCAATAGGGTCAGTGCTGTATTACATGCACGATCCTGCGGGGGTCCAGGCCTGGGGAGGGGGAGAGATAGACCTCCGTTCGGGATACGTCTCGCACTTCAGGGCACCGGCCCGGTTCGAGCGCGAGACAACGTTCTTTACGGGTGCGAGCGTTCTGATTCCGCGGCGGATCTTCGAGGAGGTCGGAGTCTTCTTCGAGGGCTTTTTCATGTACTGCGACGACTCGGACCTGTGTATTCGGATCCACCGGGCGGGGTATCGCCTTGTAGTGGCGGAGGACACGGCGATTCTGCACAAGGAAGGTGGAAGCAGCCCGAAGCGGAGTCCTCAGATCGATCAGTTTGCGACGATATCGACACTCCGGATGCTGGGCCGCCATGCGCGTGCGCCATGGATGTCCCAGATGATCTTTCTGGCGCTGCGATTGGCAAACCGGGTCCGGCGGAGAGAGTGGAACAATCTGATGTCGGTGTGGCAGGGCGCAGCAATTTACCTGAGAGAGCGAGGCGACGTCTACTCGGATCGGCTATAGCCCCGCGCTTGGCTAAGTGGGGGCGGAAGACTAAACTTGGCACAGAGTTCATGACCCAGACACCCATCAGGAATCCACTACGTCCCGGCATATCGCTGACTGACTTAGCCGACGAGTTCCAAGCCGCGAAGCCTTTCTCTCATCTGGTGATCGATAACTTTCTCGCCGAGGATGTAGCGGCGAAAATAGCGGCCGAGTTTCCGGCGTTCGATGGTCCGGTCTGGAATACATACGATAACGCGATCGAAGTGAAGAAGGCTTACAACCACTGGGACAGGTTTCCGAAGGCGACGTATCAGCTCTTCACTTATCTGAACTCCGACGTGTTTGTGAGGGAGATGGGCAAGCTGTGCGGCGACAGGTTGTTTTCGGACCCGGGGCTGCATGGGGGCGGGTGGCACACGCATGGGCCGGGTGGGAAGTTGAACATGCATCTGGATTACTCCATTCATCCCAAGTCCGGGATGGAGCGAAGGCTTAATCTCATCATCTACATCCAGCCGAACTGGAAGCCCGAGTGGGGCGGGGCGCTCGGCTTCTGGGATCATGATGAAGAGCGCCAGGCACCGAGCGTACTGACAAAGCAGATCCCGTGCAGGTTCAATCGCGCGGTGATCTTCGACACGTCTCAGAACTCCTGGCACGGACTCCCGGACCCGGTCGGATGCCCTGTGGAGACGCCGCGCAACAGCCTTGCGGTGTATTACATGTGTGAGCCGCGTGATGCCGCCTCAGATCGGGGGCGGGCGCTGTTTGCTCCAACGAGCGAGCAGGCGGAGGACCCGAGGGTGCTGGAGCTGATCAGGATGCGCAGTCAGGTGACGACATCGGCAGAGGTGTACCGGCAGAACGCGCACGGACGGAAGTAGAGGGCCGCTCCGGGGCTGCGCGGTGGGCCAGAGGCCAACGCCTCATGGGGAGAAGATCATGAGACGTCGGGTGTTGATCGTCAAGCTGGGCGCGATAGGGGACGTCGTCATGCTGATCCCGGCGGCGTACGAGATGCACAAGGCGGGATACGAGGTGGAATGGATCTGCGGAGAGCAGGTCTTGCCGCTGCTCCGGCTGTATCCATGGATTCTGCCGATTGGCGTCAGTGAACAGGCGCTGTTTGGCGGATCAGTCCGAGGGCGATTCCGGGCTCTAACGGGATTGTGGCGAAGATTGGCCGGTAGACGGTATGAGCTTTGCGCCACTTTGTACTATGACGCTCGCTACAGGGTTGTGAGCCTGCCGGTGCGCGCGAAGCAGAGAGTTATGTTGTCGCATACCGACCGGCTGCGGAGGCTGATGCCAGGGAGGCACCACACGGATGAGTACATGCGAGTGATGCTTGGCCGGGATGCCGGGCCTGTTGCTGTAGGTTTAGCTCCGGTGCGGCCGGAGACCTTTCCCGCGAGTGAGATTCCGCGGATCGATGGGAGACAGCGTGTATTGCTGGTGCCCGGCGGGGCCCGGAATGCAATGCGTAGCGATGGCTTGCGGCGATGGCCGGTCCTGAATTACGTCGAGGTTGCTAGGCGGATGATCGAGTTGGGACTCGATGTAGTGCTGGTGGGCGGAGCCGATGATGTCTGGACCTCCGACGCATTCGCGGGAGTGGAAGTCGAGAACAGGATCGGCACGTTGAGCATCGTGGAGACGCTGGCGCTGATGGATGCGAGCGATGTCGTGGTGACGCACGATACCGGACCGCTGCATCTGGCTGGTATGACATCCGTGGGTGTCGTGAGCATCTTCGGTCCGACGGATCCACGGGGAAGACTGCCGCAGAGGGCGGGTGCCGTTGCCCTGTGGGGCGGAGAGGGGTTTGCGTGCCGTCCGTGCTATGACGGAAGGGACTATGCGCCATGCCGTGAGAACGCGTGTATGCAACAGGTGACAGCTGAGATGGTGGTCCGTGAGGTGGAAGAGATGCTGCGGCAGCGGCGCGTCGGCGCGATGTTGCCGCCGCGCATTGCGACTCCGTTGAGTACGGTCACGGCGCACCCTCCGACGGCGCGGCGGAGAGATGGATGATGAAGGCACTGTTTCTGGATCGGGACGGCGTGATCAACGAGGAGATCGGATACCTGTCGCGCACGGAGGACGTGCGATTCGTGCCGGGTTTGTTTCCGCTGTGCCGTGCGGCTCAGCGGCTGGGGTATCGCATCGTGGTGGTGACCAACCAATCAGGCATCGCACGCGGTCTGTACACGGAGGCCGAGTTCGAGAGCCTGATGGGCTGGGTGCGGGCTGAGCTGGCGAAGGAGCAGATCGAGTTGGCGGCGGTGTATCACTGCCCCTACCACCCCGAGCATGGTGTGGGGGTGTACAGGCGGGAGCACGAGGACCGGAAGCCCGGACCGGGAATGTTGTTGCGTGGAGCGCGCGAGCTTGGGGTGGAGTTGGCGGAGAGCGTGATGGTGGGAGACAGGTGCAGCGACGTGGCGGCAGCAAACGCCGCGGGATTGCGACAGGCGTTTCTGCTTGCCGGAACCGAGATCAGCGGCTGCCCTGGAGCCTACTCCGCTGTGGATCGACTGGATGAGGTGGAGGCATGGCTGGTTGCGAACACGAGGTAGTTGAACGCGAATCGGCGGTGAACGTCAGCCTTCCAAGGGAAGATCTGCTGAGGTGAAGGGTTTACCTGCTGCATCTTTCGGACTGACAGATGGCTGGATTCCCCCGAGTTGGTCGAGAGGCCAATCGATGGCGAGGGTGGGATCGTCCCAGAGGATAGATCGCTCGCCCGCCGGATGGTAGAGATCTGTGGTTTTGTAGAGGACCTCCGCAGTCTCGGACAGGACAAGGAAGCCATGGGCGAGGCCCTCGGGGATCCAGAGCAGTTGCATATCGCCAGCGTCGGTGACCGGTTTCAGGTGAAAGCCAGCCCAGCGCCCGAAGTCGGGTGAGTTGCGGCGCAGATCGACGGCAACATCCCAGATATGGCCGGAGAGAACGCGAACGAGTTTACCCTGCGGCTTTTCAAGCTGGTAATGGAGGCCGCGAAGGACCCCCTTCCGGGAGAAGGATTGATTGTCCTGAACGAAGTGCGAAGGCAGCCCGGCTTCGCCGAAGGTGCGGGCGTTGAATACTTCTGCAAACCAGCCCCGGTCGTCTCCGAAGCGTTCCGGCTGCAGCAGTTTGACGGAACGCAGCGGTGTTTCACAGATCTTCATCCCGTCAGTTTAGCGGCTTCGGAGACGGGAGAGACCCGGTGGCGAGAGCGGAACCAGAGAGCGGCGAGCTTTGCCGGAGTGAGAGAGATGCCTGTAGACTGGGGGAACTTTGCAGTACTCGCGCGAGACGAACAAGGTCTCCTTTCATCCTGTGGTCGATTGAGCTTCAGCAATCAACAAGAGACGAAGCCTCTCAGCAAGAACGAGGCGTTAGACAGCTGACGAAAGCAGGGACGCGATAGTGCAATACCCAGGAACGCTGCTGGTATCCACGACGTTGGAACGATATGCGGTGCTGGATCTAGGAAAAGACCCGGCCGGCTGCACCTCTTTGCAATTGCGGGAGTGCCATGCAGGATGAATTCGAGGCCTCGCAGACCCGGTCCGCAATCAGCGACCCTTACTCGTACACCGAGCCGTTGCCACGCCAGCGCCCTGTCGCTGTTGACGTCCACGGCGTGGCAGCAAGGACCATTCGATACCGGTACCTGAAACGCGCCTTCGACATTCTGCTGGTTCTGCTGTCGCTTCCGATTCTTCTGCCCGTGGTCGCGCTGATCTCGGCCCTGGTGGTGCTGAGCTCCCCAGGGCCGGTCTTCTACTCTCATCGGCGCATCCGGCAGAATGGGGCGTTCTTTTCGATGTGGAAGTTCCGGACGATGTGTGTGAACTCTGCCGAGGTTCTTGAGGACTATCTGACAAGCCACCCGGAGGCGAGGGCAGAGTGGACGCGAACGCACAAGCTGAAGCGTGATCCGCGTGTCACGCCGGTGGGACTTTTCCTGAGGCGTTACAGCATGGATGAGTTGCCGCAGGTTTGGAATGTGATGCGTGGGCAGATGACGCTGGTGGGGCCGCGGCCGATTGTTGCCGCGGAGGTGGAGAAGTATGGGGATGATTTTTACCACTACTGCAGGGTCAAGCCCGGACTCACGGGTCTGTGGCAGGTTTCGGGGCGCAGCGAGCTGACGTACCCGCAGCGGGTGGCGCTGGACTGCGATTATGTGGAGAGATGGTCGCTCCGGCGGGACGTGGTGATCCTGCTCCGTACGTTTTCCTCGGTGGCGAACAAGGACGGCGCGTATTAGCGCGGATCGGCCGAAGGGGACTCGAGGTTAGCCGTGCGGGTGGCGATCGTTCACCATTGGTTTGTGACGCGGGGCGGAGGCGAACGCGTCGCGGAGTGCATCGCCAGCCTTTTTCCGGAGGCGGAGATCTTCACGTTAGTGGCGGACTCACGCGGTCTGCCGGAGGGTCTAAGCGGACGCAAGCTGCACACTTCGCTTCTGCAGAGAGTGCCGTTTGCGAAGAGTCACCACAGACACATGATGCCGCTGTACATGTGGGGGGTGGAGAGTCTGGATCTGCGTGGATTTGACCTGGTGATTTCGTCGGATAGCGGGCCGGTGAAGGGGGTGCGGGTAGATCCGGGCGCGGTGCATATCTGCTATTGCCATTCGCCGATGCGCTATCTGTATGACGGATATGAGGGTTATCGCCGGCAGATGGGTGGTGTAACGCGGGCGTTCTTTACCACGATGGCGGGATCCCTGCGGAGATGGGACGTCGCGGCGGCCCAAAGAGTGACGTTTTTCGTGGCGAACTCGCGGTATGTTGCGGAGCGGATACGGTGTTTTTATGGTCGCGAGAGCACGGTGATCTACCCACCGATCGATCTGGATCGGGCGCGGCAGGCCGAGCCCGGGGAGCACTACCTTTGCGCAGGGCGACTGGTGGGGTACAAGCGGACGGAGCTGATGATCGAGGCCTGCCAAAGGCTGGGTCGGAGGCTGCGGGTCGCCGGCACCGGACCTGAGGAGAAGAGGCTCCTGGCCAAGGCGGGGGCGGGGGTAGAGATGCTGGGCGAGCTCCGGACGGAGGCGCTGTGGGATGAGTATGCGAGGTGCCGGGCGCTGCTGTTTGCGGCGGATGAGGACTTTGGGATGGTCCCACTGGAGGCGCAGGCGTGTGGGCGACCGGTGGTTGCGTTTGGAACGGGAGGGTCGCTGGAGACGGTTCGCGGGGTGGCCGGTCCGGGTGGGCGGGGGCGTACGGGAGTTTATTTCGCGAAGCAGAGTGTCGAGTCGCTGATCGAGGGAATGCTCGAGTTTGAGGCGGCTGAGGCCGCAGGGGAGTTTGACCAGGCGTTGACTCGGGAGTGGGCGGCGGGGTTTCGGACGGAGATCTTTTTGAAGCGCATGCGGGAGTTTGTGCTGTCGGCGATGCCGGAGGCGGAGAGTGCGATGCGCCCCACGATGTCCGTGTGAAAGGCGGGCGATGGGCAGGGAGATCGCGGTCGCATAAGATTGGAGGTATTTCCGGAGGGCGAGGAGAAGGTTGTGGAGGGGATGCGGACACTGCTGCGGGGGTCTCTGAAAAAGAGCCTCGGTGCGATGAGTGAGGTGGACCGGCTGGCGGCGGCGTGGACGGTGGTCTGCGGACGGGTGCTGAGTGAGCGGGGAACGATCTCGGGATACGAGGGGGGTGTGGTGGAGGTTGAGGTAGTGGATGCGGTCTGGATGCAGCAGATGACGGGGATGCGACAGCAGCTGATGCGGGAGCTGGGCGCGATCGCGGATGTGCCGGTGCGGGAGATTCGGTTTGCGGTAAAGGGAGAGGCGCCGCGAGGGGGAAGAGGGTTGACGGGAGACGCGAGATGAGTGAGAGCGGTGGAGTAACGGTTGAGGATGTGCGGTATGTGGCGCAGCTGGCGAACCTGGAGTTGACGCCTGAGGAGGAGCCCCGGATGCAGCGGGATCTGAACGCTATTCTGGGGCATATCGCGCAGCTGAACGAGGTAGATACGACGGGCGTTCCGGCGATGGCGCAGGTGAGCGAGCTGCTGGAGGGCGTGCTGGACGACCGGGGGACGGAGCTGCGGGAGGATGCGGTGCTGCCTTCGCTGGACCGGGCTGCGGTGATGGGATCGGCACCGGAGACGGATGGGCGTTTCTTCAAGGTGCCGAAGGTGATTGAGCGGTAGGTGCGGCAGACAGAGAGCAGGGATGCAAGCGTGGAGGAGTTCTTGAGCGGTGTGGATGTGGGTACGTTGACGATTGGTGCGGCGCGGGCAGCGGTGGCGGAGGGACGTGTCTCGGCGGTGGAGATGGCGGAGGCGCACTATGCGCGGATTGCTGCGGAGGACGGTGCTGAGGGCAGCAGGGCGAAGGGGATCAACAGCTTTCTGGCGCTGAGCCGGGAGCGGGCGATGGCGCAGGCTGCGCGCGTGGACGGGATGGTGAAGGCGGGGGCGGATCTGCCTCCGCTGGCCGGGGTTCCGGTGGGGATCAAGGATGTGCTGGCGATGCGCGGTGCTCCGGCTACCGCCGGGTCGAAGATATTGAAGGGATATCTGCCGCCGTACGATGCGACGGCGGTGGCGAAGCTGGAGGCGGCGGGGGCGGTGCTGCTGGGCAAGCTGAACTGCGACGAGTTTGCGATGGGATCGTCGAATGAGAACTCGGCGTACGGGCCGGTGCGGAATCCGCGGGCGCTGGACCGGGTGCCGGGTGGATCGAGCGGAGGGTCGGCGGCGGCGGTGGCGGCGGGATTCTGCGTTGCGAGCCTGGGCACGGACACGGGCGGGTCGGTGCGGCAGCCGGCGGCGTTTTGCGGTGTGGTGGGGGTGCTGCCGACGTATGGGCGGGTGAGCCGCTATGGGCTGATTGCGTTTGCGTCGTCGCTGGACCGTGTGGGGCCGTTTACGCGCACGGTGGAGGATGCGGCGTTGATGCTGGAGGTGCTGGCCGGGGAGGACGCCCGGGATGCGACGAGCTCGAGCCGTGCGGTGGACGGGTACACGTCGGAGCTGTCGAAGGGTGTGGAGGGGCTGCGCGTCGGTGTGCCGGAGGAGTACTTCGGCGAGGGTCTGGACCCGGAGATACGGGCGGCGGTGGAGAGGGCGATCGAGGGGCTGAGGTCGGCGGGGTGCGTGGTGAAGCCGGTGAGTCTGCGGCACACGAAGTACGCGATTCCGACGTACTACGTGATTGCGACGGCGGAGGCTTCGTCGAATCTGTCACGGTTTGACGGGGTTCGGTTCGGTCTGCGGGAGATGGATGCGAAGACGCTGGGCGGGATGTTCCGGGAGACGCGCGAGGAGGGGTTTGGCGCGGAGGTGAAGCGGCGGATCCTGCTGGGGACGTATGCGTTGAGCGCGGGGTACTACGACGCGTACTACCGCAAGGCGCAGCAGATGCGGACGCTGCTGGCGCGGGACTTCATGGAGGCGTTCGGCGAGGTGGATGTGATTGTGGGGCCGATGACGCCGACGCCCGCGTTCAAGCTGGGTGAGAAGACGGACGATCCGGTGGCGATGTACCTGGCGGATATCTATTCGGTGGCGGCGAGCCTGGCGGGGATCTGCGGGGTGAGTGTGCCGTGCGGGGAGACGAAAGAGGGGCTGCCGATCGGGGTGCAGGTGATGGCGGGGCACTTCGAAGAGGGCACGATGCTGCGGGTCGCGAAGGCAATCGAGGGTCAGCGGGTTGTCTAGCCACGGGAAAGCTTAGACGGCTTTCTGCGCTTTCTCGATCAGGCTCATCGCCTGCTTCTTTCCGTGGCAGCCGAGCAGCTTGTATTGCTTGCCTTCAAGCTGGTGGAAGTTGACGAAGAAGTTTTCGAGCTCGCGCAGGAACTGCTTGGGCAGGTCACTCATCTTCCGGATGTTGGCGTAGCTGTGGTTGTCTTCGGCGACGGCGATGAGACGGTCGTTGCGGATGCGCTTCCTGCCGTCGACCTGTTCGCCTTCGAGCACGCCGAGGAGGTTGGCGTGGAGAAGGCAGCCGGGGAAGGCGGGCTCGTCCATGAGCACAAGGACGTCGATGGGATCGCCATCCGGCGCAAGTGTGCTCGGGAGGAAGCCGAAGTCATAGGGGAAGGCCATGCCGTTTGGCAGGACCTTTTTCAAGGTGAAGATCTCCTGCTCGGGGTCGAAGGAGTACTTGTTGCGACTGCCTTTGGGGGTCTCGATGACGACCTGGAGGAGGTTGCTCTTCCTGTCGACAGGTTTGAGCCTGGTGGGGTCAGCGAGCGCCTTGGCGGACTTCTTTCTGGGTGCCATTTGTGCCTACCTCAGGCACACATGGTAGCGCATGGGATGGGAGAGGTGCGTGCGGATGAGGGGGCTCAGTGACTGGCTGCGAGATGGCTGTAGATCGCGAGGCTCGGCACGAGAGCTATGGCCTTGCCGCGGAAGTATCCCAGGATGCCGCGCTGAACCATTGTGCGGTCGGTTTCACGGGTGGCGTCTGCGTGCTCCGCGATGAATTGATTGGCCGCGACCGCTGTTTCAAAGCTGACGTAATCGCCGGGGTTTTGAGCGACGGATGCTCTCAGGCTTTGCAGTACGGAGACTGCCTCGTCGGAGTCTGCTGTCCAGATGACGGGTGTCGAACGCGTGGAGGAAGACCTCCCTGTGTTGGTGGTTGAGGCAATGAGTGGAAGCGTCGTGAGAAGCAGGATGAGGGTGACTAGGTACGATTTTGGCCGACTGGAGGTCATCGAGGGAAGTTTGCCCTTGATGGATGGCGTCACGAAATTCCACGAACGGGTCAGTCGCGTCGACGGTCAGCGGCCGAGGGTGGCGGAGATGAGGCCGAGCACGACGCCGTAGAGGGTGCACTCGACCTGGAGCGCGGAGAGTGTGCGGTCTGGGTGGAGGGGGAGATGGAGGAGGGTGGCGGCGCCTCCGGGGACGGGGCGGCCCTGGCCTTTGAAGGTGGCGAGATCGAGGATGCGGGTCTTGCCGGAGCGGAGGTCGATGCGAGGGGGGAGGGGGCCGGAGGCGCGGAAGAGGAAGTCGTCGAAGAGATAGTCCTGCTCGACGGGCCACCAGGTGTCGGCATTGCGGAGGGTGAGGACGGAGGTGGAGCCGTCGGTGTAGAGGACGGTGACGGCTCCGTGAACGGTGCGGCTGGCCTGGGGGAAGGTGGTGCCGGTCATGAGGAGGTAGAGGGTGTGGGCGTTGCCGGAGAGGGAGATCTCGACGCGCTGGTGGTCGGGCTGCCAGAAGGAGAGAAGGCGGCAGTTGGGTTTGGCGGGGTCGGATGGGGTGGAGAAGGGGATGTCGAAGGCGGAGCGGAGGGTGCCGCCTGCGGCGCGGAGGCCGGAGTCGTCGATTGTGGCGGTGACATCGAAGTTTGCCCAGCCGCCGAGGAGATGACGGGGAAGGGCGAGGGAGCAGAAGGGAGAGCGCGGGGCGGTGTAGTCGCGGGTGAGGATGTCGGGGAGATTGTCTTTGAGGAGATCGGAGAGGTCTAGGGGATCGTAGGTTTCGGCGGCGGGAGTTGTGGAGGGCTGAGGAGCGGCGGCTTTGGGGTGGATGTCGAGCGAGATGGGGAGCCAGAAGCGGCAGCTGCCCTGGCGGATGGGAACGAAGACGGCGTGGTTGCCGGGTGTGGTGGCGACTCCGGACTGGAGGCAGGCCTGGGGGTCGTCGATCTGGGCGATGAGGACGCCGGGAGGGAGGGTTATGGTGTCGCCGATGGCGTAGGTGGCGCGCGCGGGGGGCTCCGGGGGCGGGTGGCCGTGCCAGCGGATGTCGATCTTCCAGGCGGTGGCGGCGGGGAAGTTGGTGAGGATGATGCGGGGGGCGCCGGTGGCGTCGGGATCGAAGGCGAAGGGGAAGGCGAGGCCGTTCGAGAGGACTACGGGGTCGCTGGTGGTGCGGGCGGGAAGGTTGAGGGTGAGGGCGACGGGGTGGGGGAGGCGGCTGGTGATCTCGAGGGTTTCGGAGAGGCCGTCGCGATGCCAGGTGAGGTCGATGTCGGGGTGATGAAGTGCGGCCTGGTTCCATGTGGAGGGGAAGCCGGGGCGGATGGTGAGGGTGGCACGGAGGAGATCGGGGAGTATGCCGAACAGGCCTTCGACGAGGGCGCGGGAGGTGATGCCGATGGGGTCGGCGAAGTCGCGCTGGGACTCCTGGCGGTGGGGATCGAGCTGGGAGGAGAGGTGGAAGTTGCCGGGACAGAGGCCCTGGAACATGGAGTCAAGGAGATTGCCTTTGAAGAGGGCGAAGGCTTCTTCGGGGAGGCCGGCCTGCCAGAGGGCGAGGGCGAAGTGCATATTTTCGGCCAGGGCGAGGAGATTGAGGGACCACGTGTATGGCAGCCAGTCCGAGCAGGGGAGGAGGAACCAAGGGCCGTCGGGGACGCCTTCGCCATGGATGGGAACGCGGCGAAGCGCGGAGAGGCGGTCGGTGACGATCTGCCATGCCTGTCGCGGGGAGGGGAGCTCGGAGTCGACAGAATGGTAGGCGGACCAGAGAGCGGGGCTGGTCTGGAGGGTTTGCGGGAGGAGGATGTCGCGTGACTCGGCGAAGGCTCCGGCCTCGGGCATCCAGAGAAGCTGGTGCATGCCTTCGCGGATGAGGTCGGCTTCATCGTCGTATGGTGCAGGGTCTTCGCCGAGGACACGGGCGATGGTGGCAGCGGAGCGGTTGAGGAAGAGGTTGTAGGCGGTGGCGTGGGTGGCGCCGCCACCGTTGTATTGGAGGTTGTCGCTGGCCCAGATGCAGGCATAGGCCTCGTAGAGGGGGAGGGTCTGGAGGCTGGGGGGAGCGCCGGGTTGGGGGTTGGTGAAGGCGCGGCGGAAGCTGCGGTATTCCCAGTCCATGTGACGCACGAGAGCCGGCCAGATCTCGCGCGCGAGGACGATGTCCCCGGTCCAGCGAAGGTGGCGGACGAAGGCGTCGAAGAAGACGAGGTTCATGTCGTAGTGGTTGCCGGAGAGGTCGCCACTGGTGTGAAGGAGGGCTTCGTGTCGGGTGAGGTCGGAGCCGGGGTCGGCGGGGCCGGTGGCCTGAGCGTCGGGATCCTGGCCGGAGGGGAGGGGAGTCTGGTTTTGGTGCGCGACCCAGTGCCGGAGGTGCTGCCCCATGCGGTGGTGATGGCCGAGGGCGTCGAGGGCGTAGGGACCGCGCCAGCCGGCCAGCGGTGTGCGCCAGGCTACGGCGCCGTGCATCACCGATTGCTGCGCCTCATCCCAGATGGCGTCGGTGGCGTGAGCGAGTGCACCGACCGCAGCATCGACGAACGGGTCCGGGGTGGAGACGTTGAAGTTCGATGTCGTAAGGGCGAGTTGCTTGAGACGGGAGGCGAAGAGGACTGAAGGGTCCCCGGCTGCCGGAGTTGTGGAGGGGCTTTCCTTGCCTGCCGGGTTATCGGTGACACTGCGGATGAGGAGATGCATGAGGGGGCTGTCTGCGCCCGCGGAGTCGAGGGGAACGGAGCCGATGAGGATGGGCTGTGCGGCGTCTTCAGAGACTTGTTGAAGCGCCTGCCAGCCGCTGTTCCAACGGGCGGCCTCGGATATGTGGAGGCGGGAGCCGGGGGGAAAGGTGAGGTTGAGCTTTGCGGATTCACTCTGGAGCTCAGCGGCGGCGGCGCGTATTTTGAAGCTGTTGCGGTTGCAATCGCCGGGCTGGAGCTGGAAGAAGCGGCTTACGGGCTCGATCTCGCAGCCGATATCTCCGCCGCGGCGGCCTTTTCGGCCGCTGACGCCGCCGAAGGCCCAGGTGAGGAGGAGGTCGGAGGGTGTGTCGCGGGCGCTGACGGCGAGATGGAGCCCGGCCCCTTCGCCAGCCGTGACAAGGTGGAGCTCGACGCTGCCCTTTCCGAGGAGGGGATCGCGGATGGTGTAGAGCATCTGGCCCGAGATGTAGCGGGCGATGACCTCGTCGGCTTCGAGGAGCCACCTGGCTCCGGATGGACGGGCGATCCCGATACGGAGGTTGCCGCCGTGGCCGGGGAGGTAAAGGGAGAACTCGGGCAGGTCTCCGGCGTCGACGCGGAAGGCGTTGTTGGGTCCGTAGAGAGGCCGGTTGAAGAGCTCGCGGCCGTTGCGGATGACGAAGGCGCGACCCTCCGGGATGTAGCGAAGAGGACGAGCGGTGGAGCCGTCGAGCAGAGGGGTAAGGGTGGGGGAGGCGACTTCTGGCGTGGCGCCCGGGGCGGGATGGAGTCTGGGCTCGCGGAGAGATTCAGAGCCGGCCCAGGCGCGGAGAGGGGAGGCCCCGGCGAGGGTGGCGAGTGCGGCCGATCTGAGGAGAAACTGCCGGCGGGTCCAGTCTGGGGGGACGTTTATCAGGGGGAGGGTCCGCGTGCAACGGGTGGTGCTGCCTCGATGGTACGGCAGATCTATTCTGCGCCTGGGATGCCGGCGTTGGGCTAACACCTCCGTTGCAGAAAGGTTGCGCGCAACGGTGGGACTGAATGGGGGTTCAGTGTGGTGTGGCAAGGAGGCAGTATGAAAATCTCAAGCGTGAAGGCGATGGTTGGCAAGGTGATGGCGATCGGGTTGCTTGCTGGCGCGGTTGCTGTGGTTGCTCCGGCAAAGGCAGAGGCTCAACGGATCGCGTTCGGGGTTCAGTTCGGGCCATCTTTCCACGATGACGGACGCCGGGAGTACTACGAGAGCGAACGATACGAGCGTCAGCGCGAAGCGATCGCACAGCGAGAGGCGTGGGAGCGACAGCAGCAGGCGATTGCGCAGCATGAGGCGTGGGAGCGACAGGAGCGCCACGAGCAGCATGAGCGGGAGGAGCAGAGGGAGCGTTGGGGACGAGGCGGCCAGAACGAGGGCGGCTACTACCAGCAGAATGGGTATGGTGCTCCGAACGGCTACTACACGCAACGCGGGTACTACGGACGGTAGGTCGACCTAGCCTGATTGCAACGGGGTTCCAGGGCCGGCGGGAGGTGACTTCCAGCCGGCCCTGTTGTTTGCGGGATGGCGTGCGGTTTAAGAGAGGGGCTGGTAGTAGCGCTCCGCTGGTTCGGCACAGCCGAGGCAGACGGGACCAGAGGTCTTCTCGACGAAGCGATCGTAGCTGATGCCTTCGCCGCAGACGGTGCAGGCGATACGCGCGCCCTTGAAGCCGGGGAACTCGCTGCGCGGGAGGGAGACCTGGACCCACTGCTCCGAGAAGAGGAGATCGTCGGGCATCTCGCGATAGGCATGCATCTGCTGCTGGTTCTTTTCGAGGTGCGGGAAGAGGTCGGCGGCGATCTGCCTGGAGGACTCGCGGGCGGAGATGCGGAGGGCCTTGAAGAGATCCTGCTCGAGGGGGAGGTTGAGGTCGGCGAAGGTCGCGGCCATCTTGCCCCAGTCGCGGAGTTTGAGCGCACGCTTACCGAGACGGCAACCGGTGACGACTCCGATGGCGTCGGTGGCGCAGCGGTCGATCTCGATAAAGGTGACGAGACGCTTGCGATCCTTGCCGCGGGGATCTTCGATGCCGAGGCGATTGCAGGCGAGCATGGCCATGCGAACGCCGAGTACCTGACCGGCGCAGAGATGGCCGTGGGCGACCTCTGCCTGTTGGAGGAGATCGTCGAGGTTCAGGGAAGGGCTCATAGGTTGATGGTATGCCGATCCCGGGTGGATGCGCTTCAGCTTTCGTCGTTGTCGCCCTCTTCAACGAGAGAGGTTGTGCCGAGGACGTCGAGTGTGAAGGGATCGCCGCCTGTAGGGCGGAGGGTGACACGCATGGGGAGGCGCTGCCACTGGGCGGGCTGGCAGACCGCGAGGGGGTGATCGGGCTGGGGCCATTTGCCGATGAGCTTCTGGGCGACGGCCTTGCGGGCGCCGAGTTGAGCGACGACGGCGAGGAGTCCGCCTTTGGCGGTGGTGGCGGTTCCGCAGTAGGCGGCGTAGTCACGGAACCAGACTACGTTGGAGACGGAGGCATCGAAGTTGGGGAGGTGGAGGGCGGTGACGTGGCCGGTGACTCGATCGACGAGGAGCCATGGCCCGGGCTGCCAGACCCAGCGCGCGACGGTGTCAGAGGGGAGCGAATCGTTGATGCGGAGGGCGCGCCGGACGACGAAGCTGCGGTCGGTGATGTCGTGCGCTTCGCCGGTGGTCCACTCTTTCTGGCGAGTATCGACGATGAGCGGGCGGATCTTGAGCGTGGAGGTTTCTTCGGACTTGTTATCGGGTGTTGCCTCTGCCGGCGTGAAGGGGACCTTGCGCATGCCGCCGAGACCGACGGTATGAACTTTAGGAGATCCGGCGGTGCACGGGATGGCGGAGAGAGCGGCTACGAGGAGAGCGGCGGATCGCAGGATTACCGACCGGGAGGGGCGTTGGAAGGAAGAGCGGGAGGAGAGCAGGCGCAAGGAGACCTCGGGGCGCTGGGAATGAAGCTGATGGGATGGTAGGGGGAAGGAGGTGCGAGGCGCCATGGCGGGTCAGGATCGGGGTGCTGGCACTTCCTGGGTATGGGCAAAATCTGGCGGATGGGGGCGACGAAGTTACGCCACTGCGGGAAAGAGCTTCCGGTATGGCGATTTCGATCTCCTATTGCACAGGAGATAGTTGGGGAGCGGGCCGGAAATAGGGTTATCCAAGTAGTATGGTGAAAGAAGCGGCCTGCTTCTGCGAATGCGCCAGGATGCCGCAGATATCTCCCAAGGATTAAGGAAAGGAAACAAGAGCTATGTGGAAACCGAACCAGCCCGGAAGCCCGACACCCGCAACTCCTGAGCCGGCTCGTCCGGCAACCCCGGCGAGCACATTTGAGGCTACGACGAGCTCACCAGTCCGCCCGGCGACGAACGCTGGTGCAGGTTCTGGAGCAGCCGCTGTCCCAACAGGAGAGCAGGCGACGATAGGTAAGTCGCTGGTCGTGAAGGGTGAGCTGACGGGATCAGAGTCGCTTTACATCGACGGCAAGGTCGAGGGCGCTATCAACCTTCCCGGCAACCGGGTTACGGTTGGACGCAACGGCCAGGTCGCGGCGAACATCGTTGCGCGCGAGGTGGTTGTGCTTGGAAAGGTTCGCGGCAACTGCCAGGCGAGCGATCGTGTGGACATCCGCAGCGAAGGATCGCTGACCGGTGATGTGATCGCGGCCAGGATTTCGATCGAGGACGGCGCGTTCTTCAAGGGCGGCATTGACATCCGGAAGCCGGGCTCCGCGGATGTGAAGCCTGCGAGCTCTGCCACATCGACTCCTGAGACGGCAACGGCCAGCGTTTAGTTTGTCGGCAGCAGATAGTGAGTCAGCCCCGGCCGTATCGCCGGGGCTGACGTGCGTCTGGGGTGCTATTACGCCGCTAGTTTGCGAACCAGGGCAGATTGCGGGTGATGGTGAAGAGAGCTACGACGACGAAGCTTGCACGGAGCAGTGCGGCGTTTGAGTGCCGCGGGTGCGGTGAGTGCCCGAGCGCGGACCGGAGTGCCGGACGGACGGCGTGAAGAGCTATGAGCGGAAGCGCGGCGACCGTAAGCGCGTTGAGGCGGAGCGCTTCTGAGAGATGGCCGTGCAGAAGAGCCGCGATGGCACGCGTGGTACCGCAGCCCGGACACTGGATGTGCAGGAGGTCGTGAATCGGGCAGGTGGGATAGAATCTGTATTGCAAGGGGGAGAGACGGTAGAGAATTGCCAATGCGAGCGTGACGCCAAGGAGCACGCCGGGGTACAGGCGGGCGGGTCGAAGGGCGGCATATCGGGGTGGGGCGATCTGATCAGGCATGGTGGACGATTAGCGGAAGCGAATTCCCCGCTTGATGTCGTTGATGCGATTCATCAACGACTGAAAATAGATGCCGCCGAAGAAGAAGGTGAGAACGGGATTGATCCTGAGGCCCATCGGTTCGACGGTGTTGAAGTGCTGTTCGAGCTCGGAACGGAAGGTGAACCTCGCGATCAGACGGACGACCCAGCAGACGAGCGAGACGAGGCCGTAGAGTCCGAAGCCGCGATGCAGGCTGTAGCCGTAGGTGTGGAAGCCATGGCGGCCGCTGGTGATGCCGGCTGCCTGGCCGACGCCGGCCTGCACGAAGATGAGGACGGCGGATGCGATGTAGAGGACGAACGCCTTGCTGGAGGGAGAGATGCGCCGGAACCAAGCGGCAAGGATGATGTTCCAGACGAGTTGGAAGAGGCTGCAGGTGACGAGGTCGAGGAGCAGCACAACGGCCCAGTGGATGTTGGGGGGATCGGGGAAGGGAACGGCCGATCCGGGGGTAAATGGCTGCTGATAGGGTGTCGGGCCGGGAGCAAAGCCGGGCTGCGATGTGGGGGCAGCGCCCTGCATGCCGAGGAGCTGAGAGACGGGGACCCATTCCGACATTTCGTCGCCCCTGGCGAGATCGGTGGGAAGGACATGCCCGGACGCGACGTATCGCTGGAGATCCTCCATGGTGTAGGGCCCGTACATCTGACCGTTCCGCGCGATCTGATAGTGCATTTACCGCTCCTGAGGACTGGCGTTGGGCAGCCGGCCAGAGATCAGCTCCGATGTAAACACGGAGCGTGGCGGGAGACAAACGATTTCTGGTACCAGAGCGGATGGGTGGCGGGGCTTCGAGCCTTTCAGCTAGTACTTCGGGAGCTGGTTCGTGTTCCAGCCACCGCCGAGCGCCTTGACCAGAAGGACGCTGGCATCCATTCTCCGACGCATGATGTCGATGTCATTGCGCTCGTTGGTGAGGGCTGCGGTCTGCGCTGTGATGACCTGCAGATAGGTATCAACACCACCGACGTAGCGATTGTTGAAGATCTGCTGAGCTTCTCTGGCGGCGGCGGTTGCCTGACGCTGCTGCTCCGCTTCGTCGGCGAGGATGCGGAGCATGGAGAGGTTGTCTTCGACCTGCTGGTATGCGTTGAGGGTGGCCTGGCGATAGCTCGCGGTCTGCGCGTTATAGCTTTCGTAGGCCTGCTCGGAGATACCGCGGCGGCGACCCGCGTCGAAGAAGGTTTGACCAAGGGTGGGGCCGAGAGCGTAGATGAAGCTGCTCCTGTTCAGTAGGTTGGCGGCGGAGGTTCCTTCGAAGCCGACGAGACCGGAGAGTGCGAGGGAGGGAAAGAAGGCGGCGCGGGCGATACCGATCTGCTCATTGGCTGCTGAGGTCCGACGCTCGGCCGCGGCGATGTCTGGTCTGCGCTCGAGGAGCTCAGAGGGGAGACCTGCAGGGACAGCGGGTGGCACTGCCTCGAGGGGAGCGACGGGGATAGTGAGGAGAGCGGGTGGCTGGCCGATGAGAACTGCGATCGCATGCTCGTATTGAGCGCGGCGAACGTCGACATCGGAGGCCTGGACCTTTGCTGCCTGGAGCTGGGTCTGGGCCTGGGAGACGTCGGACTTGGGAGCGACACCGCCCTCGAAGCGGTTGTTGGTGACGCGGAGGGCCTCCTGATATTGCGCGACGGTGTCGTTGAGCAGCTTGCGTTCGGCATCCGCTGCACGAAGTTCGAAGTAGTCCATTGCGAGCTCCGCCTGAAGCGAGAGCAGCACGTTCTGGAAGTCGGCTGCGCTGGCCTGGGCTTCTTCGCGGGCGGTGTTGACGGAGCGCCGGATGCGACCGAAGAGGTCGATCTCCCAGCTCACATCGATGGGGAGTTGGAGATCACCGAGGCCGTTGTTGGCGGAGGCTGCGTTGAAGTAGGGGCGGTTTGCCGAGAAGCGCTCCGCTCCGGCAAAGGGAGCGGCGCCAATGGTGGGGTAGAGGGCGGCGCGATCGATGCGTATCTGGGCGCGGGCTCGCTGCAGGTTGGCGTCGGCGACGCGAACGTTCTGGTTTCCGGTGAGGATCTGCGGCTCGAGCGCGTTGAGGCCGGGGTCACCGAAGATGGTCCACCACTCACCCTTGGGGAGCTGGTCGGACGGCTGAGCGGTGTGCCAGGAGCCATCCTCCTTGTAGGCCGCGGAGGCTTCTTTGAAGCCCGGTGCGGTAGGGACGGAGGGCTTCACGTACTTGGGTCCTACCATGCAGCCGGCCAGGAGCGCTGTCGCGAGGGTTGAAGCAAGGAGATGCGAGATGCGCTTCATTGCTGCCCCCCGGACTTCGCCGCGCTGACATGCACCTCCTGCCCGTCGGCGAGGGAGTCAGAGGGATCGAGGATGACCTGATCGGAGGCCTGGAGACCGGAGCGGATCTCCACCAGCGACCCGGCGTCATGGGTGATGGTGATGGGAACGAGCTGGACGCGACCGTTGCGAACGACACCGACGCGGAGACCTTCGCTGCGGAAGAGAAGCGTGTTCGCGGGGATGGTGAAGCCGTCGGCGTGGGCCGCGGTTTTGAAGTGAACGAAGACGTACGCGCCGGGGAGGAGCTTGCCACCGGGGTTGGGCACATCGACCTCGACGTTGAGGGTGCGGGATGCGGGATCGATGGCGCTGGAGTTTCGGGTGATGACTCCCTGAAAGGACTGGCCCGGGAACTCATCCAGGGTGAGGTAGGCGGAGGCACCCTCCTTGATGTCGCTGGCGTAGACCTCGGGTACCGGGACGTAGACGCGGATCTGTCCGATGGCGGCCATGTGGAAGAGCTCTTTGGGGGCGGCGCCTGCGGAGCCTGCGTCGATGAGAGCGCCGACATCGGTATTGCGAGCGGTGATGATGCCGTCGAAGGGAGCGTAGACGCTTTCAAACGACTGGAGCTGCTGGAGACGACGGACGCTGGCCATGGCTGCATCTACGCCTGCAGACTGGGCGACGGCGCCACTGGTCGCCTGATCGGTCTCCTGCTTGGAGACGGAGTTTGACTTGAGGAGGTTCTGGTAGCGCGCGGCGGTTGTGTTGGCGAGGTCCAGGTTGGCCTGCGCGCTCTTCAGGTTAGCCTCGGCGACCTGAAGCTGCTGATCGACCTCCGGGGTCTCGATCTGGGCCATGAGCTGACCCTTTCGGACGCGGGCGCCGATGTCGAAGTACCAGCGTTTGAGGTAGCCGTTGGTTCTCGAGTAGATGGGGGTGTCGGTGAAGGCCTGGGTGTTTCCCGGAAGGGCGATCTCGGGTGTGAGTCGGGCGGCGATGGGGTGGGTTACCGCGACGGTCAGGATGGAGGTCTCTTCGGTGTGCTGCTGGAGGGTGTGTTCCGCTGCGGCGCGGCTGAGGATGCCGAAGACGACGACGGCGACGAGCACAAGAGCGATGACTGCGATGGCGATCCACAGGCCACGCGAGAGGCCGCGCCGCCCGGCGGCGGCGGGAGGGGCTTCGGGGCTCGCGGTCCCGAGGGATGCCGCTGAGGTTGTGGACGTGTTGAATTCGTTCGGCATACTTCTCCTGTGTGGGCGAGCGTTGAGATCAGGCTCGGCTTGTGACACGCGGGGTAAAGGTTTCCTGTGAGGCTGGAAGAGATCTGCGACGGCCATGCAGAAGGCTGAAGACGGCGGGGACGAAGAGGAGCGTTGCGATGGTGGCGCAGAAGAGGCCGCCGATCACGGCGCGACCGAGGGGGGCGTTCTGTTCGCCACCTTCGCCGGCTCCGAGCGCCATGGGGATCATGCCGATGATCATGGCGAGTGCGGTCATCATGACGGGGCGGAAGCGCGTGGCACCGGCCTCGAGAGCGGCGGTGATGGCATCACCGTGAGCTTCGAGCCGCTCTTTTGCAAAGGACACGACAAGGATACTGTTTGCGGTGGCGACGCCCATGCACATGATGGCTCCCATGAGGGCGGGAACGCTGAGAGTCGTGTGAGTAACGAAGAGAAAGAGCACGATTCCCGCGAGCGCGGCGGGGAGCGCGGTGATGATGATGAAGGGATCGAGCCAGGACTGGAAGTTGACCACGATGAGCAGGTAGACGAGGACGATCGCGAAGGCGAGACCGCCGAGCAGACCCAGGTAGGAGCTGCGCATGGTCTCGATCTGGCCGCGTACGTGGATGAAGCTGCCTCGGGGGAGGGAAGACTCGTTGGCTTTCACGATCTTGTCGATCTGCTTTGCGACGGCGCCTAGGTCGCGGTCCTGCACGCTGCCGTAGATATCGAGCGTTCGCCGGAGGTTGTAGTGCGAGACGACCTGCATCTCGGTGCTGCGATTCAGAGTTGCGACGTCGGCGAGGATCTCGGGGCGCTTTGCTCCGGGTGCCGTGATGGGGATGTTCTGCAGATCGTTGAGTGACTGAATCTCATACTGCGGCGTTTCGGCGACCATGGGATAGGTGATGCCGTTCTTCGGATTGAGGTAGAACTGCGGCGTGAGTTGGGTGCTGCCGCTGAGGATGTTGAGAACGCTTCCACCCACATCGCGTTCTGTGTATCCGCCTTGCGAGGCCTTGGTGCGATCGACGGCGATATTGAGGACGGGGTAGTCGTTGGGCTGCTGGATGCGCAGATCTGTGAGGCCGGGTACCTCCCGCAGCTGAGAGAGGATGGTGTTGGTCACCTTTCGGTTGCCGGCCATGTCGGAACCTTCGATCTGCACGTCGATCGGGGACGGGAGGCCGAAGTTGAGGATCTGGGTGACGATGTCCGAAGGAAGGAAGTAGAAGGAGCTGCCTGGGAACTCACGAACGAGTTTGTTGCGGAGCTCGCGGACGTAATCGGCTGTGGGGTGATGGTCCTGCCTGAGGGAGACGAGGATGTCGGCATCTCCGGCACCGATAAGGCCAGAGGTGGCGTGCTGGAGGTTGAGTGTGCTGTAGGGGAGGCCGATGTTGTCGAGGATGTTGTCGGTTTCGTCGGCCGGGATTGTCTTGCGGATGGACTGCTCGACGAGATCACAGAGCCTGGCGGTTTCCTCGATGCGCGTGCCGGTCTTTGCCCGGAGATGAAGGATGAATGAGCCGGTATCGGAGCTGGGAAAGAAGTTCTGTCCAAGGAAGGGCAGGAGAACGAAGGCTGCGGCGCAGATGAGAAGAAAGACGGGAACGAAGATGATGCGGGTGTCAATGAGCCGGGAAAGCATGCCCTGGTAGCCGTTGCGGAGATCTTCGAAGCGACGCTCAAAGCCGCGCTGAAACTTCGCGAAGGGACTCTGAGAGGGTCTTGCGTGGTGATCGTGTGCCTTGAGCAGGTACATGGCGAGGGTCGGCACAAGCGTTCGCGAGAGGACATACGACGCAAGCATGGCGAAGACGACCGCCTCGGCGAGGGGAACGAAGAGATAGCGGGAGACTCCGGTGAGAAAGAACATCGGGAGGAACACGATGCAGATGCAGAGCGTGGAGACGAGTGCGGGGACGGAGATCTGGGCCGCACCTTCCAGGATGGCGTCGTTGAGTGGAAGCCCTTCCTCGAGGTAGCGCTCGATGTTCTCGATGGTGACGGTCGCGTCGTCGACGAGGATGCCGACGGCAAGGGCGAGGCCGCCCAGGGTCATGATGTTGATGGTCTGGCCGATGAAGCCGAGGATCACGATCGAGGTGAGGATGGAGAGCGGAATGGAGATGGCGATGATGATGGTGCTGCGCCAGCTTCCGAGGAACAGCAGGATCATAAGACCGGTGAGTACGGCGGCTATGACGGCTTCGCGGATGACACCGTCCACCGAGGCCCGCACGAAGACGGACTGATCGTTGATGGCCTTGATGCGGAGTTCGGGAGGGGTGATGAGCTTGATGCGGGAGAAGAGCCTGCGGATGCCGCTGACGACGTCGAGGGTGGAGGCGCTGCCGGACTTAAGAACTGTGATCAGAACGCCGCGCTTGCCATCCTGCCGGACGATGTTGGTCTGGGGGATGCTGCCGTCGGCGACGGAGGCGACATCCTTGATGTAGATGGTGGCGCCGTTGATCTGGCGAACGGGGATGTCACCGACGCCCTCCAGGGTGAGGGGCGAGGCGTTGAGGTGGATGTCGTACTCCTGCATGCCGATTTTGGCGGTGCCGCCAGGTTGAACGACATTCTGCTGACCGAGGGCGTTGAGGACATCGACCGGTGAGAGGCCCTTGGACTGGAGCAGCTTCGGATGCAGGTAGATCATGATGGAGCGCTGCTTGCCGCCATAGACGTTGGGGATGACGGCGCCGGGGACGGTGATCAACTGGGGGCGAACGATGTTGAGGCCGATGTCATTCAGCTGCTGCTCTGAGAGCCCTGTTCCAGAGAGGCCGAGCTGAAGGATGGGAACGCTGGAGGCGCTGAAGTTAATGATCTGGGGAGGGAGGATGCCGGGGGGAAGCTGGCGCAGTTGAAATTCGGAGGCTGCGCTGACTTGGGCGTTTGCGGTATCGAGGCTGGCGCCGGGCTGAAGGTAGATCTTGATGACCACCTGTCCGGCGACGGTGGTGGACTCGATGTGCTGGATGTTGTCGACCAGCACGGTGAGGGCCTTCTCGTACGGCGTGGTGAGCCGGCCTTCGAGCTCTTCCGGGTTGAGGCCGGTGTACTGCCAGGCAACTGAGACGACAGGGATGTTGATGTTGGGGAAGATGTCGGTCGGGGTCTGGAGGATGACAACCGGCGCAGCGATGAGGATGAGAATCGCCAAAACGATGAAGGTGTAAGGCCGGGTAAGGGCGATCTTAACGATCCACATGGAAGCACCAACCTCGCTGAGCGTTTGAAAAGAGTGTCACCTACTATGAGACACTAAACCGCGATTGAGGTTTCACAGTTATTTCCGCTTGCAATCAACGGTTAAACCGATGACGAACAGAAAGGCAGGCCGATTTTGGAGTTGCGTCACCTCCGATACTTTTGTGCGGTTGCGGATAGCGGCAGTTTCAGCGAGGCGAGCCGCGCTCTCCATGTGTCGCAATCGACGATCAGTGAACAGATTGCGGACATTGAATCCGAGATCGGAGGAGCGCTTCTGGATCGCAGTTCACGGCGCGTTCGACTGACGCCGCAGGGTCTTATCTTCCTAGCGGAGGCCCGGAAGACGCTGATCGCTGCCGACCGGGCGGTGGACATGACGCAACGATCGCTGCAGGGGAAGGTAGGTACGCTTTCGATCGGCTTCTTTCTGTGGGGTGCGGGCGGGTTCTTTCCGCGGATTATCCGGGAGTACAGGAAGCTCTACCCCGGGGTACGCGTGTCGCTGTATGAGATGGACACGCCGGCGCAGATGGAAGCTCTGGAGACGGGCAAGATCGACATCGGGTTTACGCGGCCATTGCAGCCGCCGTTTGACCGCTTGCTGGCGTCGGAGATGCTGTACCTCGACCCGATCGTCGCCGTACTTCCGCGGGATCATCATCTGACAAAGAGAACGCTGAGCGTGAAGCAGCTGGCGGCGGAGCAGTTTGTGCTGTGCGAGCGGCGAGTCACGCCGGCGCTCTTCGACAACATCCTGGGGCTGTGCACGTCGGCGGGGTTTTCGCCGGAGATCGTCAACACGTCGGCCACCTGGGCGGGGGTTCTGACGCTGGTGGAGTCGGGGGAGGGGGTATCGCTGGTGCCCGCGGGTGTACGACATCTGAGAACCCGAGGCGTGGTGTTTCGAGCCTTGAAACCGGAGACGGTGCAGGTAGGTTTGACGGTGACCTGGAACCCGCAGAATGAGGGCGTTATTCAGCAGGATTTTCTCAGGCTTGTACGAGCGAACAAGGAGCGGATCCGGAGATCGGGCGGGAACTAGGTTCAGGCGAGCTCTATCACGACGCCCTCGGAGGGTTCGAGGATGAAGTCGCCGCTGACCTCCGCGCCTGCGCCATCCAGGATGGTGGTGAGCAGGATGCGTCCTGCGGGAACCTCGGTTTCGCGGACTTCGTCTGTAAGGTTCAGGACGATGTGCAGGCGGTGCTCTTCGCTGCTGCGCTGGTACGACAGCACACCGTTATGCGCGGTGACCTCCGTGATGTCACCGGCATGGAGCGCTTTGTGGCGCCGCCGTAGATTGAGCAGATGCCGGTAGAGAGCAAGAATGGACCGGGGGCTGGAGGCCTGCGCGGAGACGGAGCGATGTGACGCATCCGGAGCGAAGGGCAGCCAGGGGACGCCGGTGGTGAAGCCTGCCTGGGCAGTGGCGTCCCACGGCATGGGAGTACGCTCCGGGTCACGACCCATGCCGATTCCAGGCTGATTCTTCTCGGCGGGGTCCTGGACCTGCTCTGGAGGGATGATGCCGTTG
This sequence comes from uncultured Acidobacteriaceae bacterium, assembly GCA_963719405.1. Taxonomy (GTDB): domain Bacteria; phylum Acidobacteriota; class Terriglobia; order Terriglobales; family Acidobacteriaceae; genus Edaphobacter. Next base: position 2,834,600 of record OY970381.1, read on the forward strand.
GGCAAGCCGAGCTCATCGCCATAGTAGAGGGTGGGTGTGCCCCTGAGGGTGAGAAGAAGCATGGCGGCGATGCGGGCCTGTTGCTCTCCGACCCGTGTGGAAAGGCGCGGCTGATCGTGATTTCCGAGAACCCAGTTGGGCCAGGCTCCAGGAGGAAGAAGTGCCTCGTAGTCGCGGATGAGGCGGGCGATGTCATCCGCCTGCCAACGGGTTTGGATGAGATGGAAGTTGAACGGCATGTCCGCGCCGCGGAGATTTGTGACGTTGGGATCGGCGCCGTAGTAGGTGACGAGTTCCGTGAGTGGGAGGTAGATCTCGCCGATGAGAACGCGTTCGGTGTAGAGGTTGAGGAGAGAGCGCATCTCCTGAACGATTGCGTGAGTCTCGGGGCGATCCGAGTTATAGATGGGAAGGGTGCTGGCAAAGGAGTTGCTGCCGCGGACCCAATCGGGATTCGCGGGGTTGGAACGGAGCTGGTCATCCTTAATGAGGAGCCAGAGCACATCCATGCGGAAGCCATCCACACCCCGGTCAAGCCAGAACCGCATGGCGGCGTAGATGGCCTCCCGAACCTCGGGGTTGCGCCAGTTGAGATCTGGCTGCGCGGCGAGGAAGGAGTGCAGAAAGTACTGTCCGGTGCGCTCATCGAAGGACCATGCGGAGCCGCCGAAGTGAGACATCCAGTTGTTTGGGGCACCCCCGTCGGGACCCGGATCACGCCACAGGTACCAGTCCCGTTTAGCATTACGGAGCGACGAACGGCTCTCGATGAACCACGGATGCTGGTCGGAGGTGTGGTTGGGAACGAAGTCAAGGATAAGCTTGAGGCCGCGGGCGTGGATGGCGGTGACGAGCTGTTCGAAGTCGGCCAGGGTGCCGAAGATGGGGTCTACGCCGGTGTAGTCCGCGACGTCGTACCCGAAGTCCGCCATAGGTGAGGGATAGAAGGGGGAGATCCAGATCGCGTCGATCCCGAGTTCAACCAGGTAGTCCAGCCGGTTGAGGATGCCGCGGAGATCGCCGACGCCATCACCATTGGAGTCCTGAAAGGATCGCGGGTAGATCTGGTAGATCACGCCATCCTGCCACCACATGCGGAAGCCTGTTGCCATGCAAGCTTGGATGCATGCTGTAAGCCGAACTGCCGGATGGAGATAAACGAGAAGGCGGGCAGCCCACCGCCCGCCGTTCCGTTATTGCTTTGGAGCTGGGGAGGTGGATGGGGGAAGGCTGTTCAGGGTAGGAGGAGCGTTGCTCGCCGGCGTAGTCTGCTTCACGAAGTCGGCCACCATCTGCCGCAGCTGAGGCTCGATGGTAGACATGTGCTGCTGCGTGAGGGTAAGCGACTTGTTGGCGAGCTCTGGAGCCTTGGTCAACATGGTCTGGCCTGCGGGCGACTTGTAGAAGGAGATGAAGCTGTCGATCTCCGGCTCGGTGTAGGTGTCGCTGTAGAGCTTTATGAAATCGGGTTCTATCATCTTCCATCCGATGGTCTGCTGCACGAGCCCGTTCACGCGTATCTGAAACTCGTCGAACTGCTTCTGCTGGGCTGGTGTCGGAGTGGCTCCAAACTGATGAGCGCTCAGGCCTTGCATCTGACGACCGAGGTTATCCATGATCTGCGTGGACACGCGGTCGACGTGCAAGAGGGTGAAGAGCTCCTGAACCTTGGTGCGCTTGCTGGCGTCGTCGGCATGAGCAAGGGGGGTGAGGGGGAGGAGGAAAAACAGGGCAACGACGATCCGCTTCATTAAGTAGCTCCTTGTCTGAAGTGTACTTGAGGTCGGGATGATGCTGAAGGAGGGTGTTTGACGGCGAAGGTCGCGTGGAGCTATTGTGTCGGGCACGGGGAAACACTCGGCAGACACTGTGACGCGCGTCGGTAGAGCGCGCCTGTGGTCTTGTGTGCGTTCGCTTGGTACCGACGTCCTAGCTCCGTTAGTAACATCACGTTCATCAAGTTGCCATCACGTATAGGTGCGGAGTCTAGGTCTTGCGACTTAGTCCTGACTTAGCTTGATGAGTATCGCTAGAAATATTCGCACGGTAAACAATCCGATAGATTACTAACTTCCTTTCACGTACTCGCTGAGTTGAAGAAAGAATTATGACTGTTTTAGAGCGACCTACACGCCTGACAGGTCGATACTTTCTTCCTCTCTTAGTAACGTTATTATCGGGATAGGAAACAATTCGACCCATAGTCGATAAATATTTCCCATAACCACGCAAGTTCCTGCAGACATCCTTCCACGATCGAAACGTTCTTGCGATCTCCAATCAATAGATTTGGTCAGCCGATTGCACTAGACCTCCTCGCACGCGTTCATTACCCCTTCTGCACCTGGCAAGATCGGTTCATCACCGGTGGTACCGGTAGTTCGATCGATAGGCTGTGTTCCACGTCAGCGCAGAAGAAGTGATCAAAGTTACAAGGAGGTACTACGAGGTACTAGGATCTGGCCTGATTCTTTCCGACCGTTCGCCGCGGTCTTTGTTGTATATGCGTCTGGCTTGTTCTGTTTGTGTGTTGTTGGAGCTCTGTTAATCAACTACGCCCAGCTACTTGCCATGTCACTGCAGCGAGAATGCAGTGCCCGGTTAATCTCCCTCTGCGCCGCTCGTCATGCTGCGCGCTTGCTCTTATTCGTTCCAAAAACCCACGGAGGAAAGCAGTGAATAAACTCGTTTGCACTCTTATTACCGCATCAGTTCTGACCGGTGGCGCCGCCTACGGCCAGGCGCAAAAAGCGCCGAAGCAGACCAAGCCCCAGCCAATCAGCGACAAGGTGCTGGACAACGTGACCGCCGGCGCAACCGACGGAACGATCGTTGGTGCTGGATCGACTGCTACCACGACGACCACTGGAACCGTGAATCTCTCGGGCAGCACACTGAGCGGCGCCAGCGGCATCAACGTTGTGAATGCTACCGACAGCAGCGTTGCCAACGGCGTCAACGTCTATAACGGCAGCCTCGCCACCCAGGGTTCCAATGAGGGAGCAACCGTCAACCAGATGAATACGGTCGACCAGACGCAGACCTCCACGGGCGCATCACTGTCTGACTACCGTCGCGGCGCGAACTCCTCCTTGGATACGACGACCAGCATCGATAACACGAAGAGCAGCAACAGCAACTCGACCTCCAACGGATCGTTGAACAAGAGCTCGAACAGCGCCACTTCGAACAAGAATGACAGCGCGAGCAACAGTGCTGCCACCAGCAGCTCCACTGCTTCCAAGAACGCTGCGGCCCAGGAGAGCGCCAGCAAGAGCGCGTCCACGACGAACAATGCGAGTTCCGCGAACAATGCGAGCAGCAGCAGTGCGACGACCGACGCATCGATGGCCAATTCGGCGCAGCAGGCCGGCAACCAGCGCAACGCGGCATCGACCGACAGCTCGTCCGCCAGTAAGGGTGCGACCAACAACGCTTCAAACACGGCCAGCGCGACGAAGAGCGCGTCTGCAAACAGCGCGAACAGCGCAAACAGCGCTTCCAACGTAACCTCCACAAACAACTCGCAGTCGGCGAGCCAGGCGGCAAACCAGGCGGCGAACCAGGCATCCTCAGCCAAGAGCGCGAACGAAGCGAGCTCGGCGACGGCTGCCTCCAACAAGACGAGCACCGATGCATCGCAGTCGGCGAGCACGGAATCGGGGCAGATGGCGAAGCAGGGTACCCTGGCCAAGGGATCCAACGCGGCGGCCTCCTCCAACTACGCAACCGACAAGTCGAGCTCGGCCTACTCGGCGTCGAACGGCGCCGCTGGTTCGACACCATCTGCGAAGGCAGCGGGCGACAGCGCAGCAAGCAAGACCAGTGGAGCCTCCGCCTCCAATGGTGCCTCTTCGCTCAACAGCACGTTCTCAGGTAGCTCAGCTGAAAACGAAGCTGCCAACCGGAGCGCGTCGGCCAGCACCGGCAACGCGGCAAACACGTCTGACAGCTCCAACTCGGCGTCTGGCCAGAACGCATCCAGTGCGGCTAACCAGTCGGCGAGCGACTCCGCAAGCAAGAGCGCGGCTGCCACAACGGGCAACGCGCGAAATGCAGCAAACGCGGCGAACAGCGCATCGGCGAGCAACTCTGCAAGCAACAGTGCGGCCAACGCTGCCAGCACCTCCAACTCCGCGCAGCAGGCAAATGCGACGGATACAACGAGCTCGAACGTGACCTCAGCTTCGAACGCTGCACGCTCCAGCAACGCGACCACAAACGACACCGCTTCGAAGGCTGCTCAGCAGGCCAGCTCTGCGACCACCAACAAGGCGTCTCAGAGTGCGTCAGCGTCGAACAGTGCGAGCAGCAACAGCTCGAACTCGGCTCGGAACTCCGCGACGATGCATAACGTTGACTCCACGACCAGCAAAGCCGCAAGCGACGTTGAGTCCCTGGCGACGACGGCTTCGAACGCGAGTTCGAGCCATGATGTGGATACGAGCCACACGATCAGCTCCACCCAGGGTGCGGTGAATATCGCATCTGCGGCGGGCGAGAATGTGGTTGTCGATGGATCCACACTGACGGCGACGAGAAACGACAGCGTCATCCTGGCGGGATCGGCGGAGCAGAACGCTTCGGCGATCAACCTCGTCAACGCGGCTGGAAGCATGGTGTCGAACGGCGTGAACGTTGCCCGGACGACCAACATGAACTCCACCCCCACGCTGAACCAGGTAAACAGCATCTCGCAGAAGCACTAGAAAGCGGCGGGCGGCCACGGTGTCAACCAGCACGTGACCGCCCGCAGTTCTTCAGGAAGATGGAGGAGTTATGAAGCGCATTCTAGTGATAACGGGAGCTTTGCTGCTGAGCTACGCGACGCATGCGCAAACTGCGCAGAAGCCGGTTGCTCCGGTGGCGGTACCTGCTCCTGTTTCAACGGCGATCCCGGTGCTGAAGGCAGCGCCGGGGCAGCCGAAGCCAATGAGCGACTCTGCACTTGACAGCACAACGGCGGCCGGGATTTCAGCCAATCTTACGAACGGGGTTATTGCCTTTCAAGGATCGGTTCCGACAAAGAACGGTCTGGTCACCGCTGCGGGTACGCTGGCGACGCTCACAGGTCCGCTAACGGGAGCAAACATTGGGACGCTTTCGTTGAATGGTAACGCCCAGCAGAACCTGAGCTCGCTTGTAAACATCAACGCGGTCAACTCGAACATCAATGTCTTGCTGAATCTGAACGTCAACATCAACTCGACCGTGGGATCGATCCTGCAGTCCAATCTGAATGGGAAACACTGATGCACGTGCGTAATTCTGCTTTGGCGGCCGGTCTTGCTGGTCTGGTGTTCGCGCTGGATCTTTCTGTTGCATCTGCATGTGCTCAACAGCGTGTGCAAGCGGCGGGCAGCCCGGCTGTCATTGCGGCAGATCAGGGTGGGAAGCCGATCCGAACCCTGAAGGAGATCCGGGCGGAAGGGGTCGTCCGGCAGCGGTGGGACATGAGCTGTGGAGCGGCGGCGCTGAGTACCGTGCTCACCTATGACTTCAAAGACAATACGCCGGAGGCGGCGATCGTGGTGTGGATTCTCCATCGTGTGAATCCGGTGCAGGTAAGGTCGCGTGGCGGCTTCTCCCTGTTGGATCTCAAGCACTTCGCCCAGGCCCGAGGGTACTCGGCTGAGGGGTTCAGCGGGGTAACGATCGATCAACTCGCCCAGGAGACTACATCAGTGATTACACCTATCCGCTTCAAGGGATTCGATCACTTTGTGGTTGTGAAGGGTGTTGTCGGGGATAGAGTGGTGTTGGTCGATCCGGGCTTCGGGAACATGACGATGAAGACGAGCCGCTTTGCGGAGATCTGGAAGAATGGCATCATGTTCGTCGTTCATCCTCCGGACGAGCGGATGACCGTGCCGAAGAACGTAACGGCGCAGTCTCGTCTGCTGCCCGACGAGACACTTATATCGCGAGGGATCGGAACACAGATTCCCACGAATCTTCTGTATTAGTTCAAGGATCTTTATGCGTTCGAAGCTGGTGTTGTTGGGATCTCTTCTATTGCTGGGGCCGGGTTTGCTGAGAGCACAGACGACGGTGGCAACAGCGTCGCCCTCTGAGGCTTCGCCACCACCGCCGCCGGTAAGGGATCCGGTCGACATCCGGGTAGCGGAGGCTCTGAGAACCCGGGACGCGATCATCCGCAATCTGCTGGAGCGGGTGCAAGAACTGGAGACGCGGCTGAATGGAACAGCAGGGGGCAGTGTTGCGCCGCGAGCAGTAACGCCTTTGCGAACCGGCGGACCTGCGATGGAGGCGTCGATGGTTTCGACGAGCGCGCCCGTTGCAACCGCGCCGGCGACGCCAGCGTCCGCCGCCGTCGTGCTGAATGGGACGTTTGACGCGGAGGAGCGAAAGGCTACAGAGGCGCTGGATCAGGCATTGCTGGTGCGGGGCGGTCTGTTGCTGCCTCCAGGAACGCTGGAGATGGATAATACTGTGTCCTACTTCAGCGCGTCATCGGACCACGTTACGGTGAACGGATTTGCGCTGCTTCCGGTGCTGGTGGTTGGGGACATCACCTCACAGAGGTTGCGAAAAGATATTCTGCTCCCGACCTTCACGGCCAGACTGGGTCTGCCTAAGAAGTTTCAATTCGATCTCACGATTCCGTACGGATACGAGCTGAGTAGAACTGTGGATGCGAACAATGTGCAGACAAACCAGAGCAGCTTTGGCCTGGGCGATCTGCAGGTAGCGCTTTCTCGGCAGCTTACGACCGAACACAGACATATACCAGACCTACTGGCCAACGTCCGATTCAAGACCACCACGGGCGAGAACGCATTCGACCTTGGAAGCAGTCAGACGGCGCTTGGTTCCGGATTTTATGGATTACAGGGGAATCTGACGGCAGCGAAGTCGAGCGATCCTGTCGTGTTCTTCGGCAACCTATCGTATTCGGCGAATCTGCCGGGAACTCACTGGATTCCGGCCAATGATCCGCAAAACCCGGATGCGATGATACCGGGTCACTTCCGGCCTGGGGATTCCATCGGGTTCCAGCTTGGATCGATCCTGGCGTTGAATCCTGAGACCTCCATGACTCTGGGCTGGGATCAAAGGTTCACGCGGGAGACACATCTGAACGGCACCGCACTCCCTGCGTCCTACCTCGTTGAAGGGACGCTGCGGGTGGGCACATCGTACCTGTACGCGCCGGGGCGCACGGTCGACCTGAGCTTCGGAGTAGGTGTCACACCAGATACGCCGAACCTGCAGTTCTCCGTAGGTTTTCCGGTCCGGCGCTCGCTTTGGAAGCAACGGGTCCACTGAGCCTTAGACGGGGGCGTAGATGTCACGGCCAGAAGGTGAAGCCGAGGCTGCTACCCCTTACTTCGGTTGAGTAGGACCGCCGTTGAAAACCTTGAGTCCGCGCACTTGAGATCGCCACATCCTGTGCAAAGTAGCTGAAGGCCCCTTTGCGTCCAGAGGGTGCCCCGCGAGAGCTTTCATTTCGCGGCTCGAGACTGTGTGCCTTGGCGTGATCAGGCCTGTCTGCTGGACGCGGACGTGCCCGATGGTAGTGGGGAGGTCGGGCACGGCGGACGTGGGACTTCTCAAAACAAATAAATCCTGTCTGCTACCTAACTGCGGAGGAAGGTCCTTGTCTAATCGGGCGAATGGATAAAGCCGACAAAGAAGCGATACGGCAGGTACTCGCGGGCGACCGGGATGCATATCGGCTTCTTGTCGACAGCTACTACCAGTTTGCATTTCGAATCGCATTTCGCATTACCGGGGACAGCGCCGACGCGGAGGAGGTAGTGCAGGAGGCCTTTCTGCGGGCCTACAACAGGTTGTCTACCTTTCGGCAGGATGCGAGCTTTTCAACCTGGGTGAACAGGATTGCCATGAACACAGCCATCAACCTTGTAGAGCGCCGCAGCCGTGATGTGACGCACGCGGCAGAACGGATCGGCGAATTCGGTGAGAGCCGGGATGGATTGACGCAGGTAGCCGATACGCAGGCCGGGCCGGAGCGCGTGCTCCTGAATACAGAGACAGCGAAGCTGCGGCGAGAGGCTATGGACGCGCTGACGCCCATGGAACGCACCGCCTTCACGCTTCGCCACATGGAAGATCTGCCAATCAGCGAGATCGCAACGGCTCTAAAGGTGCCGACGAACTCGGCAAAGCAGGCGATCTTCCGAGCTGTGAGCAAGTTGCGTCGATCGCTCGCGCCACTTGCGGGAGGAGTTCGATGAGACACGTAGTTGAAGAGGATCTGATCGCTTATCAGCTTCGAGAGAGCCGTAACGACGAGGTGATTCGCGAGCATCTGGAAGTATGTGCCGAGTGCGCGGGAGTTTCGGAGTCCATCGCGGAGACGCTGCGGGTGTTTTCTGCTGAGCCGGTTCCGCAACCGAATCTCGATCACGCGTGGCAGCGGCTGCGCGGTAGCCTTCCCGCCACTTCGTTGGAGGGAAGGAGACAGTGGTTCGGTCTGCATTCCTGGAAGTGGGGGCGCTCTGCGATCGGCGGTGCTGTGGCCGCGCTGCTGCTCCTTGCTTCCTTCGCTTTTGTCGGACTTCATCAGCGCCGACTCTCTGAACGGAGGCACACGCAGCTGGCGTTTCAAAGGCCGGGTCCGCTTACGGAACAGCCGCATGATCCCGCGATCGTGAACCACCTGGACAGTGCGGAGCGGTTGTTGACCGAGGTGAACCATGCTTCCGGGCCGCTGGCAGAGACGACCCGAACGCAGGCCCACGATCTGCTGCTGAAGAACGCTGTTTACGTGAGCAAGGCGCACGACGAGGGTGATCTGGCGGAGGCCTCAGTCCTCGAAAACCTTGGTCGTGTGCTGACCACGCTTGATCACGAGCCTGTCCTCGACCGAGGTTGGCACATACGTTTTGAGATGAACACCGACGGGCTTTTGCTGGATATACGCATTCTTCGGCAGAACGACACGAGGCAATAGGGAGACTTACCATGAACAACAAACTTACCAATGCACTTCTTTCTCCGTCTGTGATCTTGCTGCTGTTCAGCTCGCTGACGCTTCATGCCCGCGCTATCGAGACCACTGGGGCCGACGACGATGGCGCTTATGCCATGGGTACAAAGGCCATGAATGAGCACCGGTGGACTGATGCGATAGCCTCTTTCGACCATGTGGTGGATGCCAAGACGAAGAAGGCGGACGCGGCCCTTTACTGGAAGGCGTACTCCCTGAATAAGCTCGGGAAGGGGCCGTTAGCGATGGCGACCTGCTATCAACTCCGGTCTCAGTATGCGTCGAGCCCCTGGAACAAAGACTGCTCCGCGCTTGGGATCGAGCTTCGCACGGACGTGAGGGTTCAGGTGCCTCCGATGCCTCCAATGCCGCCCATTCCTCCGATGGGGCAGTTCAGCTACGACTTCGATGATGCAGGCAGCGGATCGCCGCGGGGTTCGAATGGCGACTTGAAGATCCTGGCCTTGAACTCGCTGCTCAATCGAGATCCAGCTCAGGCGATCCCGCTTCTTCGAGGCGTTCTTAGCGGTGATCAGCCGGCCGGGATCAAGAAGCACGCAATCTTCGTTCTGGCGCAAAGCAAGAGTCCGGAGGCGCAGAGCATTCTTCGTGATGTGGTGCTGGGCAAGATGGGAATAGAGCTGCAGCGAGAGGCGATCCAGATGACTGCGGTCTTCCAGGGCAAACGTGCGAACGACAGCCTGGCCGAGGTGTATCGAACGACGTCGGACCCACAGGTGAAGAGGTCGATCATCTCAGCATTCTTTATCTCGCAGGACGCACCCCGGATGGTTGAGCTCGCTCGAAACGAGAAGGATCTTCAGATGAAGCGTTCGATCGTCTCTCAACTGGCCATCATGCCGGATAAGGCGGCAACGGATTACATGCTGGAGCTGCTGAAGTAGAGCCCGGTTTCTGGTTGAAGACGTCATTCACTCGCCCACTGTTTCAGATTCAAGGAGATATCCCCATGCGTACTCTGTCCTGCATTCTCACAGTAGCTTTGTCCATAGGTGTCGGAGCGCAGGCATCTGCGCAACAGCCCGAGATCGTTCACGCGCAGCTGACGACAAGCGGAGTGGATCATGGACTTGCATCGGAGCTTGAGACTCTGAAGGCCTCTGGATCGCCGGTCTGGGTTGGATATTCCATCCCCGTTATGGACAAGTTTCAGAGTGGCTGGCACTCGGGTGATGTCACGTATCTTGAGGATGATCGGCATTCAAGTGACTCCACAAGTAAGACGCGACCTTCCACGCAGGATCATGCCCTTGTGCTTATGAGAGTTGCCGGTGGGGCTGTCGAGAAGCTGCGGGCAGAGAGCCCGGAGCGGCAGATTGATGCGGGTGGCCTGCGATTCGTCTGGCTTACAAACGTCGCGCCATCGGATAGCATCGCGACGCTCAAGGCGCTGGCGACGGCGAACAACTCCCGGCGGCTTCGCGACGGCGCGATCTTTCTGATTGCGTTGCACAGGTCTCCGGAGACGGTGCCGACGCTTACGGCGCTTGCCAGTGCTCCAAACGATCTGGAGCTGAGAGAGAAGGCGGCTTTCTGGCTGGCGAATCAGCGAGGAGCGGAGGGGCTTGCGGTGCTGAGGAGATTTGCCCGGGAGGACACGGACCCGCGCTTCCGCGAGAAGATCACCTTTGATCTGACCTTATCGAAGGAGCCTGGGGCGCTTGAGGAGTTGATCCGCATGGCTCACGGCGACGCATCGCCACAGGTGCGCAAGCAGGCGCAGTTCTGGATGGCGACAAAGGGAGGCAAGCAGATGTCGGGCGATCTGCGCGATGCGGCGGCGAACGATCCTGATGAGCAGGTGCGCAGATCAGCGGTGTTCGCGCTGTCGCGATTACCTGGAGACGAGGCGGCGACGCAGCTTATTCAGGTGGCGGGATCAAGCAAGGACCCGGAGGTTCGCAAGCAGGCGGTCTTCTGGCTGGGGCAGTCGAGCGATCCTCGTGCGCTGGACTACCTGACGAAGCTGCTGACCCCGGCGACCTCACACTGATCAAGATCCGGGTCGATCAGGTGAGGCGAACATCGACGGAGCGCATGCCCGCAGCGTGTGCCGCTTCGAGGCCTTCGTCGGAGTCTTCAAGGACGACGCAGGTTGCGGGTGCGGCACCTAAGCGCCGCGCGGCTTCAAGGAAGACGTCTGGTGCAGGCTTGCCTCGGGCCACATCTTCCGCGGCGACAAGGTGGCTGAAGAGGGAGAGGAGGCCCGTAGCGCGGAGGCTGGACTCCACGTTGGCTCGACGGCCGTTGGAGGCCACGGCCATGGGAACTTTGCCGTGCCACTCGCGGGCGAGAGAGGCCACAGCTTCGACCTCCCGGAGATGCTGGAGACTCTCCTGAAACAGGCCGGTGTAGCGAGCGAAGATGACGGCGCGGTCGAGGGGCGTTGCAGGGTTTCCGAGCGACTGGGCTTCGGCTTCGAGGGAGTCGAGAAGGGCGTCGGGCGTGAGACCCGCACGAGCCATGTACCAGTCGCGAGGCATGGTGTGCCCCTGGGGCGCGATGGCCTGTTGAACGGCTGCTAGGTGCGCGGGTGCGGTGTCGACGAGGGTGCCGTCGCAGTCGAAGATGAGAGCCGAGAACTCGGAGGGGAGTCGAATGGGCATAGCCGTTGCTTTCATTCTCGCAGGCTGAGTGTGGGCCGTGGGGCGGCACGCATCAACTTCTTCCATACTGGCAGGCGTCGGGAGTTGTTATGCTTTCGAGCGGGCGCCTGTGCATGGCGCAACGGGGGGCTGACGTGAAGTGGATTGGATCTGCGGTACTGATGATTTTGGTGAGTTTCGGATGGGTGACGTGTGCCTCCGGGCAAGGTGCTGAAGGCCGAAGGACGCTGACGAATCCGCTGAAGAGCTCAGGGCCTGATCCATGGGTTGTGACGCGGGATGGCTGGTACTACTACATGAATTCGACCGGAAGCAACCTGACGATCTGGAAGACACGGCGGATCGAGAACCTGGCGAATGCGGAGAAGACGGTGGTGTGGACACCGCCGGAGGGCCAGGCGTACTCGAAGGAGCTCTGGGCACCGGAGCTGCACAGGCTGAACGGCAGGTGGTACATCTACTTTGCGGCGGACGCGGGTAAAAACAAGGATCACCGAATCTACGTGGTCGAGAATGAGTCGGATGATCCGACGGAGGGGAAGTGGACGCTGAAAGGAAAGGTGGCGGACGCAACCGATAAGTGGGCTATAGATGCCACAGTTCTCGAGCCCAGCAAGCAGACCGGCGGGAAGATGTACATGGTGTGGTCGGGGTGGGAGGGCGATACGAACGGCGTTCAGTCGATCTACATTGCGAGGCTGAAGGATCCCTGGACGATTGAAGGGCCCAGGACACGGATCTCGACGCCGCAGTTCGCATGGGAGAAGGTGGGCGACCTTGATGCGGTGGATGGAAGGACCATCCAGAACCTGCCGCACGTGGATGTGAATGAGGGGCCCGAGGTGCTGGAGCATGATGGCAAGGTGTTTGTTATCTACTCAGGCAGCGCATGCTGGACGAACTACTACGAGCTTGGGATGTTGACGGCTTCGGCGGCGGCGAACCTGCTGGACGCGGCGAGTTGGACGAAGTCGCGCGAGCCGCTGTTTCGTCAGAACCCTGAGGGTGGGGCATTCGGGACAGGACATAATGGCTTCTTCAAGTCTCCGGATGGCAAGCAGGACTGGATCATCTACCATGCCAACCCGGGGCCGAATCAGGGTTGCGGAGACAGGCGGTCGCCTCGAGCCCAGCCGTTCACCTGGAAGGTGGACGGAACGCCGAACTTCGGCAGACCGGTCCCGTTAGGGCAGACGATCGCAGCGCCAAGCGGAGAGCGATAGCTGCAGCCGCACGTAGGCGTACCCCCCGAAGCTGATCGAATCGTCGGTGCATGAGGTGCCTGTGTGGTGAGGGTGCAGCTCGCGGGCGCACCCTTGAACTTCCTTTTTATGAGGGATCGGTGCCAGGGAAGTCTGACGATTTCTGAATTAGTAGATAATGCGGGATATGGTTCGACCTTGTTTTCTCGTTGTAGACCGGGAGTATCCGGGAAGTATCTCGACCCGCAAACTCGTCATCGAGACAGCGAAGCTGAATGTCTTGACGGCCTACAGTGGCGGCGAGGCGCTCGAGATGTTGGAACGTTACCCGGCCGTCAACGGAGCGGTCATCGATCTCGGCATCGATGACATGGGCTGCGAGGAACTGGTGCAGGGGATCAAGAGAATGCAACCGAAGTTGCCCGTGATCGTCATCTCGGCTCCCGGTACGGACTCATGTAGCGATGCGGACTTTCACCTTGAGTCCTTTCAGCCGGCAAAGCTGCTCGACATTCTTAAGCGCCTCCAGCCGAAGGAGTCGGCTGAGATCGAAAGGCGAAATGAAGAGTTGAGCCGGGATCAGGGCGGCTGCTAGGTCCGCTCGCATAAGTGTGGATCAGTCGGGCCGAACGCCAACTATTTTGAACAACCGCGGTGCGATGCAGGTGGGAGCCGTGGCTACTCGTCGCGGCCAGGGCGGGACATCAGGTCGCGAATGGCGTCTCGCGGGGGCTTGCCGTGATGCAGTATGGCATTCATCTGCTCTGTAATTGGCATCTCGACGCTGTAGCGTGCGGCCAGCTGCAGGGCGGCGCCCGTGCTCCGGACCCCTTCGGCGACCCTTCCGTGCATCCCCGCCAGAATGTCCGGGAGATGTCGCCCGCGGCCGAGCTCAACTCCGACCGAGCGATTGCGTGACAGGGATCCGGTGCAGGTGAGAACGAGGTCTCCCAGGCCCGCAAGTCCGGAGAGCGTCTGGCGGTGCCCTCCACACGCCATAGCCAGGCGAGTGATCTCGGCGATTCCGCGGGTGATCAGGGCTGCCGCGGAGTTATGGCCAAGGTTGAGTCCGTGCACCACTCCGGCAGCAAGCGCGATAACGTTCTTTAGGGCACCGCCTAGTTCCACTCCGGCCATGTCGTCGTTGGTGTAGATGCGGAGGGAGGGCGAGGAGAACTCGCGCTGAATCGTTTGGGCCAGAGTCGGTTGCGAAGCGGCTGCGACGATGGCAGTGGGGATGCCGGCTGCGACCTCCTGTGCAAAGGATGGTCCGCTGAGCACGGCGCAACGGTTCGACGTGAGTGATTTGATGACCTGGGACATACGCAGATTGGTGCTCTCCTCCAGCCCCTTCGAGGCCGTGAGGAGTATCTGGTCCCTGGTGAGCAAGGGTGCGATGTCGCGGATCACACCCCGGAGGTGCTGCGATGGAGTGACACAAAGGAGGATGTCGGCTTCAAAGATCGCGGCAGGGAGGTCGGAGGTGACGTCGATTCCGGCGGGCAGCGTAAACCCCGGGAGGTAGGGCAGGTTTTCTCCCACGTCGTTGAGCTGCTCGGCGAGTGGCGCAGAGTGCGACCAGAGGACGATCTGGTGGCCACCGCGGCGAGAGAGAGAGATTGCCAGGGCGGTTCCCCAGGCACCCGCGCCAAGCACCGCGATGCGGCTCAAGCTACAGCCTTTCGGCTGCTGAAACGACTCTCCGTGCCGGAGAGAAGACGGCGGATGTTGGCGTGATGTTTCGCGATGATGAGCAGCGGAATGAAGACGACGCCGAAGATGACCGGGGGGGTCCGATCCGGAATGAAGTAGAAGGCGAAAAGCGGAAAGGACGCGGCGGCGAGGATGGACGCGAGCGAGACGTAGCGCGTGAAGGTGAATACCAAAGCGAAGATGAGGAACACCGCCAGAGTGGAGGGCCAGGTAAGCGCCAGAAATACTCCGAGTCCGGTGGCGACACCCTTCCCGCCCTTGAAGGAGAGCCACACAGGAAAGACATGGCCGAGAATGGCGGCGATCGCGGCGGTGATCGCGATGTTCATATTTCCCGGAGCGAGACTACGGGCGATCAGAACGGCTACGAGGCCCTTCGCCATATCGAGAAGGAGCGTTGCAATTCCCAGGCCCCTGGCTCCGGATCGCGCGACGTTTGTGGCGCCGATGTTTCCGCTCCCCATGGATCGGATGTCCTGTTTGCGGAAGGTGCGGACGAGCAGATATCCGGAGGGGATGGAGCCTAACAGGTAGGCGATCGCAAGCGTAGGTAGCCAGGGGTTCATGGGCGCAGAGTTGAGTTTAGCAAGGGGACCCATGGGGTGGTACGCACGCAGGATCTTTACCGCGAAGGAGGCGACAGGATGTCATGACACGAAGTGAAGGGCTCACCAGGAACAGATGGAGAATCGGCGTTGGTTTAGAAGCCGGTCGCGGGGTCAGAGAAGCTTACGTCGTACCATCTCGAGCGCGTGCTGCGTCGCCCAAAGCCGTACTCGATCGCGATCGCCGGGGATGTTGAGTTCCTTTATCGCGGTTCCGGAGCTATCCGCAAGGCCGATGTAGACCAGGCCAATGCGCTTCTTCTCGTCAGGTCCCGGAGGTCCTCCACCAGGGCCTGCAAGGCCGGTCACGGACAGGCCAAATGAGGCACCGGTGCGTCTGCGAATGCCTTCAGCAAGAGCTTGGGCTACCTCACGGCTGACTGAGCCGGCTGAGTCGATGAGCTCCTTGGGAACCTCGGCGAACTCCGTCTTGAGCTCGGTGGTGTAGACGACGGCTCCGCCGAGAAAGGTGCTGGAGCTGTTTGGGATTGCGGTGAGGCGATGGGAGAGCAGGCCTCCGGTGCAGCTCTCGGCAGCGGCGAGAGAGAGGTGACGCATCCCGAGCATAAGGTGAATGATCTCGGGGAGAGATTCGCCATGGGCGGAGAAGATATCGTCGCCCATCTCACGCTCAATCCGATCCGCAACATCATCGACACGCCGCTGTGCTTCGGCTTGCGTGCTCTTGGAGCAGGCGAAGTGCAGCTGGATCTCCGCGGAGCCGGCCAGAATCGTGGTCTGGACATCGGTGTACTGGTTATAGATCGGCGCACTGCGGGCGTCGACCTGCGACTCCGGGATAAGAGCCATCCGCAGCATGCGTCGCGCGATGTAAGTCGCTGGAAGGATCGCTGCAAGGCGAGGACGGCACTCCTCCGCGAACAGGGTCTTGAGCTCACCGGGTGGTCCAGGGAGGAGAACGACGATACGGTTCTGGCCTTCGAAGCCGGCGTTGAGAAACTGACCTGCGGCGCTGCCGGTCCGGTTGGGGAGGATGACTGCACCTTCGAGTACGTCAGCCTGTTTCTGGTTGTTGGGCGGCATGACGATATTGCGATCGGCGAAGCGCCTCTCGAGCCCGGCGAGGAGTATGGGGTCGCGTTGAAGAGGGATCCCGAGTGCGGCAGCGACCGCCTCGCGGGTGAGGTCGTCTTCCGTCGGTCCGAGGCCGCCGGAGAAGAGGACGATGTCGGCGCGCGAGAGAGCAATGCGCGCGGCTCCGGTGAGGTGATCGAGGGAGTCGCCGACGATCGTCTTGAATGCGACCTCGACGCCAAGGTCATTGAGCTGTTCGGTGAGATATAGGGAGTTGGTGTCCTGCCGGTGCGGGGTGAGCATCTCGGAGCCGGCTGCGATGATTTCAGCGATCATTTCTAATCTGTCTCTCCCCCGTCAAACGGCCGCGGAGCAACCCGGATGACGTCTCGTTATGAGATGCGGAATAAGCCATTTATGCTGCGAGCCCGGCCGCACCCGGCACGGCGAATTGAACGGATGGAACGCTGTGTGCGCCACTTGGATCTGGGGTTCCGTGGGTGATCAAAGTGCCAGGACAAAGCTCGGATCTGCTCGTCGCTAATCAGATGAGTGGTCGTCCTTCGACACCCATATCAAGGTGGTACAGGGCGTCGCGCGTGGCCAACGCGGCGCACCCATCTTCCAGAAACGCCAATCCGATGAGATTGGAGCCGGAGACGACGAGTGAGGCCTCGGCGGCAGGCGTGACACGGATGATGCCGCGTCGCCCGTGGAGAGAGGCGGCGACGTAGAGGTTATCGTCGACATCGAAGGCCATGCCTTGCGCCCGGCCCAGTCCCTTGTAGAAGACAGTGGTGTTGCCGTCGCGGTCGATGGCGTGGATGATCTGGCTGGAACTGGTAGTGGGACCCGTGACGAAGAGCGTCCCCGTGCTGTTGAACGCGAGGTGGTAGGCGGCCATCGACGGCTCAAGGGTAGCGAAGACAAAGGTCTCCCGATCGGTATGCGGGGCAGCGAAGTCGCGCGATCGTCCGGGAGCGATCTTGAAGATGGTTCCTGAGCGGTCGCCAACGTAGAGATTGCCTTCGAAGTCGAAGGCTATGCCCGTCGCGAGGCCTAGGCCCTCGGCGTAGGTGGAGACGGCGCCAGTGGGAGAGACGCGGTAGACACTGCCCTCGGCTCGCGAACTGACGTAAAGGTGGGCGTCTGGGCCAAACGCTAGACCGGTGGCATTGAGGATCTCGCGGGCGAAGGGACGCATCTGGAAGTCGCGCTCGACCCGGAAGACGGAGACGGGAACGACCTGACCGCGCGATCCGGAGAAGGTGACGAAGAGGTTGCCATCGGCATCGACGGCAGGATTCGATACCGGGTGGAGATTCTCGGCCATAGGAACGGCGACGCGGAGGGGAAGCGGATTGGATGCGACGCCATCATGCTGAAGCACCAGCTCCCCGGAGATGCAGCCATCCGGAACGCGGATAGTGACCTGTTGCGAGCGGCTGAGCGTGGTGCGCGTTTCCATGTCGCCGATCGTTCCGTGGGGCAACCTGCCGTCGCCGCCATTCAAAGAGGTGCCGTAGACGTCTACGTCGCCACCGGGCAGGGCGGCGGGGGGAGAGAGCCGGTCGAGATGGGGTGCGGGGGTGGTTTGCGAGTCCTGCCTGCCGGTTTTGAGGAGAGGTGTCATGGGCCTGACCACAGCGTAGACCGCGGCTTACGGGAGTGCAATGGCTGGACGGGTCGAATGTGATGCGGTCAGAAGCGAAGGTGAATGAGCTGCGCGACAATCAGGGCGAGGATGCCGGCGGCTACGTCGTCGAGCATGATGCCGGTGCCGTTGGGCAGGCGCTCGAGCTGGCGGATGGGAGGAGGCTTGAAGATGTCGAAGAGGCGGAAGAGGAGGAGGGAGAGGGCGGCGTGCTGCCAGTCGGGGGGGATGGCGATGAGAGCGATGAGCTGGCCGGCGACCTCGTCGATGACCACGTGGCCGGGGTCTTCGCGGCCGGACTCACGGGCGACGATGGTGGCGGCGGGGATCCCTGCTGCGACGGCGGCGAGGGCTGCTGCCGCGGTGCCGATGGCGAGGGCTGTGGGTGTGGGATGGAGCAGGTGGGCGGCTCCGAACCAAAGCAGGACGGCGGCGATTGAGCCGTAGGTCCCGGGGCCGGGGCGGAGGAGGCCGGCTCCGAAGAAGGTGGCGAGGGTCCAGGCCCAGCGCGTCTTCCGGGTGGAGAGTTGGCGCAGGTCCTGCCGGGGTTGCGGCTGGTGAGCCATTTAGTGCTTGTACCGGGTGGGCTGGTCGTCGGAGTCTTCGTGGACGGGCTCGCGTTGCTGCTCGCCGTGCTCGAGCTCTTCGAGGAGATCGGGGTCGAGGATGGGTGAGGAGATCCTGTAGTCTCCGCTGGCCCATTTGCCGAGGTCGAGGATGCGGCAACGGTCGGAGCAGAAGGGGAAGTCTTCGTCGGTGGCGAGGACGACTTTGCGGCAGATGGGGCAGAAGAGTGCTTTGGGTGCGGTCATCGTGTTCCCTGTCGGACTGCGGTTGGGGGTGCCTCGAGGGTACCTCCCCTCCCCCCCCCGTACTTTTTGTAAAGTCTTCGAACGAATGGGGTTGAGTGTGGACCTCCGCGAGAGGACGGCCTCAGGGACGAGGATCCTCAGCGGCGTAGCTTCTCCATCATAGCCGTTTGCGGAGGTTGGTTGCGCCAGCCCTTCCGAGCTGCGGGGGCGGTGCGGGATGACGATCAAGCTCGCTACTCAACGACTAAGCTCAGTCGAGGATGCGGGCTACCAGGTCGTAGTCGTGGGACTCGGTGATTTCGGCGCGGTAGAAGGTGCCGGGGACGAGAGCTTCGTGGGGGCCGAAGTCGTTGATGAAGATTTTGCCATCGATCTCGGGTGCGTGCTGGGCGGAGCGGCCTTCCCAGAGGAGCTCGGTCTCTTCGCTGGGGCCCTCGACGAGGACGTCGAGCTCGCGGCCGATCCAGTCGCGCTTCGCTCGAGCGGAGATCTTTTGCTGGAGGCGCATGAGCTTGCGGCGGCGGGTCTCGATGGTGCGTTTGGGGAGCTTGGAGGCGGCGGGGAGGTTGAAGGCCTGTGCGCCGTCCTCGTCCGAGTAGGTGAAGACGCCTAGCCAGTCGATCTTCGCGGCGGTGACGAAGTCGCAGAGCTCCTGGAAGTCAGCCTCGGTTTCGCCGGGGAAGCCGACGATGAAGGAGGTGCGGAGGACGAGACCGGGAACGATGCTGCGGGCCTTGTCGATGATCTGGAGGAAGCGGTCGCCGGAGCCGCCGCGCTTCATGCGTTTGAGGACGTCGCCGCTGGCGTGCTGGAGGGGGACGTCCAGATACTTGGCGACGGAGTCGTGCTTCGCGATGGTCTCGAGGAGGCGGGTGGTGATCTTGTTAGGGTAGGCGTAGAGGAAGCGGAGCCACTTGAGGCCGGGGAGGGGCGCGAGGGCATCGAGGAGGTCGGCGAGCTCCGGGCGCTTGCCGGTGAGCGGGTCTTTGGGGAGGTCTTCGCCGTAGCAGGTGGTGTCCTGGCCGATGAGGGTGATCTCGCGGACGCCCTGGGCAACGAGAGAGCGGGCCTCGGCGACGACGGAGGCGACGGGGCGGGAGCGGAACTTGCCGCGAAGCTGGGGGATGATGCAGAAGGAGCAGGGGTGATCGCAGCCCTCGGCGATCTTGATGTAGGCGCTGGCGCGAGGGGTGGTGAGGATGCGGGGGGTGTCTTCGGTGTAGAGGTAGGTGGGGAGCTGCGCGGTGGCGCCGTCCCATGCCTCGCGGGAGAAGCGGCCGGACTGCTCTCGGGCGTCGCCCTCGGGGCGGGATGCGGGGGTGCCTGGTTCTGCCTGCGAGATCTGGAGCTGGGGGGCGTCTGGCCGGCCGTCTACGGAAGGTCGCGAGTGCTGGCTGACGGCGGAGGGAGCGCGGTTGGCGGAGGCACCCTGGGGGAGGATGTTGAAGGGGGAGCCAGGGTCGGCTACATGGCCGGTCGGGGTGAGGCCTGCGGCGGCGAGGATGCCTTCAAGCTCGCCGGTGCCGACGACGGCGTCGACCTCGGGGATGTTTTTGCGGATCTCGTCACGGTAGCGCTCGACGAGGCAGCCGGCGACGATGATGCGCTGGGCTTTGCCGCCGTTGGCCTGCTTGTGCTGGACCATCTCGAGGATGGTGTTCACGGACTCCTGCTTGGCGGAGTCGATGAAGGAGCAGGTGTTGATGACGATGATCTCGGCGTCGGCGGCGTCGGGGGTGAGCTCCGCTCCGTTGTGATGGAGCATGCCCATCATGACTTCGGAGTCGACGAGGTTTTTGGGGCAGCCGAGGGAGACGAAGCCGACCTTGGGGCGGGTTTTGGCGGGAACTTCGAGGTCGAGGGTGGCGAGAGTAGACACGGACTTCTAGTCTACCAAGGCCGTTTGCTACGGAGTGCTGGCGGGCGTAGCGATAGGGGCGCCGGTGGGCGTGGATGAGGAGGAGAGAGTTTGCCGCCAGGTGGTGCCCAGGGCAAGGTAGAGGTACGCCGCGCGTGAGGGGAGCGACACCGATGTGATGGCGGTTGGCCTGGAGGGGGCGAGGAGCCACCAGGCGATAGGCGCCTCCCTGAGATCGTACCCGGCGTCGTGAAGCAGGCAGAGGCTGACGCGCCCGCTCTGCTGCTGCTCCTGCAAGAGGAGATGCGCGTCGGCGCTGCCGGTTGCTATCCCGGTTGCGAGATCGAGGCCGGGAACGACGAAGCCGCCGGCGGTTCCGAGGAGTTGGGCGGCCTTGATGGCGGTGTCGGTGGGGGTTGCGCGCATCGTCTGCTTTTCGAGCGCTACGGCGATGTTGTCGGCGAGGACGGCGGCAAGTTGAGAGTCGTTGGCGAGCCTGTCAACGAGCTGAAACGGCACGAGTATGACGCCGCTCGGAAGGGTGAGCGCGTCGTGCCAGCGGGGCTGGTCGACGAGCTGAAAGCGGAAGTGGATCTTGGTGGGATCGGCGTCGGTGAGCTGGCGCTGAAAGGCGGGGACGATGGAGTTGCCAATGCGCACGGCGCGCTGCTGCAGGAGGGGGAATTTTGTGTACGGCGGAATAAGGTGGGGATCTACGCCGAAGGTGCCCTTACTGAAATAGCCCTGCTTTGCGTCGGGAGGAACGGCGGCGGGGTCGTACTCGCTTTCGCTGCGGAGCTCTGCTTCTGCCGGCTTGATCTCGTTGGCGCGAAGCTCAGCACGGTCGAGGAGGACGGTGCCGTCTGCCTGCTGTATGCCGTGATAGTTGATCCAGAGATTGGTCGAGAGGGACGTCCCTGCGACAAGAGGGGGAACAAACGTGAGTGCGGTGTCGGGGCGTACGTGGAGAAGGTAGCCATCAGCGCGCACGATGCGATCGCCGGAGGTGGCGGACGCGGGCATGAGGAGGTCGATGATGCCGGCACCGGAGACCGGTAGCGGATTTACTGGATGCGTGATGATCGTTTCGGCAACGACGGTGTGATGCTTATGGTCGCGCTTGCCGAAGATGTCAACGTTCTCTCCCAGGAAGAGCGGAAGCGGGGTGCGGGTTGCAAGGTTCAGTTTGCTGTCCGGAACGCGGTAGAGGGTTTCGTTGTTGATGATCACGTGCGTCCCGGCGACGTCGAAGTCGATGGGGGAGGCGATGCGGGTGATGTAGCCCGTGAGATCCGGTGGGTTCAGGACGGTCTGAGCGAGACTGGAGACTGGCAGCACAAGGAGGCAGAACAGACGGACAAAGCGGTTCATGGCGGGTCAAGGGTAGCGCGCCGATTTGCCACGGGTCGAGCCCTTTCCCGTGGTGGATCTACACATATCCGGGCATATGCGGAGATGTAACGGGGTGCTTCGGCGAGTGAGACGACCTTTAGGGCCGGGGACGGAGCCGGCGGAGGGCGTCGATGTGGATGATGAGGGCGATGAGGCCGCCGAGGGTGGTGCACCAGGCGCGGCGGTGGGCGATGACGGGTCCGGGGATCTGGTTGAGCGAGAGGAGAAAGACGATGTAGGAGGTGAGAAAGGTGGTGAAGAGGCCGTAGTTGACGGCGTTGGTGGCGAAGGCGAGCAGAGCGGAGAGGGTGGCGGCGGCGGCGAGTACGGGAAGGGTAAAGGAGACGTGGGCGAGGAGCAGGCTGCAGAGCCAGGCGCCGGCGAGGGTTCCGAGGATCCGGGATCCGGCGCGGGTGAGGGTCTCGAAGAAGGCGGGCTTCTGAACGAGGAGGGCGGTCATGGGGATCCAGTAGCCGGACTGGATGCCGAGGCGATGGTAGAGCTCTGAGGCGATGGCGACCGTGAGGACGAGCCGAAGGGAGTAGGTGAGCGTCTGGCTCTGCGAAAGGCCGGGGAGGGCGAAGGGGAGGTCATGGAGGCGATGAAGGAGATCCTGGCGGCGTATCTGAAGGGTGTCCGAGAGGGTGGTGTAGACGGAGCGGGGAAGGGCAACGAGGTTCTTATGGAGCTCTGGTAGGAGGCGGAGGCCGATGGAGGTGATGAGGAGCTGAACCGCTCCGCCGGCGAGGATGAGACCGGCGCGGACGAGTGCGGGGCGTGCTGAGCTGGGGAAGGCGGAGGCGACGAGAAGCGCGACGGATGCCTGCTGACCGACCCAGGATAGGCCGGTGTTCTGCGCGGTGAGAACGCCGTAGATGAAGGCGGAGCCGCAGGCGGCGAGGACGAGCGCATAGCCGTGGTGGCCGACGATGGTTCCGGCGAGGGTGGCGCTGGCGGTGGCGAAGATGGCGGCGAGCATGGGGACGAGGCGGGAGTCGGCGATGCGCTGGTTGGCGCCGAAGCCGACGGTGAAGGCTCCGCCACCTGCGATGAGACCGCCACCGGGGTGGCCGGCGAGGAGGCCGGTGAAGATACAGAGGCCGACGGCGGAGGCGCTGACGAGGGGAAGGCGGAGATTGAGCTCGGTCCAGTTGAAGGTGTAGAGATCAGCCAGGAAGTGAGGCGGCGTGACCTCTGGAGAGGCAGCGGAGAGCGAGCCCTGCGGTGGATCGAACGGAGGTGAGGCGGAGGTGGACAACTGATTTCTATGATGAGGTGAAGAAAATTTGGGTGGGAGGTGAGGGAGAGAAAAGGGTGGTATTTCCGGAGCAACATTTAGCCCGGTTCAGACACCCAACAAAGGGAAGCACAGTGTGAAGCGAAGCCAAGGAGATTTAGAGATGAGCTACAAGGGTATACGTATTGCGGTTCTGTGCGGTGCGACGGTGTTGACCAGCGGAGCGATGTTTGGTCAGACATGCACGAGCGGAATGGGAATGAAGGGCAGCGGCGGCTTCTCAGCGCATGACAAGACATTTCTCCGCAAGGCGGCCGAAGGCAACATGGCCGAGATCAAGACGGCGCAGATTGCGCTGGAGAAGGGATCGAGCCCGGACGTGAAGGACTTCGCTCAGAAGATGGTGGATGACCATACCAAGCTCGGCGAGCAGATGAAGCCGATTCTGGAGAAGGCCGGGATTGCGGAGCCGACGAAGCTGAGCCCCGCTGACGAGGCGCTCGGGAAGAAGCTTTCGGCGCTCTCCGGCGATACGTTTGACAAGCAGTACATTTCAGCGATGGTGAAGGACCACCACAAGGATCTCAGCGAGTTCAAGGGGGAGGAGAGCTCCACCAAGAACGACGAGTTGAAGTCTGCTGTGTCACAGGGCACGCAGGTGATCCAGGAGCATACGACGATGATCGATGGGATCGCGTCGAAGCATGGGGTCAGCGCACCGCATGCGAGCAGCATGTAACAGAGAAGGCAGAGAACGGATGGGAGCCGGCCACGATGGCCGGCTCTCTTGTTTTGGCGTCGAGTGGATTCGATGTTGCGATTGCGCCGCTGGTCCTCTGACTGGGCGCCGCTTGGTCGAAGGTTATGGGAGGGTGTTGGCTTCGGCCTGGGCGTTCCAGTGGTCCGGGCCGGCGAGAAAGGATGAGGGCAGGAAATGCCGGGCTTCGGCGGAGGTGAGCTGGTGGGTCCAAGGTGCTGGGGAGGGTGCCGGTGCGGAGGGTGCGGGTGCGGAGGGTGCGGGTGCGGAGGATGCTTCGGCGGCGTGGTTCCGGTAGACGGCGTAGAAGGCGGTGCGGTCGTTGTCGTTGCCCTTCCAGGCTGACCACAGTTCCGGGGCGAGGGATCGGGGGAGATCGGATTCCATGACGACGGCACGGGAGAAGGCGCGCCAGGGGCGGCCGAGAAAGAACTGTGTGCGGGATGTGGCGCCGGGGGCGGCGGGTTGATCGTCCAGAGAGCTGGTGATGCGGCTGTGGAGGATGACGAAGCCGGTGTTCTGGGATGGGCCCGTGCGGGATTGCGCGGTGAGGTAGCCGGGAGAGAGCTCGTGGATCTCTGAGCGATCGAAGACGGCGGCGGCGTTACCGAAGATGAAATCGACGGTGCCTTCGATGTAGGTGTCGAGGAAGTACTGGCGACCGAAGTCGGCGAAGAGGGTGTCCTGATGGCCGAGGATGCGGCAGTGCTTGATGACGGCGCGATCGGACCGGATGGCGAGGGCGACTGCCTGCCCGGTATCGCCCGCGTTGTTTTCAAAGGTGAGGTTGTCGGCTTCGAAGCCAGGTGCGTCGACGCGAACGGTCTCGGAGAAGAAGGTCCCGCCGGCAAGTCTGGCGTTCATGGAGGCGGTGATGACGACGGCGGCGGGGCCGGGGCCTTCGCCGAGGAAGGTGGTGTTGGCGCGGTTCTGGGTGACGGCGACTCGCTCGCGGTAGGTGCCGGGCGCGATGTGGAGGAAGAGGCGTGCGGGCCTGCCGCTCTTTCCGGGGCGGGGGCCGGTCTCGGGCGCGTGATCCATGGCCATCTGGATGGTTGGGAAGTCGTCAGTGCTGGAGGTGGAGCCTTTGCTCTCGGGCGAGACGCGAACGTGGACGTCCTGGGCGAGGGTGTTTGCGGTGCAGATGGAGAGCAGCAGAAGCAGACGCGGGAGCATATGGGCGAGGGTAGAGGTCCGAGATGGATGGGAGCAAGGCGCCGTGTGGAGGTGCGGGTATCTGGAGGTGATAAACTTCTTCTTGTGCCGGGTCCTACGCGACGTAATCCCGCCAACCCCGCCAGGTCCGGAAGGAAGCAACGGTAACGGGTCATTACGGGCGCAGTGGGTCGCCCGGTACACTTCCCCCCTTTTCACAATCGCATGCAGATTAACTGACATATCTCCGCAGTGGGCGGGGATAGGACTTGGCCGCGAGTGAGCGACGGCTCCAGCATGTGATGACATGAAAACGGATGTCGGCGAGAATGGTGCGTGTGGGCACGGACGGAGATTTGACCGGGCCCTGTTGCAGAGGGGTGATTAATTTGAGTTTGACGTTGCGGCCGCATGCGCCGGTGAGGGCGAAGATCACATCTGTTGGAACCTATGTTCCGCCGCGTCTGCTGACAAACGCAGATCTCGAAAAGATGGTGGCGACGAACGATCAATGGATTACGGAGCGGACG
Source organism: uncultured Acidobacteriaceae bacterium (assembly GCA_963719405.1). Taxonomy (GTDB): domain Bacteria; phylum Acidobacteriota; class Terriglobia; order Terriglobales; family Acidobacteriaceae; genus Edaphobacter. The sequence goes on from OY970381.1 coordinate 2,860,154, forward strand.
GGGATCCGCGAACGGCACATTGTTGAGAAGGGTGTCGGGACGAGTGACCTGGCGACGGAGGCGGCGAGGGCCTGCCTGACGAAGCGGGGCATCGACGCGGACGAGGTCGAGGTGATTATCGTCGCGACGGTGACACCGGATATGTTTTTTCCGGCGACGGCCTGCCTGGTGCAGGACCGGCTGGGAGCGAAGCATGCGTGGGGCTTCGATCTGTCGGCGGCATGCTCGGGGTTTCCGTACGCGCTGCAGGTGGGGGCGAAGCTGGTCGAGAGCGGCATGCACACGAAGGTGCTGGTGATCGGCGCGGATGTGATGAGTTCGGTGATCGACTACACGGACCGGGCGACGTGCGTGATCTTTGGCGATGGCGCGGGGGCGGTGCTGCTGGAGCCTTGCGAGGGAGACGAGGTCGGGCTGATCGACTACTGGCACGAGATCGATGGGTCGGGAGCGGTGGCGTTGAATATGCCGGGAGGCGGGAGTCTGCATCCTGCGACGGCGGAGACGGTGGCGGCGAAGATGCATTTTGTGCACCAGGATGGCGGCGCGGTGTACAAGTTTGCCGTACGCAAGATGGCGGAGGCGGCGGAGACGGTGCTGGCGCGCAATGGCCTGACGGGCGGGGACCTGAGCTGCTTTATTCCGCACCAGGCGAACAAGCGCATCATCCTTTCGACGGCGGAGCGGCTGGGCATGGGTGAGGAGTGCGTGGTGATCAATATCGACCGGTACGGCAATACGACGGCGGGGACGATTCCGCTGGCGATGCAGACGGCGCTTGATGACGGGCGCTTGAAGAAGGGTGACCTGGTGCTGCTGGCGAGTGTGGGTGCCGGGTTCACGGTTGGGGCGACGCTGTTGCGGTGGGAGTTTTAGGCCGGAGCGGGTCCCCCTGAGCAAGGATGTGAGTGAGCGCTGATTTTGCTTGCAGGGAGTATCTGCCAGATATATCTTCCAGATATTCAAGTGAGTGGGGGCTATGGCGATCGGGAAGACGACCACGGCGGAGGCTTTGTTGGGGATGCTGAGTCTCCGGCCTATGTCCGGGTATGAGATTCGGCAGACGATTGAAGCGTCTATCGGGAACTTCTGGCAGGAGAGCTATGGGCAGATCTATCCGACGTTGAAGCGTCTGGTCGCGGAGGGTCTTGCGGAGGTGAAGACGGAGGTGGGCGGGAGAGCGAAGAGGGGCGGACCTCCGCGCAAGTTGTACCAGCTGACAGCGGCGGGGCGGAGGCGTCTGCGGAGCTGGATGAAGATGCCGCCGGTGCAGCAGGTGCCCAGGAACGAGCTGCTGTTGAAGATCTTTTTCGCGGGCCAGGGTGCGCCGGGTCTGGTGAGGGCGCATGTGGAGGAGTTTCGGACGAAGACGGAAGGCGAGAGGAGGAGATATGCGCAGATCCGGGAGTCGTTGATGCGGGAACATGCCCGGCATCCGGAGCTGCCGTACTGGTTGATGACGCTGGAGTACGGAGAGATCGAGAGCGAGGCGATGATCGCGTGGTGCGATCGCACATTAGCCGTTTCGAAACACCTGGACGAGGTTCGCGATGCAAGTTGATCCGATGTGGATGAGGACGTTGCTGGTGGTGCATATTGCTGCCGGCTCGGGGTCGTTTCTGCTGGCGCCTGTGGCGCTGGTGACGGCGAAGGGCGGACCGGCGCACAGGCGCTGGGGCATGGTGTACCTGTGGTGCATGGGCGCGGTCGGGGCGACGGCACTGCCGATGGCGCTGTATCGCCCGGTACTGTTCCTGGCGCTGGTGGCGGTATTCAGCTTCTATGCGGCGTTCAGCGCGTATCGCGTGTTGAAGCTGAAGAGTCTCGCGAAGGGCGGGCATGCGGGGGCGATCGACTGGATTGCGGGAGGTGTGACGTTTGGGAGCAGCGCCCTGCTGGCGACCCTGGGGGCGTTCAAGCCGGCGGCGGTGCAGGGGTTTGGTGTGGTGGCAATCGTCTTCGGGTTTCTGGGGATGTCGCTCGCGTACGGGCAGCTGAAGAGCTTTGTTGTAAAGCCGCGGGAGAAGATGTTCTGGCTGTACACGCACATCGGGAACTTTATCGGGAGCTATATCGCGGCTTGGTCGGCGTTCAGCGTGGTGACGCTGGGCCGATATCTCGGGCAGACGTGGTATGTGTGGCTGTGGCCGACGATGGTGGGAGTTCCGGCGCTGATACTGACCTCGGCGTACTACCGACGGAGGTACGAGCGGAAGCCGGTGCTGACGGTGACCACATAGGGCGGGGCGGGGACCTGGCCGTGTGGGAACTTAGCTCAGATGTGAGCGCGTGTGGGAGCTATCCGGCGTGGACCTGGGATGCGTCCGCCCTGTCCGTGGCGGGGGCGCCGCCTTTGAGCGACTTTGAGGTTTTGTAGAGCTTCCAAAAGGCGATGGCGCAGCCGGTGAGGATGAGGGACCAGAGAACGATGAGGATGGTGGTGGCCCATTTATCGGAGAAGTGCGCCCACATCCGCAGTACCTGCCTGCCGTAGTGCACGCCGAGCCAGACCGCGATGCCGTGGCGTATTGCCCGGCTGACGGTAAAGGCGGTGAGGAACTTCCGCTTCGACATGTTGAGGGCGCCTGCGGCGAGGACGAAGGGCGAGAGCGGCATTGGCGGCGGGAGCAGCGCGGGAAGGGCGACGGCGAGGATGGCGTGGTTCTCCATCCAGCGGGTGACGCGCTTGAAGATGCGCTTGGGGACGTGCTTTTCGAGGAACTGCATACCGCCCGCGTGGCCGACCTGGTAGCTAAAGTAGCCGCCAAGCGCGGATCCGACGGTGGCTGCGATGAAGAGGAGAAGGAGGTTCGCGCGCTGGGCGGCGAAGAGGACGAGCATGATGTCCGTTACGCCGGGTATGGGGAGCGGGACGAACGAGGAGTCAACGATGGAGACGAGGAAGACGCCGATGAGGCCGAAGCGAATGAGGATGTGAACGAAGGCGTTCTGATGGTGGGCGGCGGCAAACCAGACGGCGGCAGAGCGCAGGGCCGAGGTTCCGGCGTGGATGAGCTCTGTCGAGGGGAGGGTCATGGAGTTAGAGACGCGGCGGGAGGTCCTGAAGTCGCCAAATATTCGCGGGTGAGCGCATGTATGTGTGTGGAGCGCAAAGGTTGGGGAGGCCGGTCCGATCAGAGGAAGCGGAGCGGGCCGAGCGGAGGGAGCACATCGATCTCGGTGGCGAGACGGCGGAATAGATCGATGGCGCGGATGCAGTCTGAATCGAGGCTGTAGTGGATGTTGTGGGTGAGGTAGTCGCGGATGGTCTCCGGCGGGAGCGCGATGCGGGGAACCCATTGACGGACGAGATCTTCGATGTGAGCGAGGCCATGGTCGCGTGAGAGCTGGAGATCGGAGACGAGCTCGGGCGCGGAGCCGGTTTCGGCGGTGAGCGAATCAGGGCGTACGGCCCAGACGGCGGCGACCCAGGGGAGCCCGGTGTGGGTGCGCCACAGCTGCGCGAGGTCCAGCCAGGCGCAGGGGCCGGCTGCGGCCTCGATCGCGGCCCGGTTCTCGCGGGCGAGGAGTGCGGGATCGCCGATAAGGAGAGCGGCGTCGGCCTGGGCGAGCATGGCGATGGGGTCGGCCGGGCAGGGGAGGAGGTCGGGACTGTTGCCGTGGAACTTGCGAAGGAGCACGTGCGTGTAGGCGACGGAGGAGCGGGAGGCGGTGTCTGCCGCAACGGAGCGGAGGGTTTCGAGGGTGTGCGGGTGCTTGATGAGGAGGAGGATGGAGCGGACGCTGCTGAGCGAGGCGATGGTGCAGCCGGGGATGATGGCGAGCCCGCGGGTGAGGGCGGCGACGGGGATGAGGCCGAGGTCGGCTTCGCCGTTGAGGATCTGGCGGGCACAGATGGAGGGCTGGGTGTAGTGGAGGGTGTAGCGGCGGGAGAGGGGCGAGGCGAGCGGCGGGTGCTCGAAGTCCCACATGAGCGGGGCGGGGTTGAGGAAGTCGATGGCGGCGACGCGGAGAGGCTTGAGGGCGGAGTTTGGCAAGGCTGGGATCCAGCATCAAGCTTATGCGATCCGGCAGTTACGGGTTGGAGGTGGGGGGCGGAGATGGACGGAAGTTGCATTGCGGGTGTGCAGGCCGGGCGTTAGGCTCTGCGGTCACGCGGATCTCTGCCGAGGCGGAGGTGTGCTTTCGGATGAGGTGTGTGCATGCGGGCCCAGGAACAGGATGTATTGAGGCGAGAGCAGGTGCTGGAAGAGGAGCGGCTGGGGTGGATGGCGATGACGCTGACGCCGGGTATGGGACCGACGCGGATTGCGCGGGCTGTGCAGCGGCTGGGCGGAGCGGGGAGGATGTTTGGGGCATCGCTGACGGAGCTGGAGGGGACGGGGATGCCGGCGGCGGCGGCGCAGTTCTGCGCGGATGGACGGGCGCGATCGGCTGCGGTGGAAGAGATGCAGCGGGTGGCGGAGGCGGGCGGACTGATCGTGACGCCGAGCGACGACGGGTACCCGGACCGGCTGCGCGAGATCTACGATCCACCGACGGTGCTGTGGGTGCGAGGCGATGCGACGCAGCTGCAGAGGGCGGGGATTGCGGTGGTGGGGACGAGACATCCGTCGCCGTATGGCCTGGGGATGTCGGAGATGCTGAGCCGTGACCTGGCAAACCGGAGGATGGTGATCTTCAGCGGGATGGCGCGGGGTGTGGATACGGCGGCACACAAGGGGGCACTGGCGGCGGGCGGGAGGACGGTCGCGGTGTGGGGAACGAGCATTGATGTGATTTATCCGAAGGAGAACAAGCGACTGGCAGAGGATATTGTTGCGAGCGGAGGGGCGATCGTGAGCGAGTTTCCAATGGGGACGTTTCCGGCTCCGCAGAACTTTCCGATACGGAACCGGACGCTGAGCGGGATGAGTGTGGGCGTGCTGGTGATCGAGGCGGGGGAGCACTCGGGAACGCGGATTACGGCGAGGTGCGCGATGGAGCAGAATCGTGACGTGTATGCGGTGCCGGGGAATGTGACGAACAAGAACGCGTGGGGGCCGAATACGCTGATCAAACAGGGAGCGAAGCTGACGGCGACGTGGGAGGACATATGGGAGGATCTGCCGTCGCAGGTACGACTTGCGCTGGAGGACGAGGCTGCGCGGGGGCGGGCTGTTGCATCCGAAGCGGGTACTGCCGCATCACTATTCAGCGGAGCAGGGCTCGAGGGGCTTCCGGAGCAGGAGCGCCGAGTGTACGAGCGGCTGCGCCATGACGAGTTGACGCAGCTGGATGAGCTGATCGAGAGACTTGAGGCGGAGATGGGATCTGCCGAGATCTTCACAGCCCTGTTTGAGCTGGAGCTTGCGGGCAAGGTGAGGCAGATGCCGGGGAAGAACTACGTCCGAACATTCTGATCGCCGGGCCAGGTGATCCCCAGCCAAGTTGAGCAAGGCGCGGGTTTGCGGTGAGAGCGGGGCTAACCGCTCGAGTGTGCACAGGGGAGATGAGACGTTCGTGGATGCGGGCAGTCTATTGAGGAGATTGACGGAAGTTGGAGCGGGTGGAAATCGGTCTGTGTTTGACTTGGCTCTGGCAAAGCGTGTTAGGTTCGCATGGAATCGGTCGATAAAGAAGTGTGATGAGCAGGGCGCGGGTTTTCGGGGCTGGGCTGTTGAAGTGCGGAATTGAAAGGAACGAATGGGAAAGTCACTGGTGATCGTCGAATCGCCTGCAAAGGCAAAGACGATCGGGAAGTATCTGGGCAGCGACTACGTGGTGGAGGCCTCGATCGGGCACATCATGGATCTGCCGAAGAACGACATTGGCGTGGAGTTGAAGAGGCGGACGTTTGAGCCGACGCTGATTATCTCTCCCGGCAAGGAGAAGGTAGTCGACCGTCTGAAGAAGCTGGCGGCGAAGAGCGACGCGGTGTTCCTGGCGCCCGATCCGGATCGCGAGGGTGAAGCGATCGCGGCACATCTGAAGTTTCAGTTGCTGCCTTCGATCAGGGACAAGAGCAAGTTGCAGCGGGTGACGTTTAACGAGATCACGCAGAAGGCGGTGAAGGCTGCGTTCCTGCATGCTCGCGACGTGGATGAGAACCTGGTGGACGCGCAGCAGACGCGGCGCGTGCTGGACAGACTGGTGGGGTACCAGATCTCTCCGTTGCTGTGGGACAAAGTGCGACGTGGACTGAGCGCGGGCCGGGTGCAGACGGTTGCGCTGCGCCTGATTGTGGAGCGCGAGCGTGAGATCAATGCGTTCAACGCGGTGGAGTACTGGACGGTTGACGCTGTGCTGACGCCCGAGGGCGGAGCGCAGGAGTTTTCAGCGCGGATGGTGGGCGTCGAGGGCAAGCCGATCCGGGTTTCGAATGGCGTCGACGAGACGGGCAAGGAGCAGTTTCTCGCGAATGCGCTGCCGGACAAGGAGGCTGTCGATGAGGTGATCGGACAGCTTGAGAGGGCGAAGTGGAGCGTTCGCGGCGTGGAGAAGAAGGAGCGCAGGAGAAATCCCGCGGCTCCGTATACGACGAGCAAGCTGCAGCAGGATGCGGCTGGGCGGCTGGGCTTCAATGTCCGGCGGACGATGGGTGTGGCGCAGCGGCTGTACGAGGGCATCGAGATCGGCAAGGACGGAACGGTGGGGCTGATCACGTACATGCGAACCGATTCGACGCGAGTGAGTCCGGACGCGGTGGCGGAGGCGCGTGAGTTTATCGGCAAGCTCGGGCCGAAGTATCTGCCGGAGCGCGCAAACGAGTACAAGAGCAAGAAGGATTCGCAGGATGCGCATGAGGCGATCCGTCCGACGCATGTGGGATACACGCCGGAGTCGCTGCGAAAGTATCTGTCGGATGAGCAGTTCCGGCTGTACCGGTTGATCTGGCAGAGGTTTGTCGAGAGCCAGATGACGTCTGCGGTCTTTGACCAGACGACGGTGGATATTGCGGCAAAGGCGGATCGGACGTATGACTTCCGGGTAAGCGGAAGCGTGCTGAAGTTTGATGGATTTCTGCGGTTCCAGGAAGAGGATAAGCGGTCTCGCCAGGCGGCGAAGGACCGGGCGAGCAAGGAGGAGAAGGCTCGGGAGGAGAGGCTCGACGCGCAGGTAGAGAACTCCAAGGCGGCGGCCGAGGGCGAAGAGGACGAGTCGGAGCGGCGTCTGCCGGAGATCCGGGATGGGCAGTCGTTGCAGATGAGGAGACTGGTGCCGGAGCAGAAGGCGACGCAACCGCCGCCGCGCTTCAACGAGGCGAGCCTGGTGCGGACGCTGGAGGAGAAGGGTATCGGGCGGCCATCGACGTATGCGTCGATCATCAACACGATCCAAGAGCGCGACTATGTGAAGAAGATGGCTTCAAAGCTGGTGCCGACCGAGATCGGGATGGTGGTGACGGAGTTGCTGGTGAAGAACTTCCCCTACATCTTTGAGACGGGATACACGGCGCAGCTGGAGGGCGAGCTGGACGCTGTCGAGGGCGGGACGGAGAAGTGGACGGATCTGCTGAACGGCTTCTATGGGCACTTTGAGAAGGAGCTGAAGATTGCCGAGACGGACATGGAAGACATCAAGCGGATGGAGCACAGCACGGAAGAGGTGTGCGACAAGTGCGGAAGTCCGCTGATTCTGAAGTGGGGTAAGTTCGGCAGCTTCTATGCGTGCAGCAACTTCACCAAGGCGAAGCCACTTACGGTGGCGGCGGGACCATGGAAGAAGGATCCGAAGGCGGTGACGAAGAAGATTACGTCAGCGTTCTCGTTTCCGATGACGGTGAAGGCGATGACGGAGGACGTGACCGAGTTCTCAAAGGAGGTTGCGGACGCGAAGGAGATGGCGGGGGCGATCGCGCAGGCAGCTCCCAAGGGGAAGAAGGTCATCGTGGAGCCGTTCTCGTGCGACTTCACGAAGGAGAACTTTGCGGCGAAGCCGGATTTGACATCGCCGGATGCGCAGGGGGACGGGGAGCAGGAGGAGGAGTTCTGCGACAACTGCGGGCGGACGATGGTGCTGAGGAATGGACCATGGGGTCCGTTTATGGCGTGCCCGGGATACAACGAGGACCCGCCCTGCAAGACGATCCGCAAGCTGACGCAGAAGGTGCAGCAGAAGCCGCCGGTGCAGCTGGAAGAGGCGTGCCCGAAGTGCTCACGGCCGTTGCTGCTTCGTAACGGGCAGTACGGGGAGTTTGTCAGCTGCTCGGGGTATCCGAAGTGCAAGTACATCAAGCAGGATCTGCTGGATGTGAAGTGCCCGAAGGATGGAGGGGACATTGCCGTTCGGAAGACCAAGCGGGGCGACACGTTCTATGGGTGCGTGAACTACCCGAAGTGCGATTTTGCATCGAATCTGAAGCTGGTGAACGAGACATGTCCCCAGTGCAGAAGTCCGTATGTGATGGAGGTCGCGAACTCAGAAGGGACCTTCCTGGTGTGTCCGAATAACCACGATGATCTGCCGAAGAAGCGCAGAAAGAAGGGTGAAGCGGAGCCTGCCGAAGAGGTGGGTGGAGTGGTTTGTCACTACAAGAAGAAGATCGGCGGGCCGAAGCCGAAGGACGAGCCAGGGGTACCGGATGCGGAGAGAACCCGGCCGGTGCTGCTGGAGCAGGGTGCGTGAGGAACGGGGCGGTCGTGCTGAAGGAGATTTGCGGCGGATGAATGCTGGAGCGGCCCCTAGCTTCCCTTAATGGATTAACTCTGTTACAAATGGCCCTGTCGTATCGGAGTTTGACTTGTCCTGCTGGCCTACATCCGAGGTTTGGATTGCGTAGGTAAGTGGTTGATAGATTGCGGGTTGTACTTATGGCGAAGGCAGTTTGGAACGGACAGACACTGGCGGAGAGCGAGACCTACGAGACGGTGGAAGGCAACATCTACTTTCCGGAGGAGTCGGTCAAGCGCGAGTTTCTGAGACCGAGTTCAACGACCTCGAACTGCCCCTGGAAGGGTCAAGCGCGGTATTACACCATTCTGGTTGACGGGCAGGAGAATCCGGACGCGGCGTGGTACTACCCTGATCCGAAGCCGGCGGCGAGGGCGGTGAAGCACCATGTGGCGTTCTGGCGTGGGGTCGAGGTCACGAAGTAGGCTGATCCCTGGCGGGAGTTGGCCCTGGGGCTGGTGTGCCTCCGACCGTTATGCCTCCGATTAGCAGGCTTCGGGGCTAGTAGAAATTTGGCCTAGTAGGCTTCGGCGCGATCAAGTGGAACGCGAACCTGGAAGCAGGTTGAACCCGGCTGCGACTGGACGGTGAGGAAGCCGGAGTGACGGCTGACGATCCGCGAGGCTATGTCGAGGCCGAGCCCGAGGCCGCTGCCTGGAGCCTTGGTGGTGAAGAACGGCTCAAAGATGCGGGACTGGATGGCCGGATCGATACCGGGGCCGCTATCCCAGAACTCAACCGTGGCAAGCGATCCGGTGAGGCGGGTGATGAGGCGAAGTGTGCCGTTTCCCTGCAAGGCATCGATGGCGTTATCGATCAGAGCGGTCCAGACCTGGCTGAGCTCGCTCCCGTAGGCGCTGATGGGAGGGAGAGCGGGATCGAAGTCGGTTTCGACCTGGATGCCGGCGAGGCGCGACTGAAACATGACAAGGGTGGTGGTGAGGGACTGGGCGAGGTCGACGTCCTGCACGGGCGCCTGGTCCATGTAGGAGTAGTCCTTGATGGCGCTGATGAGATCGAAGATGCGGACGGTGGAGTCGAGGACAGCCTCGGTCATGCGTTCGACCCGGAGGGAGGAGGCGATGGTGGCGATGGCGAGCGGGAGCACCTCGGGGGCGACGACAGCGACGAGCTCGTCGAGCTGGGCGATGGTCACGGCGGTTTCAGCGAGTGCGGGAGCGATCTTCCAGGGCTGGGGGATGGAGTGCTGGTTCAGCCAGCGGAGGATGGGGTCTTCACGGTCGGCGGTTGCGAGCGGGCTTCTGGGAACTCCTGTATCGGGGGTGTAGCGTGCCATCTCATCGCGAGTGCGTGCGACCCAGTTCCGATAGGCGTCGGCCTGTTCGGCGGAGAGGCAGAGGTTGCCGAGGCGGTACTTCTGCTCGCCGAACTCGCGGAGCTCGTTGAAGAGGCTGGCAGCGGAGCGCTGCGCGGCTGAGGCGGGGTTATTGAGCTCGTGAGCGAGGTTGGCGGCGAGCTTGCCGAGGGCGGAGAGCTTTTCGGCCTGCTGCTCCATGCGGGTGACCTCGCGGACGCGGTCGAGCAGGGTGGAGACGCAGCGCTGACCCATGGACGGGATTGCGCGAAGCATCTCCGGGAAGAGGTCCTGATGGATGTCGAGGGCCCAGGCTGGGCCGACGGCGTATCCCTCTCCACCGTAGGTTTTCATGCGCGAGAAGGGGAGCTTTCCGGTGACCTGGCCGGCGCGACCGATGAAGAGGGCGAGCGGTCCGGAGTGCCGTCGGCGCACGTGGACCTCTCCGTGAAGGAGGATGTTCATGTTGCAGGCGGGCTCGCCCTCGCGAAAGATGAGAGCGCCGTCGACACCCATGCGCTCGGATCCGTGGTGTACGAGCCAAAGGTATTCGTCTTCGGTGAGGCCGTCGAGGAGCGGTATGGTGCGGAGGGCGGCGAGGATCTCGGAACAGCGCGTGGGGACGGCCGGTCGCTGGGCGAGGACGAGGTGTGGCTCGGTGGACGTGATCATTCGGTGGGCGCTCTCGTGTTTTCTGATGCTACCGCGAATTTGAGCGAATTCATCCTCGGCCGCATATAAGACTAAATTAGTCCGATATGTGATAGGTTGGAAAAAGTGCTGCTGACCCGCCGGGAATTCTTCATGAGCGGGTCGCGCCAGGGAGAGTGTGGGATGCGTCGAGGCAGGTTGCGGTGGGTGATGGCGGGGGTGATGTCCGTGCTGGGCCTGAGCGCGGGAGCCCAGGAGAGGCCATACTTCGTCACGTACTCGCATGCACTGGAGGAGCCCGGGAACCTGGAGGTTGCGGTGAAGTCGGTGGCGGGGGCTCCGGCGAGCGGGGCGTTCGGAAGCGGGACGGTGGAGATGGAGTACGGCGCGACGGGGTGGTGGACCACGGAAGTGTACCTGAGTGGACAAAGGACGGCGGGGGACTCGGCGGTGTTCACGGGGTTTCGGCTGGAGAACCGCGTTCGGCCGCTGATGCGGGAGCACTGGATCAACCCGGTGCTGTACGTGGAGTTTGAAGATATCAACGGGGCAGACAAGAGTCTGCTGGAGGTGGTGGGGCATGACGGGGTGTCGGACATGGGGGGACCGAGTGCCGTGAACCGTCTGGAGAAGAAGCGGGAGGTGGAGCTGAAGCTGCTGCTTTCAAGGAACTGGCGCGGCTGGAACTTTGCGCAGAACACGATCTTTGAGAAGAATCTGGCGAACAATCCGTGGGAGTTTGGGTATGCGATGGGGATGAGCCGGGCGCTGCGGCTGCAGGCGACGGGGGGCGGGTGTCGCTTCTGCCCCGAGCGGCTGGTGGGCGGGGTGGAGATGGACGGCGGGCTGGGGGACCGGTATACACCGGGGCTGCATGACACGTCGCACTACGTGTCGCCGACGTTGCAGTGGGAGACGCGGAGGGGGATGACGGTGAGTGCGGGGCCGGCGTTCGGGCTGAACGACCACAGCGCGGGGGTGTTGGCGAGGGCGAAGGTATCGGTGGAGCTTGAGCAGGTGTTTCGGCGCGGTGAGCGGTGAGGTTGGCGGCGGGGTTGCTGATGGGGGCGATTGGCGCGGGGGGTGCGGTCTCGCCCCATGGGTGGCGGGAGAAGGTCCCGGAGCAGAGGCGGGTGAAGGCGAATCCGTATGGGGACGATGAGGGCACGCTGCGTGCAGGGGCGGCAGTATTCGGGCAACGGTGTGCGAGCTGCCATGGGGAGAATGCGATGGGGCGCGGGCGCAGGCCGAGTCTGCGCACGGATAGGGTGCAAGGCGCGACGGATGGCGAGTTGCTGTGGCTGCTGGAGAACGGCGAGCTCCGGTATGGGATGCCGTCGTGGAGCGGGTTGCCGGAGGAGCAGCGCTGGCAGGTGGAGCGTTATGTGAAGTCGCTGGGCGTGGCTGCGGCGGAGCGGTAGAGGCTGGCTCTGGCGTTGGCGTTAACGCTTGCGCTTGCTCTCATCCTGCCGCATGGGCATGGCGTCGATGGTGTCGCGGAGCTTCTCGAAGGAGATGGGTTCGGCCGAGCGAAGTTTTTCGCCGCCGTCCTTGCCGATGAGGATGACGAGGAAGTCGTTTTGAGCGACGTCGAGTCGTTTGCGGAGATGAGGCTCGTCGCGGGGGAGGAGGGTAATGATGGCGCTGTCCACGTGTCCAGCGTACTTCGGGGTGAAGGGGACGAGCCTGATATCGCGCTCGATCAGCTCTGCCCGGTGAGGACGGAGGGCTTCCACCTGCCGGCTGAGGCGCGGGTCTCCTTCTGGCGCGAAGATGAGGACTTCGCGAAAGTGGTCACGCATCCGGGCGAGGGATGGTGAGGATGACGGGGGCTGGCCTGGAGCGATTGTGGTCAACAGAAGGGTGAATGCGAGCTTTGTCGGGCGCATGATTTTGGGTGACTCGGGAGCACCCCATCCCATCGCGGAGAGAACGGCGAGGGGACGGGGTACACGGGGTTTGGATGCCGGCCTAAGCTGTTGCCGGCCGGGCAATCCTGGAGCGCTTATGCCTTGACTACCGTGCCGTTTTCGACGCGGACCGGGTCAAGGAAGGGCATGGCTTTGCGGAGGTCCGCGCCAACCTTTTCGATGGGGTGAGCGGCTTCCTCCTTGCGGATGCGGGTGAACTCGTGGCGGCCGGTCTCGTTTTCCTCGATGAACTTCTTCGCAAAGGAGCCGTCGCGGATGTCGGAGAGGAGCGAGCGCATGGCGTCTTTGACGGCGGGTGTGACGATGCGGGGGCCGGCGACGTAGTCACCCCACTCGGCGGTGTCGGAGATGGAGTAGCGCATGTACTCGAGGCCGCCGCGGTACATGAGGTCGACGATGAGCTTGAGCTCGTGGAGGACTTCGAAGTAGGCGAGCTCGGGCTGATAGCCGGCCTCGACGAGGGTTTCAAAGCCTGCCTTGACGAGGGCGGAGGTTCCGCCACAGAGGACGGCCTGCTCGCCGAAGAGGTCGGTTTCGGTCTCCTCGGTGAAGGTGGTTTCGAGGACGCCGGCGCGGGTGGCTCCGATGGCCTTGGCGTAGGAGAGTGCGAGGGGAAGGGCATGGCCGCTGGCGTTCTGCTCGACGGCGACGAGGGCGGGGATGCCGCCGCCTTCGGTGAAGACCTCACGGACGCGATGGCCGGGGCCTTTGGGGGCGACGAGCGAGATGTCGACGGTGGGTGGCGGGGTGATGGTGCGGAAGCGGATGTTGAAGCCGTGCGCGAACATGAGGGTGACGTCGGGCTTCATGTTGGGTGCGATCTCGGCGTGGTAGACCTTGGCGGCGGTCTGGTCGGGGGTGAGGTTCATGATGACGTCGGCCCACTTACTGACTTCGGCCACGGAGGCGACGACGAGGCCGGCGTTGCGGGCCTTTTCTTCACGCGGTGAGCCGGGGCGCAGGCCGACGCGGACGTCGACGCCGGAGTCCTTGAGGTTGAGGGCGTGGGCGTGGCCCTGGGAGCCATAGCCGATGATGGCGACTTTCTTGGCTTGTATGAGGGAGAGGTCGGCGTCCTGGTCGTGGTAGGTCTTTGCCATGGTGTTTCATTGTCCTTGCGGGTAGTTTTGCGAAGTAAAGTGGAGGCGTTGATCGCTCGGGATCGTGAGGCACGGGTTTTGTGCGGCTTGATCAGCGTTTGCAGGTCGGTCTCCGATGATTCGGAGCGTCGTGTCGCCGCAAAGCACACTGGAGGGCGACCGGGGAGTGACATCGGGCCGACCCGACAGGGTGTGGTCACGGGAGAAATCGAATCTGGTCTTCGATGACCTTTCCTGTTTCCTTTCCGGCCGGATGGTGTGAACGCCGTACTGCGATGGCGGCATTCGGCGGTATTGATGCTTGCAGGATGGCGACTGGCGCTCTTCTGAGGCGTTAACAGCATGGTTAGGCCTCTTCCTCATGGACGTCGGGGAACTGGTTTTCGAGGAATTCGTCGGCTGCGGGTTTGTCGGGGAAGGCGGGTGCGGTGTTCGGATCCCAGGTCCCAGAGGCGGGACCTGGGGCACCCGGGTCGTTGGGGGTGCCGAGGGCTTTGAGGACCCGGCTGGTGTGGTGGCCGCGGCGCATGGCCATGCGGCCGGTGCGGGAGACCTCGAGGATGTGGAAGCCGGACTCGCGGAGGACCTGGATGAGGCCTTCGATCTTGGAGGCGGCGCCGGTCATCTCGAGCATGATGGACTCGGGGGCGAGGTCGACGACGCGGGCGCGGAAGACGGTGGCGAGCTCGAAGATCTGGGAGCGCGAGTGCTGGGCTCGCGGGTGCTCTGGCGGAGGGTTGGGGCCGGCGGCGACCTTGATGAGGCAGAGCTCGCGGATGACGGCTTCGGAGCGGCCGACCTCGTCGACGTCCTCGGTGATTTCGAGCTTGTAGAGCGAGGCGCGGATGCGGTGGGCGGCGTGCTCGGGCGCCTCGCAGACGATGGTCATGCGGGAGGTGTCGGGGCGCTCGGATTCGCCGACGGTGAGCGAGACGATGTTGATGTTGAGTCGGCGGAAGAGGGAGGCGACGCGGGTGAGGACGCCGGGTTTGTCTTGTACGAGGGCTACGAAGGTGTGGAGCATGAGGGCCTTTCAGCGAGTCAGCGAGATAACCAGATGAGGAGGCGTATGGGGCGTCGGGATTCCAGAGTGGCGTTTCAGCGCTGTCGCCCTGGGTGTTGGTGTTATGGAGGAGAGTGCCGGCGTCCCGATTGGGATCGGTGTAGGAGCCGAGGGTGTAATCGCCGGCGGCGTGGTAGCTGGGGCCGCAGGGTGGATTGCCTGGGGCGTACTTTTCGGCGGCGCATTGAGAGCCGCGGTAGATGTGAAACCAGACGATGGGCTTGCGCGCGTCCACGAGCTTCTGAGGGATGTGGAGATTGTTGAAGGTGTGGGTGCGGGCGGCGTCGTGAAGTTGGTAGATGAGGCGCGGTGATCTGATCGTCGGTGGCGTTTGGGTCGGTGGTGAGCGTAAGGGAGTCGGGCGCCTGGTGGAAGACGCGGAAGGGTGGTGCGGGTATTGCCGGGCGGGCAGGGTATTGCGGCTCCTGGGCGCGTTGCGTCGTGGGCGGGGCAGCGGGTTTGGAGTTGCAGCCTAGAGTGACGGAGATGGCGGTGACGAGCCATCAATCGCGTCGTGAGACGCATACGGGAGGCGCACCCGGGTGAGGACGCCCGGTTTATCGTGGGCCGGGGCTACGAAGGTGTGGAGCATGAGGGCCTTTCTGAGAGGGCTGAAGAGGCGGCGGGATACGGGGATTCGGCGAAGCCCGAGGCTACGTAGTTCGAGGGATGGTGCGGCGCAATGCTCGACCTGACTGTTTGCGATGCCGCAGTCGCTTCGCATGTTCTCGTGCCCCTTGTCTTCAGTACAAAGTCTGCGACCGTGCGACGGCACCATTCGTCAGGAGATGCATGCGTATCTTGCGTCGGTCCTCAAATGTTCCGAGAACGTTTGCGTGCGTGTGGGCGGTGTGGCCGACCATGTGCATGTGGCCATGTTTCTCGCGCGAACGGAGTCGATCTCCCGTGTTGTGGAGCGGTTGAAGGTGTCGTCGTCGAAGTGGATCAAGACGAAGGGTCCGGAGTTTGCGAGGTTCGGTTGGCAGCGCGGGTATGCGGCGTTCTCGGTTGGGCTTGGGGATCGCGCGGCGTTGGTGCGGTACATCGACGGGCAGGCGGCGCATCATCAGAGGCGGGATTTTCAGGCGGAGATGCGGGCGATGTTTACGAAGTATGGTGTGGCGCTCGATGAGCGGTTTGTGTGGGATTAGGCGTTTAGCGCGGGCCTTCAGCCCGGGATCGTGTGGGGCGGAACTGGCGTTGCCCAGCTAGGTAGCGCGGGCCGTTGGCCCGCAGGGTCAGTGGAGCGTTGTGAGCGCTGGGCGCTTCAGCCTCGCGGATTCAGGAGATACGTGCGAGTCTTCGGCTTGATAATGTGCTTTCGATGAGCGAGCGGTTGGGTCGATCTCAGTCTTGCGTTGGCTCGGTGCCCAGGCTTCGGTTGTAGAGGCAGCTCCAGTTTGAATTCTCTTTCCGATAGATAGAGAACCGCAGGTGCATCTGATTCAACGTCTCGACGCTACTACCACTTCAAGACACATGCGTAAAGCTGTCATGCCCGAAACATTTGCCGTCAGATGTTGGTCAATGGAGCATTAGCATATGCCATTCTTGAAATACCGATCCCGAATCTTCATGTACGAGCTCAATCAGTGGTCACGTCGAAGCCTTCACGACGCATGCAAGTTGATCACGATTTGGCGTCGACTTTCGTCTGCATCGCCAAAGAGTCGGAGATCTCGATGCACAGCATGGAATCGCGACTGTTCCGCCTGAGCACATAGATACGCTGTGACGTCAGCCGAATCGCAAGTACTCTTACAGTCGTCTACTGGTCCTCGGCGGTTTCTAGGAGGGGGTCTTGGTGGGGGCGGCGGACCATCTCGTGGAGGGCGGCTCCGGGGGCGATCATGGGGTAGACGCCGTCTTCTTTTTCTACCTGGAAGTTTATGAGGAAGGCGTGGCCGGAGGTGCGGGATTTTGTGACTGTGAGGGTTACTTGTTTGCGTTCGGAGACGTGGGCGCCTGCGATGCCGTGGGCGGCGGCGAGAAGGACGAAGTCGGGCGAGAGGATGGGGGAGGCGGAGTAGTTTTTCTCGTAGAAGGTCTCCTGCCATTGGCGGACCATGCCGAGGAAGCCGTTGTTGATGACGGCGATGTTGATGGCGAGGTTCTCTTGAACGATGGTGGAGAGCTCGGCGGCGGTCATCTGGAAGCCGCCGTCACCGGCGATGACCCAAACGTCTTTTTCGGGGTGGGCGAACTTGGCGCCGATGGCGGCGGGCAATGCAAAGCCCATTGTGCCGAGGCCGCCGGAGGTGACGAGGGAGCGGGAGACCTCGTGCTTGAAGTACTGGGCCTCCCACATCTGGTGCTGGCCGACATCTGTAATGATGATGGTTTCTTTTTCACGGCCCGCGGCAATGGCCTCGCGCCAGATGTCGTTGATGACGTGTGCGGCGTAGAGGTGGCCGTTGTCGGGGAGGTTGACGATGTCACGGACTGATGCGGTGCCTTTGCTCGCGTTAATTTCTTTGAGCCAGGGGGCGGTTTGACGGGCGTCTGAGGCTCGTGAAGCGGATGCTTCGGCTGCCGCGGAGGGTGACGTTTGACGAGGCGGGTTTGCGGTGAGGAGGGGAGCGAGGGTCTGGAGGATTTGTTTGAGGTCGCCGATGAGGGGGACGTCGACCTTGACGTTCTTGTTGATTTCGCTGGGGTCGATGTCGATGTGGATCTTTTTTGCGTTGGGGGCGTAGTGGGCGAGATTGCCGGTGACGCGGTCGTCGAAGCGCATGCCCATGGCGAGGAGGAGGTCGGCGGACTGGATGGCGTTGTTGACCCATGACTCGCCGTGCATGCCCATCATGCCGAGGTGGAGTGGGTGGGCGGCGGGGAAGGAGCCGAGGCCGAGGAGGGTGCTGGCGACGGGGATGCCGTGGGCCTCGGCGAAGGCGATGACGTCGGCTTCGGCGCCGGACTGGGCGATGCCGTGGCCTGCGAGGATGACGGGTTTGCGGGAGTGCTGGATGAGCGCGACGGCCTGCCGGATGGGGTCGGAGGCGGGGTGGAGCTTGTGCGTGGCGAGCATGGGGTGCGGGCGCGCGGGAGGCGGCGCGGCGGCTTCGAAGGAGAAGGGGGCGGTGGCCTGCTGGGCGTCCTTGGTGATGTCGATGAGGACGGGGCCGGGGCGGCCGGAGCGGGCGATCTGGAAGGCGAGGCGGACGGCGGGCGCGATGTCTTCGGCGCGGGTGACGAGGAAGTTGTGCTTGGTGATGGGGAGGGTGATGCCGGTGATGTCGACCTCCTGGAAGGCGTCGGAGCCAAGGACCTTGGAGGAGACCTGGCCGGTGATGGCGACTACCGGGATGCTGTCAAGCATTGCTGTCGCCAGGCCGGTGACGAGGTTGGTGGCACCGGGGCCGGAGGTGGCCATGCAGACGCCGACGCGGCCGGAGGCGCGGGCGTAGCCGTCGGCCATGTGGGAGGCGCCCTGCTCGTGGCGGACGAGGACGTGGTGGATGGTGGGGAATTTGCGCAGGGCGTCGTAGATGGGGAGGATGGCTCCGCCGGGGTAGCCGAAGACGGTGGTGGTGTTCTCGCCGGCGAGGGTGGCCCAGAGGATTTCGGCTCCGGTGAGTTGGGGGTGATTGTCTAGAATCTTCAAAGCGAGTCTCCTGATCTACCAGCAAAGGCCATCAATAGGTTGGCATTGTCATTTCCGGTTTTTTATACTTTGCAACACATCATCGGGCAGCGGCAGACCTTGGTTCCTCCCGTCAACCGCCATCTGAATCTCTTCCTCAGATATCCGCAGTTCTTCCTGTTCAAGCGGGAGGATGCGCTCATTGAAGAAAGCGGAGCGTCCAGACTTGGGAAGCTTCGCCATCTGTGAAGCAAGAGTCATTTCGTGACTCATCAGACCGAAGCCTTCCCTATCCTTTGCGTTCATGGCAGCGAGGAAGTCGGCTAGTCTTACAAGGTCTCTGTCCTTGAGGTTTTCATTCTTGATACGACTGATGGTCTGTGCTCCCTGTACATAAAAAGCATCAAGGCGTGGCAGCAGAGCCCTGAGCTTCTTACTCTTCGCGAGATACTCATCAAGATCTCGGAAGTGGTAAAGGTCTATTCGTGCGAGTTCAGACCGAACATCGGAGGCTTGCTCCTGACCGATAGATGAAAAACTAAAAGCAAAGAGTAAGGTGAGCCAGAGGTATCTCATTGCTTGGTGCCTCATGCGTGGAAGCTGGTACGGCGTAAGGGACACTTCACCGCAGGTTAGGTAGTAGTGGCTCCTTCGGAAGCGCTGGCGACGGAGTTGGCGTATTTGGCGAAGACTCCGCGGGTGAAGCGTGGGGGTGGGGGTTGGAAGTTGGCGAGGCGGTGCGGTGATTTCTGATTCGGGGACGTTGAGGGTGAGGGTGCGAGCGGGGATGTCGAAGGTGATGGTGTCGCCTTCGTGGACGGCGGCGATGGGGCCGCCGAGTTGGGCTTCGGGGGCTACGTGACCGGCCATGAGGCCGCGGGTGGCTCCGGAGAAGCGGCCATCGGTTAGGAGGGCGACGGAGTCGGAGAGCTCGGGGATGCCTTTGATGGCGGCGGTGACGGCGAGCATTTCGCGCATGCCTGGGCCTCCGCGGGGGCCTTCGTAGCGGATGACGAGGACGTCGTTGGGGTTGATCTTGCCGGACTTCGACGGCCGCGTGGCAGGCGTCTTCGGAGTCGAAGACGCGGGCGGTGCCGGTGTGGTGGAGGCGCTCGTGGCCGGCGACCTTGACGACCGAGCCCTCGGGGGCGAGGTTGCCGCGGAGGATGACGAGGCCGCCGGTGGGCTTGAGTGGCTGGGCCCAGGTGCGGATGACGGGCTGGCCGGGAGTTTCGGCGGCGGCGCGGGCTTCTTCGTGGAGGGACTTGCCGCTGACGGTGGGCGTGTCGTGGAGCTGGCCGCGCTCGAGGAGGCGGGCGGCGAGGACGCGGGAGCCGCCGGCGTCCTGGTAGTCCTTGGCGACGTACTTGCCGCCGGGGGAGAGGTCGCAGATGAAGGGGGTGCGCTCGGAGATGTGATCGAAGTCGGCCATGTCGAGTGGGATCGAAAGCTCGCGGGCGATGGCGATGAGGTGAAGGACGGCGTTGGTGGAGCCGCCGGAGGCGCAGACGGCGGCGATGGCGTTTTCGAGGGACTGGCGGGTGAGGATCTGGCGCGGGGTGAGGCCGGAGCGGCAGAGGTCCATCACCAGCCGACCAGCCTCCCGGCTGGCGGCGGCCTTGTCATGCGACATGGCGGGGACGCCGGTGAGGTGCATGGGGGAGATGCCGAGGAACTCACCGGCCATGGCCATGGTGTTGGCGGTGAACTGCCCTCCGCAGGCTCCGGGGCCAGGGCAGGCGGCGGCCTCGAGGGCTTCGAGCTGGGCGTCGTTGATCTTGCCGGCGGCGTGGGAGCCCATGCCTTCGAAGACGTTGAGGATGGTGATGTCGGTGAGTTTGCCGCCGAGCTGCGGCTTGCCGTCGGGGCCGAGAGCGACGTGGCCGGGGGCGATGGAGCCGCCGTAGAGCATGAGGCCGGGGATGTCGAGGCGGGCGAGGGCCATGATGGCGGCGGGCATGTTTTTGTCACAGCCAGCGATACAGACCAGGCCGTCGAAGGAGTTGCCGCGGGCGACGAGCTCGATGGAGTCGGCGATGACTTCTCTGGAGATGAGCGAGGCTTTCATGCCTTCGGTGCCCATGGTGATGCCGTCGGAGATGGTGACGGTGTTGAACTCCATGGGTGTGCCGCCGGCCTCGCGGACGCCCTGCTTGACGGCTTCGGCGACGTCGCGGAGGTGGAAGTTGCAGGGGCCGATCTCGGTCCAGGTGTTGGCGATGCCGATGATGGGCTTGTGGAGGTCATCCTTGCTGAAGCCGACACCGCGCAGGTAGGAGCGGGCCGCGGCGCGGGAGGGGCCTTCGGTGAGGGCGACGGAGTTCTTTTTGCCTGGTGCGATGCTCATGAGTTCCTTTGGCTTTGGAGCTGCGTGTGTTCTAGGGAAGGTGCGGATGCGAGACGCGGGACTTGTTGTTGGGCGGCTGCGCCGAGGTCAGTGAGTTGAAGTCGCTGACGAGGGCGGAGACGGTTTCGTCGAGGTTCTTGTTGCGATTTTTCTGGAACAGAGCGTAGTTGGTGCGCTCGGTGAGCGACCAAAGGACGGTGTGGGTGTGGGGGTCGATGATGACGACGCGGAACTGGCGCACGGAGCGGCGGCTGTCATTGCTGGCGATCGATTGCCCGAGGTCGATCTCGTAGTGGAGTTCGAGCACGAGGTCGGCGGCTGCGGGGTCGGCGACCATGGTGTATCGGCCGAGCGCGCCGACTCCGGTGTAAAAGACGTTGTAGGCGCGGAGGCAGTCGGCGTTTTCCTGATCTCCGGCGTTGCCGAGAAAGAGCTTTGCGGCGGATGTGAGCGGCGACGGCAGCGGCACGGCGTTGGCGACCTCGGGTTCCTGCCCGGCGGCGGACACGACGGCGAGCGGCGCCAAAAGGATCGCGGCAAGGTGGAAGGGACGAAGATGGCGGGTGAACCTCATAGGGTCGAGGCCTTCGGCGTAAGCCAATATTCGGTGTCGTGGCGCTGCTCGAAGCGGTTGAGGTCCTGCTCGTGGCGGAGGGTGAGGCCGATGTCGTCGAGGCCGTTGAGCAGGCAGTATTTTCGGAACGGGTCGATGTCGAAGTGGGCGTGGAAGCCCTGGTCGTCGGTGACGGTCTGGTCGGTGAGGTTGATGGTGATGCGGTGCTTCGGGTTTGCGGTGGAGCGGGCGAGAAGGGTTTGGACCTCTTCCTCGGTGAGGCGGGCGAGGATGATGCCGTTTTTGCCCGCGTTGGAGAAGAAGATGTCGGCGAAGGTGGGGGCGATGACGGCGCGGAAGCCGAACTGGTTGATGGCCCAGGCGGCGTGCTCGCGAGAGGAGCCGCAGCCGAAGTTGCGTTCGGTGATGAGGATCTCGGCGCCCGCGTGCTCGGGCTTGTTGAGGACGAAGTCGGGGTTGGGCTTTCCGGCGTCGGGGCCTTCCTGGATGCGGCGCCAATCGAAGAAGAGGAATTCGCCGTAGCCGGTGCGCTCGATGCGTTTGAGGAACTGCTTGGGGATGATCTGGTCGGTGTCGATGTTGGGCAGGGGGAGCGGGGCGGCGGTGCTGGTGAGGATGTTGATGGGCGTCATTAGCGGGAGCCTCCATCGACGAGGATTTTGCTGATGTCGATCCGGGTGGGGGTGAAGGTTTGCTGGCCACGATCGGAGAAGTTCCAGGTGCGGATGTCAGTGAAGTGGCCGGTGATGGCGGCGGCGGCGGCCATCTGTGGGCTGACGAGGTGGGTGCGTCCGCCGCGGCCCTGGCGGCCTTCGAAGTTGCGGTTGGAGGTGGAGGCGCAGCGCTCGCCGGGCTGGAGGATGTCGGGGTTCATGCCGAGGCACATGGAGCAGCCGGGCTCGCGCCAGTCGAAGCCTGCCGACTTGAAGATCTGATCGAGGCCTTCGCGCTCGGCCTGCTTTTTGACCTCCTGCGAGCCGGGGACGACCATGGCGCGGACGCGGGTGGCGACGTGGTGGCCGCGGACGACCTGCGCGGCGGCGCGGAGATCTTCGATGCGGGCGTTGGTGCAGGAGCCGAGGAACACGGCGTCGATGGGTATGTCCTGGATGCGGGTGCCGGGCTTTAGGTCCATGTACTCGAGCGCGCGCGAGAAGCTTTTGCGATCGGCGTCGGTGAGTGCGTCGTCGGGGCTTGGGACAGTGGAGTCGATGCCGGTGACCATGCCGGGAGAGGTGCCCCAGGTGACACGAGGAGCGAGCCCGGTGGCGTCGATGGTGAGCTCGCGATCGAAGACTGCTCCTGGATCCGTGGTCAGCTTTGACCACTCGTCGGTGGCCTTGCGCCAAAGGTCCGGACCGATGGCGGAGCGGAAGGCCGCGAAGCTGTGGATGCCGGAGCGCTCGGAGTCCTTGAAGTCGGCGGTGGAGGAGGCGCGGGGAAATCCTGCGGGCGAGAAGCGCTTGCCGTAGAGGTATTTGAAGGTGGTCTCGTCGGGAGCAATCATGCCGGCGCGGGCTCCGGCCTCGATGCTCATGTTGCAGATGGTCATGCGGCCTTCCATGGAGAGGGCGCGGATGGTGGAGCCGGCGTACTCGACGACATGGCCGGTGGCGCCGTCGGTGCCGATGCGGCCGATGATGTCGAGGACGATGTCCTTGGCGGTGACGCCGAAGGGGAGGTCGCCTTCCACGTTGATGCGGAAGGTCTTCGGCTTGTCCTGCGGGAGGGTCTGGGTGGCGAGGACGTGCTCTACCTCGGAGGTGCCGATACCGAAGGCGAGGGCACCGAAGGCACCATGGGTGGAGGTGTGGGAGTCTCCACAGACGATGGTCATGCCGGGCTTGGTGAGGCCGAGCTCGGGGCCGATGATGTGGACGATGCCCTGATTGGGCGACTGGACGTCGAAGAACTCGATACCGAAGTCGGCGCAGTTGCGGCGGAGGGCGTCCACCTGGCGGGAGGCGATCTGGTCAGCGATAAGCAGGCGCTCCTGAACGCTGGTGGTGGGGACGTTGTGATCGACGGTAGCGACGGTGCGGTCGGGGCGGCGGACGGAGCGGCCGGCGAGGCGGAGGCCCTCAAAGGCCTGGGGACTGGTGACCTCGTGAACGAGGTGGAGGTCGATGTAGAGGATGGAGGGCTCGCCTGCGGGCTCGGCGACGAGGTGCTGCTGCCAGACCTTCTCAAACATGGTGCGGGGTGCGGTGGACGCGTTGACGTGCGACGGATTCGGGGATGTGCTCATGGCTTGACCTTTGGGGCTGTGACCTGATTGAGAGTTGGTGTGGAGGACGGATCGTTGGACGTTTCTTCGGGCAGCGAGTTATGGGCGCCGACGGTGGAGGGCGAGAGGGTGTGGGGCGTTCCGTCGGGATCGACGATGAAGACGCGGGTGATGTTCTGAAGATCGGTGGAGCCGGAGGAGGGTTGCGCGGTCCAGCGCGTGATGCTGCGGGTGAGGGCGGCGGGGATCTCCGTGGGGTCGAAGGCGCGACTGGGGAAGAGCCAGAGGGTATAGGTGGAGCTCTTGTCGGCCGTGGCGCGGTTCTCGGTGATCCAGTCGATGGCGGCGAAGACGACCAGGGGTTTGGGGAGGCCGAGGTCAACCCAGAGGAGGCCGCGGTCGGGGCAGAAGTGCGGGACACAGCCGTCGGCGGTGATGTAGCGGTCGTTCTCGCCGAGGACCTCGCCGGGCACGCTGAGGAACTCCAGGGCGACGTCGGCGAGCGGTTTGTTCTGCCTGGCGTTGGCGTTCCAGAAGCTCTGGGGCGCGATGAGATTGCGCTGGAGAAAGGGCTTGAAGTGGGGATCCCAGAGGAGGGCGTTTTCGCGGCTGCCGGGTGCGGGCTGGGTGTATTGCCAGAGCCAGGAGAGATCTTCGGCAGCGCGCTTGCGGTGAATGTTGAACTGGGGGGAGTGGATCGTCTGGGCGTGGAGGGGCGCGGCTGCGGTGAGGAGGAGAGCGGCGAGATGGAGCGGTATTGGACGAATGGAGATTCGGGTGAGGTTCTATACGGCGTGCATGGACTGGCGGCGGTCGATGGCTTCGGCGAGTGCCTGGTGAACGAGTCGGCCCATCTGCCTGGTGGTGACGATGCCGGCCGAGTTTCCGCGGGCGATGTCTTCGGTGCGGTGGCCGGCGGAGAGAACCTTGTTGACGGCGGCTTCGATGGCCTGCGCGTCCTGATCGAGTTTGGCGGAGTGGCGGAGGATCATGGCGGCGGTGAGGATGGCGCCTAGGGGGTTGGCCTTGCCGGTGCCGGCGATATCGGGTGCGGAGCCGTGGACGGGCTCATAGAGGTTGACCTGGCCGCCGATGGTGGCGGAGGGGAGGAGGCCGAGCGAGCCGGTGATGACGGCGGCCTCGTCGGAGAGGATGTCGCCGAAGAGGTTCTCGGTGAGGACGACATCGAAGTTGCGAGGGGTGTTCATGAGGTGCATGGCCATGGAGTCGACGAGCTGGTGCTCGAGGGTGACGGAGGGGTAGTTGCGTCCGAGGTCGGTGACGGTGGCGCGCCAGAGCTGGGAGACCTCGAGGACGTTGGCCTTGTCAACGGAGGTGAGTTTGCCGCGGCGTGAGGCGGCGAGCTCGAAGGCGATGCGGGCGACGCGAACGATCTCGTCGCGGGTGTAGCGCATGGTGTTGATGGCTTCGTTGGACTCGCGGTTCCACCAGCGGGGCTGGCCGAAGTAGAGGCCGCCGAGGAGCTCCCGGACAAAGAGGATGTCGGCTCCGTCGGTGACCTCGGGCTTGAGGGGCGAGCTGGCGGAGAGGGCCTTGTAGGCGACCGACGGACGGAGATTGGCGAAGCCACCGAGGGCTTTGCGGATCTGAAGGAGGCCGGCTTCGGGGCGCTCTGAGGGCGGAAGCGCGTTGAACTTATTGTCGCCGACGGCGCCGAGCAGGACGGCATCGGAGGCCAGGGCGATATCGGTGGTGGCCTGCGGGAGAGGCGAGCCGGTCTCGGTGATGGCGATGCCGCCAATGAGCGCTTCGGTGAAGGTAAAGGTGTGACCGCCGAACTCGCCGACAGCTTTGAGGATGTTGACGGCTTCGGTGGTGACCTCGGGGCCGATGCCGTCACCAGGCAGGACTGCGATGTTGAGTTGCATGAGCTGTTTTCCTTGTGATTGAAGCTGGCTGTGTCGTTCTGGCGGAGACAGCGAATTTGCTGGAGGAGCTCTAGCCCTCACACCAAACATCACCCGGAGGGGTGACTAGGCCGAGGTTGCTGAGGGTTGGCGCTGCTCCTGCAGAAGAGCGAGCAGGTCCTGGTCGTAGATGAGCTTTTTGCGGTCGGCGAGCTCGGTAAATCGCTGGTAGACGTCATCGAGCTGATCGCGGGTGAGGGCGTGGCCGAGGGTGGAGAGGCGATCGGCGAGGGCGCGGCGGCCGGAGTGTTTGCCGAGCACGATGTTGGTGGATCCGGCTCCGACGCTTTCGGGGGTCATGATTTCGTAGGTGAGGGGATTGGCGAGCATGCCGTGCTGGTGGATGCCGGACTCATGCGCGAAGGCGTTGGCGCCGACGACGGCCTTGTTGGGTGAGCAGCCGAAGCTGATGCACTCGGCGAGGAGCTTGCTGGTTGGGAAGAGGCGATCGAGCTTGAGCTGATGGGTGTAGGGGAACTTGTCGCGGCGAACCATGAGGGCGGCGGCGATCTCTTCGAGGGCGGCGTTGCCGGCGCGCTCGCCGATGCCGTTGACTGTGCACTCGATCTGGCGGGCGCCGCCTTCGACGCCGGCGAGCGAGTTGGCGACGGCCATGCCGAGGTCGTTGTGGCAGTGGGTGGAGAGGACGACATCCGCGATGCCGGGGACGGAGCGTTTGACCATCTGGAAGAGGGCTTTGTACTCGTCGGGCGTGGTGTAGCCGACGGTGTCGGGGATGTTGATGGTGGTGGCTCCGGCCTGGACGGCTGCGGTGATCATCTGGACGAGAAAGGCGGGGTCGGAGCGGGTGCCGTCTTCGGTGGAGAACTCGACGTCATCGACAAAGGTGCGGGCGAGCTGGACGGCAAAGGTGGTCTGATCGAGGGCTTCGGCCCGCGTGATCTTGAGCTTGGCGGAGAGGTGGAGGTCGGAGGAGGCGAGGAAGACGTGGATGCGGGATTTCAGGGCGGGCTCGACGGCCTGGGCGGCGGCTTCGATGTCTTCGCGCTTGCAGCGGGCGAGCGAGGTGATGCGCGGACCTTTGACCTCGCGGGCGATCTCGCGGATTGACTCGGCGTCGCCGTTGGAGGCGATGGCGAAGCCGGCTTCAAGGATGTCGACGCCGAGATCGGCGAGACCGTGAGCCATGCGGAGCTTCTCGTGGTGGTGCATGGTGCAGCCGGGGGACTGCTCGCCGTCGCGGAGAGTGGTGTCGAAGAAGACGATCTGATTGGGTGAGAGAGCCATCGCGATAACTTTACGCCTCCGACAGGAGACAAGGATAACGCACTCTTATGTGATGTCGCTCTATTATCATCAACGCTAATCGGATCATTCAGAGCGATAGGGGTATGTGATGAGTATGGACCTGGTGCAGATGGAGACGTTTCTCGCAGTGGCGGAGGAGAAGAGCTTTTCGCGCGCGGCCTCGCGGCTGCACCGGACGCAGCCGGCGATCAGCCAGGCGATTGCGAAGCTGGAGGCGGACCTGGGTGAGGTGCTGATCGAGCGCTCGACGAGGGACGCTTCGCTGACGGCTGCGGGAGAGGTGTTGCGGGAGTACGCGGTGAAGCTGCTGAATCTGCGGATGGAGGCGACGACCGCGCTGGGGGAGCTGCGGGAGCTGCACCAGGGGCGGCTGAATATCGCGGCGAACGAGTACACGTGCCTGTACCTGCTGCCGCTGCTGAACGAGTACAGGCGGCAGAATCCGAGGATCAAGATTGCGGTTCAACGGGCGCTGGCAAGCAGGATCTCGGACGAGGTGCTGCTGCACACGGTGGAGCTGGGCGTGATCTCGTTTCGACCGGAGGATGCGCAGCTTGCATCGACGGTTGTGTACCGGGACGAGCTGGCGTTTGTGGTGAACCCGGCGCATCCATTAGCGCGAGCGGGGAGGGTATCGATCCGGCAGCTGCGGTCGCAGAATTTTGTGGCGCACAACATCCCGTCGCCGCAGAGGCAAAAGGTGATCCAGGCATTTCGGAGGCACAAGACGCCGCTGCAAATGGGTGTGGAGCTGCCATCGCTCGAGGCGATCAAACGGTTTGTGGAGATGGGAAATGGGGTGGCTTTGGTGCCGGGCCTGACGGTGGGACATGAGTTGAAGGCGGGAACGCTGGTGCGGGTGGAGGTCCCGGAACTCGAGATGGCGCGGCGGTTGCGGCTGGTCTATCGAAGGCAGGCGACGCTGTCCCATGCGGCGCTGGCGTTTCTGAAGGTGGTGGAGGCGTATGCGGCGCTGCATGGAGATCCGTTCTGTTTTGCGAGGGACAGGGAGTCATGAGCGTGCAGGGAGATTCGAGGCGTGCCGAAACATTCCTGCCCGGATGCGGTCTTATCTGGTAGAAGTTTGCCGGCGAGGCCGGTGAACGAAGGAGATTTCCAATGGCTGCACAGTTTGCAAGGAACGTAGGACGAGTGGCCGCTGCTGCGGTCTTGAGCCTGGCGATGGGCGGAGTGATGGCGATGGCCCAGGAGAACAGCGCGGCGCCGCAGGCTGCGCAGCAACAGGACCAGCATGAGTGGATGGGACATGGAGGGCCGCATGGACCGGGTGGAAGGGAACATCATCTCGAGATGATGACGAAGCGTCTGAACCTTTCGCCGGACCAGGTAAGCCAGATGAAGGGGATCGAAGACGATGCGATGAGCCAGGCGAAGGGTGTGCATGGTGACACGTCGATGTCCCAGGAGGACCGGCACAGCAAGATGAAGAGCATCCATGAGGCGGCGATGACGAAGATGCGGGCGGTGCTGAATGACGAGCAGAGGGCGAAGTTCGACGCGATGCAGGCACATCACCGTGAGCGGATGGAGCATGGGAACGGGCAGGCGCCGGCTCCGGTACCGCAGGCGTAGCCTCTACACAACAGACGAGCAGGGCACAGGCTGGAGGTGACCTCCGGCCTGTTCTGCGCGTGCGGGGACAGGACCTGCGGGGCCGCGGTACGGGTACAATAATGGGAACGTCTTTGCTTTGCTCCTACTCGTCCTGAGACTTCGTTCGGGAGGTTGGTGGAGTCGCGGATGAACGTGAAGGGGTGTATCGAAGAATGATGAAGACGATGGTTTTGGGCGTGCTGATGGCCTCAGCCGCGGCCGGTGTGGCGCAGGAGAGCCGGATGGACGCGAGCATGAGCGTGACAACCGTGATTATGCCGCAGGTCAACTCGAATGGAATCCAGGTAAATGCGACCAAGCCCATTGGATTTTTAGGCAGCTATCGCTACATGTTGACGCCGCGCAGTGCATTGGAGGCGAACTACACGTACTCGCGGAACAACTTCAAGTACAACACGAATTTTCAGCCGAATATCCGGATTCACACGCGGGCACAGGAGCTTTCCGTGGCCTATGTGTACAGTCTGAACTTCCGGAACTTCAGCCCGTTTGCCGAGGCCGGAGTGGGGGCGATTCTGTTCTCGCCACTGGCGGATTCTGGGACGAACCAGTTTTCGGCAAAGCGGAATACGAATCTGGGCGGACTGTTTGGAGCCGGTGTCGCTTACGAGGTGAGTCCGAGCTTCGACATCCGTGCGGAGTATCGCGGGTTTCTGACGAAGACGCCCGGCTTTGGTTTGCCGGGAGACATTATCAAGACGAACCGGTACACGGTGTTTATGTCGCCGACACTTGGCGTCGCTTACCACTTCTAAGGGCTCAGGGCAGAAATAGCCTCGGCAGATGCCGAGGCTTTTTTCATTGCGTGAGCATTTGATCGGGAGGTCTAGCGGAAGTGGTACGCGGCTCCGATGGTGAGCAGGGCGGGGGTCAGACCGGTGGGTGGGAAGCTGCTCCACTTCTGGTATTCGAAGTCACCGCGCAGGTAGAGCCAGCGCCGCACTTTGACGTCGGTCCCGAAGCCGCCGGCGTACATGTTGTAGGCGATGTTGGCGCGCGCCTGATCCTGCGGAGCGGGCAAGGGGAAGGGCGGGTAGTTGAAGACACCGCGTCCGATCATGACTTTCACGTAAGGGACGAATATCCCGTAAGTGCGCGAGTAGCGTGGCCCGATTTCGTAGGTCTTTTCATAGAGGGTGGATCCCCCGCCGCGATTGACCTTATGGAAGTTCGCTTCGACGCCGAAGTGGCGGGTGAAGTCGAAGTCTCCATAGAGGGCGAATCCGGTGAAGCGGCGGCCGTAGTCGGAAGAGGCGGAGGTGTAACCGCCTCCGAGAAGGAGGTCTCCGGGGCGAGATGCAGTTGGACTTGCCTGAGCGAAGAGGCGAGGTGCGCCCGCGAGAAGACTGAGGAAGATAAGGATCCTTGGTAGCACGAGCGTCCCCCTGAAGTGATGGTGGAATCATGTGTCGGCTTGACGTGAGCCGTTGTTAGAAGTTGAGTTACGCCGTGAAAGGGGCGTTCCCATCAGAATAACGGAATCAAAGCGTGATGGCCGCTAATTTTGGGCGAATAGACGTCCCGGGAGGATATCGGGGAGCATGCCGGAAGCTCATTGCTCGAACAGAGAGACGATGCGCGGAGGGCTCCAGAGAGCGATTCCTGAGGATGGGTATCTTGGGAGGGCTACGGTGTGAATCGAGAGGTTCGAGGGAGGTTTCGTGCTTGAAGCTGGGTGGGCGGTTACCCGGCCGCTCACCCAGCTTCAAGGTTACTGTTGCGGCTGTGTTGCGGGCTGCGGAGCTGCGGTCGCAGTCGGCTGAGTCGCCTGCCCGGTCGTTGAATCAGCGGCCGGTGCCGGTGAAGCAGGTGCGGTCTGGGCCGGCGTTGCGCCTGCTGGCGCAGCAGCCGGGTCGACGGGCGGCTTGTAGTAGTTGAGCTTCAGGAATACGGGCTCGACCTCGAAGGGCATCTTGTCCGCTGCGGTAAGAAGGGGCTCGTAGGCCGAGTGCATTGTGATGACCTGATCGGTCCAGGGATCGAAGCGGAGGAAGCTTGAGAGAGGCATGGCTGCCTGCTGCTTGAGATCCTTCATGTCGAGCTTTGGACCCTTGCTGATCAGTGCCTGCATCCAGAAGGTCGGGTCGTTGTCGCTCTTGACGAGACCGTCTCCGAGCATAGGCTCGTTGAGGGCATGGAGCGACTTGATGCGCTGCTGCAGCTGCTGGAGGTAGAGGCCGAAGTACTGCTGCCCGCCTTCGAGCTCCTTGGCACCGAGCAGCTCGATGGCCTTCTTGGCTGCTGCCGCGTTGTCTGCATCGGTGTGGTGCATGGGGATGCGGTTGAACACGGAGTTGGTGGGGAAGAGCAGACGGTCATTGAAGGCGAACTTGGTGTCAAGCCGATGGCCGAGGATGATGTGAGCGAGCTGGAACGCGAGTACGGCGTTGAGGTTGCCCATCTGCTGCGCGCCATCCTGCGTAACGATACCCGTCGTATCGAGAAGGCTCTTGGAGATGATGATGGTGTTTCCGATCGCGACTGACTCAAGCGGCTCGGTGAGCAGGGTACGGCACTTGATGGGACGCGCGAGGGCGATGTTGTTATAGGCGAGGATGTTGCCGGCGAGTGCTTCAAGCGTCTTGTCGAACTCGCTGGGTGCATCGAGGAGGCCGGCCTGGAAGAGGCGCTCTACGACGTTGTCTTCGGCCTGCTGTGCCCAAGCGCGCTGAGCGCCGAGCGGGCTGACGTCCTGTGCATCGTTGGAGACGTCGGTTGCGCCTACGACGTCCATGGAGGTGTTTTCGGACTCCGGCGGCGGCATCTTGAGGACGTAGCCCCAGACGTGGTTGATGGCCTTGAACTTGAGGGTGCGCGAGACGCTCTTGGGATCGCTCTCTTCGACGTAGAAGGAGGTCGGCAGCCAGAGGTTTGGCTGGACGTTGGTGCGCCAGCTATCGAAGTGATAGTACTCGCGGATGGTGTCTTCGCTGCCGGAGAAGTCGCCATTGAAGCGAACGACGTTGCCGCCAACTGTTTCGATCCAGATGCGCCCGAAGAAGCGACCGGTGGTGGTTCCGGTGAGGGCGAGCTTGCCTTCCTTGGTAGGAATTGGAGCTACGTCGAACACGGAGGTACGGGTGTTGCCGAGGAAGTCGTTGCGAACGAAGCTGAAGACGTAGTGTTGACGGTCGAAGCTATTGGAGTCCATGAGCAGCATCTGGACGAAGCCGGACTCGTGGAAGTTGAGGTGGAGGCTGCCGCCGAGGCCGGTGAGGTAGGAGGCGGAGTGCTTGAAGAAGCCGAATTTGCCGCTGTTCGTGGTGCCGTGCGCGGTGTCTTCGTTGACCTTGTAGGGGTTGTCGCCGATGATCTTCGAGAACTCGACGCGGCCGAGGAAGTGCTGATCGGACTCAGGCACCTGGCTGAGCAGGGGATCGGGGCGCATGTTCTGGATGTACGTTTCGACGAGCGGAGCCCTGTCCCGAACGGTCTTGATGACCTCTTTTTCGCGGCCGATCGCCTTATCGACGAGGGCGTTCTGAGCTGGCGTGAGCTTGCGAACCGGGAGCGAATTGTCGACGGTCTTCTTCTTTTTGCCGAGCAGTGGAATGCTGGCTGCTCCTGCTGGCAGGGTGGCGATCGCGAATGAAGCCAGCACCAGACCGGCGATATAGGGTTTCCGGAAGATCATGATTACGGCTCCTGCGGTGGGCTTGTTGGGCCAACCGTATATAGTCCTGATGCTAGTTCAAATGGGCGTCCGGGCAAAATCTATCCGGCAAGCTGGAAGGCTACGTTGACGACACCTTCCCAATCGATGGGGGTGCCGGAGGAGTCTGTGGCGGGCTGAAAGCGGGTGGCCTGGACGGCGGCACGTGCGGACTCATCGAGTCCATGGCCGAGTCCGCTGGTGACTCCGAGGACCTCTACGCTGCCCGAGGAAGAGACCCGGAGGCGAACGGAGACGGTACCTTCAAGGTGCAACTTGATGGCCTCTTCCGTGTATTGGGGACGAGGTTTGAAGAGCACCTTGGGAGCGGAACGGGCGCTGGCCAAGGAGGGTCCCTGGGGCTTCGGCATGGGGGGAGGTGTGTTTTGGCCCAGATTGACGGGTCCTGCGACCTTGCCTGTGGCGTTGAGCGGGCCGGTGCCGCCGGCGACGCCGAGCTTGATGCCCTTGACGGCGACGGGACCGTTTCCTGCCATGTTGGTGCCGCTGGGTGAACCAGAGCCAAGGTTGACGACCTTGGAGGCTGCACCTTCACCGGTGTTGGAGGCCGGCATACCTGCCATGCCACGGTTGCCGAGGTTGACGGCGCTGGTAGCGGCACGGTTGGAGGGCGCGATGGGATTGTCGGCGCGGCCGAGTGCGACTGCCGCGGGATGGGGCGAGTTATTGATGACCGAGGCGGGTTGGGCCTGGGCGAGGCTTACGACCTTAGGAGCGGGTGGCGGGGTGACGAGCTTGGGGGGAGCCGGAAGGACTACCGGAGCCGGCTGCGCCATTTTGAGCTCAGGCGGCTTCGGGAGGTCAGGGAGCTTTACCTGAGGCACGTTGATCTTGGGCGGCTCCACCTTGATCTTCGGTGTGGGTGGGAGCGGCTTGGGAGTGATGTGGGGTTTCTCGGGCTCGATCTTCTTAATCGGGATGGGCTCGATCAAGCTGGTGAGCTTCTGCCGATGATCCATGGTCTTTTTCGCGGCGGCGCCGATGATGATGACGACGAGAGCGATGATGATGTTGAGACTGATGGATGTGAAGAGGGACGCCTTGCTCTGCTGGCCGTCGTTGAGGACGCCAAAGTGGGCGAACTGCATATTCTTTGGCGGGTTGGTATCTTCACTGCGAAGCGGCTTCGGCGTATTGGCCATATTGAGGAATCCTTGAGGTGGCCTCGTCCTGGAGGCGAATGTGCACTTACTCCCTGCAAAGGCGGGACGAGTGCTTCGATGAAAGGAAGCCTACGATGCAGGCTCCGTCAGGTGGCGCGACTTGCAATTTGAGCTGGTACAAGAGCTTCTGATTACGGCTCCACCAGTCTCAAGGATATAGAAAGAGACGGGGTGGGACGTAAAAAAGGTTGGTACGGGAAGCAATCTGGCAAATGTTTTCACACCTCGCTAGTGGCTTCCGGCCGTCCCTTTCATGCAATCAGTGTGCCGTAGGCGGCATGGCTTGACACTGGTACTTTGGTGGTAGCGGTACTTACGAGGGGTCCATGAAGATTCTGGTGACGGGTGGAGCGGGGTACATCGGCGGCACAGTTTGTCGGCTGCTTCTGGCGCAAGGTCATGATGTTACGGTGTTTGACAACTTCTGCCACTCGAAGGAAGAGGCTGTGGCGAAGGGTGTTGTTCTGATACGGGGAGAGCTCGCAGACCGTGATCTGATCGAGGGGACGCTGAGGGAAGGCCGCTTTGATGGTGTGATGCATTTCGCGGCGCTGATCGAGGCCGGGGAGAGCATGAAGTACCCAGAAGTTTACTTTCGTAACAACTCCGCTACCACGCTGACGTTACTAGAAGCTATGCTCGCGACCGGACATAATCGGCTGGTTTTCAGCTCCACGGCGGCTTGTTATGGTGAGCCGGAGTCCGTGCCGATCCTGGAAGACGCCCCGCTGAACCCGACGAACGCGTATGGCGAGAGCAAGCTTCTGGTGGAACAGATGCTGACGTGGATGAACCGTGTGCATGGATTCCGGTACGCGAGTCTGCGGTACTTCAACGTTGCCGGAGCCATCGACGGGTATGGGGAGGCGCACGAGCCGGAGTCGCACCTGATTCCGCTGATCCTGGATGTGGCGCTGGGAAGGCGGGAGAGCATAAAGATCTTCGGGCAGAGCTATCCGACGAAGGACGGGACATGTGTCCGGGATTACATCCATGTGCGGGATCTTGCGGACGCGCACTTCCTGGCGCTGCATGCGCTGGAGGAGAAGACGCGGTTGATCTACAACATCGGCAACGGCCAGGGATTTACGGTTCGCGAGGTCATCGAGTCGGTGAAGCGGGTGACGGGGCGGCCGATCAAGGTGGAGGAGTGCCCGCCGCGTGCCGGCGATCCTGCGGTGCTGGTGGCGGGATCGGACAAGATCAAGACGGAGCTGGGATGGGAGCCAAAGTTCGCCGACCTGGACGTGATTATTGGAAGCGCGTGGAAGTGGCACCAACAACGTTACATATAGCCAGCGGGGCCGGTGCTGCCTGCATGTAAGGAGAGACCCCTGTGATGCAGAGCATGTTTCATCTGAATTTACCGATCCTCGAAAAGATCATCCGGCCAGTCATCGTTTACCTATGCCTGATCGTCTTTCTGCGGCTGTTTGGAAAGCGGGAGCTCGCGCAGTTGAATCCGTTCGACCTGGTGGTGTTGTTGAGCCTTTCGAACACTGTGCAGAACGCGATCATCGGCGATGACAACTCGGTGACCGGGGGCATCATCGGAGCATTCTCGCTGCTGACGATCAACTGGCTGCTGATGAGGCTTCTTTACCGGGTTCCCAAGATCAATGCAGCGCTTGAGGGGACGGAGACGGTGCTGATTCGCCATGGGAGGCTGGACGTACAGGCGATGAAGAAGGAGACGCTGACGGAGGTCGAGCTGCTGTCGGTGCTGCATAAACAGGGGCTGGACTCGTTTTCGGAGGTGGAGATGTGCGTGCTTGAGCC
This sequence comes from uncultured Acidobacteriaceae bacterium, assembly GCA_963719405.1. GTDB lineage: Bacteria > Acidobacteriota > Terriglobia > Terriglobales > Acidobacteriaceae > Edaphobacter. The sequence continues at coordinate 2,895,005 of OY970381.1, forward strand.
GAATGGCACGTTCTACGTCGAAGCGATCAAGCCGAGCGACGAGGATAAGGAGCGGGCGGATGTCCTGGAGGCGGTGCGCGCGTTGACGATCGAGGTGCGGGAGCTGCGGTCCAAGCTGGCTGCGCAGGGCTGAGGCGACGAGGAACGGGAGCTAAGGGGCGGAGGCTCTGCGGGCAGCGGCGCGGAAGCGCTCCGGCGGGCGGGGAAGGGTGGAGTCCCTGGCTGCGGCCCTGTATCCGCCCATGTAGATCGAGTACATGACTGCGAGGGCGCAACCTACGCCAAAGGCGAAGCCAAGGAAGAAGCCGATTGCGGCAGACCAGGTGAAGCCCATGGCCTGAGTTTACGTGCGGGTGGGCGGCGTTGACCTAGTGAACGGGCGGTGTTGCGGGGGGTGCTGTGGCCGCGGCGGGGCTGGCGAAGATCTTGAGCGCGTTTTGAACGGTGTAGCGAAGGCCCCAGCCAGCGGGCACGATAACGACGAGCCAGGCTACGACGATCAGAAGTGGCGAGGTCGGTTTCGTTTGGGTGTTGTCCATGGGTGTCACCTTTGAGTTGCGGTTTTCGCGGGGCGGATGTCAGTGGGCGGCGCCGACGGCTTCCGGCTGGGGGGCGCCCTTGAGCCAGAAGCGTTCGTTGACGGGACGGACGAGCAGGTTGGCGATGAAGCCGACGACCAGGAGACCGCACATGATGTGGAGGATCAGCGGATAGGCCTCTTCCTTGGGCATCTTGTTGGCTACGTAGTGATCGAGGATGCCGTTGACGATGAGCGGACCGACGATGCCGGCGGTTGACCAGGCGGTGAGGAGGCGGCCGTGGATGGCGGAGACGTTGAAGCCGCCGAAGAGGTCTTTGAGGTAGGCGGGGATGGTTGCGAAGCCACCGCCGTACATGGAGATGATGATGGCTGCGAGGGTGACGAAGAGCGGGACCGAGTTGAGGTGGGTGCCGCGGGTGAGCGGAAGGAAGAAGAAGAGCACCGCGCCGAGGACAAAGAAGATCGCGTAGGTGGCCTTGCGGCCGACGAAGTCCGAGGTGGAGGCCCAGAAGAACCGGCCGGCCATGTTGAGGAGGCTGAGCAGACCGACGAAGCCGACGGCGGCAGCGGCGCCGATGTGACCTTTGAAGAAGTCCTGGATCATGGGCGCGGCCTGCTCGAGGATGCCGATGCCGGCGGTGACGTTGGTGAAGAGGACGATCCAAAGGAGCCAGAACTGTGGCGTCTTCCAGGCCTCGGAGACGGCGACGTTGTGGGTGGAGATGAGGGCTGACTGCTTTGTGGCGGGGGTCCAGCCTTCCGGCTTCCAGCCTTCGCGTGGAACGCGGATGGTGAAGACACCGAACATCATGAAGATGAAGTAGAGCGCACCCATGGTCATGAAGGTGAAGGGGATGGGGGCTTGTCCGTGTGCCTTGAAGTAGGCCATGAGCTGATTGGCGAGGGGACCCCCGATCATGGCTCCGCCGCCGAAGCCCATGATGGCGAGGCCGGTGGCGAGGCCGGGCCGGTCGGGGAACCACTTGATGAGCGTGGATACGGGAGAGATGTATCCGAGGCCGAGGCCGACGCCGCCGATGACTCCGTAGCCGAGATAGAGAAGCGCAAGCTGGTGCGTACTGGCTCCGGCGGAGGCGATGAAGAAGCCGGCACCGAAGCAGATGGCGGCATAGAACATGGCGCGGCGAGGTCCGGCCTTTTCGAGCCAGGCACCGAAGAGTGCGGCCGAGATGCCGAGGAAGGCGATGGCGATGGAGAAGATGTAGCCGATCTCCTTCAGGTTCCAGACACTGCCGTCGGCTCCATGGAGTGCGAGGAGCGGGTTCTTGAAGACGGAGAACGCATAGACCTGGCCGATGGACAGGTGGATGGCGAGGGCTGCGGGAGGAACGAGCCAGCGGCTGTATCCGGCTGGTGCGATGGAATGGTCGCGATCAAGAAAGCTGAGTGCCATGGATGCTCCTGGGGAACCCTTTGAGGAAAGGCCCGTGTTCCTAAATTTGTGTCCGCCTGAATCTTCGTTCAGCGCGCCGCCAAGCATAACTCAAGTGAGCCCATGCGGGTAGATCACTTGTGTGCCGTTTCGGTTGCCGGGCGCGTTCGCGTAGCGTAGCTTTTCCTGAGTGCACATGTGTCGGGTGAATTTTTGGAGGGGATGTTGAAAGAGAACGAGAATCTGAGCTCCAGTTTGCAGGAGAGCCGTGTGTTTCCACCGACGGAGGAGTTTGCGGCGAAGGCGCGGGTGAAGGGGCTCGACGAGTATGAGCGCATGTACCGCCGGAGCGTGGAGGAGCCGGAGACTTTCTGGGGCGAAGCAGCGGGGGAGCTGGATTGGTTCGCGCCGTGGAATAAAGTTCTGGACGGGAGCGGAGCGGATGCGCGGTGGTTCAGCGGAGGGAAGCTGAACCTGTGCCACAACTGCGTGGACCGGCATGTGCTGAACGGGAGGAAGGACAAGGTTGCGCTGCTGTGGGAGGGGGAGCCGGGAGAGGTTCGGCGGATCACCTATGGGGAGCTTCTCGATGAGGTGCAGCGGTTTGCGAAGGGCTTGAAGCGGATGGGTGTCGGGCGCGGAGACCGGGTAGCGGTGTACATGGGGATGTGCCCGGAGCTGGCGATTGCGCTGCTGGCGTGCGCGCGGATCGGGGCGGTGCATTCGGTGATCTTTGGTGGGTTCGCGTCGCATGCACTGGTGGACCGGATCAACGACTCCGGGTGCATTGCTGTGTTGACGCAGGACACGAGCTACCGGCGTGGGGGCGAGGTAAAGCTGAAGGCGATTGTGGATGAGGCGCTGGAGCGGTGCCCGACGGTGAAGAGCGTCGTCGTGTACCGGCGTTCGGGGACCGAGGTCGCGATGAAGGCGGGACGCGACGTGTGGTGGCACGATGCGGTGGACGGGGTGGAGGCGGTCTGCGCGCCGGAGTGGATGGAGGCGGAGGATCCGCTGTATCTGCTGTACACATCGGGGACGACGGGGAAGCCGAAGGGGCTGGTGCATACGACGGGCGGGTACTCGGTGCAGACGTATCTGACGAGCAAGTACATCTTCGATCTCCGTGAGGACGATGTGTACTGGTGCACGGCGGATATCGGATGGGTGACGGGGCACAGCTACGTGGTGTACGGGCCGCTGCAGAACGGGGTGACGGTGGTGATGTACGAGGGCGCGCCGAACTGGCCGGAGTGCGACCGGTTCTGGAAGATTATCGACGCGCACCAGGTGACGGTGTTTTACACGGCGCCGACGGCGATTCGGGCGTTTATCAAGTGGGGTGATGCGTGGGTGAGGAGGTACTCGCTGGCATCGCTGCGGCTGCTGGGGACGGTGGGTGAACCGATCAATCCGGAGAGCTGGATGTGGTACCGGAGGGAGATCGGAAAGGATCGTTGCCCGATTGTGGATACGTGGTGGCAGACGGAGACGGGAGCGATCATGATTGCGCCGGTGCCGGGGGCGGTGGCGACAAAGCCCGGGTCGGCGACGCGGCCGTTCTTCGGGATTGTGCCCGAGGTGGTGACAAAGGAGGGTGAGCCGGTGCCGGCGGGGCATGGCGGGCTGCTGGTGATCCGGAAGCCGTGGCCGTCGATGGCGCGGACGATCTATGGGGATCACGAGCGATACAAGCAGACGTACTGGAGCGAGATCGAGGGGAGTTACTTTACGGGCGATGGGGCGCGGATGGATGCGGACGGCTACTTCTGGTTGATGGGCCGGGTGGATGACGTGATCAATGTGAGCGGACACCGGCTGGGCACGATGGAGGTGGAGTCTGCGCTGGTGGCGCATCCGAAGGTCGCCGAGGCCGCGGTTGTGGGTCGTCCGGACGAGATGAAGGGTCAGGCGATCGCGGCGTTTGTGACGCTGGAAGGCGGACATGAGGCGAGCGAGGAGCTGCGTCAGGAGCTGCGGAAGTGGGTGGCGAAGGAGATTGGGGCATTGGCCCGGCCGGATGACATACGGTTTACTGACAGTCTGCCGAAGACGCGATCGGGAAAGATCATGCGGCGACTGCTGCGGGAGCTGGCGTCTACTGGCGAGGTAAAGGGCGATACGACGACGCTGGAGGACTTCGCGGTGATCGCGAAGCTGCGGGGGAACGAGGAGTAGGGCTTAGCGGAGCTTGACGCTGGGCTTGATGGGAAGTGTGAAGTGGAAGGTGGTTCCGTTTCCGGGCTCGCTGGTGGCCCAGATGCGACCGCCGTGCTGAGTGATGATGCTGCGGCAGATGGCGAGTCCGAGGCCGGTGCCGCCCATGGCGCGGGAGTCGGAGGCGTCGACCTGCTGGAAGCGCTCGAAGATGTTTTCGAGCTTGTCGGCGGGGATGCCTCGACCCTGATCGCGGATCTCGATAAGAGCTTCGTTTTCGTCCTGGATCTTTGCGGTCAGCTCGATGTCGCTGTCCGGGGGTGAGAACTTGATGGCGTTCGAGATGAGGTTTGTGAGGGTCTGGAGGATGCGGTCCGGATCGGCCCAGACGAGGACGTCCCCACCAAAGGTGGCGATGCGGATGTCGGCCTTGGCTGCGGCGGCCTGCTGGAGGCCTGCGGCTCGAGAGAGGAGGTCAGCGGCGCTGCAGGAGGTGAGCTGCAGCTCGGACTTGCCGCTGGAGATGCGCTCGAGGTCGAGGATGTCGTTGACGAGACGGACGAGCCGGTCGGTGTTGCCGAGGGCGATCTCGAGCATCTGGTGCATCTTTTCGGGGCGGGAGCGGAGCGCGCCGCCGGTGACGAGGCCAAGGGCGGCGCGAAGTGAGGTGAGTGGCGTGCGGAGCTCGTGCGAGACGGTGGAGATGAACTCGTCTTTCATGCGGTCGAGTGCACGGCGTTCCGTGGTGTCGGTGAAGGCGACGACGACGCCGATGGGCTTTCCGCCCTCGGCACTGCCGTCGGGAGAGGCTTCAATCTGGGGACGAGCGACGTATTCGACGGGGAAGCTGGTGCCGTCCTTGCGCCAGAAGACCTCGTCGCTGATGCGCACGGAGCTGCGGTTTTCGAGCGTGTTCTCGATGGGGCAGTCGCTTTCCGGGTAGGGAGAGCCATCAGCGCGGGTGTGGTGGATGAGGCTGTGCATCGGCCTGTCGAGGACCTCCCCGCGTTTGTAGCCGAGCATCTGGAGAGCAGCGGAGTTGACGACGGTGATGCGGCCTTCGAGATCGGTGCCGAAGATTCCATCTCCGACGGACTCGAGGATGGAGTCGGACTGCCGTGTGAGGGTGCGGAGGCGGCCTTCGGCGCGGATCTGCTCGCTGATGTCGACGCCGAAGCCGAGGACGTACTTTTCGCGGCCGGGGATGTCGATGAGCTTGTTGCGGTATGCGATGACGCGAACGTCGCCGTCGAGGTGGCGCAGATGGAGGAGGCCCTGAGCCTCGCCGGCGGAGACGATCTGCTTGAGGTAGGGCTTGAGGGCTTTTTTGCGGTCCTCGGGGATGAACTCCGCGAGCGAGTGGCCGATCATCTCACCGACCGATCGTCCGATGCTCTCCGCGCTGTGCGTGTTGACGGAGAGGAGTATGCCGTTGAGGTCGTGCATGCAGACCATGCCGAGGGAGCCCTCTACGATCTGACGGTAGCGAGCTTCGCTCTCGCGGAGGGTGTCTTCTGCCTCGCGCTGGACGGTGACGTCGATGCCGGTGGCGATGATGAAGGCGACCTGCCCCTGCTGATCGGCGAGCGCGGTGGCGGACCAGGCGATGCGGCGAAGGGTGCCGTCGCGGTTGAGCCAGTGGTTTTCGAATGTGGCGGGGAATCCGCCTGCTCGGATCTGCTCGAAGGTGTCGATGGCTTCGGCGATGTCTTCTTCGGGGATGAGCTTGTCCCAGGCGTAGCGTCCGACGAGGATGTTGAAGTCGTACCCGGAGGCGATCTCGCAGGCACGATTGAAGCGGACGATGCGTCCGGCGGTATCGAAGACGACGACGAGGGCGCCTACGGTATCGAGGACGGCGGAGACGAAGTTACGTTCCACGGTGAGCGCGGTCTCGACGCGCTGGCGGGCGCGGGCGGAGCGATCGATCTGGCGGACGCGGCCGTTGAGCTCAAAGCGGTTGATGACGAGACGGCTGAGGATGGCGAGGGCGTCGGACTCCTGGATGCTGAGGCGGCGGGGATGGGTGTCAAGGACAAGGAGTGCGCCGATGCTGATGCCGCCGGGGGTGGTGAGGGGAGCGCCGGCGTAGAAGCGCATGTCCTGCCCTTCGACGTGGATGCCGTTGGGGGAGAAGTCCGGGTCCTGGCGGGCGTCGGTGAGCTCGTAGAGGGTATCGCCGAGGATGGTGGTTTCGCAGGGAGTGCTGCCTAGGGAGAGCTCGGTGACATGGATGCCGTAGCGGCTTTTGAGCCAGATGCGGTCCTGACCTATAAGGGAGATGGCGGCGACGGGGGCGTCGCAGACCTGGGCGGCGAGACGCGTGATGTCGTCGAGCACGGGGTCAGACGTAGCATTGAGCACCTCATATTGGCTGAGGGCTTCGATCCTGAGGGCTTCGTCTTTGACCAAAAGAGCGTTCATCTGCGTCCTTAGCTTAGGTGAGAGATGCAAGGCGATGCACTGCTACTTTCGGGTTACTCCTTGGTAGGTCAGGGTTTGGGGAGGGTGCAGCACTCACCCGCACCGGGCGGTTCGTCGGCGCTGGCGTCCATGACGACCTTCCACTCGCCGTTTGGCTGTTTTTTCCAGATGGTCATGTAGCGGCCGGTTTTTACGATGGGTTGACCGGCTTTGTCGATGGAACGTCCCTCGTAGTGGCCCCAGGTGAAGCCCATGTCGTTGGACGGCCCCATCTGCGCCCCCTGGGGAATCCAGGTGAGCTGGTACTGTTTGGGATCCCACTGCGCCTGTGCGGCAATAGCGGCGCGGCCGAGGTTGGGGGCGAGGCCGTTGTTGAGGGTGACGGCGTCGTCGGCGAACCACCTGGCGAAGGCCTTTCCGCCACCGGCTGCGACGTCCTGGGCGAAGCGGCCTTCGAGCTCAAGAAGGGTGATCGCGCCGGGGGAGAGGGTTGGCTGCCGAAGGGGGCTGTTTGCGCCATCGGACCGCCCGAACGGCTGGATGGTGTATCCGGGCGGCGCTTGGGCCGGGGGCGTGGGAGTCTGCGCCTGAGCGACAGGCAGCGAGAGCGAGAACGCAGATGCAAGCACCAGAAGGAGGGGGGCGTTTGCAGAGAGCGGCCTGCTGCCGCTGATCCGCGAGGTCCGCGAAGGGGCAAAGGAGCGGAGAGTGATTGCGGAGTTCATCATGTGAGTTCTCTGAGCGGCTTTCGTTGGGCGATCACGACTTGCTAGACGGTTAGACGATGGTGCGGAGCCCGGGGAGTCAACCCTGAGGGGGCCGGCGGAGCCTTGGGGACCGGAAGGGGACCGGGAGCATGTCAGCTTTGCGGTGCTTGTGGCAAGGAGACGGGGTGGGATGGAGGTGGAGCCGGCCTGGGAAGAACTCCGTCGAGAGACTCGGATGCATGGGTGGTCTCTGCTGGGGAGGGCTTGCCTGGTAGGTTGACGTTATCGAATGTAGAAGGTTGGATGCAAGTGACTGGCGATGTTCTTCGATTGGAGGGTGCTAAGGCCGGGTCAGCCGGTGCGGCCGGCATGAAGGAGCAGGGCCCGAGGCGGAACGGGCAGACTGGTATGCTCGCGCCTAAGTGTGAGGATGACGAGTTTGAAGAGAAATGAGACGGTGACGCTGCTGGCGGGGCTGGCGCTTTTGACCGCCGGGGCGGTACTGCCCGCTGTGGCTGGGGGCGGAGGCGGGCACATCGCGGCCGAGGCGTTGCGGTGGGCGGGGATCGGTCTGCTGGCCGTGTGGTGTGTGTTGCGGCGGAGGCTGACGCCGTGGATCTTCTGCGCGATGGTGGCGGGGGCGGAGCTGGGGTTTGACGCACCGCGGTTTGCGGTGGAGTTGCGGGTGCTCAGCGATGTGTTTCTCCGGCTGATCAAGACGATCGTGGCGCCGCTGATTCTGGCGACCCTGGTGACGGGGATTGCGGGGCATGGGGACCTGAAGAGCGTCGGGCGCATGGGGTTGCGGGCGCTGATCTACTTTGAGGTAGCGACGACGCTGGCGTTGGTGATCGGGCTGGTGGCGGCCAATGTGACGAAGGCGGGCGTCGGGCTCGGCATGGGAGGGGGGACGGCCAGTGCAACGGCGACCCAGGGCATGGAGGCGAGGCAAGGTGCGGAGGTCAGCGCACCGGCCATAACAGGTGCGCCCGTGCATGGTGGGGGGTTGCAGGGACCGGGCCCGGCGGGCAAAGCGGCGGGTTCCGATGCGTCGCCGGCGACTTCGGCACCGAGCGGGACGAAGTGGGATGAGTTCCTGCTGCACGTGTTTCCGGAGAATATTGCGAAGTCGATCGCGGAGGGACAGATTCTGCAGGTTGCGGTGTTTGCGGTCTTCTTCGGGATTGCCCTGGCGAGAGTGAGCGAGGAGAAGCGTGCGCCGGTCTTGCGGCTGACGGAGAGCCTGAGCGAGGTGATGTTCAAGTTCACCAATGTGGTGATGTACTTCGCACCGATTGGCGTGGGGGCTGCGATGGCTTTCACGGTGGGGCACATGGGTCTGGGTGTGCTGGTGAACCTGGGCAAGCTGCTGCTGACGTTGTATGGGGCGCTGCTTGCGTTTGGGCTGCTGGTGCTGCTGCCGGCGGCGCTGCTGTTCGGTGTGCCGGTGCGGCGGTTTCTGAAGGCAGTGGCTGAGCCGGCGACGATTGCATTTGCTACGTCGACGAGCGAGGCTGCGCTGCCGCGGGCGATGGAGGCGATGGAGGCGCTGGGGGTTCCGCGGCGGGTGGTGAGCTTTGTGATTCCGGCGGGTTACAGCTTCAACCTGGATGGATCGACGCTGTACCTGGCGGTGGCGAGCATCTTTGTGGCGCAGGCGGCCGGGGTGCATCTGTCGTGGGGCGAGCAGCTGCTGATGATGGGGACGCTGGTGCTGACGAGCAAGGGGGTGGCGGGTGTTCCGCGAGCGACCCTGGTGGTGCTGCTGGCGACGGCGGCGACGTTTCGCTTACCCGTGGAGCCGATCTTTGTGATCCTGGGGATCGATGCGCTGATGGATATGGCGCGAACGATGGTGAACGTGGTGGGGAACTGCCTGGCGAGCGTGGTGATTGCGAAGTGGGAGGGAGTGTTTGAGACTGAGGCGGTGGATCCGGTGGTGCTGGAAGGGGTAGAGGGATGAGCGGAGAGAAGCGGACGGATGTAGCTGGAGATGTGTCTGGAGAAGTATCTGGGGAAGTATTTGGGGATGCGAAGGCGGTGTCTCTGCCGGAGGGCGCGGAGTTCTTCAGGCCGACGACTCTGTCGGGGCGTCACGTGCGACTGGTTCCGCTCTCGACGGATCACCATGATGAGCTTGTGGAGGCGGTGCGGGACGGGGAGCTTTGGGAGCTCTGGTATACGACTGCTCCCAGGCCGGAGAAGATGCGGGCGGAGATCGAGCGAAGGCTGGGGCTGCGGGAGAAGGGATCGATGCTGCCGTTCAGCGTGGTCGAGGCCTCCACGGGAGCGGTGGTGGGGATGACGACGTATATGAACATCGACGCCGTGAACCGCAGAGTGGAGATCGGAGCGACGTGGTATGCGAGGCGGGTCCAGCGAACGCCGCTGAACACGGAGGCGAAGCTGCTGTTGCTGGGATATGCCTTTGCGGAGCTCGGCTGCATCGCGGTTGAGTTCCGGACGCACTTCATGAATCACCAGAGCCGGAGGGCGATCGAGCGGCTGGGCGCAAAGATGGACGGGATCCTCCGAAGCCATTCGGTGGCGGCGAACGGGACGTTGCGGGACACGTGCGTGTACAGCGTGATCGCCCCGGAGTGGCCGACGGTGCGAGCTCATCTTGAGTGGGAACTGGCGCGGCCCCGCTGAGCTATGGATTGACGCGGGCGCTGAAGAAGTCGGCCATGTGTTTGTACGCTTCGCGGGATTCGGGGAGGCCCACGTCGTTCCAGAAGGCGTGCGGGAGGGCTTCAAAGACGACCAGGCGCGCGTCGACGCCGTGGTTGAGAAAGGCGCGGTGGAGGATGGTGGTTCCGCTTAGGAGGAGATCTCGGCCGCTGGTGATGAAGAGGGTGGGCGGTAGGCTGTGGAGGTCGGCGAAGACGGGTGAGAGGACGGGGTCGCGCGGGTCGGTGTGACCGATGTACTCGGTATCGTGGGCTGCGGGTGTGGGTGGGTCGAGGTGGCCGGAGAGTCCGTTGAGGGCGTACATGGCTTGAGAGTCACCGGTGTGCGAGAAGTCGCCGAGTCCGGAGAAGATGCCGAGGGCGGCGGGTTGCGGGAGATCCAACTGCTTGAGGCGAACGGCGACCTCGGCGGTGAGGATGGCACCGGCAGAGGTGCCGTAGATGGCGATGTGCCCCGGCTTGTAGGTCTTGAGGAGCTCGCGGTAGACGGCGATGGCGTCGTCGAGGCCTGCAGGGAAGGGGTGCTCGGGGGCGAGGCGGTAGAGGACGGAGACGACGCGGGTGTGGGTGAGGTTGGCGATGGGAATGGACTCGGTGAGGGAGCCGGAGTCTGAGTTGAAGCCGCCGCCGTGGAGACAGATGAGGACGCTGCCGGGGTGGGGCGGGGTGGAGTCGGTGGGGGTGACGTCGCGGACGGGTACGCCGGCGATGGACTTCGCTTCGATGTGGACGGGGAAGACGGCGCGGGAGGCTTCGCCAGCGTGGTTCTGCCAGGTGTCGGTGCCCTCGCGGCGCTGGGCCAGGGTGGAAGGGACGGCGGCGTCGGAGGCGGGGCGGGCGAGCTGCTTCTGCGCCTCGGGGCTGACGGTCTTCGGGACGGGCACGATGCGGGTGACGTGGGCGGTGCCGTCGGGGTCGATGTGGCTGGAGTTGGTTTGCGGGGTGGGCTGCTGGGCGAGGGCCATGGTGGTTGAGATGATGACCAGGTTGAAGAGTTGGCGGAGCATGCGATGGACCTCGGAGGGTGGCTGTGGGGCGACGGAGATTTCAGAGCGGGGGTGATGCACGCCTCTGGTGATGCACGCGTCTGGTGATGCACGCCTATTTGGAGGGCGGCGCAAACGATGGATGTGAGCGCCGCCGGTCGGCAAGACGGTTGAAAGGCCTGGATCAGGGTTTTGGGGTGAGGACGTGGATGGTCTTGAGCCAGGTGGCGGCGAGGGCAGGCCAGCGGGTGATGGGCAGGTCGGTGGGACGGAGGCCGTATCCGTGGCCGCCTTCGGCGTAGATGTGGAGTTCGGTGGGGACCTTGGCGTCTTTGAGGGCGCGGAAGTAGACGACTACGTTTTCGACATGGACGGGGTCGTTCTCGGCCTGGAGGAGAAAGGTGGGCGGGTTTGAGGAGGTGGGGGTGAGGGCGGGGTCGAGCTGGGCGAGGGCTGGTGGGGCGGTGAGATAGCCGGGGTAGATGATGAGGGCGAAGTCGGGTCGGGCGTCGATGGAGGCGTTGATCTGTGGATTGGCGGCACCGGGTCTGGCGAAGTCGGGGTGGGTGGCGAGGGTGGCGGCGAGGTGGGCACCGGCGGAGAAGCCGAGGACGCCGATGCGTTTGGAGTCGATGTGCCAGTCAGCGGCGTGGGAGCGGGTGAGCCGCATGGCCTGCTGGGCGTCTTCGAGGTCCTCGGTGTTGGCGGGGAAGTGGCCGGTCTCGGGGACGCGGTATTTGACGAGCACGCAGGTGACCCCGATGGTGTTGAGCCAGGAGCAGACCTCGGTGCCTTCGAGATCGTACGCGAGGATGGAGTAGCCGCCGCCGGGGAAGACCACGACCGCCGCACCGTTGGGTCGGGGTGCCGGGTAGAGGGTGAGGGTGGGTTTGGTGATGGCGGTGAGGTGCTGGATCGGTTTGCCTGCGATGAGGGCGTCGGAGGGTTTGGTGGCGTTGTGCTCGGGGTCTGTGGTGTGGGCGGGCTCAGGTGGACCGGAGGGCCAGAGGGGGAGGGTCGGTTGCTGGGCGAGAGCGATCTGGCTGAGGAGGACGCCGGCGAGAAGCAGGGGGACGCGCATGCGGATGATGGTAGCCGATGAGGAGAACGGGATGCGGATTGGGCGGCGATCCCGTAGATCGTCGGCCGGGTGGGCCTGTTGATAGAATGATTCGCTGTGGCTTGACGTCGCTCCAGGCCAGCCAGGTTGCGCATGGAAGAGTATCTAGGGAAGATCAAGTCGCCGGACGATGTTAAGCGGCTCGGCATGGTGGAGCTGGAGAGGCTGGCCGAGGAGATTCGCGCGCGTCTGATACGCAGCGTGGCGAAGACGGGCGGGCACATCGGGCCGAACCTCGGGGTCGTCGAGCTGACGATTGCGATGCATTACGTGTTCGACACGCCGACGGACCACTTCGTGTTCGATGTGAGTCACCAGGCGTATGTCCACAAGCTGCTGACCGGGCGAGAGAACAGGTTTCATACGATCCGGCAGGCGGACGGGCTGAACGGCTTTATGCTGCGGACCGAGAGCGCGCACGACAGCTATGGAGCGGGCCATGCAGGGACGGCTCTGAGCGCGGCGCTGGGCATGGCGGTGGCGCGGGACATGTCTGGCGGGACGGAGCACGTGGTGGCGCTGGCGGGCGATGCGGCGTTTACGAACGGCATCAGCTTCGAGGCGCTGAACAACATTGCGGCGCAGACGAAGCGGCTGATCATCGTGCTGAACGATAACGAGTGGTCGATCGACAAGAATGTGGGCGCGATCGCGGAGTACTTCCACAAAATCGTGACGAACTCGACGTATAACAGCCTCCACGACAAGGCAGCGGGGCTGCTCGAGAAGTTTGGAGGGAAGGCGGCGCGGCATGTGGCGCGCAAGGCGGAGGAGGCGGCCAAGGGGATCGTCGGGCGCGGGATGATCTTCGAAGAGTTCGGGCTGAGCTATTACGGACCGATCGACGGGCATAACCTGCCGATGCTGATTGAGACGTTCAAGTTTTTGAAGGACCAGAACAAGCCGGTCGTTCTCCATGCGATCACGCAAAAGGGCCGTGGGTTTGAGCCGGCGCTGGCGGGGCAGAAGAAGTTCCACGGGCTTGGGCCCTACGATCCGGAGACGGGGGAGACGAAGGCAGCGGGGCAGAAGACGTACTCCGAGGTCTTCGCTGAGAGCCTGGTAAAGCTGGCGGACGGGAACGACAAGGTGGTCGCGATTACGGCGGCGATGCCGAATGGGACGGCGCTTGATCTGTTCCGGCCGAAGCATCCGGGACGGTACTTCGACGTTGGAATCGCGGAGGAGCATGCGGTGATCTTCGCGGCGGGTATGGCGACGAAGGGCTACAAGCCGTTCTGCGCGATCTACTCCACGTTTTTGCAGCGGGCGTTTGACCAGGTGGTACACGATGTGGCGCTGCAGAACCTCCCCGTGGTGTTCTGCATGGATCGCGGTGGGCTGAGCGGGGATGATGGCCCGACGCACCATGGGCTGTTCGACATCAGCTATCTGCGGAGTGTGCCGAACCTGATCCACATGGTTCCGAAGGATGAAGACGAGCTGCAGGACATGATGTATACGGCCATGCTGCACGACGGGCCGGCAGCGGTGCGGTATCCGCGGGGTATAGGGCCGGGCGCGACGGTGAAGGATGTGCCGGCGCGGCTGGAGATCGGGAAGGCCGAGGTGATTCGCGACGGAGGGGACGTTGCGATCTGGGGGCTGGGCGCGATGCTCCCGGAGGCGATGCGACTGGCGGAGATGCTGGAGGCGGAGGGGCTGCACGTGGCGGTGGTGAATCCGCGGTTTGCGAAGCCGATCGACGGGGCCTGCGTGGAATCGTACGGCCGGCGGTGCCGGCTATTTGTAACGATGGAAGATCATGTCCTGGCGGGTGGCTTCGGGAGCGCGGTGCTGGAGTGCCTGAACGAGCTGGAGCTGAACGTCCCAGTGATTCGCGTGGGTTGGCCGGATGAGTTTATCGAGCACGGCAAGGTCGAGGCTCTGCGGGCCAAGTATGGTCTGACGGCGGAGGCGGCGATGGCGCGGGTGCGGCCGTATGTTGCAAAGATTGCCGAGGAGCGGCTGGCGCGATTGTAGAGGGCTAGGCCGAATGCAACGGGGGCGGTTGGCGAGGCAATGCTAGGGGCGGGCGATGCTCAGGGCGAGGAGATCGGAGGTGCGGCGGTGGCGGAAGCGAAAGGTGCTCTGCAGCTGACGACGGGCGAAGACGAGGTTGCCAAGATCTCCGAGAGGACCGAAGGGTAGCTCGTAATCGACGTGGTCGCTGAGCAGGGTGCCGGGGACGGGCGGGGTTCCGGGATGGGCAGGGCGCGACTCTGGCCTGATGTGGTGGCAGTGCTTCCAGTATTTGAAGGGTCCCCGGTGCTGGACGTCACAGAAGTGATCGTTCCAGACGAACTCGCTGATCTCCGCGTCCCAGGGGATGCGGACGGGAGAGAGGGGAAAGGCACGGAAGGAGAGGGTGAGCCGGGTGCCGGCGCCGGCTGCGATGCCGCGCTGCGGGGACGAGGACGGAGGGCGCGGTGGAGGCGGAGCGAACGCGGCCTCTTCGATGCGCGCCTTCTGCCAAGGCGGCATGAGACGCGGGAGGTTTTCGGGGTTGGCGAAGAAGGCGAAGACGAGCTCGGGGGAGTACGGGAGCCACTGCTCGGTGTGAAAGGTGTGGCGCATGCTGTTGGTCCTGTTATATCGCGGTTTCCCCATGCGGCGAGAGGTGGAGGTGCAGCAGGAGCGGGGGTTTGTTGGCGAGAAGAAGTTCGGAGGGAGAACAGAGAAAGGGCGCCCGATGTTCTGGGCGCCTTGGATTGCGGACGTTTGTGGAGCGGTGTGATTGCAGAGGTTGGAGCGAGGGTTAGTTCGGCATCAGGACGGTGTCGATGACGTGCGCGACGCCGTTCGACTGATATACGTCCGCGGTGGTGACGGTGGATGTACCGCCCTTCTCATCGGTGAGGACGAGCTTTGAGCCGTCCATCTTCGCGGTGAGAGTTCCGCCCTGTACTGTCTTCAGGGTTGCGGTGCCGTGGCCCTTCTTGATGGCCTTGGCGATGGCCTTGGAGTCCATCTTGCCGGCGACGACGTGGTAGGTGAGGATCTTGGTGAGCTGGTCCTTGCTCTCGGGCTTTACGAGCGTATCGACGGTGCCGGCGGGAAGCTTGTTGAAGGCGTCGTTATCGGGAGCGAAGACGGTGAAGGGACCGGGGCCGGAGAGGGTATCGACGAGGCCAGCTGCTTTGACGGCAGCGACAAGGGTGGAGAGGTTGGGAGCGGTGGAGGCATTCGCGACGACCGTCTTGTTGGGATACATCGGCGCTCCGCCGACGTCGGGGTCCTTCATCTGTGCTGTGGCGCTGAGGGTCGTGAGTGTGAGGGCTGCAGCGGCCAGCGTAACGAGAAATGTCTTCTTCATGTGTATCGTCCTTTCGGTGCATGCTTCTTGAAGCTTCCCAGGTGTGTTTCCGAACTCATGGGACTCACTAGCATCTACGCCCCGTTGAGATAAGTGGATTGGAAACACTCCGTTCCAGAGCAACAATAAGCTGCGCGGAAGAGTTCGAGGGGTGAACGACAGTCCTCCTCTCCGAATTGTTCACGCGGCGGGAAGAGCGGTGATGGGTTTGAATGTGGGGCCGCGTTGACTTTTGAGTGGTGGGGCCGTCAACTGGAAATCTGCATGCGTACTGATGTGAGGACCGAGAGAACAGAGATGCCGGTGGTGGCGGCTGGTGAACAGACTGAGAGCCCGAGTCTCCATGACAACGGGCTAGTATTGATTGGTCTATTCAAACTGATTAAAGCGGTGTTCTTCTTTTGCGTGGGCATCGGTGCGATGCACCTGTTGCACAAGGATCTGAGCGATATTGTGATGCGGGTGGCGACGGCTCTGCGTTTCGATCCGGAGAGCCGGGTGGTCTCGCTGCTGATGGACAAGGTCGACCTGATCGATGCACACCGGTTGCGCGAGATCGGCTTCGCCACGTTTGCTTACTCCGGGCTGGCGCTGACGGAGGGTGTCGGACTGCTGATGGAGAAGGTCTGGGCGGAGTATCTGACGCTGATCCTGACGATCTCGTTTTTGCCATGGGAGCTGTACGAGCTGGCACGGCAACCGAGCTGGTTTCGGGTGGGTCTGCTGGTGATCAACCTTGCGGTTCTCTGGTACCTGGTCTGGCTGTTGCGGCGGAAGCGGTTGCTCGGGGGCGACTGAGGATCAGAGGATGAGTTGATCTGCGGGTTCGTGGGCGGGGGTGGACGGTGAGAGCCTCGCAAGCGAGCTCCACTTTCGCCTTTGCTTCGCTTATCAGATAGCTGCTGTGGCTGCAAGGGGGCGTTGAGGGGTGCGTGCGGAGCGAACCTTGCTGATTAACACAAGCTATGGGGTTGCCCTGGGAGAATCAAACTAGGGGCGGTGGTGCAGGATTTTGCACGGCTCCCATCACAGCTTTCCCACTGAAATTTTCACAGAACGAAGCAATTTAGGTGTTGCTTCTGGAATCGCTAGGCGTAAAGATGTGGATCGAAGTGGTCCAAAAGGGAGCGAAATGGACCAGGTAGAGCAAGATTCAAACGAAGTTTACTCCCGTGTTCAGGGTTTGAGGGTAGCGATCAATGTTCCGGGGCAATCACCCAACGCGCGTGGACGAAAAAGGCAGGCTAAAGGTGCCTGCCGATTTTCGGAGCCAGTTGGAGGGTGATGCCGAGGCGAAGCAGCTGTTTTACATCACGAGCAAGGATGGGCAGCGGGCGGAGTTGTGGCCGATCAAGGCGTGGGAGGAGATTGAGGCGAAGCTGGCCACACTCGCGAGCACGGATCCGCGCCGGCGCAAGTTTCTCGATGTAACGAATTACTACGGCGCGATGGCGGAGATGGATAACCAGGGCCGGCTGTTGTTGCCGCAGATTTTGAGGGAGAAGGCTGGTTTGACTGCGGATGTGGTGGTGTACGGAGCGCAGAAGAGCCTGGAGGTTATGAACAGGCCGACGGTGGAAGCGCAGCCGCAGACGCTGACGACCGAGGATATGGCGGGTCTGGCGGAGTTGGGAATTTAGCAGTTTGTTGAATGAGCCCCTCAGTGGGGAGCACGGAAGGCGGGACGGGATGCAGAGACCGCAACATGTGCCGGTTCTTTTAGATGAGGTAATCGAGTACATGAATGTGCGGCCGGGCGGCGTGGTGGTTGACGCGACGCTGGGGCTGGGCGGGCACTCCGCGGCGATAGCGCGAAGATTGGGCGGCAAGGGCAGGCTGATCTGCTTTGACCGCGACCCGGAGGCGATGGAGCTGGGAAGGGCGAGGCTGGCGGAGCTAGCCGGCGAGCTTGGAGCGGAGATGCCAAAGGTTGAGTTTGTACCGAAGGCGTTTTCGGAGGCAGCCAGCGAGATCAAGGCGAAGAGCCTGGATGGTTTGCTGGCGGACTTCGGTGTGAGCAGCCTGCAGCTGGACGAGGCGCACAGAGGATTCAGTTTTCGGACGGATGGACCGCTTGATATGCGGATGGACACGCGCAGCGGGGAGACGGCCGAGCAGGTGGTAAATGAGGCTGGCGAGGAAGAGCTTGCCAATCTTATTTACGAATTCGGAGAGGAAAGGAGGTCGCGGAGAATCGCCAGAGCCATTGTGAGGGCCCGGCCGATATCGACTACAGCGCATCTGGCGCAGGTGATATCGGCCGCGGCCCACACCATGAAAGGCGAGAAGATCCATCCGGCGACGCGGACCTTTCAGGCGATCCGGATTCGAGTGAATGATGAGCTGGGCGAGATCCAATCGCTGCTGAAGAGCGCGGGATCTTTGTTGAAGCCGGGAGGACGAGTGGTGTTGATCAGCTTTCACTCTCTTGAGGACCGGCTGGTGAAGGATGTGTTTCGAGAGGCAGGACAGAAGAAGAGTTTGAAGGTGCTCACGAAGAAGCCGGTTGTGGCGGGTGAGCAGGAAGCGATGAGAAATCCGCGGTCGCGCAGTGCGAAGTTGAGAGCGGCGGAGAAGATTTAGTTTCACTGCTTCTGTTGATTGAGCCGCACGTGTGAAGGTGCGGTTGACAGAAGCGACAAGAGATCGGGCTGGGGTTGTCCTACCGTGCTTTCAGGCGAAAGACAACTCCGATTCACCAATCCCATCCTCCGATAGCAACCCCGGCCCGGTTAGCTTGAGGATGGCGAAGAAAGTTTTGAAGTGTCCGGACGGGCGGTTCGGGCGATGGACGGGATGAGGTAAGGGCGATGGCAGCAGCGGCGATGGCAGGGCAGGGGATGGAGGCGATGGGAGCGGCGCAGAGGATGCGGCGCAGCCCCGCGCAGACGTTGGCGGAGCACAACCGGACGATGTTTGAGACACAGCGGCGAGCGCGTCGCGGACCTACGCCTGAGGTTTACTTTGCCAAGCACATCGATAACAGCCGCATCGTGAAAGCGGATGATCCGCAACGCCGCAAGGAGATGCGGCAGTTCACGATGGTGATGAGCGTCCTGTTCTGCCTGGTGATGGTGTATGTGTGGCAGCACTTTTCGGCGATCGAGGTTGGGTACCGGGTGGAGGCGCAGAAGACGCAGGTGGAGCAGATGCGCGAGGAGAACCGGCAGCTTCGGCTGAACGAGGCGCAGCTGACGGATCCGGAACGGATCGACGTGATGGCGAAGCAGCTTGGCTTGAATGCGCCACAGCCTGGGCAGGTGGTTCGGCCGGATGGGCTTGCGGACCCGAACGCGCCGGTGATGGCTCGGGCCGGATCGCCGCAGATGGTGTTGCAGTAGGTCGGGAAGAGAAGATTTCTGGGTGGGTGACGTGAGATGGAGATGAAGCAGGCGCCACGGCAGACGATGACCGCACCGATACGGCGCGTCAGGTTTGCCTATGTGGCGCTGTTTTTCTGTTTTTGGACGGGCCTGATTGCGCTTCGTCTGACGTGGCTGCAGGTTGTGCGGCATGGGGATTTTGTGCACCGCGCGGCGATGCAGCAGCAGCGGACGTTTGAAGTTGCACCGCGGCGTGGTGTGCTGTACGACCGCAATCTGCGGGAGCTCGCCATGACGGTGCTGGTGGATAGTGTGTACGCCGTGCCGAGCGAGCTTGGCGAAAATCGCGAGCAGGCGGCGCAGATGCTGGCGAAGCTGGTGCACAACGATGCGCAGGACAGGTTTACGAGCGAGGCGCAGATGCTGGCGCGCTTCAACGCGTCGAAGAACTTTGCATGGGTGGCGCGCAGGGTGGATGGGGAGACGGCTCAGCGGGTTCGCGAGATGAACCTGAAGGGCGTGTATCTCCAAAAGGAGTTCAAGCGTTTCTATCCGAACAACGACCTGGCGGCGCAGGTGCTGGGGTATGTGGGAACGGATGACGCTGGTCTGGGCGGGCTCGAGCGCGAGTTTGACGACGAGATGCACGGCGCTCCGGGACACATGCTGACGGCGGTGGATGCGAAGAGGCATGTGCTGGGCAGCGATGAGCAGCAGCCCATGCCGGGCGAGAATCTTGTGCTGACGGTCGACGCCAACATCCAGTACATGGCCGAGCGTGCGTTGGACGCGCAGATGGCAAAGACGAAGGCGCTGCACGGAACGGTGGTTGTGCAGGATCCGCATACAGGGCAGATCCTGGCGCTGGCGATTGCGCCCCGCTTCAATCCGAACGACCAGAAGCACATGGATGCGAGTGTTCTGACGAACCTGGCGGTGAGCGATGTGTATGAGCCGGGATCGACGTTCAAGCTGGTGACCTACTCGGCTGCGCTTGATGGCGCGGGGGTCCAGCCAACGGACATGGTGGATTGCCAGGGCGGTGCGATGACGATGTATGGCCGGACGCTGCATGACGATCACAGCGATCGTTTTGGCGTTGTCACGGTGCAGTATGCGCTGGAGCACTCCAGCGATGTGGGTGCGGCGAAGATGGCGCTGAAGCTGGGGCCGAACAAGTTTTACAGCTACATGCGGGGGTTCGGGTTCGGGGATCGGTCGGGGATAGAACTGCCGAGTGAGACACGCGGCCTCCTGCGTCCGCCACGGAAGTGGGGATCGACGAGCATTCTGTCGATGGCGATCGGGCAGGAGATTGGCGTGACGCCGGTGCAGCTGGTGACGATGGTGAGTGCGCTGGCGAACGGTGGGGTGTATATGCCGCCGCACGTGCTGCTGGCGAGCGCGGATGCGATGAAGGGCGATCCACGGCTGAAGCCGGCGGCGTTTCGACCGTCGAATCAGCTTCCGGCGGTGCTGCCGGATGGAGCGCATCGCGTGATCTCGGAGATGACGTCGGCAAAGATGCGGATGATGATGCAGGGAATTGTGGTTGCCGGGACGGGAAAGAATGCTGCTTTGAACGGTTATAGCTCGGGAGGAAAGACGGGCACGGCGCAGAAGATTGATGTCGCCACGCATACGTATTCGCACACAAAGCTGGTGGCGAGCTTTGCGGGATTTGCGCCGGTCAGCAACCCGGCGATCGCGATTGCGGTGGTGATGGATACGCCACAGGGAACGGAGGCGCAACGGTACGGCGGAGCGGCGAGCGCGCCGGTGTTTGCCGAGGTGGCGCAGCAGGTGCTGGAGTACCTGGGCGTTCCGCATGACCAGCCGGTGAAGACGAAGACGGAGATGCTGGCGGAGGCGCAGACGGGGGCGCTCGAGGATCACCCGAACGACGAGATTGCGGACCTGAATGCGATGTTTGCCGACGTGAACAGCCTGCCTGCGGACGATCCGCTGCGTACGCCTCAACAGTTGGCACTGCCGACCGAGAGTGGGGCTTCGACGACTGGACCTGCGGCGGTTTCGAGCGCAAAGAACACACCGGCTGTGACGCGATCGCTGCCCGCCAAGGTGCTGGAGGTGTTTCGTGCAAATGGCGGGACGACGAGCACGATGCCGGACGCGCGAGAGGGGGCGACGGCGAAGTTGACGCCACCCAATGTGCAGGCGGAGGTGCAGGCCAGGAACGGCGGTGTGGTGGTCGACGCGGGCAGGCGGGTCTCTGTACCGGCGTTTGAGGGAGAGGGACTGCGGTTGGTTGTGGAGAAGGCGGGTGGCCTGGGGCTGCGCGTTCAGCCTGTTGGCAGCGGGATAGCGCGGGAGCAGGCTCCGGCGGCGGGGACGATGGTTCCTGCCGGGACTGAGGTGGTGGTGCGCTTCCTGAGGTGAAGCGTATCCGGTTGCGGCAGAGGATTGTGCGGTCCAGTGGTTGGAGGATCGTGCGAGGATGCATCTCTGCTTGTGCAACCCTTCGGGGGACCGCGGCACCAGAGGTAGTTGGATCTCTCGTCGCCAAGGTGGATGTTGATGCTTCGATGCTCTCGCTGGCTGCAACTCGGCGTTTTCCTGGTTGCCGTGTCTCTCTCGGGTATGGCCTTTGCGGAGGGCGAGGGCGTCTTCAAGAATGTGTTCTGGCAGCCGAACGAGATCCAACAAGGTTCGGTGATGTTTTTTACTGTGGAGCTGGAGAAGGCGCCGAGGAGAGTGACTGGAACTCTGCTGGGAAAGGAGCTTTCGTTCTTTCGGAGCTCGAAGCCTGACGTCTGGTACGCGCTGGGTGGGGTGGATCTGGAGACGGCGCCCGGGAGCTACGACCTGTCGGTACGGGTGGTGTCGGCGAATGGGCGGATCTCGCACACCACGAAGAAGGTGGACGTGGCGGCGGGTAACTTTAAGGAAGGGACGGTGGAGGTCCCGCAGAACTTTGTGACTCCGGATGAGGCTTCGAAGAGGCAGATTGCGGCGGACCAGGTACTGAAGAGACGGGCCTTCGCGCATGTGACGGCGACGCCGCTTTGGAGCGGGGACTTCATTCGACCAGTCGCGGCCGCATCGACGCCGTCGTTCGGTATGAGCCGCGTGTTTAACGAGGAGCTCTCAAGCCAGCATCGCGGGACGGACTTCCCGATCAAGGAGGGTGCGGTGGTAGCGGCCGCGAACGCGGGGACGGTGGTCCTGGCGCGGGAGCTCTTCTATGAGGGGAACTGCGTGATCGTGGATCACGGACAACATTTCATGACGGTCTACATGCACCTTTCGAAGATCGACGTGAAGGTGGGGGATCGCGTGAAGAAGGAACAGAGGCTCGGTCTGACGGGGGCGACGGGGCGTGTGACAGGTCCGCATCTCCATATGGGGGTGCGTTGGGACGGGGCGTATCTGGACCCGACGAAGCTGATTGCGCTGACCCTGCCTGAGACCACTCGCAGCGGAGGAGCAGCGGCGGGTAAGAGGACTGAGCGAAGACGCAGCAGGCGGCGTTGACAAGGGCGCGAGCTTTAAGGACGCGGTGTTGCGGACATGGTCAAAATATCCGAGCCTCGTACCGGCGCGCGCTTAGAATCTGCTTCTATGCAATGGAGTGAGTTACAGAAGGCTGTCAGCTCGATGGCGTGGGCGGAGGCTGCGGCCGAGGTGAGCGGGGTGGAGTACGACTCGCGACGGGTGGGTGCGGGTGACGTCTTTGTGGCGATGCGGGGTGGGACCGTGGATGGGAACCGGTATGTCGCGGACGCGATCTCGCGTGGAGCAGCGGGTGTGATGACCGACTCGGCGGAGGTGTATGCGTGGATGCGGAGGGAGCGGCCGGAGGTTGGAGCGGCGCTGGTCGAGCACGGGAGGAGGGCGCTCAGCGAGGCGAGTTCCATGGTATTCGGGCGGCCTGAGCGGAGGCTTGCGCTTTGTGCGGTGACCGGGACGAATGGGAAGACGACGACGGCGTTTGTGCTGGAGCAGATGCTGCGAGGTGCGGGGCGCGGATGTGTTCTGGTGGGGACGATCGAGACGCATGTCGGCGATGAGGTGAGGGAGTCTGCGCATACGACTCCGGAGAGCCGCGACCTGCTGGCGACGTTTGCGGACGGTGTGCGCAAGGGATGTACGGAGGCGGTGATCGAGGCGAGCTCGCACGCTCTGGAGCAGGAGCGGGTGTGGGGGATGCCGGTGGACGTGGCGATCTGGACGAATCTGACGCAGGATCACCTGGACTACCACGGGACGATGGAGGCTTATTTCGAAGCGAAGGCGAGGCTGTTTGCGGGGGTGGGAACGATTCCGCCGAGGGTTGCGGTCGTGAACGCGGATGATGCGTGGGGGCAGCGGCTGCTCGGGCGAGAGCTGCGGTCAGAGGTGCTGACGTACGGGCTGGATGCGGGGGATTACAGGGCCGAGCGAGTGGCGCTGCATGCTGGGCGGACGGAATTTACGGTGCGGACGCCGCGGGGATCGTTGGAGATGCAATCTCCGCTGACAGGGCGGGTGAACGTGTACAACGTTTTGGCCGCGACGTGCGCGGCGGTGGAGCGTGGCCTCGGCCTGGAGGAGATTGCGCATACGGTCGGTGCGTTACGGCAGGTGCCTGGGCGGTTCGAGATAGTGCCTGAGCAGGGGACGGGGCTGACGGTGGTGGTGGACTATGCACACACGGACGATGCTCTGAGAAACCTGACAATGCTGGCGCGGGAGCTGGTGACTGAGCGTGGCGGGCGAGTGATCACAGTGTTTGGCTGCGGGGGAGACCGGGACAGGACGAAGCGGGCGAAGATGGGGCGGGTAGCGGGGCAGGGGAGTGACCTGGTTGTGGTAACGAGCGACAACCCGCGGACGGAAGAGCCGGGCGCCATTATCGACGAGGTGATGGTGGGAGTTCGCGAGACGGGCGTGGACTGCGTTGTGGAAGAAGACCGTGCGGGTGCGGTCGAGATTGCGTTACGGGCGGCGGTGCCCGGGGACATTGTGCTGATCGCCGGGAAGGGGCATGAGAGGGTGCAGATTCTGCGTGAGGGGACGGTGCCGTTCGATGATGTAGATGTTGCACGGGAGATATTGGAGCGCCTTGGTGCGCGATGAGATGGGCCGAGGTTTTTGGAGGGCAGGGCTGAGATGAAGCTGAAATTGGGGCAGGTTGCAGATTGGATCCATGCTGAAGGGGACTTCACGACGGAGCGGGAGGCCGTGGGCTACTCGATCGACTCGCGGACGATTGGGGCGGGAGAGCTCTTTTTCGCGGTGAAGGGTGAGCGTGTGGATGGGCACGACTACGTGGCGGCGGCGCTGACGAACGGCGCGGTGGCGGCGGTGGTGAGCCAGCACTGGCTGGCTCCGGACGAGATTGACCCGTGCCGATTGCTGCGGGTTCCGGAGAGCGAGGACTGCGTGCTGCGGGCGATGCAGACGCTGGCTCGCAGGGTGCGACAGAGGTGGGGCGGGCGCGTGATCGGGGTGACGGGCTCGGCGGGGAAGACGACGACGAAGGAGGCGGTGGCCGCGTTGTTGGGTGCGAGGTTCCGGGTGCTGAAGAGCGAGGGAAACCTGAACAATCACTTTGGCCTGCCGTTGCAGCTGCTGAAGCTGGAGGTGGAGCATGAGGTCGCGGTGATCGAGATGGGGATGAACCACGCGGGGGAGATTGCGGAGCTGGCGAGGATCGCGGAGCCGGACTGGGGCGTGGTGACCAACGTTGCGGCGGTGCACCTGGAGTTCTTCGAGAATGGCATAGCGGGGATCGCCGCGGCGAAGAAGGAGCTCATCGATGCTTTGCCGAAGGGCGGCATAGCGGTATTGAACTTCGACGATGACCGGGTGGCGGCGTTTGCGCGTGGAAGGGTGGAGCAGGTGGTGTTTTACGGTACGCGCAAGGGAGCGGATGTGCGTGCCGAGAGCGTGAAGGATATGGGGGCGGAGGGGGTGCAGTTTACGGCTTTGGCGGGGGAGGAGAGCGCGGAGGTTCGGCTGCATCTGCTGGGACGGCACAATGTACTGAATGCCCTGGCGGCGATTGCGACGGGACTGCGAAGCGGGATGAGCCTGGAAGAGTGTGCGCGGGCTCTGGACGGTTTGCGACCAGCGGACAAGCGCGGTGAGGTGCTGACGTGGAGAGGAGCGCGGCTGGTGAACGACTGTTACAACTCGAATCCGCGGGCGCTGGACTCGATGGTGGAGGCGTTGATGGCGATCAAGGGAGAGCGCCACATCGTTGTAGCGGGGGAGATGCTGGAGCTGGGGCCAGAGGCCGAGGCGCTGCATGCGGCGTGCGGGACGCGCATGGCGCGGATGGGAGCGGATGTTGTGGTGGGGGTTCGGGGGATGGCCGAGGTTCTGGTGAGAGCGGCGGGCGCGGGTGGGGCGGAGGCGGTGTTTGTGGCGACGCCGGAGGAGGCGGGGGCGTGGATGGAGCGAAATGTGCGGCCCGGGGATGCGGTGTTGTTGAAGGGATCGCGAGGCGTGCGATTGGAGAGGGCGCTGCTCTCGCTGAAGAGTTGAGAGGCGCGGAGCTCTGGTGCGATGGAGCGATGGCGATGGGAGTCTGAGTAGGTTCGCGCGGTGGGGAAAAGGCGTCAGGACGGAGCGGGCGCGCTTGTAAGATAGGCGTTGACCCCTCGGCTTTCGAAGCACTGGCCGTTGATGCGAAGGCGGATCCCGTTGCTCTACTGGCTGTTGTACCAGAAGCTGTTTCCCTACTATCGACTGTTTCGGATCTTCCGATATCTGACGTTTCGGACGGTGTTCGCGAGCCTGACGGCGCTGCTGATCGGGCTGTTGATCGGGCCGTTTGTGATCGAAAGACTGCGTGAGTTCCAGATCGGGCAGTACATCCGGGAAGAGGGGCCGCAGAGCCACCAGAAGAAGAAGGGCACACCGACGATGGGTGGGGTGCTGATCCTGATCTCCATTGTGGTGCCGGCGTTGCTGTGGAGCGATCTGTCGAATCCGTTTGTGTGGCTGGTGATGGTGTCGACGGTGGTGTTTGGAGCGATCGGGTTTGCAGACGATTACATCAAGGTTGTCCATAAGCAGAACCAGGGTTTATCGGCGAAGGCCAAGCTCGGGCTGCAGCTTCTGGCGAGTGCCGGCGTGGCGGTGGTGCTGGTGCGGATGGAGTCCTACGGGGGTTATTCGACGCGGCTGATGGTGCCGTTTGCGAAGCGGTTTCGGCCGGACCTGGTGGCCGGGTGGATTACGCACAGCACGGTGCCGCATGTGTACTGGCTGGGCTTTATCCCGTTCGTTGCGTTTGTGATGCTGGTGATCGCCGGTGCGAGCAACGCGGTGAATCTGACGGACGGACTTGACGGGCTGGCGATCGGATGCACGATCATCGCGGCCGGGGCGTTGACGGTGCTGACGTATGTGAGTGGGCACGTGGTGTTCTCGGATTACCTGGAGCTGCAGAGGATGCCGATGGTGAGTGAGTTGACGGTGTTTTGCGGGTCGATGGTGGGGGCGAGTATCGGGTTCCTTTGGTACAACGCGCATCCGGCTGAGGTGTTTATGGGCGACGTGGGATCGCTGGCACTGGGGGGTGCGATTGGGACGGTGGCGGTGGTGATCAAGCAGGAGCTGCTGCTGCCATTTATTGGAGGCGTGTTTATTCTGGAGGCGCTGAGCGTGATGCTGCAGGTGGGGAGTTACAAGCTGCGCGGCGGCAAGAGGATCTTCAAGATGGCTCCGCTGCACCATCACTTTGAGTTGATGGGATGGAGTGAGAGTAAGGTGATCGCGCGGTTCTGGATCCTGGCGCTGGTGTTTGCCCTTTTGGGTTTGACGACGTTGAAGCTGCGGTGAGACGAGGGAACCAAGCTGGTCTTTTTGCGATCGTTCTCAACCTGGCCGGGATCGCACTTCAATTGGTGTGGCAAGGTTCTGTCGACGTCGTGCTTGCTGGTGCGGTTGTAGAGCTTGTAGCGTTTATCCTGACTCTCTACTCGATCATCCGAGGCTCCTGGTGGTGGCTGTTCTCGCTACTGCTGAACGCTGCGGCTGCTTTTATCTGGTTGTTAGCGCAAGGACATTGAATGGAACTGAAGAATAAGCGGGTGTTGGTGGTGGGAGCGGGGAGGTCGGGGATCTCGGCTGCGCGGTTTTTGCGGGAGCGTGGGGCGAAGGTGACGATCTCGGACTCGCGCAGTGCGGCGGCGCTGGCGGGTGAGATCCCGGCGCTGATGGATGCGGGGATCATGGTGGAGGCGGGCGGGCATGGGCTGCTGACGTTTCGGCGGCAGGACCTGATCGTTGTGTCGCCGGGTGTGCCGATGGATACGCCGGAGGTGAAGCAGGTGGTGGCGCTGGGGATGCCGGTGATGGGTGAGCTGGAGCTGGCGAGCCGATTCCTCCAGGGGCAGGTGATCGCGATCACGGGGTCTAACGGGAAGACGACCACGACGACGCTGGTGGGGGAGATTCTGAAGCGAGGCGGCATGCCGACGCTGGTGGGCGGGAATATCGGGCTTCCGGTCATCGAGCTGATCGCGGAGAGCCGGCCCGAGACGTGGAATGTGCTGGAGGTTTCGAGCTTTCAGCTGGAGACGGTGGAGGAGTTTCGCCCGCGAATCGCAGCTGTGCTGAACATCACACCGGACCACCTGGACCGGCACAAGACTTTTGCGAGCTATGCGGCGGCAAAGGCGCGGATTACGGAGAGGCAGGACGTGGAGGACTTCCTTGTGTTGAACGGGGAGAACAAGGACGCACAGATGGTGGCGGGAAAGAGCAGGGCGCAGGTGTTCTGGTTTTCCGTGCGGCGACCAATCAAGCAGGGGGCGTTTGTGCATGGGGAGAGCATCGTCTTCGTGGGGAAGGAGGGTGGAAAGGCGGAGCCGGTGATGCCGGTGCGCGAGATCGCGTTGAAGGGAACGCACAATGTGGAGAATGTGCTGGCGGCGGTGACGATCGCGCGCCTGGCCGGAGTAGACGCCGAGGTGATTCGCGAGGCGGTGCGGGAGTTCAAGGCGGTGGAGCACCGGCTGGAGCTGGTGACGGTTCGGAATGGAGTGGAGTTCTACAACGACTCAAAGGCGACCAACGTGGATGCGGCGATGAAGGCGGTTGCGTCATTTCCAGGGGGCGTTCACCTGATCCTTGGTGGGAAGGATAAGGACTCGGACTACCGGGAGATGGCCGCGTTGCTGAAGGAGCGGGTGAAGGTTGTTTATACGATTGGTTCGGCGGCAGAAAAGATCGAGCGTGAACTTGCGGGTGTCGTGAAGATGGTGAGAGCGGGGACGATGGACGTAGCTGTTTCGAGGGCTGCGTCTGCGTCCGTTGCAGGGGATGTGGTTCTGCTGGCTCCGGCGTGTTCGAGCTTTGACCAGTTTGAGAGTTATGAGCATCGGGGGCGAGTATTTCGGGAGCTGGTGACGGGGATTGAGACGGTCGGCGGATGATGAACGTTGCGGGATGAGATTGGACTGAGATGGCGAAGAGGGTTGGGGTTGATAAGTGGCTCTTCGGGACGGTGCTGCTGCTGGTGCTGTTTGGGCTGGTTGAGGTGTTCTCGGCGTCGGCGGTGATTGCGAAGGAGACACTGGGGTCGCCGTACAGCTACGTGGCGAAGCAGGCGCTTTGGGCTCTGCTGGGGATGATCGCGCTGGCCGTGCTGATGCAGATTGACTACCGCCGGTACAACAATCCGAAGGTCGTGTTTCCGGCGGTCGCGATTACGATGTTTCTGCTGGTGGTTGTGTTTGCGATGCACGACTCGCATGCGACGCATCGATGGATCCGATTTGGGGGGCTGTTTACGTTTCAGCCTTCGGAGATCGCGAAGCCGGTAGTGGTGTTGTTTCTGGCGTACTTCCTCCAGACGCGCATGCATGCGATGGATGACTGGAAGGGAACGATTCTGCGGGCGGTTGCGCCTCCACTGCTGTTTATCGGGCTGATTTTGAAGGAGCCGGACCTGGGGACGGGCCTGGTGTGCGCGTCGGTGATGATGCTGATGCTGTACCTGGCGGGGGCACAGCGGAAGTTCTTCGCGGTGGCTGCGGCGGTGGCTGCGCCTGTGCTTTATTTCATGCTGTTCTTCGTGAAGTGGCGGAGGGCGCGCATGCTGGTGTTTATCAATCCTGAGGCGGACCCGAAGGGAGCCGGGTTTCACATCCTGCAGTCGCTGATCGCTGTGGGCACTGGCGGGCTGCGAGGGCTGGGGCTGATGGAAGGACGGCAGAAGCTGTTTTACCTCCCGGAGCCGCACACGGACTTCATCTTCGCGAATGTGTGCGAGGAGCTGGGGCTGATCGGCGCGCTTTGCATCGTCGCGCTGTTCTGCGTGCTGGGTTACCGGGGGCTGCGCGCGGCGTTCCTGTCGACGGATCCGTTTGCGCGGTTTCTGGCGTTTGGTCTGACGACGGCGGTGCTGATCCAGGCGTTCTTCAACATGAGCGTGGTTCTGGCGCTGCTGCCGACCAAGGGAATTCCGCTGCCGTTTATCTCTTCGGGCGGAACGAGTGTGTTTATCACGCTGGCAAGCATGGGTGTGCTGCTGAACGTCACGCGGGAGATCGACTAGTTGCACAGGTGGATCTGGGCGATGTTGCTGCTGGCCGGCGTGGCCGCCGGTCAGACGGGGGAGACCAGGCCGGAGTGGAAGGCGTTCTACGCGAGGCAGACGGAGTTCCAGAGGCGCGGGACGGAGGCGCTGGAACGGGAGCGAGCGCGGCAGAAGAGAGGCTTGTGCCAGACGGCGGGTTCGACGGTGGCGCTCGACAATTGTGTCGGGAGGGAGCTGAAGGTTACGCAGGCCAACTACGTCGCGTACGAACTTGCGCTTGGGGGTCTGCTGCGGCTCGGGTCTCCGGGAGATGATGCTCGGGCGGAGGCGGGGAAGAACTTCGACGCGGGAGAGCGCGCCTGGGCGGAGTTCCGCGACAAGACGTGCCAGGAGCTCTACGGGACGTACGGGCGGGGAACGGGTGCGGCGCCGGCATGGACCTCCTGCCGGATCACTTTGACGGCCTCGCACATGAACGATCTTTCGGCGATCTACGAGATGCTTTGGAAGTGATGCGGATCCTTGTTGCCGGTGGTGGGACGGGTGGCCATGTGATTCCGGGGCTGGCGATTGCGCGCGAGATGCGCGACCGGTACGGCGCGGAGGTGCGGTTTGTCGGGACGGCGCGCGGGCTCGAGAGCCGGCTGGTGCCGGAGGCGGGCTTCGGGCTGGAGTTGATCGAGGTGGGGCAGCTGAAGAATGTGTCCATGGTGACGCGGGCGCGGACGATTGCGGAGCTGCCGATTGGGATTCGGCGGTGCATGAAGCTGCTGCGGGGGCTGCGGCCGCATGTCGTGGTGGGTGTGGGGGGATATGCCTCGGGGCCGGCGATGATGGCGGCGGTGCTGATGCGGGTGCCGACCCTGGCGTACGAGCCAAACGCCGCACCGGGTCTGGCGAACAGGATCGTAGGGCGTATGGTGAACGCGGCGGCGGTGAACTTTGAGGAGAGCCGGCGTTTCTTTCATGGGGCAGAGGTGACCGGAGTTCCGGTTCGAGCCGAGTTTTTCTCGCTTCCGGAGCGACCGGTGGGGGCTGCTCCGCGGCTGCTGATCTTTGGAGGCAGCCAAGGTGCGCGGGCGCTGAATGTTGCGATGCCGGACGTGATCGTCGAGCTGCTGGCGCGGGTGCCGGGGCTGACGGTGCTGCACCAGGCAGGCGCACGGCACGTAGACTCGACGCGCACGGCCTATGAGGCGACCGGAGCAGACCGCGACCGGTGGCAGGTGGAGGCGTTTCTGGACGACATGCCGGCGAGGTTTGCGGAGGCCAGCCTGATTCTTTGCAGGAGCGGAAGCTCGGTGGCGGAGTTGGCTGCAGCTGGAAAGCCGTCGCTTCTGGTTCCGTTTCCCCAGGCTGCGGACGATCATCAACGAAAGAACGCCGAGGCGTTTGCGCGGGTCGGCGCGGCTGCCATTTTGCCGGAGGCGCAGATGACGCGCGAAAGGCTGCTCCGGGAGCTATCGCAGATGCTGTGTGATGAGGACGGCTTGCGCGAGATGGCTTTGAGAGCGCGGACGCTGGCGCGTCCTGATGCGTTGAAGCGGATTGGAGCGATGGTGTCGGGGTTGGCTCGGCTGTGATGGGACAGAGAAAGGGCCGAGGGGATCCCCTCGGCCCTTGAGGTTTGGTTTCCGTTTAGCGGCGTCCGCCGCCGCCGTGGGACTGACCGCCGCCACCGCCGCCCATGTTTCCACCGCCACCGTGGAAGCCGCCACCGCCACCGCCGCCGAAGTTTCCGCCGCCGCCGTGGAAGCTGCCGCCGCCACCTGCAGGAGCGCTGGGGGCTGAGTAGGAGCGTGCGCCGCCGCCGAAGTTTCCACCGCCGCCGCCGCCGTAGGTTGCTCTGCCCTGGCTGGGTTGGGCGTAGGTGCGCTGCGCGCCGCCGTAGTTATTCGCCGCGAGCATTGCCAGCGCCGCCATATGCGCCGCCGTATGCTGCGCGCCCCTGGCTGGGTTGGGTGTAGGTGCGCTGAGCACCGCCGTAGTTGCCGCCGCCGTATGCGCCGCCGTAGGCTGCCCGGCCCTGGCTGGGTTGTGCGTAGGTGCGCCCGGCGTCGTTGCCGGAGTAGCTGTTACCCCCCGTGTAGGTGGGGCGGCTCTGATTGCCCTGCGGGAAGCTGCGTCCGCCGCCGTTGTAGGTGTTGGCACCGCCGTTGTAGCCAGTCGCACCGCCGTTGCCGCGGTTAGGGGCGGAGTTGTTCAGCAGACCTTGCTGCTGGTTGCTGCCGCCGTTGTTGCCGCCGAAGGAAGGCCTGTTTCCGGCGTAGGCGCCTCCGCGGTTTTCACCACCACCACCGAAGCTGCCGCGGTCGCCGTTGCGGAAGTTTCGATTGTCCCCCCCGAAGTTGCGGTTCTCGCCACGTTCGCCATAGGCGTGGCCGCCGATGTTTGAACCGCGGAAGCCATTGCGTTCAAAGCCGTTGCGGTCGAATCCGGGGCCGCCGGGATGGATGTTTGCACCACCCCAGGGGCGGTTGTAGATGTTGTGGAAGCCGTAGCCTACATGGTTGTAGGCGCTGTTGTAGAAGAAGCGGTTGCCGCCCCAGTAGCCGCCGTAGAAGCCGGTACCGAAGTAGCCGAAGCCGTAGTTGATGCCGCCGTAGTAGCCGATGTCGGTGCCCCAGTAGCCCGCGTTCCAGAGGTATGCGCTGTTTCCCCAGCCCCAGTAGCCGGGTGTCCAGAGAGCGCCGACGTAGGGCGGCTGGACCCAGGCGCCGTCGACCCACTGGTAGCCGTCGTCTGTGTAGGCCCAGTAGCCGGGTGTCCAGATGTAGCCTTCACCGGGGCAGATGGGCTGCTCGTACAGAGGAATGGCCGGAGGCGCGATCGCTACGGAGAGGAAGATGCGGGCATGTGCGGCGGTTGGAGCGAGCAGGAGGGCTCCAGCGAGGAGAGCGGAACCGAAGGAGTACTTGATGGACCTTGCGATGTTCATGCAATCTACCCTGCCTGCCGGACCTTCGTTTACCCGATGCAGCTTTGCTTCGCGGGTTTCGCGGGCCGAACCTTGGCTCGAGGTTTCGGCCCCGTGCAGGGTGCCGATCCTCACCTTCTATTAGACACTCTCCAGGCGCATTTGTTGCACGCCCGTGAATCGCACATAAGTGCATAGAGATCTTACATTTGCGGTTAAGTTAAACCCCGCTTAAGGCGGCAAACGCAACCGAACGCTAGGATCTAGCTTATGCGCTTTGTTTATGGACTTCTTCTGCTCAGTCTGTCAACGGTTGTTTCCGCCCAGAGTCTTCCGAAGCCCATGGAGATAAAGGTCGTTGTGATCGCGATGTTTGAGGTTGGGGCGGATACGGGTGACGTTCCGGGTGAGTACCAGTACTGGGTGGAGCGGGAGCATCTGGATACACTGATGCCGTTTCCGGAGGGGTACCACGACCTTCGGGTGAATACGAAGACGGGTGTTCTGGGCCTGCTGACGGGCGTGGGGTCGGCGAGGACGGCGGCTTCCGTGATGGCGCTCGGAACGGATCCGAGGTTTGACCTGACCCATGCGTACTTCCTGGTAGCGGGGATAGCGGGGATCGATCCGGCTGCGGGATCGCTGGGGTCGGTGGCGTGGTCGGACTATGTGGTGGACGGGGACATGGCCCACGAGATCGATGCGCGCGAGATCCCGAACGGGACGGAGGCGGAGCGGAGGATATGGACGACAGGGTACGTGCCGCTGGGGAAGTCGACACCTTACGAGCAGCCGCGGTCGGCGAGGTTTGGCGATGACGGCAATGTGTTCAGGCTGAATCCGGGGCTGGTGACGTGGGCGTTTGAGTTGACGAAGAAGGTCGCGCTGCCGGATACGGAGCAGATCCGGGAGCGACGGATGCAGTACCTTCCGGGGGTGACAGATGCGCCGGCGCATCGGCCTCCGTTTGTGCTGCGCGGGGACGATCTTTCGGCGGGGACGTTTTGGCATGGGCGGTTGATGAACGAATGGGCGCGCAGATGGGTGAAGTACCAGACGGACGGCAAGGGGACGTATGCGGTGTGCGGCATGGAGGATACGGGAACCATGCAGTCCCTGATGTGGCTGGCGAAGGCGCACAGGGTGGACGGTGAACGCGTCCTGGTGCTGCGGGCGGCGTCGAACTTCGATCAGCAGAGGGAGGGAATCTCGGCTGCGGAGTCGCTGGGCGAGACCAAGGTGAGGCAGTACTCCGCGTACCTGCCCGCGCTTGAGGATGCGTACAGGGTTGGGCACGTGGTGGTGGACAGCATTGTGTCGAACTGGGCGGAGTACCGGGAGCGGCTTCCGTTGGTACAGGCGCCTGCCGCGCCAAGGTGAAGGCCGCTACTCGGCGTAGGAGCGCTCTTTCCAGCTGACGGAGCCGCCGAGGGTTTTGCGTCCAAGGGCATACCACTGGATGGCCAGAAGCAGGATGATGCCGACCGGGTGGAGGATGGCGCTTCGGAGCGGCTGGCGAAAGCGATGGGTGGCGAGCAGACGGGGGAGCCAGGCCCCGGCGAGACCGGCGACGATGCACGCGATGCCGAGTCCCGAGGGGCCGCGGTGCAAGAGGAGCGTAAATGCGAGAAGGAACGGCATCACCTGTCCGAGGAAGAGGAGGATGCTGATCGGGAGGATCCGCGCAGGTGCGGCGATACCTTCGGTGGCATTTTTTGCGAGTCCCTGCCAGACGCCGGCGGCGTCGGTGTACATGCGGCAGCGGGCGAGCCCGGTAAGGTCGGCGAGATCGGTGTGGAAGCCGTGCTGGCGGAAGAGCCTGGGGAGCCGGAGACCGTCGTGCATGGTCTCGCGGATGGAGGCGTGGCCTCCGACGGCAACGTAGGTTGACCGGTCGACCATGATGAATTGTCCACAGCCCGCGGAGAAGGATGTATCCGTGCCTTCGCGCATCCGCGCTACAGGAAGGAAGCCGAGGAGGACGAAGTGGATGAGGGGGAGAAGGAGCCACTCGAGCCAGGTCTCTGTGACCTGGCGGGGGAAGCCGCTGACCAGTTTGCTCTGGCCGCTGTAGAGGAACGCAGACATGCGGACGAGGGCGTCGGGGGTGAGGCGGACGTCGGCGTCGAGGAAGCACAGGGTATCGTACCGGGCGAGGTGGGAGAGCGACCAGCAGGCGTGCTGTTTGCCGTTCCAGCCGGAGGGCAGGGAGGGCGCTTGAGCAAGGCGGAGGCGGCCACCTGAGGTTGTGACCAGGTCCGTCACAATCTCTGATGTGCGATCGGTGGAAGCGTCGTCGAGGACGATGAGCTCGAGCTCGACGCCGGTGGAGGCGAGGACGCTCTCGACAGCCGCGCGGATGGAACGCTCTTCATTGCGGGCGGGGATGAGGACAGAGACGGGGCGGAGATAGGCTTCACTCCCGGGAGCACTGGGAGCTTTGTAGCGCCGCAGATTGATGCAGAAGAGCACGGCGGGGGAGAGCGCGCAGAGCATAACGGCGATCGTGAAGGCGTCGAAGGCGGAGACGTTCATGGGCGGGCGTCTCCTTTCTGTTGCGACGGTGTGTGTTCTGCCTGGTAGGGTCTGCGGAGCGCGAACGCGCGGAGTCGCTGAGATATGGCGTAGAGGCCGCCTGCACCGGGGGCGGTAAAGGAGAGCGTGCGATCGAAGGCGGACGCGCTCCGGGTGAGGGCGCTATGTGCGAGCGTCTCCATGCTGTCTTCGAGCGCGGAGACGAGCCGTGGCTCGAGCGCTTCAGCGTCTTCACCGTCGACGTGTACCGGATTGCCGAAGTGAAGAAGGGTTTCAGGGAGGCGCTCGTCCCAGAAGGCGTACTCAATAGCCAGGGGAAGGACGGTGCACTTGCCCATGCGCGACGCGAGAGCGGCGAGACCCGGCTTGAAGGTGAGGGGACGTTGGCGGGCGTCGGCGAACCGCCCCTGCGGTGTGACCCAGAGCACGGCGCCGGAGCGGAGGATTGCCTGCCCGGTGCGGAGGAACTGAATGGCGCCGCGTGCGGATGCCATCTGGACGGGGAAGATGCCCAGATGCCGGAGAACCGGGTACCGCGTGAGAGCAGATGCGTCCATGGGGGCGTAGTGGAGGCGATGCGGGAGGAGCTTTGCTGCGAGGAGATAGGCGACCATCGGATCCCACCAGCTGCTGTGGTTGGCGTAGATGATGAGCGGGCCGGAGATGGATGCGAGGTGCCGGGCTCCGCTGAGGCGGACGCTGTGGAACTGGCGTTTGAAGTAGCGGCCGACGATGTAGCGGAAGATGACGAGGAGCGGGCGGGAGATCGAGGGGACTACGTCGCGGCGAGCGATCTCTGCATCCGGCATAACTTTCCAGACCTACTCTACTGCCTCGCGGGGCAGGCGGAGAACCAGAGGTAACGGAGCCGAGTGAGAATCTGACGATTGTGTGCCGGATGCGGAGAGCTCATTGGTTTTTTATGCGACGGAGAACTGCGGCTTGCGGATGCTTCGGAGCTCCCCGGAGTTTGCATCGAGAGTATCGGCGGCGATCCAGCCCGACATCATCACCATCGGCATACCGGGACCGGGGTGCGCGGCTCCACCAGCGAGGTACAACCCGTTGATCTCCTTGCTGCGGTTCGCCGGCTTGAAGGCGCCGTGGAGCATGCCGTGGCTGGAGATGCCGTAGATCGCGCCGTTCAGGACGCGGTAGCGCTCGTGAATATCCTGGGGTGTGAGCGCGGACTCAAAGACGATGCGGTCTTCGATGTCGTGGAGGCCGGCGGTGCGCTTCAGCTTGTCGAGGATCACCTGCCGGTAGGCGGGAAACATCTTTGACCAGTCGTGGTGCGGGCGGAGGTACGGAGTGTGGACGAGGACGTAGAGTGCGTCGCCGCCGGCAGGAGCCGAGGCGGGATCGGTCTGGGCGGTGGAAGCGAGGTAGCAGGTGGGGTCCGGGGCGGGCTCGCCGAGGTCATAGATGTACCGGAACTCTTCGTGGGCATCGCGGGAGAAGACGAAGTCGTGATGAGCGAGGTGTTCGTAGCGCTTGTTGAGGCCGAGATAGAGGACGACACCGGAGCACGCGGGTTCATAGGTGCGCTTCTCGTCGAAGTGCCGGGCCGCGGCGCCGCCGATGAGTTCGCGGTGGGTACGGACGGCGTCGGAGTTCGAGACGATGGCGTCGAAGTCGTAGCGGACGCCGGTGGTTGTGACCAGACCGGTTACGGATTTCGCGGAGCTGCCGCCGTGCCAGGGAGCGTCGGTGAGGATCTGGGCGATGTCGGTCTCTGTGTGGAAGACGACGCCGAGCTCCGTGGCGAGCTTGACGAGAGCTTCGGGAACTGCGCGGGTGCCGCCCATCGGGTACCAGATGCCCTCTTCCATCTGCATGTGACCGATGGCGCAGAGGATGGCAGGGGAGGCGTCCGGCGAGCTGCCGACATATTGCACGAAGTGATCGAGCATCTGCGCGGCATTGGCGTCGGGGATGAACTCGCGGATGGTGCCGGCTACGGTCTTGCCGAGGCGCATGCGCATGACATCGCGAAGAACGTTGAGGTCAAAGGCTCCGCCGACGTCCATCGTGTCGCGAATGGAACCGATGGACCGCCAGAAGAAGAACCGGTCGGAGATGGAGTGCAGCCGTTCCGAGGTCTGGAGGAGTTTGAGATAGCCCTTACCCATGCCGGGCCAGACGCGTTCGAGGTCTGCGGACATTTGCAGTGGGTCGTCCTTGAGATCGAGGGTCTGACCGTCTTCAAAGAAGCAGCGCCACTGAGGCGAGAGACGGACCATCTTTACGTAATCGTCAAGGTTACGATTTGCTTCTGAGAAGATCTTCCGGAGGACCGAGGGCTGGATGAGAATGGTCGGTCCCATGTCGAAACGGAAGCCGTTCTGGTTGAGCTGTGCCGCCTTGCCGCCGAGCCAGGGGTTCTTCTCGAAGACCTCGACGCGATGGCCGCGGGCGGCCAGGGTGCAGGCGGCAGATAGACCAGCGAGGCCGGAGCCGATGACGCCGACATGGAGGCCGGTGGACTGTGTGCGTGGTGAATTCACTTCTTTTTCAACTCCGTCGCTGCCTTGAAGGCGCGCTTTAGACCGCTCCAACGCGCGCTGAGGTTTCCGGCGTGAGCGGCGGTGATGATGCTTTCGAAGAGTGCTGCGTGTTGCTCCCCGGTGGGTTCGAAGTGCCTGGTGCTGCGGCTGCGCCGTGCCGCGACGACCTTTACGGCGGTCATCTCGAGCAGGCCTTCTGCGCCGCGTGTGACGCCGAAGCCGCTTTGTCTGCGGCCGCCGAAGGGGATGCGGGGATCTGCGGTGGGGACGATCAGGTCATTGATGAGGACGGTGCCGCTGGTGAGTTTGCGGGCGAGCCGGCGGGCGTCGCGCTCGGCCCCGAAGATGGAGGTGGTGAGAGCGAGCGGACAGGCAGCCTGTGCATGGAGGACGCCGGAGATGCCCTCGACCTCGATCAAGGTAAGAACGGGCGCAAAGATGTCGGATTGTGCGATCGCCATCTCGGGTTTGCCGTTGAGGAGCAGGATCGGCTTCACGGCTTCGGAGGTGGGATCGCCCAGGATAGTTGCGCCATCGTGCTCGGCGGAGGCGACGAGCGAGATGAGCTGGTGATGGGTTTCGGGACGGAGCTTGACCGGGTCGAGCTCCGCCAAGGCACGTTGCAGGGATTCGATGAAGAGCTTGCGGCGGGATGCGGGGAGGTCGACGAGAAGGACGCGGCGTGGCGCCATGCAGGTCGCGGATCCGTTGAGGCGCATGCCGAAGGCCAGGGCCGCGACGACGCGGTCCAGGTCGGCCGTGGCAAGGACGACTACGGCATCGTTTCCGGAGAGTTCGACGACAGAGGGGGTCGCGGTATCGGCGAGCTGGTGAAGGAGCAGCTTGCCGGTGGCAGCGGAGCCTGTGAAGAAGACCTTGTCAGGGCCGGCTGCGAGGGCGTCCTGTGCTGCCTGAATCGTGTCTTCGGTGATGCGAAGTAGACCCTCTGGAAGCCCGGCACGGAGCAGGGAAGCGGCGACGATGTGGGCGACCGGAGCTCCGCCCAGACCCGGCTTCCAGACGACCGCATTTCCGGCAGCCAGCGCCTGGAAGACCTGAACGCCGGGAAGGAACAGTGGGTAGTTCGACGGGCCTATGACGAGGACGTTTCCGAAGGGAACACGCTCTACGCCGGTGTGGACTCCGGACAACCAGAACGGCAGACCCTTACAATTGAGGCGACGCGGTTGGAGCAGGCGTTTGGCGTTGCGCTCGAGGAAGCGAACCGCGTCCAGGAGAGGAAGAAGCTCGGCGACCATGGTATCGGCCGGGGTTCGCGCGAGTGCCGGGCTGATGGCGGAGGCGATCTCCGAGGCGCGAGTGGCCAGGTCGTGCCGGGCGCGCTTGAGGATGCCGAGACGAAGCGACAGGGACCTTTGCGCCCAGTGTTCCTGGACAGCGGACGCCGAAGTGAGCGGGCCTCCGCTCGCCATGGGAGCGTCCTGTGCATCCCGAGAGATGAGGCCGAGTTGTGCTTCTGAGCTGTCGGCCGTCACGCCACGTGAAAGCGTCTCCGCAGGCATGGCTACGATGCGACCTCGAGCAGTTGGCTGGACTCGACCGGTGTGGTGCGGAGAACGTTGTTGTGCCATTGCGGCTCAAGCTGCATGTCTTCGAGGAGGAGACGCGAGGTGATGCGGGCAGACTCAAAGATGACGGGGAGACCGCTGCCGGGATGAGTGCCGCCGCCGACGAGATACATCTGACCGATATCCTCAAAGCGATTGTGCGGGCGGAGATGCAGCATCTGGTCCAGCGAGTGGGCCATGCTGAAGGTTGCACCCTTGTACAGGCCGAAGTCCGTCTCCCAGCCCTGCGGGGTGATGATCTTTTCGGTCCGGATGCGTGACTCGACGTCTGTGATGCCGATCTTTTCAAGTTGACGGAGAGCAAGCTCGCGGAGCCTTGGAGTCTCCTTCTTCCAGTCCAGGGTGCCGGTCTGATGGGTTACCGGGAGAAGAACGTAGAGCGTGCTCTGTCCCTTCGGGGCGAGGGTGTCGTCGGTTATGCCTGCGTTCTGGACGTAGAAGGAGGGGTCGCTGGAGAGCTGATGGGTTTGCTCGATGTCCTTGAGATTCTGCTTGTAGTCTTTCGCGAGAAAGATGGTGTGGTGGGAGACGTTGTCGTAGAGACCGTCGATGCCGAGGTACATCATGAAGGTGGAACAGGAGAACCGCTTCTTTGCGACGCGCTCATCGGTCCACTTGTTCCGGAGATGGTTGGGCACCATGCGGCGCATGGCACCGGCGAAGTCGGCATTGACGACGACGGCGTCAGCTGCAAGGGAGCGATTGGCGGTGCGAACACCGGTTGCTCGGCCGCGCTCGACCTCAACGCGATCCACGGGCTCGTCGAGGAGAATCTCGACGCCGACAGACTCCGCGATTCGTGCCATTGCGCGGGTGACTGCGCCACAGCCTCCGATGGGATGAAAGACGCCGTGCTCATACTCCAGGAACGAGAGGATGGAGAAGAGGCTGGGGCAACGGAAGGGAGACATGCCGAGGTACTTGGACTGGAAGCTGAAGCCAAGCCGAATGCGCTCGTCTTTGAAGTGGGTCTGGAGGTCGGTATCCAGGGAACGCCACGGCGCGAGAAGAGGAAGAAGCTTGAGCATCTCGGGCTTGGCGAGATCGCGCCAGCTTTCAAAGGGGGATTGCAGGAAGGGGAGAAAGCGCGAAAGCTTATTGCGATTGTGCGTGAGGAAGTGGTGGAAGCGCTTTGCGTCATCCGGTGAGATGGCGGCGATGGCCTGCTCCATCTCGGTGACGTTGGGAGTGGCCAGGAGCTCACCGCCCGCACCGAAGACCAGACGATACTGCGGGTCCAGACGCTTCATGGGGACCTCTGTATCGAGGTCGTACCCAGCGACGGCGAAGATCTCCTTGAGCACGCGCGGATACAGGAAGAAGGTCGGCCCGATGTCGAAGCTGAAGCCATCCTGTTTGAGCGTGGAGGTCCGGCCGCCGACCGCTGAGCACTTCTCAACTACTGTGACCTTGACACCCGATTTGGCGAGGAGGATAGCTGCTGCCAGACCACCCGGTCCAGCACCTACGATGACGGCTTTCTTTGCGTCTTTTCTCATTGCTACCGTTGTTTCCCCTGCAGTTCAGTCTTCAGGTTTCGATGCGGTGAGTCGCGATATGCATCGAGTATAGGAGGGTACGGCTCCTTCCTTTTCGGAACTGTTCGGTCGGGTCAAGGTTGATCGCGGCATCGTTGGTGGCATCGCAAAGGCGCGTCCAGCGAAGAAAGGTGAATCTTTTTCCGATGTCGCGGCTTCACGCGGGCTAAGTTCCGCGGCCGAGCTCAGTCCATCTGCCGCCTGATAGCGCTCCTCACGACCTCCGTGATGACGCCGTACAGGATGTGAGTCGCCATCTCGCTGGTGTGTTCGCGGGTGGTCTGGTGCTCGGGATCGGCGGCGAGACCGAAGGCGGGGAGGGCGTGGCCGTGGGTGAGTGTGGCGAGTGCAAGACCGAAGCTGGCGCCTTCCCTTTGTGTGGCCTGGGGGAAGTACTCCGCAAGCCCGCCATAGGCGGCGCCGGTCAGTGCGCCAAAAGTCCAGTGGATGGCCTGTGAGGCTGCCTGATCCTGTGCCGGGCTGAGGGCGTGTCCGGCGAGTTTCTCGGCGAGTACGGAGGGGGGTTCCGGCTCTCCGTGGGTACGGGGCGGGAAGACGCGCTCGCCGAAGCTCTTGGCTGCGGTAGCCACGATGCCACCGACGAGACCTGCCAGCATGCCCTTTGCGAGTGAACGCTCCTGCACCTGCGGAATGTGGGGCTGCCTCGATATCCCGAGCTTGTCTTTAATATCGCCAACTCTTTCCATGAACTCTTCAGGTGTCGCCATGCCTTTTGATCCTCTCTCTGGGGGCCCGGCTATCGGGGCCATCTCCATGCCTTGGATGCTGATAGCAGGGGCCGCGGAGGGGGGTCAGCCTATATAGGCAGCCGGATCGGTAATGTCCTCGAGTCCGGGTGCATGGAGTGCCCGGAAGGCTGGTGTCAGCACGACGGCGACGCCGATATTGAGCAGAAGTGCAGGGACAGCGGCATACATCCCAAGGGTATGGCCGAAGAGATGGAACGGGTAGACGGAGCTCTTCAGGCCGAGCGCTATTGCCATGGCGGAACCGCTGATCATGCCGGCCAGCAAACCGGCGAGGAGCGCCCAGGGGTGGAACCAGCGGGTGAAGACTCCGCAGACGACGGAGGGAAAGATCTGCCCCATCCAGATGCCGCCGAGCAGTTGCAATTCAATCGCGTACGGGGCAGGGAGCCGCAGGACGAAGATGAGTGCGCCGAACTTTACGAGAAGGCTGACGAGCTTGGCCATGCGGGACTCCTCCGCAGGTGTCAGCTTGGTTCGGAGGAAGATGCCGTAGATGTTTCGGGTGAGGAGATTGGAGGCGGCGATGGACATGATGGCGGCCGGTACAAGAGCACCTATGGCGATGGCGGAGAGGCAGAAGCCAGCGAACCACTCCGGGAACTGCTGGAGAAAGAGGAGGGGGACGGCCAGATTGGTATCCCGGGTGTGCACGCCGGCTGCAAGAGCGGCGTAACCAAGCAGAGCGATGAGGCCGAGCAGGAACGAATAGGCGGGAAGAAGGGCGGCGTTGCGTCGGACGGTGTTGGCGCTCTTAGCGCTCATGACAGCAGTAGCGGTGTGGGGGTAGAGCATGAGCGCTATGGCGGACCCGAATGCGAGGGTGGAGTAGGGCAGGAACTGCCCAGGCCGGAGGATGATGCTTGAAGCCGGGGTATGGAGGGAGAGCGCGTGGTTGGCGACGGCGAAGATGTGAGCGTAGCCACCGAGTTTGAGGGGAAGAACGATGATGGCGACCAGGACCATGATGTAGAGCATGAGGTCCTTGACGATGGCGATGACGGCAGGTGCGCGAAGTCCGCTGGAGTAGGTGTAGGCGGCGAGGATGACGAAGGCAGCAGCGAGGGGCCACTCTCCGTGGACACCCATGGCGGAGATGACGACGCGCATGCCCACGAGCTGAAGAGCGATGTAGGGCATCAGCGAGAGGATGCCGGTGAGGGCGATCGCTACCGTGAGGGGAGGGAAGCCGTAACGTCCGCCGACGAAGTCTGCAAAGGTGACGTAGCCATGGCGATGGCAGACGCGCCAGAGACGAGGCATAACGACCATCATGTAGGGGTAGGTGATAACGGCATAAGGGAGAGCGAAGAAGCCCATCGCTCCGGCGCCGTAGAGCGCGGCCGGAACGGCTATGACCGTGTAGGCGGTGTAGAGATCGCCGCCGATGAGGAACCAGGTGACGAGCGTGCCGAAGCTGCGGCCTGCGAGCCCCCACTCTTCGAGAGAGGCGATTCCGGCGGCGGGCCGGCGCCAGCGTGCGGCCCAGAAGCCGGCGAGGGTAACGACCAGAAAGAAGAAGCAAAAGACCGCCAACGCCGTCGTATGCACTGCAAGCTCTCCCCGCAAGCGAATCTCTCCGAGGAGAGTTACGGCTACACCGTATCAGATCGATCGGGAGGGATCTTAGTTCGCGCGGAGGGCGTGCTTCAGCGGAGGCCTGCTCCGCCCTCGCTCCACTCGTACACGACGACGCCGAGATCGCCGAGCGATCGCATGACGCTCTCCATATTGCGGCGGATCTGCGGCCGCGCGTTGACCGGGGCCTCGTGCGCCTCTTCAACGG
Source organism: uncultured Acidobacteriaceae bacterium (assembly GCA_963719405.1). Classification (GTDB taxonomy): domain Bacteria; phylum Acidobacteriota; class Terriglobia; order Terriglobales; family Acidobacteriaceae; genus Edaphobacter. Next base: position 2,937,799 of record OY970381.1, read on the forward strand.
CGATGACGCGGCCATAAGGCCAAGCGGTGTGAGGAACGGCGTTGAGGGCGGCCGGTAGCTCTCCGACGCGAATGTCGAGGTTCTGGTGGCGAGCTCCGATGGGGCGGAGCATGCTGCCCTCACCCAGGCCGCTGGTGTTGGCGTCGGCAACGGTGACGTGAAGCGTGAGCATGCCGCCCTGCACGGTGATGTAGGGGTTCTCCCAGCTGGAGAGACTCTTTACGGCGAGGTAGCGGGTTTTGGATGGCGGCGGGATGAGATCGAGCTCTTTGCGGACCTCATCGGTGAGCTGCTGCTGCTGGGCAACAATGGCCCGCTCCTCGGTTGGGCTCGCCGGTGCGGAACGGGTGCAGCCTGCCGTGGTCGCGACCAGGAGGGAGGCGCTGACGATGAGGAGGGAGGAAAGATCGGTGAGGCGGAGGCCAAACGGGGTTTTAGAGACGTCTTTGGTGGGCATAAGCGCTTCAATCAGCATAACAATTCAGGCGCCGGTGGGGTGCGGGCCAGGGTCGCGTCTCATCAAGTGAGACAGGTAGTGGCGACCCTGAGCCCGCAGACATCGAGGTGTCTGGGATCTGAGGTGCTGGCCTGCCGGTTTCCGGAGATCAGGCTCGCTTGTCGAGGTTGATGAGCCAAGGCGTGCCGAACCTGTCGGTGAGCATGGCGAAGCGCTCAGCCCAGAAGGTCTCGCTGAGGGCCATCTCAATGTGTCCGCCCTCCTTCAGCAGGTCGTAGACACGCTCTGACTCTTCTATGGAATCGACGGTGATGGAGATCATGAAACCTGCGGGTTGTTTATAACTCTGGGGCGGAATGTCTGATCCCATGACCGTCGTACCGGCGACGTCCATGCTGGCATGAAGTATTTTCTCCAGCCACTCGGGCGGGCCATGCTTGGCCATGGGGGTTCCAGCGTGGGTGAGCATCATGTTGATCTTGCCGCCGAGGTGCTGCTCGTAGAACTTGAAGGCTTCCTCGCAGTTGCCGTTAAAGGTGAGGTATGGGTGGATTTGCATAGTGTTTGCTCCTGAAGATGAAGGTCTAAAAAAAATGGGGACCAAGGGCGGTGACCGCAAGAGATTCAGGCTGCCGCGCCCGCCTGAGCTCGCAGAGGCATGAGAGCCCGCAGGCGATCTTCCCGCAAAAAGATGCCCAGCCAGACGAATGCACCAATGTAAACGGGGAAGAGGATGTGCGAGAAGAGCGGATCTCCGACTCGCACGTGCGTCGAGACCGCGCCGCCGAGGAATCCGGTGAGAAGCAGAGCGCCGAGCACGGCGGTCCGTGGAACTGCGTAGAGCAATGCGCAGAGGATCTCGAGGAGAGCGATGGCGGGAGCAAGGCTGAGGGGGAGCTGGAGGTGCTCAAACGCCGGAGCGACCTTTGCTGGGCTGGCAATCTTGACGGCACCATCCATAAGTAGAAAGAGGACAGGGAGAGCGCTGAGGATACGGCCGGTCCAGATCCGGCGGTTTGAGCGTAGTGGTGCGGGATCCGATGTCATGATGGGCTTGCTCCGGGGCTGATCTGGTGGTTGAGAGGTCGTCGTCTTGAACGTAGTTACGGAGGTTAACCGCCGGCTATGGCTCCGATGACAAGGAGGGGCTCGGCGGCTGATGCAACGGGAGCGGGAAGAGGTGTGTCGGGCTCCTGGTGAGAGATGTCCTCTTCGCAGGCGAAGAAGCGGAGGAAAGGACGGCGTTGACGGGTGACGTGATCGCGGATGGTTCCGCAGAGTTGAGGGTAGGCGGACTCAAGCGCATCGAGGGTGTTGGCGAGGGTGGGCGGGGTAGGCACATCGAGCGTAAGCTCACCGCGGTGGCGGGCAAGCGTCTGAAGGTGAGCCGGAAGCTGGATGCGTATGGGTGTTAGAGGCATGGGTGCGGGGCGAGCGAGTTTGAGGGGCAAAGCTGACGACGTGAGGGGCAGCGACGCGAGGCAACATGCGGTGTGCCTAGCGGACGAGTGGGTGGCTGAGCTCCGTGCGGAAGGTGGACGAATCGGAGGCGGATGGGGGGCCGTGGAGGTAGCGCTCCCAGATGTCGGGCGTTCCTGTGAGCCCCTGAGCGGAGATCCAGGCTTCGAACTCGGCCCAGGCGGCACCGAGGTTTTCGTAGGGACCCTGATAGACGGTTCGGGCCACCTCCATGGCGGGCCACTGGCTGGGCACGACGCGACCCGAAGGTGCGATGGGCGTGGCTACCGGGATGCATATCTCGAAGTCATAGACGTCCGGCACCTGCCGGAGGTGATGGTTGAACCACGGACCGCTCGGGACTATATCCTGAGCGGCCATGGCGGCTCTGACCTCCTGAATTCCCGGTCCCATAACTGCGCGGATCTGACTTTGTGGAACCGTGAGATGGAGGATGGCAGTGTGTTGCGGGTGTGTGTAAACGATCTCAGGCGTTTCGAGCATAGAGGGGGCCTTTTCCTGGTTGAGGTGCGTTTGGAGATCTCGCCCGTTCAGGACGAACGAGGCTGTTTATGCGAGCGTCTGGACTTCGACCGAAAGCACAGCCGGGAGGTCGCGGACGATGGGTGACCACGTATCACCGGCGTCGGGCGAGGCATAGACCTGCCCGCCCGTGGTGCCGAAGTAGACGCCGCAGGTGTCGAGTTGATCGACGGCCATGGCATCGCGGAGGACGTTGACGTAGCAGTCCTGCTGCGGAAGACCGCGGGTGAGCGGCTCCCATTGATTGCCGCCGGAGCGCGAGCGAAAGACGCGGAGTTTGCCGTCGGGCGGGAAGTGCTCAGAGTCGCTCTTGATGGGAACGACAAAGACGGTGTCGGGCTCGTGCGCGTGGATGTCGATCACGAATCCGAAGTCGGTGGGGAGGTCGCCTGAGATCTCGTGCCAGTTATCGCCGGCGTCATCGGAGCGCATGACGTCCCAGTGTTTCTGCATGAACAGTGTTTCAGGGCGGCCCGGATGCATGGCGACGTGGTGGACGCAGTGCCCGACTTCGGCGGTGGGGTTAGGGATGTGGAGCGAGTTGAGGCCGCGGTTGATGGGCTTCCATGTGCTACCGCCATCGTCAGTTCGAAAGGCTCCGGCGGCGGAGATGGCGATGAAGATGCGCTGCGGGTCGGAGGGGTCGAGGATGATGGTATGGAGGCACATGCCGCCGGCTCCCGGGGCCCAGTGGGGGCCGGAGCCATGTTTGCGGAGGCCGGAGAGCTCGGTCCAGGACTGGCCGGCGTCGGTGGAGCGGAAGAGCGCCGCGTCTTCGACGCCGGCATAGACGGTATCGGGATCGGTGAGTGAGGGCTCGATGTGCCAGACACGCTTGAAGGCCCATGGATGCGGTGTGCCGTCGTACCACTGGTGGGTTCCGGGTACGCCGTCGTACTCAAATTTGTTACCGGCGGGGTTCCATGTTTCACCGCCATCATCCGAACGCTGGATGAGCTGTCCGAACCAGCCGGAGGACTGGGAGGCATAGATGCGTTTGGGGTCCGCGGGAGATCCCTTGAGGTGGTACATCTCCCAACCTGCGAAGTGGGGCCCGGTGACCTTCCAGTCTTTGCGTGCACCATCCGCCGTGAGGATGAAGGCGCCTTTCCGTGTGCCGACAAGAACCCGTACGCTGCTCATATTCGTTCGCTCCTGCTTGGGATTGGTTTGCGTGTATCGAAGCGGCTATGCTGCGCGGCCCCCGGAACCGGCGGGCTTGCGCCACGAGTTGCTGACATCGGCGGTACCGAACTTTGGGAGCAGCGGGGTTGGATCGCCCACCTTCCATCGGCGATACGTCTCTGCGAGGACCTCGTCGCGATTGCTCGCCATCTGCGCCATAACCTCGCAGGGGGCACCGGTGGACTCGTGACGGGAGGCCCAAAGGAGGAGGTCGAGGACGACCGGTGCGAGATCAATACCTTTTTCCGTGAGGCGGTAGTGGATCCGGCGGCCGTCCGCAGGATCAGGTCTGGCGGTAAGGATGTCAGCAGCCTGAAGTTTGTTGAGGCGATCGGAGAGGATGTTTGTGGCGATGCCTTCGCCTGCATCAAGGAACTCCTTGAAGGTATGACAACCGCGGACCATGAGGTCGCGAATGATGAGCAGAGACCAGCGATCGCCGATGGTTTCGAGAGAGATGCTGACCGGACATCCGGAGCGGTGACTCGATTTGCGCTTTTTGGGCACGCACGCCAAAGTATTTGGTCTGCTTGCAAATTGCAAGTAAATAAATGAGCAAAGGACGAGACCCATGACGCACCTCCGGGACAGGGGAGGTGTGCCTTGATGTGAGGGTGTGCTGAACGCGTTGTGGGGAGTTCTGTCGAGCGACGAGTCTGTGTCTGCGGCTACTCTGCGTGAGCGCCGGTGGCCCAGAAGGCAGGGTCGATGTCGGGGAAGATGCCGTCCCGGTCGCTGATCTCGTTGAGTCTGTTCTGCTGCTCGGGAGTGAGACTGCTTCCGGCTTCGAACGCCTCCCAGATTGCCTTCAACTCGGCGAACTGGTCTTTGTGGGTGAGGAACCTGGCTTCGGCGTAGTCGCGAGCGGCGCCGGTTGTGATGAGGAACTGCCAGTCGGAGGACTCGAGGAGAAGGAGCTCGCGGCAGAGCTGCCGGACGATGCGGGCGCCGAGATCGGAGTCGCGCCAGTGGCCGGCGGTGGCGATCTCGCGGACGTAGAGCTCGGCGGGGTAGATGTGGGTCCAGGTCCACGAGGTTTCAGGGTTAAGCCAAACGTGATTTCCGCCGGCTGCGCCCCAGGAGCCTTCGTGCATGGAGATGAAGTCGGACGTTGGGTAGAGATCGAGGTACTCGGCGCAGCTGGTGAGCTGGATGGGGGATTCGTGGAGGCGTCGCGCTACGGCTTCGAGCCAGCGAGGGCCTTCAAACCACCAGTGGCCGAATAGCTCGGCGTCGAAGGGAGAGCAGAGGATGGGTGGCGTTAGCGCATTGAAGTTCGAAGCGAGCGCCTGATGGACGAGATGGGCGAAGTGAGCGGCGTGATCGTCGATCTTGCGTGTGGCCGTCTCGGGGTCGTATGGCTTCTTGTCGCCGATGTCGACGTGAGACCCGGTGACGCGCCAGTAGCGGTGTCCGCCGGGCCAGCGCTTTTTATGGAAGTCGAGGTAGGCGGCCTCACCCGGATAGCCGGTGTCGCCGGACCAGACCTGGACGCCGGTGCGTGGGTCGCGGGGGAAGATAGCGACCGCGGGATCTTTCTGGTATGGACCTTCGACCAGGTGAGGGCGGTAGAGGCGATGGTCTTCCTCGTGCGCGGGGAGCTCTGGCGCGGTGGTGTGGAGATCGTATGGAGAGGATGCCGGATGGCACTCTTCGACGAGGTGAGTGTCGACAAAGAAGAAGTGGAGGTCGGACTCCGAGAGTGCCTGCTCGACGCCGATGCGGTTGAAGGCGGGCGGGAGCCGGGCGTTGTCGGCGTCGCCTACCGGGTAGCTCCAAAGGCCTGCGGGACGGTAGCCGCACTCGGGAACCCAGATGCCGCGCGGGCGCCTGCCGATATGGCGGATGTGGGTGGCAACTGCGATCCGGATCTGGGCGCGTACGCTCTCATCGGTGCCCAGCAGGGGCAGGTAGCCGTGGGTGGCGGCGCAGGTGATGAGATGGATGAGGCCGGTCTCGTCGAAGTGCCTGAACGCGGCGATGATGTCCCGGTCGAGCGCCTCGAAGTCACGGAGGGCTTCGGCGAAGAAGCTATTCCAAAAGCGAGCGAGCTCTGCGTAGTGCAGTTCGCCCGACTGCGTGAAGAAGGCCTCGTCTTCCTCCGCAGCGACGATCTTGCGCTGCAGGTAGCGGGGAAATTCCGCGAGGAAGACAGGGTGCGCGAGCTGTTCGAGGAGAATAGGGGAGAGATTGAGATTGCAGTTGAAACGGATCCGGTCGCGCTCCAGATTGCGCAGGACGCGGAGGAGTGGGAGGTAGGTCTCGGCGGCCGCTTCGTGAAGCCATTCCATGCCATGTGGCCAGGTGCCATGGTTTACGACGTAGGGCAGATGCGCATGCAAGGTGAGCGTAAGGAATCCTGCGGGCTTAGGGGGTGCCTGCGACAAAACGAGAACCTCAAGGCAGATCTGGGTGAATCCGATTCACCACCATGAGAGGTGGGATATCACGGCAAGAGGAGTTGCGTCCAGCAGGATGTCCGTGCGGAGCTTGCAGAAGGCTCCGCACGGAGCTGAGGTGAGGCGGCGTGGCGTGTAGAGGGCGGTGCGGCTACTGCAAGGGCCGACGCTGCTGGTCCTGCTGATTTCTTTGATCCTGCGAGCGAGCATCGTTTCTCGACGGGACACGAACGTTGATGGAGCTGGTGAGCTTGAACGGGATGAGACTCTCAGAAGGGATCTGTACCTGCTCGCCACGAGTGACTCCGTTGATGCCGGCCCCTGTACCACCACCGGCTGCGGCACCGATTGCGGCACCCTTGCCACCACCGAAGATGCCTCCCAGAATTGCACCTGCAGCTGCTCCTGCACCGGTCTTGATTGCGGTGTTTCGGCCGCGACCTGCGCCCTCTTTGCTGTAGGCGGCAGTGGACACGGGGATTCGCTCGCCACGGTGCGAGAGGCTGGTGATTTCGATCGTGAGGAGAGCGTTGCCTTTGAAGTGAGCGGCCTCCTGTACGGCATCGACGCGGCCGCTGACGGCGGAACCCTGTGGGATGGCGACCAGACCGTCTACGAGTACATCCGAGGCGACAACGCCGGAGAAGGTCTCACCCTGCTGTGTGGTTGCGCTGTCCAGCGTCTGAGTAATGCGGACAGGTATAGAGGTGCCAGAGGGAACGTCGATGTTTCGAAAGGCCGGGGGAGGCGGCGGGGCAGGGGCAGCCTGCTGGACGTTTTCCTGACGCGGACGTTCGATGGGGGCGGGTGCGGTCGCCTGTGGGGTTTCGAGCCGCTGGTCGTTGTCTCTGTGGATCTTCTGCCGTTCCACCGAAGCTGAGGGCTTTATGGGGATGGTGGGCACGCGGCTCGGAGCCGTGTTGACGGCGACTGGAGGTGCGGCGTTCTGAATGGGTTGCTGCTGGGCGGCGGCCAGGTTGCTGCCAACCGTGAGATTGTTGACGACGGTGCGCACGCCTACGACCTGGGCGGCATCGTTTGCGGCGAGCGCGCGGGCGGCTTCGCTGCTGACCGAGCCGTTGAGAGTGGCGACTCCGGACTGGACAGAGGATTGGATCGATTCGGAGCTCAGGGCTGAGTCGCTGGCCAGACGAGTTTGAACGGATGCGGTGATGGTGGCGTCATCGGCGGCGGGCTTTCTGCAGCCGCCGGCGAGGAGCACCGCCGCAAGTGCGGCGTGGGCGGCGTATCGGTGGGCTATGTGCATGACGAGGACCTCTTTGAGTGGGACGACTCGACTAGAAAAAGGTTTGTTGCTTGCAGCAGAGCGACCGCGGGGCTGCCATATCGGCAAAGATGCCGCTTCGCAGCAATTGTACTGGCGTTCCCGGATGTATGGCAGGAGGTATTGCTGAACCGCGGGCCTCTCGTGCGGGGTTGGGCGTGGGCCAATGCAATCTGCGATTTGGGCTGCGGCGCAACCTGCAGGGAACAGGACGCATCCACCCAATGACGGATGCATATTGTCCAGAACCAGCGCCCGAACCTCCAGGCGCCGAACTTCAGGGCTGGCAATATGACTGGTGCCTTTGCGGTCGTTGGAAACTCTAGAGATTTGAGAGGAGAAGATATGTCTGAGAACGATAGCAGTACAAGTGGGTTTGGCTGGTTTCTGGCTGGTCTTGGCGTAGGAGCCCTGGTTGGTGTTCTGTATGCACCAAAGGCGGGGAGAGACACGCGTGATGATCTCGTAGCGGCTTCACTGGACGCAAAGGACAAGGCGGCAGTTCTGGCCCAGCAGGGCCGCGATCGCGCGGCTGCGATCGCGGATCAGGGCAAGCAGCAGGTCGGAGAGTACGTCGACAAGGGCAAGGAGTATTACGAGAAGGGTCGGACGCAGTGGTCCCAGTATGTTGACAAGGGCAAGGACCTCGTCCAGGACCAGCAGAATAAGGTTCAGGCTGCTGTCGACGCCGGCAAGCAGGCCTATGCAAGCACAACGCAAGAGGGTGAGCCACAGAAGTCGTAGTGTCGCCTAGCATCACGAGAAGGGTCCGGCTGGAGGTCCGCGAAGTGAGCGGCCCCGTAGGCTGGGCCCTCATTCTTGAGAAAAGAGGATCTGCATGATACCGGCGCGAACGTTGTCGATGATGTTGTTTCAGGGCGGAGACGCTGCGAATTCAGACCACTTCCAACTTCTGGTGATCTTTGTAGGCGTCATTGCGTTTTGCAGCTTCGTACAGTTTCTTGTGCTTGTAGGTGCTGCGATTGGAGCATTGAAGGCGTGGAAGGGTGTATCGGCCGAGATAGAAGCAGTGAAGCAGAAAGCGATGCCGCTGGTTGCGAGTTTCCAGACGATTGTGACCGATGCCACGCCTAAGGTGAAGGTTGTGACGGCCAAGGTTCAGGAGATTATTGAGGATGCCACTCCAAAGGTAAAGACGGTGACCGCCAACGTGGTTGATATCAGCAACGTTGCGCGAACCAAGGTCCACGACTTTGAGGCGACGCTCGACCGGGCAAACCAGACGGTTCGCGACGCAAACGAAAAGACGCGGGCGCAGGTGGATAGGGTGGATGGGATGGTGTCGTCGGCGTTGAAGGCGACCTCGGACGTGGGCAATACGATCCACCGTGGTATCAAGATGCCGGTCCTTGAGGTAGCAGGTGTGGTGAATGGCCTGAAGGCTGCGCTTGACGTTCTTGTTGGCAGAAGCAAGGGCTTCGAATCCTCCAGCTACTCAGGCACCACGTCGGCCTCGAGTGGAGGTGCAAGCCGGTATTCGAGTCAGCGTGGTCCGATGCGCGTCACGGAGGTGGATCCAATGGCGACGTCGAACCCGTCTTCAGCGGTTGCACCAAGTCCCGGCGCAGCGGAGGTTGTGGAGCGATTTCGCAGCGACAAAGTAAAGACGATCTACTAGGAATTAGAGATTTGCTGGTGGTAGCGGCACATGGGGGCGACTGGATATCCAGCCGCCCCCAAGTACTTCGTCTCCCTGGTAGAAGACGGCGGCCTGCCCGGGGGTGATGGCCCGCTGCGGCTCGTCGAAGGTGGCGAGTACGTGTTCGGCATCGAGGCGGCGGAGTGTGGCAGGCGCGGGCTCGTGGCGGTGGCGAATCTTGATCGCGGCGCGGATCTCCTCATTCGCAGCGAGATCAGGCATCGTGATCCAGTTGAGGCGATCGGCGACGAGTTCGCGGGTGTATAGGTCCGTGTCCTGACCGACGGTGACGCGATCCGTTTCGGGGTTGATGGAGAGGACGTAGAGCGGGTTGGGTGAGCTGAGGCCGAGGCCCTTGCGCTGGCCAACGGTGAAGCTGTGGATGCCGGTGTGGTGGCCGATGACCTCGCCGGTGGGGGTGACGAGCTCGCCGGAGGTGTCGGGCATGGGCTGGTTCTGCTCGTCGAGGTAGGCGGCGAGGAAGGCGGAGTAGTCACCACCGGGGATGAAGCAGATCTCCTGCGAGTCGGGCTTGGCGGCCACGTTGAGACCGGCCTCTGAGGCCATGACGCGGACGGCGGGCTTCTGCATTTCGCCGAGGGGGAAGAGGGTGTGGGCGAGCTGGTCCTGCGTGAGGCCGAAGAGGAAGTAGGTCTGGTCCTTGGAGCGGTCGGCGGGGCGGGAGAGGATCCAGCGGTTGCGGATGGGGTCGAAGTGATTGCGGGCGTAGTGTCCGGTCGCGATGCGATCGGCACCGATGCTGCGCGCGGTAGTGAGGAGAGAGTCGAACTTGATGTGGTTGTTGCAGAGGGTGCAGGGGATGGGGGTGCGGCCTGCGAGATAGTCCGCGACGAAGGGCTTGACGACATCGGTCTCAAAGCGCTGCTGCTGGTTGACGAGGTAGTAGGGGATGTCGAGCTGCTCGGCGACGCGGCGCGCGTCGTAGACATCGTCGATGGAGCAGCAGCGGCCCTGCACCTCTTCGGGCATGCCCTCGTGTCCGGCGAGGCGGCGCTGATTCCAGAGCTGTAGGGTGAGGCCGACGAGGGTGTGGCCCTGCGCCCGCAGAAGTGCGGCGACGGCTGAGGAGTCGACTCCTCCGGACATGGCGACGGCGATGGTCTCGTTATAAGGCTGATTCATGGATCCTTCGGTGGGGTTACCCCCTCCCCCTGGTACTTCTGTTGCAAAGTCTTCGTTCCAAATAACTTAGGTCCGGACTTAGATATCCAGAGTGAATCTGTGTCTCCGCTGGGTCCGAATGCATAGGAAGCGACGGCGGTACCTGGATGCATCTGTCCGCATGTGCCAAGCAGGTGCAGGAGCCCAGACAAGTCTTTCGAAGACGGACGGCGAAGTGGATCATCCAGTTCGCGAAATGGTCGCCAAGAAGCAGGGCACGATTGGAGCAGACGCAGCGAGTAAGGCCAGCGAACGCGGGCGCTTGCCCGTACTTCTATTGTAGCGTTTTGGACCTCGTGAATAGGACACACGGCGACAAGGCGTTGCACCGGCGGAGGGAAGAAGCATCTGCGCCTGGGGTCAGGCATGAGAGAGGCCGAGAGGGATTAACGAAATATTGACAGTGTGAAGAAGTACTTCGGGGCGGAGCAGCGTTTAGTTGTTGCCCAGGAGGAACAATGAAAATTTCTGCATTGCTCATGGGTTTATGTGTGTTGTCTCCGGTGTCCGCGATGGCGCAGGATCGCGGGAATGAGCGGGAGCGAAGCGATATCCGCCACGTTCTGCTGATCAGTGTGGACGGAATGCACGCGGTCGATTATTTGAACTGCGCGAAGGGCATTCCCAACGCCAACAACGGCGCACCGTACTGCCCACACCTGGCGGCGCTCGGCAAGCGGGGCATCAACTACGTGGCTGCCAGCACATCGCGGCCTTCGGACTCCTTTCCCGGGTTGACGGCGATCATCACGGGTGCCACCCCACGGACAGCGGGTGCGTACTACGACGTGGCATACGACCGCTCGCTTGATGCGCCGGCGAAGACGACTGGGAACGGCACGGTTGGTGCTCCCGGGCTTTGCACAGCCGGTGCGCCACCGACCGGCACCACTACGGAATATGAAGAAGCGATCGACATCGACCAGAGCAAGCTGAACGGCGGGGAGCCGGGAGCACCGTTGACCGGGGGATCTGTGAAGGCGATCGATCCGGCCCGGCTTCCGCGGGATCCGAAGCGGGGCTGCGCTCCGGTGTGGCCATGGGAGTTTGTGCGCGTGAACTCAATCTTCACCGTGATTCACGATGCGGGTGGGTATGTGGCGTGGTCCGACAAGCATGCGGCCTACTCGTCGGTGTCTTCGGGCGGGGAGGGTTATATTCTGGACGACTTTTACTCGCCGGAGATCAACTCGGCGGTGGTGGCGTTGCCTGGGGTGAAGACACCGACGGGGCTCGACTGCTCGGTGGTGCACGACGTTGCGGACTTGAGCGACTGGACCCGCGGCTTTGAGAATATTCAGTGCTACGACCAGCTGAAGGTCAACGGCATCCTGAACCAGATCGACGGCAGGACCCATGACGGCAAGAGGAGTGCGAAGGTTCCGGAGATCTTCGGTATGAACTTCCAGGCGGTCAGCGTGGCCCAGAAGTTGATCGAGAAGAGCGGACCGACCGGAGGGTACGTGGATGGGATGGGAACTCCCACGCCTTCGCTGCTTACGGAGTTTCAGTTTGTCGACGATTCGATCGGCGAGATGGTGAATCGCCTTCAGGACCGCGGTTTGCTCGAGAAGACGCTGATCGTCATTACGGCCAAGCACGGGCAGTCGCCGATCGATCCGAATCGTTTTTTCCCGATCCCGGGGACATCGGGCACGAACGGCATCTCACCTGGCAACCTGCTGGACAGCTATCTGCCGCCGTCGGAGGCGAACAGCAGCGGTGGCGTGGGAACGACCGAGGATGACGTTTCGCTGCTGTGGCTGAAACGCTCGTCGGATACCGCTGCAGCGGTGGGGATACTTGAGGCGAACGCGGTGAAGGCCGGCATTGCCGAGATCTTTTACGGCAACGCCCTTTCGCAGAACTATGGGTCGCCCCTTGTTGATCCGCGTACGCCGGACATCATCGTTCAGCCGAACGTAGGTGTGGTTTATACCGGGAGCGCGCGAAAGCTGTCAGAGCATGGCGGCTTTGCGCATGACGACACAAACGTGATCCTGTTGCTCTCGAATCCCGGGTTCACGGCCAGCACGGTCCATGCCGATGTATCGACGACGCAGGTTGCACCTACGATCCTGAAGGCACTGGGCATCGATCCGCAGAGACTGGACGGTGTTCGCCTTGAGGGGACCGCGGTGCTGCCCGCTGCGAAGCTGGGTGAACTCGAATAGGACGGTCGGAGGGCTTGGCACAGGAGGCGGGAGCCTGGTTTCCGCCTCCTGTTGCGGCACGGCTTTCCCTGGGCGTGGAGAGCACAAGGAGGTCTGACGAACGAGGCGTCAGGCCCTGGCGACGCTCCAGGTGACGTAGTACATGGAGTTGCTGCCACAGCCGTCGGCAGACTTGCCGCCGGCCTGCGGAGTCTCGTGGGTGTACTTGCCCTTGGCGGTCTTGGAGATGAGGTCGTCGTACGTAAAGATGACCTGCTCCAGCGCGACGGCTCCGTCGCAGTTTGCTTTCAGGAGGCCGGACAGCTCACCGACGAGCCAGCCCGCACCGGCGCCGATGAGGGTCCCGAGGCCCGGGATGGGGATGGCGGAGCCGACGGCCGCACCTGCCGCGGTGAAGCCCGCGGTTGCGAGCTTACCGCCTGCTGCCTCCAGCACGGAGAAGACCTGACTCTCGCTCTGATGGCCGGAGTTGACGATGAGATAGTTCATGACGACGGTCTGATCGGAAGAGACCGGTACCGGGGAGAAGGAGATGCCGATGTTGTGGGTTCCGTTGTTGACGTTTCCCATGGCCTTTTCGCGGGTGCGCGTCACGGGGGTGCCGGTACCTTTTCGAACGAGGGTGGTGAAGGAGACGTAGTCGGTGTCTTCGTGGCGTGAGCGGGTGTCGGTGATGCGAAAGGACTCGAGGTTGAAGGTGAAGTTGGTGGTCGCGGTGAAGTGCATCTCGCTTGTGGCGTCTTTGATAACTGAGGTGTTGATGGACTTTGCCATAGGTTCGCTCCGTTGGGGGGAATTGGGCGAATGCGAGGCAGGTGGGTGAGGTGTGTGTCAGAGGGCCCGTAGTCGGTGGTGTGACCTACCTGCTTCTCGAGCCCCGCACAGAGGGTATACCCCAGGCCGAGAAGGCACAAGGTTGATGATCAGGGGTGCGAGGACGTGTTGAGGAGGTCGATGAGGTATTGCTTCCAGATGGAGGCGACGGTGTGGGTGCCGTGGCCGCGGGTCTGGTCGGTGATGGGGAGGAGGATGAACTTTGCGTGGGGGATCTTTTTTGCGAGGCGTTCGGCGAGGCCGAGCTCGGGTGGATTGATAAAGTCGTCCGCGGAGTTGATGTAGAGCACGGGGGCGGTGATAGAGGAGAGCTTCGGCTCGGGGTTGTAGTTGCGGCTGGCGTTGATGTAGTAGATGAGGTTGTTGGCGTCGGTGTGGGCGACGGTGCGCTCGAGGTAGGTGTCCACGTACTTCTCGGCGGCTTCGCGGGTGGGGTAGAGCTTCTGCATCTGGAGGGGAGCGGAGCCCATGATGAGGAGCATCTCGTTGGCGGTGCGGAGGCCAACGGCCGGTTCGGATTTGTACTCGCCGTTCTGCCAGGCGGGATCGTTTTTGATGTTTTCGATGGCCATGTAGCGCATCATGCGATTGCGTCCGGCGAGGGTGGTGGGGAGGCAGGCGAAGGGGGCGAGGGCGTCCATGAACTGCGGGTAGGTTTCGCCCCAGACGAAGCCCTGCATGCAGCCCATGGAGGTGCCGAGGATGAGGCGGAGATGGTCGACATGAAGGCCTTCCGTCAACATGATCTGCTGGGAGCGGACCATGTCGTCGTAGTCGTACTGGGGGAAGTGCATGTGGAGGCCGTCGGAGGGCTTGGACGACTGCCCGTGGCCGATGTCGTCGGGGAGTATGAGGAAGAACTTCGTGATGTCGAAAGGCTGGCCGGGGCCGAAGAGTACGTCGGAGAAGACGGGGTTTAGTAGCGAGTGGGCATCGCCGCCGGTGCCGTGAAGCAGGAGGATGGCGTTGTCAGTGTGACCCTGGGCGTTGCGGTGCGGGCTGCCGAGTGTGAGGTAGTGAAGGTGAAGCGTGCGGATGGTCTCGCCAGACTTGAAGTGGAAGCCGGGGATGTCGAAGTTGCCGTCCTTTGCCGGCCAGTGGATGGCGGGCTGGTTGGCGGGGGCCTGCTGCGGGGCGGGTGTCTGCGATGGGGCGGCAAGCGGTGCCAGGAGCAGCAGAGCGGCGAAGGGGAAGACGGAGAGTCGCATGAGAGGTCATTCTAGGCGAGTAGCGGGCCCGGCGGGAGAGGGGTAGGGGCGGCTTCTCTGCTGAGGCTTTGGCGGTTTTCAGTGTAGACGGAAGCTGTTGGAGCTCTTCACTGGAAAGATTCAACAAAATGGTTGAATGTTTTCCAAGTGGGGAGTACATTCAACCGCATGGTTAAATCTAACGCGGCTCGGCTCGACCGAATCTTTCATGCGCTGTCGGACACAACGCGGCGATCGATCCTGCGCGATGTGGCCTCGGGGGAGAAGACGGTGGGGGAGGTGGCACGGCCTTACCGGATGAGCCTTGCCGCGGTCTCGAAGCACGTCAAGGTGCTCGAAGAGGCGGAGCTGATTGCACGGGAGCGGCGGGGCAGCTTTCAGATTGTGCGGTTGAATGCGGCAAGCCTGAGACCGGCCGAGGAGTGGCTGGCCTACTACGAAGCGTTCTGGAGCGGCCGACTGGATGCGCTCGAGACCCACCTTGAAGGAGAGTGCGATGGCGACGACGATGGCGAGTGAGAACCTGACGTTGAATGAAAACCTGAGCGCAGGTCTGCGGCTGCAGGTGAGCAAGGTGATCCGGGCGAACCGGGAGCGGGTGTTCGATGCGTGGACCAGGCCGGAGGTGATGAAGAAGTGGTTCGGGCCGGCGGACATGTCGGCGGACGAGATCACGATCGATCTGCGGGTTGGAGGGTCGTACCGGATCGCGATGCAGCGATGCGAGTCGAGTACGGGGGCTCCGGATACGGCGGTAGCGACAGGCGTGTACCGGGAGATCGTCCGGCCGGAGCGGCTGAGCTTCAGCTGGAACAACAACTGGACGCCCGGGGAGGAGACTCTGGTGACCGTGCTGTTGAAGGAGGTCGCGGGCGGGACGGAGTTGACGCTGATCCACGAACGGTTCGGATCAACGGAGTCCATGGGCGGTCACGAGCGCGGATGGCTCGGATCGGTGGCAAAGCTGGCGGACTTTCTGGAGGGGTGACGCGGGTTCGCGAGGATGGGTGCCGCAGAGAACGCCGAAACGGGGAGAGGCGAGGATCCAATCCTCGCCTCTCCCCGTTCGTTGATGCTGTTCGTTGATGGGATCTGTGCTGCTCGCGCCTGTCTTTTTAGCGCGGTGACTATTCGTCGTCGGTGCTGTCGGACTTCTTTTCGGGGGCGGACTGCTGTGGGGTGAGGGGTTTGGTGATGTCGTCGAGGTAGGCGGGCGTTCCTTCTACGCGCTCGAGACGCGGGTAGCGGAGGCCATCGTGGTAGTCGAGGTCGGCGGTGTAGATAAAGGTGTCGGCCTGCGTGATGAGGTGGATGGGTTGGGAGTTGGACTTCGCCTGGACGATGGCGTCCTTGAGGGCGTCGTTGGAGAAGACGTGGCCGTTGACGGCGACGATCTTCTGTCCGGGGGCGAGACGCGCCTTGTCGGCGGGACCGTTCCAGCGAACGTCGCCGATGGTGCCCTCTGCGCTGACGCGGAGCCCAACGGAGTACCAGACGTTGAGGCCGGCTGCGCGGCGTCCGCCGTTCCGGGCCATGGTGCGTTCCGAGGGGGAGGGCTTGTCCGTGTAGACGAGCTTGTACCCGCCCTGCTCGATGCCCGCGAGGTCGGCGCGGGGGTTGATGTTGTCGATGCGATCGTGGATAAAGGTGGCCCAGTCGTACCTGGCGACCTGGTTGAGGTCAGCGATGAGCTCATCGCGGGTGTAGGTGACGACGAGCGGTCCGGTGTTGCCGCCCTTGGCAAGAAAGATGTGCTGGAAGTCGTCGAGAGACTTCTTGTTGTCGGTCATCTTGCGGATGAGGGTATCGGCATCGAGCCAGAAGAGCTCGCCCTCCTGGTAGTAGTCCTGGCCGCGCTTCCAGTTTGCCCAGGTGGGCGAACCGCCGCGCAGGATGCTGGCGGCGATGGCGGTGTCTTCGGTTGGGCGCCAATCGCGGCCGGATTTGGTGTCGAGCTGCGCGGCGGACATGGCGAGCATGTCGCGGTAGTTTGCCTGCGACTTGAGGTTGGAGCGCGCGGCGAGGACGTTGCCGAGGTACTGGGTCATGCCTTCGTAGACCCAGAGGAGAGATCCCTGCTGCATCTTCTCGAAGTCAGGCTGGTAGAGGTTGAACGGACGGCGGTACTTGCCGTTCCAGGAGTGGGTGAACTCGTGGGCGAGGAGGTCGGACTCGGCGAGCTGGTGCCTGGCGTCGGAGAAGCCCTTTTCCCCGATGCCGTTATCGGAGGACTGTCCGTGCTCGAGGCCTTCGCCGCCGGCGATGTCGGAGAGGGTGAGGAGGAAGTGGTACTGGTTGTAGTGGTGCGACTTGTAGAGAGCGTCAGCCTCGCGGACGAGGTTGGAGATCTCGGCGAGCAGAGCGGGGCGGAGCTGGGAGTCTTCCGGATCGTCGCTTACGACGTCGATGAAGTGAGCGGGTTTGACCTCGGGGGCGAGCGGGAACTCGTGGAAGTACTCGCCGGCGATGACGGGTGAGTCTTCGAGCTGCTCGACGTTGGTGAGGGCGTAGTGAGTTGTTCCACCCGCGGGATGCTGTGGGTCGTAGCCGTCGGTCGGCGTGAGCGCGGTTCCGATGCCCCAGCCTTTGGGGACGGTGACGGAGGGCTGGATGGGGATGTCGCGGACGGGGGTGTGGGCGGGATAGAGGAGGAGCTTCTCCCACTCGAGGACGGCCATCTTCTGGGTGAGGCGGGCGGTGACGATGCAGTCGAGGTGGGCGTGGAGGGTGGTGACGCCAGCGGGGACGGTGACGTGGAACTCGTAGAGGTCAGCATCGTCGCGGCGCCACTTCAGGGTCTGGCCGTTGGCGGTGAAGACGACGCCGGTGATGTCGTCGACGGGTCCGGTGGGGCGGTGGTTGCCGGGGATCCACTTGGGGGTGGTGAGCGAGACGATGCCGGCTTTGACCGGGATGTCGACCTCTGCGTGGTAGAGCTTGCGGGGGGCGTCGGAGAGGTCGGCCGTGATGACGATCGGGGCCTTCTGGGCGAGGAGGCTAGAGGCTGCGAAGAGGAGGGGGGCGGCGACGAGGAGGTCGCGGCGGAGGGAAGAAGTCATACGGTCGGGTGCCTCGCTTGCGGTTTGTGAGAGGGGGAGAGGCTTAGAGCAGGGCTTCGATGGCGCTGGTGATGCGAGGATCGCCGGGGAGCATGTCGGGAGCGAAGCGGGCGACCACTTCGCCTTTGCGATCCAAGAGGAACTTTTCAAAGTTCCAGAGAACACCTGGCTCAGGATTGGTAACGGCTCCGGTTCCGGTGCTTGAGAGGAAGCCATCGAGGTTAGCGCGAAAGCCTGGGTCGTTGATCTGAGCGGACGGCTGCGCCGCGGTGAGGAACTTGTAGAGCGGATGGGCGTCGGGGCCGGTGACTGCGATCTTGGCGAAGAGCGGGAAGGTGACGGAGAAGCTGGTGGTGCAGAAGTTCTGTATCTCCTGGTTTGAGCCCGGCTCCTGGCCGGCGAAGTCGTTGGAGGGAAAGCCAAGGATCTCAAATCCACGCTGATGGTAGGTCTTGTAGAGCTTCTCGAGGGCTTCGTACTGCTTCGTAAGGCCGCACTTCGAGGCTACATTGACGATGAGCAGGACCTTGTCGCGGAAGCTGGCGAGTGAGGATGCTTCTCCGCTGATGCGGTCGATGGGGATATCTAACGGGGATGTTGCTACAGCCATTTGAGAGGGCTCCTATGTAGCTTATTGCTTTATAGGCGATTATAGGTGTTTGAGCATTTTCGGCAGCGGACCGATCATAGAAAGCCTTTAGGATCAAACTGCGTATGTCAATCAATGATGTTTTATTTGGGAAGCCACTAGCTACAAGCGAAGAACGTGCTGAGCATATTGGCGTAGCGGCGGGAATTCCGATCTTCGGGCTGGACGGGCTGACCAGCGCGGCATACGGGCCGGAGGCGGCGATCACGCTGCTGATTCCACTGGGGCTGCTGGGGCTGCACTACGCGGTGCCGATCATCTCGGCGATTCTGATCCTGTTGACGATTGTGTACTTCAGCTACCGGCAGACGATTGCGGCGTACCCAAACGGGGGCGGATCGTACACGGTAGCGACAGAGAACCTGGGCGACGCTGCGGGACTGCTGGCGGCGGCTGCGCTGATGATCGACTACATCCTGACGGCGGCGGTGGGGATCTCGGCGGGTGTGACGGCGCTGACCTCCGACGTGCAGAGATTGCAGCCGCACACCTTGCTGCTGTGCCTTACGATTCTGGCGATTCTGGCGATCGTGAACATGCGGGGCGTGCGGGATACCGGAGCGGCGTTTATAGCGCCGACCTTTCTATTTGTAGGGACGCTGCTGCTGGTGATTGGCGTTGGTGTTTACAAGACGGTGCTGGCGCATGGACACCCGGTCGCGGCGGCGGTTCTTCCGACTCCGATCCCGGCGACCATGCAGTATCTGACGTTGTGGCTGCTGATGAAGGCGTTTGCGAGCGGGTGCGCGGCGATGACGGGCGTGGAGGCGGTGTCGAACGGGGTGATGGCGTTTGGCGAGCCGCGCGCCAGAAAAGCGCAGGCGACCTTAACGATCATCATCGGGATCCTGATGGTTCTGCTGTTCGGGATCACGTATCTGGCGAAGGCTTACGGCATTATGCCGATGGAGCCGGACACAGCCCACTTCCAGAGCCTGCTGAGCATGCTGGTGATGGCGGTGTTTGGGCGGGGATGGTTTTATCACCTGACGATGGGAAGCGTCCTGCTCGCCCTGGCGCTGAGTGCGAATACCGCGTTTGCGGATTTTCCGAGGCTGACACGGGCGATTGCGCAGCATGACTTTCTGCCGCATGTGTTTATTCTCCGCGGGCGCAGGCTTCTGTTCTCGCACGGCATCTATGCGCTGACAGGATTTACGGGAGTGATCCTGATTTTGTTTGACGGCGTTACTGACCGGCTGATTCCGCTGTATGCGATCGGCGCGTTTCTGGCGTTTACGTTGAGCCAGGCCGGCATGGTGGTGCACTGGAAGAAAGAGCCGCCGCATGCAGGGCGCACATGGCACATGTTTGTGAACGGGTTTGGGGCGATCGCCACGGGCATCACGCTGGTCATCGTGGTGATTGCGAAGTTTATGGCGGGAGCGTGGGTGACGGTGCTGCTGGTGCCGACGCTGATCTGGCTGATGCACAGCATCCGGAGGCACTATGCGCGGGTGCGGGGCGAGATGAAGGACATTACGCCGCTGCGCCTGACGGGATTGCAGGAGCCGCTGGTCGTTATCCCGATGGCGCGCTGGGACAAGATTACGGAGAAGGCGCTGCGTTTCGGGCTGTTGCTGTCGAAGGAGATCAAGGTGGTGCACATCCACTCCGACGATCTTGAGGCGAACGATGAAGGATTGGAGTCGGTGTGGGAGGAGCTGATCATGACGCCGATTCGTGAGTCCAAGCTCCAGGCTCCGGAGCTGGTGACGATCCCCTCGAGCTACCGGTTTGTGATATCGCCGCTGATGGACTACATCCTGAAGCTGGAGGATGAGAATCCCGGTCGCAAGGTCGCTGTGCTGCTGCCGGAGCTGGTAGTACGGCACTGGTGGGAGAACGCGCTGCACAACCAGCGGGTGCAGCTGCTGAAGCTGCTGCTACTGCTGCGGGGCAATCAGCGGATCGTCGTGGTGAATATTCCCTGGTATCTGTAGAGGAGAACGCCTGAGCTATGAACTCAGGCGTTCCTGCGTGCGGCTTCGATAAGTTTGACTGCCTCTTCGGGACCCTTCGAGTCAATGATCCTGTAGGTCTTTCCACCTAAGAGACGCGGGTAGGTTACGAAGAACTCCTGCATGTGCTCGAGCATCTGGCCGGGCAGATCCTCAAGCGATCTGAGGTTCTGGAAGGTTTGGCTGGCGGAGGCGACTGCGAGCAGACGATCGTTGCGCTGTCGCTGGTCACCCTCAAGCTCGTCCTCACCCTCGATGACGCCGATGAGGTGAGCGTCAAGGACGCATCCCGGAAAGGCTGGCTCGTCCATGAGAACGAGCACGTCGATGGGGTCACCATCGTCGGCCAGGGTGGAAGGGACAAAGCCGAAGTCATAGGGGAAGACCATGCCGGCGGGAAGGACTTTTTTGAGGACGATGACGCGGCGCTCGTGGTCCAAGGCGTACTTATTCCGGCTATTCTTGGGCGTCTCGATGACGACCTGCAGGACGTTGCTGCTGCTATACGGTTCGATCGTGCTGGGATCGGAGAGGGATACAGGCATCTGGTGGGTCATGGCTTCTGCTCCAGCACCGTGTGATGCGAGGTGAGCAGGAGGTGTTCAGGCGGAGATCAGGCGGGAGGATGTGCTGTGCCGGGAGCCGGGATGTTTACGGAGCCGAGCGACGGTGGCCGGAATGATGTCCAGAGCAGCTTCGATCTCCTGAGCGGTGTTGAGGCGGGAGAGGGAGATGCGGATGCTGGCGCGAGCACGGGACTCCGGGAGGCGCATGGCGGTGAGAACGTGTGAGGGCTCGGTTGCGCCCGACTGGCAGGCGGAGCCTCCGCTGACGGAGATGCCCGCGAGATCAAGCGCGATGACGAGGGCTTCGGCGTCGACGTCTTCGAAGTAGATGTTGGAGGTGTTGGGGGTGCGACGTGTGCCGGCCCCGTTGATGCCTGACTCGGGGATGGCATTGAGGAGACCGAGTTCGAGGCGATCGCGAAGTTCGGCGAGGCGTAGATCGCCGGGGGCGGCAGCTTCGCCGGCGAGCCACTGCGTCGCGAGGCTTGCGGCGCGGCCGAAGCCGACGATTCCGGGGACGTTCTCGGTGCCTGCCCGGCGCTGGCGCTCGTGCGAGCCGCCGAAGAACATAGGGTTGAGCTGGAGCGAGCGGCGAAGGAAGAGGGCGCCTACGCCTTTGGGACCGTACATTTTGTGACCGGTCAGGGAGAGGAGGTCGCAGCCGAGTTCACTGACGTCGAGCGGGAGCTTGCCCGCTCCCTGGACGGCGTCGGTGTGGAGGAGGGCTCCGGCTGCGTGAGCGATGGCGGCCAGCTCGCGGATGGGCTGAACGACGCCGGTCTCGTTGTTGGCCAGCATTATGCTGACGAGGCGGGTGTTGGGGCGAAGAGCTGCCAGAAGGGATGCGGGCTCGACGAGGCCGGATGTGGTGCAGGGTAGAAAGGTAACGTCGATGCCGCGAGTCTGGAGGGCTTCCGCTGCGTGGAGGACGGCGTGGTGCTCGATGGTGGAGGTGATGAGGTGGTCGCCGGGGGAGAGGGTGCCGAAGAGCGCGAGATTGTCGCTTTCGGTGCCGCCGGAGGTGAAGACGATCTCGGATGGGCGGCAGTGCAGGAGTTGAGCGACGGAGTCGCGTGCGTGTTCGACGGCGGAGCGGGCGTGCTGCCCCTGTCTGTGGACGGAGCTGGGATTGCCGAAGTGGGCGGTCCAGAATGGGGCCATGGCATCGACGACCTCGGGTAGGAGGGGCGTGGTGGCGTTCGCGTCGAGGTAGATGGCCATGATCTATTTTAGTTCTCAGCATCCGAGTCTAGAGTTCAGTTCCGGGTAGAGGTTTGTTGCTGTCGCGGATCGAATGGTGAGGCGTGCAGGAGCAGTGGCGCCCGGTGCAGCCGCAGGGACTGGAAGACGGGCCGAACACCGAGCGATGGGCGATCTGTTACGCTGGGCTGGTTTGTACGAGGAGATGTGCGATGAAGGCAGGATGGCGATTAGCGGCGGTTGTTGTGATGGGATGTTGCGCGATGGGCGCGCGCGCGCAGACGGACGCGAAGGCACCGGCTGCGATGGTCTCGCCGGCGAAGAGCTTCGACGCAAGTCTGAGCGGATTTGAGACGGAGATGATGGGTGTGGCCAAGGCGATGCCGGCCGAGAAGTATGATTTTGTGCCGACGGCGGAGTTCTTCAAGGACGGGTCCGGAACCGACTTCAAAGGTGTCAACAACTTCAGCGGCATGGTGAAGCACGTAGCCCAGGCGAACTTCTTCTATGCCGCAACGCTGAGCGGTTTGAAGCCGCCAGTGGACGTAAAGGCGATCGGTGATCTGAAGGACAAGGATGCGATCGTGTCGGCGCTGAGTGCGTCGTTTGGCTTCGCTCACAAGGCGATGGCGACGTTGACGGCTCAGAATGCGTTTGACGGAATCAAGGGCGATCAGACCCGAGCGAGTCTGGCGGGCGGGTTGGTGGCGCACGGATTCGATCACTACGGACAGCTTGTGGAATACCTGCGTATGAACGGGATCATCCCTCCAGCGAGCCGGAAGTAAGACTCGACCAACTCTGCGCTGCTACTGAGGGGGAGCCGCGGCCGTCACCGATGCGGGCTGCGGCTCTGTCTTTGCAGCCTCAACCCTGGCGGGCACGTTCTTGCCATGTTCGGGGTCGTAGTCGTGTTTGACCATCCACGCCTTGAACTCCTCCGGGGACTCTGAGCTCATGCGGCCGTTATGCAGGAGGTAGGCGTAGTCCTTGATAGCCGTCTTGAGGTTGCAGGTGAAGAAGGAGTTCGCTTTCCCGAAGACGGGAAGGAGGACGGTGAGCTCCTGATTCTGCTTCTTCCACTTCGCGGGATACGTTTCATAACCGAAGGACGGCTTCAACTTCTCGGGGCATTCGAAGTTGAAGTCGATGCCGTGGACGTCGCCGTTTGCGAACAGATTGGCGCGGCCGTCACCCTTTGACTCTTCGAGGAGTCGGTTGTGGTAGAAGGTCGTTTCAGATCGACCGAAGATGTGGACGCGAAGGGGATAGTCGGCGGGGTTTTTGCTTTCAGCGTTTGAAGCTGTGGCGGCAACCAGAAGGCAGAAGAAGAGAGAACGGCGCATAGTGCAGGGCTCCAGTGAGTGGTGAGTTTACTGGAGCCCGAAGCTGGCGACAACTGAGACTTGCGCGTGCCGGCGTGCGCTGATGCGCTTAGCGCTGATTCACGGGAACGTAGGGCGCTGGGTAGGCGGGTCCCTGGTAGTCGGCTCGTGGTCGGATGAGGCGGTTGTCGTCGTGCTGCTCGATGACGTGGGCGGCCCAACCGGAGATGCGGCTAATGGCGAAGATGGGGGTGAAGAGGTCGATGTCGATGCCGAGCGTGGTGTAGGTGGAGGCGGAGTAGAAGTCGACGTTGGCGTTGAGCTTCTTTTCGGACTTGACGAAGGTCTCGATCCTGCGTGACATGTCGAACCACTTGGTGCTGCCGGCGGAGCGACCGAGATCTTCGGACATGCGCCGGAGGTGCGTGGCTCGCGGATCTTCGGTGTGGTAGACGCGGTGACCGAAGCCGGAGATCTTCTTCTTCGCGGCAAACATCTGGCGGACGTGCTCGACGGGATCTTCGCCGGCCTTGTCGATGGCGAAGAGCAGACGCATGGTGGCCTCGTTGGCGCCGCCGTGGAGTGGACCTTTGAGGGCGCCGATGGCTCCCGCGATGGCGGAGTGGATGTCGGAGAGCGTGGCGGCGATGACTCGTGCCGCAAAGGTGCTGGCGTTGAGCTCGTGATCGGCGTGCAGGATGAGTGCTACGTCGAAGGCGCGCGTGGCGGTGTCGGAGGGCTTCTCGCCGTTGAGCATCCAGAGGAAGTTGGCAGCGTGCGAGAGGCTCTTATCGGCTTCTACGATGGGCTTGCCCTTGCGGATGCGGTCGAAGATGGCGACGATCATCGGGATCTGCGCGGTGAGACGAAAGCTCTTGCGGACGTTTGCGTCGTGCGAGCTGTCCTTCTCGTCTGCGTCGTAGATGGAGAGCAGGGAGACGGCGGTGCGGAGGACCTCCATGGGTGTGGCGGAGGAGGGCACGCTGCGGAGGAGGTCGACGATCTTGGGATGGAGCTCGCGGGCGGCGGCGAGCTCGGAGGAGAAGGAGCTGAGCTCATCTGCGCTGGGGAGTTTGCCGAACCAGAGGAGGTAGGTGGTCTCTTCAAAGGTGGAGTGCTGCGCGAGCTCATGGATGTCGATGCCGCGGTAGGAGAGCACACCAGCGTCGCCGTCGATCCAACATATGGAGGAGGTGGTGGCGACTATGCCTTCAAGGCCTTTGGGAGCAGTGGCTGCGGGCATGCGGGGATCTCCGTGGTGGGTTCGAGGTAGAAGTACATCCGTTTATAGCGCAGCGAAGAATCGGTTGTCACACGGGATGCGCGAATATCGCCGGTGTGTGCGGAGGACGCGAGGGGACTTTCAGGAGATTGGATCGGCGCTGAACCGACCGGGAGCGAAGGGAGCCAGGTCGATCTCGGGCTCGCCGCCTGTGATCAGTCCGGCGAGGAGGTGCGCGGTTGCCGGTGCGAGCAGGATGCCGTTTCGGAAGTGCCCGGTCGCGAAGAGATGCCGGGGGGTGGAGAGATCTGCGCCCAGAAGAGGAAGTCCATCGCGGGTGGATGGTCGGAGGCCGGCCCACCCGTCGAGGACGGGGGCATCGGCGAGCGCGGGAAGGAGGCTGACAGCGCGCTGATGGAGATGGTCGATGTCAGCGGAGTGGACGGATTTATCGAAGCCGGTGTCTTCAAGGGTGGCGCCGATGATGGCGCGTCCTGCGTTTGGACCGGAGGTGCGCGGAACGATGTACAGATCTTCGGTGCGGATAACGAGAGACAGGGAAGACGGGCGGGGAAGGTCGACGGCTAGCAGCTGTCCTTTGAGAGGCGTCACGGATCCGGGGCAGGTGGCGGCCCAGGCTCCGGTGCAGTCGACGAAGTGGGATGGTGTGAGCCGGGCGTCGGCGGTGACGACGGTGAGATCCGAGCCATGGCTCTCGAGCTCCAGCAGAGGTGTGTCTGTCAGGAGCCTGATGCTGGTGTTTTCGGCGGCGGCAAGCAGGGCGAGCGTGAGCTGGCGGGGATCGATGGAGTGCTCGTCCAGGAGTGTGAGGTGCAGTCCGCCGAGAGTGTGGTCAGGAAGAAAGATGTCGAGGTCGGATCGGGAGAGGGAGTTGACGGAGGGGAGGTCGGTTGCCTGCAGGGTCAGGTCGGTCTGGAAGGGAACCCGAACGTCGGAGAGGGCTGCGATGTGGTCGAGGAAGGCAGGGTAGAGGCCAAGCGACAGATCGGAGAGGGGCTGCAGAGCCGGGGGGTTGAAGGGATCGTTTGCGGCGAGCATGCCGGCGGCCGCGGAGGAGGCCTCCGAGAGCGGCTGTCCGCGCTCCAGGATAGTGACGCGGGCTCCGCGACGGGTGAGCTCAAGGGCAAGTGAGAGACCCATGATGCCGGCCCCTGCGATACATACATCGGGCTGCTGCATGAGGAGAGTTTATTAGGAATGGGGAACCGATGCGTCGAGCAGGCCTATATAGTCACTCACATCGAGCACCGGCGCCGGGCATGGGCGGCGAGGTGCAGATGGACGGAGGCAAGGGATGGGTGAGTCGGAGAGGGTTGTGGAGAGGTCGGCTTCAGGGGCGTTCCTGGGTGTGATGGGTGTTGCTTTGCTGGCGGCGATCGCGGCTCTGGTGTGGTGCTATGTGCTGCAACGTCATCTTGGAGCGGAGGAGAGGCAGCTGAAGACGGCCGAGCGCAGGAACAACGATCTGGAGAGCAGGCTGGAGCTGACGGATGCGCGGCTGCGGGCGACGAGCCAGACGCTTGGACAGAGTGTCGGGCTGACGCAGCGTCAGCTGGACATCAAGGCACAGCGTCTGATCGCGATCCAGACGGCTCAAGCAGAGCACCAGGCCGAGCTCGAGAAGGAGCAGGCGGTGACCTCCAAGCAGATCGGTGCGATGTCGACCGATGTGGCGGGTGTGAAGACGGATGTTGGAGGCGTCAAGACGGATGTCGCGGCGACGAAGACGGATCTGGAGGCGGCCAAGTCGCAGCTGCAGCGGGTGGTGGGCGATGCGGGTGTGATGAGTGGATTGATTGCGACCAATCGCGGTGAGCTGGAGGTGCTGAAGCACAGAGGGGATCGGAGCTACTACGAGTTCACGCTGCAGAAGGGAGCGAAGCCGACTCTTCTCTCGACGGTGAAGCTGCAGCTGAAGAAGGTGGATGAGAAGCGGTCGAAGTACACGATGGATGTGAGCGCGGACGACAGGAACATCCAGAAGAAGGACAAGAACCTGGATGAGCCGGTGCAGTTTTACACGGGCAAGGATCCGGTGCTGTATGAGCTGGTGGTGAATGTGATCGAGAAGAACAGGGTGTCGGGTTACCTGTCGACGCCGAAGGGATCGCCGCAGCCGGCCGCTGTTCCGTGATCGCAGGCGCGAGGTTAAGCAGAGAGGGGGACGCTGGATGCGTCCCCCTTTGTTCTGCGTTTGCCTGTTTGGTTTGCCGCTGATTGCCTACTTCTTGGTGGCTTTCTTTGCGGGCTTCTTTGCTGTCTTTGTGGCTGCCTTCTTCGTTGCCATTTGTCTATTCTCCCTAGAGACTTGACATCGCTGCTGCAGATGGTGCTTTGCAGCTAACGAAGGTATAGATACACGAAAAATCAGTGTCAAGAAAAATCGAATGTTCAGGTGCTCTTTTTTCAGACATTTTGCATGATGCGGATGTGAGGTGCGCGCTCTTGATGATGCTGAGCTCTGCACGCCGTGAATGTGCGGGACCTCGAGGCTTACACTTGAGCGTTGATGTTGGCTGCTGCGGGGCTCAGAAGAGATGAGGAGATGGGATGCGAGATGTTGTGATCGTGAGTGCAGTACGGACACCGGTGGGGAAGTTTCAAGGTGCGTTGAGCGAGATGAGTGCCGTGGAGCTGGGCGCGATCGTTGTGCGGGAGGCGGTTCGGCGAGCGGGTGTTGCGCCGGAGAGTGTCGATGAGTGCCTGATGGGATGTGTGCTGCCTGCGGGACTTGGGCAGAACCCCGCGCGGCAGGCGGCCTTGCGCGGAGGGCTGGCGGATACGGTGAGCGCCCTAACGATCAACATGGTTTGCGGAAGCGGTCTGAAGGCGGTGGCGCTGGCGGCGCAGAGCGTGATGACGGGTACAGCGGAGATTGTGGTGGCGGGCGGTATGGAATCCATGAGCAACGCTCCATATCTGCTGCCGCAGGGACGGAAGGGTTTTCGCATGGGCGATGCGAAGGTGGTGGACTCCATGGTGAACGACGGGCTGTGGTGTGCGTGCGACGACCAGCACATGGGGATGACCGGTGAGCTGGTGGCGGAGAAGCACGGCATCACGCGTGAGCAGCAGGACGCGTATGCGCTGGCATCGCACCGGAAGGCGACCGAGGCGTGGAGGGAGGGAAGATTCGACGCCGAGGTGGTGGCGGTGAAGCTGCCGCCGAAGAAGAAGGGCGGGGATGCCGTCGAGTTCAGGATGGACGAGAGCGTGCGGGAGGATGCATCGCTGGAGGCGCTGGCAGGTCTTCGACCGGCGTTCAAGAGAGAGGGCGGGACGGTGACGGCGGGGAACGCGCCGGGTGTGAACGATGCCGCCGCGGCGGTTGTGGTGATGAGCGCATCGCGGGCAGAGGAGCTGGGGCTAAAGCCGATGGTGCGGATTCGCGCGCAGGCGACCAGTGGTGTGGCGCCGCGATGGGTGATGCTTGCTCCCGTAACGGGGGTGCAGAAGGTGTTGCAACGAGCCGGATGGACGATCGACGAGGTAGATCTGTTCGAACTGAACGAGGCGTTTGCGGTTCAGGCTCTCGGAGTGACGAGGGAGCTTGGCATCGGGCTCGAGAGGGTGAATGTGAACGGGGGAGCGGTGGCGATCGGGCATCCAATCGGAGCGAGCGGGGCGCGTGTGCTGGTGACTCTGTTGCATGAGATGATTCGCCGGGACGCGAGCAAGGGTGTGGCCGCGCTTTGTCTTGGTGGTGGCAACTCGGTCGCTCTGGCCGTGGAGCGATGAAGCACTTCAGAGCAAAGGTGCTCTGAAGACGGCGAGATTGGAAATGAATTGTTGCGAGGATGTACTCAGAACCTGAGGTTAGACAGGGGAATGCCGTGGATGTGGAACGAGTTGAAGGAGGTTGCCGCGAGGATCGCGAGGCCGGTCTCGAAGGCCCGCTGGTTTCGGTGATCGTGGTCGTGTTTCGGGATCGCGCGGAGCTGGAAAGTTTGATCGACAACCTCGCGACGTTTCGCGGCAAGGAGCTTGAGGTGGTTGTGATCGATGGTGGGTCGGATGACGGTTCGGTCGAGCTGCTGCGATCCCGAAGCGACGTAGTCGATTACTGGAAGAGCGAACGGGACAGCGGGCTCTATGACGGGATGAATAAGGGAGTCGCAGCGGCGCGTGGCCGCTTTATCCTCCACATCAACGCCGGGGACCGCTTGTTGAAGATTCCTCGCGAGCTGCTGGAGGGCAGCGGACCTGACGTAGACGTGGTCTGCTGTCGAGTCGCCGAGAACGGTGGCAAGGTGTGGGCGCCACGGAGCAAGTGGGTGATGCGTTTTCAGAACGCGTGGCATCACCAGGGGACCCTCTACAGGAAGGAAGCGCATCCCGGCTACGACACGAGGTACCGGGTGTTCGGCGACTTCGACCTGAACCAGCGCATGGTGCTGGCCGGTCGAGGTGTGAAGTTCTCGAACGAGGTGGTTGCGTCTCACGAGCTGGGCGGACTTTCCAACTACTCCGGCGCCTATGCGGAGAAGTTGGACATCATCAGGAGTAACTTCGGCGGCTTCCACGCCAACCTGGTTCGCTGCGGATACTACGCGCAGCACAAGTACTGGACCTTGAAGGCGAAGCTCAAAGGGACCGGAGCGTAGAGCTGAAGTCGCATCTGTGCCTTGAAGCGCACGGCACTAGCACTCGATTATGTTGAGGGCGAGGCCTGCCAGTGATGTTTCCTTGTATCGCGACTGCATGTCCATGCCGGTTCGGTACATGGTCTCGATGATCTGGTCGAGCGACAGTTTGTGTCCCTCGGTCTCGGCCATGGCGAGGCGGGCGGCGTTGATGGCCTTGACGGCCCCCATGCCGTTTCGCTCGATGCAGGGGATCTGGACGAGGCCGCCGATGGGGTCGCAGGTCATGCCGAGGTTGTGCTCCATGGCGATCTCTGCGGCATGTTCGATCTGAGCGTTGGTGCCGTTGAGAGCGGCGACGAGACCGCCTGCCGCCATTGAGCAGGCGACGCCTACCTCGCCCTGGCATCCGACCTCCGCTCCGGAGATGGATGCGTTCTCCTTATAGAGGATGCCGATGGCAGCGGCGGTGAGGAAGAAGCGAAGGAGGCCGGAGCGTTGGGCGAGTGCGGCTCCATCGTCTGCGGTGTGCGGAGAGTCCTGCTCGGGCACGGGCTGTGTGCCGGCGATTCCCTGATTGGTGACGGGGTCGATGAAGCGGGCGTAGAAGTGGGCGATGGCGGGGATGACGCCTGCCGCTCCGTTGGTGGGGGCGGTGACGACGCGGCCACCCGCGGCGTTCTCTTCGTTGACGGCCATCGCGTAGATGGTGACCCAGTCCATCGGTGCGAGAGGGTCCTTTGAGCCGACGGTGTTCAACTTTTGGGAGAGCCGCGGCGCGCGACGGCGGACGTTGAGACCTCCAGGCAGAATGCCTTCCGTGTCGAGGCCCCGTTTGGTGGAGAGCTGCATGGTGTGCCAGAGGCTGAGGATGCTCCCTTCGATCTGCTGTTGCGGTGTGAGGTCGTCTTTTGAGCTTTGGGACGATTCTGCACGCGAGCCGTCTCCGTGTGGCTCGAAGTTCTGCGTCACCGGGCCTGAGGAGAGCACGAAGCTGGGCGCGGGGCGGGTGATCGTCTTATCCGCGAGCAGGGCGATCTCGTTTGCGAGGACGAGCTCGGCTATAGAGAGGTGGTGCTGATCGGCGAGCGCCAGCAGCTGTTCGGCGCTTGAGAAGGGATATGGCACGACCCGGCTGGCCGTGGCCATGGGAGCGTCGGGGTGAAACTCTGCCTGCGAGACGATGAAGCCGCCACCTACCGAGTAGAAGATATCCGAGGCGAGCAGGTTGCCGTTGCTGTCGAATGCGGAGAGCCGCAGGCCGTTGGGATGCGTGGAGGGCTGTGCGTCCACCTCCGCCTGAGATCTCCGGTCCTGTGATTGCGCGGGGAAGGGGCTGGAGGTCTCGGCGTCGGCAACCGGCGTGAGCGAGGGAGCTGGCCTGGCCGAGATGGGGTACATCCGGTCGCGGTGAAAGAGGAGGTGTTCGGCCTCGAGGAAGGGGACGGGATGACGGCCAAGCAGCGAGAGGACCTGCGTGGAGCGGATGCCAGCGACTTTGGCTTCTATGGTCGCCGGGTCTACTGTATCCGGAGCGTCCCCGGAGAGGCCCAGGAGGATGGCGCGGTCGGTGCCGTGGCCGATGCCGGTGAGGGCGAGTGAGCCGTAGAGATCGACGACGATATGATCCGTGCGGTCGATGAGATGGACGCTGTCGAGTTCGCGAGCGAAGCGCAGAGCTGCTCGCATGGGGCCGACGGTGTGAGAGCTGGACGGGCCGATGCCGATCTTGAAGAGTTCGAAGAGGCTGGTGTTCACGAAGTATCCATGGCGGCTGCGATTCGGACGCAGGGCCAGGGTCATTGTAGAGCGCACGGACGGGTGGATGTTCTAGCCAGGTTGCGCGCTGTGCCTTGGGTTGGAGCGTCGTTTCGGGTTCGGCTCGGACGGGGTGACTTTTGTGGCGCTGAGGAAGGCGGCCGCGGCGGTGAGCCGGACGGGCGCCTTGGGATCGTTCAGGGCAGGGACGAGCGCCTGCGCGGCGACCTGGTCGTGGTACTGGCCGAGCGCCTTGGCAGCGGCGGCGCGAACGGCAGGATCTCGATCGGAGAGAGAGTCGATCAGCTCTCCCCGAATGGGCGTGGACTGCTGTTGGGCGACAAGTTCGAGCGCCTCGACGCGGGCGGCATCTCCGCCGTTCTTCCTCATGTACTCAAGCGCGGTGATACCGAATCCGAACGGCCCGAGAAGAAATGACGCACCCTGCATGGCTCCAAGGCGGGCGAGGGTGCTGGGATTGTGGAGGTCGCGAATGACGGTGTGGCGGGCGCCGTTGATCAGGGTGGGAGAGGCACTTCGCTCGCCCTGCATGATGGCGATGAGGATGTCTTCGCCGGTCCGGTCATGCATCTTCCAGAGCGTGGTTGCCGCGACGTAGGCTACCTCCGGCTCTTTGTCGTCGAGTGCTCCGCGAAGCGGGGAGAGAAGATTTCTGTTGCCGGTCTGGCCTGCGGAGAGGATGGCCGCAGTGCGGACGTCGAGATCGGGATCTGTCATGGCGTGGCGGATGAGATCTTCGGAACGTGCATTGGAGCCAAGGTTGCCAAGCGCGGCGAGACCCTGGATGCGGAGATCGGCGTGTCTGGGGTCTCTTACGGCGTCGGTCAGCATGGTCCACGCCGTTGATGAGGTCGGTGTGCTTGATTCATGGCTGGCGGGTACAGACGTGACCACCTGCCCGTCGTGACTGGAGGTCTGCGCTCTCTGCGCGTGAGACTGGATGGAGAGGATGGCCAGGAGCGACGCCGCGACGGCGTGGGTTATGCGTCGTGAGAGGATTTCGGGGCAGATCAGCATGGTCGTTCTCCGGCGGAGTGCTGCAACATTGGTGGAAGAGATGTCGAGCGATTGTAGTGCTAGACTCAGCGAGATTTCACGCCTCTCCAGGTCACAACAGGCAGATAGCAGATCTACGACATGCCCCTTTTCAAGGCTCGCAGCGCGGCGGTGTACGGCATCGACGCAAACATCATTGAGGTGGAGGTTGATTTCTCCGGAGTCAAGCAGACCGAGGAGACCTTCAACACGGTAGGGCTGCCCGATGCGGCTGTGCGCGAGAGCCGGGATCGAGTGCGATCGGCGATCAAGAACTCGGGCTTCGATATCCCGCCGACGCGGATTACGATCAACCTTGCTCCCGCCGATATTAAGAAGGAGGGATCGGGATTTGATCTGCCGATCGCGATCGGGATCCTGGGCGCGTACGGAGCTTTGCAGAACAAGCAGCTCGAAGATTTTCTGCTGGTGGGCGAGCTTGGACTCGATGGGACGTTGCGAGCGGTGCAGGGCATGCTTCCGATCGCCGTGGCTGCAAGGGCGAAGGGCATCACGAACCTCATCATCCCGGCCAGCAACGCCCGTGAAGCCGCGGTTGTGCAGGGCGTCAAGGTGTATCCGGTGAAGACGCTGCTTGAAGTGCGCGAGCTTCTGAACGAGGCCGCCTTTGGAGGTATCAAGGCGACGCCGCTCGAGGTAAAGGCGACCGATCTCCTGGATGAGCTGCAGCACTTTCCCCATGACTTCAAGGACGTGCGCGGGCAGCATGTGGCGAAGCGGGCGTTGGAGGTGGCAGCTGCGGGCGGGCACAATATCCTGATGATCGGGCCGCCGGGCTCGGGTAAGACGATGCTGGCGAAGCGGCTACCGTCGATCCTGGCGCCGCTGCGGTTTGAGGAGGCTCTGGAGACGACGAAGATCCATTCGGTGGCTGGCGTGCTCGATACGGAGCAGGGGCTGGTGACGCACCGGCCATTTCGGTCGCCGCACCACACGATATCCGACGCCGGGCTGATTGGCGGAGGGATGGTGCCGAGGCCGGGCGAGGTGAGCCTGGCGCACAACGGGCTGCTGTTTCTGGACGAGCTGCCGGAGTTCCCGCGCAATGTCCTGGAGGTGTTGCGACAGCCGCTGGAGGATGGGGTGGTGACGATCTCGCGGGCGGCGATGAGCCTCAGTTTTCCCGCCCAGTTCATGCTGGCGGCGGCGATGAATCCATGCCCATGTGGTTACTTCAATGACAAGAGCCGCGAGTGCATGTGCACGCCGCCGATGATCCAACGGTATGTGAGCAAGGTAAGCGGCCCGCTGCTGGACCGGATCGACATTCACATTGAAGTGCCTGCAGTGCAGTACAAGGAGCTGCGTGGGGGAGCGGCAGGGGAGGGATCGGAGGAGATCCGTGCGCGGGTGCTGGCCGCGCGGGAGCGGCAGCACGAGCGATTTGCAGCGGCCCGGGAACGAACCAAAGGCTCGTCCAGGGCGGCATCACGTGCGGTATTTGCAAATGCGCAAATGTCTACACAGCAGATCCGCACGTTTTGCGAGCTCTCATCGGATGCGGAGCGTCTGCTGGAGCGTGCGATGCAGCAGCAAGGGCTGAGCGCGCGGGCGCACGATCGTATACTGAAGGTGGCGCGCACGATCGCGGATATCGGTGGTGACCGGGACATTGCGGTGAAGCACATCGCGGAAGCGATTCAGTACAGAACACTTGACCGGAGCTATTGGTCGTAGCCAAAAGAGGCGTTTGGGGGAAATTCCATTTATGGGAGAACCTGGAAATACTCTTCCCAAAAAAAGTATTGACCCTGCGTGGAACCCGATTTACCTTCCTATGAGTGCCGGGGGTTAGCCTTTGAAAAGCCCGGTGCGGAGTGGTCGAAGGACGCGTTCGAGGGACTTCGATTATCCGGCAGGTCGCACATTACAAACCGTTTGCCCCGTCGGAGGAATGATTCTTCTGGATGGGACTTGGAGTATGAGCAGACAGCTCGGCAGGCAAAGCAGGATGTTCGGTAAGAAATCTCGCAATTGAAATAAAGATTCACATTTTCACTAAACTGAATATTTTTAGTATTTCAGGCGAGTCGCGTCAGGCAACTTTTGCGTCTAAACCTGTGGATCGAACGGAACGACGAACCAGCACGGCGGACTCGGAACGGCCACTTAGCCGTAAGGCTTTGGGGAGATTTCTGCACTGTCAGCCACCAAATTAGAAGGAGAAACGATGCGCTCAGATCTTATTTTTGGAGCCCTCACGCACGTCACCAATCGTTATGAGCTTTGCCAGTTGGCGTCGAAGGCCACCCGAAAGCTTCACAAGCCAAACACCCGGCTTCAGGATACGACCAATGAAGTTTTGGATCGATTCAGGGATACCGTCCCGATGAACGAGCCGCACGAGCCCGTAGTCGAGAGAGTACAATTACAGGAACGCCGCGCGGCATAACGCGCGGCAGTTTCACCCTAGTTTGTCCCGCACCTGCTGGACGAGCTGAAACTCAACCAACCTCCCCCCTCCGCATCACCTTTTCCATTCTTCCGGCCTTCCGCACGACCCCCTCGTCACGCAGATCCCGCCTCATCCCTCATCCTTCCTTCCGTTTGTACCAAGGTAAACATGACAATTTCTGAGTTGAAAGAGCACAACATTGCAGAGCTGGGCAAGCTCGCGCGCGGCCTTGATATCGGCGGCACCAGCGGCCTCCGAAAGCAAGACCTCATCTTCAAGATTCTGCAGGCGCAAAGCGAGAAGGAGGGGCACATCTTCGCGGAAGGAGTGCTCGAAATTCTTCCCGACGGATATGGCTTCCTGCGATCGCCAGACTATAACTATTTGCCCGGTCCTGACGATATCTACGTTTCACCATCGCAGATCCGCAAGTTCGACCTGAAGACTGGCGATACGATCAGCGGAAACGTCCGCCCGCCCCACGAGGGGGAGAAGTACTTCGCCCTGGTCAAGATCGAAGCGATCAACTTCGAGAGCCCGGAGGAGACACGCAACAAAATTCTGTTCGACAACCTGACCCCGCTGTATGCGCAGGAGCGTGTGAAGATGGAGACGGTGCGCGAGCACATCTCTGGCCGGGTGATGGATCTGCTGACGCCGGTGGGCAAGGGGCAGCGCG
The DNA here is from genome assembly GCA_963719405.1 of uncultured Acidobacteriaceae bacterium. Taxonomy (GTDB): domain Bacteria; phylum Acidobacteriota; class Terriglobia; order Terriglobales; family Acidobacteriaceae; genus Edaphobacter. The sequence continues at coordinate 2,972,679 of OY970381.1, forward strand.
GTCTGATCGTGGCGCCGCCGCGTACGGGAAAGACGATGCTGCTGCAGTCGATCGCGAACAGTATCACATCGAACCACCCCGAGGTGGTGTTGATCGTTCTCCTCATCGACGAGCGTCCGGAAGAGGTCACGGATATGCAGCGGTCGGTGAAGGGCGAGGTCATCTCGTCGACCTTTGACGAGCCGGCGGCGCGTCACGTGCAGGTCGCCGAGATGGTCATCGAGAAGGCGAAGCGGCTGGTGGAGCACAAGCGTGACGTGGTGATCCTGCTGGATTCGATCACGCGCCTGGCTCGTGCCTACAACACCATCGTCCCACCGTCGGGCAAGGTGCTATCGGGCGGTGTGGATTCGAATGCTCTGCAAAGGCCGAAGCGCTTCTTCGGCGCGGCTCGGAACATCGAAGAGGGCGGATCGCTGACGATCATTGCGACGGCTCTTGTCGACACGGGATCGCGCATGGACGAGGTGATCTTTGAGGAGTTCAAGGGAACCGGCAACATGGAAGTGATTCTGGATCGGAAGCTGGTCGACAAGCGCGTGTTCCCGGCGATCGACATCCAGCGTTCCGGCACGCGTAAGGAAGAGCTTCTGATTCCGAAGGAGGATCTGCAGCGTACGTGGATTCTGCGAAAGGTGCTGAACCCGCTGAGCCCGACCGAGGCGATGGAGCTCCTGACGGACAAGCTGGCCAAGACGCGGAACAACCAGGAGTTCCTGCACAATATGAGCTCTATCTAGTCTGGTTGACAGAGCGAAGTGAGGGGCGTGGCCAAGTGGCGACGCCCTTTTTATTTGCCGAGGTCGCCTAGTACCCGTTTGCAAGAAGGTACGCCACAGAGAGGTGGAACGAGGGCTCTGCCAGGGTTTCGGTCTTTGCCTGGTCGGCGTAGCGCGCGAGGACGTCGGTTTCGATGTTGAGCGGGCTCCCCTTGGCGAGTGTACGGAGGTTTGTGGAGGCGTACGTGTGTGGAATCACGGCGATCTCAACCTCTCTGCCGACGAGCGATGCGACGGTGAGGGAGATACCTTCGACGGTGATCGAGCCCTGTGGAACGACGAAGCGGGAGAGGTGAGGGGGAAGTGTGAGGCGGAGGCGCCAGTCAGACGTTGAGGGCGCGTCCGGGTAGATCGGGTCAAGTGAGACGAGGGTAGCTGTCCCGTCGACGTGGCCCTGGACGACGTGGCCTCCGAGCGGTGAGCCGGCGGGCGTAGGAAGTTCAAGGTTGACCGTTGTTCCGGGTTGAAGCGTCCCCAGGGTGGTGCGGGCGAGGGTCTCGGCAGCGAGATCGGCTGCGAAGCTTGGTGGAGTTGCGTCGGTTTGGATGTCGAGCGCGGTGAGGCAGGTGCCGTTTACCGCGATCGAGTCTCCGGTGCGGAGACGCGAGGCAAGCGCCCCGGCAGCGACGGTAATGCGCGTGGCCCCATCGGTTGGGGCGAGCGAGAGAATAGTGCCGGTGGACTCGATGATGCCGGTGAACATGTCTTCAGGTTAGATCATCGTGATGTAGATGGTTGAGCGGATCCAGTGCCTTGGGAAGCAAGCCAGGGATCGTGGAGGTAGCCGGTGAGGATCGTGTCCGGGTCGATGGTGTCCCGGGATATGCGGGTGAGCTGCTGCTCGAGGAGTTCGGGCGGCCCGAAGCCGCTGGCGAAGGGTATGGCGTCCGGGCCAAGCGCTTGACCGGAGCCGAAGAGGACGACCTTGTCGACGAGGTGCTGATTGAGAAAGGCTCCGTTGAGCTGGGAGCCGCACTCGAGCAGGAGGCTGAGGCAGTTGCGATCGGCGAGCAGGGCAAGGGTAGCGGAGAGGCTGAGACGACCGGCGTGCTCGGGAAGGACCTTGACCTCGATGCCAGTTTCCTCGAGAGCGGCGCGGGCGGTCGATGAGGCGTGCTGACCGCAGAGGACGAGAACGTCCGGGCGGCCGCTTCCGCCGGATGCGGCGGACAAGGCAAGCTGCGCGTTGAGGGGTGTGCGGAGAAGGGTGTCGAGGACGACGCGGAGAAGGGGCAGACGGCGGGGAAGGCCGGTGCGGTCGGTGAGGGCGGGGTCGTCCGCGAGAACGGTGCCGATGCCGGTGAGGATGGCGTCCGACGCGTGGCGGAGGAGCTGGACCTCGCGGCGGGCGGCGGGACCGGTGATCCAGTGAGGCTGGTTCGGAAGGCGCTGCGCGGGCGGGGGGGCAAGTTTGCCGTCGGCAGAGAGGGCGGCCTTGAGAGTGACGAGGGGGCGGCGATGCTGGATGAAGTGGGCGAAGGCGTCGTTGAGATCGCGAGCCTGTTGCTGGTGCACGCCCACGGTGACCTGGATACCGGCGGCTCGGAGTTTTGCGAGACCCTGCCCAGAGACGAGCGGGTTGGGGTCGGTGGTGGCGACGACGACGCGCGCGATGCCTGCGGCGATGAGGGCGTCGGCACAGGGTGGGGTGCGGCCGTGATGCGAGCAGGGCTCAAGCGTGACGTATGCAGTTGCGCCGACGGCATCGAGTCCGCGATCGGCTGCCTGCTTCAGAGCCGCGATCTCGGCGTGATCGCGTCGATCGTACAGGTGGGCGCCCTCCCCAAGGATCGCGTCGTTACGAACGAGAACGCAGCCGACCTGGGGGTTGGGAGTGGCGAGGGCAGAGGTCGCAGATGCGAGGTTGACTGCGCGCTGCATGAATTCATCGTCGGAGGGCACTTCCGACAAGGATAGCTCGCACCACGATCGACGGTGCGAGCTCTTCCCATGAGGACCTCGCGCCTTTGTGCGGATATGATTTCAGTGCGGGGACTTCTGCTCTTCCGCAATGGAGGAGCCTTGCAAAGACGCCAGTTCGTGACCTCATCCCTAGCCGCCTCAGCCGCCGTTCTGACGGAGCGCTCCGGGGCGCAGACCACCCCCGCAAAGGCGAGGGAGTTCTACGAGATTCGGAAGTACCACATGCAGACGGGGCCGCAGACAAAGCTGACGGAGAGCTTTGTCGCGGATGCGTTAACGCCGGCGCTGAACCGTCTTGGATTTTCGCCGATCGGCGTATTTCATCTTGATGTCGGACCAGAGACGCCGACGCTCTATGTTCTGATTCCGAGCACGTCCGTCGAGGCGCTGGTCAACATGGACCAGAAGCTCGTTCAGGACGAACGCTTCATGAAGGCGGCTGAGCCATTCTGGAGTGCGCCTGCGACGCAGCCGGCGTTTCTGCGATATGAGAGCTCAATCCTGATCGCGTTTGAGGGCTGGCCCAGACTGACCGTTCCGGCATCCGCCGCACAGCATGCAAAGAGGATATTTCAGCTTCGGACGTATGAGAGTCCGAGCAACGGGGCCCATGTTCGGAAGGTTGAGATGTTTCACCACGGGGAGTTCGAGATCTTCCAGAAGGCAGGATTCTTCCCGGTCTTCTTCGGAGATACGCTGGTGGGATCGCACATGCCCAACCTCACCTACATGCTGGCCTTCGCAGACCAGGCGGAGCTGACGGCGAAGTGGGAGGTGTTTCGCAACGATCCGGAGTGGAAGAAGCTGTCGGGATCGGCGCGGTACGCCTACGAGGCGATCGTCAGCAACATCACCAACCTGTACCTGACTCCGACCGCCACTTCCCAGATCTAAGGGCGGTCAGGCCTCCATGGCACCGGAGTAGACGGCCATTCCTGCCACCGCGTCGACGCCCATGGCATCGAGGGCGTCGACCTCTGCCTGGGAGCGGATGCCTCCGGCGACGATGAGTTGGCGGGCGGTGGTGGCGCGGAGGATGGCGGCGACGTCGGTGGGGAAGCCGGACATCGTGCCTTCGGTGTCGACGTGGGTGTAGAGGAAGGCTCCGCAGAAGTCTTCAAGCCAGGTGATGGCCTCTTCAGGGGTGATCGCGACAGTGTCCTTCCAGCCGCGCACGGCGACCTCCCCGTTCTTGGTATCGACGGAGAAGACGAGGGCTTCTTCGCCGAGCTGCCTCTTGAGGTCTGCGGCAAAGGTCTTGTTGATGCCGTTAGCAGAGAAGAGGGAGGAGCCAAAGATGACGCGCTTGGCGCCTGCCTCGAGAAGAGCTCCGGCATCGTCGGCGGATCGCAGACCACCGCCGACCTGGCAGGGGAGGCGCGAGCAGAACATCCGGATAAGGTCGCGGTTGTCGCCCTGGCGCATGGCGGCGTCGAGATCGATGAGCTGGACGAGGGGGTACTTGGAGAAGCGTTCGATCCAGGGCTCGAAGTCGTCGAAGGCGAGCTTGAGTTCTTCGCCACGGACGAGTTGAACGATGCGGCCGCCGAGGAGGTCTATGGAGGGGATGAGCATGGCTGATAGTCGGTTCTCAGAGCTAAGGCTAACAGCTGGAGGCTAGCGCTCGATCGCGGAGAAGACGGCCTGGACTTCGGAGTCGAGACTGGCGGTAGGGAGGTTGTGGAGGAGCTCCATGAGCTCACGGCGAAGCGTGCTGTTGAGTCTTCCGGTGCGCTGGATATCGGCGAGGACCGTGCAGATGTGATCCTGCTGACCGGCGAGGTCGCGGAGGGTGTGTAGAAGGGCATAGAGGTGGTGGTAGGCGGGTGGCAGACCGGAACGCGGAGTTGCAGTGGCGGGTTCCTGGCAAGGCTTTGCGGTGCTCGGCATTGAATGTCTCCGAGCTATTGGATGCACCTCGGATTGTGCAAAACGCGACGGGTTTAGCAGGGAAGCCGGACGGGAACGCCCGCCTGCTGAAGCTCGAATTTGAGCGCACGGGAGTCGGTGACGCCGAAGTGGAAGATGCTGGCGGCGAGGGCCGCATCGGCCTTGCCACCGCCCGGAGCGTGCGAGAAGACCTGGGCGAAGTGCTGCGCGGAGCCTGCGCCTCCGGAGGCGATGACGGGGATCTGGACGGCGGCGGAGACGGCAGCGGTGAGGTCGCAGTCGAAGCCGGCGCGGGTGCCGTCGGCGTCCATGGAGGTGAGTAGGATCTCGCCCGCGCCTCGCTGCTCGGCCTCCCGGGCCCACTCGAGGAGGCGGCGACCGGTGGAGATACGGCCTCCAGAGACGAAGACCTCGGCGTCGCGGATGGGGTTGGCTCCGGGGGCGGTCGCGCGACGGGCGTCGATGGCGACGATGACCGCCTGCGCGCCGAAGGAGGAGCCGATCTCGCCGATCAGATCCGGGCGAGCGATCGCCGATGAGTTGATAGAAACCTTGTCGGCTCCGGCGTTGAAGACGGCTGCGGCGTCTTCGGCCGAGCGGATGCCTCCACCGACGGTGAACGGGACGAAGAGTTTTTCGGCCGCGCGGCGGACGGTTTCAAGCAGGGTGCCGCGGCCCTCGTGGGTGGCGGTGATGTCGAGCAGGACGATCTCGTCGGCGCCGGCGGCGGCGTGGCGGTGGGCAAGCTCGGCGGGATCGCCGGCGTCGATGATGTCGACGAACTGGACGCCTTTGACGACGCGCCCGTTGCGAACGTCGAGACAGGCGATGACTCTCTTGGTCAGCAAATCATCTCCTCTTCGTCGGCGGGATCAGGAGCTGGCACTCATGCCGACGACGGGGCACTTTGCAGCGGCACTCTCCCCTGCTGCAGAGCGGCCAAAGCCAAGGTCATCCGCTCCCATGAAGGAGATTTTGTGGTGCTTGGCCATCATGCTGAGCTCGTTGTGGATCATGTGCAGAGCAAGTTGGAGAGCCTGCACGCTATCCGCGCCGCCAACCGGTGTCACGTGGTCGCGCCCAAGCGCGCTGATGCGGTAGGGGCATGCCCAACCACGGCCTTCAACCTGGAACGGTTTGCCGAAAGAGACTGTAAGTGTGGCCTGGTGGCCTTCGTGCTCGAGATCCAGAAAGCGCTCGGCAATGATCTCGAACGGAATCAGATCCATGCCGGTCCAGTTCGTGGCCTCCTGCGGTGGGACCATTTCTACTGTGCCGCGAAGGACTTCGGTTGTGTCGGTCTTCATGGAGCGGCTCTCCTGCTGTATTCGATGTTGCGTGAACGGCGTTGGTTCTGCTTGGGGCGGACCTTATAGCGCGAGGAAGTTTCTGAGCAGGCGAAGTCCGACTTCGGCGGATTTCTCAGGATGGAACTGTACGCCCATGACGTTGCCCTGCTCGACGGCGGCGGTGAAGGGGCCGCCGTAGCTGGTGGTGGCGGCGGTGGCTTCGCTGACGGGCGCGCGCCAGGAGTGGGTGTAGTAGACGAAGGCGCCGTTCTCGATGCCCGCCAGGAGCTTGGAGTCGGGGCGGATGTCTTCAAGGGAGTTCCAGCCGACGTGTGGAGATTTGAGGGCTGCGTCTTCAAAGGTCTCCGGGAAGCGCTCGCATCTGGAGGGGAGATGGCAGAGGCCGTCGGTGGCCTCGGCTTCGGTTGAGCCCTGGTAGAGCCACTGGAGGCCGACGCAGATGCCGAGGAAGGGGGTTCCACGGGCGATCGATTCGCGGGTGGCTTCGGTTAGCCCTAGATCATGGAGGAGCTGGGTGCTGCGGAAGTGGCCGACGCCGGGGAGGATGACGCGGTCGGCTTTGCGGACGAGTGCGGGGTCCTGTGTGATCGTGATTTCGGGCGCGCCGAGGAAGCGCAGGGTCTTGACGACGCTGGTGAGGTTTCCGGCTTTGTAGTCGATGACGGCGATCATGGGCGCTGCGGTCCCCGGGTCCAGTCTTCCACTGGAAGGCCGTGTATGCGAGCGAAGGCTTTGTCGTTGGTGACGAGCGTGAAGTTGTGCGCGAGCGCGTGGGCCGCAATCATGGTGTCGAGCGGACTGAGCGGTGCACCTTTGCGCTGCTGCATGGCTGCCAGCGCGGCGTACTGTTCTGCGCATCGCGAGTCCCAGGATTCGATCTCGATGCCGAGAAGGAACTCGGATACGGCACCGCGAACCTTTGCCGCGGGGGGCAGCAGGGCCAGGCCGAAACGAAGCTCCGCCTCTGTAACTGTTGAGATTGCCAAGTGACTCCCTTCCGCTCGGCGAAAGTGGTGGCGAACCGCCGAGCCGGACGGCTTCACAAGAAAGCTCACCATATTTGTGTCCAGCAGAAAGCGCGCCATCAGAAGATGGTCCGTGGCTTCAGGGGAGAGCGGTCTCGGGGGATCTCGAAGGCTTGCCTCTCTTCAGGGGTGAGTTTCTCGAGCAAGTCAAAGAAGTGATCGAGACTCTTTCCCTTGCGAGAGAGGATCACATCTCCGGTTTCGGAATCCCTGCGGATGTTCACCTCGGCGCCTTCAAACCGGAACTCGCTGGGCAGACGGACTGCCTGGCTACGTCCGTTCATAAAGAGCTTTGCGGTCTTCGGCACGTCGGCCTCCCTGGTATGTACCAGAGTATATACCAACCTCGTTCGCTGGGATGTCGACAGCGCAGGGCTTGAATGATTCTGGTACGTGACTTTTCCCTGTGAATTTCAAAGCAGACCTTTGGTGCTGGGGAGGAGTTCGCGCATGCGTTCGTCGCGGGAGGTGGCTCCGCGGAGGGCGCGGGCGAAGGCTTTGAAGGCGGCTTCGATCTTGTGGTGGTTGGAGCGGCCGTACATGACCTTGATGTGGACGTTGCATTTGGCGCCGCGGGCGAAGCCTTCGAAGAAATCTGTAACCAGTTCAGTTTGGAGGTCACCGACGACGGGAACGTCGACGAGGGTTTCGACGGCGTAGGCGGTGCGGCCGGAGAGGTCGACTGCGGCGACGGCGAGGGTCTCGTCCATGGGCATGACGAAGTAGCCGGCGCGGAGGATGCCGCGCTTGTCGCCGAGGGCCTGGGCGAAGGCCTCGCCGAGGGCGATGCCGGTGTCTTCGACGGTGTGGTGCTGGTCGACGTCGAGGTCGCCCTTGACGGTGAGGTCGAGGTCGAAGCCGCCGTGGCGGGTGAAGAGCTCGAGCATGTGGTCGAAGAAGCGGATGCCGGTGGAGACGGTGTAGGTTCCCTGGCCGTCGATGTTGAGACGAAGGCGGATCTTGGTCTCGGTGGTGTCGCGGTCGATGGTGGCGACGCGCTCCGAAGAGGTTACTGGGGTCGTGTCCACTGCATCTCCTTGAGGGTGGTGCGCATGGCCTCGATGCCGCGCGTCACGTGCTCTTCAACACCGACGGTCATGCGGACGTAGCCGTCGCAGCCGGGGTCGGCGGAGCGGTCGCGCAGCAGCACGCCCTTTCTCGCGCATGCGGGCTACAAGCTCCTTGTGTCGTGGACCGATCTCGAACAGGACGAAGTTGGCGTGGCTCGGCCAGAAGCGGACACCCATCTCTTCGAGTGCACGGGCAAGTCGCTCACGTCCGGCGTGAACCTGCGCGATGTACCAGTTCAGATAGGCATCGTCGTCGAGCGCGATTGGCAGGACATCGAGCGCAATGCCGTTGACGTTATACGGTGAGCTGACCTTGCGGACGTAGCTGAGCAGATGCGCATCGCCCGCGAGCATACCGATCCGCAGGTTGGCAAGGCCGTAGGCCTTCGAGAAGGTTCGGCCGACGATCAGATTGGGGACGCGGCCTACGTCGTCCATGGTCGTCTCCCCGTAGAAATGGAAGTAGGCCTCGTCCACGAACACGACGGCGTGGGGTGCGGCCTCGCAGATTGCGAGCAGATGAGATCGGCTCACGACCGCGCCCGTGGGGTTGTTAGGTGATGCGATCATGATCAGCTTCGTCCTGGGCGTGATCTCGGCGAGGAAGCGGTCGAAAGGAAAGGTGAGCGCCGCGTCGGCCTGCACGCGCTTCAGATGCGGTGTCATCATGCCGATGCTCACGTCGTACATGAAGAACGTCGGCGTGGAGATGAGGGCTTCGTCTCCGTCCTCAAGAAATGCCGCGCAGAGAAGATGAATGGCCTCATCGACGCCGTTGGTGAGCATGACCTGCCCGGCTTCAAGTTTGAAGTGCGCTGCGACGACATGCTCGACGTGCTCGCGCTCGGGATAGATTGTGAGACCTTCAGCGCTGGTCTGCTGCAGCCGCTCGATGACCCTGGGGCTGGGCGAGAAGGTGTTCTCATTGAAGTCGAGCCGAAGCATGGATCGGTTGGCAAGCGGCGGGTGGTACTCCGGCATCTCGAGCACCCGGCGCCTAGGCTTCGGCAGAACGGGGTCGGAGGACCCGGCCTGGCGCTCGCGCTCCATTTCGATGTCGACGTTTGTTTCCGTGGATGTGCTCATCGTGCCTCCATCTTGACGCGAATGCTTTGTGCATGGGCAGTAAGCCCTTCGGCCTCAGCAAGCGCGATGGCATGCGGACCGACGCGCTCGAGCCCCGAGCGGGTGTACCTCTGCACTGTGATGATCTTCACGAAATCAAGAACGCTGAGACCGCCGCGAACGCGCCCTGCACGACCTGTTGGCAGAACGTGGTTCGGTCCGCTGACATAGTCTCCCATGGACTGTGGAGAGTAGGCCCCTACGAAGACGCTGCCAGCGTTGCGTACCCAGGCGAGATCCTCGTCGGCATCGACGCTGAGGTGCTCCGGCGCCAGGCGATTTGTCAGCTCACGGGCTTCAGTGACTGTCCTGGTTACAAATATGCATCCCTGGGCGGAGATCGATTTTTGAGCGATCTCGTTGGAGGCGGCCTGCCGGGTGACCTCGGACGAGACAGCGGCCGCGAGGTCGCCATTGCTTGTGATCAGCACGGCCAGCGCCTCGGGATCGTGTTCCGCCTGTGCAACGAGATCGGCGGCGATACCCACCGGGTCGCCGGTCTCGCTGGTGACGACGATCTCGGTGGGGCCCGCGGGCATATCGATACCGCACTCGGTCGAGACCGCGAGCTTGGCTGCGGTGACGTACAGGTTGCCGGGACCGACGATCTTGTCGACGCGGCCGATGGTCTCGGTTCCGAAGGCCATGCCCGCGACGGCCTGCGCTCCGCCAATGCGGTAGAACTCCTTGACGCCGGCGAGCCAGCCGGCCGCCAGGGTCTCGGTTGCGGGCTTCGGGGAGCAGACAACGATACGTTCGACGCCCGCAACCTGGGCCGGCGTCACCGTCATCAGCAGCGTAGAGGGCAGAGGGTAGCGACCGCCGGGAACGTAGCAGCCGACGCTTCCAAGCGGACGGACGAGCTGTCCGGTGCTGACGCCGGGAGCCGGTGCAAACTTCCACTCCTTTGGGAGCTGCCGCTGCGCGAAGCTGCGGATGTTGGTCTGCGCCAGCTGCATGGCTTCCCTGAGCTGCGGCGATGTCTGCTCCCAGGCCTTCTTCATCTCGGAACGAGTGACCTGAATTGGCTGTGTGGAAGCGAGGCCATCGAAGCGGCAGGCATACTCGCGAACGGCTGCATCGCCGCCCTGGCGCACGTCCGCCAGAATCGTGCTGACGACACGTTCCACCCTGGCGGTGTTTACGGCTCCGCGATGTTCGATCTGCTGAATCAGCGCCCTGGCCGACTTCGCGTCACGCCCATATGTCTTGACCAGCTTCATCCGACCTCATCTCCGTGCGACATCGCGCATCTCTAAAGGACGACTTTGCTCAGCGGGTACTCCACGATACCGGTTGCGCCCGCAGCCTTCAGGCGGGGGATGACATCCCGCACCTCGCGCTCTTCAAGGATCGTGTTGACGGCGACCCAATCGGAGTGGCTGAGCTGGCTGACGGTGGGCGAGTTGAGCGCGGGAAGCACGTTGAGGATGTCGTCAAGATTGCTCTTCTTCACGTTCAACATGAGACCGACGCGATCCTGGGCGGCCATCGCGGCGTTCAGCATCAGGCTGATGTTGCCGATCTTCTCGCGCTTCCATGCATCTGCAAACGCAGACTTGTTCGCAATCAGCTGGGTCTCGCTCTCCATGAGCGTCTCGATGATGCGGAGCCGGTTGGCGCGAAGGGATGAGCCGGTCTCGGTGACCTCCACGATAGCGTCCGCCAACGTAGGTGGTTTGACCTCGGTCGCTCCCCAGCTGAACTCCACCTTGACGGGAATCTTCTTGCCCGCGAAGTAGCGCTTCGTGAACTCAACGAGCTCCGTCGCGATGATCTTTCCGGCGAGGTCTTCGGGGCGCTGGTAGGGCGAGTCTTCGGGTACGGCCAGCACCCACTTCACGCGGGTGCGGCTCTGCTTGGAGTACGTGAGGCTGGTGATGCGCTCCACATCGCTCTCATTTTCGAGCACCCAGTCGTTCCCGGTGAGGCCGGCGTCGAGGGCGCCGTGCTCAACGTAGCGCGCCATCTCCTGCGCGCGCACCAGCATGCACTCGATCTCGGCGTCATCGATGGACGGGAAGTAGCTGCGGCCGTTCGCGAAGATGCGCCAGCCGGCGCGCTCGAACAGGGCGATCGTTGCATCCTGCAGGCTTCCCTTGGGAATGCCCAGCTTCAGCTTTCGGGTGTCACTCATCGCGCGGCCTCGATCTCGATCGGCTTGGTGAAGCAGCTGACCGTGCCCTCGTGGCACACCAGGCCGTCGCCCTCGACCTCCACCTTGAACAGCAAGGCGTCGTTGTCGCAATCAGTTGCGGCACTGATGATGCGGAGCCGATTCCCGCTGGTCTCGCCCTTCATCCAGAGCTTCTGGCGCGTCCTGCTCCAGAAGGTGACGAAGCCGGTCTCGAGCGACTTGCGGTAGCTTGTCTCGTTGAGAAATCCAAGCATCAGCAGATCGCCCGTCCGGGCGTCCTGCACCATGCCCGGGACGAGCCCGTCCATCTTGTCGAAGTCGATCTTCAGGGGAGTGTTCGGGGTCTGAGTTTCAGTGATCATTGTTTCCTCGTCTAGACGTGATTTGCTGCCCGTCGTCGCGCAGCAAAAAGGCCCGCTCGCGATCAGCGCGCCGGCGGGCCCTTCGAAATCCTTGTAAGTGACCTTACTTCGACTTACCGGATATCCCCGCCAACGCAGTATGCGCGTGATGGTGATGGTGCCGGTGATGAAACAGGCCAAAGGTCATACAAGATCTAGGTTAGGGACAGGGCTTGCTCCTTGTCAATCGAGGGGGTGGCGAGTCCGCTGGTTGCAGCGCAAAAAAGGAGGATTTTTTTGACACCTGTCGGAGGTCTGGATATTGTTTCCTTGCACTTACATCCAAGGAGAGACTCACTATGTACGCTATTCGCCGTGCGTTATCCGCTGCGCTTTTGATTTCGGCACTTTCGATGTCACAGGCTCAGACTCCAGCCTCGAGCAAAGGCGCGAAGACAACCTCGCCTTCAAGCACAACTCAGACGTCTACCGCGGCGAAGGCCAAGGCGGCGCAGAGCGCCCCCGACGACGCGAACAAGGTCGACCTTAATACAGCGACGTCTGACCAGTTGAAGGCGCTGCCGGGCATCGGAGATGCCTATGCCGCAAAGATCATAGGAGGCCGACCTTACACCGCCAAGAACCAGTTGACGACCAAAGGCGTGATCCCACAGGCGACCTACGACAAGATCAAGGACCAGGTCGTTGCGCGTCGGGCAGCAGCAAAGAAGTAGCCGGTATGGTGCCGGAGCAGGTAAGAATCTACATTGGCGAACCCACTACCATCCCCCATTCGTTCGTCGCCTGACCCGGCAAAATCGGTTACAGTGTTGCTTATCGATGTCTAAGAAGCGCCATTCAGGAACGTTCGGGTCCCTCATCCGAAGCACGGTCTTCCCCCTCCGGACGAGCTGCACCCGTGCTGGTCTGCTGGCCGCGCTTCCCGTGTCCTTCTTGCTTGCGGGCTGCCAGGCAGTCGTTAGCAGTCCGACTGCATCGCAGGTCCGGATCATCGACGCCTCTCCCGACGCCCCGGGTCTCGACATGTACGAGAACACGAGCGTCATCGCATACAACCTTGGCTTCGGCACCATCACCTCGTACATATCGACCGATCCAGGCAGCTTCACAGTGTCGGCCAATATTGCCGGATCGAAGACCGCCCTGGCGACGGCGAAGGGCACGTTTGCGGCGTCGAGCCAGTACACTGTGCTGATCGGGAACTCGGCCGCAAATCTACAGGAGCTGATTCTGAAGGATCAGGCGCAGGCCGCGCCGAGCGGCCAGATCTCCCTCCGCTTCATCGATCAGGCGACCCGTATTGGAGCGATCGATATCTACCTTGTGCCGCAGGGTCAAAAGTTCACTGCGGTCACGCCGCTGATCACAAACGTCGTCTTCCCGACAAACACGGGCTATCTGAACGTACCTACTGGCACGTACACGCTGGTGATCGTGCCGACCGGAACAGTGCCGACTAGCACCACCGTCGCGACGTATACCGGGGCGCAGGTCACCTACTCGGGCGGGTCCGTCACGACGGTAGTACTGATCGACCAGCAGCTTGTAACGACACCTGGACTGCAGGTCATCACGGCGTCAGACTACGTTTCGCCGACAGCGACGAGCTAGATCAAACGCCGCAGCTTAGCGCTTATTTGCGTTCACGACGACACGGAAGCTCCGCTAAAGTCGCGGCTCCCAACAAAAATATACTTTTTGGCGCAACCGCAACACGTGTGGGATCAGTGTGTCTACTCCATCCGTGGCGATAGCAGCAAGACGCAAGCTACCGCCGGAAGTGAGACAGGACACCGCTATGAATCTTCGACATCTTGCACTGATCGCCGCCCTTGCAGTTGCTCCCGCCGCCGTTCTCGCTCAAACAACCACCGCCGTCACACCCGGCCAGCACGATCGCAACATCAACCAACGCAAGGCAAGTCAGCAGAGGCGCATCGCGCAGGGCGTCAAGAGCGGACAGCTGACCGCCGGTGAAACCTCGCGTCTCGAACATCAGGAGACGGGTATCAACAGGGAAGAGCGCGGCATGCGCGCACAGGATAACGGGCACCTCACCCGACAGGATCGCAACACTCTGCATCAACAGCAGAACCAGGAATCGCGTCGTATCGCTCGCGATAAGCACAACAGCCGGACTCGGTAGACCGGATGTGCTTGAAGCACCTCCGGCAGGCATCGCCTGTCCGGAGCCTCTGATCCAATGCTGTCCCTTGATGGTTCTCTCAGAAGACAAATCGGCCGCCGGAAGTATCGGCGGCCGATCTGTGTTCAATAAGCGTGTGCGAGCTTGGCGGATGGAGAGAGCGGGATTTTAGTAGCGGTACTGCTCCGCCTTGTACGGTCCCTCGGTCTTTACGCCAAGATACTCTGCCTGCTTCGGGGAGAGTGTCGTCAGCTTCACACCGATCTTCTCCAGATGCAGCCGAGCGACCTCTTCGTCCAGCCGCTTCGGAAGGACGTAGACGCCGACCTTGTAGGTGTCGCGGTTGGCCCAGAGATCGAGCGCAGCCAGCGTCTGGTTGGAGAAGCTGTTCGACATGACGAAGCTGGGGTGCCCGGTGGCGCAACCCAGATTCACAAGTCGACCCTCCGCCAGAATAAAGATGCTGTTTCCTGTCGTCGAGAAGGTGTACTTGTCCACCTGAGGCTTGATGTTGAGGCGGCTTGCGTTCGGATCCGCGTTCAGCGCATCCATCTGGATCTCGTTGTCGAAGTGTCCGATGTTGCAGACGATCGCCTGATCCTTCATCTGCTGCATGTGCTCAAGGGTGATGATGTCGAGGTTGCCGGTGCAGGTGACGTAGATATCTCCGCGACCGAGCGTCTCTTCGAGCGTCGTGACCTCATATCCTTCCATCGCCGCCTGCAGTGCGTTGATCGGATCGATCTCGGTGACGATGATGCGCGCGCCCAGGCCGCGCAGCGAAGCCGCCGAGCCCTTGCCCACGTCGCCGTAGCCGCAGATGACGGCTACCTTGCCGGCGATCATGACGTCAGTGGCGCGCTTGATGCCGTCGCCAAGCGACTCGCGACAGCCGTACAGATTATCGAACTTGGACTTTGTCACCGAGTCGTTCACGTTGATCGCAGGGACAAGCAGCTTGCCCTGCTCCATCATCTTGTAAAGACGATGTACGCCGGTTGTGGTCTCTTCCGCCACACCGCGCCACTCCTTCGCGAGCTTGGTGAAGTGCTGCGGGTCCGTCGCGTGGATCTTCTTCAGCAGATCCTTGATGACGCCCTCTTCCTGGTTGCTGGCCGGTGAGTTGACCCAGGTGTCACCCTTCTCGAGCTCGACGCCCTTGTGGATGAGCAGCGTGACGTCGCCACCGTCGTCGATGACGATCTGCGGGCCAAGACCATCCTTGTGGGCGAGCGCCTGCTCCGTGCACCACCAGTACTCTTCCAGCGTCTCGCCCTTCCAGGCGAATACAGGAACGCCGGCTGCGGCAATCGCGGCTGCGGCGTGGTCCTGGGTCGAAAAGATGTTGCAGCTCGCCCAGCGAACCTCGGCGCCGAGAGCGACCATCGTCTCGATCAGCACAGCCGTCTGGATCGTCATGTGGAGAGATCCGGTGACGCGAACGCCTGCCAGCGGCCTCCCGGCGGCATACTTGTTGCGAATGGACATCAGGCCGGGCATCTCCTGCTCAGCGATGTCAATCTCTTTGCGGCCAAACTCCGCGAGGCCGATATCGGCTACCTTGTACTCTGCTGCCACGGTCTTGTTGATCACCTGTTCGAAAGCTGCGGTCGCCATAGTTGCAAACCCTCATTTTCCTTTTATTTGACTCGTTCAGGATACCATTCTGGGCAAAAGGTTCAGGCACGAAGACGCATGCGTTCGGCGCGCGGCGCTACGTGGTCACCATATCCCGAGTGTGGACCGGCTCTGGATCAAAGTGGCATACGGATCCGGGTCCGATGAGGCCAGCGACCCTGACTTCGACGCTCGCCTACGCGGTTACCAGGGAACCGAGCAGCTCGCCCGCCACAACCCGCTTGATGTTGCCTTCTTCGCGCATGCTGAACACCATCATCGGCATGCCATTGTCGCGGCAGAGCGACACCGCCGTGGTATCCATCACGCGCAGATTGCGGCGCAGGATCTCGTCGTAAGTGATGGTTTCGAAGCGGGTTGCGGTTGCGTCGATCTTCGGATCGGCCGTATAGATGCCGTCCACCGAGGTTGCCTTCAGCAGGATGTCCGCCTTGATCTCCATCGCACGCAGACTCGCCGCGGTATCGGTCGAAAAGTAGGGGTTTCCCGTTCCCGCCGCGAAGATCACGATGCGTTGCTTCTCCAGATGCCGCATGGCGCGTCTTCGGATGTAAGGCTCCGCCACCTCATGCATCTCGATTGCGGACATCACGCGGCAGTAGAGTCCGCGCTTTTCGATCGCATCCTGCAGAGCGATCGAATTGATCACGGTCGAGAGCATTCCCATGTGATCCGCCGCGACGCGATCCATGTCGATGGCCTGCTGCGCCACTCCGCGAAAGAAGTTACCTCCGCCGACAACGATCGCGATCTCGCAGCCAAGCGCGTGAACCGCCGCGATCTCCTCGGCGACCTTGTGGATAAACACCGCATCGATGCCGAAGCCTCGTCCGGCAGCCAGGGCTTCGCCTGAAATCTTGAGCAGAACGCGCTTGTACATGTCAGGTCCAAGTATCGCATGCAAGGGTGATTTCGCATTGTCTCGGACACCCATCTCTGACGCGGCCCGGAACCTTACCCCGGCTGCCGGCGTACCTGCTGTAAGCTGTCTGCGCGAGGTCACACCCAATGCAAAGTCGCATCGTCGGATCCACCATGCCCGTGCTCGAGGTCCAGCTCAACCCGAATGAGAGTGTCATCTCCGAGGCCGGCGAACTCTCCTGGATGACGCAGACCATCCAGATGAACACCCACACCCAGATGGGGGGCGGTGGAGGCTTTCTAGGCGCGATCAAGCGCGTCGCAGGCGGCGGAACCTTGTTTATGACCGAGTACACGGCCTTTGGAGCTCCCGGCGAGATCGCCTTTGCCACCAAGGTCCCGGGCCACATCGTCCCGATCCAGGTCGGCGGCGGGTACGAGTACTTCGCCCATCGTCACGGGTTTCTGTGCGCCACGCCGGCCGTGCAGCTGGGCGTCGGCTTCCAGCAGTCGCTGGGTGCCGGCATCTTCGGCGGAGACGGCTTTCTGCTGCAGCGGATCGGAGGGCAGGGAACCGCATGGCTCGAGCTCTCCGGCGAGCTAATCATCAAGGATCTGCAACCCGGCGAAACCCTGCGTGTGCATCCCGGACACGTCGGCGCGTTCACGACCAGCATCAGCTTTCAGATCACGCGTGTGCCGGGCATCAAGAACCTGATCTTCGGGGGCGACGGCATCTTTCTGGCCGCGCTGACTGGTCCGGGACGGGTCTGGCTGCAGACACTTCCGATCGCGAAGCTTGCGCACGCCCTGCAGGAGTACCTGCCTTCGGGCCGGACGGAGCGGGCCGAAGGAGGAGTTGTGGGCGGCGTGGTCGGCTCCATCCTGCGCGGCATGTGACCGGGCGCCCACTCTACCGAACCCGGGCTGCCGGCAGCTCGGCTCCCACCTCCAAGCCGAAGCGCGACAGCTCGCGCTTCTGGAGGTTGTAGTCGATAAAGAAGCCGACGCCAATCGTAAAGGGAATCAGGCCGGCCGCACCGCCGCACAGAACCTCCCGCACGTGCAGGACGGTCGCCAGCACGATGAAGAACAGCATTATGCCGATGCCCGCTGAGACGAGGACGATCCCGGCGCGGCGAGCATTGCCAAGGCTGCGGAGAGGATCCTTGACCGGACGGGCCTCCTCTTCGCGAGTTCCGAGCAGACGCTCGATGTCTTCAACTCGCAATCCACGCTGAACCATGGCTATCCTCTGCTCCGCCTTGATCCTGCGGGCATGTGCCTGGGCCATGGCGAACGCGATGATGATTCCGAGCGTCATGGCGAACGCTCCTACCGGCACGATGTACGGGCTCCAAATGGTTTCCATAGAGGTACCTTCCCTTCTGCCCACCTTAGACCGGAAGGCTATCGCAAAGTTTCAGTGGCGCAGGTGAAACTTTGCGGTAGCTTTGCAGTCTGATCCTGCTTGCACGTCAACGACACCTTCGAGCAGATTGTGCGCGACCACCAGGCGATGGTCTTCCGCACACTTCTTCGCCTTACCGGAAGCCGCGAGCACCTTGAAGATCTCGCGCAGGATGTCTTTCTTCGCCTGTACCGTGCTCTTCCCGGTTTCCGGGAGCAGGCTCTTCTTTCCACCTATCTCTACCGCATCACGGTGAATGTGGCGCAGGACGAATGGAAGCGGAGAGCCCGCGAAGATCGTCCGCTGGTCTCGATCTCGGACGAGACCTCCGATTGGGAGGACCGCCTTGCCCACCCGGATCGGAACGCCGAGGAGCAGCTTACCGATGCAGAATTTCAAGAGGCGGTCGACAGGCATCTCGCGGCGCTCAGCAACATCGAACGTACGGTGCTGGTCCTCTATCATCAGGAGGAGCGCAGTTATGAGCAGATATCGCTGGCGCTGGGAATTCCGCTCGGAACCGTTCGCACGCACCTCCATCGCGGCCGCAAACGGCTGCGCGAGGCGCTAAAGGCTGAAGAGAGAGAAGGGAGAGGGCAACCGTGCAGAAGATAGGTTCGAACACAGGCTCGCCGATGGGTCAGCAGAGTTGGGACGAGGCCTTCGAGCGCAGGTTGGATCAGGCGCTTGCCGAGGTCGCCTCGCCCTCCATTCCGCCGGAGTTCGCTGCGCGGGTTGCCGCTCTTGTGCCTGCCCGGCAACGAGGGCTGCCCGCCGGGGAACAAGGGTTGCCGGCCCAGCCCGCATACGGCCGCTACGCGGTTGTTCTTTGCGCGGCTGCGCTGCTGGTCGCTCTTCTCCTGCTCGCGCCGCACGTAAGGCCCGGATCGATCTTTGCGATCGCACTCGAATGGATACTATGCGCGCAGCTTTCGCTGCTCGCCCTTTACATCGCTCTGCCGGGAAGCCCCTGGCGCTCCGCTCGATAGAAACTCAAGCTTCACCTTCTTATCCCCGACGTCCGTGAAGTGGACGAGAGCGATCCCGTCGTGAACATCCTTGACCTTGCCGGGGCCGAAGCGCTTGTGAGCGACGGGCGTTCCCTTCGCCAGTGTGGGCTCCTGTTCGGCATGCGGCAGCGTCTCCGGAGCTGTGGTGAGGATGGTTCCATGCATGGTCTCGAGCCGGGTCACCTTGGTGCCGTGGTGTGCCTCGTCCGCATGCCGAACCTCTGCGGCCGCCGCCAGCACCACATCACCCTGGCGCTCGATGCCGGGTGTGGCCTCCGCACCTTTTGCGCCCCTTCGCTGCTCGCAGTTATCGCACCGGCCGCACGGCTCGCCGTCCTCGTAGCCGAAGTACGACCGCACAATCTGCATCCTGCAGTCCACCGTCTCGGCGTAGTGCATCATCTCAACCAGCCGGTCCTTGTCATTCTTTGCGCGATCCTCGTACACCTCCAGCAGCTTTTCGAGGGCTTCATCGGTCGGCGGCTCTGCGTACTTCAGGCTGTACCCATTCTTTCCACGCCGAATGATGCCCGCCTGCCGCAGCAGATGCAGGATGACCTGCGTTCTGCGTCTTCCGACATTTGCCTGCTCCGCGATGAACTCGGCGCTAATCACAGCGGGTGTGGCCGCTTCCCCATCTTTCTTTAGGGCGGCGTCCACCTCGCTCGGCGGGACCTCCTCCGCTCCGGTGGTGGCGGCATCCTGTTCCGTTATGACCTGCATACCGGGCACAACCTCCACCGCCTCGAGATCGGTCTTTGCTGGCGTCAGAACCCTTCCACCGAGCGCCTCCAGCACGGACCGCAGCTCCGCGACCTTTGGATAACGCCCCGAAAGGAAGAAGCTCTGGATGCGCTTGTCCTCAAGACGGTAGAGCAACACCGCCCTGCTTGGAAGACCGTCGCGCCCCGCCCTTCCGGCCTCCTGGTAGTAGGTCTCAAGCGAATCCGGGAACTCGAAGTGATACACAAACCGGATATCCGGTTTGTCGATCCCCAGGCCGAATGCCTTGGTCGCGATCATCACCTTGTGATCGCCGCGCATGAACTCCTCCTGCACCTGCTCGCGCTCTCTTGTCTTCATCTTTCCGTGGTAGTGTCCGACCGATATCCCGTGATCCTTCAGCCAGTCATAGAGCTCATTGGCGCTGCGGACGCTTGCCGTGTAGATGATTCCGGTGCCATCTTCCTTCGCCAGCATGGAAGCAATACGGGTCATCTTTGCTTCGTTGTTCACCGTCGGGTGCACGCTGAAGAACAGGTTGTCGCGCTCCGTTCCTGCGTTCACGACCTTTGCGCCTTTGGCGTTCAGTGTCGACAGAATCTCGTCAACCACCTGCTCCGTCGCTGTAGCGGTCAAGGCAAGCACCGGCGGGTTGCGCAGGGCCTTTCGAGCCTCTCCGATGGCGAGGTAAGCCGGTCGAAAGTCATGACCCCACTGCGATATGCAATGCGCCTCATCCACCACCAGCAGCGAGATCCCTCCAGCATCGTTCAGCAGATCGATGAACTCGCGGTTCTCCAACCTCTCCGGCGTCGCGTAAATGAGCTGAGCGTTCCCCTGTCCGATCGTCTCGTCGGCATGCCTCGCCTCCGTCTTCGTCAGCGTGCAATCAATCTTCTCGACCGAGATCTCGGCCTCCGCGGCCCTCTCCTGCTGATCCTGCATGAGGGCGATTAGCGGGCTGATCACGACGACGGGCCGCGGCAGAAAGAGTGCGGGCAGCTGATAGGTCAGACTCTTTCCCGAGCCTGTCGGCATCAGGCCGAGGACGCTTCGGCCGCTGAGGACCTCCTCGAGCACCTCCCTTTGTCCGGATCGGAGGCGCTTGATGCCGAAGTGCTCTCTCGCTGCCTTCAGGATCTTCGCCCAGTCAATCGGCTTCGGCCTCGCCGGCTGCTTTCGCGGTGATTGCTTCAGCGGTCTGCCCCCGGAACCCTTCTTCGCTCCCGTTTGCTTCTCCGTCGTCCCATGTTCGCCCGTGGCATGTGCTTTCAGTGCTCGCGATGTCATCATCATTCCGTTTCCACCCGGTTTGGATGCACCTCGTATGTTCAGAGTCGGTCCGGGAGCCAGGCGGCGGTTTCATCGAATCGGCGGATTCTCGCTGTTGACGCGACCCAATCAAACACCGTTGTGATTGCACCGCCTCTCCCCCGCACGTACACTGCCCTGCATGACCCGCCGAATCTTCCTGCGCCTCTCTGCAGTGTTGCTCGCTGCATTGCCCACAGCTCTCGTACCCAATGCCGCTGACGCGCAGGACTGGGCCAAGACCTCGCTGGACAAATCTCCACGCCATCGTGAGTACGTGCCGATAAAGGCGGGCAGCCGCACGGTCAACACCTTTGTCGTGTATCCGGAGACGAGCCGCAAAGCCCCGGTCATCGTTCTAATCCACGAGATCTTCGGCCTCTCCGACTGGGCCAAGAGCATGGCGGACGAGCTTGCCGCGCAGGGCTACATCGTCCTCGCACCTGATCTGCTCTCCGGCACGGGGCCCGCAGCCGACGGAAAGGGCGGCGGAGGCACCGACAGCTATCCCGGCATGGACGCAATCACCAAGGCAGTCTCCGGTCTTCCCGCCGACCAGGTCACCAGCGATCTTGACGCTGTTGCCGACTTTGGTCTCAAGCTGCCCGCGGCAAACGGCAAGCTCGCCGTCGCAGGCTTCTGCTGGGGTGGCGGAAAGAGCTTCGCCTTTGCGACGCACCGCAAGGGCCTGAGCGCCGCCTTCGTCTTCTACGGTCCTCCTCCGGAGACAGCGGCGATGGCAAACATCTCAGCGCCCGTGTACGGCTTCTATGCAGGCAACGACGCCCGTATCGACGCCACGATTCCGGGCTCGGTCGAGGCGATGAAGGCCGCCGGCAAGCGCTTTGATCCTGCGACCTACGACGGCGCGGGCCACGGCTTCATGCGGGCCGGCGAGGCTCCGGACGCGAGCCCCGCAAACAAGAAGGCACGCGACGACTCCTTCGCGCGTCTCACATCTCTTTTGAAGCCGCTGCAGTAGTCGAGCTTCCCTCCCGCTTCGCACGCCGGACAGAACCGACCGCTCCGTTTGGAGAAACCTGTGCTCAACCGCATCATTCCCCTTCTCCTCGTCGCTACAGCTATCAGCGCAGCGGCACGCGCCGAAGAACCCGTGCGTCACGAGTTCATCATCGACAACTTTAAGACAGAGTCCGGGACCGTGCTCCCAAAGGCTCGCGTCGTCTACGGCACCTACGGTCATCTCAACGCCGCGCACGACAACGTCGTTCTGCTGCCCTCGCATTACATGGCGAAGTTCCGCGGCTATGAGTGGCTTATCGTCGATCCGAAGCATCCGGATCGCGCCCTCGACCCGGCCAATCTCTTCCTCGTCTCCACGGAACTCTTCGGCAACGGGAGCTCGTCCTCGCCCAGCAACACGCCGGAGCCCTTCCACGGCCCGCGATTCCCGGTCACGACGATCCGCGACAACGTAGACGCCGTGCATCGCCTCCTGACGGAAGACCTTCACGTCAATCATCTCCGCGCCATCGTCGGCTTCTCCATGGGCGCGGAGCAGGCCTTTCAATGGGCCGTCTCCTATCCGGACTTTGCGGATCGCATCGTCGCCACCTCGGGTACAGCGAAGTGCTACGGTCACGGTGTCGTTCGGCTCGAAGGTCAGATCTCCGCTATCACCGCAGATAGCACGTTCAATGGCGGCGACTACACCGCCGAGCCCGCGAAAGGTCTCTCCGCCTTCGGCATGGTCTGGGCCGGTTGGCTGTACTCGCAGGAGTGGTGGAGGAAAGAGCTCTGGCGCACAGAGGAGAAGCCCGGCACCACCCTCCAGCAGGTGATCGATCACTTCCGGAACGGCTTCATCCCAGGTGGGGACGCAAACGACATCATCCTTCAGGCACGCACATGGGAGCGCCACGACGTAGGCTCCACTCCCGGGTTCGGTGGCGACGTCGAGAAGGCGCTTCGCTCCATCAAGGTTCCGTTTCTCTACATGCCGTCCGCGACCGATCTCTACTTCCCCGTGGAAGATGCGCGGTACGAGGCGGCCTTTATGCCGCATGTCACGCTTCTGCCGATCCCCTCGTTGTGGGGACATCCTGCCGGAGCCGCGGCCAGCCCGGCCGACGGAAGATTTCTGAACGACAACATCCGGCGCTTCCTCAAGGGCGAGACGATCAAAGGTGAGACGGTCAGCCCGGCGACCGCCGCCTCAGCGAAGCGCTAGCACCTTTTGTGAAGAGCCGACTGGCTACTGCGCCGCATCGTCCGCCTCTTCCTGCGTCTCGACGACCTCCCCGACGTCCTCCACGTCGGCCGCCAGATCGATCCCATATCGAGCCGCCAGATCCGGAGCGAAGCGAGCTATATCATTTCGTAACCGAATTAGTGACAGATCCTTTGCCTTCGACTCCAGCATCAGATCCACATCAACATCCAGGATGGACCTGAGGAACTGGATCGACTCAAAGGGATTGTTATAGTCGGCGTGCCCCGTCCAAACCGGCGGCTGCAGCACAACCTCAACCTTGCCCGTCTTTCGGTTCTTTCGCTTGATCTCGCGCATCTCGGTCCGCGCGCAGGAGAAGTGCATCTTTGGCCGCACGCCGGAGGGCCAGGTCGCGACAAACCTTCGCAGCGTCTCCCCCATCGGCAGATTCTCCGGATTGAAGCACCAGTGGTGCTGGTAGTCCCATACGCACTTCACCCCCGTCGCTTCGTGTACCTTCAGCACGTCTGCGGCTGAGTAGCGGATGTCGTCGTTCTCCAGCACCAACCGCCTTCGAACGGGCTCCCCAAGCCTTGGCCACGTCGCGACCCACCTCCGCCATCCGCTCTCGCGGTCGCCATATGCTCCGCCTACATGAACCACCAGCACGGCCTCCGGTCCGCACTCCATCAGATCCAGCATCTCCGCCTGGCTCTCGAGATCCCACATGCTCTTGCGCGTCAGGTCTTCGTTTTCGCTGTTCAGGACGATGAACTGCGAGGGATGGAAGCTCAGGCGAAGGTCCTGCTCGCGCGCCAGCCTCCCAACCTCTGCGAGATCGCTCGCACTCTCCTTCACCATCCCGTGGAACTGCGGCATCGTCGGATGCGTCGCGTAGGGAGCCAGATCGCTCGACATCCGGTACATGTGGATGCCGTGCGTGCGCAGATATCGGAAGATCTCGCACAGGTATCCGAGTGAAACCCGCAGATGTGGACCGGCCTGCCACCTCCGCGTGTCGTTTGACTTCAACCCCGGCTGTCCCATTACCTTGACGGCGAATCCCATGCGCATCGCCGCAGGGGGAAACTGGATGGGCTTGGCATCGCCCATGCCCGCGCACTGGGACATCGGCGTCGCCTCCATCCTCTCCAGCTCGGCCTCGGCCAGCATCTTCTTTGTGGCAGCCTTCTGCTTCACCTTCTTCTTCCCCGGCCGCCTCTTCGGCACGCGGTCCTCCTTTGCGCCCGCCTCGGCACTGCCGCGCGTCCGAGAATCGGCCTCGCCCTGACCCGCGCTCTCGTTCCCCTCTTCCGCCGTCCGGACCTCCGTTCGCCCGGGCCTTCCTCGCCCCTTCTTCACCTCGCCGTCCGGTCCCTCACTCTTCGCCGCGCCCATGCGTCCCTCTCCTCGTCAACGTCAGATGCAGATCCGTCGCTTGTCATGCGCGAGCTGATTCCCGCTCGGCGCCCTCAACCGCCAAAACCTGCATCTCGGGGCCGAAGCCAACCTCCTCAGCCCACCTGTTCCAGACCTCCACCGGAAGCGCGCCTCCTGCCGCCTGGTTATGGCCGTTGCCATACTGCCCATCCGCCTCCGCCGGCCGATGCGCCGCCAGCCACTCGATCAGGTTGACTCCTGCGGGAGCGCGCCCGCTGAAGTGCACCCATCCGGGCCGATATCCGGTGTTCACGCCAAACACCACGCTCTTCGGAAAGCGTGCTCTCCACTGCATCGCCACCAGCGCGTGCACCTGCACCGGCGTCTCCATACGGATCGCGACCAGGTCGGCGTGCAGCTCATCGCGCATCTTTGTGCTGAAGCGAGGCGGCAGCTTCCGAGCCATCGCGAGCGCCGAACCGACCTCAGCCTTGGCCTCCAGCAGCTCCGCCGTCTCGGGGAAGTCTCCGCTCAAGACCTGCTTCGGGCTCTGCGCCTGGAGCAGCAGCCTCAGAGCCGCGGACGCGTCACCCGTTGCCGTGCGGCGTGGCGCATTCAGCAGCGAGGTCGCATCCCGCATCGCGCCGCCGCCGAAGGCCTTCTTCGCACGCTGCAACTCGGCGAACGGTGCTTTGTCTCCCAGGTCGCTCAGCAGTGAGATCCCCGCCAGCCACAACCATGTATCCGCCAGCGCTTCACCGCACAGTGACCGCGCACACCACCAGGCCAGCAGCCCGGTGGTGGCCACATCCTTGCCGTCGCCGCTCGGCTCTCCTGTGCCATACGAAGTCAGCAACTCCGCCCCGGCCGGAACGCCGGTGGGGAAGTGGTGATCGAGCAGAAGCGTCGGAACTCCGGGCAAAAGCTCCGCTTCGCGGCTCCCGAGGTCCGCCACGATCAGCGCCCCCGGTGCGAAGCTCCGCATGCGTTCGATCACCTCGCGGCCCCATGCGGACTCACCCTTCCGGCGCGCCTCGCACGTCACCTCCGCAAACCCCGCCGCCCGCAAGGCCCGCACCAGCAATGCTCCCGCTGGCAGACCATCCGCATCGCTGTCGCAGAACACATGCATGCGGGTTCCACGTCCCTCCGGCAGTGCATCCAGCCATCCGACAAATCGAGTGCCGATCTCTTCCGCCACGCCCATCCACCATCGGATGCAGACTCCGCTCCGGGCGGCGCAGGGTGTTAAGGTTGGTTGCGACCTCATCAGCGACCGAGGCTCGGCAGGCGGCATGGTATCGTCTGAGAAAATTCTTTCGACACATGGGGACACATGGTGGAGCTTCTACGCTGGGCGGTGGGCTGCGCGATGCTTGCGGTCTTTACTGGAGGCGCAACAGCGCAGGGAATGCCGGAGACGGCAGCCGACCAGGCGAGCGGGCAGGCGTGGTGGGCGCACATCAAGGTACTGGCAGACGACAGCATGCGCGGCCGCCTGACCGGCACGGACGACTACCTCCGGGCAGCTGCTTACGTCGTGTCGCAGTTCAAGTCCATTGGACTTCAGCCCGCCGGCGTGGACGGGTACTACCAACCGGTGGCCTTTGACGTGACCCGCGTGATCGCTGCCAGGTCGACGATCAAGCTTTCAGCGAATGGCCACGAGACTCCGCTGGTGCTGGGCCAGGATGCCATCCTTGGATCCCGCGGTGCACAGCCGAGGTCCATCACCGCGCCTCTCGTCTTCATCGGATACGGGCTGCATCTGCCGGACGCGAAGTATGACGACTTTGATTCGGCAGAGCTCCCGGCAGCTTCGCTGAAAGGAAAGATCGTCGTGTATCTGAACGGCGGGCCAGCGGATCTTCCGGGTGCACTGAAGTCGTTTGCCCGGACCTCTCCGTTCGCGAAGGCGCTGGCGGAGGCCGGTGCTGTGGGCGCTATCTCCATCCCGACACCAAAGTCGATGGACTTCGGATGGGATCGCGTCGCGAGCAGTGCATCGCAGCCCGGCATGCGGCTCGCTGCGAGTCCGGAGGATGCTGCCGTGGCGGCAAAGCATTCGGCTCTCGCGGATACGCGTCACGTGATGCTGTCGGCAACATTCAACCCGGCGCAGGCCGAGAAGCTGTTCGCCGGCACCGGCCACAGCTTCGCGGAGTTGCTGGCGCTTGCGGATGCGCAGAAGCCCCTGCCGCGGTTCCCCCTGAACAAGAGCTTGATTGCGACAGTCGTCACCGAGAATACGCGCGTGACCTCGCCGAACATCGTTGCGAAGCTCGATGGTTCCGATCCAGTCCTGAAGCATGAGTACGTGCTGGTTTCTGCGCACCTGGATCATCTCGGTGTGGGCGCGGAGATCAAGGGCAGCTCGATCTATTCCGGGGCCATGGACGACGCGTCTGGAGTGGCATCTGTGCTGGAGATTGCAAAGCGTTTCACCGAGTCGGCAGAGCGGCCGAAGCGGTCGATGTTGTTCGTCATCTTCACGGCGGAGGAGAAGGGTCTGCTGGGTTCCCGTTACTTCGCAGGCCATCCCACCGTGCCCGAGAAGCAGATCGTCGCGGACCTGAACATGGATATGTTTATGCCGCTCTTCCCATTGAAGAAGCTGCATGTGCAGGGGCTCGCGGAATCGACGCTTGCGGACGATGCTCGTGCCGTTGGAAGCGAACATCACATCGAGATCGCGAACGATCCCGAGCCCGACCGGAACTCCTTCATCCGCACCGACCAGTACAGCTTTGTGCAGGCGGGCGTTCCGGCGCTCGCGATGAAGTTCGGATGGACGCCGGGATCGCCGGAGTACAAGGCTTGGCGTGGGTGGCTTGCCGAGCGGTACCACTCCACGCAGGACAACCTGTCGCAGCCAGTAGACCGAGCGGCGGCGGCGCAGTTCGACGCATTTCTGGGCGATCTGGCGCGGCGCGTTGCGAACGATCGCGAGCGCCCCCACTACCTCCCGTCCAGCTTCTTCGCCAGGTTTGAGAAGGAGCGGGCAAGGGAGTAGCCACATCGCGACATCGCAGAACGCCGAAAGACTGCGCCCGCTTGCGCTTGCCCCAAGCCTCGCACCTCATTGCAGCTCATCGGAACGGTTAGCATGCAAACAACATGCGTACCGCGAGCGGAACCCTCACCCGAATCATCCTCGCCTCCACGATCCTGCTTGCCCTCTCGAACAAAGCTCTGGCGTCCGTGCAGGATGCCGGCGTCTCACGCGCACTCGCGGCCGCGCGTTCGGCTCGGATCTTCGATCTGCGCTACCAGCTGTCATTCACGCTGAAGCAACACGAAGCTGCTGTGGCAGGTAACGAAACCCTCACGTTTGAAAGCAGGTCCGCGGGCGATCTTCCGATTGATTACCGCGACGGCACTCTCCAATCCGCCACTCTGAACGGCCACGCCATCCGCGTAGACATGGCGAACGGGCATCTGAACCTCCCGGCCGTGGCCGGCCACAACATTCTCACACTCGCATTCACCAGCAACGCGGCTGCCGCGGGCAAGGCCGTCACGCGCTACGAAGACAAGGATGACGGCAACGAATACTTCTACACGCTGTTTGTCCCCATGGACGCCAGCATGGCCTTTCCGTGCTTCGACCAGCCGGATCTGAAGGCCCGATTCACCCTCGATCTCCAGCATCCTGACGGCTGGTCCGTCATCGCCAACACCGCGCCTGTGAACAGGGATGGCAGCCACTCGCGGTTCGCTGAGACCCGCCCCATCAGCACATATCTCTTCGCCTTCGCCGCCGGCCCTTTCGCCGCGCTTCGCTCCGACGACGCGGCGAAGCCAGCCATCTATGTGCGCAGGTCGCAACTCGCTCGAGCCCGGCAGGAGGCGGGGCAGGTCCAGGAGATGGCGGCCCGCGGTATCGACTATCTCTCCACATACTTCGCCCAGCCGTTTCCGTTTCCCAAGTACGACCTTGTGCTCATCCCGGGGTTTCCGTTCGGCGGCATGGAGCACGCTGGAGCCACCTTCCTCAATGAAGACAGCGTCCTGTTTCGCTCGACACCGACGGCCAGCGACTACTTCCGCCGCAACATTCTCGTGCTGCACGAGACCTGCCATCAATGGTTCGGTGACCTGGTTACGATGCGCTGGTTCGACGACCTCTGGCTCAAGGAGGGCTTTGCGCAGTACATGGCCTATAAGGCACTGGAGCGGCTGGACCCCGCGGCAAATCCGTGGAAGCACTTCAATGAAGACATCAAGCCGCTGGCGTACGGCATCGACGAGACAGAGGGCACAACGCCAATCTTCCAAAACATCGCCAACCTGAAGGACGCCAAGTCAGCATACGGAGCCATCGTGTACCAGAAAGCTCCGGCCGTCCTCAAGCAGCTCAACTTCTTCCTCGGCGAAGAGAGCTTCCGCAGAGGGCTGCAGATCTACCTCAAGGAGCACAGCTACGGGAACGCCGAATGGGCCGACCTCATCCGTGCCTTTGAAACCGCGAGCAGCCAGCGTGGACATCACCAGGACGTTCAGGCATGGGCCCGGGCCTGGATTCTTCAACGCGGCATGCCGCAGGTGGACGTGAGTTGGACGTGCACGCAGGGGAAGATCTCGAGCCTTACCCTCACTCAAGAGGACGTGCTTCCCGAACACAACCGCTGGCCGATCGTGAACGAGATACTTCTCGGCTACGGCGTCGCCGGGCACAACCAGACCCTGCGCGTCGCCTGGAGCACAGCGGAGCTCGATGTGTCAGCGGCCGTCGGCAGGCCATGCCCCACTTATGTCTTCGCAAATCCGGGCGATCATGCCTACGGACGCTTTCTGCTCGATCCAAAGAGCGAAGCCACGGTTGCCGGAGGCCTCGGCAAACGCTCCGCAACGCATCCCGATCCCTTACTCCATAGCATGTTGTGGAATGCACTGTGGGAGAACGTCCACCTCGCGAAATCCGCACCCAGAGCCTACGTGGAGCTCGCACTCAAGACCCTGCCGACTGAGCCGGATGAGAGCCTCAACCGAATCCAGGGGGCGCGGGTCGCCCTGGCACTTCACTCCTACCTTCACGACCCTGGCCGCACTGCCGTTGCGCCCAGGGCAGAGGCGGTCGTCGCCGGACGTATGCTCAACGCGCCTACGCTGGGCGTGCGCATCGTCAACTTTCGGACGTTCACCTTCTTGGCTGAAACTCCGCCCGCACTGCAGCAGGTGAAGGACCTGCTCACCGGCAGGCTCACCGTTCCCGGCCTGACCCTGAAGCCACTCGACCGCTGGAACCTGATCGGCCACCTCGTCGCCATGAGCGATCCGGAAGCCGAGACCATTTACGCCGTCGAGAAAGCCCACGATCGCAGCGGAGAGGGGCAGAGATATGCCTACGCAGCTGGGGCCGGCAAACCGTCCGCTGAGGTCAAGGCCCGCTACTTCTCCGAGTACCTCCACTCGACGGCGATTCAGGAGGATTGGCTTACGCAGAGCTTGCGCCCCTTCAATGCCTGGAATCAGACGGCTCTCACTGCGCCCTATCTCACTCAGGCGCTCAACGCGCTGCCGGAGATCAAGCAGCATCGCAAGATCTTCTTTCTTGGCGCCTGGCTGACGGACTTTATCGAAGGCCAGAACAGCACCGAAGCACAGGCGGAGGTGCACGCCCTGCTTGCCGGCCAGAAGATGGATCCCGACCTCCGGCTCAAGATACTCCAGATCTCGGATTCGCTGGATCGTACGGTCCTCATCCGTAAGAGATTCCCTGATTGAAGCTGGCAGGAGCGGGCCCGCTCGCGGAACTGCTCGCCTGTCGTGCGAAATCTGCTAACGTCGTTTGCTATGAAGATGTACTTCGTTCGTTCCGTGATCAGATGCTCCCCTGCAGGCGTGCTGCTGGTTCTGGCGATCTGTACCGCACCGCACCTGCTGCTTGCGCAAGCTCCCGGCACGCCGGCATCCGCACCAGCTGTGCCCGAGTGGGCGCAGCCGGGCTCCTCGACGCACGTCCAGGTTGCACCGCCAGCGGACTTCCATCGACCGAGCAAGAACTTCGAAGCGCCAATCGGCCTCTTCGAAGGTCAGTCCGATATCGGCAGTGCGGTGGTCCCGGGCAGCGCGAGCTACGACGCCGCAACCAGGCGATACACGATCAACTCCGCCGGTTACAACATCTGGTACTCGCGCGACGAGTTCCGATATCTCTGGAAGAAGACCTCCGGGGATGTCTCGCTGGCGGCTGACGTCGCCTTTCCGGACCCGAAGGGCTACGGTGATCGCAAGGCAGTCCTGGTGATACGCCAGAATCTCGATGACGATTCGAAAGAAGCGATGGTTGGTGAGCACGGCGTCGGCATGATCCATCTGGCGCAGCGTAGAGAGCGCGGCGCACAGATGACTGATATGGAATATCGCTTCGGTGGAGCTCTCGCCGGCGTGATGGCGAAGCGCATCGGGATTGAGAAACATGGCGATGAGATTGCTATGTTCATCAGCCTGCAGGGAGAGCCCATGCATCAGTTCGGCCCGCCGATTAAGCTCCACCTCGATGGGCCTTTCTACGTCGGCATCGGCTTCTGTTCGCATCTGCCCGATAAATCGGATACGTCGGTCCTCTCCGATGTCGTCCTTGAGGGCTCAGCGGGTAAAGTGCACTAGACGGTAGCGGCAGGGTTGCCGCTTCACAGAGTCCCTTGGCTCGCCAAGGGATGACCGCAGCCAGCTCGGACATCTCAGTCACTTTCCGGAGTGTCGACCTCCTCGCCGAGGGGGAGGATACTAGACATGCAGACCCTCATGACCTCCTCTACCTCCACGCCGCAAGTTCCCGGACATCTCCCCGCCACGCCAGCGGCCTCCGCTCCGCAGAAGATTCCGAGCGTCTTCGCGGGCAAGGCCTGGCAACAGGTCCTTACCCGCGACGCCTCCGCCGACGGGCAGTTCGTCTATGCCGTGAAGTCAACGCGCATCTTCTGCCGACCCAGCTGCCCGAGCCGTCGCCCAACACGCAAAAACGTCACCTTCTTTCCGAATCCCGTGGTAGCAGAGGCGGCGGGCTATCGAGCCTGCAAACGCTGCCAGCCCGACCTGGCCACGCCCCGCCCGGATCCGCAGGCCGCGGCACTCGCGGCAGTCACCGGTTACCTTACCGAGCACGCCACCGAGCGCACCAGGCTCGCCGACGTGGTCAAGGCCACCGGCGTTCCCCGCCTGACCATACTTCGCGGCTTCAAACGCGTCCTGGGCGTCAGCCCCGGTCAGTTTGCGAAGGCGCAACGCCTCTCCACCTTCAAAGACCGTCTCAAGCCCAATCCGAAGTCGCGCGCTCCCCGTGTTACCGATGCGATCTACGATGCGGGTTTCGGCTCCTCGTCGCGCCTGTACGAGGACAGCGCGGCCTCTCTCGGCATGACTCCCTCCGCCCTCCGCGAAGGCGGCCCGGACGTCTCCATCCGATATACGATCGCCGATTGTCCTCTCGGACGCGCCCTGGTTGCTTCGACAACCTCCGGCATCTGCGCCATAGCCTTCGCCAACTCCGACGCCGTTCTGCGTCATGATCTCCGCGAGCGCTTCCCGAAAGCAAGCATCCTCGAGGAGCAGACTCTGACGGCCGAAAAAGCCGAACGTGACACAGCCGATCCACAGTCGACCTGGCTTTCCGAGGCCGTTCAGTTCGTTCTGGCAAGCCTTTCCGAGAATCCCGCAGCAGTCACGTTCCCCCTGGACGTCCGCTCGACGGCATTCCAGCATCGCGTCTGGCAAGCACTTCAGCAGATCCCGCGCGGAGAGACCCTCAGTTACTCTGCCGTTGCCCAGAAGCTCGGTCAGCCTACCGCTGCTCGTGCCGTAGCTGCCGCCTGTGCCGCAAACCCGGTCGCGCTCGCCATCCCGTGTCACCGCGTCGTCGGATCAACAGGAGCGCTGGCCGGCTATCGATGGGGTGTCGAGCGCAAACAGCAGATCCTCACAGCCGAGAGTCATGGAATGTTGACGAAGGTGCGGCGCAGCCGATACTGAAATACTGGAGACAGTCGAAACTTACGGTCTCCTGATCGGGTCTAACGAAGCAAACGTACTCCCCACCGTACCGCCCTTGCACATCGGGCAGATCCATGCCCCAACCGCCAGGGCGGCTCCAAACCGAAGCCGTTTCGCCCAGCCCGTCCCGAGACGCAACGCCTTTTGCCGACGATCCCCACAGCCCGCGACCTCCAGCCCACCGCCGCCGCGGTGACACCAGCCCACGCCCGCAAACCGCCTCTGCCTGCCCTGTCCGGCATCCGTACGCTGCTTGCGATCTTCATACTCCTGTTTCACTTCACCCCGCCGCACGTCGACTTCCTCCACCCCATCATCGACAATAGCTTCATCTTTGTCGGGACGTTCTTCCTCATCTCCGGCTTCATCCTCACGTATAACTACGACCACCGCGCGACGACTCTCTCCAAACGCGACTTCTGGCTCGCGCGGTTCGCCCGGCTCTACCCCACCTACGCCTTCGTCCTCCTCCTATCCACACCACTTCTCTCTGCGGAGTGGCAGGCCCGGCCACACGCCGAGTTCTGGACAGGCATGGTCGTCACCCCTTTGCTTCTCCAGGGATGGAGCCCATCGCTTGCCACCTTCTGGAACACCGTCGCCTGGACCCTCTCCGCCGACCTCGTGCTCTACCTTCTGTTCCCTTACATCCTCCGGGTCTGGGCCACGCGCGGAGCCTTCCTCAATACGCCGGCGCGACTGGTTGCGATCATCCTTGCGCTGTGGCTTCTCGGCCTCGCCCCGCATCTCTACTACCACCTCGCCAATCCCGACCACCTGTCGGCACCGGCCGACCGTTACACGGGCACTGTATGGATGCGGGTCCTGAAGTACACTCCGGCGGCGTACCTCTGCACCTTTCTCGTCGGTCTCACGTTGGCCAAGCTGCACTCCATGATCGATCTAAGCAGGCGTCGCAGCTTCGCTTTCAGCGCTGTAGCCCTCTCCATCATCGTCGCCTTTTTCTACATCGGCGCACCGCATGTCCCATACGTCATCATCCACGGCGCTCTTCTGCTTCCGCTCTTCTGCCTGCTCGTTCTGGGTCTCACCAGCCCCAACCCCATCTCCGCTATCTTCGCCTTCAAACCTCTTGTGATACTGGGCGAGGCGACCTTTGCCCTGTACCTCCTGCACTTCAACATCTTCGAGCTGATCCATGATCATCATGTGCCGGAGCGCCTCCACATAGCCGCCCTGGATCCGTGGATCTCCTACATATTCATCATCGCGCTCGCGTATGCGACCGTTCGCTATATTGAGAAGCCCACGCAGCGCCTGCTTCTCCGCCGCTTCGGCCGCCGGCCCGTTCCTCCTCCATCGCTCGAGACGACCTGAACCTCGCGATGGTTCGTCTGCCGGATCTCAGGGGAATGACCTCTGACTGAACGGCCCCCGCCCAACGCGCTTGAGTGCATCTGTGTGCTCCTCCAGACAAAGCTGCGGACACGAGAAAAGGCCCTGCCGAAGCAGGGCCTTTTGTTCCCATGGTGAGTCGTCCAGCTACGGGTTGACGATCTGCGTCGCGTGATCGCCATTCGCTACTGTCGTCGTGCACGTCGGCAGCGCGGAAGCGGGGAACGGCTGGTTTTGAATCTGCTTCAAGCTTCCGTTATGCGGATCAAGCTGTAGACCGGAGACCGTCCCGGCTGCACTGTTCGAGGTGTAAAGATACTGGCCAAGTGCGGGCTCAATCGTCGCGCAGGTTGGATTCGTATCCACCTGCGTCGCGCCCGAGCCTACCGAACCCGAAGGTGTGCCCGTCGCCGTATCGATGGCGTAAGCGCCGATCGTGCTCGAGTTGAAGTTGGTCACGTACAGGTACTTGCCGCGCGGGTCGACGATCACATTTACCGGGAACTGCCCAGTTGTGAACGGCCCGTTGACCATCGGCACCAAGGCTCCGCCCGTTCCAACGAGGTACCCGATCAGCTGGTTCGACACCTGATCGGTCACGTAGACGAACCGTGCCGTCGGATCCTCTGCGATCCAGCTGGGTGTCACACCTGCCGGGAATCCATTCAGACGGGTCGCACCAGTTGTGATCGGCGTCAAAGCTCCGCTCGTCGGGCTCTGCGAGAACGCAAGCACAACCCCGCCCGGCCCGGTACCGCCTCCGGTGGTGGGGATCGTCTCACGATCCAGAACGTACACGAAGTTGTGGAACCCGCTGGCAACGATGCTCACGGGGTTGTTGCCCACGTTGATTGCCGTCGGAGTTCCCAGCGTCGTATCCGCGTTGATCGGAAAGATCGTGACGAGGCCCGGCCCCGGCAGCGCAGTCGTGAAGCCCGGCTGGTAGGTGGAGGTCACATACAGGAACTTGCCAGCCGGATCGATCGTCACCGCGGTCGGAAAGCTTCCGATCACATTGGACGTCTTCTCGGCATACAGCTTGCCATCCGTGCCGATGCCGTACGGCACGACAACTGAGTCATCCCGGAAAACGACGTACAGGGTCTTCCCGCTGGGCGCAGCCACAAGCGCTACAGGATTTCTGTTGGCCGTCGGTACCGGCGAATCAGCAAGCTGCTGCAGGGCGCCTGACTGGTAGTCAACCTTGTACGCGTTGATCACACCTGTCGACGCTCGCGTCGAAGAGGCGACATAAACGAACGCAACCGTGTAGTCACGACTGCAGGCGGTCAGGCCGAGTCCAAGAGCCAGAGATACTGCTGAGGCCATCCCAAATCGGCCCATCTTCTTCAACATCATGCGTTTCTAAGCTCCCGTGCAGGTCGTTCGACCGCCAGATCCGTGTTGCCCTGATTTCAAATCGCGAAGGTAGCCCGATCGTCCGCTAGTACACACTGCCGCTGATCGCCAGACATGTAGAGAGCCCCGTTGCCGTGAACTTCGACCCGCGTGCCAGATCCGAAAGCTGCCCCGTGTTCTGGTTGATGATCTTTCCCGTCACGGTTCCATCCACGGTGTTGGACGTGTAGACGTACTGATTTGTAGGATCCTCCGCCATGCAGACCGCTCCCGACCCGGTTGGATACGGGTTGTTTGAATCCGGGATCTGCTGCAGCTTGCCCGTCGAACTCTCAATGGAAAACGCCGAGATCGTGCTGTTCGCGTTGTTGGAGTTCGTGGTCGACTGATTCACAACGTACAGGTAGCGTCCGCGGTTATCCGTCAAGGTCCAGACCGGATTGGACGTGAGCGGCAGGTTGTTGACCGCGCCTCCCGTCAGCGTGTTGAGCGAGCAGTTCGAACCCGGTGTGTATGGCAGGATCTGTCCGCCGGGACTCGCTGCTGTAGGCGCCGCATCCGTCAGGTACACGTACGTACCGCCTGCATTGATCGACGTCAGCTTGCCGGCGTTCGTAAAGATCTCGGAGTTCGTCGTCTGCGTAAGCTGCCCGGTGCTGGAGTTCAACGTGTAGGGGAAGATCGAGTTCGTGCCGGAGTCCAGCGTGTAGAGGCAACCGCCGCCAGGCTTCACCATCGTCGGAGCAACGCCAACAGGGAAGAAGTTGAAGTTCACGTTGTTCGCGTTTTTCAACTGGTTGTTGGTCACCAGCGAGAGCCGTCCCGTGTTGGGATCGATGGCGAAGACCGTGATCGACCCCTTGTTCTCCTGCGCGTAGGTCTGCTGCGGCTGTGTGGATGTCGCGACCGAGGTCGGGTCGAGCACACCCGCCGGCGCAAGGCTGTCCAGCACATAGAGGAAGTTGCCGGAGCTATCCACAGCGGCCCACACAGGCGTCTGCCCCTGGCTGGAGTACTGCTCCTGGAAGGTGAGGATGCCGTCTCCGCCAACACTGAACTCGGCGATGTTCTGGCCGTTCAGACCGGTCGGGTTCGCCGCCGTGGGTGCACTTGCGCCCCCGGCGTTGATCACGTAGATGTAACGGCCGCCCGGCTTCACCACAATCATCTTCGGATTCGTTCCGCTCGCCGAAACGGGGGAGTTCGGGATGGCCGTCAGGTTCCCGGTAAAGTTGTCGATCTTGAAACCGGCTATCTGGTTGTACTGCGTTCCAGGCACCCACATAAATCCAACCGTGCCGCCGCCGCACGCCGACATACCCAAACCTACAGCGACCGATGCTACAAAGGCCAGTGACGACCGGCCAAGCTTGCTCAACTTCATGTGCTTCCTTCATTCTTGCGGAACCGCATCAACATCGCGCGGCAGCAAGCAGATCCCTGGGATTGCAGTACCTCCGGTTATTGTAGAAGCTGCCGCTGGATTGTGCCACTTGGCTGCGTCCCTCCCAGGCTCTCTTGGGTAACCAGACGGCCGGCGCCATCTGATCTGCCCATCCTCGGCGCTCCGCGCTTAAAACAGCAGAGCCCGGACAGAAGCCCGGGCTCCGCTTTCGAACACAGCGCCATCTACCATGTACGGCAGGCGTTTGCAGCAACCATCGGTTGCCCGGCCTTGCAGCCGAACGCCTTTCCGAACTCCTCGAAGTTCTGCACCGTTCCTTTCACCCGCCACTCGCCGGAGCTGTGCGGATCCGTCTTCGCCAGCACCCGCGCACTCTGCTCCGTGGCGTTCTGGCACCATACCTGGCCGAATGAGATGAAAAAGCGCTGCGCCGGCGTGTAGCCATCCTTTTCACCGCTGGTGTATCCCGTTCCCGGGCTGCCCTGCTTCGCAATCGTCTCCATCAGCGCCTGATATGCAATGCGGATGCCGCCGTTGTCTGCCGTGTTCTCGCCTAGCGTCAGATGCCCGTTGAGCTTCTGACCGGGGGCCACTTCGAAGCCGTCGTACTCCTTCGCCGTGCACTCCGTGCGCTCCTTGAACTTCGCCAGGTCCTCCGGCGTCCACCAGACACGCACATTGCCGTTGAGATCATACTTCGATCCCTGATCGTCAAAGCCGTGCGTCATCTCGTGGCCGATCACAACGCCGATGCCGCCGAAGTTCACCGCCGGGTCCATGCTGTTGTCGAAGAACGGCGGCTGCAGAATTCCGGCAGGGAAGTTGATATCGTTCTGCGGCGGGTTGTAGTACGCATTTACCGTCGGCGGCGTCATGCCCCACTCCCGCTCATCAACAGGCTTCCCAAGCTTCGCAAGGTTGCGCCTCTCCTCAAAGACGTCGTTCCGGTCCGCGTTGCCCAGCAGATCGTCGCGCTTCACCTCCAGCTTCGAGTAGTCGCGCCAGTTCTCCGGATATCCGATCTTGTCGCGGATGGAATCCAGCTTCTTGCGCGCCTCCACCTTGGTCTCCGCACTCATCCACGGCAGCTGCTTGATGTCCTCGGCCATCGCGGCTTCGAGCGCCTTCACCAGCTTCTCCATGTTGTCCTTGGCATCCGGGGGGAAGTTCTTCTTCACCCAGTCCTGCCCCACGGCCTCACCCAAAGCCGCGTCGGTCAGGCGCGTGCATCGCTTCCAACGCGGCTGCTCTTCCTTCTGTCCCTGCAGCGTCTGGTTGAAGAACGCAAAGTTCTCCTTGTCGAACTTCTCTGCGAGCAGGGGAGCCGAGGCATGGAGAGCGTGCCAGCGGAGGTAGCTCTTGATAGCGTCGAGCTTTTCCGTCTCGAGCACCGCGTTAACGGTCTTCACGTACCCGGGCGAACTCACATTCAACCGCTGGACCGAGCTGAAGCCAATGCCCTTCAGATATTGATTCCAGTCGTAGTCCGGGCTGAGTTGCTCAAGCTCCGCAACCGTCATCATGTGGTACCGGTTCGCGGGATCGCGCATCTCCACACGGCCCATCGATCCCTTCGCCAGCGCTGTCTCGATCCGCATCGTGTCGGCCGCTTCCCTGGCCGCCTGCTCCGGCGTGTCGCCCAGAAGCACAAACATCTTCGTCACGTGCTCCACATACTGCTCGCGGATCTTCTGGCTGCGCGCGTCGTCCGTCAGGTAGTAATCACGATCCGGAAGCGTCAGACCGCCCTGTCCTGTTCCCGCGATCTGCTGCTTGGAGTCCTTCTGATCCTGTTGCACGAGAACCCGGAAAAAGCCGCCCCCGGCATACTTCTCGAAGCTCGCTACGTTGAAGGCCGCAAGATCCTTCGGGCTCTTCAACCGGGCGATCTCGTCGAGATATGGCTGCAACGGCTTCGCCCCCTCCCTGTTCACCACATCCGTGTTCATGCACGCCGCGAAGTAATCGCCATACTTCTTCTGCAGCGGCGTCTTGGGCGAGTCCGCCGCCGCCTTCAGGTCGCTGTACAGCAGGTAGTTGTTCCTGTCAGCGAGCTCGTTGAACCGGCCCCATCGCACCTGGTCGGAAGGAATCGGATTGTTCTTTACCCAGTTTCCGCAGGCGTACTGGTAGAAGTCCGTGCATGGATCGGCCGTCTTATCGATCGCGGTCAAGTCGAAGATGACTGGCTTTTTCGGTACAGCTGTCGGCCCGTTGGCCGTGTCGCTGGTCGTGAATGCCTGCCCAAGGCTGAAGCCGCTGGACAGTATCAACAGGGAAGCAAGTGACTTACATTGCATGTATGGGCCTCAAAGGGGTGGTGGAGCGAAAGGTTGATCCGACCCCGCAAGCCCCTCCTGAGGAGGTGCAAGCCTGCTCGCCGGGTCGCAATCGGAAAGAAATGATGCTGTAACCTTGCACCCCGGAACGGACAATTCGCAAGCCCGATCTTCTCCGTGAGCGCCCGCACAAAGGAAGAGCCCGGACCGAAGTCCGGGCTCCTGCCCCGCGATCTGAAGCGGTATCTACCAGACGCGGCACGCGTTGGTCGGCATCATGGGTTGTCCCGCCTTGCAGCCGAACGCCTTTCCGAACGCATCGAAGTTCTGCACGCTTCCGTTTGTCCGCCACTGCCCGCTTGAGTGCGGATCTACCTTTGCGCGCACGCGTGCAACCTGCTCCCTCTGGTTCTCACACCAGACCTGCCCGAAGCCGATAAAGAACCTCTGGGCCGGTGTGTACCCGTCCAGCTTCGCCGTCTGCGCCGCCGCGCCTTCCTTGGCCAGAGTCTCCATCAGCGCTTGGTATGCAATGTGGAGTCCGCCATTGTCGGCCGTGTTCTCACCCAATGTCAGCTTGCCGTTCAGGTTCTGTCCGGGAGCAACCTCGAACCCGCCGTACTCCTTCACCTCGCAGTCCGTGCGTTCGTCAAACTTCTTCTTGTCCTCCGCCGTCCACCACATCCGCACATTGCCCTGCGGATCGTACTGACTT
Source organism: uncultured Acidobacteriaceae bacterium (assembly GCA_963719405.1). Lineage (GTDB taxonomy): Bacteria > Acidobacteriota > Terriglobia > Terriglobales > Acidobacteriaceae > Edaphobacter. Next base: position 3,012,062 of record OY970381.1, read on the forward strand.
CCCTGGTCGTCGAAACCGTGCGTCATCTCGTGCCCGATCACCACGCCGATGCCGCCGAAGTTCACCGCCGGATCGATCTTGAAGTCGTAGAACGGCGGCTGCAGAATTCCCGCCGGGAAGTTGATGTCGTTCATCGCCGGGTTGTAGTACGCATTCACGGTCGGCGGCGTCATCCCCCACTCCTTCTCGTCGACCGGCTTGCCGATCTTTGCAAGATCGCGATAATCGTCGAACTCCGCGGTTCTCTGGAGGTTGCCGATCGGGTCGTCGGGCTTCACGTCCAGCTTCGAGTAGTCGCGCCACGTCTCCGGATATCCGATCTTGTCCCGAAATGCATCGAGCTTCTTCTTCGCCTCAACCTTGGTCGTGTCGCTCATCCAGTCGAGCTGCTTGATGTCTTCATCGAGCGCGTGCTCGAGCGCGGCCACCAGCTTCTCCATATTGTCCTTTGCCGCGGGGGGAAAGTTCTTGGCAACCCAATCCTGCCCAACGGCCTCGCCCAGCGCGGAGTCCGTCGCCCGTGTGCACCGCTTCCATCGCGGCGTCTGCTCCTTCTGCCCCTGAAGCGTCGCCGAGAAGAAGTCGAAGTTCTCCTTCGCGAACGCCTCGCTCAAGGAAGGCGCATACCGGTGCACCGTGTGCCACCGCAGATAGCTCTTCAACGCCGGCAGATCGGTCGAAACGATCACCTTGTTCATCGTCCGGAAGAACTCCGGCTCGGCCACGTTCACAGTGGGCAATGAGCTCTCACCCTTGGCCTCCATGTAGGTCTTCCAGGAGAACTCGGGTGTCAGGTTCTGCAACTCCGCGATGGGCATCACGTGATATACGTTCGCCGGTGTGCGTTGGTCCACCCGCGGCATCGATCCCTGAGCCAGCGCCGTCTCCACCGCCATGACACTCTTCGCCTCAGCCGCCGCCTTCTCCGGGGTGTCCCCCAGCAGCACGAACATCTTGTTCAGGTGATCCACATACTGCTCGCGGATCTTCGTCATCCTCTCGTCCGTCTGGAGGTAGTAATCACGGTCGGGCAGCGACAATCCACCCTGCGCGATCTCCCCGATCACTTTCGTCGAATCCTTCTGATCCTGATCCGATCCAAATTCAAAGAAGTACCCCTGTCCGTATTTGCTCTCCGTCTGCCCCAGGAGGTTGGCCAGGCTCTTCTTGTCACTCCATCCGTCAATCGTCTTCAGGGTCGGCTCAAGTGGCTTTGCCCCCATGCGGTTCGCCAGATCGACGTTCATGCACGCGGCAAAGTAGTCGCCGTACTTCTTCTGCAACGGGCTCTTGGGCGCCTCCGCGGCTGCCTTCAACTCGCTGTAGAGCAGATACGTATTGCGATCTCCAAGCTCGTTGAATCGCCCCCAGCGCACCTGGTCCGCCGGAATCGGATTGTTCTTCTTCCAGTTGCCGCACGCGTATGTGTAGAAGTCGGTGCACGGATCGGCTGTCTTATCGATCGCCGAAAGATCGAAGCTGATGGGATTCTTCGGCGCGGTCGCCGGTCCAGGCGCAGTATCGGCACCTACAAACATCGGCTGCTCCAGAGACTGTGCGAGACAAAGACTGCCTGAGATCAACAGCAGGGAAGTAAAACTCTTTACAAACATGGCTCTCCTAAAATGGGTTCAACGCAAACCAGAGATGCGGTAGCAGCAGCATACTCCGCCGATCTCCGTCCGTGAAGAAGGCAGCACCTCAGCACGAGGTTCTCTCCGCACCTCACTCCCATAAGCAGAAGGGGCAAGAACCCGTCCGTGCGGTCCTTGCCCTTGCAATTCAGAAACGGTGTGACTCCTGCTAAAAGATCTTCAGGTGAATCGTAAGATACTTCTTGGGGTCCTGCCGGATAGTGGTCACCAGGGTCGTGCTCTCTGTCAGCAGCTTGTTCAGGTTTGTGTAGGCTGTGTCGTCCGTCGCCAGCTTGCCCAGCGTCCCGCGTCCCTGGTCCACGCCTGCTACAAGTGAGTTCACCTGCGTCAACGTGTCCTGTAGCTGCGCCCGGAACTTCGGATCCTTTGCCAGCAGACCGATGGCGCCCTTGCCCTGATTGGCATCCGTCAACAGCTGGTTCGCCTGTGCAAGCGTCGAGTTCAGATTGTTGTACAGGGTCTCATCCTTCAGCAGCTTGCCCGCCGTGCCCTGTCCGTTCTGCAGCCCGGCCATCATGCTGTCCAGACGCCCCATCGCCGAGTTCAGCCGGTTATACATCTCCGGGTCGTTCATCAGCTTGCCGACGGATCCTTTGCCTTCGTTCAGGTTCTCAGTGAGCTTGCGCAGCGCGTCCACCGTCGCATTGGCCTTGTTGTAGAGGTCCGGATTGTTGATCAGCTGTCCGACCGACCCCTTGCCGCTCTGGAGGTTGTCGACGATCGTATTCATCTTGGCCAGAATCACGTTCAGGCTTTCGATTGTTCCCTGGCTGGCCTTCACCACATCCGTGAGACTTGGCGTCTCCAGCGTCTTGAGCTCATCTCCGCTCTGCAGCTGCGGTCCACTCGCGTACTGGCTGTTGATGTCCACGACGGTATCGCCCAGCACGCCGACGGTGCTCAGCGCGGCCTTTGAATCCTTCTTCAAACTTATCTGGTACTTCGAATCCAGCTTCATCACGACCTGCACCGGAGTGAGTTTGCGACTCGGATCGCTCGTCACCACAATCGACTTCACCGTTCCGATCGTGACCCCCTGCAGCTCCACTGCGGCCCCTTCCTTCAGACCTGCGGAGTTCTCAAAGTATGTGGTCACCGTGATCTTGTGGGAGAAGACGCCCAGACCCGAGGAGCTCGTCATCAGGAACAGCAACGTGACCAGTACCACCGCCGCAACCAGCACAATGACACCGACCTTGAGCTGCGACCACCGTACCTCCTGCTGACTGGGCATATCTCTCCTGAACCTCGTGTCTACAAATAAGCATCAGCCGAGATCTCCTGCGCTCACATCGCGAGGCCCAATCCCTCTCAGCAGCCGGCAAGTCCCGCTCAGGGTTGAGAATACATCAGCCCCAACCCCATGGATCTCCCTATCGGCTTACATGGGTACAACTTGAGCAGATGCCGAAACGGACACGCGGGTTTCAAAATCGCTGCTTTCAGGGCTCGCGTTCGCCCTCGATCACAACAACCGCCATGGCGACTTCGCGCCCATGGCTCAGACTCAACGAGGTCCGGCTCACACCCATCTCCTTTGCCAGCTCCTCCGCCCGCCCACTCCAATGCAGCGTCGGCCGTTGACCCGGCAATCTCCGCACCTCAATCTCCTTCCAGCTCACGCCTCGGCTGATCCCCGTGCCTAACGCCTTTGCTCCCGCCTCCTTTGCGGCAAACCTCGCCGCAAAGCTCTCCGCGGCCTGCTTCTTTCGCATGCAGTACTCGATTTCAGAGGGCGTAAATACCCGCGCCATAAACCGCTCGCCGAACCGGTCGAGACTAGCCTGAACCCGCGCGATCTCAATCAAATCCGTCCCCAGCCCCAGAATCATGCACACCTCCTTTCCATTCTCGCTGGCCTTGCGATTGTCCGCGGCACTTCGCTCACCGTCGGTCACATGACCACCGTACCTCCGCCTACGCTAATGCTCCGCGTCGGGTCGTCCGATAAGAGGGTCATCGAGCCAGTCTCGGCGAAGGACACATCGACGTGAACGCATCTGCCAACTCCCTGGTTCTGCAGGCAACCACACACGCCTCCCTCAGCACGCTGCTGCCGGACCTCAAGGCCGAACTGCACTTCGCCGGTATCTGGATCTGGGAGTCCGACAGGACCTCCGACACCGCCGCTGATCTGCATCTGGAGCTGCACGCCCACACTGCGCACTTCTTCTACACCTCGCTTGTGCGCTGCGGACTCCACCTCAGCCGGTCGGCTCACCTCACCCTTGCGAGTCTCTGCTCCCATCGCTATCCGTTCGCGACGGGTGTCACCGCTCTGAAGCTGGAGATTCGGTTCATGGCGCCCTCCCCACACCTGCATCAACGCATCTCCGCCATCTCGGCCTGAGACGCGCAGAGATGCCCGGCCCATGGCGTGCCTAGTGCACAAACACCTGGTTGCCGCCCTGTTCCTTGACCGCATACAGGGCGCGGTCGCAGCTCATGATGAGCTGATCCCAGCCACGATCCCGGCTCCTCATCTCCGAGACGCCAAAGCTTGCCAGAACCTTGGTCAGCGTCTGATCCACCAGCGGAGATGTCTCCTCAAGGCAGCTCCTCAACGTCTCCGCGATGATCGACGCCTCCTCCCACGTTGTGTTCGGCAGCAGCACCACAAACTCGTCTCCGCCCAGGCGTGCGATATGGTCCTGCGCCCGCATCTTGCTTTGGAGGCATCGCGCCACCGCGATCAGAACAGCATCGCCGCAATGGTGCCCATACGCATCGTTGATCTGTTTGAAGCCGTCGAGATCGATCAGGATCGCCGCCATCGGTCGCCGCTGCAGACCACAAAGCAGAATCTCCCGGTCGGCCGTCGTCTCGATTGCGCGCCGGTTCAGCAGACCCGTCAGCGGGTCGGTAGACGCCTGGACCTCGAGCTCCTGACGCAGCCCCGCCGCCGTCATCCAGACAAACGCAATCGTCACCGCGCCCTGCAGCACAGAGGTCGCCAGCAGCGTCCAACTCAGCACCACGCCGCCTTGCAAATAGTTCTGCGGCGCTCCCAGATACATCGTTCCAAAGGCCCGAATCACGTTATTCGCGCACAGCAGAGCCAGGATGCCACCCATCACCCATCCCGATGGCCGCAGCGGCCCGGACGCTCTTTGGAACACAAAATAGGCGCTCACCGCCACCTGCGCCGCCAATACCAGGCTGTAGAAGAAGAGCCGCTCGCGGGTGTTCGGCTGTGACGTTCCGAACCGTATCTGAATCCCGACCGCACATACGACCAGAAGCGCCTGCACCCGCCACTGGTGAGCCTGCATGCCGAAGAACTCCGTCAGCCACCGGTGCAGAAACACATATGCCAGGGAGAAGAAGAGGCCGCCTGCGACCACCGACTCCCACGGCGAAACCTCGCCGCGTAACGCAATCAGAACCGCTCCCATAAAGGCGCAGAACGTATACAGCGGAAACCAGCCGACGCCCTTCATCTCACGATGCAGCAGTGTGTTCGCCACTGTCAGCAGGGTGAAGAGACCAAGCAGCACAGCATGCTCGATATGCAGCGTATGCATGTCCATGCCGTGCTCCTTTCCACCTGGAATAATGTCTCTGGGGCCCGGAGCGGCTGCTGCAGAACTCCCCCTCGTGTTCAACGGGAAGTTCCGCAGCGGTTAAGTTCTCAGCGACTGTTTGCCCGCTGCGGTGGATGAGCTAAATTGCCGCTGATTATATCGGTCACCCATCGCGAAGTCGCCAGGTTTATTCGCTCGCTACAAGTCTGCCACTGTTGCAACGCCCGCGCCCGAAATCCGGTTCAGCGATCCAGTCTCATCAAAGTAGGGCGGTGAAGCCAGCTGTCCGGATCGCCGATCACCAGCGCGCCCGGCTGCCGGCGTCCGTGCGTCAGCACCAGTCGGAGGTCAACCGCATCCTTGCTCACGCGAAACACGGGCTCGCTTACGATCGAGCTTCCGGCCGCCACCCGCGTCGTCAGACGGACACCACTCAATCCCCGCACCTCGTCCCATCTCCGCGCCTGCCCATCCACCAGGTACGACCGGATCAGAGCTTCGCTCTGCGGCTTTGATCTTGCCCTGTTCGTTACCTGCACCCGTACACGCACCAGCCGCGCAGGCTCCTGCCCGCGTGCCAGAAAGCCCTTTACCTCATCCGCCCCCAGCACCTTGAAGCACATCTCGTCGAAGCACTGCTCACCTCCAAGTGGCACCTGCCTCCCCTGCTGCAGCCAGGAGGTCGTCAACAGCACACAGACGTAGATCGCCCACGTCCCCGCTATCCACAGGGCTCCCCGGCGTGCTCGCCTCCGATCGCCACGAGCCGCCCAAAGGAGGCTCCCAAGCACACCGGCCAGCGTCCACAGGATCAATCCAGCAGGCACGAGTTCCGTCAGTTTCAAGTGGCGATCCCACGGGCGCGGATGTGGCCTTCCGGTTCACCCATCTCCCGCCTCACGCCACGCTCCGGCATCCCTGCAGCTCCGCGATCAGCGCGGTCACAGCCCCGCTGTCGATCGTCTGCGCGGCAAGCTTCACACCGGCCTTCAGATCCATCGCAAGCTCAGCCGTCATCAGCACCGCCGCTGCGTTCAGCAACACCACGTCCCTCCGCGCGCCCGGTTCACCCGCAAGCACCGCCTGGAGAATCCGGGCATTCGCCTCCGCATCCCCTCCCGCCAGCTCTTCCACCGCAACCCGACCGAAGCCCGCGTCTTCAGGCGTGATCGTCTTCCATGTGACCTTGCCCCCCCGAACCTCCGCGACCTCCGTCTCTCCACTCAGCGAGATCTCGTCCAGACCTTTACCCGCGCCCGCGTCTCCATGCACAACCAGTGCGTGCTGCGTTCCCAGCAGAGCCAGAGCACCCGCCACCACCTCCACCTGCCGCCTCCCATACACTCCGATCACCTGCCGCGAAGCCCCTGCCGGGTTCGTCAGAGGTCCAAGGAGGTTGAAGACCGTCCGCACACCTAGAGCCCGTCTCAAGGGCATCACCGCGCGCATTGCCGGGTGCATCGACGGCGCATGTAAAAAAGCGAACCGGTATCGCCGCAGCGCGTCCGCTGCCTCTGCCGGGCTCAGATCCACGGCAATCCCGAGCGCCTCCAGCACATCCGCTGATCCACTGCGCGAGGTCACCGCCCGGTTTCCATGCTTCGCCACCGACGCCCCGGCCGCCGCCGCCACCAGCGCCGCGGCCGTCGAGATATTGAAGGTTCCGCTCGCATCTCCGCCCGTCCCACACGTGTCCACCAGCCGCTCGCGCTCGCTTTGCACAAGCGGCAAGGGTGTGGCCGCTGCGCGCATTGCATCCACAAAACCCGCGACCTCCTCGGACGTCTCTCCCCGTGCAGACATCGCACCCAGCAGCGCCGCCAGCTCCACCGGCTCCGGCGGCACAGACAGGATGTGCTCCATCAACGCCCGGGCCTCTGCCCGGCCAAGCGTCTCCCGGTCTTCCATCACACGCCGTAACTGTGGGCGAAGGCTCATCGTTCAAAGCCTAGCAGCACCTCGCCCCCGGGGGCCTGCCGGTCTTCCGTGCGGGAACTCTCCCACTATCTGCATCACCGATAAACGCACACATCCCTCGACGCGTTTGCGAGTCCTTCTTCGAGTCCGCTAAACTTTCCTCGTCACCAGGAGCCACTCGCGCTCGCCATCCTCGCCACACACAGGGACAAACCCCGACCATGAAGATTCACGAGTATCAGGCGAAAGAGATCCTTCGCAAATACAACGTCCCCGTTCCCTCCGGTGAGATGGCCACCACCCTCGAAGAGGCGGACACCGCCGCGAAATCCCTCTTCGCCAGGGGCAACGCCGTCGTCGTCGTCAAGGCGCAGATCCACGCCGGCGGCCGTGGCAAAGGCGGCGGCGTCAAGCTCGCAAAGAATCTCGACGACGCCAACACCGCCTCCAAGGCCATCCTCGGCATGCAACTGGTAACGCATCAGACCGGCCCCGCCGGACAAAAGGTCCAGCGCCTCCTCATCGAAGAGGGCTCCGCGATCGACCGCGAGCTCTACCTTGGGCTCGTCCTCGACCGCGCCTCCGCAAAGGTCGTCTTCATGGCCTCGCAGTCCGGCGGCATGGAGATCGAGCAGGTCGCGCACGACACCCCCGAGCTCATCTACAAGGAGTACATCGATCCCGCCGTCGGCTTTCAGCCATACCAGGCGCGAGCCCTCGCCTTCAAACTCGGACTCAAGACGACCCAGATCAATCAGGCCGTCAGCTTCATGCAGGGTCTCTACAGGGCCTTCGTCGATACCGACTCCACCCTGATGGAGATCAACCCCTTCATCACCACCAAGGACGACAAGCTCCTCGCCCTCGACTGCAAGATCAACTTCGACGACAACGCCATGTTCCGCCACAAGGACCTCAAGGAACTCCGCGACATGGCCGAGGAAGATCCGCTGGAGGTCGAAGCCTCCAAGTTCGCACTCAACTACATCAAGCTCGACGGCTCCATCGCCTGCATGGTCAACGGCGCCGGGCTGGCCATGGCGACCATGGACATCATCGAGTACGCCGGCGGCAAGGCCGCGAACTTCCTCGACGTCGGCGGCGGAGCCAACCAGGAGCAGATCGAGAACGCCTTCGCCATCCTGCTCTCCGATCCCAACGTCAAGGCGATCTTCATCAACATCTTCGGCGGCATCCTGCGCGTAGACGTCCTCGCCCAGGGAGTCGTCAACGCCGCCCGCAAGCTTGCCGTCAAGCTCCCCATCATCCTCCGCCTCGAAGGCACCAACGTCGAAGAGGGCCGCAAGATCCTCGCCGACTCCGGCCTCAACTTCCAGGTAGGCGCCACCATGAAAGAAGCCGCCGACCTCGCCGTCGCCGCAGCAAAGTCGTAGCGTTCCCAGGAACGCCCGCGCACGGCACGGCAACATAGGAGAAGGCATGTCGTTCTTCGGCTTCGGCAGAAAAAAATCGCCAGCAGTACATCCGCCTCAGGTCCGGGCCGTCCTCTTCGACACCTTCGGCACCACCGTCGACTGGCTCTCCTCCATGACCGCGCACGGCCAGCGTATCGGAGCGGAGAAGGGAATCGCCGCCGATTGGGATGGCCTCGCCAAGGCGTGGAGAGCCCGATACCAGCCCGCAATCAAGCCCGTTCGCGAAGGCAAACGGCCCTGGACCGGCTTTGATACCCTCCACCGCGAGCAGCTCGACAAGATCATCGGAAGCTTCGGCGCCGCTAAACGGCTCAGTGCCGCCGACCGTGACCTCCTCACCCACGGCTGGCACTACCTCACGCCCTGGCCGGACGTCGTTCCCGGCCTCACACGACTTCGCGAGAGCTTCATCATCGGCCCGTTGTCGAACGGAACGACACGCCAGCTTGTCGACCTCGCGCGCTGGGGAAGCCTGCCCTGGGATGTCGTATTCGGCGCGGACATCTTCCGAACCTACAAGCCCGACAGCAAGCTCTACCTCGGTGCCGTCCAGCTCCTCGGCCTCCAACCCGCCGAGACGATGCTGGTCGCCGCCCACAATCAGGATCTGGAAGCCGCCGCCAGGAACGGGTTGAAAACCTGCTTCGTCCGCCGCTCCACCGAGGATCCAGAGCCCACGGGCAGCTACGACTTCGTCATCGACAACTTCGAAGAGCTGGCACAGGTCCTCGCCGCCGGCGAAAAAACCCATCCACGAACCGCGGATACACACGTATCCAGAGAACAGACAACCGCGAACGGAGATCTAGAATGGCAGTCCTCGTAGACAAGAACACCCGCCTTATCGTCCAGGGCATCACCGGCCGCGAAGGCACCTTCCACGCCAAGGGCTGCGCCGAGTACGGCACCACGGTGGTCGGCGGCGTCACCCCCGGCAAAGGCGGCACCACGCACGAGGGATGGCCCGTCTTCAACACCGTCGAAGAGGCCGTCAAGGAGACCGGCGCCAACGTCTCCATCATCTTCGTCCCTCCACCGTTCGCGGCTGACGGCATCCTTGAGGCCACCGCCGCCGGCCTCCCGCTCGTCATCTGCATCACCGAAGGCATTCCCACCCTCGACATGGTCAAGGCCTGGGAGGTCGTCCGCCAGTCCAAATCACGCCTCGTCGGTCCCAACTGCCCCGGCGTCATCTCCCCCGGCAAGGCCAAGGTCGGCATCATGCCCGGCCGCATCCACAAGGAGGGCAACGTCGGCATCGTCTCAAAGTCCGGCACCCTCACCTACGAGGCCGTCTATCAGCTCACCACCCGTGGCATCGGCCAGTCCACCGCCATCGGCATCGGCGGCGACCCCATCATCGGAACGACGCACATCGATGCGCTCAAGCTCCTCGAGGCCGACCCCCAGACCGAAGCCATCATCATGATCGGCGAGATCGGCGGCTCCGCTGAAGAGGCCGCCGCACGCTACATCAAAGACCACGTCACCAAGCCCGTCGTCGGCTTCATCGCCGGCCAGACCGCGCCTCCCGGCCGCCGCATGGGCCACGCCGGAGCCATCATCTCCGGCGGAGAAGGAACCGCCGAAGAGAAGATGAAGGCCATGGAAGCCGCCGGCATCCACGTCGTCAAATCACCCGCCGACATCGGCGGAGCTATCGCCGAGATCCTCGGGAAGGCGTAAAGCGAAGGGTATGGAGCGAAGCCGGGCACAGCAGATCGTTCGCATCACGATCCGCCTTCTACTGCCATTCCTTACCCTTGGTGGCTTCGGCAGCATCGCGGGACTTCTTCTCCGTGGCATCGAACGCGAAAAGCTAGTAGCTGTCCTCGATTCACCATCGCATCGCTATCGGGTTGAGATCATTCGCAGCGAAAGCCCGTCGGTCTGCGGAGAAGAGCGGAGCCTCCTGGTCCGTGTGCAGCGTCACGCCTCATTCCTCAAGCTTGGCGAAGACGTCCCATTTTGTCTCACCGGTCAAGGCTCGATTCAGATTAAATGGAGCTCGCCATACAGACTCCTCATCGCATGCTCCGGATGTTCTGAATACGGAGTGACGAAGACCAACTGGGGAAGACTGCACTATGACTTCGATCTGGATAGACCGTGAAGTCCCGACCAGAGGAGGTACGGTGCAGCCCATTCAAAGGCGTCCGTAAGGTATTCTCAAGCCACTCCGACAGCCTGAGGCCCACACCCTTGCCCCGATTCCCCGTTGCAGCCAGCCTCCTCGCATTCGCCTCCGCCTCTGCCCTTGCCGCTGACTTCACGCTCAAGGCGACCCCCACCACCGTCGCCTGGGGCTTCTACTCCGGTATGGCCAAGCCCGTCCTCACCGTTCATAACGGCGACACCGTCACCATGCAGACCCTCTCCACCTGCGGTTCTGCCGAGCGCCTCAAGTCTCTGGGGGTCAAAGAGGCTGATATCCCCGCCTACACCCAGCCCATCTACGACCAGGTCAAAGACAAGGGTCCCGGAGGCCACATCCTCACCGGTCCCGTCGCCATCGAGGAGGCCGAACCCGGCGACGTCCTCGAAGTTCAGATCCTCAAGGTTCAACTCGACACCAACTTCGCCTGCAACAGCTTCGGCCTGGGCCGCGGCTTCCTCCCGCAGGAGTTCCCCTACAGCAAGACCAAAATCATCCCGCTCGACCGTGAGCGCATGCTCGCCAACTTCGCCCCCGGCATCAACATCCCGCTCCATCCGTTCTTCGGCTCCATGGGCGTCGCGCCTGCAGGCGGCAAGATCGACAGCGCCCCGCCCTACGCGCACGCCGGCAACATGGATAACAAAGAGCTCGTCGCCGGCACCACCCTCTACATCCCCGTCGCCGCCAGGGGAGCGCTCTTCGAGGCAGGCGACGGACACGCGGGGCAGGGCAATGGCGAGGTCGACATCACGGCGCTCGAAACATACCTCACGGGAACCTTCCGGTTCGTCGTCCACAAGCATCAGGAGCTTCGCTGGCCTCGCGCTGAAACCCCCACGGAGTACATCTCCATGGGCTTCAGCAAGGACCTGAAAGAAGCCACCGAGCTCGCCGTCGAAGACATGATCCGCTTCCTCGTCGAGGAAAAACACCTCACCCGTGACGAGGCCTACATGCTCACCTCGGTCGCAGTCGATGTCGACATCACCCAGCTCGTCGACGGCAACGTCGGTGTCCACGCCATCTGCCCCAAAAACATCTTCACCGCGGCAGCGAAGTAGCTGCGGTCTCTACCTCCTCTGCGACCGGTAGAACAGCCCCGCAACCAGAAACAGCATCGCCAGCATGAACGCCAGCTGCGCACGCGGCCACGCCCGGTAGTGCGCGCTCACAAATCCGTCCACCAGCCACGCCACAAACCCCGCGAACCACACCCAAGCCATGCGCCGCATCACCCCATTGGACTCCCGGCGCCCATCTCCTGCAACCTCATCCGCCACCTCTGGTCCGGGGCAGCCGATACAATCAATCCAGCAAACATTCCCACCGGAAAAGCGAAACGCCAGGAGCCAACAGCTACTCATGTCACAGCGCACATTCAGCATCATCAAGCCGGACGCCGTCCGCAAAGGAACAACCGGCGCCATCCTAGCCGAGATCCAGAAGGCCGGCTTCAAGATCGTCGCCATCAAGAAGCTCTCCCTCTCGAAGACCGAGGCCGAAGGCTTCTACCACGTGCACTCCGCACGTCCCTTCTTCAACGATCTCACCACCTTTATGTCCGGCGGTCCTATCTTCCCCATGGTCCTCGAGAAGGACAACGCCATCGCCGACCTCCGCAAGCTCATGGGCGCCACCAACCCCGCCAACGCGGAAGAGGGCACCATCCGCAAGCAGTTCGCCAGCTCCATCGAAGAGAACGCCATCCACGGCTCCGACGCCGAAGATACCGCGGCCTTTGAGATCGGCTATTTCTTCGCAGGCTACGAACTCAAGTAGCTCAGCCTTCAACACAAAGAGCAACGGCGGCCCGCATCTATCGGCCGCCGTTGCTTTTTATCTTCTTACGTATCCGGATCGCAGAGACGTTCTGCCTCCTCTACTGCTGCCGCGAGATGTCGTACTTCTCCGCCTTGTTCAACTCGAACAGCTTAAGGTCGATCGAGTCCGCCATGGCCTTATACCCGGCGTCCTTCGGATGCAGGTGGTCCCCCGAGTCCGCGCTCGCCGCAAACGCCTTCGGATTCGCCGGGTCCCGCGTCGCCTTCTCGAAGTCGATCACCCCGTCCAGCATGTTGCTCGTCCGAATCCACTGATTCACCGTGTCCCGCATCGTCTCGCCCGCAGGCGACGCATACTTTGCCCCCTCGTACGGCGTCAGCGTCGCCCCGATCACCTTGATACCGTGCGCATGCGCCCGTTCTACCATCTGCCCGTACGCCTGGATCAGATCCTCCGCGGTGACCACGTCATGCGGTTGGTTCGGGTTAGCCGCGGCCCCGATGTCATTGATGCCCTCCATGATCACCAGGTACTTCACTCCCGTCTGCGCGATCACGTCGCGGTCGAACCGCGCCAGAGCACTCGGTCCGGTCCCGTCATGCAGCACCCGGTTTCCGCCGATGCCCTCATTCAGTACACCCAGATTGGCCGTCTTCTTATTGCCCTGCAAACGCCGCGCCAGCAGATCCGGCCATCGTGAGTTCGCGTCCTTTGTACTCAGCGCGCCATCCGTGATGCTGTCCCCAAAGCACACAATCGCTGCGCCTCCCGCGCCAACTTTTACGTCCACGCCCTTCAGAAATGGCCACGAAGCGATCTCCTTCGCGTCCGTCAGCTTCACCTTGTTCACCTCGTTGCCCGCGCCGACATAGCTCGTCTGGTCAGCAAATCCGTGCATCGAAACCCGGTTGATCGTCTGGGCCGGCAGAAAGATGCTCACCGCGACATCCGCAAACGCGGGCAGCGTCAGGGCCGCGGGGTCACTCACCGCCACCGCCCCCGCGGGAATCGTGATCGAGCTCTTCCCTCCAAACGTCATCGCGTTGGAGGAGGAGAGCGTGACAGCCCCGCCGCCGCTGGCCAGCGCCATGTGCACCGCCCCAACGGTCAACGGCTCCGTCCCGAACTCGTTCGTCAGCACGACCCGGACAAGCGGCCCGCCCATGGATACATGCACGATCTCGCGCAGCGTCACATCGCCCCCGCCGTACCGCTCATCCGGGTGCTCCGCCGCCATCGGCGATGTCGCCCACGTTCCAACCCATCGGTCCGGCGGCGGGGCTGTGGCTGCGACGGCTGGCGTCGACGAGGTGACAAGCAGGGAGGCCGTAAACAGGAGAGCAACAACGTTGCAACGAAAAATCATGGAGGGTCCTCGGGAAGCTGCCCGTCCATCCTAACTCCGCTTCCCGCCCGCTCCGCCCATCACGTATAGTGGCGATGCGCCGCGAAGCATCACAGACATCTCTCCACATCGCTGCGCCGAGGACATCCGCTTCAATGACGAAGACTTTTACACGCGCTATCCTTCTATCCATGACGACCTCCCTCGCCGCACACGGCGCCGTGACCAAGGCCTCCTTCGGCACCACACCCGACGGCAAGGCAGTCGAGATCTACACCCTCAAGAGCCCATCCGTCGAAGCCCGCATCATGACCTACGGCGCTCGCGTCGTCTCCATCAAGACCGCTGATAAGACGGGCAAGGTCGCAGACGTTGTCCTCGGCCACGACAGCCTCCAGGGCTACGTCGATGACAAGAAGAGCTACTTCGGCGCCATCGTGGGCCGCTACGGCAACCGCATCGCCCACGGAAAGTTCTCGATCGACGGTCACACGTACCAGCTGCCCACCAACGACCACAACATCAACACGCTCCATGGCGGCACCGTGGGCTTCGATTCGCTGGTCTGGGACGGCAAAGAGATCCCCAACGGCGTGGAGATGACGCTCGTCAGCAAGGATGGCGACCAGGGCTTCCCCGGAACCCTTACCGCACACGTCCGCTACACCCTCGCGGGCAGCGCCCTCAAGATCGACTACACCGAAACCTCCGACAAGCCCACCGTCGTCAATCTCACCAATCACTCCTACTTCAACCTCGGCGGCGAGGGCTCCGGCACCATCCTCGATGAGGTCATCATGATCAACGGGGACCGCCTCACCCCCACCGACGCCGGTCTGATCCCCAACGGACAGACACCCTCCGTGCACAACACGCCGTTCGACTTCACCAAGCCCACACCTATCGGCGAGCGCATCGGTGCCGACGATCCTCAGCTCAAAGGCGCTGGCGGATATGACCACAACTGGATCCTCAACGGTCCGGACGGCGCGATGAAGCTGGCCGCCAAGGTGCACGATCCGAAGTCCGGCCGTACCCTCACCGTCACCACCACCGAGCCCGGTGTGCAGTTCTACACCGGCAACTTCCTCGACGGCTCCATCACCGGTCCCGGTGGCCAGAAGTACGTGAAGAACGCGGCGCTCTGCCTCGAGACGCAGCACTTCCCGGACTCGCCCAACCACCCGGACTTCCCCTCCACTCTTCTGAAGCCCGGCGAAACGCGCCACAGCACCACGATCTTCACCTTCTCCACCCAGAAGTAGACCGCTCCAGGCGGCAGGGGCGCTCAGGTCCCTGCCGCATCCAGCTCCCCCCATGAACAAGGTCGTCTCCTCCGCCGCCGCAGCAGTCGCCGATATCCCTTCCGGTGCAACCGTCATGTTCGGCGGCTTCGGCCTGTGCGGCATCCCTGAAAACCTCATCGCCGCCCTTGTCGCCCACGGCGCCACTGGCCTGCACACCATCTCCAACAACATGGGCGTAGACGGCTTCGGCATGGGCCTCATGCTAGAGGCAGGCATGATCGCGTCGCACATCGGCTCCTACGTGGGCGAAAACCGGCTGCTCGAAAAGCAGGTCATCAGCGGCCAGCTTGCCCTCACACTCGTCCCCCAGGGCACCCTTGCCGAACGCATCCGCGCCGCCGGCGCAGGCATTCCCGCCTTCTTCGTCCCGGCGGGTGTCGGCACCGTCGTCGCCGATGGCAAGGAGACCCGCTACTTCCATGGCCGCGAGTTCCTCCTGGAGCACGCGCTCCCCGCCGACTTCGCCCTTATCAAAGCTTGGCGCGGCGATCGTCACGGCAACCTCATCTACCGCAAGACCGCCCGCAACTTCAATCCCCTCATGGCCACCGCTGCCACCATCACTATCGCGGAGGTCGAAGAGCTCGTCGATCCTGGCGAGCTCGACCCAGGCCATATCGAGACCCCCGGCATCTACGTCGACCGCATCCTGCTCGGCCAGAACTACCTCAAGCCCGTCGAATCCGAGTTCCTCAAACGCGCCGCCCCCACCGGCCGCTCTTCGGATGCAGGAGCCGCCAAAGCATGAGCACCCTTCCGGCAGCGCCCATCTCCGCCAAGGACCGCATCGCCCGACGCATCGCCCGCGAGCTCCAGGACGGCTTCTACGTCAACCTCGGCATCGGTCTCCCGACGCTTATCGCGTCCTACGTCCCGCCCGGCATCGAGATCTTCTTTCAGTCCGAGAACGGCATGCTCGGCGTCGGCCCGCCACCTGCCCCCGGCACCGCCGACCCCGACCTCATCAACGCCGGCAAGCAGCCCGTCACCGAGCTCCCCGGCTGCTCCTACTTCTCCTCGGCCGACTCGTTCGCCATGATCCGCGGCGGTCACATGGACATGTCCGTCCTCGGCGCCATGCAGGTCGACGAGCGCGGCGACCTCGCCAACTGGACCATCCCCGGAAAGATGGTCAAAGGCATGGGCGGAGCCATGGATCTCGTCGCCGGCGCCCGCCGCGTCATCGTCGCCATGGAGCACACCACCCGCGAGGGCGAGCCGCGCATCCTCCGCAACTGCACTCTCCCTCTTACCGGCCGCGCCGTCGTCCACGACATCGTCACTGAGCTCTGCTGGATCAAGGTCACCCCCGAAGGCCTCCTGCTCACGGAACTCGCCGACGGCCTCACCGCTGCCGAAGTTCAGTCCCGCACCGGAGCCACCCTCCTCATCGCCCCACACCTCTCCACTCTCTAAGACTGGTGCTCCCAGCGCGCCGGGTGCCCCATCCACTCGCGAAGCGAGTGGGTGGGGTATTGCGCGCGCCGCCAAGCACGACCGCACTCCGCCCATATACCCTCGTAATCAGGATCGCGCCATGCAAACTCACTTCGCCTTCGGTCACATCGGCCTCACCCTCGACCTCCCCGAAGGCCGCATCTACCATCTCATCGAGAGCCGCTCCGCCCGCCCGCTCGCCGATCCCATCGCCGCCATCCACCACGCCCTCGAAATCCCCTTGGCAGGCCCCTCCCTCCGCACTCTCGCCACCGGCAAGCACTCCGCCGCCATCAGCGTCTGCGACATCACCCGTCCCGCGCCCAACCGCCTCACCCTCCCGCCCATTCTTGAGCGTCTCCAGCAGGCCGGCATCCCGGCCGAGCGCACCACCATCCTGATCGCCACCGGCCTCCACCGCGCCGCCACCCCGGTCGAGCTCGACACCATCCTCGGCCCGGAGATCGCATCGACCTACCGCATCGTCAATCACGACGCCCGCGACCTCTCCGCGCATCGACACCTCGGCAGCACCCGGCGCGGTACTCCCATCTACATCGACGAACAGTTCATGGCCGCCGACCTCCACATCACGCTCGGCTTCATCGAGCAGCACCTTATGCTCGGCTTCTCCGGCGGTCGCAAGCTCATCGCACCCGGCCTCGCCGCCGAAGCCACCATCAAGACCATCCACTCCCCTCGCTTCATGCGCGAGGCCCTCGCCACTGAAGGCTCCTACGACGAGAACCCCCTCCACGCCGAGCTCCTCGAGATCGCCTCCGTCGCCCGGCATGACTTCCTCCTCGACGTCACTCTCACGCGATCTCCCGAGACCCACGCTCAGGAGATCTCCGGCGTCTTCGCCGGATCTCCCGTCGAGGCTCACGCCGCTGGCGTCGACTTTCTCCGCCGCACCTCGCTTGAATCCGTCCCCGCCCTTGCCGACCTCGTCATCACCTCGGCGGCCGGCCACCCGCTCGACCTCACCTTCTACCAGGCCATCAAAGGCATCACGGCCGCCCAGCACCTCGTCACACCCGGCGGCCGCATCCTCGTCCTCGGCGAGTGCAGGGAAGGCGCCGGCTCGCCCGAGTTCACAAGGAGGCTCCGCTCCTACGCCGGTCATGAGGCCTTTCTCGCCGAGATCGCCTCAGCCCCCGTCGAGATCGACCAGTGGCAGCTCGAAAAGCTCGCCCTCACCGGCCTCAAGCACGATCTCTTCCTCTACACCCCGGGCGTCTCCTGCTCCGACCTCGGAGCACTCGGCTCCCTCTGCTTCGACACCCCCGAGGCAGCCCTCGATGCCGCTCTCCATGGCCTCCGCCCCGATGCCCGCATCGCGCTTCTCCCCGAGGGTCCATACGTCTTTGCGCGTGTACCGGAGCGCATCCCCGATCGACCCACCGCCGTCCTTCCACTCGCAGACCGCACCTGACCGGCCTCCATCCCCCCGCTCGGACCTCTACGTCCCTTGTTTTACAAACCTTCCGGCGTTTGTCTAAACTTCTTGTCGCCGGCAGTTCTGTCTTACTCCCGCTTCTATCGCTCAGACCAACGCCCCACAGGTCGCGCCGATCTATAGTTGTAACCTCGTACTTTTCACCCGGCCAAGCCCCCTCACCACCGGAGACCTCATGCCCGCTCGTACCCACATCATTGCCCTCACGCTCTCCGCATCCGCTCTCGTGACCGTGGCAGCCTCCTTCGCCCAATCTCCGGAGCCCGCGACACCTCCGCATCAGCAGCTGCTCGTCGACATCGATCACCGCCCCGCGCAATCGCTCGACGGTGAATGGCACATCATCGCTGATCCCTACCGCGCCGGCATCTCCTCCTTCCACGGCGCTCCCAACCCCAACGGCTACTTCAAGGATGATGTCTACTCGCCCGACTCCAATAAGCTCGTCGAGTACTCCTTCGCAAAGAGTCCTGCCATCAAGGTCCCCGGCGACTGGAACACCCAGGCCGAGTGGCTCCGCCTCTACGAAGGCGTGCTCTGGTACCAGCGCTTCTTCGACTACTCGCCTCAGCCCGGCCACCGCGCCTTCCTCCATATCGGCGCCGCCAACTACCGCTCCAACGTCTTCGTCAACGGAAAGCCGGTCTGCGAGCACGAGGGCGGCTTCACACCCTTCGATTGCGAGATCACCGGCGTCGTGAAGCCAGGCCAGAACGACGCCGTCATCCTCGTCGACAACACCCGCATCCCGGATGGCGTCCCCACCGTCAAGACCGACTGGTACAACTACGGAGGCCTCACCCGCGACGTCTCCGTCGTAACCACACCAGCCAGCTTCATCGACGACTACGATCTCCACCTCGACCGCGCCACCCGCTCCACCATCGAGGGCTACGTTCACGTCGAAGGTGCGGCAGCCGCCACGCCCGTCACCGTCTCCATACCCGAGCTCCACATCGACGCCCACGTCACCACCGGCGCAGACGGCCGCGCCGCCATATCACTCCCTGCCAAAAACCTCTCCCTCTGGTCACCCGCAAACCCCAAGCTCTATAAGCTCACCCTCAAGGCCGCAGACGACACGCTCAACGACGACATCGGCTTCCGCACCATCGAAACCCGCGGCACCGAGATCCTCCTCAACGGTCAGCCCATCTTTCTTCACGGCGCCTGCATCCACGCCGAAGCCCCCTTCCGCACCGGCCGCGCCTACTCCCAAAAGGACGTCGACACCCTTCTCGGGTGGGTCAAGGAGCTCGGCGGCAACTACGCCCGCCTCGCCCACTACCCCCACGACGAGCGCATGACCCGCACCGCCGACAAGCTCGGCATCCTCATCTGGTCCGAGGTCCCCGTCTACTGGGCCGAGCACTTCGAAGATGAGGCCGTCTTCAACAAGTCCAAACAGCAACTCACCGAAGAGATCCGCCGCGACCATAACAAGGCTTCCGTCATTCTCTGGTCCATCGCCAACGAGACCCCAAACACCGAAGCGCGCACCGCCTTCCTCACTCGCTCGGCCGAGCTCGTCCACCAGCTTGACCCCACCCGCCTCGTCACCGCCGCCCTCCTCGTCCACGGCGATCTCAAGACCAAGTACATCGACGATCCCCTCGGAAAGGCGCTCGACGTCATAGGCTTCAACGAGTACATCGGATGGTACGAGGGCAAGCCCCAAGACGCCGACAACACCGAGTGGAAGATCGCCTACAACAAGCCCCTCATCGTCTCGGAGTTCGGCGGCGAAGCCAAGGCCGGCCTCCACGGCCCGGAGACCCAGCGCTGGACCGAAGAGTACGAGGCCAGCATCTACCGTCACCAGTTCAACATGCTCAACAAGATCACGCAGCTCCGGGGCATGAGCCCATGGGTTCTCATGGACTTCCGCTCCCCCGTCCGCCAGCTTCCCGGCATCCAGGATGGCTTCAACCGCAAAGGCCTCATCTCCGATCAGGGGCAAAAGAAACTGGCGTTCTCCGTCGTCCAGAAGGGATACAAGGACAACACCATCGGCAAGGCCCAATAGCACCTCGGGGTCTTCGTCTGCGCGCCATCACCTCAGCGCAGACCGAAGACCCCGCTTCAGCCTCTCGACTGCCCTCTACGGCCTTCCGAGCTTTGCCACCTCTGACCCCGCCATCAGAAATGCGCCCGTCCCAAACACATAGCTCGAAGTCGCCGTAAATGCGCCCGGAGCCGCGCCCACCGGCTGAATGCTCCCTAGCCGGCCATCCGCATAGATGTGCTCGGTCACTAGCGCCTTCCACGCCCGCTCCACGATCGGCCGGTACGTCTTCGCGTCCAGCTCATGGTGATTGACTCCCCACGCCATCGCATACACAAAGAACGCCGACCCAGAAACCTCCGGCAGCGCGTAATCCGCCGTGTCCAGCAGCCCCGGGCTCCATAGCCCGTCCGGACGCTCGAGCGCCGCAACCCTCGCAGCCATCTCCTTCAGGCGCGTCTCGTAGAAACCATACGAAGGGTCAGACTTCGGCAACACCTCCAGCACCCGCACCAGCCCGCCCATCACCCATCCGTTGCCGCGCGACCAGAAGATCTTCGCTCCGTTCTTCTCCCGCTTCTCAAAGTACGTCGCATCCCGAAAAAACAGGTGCTCGCCCTTGTCCCACAGCAGGTCGTCCGTCACCTTCCACTCATGATCCATGTACGCGTCATACTTCGCGTCACCCGTAACCTGGCTCAGCCTTGCCCACACTGGCGGAGCCATGAACAACGCATCGCACCACCACCAAACAGGCTTCTTCGGGTCATCCGGCCCCGTCATAATCTCGTCGAACTGCGTCTTCATCGCCGCAATTCGCTTCGGCTCCTTCTGTAACTCATACAGGCCCAGATACGACTGGCCAATCGCCTGGTCGTCTGCATGCGTCCTCCGCGGCCCCAGCGTCCATTGAAAGTGCTCGGCCACACCCTTCACGTAATCCGCATACCGTGGGTCCTTCAACGTCCGCGAAGCAGACATGAAGCCCGCGTACATCGTCGCAAACGTCCAGTCCTGGGTGGGTTTGTCCTTCACCTTCTCCATCTGCCAGTCCGCGACCCGCTTCATCGCCATCCGCACATCAGCAGGCTTCACCGATCCCGACAGATCCTTCGCCAGTGGGCCCGCATCCTGCGGCGAATCCCCCACGCCCGCAAACCTCTCGTTCGGCGTCATCCCCGCCTGCGCCAGCATCATGGGTGCAAACATCATGGGCCCAAGCATCAAAGCCGCCGCTACGCCGCCAACTCTCACAAGTCTCAGTGTCAAAAAGCCTCTCCTCGCATGTCTCCGACAGTCTGCCCCAAAGGCCTGCGTTCCCTTCGATCCCGCTATAGATCGAAAACGGGGACATTCGCCAGAGTTCAAACTAATTCGCGATAACACACGATCGCCGATCGCACTGTCAAGCAGACAGCCCACCCGGACCGTCCAGGCCCACACTTCCATTCGAAGTCTGTCCCGCACGCACGCCCCGCACCGCGCCCACCAGCTACCTCGCCGAGGTCGCCAGCTCCTTTGTGGAAAGGTACCAGCTCTTCACATTCAGCCCGGCCCCTCCGCCACTCGTCCGCCGTGCCGCATCCGCCGTCGTCGCAGGCGCCGGCACCACAACCTGGTCACCCGGAATCCAGTCGACAGGTGTGCTCACGCTGTTTGCATCCACCGTCTGCAACGCCTGGAATATGCGCAGCAACTCATCTACATTTCGCCCCAGCTGCTGCGGGTAGTAGAGCAGCGCCCGGATCCGGCCCTCCGGATCGATCGCAAACACCGCCCGCACCGTTGCCGTGTCGCTCACAGCCTCATGCACCAGGCCATATGCCTGCGAGACCTTCTGATCCAGGTCCGCGATCACGGGAAACTTGATCGGCACACCCGACATCTGCTCCAGGTCCCGCACCCACGCTATATGCGAAGGCACCGAGTCAATCGAAACACCAATCAGCTGCACATTCAGCCGCTCGAATCTGTCGTTCCGCTTCGCAAACTCGATGAACTCCGTCGAGCAGACCGGGGTGAAGTCCGAAGGATGCGAAAACAGCATCACCCACTTGCCCTTGCTGGTGTAATCACTCAGCCGGATCACGCCGTGCGTGCTCTTCGCCTCAAAGTCCGGTGCCTGCTCCAGAATCCGTGGAATGCGTCCTTCGCTCATCGTGACCTCAGATAGACCTCTGAAAAATTTGGAGCACCGAATGGGATTTGAACCCATGAATACTGGTTTTGCAGACCAGCGCGTTAGCCACTTCGCCATCGGTGCCAACCGCCGCCGCGCTCCACCTTGCAGCGCAGCGGAAAGATGTGCGGTTTGTTACCGCGGCTGCGCGGCCGTCCGAAGGTACGGCTTCAATGTCTTGAAGCCCTCCGGGTAGATCTGCTTCGCCTCTTCGTCAGAGACCGTTCCCGCGATGATGATGTCGTCGCCCTGCTTCCAGTTCGCCGGCGTCGAAACCTTGTGTTTTGTCGTCAGCTGGATCGAGTCCAGAACGCGGATGATCTCGTCGAAGTTCCGTCCCGTCGCCATTGGGTAAGAGATCGTCAGCTTGATCCGCTTATCCGGCCCGATCAGAAACACGGTCCGCACCGGTGCGTTCAAGGCTGGAGTCCGCCCCTCTGACGTGTCGCCAGCATCCGCCGGCAGCATGTCGTACAGCTTCGCCACCTTGAGCTCCGGATCTCCGATCATCGGATAGTTCACCTTCGCTCCGCCCACGTCCTCGATATCCTGCGCCCATTTCGCATGGTTCTCGACAGGGTCAACGCTCAGGCCAATCACCTTTGCTCCACGCTTTGCGAACTCGTGTTCAAGCACCGCTACCGCCCCCAGCTCCGTCGTGCACACAGGCGTGAAATCCTTCGGATGCGAGAACAGAACCGCCCACCCGTCGCCGATCCAATCGTGGAAGCGGATCGTGCCCTGGGTCGTCTCAGCCGTAAAGTCGGGTGCAATATCGTTGATGCGGAGTGACATCGTCTTTTCCTCTTCGTTGGGCGATTCCAACATGCGCGTTTAGAAAATCTCTTCCGGAAAATGAAAAACCCACCAGGCTCTCTGGCGGGTGGGTGTCTGATGGGCGTTTTATTCGATCTCAGCTTCGCTCACTCATCCACAAACCCGCACAGGGCCACAGCAACAGCAGCGGCAGCAGGTGCAGGCAAAGTTGGAGAAGGAACGGGTCATCGCTTGATGAAACAATATTCCCGGAGCCTGCCCATGTCAACCCAGCCCCTCCTCCCAACGGCCACCCGCAACCTGCCCTACGCCGTCTCCGACGTCTTCGCCGAGCGCGCCCTTGAAGGCAATGCCCTCGCCATATTCACCGATGCGAGCGGCCTCTCCACCGACCAGATGCAGCGCATCGCGCGCGAAACCAACCTGTCCGAGACCACGTTCATCCTTCCCCGGTCGCCCGAGGTCGAGCGCGCCGAGGGCGTTCACGTCCGCATCTTCACCACGGAGGAGGAACTCCCCTTCGCCGGCCATCCCACCCTTGGCACAGCCGCCTGGCTTCACGCCAATCACCCCGACCTCCGCGGGGAGGAGACCATCGTCCTCGACCTCGAGGCCGGTCGCATCCCGGTCACCTTCCGCCCCGCCGATCCAGGCCGGCCCGGCATCTTCGGCACCATGCGACAGAACGATCCAGTCTTCGGAGCGACCCACGACCCCATCGCCGTCGCCGCCGCCCTCAACCTCTCGCCCGAAGACCTCGACCCCTCCGCTCCCGTCCAGACCGTCTCTACCGGAATGGCCTTCTGCATCGTCCCCCTCCGCTCGCTTGAGGTCGCCTCCCGCCTCGAGATCCCGCAGCATACCGCGCGGCCCTACCTCCACCGAACCGGCGCTAAGTTCTTCTTCTGCGTCACGCGCGCCGCCAAAGGCTCGCTCGCCGACTGGCACGCCCGCATGCAGTTTCCCAACGGCGAAGATCCCGCTACCGGCTCCGCCTCGGGCTGCGCCATCGCCTGGCTGGTGCGGCACAACCTCGTCCCCAGCCGACAACCCGTCGTGCTGGAGCAGGGAATCGAGATGCTCAGGCCCAGCCGCCTCCACCTCCAGGCCACCCGCAATGGCGACGCCGTCACCGATGTGTTCGTCGGCGGACGCACCATTCCCGTTGCATCGGGACACCTTTTCCTGCCGTAATGCACCTGATATTCACAGGCCTCCGCATCTCCATCCCCTGTATCCACGCCCACTTCCGATTCTGGGAAAGAGATCAAGCTAAAATCTCGCGAACTTTCGCTAGAACTTCGCTGTTGCACACCCGTATGCCCCCTTCGTACTCTGAGCGGGAGTTGCTGGTGAGCTTCGGCAGAAACGCTGAACGCCCCTCCGGTAAACCTTTGCTTTCGCCTGTTTTTCCTACAACTTGAGTTGAGAGAGACCGCTCTGCCCACGCAGTCGGCTCCGCCCCTCAGTGTGTCGGCTTCGCCGCAAACGCACGCGAGACCCCCTCGTTCTATTTCCGGGGTCTCCCTGTACTCGCGGACCCCGCCAAGGCACCCACAGGAGCAGCCAGGCAGCCTGCGTCTGCACCCGGCCTCTCTCGAACCCCATGGTCCGGCAGATCCCTGTCGTCGCCGCGCGGGCACAGCCCCTTCAGGCTGCCGGGAGATCTCCGTCTCCTCGCTCCCGAGCTGTGTCCCCTCGCTTCGACTGCGGCGCTCCTCGCCGGCATGGGGTCTACGGCCCCGTGTCCCCCTCCGCCGATCTGGCCAACCAGCCGGACCGCGGAGACGACCCATCCGCCGGAGTGCCGCAACAATGCGGCTCTTGGCAGAAGCGAGCACGAATTGCGCCCCAAGAAGACCATCCTCTGCGTCGACGACAACGAAGCCATCCTCTCCGTACGAACCTTTCTCCTCGAAACCCGCGGGTATCGCGTCATCGCATCCCAGGCAGCGCACGATGCCCTCGAGATCGTTCAACGATCCCTCCCCGGCTCGATCGACCTCCTTCTCTGCGATCTGCTCATGCCCCAGATGGACGGAAACGAACTCGTTCGCCGCGCCAAACAGCTCCACCCTGGCCTTCCCGCGATGATCGTCTCCGGCACCGTCAACTCGTTCGACCGCGCCCTCTGCGCCGACGTCTTTCTTCCCAAGGGCGCCGCCTCTCCCGCTGAAATGATCGAACGCATCCGCGTCCTTGTAGCCCGCAAGCGCGGCCCCAAAAAGTCCATCGCCGCCAACGCTGGCCAGCTCACCCCGGCCGTGGCGTCGTAAGCTTCTCAATCCTCACATCCCAGGGGTCGAGTTGCCGGCTGCCAACCAGCGCTGACAATCTCCCCCTTCTCTCAGGCCTCGACCAGGCCGTACCTCCGCTGCCACTGCGCCTTCAGCCGCACCCACACCGCCTCGCGCTCCTCCTCGCTCGTCGCCGGATCAGGGCCTTCGGCAAATCGACCCGCCTCCAGCTTCGCCAGCTCCAGCACCGCGCGGTCCCGAACCAGGTTCGCCACCCGCAGCTCCGGCGTCCCTGCCTGCCGCGTTCCGAAGAACTCTCCCGGCCCCCGCTGCTTCAGGTCGATCTCCGCCAGCTCAAATCCGTCCTGGGTCCGCACCATCGCGCCCAGCCGCTCCTCCGCCTCTTCACTCACCCGTCCGCCCGTCATCAGCACGCAGTAGCTCTTCGCTGCCCCACGCCCCACCCGCCCGCGAAGCTGATGCATCTGCGCAAGCCCAAACCGCTCCGCATGCTCGATCACCATCACCGTTGCATTCGGCACATCCACACCCACCTCAATCACGGTCGTCGCAATCAGTACATCCGTCTCCCCTCGCTGAAATCGCCGCATCTCCACCTCCTTGTCGGCGGAGCTCAGCCGTCCGTGCAGCAGCCCTACCCTCAGGCCCGCAAGGGCTCCCGCCCGCAACTCCTCAAACATCTCCGTCGCCGACCTCAGCTTTGCCTTTGGAAACAGCCCCCCGGCCGATCTCCCTTTCCCCCTGCCTTCCTCGCCCTGCAACGCTTTGCCTTGGCCACCTTTTTCCCTGCCGCCCCTACGCCGCCCCACCGCATCTCCGCCGCCTCCCTTGGCTCTCATTCCTGATATCTCGACCGAAGCAGCGAGGCCTGCGTTGCTGCGGTCGGCCGCGCCTTCTCCTCCTCCCTCCTCCTCTCGCGCAAAGTCGAGCTCCGCCTGGTCCTCCTTCGCACCCTCAATCACCGGGTACACCACGTAAGCCTGCCGCCCCGCGCTCACCTGCTTCCGCAAAAAACCCCACACCTCTGCCGCCTTCGCATCTGTAACCCTTCGCGTCACAATGGGCGAGCGCCCCGGCGGCAGCTCGTCGATCACGCTCGCATCCATATCTCCATAGAGCGTCAGGGCCAGCGTCCGCGGAATCGGCGTCGCCGTCATCACCAGCACATCCGGCTCCTGCGGCTCACCCTCCGCGTTCGGCTTCCTCATCAGCTTGAACCTCTGCTGCACACCGAACCGGTGCTGCTCATCCACAATCACCAGCCCCAGGTTTTCGAACTCCACCTTCTCCTCGATCAGCGCATGCGTCCCGATCGCCAGCTGCGTCTCCCCCCGCATGATCCGCCCCTGCGCCTCCCGCTTCGTGCGCGTGTCCAGAGATCCCGTCAGCAGCCCCACCCGGTAGCCCCGTCCCGTGCGCGGAGACACCTTCTCCGCCAGCAGCTTTCTCGCCGACAGGAAGTGCTGCGTCGCCAGGATCTCGGTCGGCGCCATCATCGCCACCTGGTACCCATTCTCGATCGCCACCAGCGCCGCCTGCATCGCCACAATCGTCTTCCCGGACCCCACATCGCCCTGCAGCAGCCGCCGCATCGGCTGCGTCGCCCGCATATCCCCTGCAATCTCCCCCAGCACCCGCTTCTGCGCCGCCGTCGGCTTGAAGGGGAGCACCTGCTTCAAAGCCTCTCGCACCTCCGCATTCGTAACAAAAGCAGTTCCAATCCGATCCCGCATCCGCCGCCGCTTCAGCTCCAGGCCAAGCTCCAGGTAGAAGAACTCCTCAAAGATCAGCCGCCGGTGCCCCGCCGTCGTCGCTCCCATCAGATCCACCATCGACGTCCCCGCCTCAGGAAAATGCACCGCTCGCAGAGCGGGGAGACGCCCCGGCAGCCCCATTCTCTCCAGCAGCACCCCCGGCAGCGTCTCCTCCCTTGATCCCTCGACCGCCCCCAGCTCCTCAAACAATCCCCAAACCACCCGCCGTAGCCACCGCGATCCCAGCCGTGCCCCCCACGCCGTCGTCCCGCCCAGCGTCTCGTACACCGGCACGATCCTGCCCACCTCCAGCATCGCGAACCCGTCGTCCTTGTCGCCCGGTCCCGGCAGTATCTCGAACTGCGGCTGGATCATCTTCAGCCTTCCGGCCGTTGATCGCGACGCCTCCAACTGCCCGTACAACGCCACCATCTGCCCCGGCTTAAACCGGTCCCGGAGGTACGTCCCGTTGAACCAGATGCACTTCACCGAGCTTGTCCCCTGGCCCACCGTCATCTCAAAGATCGGTCGCGCCCGCGTCCGCAGCAGAACCGTCCCCCGCACCTCGCCGATGACGCTCGCCATCCCCCCGGGTGTCAGCTCCGCGATCGGCCGCGGATGCAGCCTGTCCTCGTACCGGAACGGCAGGTGATACAGCAGATCCTCGACCGTCTCCACACCGCGCCGGCCCAACTCCTCCGCGACACGCTCCCCCACCCGCTTCACAAACTTCACCGGCGTCGACAGCTCAAGCACAGAGCGATGCTACCAAGCTCACCACACCTGCGCCTCCGTCGCCCCGATCCTCCCCAGAAGGTGCTATGTCCCGTCCACAGGCCCGCTCTCTAGCATCGCCCTCATGCCACCTCCCGCCGCCCTCCCCCGCCTCCTCTCGACCGCAGCGCTCATCCTGGCAACGGCCTGCATCGCCCAACAGCCCTCCTCCCATCTCCGCCACATCGAGGGAACCGATCCCGACACCGGCACCGAGTACACCCGCATCCTTCTCCCCGGCCGCCTCGCCTCAAACTCTCCCCTGATGCCCATCGCCCTCACCGACGCTCCGACCCTGATCGCCCAATGCACCCGCCAAAGCTCCGGCAAGCTCGGCTTCGATCTCCTTGTGCAGTTCGGCGACGTCTCCGACCTTGACTTCCACCCGCCCGTCCAGCCCTCCCCCGCCCATCCTCGCCCCGCCCGCGTCGACGTCACCCTCGACTTCTCCGGCTACACCCACATCAACGGCATGAAGCGCCAGTGGGAGAGCCTCCGTGAGCCAAACGGCATGCTTCGCTACAGCTCCCCCGGCCTCCACTCCGGCAACATGGAAGGCGCTCCCGTCCTCCTCCGCTACCTCGTCGCCCTCCCCGAGCTCCGCCTCTCCGTCACGGATCGCTCCGCCGACTTCAACACCACGCCTCTCCTCTCCGACATCCGGTCCGAGCCCCTCTGCAAAGCCGCCCTTCTCTGATCGCACCGTCAACGCCGCCCATCCCGGCTCGAGTCCGGTCAAATCGGCCCTGCTAAACTTGCCTCGAACCGGGCTTCCCACAAAAGTCCGCACCGGAGCTCAACCCGCATGCCCGTAGTACAGCTCGAGCACGTCCGCAAAGCCTACGACACCAAAGTCGCCGTCAACGACATGAGCTTCCAGATCGAGCCCGGCACCATGTTCGGTCTCCTCGGTCCCAACGGCTCCGGCAAAACGTCCTCCATCCGCATGATGATCGGCATCACGGTTCCAGACTCCGGAACCGTTCGCCTCTTCGATCAGCCCTTCACGCGCTCCAACCTCAAGCGTGTCGGCTACCTCCCCGAAGAGCGCGGCCTCTACAAGAAGATGAAGGTCATGGACCAGCTCATCTTCCTCGGTCAGCTCCACGGCCTTGACGCCACCACCGCGTCCAAGCGGGCCCACGTCTGGTGCGACCGCCTCGAGATCACCGAGGCCATCCCCAAAAAGACCGAAGAGCTCTCCAAGGGCATGCAGCAGAAGATCCAGTTCATCTCCACCCTCCTCCACGAGCCCGACCTCATCATCATGGACGAGCCCTTCTCCGGCCTCGACCCCGTCAACGCCACCCTCCTCCAGGACACCCTCGTCGACCTTCGCGGGCAGGGCAAAGCCGTCCTCTTCTCCACCCATCGCATGGACCAGGCCGAAAAGCTCTGCGACTCCATCGCCCTCATCGCCGGCGGCAACCTCGTCCTCTCCGGCACCATGCGCGAGGTCAAGTCGCGCTACCCCCGCAATCGCGTCCAGATGACCTTTGAAGGAGACGACACCTTTCTTCAGCACCCCAGCATCGAAAGCGCCAAGAACTACAACGGCCACGCGGAAATCAAGCTCTACTCCGAGGGCGGCATCAGCCCCGACGCCCAGCCGCTCCTCGCCGAGGCCGTCAGCCGCGGAACCCGCATATCCCGCTTCGAGGTCATGGAACCAACCCTCGAAGAGATCTTCATCGAAAAGATCGGTGGAGAAGCCGCCGCATCCGCCATCGGCAACTCCCAGCGCGCACCCGTAGAAGCTCTCGCCGGAGGCCCCGTCCATGCATAACGTCTGGCTCATCGCCAAGCGCGAGTACCTTGAGCGCGTCCGCACCAAGGCCTTCCTCCTCACCACCATCCTTATCCCCCTCCTCATGGGCGGAGGCATCGTCGGCAGCATCATGATGTCCGCGAAGTCGAAGTCCACATCGCACATCGCCATCGTCTCGAAGGATCAGCAACTCGCCACCGACCTCCAGGCCGAGCTCACCAACGGCAAAGATTCAAAGATGAGCGTCGACGTCATCTCGCCCCCGGGCAGCGACACCCGATCGACCCTTGATAACGAGCTCGCCGACAAGGCCCTCGACGGCTACCTCTGGGTCACCCCCGGAAAGACCTCGAGCGACCGCCCCACCTTCGCCTACACCCCGCGCTCCGCAGGAGACATCGCCACCAAGGGCAACGTCACCGGGGCGCTCCGGACCGTGCTCATGCGCGAGCGCCTCGCCCACCAGGGTATGGTCGCCTCCGACGTCGATGCCCTCATGCAGCCAGTCAGGGTCGACACCACCCAGGCCGGCAAAAACGCCGACACCACCTCCGCCTTTATCGGCGCCTACGTCCTCTTCTTCCTCATGTACTTCGTCATCATGCTCTATGGCATGAACGTCGCGCGCTCCATCATCGAAGAGAAGACCTCCCGCGTCTTCGAGGTCCTCCTCGCCACCATCCGCCCCGAGGAGATGATGGCCGGAAAGGTCATCGGCGTAGGCTCCGTCGGCCTCACCCAGGTCGGCATCTGGCTCCTCACGGCAGTCATCCTCACCAGCACCTCGCTCGTCTCCTCGCTCGCCGGCGGATCCGCCCACATCTCGCTCTCCGTCGCGCAGATCGGCTTCTTCGTCCTGTACTTCCTGCTTGGCTTTCTCCTCTACTCCTCCATCGCCGCCGCCCTCGGCGCCATGACCAACTCCGAGCAGGAGCTGCAGCAGCTCAACATGTTCCTCGTCATGCCGCTCGCCGCCTGCATGTTCTCGCTCGGCGTCGTCATCAACAACCCCAGCGGAACCACGGCTACCGTCCTCTCGCTCATACCCTTCTGCACCCCGCTCATCATGTACCTCCGCATCTCCATGGCGATGCCCCCGGCTTGGCAGATCCTCCTCTCCATCGCCCTCATGGGCGTCACCATCTACGCCATCCTCTGGGTCGCCTCGCGCATCTACCGCGTCGGCATCCTGATGTACGGTAAGAAGCCCAACCTCCCGGAGATCCTCCGCTGGCTCAAGTACAGCTAAGAGCCGACTCGACCCACAATCCGCCACGCCCCTTCCGGCAGAGGACTTGCTACACTTCTGCCGTGCAAAAGCCCCGGACCCTTGCCTTCCTGCTGCTTGTCTCCGCCCTCTCGTCCCCGGCCCAGACCGCGGTGAAGCCCGCCTCCTCTATCGACATGGGCAACGGGTACGTCGTGCCCGGCGCTACCTGGGAGCACGTCACCCCCGGAGCCGCAGGCTTCTCCGCAGCACGCCTCGACGCCCTTCGCGCCTGGCTCAAAACCCAGCCCACCACCGCCATGATGGCCGTCTACAAGGGCAAGGTCATCTTCGAGTACGGCGACATCGCCCGAGCCACCAACGTCGCCTCCGTCCGCAAAAGCGTCCTCGACATCCTCTTCGCCGCCGAAACCAGAAGTCTCCCCGACAATCTCAACTACGCCACCGTATCCAGCCTTGGACTCGAGGACAAGGTTCCCTTCGTCCATCCCGAAGAGCAGGCCAACTTCGAGCAGCTCCTCGCCGCACGCTCCGGCATCTACATCCCCAACGGCGATACCGATCAGGACAGCGTCGCGCCCAGGCGCGGTTCGGAGCTCCCCGGAGCTCACTTCTTCTACAACAACTGGGACTTCAACGCGCTCGGTGATCTCTTTGAAAAGCTCACCCGCAAGAACATCTACGACGCCCTCCGCGACGATCTCGCCGTTCCCCTCGGCATGCAGGACTTCGACCGCGCCCGCCAGAAGAAGACCACCTACCCGGACCACGCCCATCCCCTCTACCCCATGTGGCTCTCTACCCGCGACATGGCCCGCCTCGGCACGCTTATGCTCATGCACGGCAGATGGGGCAGCAAACAGATCGCCAGCGCCGATCTGCTCGGCTGGAGCACGAGCCTCGTCACACCCTCGGCCGAACTCAACCCCACCCCCTTCCGCACCGCGGGCTTCCCGACCCGGTGGGGGTACGGCCGCCTCTGGTGGGTCTGGGACGCACCCTTCTATCCCGGCAACTCCTTCATGGGTCCCTTTCAGGGCGCCTTCTCCGCCATGGGCACCGGCGGACAGTTCATCACCGTCTTCCCGGCAATGGATCTGGTCATCGCCCACAAGGTCGATATCGATGCCGATCCCGCCGCAAACATCTCGCCCCTCGGCTTCGACGCCGCACTCGACATGGTCATCGACGCGCGCTGCCCCACATCTGCCGCTTGCAAATAGCCGGATCCACTCATACCGCCGCCACACCGGTTGCGACCTGCACCGAGTCACGGCTTCGCCTGTCTCCCCTCACGCCCAAGTACACTCAATCCCGTGCCGCCCTACACCCGCCAGCAGCGCCTCGCGCTTGCCTTCGTCCCACCTGTCGCGGCCATGCTCATCCTCCTGCTCGGCTCCACCCTCCGATATGAGGATGTAACCGATCCCGGCACAATCCCCGGCGACCAGCTCCCCGGCCCATCCATCTTCGTCTTCTGGCACCGCTCCCTCCTCGCCTGCGCCTACCGCTTCCGCAAGCGGCGCATCGCCATCCTTATCAGCCAGAGCTTCGACGGCGAGCTCATCGCCCGCACCGTCGAGCGACTCGGCTTCGTCGCCGTCCGCGGCTCCACCTCCCGTGCCGGAGCCTCCGGCCTCCGCAACCTCGCCCGCGCCTACCGGCAAGGCCACATCTGCGCCATCACCGCCGACGGCCCGAGAGGTCCCGCCTTCATCGCTAAACCCGGCGCCGCGCACCTCGCCGCCCTAGTCGACGCCCCACGGATCGGCGCGTTCTACGCTCTGCCCGACCGTGCCTGGCAGATCCGCTCCTGGGATCGCTTCCTGATCCCCAAACCCTTCTCCCGCGTCCTCGTCACCTGGCCCGCGCACGCCTCCGGGGAGAGGGTGAGTCCAGACCCTTCCGCGGTCCAGCGCATCCTCGATCGCTCGGTCGCCATGGCAGATGAGGTTGTATCGCGCCGAAATCACGCCACTAGGGAGCCGCGCTCCGGACAAAAGTAGCCGCCCTCTCTTGCGCACTCCTGCATGTCTTGCGCACTCCTGCATGTACGTTCCGGGAGCCCCCGCTCACCACGCAAACACCACGTCCGCACCACGCGCTCACCACACATTCACCACGCAAAAAACACCTCGTAGACTGGAGGTGTGCGCGTCGACGACTTCCACTTCAACCTCCCCGAAGAACTTATCGCGCAGACTCCGCCAGAGGTCCGCGGATCCAGTCGCATGCTTGTTCTCGACCGCGCAACAGGGGCCTGTCACGACGACGTCTTCACCTCCCTCCCGTCCCTCCTGAGGCCCGGCGACCTCCTTATCCTCAATGATTCCCGCGTCTTACCGGCCCGCCTCTTCGCGACCCGTGCCGGCCTGCATACCCATTCCAACTCACCCGGCCCGACCGGCCGCGTCGAGGTACTTCTCACCGAAGACCTCAGCCCGCAGCACCCCGGCGACATCGTCTGGCGAGCCCTCGTCCGGCCGAGCCGCAAAGTTCCACCCGGCGAGCGTCTCCTCTTCCACTCCACCTCCTCCCCAACTCCGGTCCTCGAAGCCAAAGTGCTGGAAGCAAACGACTTCGGCGAGCGCATCCTCTGCTTCTCACCTGCACGGGACTTCCTCGCCACCGTGGAGCAGATCGGCCACATGCCCCTGCCCCCCTACATCCACCGCGAGAGATCCGAGCCCGACACCCCTGCCGACCGCGACCGCTACCAGACCGTCTACGCCCAACCCACCTCCTCCCCCGAGCACCGCTCTGCCGCCGCCCCCACCGCCGGCCTTCACTTCACCCCGGAGATTCTCTCGGGTCTGCGCACCCGCGGAGTTGCGGTCGAATACATCACACTTCACGTCGGTCTCGGCACCTTTCAACCGGTTCGCGTCGAAAACGTCGAAGACATCCACCTGCATACCGAGCTCTACACACTCCCGGCCGCAGCCGCAGCGGCGATCAATGCCGCAGTCGCCGAAGATCGACGAATCATCGCAGTAGGCACAACCACGACCCGCACCCTGGAGCACTGTGCCATGCAGGCGGCCAGCGGAGGTCGCGCCCATCTGGAACCCCACTCCGGATCGACCAGCATCTTTCTCAGCCCCGGCCATGCATTCCGCCTGGTAAACGGCCTCCTCACCAACTTCCACCTACCCCAGTCCACCCTCCTCATGCTCGTCAGCGCCTTCGCCGGTACCCAGCCGGTGCTCGCCGCATATGCGCATGCTGTCCGCCAGCGTTACCGCTTCTTCTCATACGGCGACTGCATGCTCATCCTGTAAACCGGTCGCCATCCACCGCACCCCGGCTCCGCGCTACCATCAAAGCACCCATGGCGACCAAAGCAGCAAAGCCCCAGAGCCTTCCAACCCAGCAGCCCACCAGTGACAAGCCCCCCATCTATCTCCTGGATTCGATGGCCTTCATCTTCCGCGCTTATCACGCGATGCAGCGCCAGCGCCCCATGTCGACGCGCACTGGAATCCCTACGGCCGCGACCTATGTCTTCGTGAACATGATCAACAAGCTGCGCAAGGACTTCGCGCCGCAGTACCTTGCCGCGGTCTACGACGTTGGTGCTCCCGTCCATCGCAACGCCCAGGCCAGCCAGCTCAAGGACGTCCAGAAGTTCAATATCAAGACTCAGCAGTTCGAGACGATCGAGTACGGAGGCTACAAGGCCAATCGCACCGAAACCCCGCCCGACCTTATCCAGCAGCAGCCTTACATCCGCCGTGCCCTCGAAGCCTTCCGTATCCCCATTCTGTTCTACGAGGGCTTCGAGGCCGACGACGTCATTGGAACGCTCTCCTGCCAGCTCTCCGCTCTGGGCCACAAGGTCTTCGTCGTCAGCTCAGACAAGGACATGATGCAGCTGGTGAACGAGTCCGTCTCCATCCTGAATCCCACCAAGGACAATCTCATTCTCGATCCCACCGGGGTTGAGGCCGTTCTAGGCGTCCCTCCGCAGCAGGTCATCGACGTCATGGCTCTTCGCGGAGACGCCATCGACAACATCCCGGGAGCCCCCGGAATCGGCGACAAGGGCTCTGTCGATCTGATCCAGCAGTTCGGCTCCGTGGAAGCGGCCCTCGACCGGGCGGACGAGGTCAAAAAGAAGACTTACCGGGAGTCGCTGCAAAACAATCGCGACAACATCCTTCTGTCGAAGGAGCTCGTCACTATCCACACGTCCGTTCCGATCGAGTTCTCGCTCGACGACATGCGTACCCAGCCCGTCGACAACGCTGCGTGCCGGCTGCTCTTCTCGGAGCTGGAGTTCACGACGCTGCTCAAAGAGCTTGCCCCCGCGACCGACAACCTCGCGATCACGTTCA
Source organism: uncultured Acidobacteriaceae bacterium (assembly GCA_963719405.1). Classification (GTDB taxonomy): domain Bacteria; phylum Acidobacteriota; class Terriglobia; order Terriglobales; family Acidobacteriaceae; genus Edaphobacter. The sequence continues at coordinate 3,047,162 of OY970381.1, forward strand.
ACAGCAAACCAACGTCCGGGGAGGTGGAAGCTCTTCTCTCCGAAGCCCGCACTCTCGACAAGACCTCTGGCCGCGCACAAGGCCTGTCCATCGCTATATCCGAGACGGCCCAGGCGATCTCGGAGGAGATCTCGGCCGAGCCCGGCGATATCGCCGAAGAGGTCGAGCCCGAACAGTCGCAGCCCGAGACGATGTCACTCTTCGGTGCTCCCCCGGTGGCTGCGACACCCGCCGAAGCTGAAAAGCAGGTCGAGATCTCCGCCTGCCCGCTGGGTATTTCGAGCTCTCCGAGCCTCGGGCTCCAGGCAGATCTGGACGACCCAGGCTACGGCGCCGCTGTCCGCGGAGCGCTTGAAGACCTTACCCTCCCCAAGCACGTCCACGACCTTAAAGCTGTCACCCGCGCTCTCGCCGCGCGTGGCATCACGCTTGCCGGACCCGTCGTCGACGTAATGCTCCTCAGCTATCTCACCAACCCCACGCACGGTTCGCACACGCTTGCCGATGTCGCCGCCCGCTCCTCCTCGCGTGCCCTCACCCACGCGCCCGAGACCCTGCTGCCCGAGGCCGCGAGCGCCATCAGCCGGCTTGTGCCAATCCTGCTTCAGCAGATCGCGGAGTCCGCTCCCGTTGCCCACAATATCCCCCACGATGAGCCGGCGCTTGGCGGCGCGATGACTCGCGAGATGCTCTTCGCAGAGCCCGCCCCCCGGGTGCCGGACTTCTCGGAGACGAACCCGCTCCTCCGGGTCTACAAGACCATCGACCTCCCTCTTGTCCCCGTGCTCCTCCGCATGGAGCAGGCGGGCGTCCGCGTCGACCCCGTCATCCTCCGCGAGATGTCCTCTCGCCTCACCGTAGACATGGATACCCTCGCCGATAAGATCTACGAGGGCTCCGGCCATCGCTTCAACATCAACTCCCCCAAGCAGCTCGGCGACGTCCTCTTCAACAAGATGAACCTCGCGAAGCCCATGAAGTACGGCAAGGGTCGCGTGATCTCAACCGCACAGGACGTCCTCGAAGACCTCGCCCAGCTCCACCCCGTTCCCGCCCAGGTCCTCGAGTACCGTCAGCTCGCCAAGCTCAAGTCCAACTATCTCGACCAGCTCCCGCAGCTTGCCGACCGAGAAGGCCGTGTCCACACCACCTTCAACCAGGTGGGTACCGCCACGGGTCGCCTGTCTTCGACGAACCCGAATCTGCAGAATATTCCCACACGCACCGCCCTTGGACGAGAGATCCGCGCAGCCTTCATCGCAGCCCCGGGCAACGTCCTCATGTCCGCTGACTACTCGCAGATCGAGCTCCGATTGATGGCGCACTTCTCCCAGGACCCGCTGCTGCTCGACGCCTACCGCACCGGCAAGGACATCCACACCCTTACCGCCGCCGAGGTCTTTGAGGTCGATCCCGAAACGATGGATAAGGAGACCCGCGCCCGCGCCAAGGCCGTCAACTTCGGCATTGTCTACGGCATCAGCCCCTTCGGCCTGGCTGCCCAGCTCAACATCGATCAGCGAACGGCCAGGGAGTACATCGACCGCTACTACGAGCGGTATTCCGGCATCAAGCGCTTCATCGAAGAGACACTCGACACCGTTCGCCGCGATCAGTCCGTCAGCACCCATTTCGGCCGCATCCGCCCCATTCCCGACATCCAGTCCCGAAACCCCAACATGCGCGGATTCGCCGAACGCACCGCAATCAACACTCCCCTGCAGGGCACCGCGGCCGACCTCATCAAGCTCGCCATGATCAAGCTCGACCAGGTCATACGCGACCGCAAACTCCGCAGCCAGATGACCCTGCAGGTCCACGATGAGCTCCTCTTCGACGTCGTCCCCGAAGAGGCCGAAGAGATGCAGCAGCTCGTGAAGCACGAGATGGAGAACGTGGCGGAGTTCTCAATCCCCATCGTCGCGGACGTTGGCATCGGAGACAACTGGCGCGACATCAAGTAGAGCGGTTCGCCTTATGGTCGGGGGCCGTCAGTCTGCGGCAGGCACGGGACAGGGCGCGGGATGTCGTGCCCCGGTCTTCATCAGTTGCTCGATCTGCACGACCGGCTCGATGCCGCCGCGAGCGCCCGTCGCCATACAGTTCAGCGCCGCCGCCGCACACGCAAAGTCCAGCTGTCGCTCTGTCGCCCACCCCTGCAGCAGGCCGTAGATAAAGCCCGCGTGAAAGATGTCTCCCGCGCCTGTCGTATCCGTGACCCGGACCTGGAAGGCGGGCGCGTGGTGCAAGCGATGCCCATCCCAGGCCACAACGCCGTCGTGCCCAAGCGTAGCGGCAACCAGCGTTGATCCGTAGGTTCGATGTATTGCTCGGATCGCTGTTTCAAGTTCCATCTCGCCTGTAAGTCGTCCCGGGAAATCGCGGCTCACAATCAGGTAGTCGATCCTGTTCAGCAACTCCTCAACTCCCGTGTAGAGCTCATCCAGGTCCGCGATGACCGGTACTCCTGCCTCGCGCGCCCATCCGGCTGCCAATGTGGCCGCCGCGGTATCGTAGCCGTCCACATGCAACGCCCGGGCATTCACGATCCACTCACGCCGGAGCTCCTCCGGCTGCAGAACCATACGGTCATCCCGCCGGCAAAGCACCGTACGCTCGCCCTCCGCATCTACCAGGATCAGGGACTGTGCGCTCGTTCCGCCCTCGACGATGGCCAACTGGGTCTCCACACCTGCGCTCGCAAACTCCTTCAGGTGGAGCGCCGCCGCATTGTCATCGCCCAGCTTCCCCACGTAGCGCGTCTGCAGACCCCATCTTTGGCACGCGACGACGGTCGTGGCCACCTGTCCGCCCGGAAGGACGCTCCCCCCTCGGTACTCCACCTTTGAACCCGAGGTCGGGTACGTCGTCAGCGGGATCACCGTATCGGTGGCGTTCAGCCCCACACCCACCACGTCCACCTTGCGACAAATTCCCATCCTGTCACTCTAAACGCACCCGAACTCGCTCTGCTGCAGCTGTAAAGCAGAGGCAAGCGGTCCGCGCTACACTCATGCCGGAAGCAATCACCTCATCATCACGGAATTCGATTGAACGAACAAAGCCGCCTACGCTCGCTGGACCGTCGCCAGTTCATCGGCTGCAGTGTCGCCGCCGCTCTCATGCCCATGCCGGCCCTTGCCGAAACTCCTTCTTCCTCCGCGGCCCATCGCATCCACCAGTCTGTGTGCCGGTGGTGCTATCAGAAGATGCCGCTCGAAGATCTTTGCCGCGCCGCCGCGAACATCGGTCTCGAAGGTATCGACCTCCTCAAGCCCGGGGAGTACGACGTGCCCGCCCGTTTCGGTCTTCGCTGCACCATGGCCTACGCCGGCGGCGGAGAGATCAACCAGGGCCTCAACCGCACAGAGAACCACGCCGCCATCGAAGCCGGCATGCGCCAGTACGTTCCGGTTGCAGCCAAGGCCGGCGTTCCCAACGTGATCACCTTCTCCGGCCTGCGATCACCTGACCTCTCAGATGAGGAAGGAGCAAGGAATACCGTGCTCGGCCTCCGCCGCCTCCTTCCAATCGCTGCCGATCATGGCGTAACCATCTGTATGGAGCTGCTGAACAGCAAACGTGACCACCACGGTTACATGTGCGATCACACCGCCTGGGGCGTCCGCGTGCTCGAACAGATCGACAGCCCACACGTCAAACTGCTTTACGACATCTACCACATGCAGATTATGGAAGGCGACGTCATCGAGACCATCACGGCCAACGCTCGCTGGATGGGGCACTTTCACACCGGTGGCGTCCCGGGCCGTCACGAGCTGGACGAGACGCAGGAGGTTAACTGGCCAGCCGTGATGCAGGCGATCGCCGCAACCGGCTTCAAGGGCTACGTCGCCCACGAGTTCATCCCCCGCAAAGACCCGCTAACGTCCCTCCGTGCAGCCTTCAACCTATGCAATGTCTAACGGCATTGAACGCGAAGCAGTGAAATGCGCGATGATCTGCGCGCCTCCCCGAAATCCGCGTAGCAACCGAGCTGGAGGGGAGGGCAATGGCAAAGGACCCGTCCCCGGCAACTCCAGGCGACTGCCCCTGATAAACTGAATAACTGCGCGGAAGATCTCGCAACAGCCACCAGAAGGAAGACCAACACAACCGTGGATCAGCAAACCAAAGCAGCCCTCAAGCAGAACGACGCCTTCGTCACCACCACCTCCCACGGCCTCGAGTGGGCCGGCGAGAACCGCCGTTCCGTCATCGTGTCGAGCGCCATCCTGCTTGCGATCATTCTGGTCGCTGTCATCGTCGGCGTGGTCTACAACAAGCGCTCGGAGGCGGCTTCAGTCGCCTTTGGCGCCGCGATGCAGGCCTATCAGACCCCGCTGGCCAATCCCGGACAGGCCGTCCCCCCTGGAGTGAAGACCTTTGGCTCCGCCACCGAGCGAGCCAAGGCCGCGAACGACCTGTTCATGCAAGTTGCCAACCAATACGGCATGACTCCGGATGGGAAGAACGCCCGCTACTTCGCCGGTCTTACTGCGATGGAGGCCGGACAGAACGCATCCGCCGAGAGCACCCTCAAGGAAGTCGCCTCCAGCTGGAATCGCGATCTTGCCAACCTGGCGAAACTCTCGCTGGCACAGCTCTATCGGCAGACCGGCCGCGATCAGCAGGCGATCGATCTCTACAACGAGCTGACCAACAAGCCATCCAGCTCTGTACCCTCCGGAACCGCGCAGTTGCAGCTTGCCGAGCTCTACCAGTCCCAGAGCAAGCCCGATGCCGCGAAGAAGATCCTCGCGCAGCTCAAGGATAAGGATCCCAAGGGGCCCGCCGGTCTCCTCGCCGCCCAGAAGCTGAACCCACAGGCGGCCGGTCCGGCCCTCCAGCAGTAAGGGCCCGAGTTGCAACGCCGCCGCCGCTCTCCCGCGGCGGCGGCGTTGTCTGCGGGTCAGAACCCGTGATCGTCGTCGTGGAGGTGCGCCGAAGCTGCCTGCTCACTCACATGATTGACACGGGTCCCGGCGATTACCGCGGCCTGCGAGCGCAGACTCGACACCGTCTTCCAATAATCCGTCTTCCGGGGCTCAGCCACCCACTGCGGCAAAGGCATCTTCAGGTACTCCGAGAGCGCCAGCGCATGCGGTTCGTAGAGCTGTCGAATCGCTGTCAGCCGCTCCATGGACGCCGGATCGCCGCACAGCCGAAGATCCACTTCGCCAAGTGCGTCACACAGCCGATCGAAGATCTCGCCCGGCAGCCGCGCGTCGCGTCCTCGCGCCAGCCACTCCGCCTCCTGTTCCTCCAGATGGAAGACATGGCCCAGGTCGATCAGCGCGTGGCGCGCCATCGCAAATGTCAGCTGTGCCTGCCGGGAGGCTGAACCCTCGATCGTGGTGATGAGCAGCGCACATGCATCCAGCACGCTCACCAGCGCCGAGAGCCAGCTCTGGTTGTCATGCTGCGACCGGTAGTAGCAGAGAATCGGGTAGGAGATGTGCGATTCCAGGATCTCCGCCGACCATCTCTCCCACTCCGCCAGGAGGTCGCTGAGCGCCTCCTGCCCACCTTTGAATCCGTGCCGCCGCAGCAGTTCGGCCGAGGTTGGCGGCGATCCAGCTCTTCCATCCAGCATTGCGACGCTCACCTCGCGGCGGCTGAAGGCACCGTACAGCACCGGCACATAGCTGATCACCAGCGCGACAAAGCCCAGTCCCGTCCCGCTTTCCGCGATCATCAGGGCTCGCGCCCACTCGCTTCGCGGCACCACATCACCAGGCCCAAGCGTCGTCAGAGTCGTTCCGCTCACGTAAAGGTCTGTGCGGAGGTGATGCAGTGCGCCGGCCGCGACGGGAAGGCTGCTGTCCTGAAACGGTGAATGCATCGCAAAGAGCAGCAGAGCGAATCCGATGGTCAGGATCGCCGCCCACAAGACCAGCAGCAGAAGCAGCGACAGCGGCCCGAAGAAGCTGTACGCCTGCTCCCGGACCTTTTTGTCTCGGATACGCTCCGTCATCAAAACCCATGGCTTCCAGGTCACGATGTAGAAGAGGCGTGTCAGCCGGAGACGCCCGGTCGGCCGCCGCGGAAGAATCACGGTCTGAAACGCATCCAGCGCCACACCGCTGCAAAAGATCAGGCCGAAAATTAGTGACAAGACCCGCATAACCCTCGTTTCCGTTCACGCCGTCAAACAAACTACGACCGACTGCTGAAAGCTTTCGGGACGCCTTCCAGTCGCAAGCGAACACCCTGCAACGGTTGACCCTCTGGTCTGACCATCTGCGGAGGAACAGCCCCCTCGTTCCGCAGCAAGAAGAGACAAACGCGCTAGACAAATCCCTCAAGTATGCCCAAGATTGAGACTGACTCTAAGCGCGTCCAGAACGACCTAGAGGCCTCATCTCATGCAACGCATTCTCATAGTTGATGACGAACATCTTGTCGCCGATACACTTAGTCTCATATTTCAGAAGCATGGGTTCGCCACACGCGCTGCCTATTCCGCCGACGAAGCGATTCACTGCGCACGCAACTTCGCTCCCGACCTCCTTTTGTGCGATATCAACATGCCTGAAAAGGACGGCCTCGAACTTATCTCCAGCATGGATCGTGAGCGGCCAGACTGCCGTGTCCTCGTGTTGACAGGAGCCTACGCCAGCCTGAACAAGGTTCGCCAGCGGGCCTCCGAACTGAATCACAATGTCCAGGTGATGACCAAGCCATGTAATCCTGCTGATCTCGTTCGTTGTGCCGGAGAGCTGCTGCTCGCGAACGCGTAGCACTGACAGATGCCTGGCCTCGCCCGTCTGCTCTTCACCATCGCCGGTTGCTTGGTCGTTGCGGGTGTCCTCGTCGTCGCCCTGAACCGCATGCAACTTCCACTTGGCCGCCTTCCGGGCGATCTCTCGTGGCGGGGCCGCGGATGGTCCGTCTCCGTTCCCCTCGACACATCGCTTCTGCTCAGTGTCATCCTGAGCGTCATCCTCTGGGCCATCGGCAGACTCCGTTGAAACCCCCGACCTCTACCCGCTCTCGGTGCTAGACTCAGGCGTTATGGCGCATGAGGAGACACCGACCACGCTCGCAGCTCTGCGTTTGCAGGCACGTCGATCTCCCTCATCCAGAAGCTCATCGTCCGGTCAGGTGCCCCAGCTTGGCCTGATCTTTGAAGGTGCGGATCCGCTGAGAGCTTCCGCAAGCGCGTCTGCCGCCCCCCGCCCCGCAGATCCCGTCCCCCCGGTCACACCTGCTTCCTCGCTCCGGCCTGCGCCAGATCCATTCCGCGCACGGCCAGCCGTGCACCCGGAGGAGCGCCGTATCTGGAGCGTTCGCACCCTTGTCGCCGACATCCGCCAGCGCATTGAGCTTGGCTACACCGACATCTGGGTGGAAGGTGAGGTCTCCAGCTGCCGTCCGGCGCCGTCCGGCCACATCTACTTCACCCTCAAGGACGGCGAGGCCCAGCTTCCCGTCGTGCTCTTTCGTCGTCAAGCTCAGCTTCTTCGCTTCCGCCCCACAGATGGCCTTGCCGTCCTCGTTCGCGGCCGAATCTCCGTCTATGAGACTCGCGGCCAGCTCCAGCTCATCGCCGAGACCGTGGAGCCTCGGGGCGCCGGTGCTCTCCAACTCGCCTTCGAGCAGCTCAAGGCTCGTCTTCTGGCTGAAGGTCTCTTCGATGCGGACCGCAAACGGCCGCTGCCGGCGTACCCGAAGTGCGTCGGCATCGTTACCTCGCCAGGCGGCGCCGTCCTTCGAGATATCCTCACCGTCATCCGCCGTCGCCACGCCCGCCTCAATCTCCTCATCCATCCGGCCACCATGCAGGGCAACAACTGCCCCCCATCGGTCGCGCGCGGCATCCGCTGGTTCAACGCTCATCCTGAAAGGGTGGAGCTGATCATCATCGCGCGCGGGGGCGGCTCTCCGGAAGACCTGGCCGGCTTCAACGACGAGACCCTGGCCCGCGCCATCGCAGCCTCCACGCTGCCTATCGTCTCCGCCATCGGCCACGAAACCGACTTCACCATCGCAGACTTCGTGGCCGACCTTCGCGCCCCCACCCCTTCCGCCGCCGCCGAGATCGTAACCGCGCACCAGCACCGCATCGAAGAGCGCCTCGAAAGCCTCCGCCGGTCCGTCCTCCGCGCCGGCCGCTTCCACATCCTGCACGCCCGGCAGCGCTTCGCCCGGCTCTCCTCCGCGCACGTCCTCGCGCGTGTCTACGATTCCATCGCCCGCCGCCAGCAGCGGCTGGACGACCTCCGCCAGCGGCTCGACGCTGCCTCGGCGCGACGACTCCGCACCCGCGCGCAGCGTCTCGACGCCCTCGCCGCACGCCTCGCCAGGCACGATCCCGCCACCCGGCTCCTCAACGGCCGTCATCGGCTTCAGAGGTCGCAGGTGTGCCTTGATGGTGCCGCGAACAAGGTGATCGCCCTTCGCCGGACGCGCCTTGCCCACGCCACCGCCCGTCTGGAGGCATTGTCGCCCGTCGCCGTGCTCGCTCGCGGATACGCGCTCGTCTACATCGAAAGCGGTGTCGCGCCGGGTACTCTTCTGCGAGACACTCGCAAGGTGGCCCCGGGTGACCGCATCCGCGCCCGCCTCGGGCAGGGTTCATTTGCCGCCCGGGTGCTGGAAACAGATCTCGGAAACGAACACGACTTACAAGTGGAGACAGAACAGAAATGAAGAAGCTCTTCGGCACCGACGGCATCCGCGGCATCGCCGGCCAGTCGCCCCTCGACCCCAAAACCGTTCACGCCATCGGCCTTGCTCTCGCCCATTCCCTCAAATCGAGCACCCCGACACCAAAGGTCCTGCTCGGCCAGGACACCCGCGAGTCCTCCGACTGGATAGCCGCGACACTTACCGCAGGCCTGGACGAGGGCGGCGCCTCTGTGGAGAACGCCGGTGTCATCACGACGCCCGCCGTCGCCTTTCTCACCCGCGAGCACAAATTCGCCACAGGTGTCGTCATCTCCGCCTCCCATAACCCCTGGGAAGACAATGGCATCAAGCTCTTCGGTCCCGACGGATACAAGCTTCCGGACGCCACCGAGCTGGCGATCGAGCAGGAGATCTTCCACGCTCTCGAGAACTCGCAGCACGAAGCCTCCGAGCCTACCGACGTTACACCTCCCAAAGTCAATGAGACAGACCGCGCCGAGTACGTCCGCTTCCTTCTCGCCAGCGTCCCCGGCCTCTCGCTCGATAACCAGACCATCGTCATCGATTGCGCCAATGGCGCGGCAAGCTCCGTCGCTCCGCAGCTCTTCGCCGATCTCGGCGGCGAGGTGATCATCACGCATGCCTCACCCACGGGCCGCAACATCAACCAGGATTGCGGTGCCCTGTACCCCCAGGTAGTCGCCGCCGCCGTCCTGGAGCAGCACGCCTCGATCGGCATCACCTTCGATGGAGACGCTGACCGCTGTCTCCTCGCAGACGAGCATGGTCGCGTTGTCAACGGGGACGCGGTGCTCCTCCTTGCCGCTCGTGACCTTCAGGCGCGCGGTCTCCTCACCAACAACACCGTGGTCGCGACGACGATGTCGAACATGGGACTGGAGGCCGCCCTCAAACGTTCCGGCATCACCATGCTCCGAGCTCCGGTCGGCGACAAGTATGTGCTCGAAGAGATGCAGCGCACCGGAGCAGCACTTGGAGGCGAGCAGTCCGGTCACATCATCTTCAGCGGACGCTCCACCACCGGCGACGGCCTCTTGACGGCTCTGCTCGTCCTCGACATCATCCACAGGGCAGGGAAGTCACTCGCGGAGCTCGTATCCGACCTCAAGGTATTCCCCCAGGTCATCGTGAATGTCAGAGTCCGAGAGCGTAAACCGCTCGACACCATACCGCCGGTCGCCGAGGCCATTCGCGCCGCAGAGACCGAGCTGGCCGACTCCGGCCGCGTCGTCATCCGCTACTCCGGCACGGAGACTCTGGCACGCGTCATGATCGAAGCAGACAGCGAACTGGCCATGCGCACCCACGCGGAGAACATCGCCAACGCCATACGTCACGAGATCGGAGCCTGATCCGAACGAACGCCAAGTGGTTGTCATCCCAAACAATGACAATCCCGAGACATCTGGATGACAACTCCTCATGGATGCCGGGGCTATGGTTGCTCCGTGGATGAGGACCCCCTGCCCCGCAGCTCGGGTCCTCGCTCGCTCAATCCAGGAGGATTCAGTCATGCACACACGATCATCGAGCGTCTCGAAACACGCGTTTCTCCTCACCCTGGCGGTCGGTCTCGTTCTGCCGTCGAGCACCGCCCTGGCGCAGGCACCTGCGATACAGCACTACAACATCGCCAATCTCACGTCCAATTTGAACTCGCTCGCTCCCAACATGGATCCCCACCTCGTCAACCCTTGGGGCATCTCCCGGAGCTCCGGTGGAGCCTTTTGGGTCAGCGATAACGGGACCGGACTTTCCACGCTCTACGACGGAACCGGCAAGCCGCAGTCCCTGGTCGTTCCCGTTCCCGCAGCCGATCCCTCCGGTACAGGTACACCCACCGGTACCATGTTCAACGGCGACCCGAACTCCTTCCAGATCGCGCCTGGCAAGAACGCAATCTTCCTCTTCGTCACAGAAGATGGAACCATCTCCGGCTGGAACCCCGGGGTGGCCAGCCACGCCGTCATCATGGTCAACACAAAAGGCAAGTCCGTATTCAAAGGAGGCACCATCGCGACCTTGGATACACCGCAGGGAGCGAAGCCGTACATCTATGCCGCTGACTTTCGTCGTGGACGCGTCGATGTCTACGACGCCTCCTTCAACCAGGTACGCCTGTCCGAAGACAGCTTCGAGGATGAGCGCGTCCCCGAAGGCTATGCTCCCTTCAACGTCCAGAACATAGGCGGCAACATCTACGTCGGCTATGCCAAGCAGGACGCGGCGAGGCATGACGAAGTCGACGGCTCAGGAAACGGCTTTGTAGCGGTCTTCTCCGCGACGGGACGGCTTCTGCGCAACTTCGAACACGGATCTTTCCTCAACGCTCCCTGGGGTCTTGCCCTTGCACCCGGAGACTTCGGAACCCACAGCCATGACCTTTTAGTTGGCCAGTTCGGCAGCGGCGAGATCCTCGCCTTCGACGCTGTCAGCGGAGCCTTCAAGGGAAGACTTACCGGGAACGACGGCAAGCCGCTCCAGGTCGATGGCCTTTGGGCGATCAGCTTTGGCGGAGATGGTGCCGGAAACGGTCCCGCTACGACCCTCTTCTACACAGCGGGTATCGACCATGAGTCGAACGGCGTCTTCGGCAAGATCACCGCCGTTGAAAATGTCCAAGGCAACGACCGCTGACGGCCCTCTCCCAGGTCACACTTCAGCGTCCCGGTAATAGGAAGGGCCGGCGTACATGCCGGCCCCCTTTACTACGTCAGCGTTCAAGCCTCTAAATGACATGCATGACCAGCAGGATGATGACGATCAGCAGGATCAGGCTGATTCCACCTCCGCCGTAGTAGCCCAGGCCGGGCCCCATGCGATATCCACCAAAACCAAACACCAAAAGCAACACCAGCAGGACGATAAGCATGATCTCTCCTTACGAGATAGCAGCGGTCAGTACATGTCGAGCATTCAGCAACATCACTCGCACTTCGTAGGATGCAATCCTGGTTGGTGAAACAGCCATCGGCACAAAACTCTTTTGTAAGGTGACTTGCAGAGGTGATGCTCCCAGGCAGAGGGGCACGTGCGCTGGCACCGGCTGCTTACCCGCCGGGACCGCCTTGCTCCACCCCCGATCGTCGTCTAAGCTACTCGCATGTATGAAGACTTCAACGTGACCGACCGCTGGACAGGCGAATCCCTCCACATCACCTGGAAGGGGAACTACGTCGCCATCGCTACCCGCCACGTCGACGCCACCGATATACGCTTCGCCGTCAACGGGCGGAGTCTCTACATCGCAATGCCGAACATGGCCTGGGTAGAGCAGAAGCGCCGCACCGGCAACGTCATCACCGACTACCTCGCCGCGCAGACGGCCGGCCGCTACCTCAAGCAGGCCATCGAATCCGGCTACGACAACGGCCGGGATATCTACACGATGACGGTAGATGAGGTCCTGGAGCATGCCAACGCCGTGGTAAAAGAGGCGGGCGGTACCGGGAACCTCCCAACGCTCCCCGTCATCAACGACAACATCAAGCCCGAAAGCTTCCTCGGCCGTCTCCCCGCGGATCCGGGTAGTCCCGTCTATGCGGGCTCACCTTCCCCGGGTCAGAACGATTTCGTCAAGACCCCGGACCAGATCAAGCGGTAAGGAGCACCTCCTCCGGAGCTCCAGAAAGGCCGATCTCAGATGATCACCCGCCGCAGACTGCTCCTGACGCTCTCTGCCTTTGCCGCTCACCTGCAGGCCTTTGGACTCCAATTCCCGCGTCGTCGCAGGCCCCCTATGCCCGTTCATCTTTACCCCGTCTATATCGGCGTCGACACTGCGAAGGGCAGCGGCAAAGGCATCTACCTCTGCACCTTTGACGCCCTCACCGGACAGCTCTCCTCTCCTGTCCTTGCCGGTGAGACCCCGCGGCCCGCCTTCTTCGCACTCTCCTCCGCCGGACCCCGGCGTCTTCTGTATGTCGGCAACGAGCTCCCCGACGCCACGTCCAGCATCACCACGTTTATCGTCGATCCGCCCACCGGGAAGACTCTCGGCATGCTCCACCAGATCGGCAAGGTCTCGTCCGGCTTCCCGGGTCCGGCCTACGTCTCCGTCGACTCCACCGGACACGCGGTCTTCTGCGCAGACTACTCCGGCAGCGGCATCGCCTCCTTTCGCGTACTTCAGGATGGAACCCTGAGCGATCCAGTCGACCGCATCGACTTCAAGGACCAGGCGAAGTTCGGTCACCACGGCCCCAATCATGAGAGGCAGGACGCCCCACATCCGCACTGCGCTACGGTCTCCCCCGACAACCGCTTCCTCGTCGTCTGCGATCTCGGCACCGACCAGATCTCCATCTTCTCGATAGACCCTTCCACTGCGCGTCTCTCCACCTCGGAGCCGCACGTCTTCTCCGGAAACCGCCCGGGCTCCGGTCCGCGCCACGTGGCCTTCCACCCCAACTCCCGCTGGGTCTACTGCATCAACGAACTCGACTCTTCCATCGATCACTTTCTCTGGACAACGACCCACGCCCAGCAGTCCTCTCAGGCGCTCCTCGTCCTCGCGGGCCCTCCAGTCAAGACCGTTGGCGAGGGCTTCCCCACCGACAAGAACACGGCCGCCGAGATTGCCATCTCCTCCAACGGCTACTTCCTCTACGCCAGCAACCGCGGCGAAGACTCGCTTGTCGTCTTCTCGATCGATCAGAACTCAGGCACGCTCAAGCTCATTCAGCGAATCAGTTGCGGCGGCAAGATGCCTCGGCAGTTCACATTGGACCCCACGGGCAACTGGCTCATCTGCGGAAATCAGGAGTCCGGCAGCCTTACTGTCTTCAAGCGCGATGCGAGCTCCGGCCAGCTCTCCGGCCCAAAGCAGACGCTTCCCATTGACGCCCCGTTGTTTACCTTATTTGCCTGATCGTTCCCCGGCCGGAACGGTCTCGCTTCCATCCGGGGCACCCTTGAGAGAGCCGCATGTTCGCCCGCAGACTTCGCATCGAGTTCACAGACGCCGACGGCAAAACAACGCCCTGTCCCGTTCATTGGATTGACAGCTTCGCCATGCGAAACTTCACCAACGACGCCGTCTTCGATGACACCCTTCCCATCGGGGATGGACTCCTCGAGGCCGGAAACTTCGTCCCGCTGAAACAGCTCGAGGACAGGATGCAGGACTGGTTTCGCCGCAAAAGCTATATCAGCAGCACAGACACAATCAGAATCACCGAGCTGACCCGGACCGCCTAGAGATTCTGCTGGGAGTTCATCCGCCCTAATCAGCTGCTGTTCCAGAGATGCCGGTCCAAGATGGACACGTGATGGCCGAAGAGTTACGGAAACTCAGCAGAGGTGGCCCTACCCAGGAGTTCGACCTCTGCAGATAGGGTTCACCTCCGCCGTAACATCCGCGCTTCTATTTCAGAGACGCCATGTCGATCACAAAGCGATACTTCACATCGCCTTTGACGACCCGTTCGTACGCCTCATCCAGCTTGTCCACCGTCGTCATCTCTATGTCGGAGACGATGTTCTTTTCGGCGCAGTAGTCCAGCATCTCCTGCGTCTCCTTCATTCCGCCGATCATCGATCCCGAAAGCGATCGTCTGTTCGTCACAAGGGAGAACGCCGCCACCGGCAGCGGCTGGTCCGGCAGCCCGACCTGGCACAGCGTCCCATCCAGCCGCAAAAGACTCATGTACTCGTTCAGATCGTGCGGCGCGGATACGCAGTCCAGGATGAAGTCGAACTTGCCCGCATGCTTCTTCATCGCATCCTTATCCTTGGAGACGACGGTCTCGTCCGCGCCAAGCCTCTTCGCGTCCGCGGCCTTGCTCTCGCTGGTCGTAAACAGTGCCGTCTCCGCACCCAGAGAGTGCGCGAACTTCAGTCCCATATGCCCCAGACCGCCCAGGCCCACGATCCCCACCCGCTTGCCCTTCGTCACACCCCAGTGCCTCAGTGGGCTCCATGTTGTGATTCCCGCGCATAGCAGAGGCGCAACCGCGGCCAGCTCCAGCTTCGGCGAGATCGAGTAGACGTAGTGCTCGGGAGCAACGATGTTGTTGGAATATCCACCGTACGTCATCTCCCCTGCATAGGTCTTGGCGTTGTACGTCCCCACCATGCCCTTCAGGCAATAGGGCTCCGCTCCCGCCTTGCAGTTCTCGCACTGCATGCAGGTCTCTACGGTCACGCCGACACCGGCCAGGTCGCCAACCTTGAACTTCGACACGCCCGATCCGACCGCCGTCACCTTCCCGACGATCTCGTGACCTGGCACCATGGGGTACATCGAGCCGCCCCACTCGTCCCGCACCTGGTGGATATCCGAGTGGCAGATCCCGCTGTACAAGATCTCGACAACGACATCCTTCGGCCCCGGATCCCGCCTCTCAAACGAAAACGGCGTCAACTTTGACTTCGAATCCTGCGCTGCATAACCCTTCGACTGAATCATCCATCTCTCCTGTTCTGCTTCACCTTAGTGAGATGCAGCGACAGCTTCAGCCGATGTTGAAGTTCACCGTCACCGTCGTCTCTACCTCGGTCACCTCGCCATTCAGCAGATAAGGCTTGTACCTCCACTGCCGTACGGCCCACATCGCCGCCATGGCCAGATCCCCATCCGGGTACGACACCAGCTTGAGAGAGTGCACATGGCCATCGCGCCCGATCGTGGCCTTCATCACCACCGCGCCTTTGGCCCGGTGTTGCTTCGCCGCCTCCGGATATCGCGGCTTGGGCTGCGACACCGCGCTTCCGGCCATCACTCCACTGGCTACCTGGGCTGTCTCTGCCCCAGCTTTGCGAGCTCCCGCTGGTGTCGCGAGATCCATCGCACTCTCAGGCATGGTCTCCAACCTATCTACCTTTGCCGACGCTCCCAGCTTTCCGTCCTCGAACGCCCCGATCCTCGTGGCCACGTTGCGCCCCTGAAAGACTCCGATCTGAAGACGCGAAATTTGCAAGCTGCCGAAATCGATGATCAACCGCAGATTCGCTGTACCCTTATCAATGCAGTACGTCGGAAATAAGCCCAGGGGTGGATATGTCACACCCCGAATCTCCTGCCCGACCATCACGCAGTCAACCGCCAGCTTACCTAAACTTTCATGCCGCTCCTCCAGCTTCGCCTGCTCAATCTCACTGTTGGCTGGCATTGGATGCACCACGTTGTTCCGCATCTGTTCGATCCGCTCGGGTGGCTGCCCCGGATCGCCGCTCCAGAACAGACCGTCCCCGTTTCGAACCTCCGATGCCGAGTAGTTGGGGCTCGTCACCACAACACGATAACGCTCCGGCCCTGCCCACCATTCCTCTACGGTAGCCGGCGCCCCACCTCCGTCACCCATTTCAACCGTCATCTTCAAATGCCACGGCTTCAACGCAGGATCATCGATCGCAGAACCTAAAGCCGCCTGGACCAGCCGGCTTCTCAACGCCGTTTCATCCTCCGCCAAAGCACCTCTACCGCCAGCCGAACAAGCCAGAACCGCAAACACCGACGCAATCCAGAACCCGTGTAACCGTCTCACCGAACCGTCCTTCTTCAGGCAACAAAGGGTTTGTACCATGCGCACATTCTTCTCCCAACATAAAAAGGCGGCGAGCCAAACCTCAGCTCACCGCCTTTCCAAAATGGGTACGAACCCGCCCTCCATCTACCCCTTCAGCAGGTAAGCTGCATCGTTCCACCGCAGCTCTTTCCGGAAGGCATCGATTCGCGTATCCTCGCCGATCCGCACAAATTCAATCCCCGCAATCTCGCAGAAGTCCTCAATATGCTCCGCCTTCAGCGCCAGGCTGAAGCCGTTATGGTGTGCTCCGCCTGCATAGATCCACGCCGCCGCGGCCACCTTCATATTTGGCTTGGGGAGCCACACCGCCCGTGCGACCGGCAGCTTCGGCAGCGGCTGATCCGGCGGAATCACGTCTACCTCGTTCACCACCATCCTGAACCGGTTGCCCATGTCCACCATCGACGCCAGGATCGCCGGCCCGCTATCGGACGTGAACACCAGCCGCGCCGGATCCGCCTTGCCTCCGATCGACAGCGGATGGACCTCCAGCGTTGGTTTGCCCGAGGAGATCGACGGACACACCTCCAGCATGTGCGATCCAAGCACCTTGGGTGGAGTTCCAAAGTCGTACGTGTAGTCCTCCATAAACGACGTACCACCCTTCAACCCCAGGGCCATCACCTTCATGGTCCGTACCAGCCCCGCCGTCTTCCAGTCGCCCTCGCCTCCAAATCCGTAGCCATCAGCCATCAGCCGCTGCACTGCGATGCCCGGCAGCTGCGCCATTCCATGCAGATCCTGGAAGTTATCCGTGAACGCTCCGAATCCTCCCTTCTCCAGAAACGCTCGCATCCCCAGTTCAATCCGCGCTGCCTCCTTTAGCGTCTCCTCTTTGTCGTGCCCCGCCGGAATCGTGTACGCCTCGCGATACTCCGCCAGCAGCCCCCCGACCTCCGCATCGGTTACTTGCTTCAACTCCGCTACCAGGTCGCCGATGCCGAAGGCATAGACGCTGTACCCAAGCTGCGCCTGCGCCGCGACCTTGTCGCCTTCCGTCACCGCAACATCCCGCATGTTGTCGCCAAATCTCGCAATCTTCAGGTTCTGCGACTCATGCCACCCAACCGCCGCACGCATCCACACCGAAAGCTCATCCACCACCTCCGGATCCTGCCAGAAGCCGACGATCACCTTGCGCGCCAGCCGCAGCCGCGACGTAATAAACCCGAACTCACGGTCTCCATGCGCGGACTGATGGAGATTCATGAAGTCCATGTCGATCGAGCTCCACGGCAGGTCACGCCCGAACTGCGTATGGAGATGCACAAACGGCTTCGTCAAAGAGGTCAGCCCCGCAATCCACATCTTCGCCGGCGAGAACGTATGCATCCAAAGCACCAGCCCGATGCAGTTCGTCGCGTTGTTCGCCTCGCGGCACACCGCCCTGATCTCGTCAGGAGTCGTCAGCACTGGCTTGAACACCACCTTGACCGGCAGGCCCTTCTCCGCCGCCAGCGACTGCACGATCGTTCGCGAGTTTGCCGCTACCTTCTCCAGCGCCTCAGCCCCGTACAGATGCTGGCTGCCCGTCAAAAACCAAACCTCAAGTGTGCTGATATCCGTCATCTCGCTCCCTTTGCCTTGCGGTTCGAATCGTAAGGACTCGTCGTTGCAAGCTACTCGTCGTAATGCAGCAGGCTCAGCACGTCGTACTCCCCGAACTTGGCCCGCCCCTTCAGAAAGTCCAGCTCGATTGCAAACCCCAGGCCCGCAATCTCCCCACCCAGCTGCCGGACCAGCTGCACCGTCGCCTGCATCGTTCCACCGGTCGCCAGCAGATCGTCGACGATGATCACCCTTTGCCCGGGCTCAACGGCATCCAGATGGATCTCCAGCGAGTCCGTCCCATATTCCAGGTCGTAGCTCACCTTGGCCGTAGGCGCCGGCAGCTTCTTCGGCTTTCGCACCGGCACGAACCCCGCATTCAACCGGTACGCCAGCGCCGGTCCGAAGATAAATCCACGCGCCTCGATTCCCAGCACCAGGTCGATCTCTTTGCCGATGTAGTACGCCGCGAATGCATCAATAAGCTGCGCAAACCCGGTCTTATCCTTCAGCAGCGTTGTGATGTCGTAAAACAGAATTCCCGGCTTTGGGAAATCCGGAACCGTCCGCACCAGCGGCTTCAAAGACTCGCAATTGATTAGTTTTGACATTCTCCTACCAGGCTCCTTCAATCTCGAACACTCCCAGCTTCTCGCCTTCGCTCTCATCCAGCTCGTTCCGCACCACGGCGTCCACCCGGCTCCCGCGCGATCCCTTCTTCAACGCAGCCCGCAGCTCCATGAGATCGCTCTCCTCACCCGCTGCCAGGATCTCGACGTCGCCCTGATCCGTGTTGCGAACCCATCCGCGCAGGCCGAGATCAGCCGCCTCCCGCTGCACATACCAGCGAAACCCAACCCCCTGAACGCGCCCCTTCACAAGATAGTGTTCGACCATCGAGACCCAGTCTCTCAGACCGCGGAACACATCGGCAAACGCTTACTAGAACGAAGGGCGCAGAAGAGGGGCAAGCTCGTCGTGCCTGCCCCTCGTTCCCATCCAAAGCATCGGCTATTTATGCCCGGCTCATGTAAGCGCCTTCGGTCGTATCCACACGGATCTTCTCGCCTTCGTTGATAAATGGCGGCACCTGCACCACCAGGCCCGTCTCTGTCTTGGCGGGCTTTGTGACACTGCTCGCCGTCGCAGACTTGATGCCCGGCTCCGTCTCCACCACCGTCATCTCCACCACGCTGGGCAGCTCGATTCCGACCGCCTTTCCATCGTGAAAGCTCACGCCGATCGACAGGTTCGGCAGCAGAAACTCCACCGCATCCCCCAGCGTGTCCCGGGTCAGCATCGTCTGCTCAAACTTGTCGTCCATAAAGTAGTACTCGTCCCCGTCGTTGTACAGGAACTCCATCTTGATCTCATCGACGACGACCCGCTCGATTGGGTCCGGTGAGCGGAACCGCTCCACAAACATCGCGCCCGTGCGGACGTTGCGCAGCTTCGCCTGGATAAAAGCCCGCAGATTGCCCGGCGTCCTGTGCTCCACCGAAAAAACAAGGTGAAGATCATCTTTGAACTTGATAACCATGCCCGGACGCATCTGTGTTGCGGGAATCGACATAAAGGAAAGCCCCTAAGGAAATGTGTTTTGTTCTGCGGAGCACTGCGCATCGGCATCGCCGGAAGCCCACCCGCGCCCCTTCGATTGTAGCGCAGGGAGTACCGGACCTGTCCCAGGCCCATCCACCTGGCCGCAACCTCCGGTCAGTGACCGCCGAAGATCTTCTTGAAGAAATGTCCGAGTCGATGCGCGATATCCTTCGCCCCGGGAGGTGCAGGCGGCGGAGGAGCTTTTACCTCGACCGGTGCCGATGGGGGCTGGGCGACAACCGTAGGCTTCGGCGCACTCGCAGGCGCCGCTCCACCTCCGCCGGATCCCGCCGAACCTACTCGAGCGGGTCCGACACCGGCCACTGAACCCGCAGCACCTCCACCCGCCGCTGGAACGCGACCTGCACCCCCGGAAGCAGCCGCTGCACTGGAGCTCGCCGCGCTCGCCTCCGTCTTCGTCGCATCCGAGCCAGCCGCATACGCCATCGTGGCCGAGACCTGGGCATGGACCTCTCCGGACGGCGCCTGCGGCACCTGCGCCACTCCTGTCGCAGCCAGCCCCTGACTTTGAGCAACAGGGAAGGGGTGGTCCTCCGGCCTCTGAGCCGCCTGCGATCCCGCCCGGGCCGCGTCCCTGGGCGCCACCGAGACCCCACTCTCAGCCAGCGACATCACCGGCGCCGGGGGGCAACCGCATGGCGAGCTCTCGCGATCCACAACCTCACGCACGCTGCCATGTTCAAACAGAACATGCTGCCCGGCGCCCACCTGGTAAAGCCCATCCCCAAACTGCTCGACAACATCAACCGCAGGCGCCGATGCACCCCGGCTCTCCACACACGTGTCGCCGTTACTCGTCACCCGGATCCGCAGATCCAGCCTTCCCGCGGATCGCGCCGTGATCCGGAGGTCCGGTGTAATCACCGCATCCCTCACCCCCACGATCGTCTTCAGCTCCATCGCTCCGCGGTCCAGCGCAAACAGCAGGGGCGCCTTGTCACCGGCGCCCGAGGTCACATGAAGACTGCTTGTAGCGCAGACCTCCACCCATCCTCCACGAGTCAGCGCCAGCTCCGCCGTATGGTCGAGCGCGACGATGGACGCTCCGCCCTGCAGCGTCGCCTCTCCCTCCGTCACCTCAAGCGAGCCCGTGACAGTGGCATCGTGGAGAGCGACGCGGCCAATCTTCTGCTGTCCCCGCGCCATCGCACACAGCAGCACTGAGGCCACCAAAACCCGCTCCGCAACTCGGTCCGGAATCACACCTAAAGCTTACATCCTCCTGCTCTTCCGGAGGTCTTCGATCACGCAGCCATGGCCGCTCGCTCTGGTACACCGCCTCGATGCAAGCTCAATACGTGCAGTTCGGCTGCGGGATGTGCCTACCGGACAATGGCGCAACTTCGGCGACCCCCAGTTTCTCCACGTCGAAGACGAAGGCCACTGGCGCGACGCGCTCGGCATTGAGTGCCGTGGTCCTGACCCACCTCTACATCTTGAGAAAGTTGGCGATCATCTGCTTGCCGTGGACCGTCAACACGCTCTCCGGATGAAACTGCACGCCCTCGATGGGAAGCTCGCGATGCCGTAGCCCCATGATCGTCCCGCGGCCAGCTCCCTCGGCACTCTCGGTCGTCCGCGCCGAAATCTCCAGTTCAGCCGGCAACCCATCCTCGCTTACGATCAGCGAGTGGTACCGCGTACACGTCATCGCCGACGGAACACCCTCGAAGATCGTGCGCCCGTCGTGCTCCACCTCGCTCGTCTTGCCATGCATCAGCTTGGCCGCGCGCACCACCCGCCCGCCAAACGCCGCTCCGATCGCCTGGTGTCCGAGGCAGACTCCAAGTATGGGCACACAACGCGACGCATCCTCCGCGCCCGCCCGCGCGAAGTGCCGTATCAGCTCGATCGAGATCCCGGCATCCTGCGGAGTGCATGGCCCCGGCGAGATCAGGATCCGCTCCGGCCCCATCTCCTCCACCTCTGCTGGCGTCAGCTCGTCGTTGCGACGGATCACCATCTCCGCGCCAAGCTCTCCCATGTACTGCACCAGGTTGTACGTAAACGAGTCGTAGTTATCAAGAACGAAGACCATCGCACCCTCAATCTTACGCGCGGTTTCTTGCAGGATGTTCTGCCTCCTCCAAGGTAAGGATGTCAGCGCCGCCGCGGCGCCCCGGTGGCCGCAGCGCCCCAAGATCAGGTCATAATCGAGAAGACCCCTGCCCATGACCACGTCACCAATCCGGCACCTCTTCCTTGCTCTCGCCTGCGTCACCATGGCCCACGCTCAACAGCCCTCCGTACAAACGAAGCCCCTCCCTTCGCTCTCTGAGACCGTGGTCGTCCTTGGCAGCCCCGATCCCCTCACCGAAGCCGAATCCTCACGCGCCGTCACCGTTCTCGACATCGCGCAGCACCCCCTCGCGTTACAGTCAGCCATCGACCCACTCCGCTCGGACCCCTCGGTCGACATCCAGCAGCGCGGCGCCGCCGGAACCCAGTCTGACGTCTCTATACGCGGCACCTCGTTCGAGCAGACGCTCGTCCTCCTCAACGGTCTGCGCATCAACGACGCCGAAACCTCGCACTTCAACCTCGACCTCCCCGTTCCCCTCGACGCTATCTCCTCGATCGACGTGCTCCACGGCTCCGGCTCCACACTCTATGGCTCCGATGCCATCGGCGGTGTCATCGACGTCATCACAGCCGATCCCATCTCCTCCGATCTCCACCTCCGCACTGCCCTCGGGACCAGCGCCGGATCGCGTGGCAACCTCGCCGATGCCCAGGCCTTCACCGGCGCACTCGTGGGCAGGCGTTGGAGTGAGGTGCTCGCCGCCGCCCGCGACCGCTCCACCGGTTTCATCCCCGACCGCGACTTCCGCAGCGAAAATGCCAGCTCCGAGACCCGCCTTCGCACGTCGCTCGGCCACACGGATATCCTCCTCGCGGGCAGCGATCGTCCCTTCGGAGCCGATCAGTTCTACGGCAGCTATAACTCCTTCGAACGCACCAAGGGCTGGTTCGCCTCCGCTCTCCAGCAGTTCGATGAGCACACCGCGGCGGCCCTCGCCTTTCGCCGCCACTCTGACCTTTTTGTCCTCTTCCGCGACCGTCCGGGCGTCTACAAAAACCAGCACATCGATCAGAGCTGGCAGGCTGCCATTCGACGCAATCAGCCCCTGACTCACCTCGCAAACGTCTTCTACGGTGTGGAAGAGGACACCGATCAGATCGTCAGCAACTCCCTTGGCCGCCACGGACGCAACCGCACCGCCGGTTACCTGTCCCTCGACCTCCGCGCCCGCCAGCGCGGCACTCTTTCGCTCGGCATCCGGGAAGAGCTCCTCTCCGGAGGCCGCGTCGTCTCCAGCCCCTCCGTCTCCGGTTCGCTCCGCCTCGCCCCCACGGTCAAGCTCCGTGCCTCCTCCGGCTACGGCTTCCGTCTCCCAACGTACGTGGACCTCTACTACTCCGATCCCGCGACCGCCGGCAACGCCAACCTCAAACCCGAGTCCGCCTGGAACTTCGATGGCGGCGCAGACTGGTACCCCAGCTCCCACACAGAGGCCTCGGCCACAGTCTTCTACTCACGCCAGCAGAACGCCATCGACTACGTCCGGCCCTCCTCCCTGGCGAAGTGGCAGGCCAGCAACCTTGTCGGCCTCCGCTACACCGGGGTTGAGACATCCCTCACCCTCCGCCCGGGCGTCACCCAGCAGCTTCGCCTCGGCTGGACCCTCCTCTTCGGTGCACAGAACGCCCTCAACGGCCTCCAGTCCGAATACGTCTTCAACTACCCCACCAACAAGGCCACCGCCGAGTACACCGCAACAGCGGGGCGGCAGCAGCTGCTCTTCAACACCCGCCTCGACATCATCCAGCGCTATCAGCAGACCGCCTACGCCGTCCTTGGTGCCTCCGTCGCCCGCGAGCGCGGCCATGTTCACCCATTTCTCCAGCTCACCAACCTCGCCAACACCGGCTATGCCGAGATCCTCGGCATCCGCATGCCCGGCCGTGGTATCTCCGCGGGCGTCGACATCGCCCTTCGTAGCCGCGAACCCTGACCAACGTGGGCCCGCGCGGGCAACGATCCTCCGAGCCGTTCGCTCCTACCTGCAAGGGAGTCCGCATGTTCCTCACACCGAAGCGCTACCAGCACTTTGCTGCCATGATTCTGATCGGAGACGGCGTCATGGCCGTCATCCACCCCTCCGGGGACGCTGAAGCGTGGAACAAGGGCCCCCGGCCCTGGTGCCGCCTCATGCACTTCCTCGCCGCCCGCCCCACCCTTACCCGCGCCATTGGTGCAACGCAGATTGTCGCCGGAGTCCTTTGGGCGCTCCACCAGACCAGGCAACGCGAAACCTAGCTCGCGCTAGCCCTCCCGATTCGCCTTCGCTGTTCCGCCCCATCGCCGGACCAAGTTAGCTTGCTTCCCTGGCCCTCTCAATGGCCCGAATCACCGCCTGCGCCTTGTTCCGGCACTCTTCAAACTCACTTTCGGCGACGGAGTCCGCTACGATCCCCGCTCCCGCCTGTATGTATCCGTTCTCTCCGTCCATATACAGCGTCCGGATCGCGATGCAGCTATCCAGGTTCCCGCTGAAGTCCGCATACAGGATCGATCCGCCGTACACGCCCCGCCGAGACGGCTCCAGCTCCTCGATCACCTCCATCGCCCGGATCTTTGGCGCTCCGCTCAGCGTCCCGGCAGGGAAGCACGATCGAAAGGCGTCGATCGCCTCCAGCCCTTCCTTGAGCTTTCCTTCGAGCGCGCTCACGAGGTGCATCACGTGGCTGTAACGCTCCACAAACATAAGTTCCTTCACCCTTACCGAACCGAACTCGCTCACCCGGCCCACATCGTTCCGACCAAGATCCACCAGCATGATGTGCTCGGCCAGCTCCTTTGTGTCCTCCCGAAGCTCCGTCTCGAGTCGCAGGTCTTCCGCCTCGTCCGCCCCTCGCCTTCGGGTACCCGCAATCGGCCGGTACTCCACCTTTCGGCCGCTTACCCGCACCAGCAGCTCCGGCGAAGATCCAACAATATGCGCCGTCCGGCCCGCTTTTCCATCCGACATTGCCTTGGCATCATCGCCCGAGGATCTCTTACCGCGAACCGTGAGGTCCTTGCCACGCTCCCCGTCCAGCCCGAACCGCAGAAAGTACATGTAGGGCGATGGATTCACAATGCGCAGCGAGCGGTAAACCTCAAACGCATCCACACCCGGCTCGCAGTCAAACCTTTGCGACAGAACGCACTGAAAGACGTCCCCGCTTGCCACGTACTCCTTCACTCTCGCGACGGCCTTCAGAAATCTCGCCCGCGGCGTCCGCGGCGTTATCGTTAGCCTTCCCTCGATCCTCTTCCGTCTTCGTGGAGCCGTAAGCGCGCGAGCTAATCTCTTTTCCATCCCGTCCAGCCGCCGAACGGCGCTCTCATAGCTCCCTCCCCGCGTCAGATCAGCCGTTACGATGATGTGAATCTCTTTCTTCACGTGATCAAACGCAAGCACCTGGTCGAAGAACATCAGGCAAGCGTCGGGCACCCCCAGGTCATCCACTGCCGTCGACGGCAATCTCTCAATCAGCCGAACCACGTCGTAGCTGAAGAACCCCACCGCACCCGCTGTAAATGGTGGAAGCCCGGGCAGTCGAGCCGGCGTATGCCCTCCCAGGGCGCGCTTCAGCTCCTCAAAGACATCCCCCTCAAAGTCCCGCCGCTTCCGGCCCTCGACGATCGTCAGCCTCCGACCTCGCGCCACGATGCGTTTGTACGGCTGAATTCCGATAAAGGTGTACCGCCCCACACGCTCGCCGCCCTCAACCGACTCCAGCAGAAACGCCTCGGGTTCATCCGCCGCGATGCGCAGAAAAGCCCCCACCGGCGTCTCCAGATCAGCCGTCACCGTCCGGTACACCGGCACCAGCGTGTGGCTCCTGCTCAGCTTCTCAAACTCAGCCGCCGACGGCAGCGATCTCGCATTCGATTTAGCCATAACTTTCCTCAATCATACGTTCGGCATGCGCGTCTAATGCCTTGGAGCACCGACGGATCGCGTCTCAGAGTGCATCGTTCAACTTGCCCGTGAAAACCTGCCCTTGTGGTCACCGGAAAGTTGCATAGAGAGGTTCCCCCGAACCTTGCATACTCTCTTCGACGAGGCCTAAACTCTACGGGGTTTGGCCACCGACCGGTCTGGCCCAAGCTGTATGTAGCTCCTCCCCAGGAGGTAAGCCGAGATGGCCGGAGAATCGCTGATCCCAGCAATACCAAAGAAGGTCTCAACCATGCACCAAACCGCTCTTGCCACGGCCTCCCCCAGCGCCTCGTCCACAATGTCGATGGAGCAGGAGACCAACCCATGGGAAGCCCAGGCGTCCCGTTTCGACTTCGCCGCCAGAAGGCTCAACCTCGACCAGGGAATCTGGAAGGTCCTCCGCTACCCCACTCGCGAGATCATTGTTCACATTCCGGTCTCCATGGACGACGGTTCGATACAGGTCTTTACCGGATATCGCGTCCAGCACTCCATCGCCCGCGGCCCCGGTAAGGGAGGCATTCGCTACTCCCCCGACGTCACCCTCGATGAGGTCCGTGCGCTCGCCTCCTGGATGACCTGGAAGTGCGCAGTCGTCAACATCCCCTTCGGCGGCGCCAAGGGCGGAGTTATCTGCGACCCCAAAAAGATGTCCCAGGGCGAACTCGAGCGCCTCACCCGCCGCTACACCGCCGAGCTCATCGAATTTATCGGCCCCGAAAAGGACGTCCCCGCACCCGACATGGGCACAGACGAGCAGACCATGGCCTGGATCATGGATACCTACTCCATGCACATGCGTCAGACCGTCACCTCCGTAGTCACAGGCAAGCCTGTCAATATCGGCGGCTCGCGCGGCCGCAGAGAAGCCACCGGACGCGGCATCTCCGTCGTCTGTGACGAAGCTCTCAAGCACCTCAATATGCCTGTCGAGGGCTGCCGAGTCATCGTTCAGGGCTTCGGCAACGTCGGTTCGAACGCAGCCAAGCTCCTCGCGGAAAAGGGATACACCATCATCGGCATAGCCGAGTACGACGGAGCCCTCTTCAACCCCAACGGCATCGACATTCCCAACCTCCTCTCGCACCGCGGTCGCGCCGGAACCATCAATGGCTTCACCGAGGCCGAGGCCGTCGATAAAACGGAGATCCTCACCCGCGATTGCGAGATCCTTATCCCCGCTGCCACTGAAAACGTCATCACCAGCCGCAACGCCGCGGACCTCCGCTGCCGTATCCTCTGCGAGGGCGCTAACGGCCCAACTACCGTCGTCGCCGACGAGATCCTCGCCGAAAAGGGTATCTTCGTCATCCCCGACATCCTCGCCAATGCCGGCGGCGTCACCACCTCCTACTTCGAGTGGGTCCAGGACCGCATGGGCTACTTCTGGACCGAGCTCGAGGTCAATCAGCGCCTCGACCGCATCATGGCCGACAGCTTCCTCGATGTCATCGCCTACGCCACCAGCCACGAGGTCAACAACCGCATCGCAGCCTACATGCTCGCGATCGATCGTGTCGCCTACACAACCAAGCAGCGCGGTATCTACGCCTGACCTCCCCGTTGCACGCGGCTTAACAGTCGAGAGGCGGCCATCGGCCGCCTCTCTCTATTCGGTAGCTCAACGAGCCTCACCTCCACAATGCGCCCCGATCCTCCGTGCGAAGTGGGATCCTCACTTGCATTGCCAGCTCGCGCATGTTTAGATCGCAGACCTCCCCGCTAAAGAAAAACGAGGTTCCATGAATCTTGCGAACGCGATTCTAAAGATCGTTCCTCCACAAGCGGCGGGCTGGATCCGCTATGTGCGCGGTCGTCACCAGGACTACTACCCCTACGGCTTCGCCATGAACAGTCAAACCGCACGTCTCGAAGCGACGCGCCAGATCATTCACCGCTGCGGAATCAGGCAGATCGTCGAGACCGGGACCTACCGCGGCACCACCACGGAATGGTTCTCAGGATTCGGTCTTCCCGTTGAAACCGTCGAGGCTGACGCGACCACCTACGAGTTCGCCAGGCGCCGACTCGCACGGTTGGGAAACGTGCACATCGCGCTCGGCAACTCGGTAGACGAGTTGAAGCGACTCACCTCGAAGCTCGACACCGAACTTCCGACGCTCTTCTATCTCGACGCTCACTGGCGGAACTACCTTCCCCTCCACGACGAGCTCCAGCTCATACTCGGGGCCTTCTCCGCTCCTGTCATCCTGATCGACGACTTCCAGGTTCCGGGCGAAGAGGGCTACGGCTATGACAACTACGGTCCGGACAAGGCGCTCACACCGGAGTACCTGGCCAGCTGCAGAACCGCGGACACGACCGTCTTCTACCCGTCCACGCCCGCAAAAGAGGAGACCGGATTCCGGAGGGGCTGCGTCGTCCTGACCTGTAACTCCGTTCTCGCATCCGCAATGTCGGAGATGAGCCTCCTCCGGCTCGCGAACTAGAGCTCGGCCAGCCCCGAAGGCCGTAGCCGCAGTCTGCGATGGCGGCTACGCCTCCGTGTTGGCCGAGATCTGGAGCCTTCAATCCGGAAGCGACGAACCGCTTCTATCCTCGCCGCTGAACCGGCAGCTTGCGACACGTTGCCCGACGTAGCTCCGAACAGCAGATCCCAACATCTCGCCAGGTGCCGCCCATCAACCCGCCGCAGCCCAACCACTCACGTGCAGGTGTGTCAGAATAACTGTGTCTCCGCAGGCAGCTAACCTGGTCCGGTGTGCGGAGCTAATCGGCTAACGCGCCGCAATGAATCTGCCCAACTCCATCACGCTCTCCCGCATCGCCGCCGTCCCGGTATTCATCTGGCTGCTCTCCGCGCACTCTCCCATCCAGACACCCGGCCATCAGGAGCTCGCCGCCGCCGCCCTCTTCATCTTCGCCGCCACAACCGACGGCCTCGATGGGTATCTGGCCCGCCGGCGTAAGCAGATCACAACCATCGGCATGCTTCTCGATCCCCTCGCCGACAAGCTGTTTGTGACCGCTGCCTACATCGTCCTGGTGGCCTACAACCCCCGCATCGTCCCGCCGTGGATCGCCGTGCTCATAGTCGGCCGGGAGTTCCTCGTCTCCGGTCTGCGCTCCATCGCCGCCGCAGAAGGCTTCACCATCACCGCCAGCGACATCGGAAAGCTCAAAACCGTTATCCAGATCGTCTCCGTCGTAGCGGCCATCCTCGCTCATCGCTGGAACTACTGGAACTGGTTCGGCTTCATCATCGCCGTGCGCCTGATTGCCTACACATCCATCTACTGGATGACGGTCGTCAGCATCATCTCCGCGGTCGACTACTTCATCGGCTTCTGGAAGCAGATCGATCACGCAGCAGACGATCGGCGCGGCAAGCGCTCCTTTGTCCTCAGCAGATCCGCAAAGCCGATCCCTCCGCAAAATCCGCATCCGGAACACTCTTCTCGCATCTCTTAGCGGAAAGCCGTACAAAGGCTGGCGCGTTTTGGCTTATCTCGGCATATAGTGTTGCCAGAACCATCTTCCCCAAAAAACAACAACCCTCGCCTGGTTTGCTCCACTTCATCTTCCAAATGCTCTTGGGTCGGTGCTATCTCCTGGGGGTACATCATGTCCGAAGATCTCCTCGCCACTCTCATCACCCTCGCTCTCATCGCGGCCATGTTCGCCTGGGTCCCTCTGCTCACGCTGATCTGCCCTCCCTGCGGCCGCTTTCTTGAAAACCGTCGTCGCCGACTCCCTGTAGCTCGGCAGACCTCCTTCAGACCACGCAAAAGGGTCGCGTAGAACGTCAGCTTCATCCCTGTCCGCTGGCACATCCTGCCTGTCGCCCAGCCTGCCGATTAGCCCAGCTGCCTGCTACCCGGCTGCCTACTGACCAAGTATCGCCACTCCGCCGACCTCCTGCGTCGCAGCAATACGCCTGCGCCACTCCGCCGGCCCCGTCTCATGGACGCTTGTTCCGTCCGCGCTTACCGCCACCGTAACCGGCATGTCCACGACATCGAACTCATAGATCGCTTCCATCCCAAGATCCTCGAACGCCACCAGCCGCGAGTGCTTGATCGCTTTTGAAACCAGGTAAGCCGCACCTCCGACCGCCATCAGGTACACGGCCCCGTTATCCCGTATCGCCTCGATCGCCGCGACCCCTCGCTCCGCCTTGCCGATCATTCCCAACAGCCCGGTCTCCTGCAACATCTGCCGCGTGAACTTGTCCATACGCGTCGCCGTGGTGGGTCCGGCAGGCCCCACAGCCTCGTCCCGCACCGCCTCCACCGGTCCGACGTAATAGATGAACCGTCCGTTGAAGTCGACCGGCAGCTTCTCTCCGCGCGAAAGCATGTCTGTCATTCGCTTGTGCGCCGCATCCCGTCCCGTCAGCAGCTTGCCCGTCAGCAGAACCACCTCGCCCGGCTTCCACGCCTGCAGGTCCGCCCGGGTCACCGTCTGCAGATCCACACGTCGTGCCCCGTGGACGTCATACTCCAGCTTCGGCCACACTTCGATCGACGGGGGCTCCAGCATCACCGGCCCCTTGCCCTCGAGCACGAAGTGGGCATGCCGGGTGGCAGCGCAGTTCGGAATCATCGCAACCGGAAGGTTCGCCGCATGCGTCGGCCAGTCCAGGATCTTCACATCCAGCACCGTTGTCAGGCCGCCCAGCCCCTGCGCCCCGATCCCCAATGCGTTCACCTTGTCGTAGAGCTCGATCCGTAGCTCTTCGATCTTGGTCTTCGCCCCGCGTGCCTTCAGCTCCTGCATATCGATGGGATCCATCAATGACTGCTTCGCAAGCAGCATCGCCTTCTCCGCCGTCCCCCCGATCCCAATCCCCAGCATCCCCGGCGGACACCACCCGGCACCCATCGTCGGCACCGTCTTGATCACCCAGTCCACCACCGAGTCCGAAGGGTTCAGCATCACAAACTTTGACTTCGCCTCAGACCCCCCGCCCTTCGCCGCAACCGTGACGTCCACCGCACCACCCTGTACCAGCGAAACCTCCACAACACACGGTGTATTGTCCACGGTATTCTTGCGGGAAAACGCCGGATCGGCCAGGATGCTTCCCCGTAACTTGTTGTCAGGGTTCAGCCACGCCGACCTCACTCCGGCATCGCACATCTCCTGCAAGTTCATCGTTGCAGGAGACTTACCGTCCTCCGCGACAAATCGAACGTCCATCCCCACCTTCAAAAAGGCGGTCACGATTCCCGTATCCTGGCAGATCGGCCGGTGCCCCTCAAAGCACATCCGGCTATTCACCAGTATCTGCTTCATCGCATCCTTGGCCGCGGGGCTCTGCTCCATCTCGTAAGCCCGCGCCAGGTTCGAGATATAGTCCTCCGGGTGGTAGTAGCTGATGTATTGCAGCGCATCCGCTACGCTCTGCACCAGATCACTCTGCTTAATGGTCACCATTACGCTTCTCTCCGTCCCCGTAATTCTAGGCGTCTACCAAGCTACCGTCACGCTCGTGTACAGTAATCCCGTCCTTTGTACAGACCTGCAACTAAATTCAGAAAAACCTGACCTCAGGAGCACTCATGATCACTCGGCGCGCATTTATCGACAAACTCGCCATCGGCACCGCCGGCGTGGCTCTGGCCCCTACCGCGAAGAGCTACGCCCAGATCCTCGGCGCGAACGAACGCCTGAACTTCGCCGTCATCGGGTTGAACAGCCGCGCCTCAGCCCACCTGTCCGCCCTCAAGGCCAATCGCAAAGACGCCAAAATCAGTCACGTATGCGACGTCGAAAGCAACATCCTCCAGCGCTTCGCCAGCAATGTGAACAAGGAGCTCGACTATACGCCCGCCACGGACAAGGACTTCCGCAAGCTCCTCGAGTCCAAGGACGTCGACGCCATCACCATCGCCACACCGGACCACTGGCACGCGCCCATGGCCATCGCCGGTGTTCAGGCCGGCAAGCATGTCTACGTCGAGAAGCCGTGCAGCCATAACCCGGCTGAAGGCGCGCTCCTTGTACAGGCGCAGAAGAAGTACAACAAGGTCGTCCAGATGGGCAGCCAGCAGCGCTCCTCGCCCCACACCATCGATATAGTCGGCAAGATACACAGTGGCCTGATCGGGCGTGCTTACTTCGCCAATGCCTGGTACGTGAACACGCGCAAGTCGATCGGCATAGGAAAGCCGGTCGCGGTCCCGGCAACACTTGATTGGGATCTCTTCCAGGGACCCGCTCCCCGCCAGCCCTACAAGGACAACATCCAGCCCTATAACTGGCATTGGTTCAAGATCTGGGGCACGGGAGAATCCCTAAACAACGGAACACATGAGGTGGATGTGTGTCGCTGGGCGCTTGGCGTCGACTTCCCCAACCGGGTCACCGCCTCCGGCGGACGCTACCAGTTCAAAGATGACTGGCAGTTCTATGACACCCTGGTCACCAGCTTCGAGTACGACGACAAGATGATCAGCTGGGACGGCAAGTGCTGCAATGGGATGAGGCACTTCAACCGGGACCGCGGCTCCTGCATCATGGGGACAACCGGCTCCGTCATCATCGACCGCGACGGCTACGAGGTCTACGACCTCAAGGGCAAAAAGACCGACGAGTTCAAAACCGGAAAATCCACGTCTTCAGGAGACCTTACGGGCCGCGACTCCATGACGGATGCTCACTTCGCCAACTTCATCGCGGCCATTCGCACCGGCGAGAAGCTCAACCAGCCCATCTCCTCCGGCAACGTGGCGGTCACGATGCTTCAGCTCTCCAACATCGCCTGGGAGGTTCAAAGGGAACTGAAGCTCGACCCTGCGAACGGAAAGATCATCGGCGATCCACAGGCCATGAAGCTGTGGGATCGTGAGTATGAGAAGGGCTGGGCGCCTCACCTGTAGCACAAAGCAGCAGAGGCGGGGAGCTTGGGCTCCCCGCCTCTAGATAGCGCTCACCGGCATCATTGATGACCGAAGCGATACACCAGCCCGATATTGAAGCCGAGATTGTTCTGGATAGTTCCGCCCTGTGGACTTGTGAACGTCGTTCCGATGTAAGTGGGCGTAAATCGTGCCGCCAGATTCGGGTAGAAGTTGTAATCGAAGTTCACACCGGCCGTGAACGCCGGTCGCCAGGCATCCGCCCAGATGCCGACCAGGGTCGAAGGGATCCCCTTTGAACCGTCGCTGAACTTTCCATATGCCACACCGCCGGTCGCAAAGACGCTGACCGCGGACTTCTGCTTCGCGTAGAAGCGATAGGTCGGCCCGGCGGTGAACGTGTACTCCGAGACCTGAGGGTTCGGGATGTTGAAGATGGTGTTGCCGATCTTCGCGTTCCCGTAGGCTCCGTGCACGTCCCCGACGATCCCCAGCTTCGGATTCAGGAAAAACGTGTCGTTCACGTAGAACGTTACCTCGTTGTTCTTCTTGATCTGCTCGCCGGCTCGAAATCGGAGATATCCGCCGCCGCCAGACGCCTCATTCCGATGAGAGTAGGTCTCGTCAATCGCGCGCTGGATACGGGCCTTGCGCACGGCCGTGGACTCCCGCCTGCTATGCCGTGGCGCCTGCGCCCCGGCAGATGCAGCCATTCCGATTCCAAGTACACATCCCACCACAAACATCTTCATCACACAGATCCTGAAACCGAACATCAACACTCACTCCTGGGCGCCCGTCATTTTGCTAAGGTGGAATCGAAGGACAGACTTCCACAGCGGGACGTCTTTCATTAGAACACCGCCGCCTCTGCCGTGGGTGGCTAACGGCCAGCGGAGCGACGGCCGGTCATCAGGAGCCAAAGTAATGCCGAAGAAGCGCGGAGGCCGCAACACCGCCGGCAGCACCGGTGGAAACGCCGCCGGAAAGGCCGTTCTGGGCTTCATCCTGGGTCTCGGGGTTGCCGCGGGTGCGGGGTATCTCTACATCCACTCGACGCCGCGGGAGTCAGCACCAACGGCTCCCGTCGCACCTGCGCCGGCGCCCGCAAATCACGCCAAAGCCTCTGCGCCGGCTCCCGCTCCTCCACGTTCCGCCCCCTTCGGCACCAGCGAAGACGTCTTCGAGGCCGGAGCCCACCTGTACTCGGTCCATTGCGCGAGTTGTCATGGCACCACCGGAAGAGACGCCATCAACAAGCCTCCAGCCGAGCAGTTCTGGCGACATGCGAGACACAGTATTGCCGCGCAGGCACCCGGAGACCTTTACGCAAGCATCGCAGCGGGCTCTCCTGCGAAGGGCATGCCGGGCTACGCCCACGCTCTCACGGAGACTCAGATCTGGCAGCTAGCACTTCTGCTCAAAAATGCAGATCAGGACCTGCCGGATCCTGTAGTAACTCTCCTCAATGCCCGGCCAGACGGACGCTAGTGGATCGAGTAGGTGACTCCGGTCACGAACTGCACGCTGTTGTTCTTGTATCCGATCGGAGGATTGTGGAGGTAGTCATCTGCTCCACTCACGGAAAAGCTGAGCCGCTTGTACGCCGGAATCGCGAGCGCCGCCTGTGCGTGCGCCGAGTACGCGTTGCTGTTGTTGAAGGCCGGATCCACCGTTCCTGACTCCGTGAAGACCAGCTTGAGCGGAAGGTTCCTGCGGTAGGACTCCCCAAACGTGGCCCCGATCAGGTTCTGATTGCCGACATCCCCAATAAACTTCTGCTTTTCATAGTGGATCTCGCCCTTCAGATCAAGCTGTTGCGTCGGTCCCTTGATGGCCGTGTACCCAAGGCCCGCCCCGTAGATCTGCTGCAGCTGCAATCCCTGAGCGAAGTTGTGATCGAACGCCGTGTCGGCCAGAACATATAGGCGAGGCGAAAAATAACGATCGAACTCCGCATCCGTATGGAAGATGTTGGTCTTGACGATACTTACCGGCGACGCGGGGACCGTCTGGGGAATCACAGGGTTCGCCAGCTTCCCATAAGACTCCGACAGGTCGAAGATCGTGCGGTTGTGTGCCGGCAGAAAGGCGACACCCGGCACCTCGCGCACCAGCGCGGCTCCCGCCGTGATCGTCGTGTCACTCTGCGTAGCTCGCACCAGAGTTACGCCGCCCGTGACGGAACCGTTCCACTCCGACAAGAACGATCCCGTGTTGTGGATCGCTCGCGTGTACGTAGGCTCGTCCACCACGTAAGCAAGCTGCTCCGAGGGGATGAGCTCCACCTCCCCCGGCGACCGGGCCACGGTGAACTTGCCATCTGAGATCGCTATCGTGCCCACCTTTGCCGGGACCTTTGTGGGGGGCTGGTCCTTCCGGAGCACGGCGAACGGACTGCCGGAACGAAGCTCCTTGATCTTCCCGAGCGGAACCTTCACCTCGCCTGCCATATCGCTTTTGAATGTGACCGCGTCGCCGACCGCCCCAATCAGCGTTCCCGTGAGTTGGTCGCCGTTCGTAAACACCAGCACGTCGGCCCTCTTTACGACGGGTTCCTGGGCGAGACCTACCCGTGCACCCCATGCCAGCCAAAGGGTCAGGAGCACAAGAAGGGCAGCGCGGCTCCGGCGCGAGGATCGCGGGTAGATCATAGGGTTTGCCATACCTAAACCTACCAGCCCGAACTCTGTCGGCGTCTTCATAGTTCCAACTCCTCCCCGGGTTCAATGACCCGGAACTTGGCAGCCGTCTTTGGCCTGCCAAAGCGCGCTGAAATCCTCGGAAGCTGCGAAAGGCAAAGTATTTATTGCCAATTGTCTTATCGTGGGCATAGTATCCGTTTCGCCCTTGAAGCAGCTTGGATATGCAGTAGCCTCCGGGGGCGGCCGCACGCAGAAAATGTCTTTGGACGATTCAATCTCTCTTCGGGCGCAGGCCCCGACGAGTCACTCCGGAAGGTCGAGAATATGGCATGGTACGCCTACTGCATCGCTGAACGACAATCTTTCCCTGAACTCAGCCGACACCGTCGGCCTACCCCCCTGGCAGGAGTCTCCGGCCTCTTCGGAAATCAGGCATTTCTCTTTCCAGCAAGTGATCTGGCCGTTATCGTCTCTGAGCACAACGCGGAAGACGCTCAACGGATGGATCAGCAGGCCGCCAAGGACCACGCGCGAGTCATAGCCGAGTGTTTTCAACACTCTACAGTGTTGCCCTTCCGTTTCGGCACTACTTTTCAGGATGACGACGCGCTTCGCCGATCTGTCCGCTCCAACCAGCGTCACTTCCAGGCTAATGTAGAGCGACTTCGAGGCAAGGCCGAGATGCACCTCAAAGTACTAGTGGACGATACCTGTCCCGGCAACTCAGCCCGCGACATGACCGTCGGCCAGCAGTACCTCACAAGCCTGCGTGAAAGCGCCAGCCGTCAGCGAGAGCGCCAGTCCAAGGCCCGTGCTCTCTCCGTGCAGATGCACCGGATGTTTCTTCCCCTGGCCGAAGAGATCACCTGCAAGCGAATGGATTCAGGCAAGATGCTGCTCGATATCGCGCACCTGATCGACAACAAGACCATCGAGCGATACCAGAATAAGTACTCGACGGCCACCCAGCAGCTCAAAGAGTGCAGGATGCAGCTCTCGGGTCCCTGGCCGCCGTATCACTTCGTTCAAAAGTCGAACGCTCACCAGCATTCGAACTGAGCTTTACCTCACCTGCTCCGCCGGATGTTCGTGACCGGGACCTTCCGGCGGAGGACATGACTGCCCGTTCACCTACCGAAATGGCCCATGGGCCTCCTCACCGCGATCCCCATTTGGCACTTCCAAAGTGCTCTGAGCCTCCGGATTCGGACTACCTTTCTCCATACCCCCGCATCGCACCTATAGCCAGGCTGAACGCGACAAAGGAGATACCTTTGCGCGAGCGGTCATCCGTGGCAAGGAGAACGTGCAATGTACTTGAAACGCCTTCTGACTCAGGCCGTCCCGGCCCTCATTCTTTCTGGTTTTATCGCTTTTACCGCACAAGCATCTGCAGCACAGGAGCCCAACCCCACCTCTGGCCTGGACCCGGCACAGACGAATCAGGGCGTGACGCAGAAGGACGGGATCTATATCTACCGGGTGAAGGTCGTGCAACGCGACCTGGACGCTGTGAACTACCTGCACCGTAGTGGCTCCACCCGCGTTGGATTCAAGGGAACGACCCTGCTCCCCCAGGCAACTGGAGAGGCAAAGGTCACAAGTGAGCGCGGCGGCATCACCATCGATGCCAGGTTCAAGGGTCTTCCCCCTGCGAACGGCTTCGGCCCCGAGTACCTTACCTATGTTCTCTGGGCCATCACCCCGGACGGCCGCCCCTCAAACCTGGGCGAGGTATTGCCTGCGGGCGAGAAGAACAACATCACGGTTACCACGTCTCTGCAGTCCTTTGGACTGATAGTCACGGCGGAGCCTTACTTCTCGGTAAGCCAGCCCAGCGACGTCGTCGTCCTCCAGAACGTTATTCTTGAGGACAAAACCCAGGGTGTGCTCGAGAAAGTGAATGCGCACTACTCCTTGCTTCCGCGTGGTGCTTATGCGGAGACTGACGGTTCGAAGACCATCGCGAATCCGATCACTCGCGACGAGAAGTCGCCCTTGGAGCTTTATCAGGCTTACAACGCCGTCCGGATCGCGACAAACACCGGAGCAGACAAGTACGCGGCCGACATCATGGAGCAGGCGAAGCAGGATCTGAAGAACGCCTCCGACATCGACGGCAACAAGAAGGGTGATCGCAAGATGGAGATCACCTTTGCACGCCAGGCCGTTCAGCGCGCGGAGGACGCCCGCCTTGTGACCCTGCGGAAGCAGGCTGCCGAGCGCCAACTCAACGCCGAACAGGCTCGCAACGCAGCCCAGCAGCAGGCCGCGCAATCGCAGCTTCAGGCACAGCAATCGCAGCTTCAGGCGCAACAGGCTCAGCTGGAGGCCGAGCGTGCCGCCGCAGCCAAAGCCCAGGCCGATGCAGATCGCGCTCGCGCCGAGGCCGAAGCCGCCGATGCCCGGGCACGCGCCGCCGCCGCCAACAAGAGCGCCGAAGACGCAAACGCTATTCGCGAAAAGCTCCGTTCTCAGCTCAACAACGTCCTGGCCACCAGCGAGACCGCCCGCGGTTTGATCGTGAACATGTCGGACGTCCTCTTTGATACCGGTAAGTACACTCTGAAACCAGACACCAAGGTCTCCCTGGCCAAGGTTTCTGGCATCCTGCAGGCGTATCCCGGCCTCAAGCTGCAGGTTGAGGGGTACACCGACAGCGTAGGCGGCGACGAGTACAACCAGAAGCTCTCTGAAAATCGTGCCGCCTCTGTTCGCGACTTCCTGGTGTC
Organism: uncultured Acidobacteriaceae bacterium; assembly: GCA_963719405.1. GTDB lineage: Bacteria > Acidobacteriota > Terriglobia > Terriglobales > Acidobacteriaceae > Edaphobacter. The sequence continues at coordinate 3,084,711 of OY970381.1, forward strand.
ACAGGGCGTTTCGATGGACAACATCTCCGCCACCGGTTACGGCAAGACGAATCCTGTTGCGGATAACACGACCGCCCAGGGTCGGGCGCAGAACCGGCGTGTGCAACTTGTTGTCTCGGGCGACGCAATCGGAGTTCACCAGAGCAGTCCCGGAGACGCTCCCACCAACCAGTAAGTTGATCTCACCAGTCTACAGCGCAGGGCCGCTCTCTCCGAGCGGCCCTGCTTTCGAATGCAGCGCTATTCGCGCTCTCTTGTGATCGCAATACCTGTGATTCGCATTTATCGTAGAAACAGCTTGAACACCAACGTACAACGCGTTCTGGTCACTCTGTTGCTGTTCCTACTCCCGGGGACCTACTGCGAGGCTGCCGTGTGTGAGCTGAGCTGTGGGTTACGGCAGACCAGCTCCTCCGCATCGACAAGCAACTCTACCCCACCCGCCGAGATGCACGCGGGTCACTGCTCTGGCGTCACAAAGGCGGCGGTCAAGCGAGGCAAGAGTCCCGGTCTTCGGAGTTGCCGTTCACGAGTCTGCGAGTACATCTCCGGCTCGGCTATCGAGACAGACCCATCGCACGGAGCTCAGTTCGCATCCGTGGCGTGGCTCGTGATCGGTATTGTGCCGCCCGAACCGCGGCTGCCGGGCCGCGGTATGGTCGCGTCGAAAGATCCCCCGCCTGGTCGATCGTCAGCAAATCCTCTTCTTGTAAGTCTCCGCGTCTAGCGCTCTTCACCGCTCCCCTTTGTCGCCGCGCAGCCGTATCTGCGCATACCGTGCGACTTGATTGAGAACATCCAGGACCAGGAACGTCTGCTCTCACCATTGAGCCGGCGCAAGGTACCGTCATGAAAAGCATGCATGTAACAGCTCTCACGCTGCTCTCGATCCCTCTTCTCGTACAGGCTCAAAGTCCAGCGCCATCCGGCAGCCAGCCAAGCCCGAAGGCGATCTCCGCCCCCGCGCAGCAGACCCAAGCCGCCCCCAAACCCTGCGTAGAAAACATGCCCGGCATGAGGATGTGCCCGGCCGCAAGTCAGACTCAGGACGCATCCTCAAATCGTAATTTGCCGCAGACCAGCACGGACAACGGCATGAGGGATCTGATGGAAGGCATGCACCCCCTAAACTTTCGTGCAGCAGATTCAACATCATGCCTCGTCCGGAACAAGTGCCGAGCCGAACTCCACTCCAGCAGCGATGCTCATGAGCATGAAAGGCAGCTGGATGCTGATGTTCCACGCCAACATCTTTGTCACGGACACGCAGCAGACCGGCCCGCGCGGCGGAGACAAGTTCTTCTCGACCAACTGGTTCATGCCCATGGCTGAGCGGAAGCTCGGACCTGGACAGCTGACACTTCGCGCTATGTTCAGCCTGGAGCCGGCAACCATCACTCATCGCGAGTACCCCCTGCTCTTTCAGCAGGGAGAGACGGCGTTCGGCAAGCCCATCGCCGACGGTCAACATCCACACGATTTCCTGATGGAGATAGCTGCTCTTTACGATCTGAAGGTCAGCCCGAAGACGCTTCTCTCGATATACCTCGCCCCCGCTGGAGATCCGTCGGTCGGACCCACTGCCTACCCCCACCGCGCCTCAGCCTCTGAAGATCCGGTAGGCACACTTGGGCATCACCAGGAAGACTCAACCCACATCGCAGCCGACGTGGTCACAGTCGGTCTCACACACGGGATCGCCAGGATAGAGGCCAGCGGCTTTCACGGGCGTGAACCGGACGAGTTGCGCTGGAATCTTGACTCCGGAGCGATGGACTCCTGGTCGACTCGCCTCACACTTCAACCCGGCAGGAACTGGAGCGGCCAGTACTCGTACGCGCGAATCCAGAGCCCGGAGGCGCTCTTTCCCTCTGAAGACCAGGCCCGGATGACCGCATCGGTCATGTACAACCGGCCTTTCAACGACGGAAACTGGGCCAGCACCGCTCTTTGGGGGCGTACCCGGTCCACCTCCGATAACGCCAAGGAAAACAGCTACCTCCTGGAGTCCCTCGTCCGATTCAAAACCAGCAACTACGCCTGGACTCGTATAGAGAACGCCGGACGATCGAACGAGCTACAAAACGGCGCCAACATCCTCCCCCCCAACCTCCGCGAGGAGCCTATTGGCCACGTGCAGGCCTACACATTTGGCTACGACCGCGATCTCAACCTCATCCCCCATCTCCGATCAGCCCTTGGCGCGCAAGTTACCGCCTATGGTGTGGCCGGGCCGCTTAGACCTATCTATGGATCCAACCCCCTTGGCTTCAACGTGTTCGTGAGATTTCGACCGTTCTCAGGCAAAGAACGATGATTTGTGCATCGTTTGCCCCAATACCATTCGACGTGTCCATTCGACATGATCCGGGCATCATGGGACATTGCCGCTGCGATGCTCCCTCCGAAGGCCCGCCGCGATCCAGCCAAACGCAAGGAGACCTATGAGTCGTTCTGACGAGCTCCCGAAGTCCGTGAAAGACCCCGTTTGCGGTATGACAGTGGACCCTGCGAAAGCGGCTGGAGAGAGTGAATACCAGGGGACGAAGTTTCTGTTCTGCTCATCCGGCTGCAAGCGCCGGTTCGATCTAAATCCGGACGCTTACCTCGCTCCGCCAGCGGCAGAGATCCACGCCGGTCCTCAAACCGCGCAAACCGCCATCGATCCGGTGTGTGGAATGGCCGTAGATCCTTCCGCCGCCGCCGCTCACATCGAGCATCAAGGCGTTGCGTACTCCTTTTGCGGCCAGGGTTGCGCGACAAAATTCAGATCCGATCCACAACGGTTCCTCAAACCTGACCGAACGGCTGCCCCCAGCCCCAAAGCAATCCGATCCGAGCAACAGTCGGAGTACATCTGCCCTATGGACCCGGAGGTCAGGCAAATGGGGCCGGGCAGCTGTCCCAGGTGCGGCATGGCGCTTGAGCCCGCCACCTTTTCAACCCCGGCAACCCGCACGGAGTACACCTGTCCCATGCACCCGCAGATCGTCAGGACAGAGCCCGGAAGCTGCCCGCTCTGTGGCATGGCGCTCGAGCCTCGCGAGGTCACCTCCGAGGAGAAGAATCCGGAGCTCGTCGACATGACCCTGCGCCTCTGGGTCAGCCTGGTCCTGGCCACGCCCATGCTCGTTTTCATGCTCTCCGCTCTCCTGCCGTCGATGCCACTCCAGCACCTGTTGGCGCCGGCCATCTCCAACTGGCTCGAGTTCGCGTTGGCGACACCGGTCGTGCTCTGGTGCGGTTGGCCCTTCTTTGTTCGGGGTTGGCAGTCCATCGTCAATCGCAGCCTCAACATGTTCACGCTCATCGCACTCGGCACGGGTGCCGCTTTCCTCTACAGCATCGCCGCCGTACTCGCCCCTCAACTCTTCCCCGCATCATTTCGAACCGCGGACGGGCAGATTCCCGTCTACTTCGAGCCTGCAGCTGTTATCGTCGCGCTCGTTCTGCTCGGTCAGGTAATGGAGCTGCGCGCCCGCAGCCGCACCAGCAGCGCCATTCGGGCACTCCTTGGACTCGCTCCCAAGTTGGCCAGGCGTCTGGACGGGCAGGGAAGTGAAGCCGACGTTCCGCTCGATCAGGTCAAGGTCGGAGATCGGCTACGTGTCCGCCCCGGTGAAAAGGTTCCCGTGGACGGAGTTGTGCTCGAGGGCAACAGCTCCATCGACGAGTCCATGGTGAGCGGCGAATCGATCCCGGTCGAGAAGTCAGCAGAGTCTAGGGTCACCGCCGGAACAGTCAACGGCACCGGCAGCTTCGTCATGGAGGCCCGGCGCGTCGGTGCGGATACCCTTCTTTCGCAGATCGTCAGAATGGTCAGCGAAGCACAGCGAACCCGCGCCCCCATTCAGCGCCTCGCAGACCGTGTCTCGTCCTTCTTTGTTCCTGTTGTCATCCTTGCCGCGGTCGCAACGTTTCTCGCCTGGTACCTTGCAGGCCCCCAGCCCCGCTTTGCTCACGCGCTTGTAAACGCCGTCGCCGTTCTCATCGTCGCCTGCCCCTGCGCCCTTGGGCTCGCCACACCGATGGCCATCATGGTAGGCACAGGTCGCGGAGCAGGCGAGGGCATCCTTGTACGGAACGCAGAAGCACTCGAGCGCTTTGGAGAGGTAGACACACTTGTCGTCGACAAGACCGGAACACTCACCGAAGGCAAGCCGACGCTCAGCACAGTCGTTCCACACTCTGGCATAGCCGAATCCGAGCTCCTGCAGCTTGTCGCCAGCCTGGAGCGCTCGAGTGAACACCCGCTCGCCTCCGCTATTGTGAAGGGCGCCACGGCCCGGCAGCTGGTCCTGGCTGAGGTCCAGGCCTTTCAGTCGTTCACCGGAGCGGGCGTAAAGGGAACGGTGGCCGGCAGGTCCGTCGCGGTCGGAAACGCGGAGCTCTTCCGGGAGCTCTCTATCGATGCCTCTCCTTTGATCGAGCAGGCCGAACGGATGCGAAACAAAGGGGAGACCGTGATGCTCATCGCGGTGGATAGGGCACCGGCGGGGCTCCTCAGCGTCTCCGATCCCATCAAGAAGTCAACCGCTCAGGCTATTCAGGAGCTCAGGTCCGCAGGCCTCAAGATCATCATGGTGACTGGCGACAACGCAACGACTGCGCGCGCCGTTGCCGAAAAGCTGGGTATAGCCTTCGAAGCGGAGGTCCTGCCGCAGGGCAAGGCGGAGGTCATCAAGGATCTGCAATCCAAAGGCGCAACAGTCGCCATGGCTGGCGACGGTGCCAACGATGCTCCCGCCCTTGCACAGGCTGATATCGGAATAGCCATGGGAACGGGTGCCGACGTCGCCATCGAGTCCGCCGGAATCACCCTGGTAAGGGGCGATCTGCGCAGCATCCTTCGCGCCCGCCGACTCAGCCAATCCACCATGCGAAGTATTCGGCAAAACCTGTTCTTCGCCTTCATCTACAACGCCGTAGGTGTTCCTCTGGCCGCCGGCGTACTCTTCCCCGCGTTTGGTCTCCTCCTGAATCCCATGATCGCAGCTGCCGCCATGAGCTTCAGTTCGGTGTCGGTTATCGCCAACTCTCTTCGGCTGCGTTCCGCGAAGCTCTGACCTCAGGCTCGAGACGCACTGTCGCCTCGAGCCATGACAAAAGCCCCAGCTCTGCGCTGGCGGAACCCCGCAATCTGCAATGCCGCCGTGAGCGCGATGCTGATGGCCAGCACCAGAACAAACGGAAGCTTCTGCTTCTCTGTCAGCTGGTAAGCAATCGCGTGTACGGAGGTCAGCCCGAACACCGCATAGTTCCATCGCTGCAAGCTCTTCCACTGCGGTGTGCCCATCGCTCTCAAGGAGTAATCGTTCGAGGTCGCGAGAAGCGCAAGCAGCAGCAGCGCGCCGATCAATCCCGTGTAATTCGCCAGCCCGAAAAGATCGTGGCGGACCGGAAACGAGTGATGGCTGCGCGCTTCATACACGTAGTAGAGCCACGGCCGACCCCGTAGATGCACGCATTGGCCCACAACCGAATGCAGGACTCCCACGAGACCCGCCCAGATTCCAACATCGCGGCGGAGGTCGTCCGATACCGGATTGCGCCTGCTCCTCAGCACCTTCCATGGTCCAAGCAGCAGCGTCGCGACAAGCAGCGCCAGCGCGGCGTACGCAGTCGCGAAGCTGGCACGGCTGACTACATCGCGATATGGCCGAGTCGCATACAGGACCGCGATGGTTATAAGTGAGGCTAAAAAAAGTGGGAGGTGGTGGTTCGTCAATCGCTGACGCAATCTCGTCTGCTGCACGGTTGGCATAGGATTAGTTGAGCAGAAATGAAGCGCCGAGGCTAGATAGATACATGGCGCTCCCGACGCTCAAACAGTCGGCCCGTCGTTCGCCGCCATCCATTCACGTCTCCGTCAGAAGGCATCTGAGACGGATGACGTTCGTCCAGATCTGCCAATTTACTTCAGCGAGGGAAAATGTCCGCCGTCAAGAATCAGATCGTTCTCGTAACAGGCGCCAGCTCCGGGATCGGCCGCGCTACAGCCTTGGCCTTCGCCGCCGAAGGTGCCCGGCTTCTGCTCTGCGCTCGGCGCTCCGATCGCCTCGAGGCCTTGCGCAAGGAAGCTGAGATCGCAGGTGCCGCAGCCGTTCACACCTTTGCTCTCGACGTCCGGGATCGTTCAGCAGTCGAAGCTGCCATCAACGCTCTTCCGGAGCAGTGGAGATCGATCGACATCCTCGTCAACAACGCCGGGCTCAGTCGCGGGCTCTCCAAGCTTCCTGACGACGATCCCGAAAATTGGGAGGAGATGATCGACACCAACGTCAAGGGTCTCCTCTACGTCACACGGTCGGTCGTTCCCGGCATGGTCGGGCGTGGTCGCGGCCACATCATCAGCCTCGGTTCCACCGCCGGGCACCAGACCTACGCCAACGGGGCTGTGTATTGCGCAACAAAAGCTGCCGAACGCGTCATAAGCGAAGGCCTCAAAATCGACCTGATTGGAACTCCTGTCCGGGTGACCTCCATCGACCCCGGCATGGTGGAAACAGAGTTCAGCAAGGTGCGCTTCCGCGGGGATGAGGAGCGCGCAGCAAAGGTCTACCAGGACATCACACCGCTCCGTCCTGAAGATGTCGCAGAGACGATCGTCTGGGCAGCCTCACGGCCAGCCCATGTCAACATCCATTCCATTCTCCTGACAAGCATCGACCAGGCGAACTCGACGGTCTTCCATCGGCACAAGTAGGCTCTACCCCACAAGGCGCAACGTCGTCTAACAATCAGAGATGGATCGTCCACCCTAGCTCGGCGAGCTTCTCTTCGATATCGGCGAGCGCCAGCTCCAATGCAGATCGCCGATGCGGGTTGGACGTGCGTTCCGACAAGATCCGCTCGCGTTGCATCTCGAGCGCCTGCCTCTGCCGCCTCTTCTCCGCCTCTTTCAGGTTGTGCAATTCGGCGACAGGCTTCGGGGCGGAGGCTTCTGCCTGCTGTTGCTCAACGGACTTGCTTTCCCATCCACGCGACATGCACCGTATTCTACGCCCGTCGTTTCACCGCATCCATTCCTGTTCCCGCCGGGGTTCGGAGACCGGCTGAGATCGCACCTATAATCGTCTCACCGACGCAACAACCGGAGATCTACCCCTGTGATCGTTGAGATTGAAGCTCTGCAGAAGGTCTTTGAAGGAAAGCAGAGGGTCGTTGCCGTCGACGGCATTAACCTCAGCGTTCGCGAGGGCGAACTCTTTGGCCTGCTCGGCCCCAACGGCGCCGGCAAGACCACGACCATCAGCATATGTACGACCCGGGCACTCCCCAGCTCCGGCCGCGTCCGCATCGCCGGCGTGGATGTCGTCTCTGAGCCCGCAACCGCCCGCCGCTTCATAGGCGTCGTCCCTCAATACAACACACTCGATCGCGCCTGCACCATCTTCGAAAACATCAGCTTCCATTGCCTTTACTTCGGCTTCTCACGGGCGGAGGCTCGAGCCCGCACCGAGCAGCTCCTGGCCCAGTTCCACCTTTCAGAGCGCGCCGGCGCCTACCCCTCGCAGCTCTCGGGCGGGCTGGCCCAGCGTGTCCAGATCGCCCGGGCCATAGCCCACCGGCCCAAGGTCCTGTTTCTCGATGAGCCCAGCGCCGGCCTAGATCCGCAAAGTCGCATCGCCATGTGGGAGGCCGTTCGCGCGCTTCGACAGGAAGGCATCACCGTCGTCCTCACCACGCACTACATGGAAGAGGCCGACGAACTTTGTGATCGCGTCGCCATCATCGACCACGGCAAGATCCTCGTTGAAGATACGCCCGCCTCGCTGAAGGGCTCGGTCGGTGCGCAAAAGGTCTATGAGCTGGATCTGCGCGACGTCGGCAACTCCAACCGGCTCGTCGGTCCGCTCCAATCCCTCGATGGAGTGGCTTCGGTCGACGTCATTCCCAAAGGCGTGCGCATCCTCGCCCATCCTGCCGAAGGTCTGCTGACCGAGATCGTCCGTCTCTCCGATCCCCTTGGTCTGCGTGATCTCACCATCACCGAAACCAGTCTTGAAACCGTCTTCATCCGGCTCACCGGCAGAGATCTCCGCGAGTAAATCATGTCCACAGCCGCCATCACCACCAGCACTACGCAGACCGGTACGTCCCTCACCGTGCAGTACGCCCGCGCCTTTCTCGGCCTCTTCCTCCGTGACCTCTTCGTGCTGCGCCGCGAGCTTCTCCCCTTTGTCATCCGCGTCTGCATGAACCCGCTGCTGTTCCTCTTCGTCTTTACCGTCATCATGCCGCACATGAGCGGTGGCGCCGCCATGAATCCCACCTCGGCCATGACCTCCGCCGGCATAAACTTCTCCACCGTCCTGCTCCCCGGTCTTATGGCAGTCGCGATCATGTTCTCGGGCATTGCCGCAGTCGCTCTCCCACTCGCGCAGGAGTTCGGCATCACCCGGGAGATCGACGACCGCGTCATGTGTCCGCTTCCGGTGCCCGCCGTCGCCATCGAGAAGATCTGCTTCTCAGCGCTCCAGAGCGTCATCGCCGCCGCCATCGTCTTCCCCATGGCCTACTACGTCCCGTCCACGCCGGTCGTGGCCCACGTGTCGAGCTGGCCCTTCCTGATCCTCATCCTGATCCTCGCCAGCCTCACCGCAGGCGCGCTCGGCCTCACTATCGGCACCAGCGTCAAACCGCAACAGATCGGTCTCATCTTCGGCGTCGTCGTCATGCCCATCACGTTTCTGGGCTGCGTCTACTACCCCTGGGCCGCGCTCTCCCACATGCGTTGGCTACAGATCGCCGTGCTCCTGAACCCCATCGTCTACATGAGCGAGGGGCTCCGGTCCGCACTCACCTCCGGCCTTCCTCACATGCCGCAGGTTCTCACCGTCGGAATGCTTCTCTTCTTCCTCGTCCTTCTGACCTGGCTCGGCATCCGCGGCTTCCTTCGCCGTGTCATCGGCTGACGGCCGGTCTCCTATTCGACGTTCCGTAGCGGATGATGAGCGGCTCCGACCAGCTCTCTGCTCTCGCCCTCCGCGCTCTTTCCGCTCAGATGATCCGCGATCAGCCGCCCGTGGAAGCGCCCGTTCTCAATGAAGATCTCGTTGGTGCGCTCACCCGCCACAATGACACCCGCCACGTAGATCCCGGGCACATTGCTCTCCAGGGTTGTGGGATCGCACACCGGGCAGCGATCGTTCTCCGGATCCAGCCGTACCCCGATCCGCTCGATGAACTCGAAGTCCGGATGGTACCCCGTGAGCGCGAAGACAAAGTGATTCGGCAGCCGCACCTCACCATCGGGCGTGGCCACCACCACCTCGTCTTCTGAGATCGTTCGCACCGTACTGTTGAAGTAAGCGGCGATCTCGCCATTCTTGATCCGGTTGTTGATGTCCGGCAAAATCCAGTACTTCACATGCCGATGCATCGCCTCGCCGCGGTGGACGATCGTCACCCGCGCTCCATGCCGCCACATCTCCAGTGCTGCGATGGCCGCGGAGTTCTTGCCTCCGATCACCAGCACATCAAGACCGAAGAACGGGTGCGGCTCATGGTAGTAGTGCTTTACCTTCTGAAGCTCCTCGCCGGGAATACCGATGTAGTTCGGAAGGTCGTAGTAACCCGTTGAGACCACCAGCTTCCGCGCACGATGCGCATTGCTCCGTCCAAACCTGTCCGTCGTCCGCACCGTGAAGTCCCCGTCCACACCCTCGACCGACTCCACCGTCTCATACTGCCGCACGTCCAGGTCGTAGTGCTCCGTTACCTTGCGGTAGTACTCCAGCGCCTCGCTCCTTGTAGGCTTCTGGTTGGGGCTCGAGAACGGCATATCCCCGATCTCGAGCAGCTCCGGCGTCGTGAAGAAGGTCATGTGCGCGGGGTAGTGAAACAGCGAGTTGCAAAGGCAGCCCTTGTCCACCAGCACAACCCGAAAGCCCGCCCTTTGCGCCTCGATCGCGCACGCCAGCCCCGTCGGACCGGCCCCAATCACCAGCACGTCGTATGTCGCTTCCGCTGCGCGCTCAGTCATAGCTCCATCTTATCGAAGAGCGCGAATGCGAGCTCGCGGACGGCACCCCGTCTCGCAACTTGGCCAGGATCATCTACTTGTCCCGGATCATCTAGGTGTCCAGGATCACCAGCTTGTGAGCGATCGCAAACAGCGCCAGCTCCAGTCGCGTCGAAACGCCGGTCTTGTCAAAGATGTTCGACAGATGACGCTTCACAGTCTCCTCGCTGATCGTGAACTCCTTCGCGATGTCCTTGTTGCTGCAGCCTTCCACAATCGAGTTCACAACCTCGAGCTCGCGTGGCGTCAGCCCGTAGGTCTTCCGCTCCGGAACCGCAGCCGCCTTGGCCATCAACTCGCGCAGCGCCTGCAGCAGGTTGGCTACCCGCTGTCCGCCGATCCAGTAGTCCCCCGAAAGCACCGTGCGCAGCGCCTTTGTCAGCTCGCCCACCACCGAAGCCTTCTCCACAATCCCGCGCGCCCCTATCTGCAGTGCTTCGATGATCTGCTGGGTAGAGATCGTCGCCGTCAGCAGGATGATCTTCACCCGCGGCGACCGTCCCATAATCGCCCGCATCGCCTCCAGCCCAGGCAGCCGAGGCATCGCGAGGTCCAGAAGCAGGATGTCCGGATCGAGCTCCAGCGTCTGCGTGATCGCGTCGTCGCCGTCCTCAGCCTCACCCACAACCTCGAAGCCGGCCTCCGCGGTCAACATCGCCTTAACACCCATCCGGACGACCGAGTGATCATCCGCCACAACTACTCGTATCAACGACGTCCCGTTTCCCGTCTCCGCGGATCGCTTCAAGCCCTGATTCATCGACACTCCTCTACGCTTCTTGGATCTTCTGCTTCTGGTTGTAGTTCTACTCCGCGCGCGATCAGCATACGCCGCAAACGTTCAATGGCAGCCGGGAATTCCGCGAGCGTAGCCTTCTGATTATCAGTGAGACCCTGCTCTTCCAGCACGGAGCACATCCCCTGAAGCTCCCGCACGCCAAGCATTCCGAGACCGCCCTTGATCAGGTGCGCGCTTTTGCGGAACTCAGTGTCATCTCCCGCCGCGGCCGCCGATCGCATCGCCCCCAGCTGTCTCGTCGCATCCGCGACACACGCCCCATACAGATCGCGCAGCGATTCCTTGCTCATGATCGCCTGGAAGCTCGCGAATATCTGCGAATCCAGCACGTCCGTTCCGCCGCCGCCCTCGCTCTCCCTGGGCTCCTCCGCTCCGCCTGGCCCGTCCGATCCTCGACCCGGCCGCTCAAGGATCGCCCGAAACTCCTCCGCCGAGAACGGCTTCAGCAAGAAACCGTCGAACTCCTCCGACTCAGCCTCACGTGACCTGCTTCCGCTCATCGCAATCAGCCGCATGGACTCTCCGCAGACCGCCCGCAGCCGTCGCGCGAGCTCCTCGCCAGACACGCCCGGCATCTGCATATCCATCAGCACCGCGTCCGGCAGGGCACCGGAGCCCGACAGCGCCTCCATCGCCACCTCGCCGGAGCTCGCCCCGTTCACCTCATATCCCTCGCCAGACAGCACGATCTCGACCACCTCACGGCTGAGGTCGTCATCATCGATCACCAGAATGCGCTGCAGCACTCGCTCACTCACACCGCAAAGACTACCAATCCCTGGTTTCGCGTGCCACCCGCAAGCCAAAGCATTACAGTAGTGGCCATGGCGAAGGAGCCCAGCCACAACCAGAGATCCGCGCAACCCGCAGCATACGCGCGTCTCCCGGCCGACCGGACGACTCCGCGGGAGCTGCAGCATCCCCCGGATCACTCGACCGCCACAGCCTCACTTCAGCACCTGCAGGAACCCCAGGATTGACGCGACTCATCCTCCTCGCACTCACTCTCCTCCAGGCTGCCAGCTCTGCGACATCTGCGCCCGGCTCCTTCGCGGAGTACCGCCGGTCCGTTCAGGTTGCCGCTCCCGGCCAGCAATGCGCCGTGCTCGATGCTGCAACCCTCTCCCACGCCGCTCCATTCCTCAAAGACGTTCGCCTCTACGCATCGGACGCCGCAGGCGTCTACGAGCGGCCCTACGTCCTCACGCTCAGCGAAGCCGAAGGCGCTGAGAGCGAGCCCACCCGCATCCTCAATCTCAGTACCCGCGGCGCCGTCGTCCAGTTCGATCTCGCCATGCCAGGCCGGGCCTACACCGAGATCGATCTCGACCTTGCCGGTCATGACTTCTTTGCCACAGCGGACGTAACCGGAGCCTCCAAACCCAACGCTGCGCACCCTACCCGCTTGGGTACCTTCGATCTGTTCGACCTGACCTCGCAGCACCTCTCCCGCGACACGGCCCTCCATCTGCAGGAGTCCACCTTCCCCTTCCTCCGCGTTAAGCTCGATGTCTCACCCGCGGGCCGCGGAGCCCCGCCCCCCATATCGCAGATGGTGCGCGCAGCCAGCGTCCCTCCCAGTCGAGAGGGCCAGATTCTCTTCACAACCGCCGCAACCTCCTCCGTTATCGAGCAGCAAGGGTCCGACACCGTCGTTCGCTTCAGCCTGCCGCAACGCGTCCCCGTCGAGCGTGTCTCCTTCGCTCTCGATCCGGCGTTCCACTCCAACTTCAGCCGCAACGTCTCCATCTACAGCCATCCGCCGGGAGCGTCGATCTCTTCGGGCGACTCCGCCCGGGGAACCATCCGGCGCGTCGACATCCTCGCGGGTACTCGCGAGATCCGCGACCAGCAGCTGAGCATCCCCGCCATTCTGGGCGCAAACCTCCAGAATCCGGCCGAGGTCGAGATCGCAATCAACAACGCAGGCGCTCCGCCGCTCCCCATCTCCTCGGTTCAGCTCGAGATGCGCCAGCGCAAGCTCTGCTTTCAGGCCGTCGCCGGCCAGCAGCTCACGCTGTACTACGGAGACAGGGAGCTGTCCGCTCCCGCGTATGACGTCAAAGGCACCTATACGGCTGCCGCTCCATCCGCCATCGCACGACTCGGGCCTGAAGAGCTGAACCCTGCCTGGCACACTCGCGCGGATGCTCGCCCCTACGCCCAGCGCCACCCGCACCTGCTCTGGGTTGCTCTGCTCATCGCGGTCTGCTCTTTCGCGCTCGTCGCGATACGCTCCTCAAAGAAGCACCTGCATCGCCACCATCACCCTCACCAGTGATCTATCGCAATGCTGCGTCAACCTCGCTGATCCAGTTCGCCGCCTTCAGGATCTCGCGCGGCTTCGATCCATCCGCCGGACCCACGAGCCCATCGCGATGCATCATGTCGATCAGGTGCGCCGCGCGCCCATACCCAATGCGCAGCCGCCTCTGCAGCAGGGAAGTGCTCGCCTTCCCGAACTCATACACCAGCCGGACCGCGTCGTCATACAGCGCGTCGTTATCGTCGCCGTTCGACTCTCCTCCCGCACCGTCGGCACTCTCGTCCTTCGGCCCTTCGAGGAAGCCCTGAACATACTCGGCCTCGCCCTGCGCCTTCCAGAACTCCGTGACCGCCTGGATCTCCTTCTCTGTCACAAACGGGGCATGCACCCTCTGCACCCGGCTCGTCCCCGGCGGCAGATACAGCATGTCGCCTCGTCCCAGCAGGCTCTCCGCGCCGTTTGAATCGATGATCGTCCGCGAGTCCACCTTGGTCGCCAGCCGGAAGCTCATCCGCGTCGGCACGTTCGCCTTGATCAAACCCGTGATCACATCCACGCTCGGCCGCTGCGTCGCCAGCACCAGGTGGATTCCTACCGCCCGAGCCATCTGCGCCAGCCGCGTGATCGCCTCTTCCACATTCGACCGGTCCAGCATCATCAGGTCCGCCAGCTCATCGATGATGATCATGATGTACGGCAGCGGCTCCTGGTCCGCCGGATCCTCAAACATGTCCGGCGTCGCATTCTCCACCATCTTGTTGTATTGGTCGATATTCCGCACATGGTGGCTTGCCAGCAGCTTCAGCCGCCGTTCCATCTCGCGGACTGCATTCCGCAGCGCGTTCGCCGCCAGCTTCGCCTCCGTGATGATCGGCGTAAACAGGTGTGGGATCCCCTCATACATCCCCAGCTCCACCCGCTTCGGATCCACCAGGATCATCCGCACTTGCTCCGGCGTCGACTTGAACAGCACGCTCATGATCATCGCGTTGATCGCCACCGACTTGCCCGACCCCGTCGATCCTGCGATCAGCACATGCGGCATGCTCGCCAGGTCCGCCGTCACGATCCGTCCATTGATGTCCTTGCCCAGCGCGATCGCCAGCCGGCTTTTACTCTGAGCGAAGCTCTCGCACTCCACCACGTCTCTGAGCCAGATCGTCTCGCGCTCCGCATTCGGAACCTGAATACCCACTGTGCTCTTGCCCGGCATCCGCTCAATCAGGATTGACTCCGCCGCCATCGCCAGGCACAGATCATCCGCCAGCCCGGTTACCCGCGAGTACTTCACCCCCGCATCCGGCTTGAACTCAAACGTCGTCACCACCGGACCCGGGTTGATCTGCGTCACCTGCCCGTCCACATCAAACTCGCCGCACTTTTCGACCAGCACCCGCGCCTCATCGCGGAGAGCGTCCTCCCGCACAGTCGCGTGCTCCTCGCTGTGATACAGCAGGGAAGAGGGCGGCAGCTTGTACCCGCGCACGCTCTTCGGCACAATCGCAACTGCCTTCAGATCCGAGTCCGCCCGTTTGCCGAAGGAGATCGCCTGCCCGTGCTCCTGCGGCAATGCCGGCAAGGGTGCCGGCGCGACCGCTCGCACCGGCTCGTCCTCCGGCCGCTTCGTCGCTCTCGCGCGGGCACCACTCAGTTTCGGGGTCTCGTCCGCGAATGCATCCAGCGCCGCCGCCGATTTGGTTCCTTCACCCGTGCCGCTAAAGTCGAACTCCGTCTCGCGCGCAGGCGCGTCCGCAGATTCGAAGTTCGCGACATCATCGAGCGCTCGACGCGGCATGGCCGCCTTCGTCAGTGCATCGGCAAACGGCGCCGCCGCCGCCGTCGCTGTTCCAAGCGAGGTAACTGGGGGCGCGTCCACTACCATCCGCGGCATCGCCTCCCACATGCTCGCCGGCTCCGCCACGGGCTCCTGCCCCATGGCATGGGCGTCGCCCTGCTCTACCTCGCGCCTCCGTCCAAGCCATCCAAACAGAGTGCCCAGCAGCGTCGTGCTTTCTACCGGGGTCTCGACTCGCTCAGCCCTCTGCTCCTGAGCACGGGCCTTCTTCTCCGCTGCCGGTCCTTTGCTGCCACGGAGCACAACGCCGTCAACCTCTGCCTCCGCCTTGGCCAGACTGCGCCGATGCCGCCATTGATCCAGCCTGTCCTGCATCCTTCCAATAAAGCCGAACCGCGCGCTCAGCCACTCTCTCGACGTGTTGAACGTAAACGTCGTTGCCAGGTAAAGCGATATCGCCGTCATCAGACTCAGCACGATCAGCGCACCCGGAAGGTTGAAGTACTGCACCATCGCATCGCCCAGCAGGCGACCGCTCACACCCTCGATCGGCAGTGCATGCCGGAACAGCAGATGTCCCGGCAGCAACGCAATCGCAGCCGGCGCAAACACAATCCACATCAGCAGACCGATCGTCTTCGCCGTCGGTGAACCCGCCGGTCGCGACAGCATCCAGCAGATGCCCAGCCTACCCATCAGCAGTGGCAGAAAAAAGCCTGCGACGCCGATGGTCTGAAGCATCGCGTCCGCCAGGTAAGCGCCCACAATGCCCGTCCAGTTATGCGCCGGGCCTCCCGTCGCATAGCCGCCAACAGTGTTGAAGGAGGGATCGGTCGGCCGGTAGCTCGCCAGCGCCAGCAGCAGCAGGCAACCGCCCACAAGCAGCATCAGGCCCAGCAGTTCATTCAACCGGCGGCTTCGTGTTGGCGCTGCTACTTGTCTAAGCGTCTTCATCTCGTCACAAAAGGGGGTCACGGCGCACACCGTCGCAAGATCGTCGGCCCGCAAACGGGCGTCACGTCTTCGCGATCGGAGATCCACACCAGAGCACCTCCGATTATCACAGAGCGCACATGGCGAGGGTGAAATGACCATGCTTCGGAATCAGGATGCAAACCCATCGCACGCCCCCGCATCTATCCCCTAGATAACCGCCGCCGAAGAAGAAGATTCGGCGGACCTTAGAAGTTCGCAGGCAGGGGCGCGGGATTTTAGCGATTTCTCTTGCTTGCCGCCGGCGAAGGAGAATCGCTGTCAGCCGGCGGACCCTGCCTGTGGATCACCCATCCCGAAAGGTACGAAGAAAACATGTCATCTGATTCGGCCAAGCAGAACGAAGCCAAGCGCGTCCTACACTCCCTCATCAGCACCCTGCAGGACAGCCAAAGGGGCTTCGCAGACATCGGCGAACACCTGAAAGACGATACCCTCAAGCGCTTCTTTCTAGCCGAATCGCTCAAGCGGGCGAACTTCCGCGCAGAGCTGGAGAACGAGCTGCACCGCCAGGGGGAACACGACGTCAAAGAGTCCGGAACGGCGGCGGGAGCCATCCACCGCGTCTGGGGTGACCTCAAAGCCAAGCTCATCAGCGGCGATCACACCCTCCTCGATACCGCCGAGCAGGGAGAAGACGTGGCCAAGGCCGCCTACAAGGATGCTCTGGAGCAGGATCTTCCACTTCCCCTCCACCAGCTCATCGCCGAGCAACAGGCCCACATCCTTACCTCGCACGATTACGTCAAGAGCGCACGCGACGCACGCAAGAGCTAGAGAGATCACGGGCTGCGCGTCAAACGGGCGGCTGGCCATCAGCCGCCCGTTCCACTGCACCCACGGAGATGAGAGATGCGCCTTGGCCGCCTCCTGATGGGTGCACTCTACATCGCCGCCGGAAGCCTGCACTTCATCGCGACCCGCACATATACCGGCATGATGCCCTCATACCTGCCTGCCCACCGCGATCTTGTCCTTGTCAGCGGAGCGGCCGAGATCCTCGGAGGCATCGGCGTCCTTCTGCCGCAGACACGCCGTCCCGCAGCCTGGGGCCTTATCCTCCTGCTCATCGCCGTATTCCCGGCAAACATCACCATGGTCGCCGAGCACTCCCGCTTTCCGTCGGTTCCGCTGTGGGCCGCCTGGCTTCGTCTTCCACTGCAAATCCCGCTCATCTACTGGGCTTGGCTCTACACCCGCACCGAACGCAGCCTCGCCGCTCCTCAGTAGCCCGCGTGGTACAGGAAGAAGACCACCGCCGAGGCTACAAGGCAGTAGATTCCGAACAGATACCACTTACCCGACTCCAGCCAGCTGCTAAGCCATCGCAGAGCTACCAGCCCCGCCGCAAAAGAGAACACCGCCCCGAGCAGGCTCACCACGACCGTTCCGTGCAGGTCAAGCGTGGAGCCGCTGGCAGCGGCTTCGTGCGTCGCCTTCACCAGCCGCAGGGCCTCACGTGCAATCGCCAGCGGTGTGATCACAACGGCCAGTGCGAAGCTGAACCTCTCCGCTCTATCCCTCTGCGCACCCGCCAGCATGCCCGCCGAGATCGTCGCACCTGATCTCGAAAATCCTCGAAACGGCAGGCACAATCCCTGCACTGCCCCCATGATGCCAGCCTCGCGCATCGTAACTGTGGTCCGGAAGTCGTCGCCCGCCGTCTTCACCCGTCCTCGTTCCCTCAGACCGGCGATCAGGATGAGGACACCCGCAGCCAGCAGCGCCGGCGCAATCAGGTCCAGCCTCCCGAACAGCAGCTCGATCTCAGCTTTCGATGCTCCTCGGAACGCAGTCTTCTCAATCACCTTGATCAGGATCTCGCCGATGATGCCCGTCAGCAGCGTCGCCCAGATCACCCGGATCGCAAACCGCTTGAACGCATCTGCGTTCGCGAAGTAAGTCCGCCTCCACGTCTTCCAGAAGTACGCAATCACCGCAAACATCGTGCCCGTATGCAGCATCACCAGCAGCAGAGTCATCTGCGGAGACGTAGGATCGAGACCCATCAGCTTCTCCGCCACCACCACGTGCGCAGAGCTCGAAACGGGCAGAAGCTCCGCCAGCCCCTGCACAATTGCAAGAACAATCACCTTCAAAATCGGCATAGACCTTATCCTAACTGCCCATCGCCGCCCGAGGTGTTAATCCCGATCGCTTCCATACACCGCGATACCCTGCTGCACCCTGTAGGCCACACTTTGCGCTCGCGCTCCGAAGTCGCTCTGCGGAAAACGTCCACGCACCTCCGCCGCCAGTCCCTGGGTCTTCGCCGCAGCCGCCTCCGCCCGCTTCCTGTTGCCGTCTACCGTATACATCGTCACCGCCACACCCTCGCGGTAGGCCGCGTTATACAGGGCCTCCGCCGTCTTCGGCCCGTCCGGAAACTGCTTGGCATACTTCTCATACAGCCCCGCCTCCATCTCCGGACACTTCGGCAACCCCTGCCAATCCCCGCAAAGCTTGTTGTCCAGCATCTCGTACGCCGCCATCGCCGCGTACTTCGTTCCGGGGTAGTTCTTGATCACCTTCTTCATCTCACCCTCAAAGATCTGAGGCCGCAGATAGGCATCCTGCTCCTTTGCACTTGGAAGTGAGCTCACATCCCGCCGTTCGATCTGCCACCGCACATCCGCCGACCTCCACGCCGCTTCCGGTGCCATCGGCGACTGCGGGAAGTACTCGCTCACCCTCCGGTACAGCAGATGCGCTCCCGCCGCCGCTCCTTTGGGTGCATGTGGCTGCGATGCCTGCTCTTCCATCTCAGCCGCCGCCCCAAACAGCAACACGTCCCCGTTCGGGGTCGCCGGTGAAACTACGCCCTTATCCCGAATCCATCCCGAAGCGGGCGTTACCTTGTCATCTCCGCCAAAGTCCGGCTGCTCCTCAGCGTCGTCCTGGGTATCCGTATTCGCAAAGACCTTCACCCATGCCCCACTCCGCTCCGTCACGACCACCTCATGACCCGGCGTCACCTCCGAGACCTTCTGCGAGTCCGCGTCCGCCGACAGATACACAATGGCGTCGTGGAGCAGTGTCGCCCGCGCCGCACGATCGTAACCTGCCGCTGGATCTTTAGATCCCTTCTGTCCCCATGCTCCAACCGGAGCCAGCCCGAGCAACAACCCGGAAACAATCCACCAACGATGTGCAGCTTCGAATCGAGACATATCTCTGCTTAGACGCCCAAAGTACATGGTCCGAAAGCCCCGCATTCCCCGGCTACCGATGTACTCCCAACGGACCCTGCGCGTACTCTCCGCCAGGCTCCGCGATCACGACGCGAAATATTGACTCCCATTGGTCGTCTCATACGAGTACGCTACTCTCGACGACCGGCCCCAGCTTTGTCCGTCTGCTTTCTCGCGAGAGCTCCTCTTCCTGTGTCTCGCCTCGCGACTCTACTCAGCTCCATCCCAGGAGACGCACGCATTGAGAGACCCCCTCCACAAGTCGATCGAGACATCGATTCAGTCCGGAACATACGTTGAAGAACTACGCCGCCTGCTGATCTTCCATGGTCTCGGCCACGGATCGCCGAGCAGCCTCCCGGCTCTCCAGTCCAAACTGGCGAACGACAACGCCTTCCGTACCGATCTGTCCGCCTTCGCGCAGCACATCTGTGACCTGGAACACAGGTCGCTCTCGGACGACGAGTTGCTGGAGCTGATCGCCGCAGCGGCCGAGCCGAAGCGGGCTGTCCTGGACCATCTGGGTTCGGTGGTCCCGTCAGCGCTCCCGCCGCGCAGAACTCCGTTGTCCGGCATTGCCTCCGCCTTCTCCGCAGAACAACGTGATCCGGGCGTCTACCGCCGCTTCGGCGCGCCCGACGACCCTTCGCCACCGCAGGAACCCCAGACATCTCCTCCGCCTTCCGCCCCAACCCATCCTGTCGCTTCGGCCTCCGCACAGATCGCGGCAAAGCTCCCCGCCGCTGAACCCCGGACGACACCGGCGGCAGCCCCCGGCAGCTCGGAGTCGCGCCTCGAGTTGGCCATCACGGAACTCAAGCTCTACCTGGATGACATCGATCGGCGCATGAGCCGTCTCGAGCCCTGCCTGGAAGACATCTCGCGCATCATCAGGACCTCCGGCGATCGTCTTCAGCAGTCCCACAACGAGCTTGATCGCAGCGAGGCCGCGCCCGCCCCGGCGTTGTCACCGGCACCGGGCTCCGCATCAGCTGTTAGCCCCTCGGTCATCCCCTCGGTCATCCCTGATCCGTTCCCCGCGGAGATCCCGAAGATCTCAGCCAACGCACCCCCAACCTCACCGGAGCCCGCCAGATCACCCCGGCTCCCCATCTGGTCTTTCCTCGTTCCCCACGTTCTGTCACAGGATCTGCCACGAGAGGCGTTACCTGACCGAGGTCCGGCATCCAGGTTCGCCCCGCTCGCAGAGAACCCCCGCCTGTACACGGCAGAGGTCAACTCACATCCGGTCCCCGCTCCACCCGTCCACAGAACCCCTCGGGAGACGGCCGGAAGACTCCTCGGCGTCGTCGCAATTCTCCTTGCAATCGTCGGCTGCATCGCTGCCGTAATCGCGTTCCGCCGGCCGGCTGCGAACCTGACCACCGCGCAGTCCAACGCTGCTCCAGGGCCAGCCGCGCCGGCACCGGCACTTCTCCCTCAGATCTCATCAGCTCCGGCCACACCGCAGCAGCCCGCCGCGAGCGCTCGTACCGAATCTGCGCGGGAACATGACACCACCCCGAGCCACGCACAGAGCGCCGCGAAGACTCTTCCGCAGAAGACCACGCCACCTCCGATTACAGCGCCGACGCCAGATGCGGGGTTGCACAGCACAGTGGTTCCTCCAAAGATCCCCCGCGCGACCCCAGGAGATCTGCGCACAAACTCGCGGTCTCAGGAGCCCCCAACACCTCAGCGGAGCTCCAGGGAAGCAACCGCGCCCCCCATCTCCACTCCTCCCTCAACCTCATCCCGAACCGCATCCGAAGTCGCGTCGTCCAGGCTCAGCGCTCTCCCCGGCAGAGCGGCAGGAGCTCCCGCCGGAACACCCCAGGTCGAGTCGCATTCAACCCGGCAGGACGCCCTCATCGCCTCCAGGAAGCCGGTCTACCCTCCAGACGCAGTGCGTGATCATAAGGAGGGTACCGTCGTTCTGAATGCCTTTATCGCCAAGGACGGTACCGTAAGGCGCGTGGACGTCGTCGAAGGCGCAGCCGGGTTCACCCGGTCGGCCATGAACGCCGTCTCCTGGTGGCGCTACAAACCGTCGCGCGAGCACGGAGAGCCCGTCGAATCGGAGGCTCGCATCACCCTCGACTACCGCCTCCGCTGACGAGACTTGGCGCACCGCACCTAGCCTACGCAACGAGGCTGGCACCGCTGCTCAAACAGCATGTCCGTGACTGCCTTGGAGCTCTGCCCGCAACGCCGGATCGATGTTCCCTCCGCTGACCACGGCCACCACCTTCCGAACCTTGGGCAGACCCGCCGCGCCAAATAGCCCGGCAGCTACCGTCACCGCTCCACTCGGCTCCGCCACAATGTCCGTGGCTCCGAGCAGCACCCGCAGAGCTGCATAGATATCCTCCTCCGGCACAGCAACGATCCCATCCACAAACCGCAGCACATGTTCAAAGTTCAACGCGCCCAGACTCTGCGTCCGCAGCCCATCCCCTATCGTCCTCGATGTCATCGCTGCCGGCCACTCCACCAGCCTCTTCGTCTCAAAGCTCTCCTTCGCATCTGCGGCCAGCTCTGGCTCGCATCCCCATACCTGCACGCCCGTCCGCGCCAGGCCCTCCGCAGCCGCCAGCTTTACTGCCGTTGCCACGCCGCTCAACAAGCCTCCTCCACTCACCGGAGATAACACGAGGTCCACGTCCGGCACCTGCTCCACGATCTCAAGCCCGCACGTCGCCTGCCCCGCAATGATCCGTGGATCGTCGTACGGCGGAATCACCGCATACCCAAACCTCGCCGACAGCTCCTCCGCCCTGGCCTTTCGCTCGCTTGACGCATTTCCAACCAGCACGATCTCCGCTCCCAATGCTGCCGTGGCGACCTTCTTCACCTCCGGCGCGTTCTCCGGCATTACGATCACCGCCTTCACGCCCATCGCACGCGCCGCATACGCCACGCCCTGCGCATGATTTCCGCTCGAATACGTAATCACGCCCGGTGCTCGTTCTCCGGGCGGCAGCTGCGCCACCATGTTGTACGCGCCGCGCAGCTTGAAGCTCCCGATCGGCTGCGCGCTCTCCGCCTTCAGGTACAGCTCGAAATCCGGTACAGCGAATCCCGCGCGCCGCATCCGCTCGGGATCCACCTGCACCATGGGCGTCCGCACCGTCACACCCTCGATCCGGCGCTGCGCCTCCCGGATCTCTCCCATCGTCACGAGTCCACTCATACCTCATCCCCTCCCAGAATCGATCTCTGAAGCATGCATCACCAGAGCGAAAAAATGCACCAGCCTCCACTCATCCAATAGACCCGGCTTTGCCTCATCCACATCCAGGTGCGAGAGCACCGGGCTTACGAGTACGGCCTGCAGCGCCTCGCCGGGCAGCTCGCTCGCCATCCACAGCGTCTCCGCTGAAGGAATGATGTTATCCGCCTGCCCATGCAGCAGGTAAACCGGCGTCGTCATCCGCTTCAGTCGACCCCGCGGAGACAAGCCCGCCATCTCGTTCGCATGCCTGGATGTTGACCGCTCAATAGCCGCCCGCGTCTCCGCCGATCCAGTATCCATCAGCTTCCGGGCCTCTCCCCTCTGATCCTCGGTCAGCTTCGCGAGAGCCGCGGTCTCACCCGACTTGTCCTCGTACAAATGCGCTCGCAGGACCTTTCGCACCGCCGCGACATCCTGACCGGGAATGAAATCCTCCAGGTACTCATACTCCAGCACCAGCGGTCCATACTCGTGCGCCGGCAGCAGCTCCCGCTTTCCGTTCGGCATGTCGTCCTCGCCAGTCCGGTAGTACTGCGCTACGCGGGTCATCGAGTCCTGCGACCCCACCGCGAACACAAACTTGAACTCCGGCCGGTACAGCGGGTCCGCCGCCGCCACCAGCGCCAACCCGCCGGAGAAACTCAGTCCCATCACACCCACCGGCTTGCCTGTCTCTCTTGCAAACCAGCGCGCCGACTCACCGATAATCCGTACGGAGCTCTGGTCTACGTGGTAGTCCTTGATGTCCGGCAGCTCCGGCGTCAGCACCCGCAGGCCACAGCTCGCCATCGCCGCCGCAAACCCCATCAGTCGCGGCTCATCGATCCCCAGGTGATGCACCCCATGCAACACAATCAGCGCAGGCGCCTGCGGATGCCGGACCGGCGCGTACATCCGCGCGCGTATGGATCCCTCCTCCGTCTCAAAGTGCAGCTCGCGCGTATCCACGGGCTCCGCCACAGTCTCCGAGATGAGCCACGGCACCCTCTGCCCGCTCACCAGGTCAAGTATCTCGAGTGCCTCCATGTGCGCCTTCGTAAACGGCCACGCCGCCAGGCACAGCACCACCACCGAAGCGCCACATATCCCCGCAAAGCTCTTCCATCTCGGCGAGATCTTCGCTTGCGCCGCTCGGCGTGCGCGGCTCAGCCGCCCCGCTACACGGGCGACGCCCGACGTCACCCGCGGACGCCGTTCCGCACCTCGATCCACTCGCCGCATCCCGGATGCGCCCCTTGCTTCCAGCCAGGCCAGAGCCCTGCGATGGCCGGACCGCCGGTCGCAAGCAGGCTCCTCTTCCCGCAGCCGGCTACAGCTCCAGAATCACAGGCATAATCAGCGGTCGCCGACCCGTACTCTTCTGAATCGTGCGCTTCAGCTCTGTGCGGATCTTCTCCTTCACCACGCCGTAATCGGCGCGCTCCTCCGCGCTCGATTGATCCAGCACCCGCTGCACCACCAGCCGCACATCCGCAACCGTCTCCGGATCTTCCGCAGCAAATCCGCGCGTCACGATCTCCGGCTCGCTCTCCAGCTTGCCCGAGTGCTTATCGATGGCGATGATAGGCATCACAAAGCCATCCTCGCTCAGGTGCTTGCGATCCTTGATCACCAGCTCCTCCACGACATCGCTCGCAGATCCGCCCGAGTCGATGCAGATGCGCCCGACCGTGACCTTGCCCGTCTTCGCCGCCTTGTCCCGGTTCAACTCCAGCACGTCGCCGTCCTCAAGCAGAAACGTCTTCTCAACGATTCCCAGCGATCCAGCCAGCTCCGCATGCCGCTTCAGGTGACGGTAGTCTCCATGCACAGGGATGAAAAACTTGGGCCGTACCAGGTTGATCATCAGCCGCAGCTCTTCCTGGCTCCCGTGGCCACTCACATGGATCAGACCAGCCGTTCCGTCGTCGTAGATCACCTTCGCATCCCGCCGCTCCAGATGATCGATCACGCGCCCGATCCCCTTCTCATTGCCGGGAATGATCCTTGAGCTCAACACCACCGTGTCGCCGGCATCGATCTTCGCGAACTTGTGCGTATTCACCGCTGCACGGCTGAGCGCGCTCATCGGCTCCCCCTGCGTCCCGCTGATCAGAATCATCAGCTTCTCGGCAGGGAAGTCCCGAATCTGTCCGGGCTGAATCACCAGCCCCTGCGGCAGATCGAGATATCCCAGGTCCTGCGCAATCTCCGTCGAGTTGTCGATCGATCGGCCCACGATGGCCACCTTGCGCCCATGCTTATGCGCCAGCTCCATCGCAATCCGGATCCGGTGAATTGACGACGAGAAACAGCTGAAAAACAGCTTCTTCTTCGTGCGCGAAAACACATCGTCCAGTGCCGGCCGCACCGCCGTCTCGCCCGGCGTATATCCCTTGCGATCCACGTTCGTCGAGTCCTGCAGCAACGCCAGAACGCCCTGCTTGCCCAGCTCAGCAAAGCTCTGCAGATCGAACGGCTTCCCATCCGGAGACGACAGATCGATCTTGAAGTCGCCCGTATGCAGCACTACGCCAACAGGCGTATGGATCGCCAGCGCTACGCAGTCCACCAGCGAGTGCGTCACCCGGATAGGCATCACCGAGAACGGTCCAACCGTAAACCGCCTTCCCGGCAGCATCTCGATTAGATCCGCATCATCCAGAAGCCGATGCTCCTCGAGCTTGCCCTCCACATACGCCAGCGTGAACTCGGTCCCGTAAACCGGAACGTTCAACTCACTCAGGATCCACGGCAAGCCGCCAATATGATCCTCGTGCCCGTGCGTCAGAAGAATCGCCTTTACCTTGCTCCGGTTCTCAATCAGGTAGCTGATATTCGGGACGACAATGTCGACCCCAAGCAGCTCCTCCTCCGGAAACATCAGTCCAGCATCGATTACAACAATGTCATCCTGCCACTGGAGCGCCATGCAGTTCATCCCGAACTCGCCCAGCCCACCCAGCGGAATCATCTTCAATTTATCGTTAGCCATCAACCTCTAATCCTACCAGTTGTGGACAGGGTTCCAGAAGCCCGTCAAAACCTCAGGCGCACCGACATGATCGGTGAATGGTTGTACGTGTTGAAGTGAGTCAACGCGATCTGCTCGCCCACACCCAGACTCAACAGAAGCACAGGATCCTTTCCGCCACTCGACCGCACCAGCGGAATCCGGCTTACGATCAGCCCGGGCGTCGCAAAGGTCTGCTCTTTGCCGTCGTTTTTGCCTCCCTTGTAGAAGGTCGAGTTCAACTCCGCCTCTACCCACACAAGCTTTGTCGCGTGGTACTGCAGCGCACTATTCAGAACGATCTGCCGTCCCAGCTTCTCTCCATTCGACATCGGCAGAGTCCCTCCCAGCCCGGTTGTCAGCGCAAACCTGCCGATCCCTTTGCCTGCTTCCAGCGTGGGCGTCAGAATGGCACAGCAGCCTCCGTTTCCGCTCTTTCCCGTGGGCAGGCTCGCACCCAGCAACCCCGTTACGATCGCGTTGCGATGCTTCTCGCTGCTGCCGTACAGCCGATACTTCAAGCGAACAGCGAAATCCCCGAAACCGTCTTCGACGCGCGCATCCGAGTGCGCCAGAAAAGGTGGCGGGCTGATCCTCAGCTCAACCCTCCGAAACGGAACGACCTGCAGACCTTTGGTGTTGCCAAAGTTCCAGACCGTCTGCCCACCCGAGCCACTCTGCCGAACGAAGTCTGTCCGAAACCCCTGCTCAACCCGGGGAGAGGGCGTTACCAGCGGCGTCGCCCAGTGCGGCTGCTCCACCTGCGTCGCCGCAAGCCGTGCCTGGTACCTCGATATCAGACCGTCTTGCGAGAAAGCACGCCCAGCTGCCAGGCACATGGCAGCCCATACACAGATTCTTTGAATTGGCCGCATCGATCGATGCTAAATCGATTACAGGCCTCAGCCAACGCGCAACCCGGTTCGGCCAGCAACCTAACGCAGCAAATCTTCAAGTGCCAGCGACAACTCCGTCTTCTCGTCCCTGTACTTCACGATCACCGGCGTAGCCAAACTCAGTCCCCACTCTGCGCCCTTTCCCTTGCTGACCGCTCTTGACCCCGGCACCACCACCGCCCCCTCTGGAATCACCAGCGGGACCTCGGCGGTGGCCTTGTAGATATCACCGCGCACGACGTCGTACACCGGCGTTCCCCGCGTCAGAATCGTTCCCGCGGCCAACACCGCCCGCCGTCTCACAATCGTCCCCTCGTACACCCCCGTGTTCCCGCCCACCAGCACATCGTCCTCGATAATCACGGGAGACGCATTCACCGGCTCCAGAACCCCGCCGATCTGTGCCGCGGCACTCAGGTGCACGCGCCTTCCAATCTGCGCGCAGCTTCCCACCAGCGCATGCGAGTCCACCATCGTGCCCTCATCCACATACGCGCCCACATTCACAAACGAAGGCGGAGCCATGATCACCCCGCGTGCCACAAACGCCCCTGACCGCACACTCGATCCGCCCGGCACTACCCGCACCCCGTCCTCTGCCGTAAATCTCCGCGCCCGAAATGTCGACTTGTCCACAAACATCAGGCCGCCGTCCGCGCCTCCCATCGCTACCGTCTGCCCCAGCCGGAATCCCAGCAGGATCCCACGCTTCACCCACGCATTCACCCGCCATCCCAGCGGAAGGGAAGCATCGGGCTCCGCCGACCGCAACTCTCCACGCTCCAGCGCCGCCCGCAGCTCCTCAAACGCACGAAGCGCCTCCGCGTCCCCGACCGCCTCTGTTCCCTTCGCAAACCACTCCTCAATCCTCTTCTGCAACTCAGTCAACCGGCATCTCCCTTCATCTGTATCGGAACAGCTCGCCCACGTGCGCTTCGCCTCGCCTCAGAGCTCCTTCGGGAACTCTTCCTCCCAGGCCATCCCCGTCTGCTTCCCGTCTCCCAGTCCCAACTCCCCAATCAGCTCCCCCAGCCTTTGCCGTGTCCCTTCACTCACCCGCACCATCGGCAGCCGCAGCACATCCTCACCTCGGCCCATCATCGCCAGCACCGCCTTGACGGGTCCCGGACTCGCCTCCCAGAAGTGTGCCTGCATCAGGCGAAACCAGCTCGCGTTCAACTCCCGCGCCCGCCCCCAGTTCCCGGCCATCGCCGCCCGCACCATCTCCCCCATCTCTGCCGGAATCACATTGCTCGCCACCGAGATCAGCCCTACGCCGCCCAGCGCAATCACCGGGAGCGCCATGCTGTCATCGCCTGCGAACACCTTGAACTCGGCGGGGCCTTCAGTCGCCACCCGCGTCAGCAGCTCCGTAATCTGCGCCACGTTTCCGCTCGACTCCTTGATCGCCACCACATTCCTCACATCGCGCGCCAGCCGCAGCACCGTCCCGGGCTCAAGGTTCGCTCCCGTTCGCCCCGGGATGTTGTACAGCAGCACCGGCAGCTCCACCGCCTCCGCCACCGCCCGAAAATGTTGGTACTGCCCCTCCTGCGATGGCCGGTTGTAGTACGGGTTCGCCGTCAACACGCCATTCAAACCCTTCACCCCCGCAAGCCTCTTCACTCGCGCCACCGCCTCCGCGGTCGAGTTGTGTGTGCACCCCGCGAAGACCAGCGCGCGCGCGCCCGCCGTCTCCACCGTGATCTCCACAACACGCAGCCACTCCGCCTCGGTCAGCGTGCTCGCCTCACCAGTCGTCCCACATGGAATCAATAGCTCGATCCCGCTCGCAACCTGCCACTCCACCTGCGCCCGCAACCCCGCCTCGTCCACCGCTGCATCGCGATGGAACGGGGTCACAAGCGCCGTCCCACATCCACTCAGTTCCATAGTCTCGGCAGTCTACGCCGGGCGTCGTTGTGCATGCGCACGCCCAGCTAAACCCACTCCCCGGCACGCATCAGCGGTTCACTCGTCCCATCCGCCCCAATACCATCCACGTCCATCGCCCCTGATCCGATCATCCAGTCCACATGGATCAAACTTGAGTTCGCTCCCAGCTTCGCCAACTCCTCTTCGCTCATCTTCTCGCCGCCGATCAGGCAAGTCGAGTAAGCCTGTCCTAGTGCAATATGGCTCGCGGCATTCTCGTCGAACAACGTGTTCCAGAACAGCACCCCGGTCTGCGCAATCGGCGATGAATGCGGCACCAGCGCCACCTCTCCCAGCCTCCGCGCCCCGTCATCCGTCGAGATCAGCCGGTTCAGCACATCCTCGCCCGCTGTCGCATGCGCCTCGACAATGCGCCCACCTTCGAACCGCACCGAAATGTTCTCGATCAGCGTTCCCTGGTGGGAGAGCGGCTTCGACGCACGCACCACGCCATCCACCCGATCCTTGTGCGGCGTCGTAAAGCACTCCTCGGTCGGAATATTCGGCTGGCAGTAAACTCCATTGCCCGCCGTCGTTCCTCCTCCCGCCCACAGGTGCTCGTCTGCCAGCCCCACCGTCAGGTCTGTCGCTCCGTCGGCGCTCTTGAAGTGCAGGGAGTGGTACCGCTTCGCATTCAGCACATCCACCCGCGCCTTCAGCCGCGCTCCGTGCTCCTTCCACTGCGCCACCGGGTCGTCCCCATCGATGCGCGACGCCTTGAAGATCGCCTCCCACAACTTTGCAATGGCCCTATCCACCGGCTCACCCGGGAACACCAGCTTCGCCCACTCCGGCGTCGCACACGCCACAATCGTCCAGTTGATCTCGTGCCGTGTGATCAGTTCCATCGCCGGCTTCGATGCCTTCGACATCGCAACGTTCGCCCGCGATACCTTGGCCGGATCCTGCCCCGCCAGCAGAGCCGGGTTAGCCCCCGCAATCGCCAGCCGCGCCGCTCCGCTCCGAAACGCCGTCGCAATCGCATCCTGCAGCCACACAGGCGCATAGTCGAAGCTCGCGTCCGGCGCATGCTCGTATCGCGCCACGATAGCCGGGTCATCCCCGTAGAACGTCGTAACCAGCACAGCGCCCGCCTTGTACGCATGCTCTGTAATCCGTCGCACCAGCGGCAGAGCCTCGATCGGCGCGGACATCAGCATCTCCTGCCCGGCACGCAGACCCAGCCCCACCTTCACCGCTACCTCGGCCAGCCGGTCCAGCTTCTCCTCAAACGTCAGTCTGCTGAACGTCGTAGCCGTCTCTTCCTGAATCATCTCCGCCTGCTGCATCAACCCCTCCATCCATCCCATATCTACTTCTCCTGCTCAATCTCGACCGGCATGGAACAGCCCGCGTCGATCAACGCTACATCTGCGTATAAATGTCCTTGAAGTCATAGCAGCCCCGTCGCGTCGAAAGCCACTCCGCCGCACGAACCGCACCCTCCGCGAATCCACGCCGCGAGATGGACTCATGCGTCAGCAGCAGCCGCTCCGCATCGCTCTTCGCCACCAGCACATGCACGCCGGCTGCATCGCCCTCGCGCTTCGACGTGATCGGGACCGCCTTTGCCCCACTCGCCGCCTTCACCACCTCGCCCAGCGTCACCGCCGTCCCACTCGGTGCATCCAGCTTCGTCACGTGGTGCGTCTCCTCGATGGAAAACTCGTACCCCGCTCCCTTCAGCGCCGCTCCCATCTGCTTCGCCAGCTGCAGCATCAGCTGCACGCCTACCGAGTAGTTCGTCCCATACAGCAGGCCCGCGTTTCTCCGCTCCGCGAGGCTCCGCATGTCGGCAAGCCTTTCATACCATCCAGTCGTCCCGATCACCATGCGCGCACCCGTCGCCAGGCACGCCCGCATGTTCTGTACCACCGCCTCCGGAGTCGTAAAGTCAATCACCACGTCAAACCCCGCCACAAACGGTGGCGTCAGCGCCGCCGCCTCGCGATTCTCCTTCGCGTCGAGCACATGCACCCCATGTCCGTGCTCCGCCGCAACCTCCGCCACCAGCTTGCCCGTCTTTCCATGTCCCAGAACCAATAGCCGCATCGTCGTTCCTTCCTCAACCTCTAAACCTTGCTCTGCACCGCTACGCGAGCATCGACATCAAACACCGCCTCGTCCGGCTCCGCGAAGAAGTGGCTGTGGAGACTCCGCACCGCCTCCTCAACATCCTCTTCGTCGATCATGAAGCTCATGTTGATCTCGCTCGCCCCCTGCGAGATCATCCGCAGATTCACGTGGCTCACCGCGGTGAACACCTGTCCCGCAATTCCGTTGTGCCCGCGAATATCCTCACCCACCAGGCAGATCAGCGCCTTGCGACCCTCATACTTCACATCCGCAATCCGCCCCAGCTCCTCGCAGATCTCCGGCAGCTTCTCATTCGAGTCCACCGTCAGTGAGATCGAGACCTCGCTCGTCGAGACCATGTCGATCGCGCACTTGTACTTGTCGAAGACGTCGAACACTGCCTTGAGGTAGCCATGCGACATCAGCATCCGGCTCGCCACGACGTCAATAATCGTCAGTCGCTTCTTCGCCGCAATACTCTTGAATGGGCTCCTGCAGTGCGGAGCCGTCGCCGTGATCTTGGTCCCCTCATTCGACGGTTCGCGGCTGTTCAGCACGTACACCGGGATGCTCTTCTGCACCGCCGGCAGAATCGTCGCCGGATGCAGCACCTTCGCACCGAAGTACGCGAGCTCCGCCGCCTCCTCGAAGCTGATGGCCTTAACCCGCAGCGCATCCGGGCAGATCCGCGGATCCGTCGTCATGATCCCGTTAACGTCCGTCCAGATCTCGATCGCACCCGCATGGAGCCCGCCGCCCACCAGTGCCGCCGTATAGTCGCTCCCGCCCCTGCCCAGCGTCGTCGTGATCCCCTCGGCGTTGGACCCGATAAACCCGCCCATCACGGGCGTCCTGCCCGCCTCGATCAGTGGCAGCACAACCTCCGTCAGCTTCGCCTCGATCGCTGCCTCAAGGGGAGTTGCCTTGCCATAGTTCGCGTCGGTAATAATGCAGCTCCGCGCATCCACATGCGCCCCGTCCAGCCCCCTCTGCGCAAACGCCTCCGACACCATACGGCTCGACATCCGCTCCCCAAAGCTCACCACCAGGTCATTCGTACGCGGCGTCAGCTCGCCCACCGCCGCGATCCCCCGCAGCAGATCGTCCAGCGCATCGAACTCGTTTCCCAGAACCGCATGGAGCCCGGCGAACCGCGCCTCGTCCACCAGCTGCGCTGCCGTATCCACATGTCGTGTCCGCAGTCGCGCCGCAATCGCCAGTGCGCTCAGCTTGTCGCCCCGCCCCGCCGCCGCGGCAGCGGCCAGCAACTGGTCCGTCACCTTCGCCATCGCCGAAACAACTACTACCGCCCGCAGCCCGCGCGCACGACGCCCCGCAACGATTGAAGCCGTGCGCTCCATCGCCTGCGCATCCTCTACCGAGGTTCCGCCGAACTTCATCACGACCACATCTTCACGCGACCCGCTCACACCGACACCGCCGCACCCTGCTTCGCTTCCGCACCGCGCGGCCCGCCAAGCTTATCCAGCTTGCCCATGCGCGCCAGCACCTCGGCGTTCAACACCGCCGCACCGGCCGCTCCCCGAATCGTGTTGTGCGACAGCACCACAAACTTCCAGTCCAGCAGCGAGCACTCACGCAGCCGCCCAACCGTCGCCGCCATTCCGTTCCCCCGCATCCTGTCCAGTCGCGGCTGCGGACGGTCGATTCCATCCTCGTACTCCACCGGCTGATCCGGCGCACTCGGCAGATGCTCCCCGTCCAGCGGCTTGAACTCACTCCACGCCGCCAGAATCTCCTCGCGCGTCGCCTTCTTCTTCAGCTTGATCGAGACACACTCCGTGTGACCGTCCTCGACAGCTACGCGGTTGCAGTGCGCGCTCACCTTCGCGGGCAGCATCTCCACACGGCTCC
Source organism: uncultured Acidobacteriaceae bacterium (assembly GCA_963719405.1). Taxonomy (GTDB): domain Bacteria; phylum Acidobacteriota; class Terriglobia; order Terriglobales; family Acidobacteriaceae; genus Edaphobacter. Next base: position 3,116,791 of record OY970381.1, read on the forward strand.
CCGCATACCGCCCCAGCAGCTTGCCGCACTCCTCCTGCAGCTTCTCCTCTTCGTTCTTAATAAACGGCACCACGTTACCCAGGATGTCCAGCGACGCCACGCCCGGATACCCGGCTCCACTCACCGCCTGCATCGTCGAGACAAACAGGCTCTCAATCCCGAACCTCTCCTCCAGCGGCTTCAACGCCATCACCAGCCCGATGGCACAGCAGTTCGGATTCGTCACCAGGAACCCGCCGCGGCCGTCGTTCTCCTTGCGCCAGCTCTGCGCCTCGATCAGCTGTAAATGATCCGCATTGACCTCCGGCACCACCAGTGGAACGTCCGCCGTCATCCGGAACGCGCTTGAGTTCGAGATCACCGCGCAACCTGCAGCCGCAAACTTCGGCTCCAGCTCCCGTGCGTGCTCCGCATCGAGCGCCGCGAAGATAATCTTTGGCAGCTCGCCCACCGCCAGCTCCGGCACGTTCGGCTGTACCGTCATCGCTGCAATGTCCGCTGGCAGCGGCGTATCCAGCTTCCACCGGCAGGCCTCGCCATAGGTCTTGCCCGTGCTGCGGTCGCTGGCCGCCAGCCACGTGATCTCGAACCACGGGTGGTTGTGCAACATCTGGATAAATCGCTGCCCGACCATGCCGGTCGCGCCAAGTATGCCGATCTTGCGTCGCTCCATATCTATCAAGCATAGCAACAGCCGCCCACACCCGCAGCCTCTCCGGCCTCATGCGTCACCCGGAACTCCTCCAGGTCCCACCCCACCCATTCAGCTGCTCCATGCAGGAGAACCGCCACCACCCATCCCGCGTATAGTACGGCGGCAGGGAAGCGCTGGAGGAACTATGGACGTGTCTGTCGTCTGGACCTGGCTCTTCGGGGTCTGGACCGCCTCCGAAGCGGCACTCGCCATCTTTACCCGTACGGGCAGAAGCGAAGGCAACGTGCAGGATCGCGGCTCGCTTCTCGTCCTTTGGACCGCCATCGTCGCGTCCATCGCTGCAAGCGGTTGGACCCGGCACGCTCTCCCCGCGGCCAGCTTCAGCGGCTCACCCCGGCTTACGTCCGTCGCCGTCGTCCTGCTCACCGTCGGCCTCGCGATTCGCTGGACCGCAATCCTTTCGCTGGGCAGGTCATTCAGCGTCAACGTCGCCATCCACAAGACCCAGACCTTGTATCGGCGCGGCCTGTATCGACTGGTCCGGCACCCTTCCTACCTCGGCATCCTCTTCATATTTCTCGCGATCGGTCTGCAGGCACGAAACTGGGCAGGTCTCGCCATCATGCTCATAGCCCCTGAACTGGCCCTCATCTACCGCATTCGAGTGGAAGAGCAAGCCCTGAACAACGCCTTCGGCGCCGAGTACGGGGCCTACTGCAGGACCACCAAGCGCCTCATACCCGGTGTCTTCTAGCTCTTCCCAAACGTTTACAGGTCGTTCCGCCGCCGTCGGCGCCTGCTGTTGTAACCGCCAGATCCACCCCACACCAGCAGCGCCGCCAGCAGATGAATCAGAAACCACAAACTAAGTCCCTGGTCCACGTAGATCAGATAAAGGATCAGCACACGCGGCAGCAGAACCGCAATCACCAGCGGAACGATCCCCTGCAGGTGAAACGGCACCAGCACACCCTGCAACCAGGCCACGGCCAGAGCCACCCTGGGCAGAAACAGCGAGAACACCAGGAACCACAAGGGAAGTGCATGGATCACAAACGTCAAGGAGTGAGCGGTCATCGTCTACAGTGCCTGCCTTTCAAACTCTCAACCGCGGAAAGCCTGCCGCGCAGTTCGCCGAAGTCTACTTCATCCGGAAGCTGAACTCCGCCTTCGACGTCCCATGCGGCGTCACCGTCACCTGGATCGTCTGCTCGCCCATCTTCTCGTGAACCGCCCCCAGCGTATACGTGCCCGCCGGCAGCCCCGATAGGTCGAACCTCCCGTCCTCACCAGTCACAGCGAAGAACGGAGTGGCCGACACGTTGATAAACGCATTCATCCACGGATGGTTGTTGCACCGCACCGGAAGCATCACCTCCGGCTCCGCGAACACACGCCTCTGCGGCTCACCGTTGGGTCCCTGCGAAACGTCGATCACCTCGTTGCCCGCCACCACCGGCATCGTGTGGATGTTATGCATCGTCGGATCCGAGTTGCGGAACTCCACCGAGTCCCCCTGCATGACCGCAATCACATGCGGCGTATACCGGCATCCCTTCTGGTCCAGCACCACCGGCGCAGGCGTCGTCCCCGCATACCCCGTCACCATCCCCGGCCCGCTTTTCACGTACACAAACACGTTCGCGAGCTTGCCATCCTTCACCATGTACTGCTCGCTATAGTTGTCCCCGGCCTTCATCTCGCACACCGGGTCCATCGTCATATCGATCTTCACCCTCGCCGGAGCCTTCCCGGCAAAGGTCACCACGCCGCTGACCCTACCCACCGTTGCAGGGTCTGCCGCCACGCGCGCCGGCTTCTTCGTCGTCGGCTTCACACCGCCATCTACGACCTCGCCCGAGCGAACCGCGGCATCCGGCTTGCACCCGGAAAAAAGTGGCAGTGACATCGCCACACCTACAATCAACGCAAATCGCATCCGGATTATCCTCACGCCTGCAACACCGGCTGAGCCTCCATCGCGCCCAGAACCGCTTCCTTGAACTCCACCGTCCCAGCCTTGCCGCCGACGTCGCGCGTCAACGTCTTTCCCGACCGGTACACCTCCTCGATCCCAACCTGCACCAGGTCTGCCGTCGCCGTTTCGTCGATATGCCGAAGCATCAGAACCGCGCTCTGCAGCAAAGCCGTCGGGTTTGCCAGCCCCTTCCCCGCAATGTCCGGAGCCGATCCATGTACTGCCTCGAAGATCGCGCACTCCGTCCCCAGGTTTGCCCCCGGAACCAGCCCCAGCCCACCCACCAGCCCGCTGCATAAATCCGAAAGAATATCGCCGTACAGATTCTCCGTCAGCAGCACGTCGTACTGCCACGGATTCATCACCAGCTGCATGCACGTGTTATCGACGATGTGCTCCGCGTATGCAATCTCCGGGTACTCCGAGGCCACCCTCTTCGAACACGCGATAAACAGCCCATCCGTCTTCTTCATGATGTTCGCCTTATGGATCGCGTGGACCTTCTTGCGCCCGATCTTGCGCGCATACTCAAACGCAAACCGCGCAATCCGCATCGATCCCTTCTCGGTCGTCACCTTCAACGCCGTCGCCACCCCTGGCACAATCTCCTGCTCCAGTCCCACATACAAACCCTCCGTGTTCTCCCGCACAATCACCAGGTCAATGCCCGGATACTTCGTCTGGAGTCCCGGCAGATTCTTTACAGGACGGAAGTTCGCATACAGATCAAATCTCTTCCGCAGCGTCACGTTGATCGACGAAAACCCGCCACCTACCGGGGTCGTCACCGGCCCCTTCAGCGCGACGCGGTTCTCCTCGATCGACTCGTACAGCGCCTTGGGGATGTACTCACGTGTCTTCTCGTACGAGTCCGCACCCGCGTCAAAGCGATGCCAGTCGAAGCTCACGCCCGTCGCCTTGCCCGCCGCCTCCAGGATCTCGACCACCGCCGCCGAAACCTCCGGCCCGATCCCGTCGCCAGGAATCAACGTGATCCTGTGTGCCTTCTTCGCCGCCGCCGAAACTTCCGCTACATTCTTTTCCGCCATAGCCCGCATTACCTCTTCTTGTTGTCTTTCCCGCTCAGCAGCTCTTCCAGCTCCGCCTTGAACTCGCGCACATCTTTGAAGTCGCGATACACGCTCGCAAACCGGATATACGCAACCGTATCGATCTCTTTCAGCCGGTCCATGATCAGCTCGCCCACCTCGCGGGTCGACCGCTCCCGCTCCTGCGAGTCCACCACAAACGCCTCAGTCTCATCCACAATCTCGCCCAGCCGCGAGGCCGGCACCGGCCTCCGGGAGCACGCATGCAGCAGCCCGTTCAGCACCTTCTGCCGGTCAAACTTCTCCCGACGCCCGTCCTTCTTCACCACCATGTAAGGGATCTCGTCGATCCGCTCATATGTCGTGAAGCGCTTGTTGCACCCCTCGCACTCACGCCGCCGCCGAATCGAGTCCGCGTCTTTGCTCTCACGCGAATCCACCACTCGATCCTGAGCAAAACCACAATACGGACACTTCATCGGATACGTCGATTCTAGCAGCGGCCAACAACACGGCCCGCGTGCAATCTCCACCCTTGCGCCTCTCCCGGGCCGTGAGAGAGCACCTCGTGCCAAACGAGATCGCGGACCGGCCTGCAGAGCCGATCTTGATTGACGCTCCCCAGGACCCGGGCTATGCTAGTGACGCTTCGACGGCCCCCCGCAGCCCGGGCAGGGAACAGCATCCGCTTTCAGACGTGATCACGTCCCGCCCCCCACCCGGCCCTTAGATACCGTCCCATCTCTCCTCCAGGTCCCCGGCCCGATTCAACCGCTTCCGCGGAACGACAAAGGAGTCACAATGCCACTCAACCTTGAATTCTCTATCCTTCAGCAGGAGTTGGTTCGTCAGCAGGCACGCTGGGTAGCCGCAATCACGCCACTAACCCAACTCGCTCCAGAGCAGAAGCTTCTTCGCCTCGGGGCCACGCCGCTCACCGGCCCTTCCTTACCGGAGCGGGAGCAGAGCGCGTCTGAGAAGTTCCAGACCCTCCTCGTTCAGAACGCACCCATCAACTTCCACGAGCCCGTGGCAACATCCGCTGCACAGCCGATATCCACCGTTATTCCGATTCGCGGACCCATCCGCTTTCCCTTTCCTCTGATCCCGGTCAGCTCCATCGACTGGCGAAACGTGGGCGGGCAGAACTACGTCTCCCCCGTTCGCGATCAGGGCGGCTGCGGATCCTGCGTGGCCTTCGGTACCGTCGCGGCCGTCGAGTCACGCTGGCGCATCCTCACCCGGCAGCCGACATCCACCATCGACCTCTCCGAGGCACACCTGTTCTACTGCCTTGCGCGATCCGAAGGTCGTATGTGCTCCGGCCCCAACGGCGGCTGGTGGCCAGATCATGCGCTCAACAAATTCGCATCACCGGGAGTCACCGAAGAGGCATGCTACCCCTACATCGCCGGCGACCAGAACTGCACCAACCTCTGCAGCAACTGGGCGCAGCGGTCCACCTTTGTCGATGGCTGGCACACTATCTCCGACCCCGCACAGATGAAGTCGTGGCTCCTCTCAAACGGTCCGCTCTCCACCTGCTTCACCGTCTATGACGACTTCTTCTCCTATAGCTCCGGCGTCTACAAGCACGTCACCGGAGAGGTCGCAGGCGGACATTGCGTCTGCGTCGTCGGCTTCGACGATGGGCAGCAGTGCTGGATCTGCAAGAACAGCTGGGGCCCCGGTTGGGGAGACCACGGATACGTCCGCATCGGCTACGGCCAGTGCGGCATCGATCACGAGATGTTCGCGGTCGAGGGCGTCTCTTCCTTCAAGACCGTCGTTCCCGAAGAAGCCATTGGAACGCCCGCGCTCGCAAACCTGAACGACACCATTCTCGCCCTGGCCTGGACCGGGATCGACAGCAACCATCACCTCAACGTCGCCAGCGCCCGTGGAAACTGGTCCACCTTCGGTGGAAAGGTCATCCTCGGAGAGACCAGCTTCGACGGTCCCGGCCTCGCCGCAGGCTCCGGCAGGGTCTTCATCGCGTGGAGCGGCACCGACTCCGCCCACCATCTCAACGTCCTCTCCTCCTCCGACTGCGTAAACTTCGGCAACAAGGTAACGCTTGGAGACACCAGCTCCTTCGGGCCCTCTCTCGCCTATGCCTTCAACCGGCTCTTCATCGCCTGGGTCGGAACTGACTCCAACCGCAGCCTCAACGTCATGTCCTCCGCCGACGGCATCAGCTGGGGTAACAAGGTCACGCTTCACGAGAACAGCGACTCCGCCGTGGGCCTCTCCTTCGCCAACGGAAAGCTCTACCTCACGTGGCAGGGCACCGATTCAGGAAGCCACCTGAACGTGCTCGAATCCACCGACGGAGTCAACTTCGGAAACAAGGTCACGCTAGGCGACAGCAGCGACTTCCATCCATCCGTCGCCCAGTCGCCCAACGGGCTCGCACTCGTTTGGACGGGCACAGACAGCAACCACCACCTGAACATCCTTCACTCCTCCGGCGCCTCCAACGCCTTCGGAAACAAGATTGTCCTCGTGGATACAGCCGTCAACGGTATGGACGCCGTCCTCTTCCAGGGAAAGGTGCTCGTCACCTGGGCGGGCACAGACTCCGTTCATCACGTCAACGTCATGCAGGTCGTCTAACCTCGTACGCGATGCGGACGTGGGCGCCACAAACGGGTTGGAGGCTGGCCGCTGCTGCCAGTCTCCTTCTCCTGTCCGCTCACACCGCCTCCGGCAGATCGCATCGAAGGAGCCGCGTCATGTGCGAGGCCAGGTACACCCTTACGAAGCAGGACAATGGGCGAGAGCTCCTTCTCAAGCCCGGACAAGGCTTCGCGCTTGATCTCGACGAGCTCTCCGGGGCTGGATATCGGTGGACCTGGAAGCTGGCTCCGGATGCCCCGATCGCCGCCTCGACCTCCACCAGCCAACCCTACCCCGGTGTCGGTGCCGGCACCCAACGACACCTGCTCTTTTGCGCAGTGCACGAAGGCAAGACAGACCTGTTGCTCGAGCTCCGGCGCTCCTGGGAGAAGGACGCTGCCCCGCAGGATCGGATGGAAGTAAGCGTCACCGTCAGAACGCAAGACTGACCGCTCCCGCCCGCTCCTGACCGAGCATGACCCGCAGCTACCGGCTACGTCCGTGACCCCTCCGCAGCCTCGCTCTCACCCGCCACTGTCCGCAGACTCACACCCTCTACCTTCGCGAAGATGAGTCCCGGCGGCACAATACTCAGCGTCATCACGATCAGCAGCATCGCTCCGCAAGCGGTCGCCGCCTCGATCGGCGCCCCGTAAAATCCGCGCATCGCCGCCGCCATCGCCGCGATCTGCGTAAACCACCCCAGCACCGGCAGCTGCACCAGAGATCCGCCCAGGCTTACGGCCATCAGCAGCATCGTCCGCGAAAAGCTCAGCCCTGCAAGCTCCGGCGTCTGCACAAACGCATGCGTCGTCTGCATGTATGCCGCACCGATCATCCCCCACATCACCATGGAAAGCAGCAGCGCCACTGCAAACTCCCGCATCGTCGAGACCGCCCGCAGCCCCTCCCGGAACCCCAGGATCTTCTCCTCGATCCCGTGCGCCAGCTTCGGCGAAGACGTTCCTATGCGCCCCCGAATCCAACCCGCCAGAACATCACCCTTCACCCGCACCAGCACCGCAAACACCGCAATCGCCAGCGTAGCGGCCATGCTCCCGACACCCACCCGCACAAACCTGTCCCGGTGCTCCAGCCCCGCCGGTGAGAACGCCAGCGCGCTTGAAAACACCACCGCCGCCGCGCCCAGATCGAACATCCGCTCCACCGTATAGACAGCGACCTGCGAACTCACCGCCAGCCCCGTCCGCCTTGCCAGCAGGTACGGTCGAACCAGGTCCGCCAGCCGCCCAAACAGTGCCACTGCCGTGAAGCCGACAAACATCGGCCCAACCAGATCTCTCGCATGAACCCGCTTCGCTGCCCGGCAGAACTCCGCCCATCGCATCGCCCGCAACCAATACGTCGCGTAGATCAGCGCAACTCCAGCAACGATGTGCCACCAGCTCACACCCCGCAGCTGCCTCCAGAACATCGCCCAGTCGAAACGAACATGGCGGAACAACACCACCACAGCCGCCAGGCCCACAACTCCCAGCAGGATCACCACGCCCCTTCGGCCCTTCACGCGCCCCTCGTTTCAGCCTTCAACGCCCGGCAACCATCCCCGCCGACTTCCGCCGGTTGAACTCCCGGATCACCCGCGCTACGTACGCCCGCGTCTCCCTGTAAGGCGGCACGCCATGGTATCGGTCCACCGCTCCCGGGCCCGCGTTATACGCCGCCAGCGCCAGGGCCATGTCATCGTGATATCGCGTCAGCAGCCAGTCCAGGTACGCGGATCCGCCATCGATGTTCTGCTCCGGAATAAACGCGTCCTTCACCCCCATCGCCGTCGCCGTCCCGGGCATCAGCTGCATCAGGCCGCGCGCTCCAGTACGAGAGATCGCTTTCACCTGTCCGCCACTCTCCGCCCGCACCACACTCGCCAGCAGATCCGCATCGACCCGGTGTTGCACACCCGCGTGCGCCAGCATCTCCCGCATCTCCGCAGCTGTCGGCTGCATCGGCTCAGATTGCATCGCTCTCTTCTCGTCTTGGGGGGCTCGGACCTCCGGTCGGAGGTCCAAGGCACTCCTGTTCGGCACGGCGGGCCTGGCCTCCACGCGCACCACCGCATCCGCGGCAACCTCCATATAGTCCACCGCCGGATCGCCGTCCGAGACGCCCACCTGCGGCAGCAGATACAACCTCACGCGCTCGCCCAATACCTCGCGGCGTTCACAGTCCAGCTCAAACCCGTTCCGCAGCGTCACGTGCTCCATCGCGCGGAGACTCACACCCATCCCGCACAGCAAAGACACCGCGGCCGCTGACCGCAATAGAGGCAAACATCTCATCGACACGAAGAGCCTAACACCGGAATGCGAAGCAACCATCGCTAAAGTAACCATCCACAACCCGCCGTACCGCACGTCCTCGAGCCTTACCGGCCCGATGCACTCCCCACCTCTTCAGCAACAGCTCCCTCCTGCCCGCCATTGGCCAGCAGCACCCGCTCGATCGCCCGTGCAACACCATCCTCATCATGCCGCGCCGTCGTCTCCCACCCACGTAGCTCGGCCATACTCCTCAGCTCCTCCGGCGCGTTTCCCATCAGCACCGGCCAGCCCACCGCCTCCAGCATCGAAAGGTCATTCCAGTTGTCGCCGATCGCCATCATCTCCTCCGGCCGCACCCCCCGTCGCCCCGCCAGCCGCAACAACGCGATTCCCTTGCTGCACCCGGCCGGCAGTATGTCCAGAATCGACAGATCGCGATCCGGATACTCGGTGCGGTTCAGAGCCACCTCCGCCGCCGCACTGTCCGGTGCCCCAACCCCCTGCACCCGGCCGTCCTCCACCAGCCGTGCCTCCGCCCTCCGCATGCGTTCCACCGTCCCGCACAGCATCATCTGGATCGGCTCCGCATCCTCCAGCGCTCGTTCAATCGGCTGCACCTGCGCAATGTACGGCTCGTTCGCCAACATCCACTTGCCGATGCTCCCATGCAGGTCTTCAACCTCTTCCACCACCAAGGCCCCGCGCGCATCCTCCCCATCCGCGCCCAACTTGTCGAACGTCACCACCAGCGCATTGCGGAACTCGCCCACCAGCCCACAAAGCCACTCCGCCGTCTTCCGCGACATGTGCGATCGGTCGATCAGCCGGGATCCTATGGTCCGTGTCACTGTTCCGTTTGAGCTCACCAGAACAGCCTCCTCCCTGACCCCGAGGCCGCGAAGCAGCTTCATCGCATAGCTGTGCCTCCGTCCCGTAGCTACCACCACCTCGATCCCCGCCCGCTCCGCCGCCCGGATCGCTCGGAGATTTCGCTCGCTCACCTGCCCACCCGCCCCAATCAGCGTCCCGTCCATGTCCACCGCGATCATTCGTACCGGTGTCTTTGCCTTCTCTCTCGTCTGCACCCGTCTATTCTCTCATCCGGACCTCGTGCACTTCTTCAAATGACGGAGATGATTGCACTTGCGGACCGTAGACTCGCCGCGATCCAGTGGCGCGCAATCCCGGCACCGCCGCAACAGATCTCACCTTCTTCCCCCGCCGCCGCATCGCTCCAGCTCACCGCCGGCATCCCCGGCGCCCCTAAACTTCGGTAGCATCAACCTATGCCGCGCATCGCTTACCTCGAGTCCACCCGCGATCCCGAAACTCGTCTCTCCGCCGACACTCCCCAGACCCTCGCCCCGGATGGCTCTTCCCTCTATGTCCGCTACGACATGGATGAGCTAAAGCGAACAGCCCACCGCGACAACCCCGCGAAGTACGCCGCCTCCTCCCCCGCCGCACTCGGCATGTGGCGCTACAAGGACGTTCTCCCAGACGTCACGCCCGTCAGCCTCGGCGAAGGCTGGACCCCCATGATCCAGTCCCGCCGATACCCCGGCCTCCTCATCAAGGAAGAAGGCGCAAACCCTACCGGCACCTTCAAAGCCCGCGGGCTGGGTATGGCCGTCACCATGGCCGCCCACTACGGCCTCAAGCATCTCGCCGTCCCCTCCGCCGGCAACGCCGCAGGAGCCCTCGCCGCCTACGCGGCAGCCGCCGGCATCGCCGCTCACATCTTCATGCCGCAGGACGTCCCCTTCGCCAACTACCTCGAAGGGATCCTCTACGGCGCCGACGTCACCATGGTCGACGGCCTCATCTCCGATTGCGCCCGCCTGGTCGGAGAACGTATCAAGGCACAGCGTGACGCCAACACTCCCGTCGCGGACACCTGGTTCGACATCTCCACCCTCAAAGAGCCCTTCCGTGTCGAAGGCAAGAAGACCATGGGTTACGAGCTAGTCGAACAGCTCAACTGGACCTATCCGGACGCCGTCTTCTACCCTACCGGCGGTGGCGTCGGCCTTATCGGCATGTGGAAGGCCTTCGATGAGATGGAACAGCTCGGCTGGATCGAGAAGGGAAGCAAGCGGCCAAAGATGTACGCTCTCCAGGCCTCCGGCTGCGCCCCGATCGTCAAGGCCTTCGACCAGCACAAGACCACATCGGAGTTCTTCCCCAACGCTGAAACCTTTGCTGCCGGCCTCCGGGTCCCGAAGCCATACGCCGACTACATCATCCTCGACATCCTCGCGAAATCCGGCGGCAAGGCCATCGCCAACGACGACGCTCGCATCCTTGAGTCCATCCTCGACTATGCCAAACACGAGGGCATCTTCCTCTCCCCCGAGGGTGCCGCCGCCACCGCAGCCTACGACGACCTCCTCGCCTCAGGTGAACTCAAACCCTCCGACAAGGTCGTCCTCTTCAACACCGGAGCCGGCCTCAAGTACACCGACATGACCGCCGAAGCCATGCACCTCAAACGCCCCGGCACCCCCAGACTCCCCACCAGTCTGCCGGTAGGCGGCATCATCACGCCGGTGTAGCCGCCCTCTCCAGCTCAGCCCTGTTCCACTTGCCGCAGACCGCCGCTGCCTCATAGGTACTCTGCAGGAACTTCAGCAGCTCCGCGTCCGGATCGTCAGCCTTGCGAACGGCCTCGTACGGAAGGATGAACTCGCCCATCGTCGCACTGTAGGCAGCCCCGGCCGGATATACCGGCCATTCGGCAAATCCGGGAGGCTCCGGATACGAATAGCTGTAAAACATCGCCTCTGCCCCGGCTGCACCCGGCCAGAAGCCGCAGCTGCTCACCTCGTGGGAATACGCGTCCCGTGTGACTCGGTCCGCTAATCCGGGCATGCTCGGATGCTCGGGCGCCGATCGCCCGGAAAACCGCGTGCACGCCAGATCCAGCGCACCCCAGAACAGGTGTACCGGGCTCACCTTGCCGATAAACTGCGCGCGGAACACACCGATCACCCGCGTCACCTGCAGCAGCAACCTCCAGAATCGCTGCACGTACTCAGCGTCGTACGCCTTGTGCGTCTGATCCAGGTGAAACGGGGTCCGATCCTCAAGCTCGACCGGCATGTCCCAGATACGCACCGGCACCTCCAGCTCGACCATCGCGGACATCACCTGTTCATAGAACGCCGCCACCGTCATCGGCTTCAGCGCAATCGTCCGACGCCCCCCATCCCCGGTGTCGATCCGGAGTTCGTGATCGAGGAAGTCGAAGTCGATCTGCACGGTCCTCGTCCCGTGCCACATCGGCGACGTCGTCCACCCACGCGCTGTTGGGTACAGCGTGACATTCCACGTATGGTTCAACGAAGGCGTCAGACCAAGTCGTATCTTTCCCACGATCTGCGCCCAAAGCTGCAACGTCGCGCGGGTATCGGCCCAGGCCGCCTCCGGCAGCTCCGGCCACAGAGCGTCCTCCGCCACAATCTCTCCCGCCGCGCTTTCTCTCATGCGTCACTCTCCCTGGAACCGCCGCCAGCATAGCACCGCCGCATCTCTGAAGTCAGCGTGCACACGTGCTCCACTTCGACCGGTGCGCAGGCTACGATCGATCTAACCATGCACCTCAGGCACGAGCTCCGACCCATGCTCCAGATAGCCCTCCCTCTCGTACTCGCCGAGATCGGCTGGATGCTCATGGGGCTCGTCGACACCATGATGGTGGGCCGCCTCCCTGACGCCGCCATCGCCATGTCCGCCGTCGCCCTCGCTCAGATCCTCTTCAACACCGTCGCCTTCGGTGTCGGCGGCATACTGCTCGGGCTCGACACCGTCATCGCCCAGGCCCACGGCGCGGGCAAACTCCACGAGGCCAACCGTTGGCTTGTCCATGGCCTTATCCTCGCCGCGGCCGTCGCCGCCCTCCTCACCCTGCTCTTCGCCCTTGCACCCCTCGGCATGCAACACATCTCAACAGACGCTACCGTCATCGCCGGAGCCATCGGTACCCTGCGCGCTCTCAATCTCGGCATCCTCCCCCTGCTTCTCTACTTCACCCTGCGCCGCTACCTTCAGGCCTTCAACCACGTCCGCCCGATCGCCGCTGCCCTTATCTCCGCCAACTTCATCAATCTCCTCTTCAACTGGCTCCTCATCTACAGCCACTCCTGGCAGATCGGCAGCACTCACCTCGGCTGGCGAGGTCTCGGCGTCGTCGGCTCGGGCCTCGCAACCTCCTTTGCGCGCCTCTACCTTGCACTCTTCCTCGGCGTCGCCATCTGGCTCCTCGACCGTCGCCACCGGTACGGCATCTCTGGAGTCTCCTGGAAGACCGAGGCCCACCTCCTTCAGCGCCTCCTCCAGCTCGGCCTTCCCGCCGGCGCCACCATTCTGGTCGAGATCGCCATCTTCGCCGTCGTCACCCTTCTCATCTCCACCCTGGGCCCTGTCCCGCTCGCCGGACACGAGATCGCCCTCAACGTCATCAGCTTCACCTTTATGATCCCCATGGGCATCTCCGCCGCAGCCAGCGTCCGCGTCGGACAGGCCATCGGCCGCCGCGATGCCTTCGCCGCCCGCGCCGCCGGCTGGACCGCCCTCGCGCTTTCGGCCGCCGTCATGCTCGCCGCCGCCGTTGGCTACCTCGCCGTTCCCCACCTCATCGCGCGCCTCTTCACCCCGGACCGCGCAGTCATCGCCGCCACCGTTCCCCTCTTCGCAGTAGCCGCCCTCTTCCAGATCTGCGACGGTCTCCAGGTCACCGTCATCGGTGCACTCCGCGGCGCCGGAGACACCCACTCCGGCCTCATCACCCATCTCTGCTGCTATTGGCTCCTTGGCCTGCCCACCGGCGTCTATCTCGGCTTTCACCGCCACCTCGGCGCCCGCGGCCTCTGGCTCGGCCTCTCCCTCGCACTCACCCTCGCCGGCCTCATACTCCTGTACCGCTGGTACCGCGTCAGCCGCTCCCTCAGCTTCGCATCGGCGGTCCGGTCATCAATGCCCTGAGGTCTCCTTCGACATCCTGTACATCAGAACCGCCATGCGCTTCGCCTGCCGCGGAATCGTTTCCAGAAATACCGTCTCGCCCTCCGCATGCGCTCCATCTCCCATCGCTCCAACACCCACCAGCCCTGGAACATACTCCGCCACGAACGAGATATCTCCGGCACCCCGCAGCATCGGGTCCAGCTCCTCCATCGCCGGGTATCCGAGGCCTGCATTTACCTCGTTCAACTCCCGCACCAGGCGATGCCCGGCCTCCGTCGGAGCCATCGCCGGATACCCTTCTCCGAACTCGATCCGAGCCTCCGTCTTCGGCAGATGCTTCTCCACGATCGCCCGCATCCTCGCCTCCACCCGCTCCGTCTGTTCATTGTTCAAGGTGCGGAGGTCGCCGTCCGCCAGCGCCACCGGCGGAATCACGTTCGCCTTTCCCGTCGCCGCCCCTCCTGTCCCGTCTGCATTTCTCTCCGCGGTCGCTCCCCCCAGCACCATCCCAACGTTGAACGTCAGCCCAGCCTCCGGCAGCTCGGTCCGAAACCCATCCAGGATCCGCGTCATCTCGTAGATCGCCCCGGCCCCCATTCGCTCATTGAAGATCCCCGACGAGTGACCCGTCTGCCCCTTCGTCTCGAGCTTCCATGTCGTTGAACTCCGGCGGCTGATGCTGATCGTCTCCGCTCCGTTCCGACGCGATCCGGTCTCGAACTCCAGAGCCACATCGCTCTTCTTCGCCGCCTCCACCATGTCCCTCCGCGCCAACTCCACCGGCTCCCCGTGCCGCTCCTCATCGCCGCTCAACACCACCCGGATCTCCGCCCCGTCGAGCCCCCCTGCAGCCTTCATCGCCTCGAGCGCCGCCAGCATCACCACCAGCCCGCCCTTCATGTCGTTCACTCCCGGCCCGGTCGCCACCTTCCCCTCCGTCCCCGGCACCACGGAGTATCTCTGGAATGCACTGCTTGGCTCAAATACTGTGTCCATGTGACCGATCAGGAGCATCCGCCTCCCGCAATGTCCGGGTCCCGCGGCGCACACATGCTCCGCCACCAGGTCACCCGCGCGCCCGGTCTCCTTCTCCATCGGCACCCATCGAACACGGAATCCCAACGCCTCCATCCGCGGCATCAGCACATCCTTCACCGCCACCACGCCCCGGGGATTCATCGTTCCGCTGTTGATGTCCACCAGCCGCTCCAGCATGGCGACATCGCCCGCCGTCCCCTTGTCCACCGCCTCAACCATCCGTCGCTCGGGAGGGGAAAGCTCCGTCGCACGCGCAGTCAAGCCGCCGTACAGGCACACGCCGGCCGCAGCCAGCAAGTAAGTCACAGAAGTTCTTCGCATGTTGGCCGGAGCATACCACGCTGTACGTCTATTCGAAGACGCTGTCCGTCATCACAATCCGACCATGAGCTTGTGTAGGGCGCGTCGTCAGCGTCACCGCCGCCAGCAGAATCAGGAGCCCGCCCACCCACGCACTCGGTCCAAGTCTCTCGTGCAGCACCAGCACGCCAAGGAGGCTCCCCAGCAGCGGCTCCATGTTCAGAAGCACGCCCGCCTGGCTTGCAGGGACCTGCGTCAGCCCCCAGTTCCACAGCAGCGTCGTCGTCGCCGTGCAAAGAACTCCGCTCGCCACCAGCGCCGCCCATGCCTTCCAGGAGATCCCCGTCACCGGCGGCATCCCGTACCGCAGCGCCACCCAAACCACCAGCATCCCCGTCCCCAGGGCGATGCCGTACGCCGTCACCACCAGGTGGCTGTGCCGCTCCATCAGCCTCTTGTTCAGCAAAATCCAGAACAGGGCGATGCACAGCGAAAGCACCACCAGGAGATCTCCCTCGAGCCCACCCGCTCCGCTCCCGTGCCCTCGCCTCCCGCTCAACGCAATCAGTGCGGCTCCCGCAGTCGACACCACCAGCGCCGCCCATCCCACCACATCCATGCGCTCATGCGCAAAGATCGTTGCTCCCACAGCCAGAATCACCGGCATCATCCCGACCATCAGCGCTGCATGGCTCACCGTTGTCAGTGATAACCCGTAAAACTGGGTCAGAAACTGCACCGGAACACCCAGAAACGAAGCAGTCGCCAGCAGGCCCCAGTCCTGTCGGCTGAACCTCGGACGCTGTCTCACCAGCAGCGGCACCAACGCCACCACCGCAAACAGAAACCGGTACAGCACCATGAAGTGCGGTCCCATCTCATCAATAGCGATCTTTCCAAAGAAGAACCCGCATCCCCAGAGCGAGCTCGCCAGCGCACACGCCGCAAACCCCCATCCGCGATGCCGAACCCGTTCACCCATCCTTCAACTCTCGCACACAAAGAAAGAGCGGAGGCCTCCTGCGCCTCCGCTTCTTCTTCTACCGCCCGCCGCTACCAGACGCGGCAGCTGCTCACCGGAACCATCGCAGATCCCTTCTTGCACCCGAACGCATCCGCAAACCCCGGCTGATTCACGATCGCACCATTGGCACGGAAGTGATCCGGCGAATGTGGATCCTGCAGCACCTGCGAACGCACCTGCTCCGGACGTGAGTTCTCGCACCAGTTCTGTGCGAACGAGATGTAGAAGCGTTGCGGAGATGTGTAGCCGTCCTTTTTCGCCGCAAGATCCACACCGCTCTTCTTCGCCCGGTCCAGATAAGCCATGTACGCCAGCACCAGGCCGCCGTTGTCGGCTGTATTCTCGCCCAGCGTCAGCTTCCCGTTCACCTTTACGTCGTCTACCGCGGTAAACCCGCCATACTCGTTCACAATGCAGTCGGTCCGCGCCTCGAACTTCTTCGTGTCCTCAGCCGTCCACCAGTCCGCAAGGTTTCCCTTGGCGTCGAACTTCTTCCCCTGGTCGTCGAACCCGTGCGTCAGCTCATGCCCGATCACCGCGCCGATGTGCCCGTAGTTCACCGCATCGTCTTGGCTCTTGTCATAAAACGCCGGCTGCAGGATTCCCGCCGGAAAATTGATGTCGTTCATGCTGTCGTCGTAGTACGCGTTCACCGTCGGCGGTGTCATGCCCCACTCGCCGCGGTCTACCGGCTTCCCGATCTTGTTCAGCTGCCGGTCGTTCTCAAACGCATCCGCCCGCAGAACATTTCCCAGCGCATCGTCCGGCTTGACCTCGAGCGAGCTATAGTCCCTCCACTTCTCCGGATATCCGATCTTGTTCGCCACCGCATGGAGCTTCTCCTTTGCGCGCACCTTGGTCGGCGGGCTCATCCACTCCAGCCCGTCGATGTCCACATCCATCGCGTGCTCGATGTCATGCACCATCTCCAGCATCTTCGCCTTGCTGTCTCCCGCGAAGTACTGCTCCACGTAAACCTTTCCCAGAGCCTCGCCCATCGCCCCGTTCACGGAGTTCGAGCACCGCTTCCACCGCGCCGGCTGCTCCGGCTGCCCATTCAGCTTCCGGCTGTAAAAGTCGAAGCTCTCCTCGTCGAGCGCCTTTGGCAGACGGCTCGCCACTGCCGTCAGCACGTGGTACCGCATGTACGCCTTCAGCGTCCCCATATCTGTATCGCGAACCTCACGCATCAGGGCAGGGAAGAACGCCGGCGTCGCGTCGTTGATCTCCGTCACATGCGGCGCACGCATAGCGTCCTCGAACTGACCGAAGTCCACCCCCGGCAGCGTCTTCTCGAACGTCGCAATCGGCTGCAGATGGTACGTCTTCTCGGGGTCCCGCATATCCACGACCCCAAGGCTCGCCTTCGCCAGCCCCGTCTCGAACCGCATGATCGCTTCGGCATCCTTCTGCGCCTTCTCGGGCGTGCTTCCTGCCAGCGTCAGCATCTTCGCCACGTGCGCGACATACTGCTTGCGGATCTCCTCGTCCTTCGCCCCCGTGCGCAGGTAGTAGTCCTTCTCCGGCAGACCCAGCCCGCTCTGCGCCGCAACCGCGATCTGCTTGGTCGCATCCTTCAGATCCTGCTGCTCCCCGAATCCGAAGAACACATCTACACCCTCCCGCTGCAGGCGCCCGATCACCGGCGGCAGATCCCGCTTCGCCGCCATCCCGTTCCCCAGCGCATCAATCTGTCCCAGCAGCGCCTGCACCGGCGCCAGCCCCTTCTTCTCGATCGCTTCCGTGTCCATGCAGCTCTTGTAGTAATCACCGATCTTCTGCTCGTCCGCCGAACGCCCCTCTCCCCCGGCCGCCGCCTTCTCCAGAATCCCGCGCAATGACTGCGTATTCACGTTGTAGAGGGAGTAAAAAATATCGGACGCCGTCTGATCTGCGGGAATGGGATGATTCTCCGCAAAGTGCCCGCACGCAAACTTGTAAAAGTCGTTACAAGGGTCGGCCTTTGTGTCGATCGAGCTGGTATCGAACCCCGGAATCGGCTTGTAAACCTGCTCAACCGTTCCCGCTCCTGCCGTTCCCACCGGCGGCTGCTGCGCAAGGCTCATCGTCGGAAGGAGGGACATCCCCGCCAGCATCATCACCCGGCGAGCAACGGCGCCCGCATCTGCCCTCACTCGTTCGCCACCACGCCCGGCCTGCCTTACTGCCGGTCCTGCTCCGCTCATACGCAACCCACGCTCCGCAACAGCCTTCATCCGCCAATCCGACATGCACTTCTCCCCGGGATCCTCGACCCCAAACACTTTGTAACACCCGCAACCAACCTCATGTGGTCCCGTCAAATATCCAAACGCAAGACGGGGCGAGTCCGGTAGCGTCTGCCGCCCGTCCATGAAACAGTAAGCAAACACCAACATCTACGTTTCCAACGTCATGCCGGTTCCCACATCTTCCATCGCGTCCCGCACCGCCCGCAGATCTGTCGCCCTGCTCCTCATGGCGCTCTCCTGCACGTCTCTGCGCGGCGCAACCCGGCAGAGCGAAACCCGCATCACCCTTGAATCCCTCGGCTGTGCGCCCTTCCCCGCCAATGTGCTCTCCTCGGGAGCCTCCATCCTCACCCTGAACTACGTCGACGACCGCCACCTCCTCGTCACCTTCGCCGTCCGTCGCCTGCTCAAACGCATCCCCGACGACCCGCCCCAGGACACCGACCGCAGCATTGACGCCGTCCTTGTGGATCTTCCCTCCGGCAACATCCTCGCCCGCACCGCCTGGCGTCTTCATGACCCCGCTCAGTACCTCTGGCCCCTCGGCAAGGGTCACTTCCTCCTTCGTATCCGCGATCGCCTGACCACCATCTCGCCTCTCCTGGACCTCAAGTCCGGAGACGCCTTCAAAGAGCACCCCCTGCTCTCCAGCCCACGCCCCATCGGCGCCATCCTCCTCTCGCCCGATGCCAGCCTCCTTGTCCTCGAGTCCCTCGACCACCTCCCGCCCGTCCCTCCCGAGCAGCGCCCTCCCAGCCCCGGTACAAGCGCTTATGCAGCCGCACAGGCCGCCGCCAAAGCAGCTGAGGAGGCCGCTAAAAAGGAGGCCGCAGCCGCCAAATCCAGCACCCCGGTCGCCATCCAGTTCTTCCGCATCCAGACAAAGGAAGATGGCGAACTCTACGCGCAATCCTCCGGCTCCATTCGCGCCCGCAGCCTCGTCTCCATACCCGCCGATGGAGCCGGCTTCATCAGCGTCCTCGACGAAGGCCGTCACCACTGGGCCTTCAACTACAACTTCTACCGCGGAAAGGTCGAAGAGCTCTCCCCATTCGACTCCACCTGCCACCCCTCGCCTATCCTCGTCAGCCGCAGCGAGTTCATCGCCTTCGGTTGCCGTAGCGGCAACCAACGACAGATGCTCGGCGGCTTCAATCTCCGCGGTGAAGAGATGTGGGAGCAGACAATCCCGGAAAACTACCTCAATCCCGGCTTCGCCTTCGCACCCGCTGCTGGCCGATTTGCATTCGGCCGCGTCACCACAGCCGCCGTCATTGGAGACCCTGCCACCTCCGCCATCGCCTCCGGCCAGTACAGCTCCCAGATCGTCACCGTATTTCAGACCGACAGCGGCAGACAGGTCCTCAGGCAGGAATGCACCCCCGTCTTTCCCTCTGGCCAGAACTTCGACCTCTCTCCGGACGGCGCTGACCTTGCCATCATCCGCGACTCGGCCGTAGAGATTCACCACCTCCCGCCGCTCTCCTCCAGGGATCGCGCCGGCGTCGCCAAGGCCGCTGCCCTGGCGCCCGAGCCCTCCGAAGGTCCGGTCCTGCTTTCCGCGCCCCTCTCAAACGCCAACGCCCGCGAAGCCGCCCGCGCCGGAACGCAGGTCGCTACACCCCCCACCGATCCCGTCTCCCATCGCCCCTCCGCCATCCTCGACAGCGACACAGTCGTTCCCAGCGCCTCGCCCGTCCCCGACTCCGCACCTTCGGTCACCGCCCCATCCAGCCCGGCACCGGGTGCCCAGCCGACCGCCTCCACCGAACCCGCTCCGCCCCCCGCACCTGCGGAGGTACCCTCTCACCCCATCCAGAACGGCGACGCTCCACCCCAGACCGACACCCCGCGGAAGCCGCCATCCCTCTACGCTCCTGGCGAAAACAAGGACAGCAAGGACAGCAAGGATCCCAGAGCCCCACGGGATAACTCCTCAAAACCTCAGTAACGCCACCGCTCAGCTTGCACCCTATCCGCCCGCGCAAGACCGTCTGCCCCCGACCTCTCGTTCAAAAGAGAAATGGGCTCAGCCCAGGGCACACAGCCCCGAACCAAGCCCATCTCAACACCTTTGACGATCTCAGAAACGTAAGCGGTCCAGGCAGTCGGTTAGGTTGCCTTCACCGAAAGAGCCTTTACACGCGCATTCAGGCGGCTCTTGTATCGGCTTGCCGTGTTCTTGTGCAGAACACCCTTCTGCACGCTTTTATCCAGAACCGAAGCGGTCTGGCGATAGCTCTCCATTGCCACCTTCACGTCGCCCTTCCCAATGGCCTCACGCAGGACTCGCAGCGTTCCACGCAGCTTGCTGCGGTTCGACCGGTTCACTGCGGTCTTGGTCTCGGTCTGACGTGCGCGCTTCAACGAAGAAACATGATTTGCCATTCTTGAACTCTCTTCTTAGGTCCCGCATCTACACCGGGAAAAGTTTGCAGGCAGCCCGCGCATCTCGCTCGAACACCTCGAGGACATCGGCTCGAAAGGCCTCAACTCCAGCCCGGCACACACGTCGTCCCCGAATACTGCAATCCCATAAGTCTACGGAACTCCTCGCCCGAGGTCAACCGCTTCCGCGCCCATCCGCGTCTCAAACTTTCCTCCCTTTCGCCCTTGACGGCCCCTCTTCGCCGTTCTAATCTTCACCCATCTTTGGCAGCCACCGCCATTCCCGGCGTCCGCACCGCATCCACACCCCCCGCTGCCCTCGTTGCAATCTCGATCTTCACCGGTTCGCAACCAAAGTCCTCTCCCTGTGTCCAATATGTAGGCAAACCACAGCTTCCCCTGACGGAGGTCAGGACCACCATTGACCAATAAAGTGATCGGCATCACCACCGGCATCGAGTCCCTCTACGGAACCCACGACGAAAACCTCCGTCTCCTCGAAGACGGTCTGCATGTCACCATCGATCTCCGCTCCGACGGCGTCCACGTCGCCGGCGACCCCGTCCAGGTCTCCCGCGTCCAGCAGCTCTTCGCAGACTTCGAAGCTCTCCGCAAAGGTGGCGTCAGCCTGCACAACGGCGAACTGCACGGACTCCTCAAAATCCTCATCGCAGATCCCGCGCTCACCCTCAAGGCAGTCATCGATTCCGGCCGACAAAGATCCGCGGGCGTCAAACGGATGGTTCAGCCACGCAGCCCCAACCAGCGCAAATATGTCGAGGCCATCGAAGCCTCCGACATGACCTTCGGCCTCGGCCCCGCCGGTACCGGCAAGACCTACCTCGCCGTTGCCATGGCCGTCTCCGCACTCGTCTCCAAAAAGGTCTCCCGCATCATCCTCGTCCGTCCCGCCGTTGAAGCCGGCGAGCGACTCGGCTTCCTTCCCGGCTCCCTCCAGGAGAAGGTCGATCCCTACCTCCGGCCCCTCTACGACGCACTCTACGACCTCCTCGATCCAACCCGGGTCGACAAGCTCCTCGAGTCAAACGTCATCGAGGTCGCGCCACTCGCCTTTATGCGCGGCCGAACCCTCTCCGACGCCTTCATCATCATGGACGAGGCCCAGAACACCACCATCGAGCAGATGAAGATGTTCGTCACCCGGCTCGGCAACAACTCCAAAGCCGTCATCACCGGAGATCTCACCCAGACCGATCTCCCCAACCCGAAAAAGTCCGGCCTCCTCGACGCGCTCACCGTCCTCGAAGGCGTGGAAGGCATCCGCTTCTGCCACTTCGATGACGTCGACGTCGTCCGTCACCACCTCGTCCAACGCATCGTTCGCGCCTACGACACCTACACGCGCGCCCAGCAGCAGCTTCCCCTCAGCATCGGCGAACCTGCCCTTGCGGAACCGGCCCTGTCCGCTCAGATCACCACCAAGCCCATCGGCAAGCCTCAGTAAACCCCGGGCCGATGCGATAAAATCAACCGACGGAGGGGTTCAACCCCTCCGTCACCATTTAGGTCTGTACCGTCTCACGGCTCCCGCAAGCGTCATAAGTATCCGATGATCACCATCGACCCCCCAAGTAGCCCCCACACCTCACCTCCCGCGCTCAACAAGCCAACCCTTACGCGCTTTCTCAACCGCGCCCGCGCCGCCATCGGCCTCCCCGGCACCGTCTCCGTCCTCCTCTCCTCCGACGCCGAGCTCCGTCGCCTCAATCGCACCTTTCGCAACAAAAACAAACCCACCGACGTCCTCAGCTTCCCCTCCGATCCCATCCCCGGCCTCCCCCCCGCCCACCAGCACGCCGGGGACCTTGCCATCTCGCTCGACACCGCCGGCCGCCAGGCCGCCGAACACGGACACCCGCTCGCCACTGAACTCCGCATCCTCCTCCTCCACGGCCTTCTTCACCTCTCCGGCCTCGACCACGAGACCGATACCGGCCAGATGGCGGCTCGCGAACTGGCTCTCCGCAGCCGCTTTCGCCTCCCCAACACCCTCATCGCCCGCACTCAGCCGCGCCCGGGCGGCCCCACGAGCGCGCCCCGTCCAACGCCTGCGCCCTCAGGGAAACCCGCCGGAAAGCGCCCTCCATCCCTCCGGAAGTCCGCACGCTCCTCCCCGACCCGTCCACCCTCAGCCCGCAAAACCGCCCGGGGCCCCAGATGAGCCTCGCCTTTCTCCTCACACTCACCGTCCTCCTCGCCATCCTCGCCCTCGCCGCCTACGTCGATCGCATCTACTCCGAGATGGGCAAGTTCCTCGCCCGCGAGTACCAGGACAACATCGACTCCTGGGAGAGCGCCGTCGAGCCCCGGCTCCGCCTCGGCCGTGAGTCCATCGCCCTCTCCGCCTCCGTCCTCCGCCAGCTCACCCTCGCCGCCATCGCCCTGCTCTCCGGCCTCCGCCTCTACACCAGCGCCGGTCTCCTCCCGCAGCTGGCCCACGTCCCCGGCCTCCCGGAGATCGCGCGCGCTGCCTTCGAGCTCGTCCTTCTCATCCTCATCTTCGACCGCCTCGTCCCGCAGATCCTCTTCACCCGAACCCGCGGCCTCTGGATCAGTCGCATCCGCATCCTCCTCCAGGCGCTCTTCTACCTCATCCTGCCCATCACCCTCCTCCTCGGCCTGCTACTGTCGATCGCGGCCCTCGCCGAACCCGAAGACACCCAGACCAAGGAGGACACCTCCGAGGCCATGGACGCGCTGCTCGAAGCCGGAGAGGAGGAAGGCATCCTCGAAGAGTCCGACCGTCAGCTCGTTCGCTCCGCGGTCGAGTTCGGCGACAAGCTCGTCCGCGAGATCATGACCCCGCGCCCCGAGATCTTTGCCGTCCCTGGCACCCACTCACTCGAGGAGTTCACCGCCGCCATCGAAGAGCGCGTCTTCTCCCGCGTTCCCGTCTACTCCGGAGGTCTCGACAACATCACTGGCATCGCCTTCGCTCACGACCTCCTCAAGGTCCCCGACATAGAAGCCCCCTTTCGCACCGTCGCCGAGATGCAGCGTCCAGCCGCCTTTGTTCCCGAGACCAAGAACACTGCCGAGCTCCTTCGCGAGATGCAGCGCGAAAAACAGCACATGCGCCTCGTCATTGATGAGTACGGCGCCGTCGCCGGCCTCGTCACCATCGAAGACCTCCTCGAAGCCATCGTTGGCGAGATCGCCGACGAACACGACGAACCAGAGGACGACGACGTCCCCATCCGCGAGCCCGACGGCTCCTTCCTCGTCACCGGGACGTTTGAAATCTCACGCCTCCGCGATCTCTTCCGCGAGAGCCGCGACGGGCGCGAAGATCCCCGCGAACAGGCCAGTGTCTCTGCCACCTCCTTGCAGATGGAGAGCCCGGAGACTCAACCTCAGCCCCACCCCCATTCCTACTTTGCCTCTCATCTGCCCGACAGTCCCTCTCTCGAAGATGGCGAGTTCGATCCCACAGAAGACTACGATCCGCCCTCCGCCCGCGAAGACCACACTCTGCCCCTTCCCCAGCACTACGAGGCCACGACCCTCGGCGGCCTCGTCTCCGAGATCGCCGGTCACATACCCCTCCCCGGTGAGGTGGTCGAGCAGGATGGCCTTCGCATGGAGATCCTCGCCAGCACCGATCGCCGCATCGATCGCCTCCGCGTCAGTCTCACCCCGCAGACAGCCGCCTAAAGGTCCAAGCCATCGCAACCCAGTCGGCGCCTGCGACCCCCATCCACACAGTCGGGCAGGGTGCGAAGCTTTACCGCTTGCGGCTGATGCGGAGCGCCTGCTTCAGCAAATCTGGCGCGACAAACTCCCTTAGTGGATTGCAGATCAGGCCATCGGCCCTCAACATCACCAGCCCATGGAGCTGTGCCCACACGAGCAATGCATCCTTCTCGACCCTCTCCGGAGGTGCGATCGCCGACATCGCACGTCGCAAACGGTCAAAGGCGCTGTCGGCGGCCATCGCAAGGGCGCTTCCGGCCGTGGCCTCGGGAACCAGGCGCGAGGCAAACATCAGCCGGTAAACCTCCACGTTCGCCTCCCCAAAAGCGACATACGCGTTCGACATCGCCCGGAGGGCGTCACGCGGCCTGCACCCCGCCTCCGCCTCCGCAAGCGCACGATCAAACTCGTTGAAGCCCTCCTCTGCCACAGCTTCCAGAAGCGCGTTCCGGTCGGCGAAATGCCGGTACGGCGCCGGCTGGCTTACGCCCGCAAGCCGCGCCAAAGAGCTGAGCGAAACCGTCTGCGCACCGTTGCGCGCAATCTCGTCGCGCGCAATCCGCAGCAACTCGCGACGCAGATCGCCGTGGTGGTACTGCCTGCCCCCCTTCAGCCGCTTCTTCGCCTGCGTTGCCATAGCAACGATCTTAGCGTTTCTGCCCGTCAGTCCATCAATAGCGATGTTATAAAGAATCACATGGATGTGATGCTTCATCACATCTCGCAGGCAACAACCCTGGTTTCTGCCCCACGCCGCTCCTGACCGGAGGGACCTCTGTCGTCCAAGTCCTATTCCGCCCTAAGCTTCCCTTCATAACTCCGAGGATCAACCATGCAGATCTACAACGGCCGCTACGCTGCACAGATACAAGGTGATTTCGTCGTGTTTCTCATCGGCATGCGCATCAACCAACTCATCCGGTTCGACAAATGGCTGCCCGTAACCTCCGCCATGCCCCGCATGCTTCGGGAACTCGCAGCGCAGCCTCAGCGGGGTATGTTGCACGCTCAGACCTTTATCAGTGGAAGAACTCTTCTGGTAGTGCAGTACTGGCGGAGCTTCGATCATCTGCATGCATACGCCCATGCAAAAGACCTCGAGCATCTGCCTGCCTGGGCTGAGTTCAACCGAAAGGTAGGCGGCAACGGCTCCGTAGGGATCTTTCACGAGAGCTACCTCGTAAAAGACGGGCAGTACGAATGTGTCTACGCCAACATGCCGAGACACGGGCTCGCGCGGGCAGGGGAGATGGTGCCGGCCACAGGCCGTATGCGGGACGCGCAGTCCCGTCTGCAAGCTGGCCAGATCTGAAAAGATCCACCCTTGAACAATCTTCTGCTGGAGGCAGGGAGGGCTCACCATCCAGTTCGATCACCGGATCAGTCGATCGAGATCTTCCGCAAAAGCTTGAAATCAGACAGCATCTTGCCCGTTCCCAGCACCACCGAAGCCAGCGGATCGTCCGCAATCGACACCGGCAGCCCTGTCTCCTCGCGAATCCGCTTGTCCAGGTTCTTGATCAGCGCACCCCCACCCGTCAACACGATCCCACGGTCCGAGATGTCCGCCGAAAGCTCCGGCGGCGTGCGCTCCAGCGCCACCCGGATCGCGTTGATGATCGTCGCAATCGACTCGCTCAGGGCCTCCCGAATCTCGGAGTCCTCGATGGTGATCGTCTTTGGCACACCCTCGATCAGGTTCCGCCCCTTGACCTCCATCGTCAGACCTTTATCGAGCGGGTAAGCCGACCCCAGCTCGATCTTGATCTGCTCCGCCGTCCGTTCCCCGATCAGCAGGTTGTACTTCCGCTTCAGGTAGGTGGCGACCGCCTCGTCCATCTGGTTGCCCGCCATGCGCACCGACCGTGAATACACGATTCCAGCCAGCGAAATCACCGCAACATCCGTCGTTCCACCACCGATATCCACGATCATGTTGCCACCAGGTTCGGTGATCGGCAGACCCGCCCCGATCGCCGCAACCATAGCCTGTTCAACAAGATGGACCTCGCTCGCCTTCGCCCGGTACGCCGAATCCATCACCGCCCGCTTCTCCACCTGCGTAATCTCGCTCGGAACCCCGATCACGATCCGCGGATGCACCATCATCTTGCGGTTATGTGCCTTATGAATGAAGTAGTTGAGCATCTTCTCGGTGTGCCGGAAGTCCGCGATCACACCATCCTTCATCGGCTTGATCGCCACAATATTCCCCGGCGTCCGCCCCAGCATCTCCTTCGCTTCCTTACCGACAGCCTCCACCTCGTTCGTGATCTTGTTGACCGCGATAATCGACGGCTCGTTGACGATAATCCCTTTGTTATGTGCAAAGACCAGCGTATTGGCAGTCCCGAGATCGATCGCAAGATCGCTCGAAAACAGGCTGAACAATGACCGCATATTGTGGATGCGGGAATAACGCGTCTGAAATCCGTTCGATGACATTTTCTTGGATCGGTTCCTGTAAGGAGGCTGCCCTCAGTGTAATCCCTCGTGCCCTTGATCGAAACGCCTCCCGGCGTCGGCGCGGCCGGTACCGCCGTCGGTTTAGAGCGCAATCCTTTTCAATCGCAGCCGTCTGCTGAGACCTTTCGCTCAGGCTTTGAGTCTCATCAATCCGCTCTCTATACAATCGATTCTGCAAACGGAGACTGATCCACATGACCATCGGTGTACCCAGGGAAGTGAAGGACCACGAAAGCCGCGTCGGCGTTACGCCCGCAGGCGTCAAGGCCCTCGTTGAAGCAGGACACAAAGTTCTCGTCGAGCACGACGCTGGAGCCCTCTCCGCCATGCCCGACGACGAGTACCAGAGTGCTGGCGCCGAGATCGTCGGCTCCGCCTACGATGTCTGGCGGCTCTCCGACATGATCGTCAAGGTCAAGGAGCCCACCGAGAAGGAGTACAAGCACTTCCGTCCCGGTCTCCTTCTCTTCACCTACCTGCACCTGGCGCCTATCGCGGGCCTCACCAACGCCCTGCTCGAGAACAAGGTAACCGGCATCGCATACGAGACCGTCCGAGATCGCTTTGGCGCCCTTCCTCTGCTCACCCCCATGTCTGAGGTCGCAGGCCGTCTCTCAGTGCAGATCGGCGCCGAGTACCTTACTAAAGCTCACGGCGGGCGCGGCCTCCTTCTGGGAGGCGTACCGGGCGTTGCACCTGCTAACGTGTGCATCATCGGCGGCGGCATCGTTGGGACCAATGCCGCGAAGATCGCCCTCGGCATGGGAGCAAAGGTCACGCTTCTCGACCTGAACCTCAACCGGCTGCGCGAGCTCGACGACATCTTCAACGGTCGCCTTTACACGGTCGCCTCAAACTCCTACAACGTCGAGCGCGCTACCTCCGAGGCCGACCTCGTCATCGGAGGCGTTCTTATCCCCGGTGCCGCCGCCCCCAAGATCGTCACGCGCGCCATGGTCTCCAGGATGAAGAAAGGTGCCGTCATCGTCGACGTTGCGATCGACCAGGGTGGATGCATTGAGACCGCCCGCCCCACCACCCACTCAGACCCCTCCTACGAGGTCGATGGTGTGGTCCACTACTGCGTCACCAACATGCCTGCCGCGGTGCCGAACACGAGCACCCTCGCCTTGACGAACGCTACTTTTCCATATGTCCACAAACTGGCGCGCCTCGGTGCAAACGCCGCCATAGCCGAAGACAAGGGAATTGCGGAGGGCGTCAACACGTTCAACGGAACACTCACCTACGAGGCTGTTGCCCAGGCGCAACAGAGAGATTGGAAGCCGGTAGCCGATCTTCTGTAGCTGCCCACGTCTCCGAGCCCGGCAGAGAGCCGGGCTCGGAGACGCGGCCCTGCGATCAACCCTGCCGCGCAGCAGGGGTGCAACCACCACCTTCTCTCAACGGTGGTTCTGCCGCCGATCCTCGCTGGGGGCGTAGCTCTCCGCTATCTCCGCAGGCGTGATCTCGATGCTGGAGTTGGCAGAGATCAGACCCGCTATGTCGGCGTCCGTCTTTCCCTGGGAACGCAGCTCTTCGATCTCGTCGCTGATCATGCCCACAAACGCCTGGATTGGAAACATCTCGGGACCGAGGCCGGCGGCCTCTCGCAGGGCCTTCTGCGCCCGAACAGCTTGCTCAACAGGATATGTCTTCACTCGTACTCCGCCCTATGCGTGAGATCTGCGTTCGCAGCACACGATAGCCAACGGGAAAGAGAGCGGCAAGCCACTTTCAGAGGCCTGACAGGGTGATCGCAGTTCTGCGCTGCCGATTGCGATGACACGCAAACCAGATCGGGTCTGATTGCAAGCCGCCTATAATTCACCCACAACCTCCATCGATGAGGTGAAAGGTAAGCGCCAGGATGACCACCAGCCCGCACCGGCGAAAGCTCATCATCATCGCTCTCGCGGCGGTATTTCTGCTTCTCTTTGCAGCTCTCGCCGCCCTCAACGGCTTTCGCCTCTACTTCCTCAATCCCTCGACCATCTTCCAGATCTTCGTCTTCACCGGCCTCTCCGCGGTCGCCTTCCTCCTCTTCGTCGCCGCCCTGATTCTGCTCGTACGCAACGTCCTCAAAATCTACGCCGATCAGCGCTCCCGTGTTCTCGGCGCTCGCCTCCGTACCCGCATGCTCTGGGGAGCCGTTCTCGTCAGCATCCTTCCCCTCGTCTTCATGTATGCCTTCAGCTGGCTGCTCATGAACCGCGCCGTGGACCGCTGGTTTTCGCAGCCGGTCAACCAGATGCGCGACGACTCCAATCGCATGGCCCTCCAGCTGGCCCAGTACACCGCTGCGAATGCCCGGGTTGAAGCAGAGTCCATCGCCACGGAGCTCCCTCAGTCCGGTACCCCGGCCGGCCCGCGCACACCCCCGCCGGATCGAAGTACGTCGCATCCCGCGACCCGCTCCAATCGGATGTCCAGCCACGTCGCCCGCTCCTCGAAGCCGCCCCTTCGTCCCAGCATTCCCGACGCCCGCGCCGTTGCTCTTCAGACCCATCAATCGATCGAAGCTATCCTTCGCCGACACGAGATCACGCTCCAAAACGGCTTTGCGATCGTCTTCCGCAATGGCCGTCCCATCGCCGGCTTCCAAACGCCCCAGTCCGCACCGGGGGAGTCCGAGTTGAAGGCCTGGATCCCCGACGTAGCCAACGCGCCGGAGGACCTCTCGGATGAGCCCTCATCCCACCCCGGAGGCACAGCGGCCGGCCAGGTCGGGCGGAAAGCACTCAGCAAGTCCATCGACGCCGATATCCTCGCCGCCGCACAACGCAGCGATCAGCCTATCTTCTCCACCGGTTCGGCCGACTACGCCCTCGGCAACGCTGCTCTCAAGGAAGGTGGAAGCGTCGTTGTGGGTCTGCCCGTCCCCTTCGGCATGACCTCCACCATGGCCCGGTTGCATGCTTCCACTGACGCCTATTGGACCCTGTTCCGATCTCGCCGGCAGATCCGCAACCTTTACACTCTGCTGCTCCTCATGATGACTGGCCTGGCCCTCTTCGCCTGCACCTGGCTCGCCCTCCATCTCTCGAAGCAGGTCACCAAGCCCGTCGAGGCGCTGGCCGACGCCATGGACCTCATTGCCGCGGGAGACTATGCCCACCGCGTCGCTCCCTCAGCGACCGAAGAGCTCGGCGAGTTGGTCCTCTCCTTCAACCGGATGGCCGCGGACCTTGAGAACTCCCGGCTCGCTGCGCACGAGTCCAACATCCAGCTTTCGGCCGCAAACGCCGCCCTCGAGGCCCGCCGTTCCGAGCTCGAGACCATGCTCGAGACGATCCCCAACGGCGTCGCTACCTTGTCCCCGGATCTCCGGATCCTTACCGCAAACCGCGCCCTCTCGGAGATGATGGACCCCGGCGGTCAGCAGCTCTTCTACGGTCGCACCATACAGCAGGTTCTACCGCCAGAGGTCACCGAAGCCGTCGATCGACTTATCCGCCGCAGCCACCGCATGGGCTCCGCCGCCGCCGAGATCGAGCTCCCCGGAGCCAACGGGACGGGCGGCACCACCAACCTCCTCGCGACCGTCGCTCTCCTTGAGAGCACCCCCACCTCCGGCAAGTCCGGCCCACAGCGCCGCGATCACCTCGGCTACGTGCTCGTCCTTGAAAATGCCACCGAGCTCCTCCGCGCTCAGAAGCAGTCCGCCTGGAAGGAGGTCGCCCGCCGGGTGGCCCACGAGATAAAAAATCCGCTTACCCCTATCTCCCTCTCCGCAGAGCAGACCCGACGCCACATCGACCGCCTCGCCTCTACCCTTGCCGCCCACAATATCGAATCACCTTCGCTCGCGACCATCCGCCGCTGCTCCGAGACGATCTCAACCTCGGTCGAGAGTATGAGGTCACTTGTAGATCAGTTCTCCGCACTGGCCGAGTTCCCAACTGCCCAGCCCCGCCCCGCCGACCTCAATACCATCGTAGAAAACTCCCTCGCTCTCTTCGCCGGCCGGCTTCAAAACATCCGCATCGTCCGTAAGATGTCGCCCGGTCTCCCGCTCGTCCTTGCAGACCCCGAAGCTCTCAAACGCGCGCTTTCCAACCTCATCGACAACGCCGCCGAGGCTATGCAGCAGTCGCTCTTACGCGAGCTCCAGATCACCACCGCCCTCCTTGACTCCAATCTCGTCGAGCTCACAGTTGCCGACACCGGCTCCGGACTCACCGACGACATGCGCGAGCGCCTCTTCCTCCCATACTTCTCCACCAAGCAGCGGGGCACGGGTCTAGGCCTCGCCATCGCCGCCAAGATCATCCAGGAGCACGGCGGCACCATCCGCGCCGAAAAGAACTCGCCAGCAGGCGCGCGGTTCATCGTTGAGCTTCGCCCTGCCAACTCGGCCACCGACTCCGATCCCGAACTCGACGCAATCTCCAACGCCGCGAACCAGACGCTCTCCCTCTAGCAAGCCCAGGATCCATCCGCGTACTGGAGCCGTTGTGTCGTCCGCCCCGTTCAATCGGCACCCGCTGCTCTCTCCCCTTCAGCTACCATCAGAATGCCATCATGAACCACGTCCTTATCGTCGACGACGAAGCCGACATCCGCGAGTCGCTCTCCTCCATCCTGTCGGATGAGGGATACACCGTCACGTCATCCGCGACAGCTACGGAGGCCCTCGAGCTCATCCGCGACGCGTCTTACGACGTTGTTCTTCTCGACATCTGGCTGCCGGACCGCGACGGGCTCGACGCGCTCGCGGATATCCGAAAGCTGGACCCCGCGCACATACCCGAAGTGATCATCATCTCCGGCCATGGAACGATCGAGGCAGCAGTGCGCGCCACCAAGCTGGGCGCCTATGACTTCCTCGAAAAGCCCCTCTCCCTCGACCGGACTCTGATTGTCCTCAACAACGCCATGCAGGCCCGCCGCCTCCGCGAGGATAACCAGGAGTTCGCCCGGCAGCTCACCGCTAAATCCGCCATCACCGGCGCCAGCATCTCCATCAAGGCGCTTCGCCAGCAGATAAAACTCATGGCCCCCACCAACGGCCGCGTCCTCATCTTCGGCGAAAGTGGAACAGGAAAGGAGCTCATCGGCCGCGCCATGCACGCGGAATCCCTCCGCAAGGATCGGCCTTTCGTCGAGCTCAACTGCGCCGCCATCCCCGAGGACTACATCGACTCCGAACTCTTCGGCTATCGCCACGGAGCCAGTCCCTCAGGCTCGTCCGCCCCACCCGAGAAGCGCGGGACCTTTGAGCGCGCAGACGGCGGCACCCTCTTCCTCGACGAGGTCGGCGACATGAGCCTCAAGACCCAGGCAAAAGTGCTCCGCGCTCTGGACGAGCAGCGCTTCCTCCCGGTCGGCGCAACCCATCCCGTCCACGTCGACGTCCGCGTCATAGCCGCCACCAACAAGGACCTCGAAGAGGAGATCGCCCGCGGCAACTTCCGGGAAGACCTCTTCTATCGCCTGAACGTCATTCCCTTCTACGTCCCGCCCCTGCGCGACCGCAAGGAAGACATCCCCCTCCTCGTGAAGGAATTCCTGGCCGAGTTCGGCAAGGTGTACGGCCGGCAGCACGTCGACATCACCGAGGACGCGCTCTCTGCTCTGCGCCAGTACAACTGGCCCGGAAACGTCCGCGAGCTCCGCAACCTCGTCGAGCGCGTTCTCATCCTCAATCCCAAAGTTCAGCGCATCGAACGGAAACACCTCCCCATGCTCGTCTTCCGCGAAACTCATCGCGACGGCAAGGGAGCCGACGGGGGCCGCTCCACCCGCGCCAACGGTCATCCCGAAGAGTCCGCCACCCTCGTCGAAGCTCGCGAAGCCTACGAGCGCGACTACATCCTCAAAAAAATCGACGAGCATCACGGCAACATCACACGCGCCGCCGAGTCCCTGGGCCTCGAGCGCTCACACCTCTATCGCAAGATGAAAGCTCTCGGCGTCAGCGTCAAGGAGTAGCCGCCCACCCGGCCCGCATGGTCGGACCAGCTTCAGCCTCGCCGTTCCACAACACTCCTCGAGAGCATCGGTGACGACCGCTACGTTACACTCACGCTCATCCACTCCCCGCGAGGTACTTCCATGCTGAAACCCGGCCTTCCGGCCCTGCTCTGCGCCTGCTCCCTCCCCGCCCTCGCCCAGGCACCCGACATCCAGGCCTTCGAAGCCCAGCAGCTCCCCACCCTCCTCCAGACCTACAAGACCCTCCACGCACACCCGGAGCTCTCGCACTTTGAAGAGCGCACCTCCGCCACCCTCGCCGAGGCCCTCCGCAAAGCCGGTTACACCGTCACCGATCACGTCGGCCTCTACCCGGATGGCACCCACGCCTTCGGCGTCGTAGGTCTGCTCAAGAACGGCCCCGGCCCTACCCTCCTCGTCCGCGGCGACATGGACGCCCTCCCGATCGTCGAGGAGACCGGCGTGCCCTACGCCTCGCACGTCCTCACCAAAAACAAGTCCGGCGTCGACGTCGGTGTCATGCACGCCTG
Source organism: uncultured Acidobacteriaceae bacterium (assembly GCA_963719405.1). Lineage (GTDB taxonomy): Bacteria > Acidobacteriota > Terriglobia > Terriglobales > Acidobacteriaceae > Edaphobacter. Next base: position 3,149,967 of record OY970381.1, read on the forward strand.
CGGACACGACGTCCACACCACCGTCCTCATGGGCACCGCCCAGACCCTCGCCGCTAACCGCAAAGCCTGGCACGGCACCCTCATGATCATCGGTCAGCCCTCGGAAGAGACCATCGACGGCGCGAAGGCCATGCTCGCCGATCACCTCTACGACCGCTTCGGCCGCCCCGATATGGTCATTGGACTCCACGACACCTCCGACCGCGCCGCCGGCACCGTCGCGGTCTCGAGCGGCCCCTCCATGGCCAGCTCCACATCCGTCGACGTCCTCATCCGCGGCATCGGCGGTCACGGCGCCTACCCGCAGCTCGGCCGGGACCCCATCGTCCTCGCCGCCATGTTTATCGTCGACATGCAGACCATCGTCTCCCGCGAGCAGGATCCCCAGCACGCCTCCGTCGTGACCGTGGGCGACATCCACGGCGGCACCAAGCGCAACATCATCCCCAACGAGGTCAAGCTCGAGCTCACCACACGCGCGTTCAGTGACAAAAGCCGGGACGTAACTCTCGCCGGCCTCCGCCAGATCGCCCTCGGCATCGGCACCACAGCCGGCCTTCCCCCCGACAAGATGCCCACCGTCACCGTACTCGAAGCTGAGTCGACTCCCGTCCTCTTCAACGATCCCGCCCTCACGACCCGCGTCCGCGCCACCCTCGTCACAGCCCTTGGCGAGGCCAACGTCACCACCGGCGAGCCCGTCATGGGCTCCGAGGATGTCGGCGTCTTTTCGCTCGACGGCAAGATCCCCACCTGCTACTTCCGCCTCGGAGCCGCCAACCCCCAGAAGTTCGCAGCTGCCACAGCGGCCGGCAAACCGCTTCCCGGGCCCCACACCAGCCGCTTCGAGCCCGACCCCGAACCCACCCTCGCTACGGGCGTCAAATCCCTCACGGCCGCCGCTATCTCGCTCCTTCAGTAGCCAAACCCTCGTCTGCCCGCGTTGAGGTTCAACGGTACGCTGATGCCCCCGCGCGATCATGCGTGCCGTCTCTGCACTTACGCCTTTCAGACCCTGGTGGTCGTGTGCTACGGTGCCTCATGCGCAGCTCGCTTAGTCCCCATCGCCGCAAACTCGTCGCCATCGCCGGCGGAACCGCAGCCATCGCCGGCTCCGTCAACGCCATGCACGGAACCCATGCTTCGGGCTCGGGCTACTCCGTCCTCGGCTTCATGTGCGGGATCGTTGTCGGCGGCGTTGTGCTCATCCTGGCACGCCGTCGCGACGCAGCCGAGTGCGCTCCTTCGTCCGAATAGCCGAGTCATTCTATACATCGCCCGGCTTAGTACTCGGCTACGATCCGCATGCAGCTCCCACCCGGCACCTCGACCATGCCTCGCAGGTCTTTACCGTCAACCATGATCCGCACCTCGCGCCCGTTTGCAGGAGGGATGCCGATCGTTGCTCTACGGGTCCTGCTATGGGGGTTGAACAGCATGAAGTTCAGCTTGCGCGGAGGAAATGACGCTGAATCCAATACATCCAGCAGATCCAGATTCACAAGCATAAGTTCACGATCGCTGACCCGCCCGAGAGCCTCAAACATCAGGTACATCCACATTGACTCGCCCGAGCCGTAAATCTCCTTGCCAACGTTGCCCGTCTGCCCGTTCAGCTCCAGTGTGCCCAGATTCTCGAACGGTATAAATTGCGCGGCCGTACTGCCCGCGGAAGGGTTGGAGCAGCCTTCAAAGAAGGAGAAGTTGTTTCGGCGTTGTTGATCCATGAAACGCAACATGCCTTGTGGCAGCATGCCTCGCTTCGCCACTCCTGTCCACGGAAGAATCGCTTCGACATTCTCCTTGAACGCGGGGTAGAGAATGGATGCCGCCGCCTGAACCATACCGCGTACGTGATGCGTCTTCTGACTCGGATCGGAGTACCAGTAGAACATTCGCAACTGCTCCGACAACAGGTAAAGCGCCTCATCCTTCATCCCAAGCTCTGCGGCAGCAAGCGCTCCGAAACCCAGCTCCTGTGGCTCGTGAAAGAGACGCCCGGCGGGCACACTGTACAAAACCTGAACGGCCCGGCGCGCCTCATCGTGGTAGGTGCTGTCACCGGTTAGTCTCCCGGCCAAAACCGCCCCCCATGCATACAGGCCGCCGATCGCGTAGTTCGATCCTGCACCTTCCGCGTGCAGTGTATCCACCTGGTAGTAGATGGGAAATAGGTAGTTGAACCTTTGGGCAAGGCGGTGCGCGGAGCTGAAAGCGTCCAGAAAATGCGCGATCAGCTCCTTTGATCCCGCAAGAGAGCCGATCATCGGATACTTGATAAGGGAGTTTTCAAAGGGGTACCACGAGTCTGCCCGTTCCTCCCGCGGTCTCACGTAATCATTGCTGATGCTGTGGGTGTCGTCATGATAAAAGCCGGGCATATTCGCGAGCAGCTTGTCACACTCCGTTCCGTACTCCGCCTGCGGATGAAGGCGCAGATAGAGAAGCGAAGGCCAAAGAACGTCGGCGACAGTCATCAGTTCGAAGTTATCGTCCGGCTGCTTCCAGATATTGGAACTCGCCTTTGAGTAGGAGCGTAGACCGGTGTGTCCGTTGAACGAGACCTGCGACGCGCTCACCTGTTGCAGGTCGCGCACCGTTCCCGCAGCAAACTTCTCCCATGCCGTGGCGCAGGTTGGCCACGTCAGCTCCTCCTGAAAGCGCGGAAGAAGAGCGTCTATCCACCGGACCACGGCATCCTGCTCCGTAAGCAGGCGATTCATGGGTCGCTGCAGTAAGTACGAGGTGAAGCTCAGATCACCAGCAGGAAGCACGTTCCCCGTAGCCTGAGATGCTACCAGTCCGAGCCCAAGCCGCTGCGTTCCATCACGACCAATCTCCGACACACTCGAGCACCGGTAAACGAGAAAGCGAGGCAGATTCTCCGTCGACATCCACCCCATATCGTCTACGTCGAAATACATAAGCGTCTCAAAGCCGAGGCTCTGGTCGAGTAGGTATACCGCGGGCAGATCGTTGCCAAAGGTGCCAAGCGAGTTCCGCGTCGGCTGGTCGAGAATGACGCGCCTCCAACTTCCTGACTGTCCCTCCATCAGCGTTGAGGTCGAGCTTAGCCACGTGATGATCTGAGGCTCCGGTCCATGTTGCTCCCTTAGCTTCAGAGGAGCAGGGAGGTGAACCGTTGAGTGAAAGCGAAACCAGGGTTGGCTCTCCGCGGAGCCGAGAGCCTGGATCTCCGTGCTCCACGCATAGTTCATCGCGTTCCCGTCCAGTCCTTCCGCCTGTGCGGAGCCCTGAAACACGACCCCCGACCCTTGATGGGTGATATGCGACGTCTCAAACACAAACGACGGTCCCGTGATCAAGCTGCTCGGAAGCGTCACCGGCTTCCACTCCTCGCCCGCTCGCCAGAAGTTCTGAAAGGTGAAGGGGACCCCTGCACCGGAAATCCTCAGCTGCTGGTCACCGTTCGTCAGCACAGTAGGCATCCCCGCCGAACTGTCGCTCGTCCTCCCCTTGGCATCGTTGATTCTCAACGACTCGGGGTATGCCGCCGACGCACCGGCCGCGCCGGCGGCCAGCAATGCCTTGACAAAGGCGCGGCGATCGAGAGGATTCATCGTATCGACATCCTTCGGCTCACCCCAGGGCAAGCAGAATCAGTAACTCGCCTTCAGGCCGAACTGGATAGTTCGCGGTCCACTGGCATTGGTTATCGATCCAAATCCGCAAGCGAAGGGGCCTGAGCACCCCGGACCCCCTACCGGAACGAAGGGCGTTGCGAGGTTCGGCCCTCCAACGTTGGGAATGTAGGTGTGCCGGTTCAGGATATTGAAGAACTCGCCCCGGAAATCAAGCGTAAATTTCCCATCGAGGAACTGTGTCTTCTTACCGAGTGTCATATCCTCGTTCTTCGAAGCATAGAAGCGAGCGCTGGCCAGCGACCGAGGTTCGTTGCCAAAGGTAAGAGGAGCAGGAACGGTGAAGGCGCCTGCATTCCAGAAGGAAGTGGTTGCGGGATTGAAGTGATTCTTGTTCGTCTGCGAAACCCCCGGAACAACGTTCACCCTTGCAGCTCCCGTGAAGTGGCACCCGGCAAATAAAACGTCTCCGGCAGTCCCACCGCAAGGTCCGTAAACCTCGGTTGGATTCCCCGAGTGATAACTGCCGATAGCCGAGACAAACCAACCGCCTGCAACGGCGTCAACGATACCCCCGTTGTGCAAGAACCTCTTGCCGCGTCCGACCGGAAGCTCGTAGAACAGGCTCGCAACCAGGCTTTGCGGTGTATCTAGCTCGCTGACTGCCTTCTCCGCCTGTCTCTGGTACGAGTTCTGTCCTATGAACTCATTCGTTCCCGTGAAGCCTGAGACGCCTGGCCCAGATGAGTCCGCGTCCGTCAGGTTCTTCGACACTGTGTACGAGACGAGAAAGCTGAGACCCTGCGCGATTCTTTTATCCACCTGTAACTGCATCGCATGATACGTCGAGTTACCCGTACGATCCGGCGTGAAGGAGTTATCTTCCTGGTTGAAATCGCCATACTGCGGGAAAGGCCGAAGAGCCTGGCTGACACTACCCGTAAATGTCGGGTACGGCAGCGTAATTCCGGCTGCCGCAGCATTGGGGCATGTGCCTTTTGTCAGACAGCTTATGTCTTTAGCTAGATCGCTGCCGAGCGACAAGTATCTGGGGTTCACCTGGTTCGGAATGATGTTCAACGCAGGCAGGTGAGTTCCCTTGGACCCCACATACGCCACGCTCACCAGCAGATTCGCTGTAATCTGCCGTTGCACATCAAGATTCCACGACTGCACATCTGCTGGGCGCCCGCTGTTCGCGGGAACCAGGATCACGCCATTGCTTCCGTTTTGCGCGTCCGGAGTCAAGGGTCCGGATACTGGAAACAAGTGAACGACTCCCTGGTCAATCTGCGTCGGACCGCCGTTGCTTGCGCTTACCGTCTGCTTATTGAAGAAGCCCAAACCATCCTGGTCCGCAAACGAACCTTCCTTCAGGGGCTCGTAGAAGATGCCATAGCCACCACGCAAGACGGTCTTCTCGTTGATGCTGTAAGCGAATCCCGCGCGCGGCCCAAAGCCTTTCGTGTAGGTATCCTGCGGGCGCGTTCTTCCGTTGCGACCCTGTCCGGCACCGAAGTAGGTATAAGCACCGGGTCGCCCTCCGGCCCCCGGATTGGCGAGCGTGGGATCCACGGCTGAGAAGCGATCGAAGGCCTCCCTGGCTGGCAGATCCAGGTCATAACGAAGGCCATAGTTCAATGTCAACCGGGACTTGATCTTGTAGGTATCCTGGCCGTAAAAGGAGAAATCCTTGTACCTCACGCCGCTGTAAGCACCATAGTTCAGCGTGGTCGTGTCCGAGAGCCCAAAAAGCGCGCTAGCAACCGGGTTGCCCCCTGTTCCATCTGGCGCGCTCGTCTGCCGCGCGTTGAAATCAAATTCTCCGGATGATTGCGTGAGCCGTCGCACGTTGAACTGCAGATCCCGGATCTCCCCGCCAAACTTGAAGACGTGATTTCCGCGAGCATAGTTAATTGCCTCATTCAGCTGGTAGACGTTATCCGCAAACTGCGAATCGCCGCAATTATTCAGCAGATTCTCATAGGGTGTCCCGACAAACTTTACGCACGGGAATGTTGTGTTCTGAACGCCGGTGAGGCCAATCTGATTCGGGAACCCCTGGCCCAGGGTGTTTGACGACTCGGTACGGAAACGTCGACTGAATCCAAACAGGATGTGGTTCACCATCGAAGGACTCAGGATCAGATCATGGCTTACACGCGCATACCGCGTCACCTGGGGCGTGGAGGACCCGAAGATAGGTCCGAGGTCCGACGTTCCTCCGGTCTTCGTGTTGTCCCAATCCAGCCCGCCGGAGATCCGCTGTCTGTCAGAAAACGCATGATCGATTTTAACGTCATAAAGATCAGCCGTGGTGCTTGAGACAGTGCGATCGATGACGTTGTTCGTCAAGCCTCCACTGGTTGAAGGCAGCAGACCGAAGATCTTGGTAACTACAGCGCTGGGCTTGAAGTTCGGATCATTCGTCAGAATGTTGCCCGGTATAAGTGCATGTGTCGTCGGATCATAGAGCTTTACCGCGGGCAGAAGAGCGGAGAAGTCGCCTTTGCGAAAGGCTTCGTTCGGCACATTTTGCAGACCGGTACCACCCGTGCTGAATCGAAAACCTTCATAGTCGAAGAAGAAGAAGGTTTTATTTGTCCCGTTGTACAGATACGGCACGCGCACTGGCCCACCGAAGGTGGCGCCGAAATCATTCTGCGTGTTCACGGATTTGGGCTGCCCAGCCGTATTATTCGTCCAGCTGTTTGCATCGAGAGCCTTGTTGCGCAGAAAGTCGTAGATCGACGCGTGGTAGTCGTTGGTTCCGGACTTCAAGGTTAGGCTGATAATGCCGTCTCCGGACTCACCGTACTCCGGTGAGAAGTTGCTCTGAAGCACCTTGAACTCCTGCACTGCTTCAGTGGAAACTCCCTTGTTGAACTGTGTGTTCGGTGACACCAGCGAGATAGAAACTCCATCTACCAGAACGTCAGTGCTATTCTCCTGTCCACCGTTCACCTTGAAATCGTCCGACGAGTTGCTGCCGGGATTGTTCCCAACGCTTCCCACGAAGCCCGGTATAAGCGTTATAAATTGGACCGGGTTGCGAATTGTTCCGGACACTTCGAGCGGCAGGTTTTCAACCAGGCTGCGTTCGACCGTCGAGCCAATATCGGAAGTAGCAGTTTCAAGCTGACTTACATCAGCGTTCACAACGATATTCTCGGTAACTCCGCCGACCTGCATTGTTATGTCTAACGACGCAGTGCTGGCCGTCTGCACGGTAACACCCTCGCGCGTATAGGTCCGAAGACCTGGCGCCTCAACCTTGACCGAATAGCCTCCGGGGGGAAGATCCGGGAGTGAATAAAGACCGGCACCGGTTGTTGCGGTGGTCACGATGAGACCAGTATCCAGGTTGCGGGCGGTAATCTTGGCCTGCGACAGAACAGCCCCACTCGAATCCGTCACGGTTCCGCGGATGGTTCCGTTCGTGGTCTGCGCCTGGAGCGACGCGGCAAAGACAATGCACGTTATCAAAGCTCCAAAACGTTTCATCGTGTCTCCTGTTCACCGGCCATCTCGCTCGGTGGTGCTTAGGCCCACAACTATCCCGCATGTAGAGTCGTTCCGCGTGTGAAGCGTCCATTCGCAAATGAAGGTGCGCCGGGAACTTAGAAAACTGGGAAGCGCGCCAGGCCGTCAACGCAGGTCAGGCGCACTCTACGCCCTATTCGAGAGGTGCGTCAACAATCTGCAAGCAGCTTAGTGACTGGAGTGCGGCGTAGTCTCCAATCCCCAGGAGCGTGCGGGGCACTGCGCGAATTGGCATGTTCGTTCCGGGAAGCTATCTGAACAGGATTCCCTGTCGGCCTCTCCAATGAGAGAATGTCTCCGTCCATCGAAGTAGGATCGCAAGTTCTGAGGGATCTAGGCCGTGACTCTTCAGGCTCTATTGCCGCTGCTATCTGCTGTCACCCTAAGCTTTGCCGGAGCATCTGGACCGCAGGCCTCGTCCCCTTCAGGTGCAGCATTGGACCTGCATCTTGCAGCAGCGCAGCGTGCGCAACGCGTCCAGGACTACAGCACCGCGGAGCAGGAGTACCGCGCCGCTATCACCTTGGATCCCGGGTTCGCCGAGCTACACATGAATCTTGGCCTCGTCTATCAATTGCAAGGCCGGACGGAAGACGCCATCGTTGAGCTTCAACGATCCCTCAAGCTGAAACCCGACCTTGCAGGTGCCAACCTGATGCTTGGCATCGATCTTTGCAGACTTGGAGAAGGGGCGAAGGCCATCCCCTTGCTTAGAGCAGCGATTCAGAGGGAGCCGAACCGCATAGAAGCTTACTCATGGCTCGCGACAGCACAGGAGATATCCGGTGATCTTCAGGCTGAACTTCTGACTATCAAAGATGCGCTGAGTCGTCGACCACAGGATGTTGATCTTCTCTACCTGGAAGGTCATGTCTACGAGCGGCTGGGCAAGAAAGAGGTGCTCGCTATAAACGGGGCAAACTCTCGTCCTTTATTCGCGGAGCGACTGTTGGGCGAGAGCTATGCCAACAGTTCAGAATGGCCCTCAGCCGTTATTCACTTCGAAAATGCCATTGCCGGCGCCTCGAAAGCGAGTAACGGGCTCCATGTTGAACTCGGAGAAGTATTATTGAGAGCAGGCAAGATCGAGAGAGCAACCCGCGAGTTCCATGAGGAACTCGGGATCGATCCAAAAAATGTACGCGCAATGGTACGCCGGGGAGAGGTGAAGCTGGCTGGCGGAGAACTCGACGAGGGACTGCAGGATTGGTCCGAAGCGCTCCTCACAGATGCCACCTACACCAGACATCTTCTGGGGCTGGCTGCGGATGTCCCGGGCCCGACCTCCTCCGATCCGCTCTCCACAGTGGCTGTGTCTGCTTTGGTCGCGATGGAACCGCGTCTTCGAAGCATGAATAGCCCGGCCGCTCACCTCGCGCTTGCGTACCTCGCGAAGCAGTATGGCAATGGTGCTCGAGCGGCCGATGGAACTCTGCCTGATCCGGGCAGTCCGGTGCCAAGAGCAGGAACGTGCTCTGAACCCGGCCTTAAAGCAGCGATGCACGACGGCCGGATCTCGGCAGTCGCAGACTGCGGCCTTCCTCTTCTAAATAGCAGACGCTCCGAGGCGTCTCGTGTGCTGATCGCCTCCTCACTGCTTGAGCTCGGTCGATACGGAGACTCGTTGAAAGTGCTCGCCGCCCTCCCGCGAGGCGCAGGCCGATCCACCGAAGTGTCCTATCTACGAGCCCGTTGTTATGAGGAGTTATCCACCGCAGCCTACCTCAAACTCTTTCTTACCGACCCGAACTCCTTTCGCCTCCATCAGCTGATGGGAGATCTCGCCTCTGCCCGCGAAGATGACACCAAGGCGATTGAGGAATACCGTGCTGCCCTTGCAATCAAACCATCTGTACCCAATCTTCACTACAGTTTGGGGCACATACTCTGGAAGAACTCCGATATCGATGCTGCGCGTACCGAATTCAATGCGGAGCTTGCCATAACTCCGGGCCACGCCGGCGCTCTCCATGACCTCGGCGAGACCTACCTAATGGAGCGCAATCCTGCGAAGGCACTCTCCTTCCTGGAACGCGCCGTGGCCGCGGGTGGCCAGGGACCCGATTTAGACCGCGACCTGGGAACTGCGTACGCACAACTCGGTGACTTCCGCAACGCGGAGAAGAAGTACAACCTGGCGCTCTCAAGCGATCGTGATGGATCTATCCACTTCAAGTTAGCGAAGGCCTATCAGGCTTTGGGTGAAACTGCGAAAGCGAGCCAGGCGTTCACGGTTGCGGAGAACCTGAATCGCGGATACCACGCAAAGCTGCAGGAAGACCTGCCGCGGCGGCGGTCAATCGAACAATGATGGGGAGAACGCCGTGCGTTTCGGTCTCACGTCTACGCTTGCGCCTACGGCATACCCGTTGCCGTCGCGGTATTGTGCTATTCTTGTTACTTCAAGGCTGGACCATCTGCAACATTGGTTCGCCTTCTTGGCATTGTTTCGCCCTCGGCCTCTCGTGGCATGGCTCCCACCTCATTGCGATGCAGCAGAGCCCTTTCCAGAATGGCTTGTTAGCTCTTAAGGAGGACCGCGTCGAGGACGCGCTCCAGGAATTTACGTCAGCCGAACGCGATCAGCCGAACGATGCAACTATCAGGAACTTCCGTGGAATCGTGCTTGCCCGGCTCGGCCGTCTCGCCGAGGCCGCTTCGGAGTATCGCCAGGCGATCACCATGGACCCCGCACTGGAGCCCGCCTACAGAAACTTGGGCTTCCTCGAGTGGAACAATCATCAGCTTCCCGATGCAGTCTTGATCCTGGAAGCCGCGCTGAAGCTATCTCCACAGGATTCGTTCGCTCGCTATTACCTCGGCCGAGTACATCTGGAGCAGCAGGAGTTTGAAGCTGCCTTCCTCGAATTGCAGCGCTCTGGAATGCCGCTGCCGAAAGATCCCGACGTGCAGATGCTGGCCGCTAAAGGTTACATCGCGCTGGGGCGTCAATCTGAAGCCAGGGAGATAGCCGGTCTCCTCGCCTCGGAAAGACTCACCGCAATCCAGACCTCCCGTCTTGCGTCCCTGCTTCTTACGCTGCATGACAACGACGCCGCGATCAGCCTGCTACAGCGATGGAACGGTGACGCGGCTCACACGCGGGACCTCTGGGCGGCTTTTGACCTGTCGATCGCTTACGTTCTTGTCGGCAACCCTCAGCAGGCCGCAGACCAGGCGCAGCTTTGTACAGACCCAGCTTTCGGCTCACCCAGCAAGTTGGCCGATGCCTGGTCCCTGGTCGGAATAGCCGATGCACGGCTCGGCCATAAGGAGAGTTCTATTCAGGCGTTTCGGCGCGCCACTACGTTGTCACCGCAAACCGAGGAGCATTGGCTGAATCTCACACGCGAGCTGATGGAGGTCGGGCAGCTCAACGAAGCGATCGCGTCGACGGAGCGCGCAATCGAATTGCACCCAAGCTCCTACGCCTTGCAGCTTCGGCTCGGCGCCGCAAACCTGTCCGTCAGTCGTTACAAAGAAGCGGAAGAGATCTTTCGCCGTCTTATCTCAGCCGGCGATCCCCTGCCAACAAGCTACATAGGATTGGCTCAGGTCCTTCTTCGCACCGGCCGGGCAGATCAAGCCGTCGCCGAACTTGCAGCAGCCAGGCAGACACTGGGTCCAAGCTTTCTCCTAAGTTACTTTCAAGGACTATCTCTCAGCCGGGCCGGAATGTCCGCGGAAGCTGTCTCTGCGTTGACGGAAGCCGTTCGCGAAGAACCTGGAAATGCCGATGCACACTTCGAACTAGGAAAGAACGAGCTGAAGCTAGGTTACTTCGATGGAGCTATCGCTGAGTTCGAGAACGCGCTGCGCCTCAATCCTACAGATCCCAGGCCGCGCCATCTTCTTACGCAGGCTCGCCAGAGATCAGGGCGCACTGCGACCGTTGAAGATGACCCGAGCCCTGTCAGGCCTCCAGCGATAGCTGATCTCGTTGCGGACTTCATCCTCCCTCAGTGGATCTAGACTGAGATCGTCTCCGCCGCGCAAATCTAAACAAGCTCTCAATCAGAATTACACCAAGCCCCGCAAACAAAACTCCCGCACCCACGCCGCCTGATAGACCAAAGCGCCGCTCCATAACCCACATCAACCCCACCCACACCACAATGGCCACCGCGAAGCTGCCGTCGTCTACGAAGAGCCCCCAGATCTCACGCACTACGGTCCCCAACCATCCCATAACAACTCTCCTAACGTCCTGTTTCAACAGCCAAGGCCCGGCCCCGGCAAGCCGGCACCATCGTCAACGCCATCGTCAGATAGAGAAGCAGCAGCCCGAGTATCGACCAGTCCTCGCCGGGCCACCGCACACCCAGCCCCTCACCAACCCAAAAGGTCCCAAACGCGGATAGCAGAACCCCCACCGTAAACTTGAGCGTGTTCTCCGGAACGCGTGCCAACGGCCGGTGCAGCACGAGACCTAATCCAACCACGACTATCAGCGCCGCGACCGCTCCGAGGCTCGCGGGCAACAGAAATCCGGCCCCGCCAGCTCCGATCGCGATCACGATAAAAACGACCTCGGTTCCTTCGAGCATCGTGATGTGGAACGCCGTTCCGAACGCCACCTTATCCAGACCGGTTCGTGCTTTCGGCCCATCCATCATCGCCTCTGCATTCTGCCGAAACGCCGCCTCTTCGTCATGGAGGGCAATCAGCCCAGCAGATCGCAGAATCGCCTTCCGCAGCCACCGCAGCCCAAACAGAAGCAGCAGCACCCCCACCCAAAGCTGCAAGGAATGCAACGGAACTCTCGTCAACGCTGGCCCCAGCGCCGCAACGATCGCGCCGAGCACAGCGACCGCAGCCCCGCAGCCCAGAAGCGCGGGTCTCCAGCCGCGCACCGTACCCACCGCCAAAACCACAGTCAACGCCTCTACACACTCCACCATTGAGGCAAGAAATGACGCCACAACTGAAGTCCCCACATGCGCCCAGCCAAAACTCATCTCATCTCCGCAAAATGCTCAATCCTAGGATGCAAGGGCACCGTCCCCCGCATGGCGCAACACCCCGGCTTCGGCACGGGTGAGGGCAGGGAAGCTCTACTCCTTTTCCTCGCCCGCCTGCTTCTCCGCGATCTGCTCCAGCTGCCTGCGCCAGTCCAGATCCTCCACAAATCCCCGGCTTGACCTCCACTCCTCCTGCACCTTCACGAATAGCTCCAAAAACACTCGCGTTCCCAGCAGGCCCTCGATATCTTTTCGTGCGGACGTCCCTATCCGCTTCAGCATCTCTCCGCCCTTGCCGATCAGAATCGCCTTCTGGCCCGTCCGCTCCACAATGATTGCCGCAGCAATCTTCGTCACCGGCAGTCGACCATCTCGCATCGGCTTCGTAGACGCCGGATCCTCCCACCGCTCCACCACCACTGCCGAGGAGTACGGCACCTCCTCTCCCGTCAGCAGCAGGATCTTCTCCCGGATCAGCTCCGCCACCAGGAACCGCTCCGGCTGATCCGTCACCTGGTCCCGTGGAAAGTACCTCTGTCCCTCCTTCAACTGCCCCACGACCTTCTCCAGCAACAGCTCCAGGCCCTCACCCTTCCGTGCCGAGATCGGCACCACATCCTCAAACGTGTGCAGCCCACTCCAGTGCGCAATCAGCGGCAGCAACTCCTCCTTCTTCACCGCGTCGATCTTGTTCAGCACCAGGATCACCGGACACTCCAGCTTCCTGACCAGCGACAACGCGAAGTCATCCTCCTTTGCACTCATCGCGCGCTTGCTTGCTGTAAACCTCTTCCCCGTAGCCGTGGCCTTCGCCGCCGTCTCGGAGGTCTCTTCGCCCTCTCGAACGGCAGCCGGCTTCTCCACGCGCGGCAGCCGATGCGTCGCGTCGACGATGAACAGCACCAGGTCCCGCGACTCCAGCGCGTCATGCACCTCCTGCATCATGCGCCGGTCTAGCTGTGTCTCCGGCTTATGCACCCCCGGCGTATCGACCAGCACCACCTGTGCCGCGGGGTGTCCCGCCACGCCCTTGGCCTTCTTTTCGATCGGCACCTCCAGCACACCCACGATGCGCGTTCGCGTCGTCTGCGGCTTGTGCGTCACAATCGCCAGCTTTTGCCCGAGCAGAGCGTTCAACAGCGTGGACTTCCCGGCGTTCGGCCGGCCAATGATCGAGACAAAACCTGAGCGAAGTGGCATCCAAGTATTATCGCCCTCCCCTCACACATCGCCAGCCAACCGCTCCCGTCCTCCCTCGCTTCGTCTACACTGGCCCGCATGACGTTTGCAAGCTCACTTGTCCTCGCCACGTTCGCGATTCCCGCCCTCGCCTCCGCCCAAACCCCCGCTGCTCCAGACTTCCACTCCACGACCGTCAATCCGGACCACACCGTCACCTTCCGGTACCAGGATCCCGCCGCCACCAAGGCCGAGCTCTCCCTCGAAGGCGCCGGCCCCAACATCCCCATGGAAAAAGATGCAGAAGGCACCTGGTCCGCCACCAGCAAGCCCCTCGCCCCCCAGATCTACGGCTACCACTTCGACGTCGATGGCCACCCCCGCCTCGACACCCACAACACCCGCCTCACCACCAACCTCCTCAACCTTTCCAACATGATCGACGTCCCCGGCGACTCCCCCGAGCCCTGGGAACCGCAAAACATCCCCCATGGCGAGGTCCATCACCACATCTACACCACCTCCGTCGTCCTCGGCCTCCCGCAGAACCAGTCCGACTTCTACGTCTACACTCCGCCCGGCTACGATGCCAAAGCCAAAAAGGACTACCCCGTCCTCTATCTCCTGCACGGCTTCTCCGATCGCGCTGACGGCTGGACCGCCGTAGGCCAGGCCCACCTCATCCTCGATTCGCTCCTCGCCGGGGGCAAGATCAAGCCCATGATCGTCGTCATGCCCCTCGGCTACGGCAACATGCAGTTCGTCCTCGGCCATACCAACTGGAGCACCCCCGACGCCGTCAACGAGAACACCGACCTCTACTCTAAGGCCCTGCTCACCGAGATCCTTCCCCGTGTCGAGGCCGAGTACCACGTCTCCAGGAAGCGGGAAGACCGAGCCATCGCCGGCCTTTCGATGGGCGGCCTCGAGTCCCTGTCCACCGGCCTCAACAACACCGACAAGTTCGCCTACGTCGTCGGCCTCTCCTCCGCCGCCGCCGCCATCGACCGCAACCGCCTCGCCGGCCTCAACCCCAAATCCGCCAATCTCAAGCTCCTCTGGATCGCCTGCGGCACCGAAGATCGCCTTCTCGAACCAAACCGCCAGTTCATCGCCTTCCTCAAAACGAAGGACCTGCCCGTCACCGCAATCGAGACGCCCGGCATGCACACCTGGATGGTCTGGCGCGACAACCTCATCCACTTCGCTCCGCTGCTCTTCCAATCCAAGTAGCTCTTCATCACTGCAACGAAGGACATCTCAAACCATGAAGCAACTCCTGGCGGCTGCTCTGCCTCTCCTTGTGTCCGTCGCGACGGCACAGACTCCTCCGTCCTTCAACTCTTCCCAGGCGAACCCGGATCACACCATTACCTTTCGCTACGAGGATCCCGCCGCCTCTTCCGTCGTCCTCAATATCGACACGGCACCCAAGCCGCTGGCGATGACCAAGGGCCAGGATGGTGTCTGGGCTTACACCACTCAGCCGCTCCCTCCCGAGATCTACTCCTACCGCTTCGACGTTGACAGCCGCCCGCAGTTCGATCCCAACAACCTCACCCATATCACTCCCAACCTCGTCTACCGCGGAGATCAGGTCGAGGTCCCCGCCGACGCCCCGCAGCTCTGGGACGTCCAGGACGTACCCCACGGCGAGATCCACCGTCATCGCTACACCACCTCCATCGTCAAAGGCCTCGCCGCGAACAACAGCGAATACATCGTCTACACGCCTCCCGGCTACGACCCGCGATCGAAGACGAAATACCCCGTCCTCTACCTCCTCCATGGATGGTCAAACACAGTCGACACCTGGACTCAGACCCTCCAGGCGGACACCCTCCTCGATAACCTCCTCGCTCAAAAGAAGATCAAGCCCATGATCGTCGTGATGCCCCTTGGCTACGGCGATATGAGCTTCGTGAACGGGCCCATCGGCGAGATGTGGAAGCAGAAGCCGCTCGTCGACAGCAATACCGAACTCTTCTCGCAGGCGCTCCTCACAGAGATTCTCCCGCGCGTCGAAAGTGAGTACAACGCCTCCACCAGGCGCGAAGATCGCGCGATTGCAGGCCTCTCCATGGGCGGCCTCGAAAGCCTGCAGATCGGCCTCAACCACACCCGGCAGTTCGCCTCTATCGGCGGCTTTTCGAGCGCCGTCCATCTCCTCGACCCCGCGAAGCAGATCCCCGCGCTCACATCCGCCGATGCAGCCAGGTCTGCTGATCTCCGCCTCCTCTGGATCGCCTGTGGCACAGACGACGGTCTCCTCCAGGCAAACCGAAAGCTCGTGGCCTATCTCAAGGGCGAGGGTCTGTCCGTCACCGCGATCGAAACCCCTGGCGCGCACGTCTCCTATGTCTGGCGCGACAACCTCATCCACTTCGCCCCGCTGCTCTTCCAGCGCCACTAGCAGGCCGTCCCTGCGCCCGTTCGATGCCCTCAGCAGAGCTGGTTGCCAAAACTCCGTCCGCCCTCTCCTGCGGCAGAAGCGGATAGCGAACCCATCCGCACACCCACCTCGGCATCGTCTCGCGGGATAATAGTGCGAGAGACGCATGGATTCCTTCTTCGCCCGCTTCAAGAACGCCCTTGTACTGATCGCGCTTCTGCTCGCGCAGACGATCGCGCTCGCCATCCAGGTCCGGCGGCCTGTCGAATCGGGTGCCGCCGATGGAGCAAAGGTGACCCTCGCCCGCTCCTGGGTCGTCGCCGTCGTCACTCCCGTCGAACGCATGTTTCTCAACGCCGGTCACGGCATCCGCTCCACCTGGGCCAACTACATCGATCTCCAGCACGTCCGCCAGCACGATCTCGACCTCCAGCATCAGATCGACTCCCTGCGCATCCAGCAGGCCGCCATCGCCGAGGATGCCATCCAGGGACACCGGCTTCAGGCGCTCCTCGCGTTTCAGCAGCGCTACATCGCCTCCACCGTCGCCGCTCAGGTAATCGGCACCAGCGGCACCGATCTCTCCCGGGTCCTCTACATCGACAAAGGTGCCGCCGACGGCCTAAAGCCGGACATGCCGGTCATCACACCCGACGGCATCGTAGGCAAGATCCGTGACGTCTTTCCGCAGTCCGCACCACACACCGCGCAGGTGCTTTTAATCAACGATCAAACCTCCGGTGCAGGGGTCCTTCTCGCCAATACACGGGTACGCGCCATCATCCGCGGCACCTCGGGAGGCAGTGTTCAGATCGGCAATCTCACGCCTGACGACCGCATCAAGCCCGGTGAACCCGTTCTCACATCCGGCGGCGACCAGGTCTTTCCCCGCGGACTGCCCGTGGGTACCATCGAATCCGTCGCTCCCGATCCTGAGCACCAGCCCTATACGGCCATCCGCGTCAAACCGGCGGCAAATCTGTTTCAGCTTGAAGAGGTGCTGGTCATCACCGGCACTCAACCTTTGCTCCCACCCGAGACGCTGCAGGCACTCAGCAGGGGTGCACAGCTCTCCGCGTCCGCCCGTGCAGCTGCTCGCAAGGCTGCAGAGGAGGCCGCCGCCGCAAAGGCCGCTGCCGAAGAGAAGGAAGCCGCCGCACGCTCCGCCGCAGAGGTGGTTGCCGACCGCCTTCCCAGCCTCCGTGACCTTGCCGCCGCGCCCGATTCGCCCGAGGCCAGGGCCCAGGCTGCATCAGACGCCGCAAACCCGAAAGCCGCTGGTGGTCGAGTCCCTCGTCCCTTGCCGACAGTCCACCCAGACCAGTACAGCCCCGGCATCACACCTCCGGCGGGCAGTCTCACACCGGGCGCTCCGCGGTCCACATCTGCGCCGTCCACCGATCCCGCCGAGGGATCGACTTCACCTCGCCCTCGCAACCCGCCCTATCCTGCACCGGCGGGCTCCAAACCAAACCGGGCAAACCCGCCCTCCGATCCAACGCCGAACTCTCAGCCTCAACCCTGACCGGTCTCAAAGCTCCTCAACACGCCGCATCTTGAAAGCCCCATGCTGAACCGCAGCTACACCTCGCGCCGCGAACTCGAAGAGCACAGCTTCCACCCGGCCGTCGCTCTGCTCGTCCCCTTTGCCGCGATCCTGTTGCAGGCGCTTCTGCCTCGGCCTGTGCCATACCTGTCCATCCTCGATCTGCCTCTCATCATCACCATCTTCTTCGCTGTCAGTCGTCGTTCTCCGATCGCCGGTGCTCTGACGGGAGCCAGCATCGGACTTCTTCAGGACGCCCTCACCGGGCAGCCCATCGGCGTGAACGGCATCGCCAAAACCGTCATCGGTTACATCGCCGCCTCGATTGGCCTGCAGGTCGACGTTGAGGCTCTCACCACGCGCGTTCTGATGAACTTCCTGTTTTCGCTCCTGAACGGCATCCTGCTCTACTTCGTTGTCCGGCGTCTGCTGGGCCTCGCCTCGCAGCAGTATCTTTGGAAGCACGAACTGATCCGGGCCGGCATCAATACGGCGATGGCCCTTCCGATATTTTTCTTTCTCGACCGTGCAAAACGTGTCCGGTGATCCTCTCCCCGGTCTCAAAAGTCACGGAACCCGCCGTGCCATCAGAACCGATACTCTCTCCGGCCTTCCGCTCCGTCTAAACTCTTAGCTGAACTGCGATGAGCTCGACACCTCCATCCCCCTGGCAGCCACCGACCGGTCCCTCATTCCTCCCCAGCGGCAGAGTTCAGGGAAGGGAAGAGAAGCTGTCGCCCGGCAAGCTGCACGCCTCCCAATATGTCGTCGCACTTATCCTCACCGTCCTCTTCGCGGGTCTCTATCGCCTCCAGGTCGTTGGCGCCAGCAACTACCGCGTCCTTGCAGAAGCCAACCGTATTCGGAAGATCCCGGTCCTCGCACCGCGCGGGCGTCTCTTTGATCGCGAAGGCCGCCTCCTCGTCGACAACTACCCCTCCGTCACCTGTTACCTGATCCGCGATCAGATCAAGGACATCGCCGCCGACATCCCCCTGATCGCCTCCGGACTGCACCTTCCCCCCGACCAGATCGCCACCACCCTTCGCCGCTTCCAGGCCTCGCCCAAGTACCAGTCCATTCCCCTCAAGCAGGACATCACCCCCGACGAACAGGCCTTCATCGCCGCGCACCGTGACGAGCTCCCCGAACTCGAAACGCGTGACGAGCAGCGCCGCCTGTACCCCCGTGACGGCTTCGCCGCCCATCTCATCGGCTACGTCGGAGAGGTCTCCGAACAGATGCTCGACGACCCGAGGTACGCCTTCTACGAGCCCGGCGATGTCGTCGGCCGCTCCGGCGTCGAACAGACATACGACGCTCTTCTCCGCGGAACCGACGGATCCCACGACGTCATCGTCAACTCGCACGGCAAGGAGCTCGGCACACTCGGGCAGACCCTGGCCATCCCCGGCAAAGATCTCAAGCTCACCATCGACCTCGATGTCCAGATGGCCGCCGAAAAAGCCATGCAAGGCAAAACCGGAGCTATGGTCGCCCTCGACCCCCACACCGGCGAAGTCCTCGCCCTTGTCTCTCGGCCAACCTTTGATCCGAACCAGTTCTCCGTTCACCTCACCAAGACATACTGGAACGAGATCCTCTCCAATCCCGACCACCCCCTGCTCAACAAGGTCACACAGGCTCAGCTCGCCCCTGGCTCGACCTTCAAGATCATCATGTCCGTCGCGGGCCTTCAGGAAAACTTCGCCCAGACGATGCGCGTCGTCTGCAACGGAGGTGCCAGCTTCTACGGTCACTACTTCAAGTGCGACAAGCGCCACGGCATGGTAGACATCTACCACGCGATCCCGTGGTCCTGCGACACCTTCTACTACACCCTTGCCAACCATCTCGGCATCGACACCATCGCCCATTACGCCACGGCTCTCGGCTTCGCCTCGCGCACTGGCATCGACCTCCCTGACGAGGCCTCCGGCACCATGCCCTCCACCGCATGGAAGCTCAAGAACTTCCATGAAAAGTGGTACGCCGGTGAGACCATCTCGGTCGGTATCGGCCAGGGGGCCATCGCCGCCACACCCCTCCAGCTGGCCCGCGCCATCGGCGGCGTAGCCTCCGGCGGTGTCCTTCGTCGTCCCCACCTCGTCTTCCCCGACGAGGTCCCGCCCGAGCAGCTCGAGGCCATCCACGAGACCTTCAACGGCTCCGGCGACCAGACCATCTCACTCACCCCCGCCAACTGGCAGATCATCACGGACGCCATGGCCGACACCACCTCCGGCGGTGGAACCGCCTTTGCCTCGCACCTCGAAGGCATCGACTTCGCCGGCAAGACCGGCACCGCACAGGTCATGAGCCACGACGCCCTCGCCCGCGCCGGCAAAAGCCATAAGACCGTTCCCAACGCATGGTTCGTCGGCCTCGCTCCCCGCCGCAACCCGGACATCGTCGTCGCAGTCCTCTGGGAAAACGGCGACTGGGGGTCCAACTCCGCCAAGCTGGCCGCACAGGTCATCGAAGCCTTCGTCAACAAGCAACGCCAGCGCGCCAACAACATCCGCGTGGTTGCCGAGACGTCCCAACCCGGTACTCAACCCGGCTCCCCGTCCGGCGCTATACCCGCGGTCCGGCAACAGCCCGTACCCTCCACTCCGCCCGCCGAGTAAACAGTCCGCCGCCCCAGCAACGTCACGTCCATGCGCGTTATCATCGCGCTGTGATCGATCCCATCAGACGGCCCGGCGTCAAGCTGCAGACCCTCGCACTCCTCCTTCTCCTCTTCATCCCATCTCTCGTTGCCCAGCAGCAACCACGCCCGCCAGCCACACCCCTCATCACGCACAATCCGTACTTCTCCGTCTGGTCCACGACCGACATCCTCACCGACTCGCCTACGCGTCACTGGACCGGCGCCCCCCAACCCATCGCCGGGCTCGTCCGCATCGATGGCCACCCCTTCCGCTTTATGGGACGCGATCCTCACAACGTCCCCGCGATGCAGCAGACCTCGCGTTCGGTAACACCGACCCATACGCGCTACACCTTCACCGCCGCCGGCGTGGAGCTTGCCCTCACCTTCTTCACGCCCGCGATCCTATCGGACCTCGACGTCCTCTCCCGCCCCGTCGCCTACCTCACCTTCACCACGCGCTCCACGGACTCGACCTCCCACGACGTCTCCCTCCTGCTCGACGTCGATCCCGCGATCGCGGTCAGCAACGAAGGCCAGCAAGTCACCTTCTCCCGCAACCAGACCGCCACTCAGATCGTCCTCTCCGTCGGCTCCCGCGACCAGGCCATCCTCAATCGCTCCGGTGACAATCTTCGAATCGACTGGGGCTACTTCCATCTCTCCGTCCCGAACGGGGAGCAGTCCACCTCCGTCATTGCACCTGACGCCCAGCGGACCTTCGCGGAAACAGGCCAGCTTCCCGCAGCCGACGACATGGACCAGCCCCAGCCCGCCGATCGCAACGCAGCGCACATCGCCGCCGAACTCCCCTTCGGTCGCGTCACCGCCCAGCCCACCACCCGGCATCTCCTCGTCTCCTATACCGAGAGCTACGCCATTCAGTACCTCCAGCGAAATCTCCGCCCATATTGGCAGCGCAATAACAAGTCCGTGACCGCTATGCTCGACGAGGCGGAACGCGACTACACGCGACTTGAATCCCGCGGCACCTCGTTCGACACCGACCTCACGACCGACCTCACCCGCACCTCCGGCGAGCACTACGCGTGGATCTGTACTCTCGCCTATCGTCAGGCCATCGCCGCCCATGCCTTCGTAGCAGACCTCAACGGTCAACCCCTGATCTTCGGCAAGGAAAACTTCTCGAACGGCAGCATCGCGACCGTCGACGTCTTCTATCCCGCCGCTCCACTCTTCCTCTTCTTCAACCCCGCTTTGCTTGAAGCGGAGCTCCGTCCCGTGCTCGAGTACACAGCGCTTCCCAACCGGTGGCGTTTTCCTTTTGCACCTCACGATCTCGGCGTCTACCCGCTGGCTAACGGCCAGAAGTACGGCGGTGGCGAAAAGACCGAAGACGATCAGATGCCAGTCGAAGAGTCCGGAAATATGCTGATCCTTGTTGACGCCGTCGCCCGCGCGGAAGGCAACGCGAGTCTTGCCGAGGCATACTGGCCCAAGCTCACACAATGGGCTGCGTTCCTCAAAGATCACGGCCTGGACCCGGAAAATCAGCTCACCACCGACGACTTCGCCGGACACGTCACCCACAACGCAAATCTCTCGCTCAAGGCCATCGACGCCCTTGAGGCCTATGCGGACATGGCCCGCCTTCTTCACAAGGAAGCCATCGCCCGGGACTACTCCAAAACTGCCCATGACTACGCCGCAAGGTGGATGGAGTTGGATCGGGAGGGCGACCACTACAAGCTCGCCTACAACTCTCCCGACACCTGGAGCCAGAAGTACAACCTGGTTTGGGACAAGGTACTCGGCTACAACCTCTTCCCGAAATCCGTCCGCGACTCCGAGGTTTCTTTCTACATGGGCAAGCTCAACCAGTACGGCCTTCCCCTCGATAGTCGCGCGGACTACACCAAGCTTGACTGGGAGATCTGGACCGCCACCCTGGCTGATAATCCGGCAGCCTTCAACGCTCTTGTCGACCCCATCTACACCTGGACCGTCGAAACTCCTACCCGCGTTCCGCTCACCGACTGGTACGACACCAAGGCCGGCAAGCAGATTGGCTTTCAGGCCCGCAGTGTCGTCGGCGGCGTCTTCATCAAAGCTCTTGCCGACAAGACGCTCACAGACAAGTGGCGGTCCAGGCAAGCTGCACCCCTGCACTGACCCCCGGCAGAAAAACTCTTTGAACCCGCACCACACCCGCGGCGATCCCATAAGTCAGCTCCGTAGGTCTTGGGGTTCGTTGTTCCTCGTCGTGCACTCACGCGTCGCGGAGCGGAGGTACGTCATGGGCCGCAGCTTCGCCGGCATCGCCTTCACCCCGCTCGTCAAACAGCAGCAGCAAGAGCACGGCAGCCGCTCGCAGTATGAGCGAGTCGAGCAGTCTGGTCCCATCGGTGATCGACTCGGGCCCGCCGAGCGCGACTTTGTTCGACGCCGCGACGGCTTCTATCTCGCCACCGTCGGCGAGACCGGCTGGCCCTACATCCAGTTCCGCGGCGGCCCTGCCGGCTTCTTCCACATCCTTGACGACACCACTCTCGCATTCGCTGATCTCCGCGGAAACCGCCAGTACATCAGCACCGGCAACCTCCAGCACGACTCCCGTGTAGCCCTCTTCCTTATGGACTACGCCTCGCAGACCCGCCTCAAGATCCTCGGCCGGGCCACCATCCTCGACGGCACGCCCGAAGCCGCGGAGATGATCGCCAGACTCCAGCATCCTGAGGAGAGATCGACCGCCGAACGTGCCGTCATCATCCGCATCGAAGCCCTCGACTGGAACTGCCCTCAGCACATCACGCCGCGCTTCACCGAAGGAGAGATCGCGGCTGCACTCAAACCTCTTCACCAGCGCATCACCGACCTCGAAGCTGAAAACGCCGCGCTCAAGTCCGCGCAAGGCTCAGGAAGCTCACTCCCCCCCGGCTAAGCAGCAGCCCCGTTCTAAACTAGCCTCATGGCCCGCCTCTCCTCCTTCCGCGACTTCGATTGGGTGCTGCTTGCATTTGTGGGCATCCTCTCGATCATCAGCGTCCTCGAGATCAAGTCCGCGACCCTCCATACAAAGTTCCACGGCTTCGACACCAAGCAGATCGGCTTCCTCGCCGTCGGCCTCGTGCTCATGTTCCTCATGTCCCTCGTTGACTACCACCGCCTCATCGACATCGCTACGCCCGCATACTCCCTCTCCATCGCCGCGCTGCTTGCCGTCCTCGCCGTCGGCACCAAGGTCCTCGGAGGCCGCCGCTGGATCAAGTTCCCCGGCGGAATCCACTTCCAACCCTCTGAGTGGGTCAAGCTCGTCCTCATCGTCACCGTCGCCCGCTACTTCTGGGGTCTCTCCGGCCGCGAGCTCACCTGGGCCGATATCGGCAAAGCCTTCGCCCTCGTCGGCGTCCCCATGCTCCTCGTGCTCAAGCAGCCCGACCTCGGCACCGCCCTCACCTACCTCCCCATCCTTCTGTGCGGTCTCTTCCTTGGCGGCCTCCGCCTCAAGCAGGCCGGCATTCTCCTCCTCGCCTTCCTCCTCGTCGGAGGCATCGCCTGGAAGAGCGGCAAGGTGCTCAAGCCCTACCAGAAGGCCCGCCTCACCTCCTTCCACGACCCCGACTCCGACCCCCGCGGGTCCGGCTACCAGATCCGCCAGTCCCTCATCGCCGTCGGCTCCGGTGGCATCTGGGGCAAGGGAGCCAACAAGGGCACCCAGACCCAGGGCGACTTCCTCCCCATCCCCTACACCGACTTCATCTTCGCCGCCTTCTGCGAAGAGCACGGCTTCATCGGTGCCATCGGTGTCCTCCTTCTCTACTTCCTCATCCTGATGCGCCTCATCCAGAACGCCCAGACCGCCGCGGACCTCCCGGGCTCCTTCCTTGTCATGGGGGTCGTCGCCGTCATCCTCTTCCAGATCGCCGTCAACATCGGCATGGTCGTCGGCCTCATGCCAGTCACCGGCATCCCCCTCCCCCTTATGAGTTACGGCGGGTCCTCCATCCTCTTCACCTTTCTCTCACTCGGTATGGTGATGAACGTCCGCATGGGCCGGTTCGTCAACTAACCCCTCAAAGTTCGGCCATCTTGGTCGATTGAACCCCGCCCCTACTGCTCCGCGCATAAGGGGATTTCCCGGTAGAGCCTCGGAGGCGCTTCGACGGCCTGCTCTCTGGCGAGCCACTCAGCGACGAAGTTCTTCCGAGAGCAGAATGGCATCTGCAATCTCGCGCATCGATTTTCGGCGCTGACGGCTCTCGCGTTGCATCCTCTGATAGGCCTCTTCTTCGCTCAGTTGGAGATCGCGCTGCAATACAAGCTTTGCGCGGTCGACCGCCTTTCGTGTCTCCAGGCGGCCCGTAAGTTGGGTGTTCTCAGACTCCAGCCTGGCCCGTTCGATCTCCGCGCCTACAAGAAATCCCAATGTGGACAACAGCCGAATCTCCTCGGTCGTATGCCGGTAGCTGAGCCGATGTTGCAGATTGATCACTCCGATGACACGCCCGGCGCAAAGGATAGGCGTACAAAGCATCGCCTCGAAGCTGTCCTCGGGGATGTTTTTGAAGAGCTTGAATCGAGGGTCTTCCGACGCCCTCGAGGCGATTGCCACAGGTTGACGGTGTTTTGCCACCCATCCAGTCACTCCCTGGCCAATCTGCACACCCATGTGATCGACGAGATCCGCGTGAGGGTTCTTCGATGCGCGCAGCACCAGGCTTTCTCCCTCCACGACGTAGAGAAAGCAGGAGTCGCAAGGAATAACACCCGTGATAAAAGCGACGATGCGGTCAAGGACCAGGTGGAGTGAATCGGCTGCGGCCATCCGGCTTCCGATCTCGTGCAGGAAGTCGATCTGCGCAAGTCCGTCTCGAAATCCAGCCATCGTCGATGTCGAAGGTGCAACACGCCGAACCGCGAAAGAGGGCGCCGTGGGCTCTGATTCGTCTGCGCTTGCAGCAACGCCGGCCATCTCGCCGTTGCGTTTTGCATCCAGGAGCTTGTGCGCGTACTGCGCTGCCTCGTTGACCATGAAGCCCATCTTCGGTCGTGAAGGCTCAAAGTCCGGCACGACGCGGTAGTGCGCCAACTCCTCTGAGGTCGTGGGGCCGATCGAGATCACAACGATTGACTGCAGGGCCTTGAGCAGTTGAGGCGCGACCTTCATCTGCTCCGCGACCTGGAACAGGTGGATGACCTGCACCGCCGTCAGAAACAGCACGACGTCGACGTCACCCTGGATCACCCGGTGAACGCAATCGCGGAGTGGTTGCAGATCCTCAGGGAGTGCCCATGCATAGACCGGCACCTTGGTCAGCGACAAGGCGCGACCGCTGAGCTCAGCAAGCAGCTCGGGGTTCGACGCACCATACTCCTGGACCGCGACACGCATCTTCGGCAGCGACGGACCGTACTCCGCGTCGATCGCCGCGAGCAGCTCCCGCCAGGTGCTCGGGTCATCCGAGGTCACTCCGACCGGGATCTTCAACTCGCGCAGTTTGGTGCTCGGCTTTGCACCGCGGGCTACGACCTTGGCCTTGCGCAAGGCGTTCAGAAACGGCTCCACATCACCTTGCGTCTTGACGATGTCAACCATCGCTCCGACCCCAAGGCCCGTCATAAAAACGACGAGATCAAACTCCCCGGCTATCAGATCCCGGGCAAAGTCGAGTACCTGCCTGTTGGACTCGAGACCCACCTCCCGCATCGCTGGTACAACGATTGGCTCGCCGCCGTACGTCCGTATCAGCTTTTCAATCTCACGCGCGCGGCGGGATTCCAGTGAAAGCACTCGCAATCCATTGAAGTTCGCATGCGCCACGCATCCCCCATGTACCGTTCGTTCCGGGTGAGTACTCTGCCAGCCCACCAAAGCGGCAGGCGTTCAAAACAACAATTTCTGTGCCGAGGACCGTGTTTCGATTCTAGACGCGGATGTGCCGGAGGTAACAGACCATTCCGCATGGACCATCCTCCGGGTCATCGCCTCATCGCCGGCCGCAATCCTTTCTCTCTTGCAGTCTGTCGCGTTTGCCGCTAATCTCTTTTTCAGAGAAGGTGGCATCTGGCCTCTTCAAAGCTCCGCGACACCCCGACGTGCCGCCGGCAGCAACTCCAAGATCATCCCAAAGCTCCACGAAGAGCCTAGCCGTACTCGCACTGCAGATCGCATTGCGTTTCACCCTGGCTTGCGCAACCGCCTGTTCTTCTCTCCTGCGAGAGCACAGACCGGATGCGCTCAAGAATCCCTTCGCCCTATGGGCAAAGCATTCGCCTTCGAGGAACTTCGGCATGAGCACTGGTGTCTCCGCATCCCCAAGCTTTACCTCCGAGCAGAAGGAGTATCTGCACGGGTTCTTCGCTGGCGTCGCCCAGCGTGGACTCGTTCCCTTCGCCGGCCATACGGCGGCAGGCCTCATCACCAACACACCTGCGGAGGCGGCTTCGCAGGAGCCCCTTTGGTTTGATACACCCGTCTCCGATCTCTGCAAGGAAGAGCGATGGAAGAACGAGCAGGATCCCTTCACGATCTGGGATCGCCTGCTCGAGTACGCCGCGCGCAATGAGCCTCCCTCCGAGGCCGACCGCTTCCGCCTCAAGTACTTCGGGCTGTTCCACGTAGCGCCCGCGCAGGACTCGTTCATGCTGCGCCTGCGCATCCCCGGTGGGATCCTTCGTTCGCATCAAATGCGAGGCCTGGCAAAGATGGCGGCGGACTGGGGATCGGGCCGCGCGGACCTGACAACGCGAAGCAACCTCCAGATCCGCGAATTTACCCCGAAGAACATCGTGGACGTGCTCGCGGCGGTGCAGGCGCTCGGCCTTTCGTCTCGCGGCTCCGGAGCGGACAACATCCGCAACATCACTGCATCGCCCATTACGGGGCTGGATCCGCACGAGCTTCTGGACGTTGCGCCGCTCGCCGAGGCGCTGCAACTCTACATCTCCAACTCCCGCGATCTGTACGAGCTTCCGCGCAAGTTTAACGTGGCCTTCGACAATGGGGGAGCCATCTCCGCGCTTGCCGATACGAACGACATCGGATTCACCGCAGTTCGCATAGCCGAGGGCCGCAGCGTACCGCCAGGCGTCTACTTCCGCGTTCTGCTCTGCGGCATCACGGGGCATGGCCAGTTCGCGACTGACTCTGGTCTGTTGCTGCATCCAGACCAGGCCGTGGCAGTGGCTGCGGCCATGATCCGCGTCTTCGCGCAACATGGTGACCGAACCGACCGCCGGAAAGCGCGATTGAAGTATCTCGTCGATCGCTGGGGCATCGAGCGCTTTATCGTAGAAACCGAGAAGCGCCTGGCGTTCCCGCTGATCCGGGTGGACGCATCGGAGTGCGAGCCGCGTCAGCCGATCGATCGCGCAGGTCATATCGGCGTCCACGCACAAGCGCAGCCCGGGCTGAACTATATCGGTGTAGTCATCCCCGTCGGACGGCTTCCTGTCGAACAGATGCGCGCCCTTGCCGACATCGCTGACCGCTTCGGAGACGGGGAGCTTCGGCTCACCGTATGGCAGAACCTTTTGATCCCGAACATCCCGACCGCCTCGGTCGCCGCCGCGGAGCGGGCGCTTCACGCTGCAGGTCTCGAGTGCAGCGCCGGAACCGTCCTGAGCGGGACCGTCGCCTGCACGGGCAACAAGGGCTGCAGGTTCGCTGCTACGGATACGAAAGCGCACGCGGTCGCCCTTGCGACCTTGCTCGATCAGCGATTCCCGAAGCAGTCTCCGCAAGGCATTCGCGAGCCTCTAAACCTCCATGTCACGGGGTGCAATCACTCATGCGCCCAGCACTACGCGGGCGACATCGGCCTCATGGGCTTGAAGCTGGGCGGCGAGGAGGGATATCAGGTCGTCGTTGGCGGAGGCGCGGATCAGGACCAGGCGATCGCCCGCGAGCTGATTCCGGCGATCCGCTTCGCCGATCTGGGCCCCAGACTCGAAAACCTGTTTGCAGCCTACGTCGCACAGCGCAGCCCCGATGAGACCTTTCTGGCCTTCACGCGGCGTCACGACATCCACACTCTCAGATCGCTCAGCAACGGGCCGGAGGCCGCATAGCGATGGCCACACTCATGGTCCCCTACATCCCCGATAACGCGCCCTTCTCGGAAGAGCAACGCTCCTGGTTGAATGGGTTTCTCGCCGGCATCTATTCAAGCGCGCCTGCGTCTGCGGTTGAGGCCATTCCCAAGACGGCGTTGAAGGTGGCTGTTCTTTTCGCCAGCCAGTCCGGTACCGCTGAGGGACTCGCCCGCAAGCTGGCGAAAGAGCTCAAAGCCCACGGTCATATCGCCTCCCTCAGCTCACTGGAAGGGTATACACCGGCCACACTCATGGCTGAGCGACATGCGATCTTTATTGCGAGCACGTACGGTCAAGGTGATCCGCCGGACGCAGTGCAGCCGTTCTTTCAGCAGCTCTGCCTCGCACACTTTCCGAGCTATCAGAATCTCTCCTTTGCCGTGCTCGCTCTCGGAGACTCCAGCTACGAGCACTTCTGCAAATTCGGTGCAGACCTTGACCGAAAGCTCGCGGCACTTGGCGCGACACGCATATGCGAACGCGTCGACTGCGACCTGGACCTCGATCAAACCTTCGAGAACTGGAAGTCCAGTCTGATTGAGCGTGTCAACGCAAGCGCCGCGACCCAACCGGCACACACCCTCCCCCAACTCACAACGACGTCGCCGGCAACGGCCGTGAAGCCCGTCAGCTCGCACATGCGTGAGGATCCGTTTCTCGCCCCGTTGATCGAGCGCCGGCCCCTGACCTGCGGCACATCCAGCAAACTTACGCTGCACGTGGCATTTTCGATCGCAGACTCAAGGCTGCAATACGACGCCGGGGATGCATGCGGTGTGCTGCCCCAGAACGACCACGCCCTTGTCTCCGAGATCCTGGACACCCTCAAGTTCAGCTCCGACATCCCGGTCCAGCTCCCAAAAGCAGGCGCAACCAGCCTGCTGGTGGCGCTTACGTCACATCTTCAGATCACTCGCCTCACGCGTAAGACCATCCAGGCGTATGCCACCATCGGCCAGTGCCAGAAGCTCTTTGACCTCCTTCCTCCTGAACAACAGTCGCACCTGGACAAGTACGCGTACGACCGCGGCCTCATCGATCTGCTGCATGACTTTCCGGGCGTCCTTCAGGACCCGGCCGACCTGGTCGCCATGCTGCCGTCATTGGCACCGCGACTCTACTCCATATCGTCGAGTCCGCTTGCGCACGCGGGTGAGGTCCACACCACCATTGCCGTAGTTCGGTACCGCTCGCACGATCGCGATCGCGGCGGCGTCGCCTCCACGATGCTCGCCGAGCGCCTGGACGTCGGCGACCGCCAACCCGTCTACATCCAGCCAAACAAGCGCTTCCGCGTGCCGGCAGATCCCGACGCGCCCATCATCATGATCGGTCCCGGTACCGGCATTGCACCGTTCCGGGCGTTCCTCCATCAGCGTCGGGCACTCGGCGCAAAGGGACGGAACTGGCTCTTCTTCGGCGAAAGAAGCGCCGCCACCGACTTCCTCTATCGCGATGAACTGCAGGGTATGCAAGCAGACGGCCACCTCACGCGGCTTGACCTGGCGTTCTCCCGCGATCAGGACCGCAAAATCTACGTACAGGACCGCATGACCGAACAGGCCGCGGAGCTGTACCGCTGGCTTCAGGAGGGCGCCATCGTCTACGTCTGCGGCGACGCAAGCCGCATGGCAGGAGATGTCGATGCTGCGTTGCACCGCATCGCCCAGCGGCAATCGGGGCTCTCACAGGAGGCCACAGCCGAATTCGTCCAGCAGCTGAAAGACGAGCACCGCTATCACCGGGACGTGTACTGATGGATCTGCCCCTTCATCAACTCGCGCAGTACGACCCATCGAACTCCATCGTTCGCGTGACGGAGAATGGCTTGGAGTTCGGTCCTGCTGAGCCGGAAATGCGAACCTCCTCTCTGCTGATTCCCAACCGCCCTCTGCAGAAGGGCGAACAGTATCGCTTTCACTTCGACATGACCAGATGCATCGGTTGCAGGTCGTGCGAGGTGGCGTGTAACGAGCAGAACAACACCCCCGCTGATCTGCGATGGCGTCGTGTGGGTGAGATCGAAGGAGGTACCTGGCCGGACACTGCGCGCCACTACCTGTCCATGGGCTGCAATCACTGCCTCAGCGCCGATTGCATCAAGGGCTGCCCCGTCGAAGCGTACACAAAGGATCCCGTCACGGGCATCGTGCTGCACTCGGCCGATGCCTGCATCGGCTGCCAATACTGCATCTGGAACTGCCCCTACTCAGTACCGCAGTTCAACCCGGAACGCGGTGTCGTCGGCAAGTGCGACATGTGCCACGGCCGCCTTACCGACGGCCTCGAGCCTGCCTGCGTCAACGCCTGTCCTGAAAGCGCTATCCAGATCGAAGTCGTCAACCAGCTGGCGTGGCGCGTAGATCATGCGCAGGCGGACGCGCCCGGGATGCCGACCGCCGGTCACACCCTGTCAACCACCCGGATCACCCTCCCCGAACTCCGCACCTCCGCACTGGAGCGCGTCGACCTCGAAACTCTGCGCCTGGAGCACCCGCACTGGTCGCTCGTCTGGATGACGTCATTTATCCAGCTCGCGGCCGGCGCACTGACGGTCACTCTGCTCGCGCAGCGTGCGACCGCCGTTGCGTTGACCCTGCTGCTGGCGATCACTGCCTTTACACTCAACATCTCCGTGCTTCATCTCGGCCGCCCCGCCTACGCCTGGCGAGCCCTCAAAGCTTGGCGCAGATCATGGCTCTCCCGTGAAGTCCTCCTCTTCGGGCTATTCTTCAGCTCCCTCAGCGGCCTCACCGCCGCCGCATGGTTCAACACGCAGCACGATTCGGTCCTCCGGTTCGCAGTCTTCACCCTCCTCGCCTGCGTCACTCCGATCCTTGGGATCGCCGGCATCGTCGCCGGCTCCTACATCTATCTCGTGCCTGCACGCCCGGCTTGGAACATGCTTCACACCCCCGTCGACTTTTTACTGAGCGCTGCAGTTCTCGGCACCGCTGCCAGCCCGCCGTTGATTCGCGCGTCAACGTTTATCGAGAGCTGCCTGCATCTCGCCTCGACGTCCTCTACTCACCCACGCTGGCCTCTTGCCGCCGCCTCGGTACTTTGGACCGCCAATCAGATCGTCCGTATCCTCCGTCTCAGACGCTCCGGCATGTATGAGCGGCACGCCGCCGCCGCTCTTCTTCTGGGTCGATCTCTGCGCGGCGCGTTCTACTCGTCCATTGCCCTCGTCGCCCTCGCGCCTGTGCTCTTCTTCGCGGGGTTTCCGGTCCTTGCACTCTCCGTCGCTCTCGCCGGAGTCATCGCCTCGCGTTATCTCTTCTTCGTCTCGGTCGTGCCACTCAATATGGCTCTCACCTTTGTTCGGTCGGTGCACGCATGAAGCCCACGATCGTCACCCGCATCAAGCGCCTTACGGGCATCGACACGCAGCCAGAGAAGTATGCCCATGCGAAGGATCCGCAGTTCGGCCACACATCCTCGTCCCGTATCGCTGACAAGTGGATCAAGACCACCTGCGGATATTGCTCCGTGGGCTGCGGCATGTTGCTCGGAGTGAAGGAGGGCAAGGCTGTCGCCGTGCGTGGCAATCCGGATCACCCCGTGAATCGCGGAAAGCTCTGCCCGAAAGGTCTCTCGGAACACCACATCCTTGCAGCTCCTGGTCGCGCGAAGACACCGCTCCTACGCAAGAACGGCGTCCTCACTCCCGTCTCGTGGGAGGAGGCGCTCGATGTTATGGTCGCCCGCATCACCGATCTCCAGCAGCGCCACGGCAGGGAAACGCTGGGCATCGTCGGCACCGGACAGCTTCTCACCGAAGAGTTCTACACGCTCGGCAAGCTCGCACAGCTTGGCTTCCGCACGCGGAACCATGACGGCAACACCACACTCTGCATGGCGTCCGCCGTCTCCGGTTACAAGCTTTCCTTCGGCTCTGATGGCCCGCCTGGCTCCTACGCGGACATGGAGGCGGCCGACGTCATCCTCCTTATCGGCGCAAACATAGCCGACAACCATCCAATCCTCTGCCAACGCGTAGATCGCACTGCACCCGGCGCCAAACCTCGTACGCTCATCACCGTCGATCCGCGCATCACCAAGACTGCCATGATGGCCGACCTCCACCTGGCTATTAAACCCCGCTCCGACATCGCTTTGCTCAACGGCATCGCTCACATCCTCATCCGCGAAGGCCTGATCGACTCCGACTACATCGCACGACACGTCGCAGGGTTCAACGAGTTTGCGGCCTTTGTCTCGACCTTCACACCGGAGCATGTAGCCTCTGTAACAGGGCTCACCGAGGAGCAGATCACCCGCACCGCGCTCCTCTACGGCCGCGCAAGCTCCGCATTCATCGGCTGGACGATGGGTGTCAATCACTCCACGCAGGGCGCGGTCACGGTCACCGCAATCAACAACCTGGCGCTGATCACCGGAAATATCGGTCGCACCGGCTCCGCCCCCTTTTCCATCACTGGACAATGCAACGCTATGGGCACCCGCGAGAGCGGCTTCGCCTCATCGCTGCCCGGTTATCGCAAGTTCGATTCTGTCGCAGACCGCGAAGATCTGGCGCGCCTTTGGGATCTACCGGTAGACCGTATCCCGACAGCCCGCGGGCTCGCATATCCCGACATAATCGAGGGCGCGGTCCGCGGCAAGATCAAGGCCCTCTGGTTCATCGCGACGAACCCCGTCGTCTCGTTTCCGAACTACAACGTCCTCACCCACGCCCTTCGTTCGGTGGAGTTCCTTGTCGTGCAGGATGGCTTCCACCCGACTCCAACCAGCGACTTCGCCCACCTTGTCCTTCCTGCCGCAATCTGGGGCGAGAAGGAAGGTACCTACACCAACTCCGAACGCCGCATCTCCAAGGTCAACGCAGCGGTGCAGCCGCCCGGAGAAGCCCGGCCCGACTTCGACATCTTCCTTGCCCTTGCCTCACGTCTCGGTGTCCGCGAAGATCTGTTTCCCGGCTGGCAGACCACTCACGACGCGTTCCGCGAGTGGCAGCGTGTCTCCGCTGGCCGACTCTGCGATTACTCACCCTACACCTGGCAGCAGATCGAAGACGCAGGCGGCATACATTGGGGCGGCCGCTCGCTCTACACGGACGGCGTCTTCCCCACAAGCGATGGTCGCGCCATCCTCCATCAGGTCCCCTGCAACCCATTCGTCGAACAACCGAACCACGAGTACAGCTTCATTCTCAACACCGGCCGTAC
The DNA here is from genome assembly GCA_963719405.1 of uncultured Acidobacteriaceae bacterium. GTDB lineage: Bacteria > Acidobacteriota > Terriglobia > Terriglobales > Acidobacteriaceae > Edaphobacter. Next base: position 3,183,090 of record OY970381.1, read on the forward strand.
CGTCGAGCACTGGCACACCCGCACCAAGACCGCGGAGGTTGACCTCCTCAACAACATGGTTCCCCGCGCTTGGCTTGAGATGAATCCCGCTGATGCCACACGGCTCAATCTCAGACCACACGACCTCGTCACCGTCTCCAGCCGTCGCGGCGAGGTCGCCAACGTCGAATTGCGCATCACCCAGATCGTCGCTCCGGGCCAGGTCTTCATGCCCTTCCACTTCGCTGAGGCAAACTCCAACATCGTGACACTCGGCGCCTTCGATCCAATCTCACGTGAACCCAACTTCAAACAGTGCGCCGTGCGCGTACACCGCAGCCCCCAGACACCCGGCAGCACGAGGCATTGATCCCCCGATCCCCACACCTTCGCGACTCATTCCATAGACAAGCACCCAGACGGAGCGACCAGAAGACCATGGCAAGCATGAAATCCTTCCTGAAGTCCGGCCACCCGCCCACACTCTTCGCAGCCTTCCTCTACTTCGACTTCTCCTTCGCCGTCTGGGTTCTCAACGGCGTCATGGGCCCATTCATCTCCGAGCAGTTCCACCTCAATGCCGGTCAGATCGGCCTCATGGTCTCCGTCCCTACCCTGGCGGGAGCGTTCATGCGCTTTCCGCTCGGCGTGCTATCCCAATACATCGGCCGCAAGCGTGCAGCGATCGTTGAGATGTCGGCCATCGTTCTTGCGCTCGTATATGGCTTCCTCTTCGTTTCGAGCTTCAACAGCGTGCTCGCCATGGGCGTGCTCCTCGGCATCGCCGGTGCAAGCTTCGGGGTTGCGCTTTCGCTCGGCTCCGGCTGGTTCCCTGAAGAACATAAAGGTCTCGCCATGGGCATCGCCGGCGCGGGAAACTCCGGCACTGCCCTTGCCGCCATCTTTGCGCCACGTCTCGCCGCACACTTCGGCTGGCACCAGGTATATGGCTTCGCCGCTCTGATGATGCTTCTTCCCCTTTCCGTTATGGTCTTGTTTGCGAAAGAACCGCCCGATGTCATCAAGGCCTCTTTGCGGGAGCATCTGTCATGCCTCTTTGAAAAGGATGGCTGGTATTTCAATCTCATCTACGTCATCACATTCGGCGGATTCCTCGGACTCGCGACCTATCTGTCGTCGTTCTACGTGGCGCAATTTCATATCACCAAGATCCACGCGGCCAATCTCGTGGCAATTGGAACCCTGATCGGCTCCGCTACTCGCGTGCTCGGCGGCTGGTTCGCAGATAAGTTAGGTGGCATCACCACGCTGTCGGTCATCTTCCTCGTTGCGATCGCCGGCCTCTTCGGCCTCATAGCTTCGCCCTCGCTGGCCGTCACCACCGCATTGCTGATGCTCTGCTTCGCTGCTCTTGGTGCGGGGAACGGCGCTACCTTTCAACTGGTCCCGCTGCGTTGGCCCACAACCACCGCGGTCGCAGGCGGCATGATCGGCGAGATCGGTGCGCTCGGCGGTGGCATCTTACCCAACGTCCTCGGTCAGGCGAAGTTACACACTGGCTCCTACCGCCTCGGGTTCATCGTCTACGCGGGCTTGGCGATCGCCGTACTCGCCATGATGCGCCTGGTCTCACGTTCCTGGACCCGGACCTGGATCGCACCGGGCGGCCGCGCAATCGCGCCCATGACGCCACGTGTGTATGCCGTCGAGACGGACCGCCTTCCCACCGATGACCCGGCAGGTGAACTGGTCTGATTGCACTCAACCCTGCCGCGTGGAAGCGGGAATCCGCGAGCGAGAGATGTTTCCTCTGACGGCCGCCGGACCAAGATGGCTGTGGTCTAAGAAATGGAATGATGCATCGACGAGATTCGTCTACTCTTAGCGTTCCAAAGCCTCAGTCCGCATCTTAACCACGGCTACTGATGCACGACCGTTACAACGGATGAATCTGCTCCGCGCCACCCCGGTGCACCTTTATGTGTCAACCGGTGTGTAGCGTCGTTCCAGGTCAGATCTGTGATCACCCCGCCACTCTTCTCGTAGTCGTACGTGCGGCCATCGTCCTGGAAGAGCGTGAACCTTCCGTTTGCTCCCGGATAGACCCTTACCGACGAGATCGTCTGCGTCTGCTGTGCGCTCTGCACCTCAGATCCAAAGGGAACAATGCTTCCCGCCCTGACAAAGAGTGGCAGCGTGTCGATCGGCGCGTCGGCTTCAATCGTCTGCCCGCCGTGTAGACGTTCATTCGTCCAGTAGTTATACCAATCGCCTCCGCTGGGCAGATACACGGTCCGATGTGTCGCTCCCTGCTCCGTTACAGGCGCTACCAGGAAAGCTGGCCCGTACATGTATTCATCAGGGATATCGACAGCCTTCGGGTCCTCGGGAAAATCCATAAAGAGCGCGCGCATATACGGTGCGCCCGTCTGATAACTGCGGTAAGCCAGCGAGTAGGTATACGGCAGAAGCTGGTAGCGCAGCTTCAGATACTTCGCAAGAATCGGCTCCGCCTCCTTGCCGTACGACCATACTTCGTTGTGATCTCGCTCTCCGTGCGCGCGCATCACGGGCTGGAAGGCACCCCATTCGAACCACCGTGTAAACAGCTCGGGATAGTCTTCATAGTTGCCGATCGTGCCGCGCACATCCACTCCATTGATCAGAGGTTTATGCCCCGCATGGTAGTCCGCTGGGATTGAAGGCGAGAAGAAGCCAGCGATGTCTGTGTCCCAATACGCCATTCCGCTGGCCGCAAAGTTCAGCCCCGCCGGCACAGACCGCTTCAACATGTCCCATGTGGAAACCACATCACTCGACCAAAACACCGTTCCGTTGCGCTGAGCTCCCAGGTAAGCCGCCCGCGCCAGGATCATCACCCTGCGGCTGTCACCAAAGTCGCGCCTAAACCCCTCGTAAACCGACGCCGTGTGGAAGAGCGGGAACGCGTTGTAAAAGCGCGTCCCTGAGCCGATGGCAAAGACGTCGTTCGCCGGGTCCACATCCGGCTCCGTCTCATCGAGCCAGATGTAGTCGAAGCCATACGGCTTGACGTAGCGATCGCGGATCTTCTCCCACCACCACCTCGCCGCTTCGGGGTTTGTTGTATCGATGTTCGGCCCAATGGTGACCTTGTTATAGCCTCCCGCGTCCGGTGTTCCGTCGGCGGTGTGAATCAGCCAGCCTTTCTTCAGCAGCATGTCGTAAAACTGAGTGCCCGGCGCGAAGTGCGGCCACACACTCAGCATCGTCGTCACATCCATGGCATGAAGCTCGCGATTCATTGCTGCCGGATCGGGCCAGCGCTTCGGCTCCAGATCCATCTCGCCCTGCTTCGTCATGTTCAGGAAGTCCACAACGACCACATCCAACGGCAGCTTGCGCTCGCGATAACCTTTCGCGACATCCAGTATCTGTTCCTGCGTCGGGTAGATCGCCTTACTCTGTATGTAGCCGTACACCGCCCGTGGCAGCATGTGCGTCACACCCGTGAGCAGCCGGTAGCCCCCGTAGATCTCGTCTGTGGTCTCACCCGCGATCACGAAGTACGTGACGCGGTCGCCAACCTCTGAGGACCATGCATTCTGGCCATTGAATCCAAGGTCTACGGTCGTCTTCGACGGATTATCCCAGATCAGCCCATATCCTTTGTTGGAGATCAGAAACGGCACACACACATCCTCGCCGCCGATTGCCCCATAGTCATGCCAGCAGCGAACCTCGTGGTCCCGCAGGTCCATCCAGCCCTTCTGCTGCTGCCCTAAGCCGTAGAGATGTTCGTCGGCCGGCGAGTCGAACGAAGCCGCGACGCGATAGCCCTTTGCGCCGGCATCCTGCTTCGCTACCTCTGCGCTCTCGGGCCCCATCGTCCAGGAGCGCATGCGCAGCAGTGTCTTCCCTCCATTTGTCGTCACGACCATTGCATCGTTCCGGGGAGCGCGACCTCCTCCGCCGCCAAAATAAGGCGCGCGCAGCTGAAGATTCAAGGCATCCAGCGGCATCGTTCGCGGCTGCTTCTCCTTCGGCACCGTCTCCGGACCCACGCGCACACTCATGCGTGCCGAACGGAGGATGTCCCCGCCTTCAGCGTCGCGCTCCCGCGTCCATCCCTTCACCGCGGGGCTTGCCACGATTCCATATCCGGGCGCACCCTTGGCCGCTGCCGCGTCCGTACTTATCGTCACCCGCAGGACATTCGGAGCATATGGCTCCAGCGAGATCACGCGCCCCTCCCGCTCCAGCACGAACGGGCTATTCTGGGCCGTGGCAGTTCCGGCAACACAGATTGCCAACAGCAATAAGCACGGGCCGCCCAGCAGGGAACTCCTCGCGCCTTGCACTCCTATCCGAAGCCTGCGCAGGCAAAACTCTACTTCGTAAAACGGAGATCTAACCTGCATTTATTCCCTCGGAGAGTGCCCCTGTTCAAGGAGGTGGATTTGTCAGTCATGGCGCGGAACTCTGAGTGCCTCGCACCCGAGACGTCGAATCAGTCTACTGCCTGCCGTAACTCATCCCGCGCTTCTCCGCTATCTCAAGCGCTCGCGTGTTGATCAATCAACGCCTTGAGGTCGCCGTCTTACTGGTCTGGAAGAGCCGCGGTGCAAAGTCCTTGAGATCACGGCGCCATGTTTGCCATTCATGGTCGGTGCCTGGTGACTCATAGAAAACGTGTTTGATCTTGCCTTGATCGAGCGAGGCGTTCAAGTTCTCGAGGCCGGTCTTCATTCTCTCCGGCTCCTTCGTTCCTACTCCTATCCACAGAAGATGCACCCGCCGTGAGAACGCTTGGGGGTCCGCCATAGCTCCGTTGTAGGCAGACCTGGTATCCATCTTGCCGTCGCCAGTGAGAAACGCGTTTGCAGCTCCGCTGAAGCCCCCGATATAGGAGAAAAGGTTGAGATGATTGAACGTGACCTGAAAGGTCTCCATGCCGCCCATAGAAAGGCCTGCCATGGCACGCTGGTTGCGATCAGTAAGGGTTCGGAAGCTTTGATCGACGAACGGGATAAGCACCTGGGTCATATCATCCTCGAACGCGCCCATCCGCTCCTGCAGCACTTTGATGAACTCCGGTGACCCAAACGCTTGGCCCGCGATGTCCGGGCTGGTGTACCCGGCGCGCGTGGCGTAGCCGTTTGCCATCACAACAATCATCGGCACTGTGCGCCCGCTTGCGATCAGGTTGTCGAGAATAAAATTTGCCTTACCCTGGCGAATCCAGCCGGTCTCGTCTTCGCCGCCACCGTGCTGCAGATACAGAACCGGGTAGCGCGTCCTCGCATCGTCGTAGTGAGGAGGTAGGTAGACGTACGCGTGCCGCCACGTACCTGTAACACTGGAGTGGTACCAGATCTCACGTACCTGCCCGTGCGGAACGTTCTTCGGCAAGTAGAAATCCACCCCGGCCTCTGGCACCTCGACGGCGCTGGCCCACTTGCTTCCACCAAAGTAAGCAGTGCTGCCGGGATCGCTGACCTCGGCACCGTCCACCACAATGCTGTAGTAGTGCAGGCCTGGAGCAACGGGCGGCGTAGTCACCGACCAGAAGCCGTCGGCCTCCTTCTCCATATCCAGCTTCGGCCCGCTCCAGAAGTTCAGCTTCACCTTCGTGGCTTCGGGTGCCTTGACCCGAATCTGCACCCGTGAACTGCTGTCGACCTTGGGGAAGGGCGCATCCAGAACATTGGAGGGAGCAGGTTTGAAATCCGTTCGGTCCTGCCCAAAGCAAACACATGCACAAAAGGCCATCGTCATCAGCGCCAGCTTCATGGATACGCTCCCCGTGACTCATCTGCCGAACTCCAGCTCTCAAAAAAGGCAAGATCCGACACGCGGATAGTATCGCGGAAGACTTCCCATGCGGTAGGCCGTATTGAGATCCGTCGGTCGCGTCGTTGCGCATTCTTACCTCTGATCGTTATATTTGTGGTCCACAATGAAGCTCTCATTCAGGAAATGCTCAGGGTTGGGGACGCGACACTTCCTTTCAACTTCGTTGTTCCGTTCAGCCTCAATCGCAACCGTTTTGCTCTCCGGATGGTTGCTGCCGGCCCAGGTCCAGACCATTGTTCCTGCAGCCGTGCCCGGTGCAAAGCCCGCGACAGAAGAGCGCATCAAGGTTCACGGCACAGCGCTCGAAGGCAACCTCGAAGGCGACGCCGTCGATCGGGATGTCATCGTCGTCCTTCCGCCCAGCTACGCAAAGGCCTCCAGTCGCCGCTATCCCGTGCTGTACGCATTGCACGGATACTCGATCGGCGCCGAGCAATGGACGCACGAGATCCACGTTCCGCAGACCATCGAAGGCGCATTTGCCCAGGGCACACGGGAGATGATCGTCGTCCTTCCCGATTCCAAGACCATCTACAACGGCTCGATGTACTCGAGCTCTGCGACAACCGGCGACTTTGAGAGGTTCATCTACCATGACTTGGTCGCCTACATCGACGCGCACTACCGCACGTTCCCTGAGCGCCAGAGCCGCGGTCTCGTCGGCCATTCCATGGGCGGTTACGGAGCCTCGCGCATCGGAATGAAGCATCCCGACGTCTTCGGCGTCCTGTACATCATGAGCCCTTGCTGTCTCGCGCCAATGGGCGGCGGTGGCCCGGGACCAGCCGACGAGGCGAAGGAGAGGGCTATAGCGAGCGAAAAAAAGGTGAGCGAGGCAAAATCCCCCGCCGACCTGGCAGCCCATTCTCCGGGGTTCGGCGCCGCCCAGTACGCCACCGCAGCGGCCTGGGCGCCTGATCCGAAGAATCCACCGTTATACTTCGACCTGCCAACGAAGGATGGTGTTCTCCAGCCGGATATCGCCGCTAAGTTCGCGGCGAATGCACCGCTGGCCTTTGTCAGTCAGTACATCGGAAACCTGAAGCAATACCGGGCAATATCGATGGACGTGGGCGATCAGGATGGCTTGCGCTTCGATGCGATCAAGCTGCACGGGATCCTGGACAGCTACGGGATCTCCAACGGCTTCGAAATCTACCCCGGCACTCACACCAGCGCGGTTGCGGACCGCTTTCAGAACCACGTGCTGCCGTTTTTCAACAAGAACCTCTGCTTCGCATCACACTGTCCGATCGAATCGCCGGGTCAGGCTGCGGTTCGCTAATCTGAAGTCCAATACTTCTGTACAAAGCCGTTGGAGGCAACAATGAAGTTTCGATGGAGCAGTTCCCTGGTGCGTTCCGCCTTGTGCGCGGGAGTGCTCGTATTTACAGCGTTCCAGAAGACTGCAGTCGGACAGGCCGGGGCATCCATGCCCTACATGAATCCTCAACTCCCCGCTGAGCAGCGGGCTTCCGATCTGGTCCAGCGAATGACGCTCGCCGAGAAGGCGTCGCAGATGCAGAACAACTCTGCTGCCGTTCCCCGCCTCAAAGTCCCGGCCTACCAGTGGTGGAGCGAAGCTCTTCACGGAGTTATCAATGAGGGTGTGACCGAGTACCCGGAGCCCGTCGGTCTCGCAGCGACGTTTGATCCCGAGGGGATCCACACCATGGCCGCCCAGATCGGCATCGAGGGGCGCATCAAGCATGTTCAGAACGATCGCGAAGGCCATACGGGCATCATGGGAGGCCTGGATTTCTGGTCTCCCAATCTCAACATCTTCCGCGACCCACGCTGGGGGCGCGGGCAGGAGACCTACGGCGAAGACCCGTTCCTCACAGGCCGCATGGGCGTTGCCTATATCACCGGGCTGCAGGGCGAGGACCCGAAGTACTACCTCGCGATCGCCACGCCCAAGCACTTCGCCGTCCACAGCGGCCCCGAGCCGACACGTCACTTCGCCGATGTGGACGTGAGCAAGCACGACGAAGTGGATACATACGAGCCCGCCTTTCGCGCCGCGATCGTGGAGGGAAAGGCGGGATCGGTCATGTGCGCCTACAACGCGATCAACGGTGAGCCAGCCTGTGCCAGCCAGTACCTGCTGCAGGATCAGCTGCGCGGCAAATGGGGATTCCGCGGCTATGTGGTCTCGGATTGCGATGCTGTCCGGGATGTCGCCGCAAATCATCGGTATCGGCCGACGCAGGCCCAGGGTGCTGCCATCTCCGTGCTGCGCGGCATGGATAACGAGTGCGTCACATTTACGTCGCGGTTCGGAGCCCCTGTCGAGAAAGCGTATATAGACGCCGTGCAACAGGGATATCTGCCTGAAAGTGCTCTGGACACAGCGCTCATCCGGTTGTTCACAGCCCGCATCAAGTTGGGGATGTTCGATCCTCCCGACATGGTTCCGTACTCGAAGATCGACGAGAAGGAGCTGGACAGCGCGGAACATCGTGCGCATGCTCGCAAACTGGCAAACGAGTCCATGGTTCTTCTGAAGAACGATGGCATGCTCCCGTTGAAGCCGGGGATCCGAAACGTCGCTGTTGTAGGTCCGCTCGCCGATCAGACTCGTCCGCTCATCGGAAACTACGCTGGGCACCCAACGCACATCGTCTCCGTTCTTGATGGGCTTCGTGCGGAGTTCCCACAAGTGCACTTCACCTTCGTGCCGGGAACACAGTTCCTCCGCGCCGATGGAACTCCCGTGCCGAATGCAATGCTCACGACCCCGGAGGGCAAGCCTGGTCTCAAGGCCGAGTACAACGAGGGCCGGCGGGGATTCAGCGAAGATACTCACTCCGTCGCCAGCCGTACTGAGCCCAACGTGAAGCTGACCCAGGCCGGCCTGCCGAAGGAGGTTGCAAGCAGAAAGAGCTTCGGCGTCAAATGGACCGGCTTCCTGACGCCCACTGAAACCGGCGACTTCTTCATCGGTCTTCGCAGCCAGGGATTCGCACGAGTGTCGGTCGACGGCAAGCAGGTTGCCAGCGCATTTGGCGGTGGTGAGACCATGCCCGTCGTTGGTCGCGTTCACCTGGAGAAGGGCCGCAAGGCCGCTCTGGAGATTGCCTACGGCACCCAGAATGGAAAGGTCAATGCAGAGCTCATCTGGTCCAAGGTCAATAACGGAGTGTCGCCGGAAGTGATGGCCGCCGCCCGGAATGCCGATGCCGTCATTGCAGTCGTCGGCATCACCAGCCAGCTCGAAGGCGAAGAGATGCCGGTAACTGAACCAGGGTTCCTTGGCGGCGATCGCACCAGCATCGATCTGCCCCAGCCGGAAGAGGATCTCGTAGAAGCTGTGGGCGGTGCCGGGAAGCCGTTCGCGGTCGTTCTAATGAACGGCAGTGCACTGGCCATCAACTGGATCAACGAGCATGCCAATGCCGTGCTCGAGGCCTGGTATCCCGGCGAGGAGGGTGGCGCGGCTGTTGCGGAGACTTTGAGCGGCAAGAACAATCCCGCGGGACGCCTCCCCATCACGTTCTACAAAGGCGTGGACCAGTTGCCCAACTTCGAAGACTACGGCATGGCGAATCGCACGTACCGCTACTTCACGGGCAAGCCCCTGTTTCCCTTTGGCTACGGACTGAGCTACTCCAGCTTCGCCTACAGCAATCTCAGCCTGCCGACGGCTGCTGTTGCTCCCGGGCAGCCAGTGGATGCAGACGTCACCGTCACCAACACCGGCAAGCTCGCAGGCGACGAAGTTGTGCAACTCTATCTCAAGTTCCCGGGCGTCGAAGGGGCGCCGGTAGTCGCTCTTCGCGGGTTGGAGCGCATCCATTTGGATCCCGGCGCGAACCGCAAGGTCCACTTTCACCTCGGCCCGCGGGAGCTTGGCATGGTGACGACAAATGGCGATCCAATCGTCGCTCAGGGTGATTACACAATCAGCGTTGGTGGCGGCCAGCCTGAGACGGGAAGCCCAGGTCTCACCGGAAAGGTCCACGTCGACGGTCCTTACGCCTTGCCGGAGTAGATCAGCCCCTCGGATCAAAGCAGAATCGGGCTCCTGTTTGCTCCAGGAGCCCGATTTTCAATTCGGCGTCTCGGAAGCTAGGTACATGTAAAGGAGCAGTTGACCTGTCTATGCTCAACGAAACCAGAGCGCGTTTCCACATGGTCCTCACCCTCTTGGCCGTGACCTCCGGCCCGGCCGTGTTCGCTGCCGATCTCTCCATGAGGGTGACTGACAAGAATTACCTCGATACACAGGGATTCAGCGTGTTTCTGTACGACAGCACGTACCATCCCGTCTTCGTCGACCAGAAGAACACGGCCATGGAGATGATCTTTCATGGCCAGCGCATCGCCACAAACGGCGACGTGCGCCTGATGCCGACGCCTGAGCAGTGGGACCTGGTGGCGACTCTCAAAGGTCACCAGGCAGATAAGGCGAACAACCGGCTCACGGCCAACCTCGCCTTCCCGACGTTTGATCTCAGCTACACCCTGGAGGTGGCAGCGGAGCCGGGCGGCGTGAAGGTCAGCATCAATCTGGACAAGCCGCTTCCCCAGAAACTGGCCGGGCGAGCGGGCTTCAACCTGGAGTTCCTGCCCTCGATCTACATGGGCAAGGCGTACCTCGTGGACGGAACCAAAGCAGGCATCTTTCCGCGAACGCCGAACGATCCGATGATCAAGGTGCTGCCGCTGCCCGATGAGCCCAAGAAGGCGTACTACCTGGAAGATTGGGAGAAGGCGAAGGGATACACCCAGCCGCTGCCGTTCGCGGAGGGCAAGAGCATCACGCTGGGGGTCGACGACGCGCTGGCCCGGGTCAACGTCAAGTCGGATACGGCCGACCTGATGCTGTTCGATGGACGCAATCGCGCGCAGAACGGCTGGTTTGTTCTGCGTTCGCTGATCCCCTCGGGCAAGACCGCAGGCGCAATCGTCTGGCACATCAGGCCCGACGTAATTCCGAACTGGACACGGCCGCCAATGATCGCGCACAGCCAGGTCGGGTATGCGCCGGACTTCTCCAAGGTGGCGGTACTTGAGTTGGACCCGAAGTACAGCGGCCCGAAGACGGCCAAGGTGCTGCGCCTGACGGAAGATGGATCCTACAAGCAGGTGTTCGAAGCCGCGATTACGCCCTCAACGCCGTGGCTGCGCTATGTGTATTCGAAGTTCGACTTCACCTCTGTCAAGGATCCCGGGCTGTACGTGATCGAGTACGCAGACCAGCGTACCGCGCCCTTCCCCATCGCAAAGGACGCATACGCCAACATTTGGCAGGACAGCCTGGACCATCACCTTGCGGAGCAGATGGATCATGTCTCCGTTCGTGAAGGCTACCGCGTCTGGCACGGCGCTTCGCATCTCGACGATGGCCGTCTGGCGCCCGTAGTTGGGGAGCAGTTCGACGGCTGGAACCAGGCTGCGGCAACGGATGGGAAATACAAAGGCGGCGATCACATCCCTGGGATGAATGTGGGCGGATGGTACGACGCCGGCGACTTTGACCTCGAGGAGCCCGCGCAGCTAAGCGTCATTCAGAGCCTGGCTCTGGCCTATCGCGAGTTCAATCTCAAGTACGACCAGCTTACGGTGGATGAGGTCGCGCGGGGCGTTGAGATGCACCGGCCCGACGGTGTGCCGGATACGGTGCAGCAGGTGAAGCATGGAGCGCTGCTGATCCTGGCGCAGTTTCACAACATCGGCCACTCGATCCGCGGCACTCACGAACCCGATCTGCGGCAATATACGCATCTGGGCGACGCAGCCTCCAAGACCGACGGCCGGATCTATGATCCGAAGCTGGGTCCAAACGAGGTGAAGGGTGACTTCTCCGGCAGACCGGACGATCGCTGGATCTTCTCGACGACAAATCCGTTTTTCCAGTGGAACGCCATCGCAGCGCTGGCGGCAGCGGCAGATTCGCTGAAGGGATGGGACGACGCATTGGCGAAAGACTGCCTCGATACCGCGATCAAAGCGTGGAACGACGAAAAGGCTCACCCGACACAGAGTCTGGCGGGCGGCGGTTTGGGCGGAGCGGCTCCGGCAGGCGCTCCCGGAGGTGGGGTGCTGGCAGGGTCTCAAGGTGTGGTGTCGGGCGCTCCGACAAGTTCTGCAACGACCAGCGTACAAACGGCTCCGCCGGCCGGCTTCGGCCGGGGCGGCTTTGGCGTCGCACAGGACTGGGCTGCCGCGCTGGAACTGACCATCGCGACAAACGGGGCCGAGCCCTACAAGTCCCGTTTAAGGGAGCTGTTCCCGCAGATCATCACGCCCCAGCAGATGGACCTCCGTGGCTGGACAGCAGTTCGGGCGTTGCCCTATCTGGACGCGGGCGCAAAGGATCAACTGCGGCAGGCGGTGAAGACATACATGGCGGGGCTGGATAAGAAGTTGGACGCCACCCCGTTTGGCGTTCCACCCAGCCTGGGCACCTGGGGAGGATCGGGCGCCGTGGTGGACATGGCCATCCGGATGTACTTTCTCCACAAAGCATTTCCGGACCTCGTTGGCCCGGAATATACACTTCGCGCGGTCAACTACATCCTCGGCACTCACCCGGTATCCAGCACCTCGTATGTGGCTGGGGTCGGCACGGTCTCAAAGACAAAGACATACAGCAACAATCGCGCCGACAACGCCTATATTCCGGGCGCCGTGATTCCGGGATACATCATCATCAAGCCGGACTTTCCGGAGTGCATCGACGACTTCGGATTCCTCTGGTTCGAGGATGAAGCTGTCGTTGCCGGGTCGGCAAGCTGGGTCGTGGCGGGCAATGCTGCGGACGCGATCACGAAGGAGTTGAAGTAGAGCGAGTCCTGGAAACATCCGGAAGCGCGGCAGGTGCTGAGAGCCTCTTGTTTCGAAGGAGGGAATGTCATGGAACGGGATCGGCCGGAGAGCGGGAAGATGAACCCGAAGGCACCGGAGGAGCTCTCCCGTTTTGCGTTCCTTCTCGGCTCGTGGCGCGGCGTGGCAAAGCTGAGATTGGCGGATGGTGCCTGCCAGCACTTCGACGTGCGTTGGACAGGGCATTACATCCTGGACGGGTACGCGATCGCAGATGAGTACACCATGACGGATGGGATGGGGGCGCTGGTTGTTCTCGGGATGAACTTCCGAACGTATGACGCGTCCAGGCAGGCCTGGCACATCAGATGGCTGGATGGACTGTCGGGGACATGGACCGAACTTGTGTCAGGAGACTCCGGTGGGATGCGCATCACGGAAGGAGCGATTTCGTTCTCCTTCAAGGAACCGGTAGCAGACCGAGCCTACACAAAGGCCACGTACACCAACATCACCGCGGACCATTTCACCTGGATCGGTGAGGGGTCGATTGACGGACAGACCTGGGCTGAGTTCATGGTGGTCGAATGCGAGCGCTGCAGAGATGACGGTAAAGGCATCTGATACGCCACTTGCCGGTCAGGTCGCTTTAGTCGCGGGCGCAACCCGGGGCGCAGGGCGGGGGATCGCAAGAGCCCTCGGCGCGGCCGGAGCTCTCGTCTACTGCACGGGCCGCAGCTCCGCGACCGCGCCCAATGGCAAGATGCGTCCCGAGACAATCGAGGAGACCGCCTCGCTGATCGAACAGGCCGGGGGCAAAGCGATTGCGATACAGGTCGATCACACTCAGGAGGAGGAGGTAAAAGAGCTCGCAGCCCGGATTCGTGGCGATTCAGGGCGCCTGGACATACTCGTCAACAGCATCTGGGGCGCCGATCCGATGATCGACTGGGCGCGGCGCTTTTGGGAGCTTGACCTTGCAAACATCCGCGGCTACCTCAATCAGACCTTGATCAGTCATCTGATCACCTGCCGCCACGCCGCTCCCCTCATGGTCGAAAGGAACCGCGGGCTGATCGTCGAGGTAATCGACGGTCATGCTCCAGGGTACCGGGGGCATGTGCTGTATGACCTGGTCAAGTCATCGCTGGCGCGGTTTGCCTACGCCATGGCGATGGAGCTGGTCCGAACCGGGATTTCGGCTGTGGCACTCTCTCCGGGCTTCCTTCGGTCGGAAGCGGTGCTCGAGCATTTCGGCGTCGACGAGGAGCACTGGCGTGATGCCATAACAACGGATCCCTTCTTCGCGGAGTCGGAGACGCCCTTCCTCGCTGGACGTGCCGTTGTCGCGCTTGCCGCCGACCCACTGGTTCGAGCAAAAGCTGGGCTGACCCACTTTGCCTCCGATCTCGCGCGTGAGTATGGCTTCACAGATGTGGACGGTCGCGTTCCAGACTTTCCTCGGCTCTTAGATGCGTCGTTGAGGGAAATCGCGGCCACGGTGCCGCTTGAGGGCGAAGGACGCTTCCTCGCATGGTCGCGTTACTGCCAGATTCATAAAGATCCAGCCCGGCAGGATCTCGCGGCGGAGCTCGCCAGGGCGCTCGGGTTGAAGGACCTGGGCCCGGGAGTTGGCCTACTGACGGGCTCCCTGTAAGCCGACATCTCTGCGCTTGGCCAGTTGCTGTGGCCTGCAAAGGCAGCGCCGACCTCCATGGGGGCTCTCCTGGCAGCTAGCTAGCTCGAATCCCATGCGTCTTCACCGCGCAACCGAGCGGAAGCCCTGCACAGTATTCCGCTTTTCTCTCTCGCGACGTCGCAAGTCCCTTTGGGAGGCAGGTTTACACGCTTTCCAGGACTTCCTCTGGCCGGTGCTGCGCCTTTAGTGCAATACTGTTACCAGCGCGTGAACGGCTGTAGATGCCAATCACCGCTTCTCGTCCGCTCTCCAGGCGCCAGGCGCCACCGAGCGGCAACAAAGACTTTAGAAGAAAAGGCCGGCCAGCCAGAGCAACATCGAACCCGTTGGTCGGGCAGGTTCTCAGGGAATGATCGCATCCGGATGGCAAACGGCCCCGCCTCGCACACGCGAGGTTGCTCTGGTCACAAACTCCGCATGCTCGCCCTCGCCTCAAGCGTTCTCTCGTGTATCCGATCCCTCCAGTGCCGCCACACCCGCGATCTCAACCGTCGCGTCCAGGGCAGAGCTGTTTCTACATCTCGCACCGGCTATCGCACCCCCGAGTCTCCGCATACCGCGCCTGCCCGTATCGATGGTGAGTTGCACCTAGCCCCTCCCGGGGTGAAGCGCATCTCTCCGATCAAACTCTGTCTCGTCTGCCGTCCGTAGCTCAAATCGAGCCGGGCAGAAAGAGCAGAAGCAATGTCGAAAGAGATCTACATATCCTCTACGCCGCATGAAACGCGGCTTGCCATCGTCGAAAGCGACGAGCTCACCGAGATTTACTACGAGCGCGAGAACGAATACACCCTCGCCGGCTCCATCTACAACGGAAAAGTCACCCGCGTCCTCCCCGGCATGCAGTCTTCGTTTGTCGACGTTGGACTCGAGCGCGACGCCTTCCTCTACATCACCGACTTCATGGAGGAGGCCGGCGACTCAGCCGAGTTCGACTCCGCTGACGGCGCCTCCGGTTCGCGCCGGGGTGGCAGCAATGATCGGAACGGCAGCAGGGAAGACCGCGCGCCACGCGACGAAGCTGTTGCGCCGCGCGAGGACGCCACCGGCAGCGGTGACCGTCTTGCCGCTCCGTCCTCCGATCCTCGCACCGATCGCGGAGACCGCGAAGGTGGCAGACGTCGGCGCGGCAACCGCGACGGTCGAAACCCGAATCGTGAAAACCGCGACGCCGTCGACGATCGCGCAGCCGGCCAGCGCGACCGGTCCGCCGAGTCCCGCGCCCCTCTGCAATCCCCGCTTGAGCCCGGCTTTGACACCGCTCCGGCAGTGCATTCCGGATTTACCGAACCCGGCATCGATACCTCATCCGCCGAACTCGGTGAGGGCGCTCCCGGAGCAGACGGCAGCCGCCGCTGGCGCGGTCGTCGCGGTCGTCGCCGGGGCCGCACCTCCGTCCAGAGAGAAGAGTCCCTGGCTCTCCATCAACCCGGCGTAACTCAGGATGCGGGCCAGGCGAACCTACCCCAGCAGGCGGACTTCGCGAGTGCCGAGGAGCCCGAAGAAGACTTCGTCCAGGAATACAACGACAGCTTCGATCTGAGCGCCTCCGCCCCCGCAGCTCCGGAATCCGCGTCCGCGCAGCGAGAGTTTGCCGAA
The DNA here is from genome assembly GCA_963719405.1 of uncultured Acidobacteriaceae bacterium. Lineage (GTDB taxonomy): Bacteria > Acidobacteriota > Terriglobia > Terriglobales > Acidobacteriaceae > Edaphobacter. The sequence goes on from OY970381.1 coordinate 3,198,934, forward strand.
CCTGCCGTCCCGCAGCAGGCTGCGGCGCCCCGCGATCGCGGCGACCGTGAGCCCCGGGACCGCAACCGCCACGATCGTGGTGGTCGCGACCGCGACAGCCGCTCCCCGCGAGCGCCCCGTGGCTTCGCTCCATCGCGCGATCTCTATGGTGTGGACACGAGCTCCGAAGCCGAAGAGCTTGAGGGCGGTTCGGCTCCCGAGCCGATCGTCCTCCCCGGTGAGTCTCTCGCGAAATATCGCAAGGGCGACGAGCAGGGCCCCGGAACTGCCTCGGCATCAGAGCCCACTACCCCATCGGCGCCCCGCCCATCCACCGAGTACAGACTTCAGGGCGCTTGGGATGGCAGCGGCGTCCTCCCCGGCGAGACCCTTCGCCCCCGCTCCGACGCCCCTTCCGCGCAGTCCACGTCCGACCGCGCACGCGGTGACCGCAACGACGGCAGGTCCTCTCGCGACCGCGGTGGACGCGACGATCGCCGTGGTCGCGACGACCGCTCCCGAGGCCGGGGCGACGATCGCGGCGACCGCAACCGCAGCCGCTCCAGCGCTGAAGCGACACCGATCACACCAACTCCCGTCCTCACCCCGCAGCAGTCGCCGGACGAACACTCCATCGTCTCCGAAGTCTCTGCTCACACAGCACCCGGCCAGGAAGAGTCCTTCGCGCAACTCAACCCCTCCGCTTCCGAGACAGGCGCGCACCCTGTTACGCAAGGGGAGACCCGACCCACCGCAATGCCCGAGCCTGCCGAGTACGAGCCGACCGAAGCCTCCGCATCCGTTCGCTTCGATCCCACAACCCGCAGCGAATTCAGGCAGAGTGCTCCGGCGATCGAAGAGCCGGTTCAAAGCCCGGTCGAGGAAGCATTACCTCAGGGTGAGATCTCTGCTGCATCCGAAGGCTCACATTCAGTGGAGGCCAACGCTGGTTGGACACACGATGGAGGCTCGCCTGCATCGTCCTTCGATTCATCAACTCCTCAGGCAGAGGAGGTCCACTCGATTGCTCACACCATTACGCCTCAGCCTCAGGCTCCGGTCGAGCCGTTACATCTCTCCCCCTTCGAAGAGCCGGCTACGCCCCACGAGTTCACATCCATTCAAAACACCGGCGACATGCTCTCCGAAGCTCCCTCGCCCGTGCAGAGTGAAGTAGCCGATCCCACCTCGCCCCTGCAGCACGAGGCTGCTGTTCTGGACTCACCCTCACAGTCTGCTCACGCCTCCGAAGCTCCCTCCGGACACTTCGAAGAGGTCATCGAGGAGGACGAGGAGGACTTTAGCGGGACAACCCTCCATGCCAGCTCGATCGAGGAGATGGACTACGAGGAAGAGCAGAATCTGGAAGGCGCCGCTGACCTCGGCACAATGATCCGCGAGATGTCCATCGACCAGATCACCCATCCCATCGAAGATCCCGATGAAGACGACATCCTCGAAGAAGAAGATGCTGTGGATGACGAGTTCAACGAATCATTCGATGGCTCTGACGAAGACGAGGACGAGGAACACGGTACGGACGAAGGCTCCACCGCGCAGGATCGCGTCAGCTTCGCTGACTCCGCACCAACAGGTCAGGATCACCTCGCCGACAGCTCAACCTCCGCAGATACACGGGGCAGCAGCTTCGAAACCTCACGCGACCCGGATCGTCGCTCCAGCCGCCGGGAAGGTGGACGCCGTGACGGTCGTCGCGATGGTCGCGGACGCGACCGCGATCGCGGCGGGGATCGTGCCCGCTCCACAGGCGGCAGCGGAGATCGCTCCACCAGTCGCCCCGGCCGCCGCGATGGCCGCCACTCCGCGCAGACGACCAATCTGCCCGCCATCAGTGACCTGCTGAAGCCCGGCCAGGAGGTCCTTGTACAGATCGCCAAGGAGCCCATCGCCAAGAAGGGCGCGCGCATCACCTCGCACATCGCCCTCCCAGGCCGCTTCCTGGTATTCATGCCGACCGTCAACCACACCGGCGTCTCCCGCAAGATCGAGTCCGACGGCGAACGCCGCCGCCTCAAGGAGATCCTGCTCTCGGAAAAGGGTGAGGCCTCCGGAGGCTTCATCGTCCGCACCGCCGCCTCCGGTGCCAGCGAAGAAGAGCTCCGCTCCGACCTCCGCTTCCTGCTCAACCTGTGGGCAGATATCAAGCAGCGCTCCGAGTCCTCAAAGTCGCCGGCCCTCATCTACCACGACCTCAACCTGGTCGAGCGCATCCTCCGCGACCAGGTCACCGACACCTTCTCCGCGATCTGGGTCGACACCGAAACCGAGTACGAGCGCGTGCTTCGATTCCTGCAGCGCTTCCAGCCCTCGCTCATCCGCCGCGTCAAGCTCTACACCAAGGAAACACCGCTCTTCGAACAGTTCGGCATCACCGAAGAGATCAACAAGGCACTGCGCTCCAAGGTCTGGCTCAAGAGCGGCGGATCCATCGTCATCAACCAGACCGAGGCCCTCGTCGCGATCGACATCAACACCGGCAAGTACGTCGGCAAGACCGCTCGCCTCGAGGACACCATCGTCAAGACCAACCTCGATGCCATCCCGGAGATCGTGCGCCAGATCCGCCTGCGCGACCTCGGCGGCATCATCATCATCGACTTCATCGACATGGATGAACGCAAGAACCGCCACAAGGTCATGGCCGTACTCGAAGAGGAGCTCAAGAAGGATCGTGCGCCTTCCAAGGTCCTCCAGTTTAATGACTTCGGCCTCGTTGCAATCACCCGGAAGCGCGTCAAACAATCCTTGGAGCGCACCCTCTCCGCAACCTGTGCTGTGTGCCAGGGAACCGGCATGACGAAGTCGCCGGTGACCGTCTGCAACGACATCTATATCGAGATGCGCAAAATGCAGAAGCACCTCGATCGTGGCGACATCATGCTCCGCGTCAACCCCGAGGTCGTCAAGCAGCTCAAGGCTCCTGGAACCAAGTGGCTTCAGGAGATGGAAGACATGGTCGGCAAGACGATTCTCGTCAAGTCTGATCCGAGCCTTCACCCGGAGCAGTTCGACATCCACTAGGGTGTGGTCTTCAACATCCGCACCGCAGAGGCGCCCACCATCGGGCGCCTCTGCGTTTGCTTCTCACCGTCTTTTGACCCCACCCAAAGTGCCTGTTATCCAAAACAGGAAATTGCGCGTCTTACACAACAAGATCGATCACTTCGTGTTCATTCCTGCATATGCAGGAGTAGGTCTCAGCAACAAGGGAGCAAATCTGATGCACTCGTCTTCATCTCGCACCTCGCTCGTCTCGGCGATCACCCGCATCGCACCCGTCGCCTTTTTCGCGACCTTTGCTCTGGGTGCCGTCGCCCAGCAGCCGTCCGCCGCGGTACGGCCAACACTGGATCTCTCTCATCCCGCCCTCAGTCTCGAGGCGTCCCTCAAAGGACCGCTCGATCTTGCCTCGCGAGAAGCTGACAGCACCTCGAGCTCCAGCAGCAGTCTCAACTTCGACCTTCCCGCTGACCCGTCGTCCCCCGGCAGCGATCTGCAGCCACCTCCCCGTCGCCGCCGGTACGGTCGCCCCAACTACAGCGATAAGTACCGCAACGCGGACGGCTCGAACCGCTTCGCATTCGTTGCGGGCGGGGGCGTCACCCTTCCCGTTGGTTCGGCAAGCTCCGACTTCCTCAACACCGGCTATCGCTTCGAGGCGGGAGCAGGTGTCAACATGAGCAAGAAGCTCGGCGTGCTCTTCCAGTTCGACTACGACCACTTCGGTATTCCAGGCAATGTCCTCGCGAACCAGGAGACGCTCTACACGGTCGTCTCGCAGGACACCACCGGAGCCTTCCAGGGTCTGGGCGGCAGCACGCACATCTGGTCGCTTACACTCAATCCGACGTTCAACCTGTATCAGGGTGATTCTTTGGGGGTCTACGCGGTCGTCGGCGGCGGCTTCTACCACAAGGTCACTAACTTCACCGTGCCCTCCGTCGGACAATATTGCGACTACTACGGCTACTGCTACCAGTACCAGACCAACCAGTCGATCGATCGCTACACCAGCAACTCGCCGGGAGCTACGGGCGGACTCGGGGTCACCTACAAGTTCTCCCGCTGGTCCAACGAGCGGCTCTTCGCGGAAGCCCGCTACGTCCACACCTTCAACCAAGCCCGCCTCGGAGATCCCAGCTTCACGCGCTCCGGTACGGGTATTGTCAACAACTTCTACCCGCCAAACAGCAACGAGACCAGCTACATCCCAATCACCGTCGGCATTCGGTTCTAACTGAACTCAATCCGCAGAAAGAAGAAGGCCCGGCGATTCGCCGGGCCTTCTTCTTTCGCTGTACCTCGGTCCAGCTCACATCATCCTCTTCTCGAGCATGTACCCGCCCGCAACCCCGATCACAGTGAATGCTGTGATCAGGATCTGGTGTGCGGTACCCCGCTGCCGCGCCTCCCAGCTGTTCTCCCAAAGTATCCAGATCAACGCAGCGATCAGCGCCAATTCTGTCACCATCGGGTGAATCCCTCTCACGATCACTGCCGTCACGTATCCGCCCGCTCCCGCTCCGAACAACCACAGGCTCTCGTGCACCAGCTTGTATCCATTTCGAATCCGGTATTCGGTCTCGACAAACTTCGGCTGCGCCATCGTCACAGCAAACGTCAGGACCATGGAGATCAGAACCGTGACCAGGTATCCGCCGGCGATGGCCAGCGCCATCATGACAACAATAAACATCACACCTCTACCGTGTTGAACTCGCGCTCACGCAAAACATGCCGAACCCTGCTTCAACCCAAGTCTAACAGTGGGATCCAGGGTCAGATGCCCACAGGGTAGGGCTTCTCATGCATCTCTTGGCCCGATGTCCCGAAGCGCTCGAAGCGACCCTGCAGCAGACTCAGCAAGCCGGTGGACCAATACCCCAGAACGAACAGCAATAAGAACGGTACGGTGAAGAAGTTCTCCGTTGAGATCGCATACCAAACCGTATAAGCGAAGTAGCATCCCAGCGCCAACTCGATCCACGGAACAATTCCCAGCCGCTTGCGATACTTCTTGGCCTGGCTTTTCTCGCCCTTCTTCTCCACGCGATACTTTGGCGTCCGCGCAAACGCGCTCTGGACCCCGAAGAGCGCCTCCATCACAGCCTTTGTATTCGTGATCGTCAGCCCCACACCCAGGGCCATCAGAAACGGCACATACGCAAAGGTCTTCCACCATGTCTTCGGATGGAGCTCCCGTTGACTCACAAGATAAAAGCTCGAAACCGACATCGTGCTCGCCATAAACAGCGGAAGGTCGATCAGAAACATCTGTATGTAACCCTGCCAGCTACGAATGATCATCGCTGGCATCAACAGCGTGCTCAGCACGATCATCAACGGATAACTGATGTTCGCCGTCAGGTGATACCAGGCCTCCAGCTTTGTGTGCCACGGCGCATCGCTCGCCATCACTCTCGGCAGAATCTTTTTGCCGGTCTGGATCAGGCCCTTCGCCCATCGCGCCTGCTGCGTCTTGAACGCCGTCATCTCGATCGGCAGCTCCGCCGGACACTCCACATCCTGGAGGTACTTGAACTTCCACCCGATCAGCTGGGCCCTATAGCTCAGGTCAGTATCTTCGGTCAGCGTATCGTGCTGCCACCCGCCAGCCTCGCCGATCACCCGCCGGCGCCACATCCCCGCGGTCCCGTTGAAGTTGAAGAACACACCCGCACGGCTGCGCCCGCCATGCTCCAGCACAAAGTGCCCATCCAGCAGAATCGCCTCTACCTCGGTCAGAAAGCTGTAGCTCCGGTTAAGGTGCGTCCATCGCGTCTGCACCATCCCCACGCCCGGCTCAGCAAAGTGGTGTATCACCTGCATTACCCACTCAGGCGGAGGCACGAAGTCCGCATCGAAGATCGCTACAAAGTCGCCCTTTGCTGTATCGAGCCCCGCATCCAGCGCCCCGGCTTTGTAACCGTGCCGATTCTCCCGGTGGATGTACACGATCGGCTGCGGCTCCAGTTCGCCAAACCCGGCCGCATACCGATCCACAATCTCACGCGCAACCACCCGCGTCTCATCGGTCGAGTCGTCCAGCAGCTGAATCTCGAACCGATTGCGTGGGTAGTTCAACCTGCAACACGCATCCACCAGCCGGTCCACCACGTACTGCTCGTTGAAGATCGGCAGCTGAATCGTTACAAACGGCAGCTCGTTCAGGTCAAACTGCTCCGGCGGCTCCGACCATCGCGCCTCTTTCTTCTTGTTCCGGTAATACAGCCACACCAGCTGGTAACGATGAATCCCATAAAACGCCAGAATCACCATCACAATGAAATACGGAATCAGCAGCGCCGTATCGAAGGCGTTCCAGCGGTAAAGGTGCTCAAACGTCTTGTCCGCGTAATGCGTCTTCCAGTAGTGCCCGATACCATGGGACGAGGCAAAGAGCATCGCACCTGTAAGATGTGTCAAAACTGGCAGAGTTCACTCCTGGGGTGTTCTGCCGATTCTATCGCGAGGCGCTAGTTCAGGAACATCGTCCGGTACAGCGTGTCCCTCTGCACCGGCTTGAACCCAGCATCGCGGATCACTCGACGCAACTCCTCCTCCGTCGTGCAGTTCGCTGTCCCCGCCGCCCTTACAACGTTCTCCTCCAGCATTACGCTGCCTACATCGTTGCCGCCAAAGCGCAACCCCATCTGCAGCACCTTCAGCCCCTGCGTCACCCAGCTCGACTGCACATTCTCTATGTTGTCCAGAAACATCCGCGAGATCGCCAGCGTCTTCAGGTACTCCACACTGGTCGCCTCATCCCATCCCCGTCCGCCCAGGGCCGTGTTGCCCGGCTGGAAGCTCCACGGGATAAACGCCGTAAACCCGCCCGTCTCCTCCTGCAGCCGCCGGACCACCTCGAAGTGATTCACCCTCTGCTCCATCGTCTCGCCCACGCCGAACATCATCGTGGCCGTCGTTCTCATTCCCAGCTCGTGCGCCGTCCGGTGAACGCTCACCCAGTCCTCTGTCCGGCACTTCAGCCGCGCAATCCGCGCCCGGACCTCGTCGTCCAGAATCTCCGCCCCGCCGCCCGGGATCGAATCCAGCCCCGCGTCCCGCAGCCGCATGATCGTGTCCCGCAAGCTCAGCTCCGAGTACTCCGCAATCGCCAGCACCTCGCTCGCACTCAGGCAATGAAGCCAGATCGAAGGGAAGCGCTCCTTGATCCCGCGAAACAGCCCCTCAAACCAGTCGATCTTCAGATCAGGATGGATGCCTCCCTGCATCAGCACGCCGGTCCCGCCCATCTCCAGCGTCTCCGCGATCTTGGCATAGATCGTCTCGAAATCCAGGATGTACCCCTCCGCCGCCAGCTTTCCCTTCAACGGCCGGTAGAACGCGCAAAACGTGCAGTACTCCGTGCAGAAGTTCGTGTAATTGATGTTCCGGTCGATGATGTAGCTCACCACACCCTCGGGATGCAGCCGCCGTCGCACCGCGTCGGCCTCCATGCCAATCCCGATCAGATCGTCACTCGCAAAGCAGTCCAGAGCCTGTTCCCGGCTGATTCCCATTCCTAAATTCTACGCCCCGGCACCCGCCCTCAGACGCCTTCGAAGCTCCGCCGTAGCCTCCCTGTGGCACGGCACACAAAGTGTGCGGATGTTCTCGACATCGCACTGCCCCCCACCTTCGGCTACCGGAAGAATGTGGTCCGCATCCCAAAGCGAGCGACGGCTCGACATCGTCTTCATCCCATACAGCGATAGCCCTGCAGCCCGCGCCGCCCCGCGTGCACGCTTCAACGCGTTGTAGATCGCGAGCGTATCCGCCCCGCAGGCCCCGCAGATACCCCGGTCCCGCTCCAGCACCACCTGCCGGAGATACCCCGGGTCCGACCTCAACTTCCACTGATGCACGCAGAACTCCGAGCAAAAGGTCCGCCGCCGCTTCTGCAGTATCTCCAGCTGACACCATCGGCACAGTGGAAGCCCATTCGGCCCAACTGGGAGGCTCCCCCGGTGACGGGCCCGTCCAGCCTCTTCAAGCACACGCGGCGGCAAAGATCGTCGATTCGGAGGCATAAGCAGACCTCAGCTTAGATCCTCCTCCCGCCCTCCCGGAAGTGCCGATGGAGCTTCCGTCCCCGTGTCGCAACCGCTTCAAGCCCCGTAGACGTTTCTATCCAGAAACGCATTCCGAAATCTGCCCTCCGGATCGTGACGCTTCATCTCCGCCTTGAACTCCCTCATCTTCGGGTGCACGGACCCAATCCTCCCCGGCTCCATCGTGAACAGCTTCGCCCAGTGCGGCCTCGCCTGAAACGGCTCCAGCTTCGCCTCGATCTTCGGCAGCAGCGGCCTCACCGCCTCCCACTCCGGCTTCCATGTGAAGTGGATTGCCATCGACTCGCGACGGTACGCCATGCTCATCCAAAGGTCGTCCGCCGCAATCGTCCGCAGCTCCGTGATAAACAGGTGTGGCGTCACCTCGTCCCGCAGCTCCTCCACCGCAAGGATCGCCTCATACGCCCTCTCCCGCGGCACAAAATACTCGGTCTGCAGCTCCGCTCCGCTGCTCGGCGTAAAGTTCATCCGGAAGTGCGGCATCCGCTCGTACCATGGCCCCGGAACTCCCATCTGCTCCGTGCAGTTCTCGGCCGAGTGCCCCGCCAGCGGATGGAGGTTGCGCGTCGCAGCCTTCGCTCCGTAGAACTCCGCCCTTGGCGCCGCCGGAGCCTTCGGATCGAACCGGCTCTTGATCCACACCTGCGTCGCCCGGTGCCCCTGCCAGTCCGTAAACAGGCTTACGCTGTACCCGCTTGCGAAGATCTCCTCCAGATGCCTCTCGAGCTGTTGAAACGGGAGGTTCTCATACACCACCTGCGTCATCTGAAAAGTCGGCTCCACATCCAGCGTCAAACGCGTCACAATCCCCAGAGCGCCCAGCCCCACCACCGCCGCCTTGAACCGTTCGCCGTCCTTGGCCCGTGAGAGCGTCAGCACCCCTCCCTCTGCTGTCACCATCTCGATCGCGGAGACCGCCGTCGAGAGGTTTCCGTTCCGGTTCCCGGAGCCGTGCGTTCCTGTCGCGCATGCGCCCGCCACCGTGATGTGCGGCAGCGACGCCAGGTTGTGCAGGGCGAATCCCTGCTTGTCCAGATAAGGCGCAAGCTCCCCATACCTCACTCCCGCACCAACCGTCACCGTACGAGACCTCGGGTCGACCACCATCTCGGAGAGCCGCTTCAACGAGACCTGCTCCCCGTTTGTGTCGGCAATGTCGTCGAATGAGTGCCGCGACCCCAGGGCCTTCAGCCCGTGACCCCTTCGAACGATCTCCTGGACCTCCTGTACTGTTCGAGGAGCATCGAGCCCCTTCGCCTTGTAGGTGTAATTTCCTGACCAGTTCGTGCGCGGCTCCACCTCCTGCTCAGCCGCCGCAAATCGCGACATCATGCCTCCTCCGATCAAGACGCCTGAAGCCTTCAGAAACTCTCTCTTGTCCATGGCACACCATGCTCCTTCTTCCATAAGCCGGCACGTATCTTGTCCGCCGTACAAGGTCCCGTATCTTGTCTGCCGTACAAGGTCCCGTATCTGTCCGCCGTACAAGGTATAGAGCCGCGACCACCTCCATGCAAGTCACGTGCATCCGGATCGTGCCCACCCTAGCTATGATGTGGATTGGGTCTTACGGCCTGGGGAGGCAAGATGGCACGCACAGAATCAACGATGGTCAAGCTCGGGACGGAAGCCCCGCCCTTTGAACTGGTGGACATCATCAGCGGCCGGGCCATGGGCCGCGACGACATCTTCGCGCTCAGCTGGGACGACGATCGCAGCGACCAGGTAAACAAAATGCCCGGCGGAGGCACCTCCAAGACGGGACGCCACGGCCTTCTCGTCATGTTCATCTGCCCCCACTGCCCCTACGTCAAGCACGTGGAAGAAGAACTCGCCCGCATCGGTCGCGACTACTTCAACGACGGCAACGGTCCCATCGCCATCGCCGCCATCCAGTCCAACGACATCGCCCAGTACCCCGACGACGGTCCCGATGGCATGCGCGCCCAGGCTCAGAGACTCGGCTGGCAGTTCCCCTACCTCCTCGATGACACCCAGGAGGTCGCCCGCTCCTACAGTGCCGCCTGCACCCCGGACTTCTTCCTCTTCGACGCCGAGATGAAGCTCGTCTACCGCGGGCAGCTCGACGGCAGCCGGCCCCGCCGGGGCGACGCAGGAAATGACCAGCCCGTCAATGGCGAAGATCTTCGCGCGGCCATGGATGCCGTCATCGCAGGCAAGCGCCCGGATACCAACCAGCGTTCCAGCATCGGATGCAACATCAAGTGGCGCGCTTCAACAGAGACCAACGGCAGCCCCCAATCGTAAACAGCAGGCCAATGCAGGAGAGGACCACCGATGGAAGATGCGTACGACGTATTAGACAGGCTCAAGGCAGGAGCTCGGCGCTTCCAGAATGAAGTTCATGCCAAACGCGCCCAGGAGTACGAACGTGCGGAATCCGAACCCCAACGTCCTCACACGCTCTTCATCGCCTGCGCCGACTCCCGGGTTGACGTCGAGTCCATCACCAGCGCAGGTCCGGGCGAGATCTTCGTCGCGCGCAACATTGGCAACATGGTCCCCGCCTACGGCGAAATGCTTGGCGGCGTCAGCGCGGTCATTGAGTACGCTGTGCTCGCCCTCAAGGTGCGGCATGTCGTTGTCTGTGGACACTCCGACTGCGGTGCCATGAAAGCCCTGCTCAACCCGGAGTCCACTCTCGGTATGCCCACCGTCTCCAGCTGGCTCACCAACGGCAAAGCCGCGCTCACCGTGGCCGAGAGCCTGCGTCAGGAGGACGAACCTCTCAGCGAGCGGCTGCGACGTCTCACCGAAGAGAACGTCCTTATGCAGTTGGCGCACCTCAAGACCCACCCCTCGGTCGCCGGCGCTTTGGCGCGTGAAGAGCTCACCGTCTCCGGTTGGGTCTATGAGATTGGCTCAGGCGACGTACGCATCGCGGAAGATGGCGGGAGAAGCTTTCGTCCAGTCAGCGCCGGCGACGGCAGCCCGGATCCGCAGCGCATCTCGACCGATCCCTACGAAGCTAAGTAAGCGCCGGTCGCAAAAAATCGCCCCGGCAGATGCACCGGGGCTAGATCTCTGCTGGAGAGAGACTTTTGTGTGAGGTCTAGGAGTAGCTCTTGGTTGCTGCGTCAGACCCATGCTGCTTCACAAGCTTGTTGTAGATACCGAGCAGAAGGAAAGGGGCTACCCACTGTCCCACAAACAGAGCCTCGTGCTTCTTCCCGGCAGCCTGAAAGGAAATAGATCCCAGGATCGAAGCGATAGCGAGTGCGAGGTAAGCGCTGGATGGCACCTGCGAGGTGACCTTCTCAATGGCTGCCGTAACCTGGTCCTCAGTTGCTTCGCCAGGGGCGACGCGATAGTCGGTCATAACTTGATCTCCTTGGGCGATGTGCCCGATGCAAGATGGGATGCTGGTTTGTGGCCTCAATCATCCTCAGGGAGCAAAAAATGTTGCAAGCCACCTTCGCAACGCAAAATAAGTGCTCTCGATTTTGCTCTCGACGTCCATCCCGGCCGTTCATCTGCCGTCCCTACAACTCCACCCCGTCCAGCGGTATGTGCTGCTCCGCCAGCAGCACCCGGTTTCCAAGCAGCGTCATCCGGTCTCCGATCGCCTGCTCGGCCGATATACGCGCAAGCTCCGGCGCGTTGTTTGACTCGCTCAAATGGCCCAGAATAATCGTGTGCGCTCCCCCGTCGTAGTCGCGCTGGAGAAACTCCGCAGCCGCAAGATTCGACAGGTGCCCCACACGCGACAGCACCCGCTGCTTCACCGACCAGGGATACGGCCCGTCCTTCAACATCTCCAGGTCGTGATTGCTCTCCAGCAGCAAAACATCGACGTTGCGCAGAGCCGACTTCACGTTTGGTGGCATGTACCCTAGATCCGTCGCAATCGCCATCCGGATCCCCGCAGACGTAAACACAAACCCGCAAGGGTCCGCTGCATCGTGCGGAATCGTAAACGGGCAAACATCGATGTCCCCGATGGTGAAGTTCGTGCCCGAGTGGAAATACTCCACGGCCGGAAGATACGTCGGATCAGCCTTTGCGGCCGGCCTCTGGTCCTCCGCCTCGCACGGCTCCTCGGTCGCCTCGATCGGCAGCTCCGCATCGGGATCATCCGTACGGTTCAGCGACGGATCGAGGGCAGCCGCCTCCGCAGAAACGCTCGCGATCGCCTTCATCCGCGAGGCGTCATATGTCGGAACCTTTGCCGTTGCAGAGGCCTTCGCATCACGCTCCGCGGCCAGCTTATCCAGCCACTGCGCATAGGTCATCGTCGTTCTGGGCGTCAGCATGCGGACCCACGCTCGATGCGTAGGCTCAGTGAAAAACACCGGGATCCGCAGCCGCCGCGCCAGCACCGCCAGCCCGGCAACATGGTCCTGGTGCTCGTGTGTAATCAGGATCGCTGACAGCTTCTCAGGGTCCTCACCCGTGAGAGCCAGGCGCCGAAGCAACTCCCGGCACGACAGCCCCGCATCCACCAGCACGCGGGTTCGGCTCGATGCGATCACCGCACTGTTGCCCTTTGAACCCGACGCGAGAACGGTCATGCGCATTTGGTTAACATACGCCCGATCCCATGTGGAAAGGCGGAAGAAAAGCGAACGGACCTCTCCCGTACAATCCCTCGGAACGCAGTGTCCGCACCGGCCATCGTGTTCCCGGCGACAGCAGACGACTCCTCCCACCTCACGCAGCGCAGATGGAAGTTCGCCGCACGCGAACGCGAACGTCTCTACCCGGGTTTACGCCGGCTCATCGCTAAGCAGGCTTCGAAACGACACTTGGATCCCGAAGCGGAGCCAGGAAGTTCACCGTGCTCCGCATTACTACCTCGTTGCGCTGGTTATATACCGTGGTCCGCGATCGAACGATGCCAAATGTCGGTCGTCGGCTCGATCGACGCACATGCTGGATCTCGGCCTCGGTTCGCAGCGTATCGCCAGGCCGGACCGCCTGCGTCCACCGAATATCTTCTACCCCCGCCCCGATCATGCCCCCCGAAACAGGCATGGACTGGACGCGCAGCCGCATCACGATCGCAGCTGTCAGCCAGCCCGAGGCCGCCAGACCCTTGAAAAAGGAGTTCTCGCCCGCCGCTTCGTCGATATGAAACGGCTGCGGATCGTACTTCTCTCCAAACTCCTTGATCTCCTCGGCCGTGACCTTGTACGTGTAAACCGAGTGAAACGTCTTGCCCGGGTGGAAATCTTCGAAATAAAGCTCTTGCGGCATGCGTTCTCCTGGTCCATCTATCCGATGCCGAAACCTGTGTGCCCGTTCCGCATCTGCCCTCGTTCATTCGAGAGAAGAAGAGTACCGCGCTCGCCGTCAGGCGGGGAAGAGCACCGTTCCATACGCCCACAAAATCAAGCCCTCACCACAGCTCAGCTGTAGCTGTAAAATCCGCGACCAGCCTTGCGGCCCTTCCACCCCGCATCCACCATGCGCACCAGCAGGGGACACGGTCTGTACTTGGAATCGCCCAGCGCCTCATGCAGAACACGCATGATGTCAAGGCACACATCCAGCCCGATAAAGTCCGCCAGCGTCAGCGGTCCCATCGGGTGAGCCATCCCGAGCTGAAACACCTGGTCGATCGCCTCCGGTTTCGCCACGCCCTCCATCACCGCAAACACCGCCTCGTTGATCATCGGCATCAGCACCCGGTTCGACACAAATCCCGCCGCGTCGTTCACCTCCACCGGCGTCTTCCCCAGCCTGATCGCAAGCGCATGCACCGCATCAAAGGTCGTCTGCGAACTCTGAAGCCCGCGGATCACCTCCACCAGCTTCATCACCGGCACCGGATTGAAGAAGTGCATCCCGATCACCTGCTCCGGCCGCTTCGTCAGGCCCGCCAGCTTTGTGATCGAGATGGAACTCGTGTTCGAGGCAAGAATCGCCTCCGGCGGCAGTATCCGGTCAAGCTCCGCGAACAGCTTCGACTTCACCGCGATCTGCTCCGTCGCTGCCTCGATCGCGAGACTCACCCCGGCAAGCGACCCGAGATCCGTCGTCAACCTCACCCGGTGCGTCGCGTCCGCTGCCTCCTCCTCGGTCAGCTTTCCCTTCGCAACCTCGCGTGCCAGGTTGGTCCGGATCGTCGATAGGCCCCGCTCCAGCGCAGCCTCGGCAACGTCCGCAAGCACCACGTCTATGCCCGCTCGCGCAATCACATGGGCGATCCCGTTGCCCATCGTTCCCGCGCCAAGCACGGCAATCGTCTCATTCCGTCTCATCGAAAATCTCCCGGCCAACGAGGCAGTCTAACAGCGCAAACCCCCGGCGCGCTTGATCGTCGTTACAACCTTTGCCAAACACAGAACCGTCCTACCCCAGACAGATCTGAATCGTCTGCTGGCCAAAGTACGCTGGGGCATCCGGACAACACGGGGTTAATTGCTGACATGCTACCGAGGAAGCGGATTTTGTTGTACACGGTCTATCTGCTCGCCACCATCCAGTTCGCCTGGTGCTATCTCTGGCTCACCCGCCCCTACGTCAATACCGCCCTCTACGAGCAGGGACTGGAGCGTATGCCCTTTCAGGGCCGCTGCCTCATGATGCTTCCCATGCGGTGGGCACATGCCAGCCCCACACTCCACCTCATGGTTCAGCCCTTCGCCATGTCGCACTTCTGGTTCCCCCGACCGGTTCAGCCCGAGGTGCTCGTCCAGGCTGCCATCAACGTCCTCTGCCTCATCCTCACCGGCTGGTTCACCACAAAGATCTATCAGGCCAGCTCCCGTCGCCATCTCCTTACGCCCATGGTCTATCCCTTGTTACTGGTCGTCTGCGGCGCTACCTACGTCATGCACACCGTCCAGAACTTCCGCTTCATCTACGATCTTCCGAGCCTCGCCTTCTTCTCGGCAGCCATGTATCTCATCTACTTCCGCCGGCATTGGGGCCTCTTCGTTGCTCTCTTCCTCGTTGCTACCGTCAACCGTGAGACAACGCTGCTCCTGCTTCCGCTCTTTCTCATCAATGAGGCCGTCACCTCCGGCCCACACCGCTGGTCAGCAGCTCTCCGCCCACGCACCCTTGCTCTCGTACTTCCGCTCGCAGCCTTTTGGATCGCCTGGCAGATCGTCATCCGCCATACCTTTGCCGGTAATCCATCCGAGTTCTACCCGCGCTTCAACTGGAACGTAAAGTCGCTGCTCGTTCCCCAGGCCTGGCCTCAGCTGCTCAGTGCCTGCGCATATCTCATGCTGTTTGTCGTCGTCATGCGTCGCCGCATCCCGGACCGGCGCCTCCGCGCGTGGCTCCTCTTACTCCCAATCTGGTTCGTCTTTATGTTCAGCTTCGGGATTCTCATCGAGACCAGGGTCTTCGGAGAACTCATCCCTTTCGTCGTCTGCTCCACAACGCTTATCGTCGAAGAGATCCTCGTTCTCCGTATGCAGAAGCCCAACCTTGTTCCCAGCGTGGAGATCGGTCCAGCCGCGGTAAGCGTCAGCAGCGCAGCCTGATCTAGAGAAAAGCGAGCAGCAGCACTGTAATGTTGTCGCGGCCGCCACTCTCGTTCGCAGCTTCAATCAACCCGTGGCACGCCATCTGCAACTCACTTTGCATCGGAGTGGGTGTCGGTACCAGCCTCGCCAGAACTCCGGCAATCGCTTCGTTCGTCAACTCGCGTGTCAGCCCATCCGAAGCCAGCAGGTAAAGGTCTCCGGTCTGCGGTCGATAGCACTGGATGTCGGGCTCTACGTGTGCCTGGGGTCCGATCGCTCGCGTTATGAAGTTGCGCATCGGCGATCTCGCAGCCTCGTCCGCTGTAATCTGACCAGCAAGCAACTGCTCCTCCACAAAGGAGTGGTCGGTCGAGATCTGCAGCAGGTCGCCTCCACGACGCCGATAGCAACGACTGTCCCCAACATTCGCCAGAAACAGCGTCGGCGGCGTAATAAAGCGCGGCTTGGGCTCGCGCGGAGTCGACCGTCGTTCCCTCCCCGGTCCCGCCACATGGAGCAGCCCCACCAGCGTCGTTCCCATTCCCGCAAGGTGCGAGGCGCTCGACGACCGCTGAAACACCGCTTCGTTCGCCGCATGGACCGCCGCATGAAGACGGGTCTGCGGCTTCGACTGCGGCCCGTTTACCGGCGGCTGCTCAGGTCTTCCGCCATTTCGAGACTCTGCGTCAGTCGAAGGAGCGCTGCCTGCCAGGTGAGCCATAAACGTGTCGATGGCAAGCCGGCTCGCAATCTCCCCGCCTGCCGCCCCTCCCATCCCATCGCAAACCACATATGCGCCCAGCGCCGGCGCCGCCGCTCCGGCGTCCTCATTGTTGCGGCGGACGCGTCCGGGATCGGTGGCAAGCGCGTGGATGAGTTTGGCGTTGGGCACGTTGCGAGCGAAGATGATTGCAAGACAAACTCTATCTCTTCCTATGCCGAAGGCAAAGACGACGAACGTGTTACATCAGCCCCGCAAACCGCGAAGGAGGGATGTTGAACCAGATCGTGCACGGTGACAATCTCCCCATCCTCAAAGAGATCCCCGACGGCTCCGTCCACCTCATCTACATCGATCCACCCTTCAACACCGGTCGCCGTCAGCAGCGTCTTCGCATGCGCTCCGTCCGCGATCCCCAAGGCGACCGTACCGGCTTCGGTGGCCGCCGCTACCGTACCGAACTCGTCCCGGCAGGCGAGCCCGGCGAAGCCGCCGGCTACGAAGACACCTTCGAAGACCTCGTCCACTTCCTCCGTCCCCGCATGCTCGAGGCCCGCCGCATCCTCTCACCCACCGGCAGCCTCTTCTTCCACATCGACCCCCGCGAGGTCCACTACTGCAAGGTCATGCTTGATGAGATCTTCGGCCGCGCCTCCTTCCAGAACGAGATCATCTGGGCCTACGACTACGGCGCCCGCGCCAGAAAACGCTGGCCCGCCAAGCACGACAACATCCTCTGGTACACCCGCTCGCCCGATCTCTATACCTTCAATCTCGAGGAGTGCGACCGCATTCCCTACATGGCCCCGGGCCTCGTCGGAGCGGAGAAAGCCGAACGCGGCAAGACTCCCACCGACGTCTGGTGGCACACCATCGTCAGCCCCACCGGCAGGGAAAAGACCGGTTACGCCACCCAGAAGCCCCTCGGTGTCCTCGAGCGCATCGTCAAGGTCCACACCCACCCCGGTGACCTCGTCCTCGACTTCTTTGCCGGTAGCGGCACCACCGGCGAGGCCGCCGCGAAACACGGCCGACGCTTCATCATGATCGACGAAAGTCCCGATGCAGTGCGCATCATGAACACCCGCCTTGCACCCTGGATGGAAGCTTCACCCCCTCCGGAACAGGTGTAGGATGAACGCGCTCATCGGATCCGCGCCCATGTTTAGGCTTTCCTTTGCCCCACTCCTCGCAGCTCTTTTCCTCGCCCCCGCCCTGCTCTTCGGGCAGGGAAGCCGAAGCTGCGCCGTCAACCACACACCTCCCGGCGACGCCGAAAAGGCTATGGACCGCCACGACCTCGCCGCCGCTGAGCAGATCTACACCGCCGCCCTGAAGCAAAACCCCGCAGACATCCCCGCCACCGTCGGCCTCATACGCGCGCAGCTCGCCGGACAGCAGGTCGAGAGCGCCCTCACCCTCGCGAGAAAGGCCCTCGCCGACCACCCCCACGATCCCGACGTCGCCGCCGCACTCGGAGAGGTCGCCCTCCGCCGCGGTGAGCCGGAAACTGCCCTTGACTCCTTCCTGCAGGCAATCAAAATCGACCCCTGCCTCCCTCGCGTTCATCTTGACCTCTCCCGCTACCTCGCCCTCGGCGCCATGTGGGCGAGCTCGCGCAGGCAGCTGGATCTCGCCCACTCTCTGGCTCCCGCAGACCCCGCCATCAGGCGCGCATGGGATAGAGCCAACTTCGAGGCATCCACCCCGCAGCAAAGGATCGCTCGCCTAGAGGCGCGCCTCGCGGCACCGGACGCCTCACCCGAGGAGAAGGCCGCGGCCGAGAAGTCGATCCGGTACCTCCAGGCCCTCGGAAGGGGCGACTGCCAGCCCGTCGGTGACCTGCGCTCCGCAGCCATCAGGATGGAAGACATCTCCAATGGCCCCGCCCTGCCGAACTACGCCGTCGGCCTGGACACCTACATGAACGGCAAACGCAAGCGCCTCGAGATCGACAGCGGTGCCTCGGGCATCCTCCTCAGCCGGGGTGCCGCGCTCAGCGCCGGCCTCGTCCCCGAGGCAGAGGTGTCTGCCGCCGGTCTGGGCGACAAGGGTGCGCGGTCGACCTTTGTCACGCACGTCGACAGCCTCCGCATCGGATCCATGGAGTTCCGCAACTGCATCGTCCATGTCGTCGAAAAGCGAAACATCCTGGAGGTCGACGGCCTCATCGGTCCGGATGTCTTCCGCAACTACCTCGTCACACTCGACATCCCGGCAAGGGAGCTTCGCCTCGCTCCACTCCCCGCTCCTCCCGACCAGGCGCCCCAGCCCGCAGGCCTGGCCACCACCGGCGAGGGAACAGAGGCACAACCCGCGCTCGACACTCAACCCGCCCTCCACGATCGCTACATCGCGCCGGAGATGAAAAACTGGGCCAGGGTCTATCGCATCGGCCATGACCTCATATTTCCCACCTACCTCATCTCCCCGAAAGGTGACCCCATCACCCCGCCCCGGCTCTTCGTCATGGACACCGGGGCCGCCACTCCGATCATCTCCCCGGACGCCGCCCGCGTTGTCACCCACGTAGAACAGGACTTCCACACCCACCTCCGGGGTGTCAGCGGAGAGGTGAGGGACGTCCTCCAGGCGGACCTCCTCACCATCCAGTTCGCCGGCCTCCGCCAGCAGATGCGCGGCACAGTCTCAGTCGATCTCTCCGGCATCTCCCGAGACGTGGGCATGGAGATCGGCGGCTTCATCGCCTTTCCCACCCTCCGGGATCTCACTCTCACCATCGACTACAGGGACAACCTCGTCGACGTCGTCTACGACCCCAAACACGGCAGTCATCCCCACTGACCGAGACCCGACACGTAGAATGAGCCCATGAAGTTCCTTATCGCTCTGCTGGCAATGGCGGGCATCTTCGTCAGCATCCTCGCCCTTCGCGTGCACAATCAGGACCCCGCGCAGGCGCCACCCTGCGCCGTCACCGAGAAGTTCGACTGCGGCGCCGTCAACCACTCGCGCTATGCCGTCTTCCCTCCGCGCAGCTTTGACGAGCCCGCAACCGGCGCATCCCCCCACATCCCCGTCGCCACCCTCGGCATCATCGGCTACGCCGCCATGGCCATCCTCGCCCTCTTCGGCCGCCTTTGGATCGTCTTCGAGCTCGCGCAAATAGGCTTCTTTTTCGCCGCCATGCTCACCTATCTTGAGGCCTATGTCATCCGGAAATGGTGCATCTACTGCCTCTGGTCCCAGGGCATCGTCGCCTCCATCCTCCTGCTCACAGCGCTCACCCTCGCCGCGAACTGGTACAGCCGCCGTCGCCAGCCCAAGCCCTACCTCGAATCCTCAGCGGCCCTGTCCCGCTAGCAGCTTGGCGGCGACTCAGGCCGTAAGGAGACACATGACGTACATTCGATCCGCCGCCCTCCTGCTTGGCAGCGCCGTCCTCTCCTCCGTGCTCCACGCCCAGCAGCCCCGAGCCCTTGATCTCTCCGGCGACGTCGCCGGCACGCACGATCCCTCCATCGCAAAGGACGGCAACACCTGGTACGTCTTTGCCACGGGCAAGACTCGTGAAGGCGGAGAGTTCGCGATCCGCTGCTCCGAGGACCTCCACACCTGGCGCCTCTGCGGCCAGGCCTTCGAAGACATCCCGCACTGGATCCATGAGCGCAGCCCCGGCACCAAAGAGCTCTGGGCCCCCGACGTCCAACGCGTCGGCAACGAGTTCCGGATGTACTACAGCTACTCGCTCTTCGGAAAGAACACCAGCGGCATCGCCCTCGCCGTCAACAAGACCCTCGATCCCAGAAGCCCCGATTACAAGTGGGTCGATAAGGGCCTCGTGCTCGAGTCCAAAGCCACCGACAACTTCAACGCCATCGACCCCAACTTTGTCCAGGATGCCGCTGGGCACGGCTGGCTCTCCTTCGGCAGCTTCTGGGATGGCATCAAGATGCGCCGGCTCGACGACACCACCGGCCTCCTGAGCACCGCGGACACACGCCTCTACTCCCTCGCTCGAAGGGGAAGGGAAGCAACTCCACGCACCGAGTCCACCGCTGGTCTCAACGAAAAGATCAGCGGTCTCCCACCCGACTCCGAGGCCATCGAAGCCCCTTTCATCGTCCGCCACGGCGGCTTCTTTTATCTCTTCACCTCTTGGGATCTCTGCTGCCGCGGAACTCACAGCACCTACCACACGATGGTAGGCCGTTCGAAGTCCGTGACCGGTCCCTTCCTCGACCGCTCCGGAAAGCGTCTCGAGGATGGTGGCGGCACCGCTCTCCTCCTTGCCAACACCCGCTGGCTCGGCCCCGGCGGCGAAAGCGTCCTTATGGCTCCGAACTCAAAAGACCCGCATCAGCCGGACCTCATCGTCTTCCACGCCTACGACGCGACCTCCGGAAAACCCTCCATGCAGCTCTCCACCATCGCGTGGACAGACGGCTGGCCACACGCCGCTCTCGCCACGCAGTAAGCCGGCGCTCATCTCGTACACTGTTCTCCTATGTTGCCCAGGCTCTTTGAGCTTCTTCCAAAATTGATCGATGCGGTCCCTCACATCGAGCGGTTCAGCTCCGTCGCGGAAAGACTTCTCTCTTCAAAGGCGGAAAGCGCCGCAAACCTCAACGTCCTCGCTGAGGATATCCACGCCGGCCTCGCGCGTGTCGCCACCGGCAACGCCTCTCTGTCTCGCCAGCTCGACTCCCTCTCCGCCGAGCTCGCCGCCGTCTCGGATGTTGCCGACGGTGCACGCTCCGTAACCATCGCTCTCGGGCGCAGCATCGTGGCCATCGAGCGCCAGATCCGCGCCTTTCGCGCCTTCCTGATCGCCCTGATCGTCCTCGTCCTCGGTCTGGCCGTGATGGTCGGTTGGCTCCTCCTCCAGCCCCACCAACCCTGACCGGCAACAAACGCCTCAGGCCGCGGTAGCAATCCTCCGTACCAGGTCGTTCTGTTCCTTCTCCGACTCCGCACCGATCGTGAACGCATCCAGCACTCCCGTGCTCAGCGCGTACCGGATCGCCTCCTGCGGCTTGTCTCGCAGATCCCCTTGACCCAGGATCTTCATGCCCACGATCCCCTTGCCCTGCGCCCGCATCTGCTTCAAAACCCCGATCACCGTCTCCGGATCCGCATCCATGTGCGACCCGATCGGATTCAGCCGAACCAGGTCCACCTCCACCCACGGCGATGCAGCAGCGGCCTTCAACGCTGGCAGGCTGTGGCACGAGACCCCATGCGCCCGGATCTCACCCTTCTGCTTCGCCTCGGAAAGCACATCCATAACGCCCCGGTAGCGCGTCGTCCAGTCAGCCTCCGTCACGCAGTGAATCAGCACCACATCGATGTAATCCACACCGAGCTCCCTCCGGAAACGATCGAGATCGGCCCGCACACCCGCCGGGTTTCGTGTATCCGTCTTCGTCAGCACCGTCACCTTGTCCCGCGGAATGCCCTTCAGCGCAGCTCCCACGTAGGGATGGCTGCCGTACGAGTCAGCCGAATCGAAGAACCGCAGACCCCTTTCGTGATATCCGTCCGCCAGCAGCTTCGTAAACGGATCTGTTCCCAGCCTCGTCTGGTTTGACCGGCCACCTCCGCCGATCGTCCCGGTGCCCATCGCCAACCGGCTCGTGCGGATGCCGGTCTTCCCCAGGACAACCTCATCGTGCGCTTCAAACCTCTGCGGCAAAGCCGGTTGATCGCCTAGAAATGTACTCGCCCGACCCACCCTCTGCCCCAGCCAGGCCGCTCCCATCGTGCCCGCCGTCCTTCGAAGAAAATCTCTCCTCAGCATCGCCCGTCTCCTCTCCCGCTATCCCGCATGCCAGCTACGATACGCCCTCGCACCCGCTTCAGCACACACCTCCTTTCCACCCTTCGGTCTCCCTCCTGCTGGACAGGAGCTCCGCCTCCTCCATCCCGGCACCACAAAACTTCCATGTCACACTTTGCGGAATCGCTGCTAAACTCCCGCTTACTCAAGACTTTTCATCTCTTTGTGGGGCCCTGCAATGGTCGACAGCAATAAGTCGTTCTGCTTGCGTCTCGCAAGCATCACCTTTCCCATACTCGGCACCAAGCCCGCCGCAACTGCGGCCGCCGCGCCCCAGCAGAAGGCTCGCCTCAGCATCTCGCAGCGCGCCCTCCCAGCCACCGCGGCGCCAACCGTACGCGAAGAGCTCGCAATCCTGTTCCGCAGTGAATCCGTCGGCGCCGACGCGTGCCTCAGCTCGGTCGAAAACCTCGCCCGTGCCCTCGAGCACCGGCCCGACGTCCAGTCCCGCCTCAGCCTCATCACCCAGTACACACCCAGCAAGTGGCTGCTCGAGCGTGAGCTCGAAGCCTCCGGACACTGGCCCGTCTGTCCCCCCAATCACAACCAGCCCACCCACACCATCCGTAACCGCGCCGACGGCACACCCGACGCCTACGACGCAGCCCGGCGACGCGCCGCCGTTGGCCTCTGCCTCTCCGGTGGAGGAATCCGCAGCGCCACCTTCAACCTAGGCATCCTCCAGGCTCTCTCCCGTCACCGCCGCATCGGCAAGCTCGACTACATCTCCAGCGTCTCCGGTGGCGGCTACATCCATCAGTTCCTCGCGAACTGGATCTACCGTGCAGACAGCGTCTCCACCGTCGAAAGCCTCCTCGACCCCATCCCCAATGAGCCCGGCAGCGCTCCTCTCGGGCACCGCGCCACCGTCCAGCCGGAACCCATCTCCTGGCTCCGCCGCTACTCCAACTACCTCGCTCCCCGGCGCGGCGTCTTCTCGCTCGATAGCTGGACCATCATCGCCGTCTGGTCCCGCAACACAGCTCTCAACCTGGTCGTCCTCCTCTCCACCCTCTTCTTCATCCTTCTCCTCCCGCAGTACGGCACCATGCTCAACCGGCGCATCGGTGTGCACCACGATGTCAGATACATCCTCGCGGCTGTTCTGCTCGTCAGCTACGTCGCCATCGCCGTCCTTCTCTACAAGTGGCTCGTGGACCTGCAGTTACCCGGTCCTTCACCGCTCGCGGTCAAATTCACCGCAGCCGCGCTCTTCCTCGCCTCCACCTTCATCGCACCGGCCATGTATCGCCTCGCGCTTCCCGAAATGGGCAGCAGAAGTGCCATCTTCGCTCCCATCACTGAGCCGGTGGAACTCCACTACCAATCCAGCTACTCCCGGCAGTCCGCCTCCTCCGAGGTCGTCAACGTCTCGGTCGACTCGCGGGAGTCCGAGCCCGTCTCCCGCCTGCGTTCCAACTGGAGCTCCCGTCCACAGCTCCTCTGGGTGTACTTCCTCTCCGGCAAAGCGCCCACCCAGCAGAACGGGGAGCATTACCACATCTTCCTTCTCGTCTTCCTCGTGCTCTGCGCGCTCTTCCTCACCGCCGTCGCCGGCGCCGCCAGCAAGCTCCCGAATATCATCGTTCCCGTCTTCTTCGTCTTCGGTCTCATCGTCTCCTACGTGCTCGTGGAGATGGTCAGGCTCCTCTTCTTTGTCGCCGCCTTCGCCGTCTCTGCGCACCTCATCGCTCCCCTCGGCGTCGTTCTCTTACCCACCCTTATCTTCGGCATCCCCTTCATCACCGTGGAAGCCGGACTCGGTCTCATAGGGCGCGCCACCGACTCCGCTCAACGGGAATGGCTCGCCCGATCCCGTGCCTTCTCCTTCCTCCTGGGCGGCGGCTGGCTCGCGCTCAGCTCGTTCTCCCTCCTTGGCCCCTCCCTGTTCAATCACCTCGCTAGGCAGGCCCATGCCGGCTACACCGTCTGGCTCGGCTGGTTCGTCACCAGCGTCGGCGGCGTCCTCTCCGCCAAAAGCCGCCAAACCTCCCATGCCGCCGCCAACTCAGCCGAGACCTCCACCAAGACCGGCGTCGTCCTCGAATACCTCGTCAAGATCGCGCCTCCAGTCTTCATCAGCGGCCTCCTCGTCCTGATCGCCAAGTTCGCAGACTGGTCCCTTCACGTCTCCACCGGTGGCGAAACACAGCAGGCCCGCTTCTGGTTGCTCGCTCTCTCCTCGCTCGCCGTAGCCGCTCTCTTCGGCTGGCGCGTCGATATCAACGACTTCTCCATGCACACCTTCTACCGCGACCGTCTCGCCCGCTGCTACGGCGGCGCCACCAACCCCAACCGCAGACCCAATCGCTTCACCGGCTTCACACGCGACGATCGCGACCTCCGCATGGATCAGCTCCTTCCCCTCGGATACACCATGCGTGACGAGCGCGGTCACCCGGCCCTCGACGATAACGGCGAACCGATCGTCGGCAAGTACAAGGGTCCATTCCCCATCATCTGCACCTCCATTAACCTCACCATGGGCGAAGACCTCGCCTATCAGGAGCGCAAAGCCTCCAGCTTCTCCTTCACACCGCTCTTCTCCGGATTCAACGTCGGCTGGACCGCCGCCTCCGACGCCCGTAACCAGTTCAACGGATTCGTCAGCACCCGCGACTACGTCTACACCCGCGAGCAGGGACTCATGGTCGCCACCGCCGTAGCCATCTCCGGAGCCGCCGCCAGCCCCAACATGGGCTACCACTCCAGCCCCGCCATCGCCTTTCTTCTCACGGTCTTCAACGTCCGCCTCGGTTGGTGGCTGCGTAATCCGCGCCGCCGCCGCATCGGCCTCCAAAGCACCGAGTCGAAGCTCCCCCCTCCCGAGCACGACGATCCCTTCGCCCCGCCACACCCAATCCCCACCCCGCCCAGAACCCCTAACCCCCTCCCGTCCTCCCCCCGCTTCGGCCTCCTCAAGCTTCTTACCGAACTGCTCGGCCGTTCCAATGACACCACCTCCTACGTCTATCTCACCGACGGCGGGCACTTCGACAACATGGGCCTGTATGAGCTCCTCCGCCGCCGCTGCCGCACCATCATCGTCTGCGACGGAGAGGCCGACCCTCACCTCCACTTTGAAGGCATGGGCATGGCCATCCGAAAGGCACGCCTCGACTTCGGCGTTGAAGTCACCCTCGACGAGACCTCCCCCGTTCCTCCTCGGCCCGATCCTCCGCCGCCGCATCATCGCCATCATCCCCATCAGGATCACCCTGCTCCGTCACCCGGGCACGAGCCTGCTCTGAGCGGCGCAGGTCTGGCCGTCCCCGCTGTCCCCACCACTGGCCCGGCGCCGTCCGCCGATCTCACCCCTGCTCCAATCCCGCCGTCTATCCGTGAGCCCGCACAGGACCACGAGCTCTCCAGCCTGAAGTCCACGGATCCGGCCGCCCCGCTCCCTCAGGCAGAGCATCAGCCCACGACCGACCTCCCCTTCGTCCTCAGCGCCCGCATCTCCACCACCGACTCCAGCGAGGTCACCGGCACCATCTCACGTCCGCAGTCGCCCCCACCCACCATCCAGGGCCTCTGCTCCTTTGGCGAGTTTCCCGGAAACTCCATTCACTGCGTCCACGGAACCATCCGTTATCCCGAAGACACCCACCCCGATCAGTTCGGGCGCATCCTCTACATCAAGGCGTCCCTCACCGGCGACGAGCCCCCGGATCTCCTCAACTACCGCCGCCAGCACCAGAACTTCCCCCACGACACCACCCTCAACCAGTTCTTCACCGAATCCCAGTTCGAAAGCTACCGTCGCCTCGGAGAGCACATCGTTCTGACCGACCAGACCGCCATCTCCTGGCTCGACCGCTACGTCTAGACACGTCGATCACGCCTTCACCTCTGCGGCCTTGGGTCCGGCTCCCGATTTCCACGATTGTCCCCGATCTTCACAGGCTGCGGGAGCTTGCCTCTGCTCTGCTCGAGGCCTACCCTCAAATCACCCCACCCGACGCCCTTCAATCCCACGTTCGGTGCAGCCTGGAGCAGATATCCACAGCGGAACTCCCGAGTTTTCACGTGCACGGCTCACAAACCTGCGTAAACAGTGGGATCGACAAATGCAACACAACATGTAGTGCTTTATACTTGACACACCCCATAAGCGGCGGTACTTTCACGACTGCGACGCAGCCCAACGAAGAGCGACAAGCATCGCGCTCCACTCGCAAAACTCACCCGGACCTATCCTCCGGGCTTTTCTCCCAGCGGCAGAAAACACTTTGCACCGCGTTTCAGAGATAGCTCAAACCAGATCCACCGATTGTTCTCTCTACACCCGCGCCGCCACCCCGGCGCCTGATCTCACATCTCGCAGCACCCGCTTCCGAAGGAGCACGTTCCATGTCGACCACGCACAATCCCTTTCATACCGCCTCCACACCCGCCAACGGTCAGACCTCTCCTTCGAGCAACACGGCCGCCCGCCGATCCAGTCCCGGGCTCGCCTTCCGTCGCCTCTTCACCGAGGCCGGCGTCAGCCCCTACGACCAGATCACCTGGGAGCGCCGCGACGCCATCATCCAGGACTTCAAGGGCAAGGTCATCTTCGAGCAGAAGGGCGTCGAAGTCCCCGCTGATTGGTCCATGACCGCGACCAACATCGTCGCCTCGAAGTACCTCCATGGCCTCAATGGCACCGATCAGCGCGAAGACGGCGTCCGCGCCCTCATCTCCCGCGTCGCCGAATCCATCCGCGACTGGGGCATGCGCGACGGCTTCTTTGCCACGCCACAGGATGCTGAGGTGTTCTATGCCGAGCTCTGCCACCTGCTCTTGAACCAGAAGGTAGCCTTCAACTCCCCCGTCTGGTTCAACGTCGGCTGCGATCGCCTTGAGCCCAACTCCGACGCCCAGAACTGGCACTGGAACAAGGCCACCGGCGAGGTCGAGTTCTCCGTCACCGGCTACACCAAGCCCCAGTGCTCCGCCTGCTTCATCAACTCCGTCCAGGATTCGCTCGACTCCATCCTCACCCTCGCCAAGACCGAGGGCATGCTCTTCAAATGGGGCTCGGGCGCCGGCTCCAACCTGTCCGCCATCCGCGGCAGCATGGAGACCCTCTCCGGCGGCGGCACAGCCTCCGGCCCACTCTCCTTCATGCGCGGCTTCGACGCCTTCGCCGGCGTCATCAAGTCCGGCGGCAAGACCCGTCGCGCCGCCAAGATGGTCATCCTCAACGTCGACCACCCCGACATCGAAGACTTCATCCAGTGCAAGGTCGTCGAAGAGAAGAAGGCCTGGACCCTCGTGCAGGCAGGCTACGACGGCTCCGGCCCAGACTCCGAGGCCTTCACCTCCATCTTCTTCCAGAACGCCAACAACTCCGTCCGCGTCAACGACGAGTTCATGCACGCCGTCGAGCAGGACCTCACCTTCACCACCCGCGCCGTCAAAACCCGCACCCCCGTCAAGGAATACCGCGCCCGCGATCTCATGCACTCCATCGCTGAAGCCACCTGGCAGTGCGGTGACCCCGGCATGCAGTACGACACCACCATCAATCGCTGGCACACCTCTAAGAACACCGCCCGCATCAACGCCTCAAATCCATGCTCGGAGTACATG
This sequence comes from uncultured Acidobacteriaceae bacterium, assembly GCA_963719405.1. GTDB lineage: Bacteria > Acidobacteriota > Terriglobia > Terriglobales > Acidobacteriaceae > Edaphobacter. Next base: position 3,226,549 of record OY970381.1, read on the forward strand.
TTCCTCGACGACTCCGCCTGCAATCTTGCCTCCTTCAATCTGCTGAAGTTCGTCACCCCCGGCGGCCAGTTCGACATCCCCGCCTACCGCCACGCCATCGGCATCGTCACCACCGCCATGGAGATCATCGTCGACTCCGCCGGCTATCCAACCGAGATGATCGCGAAGAACTCGCACGACTACCGCCCGCTCGGCCTCGGCTACGCCAACCTTGGCGCGCTCCTCATGTCCTTCGGCCTTCCCTACGACTCCGACGCAGGCCGCGACTTCGCCGGTGCCCTCACCGCCATCCTCTGCGGCGACGCCTACTGGCAGTCCTCGCGCATCGCCGAAACCTGCCCCGCCCTCGGCGCTGCCACACCCCTCACTCAGCAGGCACAGGCAACCGGCGGAGCCTGCCCCGGCTTCTACGTCAACCGCGAGCCCTTCCTCGACGTCATCCGCATGCATCGCGCGGAGGTCAACAAGATCGGCCTCGCCACCAGCAACTCCTCTGAGCCCTTCTCCGTCCCGCAGCTGCCGGAACTCATCGCCGCCAGCAAAAACTCCTGGGACGGCGCACTCTCTCACGGCGAACGCCACGGCTACCGCAACTCCCAGGTCACCGTCCTCGCCCCCACCGGCACCATCGGCTTCATGATGGACTGCGACACCACCGGCGTCGAGCCTGACCTCGCCCTCGTCAAATACAAGAAGCTCGTCGGCGGCGGCATGATCAAGATCGTCAACCAGACCGTCCCCTCCGCTCTCATCAAGCTTGGCTACGAAGAGGCCGAGATGAACGCCATCGTCTCCTACATCGACGCCACCGGCACCATCGAGGGCGCTCCCCACATCCGGCCCGAACACCTCGCCGTCTTCGATTGCTCCTTCAAGCCCGCCAAGGGCACACGCTCCATCCACTACATGGGCCACATCAAGATGATGGCCGCCGCCCAGCCCTTCCTCTCCGGCGCCATCTCCAAGACCGTCAACCTGCCCCATGACTGCACCGTCGATGACGTCGCCGAGGCCTACCTCGAAGCCTGGCGTCAGGGCATCAAGGCCGTAGCCATCTATCGCGACGGCTCCAAGGGCACCCAGCCCCTCAACGTCTCCGCCCAGTCCGATGAGAAGAAGAAGTCTCCCGAGACCAGGTCCGCCGCCGGCATGCCTTCGCCTGCCCAGACCGACGAGTCCCTCACCAGGACTCCCGTCGCCGCCGGCACCATCGAGGTCCGCGAAGCGGTCCTCGCCGAGAAACTCGCCGCCGGCCTCACCCCCAGCGACCAGGAGCTCGCCCAGGTCCGCGCCGACCACAACACCATCCTCGAAACCCAGCACCATCGCATCTCCCAGCTCGAAACCCAGCTGCACACCCTGCAGGCCGCCGCAACCCAGAACGCCGACAGCTTCGACGCCCAGGAGCCCCCGCGCGCCGTCCGTCACCGCCTCCCCGCCGAGCGCGCATCCGTCACCCACAAGTTCTCGATCGCCGGACACGAGGGCTACATCACCGTCGGCCTCTACCCCAACAGCTGCCCCGGCGAGATCTTCATCCGTATGGCCAAGGAAGGCTCCACCGTCTCCGGTCTCATGGACTCCTTCGCCACCGCCATCTCGCTCGCCCTCCAGCACGGCGTCCCCCTCCGCGTCCTCGCCGAGAAGTTCGCCCACACCCGCTTCGAACCATCCGGCTGGACCGGCAACGAGCAGATCGGCTACGCCAAATCCATCATGGATTACCTCTTCCGCTGGATGCAGATCCGCTTCCTCAACGGTCACCAGCTCGACCTCTTCCACACCCTCGCCCCCAACCAGAACCAGCCCTCCATCCCCGTGCTCGGAACTATCGGCGCCCCCGCCGCATCCGCATCGACCGCCACCGCTGCCTCCACCCCAGCCACGGCCTCCAACCCCCCATCCCTCCTCGAGGGCAGCGGCTTTGAAGATCAGGCCGACCCCTTCAACAACACACCCGACCGCTCCGCTCCCCAGTCCGGAATCGCCCCCGAGCGCAACGCCACCATCGCCCCGGACCTCGCCGCCCGCTCCGGCCTCGGCAGCTCCGCCCAGGCATCCGCCTCGCTTCCCCACATGCCCGAAGACCGGGGCCTCTACCACGCCGCCGACGCCATGAAGAGCCTCTACGACATGGGCGACGCACCCTCCTGCGCCACCTGCGGAGCCATCATGACCCGCTCCGGTTCCTGCTACCGCTGCATGTCCTGCGGCAACACCAGCGGCTGCAGCTAAGCGCGGGCCGGCAGCCCGAGCCTCATCAGCCCGACCGGGCGCCCACTCATCGCCGCCGCACCGCGACGAGTGGGCGCAACCCAGCCCAGGCGGCGGTCCACCGCCCGCCCACTTCAATGCTTCTCAACACCCCCAAGCCAACAAGAACCAGCCCCACCCGCATCCACCTACTCATTCACCCGGAGCACCCCCATGCCCCGCGCCCCGTTCAAGATCCGCGACCGCACCACCTTTCGCGAGTTCCGCGGGCACTTCCGCAACCACGACTACCCGGCCTTCCCCGACGACGCTACCTTCCTCGACGCCTTCGGCCCCAAGCGACTCCGTGACATCTTCGAGCCCCAGCTCACCCCGCCCGGCTTCACCCTGCCCCAGGGTTGCCAGTGCATGGACCCCGCCTTCTGGGAAGAGTACGTCAGACACAACCCGCCGTCTCCCGAGGATGTCGCCATGAATCAGCGATACCAAGCCTTCATCGCCAGCCAGGAACTCAAAAAGTAATTCCCCCAGAGATTTCGCCCCACCTCATCCGTATCAGCAAGATTCCATTGACGCGGAGTCCCCTCGAGGAGCACCCTCTTGTCGCGGTCCGTTCGCTACGATGGACGTCCGCTAAAGGACTCCCAAATGATGCGTCCGATCTCCGCCGCTTTGGTCTTCCTCTCAACCGCTGTTCTCTCCACCGCTACATTGGCCCGTGCCGACCAGCTGGACGACTTCACCATAGTCGGTCACGGCGACACCTTCATCTTTTCGCTTCCCGCCTCCTCCGTCTCTCCCAATCACCCCAGCTTCGCCTCCATACTCCCGCTCTCAGGCCCCGGAACGGTGAATGGCGAGGCCAACGAAACCTTTATCGCCACCTTCTACACCGGGCTCGTACCCTCCCTCCCTGACTTCGAGCTTGACTCCTTCGGCCCCGGCGGCGATCGCTTCGAGATCTTCTACGGCAATTCGCCCCTCAGCCTGACCTTTAGCGGAGACACCATCACGGGAACCGTTCGCAACACCTTTGTTCCCGGCACCTATAACATCTTCACCGACGTCACCCCCGTCGGAGGCGTCGAGACCAAAACCCCCTACACCCTCACCATTGCGCCCGAGGCCGCGCCCGTTCCCGAGCCCGCCACCTTGCTGCTCCTCGCCACCGGCTCCCTCGGCGTTCTCCAGACCATCCGGCGCCAGCTGCATTCCTAGATGGCGGATGGCCCGGTGCCCACGCCTCACCGAAACCGGGCCATCTATCCGGTAACCACGGCTGGAGGTCACACCCGCGCCTGCCGGAGCTCCACAGAGAAGTCGCCGCTGCCACCCTCCGCTACTTGACCGCGCCCTATCCCGCGCCGCACCATCTCCCATGCGATCGTTCGTCCTCCTGGCCCTCGCCGCCCTCTCCGCCTCCGCCCAGACCTCCACATCGCCACACGCCCTCCTCGAAGAGACCCAGATCCACTCCGGCATGTCCGGCCAGTTCGAGTCCGCGCAAAAGGACTACTGCGCCGCCGTCGTCCGTGGCGGAGCGCCCGCCTGCTACATCTTCTCCACCGCCACCTTCGGCCCCTCCGATCGCTACCTCACCGTCCTCCCCTTCACCTCCTTCATCCACTACGACCAGGGCAAATACACCGACAAGGGCCTGACGGCCGAGCAGGCCCACGCCCTCAGCGCCCGACGCGTCCCGCCCATCGCCTCCAACCGCGAGTCCGCCATCCTCCTCCACCCCGACCTCTCCCTCAACCCCGAAGCCACCCAACCCCTCTCCGTCCTCACCGAGTACCGACTCCGCCCCGGCACCCTCCCCGACTTCCTCAATCTCCTCCGCTCCGATCTCCTGCCAGCAGCCCGCAAATCCGGCATCGCCTCCCTCGAGGTCTTCACCACCGTCGTCGGCGAAAGCCCCGACCGCGTCTTCCTCGTCCGCAGCCTCCCCAACTTCGCCGCCCTCGATCAACCCGACCCCATCCTCGCCGCCATGTCGCGAACGGAGCGCATCCACTGGGAGGCCTTCGTGGAACCCAACATCCAGCACACCGAAATCACGATCCTCCGCTTCCGCGCCGACCTCAGCTCCTCCCCCCGCTGAGCGCCCCCTCTGCCCGGCCCAATCTGCCGGGTAATCACCCGGGTACAAACCATTCCCCAACTGGCGCGAATCTCCTTGACGCTCACGCTGGCTCCCCTTCATGCTCCTCACATTCGCGCCGTCCTCCAGAGGAAACTCAAGCCATGCGTCATCTCTCTTCCGCTCTCCTGCTTGCCTTCGCTATCGCTGCACCCACCGCCGCCCACGCCACGGAGATCGACGACTTCGTTCTCACCGGCAACGGCCACACCTACGCCTTCTCCCTCCCTGCCACCGGCCTGGCTGGCGGAGAACCTGGTGTCGGCGTTACCAATCGGGTTCGTTTCCGCAGCAGCACCGACTCTTCCACCATCGATGGCTCTCCCGCCGGAGGAGCATCCGGCCTCTTCGTCCTCGAGCCGGGGAGCTACGGCACGGTAGCGTTCGGCATCGGTTCCGTCCCTCCTGGCATCTACGACGTCTTCTACGGTCCCGTTCTTGCTGGCTACAACCCCGTCTCCGTGAGTGGGTACATCGCCGGCCCCTACCAGACGTTCTTCCTGACCGGTACCTTCCAACTCTTCACCGACGAGTACAGGACCCGCGGCGGCCCCATGGGTCAAATCCCCTACACCCTCACCATCACTCCCGAGGTCTCCCCCACTGCCACCCCGGAACCCGCCTCCCTCGCCCTGCTCGCCACCGGCTCCCTCGGCCTCCTCACTGCACTTCGCCGTCGCCTCATCGCCTGAATCCCGCATGCCCTGCGGTCGTGGCGCAATCACCCTCACAGCACACGTAAACTGGAACTCAGCAACACAGCAGGCTGCAGCTGGCTCACCCGAGCCCGCCGCAGCCTTTCGCATTTAACTCGTAGCCCAAAAATATTGATCAGCACGAAAGGAAATTCAATGGCAACCAAACAAACCATCGCGGTTCACCAGGTCGAGCGCACCCGAATCCTGCCCACAGAGGAGCTCAACGCGCGAAGGAGGCGCAAAGCCCTCACATCCCCGCTCGATCCGCCGAACCACACCGTCGAGCCGGCCCGAAGAGGCCGCCGCACCGTAGATGCTCCTTCAACTCAAAAGGTGTCATGCCAGACCGTCGAGGTACTTAGACCCTGTAAATAGAAGACTTTAGGTCTGAAGTACGGGGGGGAGGGCAAGTACCCCCTCCCCCTCCTCGCAAATAATCCGCCCGCCGTCCCCCACCCCTGCTACCATAGAGACACACGCGACACATCATCGCGCGAAAGCGAGCATCATGCCAAACGGAACAGTAAAGTGGTTCAATGATTCAAAAGGCTTCGGCTTCATCACCCCTGAGGATGGCAGCGAGGATCTCTTCGCCCACTACTCAGCAATCAACTCCTCGGGATTCAAGTCCCTCCAGGAAGGCCAGCGCGTCTCCTTCGATGTCACCAAGGGACCGAAGGGCAAGCAGGCTGCCAACATTCAGCCCGTCTAAACTTACACAAGCTTAGAATCAACCGAAGGGCCGCGACATTCGTCGTGGCCCTTCTCTTTGCCTCCTACTGCATCCGGTAAGGAAACTCAAAGGTCGCGCCAGAGATCGGCAACACCAGCTTTAGCAGCTTCGCCCTTCGGTCCCGCTCGAAGAACACCTTGCCCTCCACCGCACCGTCCGGCAAGACTCCGCTCGCCGTCAGATCTGGCTGCGGCTTCGGTGGAATCAGAGCTATCGTCGGCACGGTGGTGCGCCTCTTCCGGCCCTCTGCCACAGGAGGCAATCGAAGACTCGCCGGCTCCACGTACTCCAGCGTTCGCGGCGACGGTGACAGTACATTCAACCGGAACTCCGTCGGCAGCACATCCATCTGCCGCGAGGAGTTGTTGGCGATAGACACATCGGCGCGCGTGTACTCGCCCTCCGTAGAGATCGAAACCTTCACTACGAGCTCCGCCGATCGCAGCACCTGGTAAGCACGGCCATCGATCACCTCGGTCGTGCACTCCGGCCCCGCCTGGCACGTCACGGTGCTGCTCTGTGGGCCTTTCGCGATCTCGGCCGCAAAGGCAGGTGGAAGGCAGGCAGAGAGCAGCAGCAGGGAAGCGGTTCGCAGGCGATGCATCAGTCGGACCTCGTCACCGCCAATCGCATCGACAGTGTGCGAGGAGCCTATCCCTACGCCTTCGCTCCGGGCCATACCTCTTTCGTTCCACTCGGTATCATCAGCTCATGTCCTCTTCCGCAGAAGCGCGCGCCCGCAACATCAAGGTCCTCATCTTCGACGTCGACGGCGTCCTTACCGACGGACAGATCATCGTCGCCCCCATCCCATCCTCCCGCACACCGGAGGATCCCGTCGGCGTAGGCATGGAGATCAAAGGCTTCTCCGCCCATGACGGCCTCGGAATCTCGCTCGCCCGGCTCGGTGGCCTCCGCGTCGGCATCATCACCAAGCGCCAATCGCAGACAGTCGCCATCCGCGCCCGCGATCTTCACCTCGAGTTCGTCTATCAGGGTCAGGCCCACAAGCTCGCTGCCGCCCAGGAGATCGCCGCGAAGGCAGGCATCACCATGGATCAGATGGCCTACGTCGGAGACGATATCGTCGACTTCCCGGTCATGCGCGTCTGCGGCCTCGCCATCGCGACCGCCAACGCCCGCCCGCAGGTCAAAGCCATGGCCCACTACACCACCCCGAACCCAGGTGGCCAGGGCGCCGGTCGCGACGCCATCGACTTCATCCTTTCCGCCCAGGGAACTCTCGAGAAGGTCATCGAACAGTACCTCGACCTCGACAACCCGGCCGCAGCCTCCGCCGACGTAGGCTCCGGAAACATGTAGCCTGCCAGGCGAACCGAAGGCGAACAGCCGCGCTAGAATAGCCCATGCCCACGGCGCGCCCCGAACCCACAATCCCCGCCGCCCTCGCCTGGGCTCACCCTGTCACGGCCGAATGGTTCCTCAACAAGTTCGGCTCCCTCACCGAGCCTCAGGAAGCCGGCTGGCCCGCCATCGTCGCCGGTCAGTCTACCCTCATCTCCGCTCCCACAGGCTCAGGCAAAACCCTCGCCGCCTTCCTCGTCGCGATCGACCATCTCCTCCGCCAATCCATCGAGGGCCGCCTCCCCGCCCACACGCAAGTCGTCTACATCTCCCCGCTCAAGGCCCTCTCCAATGACATCCAGAAGAACCTCGAGCAGCCCCTCCGCGAGATCCAGCAGTTAGCTCTGGAGCGCGGCTATCTCGCCCCGCAGATCCGAACCGCCGTCCGCACCGGCGACACCCTCGCGAAGGATCGTGCGGCCATGCTCCGGCACCCGCCCCACATCCTCGTCACCACCCCCGAGTCCCTCTATATCCTGCTCACCGCCGCCAAACCTCGCGAGCTCCTCCGCCTCGTAGAGACCGTCATCGTTGACGAAATCCACGCTGTCGCCGGCAACAAGCGCGGCACCCACCTCTCCCTCTCCCTCGAGCGCCTCGAAGCCCTGGTCTGCGGAGAGAACCCGCTCTCTCCCGGTGCGTTCCTCACCGGCCTCTCCCGCCCGCCGCAGCGCATCGGTCTCTCCGCCACCCAGAACCCCATCTCGCTGGTCGCTGACTTCCTCACCGGCTCTCATCCCTCCCGCTCCCCGGCCCGGATCATCCAGGTCGGCCAGCGCCGCCATCTGGATCTCGGCATAGAGGTCCCGTCCGAAGAGCTTGGTTCGCTTACCTCCACAACCATGTGGCAGGAGATCTTCGACAAGCTCGCCCACTACACCGACTCCCACCGCTCCACCCTCGTCTTCGTCAACACCCGCCGCCTCGTCGAAAAGATCTCCTTCGAGCTCGCCGAGCGCCTCGGCCCGGAGAACGTCGCCGCCCACCACGGCTCTCTCTCCCGCTCCCTCCGCCTCGACGCCGAGCAGAAACTCAAGGCCGGCGAGATCAAAATCCTCGTCGCCACCGCCTCCCTCGAGCTCGGCATCGACATCGGCGACATCGACCTTGTCTGCCAGATCGCCACCACCCGCAACGTCGGGGTGGCCATGCAGCGCGTCGGCCGCGCCGGCCACTGGCGCGGCGCCATCCCAAAAGGCCGTCTGTTCGCCACCACGCGCGACGACCTCCTCGAGCAGGCCGCGCTCCTCGGCAAGATGCGCTCTGGCGAGCTCGACCAGCTCGAGATACCCGAGTCCCCGATCGACGTCCTCATGCAGCAGATCGTCGCCAGCTGCGGCGCCGAGACTTGGGACGAAGCCTCCCTCTACAACGTCCTGCGCCGCTCCCATCCCTATCGCGATCTCACCCGAGAACACTTCAACGAGGCACTTGAACTGCTTCACTTCGGAATCGAGTCCAGCCGCGGCCGCTACGGTGCCTACCTCCTTCGCGACACAATCCAGGGCCACCTCCATCCGCGTCGCGGCGCCCGCATGATCGCCATTTCGAACGGCGGCGCAATCCCCGACACCTCGCTCTTCGCTGTCATATTGCAACCGGAAGGCGTACAAATCGCCACCCTCGACGAGCACTTCGCCGTAGACTCTTCCCCCGGCGACGTCGTTCTCCTCGGAAACACCTCCTGGCGCATTCAGCGCATCGAGCCCGCAGGCAAGGTCTTCGTCGAAGACGCCCACGGCGCTCCGCCCAGCATCCCCTTCTGGGAGGGCGAGGCTCCGCAGCGCACAGCCGTCCTCTCCGACGGTGTTGGTGAGCTCCGCGAGCAGATCTCGGCGCGCACATCCTCCGTCTCGCCCCAGACCCTCTCGCCCACCCACCCCGAGGTCGCCGCCTGCACCGAATGGCTTCAGGATGAGTGCTGCCTCTGTCCCTCCGGCGCCATGCAACTCATCAGCTACATCGTTGCCGGCCGCGCCGTTCTCGGTGCCGTGCCCTCAAAGACCACGATCATCGCTGAACGCTTCTTCGATGAGGGCGGCGGCCAGCAGCTCATCCTCCACGCCCCTTTCGGCGGCCGCGTCAACAAGGCCTGGGGACTCGCCCTGCGGAAACGCTTCTGCCGCGGCTTCAACTTCGAACTCCAGGCCGCCGCGACCGATAACGGCATCAACATCTCACTCGCGGAGCAGCATAGCTTCCCGCTCTCGGATGTCTTTCAGTTCCTCACCGAGAACACCGCGCGCGATCTCCTGGAGCAGGCCGCCATCCCCTCGCCCATCTTCAAGAACCGCTGGCGCTGGGCCGCCGGCCGCTCCCTCCAGCTCCTCCGCATGCAGAAAGGGAAGCGCGTCGCCCCCCAGATCCAGCGCACCCGCTCCGATGACCTCCTCGCCAACGTCTTCCCCCAGGCTGCCGCCTGCTTCGAGACCATCGTCGGCGACATCCAGATCCCCGATCACCCGCTTGTCCGCGAGGTCATGCGCGACACCCTCTCCGAAGCCATGGACATCGACGGCCTGAATGAGATCCTGCGCGGCATCCAGTCAGGCGCCATCCGCTGCCTCGCAGTCGACACCCCGGTCCCCTCGCAGTTCGCGCACGAGCTCATCAACGCCATGCCCTACGCCTTCCTCGACGAGGCTGGCGCCGAAGAACGCCGCGCCCGCGCCGTCACCCTCCGCCGCTCGCTACCCTCAAGCGTCGCCGACGATGCGGGCAAGCTCGATCCCGCAGCCATCGCCACCGTGCGCGCCCAGTGTTGGCCCGACCTCCGCGACGAGCACGAGCTCCACGACCTCCTCCTCTCGCTTGTGGCCCTCCCGCTCGGCTTTTTCGATAACCGCCCCGAGGCCCGGCATTGGCCGACCTTCTACGAGCGCCTCACCCGCACCGGCCGCGTCCAAACCGTCGACTGCAACGGCAAGCCAGCCTGGATCGCGACCGAACGCCTGCCCTACGCCGCTGCCCTGTGGCCTTGCTTGCCCTCGGTCACCACGCCGGTTACAAGGGAATCAGCCGCCTCACAACTCGTCCAGGGCTGGTTACAAATTCTCGGCCCAGCCTCCTCCACTGCTCTCGCCGCCCTTCTCCACGCAGAGCCCGCCACACTCTTTGCCGCACTTCTCGCAGGCGAGATGCAGGGCCTTGTCATGCGTGGCACCTTTGAAGCTCCCGCAATCACGGTCGAACACGATATCGAGTGGTGCGATCGCCGCCTCCTCCAGCGCATCCACCGCCTCACCCTCTCCACCCTGCGCAAGCGCATCGAGCCGGTACCGCCCGCCGCCTACATGGGCTGGCTGCTCGGCTGGCAACACCTCGCACCGAACACCCAGCTCACCGGTGAAGATGGCCTCCTCCAGGCACTCTCCCAGCTTGAGGGCTTCGAAGCTCCCGCTATCGAGTGGGAGCGCACACTGCTCCCCGCGCGCATCGCCAACTACTCTCCCGCGTGGCTCGACAATCTATGTCTCTCCGGCGCCATCGGATGGGGCCGCATCTCTCCCCACCCCGCGTGGTCGACCGGCGACGGCGCCGCACCCCGCCGCGTCATCCCCACGAACGCCGCGCCCATCACCTTCTTCCTCCGCGACTCTGCCGACTGGCTTCCTCATGCAATCGCCGAATCCTGCGTGGAAGAGAAGAATCTAAGCAACGCGCTCAGCCCAGAAGCCATCCGCGTCCGCTCCGAGCTCGATCGACGCGGCGCCTGCTTCACCGCGGATCTCCAGCGCAACCTCGCACTCACCAGGCAGCAGACGCAGCATGCCCTGTGGGAGCTTGCTACCGCGGGTCTCGCCGCCGCAGACGGCTTCGATCAGCTACGTGCCCTGATGGATCCCAAACGCAAATCAGCGGCTGCCGAATCTGCCCCGAGCTCGACAAGGCGTCGCACCGCCGGCCGCACGACGGCCGGCCGCTGGTCGCTCCTCTGCGCCGACGCCGCCGTCTCGCCCGATGCCAACTCCCCCGAAGCCCGTATCGCCCGCGCCCGCCTCCACGATGCCGCCATGGAATCCGCCGCCCGCATGCTTCTCGCGCGCTATGGCATCCTCTTCCGCGACCTGCTCACTCGCGAGTCCAACGCTCCCAAATGGCGGGATCTTACCCCCATCCTTCGCCGCCTCGAAGCCCGCGGCGAGATACGCGGCGGCCGCTTCGTCACAGGCGTTTCGGGCGAGCAGTATGCCCTCCCTGAAGCTGCGGATTCGCTCCGCGCCCGTATCCCCGTTCAGTCGCCGGAGGCCAAGCTCATCGAAGTAGCAGCGGCGGACCCCACCAACCTGGCAGGCATTCTGGTTCCCGGTGATCGTATCCCCTCTACGCCCGGTCGCCGGGTGCAGTTTCTCGACGGAGTAGCGGTCCAGGATCTACCGTCCGCTGCCAAAGCGACAGTCCACGAGATCTCCAGTACCGTTTCCAGCTGAAGTTCACATCGCCCCGGTCGCGATGACCGGGGATCTCGGTTTCGTCTAGACTCGAACAGGCCCTGAATGCCCACGAACTTCGCTCAGCCCGAAGACCAGAAGCCATCGACCGAGCACGATGCGGACGAGCTAAGCCCGGAAGACTTCTACATGGAAGGCCCTTACCTGATCTTCACCGCCGCGTTCCACCTCAGACGCGGATATTGCTGCAACTCGGGTTGCCGCCACTGTCCGTATGGACACGCGCTGATCTAGAGCCTGCTTCGATTTCAGGCAGCTATTGTCTCTTCTCGACCTCGGGCTTCAGCTCCGGTATAGCTCCCAACGAAACCACCTGCGTCGTTCGCAGCGCCTTTGTGCTCTGCGTCAGAACCGTTACACGCGGGTCATTTCTCCACTTCGCCATCTGGGCATCGCCGGACATCCCCGACCGGAGATCGAATCCACTCTCGCTTGCCTTTGTCAGCCAATGAAGCATCTCAGCCTCATCTCCTCGGCCGATCGCCAGCTTCGCCATCTCATAACAGAATCGCCCTCGGTCTGCTGGCGCCATCATGTGCGCCATCACGCCGTTTCCACTGTGCTTTTCAAAGACATCCGGGTCCAGGCTAATCGCTTGCGCAAACTGCTCGACGGCCTGTTTGTAGCCCTTGGTTTCGAAGTACGCTGTGCCCAGATTGGAGTGAAACGTCGCCACATTTCGATTGAGCTTTACCGCCTTCTTGTAGTCCGAGATAGCGTGGGAAAGATCCCGTTGCAGATACTCAGCCGCGGCCAGATTGTTCCACGCCTCTGGATCCTTCGGGTTCAGCTTCACAGAATGGCGAAACAGCGCACGTGCGAGCGAAACATTCTGCAACTCGAGCTCGGTTACCCCTTCCTTCAAAGCGAGCCGGGCACCGTCACCTCCGCGGGCCAGCGCGTACCCGTAGAAGTCGAGCGCATCCTCGGGCATCTTCCTCGCCCGCAAAACGTCGGCCGCCTGTTCCAGTTCGGCCGGCGTGGCCGTCGTTGGGTCAGGCAGATGAGGAGCTACCGTTATCCACTGAATATCGCTATGTCGCAGTGCGCGATCAAGCTTGGCGTTGGAACGCGACTGCTGTGCCGCCAGATCGGATGGCCCAGCTACCAGGGCGACACCTAAAACTGCAAGCAGGGGGAGAGGGAACCGGAGCGGAAGTAGAGGCATGATGGACCTCCGTCATGACGGGATTATCCTGTGCCTTCCATCTATCCTCTGTCAATAGTCTCCTAAGGCGCGCCCTTTGGGGCCGTTCCTACCGCTGAAGGCGCCACCACCGGCGGCGCCGACGCAGTGATCCGCAGTGCCATCCGCGGAAAGCTGAAGCTCCCTCCCGTGTCGTCGATCACGTTTACTTGGCACACATACGTCCCCGAGTTCAACTGCGTCAGAGGAACATCGAACTCAAATCCAACCGCATTCCGTCCCGGGATGTTCACCGTCGAAGCCTCCACCAGCGGCGTCTCGTAGACCTTTGTCCCACCCGTCAGGAACTCGATGCTTGTAAGCACCCGCACCGCCCCGTTTGGCCGCCGTCCCATGCCGGGGGAAGGCGCGGGCGTTCCGCCTGCTGCCCTCTGTGACGGGTCGTAGACCTCGTACAGGAAGTAAAGGTGCTGATCCTGTCGGAACACATGCGGCACGTTGGGAATCCACTCCACACCGTCGCGCACCAGTGGACTCACCACGTTCTTCGCCGTGTTTGCCGTTCTCTGGCTTGCGAGAACGATCGAGCTCAGCTTCAGCGCGCTCTTCTTCAGATCGGGAACCTGCAGGTCGGTCTCAAAGCTGCCCATGTTGCCCGTCTGGTTCTCTCGCACGACGAACTTCAGGTGGTAACGCCCGGGCGCCAGACTGAAGCCCGTCGAATATTGGATGTTCTTCCGCTGCACCTGCTGAGCCGCATCCACCGCCAGCTTCACCGTGTCACGGATGTTTCCGACCACGATCCCCTGCGCATTCTTCACCTGTCCGATCACGTCCAGATTCGCCCTGTCCCGATCTCCATTCTTGAGAAACGGGATCTGCGAGCCCGGAACAATCAGGGATATCGGAACAAAGAATCTGTTCTCATCCAGCCGGAAGTAAAGCGCCTGCAGGTAGATCGCCACGTCGGTTGCGGGGAGATCGCTTCGCAGTTGGTCGTTCAGCACCTGCTCCCGATCCTCCGTTCTCTGGTGCTGGAAGTCTGCGGCCGCGTAGTACCCGGGCCTGTACTCCAGCTTTACATCATTGCGGCTCAGCTTTACCGTCAAACGGCGATAGCTCCCATTCCTTGCTGGATCCGTCGAGTGGAACCCAAGGATGTAGTATGCCTCCGTGTCGTGCTGCACCTGCTGAAACAGCGGCGCAAAGTCGTTCGAGTCCGAGAAGAACTTTCCTCCCGTGTCCATCGCCAGCGTGCCCAGTACCTCCTGTGATCCGAAGTTCGCATCCAGCTGGCTTTGCGCCGCGCCTCCGTTGTAGGCGGAGACCCCGCGGAGGCTGCCCTTGGAGGCATCGCCCACCGGCGGCAGAGCTTCCAGTCCACGGGAGTCCGCGCTGTAGATCGACATATTGGCCCGCACTGCGGCATTCGTCGCTGCACGGAGGCTCGCCTGATTCTCAACGCCGTTCCGTGTAAGGCCACCCGAGAAATATAGAAGGCTCTTCTTCTGGTCCACCCTCTCCAGGCTCTTTGCAATCGTCTGAATCGCATACAACTCGCGATCCGTGTTCAGGCTGTTGTACTCCGTGTCATCGGCCGCAAAGCTCGACGCGTCATCCGACGTCCCGTCTGTCGATCCCGTCGTGGTCCCGTTCGCGAAGCCCGTTCCCTCGCTGCCGTTATAGCGCCCTACTGCCTTCAACAGGGCAGTCTTATCAGAGGTGAAATCCTGATCCATGCTGAGCGCGGTCGCCAGGCTCACGGAAGCCACCAGATCCGCCGGCTGCATCTGCTTGTTGATGTAGTCCTTGGCAGCCTCCACCGCCCGGTCGATATCCTCCGGCTGCATACTGCTCAGGTCGAAAAACAAGACAATCAGCCGATGATCCCGCAGTGCACTCGGATCCGCAGCGAGATTCCGATTGAGCAGATCCGCAACTGTAGCCTTTCCGGTTACAGTACTCTTCTCGGCCAGTATCGCCGCTTCGTCCACGTTCTGGTAATCGAAGCTCGCAATCTTCTGGGGTCTTCCATTCTCCAAAATGGTGAAGTCGCCGGCCTTTAGATCCTTCACCACCGCGCCCGTCTTCTTGTCGCGCACAACCACGTTGGTGAGCACAATATCTGTCTGGACCTTCAGTGTCAGAGTTCCTTGCCCATCGGTCTGCTGTGCAGCTTCCGCATGCACTGCGACAAACAACAGGGCCGAGGCCGCCAGCAGCAAGGCTCTCCTGCCCCCGATCCTTAGGCCTGATCTCACTCTCGGCTCTCCGCTCTTCATCTCCAGCAATCCTGGGAAGTCTTCATAAGTCTTCATATCTAAAATCGGTATCTGGCCGTGAAGGTCAACGCCCTTTGCGGCGCCGTGCCCGTCACCTGCCCAAAGGTGGCGGAGGTTAGCGAGGTATCGATCCTGGAATACTGCACTGTGTTGAACACATTGTTCGCCGTCGCGCGCGCCTCAAAGCTCCTCGTCTCTCCCAGCGAGACCGTGCGGGAGAGGGAAGCGTCGATTCCCACCGTTCCCGGTCCTTCTATGGAGTTTCTGGAGGCCGTTCCGAACCCGTTCGCAGGCGAAACAAACGCCGCCTTGTTGAACCAGTCGAAGACACCGCCACCGCCCCCGATGGGCGTCCCGAATACCCGGTCGGGGCGCAGCGTGTACGTTCCCCCCGCCGCGATCTGCGCCGCAGTTGATTCGTACTGTGGCGTGTAGTAAAGACCCGTCGAGAAGTCAAAGTCTCCGCTGATCGAGAATCCATCCAGCGCCTTCGATATGCGCCCGCCCTTGTTGAAGTACGCCCGGTTGGGGCCGAACGGTAGCTCCGCCACCCAGTTCCCCGTCACCTCGTGCCTCCGGTCAAATGCCGAGTTGCCCTCCTCGAGATCAAGTCGTTGATCGTTCTGCGCAACCGCGACTCCGCTCACGCCGTTCACTGAACCTGTGCCTCCGATTGAGGACGCATTATCGATCGAGTGTCCGTAACGATAGGTCGCTTGCAACGACACCCCCTTCTGCATCCGTTTCCTCGCATTCACCACCAGGGTGTTGAAGCGGGAATACGCAACGGAGTCTTCATAGGTAAACGCCTGCGCCGTCGCAGTGGTCACCGTTGTCGTCGTATGGTTCGGCGCCCGCACGATGTCCAGGTCTCCCCCAAACGATCCGTTGTACCCGACGTTCAACACGATCCCCAGCGGCAGCGTCCTCTGCACATCCAGATTCCAGACCTGAACGCGTCCCAGCCGGTAGTTCCTGTTCACAGAGTAGTTGTTCTGAATGGGCTTGCTGGAACATCCAAATCCGTTCGCCAGCGTCATGTTCGTGAAGCTGCAGCCGGTGTCGTTGGAGACCGTCCCAAGAACATTCGTCTGTGTGATCGCAAACGGCGGCTGAAACGCAAGCGATTGCGCAAACGTGGCAAACTGCCCGGTGTTGTAGTTGATCCCGTAACCGGCACGCGCGACAGTATTCTTTGCAAAAGCCCACTTCGGCCGCCAGGCTACGCCTAGTCGCGGTGAGTAAAGCGTCCGATCCGGATTCACAAGTGACCGCGGAAAGCTCCCGCTGAACTCTCCCGTGCCTCCCGGCAGCACCGTCGATACCTCCGTGAAGTTCGCGTTGTGATCGAGATTCACCAGCCGGTTGTTCTTCTCCACATACGGGGAGAAGTACTCATACCGCAGGCCGAAGTTCAGTGTGAGCGAGGGCAGCAGTCTCCAGTCGTCCTGTGCAAACCAGTCAAATACATTTGCGCGAAGATAAATCTTACTCAGCCCCGCCTGGATCTTCGTCTGCTGCGGTGCGCCTATCAGAAAGTCCGCAAACCCCGCCCCAGAGGTCGGCGGCTTCGTGCTTCCTCCGTTCACCGCAATTCTGTCGTTCGGGCTCAAAGTCGCATAGTCGGAAAAGACAAATGTCCCCAGAGGATTGCCGCCCGTTCCTCCTCCGCCGAGCACATCCGCATGGACGCGACGCACATCCGCACCGAACCGCATATTGTGCTTTTTGTGGCTCCAGCTCACAAAATCCGAGAACGAGATCGTCTGGTTGACTGAGTCGCGCGGTGTCGCGTCATTCAACGAACTGAAGTTCGTAATTGTTATCGTCGGCAGACCGTTGTAGAACCCCCGCTGCGGGCTCACGCCAAGCTGGCTGGGTACCGCGATGCCGGCATCTCCAGCGGGGTTCGACGGTGTATTCGTAAAGTAGTTCCGTCCAGTGGAGTGCGATCTGTTCCAGTTCACTGAAGCATTGTTCGTCCGCCGCCCATATCCCACCGTGTACCCGGCCGAGATCCCATATCCTTCACTCTGTGTCGCCCCGCCCAGCGATGCAAACACGTTTGGCGTGTCGCTTGCAGAGTGCGAGTAGCTTCCATTGAAGTTGATGTTCTGCCGCAACGTCTTTGGTCCGCTCGCCTGCTCCTGCCGTCTCCCGCCAAGCCCAAAACCTGTTGTCTGACCGAAGTTCCGGACGAACCGCAGCGACGCCTGCGCGGAGTTCTGTCCCGCCGTCGTTATCGTCTGGTAGTTCAACCGCTGTGTGCTCGACGTAACATTCGGCGCGGGGTAGAAGTTCAGCAGAGCGAGCGCCTGCTTCGACTGCCGCGCCGGGCAGATCACATTCAGCACACCGTTGCAGGAGAACTGCTGCCCGGTCAGCGGATCAAAGATCGGCACAACCTGCCCCGTCCCCGGCTGCGTAAATCCGCTGAAGTCGCCGCCGCGCTCCGCAATCGTCGGCACCGTGGCATACAGGTTCAGAGGATTTGTATTCCTCTGCCCCGTGACGTTGAAGAATACAAACTGCTTTGTACTCGGCTTCGTCAAACCGGGAATGTATGGCGATCCCGTAAAGTTCACACCGAAGCGGTTGTTGTTGTACCCCGGCTTCACCACCGGCGCTCCCGTCAGCGAGTAGTTCGTCGCGTTCAGGGCTCCAAATCCACCGACGTAGAAGATGCCTCCATGCGGCTGTGTCGGGTCGATACCGCGAAACCCGCCTCGTCCGCCCCCGCCTCCGCGCCCACCCGGACCGCCCCCGAACCCACCGCCGAATCCCCCCGGTCCCATCATGCCGCCCAGCATCCCCACCACGGCATTCGCCATATCTCCCGCAGCTCCGCCCTGTCGCCTCGCCTGCGCGATCGCGTCCTCCACTCGCTGCCTGACG
The DNA here is from genome assembly GCA_963719405.1 of uncultured Acidobacteriaceae bacterium. Lineage (GTDB taxonomy): Bacteria > Acidobacteriota > Terriglobia > Terriglobales > Acidobacteriaceae > Edaphobacter. The sequence goes on from OY970381.1 coordinate 3,244,477, forward strand.
TCATCCTCGTTGAAGTTGGCCAGGCCGTTCGTCTGCCCAATCTGCCCACTCACTGCCACAGAGTCCTGCGACGCTCCCATATCTGCCGCCCCCAACCCTCCCAGCGACGGTAGCTGCGCACCTGCGTTTGCCATACCCGCACTCGCGTCCGCCGCATCAGCGCCACCGCTCAGGATATTCAGCGCCTGTAGTCCGCTACCCTGCGCTCCGCCTCTTCCGGATCGTGCCAGCACCGCGGTCTGCTCCGCATCCTGCTGCACGACGCGCGATGCCAGCTGCATCCCGAACAAGACCATCTGCTCAGGCTTGCCCCCGTTCTCGCCCGCAGCGTTCAACAGTACCTCCTGCGTCTGCGAAGCAAAGGCGGCAAGCTCCGTCTTCACCACGTAACGTCCATTCCGCGGGATCGCCATCGCAAACGCGCCGGTCACGTCCGTGGTCGTCGAATACTTCTTTCCCGTCAACGTATTCGTTGCCGTCACCGCCACCCCCGGCAGCGGCACCGTTCCGGACCTGACGGTCCCTTGGATCATCCCCCCGGCTGCAGGTTGTGCTGTTTCACCCTGCACACCTGAGGCTCCCGCAGTCGAAACAGCTGGTGCACCTGTCGTCGCCGCCGGTGACGTACTCTGGGCGGCAATAGCCTCGGCCGAAAAACCTCGGATGCCCATCCCAAACGCTGCAACCCAAAGCACTGCTCGGTAGCGAAAGGCGACCGGCAGCCGCCATCGTCGATCTCCGACTCCTCTCATCGCGGCACACCGTCCGGAGGCGTTGTAGACGCCGGAGGTCCACTATCAGCGCTCCCAGCCCGCCTGCGCCCGCGCGATGAGCGATCCGCCACCCGCAACTCCGTTGGCACGAAGACTCCGCCCTTCACCGCTCCCGGCCCCATCACGGCATTGCCAACCTTTACGTCGGCCAGCGTTATGCTCTCGCCGACCGGGCCATCGCCCTGTCGGCCGGGCCGCTGCGAGTCAGGTGCACCCGGCCCGGCTCCCGCCTGGCCCGCTACCCCACCCATCATCATGCCCATACCTCGTCCACCCCGCCGGAACGAGGTCCCCTCGTCCACGGCGATCGTCTGCATTACGCCGTCCGCGCGCTTGATCGTCAGCTTCACATCGTCGATCGCCGTTACCTCTCCTGCGATGTACGTCTTCCCCATGTCCGCCTGCGCCCGCTTCATCTGCTCCGCATCGATCACAGACACGAACAGCGCGTGCAGCGTCTTTGTCGACGGGTCCATCACACCCATCGCCCCTACCCCGTCTCCCGCCTTGATCTGGGTCAACGTCACCGCCTGACGTGCCTTCATCACCCGCGTGTTTGTTGTGACCGTTACCTTGTAAGACTCACCGCCTTCCGTCTTCAACGTGATCGCGTCAGCCGATGACGCGATCACGGTGCCTCGCAGCATCTGACTACCCGCAGGCATGCCTCCGGATCGCTCGTTCTGAGCAGCCGCGTCGTCCTGCCCGAACATCACACGACATCCGCCGGAAACTGTCACACCGATCACCAGAACCGCGTACAAGAGTCCACACCGTCCAACCGTTCGTCGCATCGAAAGCACCTGTCCGGACCTCTTCAGCCGTGCTCATAGAGACGCAAACTCAAGTGGAAAGACGCTATTCCAATTGCGCGAACCTCCTCTTTGTATCCGCGCGAACGCCGTTTGTGTTCTCCTCCAGCCCTGACCTCCCCGCTGCTCTAAACTACCGGGATGGCCGATATCTCCCACTCCGCCTCCTCGGGCAAGTCTCACGATCACCACGAGCAACACTTCGAGTCCAGCCAGGTTGTCCGGGATACCGTCATCGGCCTGGCCGATGGGCTCACCGTCCCTTTCGCGCTCGCCGCCGGACTCTCCGGAGCGGTCTCGTCCTCGCACCTGGTCGTCCTCGCCGGTCTCGCCGAGGTGGCTGCCGGCTCCATTGCCATGGGTCTAGGAGGATACCTGGCCGCTCGCGGGGACGCCGAGCACTACAACTCAGAGCGCCGCCGGGAAGAACGCGAGATCGTCGAGCGCACCCGCGACGAGGAGGAAGAGATCTACGAGATCTTCGAGCACTACAACGTACCTCGAAGCAACGCTGAGCCGGTACTCGTTGCCCTCAAACAGAACCCCGTGGCCTGGGTGGACTTCATGATGCGTTTCGAACTTGGCCTCGAGGAGCCGGCCTCGAACCAGGCACACCGCTCCGCCCTAACGATTGCCATCTCCTATATCGCTGGCGGCTTCATCCCGCTCGTCCCCTACATGCTGGTGCAAGACAGCGTTGCCGCTCTTCGGATCTCGGTCGTCATCACCCTAGTCGCCCTCGCCATCTTCGGTGCGCTCAAAGGTCGTCTGCTTGGCGGCGGAACCCTTCGCAGTGCACTTCAGACCGTCAGCATCGGCGGTGCGGCGGCGGCCGTCGCTTACCTCATCGCTCATCTCCTCAATAGCCGCCACGGATGAAACGCCGTCCGGGAGATCACTTTCGCGGAACAGGAAAGGTACAGCCGAACACTTGATCCCTTGCGCGCCCGCACCAACAGACGACTGACGATCAAATTAAGTGCAACAACATGGCGACACGCGAGCATCCAATCGCTCTGCCGCCAAAGGAGACGATCCATGCCAGTCACGCAAGAGGCCTCCGCATCACCCAGGGGCGGTTCGGTATCGTCCTCCGACCTGCTATCTCGTTTCCAGGCAGTCCGCCAGGCCACCATGGATCTCTGCGCTCCTCTCTCCCCCGAGGACATGATGGTCCAATCCTGTCCGGAGGCCAGCCCCGTCAAGTGGCACCTCGCGCACACCTCCTGGTTCTTTGAGACCTTTGTTCTCAGCGACTTCTCTCCCAGCTACAAACCCTTTCACCCTGACTTCCATTGGCTCTTCAACAGCTACTACAACTCCCTCGGCGACATGCCCGAGAAGAAGCTGCGTTCCTCCTTCTCCCGTCCCCCACTCGCCCAGATCCTCGCCTATCGCACACACGTGGACGGTGCCGTCGCATCTCTGCTCGAAACGAGCTCCGGACCCGCTGATGAAGCTGTACGCCGCATCTCTCTCGGCCTTGAACACGAGCAGCAGCACCTGGAACTCATCGCGACCGATATCAAGCACGCGTTCTACACCAACCCGCTCCATCCTCCGCTTCAGGAAGTCGCATGGCAGCCCGCATCGGCCATCGCTCCGCCCACTGCATGGATCGACTTCGCGCCCGGCCTCATCGAGATCGGCGTCACACCGGATCCAGGCGCGCTCGATGCCTTCGCATTCGATAACGAGACCCCCCTTCACCCTGTTTACCTTCAGCCGTTCTCCCTAGCCAGCCGCCTCGTCACCTGCGCCGAGTACCTCGCCTTTGTGGATGACAACGCCTACAACCGTCCTGAGCTCTGGCTTTCCGAGGGTTGGACGACCATCCGCGAACACGCTTGGGAGGCCCCGCTCTACTGGCGCCTCGACAACAGCACCCAGTCCGGCTGGCGGATCTACACCATGCACGGCTTCCGGTCTCTTGACGATCTCTCCGAGACGCCTGTCTGCCATCTGAGCTTCTTTGAGGCAGACGCCTTTGCACGCTGGTCCGGCGCGCGTCTTCCAACGGAGTTCGAATGGGAGCACGCCGCCACCTCCATGTCGACACCTCGCGGAGGCAATGGAGCGCAGGACGATCTGCTCTCCTATCGGAGCTCGGGAGCCGGTGCGGCCCAATCCGCAGTACCCGCGCTCTCGGCGAACATGCTGGAATCTGGAGACCTCCACCCCCAGCCCGCAAAGGCCGCCTCAATGCTCCAGCAGATGTTTGGCGACGTCTGGGAGTGGACCTCCTCGCCCTACACTGGCTACCCCGGCTACCGCCCCCTCCCCGGAGCACTCGGCGAGTACAACGGCAAGTTCATGTCCTCTCAGATCGTTCTCCGCGGCGGCTCCTGCGTCACGCCGGCCACCCACATTCGCGCCACCTACCGCAACTTCTTCTCTCCCTCCACCCGCTGGCAGTTCTCCGGTCTCCGCCTCGCAAAAGACAACATCGCCCGCACCTCGGCGGACGGGGAAGCAAAGTGACCACAGCGGCCTCGTACTCCGTCCAACCAGAAGTTCAGACCACCACCCTTGACTTCGTCGCCGCTGAAGCCCGCAAGGGCCTTCTTGCGGCGCCCAGGACGCTTGCCCCCTGGCTCTTTTACGACGACCGCGGCTCCGAGCTCTTCGAGCAGATCACAGCCCTGCCCGAGTACTACCTGACTCGCACCGAACGCTCCATCTTTTCCGCGCATGCCGACGACATCCTTGAGGCCGCCTCTGGCGGCCACGTCCTCACCGTCGTTGAACTCGGCGCCGGCACCGCAGCTAAAACCGGCATTCTCCTCAACGCGGCCGTACGCCGGCAGGGAAGCGTCATCTACCAACCCGTCGACGTGTCGGCCAGCGCCCTCGACGAAGCCACGGCCAATCTCAAGGCCGGCGTTCCCGGCATCACCATTCGCCCACAGGTCGCGAACTACACCGTCGAGCCGCTAACGCTCTACCGCCCTCAGAACACCCGTGCCCTGGCCCTCTACATCGGCTCAAGCATCGGCAACTTCTCTCCCGAGGAGGCAGCTGACCTCCTCTCCAATCTTCGCGCCCAGCTGCGTGCCGGTGACAGCCTCCTTCTCGGAACCGACCTCGCCCCCAACTCCGATCCCGGTACGCACAAATCCGTCACCACCCTCATCGCGGCCTATGACGATGCGGCCGGCGTCACCGCTGCTTTCAACCGCAACATCCTCCACCGCCTGAACCGCGATCTCGGCGCGAACTTCGACCCCACCTGCTTCGCTCACCGGGCACGTTGGAATCCCGAGCACTCCCGTATCGAGATGCACCTCGAGGCGCTATCCCGTCAACACATCCATATCCCCGCCAACTCCGCCGGGCCGGCCCTCACCTTCGACCTCCATCCTGGCGAAACCATCCACACTGAGAACAGTCACAAGTTCACGGCTTCGTCTATCCACATGCTCCTCAGCTCCTCTCGCTTCGAGATCACAGGCACCTGGCAGGACCCCCAGGCGCTCTTCAGAGTCACGCTCGCCACCGCCCGATAGAACTCCGGCCACGTCTCAACCTCCGCCCGCATCTTAGGGAGGCATGACCATCCGGCTCGTCCTTGCAGCGTCCGCCCTCCTCCTCCCCGTGCTTGGCTGCACCAACAGCCCTCGAGACCAGGAGCGTGTTCGCCAGGACACCGCAAATGCGACCGCGGCAATAGTCAGCGACGCCAAAGCCGCCGCGCTCGGCGTTCGGGATGGCCTCAAGCGTCCCTCCGGCAACGAGGCGGTCAACATCAACACTGCCAGCAGGCCTCAGCTTGAAGCGCTCCCCGGCGTCACCCCCGCCATGGCGAGCCAGATCGTCGACAATCGTCCTTACACGGACCCGGTTGAGCTCCGCAAAAAACACATCCTTCCGCGCGACGTATACGACCGGATCTCCGGACGCCTCGTCATCGGCCACTGATGATCTGCTACTTCCGCCTGTAATCTCCGCTCTTGCCGCCGCTCTTGCGCAGCAGCAGAACCTCGCGGATGCGTATCCCCTTATCGAGCGCCTTCGTCATGTCGTACACGGTCAGCGCCGCGACGGAAGCCGCGACCATCGCCTCCATCTCCACTCCAGTCCCGGCAACCGTCGCGGCCGTTGCCTCGATCCGAACTCCACCTTCCACCACCACTGCCGTGACATTCACAAAGCTGAGCATCAGCGGGTGACACATCGGGATCAACTCCGATGTTCGCTTCGCCGCCTGAATGCCCGCAAACCTCGCCACCTCCAGCGGATCCCCCTTCGGATTCTGCGGCAGCGCTCGCAAGACCTCCTCCGACAACTCCACGAACGCGCTCGCCACGGCCTCCCTCCGCGTCTCCGCCTTCGCGCCCACGTCTACCATGTGGGCCTGTCCACTCTCGTCGTAGTGAGACAGCCCCTGCGGGGACTCGCGATCTCCTCCACCTGACTCGATCAGCTTCTTTTCCATCAAAGAAGCCTAACGCAGCAGCACCGAAATCACCTCGCCCGAACGAAACCCTTCAACATCCCCCGGAAGCACCGCATAGCAGTTCGCCCGCGCATTCGCATGGAGATCTCCCGATCCCTTCCATCCCACCAGTCGCACCTCGGGCCGCACCCGCTTCGAGGTTAGCCGTGCCGGAAGAACCCGCATCAGCCCGGCCTTCCCGGCGACATCCTCCAAAAGCGTCGCCTGCACAAATCTCGGCCCCTGCACCTCCTCCCCGCCCATCGCTCGCAGCATCGGTTCCACAAAGCAGTGAAACGTTACCTGGGTTGAGACTGGGTTCCCCGGCAGCCCAAAGAAGTACCTCGCACCATCCGCTTCAGGCTCATGGTGCCCACTCGGGAACCGTCCAAACACGACCGGTTTGCCCGGTTGCATCCTCACCCCCGTAAACAGGAACTCCGCCCCGGCATCCGCCAGCACCTCCTCTACAAGGTCATACTTTCCCATTGAAACCCCACCAGAGAGCAGCACAAGATCACATCTCCGGGCCCCCCTGAGCGCCTCGCTTACCGCTTCCACTGAATCCCGTGCGATCGGCAGCCGTACCGCCACGGCTCCGGCACTCTCCACCATCGCCGCCAGCCCGTAGCTGTTTGAGTTACGTATCTGCCAGTCCTGCGGAGTCTCGTCGAGCTCCACCAGCTCGTCCCCCGTCGCCACAATTCCCACCCTCGGCCGCCGAAAGACAGACAGTGCTCCAGCGCCACAAGCCGCCGCCAGAGCCACCTCTGCCGGTCCCAGCAGCGTCCGCCGCACCAGCACCGCTTCGCCTGCCGAAGCCTCGGCCCCACGCGGCACAACGTTATCCCCGGCTGCCAGTCGCCTCCCAGCCTCGACCCGAACGCGCCTGCCTGAAATGGACACGTGCTCCACCATGACAACTGCGTCCGCTCCGGCTGGCATCGGGGCGCCGGTCATAATCTCGACCGCCTGCCCGTCGCCAACCTCGTGGCCTGTCCAGCGTTCACCCGCCCTCACCTGTCCCACAACGTCCAGATCCGCGCCGATGTTCTCTGCGCGTACCGCAAACCCGTCTCTGGTCGCCCGGTCGAACGGCGGCTGATCCCGATCCGCCGTCACCCCCTCGGACAGCACACGTCCCCTTGCGTCTAACAGCGCTACGCTCTCCGTTGCTGGCAGCGGAAGTCCCGCCCCAGCCTCGCGCAACACCAGATCTATCGCCGCGTCGAAGTCCACTACCCCAGCATCGCCCGCCATCCTTCTACCCCCTGAAACAGAAAGGCCCCGAGCATTGATCGCCCGGGGCCAATCCTCAAAAGCGCTGCGTTTACGACTTCTTCCCAGCCTTGTAGCTCGACTTTACCTGCGCTCCGATGCCGGTCAGAATCGCCTTTACTTCCTCGGCCCGCGGTCCTGTTGGAGCAAGTTCGAGGTACTGCTGGTACGCCTCAACGCATCCGGGAGGCGCCGTGATCTTCTGCGTCTTAGGATCGACCGAAGCCTTTGGTATCAGTGCCTGCCCCTTGATGTAGTACGCATCCGCCCGCTTCGGATCGGCAGCAATCGCCTTATCCGCCGCAACTGCCGCGTCTTCCGTCTTGCCCGCGTTGTAGAGCGTCGCCGCTTCGTTGAACAGGTACATACCGGCCTTTGTCGGATCCGTCTTCGCCGCCGCGTCGTACGCGTCCGATGCACCCTTCGCATCGCCGCTCTTTGCCAGCGCCTGGCCCATCTGGTTCTGCGCCGCCGCGGCCGTCTCCGGGCTCGGCTTCTTCGAGGCCGCATTCGCGTCGATCGCCTTCTTGTAAGACTCAGTTGCATCCTTGAAGTTCTGCGCTACTGAAGCATCCGTGGTGGGCTTGCCCGCCGCCTTTGCCGCCGCATCGCCCTTTCCAAGCTGCGCATCGCCAAGCGCTACCCACAGAATCGCCTCATCCGGCTTCTGCTGCGTCGCATTCTGCATCGCCGTGATCGCCGCGTCGAAGTTGCCGGACTTCGTATCCGCCCGCGCCTGCTGCAACGTCGCATTCAAGTTTGCAATCTTCGCGTTGGCCGAGGTCGCCTCCGCGTTCTTCTTCTTGAACTCTTCGAGCGCCTTCTTCTCCTCCGGCGTCATCTTGCTCAGGTACTCCGGACGCGTCATGTCGAAGTTCACGACCTTGTCGTCGTTCGCTTTCACGTCCAGGCTCTCGATGAAATCCAGGCTCTTGTCTGCCTGAAACACCACCGCCAGGTAGTTTCCCGGCGCGACGCCCGTCCCTTTGTAGTCGCCGTTCGCGTCCAGCGGAAAGTCGTACTGGAACTTGCGCGTCTTCGGGTCTGACGCCTTGTCCGTCGTCAGCTTCACATCTCCGTTCGCCACGGGCTGCCCGGCCGCGTTCTGAACATGCCCATGGATGCTCGCCGTCGGCCCTGCCTGCGCCAACAGGCTCGTCGGGTTCAACATCGCCGCCGCAAATACCCCGGCCGCCAGTACGCTGCTTGTCTTCCGTCCAAAACGTTCCATGTCCATTACCTCTCCTCGGCAGCTTCGCCGCACTTCCACAATCTGTTTCGATGCCGCGCAGGCATCCTTTCGTCGTCTACTTCGTTCCAGCGAAATAAGGCACCGGGTCCGTCGCTCCCGCCTCGCGAAACGCCCGCAGACGCAGCACACAGCTCTCGCACACGCCGCAGGCCTCAACCTCACCCGAATAGCATGACCAACTTACATGGAACGGAGCGCCAAGTTCAACTCCGAGCCGAACGATCTCCGCTTTGCGCATCGCAATCAGCGGCGTCGCCACCCGGATATCTCCGTCCTTCGTTCCTTTCCCGACAAGAGCGTTAAACGCCTCGTAGTAGGCCGGCCTGCAATCCGGATACCCCGAACTGTCCTGCTCCACCGCCCCGATCACCACCTGCTTGGCTCCCAGCACCTCCGCCCAACTCACCGCCGCGGACAGAAAATGAGCGTTACGAAAGGGCACGTACGTCACCGGGACCTCCCCGGAGCCGATCGAGCCCTCCTGCGCCGGCGCCCTTGGAACTGCAATCGAGCTATCCGTCAGCGCCGATCCCCCGATCCTCCGGAACAGGTCCATCTTCAGTGGCAGGAACTCCTTTGCTCCCGTCAGCCGCGCAACCGCCTCCGCAGACCTCAACTCCCTGGCCTCGGTCCTCTGCCCGTAGCTGAAGTGCAGCGCGTAGACATCGAAATCTCTGGCCGTCAGCGCCGCGCACACGCACGAGTCCATCCCGCCCGAAAGACAAAGCACAGCCCTCTGGCGTTCATCACCCTTCAGCCGATGCCCTGCAAGCTCACTTGCCATCGTCCGCCCAATCCTCCGGCGACAGCTCCGGTTCGATCTCTCCGTCTACCCCGCTCAGCACCTCGCGTGCCGCTGACTCGTCCTCTGCCCGCACCATCAGCCTCGCCCGGAACGCGAATGCCAGCATCGCATTGGCATTCTCCCCCTGCACAAAGCACTCTATTCCGGCGGACTCCAGCGCGCCCTTTGCCAGTTGCACCCGGATCGGCTGCAGAAATCGCCCCACCATCACCAGCCGACCGTCTTCAACCTTGGGCGCCAACTCTGCCTTATGCTCATCCATCACTTCGCCTCATAGCTCTGCAGGTGAAACGTGATCGTTCCCCAGAACAGCCGCGCCTGGATCTGCACCGGCATGTGCCTCGGATCGTCCGTATACCAGATGTGGATCGAACCTCGGTTCCGCACCACGCCCTCCTCCGCCGTTGGCTGTACCCGTATGGTCTGAAACGTCCCGGCAGGCGTCTTGATCTCTTCCTTTCCTTCGACCTTCATCACGACCGTCACCGTCCGCATGGCGTCTGCCAGCGGAAACCCGAAGCTCTGCCCCACCACCATCGGCTGCGTCGCCGCATAGAAGATCCCCGACAGCGAGTCGGTCACGCATGCCGGTATCGAGGCCGTCTGATCCTTCTGCGTCCCCTTTACAAGGTTCTTCTCCAGCTGATGCTGCTTGCCCTGCCCATAATCAAAAGACAGGTCACTCGAGACCTTTCTTCGGCCCTCCTGGATCTGCTTCGAGAAACCTGTGGAGCAGCCGGTCTTCATGTCAAATCCCGATTGAAACCGATCCACCACCGGAAACAGCATCGTAACGCCGCCAACCGTGTCTGCCGTGGCCGTGATCTTCTGTTGGGTGCCTTGCTGCTCCAGGTGAAACACCGCTGTTCCCGCCGTAAACACCCGCCAGTCGACCGTAAACGTCAACGTCTGCCGCGCAGGGAAGGGAAAGCCCGGCATAGGCGCTTTCAAGGTCGGAATGACCACCGCAGGAGCCGCGGCCCGGGTTCCCAGGAGCTGCGCCATAGAGAGCGGCCCCATCACCGTACAAGCCGAAACCAGAAGTCCAGCAACAGGAAGGATATTCAAAATGCGTTTCTTCAGAGGCGCGCTCACAGACCAGTAAGAGTCGTGTTTCATCCGGGCCTCAGCATCAGCATCCGCAACAGAAGCGCGGCATAGATCGCCAGGGCACCTATACCAGCATTGTACTCGCGATGATGGAGGTACCGTTCGCGCGAGAACGCTCCAGCAGTCGCCGAAGTCGGTGCGGGCGTTAGCCGCGGCAGCAGGCGTGGCACCTCCCGCGCGTACCCGTCGAACTCCGCGAACTCTGCCCGGAGGAATGCCTCCTCCGACTGGATCGTCGGCCAGTAGATCGCCGCGAACAACATCGCCAGAGTCACCACAATCACCCAGCTTCGCGCCGCGCCCGCAAACCCGAACGCGATCAGCATCGATCCAAGATAGAGCGGATTTCGTGTATGTGCGTATGGTCCGGTGCGCGTCAGCTCCTGGTTCTTCTTCACATAGCCGGCCGCATACCCCCGCAGCCAGACACCCGGCAGCACCATCAGCAGACTCAGTCCTACGCTCGTCCATGTCGGCCGCGCGAGCCACAGAAACACCCCCGCGAAACAGAACCCGAGCGGCACGCGGATCCGTCGGGCGATTCGCTGCCATGTCGTCCGCTCACTCACGTTCGACGCCCGTCCGTTTCGTGCCCCCGCAGAAGCTCCATCGCCGCACTCACCACCTCATCGACCCCAATCTGCAGAAGCCCGCTCTCCGTCGCCTCTGTCCTGCTGTGATCCGTCGCGCTCGAAGGATGCCGAAGTACCCGGGACCTTGTTCCGAAAGGCCCGTTTCGCGCCGGATCGGTCGGCCCAAACAACCCTACCACCGGTCGCTCCAGCGCCGCCCCAAGATGCAGCGGCCCCGTGTCCCCGGCCATCACCAGACTCGCTCGCCGCAGCAGCGCCGTCATCTGCGCGACGGTCGAGGCAACTGCTCTGGCAGCTCCGCCGCTGGCCTGTACGACTGCCGCTGCCACCTCATCGTGAGCGCCCGCCGCGTTCACGATCACCCCGTGCCCGGCCCTGGCAAGCTCACGCGCCACCGCTCCGTACCGCTCCGCAGGCCACATCTTCGCTCCCCAGCCCGCCGTGGGTGCCACAAAACAGAACCTCTCCCGTCGTCCGGCCACCCCATCCGCCCAGCTCTCCGCCTGGGCATCCACAGGCAGTTCCACCTTCACCGGCTCCAGCGGAAACCCGACAGCCTCACCCAGCAGGGCGCAACCCTGCTCCACCACGTGCACACCCGTGCGCTGGAGGCTCCGTCCATAAACCCATCGCGCCTGGGCCTCCCTTGGATCGCTGTACCCGGCGAAGTCCTTCGCCCCCGCCATCCATCCGATCACCGCCGACCGGATCGTTCCCTGCATGTCCACGCAAATGTCATAGGCCACCGATCGGAGCTCACCTCTCAGCTCCTGGATCTGCTTCAGCGTTCGCACCGAGACGGGCTTGCTCGACCAGTCCCCCACAGGCACTGCATGCACCGCGTCAAGCACCGGGCTCATGTCGTCATGCATCAGCAGTGGAGTCCACCTCCGGTCCACAGCCCATGCAATCTCCCACTTCGGCTTTCTCCGCCGCAACGCGGTCACCGCAGGCAATGCATGGAGCACATCTCCCATCGCCCCCACCCGCACCACCAGCACCCGGACCCGGCTCATCGGCTCCTTCGCCGATCCAGCCTGCGAACCATGGAGATCATCTGCTCCACCGCCGAGCTCTCGTCCACAAACTCCACATGCAGCTCCGGAACAACCAGCGGACCCACCCACTCCAGCCTGCTCCGCATCACCTTCGTCAGCTTCACGGCATCCTTCTCCGTCGTTATAAATCCGTCCGCCAGGCTCTCTTTCGCAGCGTCCAGCAGCTTGGCGATGTCACGCTCCCCATAGCTGTGATGATCCCCGAACATCACCGTGGCCGCGGGTCTGCATCCCTCCGCCTCCAGCATCGTCACAAAGCTCTCCGGCCGTGCGATCCCGCAGAACGCCAGCGGCCGCTTTGGAAGGCCTGCCCCGCCGGAGGTGGTAAAGCTCAGCCTTCGCCGTATCTCCCAGATCGGTGGTGTCCGCGATCCCCTCGTCAGCACCAGCACGAAATCGCGCAGCGACTCCGACTCGTCCTCCCTCAGGACGATCACATCCGCGTCCTTCAACGTCGACAGCGGCTCGCGGAGATCCCCAGCCGGCAGCAGCACATCCTCCACATCCCTTCGTGTCAGAAGGACGATGTCCAGATCGCGGGCCAACTGACGGTGCTGAAATCCGTCATCCAGCAGATGGACGACCGTCCGTCCCGCCGCGCTATCCTCCGCCATCAGCCCTGCGCGGTAGCGGTCCGCGCCTACGTAAACCGGCGCGCCCGATCTCTGCGCCAAGAGCACCGGCTCGTCGCCGAACCAACGCGGATCTCCTGCCGGGTCGACCCTCTCGACCTCCTTCGACTCGCGGCCATACCCACGGGTAAGAATCCTCACCGCGTACTCCCGGCGCAGCAAAACATCCGCCAGCAGAAGCACCACGGGCGTCTTTCCCGCACCGCCGGCCGATACGCTTCCAACGCTTATGACCGCTTCATGCAGCGTCTTCGTCTTCAGCCGTCCCTGCCGGAAGAGACGTCTCTTGCCCCTCACGATCGCAGCATAGATGGGAACCAGAGGCAGCAGCAGTGTCCGGCGAATCTTCATGTGCGACGCTCTGCTCCAACGCTCTCCAGAATCTCTACGAGCTGCCCGACGATGCGGGCCGTGGCTCCCGTCTGGCTCGCAAACACCGTCCGCCCCCGTTCGCCAAGCGCCCGTGCCCGGGAGTCCTCGCAAAGCAGGTCCGTCAAGACCGTGGGCATCTGGTCAGAGGTGACCACGCGAATCCCGTCCATCGCCTGCATCATCTCCACCACTTCGCGGAAGTTCCTGAAGTCAGACCCTATCACCACAGGCACGCCGAACCGTGCAGGTTCCAGTGGGTTGTGCCCCCCGGCGGTAACCAGACTGCCTCCGATAAACGCAACCGCGGCCAGCGAGTAAACCGCCGCAAGATCTCCAATCGTGTCCAGAAGCACAACGCATCCTGTCGCAAGTGTCGTAATCTCATCGGTCTCAGCGCGCTTCATCGCGCTGACCCGGTAAACGCGCCCCGCCCGTTTCTCCGCAAGCTGCCCAACCGCTTGGAACCGGTCCGGGTGCCTGGGTGCAAGCAACAGCACTGCCTCCGGGACCTCTTTCAAAATCCCCGTCCAGGCGTCCAGCAGGAGCCTCTCTTCACCCTCCAGCGTGCTTCCGGCGACCAACAGCTTGCGCCCGGAGAGAAGCGGCTTCAACAAGGCCACGGCCGGCGTGTCCGCCACCGCTCGCAGGTCGTACTTCAGATTCCCAACCACCCGAATCCTGTCGGAATTCACTCCGATCGCCCGCAGGCGCCCGGCCGTCTCCTCTCCCTGGGCCAGAAATATGGTGACCCGGCGAAGCAAGGGCCGCCAAAGCCGCTGCAGGCGCATATACCGGGGGAACGACCGATCAGAGATCCGCGCATTCACCACCACCACCGGCACTTCCATCCGCCCGCACTCGCGCAGCAGGTTCGGCCACAGCTCACTCTCCATAAGCACCAGAAGTCGCGGCTTAAGCACACGGAGGTACCGCCGCACCGACCACCCGAAGTCCAGCGGCAGATAGAACACAGGCATCTCCGCGAGCCTCTTCTTCGCCAGCTCCTGCCCCGTCTTCGTCGTCGTTGACACAGCGACCACCAAACCGGGCCTTGCTCCGGCCAGTGCCTGCACCAGATCTGCCGCCGCCATCACCTCGCCCACACTCACGGCATGCAGCCACACCACCTCGCGCCCCTGCACTGCGTCTCTCAGGTCCGCAGGCACCACCCCCACACGTCCGCTTAGGCCGGCTCTGTATCGACCGCTCACCACCATGCGCAGGAGCCAGTATGGTGCCCCAAGCACCAGCACCAGCATCAGCAGCGAGCTGTAGAGCAGCATCAGACCCGTCTCCACGCCATCTCCCGGAGGCCAGGGCTTTACTGCCTTCGCCACCGACGATCATAATCAAACCGCACCCGTTCCACCCATTCCAAGGATTGCAGCGTCTCTCAGTCAGTATGTCCTCCCAAGCCCGCTTCGTCTTCGTCCGCATCACCATCCTGGCGTCCGTAGTTCTGTCCTGCGTCGCCGCTCACGCCGCCGACAAGGCGCGATCAGCCCCCCCGGCGAAGCCTGCCGCCCAGTACGTTGCCTTCGATGCCCACCCCAACGAGAAGGTCACCGTCGCCGCCGATCCCTGTACCGACCCAAAGGCCTGTGACTTCTTCCGCCTTCCCTACGTCCAGCACGGATTCATTCCCGTACGGGTCATCATCTCCAACGACTCCGACCGGGCCCTCACCTTGGACGATGTGCGGATCCAGCTCATCTCCGCCAACCACGACGTGATCCCCGCGGCGACCCTCGAAGACATCAACCGTCGCCTCTTCTCAACCCGCTCCGCCATGGGTACCAAGGTCCCGCTCATTCCACTCACGATCCACCACGCGCCCGTCGACAAGAAGGTCACCGAGGACGACGCCGACTTCGGCTTCCAGGGCACCACGGTCAACGCTCACTCCATGCTCTCCGGATATCTCTTCTACGATGTCCGTGAGCTCGAAGATCCTGCACTCCGTCACGCCGAGCTCTACCTGAAGATGATTCACACGCTGGACGGCAAGCAACAGCTCTTCGCCTTCAACATACCCTTCGACTCATGGCTCGACTCGCAACCGAAAATCCCTTCTGACGCCAAACCCACTCGCTAGCTCCGCGGATTTCGTGTCTCCACTCCAGACACCCGCTACACTAGCGCAAGCCATGACGCCTCCACCTCTCCAGATCCGCCTCGCTACCGCCAAAGACGTCCCTACTATCCTGGGCTTCATCCGCCAGCTCGCCGTGTATGAGCGCGAGCCCGAATCCGTCTACGCCACGGCGACAGACCTCCATCGCGATGGCTTCGGCCCCGTTCCGCGCTTCCATGTCTTCCTAGCGGAGTGGGAGGGCCACCCCGCCGGATTCGCCCTCTACTTCTACAACTACTCCACCTGGCAGGGGCACCACGGCATCCACCTGGAAGACCTGTTCGTCGATCCCGACTTCCGAGGCAAAGGCATCGGCAAGGCTCTCCTGGCCAAGGTCGCCGCCGTAGCTGTCGTCGAGGGCTGCCCCCGCCTGGAGTGGAACGTTCTCGACTGGAATCAGGAAGCCATCGACTTCTACTACGAGATGGGCGCCCAGATGTCCACTGATTGGCGAATCATGCGCGTCACCGGCCAGCAACTCTGCGAACTCTCCGAACGCTGCGAATAACCCGTCCTTCGAACTCCGCTCTCTGCGTGTCCCAGGCTGCCGGGGTCGTTCGTCTTTCGGCGTGCCCGCCCGTATCCTCAAAGGCAGCATGAAAAAGATCAAAGTCATCGGCGGCGGTCTCGCCGGCCCCGAAGCCGCGCTGCAGGCCGCAAGCCTCGGCTGTCAGGTCGACCTGTACGAAATGCGCCCGCACCGCTCCACCGAGGCGCACCAGACCTCCGACTTTGCCGAGCTCGTCTGCTCCAACTCGCTCAAGTCCGAGTCCGAAAACTCCGCGCCCTGGCTCCTCAAACAGGAGATGCGCCGCGCCAACTGCTTCCTACTAAAGGACGCCGACTCGACCGCCGTACCCGCCGGACACGCCCTCGCCGTCGATCGCGAGCTCTTCTCGCAGCGCGTCCGCGAACGCCTCGAAGACCATCCAAACATCGCCATTCATCGCGAAGAGGTCCTGACCCTCGACGAGAACTCGCCAGACACCGTCACCATCCTTGCCACGGGACCCCTCACCTCACCGGCACTTACCGCCGAGCTCACCCGCCTCACCGGCTCCGGCCACCTCGCCTTCTATGACTCCATCTCCCCGATAGTCGACGCTTCCACCATCGACATGGATAAGGTCTACATGGCCGCCCGCTGGGATAAGGGCACCGCCGACTACATCAACTGCCCCTTCACCAAAGAGGAGTACGACACCTTCCTCGACGCCCTCACCTCCGCTGAAAAGATTGAACAAAAGGCCTGGGAACAACTTCCCGCCGACAGTAACCCCACTCACCTGGCGCAAGGCGGAGAGCAGGGGAACCTTTCCGGCGAGAAACCCGAAGCTCCCGCCCGTGCGGCGAGCACGCTCCAGTACTTCGAAGGCTGCCTTCCCATCGAGGAGACCGCCCGCCGCGGCCGAGACACACTACGCTTTGGCCCCATGAAGCCCGCCGGCCTCACCAACCCCAAGACGGGCCGCTGGCCCTACGCCTGCGTGCAGCTTCGCCAGGAAAACCTCCGCGCCGACTCCTACAACCTGGTCGGCTTCCAGAACCACTTGAAGTTTGGCGAGCAGGCCCGCGTTCTTCGCCTCATCCCCGGTCTGGAGAGAGCCACGTTCCTCCGCTACGGCCAGATTCACCGCAACACCTACATCCACGCACCCTCGCTGCTGACGGAAACCCTCCAGCTCAAAGCGCACCCCAGCATCCTTATCGCCGGTCAGCTCTCCGGCGTTGAAGGCTACACCGAGTCCATCGCCTCCGGCCTCCTCGCAGGCCGTTATGCCGCGGCATTAGCACGCAACGAACACCCCATACCTGCGCCACGCGCCTCCGCCAACGGCTCGCTTACCCACTACATCACCCACGCCGATCATAAGAAGTTCCAACCGGCCAACATCACCTTCGACCTCCTTCCCCCACTCGAAGAAGACCTCCGCAAGAAGATCCGTGACAAGAAGGAACGACACCGGATCCAATGCAGCCGAGCGCTTGAGGCGTGGCTGCATTGGCTCGAGTGTCAGAGGCAAAACTAGCCAACGACAGGACGCGAGTCTCCTGGTCAGAACACGATGAACATAGCCGGTGCTGCATCTCTCGATGGTGGGCAGACCTAAGGTGCAACCGGCTGCAGCTTCGCCTCGCGCAATCGCAACCTCTTCCGCAGCGCATTGTTCACAGGGGCCTCTACCCACCGGTAGAGGAGGACCGATGCAAGGGTCGACGCGACCAGGAAGATGCTCAGTGTAGCCATCTCTCCCCTTGGATTCGTGGCCCCGGGGTCCAGCAGATGAGATCGTTTAAGCAGCTTCAGCACCAGCGCGAACACCAGCAGATGCGATAGGTAGAGCGAGTAGGAGGCGTCTCCGATCGCTTGCACCCATCGTGGTATGTGCCGCGCCAGCTTCTCCTCGAGCAGCACCGCGCACATCACCACCACCATCGCCGGAACGCCCCAAACCGCCCACGAACCTCCCAGAAATCCTCCGTGTCGCAAGGTCATCATCGCGATCAGCGCCACGCCTCCCCCAAGTGCGCACGCCAGCGAGCTCAAGCGCATCCGGGCCTGTATCAGGCGACCGATCAATATCCCCGCGAGGAAGTCCAGCAGCAGCGGGCTTGCCAGCGCTCCGATCGCCGGCCATCGTTCGGTACGGAACAAACTGAGCACAGAAAGGGCAAGCAGCACGGGAGTGAGCAGTCGCACCTCACTCACGCGCAACGCCAGTGCAGCCGCAAACAGAAGGTAGAAGAACATCTCGAACGAAAGAGTCCATCCCACTGACAGCAACGGCTGCACCAGCCCGAGGGAGTTCTGGTAGGGCACAAACAGAAACGAAGACACGACATATGGCAGCGATATCGCAACATGCTCACCACTGTTCTGAAGCTCGGGATGAAGGCGAACAAGCCAAAGCTTCAACAGCACACACGCTGTGACCAGCCAGTACAGCGGAACGATGCGCACCAGCCGCCGCTCCATGAAGTTCCGTGCCGGGTGGGCTCCTCCCTTCTTCCCAATCGAAGACACGGTCATCACAAACCCGCTGATCACGAAGAAGATGTCCACGCCAGCGAAGCCGTTCTGCCACGAAAGCAAATCCGGATCAGACGCAACACCCCGCGACCAGACCTGCGTCGCGTGAAATGCCACCACCATCAGCGCAGCCAGGCCCCGCAGCGCCTGTACGCCGCGAAACTCCGCTGGCAGAACAACTCCCGTCTGGGGGGGATCAAAGCTCATGGAACCATTCTCGCCTGATGCAGATCGACCTCGTATGTTGACCATCCGGGAGAGTCACTCAAAAGAGCGGCAGAAGCCGCAAACGCACATCTGCCCAGGCTGCCGGAACGAACCTCCACCTTCAGCTCTTCTTTTTGTTCCTGGCCTTTACCTTGAACCAGATCGGACTTCCGATGAAGCCGAATGCCTCCCGTATCTGATTGCCCAGAAACCGCTCAAACGAAAAGTGCAGCTTCACGTCTTTGTCTGTAAACAGCACAAACGTCGGCGGAGCCACGGCAGCCTGCGTCATGTAATAGATCCGCACCCGCTTCGACATCGGCACGCTCGCCTTCTGGAAGTCGACCCGGTCCAGGAATCGATTCATCTGGCCGGTCGAAACCCGCTTCCGCCGTTCTCTTGCAACGAGCTCCACCTTCTTGAACACCTGGTTCACATTGATGCCCTCAGCCGCCGAGATAAAGAGCAAGGGCGCGTAGTCCAGGTACTTCAGGGCATGCCGCACCTGCTCCTCATACACCTTCGGATCGACCACGGGTTTGCCGTCAAAGAGCCGCATTCCGTCCGGTCCGGCCGTCGTCATAAGGTCCCACTTGTTCACGACGATGATCACGCTTCGCCCACTCTCATGCGCATATCCGCCGATGTTCGCGTCCAGCGCCGTTACGCCCTCCACCGCATCGATCACCAGCAGGCTCACATCCGCCGCCTCCAGATGCTTCCGAGCCATAATCACCGACAGCTTCTCCGCCATCAGCTTCGTCTTGCCCTTGCGCCGGATTCCCGCCGTATCCACAAACCGGAAGCTGTGTCCGCCTCGTTCCACCACCTCATCCACTGCGTCCCGCGTCGTTCCGGCAATCGGAGAAACAATCGCCCGATCCGTCCCCGTCAGCGCATTCAGCAGCGTCGACTTGCCGACATTTGGTCGCCCGATGATCGCAATCTTCGTCTCCTTCTGGTCGAACTCTCCATGTGTCCGCAGCTTTCTCGGCTGCATCGGAGCATCGACCGGTCCATCCGCGTCCTCCTCCATCTCCTCCTCGATACCCTCCATCATCTCCGGCTCAACCTCCGGAGCAGCCGGCAGCACCGCGAACACCTCGTCCAGCAGATCCCCAATCCCTGACCCATGCTCCGCCGAGATCGCCATCACATTCCGGAACCCAAGCCGCCGGAAGTTCTCCGCCTGAACCCCCATCTCTGGCGTATCCATCTTGTTTACCGCGAGAAAACACGGCTTGCCCCCGCGCAAAAGCAGCCGCGCCAGCTCCATATCTGGAGAGGCCAGCTCCGTGCGCCCGTCCACCACCATCACAATCGCGTCCGCCTCGTCCAGCGCCACCTGCGCCTGTCGAAAGATCTCACTAGGAATCAGTGCCTCATCGTCCGGCACCACGCCGCCCGTATCCACGATCCGCACATCACGCCCGCTCCACTCAACCTCCCCGTAGATCCGGTCGCGCGTAATCCCCGGCTCATCGCCAACAATCGATCGCCGTGACCCCGTGAGCCGGTTGAACAGCGTCGACTTCCCGACATTTGGCCGTCCGCAGATTGCAACCAGCGGCAGCGTCGTGTCGTCCGCGAGCTCCGGATCAGTCCCGAGCGGTCCACCCTCTCGCTTCAACCCCGGGCCGTAGGTACCCTGCCCAGACCCGCCGCGCCCCAACTGCACGGACAACTCTTCGCCGATCCGCTCCGCCTCCCTCCACTGCGCCTCATCCATGTCCACAGGCTTTTGTGGACCCTTCGAGATCCGCCCGCCCACCCGCCCCAGACTCTTCCGCTCTCCACCCCCACCAACCCCGTCCGGAGAGATCGTCCTCTTGCCCTCAAACTCCGGCGACCGTCGCGGCGTCTTCGCCGCCTTCTCCGCTGCCGCCTTTTTCGTCGCAATCTTCTTCCGAGCCTTTGGAGCCACCGCCCCCGTCACCGCCTGCCCCGCCAGCTTCGATCGAGGAGCCTTGCCCTTCTTCGGCCGCGTACTCGCCTGCCGGTGCTTCTTCCCCATCCGCTTCTTCTCTTCACGCTTCGCCATCGCCGTACCAACTCTCTCCCGCTCAAATCCCTGATGCCTGCGGAAAGGCTTACATCCTAAGAGTATCGCCACCAACCCTTACACATGTTTAGAGGACGCCACACACCCAGTCACTGCCCACCGGGTCGTGTCTTCCGTCGCGAAAGATCCGCATCTTTGCTTCAACGCACCCCGTACCGCAGAAATATGTCACCACTACGGAATCGCCTCTCCTCCATCAACTCCAGATCCAGCCGAACACCCTTCGGGAGATACCGTTCCCCGCCGCCGATCACCACCGGGCAGACACGCATGTGGAACTCGTCGACCAGTCCTGCCTGGATCGCCTGCGCGGCAAGTTGAGGGCCTGCTACAGCGATGTCGCCCTCAGCATCGGCCTTCAGCTTGCGAACCGCATCGGGATCGAAGACGCTCTGAATGGTTGTGCGTGCGCTTCGCGGCTCGACCATGGTCTTCGAGTAAACGATCTTGTCCGCCGCCTGCCATTGCCGGGCAAAGTCCAGCACGTATTGCGGCTGATCGGAGATTGCCTGCGCGGTCTCCCAGTAAAGCATCGTCTCGTACACCTTTCGGCCGTAGAGACACGTGCGGAAGCGCGACACATGCGCGAAGATCCAGCTGCGTACCTCCTCATCTTTGGGAGCGCCCCAGTCGAACACTCCGTGCTCGTCTTGTGTGTAGCCGTCAACCGACATGTTCATCATGTAGACCAGCTTCGCCATGCATTCACCTCCCGAGTCCGTCACTCGTATTCAGCGCTCCGTATCTTCAAGCGAACAGATTAGTACCTGTAAACCGCCTTTCGTAACCTGCACGTCTCGGATGGTGACCTCCCGCTTGGCTCTATCATCAACAGAGCCTCGTGTCCTCCCCAATCCAAATCACGCCCGCACCCCCGCAGGACGACACCGAGCATCCCGGGTCCCACAAGCTCCCAACCCTCCACGCCTTCTTCTCCCCCGGCGGCCTCCTCTCCCAGTCCTCCCTCGCCTTCGAGCATCGCCCCGGCCAGTACGAGATGGCCAAAGCCGTCGAATCCGCCCTCCACGATAACCGCCACCTCATCGTCGAGGCCGGCACCGGCACCGGCAAGACCCTCGCCTATTTGCTACCGGCCCTACGTACCGCGCGTGAGCGCGGCCAGCGCATCATCATCTCGACCGGAACCAAAAACCTCCAGGAACAGCTCTTCTTCAAGGACATCCCCTTCCTCGAAACTGTGCTCCATTCCTCTGGCCCGCTCAAAGTCTGTTACATGAAGGGCCGCGCCAACTATCTCTGCCGCCACAAGCTATACTCCCTCCGCGACTCGCCACTTCTGAACGGCCTCGACGAGATCAGCCAGTTCGCTCACATCAGCAATTGGGAGCGCACCACCATCACCGGCGACCGCGCCGAGATCGATGTCCTGCCCGAAAGCTCGCCACTTTGGCACAAGCTCGACGCCCGCACCGAAGCCTGCCTGGGCCAGACCTGCCCCGACTGGGAGCGCTGCTTCATCACCGAAATGCGCCGCAAGGCCATCGAGTCCGACCTCATCATCGTCAACCATCACCTCTTCTTCGCCGATCTCTCCATCAAGCAGCAGGCGGGAAACGCTCCCGACGCCGGCATCCTGCCCGACGCCTGCGCCGTCATCTTCGACGAGGCCCATGAGCTCGAAGACATCGCCTCCAACTACTTCGGCATCGGCCTCTCCACCTCACGCTTCGACGATCTGGCCCGCGATACCGAAGCCCTCCTCCGCGCGAAACAGGCCACCTCCTCGGCTATCGAGAGCTCCCTCGCCACCCTCCGCGAACGCAGTAAACTCTTCTTCGCCGCCCTCCCCTCCGATACCTCAGACGGTCATCCCGAGCGCAGCGCGTGGCGCGGAGTCGAAGAAGTTGGATCTCTCCGCCAAGCCCCGCCCACCGTCGGCCGCATGCCTTTCACCGCCCGCCAGGACTTCCTCGAAGATTCCGGAGACCTATACCTCTCCGTCGTCAACGCCCTCACGCGGCTGGAAGGCGAGCTCGACCGCATCAAGAACGTCGAAGAAACCCCCGGCCTCCGCAAGCGCGCCACCGACATCCGCAACCATCTCAAGTTCCTCCTCGAGTCCGACGACCCCAACACTGTCTTCTGGATCGACCGCCGCCCGGCCGCCGGTATCCGCGCCACCGCCCGTGGCAACGCTCCCTTCTCCTTCCACACTCACCTCCAGGCCACTCCGATCGACGTCTCCGCGCTCCTCTCGCAGACGCTCTTCGAGTCCTACCCAAGCGTCATCCTCACCTCCGCCACCCTGACCGTGGCCGGCTCCGACGGCTCGCCCGGCTTCAAACACATCTCCAAACGCCTCGGCCTCAACTTCGCCCGCGAGCTTGTCGTCCCATCGCACTTCGACTACGCCAAACAGGCCCTCCTCTATCTCCCTCAAGGCATGCCCGATCCCCGCGACCGCGCCTTCACAGACCGCAGCATCGAGCGCACCCGCCGCGTCCTCGAGATCACCGGGGGCCGCGCCTTCTGTCTCTACACTAGTTACAAATCCATGCGCGAGGCTCACGATCGCCTCCTCGCCGAGCTCCCCTACCCGCTCCTCCTCCACGGGACAGCGCCACGCCATGTGCTTCTGCAGCAGTTCAGGGAGACCCCAAACGCCGTCCTCTTCGGCACCTCTTCGTTCTGGCAGGGCGTCGACGTTCAGGGGGACCAGCTCTCCGCCGTGATCATCGACCGCCTTCCCTTCGCCGTCCCCTCCGACCCGATCATCGAAGCACGCATGCGAGCCATCGAAGCGGCCGGCGGTAAGCCTTTCTTCGATCTCCAGGTCCCGCAGGCCGTCATCACCCTTAAGCAGGGCTTCGGCCGCCTCATCCGTTCGCTATCTGACCGTGGAGTCCTCATGCTCCTCGACCCCCGTGTCGGCCGCTCCCGCTATGGCAGGATCTTCCTCGACTCGCTCCCGCCCTACCGCCGCACCGAAGACATCACGGAAGTCGAGCGCTTCTTCGCCGAGAGGCACTGATCCATTCTTGCTACCCGGAGGGTCTACCGCGGCGTTACCTTGACCACGGTCGCCCCGCACGTTCGCACCGACTGACAGGCCTCCGGTTGCAAGCTCTTCGACAGGCAAATCTCGACTGCGGTCAGGAAGTTGTTTCCGCAGCTGATCGCTACGCTTCCATGCGGCAGCCCCGGATTTGCCGCCGCAAACTGGTCGATGATCGCGCTCGGCGGCTCCGTGACGGGCTGGCCCATACTCGCAAACGCCGTAGGGATCTTGATCGCATGAAACGCAGTCTCGATCTGGCCGAAGTACGCATCCGCCGCGAGCCCTGAGCACGTTCCGTGTGTCGTCCACTCATGCTCCACAAGCGACGTCGTCGGAATCGCGTCCGTGTACTGCGCCGGGTTGGCTGGTCCCGGGGCGTTGCTGCACTTCTCCGGATACGTTCCGTCGTTGTTCTGCGGCCACAGCCCATGGACCACGAAGCCGGGGTGTGCGGCACACTCAGGGCTGCCCAAATGCGTCGCACAGAACTCCGGTGACCATGACAGTGCAAGGAGATAGAAATCGAAGTTCCCGGGCTGCGAGTTCGCTGCAGGATGAGATCGTCGCGATCGGTTCCGCCCAGACTCCGGTCGCGATCCGGTTGACTCTCCGAGACCCGGATCAACAGCCTCAGAGGAATGCTGCAGGGTGCCCGCGCGGGATACGCCAGTATTGGCACTGGGTGGAGGATTGCAGCCCGTAATTGCTGCTGCGAAAAGCAGCACCGTCGCGACTCTGGTCATCAATAATCTCCTCGGACGCAGCTCCCCGGAGGGACAGCGCCCATCGTCTTCGCATCCGGGCATCACGAGCTTGCAGAACAGTCTACGACGTTGGCGTAACGGCGCGCTTGACCGGTTCACCAGGCCTTGCGAGGAGGGGAGCGTCACCTCACCTCTATAATTGCCTTCGCCCTGAAACTTCCCATTTGCCGCATCGCCAGGAGTAGCTACAGATGTCACGAAACCGTTCCGGATTTGTCACCAGGCTCTTTGCCGCCGCTCTTCTTCTTCCCGGTTTCGGGTACGCTCAGCAGCCTGGTGGTACCCCTCCTCCTCCCTACAGGAACACCGCACTTCCCACCGATCAGCGCGTAGCCGATCTCATCGGTCGCATGACCCTGGAAGAAAAGGTCTCGCAGATGCGGGATCACGCGCCCGCGATCGAACGGCTGGGTGTGCCGAAGTACGATTGGTGGAACGAAGGCCTGCACGGAGTCGCCTTCGCCGGGTACGCCACCAACTTCCCGCAGGTAATCGGCATGGGTGCCACTTGGGATACCAGCCTCGTGCATCGCATGGGGCAGACGATCTCCACGGAAGCTCGTGCAAAGTACAACGAGGCCATGCGCGAAGATCACCACGAGATGTTCTTCGGCCTCACGTTCTGGGCGCCCAACATCAATATCTTTCGTGATCCCCGCTGGGGACGGGGACAGGAAACCTACGGCGAGGACCCCTTCCTCACCAGCCGCATGGGCGTCGCCTTCGTTACGGGTATGCAAGGTGACGACCCGAAGTACTTCAAGCTCATCTCGACGCCCAAGCACTATGCCGTCCACAGTGGTCCGGAACCGCTTCGGCACCAGTTCAACGTGGACGTCTCGCCGCATGATCTCGAAGACACCTATCTCCCCGCCTTCCGTGCCGCAGTCACCGAAGCGCACGCGCAGTCGGTCATGTGTGCCTACAACGCCATCGATGGCGCACCTGCGTGTGCCAGCACCATGCTCTTGCGCGACCATCTGCGCGATGCCTGGCACTTCGACGGTTACGTCGTAAGCGACTGCGCCGCCGTAGCCGATGTCAATACGGGTCACCACTTCGCGCCGGACATGGCCCACGCCGCAGCCCTGGCGGTGAAAGCAGGCACCGACCTCGAGTGCGGCTTTGGCCCGGGTCAGGCCTATCCCGCCCTGGTCGATGCCGTGCACCAGAACCTCATCACAGAGGCGGAGCTCGACACCTCTCTCAAGCGCCTGTTCAACGCACGCTTCCGCCTCGGCATGTTTGATCCGCCGTCGAGCTACGCGTACGGCCGTATCCCCATCACAGAAAACAACTCCTCCGGGCACCGCCAGATGTCACTCCAGGCCGCCCGGGAGTCAATTGTTCTGCTCAAAAACCAGGATCACACGCTCCCTATAAAACCCGGTACGCGCCGCATTGCGGTAATCGGTCCCACCGCCGAACTGGTTCAATCTCTGCAGGGCAACTACAACGGTCCGCCCCCATCCCCCGTATACCCGCTCTCCGGAATCGAAAAGCAATTCTCACCCTCCAAGGTCTCCTATGCTCAAGGCTCCAGCCTCGTGGACGGCATGGCCATGCCGATCGAGCGCACTGCGCTTCACCCCGCCAGCGGCTCCGGTTACGGCCTCACTGGGGAGTACTTTGACTCCATCGACATGACCGGAAGACCCGTTCTCACGCGTACCGACCCCATCGTGAACTTCAATTGGGATAAGGTCGTGCCGGTCCCCGGCCTCCACCGGGACAACTTCTCCGTACGTTGGAGTGGTACCTTCACGCCTCCCGCCGCCGGCGACTACAAGCTTGGCGCCCGCGTCAACTACTGCTACGCCTGTGAGAACGAGGAGGGCTTCCGCCTCTATCTTGACGGGAAGCAGGTCGTCGGAAATCAGAAGAACACCGGAGAACGGGGGCAGGTACTTGACGCTACGGTCCACCTGTCCGACACCAAACCGCACCTCATCCGGCTGGAGTACATCCACTCAAATGGAAGCGCCGGCATTGACCTTACCTGGCAGGCCCCAGCTGCTGTCCTTCGGGATCAGGCTGTCGACATCGCCAGGCAGGCCGACGTCATCGTCGCAATGGTCGGTCTCTCCCCCTCTCTCGAAGGCGAGGAGATGCCAGTCAAGCTCGAAGGCTTCAGCGGGGGCGATCGCACCGCGATCAACCTCCCGGCAGTCCAGGAGGATCTGCTGAAGGCTCTCGCCGCCACCGGCAAGCCACTTGTCGTCGTACTCCAGAACGGCAGCGCGGTCGCAATCAACTGGGCAGAACAGCACGCCAACGCCATTCTTGAAGCATGGTATCCCGGTGAAGAGGGCGGTACGGCCATCGCCGAGACGTTGTCCGGCCAAAACAATCCAGGTGGCCGCCTTCCATTAACCTTTTACAGCTCGCTGGATCAGCTACCCTCCTTTGAGGACTACTCACTCAAGAGCCGAACCTACCGCTACTTCTCTGGCAAGCCCCTCTACAGCTTCGGCTTTGGGCTCAGCTATACAAGCTTTGCCTACAGCAACATCAAACTCCGCTCATCAAGTATCAAAGCCGGAGATGCCCTGACACTTGAAGGTGAAGTGAAGAATACCGGCGCACTCGCGGGGGACGAGGTTGTTCAGCTCTATCTCACACAGCCAAAGCAGCCTGAGACGCCGCTCCGCGTCCTTGCTGCATTCACCCGGGTGCACCTCGGGCCGGGGCAGTCCACTCACCTTGGTCTTACGGTTGATCCACGTTCCATTGCACAGGTCGATGCAAACGGCGATCGGGTCATTTTTCCCGGTCAGTACACTGTCTCTCTTAGCGGCGGGCAACCCGATGGGAACAGGTCCGTGCAGACGGCCAGCTTCACTGTCTCGGGCACGACGAAGCTCCCGAAGTGAACGGCGCTTGCAGTAAATGCCGCGCCCGTCCGCGCGTAGGGGACTGCTGAAAGAGCCGCCGCCACTCTCTGCGCAGGGCCACGACGCATAGAAAGATGACGAACCATTGACGACGAAAAGCGTAGAGCGCAGCGCCACCGTACCAGGTCGCTTCACCCGTTGGATATGTCGCTGCGCTTGCATGCTGCTTCTTTTCACGCCGTGGCTTTGTGCGCAGGAGGCCGAGTTTCAACACGCGGTGGAACTCATGCAGGCCGGCAAACTTGGCGAAGCTGAAGCCGCATGGCGAACGCTGGCCGATCGATACCCAGCCAGCAGTTCCGCGCACTCAGGGCTGGGCATCGTCCTCGCGCGTCAGGGCAGCTTCGGCGCCGCGGCCGTAGAGTACCGCAAGGCCCTCGCGATCGATCCTCGGTTATCTGACGTGCAGTTCAATCTCGGTTTGGCGGAGTTCAAGCAAGGACATTTTCAGGCCGCAATTGAGCCCCTCACGGCGGCATCTACCGGTCATCCCGAAGACAAGAGAAGCGGGTTGCTTCTCGGGATGTGCCAGTTCGGATTGCGGCACTATGCCGAAGCCGTGCCGTTCCTACAGAGCGCCGTCCAGGCGGATCCCACAAATCTCGAACTGCACACTGTCCTCGCCCAGAGCTGTCTCCAAAGTGCTCAGTTCGGCTGCGCCATGTCGGAGTACAAGGCGATCCTCACTGCAAGTCCGGAGTCGGTTCAGGCTCATATGCTCCTCGCCCAGGCCCTCGATAGCTTGGACCAGCGCCCCGAAGCGATTGCAGAGATGGAAAAGGCAACCCAGATCGCGCCTAAGGAGCCCAATGTCCACTTCGAACTCGGATACCTCTACTACACCGAGCACGACTACGACAAAGCCGCAGAGCAGTTCGAGGCCGAGTTGAAGAACAATCCGGATCACGCGCAGGCCTGCGCCTATCTCGGCGATGTCAAGGTTCGCAGCAACGATAATGCTGGTGCGGAGCCCTTGCTGAGAAAGGCGGCGGAACTGCAGCCTGATCTCCGTCTGGCGCATCTGGATCTCGGCCGGGTTTACAGCGACCAGAAGCGAATACCCGACGCTATCAACCAGCTCCTGAAAGCGGAACAGTTGGATCCGTCGGAGCCTGACGCTCACTATCGGCTCGCCCGTCTCTATGCCGCTGCCGGTGACAAGGGCAAGGCGGACCTGGAGTTCGCCAGGACCAAGGACCTTCACAGCAAGACCGCAGAGTCGCTGATCGAGAAGGTTGCCGGAGCCCAGCCGGCGCCTGCGAAAGGCAGCACTCTTCCGCCGCAGTAACGCCCGGTAGCCTTGCGACTCCAGAGAGTGATCTACTGCGGCATGGACCAGCGTGCACCCATTCTCAGCCGTCGCGATTTTCTCTGGATGGCTGCATCTACAGCTGCGGCAGGTCAGGGCGTGACGCCCCGCAACGTCAAGCCACTTCCGCGCGGCAAGCCGTCCGGCCGCCCCTTCAATGCGCACTTCACGGATGTAGCAGCGTCCGCGGGTCTAACCGAACCGGTCATCTACGGAGGTCTCCGCCGCAAAGACTACATCGTTGAAACCGTGGGTTGCGGCATCGCGTTCCTGGACTACGACAACGATGGCTGGCTGGATCTGTTCGTTCTGAGCGGAAGCAGGATGGAGGATCCGCCCGCAGGCGCAACCAATCGACTCTACAAGAACAATCGCGACGGCACCTTCACCGATGTCACGGACAAAGCGGGTCTGCGGAGAACCGGGTGGGCGAGTGCCGTTACGGTCGGAGACTACAACAACGACGGATTCGATGATCTGTTCGTGACCTACTACGGGCAGAATGTGCTGTACCGAAACAACGGGGACGGCACCTTTACCGATGTCACAAAGCAGGCCGGCCTCCTGTATACAGGCGCGACCCGGTGGGGCTCGGGTTGCACCTTTTTAGACTTTGACCGGGACGGGTACCTGGATCTCTTCGTCGCCAACTACGTGGATCTGGGCACCGGGAAGCTGCCGAAGCCGGGCGAGAACCCCTACTGCAACTTCAAAGGCGTTCCCGTGAACTGCGGTCCTCGCGGTTTGCCCATGGCCCGCAACTATCTCTACCGCAACCAGGGGGACGGCACGTTCAAGGAAGTTACAGGAGCGAGCGGGATCGGTAAAGCCACGAAGACCTACGCTATGTCAGCGGTCGCGGCCGACCTCAACCAGGACGGCTGGACCGACCTGTACGTCGCCTCGGATTCGACCCCCAGCCTGCTGTTCCGGAATGAGAGGCACGGAACCTTCGCTGAGGAAGGTGTCGAGCGGGGGGTCGGACTCAGCAGCGAAGGAACAGAGCAGGCAGGTATGGGAGTCGCCGTCGGCGACTTCAACCTCGACGGAAACCTCGACATCTTCAAAACTCACTTCTCCGACGACACCAGCGTCCTCTACCAGAACGACGGCACCGGGAACTTCAACGACGTCACGTCCGAGACTGGTATTGCTGTCGAGACCAGATACACCAGCTGGGGTACGGGCTTCGCGGACTTCGACAACGACGGCTGGCCGGACATAGCCGTCGTAACCGGATCGGTCTACCCAGAGGTCGAAGCGAAATTCTCCCAATATCCTCTCAAGACGCCCCGCCTCATCTTTCGGAACCTCGGAAACGGTCGATTCGAGGAGCTGATTGAAGAGGCCGGACCGGGCATCTCGGCCGCCCACTGCAGCAGGGGTTGCGCATTCGGTGACTTCGACAACGATGGCGATATCGATATGGCCATTGTGAACCTCAACGAACCGCCCTCCCTGCTGCGCAACGACGTAACCGGAGGAGGGAACTGGATCAAGGTTCTTCTTGTCGGAACGGAATCCAACCGAAGTGCCATCGGATCGCGTGTCCTCGCGAAGTATGGAAACAGAGTGCAGGCCCAGGCGGTGATGGCGCAGTCAAGCTTCTACTCCGCCAGTGATCGCCGGTTGCACTTCGGTCTCGGGGAAAACAACCGCGTGGATCTGGAAATTCACTGGACCAATGGTCACGTGGAGACGGTTGCAGGAGCATCGGCGAACCATCTGCTCACAATCAGGGAGAAGCACGGCATCATAAAGTCAGAGGTGTTTCGCGGCACCAGGAAGTAATTTCCCTCGAGGCCCATACAAAAAAACTGGCGCCGCTCCTGAGAAGGCAGGCGGCGCCAGTATTGAGATGATGCGGTTAGAAGAGTAGCTTTCCTCCAAACTGGAAGCTGCGCGCATCCCAAACGCTCGTCACCTGACCGAAGTTGGAGCTCGTGAAACCGGTTGAGAGGTTTTGGAACTGCGTGTGGTTGAAGAGATTGAAAGATTCCGCGCGGAACTGGAAGCGCAGGTCTTCCCGGATGTTGAACTGCTTGAAAAGAGCGAGCTGGAAGTTGAAACGACCCGGGCCAACAACCTTGTCCCGCCCGGAGCTTCCGAACCCGAAGTTCACGTCAGTTACAGGGCCCGGAGTCGCCGAAAGAGGCGCAGGTGCCGTAAATGCCGTGGTGTTGAAGTACTTGGCGAACTTCTTGGGTCCGACCGTGGACGTGCCCGGCGCAAGATTCGGGCGATTCGTCGTTCCACCGCCCAGGCCGATTGTGTCCGTGCTGTAAGTGATATTCAGTGGCACGCCGCTGTTCGCGATCGTGATACCTGAGATCTGCCAACCGCCGAGAGCTGCCTGCTCCAGGAAATTCCCCGAGTGCAGGAAGAACGGCAGGTTGTAGATGTAGTTGGCGCTGAAGATGTGCCTGCGGTCGAGAGCACCGGAGGCGCGGTCATAGCGTGGGTTGAAGGGATTCGAAAGTGTCGTCAGATCCGAGTTAGCAAGATCGATCTCATGCGACCACGTGTAAGACAACTGCGTCGTGAGGCCGTGCTTGTTCTCCATACGAAGGCCAGCCTGAAGCGAGTTATAGCTGGCGTTTGTCGTCTGCTCTTCCTGCGTGATACCCGCATACCCACGATACTGCCTCAGCAGATTCGGGTTCAGAGTACCGTGTGCAACCTGGTAGCGGACACTCTGGTCCGTGTTCAACGGCAGCGTGTTAATCGCCCGGTTGTCGTTCTGGTGCCATGCCGACGTCCCAACGTACTGCAGGATGCCCACAATGGAAGGCGCTACCTCCCGTTGCATGCCTAGGCTATACATCGCGGTACCCGGAAGCGGGTAGTTGTAGGCAAGGTTTGTAATGCTGGCCGGGAAGAATGAGGCCGTGGACGTTGCGCCTGTCTGATTGCTCTGGTTGGGATTAGAGAAATAAACGTTGCTGGAGGATGGCTGATAGGAAAATGGTGGATTCGCGCCAGCGTTGTAGGAGTCGTTGCCCTGGATGCGTTCGTAGAAGATGCCGATGCCGCCACGAACAACCGTCCTCCCGTCTCCGATGGGATCATAGGCAAATCCGATCCGCGGCTGAGCCGAGAAGTAGTCGTTGCCGACTCCTCCGCGTGGGAACCCATTCACGCCAGCAAGTTGCATTCCGTTCAGATAGAAAGGATTTGTCGCTCCCTGGGGTGTCCGGAAACCAGGACCTGACGGATCCAGGGTACCGTCGGCACGAGGCGTTTGTGCATTGGCAGGGTTGTAACTGGACGGGATGAAATTCGCGAAGCGATTGAAGCGCTCATAGTTATGCGGAAGCGCGTCGTAGCGAAGCCCGACATTCAGCGTCAGCGTTCTGGTTACCTTCCAGTTATCCATGCCATAGAAGGAGTAGCTGTCGTTTACCCAGTGGAGACCATTGAGCGCCTGAAGCTGCGTGTAAGTGCTGGCATAGCCAAGGAGGAAGTTGGCGTAGGAATCTCCAGAGTAAGAAGAGTTATTGAAGACGTACGTTCCCTGCGTGTTCTGCTGAAGCTGCTGATTCTTGATGAAGTGCATCCAGGAGAAGCCGAACTTCAGGCTGTGCCGACCACGAGACCAGGAAATATCGTCTCGGGTCTGGAAGTCCATCGCCGCATTCTTCCAGGGGAAGTACTGAGTATTGAAAACAGTATTGTAAGGCGCGCCAAGGTCAACCTCCGGCAGTCTGTTGAGCGCATTGTTGCCTGTGAAGAAGCTGCCTACCTTGAACCCGGCAGGCTGTGCGAACACGCCGGTTGGGGTAAATGTGAGCTTGTTACCGTCGAAGTTGAATGCCGTCTCGTTAAGCAGATTCGGAGTAAGTGTTTGGGTCAGCTTTACTACAGCAGCCCACGCAGGATTGCTCATAACGCTTCCGACCGTGGGATACGTGTCGTT
This sequence comes from uncultured Acidobacteriaceae bacterium, assembly GCA_963719405.1. GTDB lineage: Bacteria > Acidobacteriota > Terriglobia > Terriglobales > Acidobacteriaceae > Edaphobacter. The sequence goes on from OY970381.1 coordinate 3,276,933, forward strand.
GCTCCAAAGAGGTGGATACTTCGTCTGTGTATTCGCGTCGTGTATGTAGTTGCCCATCAACTGCAGCTTCTGGTTGATGCTATGGTCGATGCGAAGCAGATCCTCTCGCACATACGTGGGGGCGTTGATAGACGCCACGAAGCGATTCGATCCATCGGGTGCGTTCGGCTTCGGGAATGCGCCTGTTCCCATATAAAGAATGGCGTTGGGATCGAGGAGATTAGCCGGGATCGTATTTCCTGGAAAGGGCTGTCCACCGACAAGACCATCCTGCTGATACAGAGCTAACTTCGCTGGATCTGTTGTGACAGGAACGGTAATCGCGGCTGGAGTGGAACCGTTCGGAGTTCCGGGGGGTGTATACACAAGTGCCTGCCCGGCCACAGGGAAATCGGATGTTGGAATCGTGACCAGAGAAGCTGGCGAGCTTCCACGGATCTCGCGACGATCCTCCTCATTGAGGAAGAAGAAGGTCTTGTCCTTGTTCTGGTTGAAGACGTGCGGAATAAAGAGAGGCCCACCAATGTTGCCGCCGAAGATGTTCACGCGCAGTCTGGGCTTGGGCTGGTTATTCGCCTTCGAAATGTAGTTCTTAGCGTCGAACGCCTCGTTCCGGTTGAACTCCCAAAGGCCACCGTGAAAGCTCTTGGTACCGGACTTCAAGACCATAAGGATCTGTCCGCCGGAACCGATACCGTAGTCGGGACTGTAGTTGCTGCTGAGAGTCTGGAACTGCGAGATGGCGTCCTGAGATACCAGAATGCTGAAACAGCCGCCGCAACCACGGTCGTAGATCTCTCCTCCATCAACCAGGTAGATGTTATGGCTCGGTCGCGTTCCGTTGAAGCTGATCCCGTTTCCGGCGGTCAGGGCATTGACGCCGTTATAGTCGGGTAGGTTGTTCGAGACCCCGGTGCCAAGCACGGCGAGCGCAGTGATGTTTCGACCATTGGTCGCCAGCTCCGACACCTGGCTGCCCGAGATTAGATTGCTGACCTCATTCGTCTCGGACTGAATCTGAAGCGCGTCCGCCTGGACGGAAACCGTATCTCCCGCGCTCCCCACCTCCAGGACGACATCCTCTTCAAGGGTTTGCGCAGTGTTGAGCGTGATACCGCTCGTGGAAGCCACCTTGAAGCCGGGAGCGGACACGGTCAGGGTGTAGTGCCCAATGCGAAGGCCGGAAAAGTTAAAGATGCCGGAGCCGTTCGTAACTCCAACCCGGGAATCCCCTGTCTCAGTGTTGACGAGCTTTATGGCGGCGTTCGGGACAACGGCCCCCGTCGCATCCGTGGCGGTGCCATTGATGTTTGCGTTCTCTTGAGCCCTGGCGAAGGGTATGGGAAGCGTAAGCGCCATGACGCCGACGCCGAGTATTGAAAGCCACCTGTGTCTCATAACGTATGTCATCCTGATCAGATTGTGCATTTAGGTTGGAAGAGTTACATGTTAAGCAGTCCAACGAGCGCATCGTCGCTCGCACTCGCGGACTCGGCCGAAACTGGAAAAAGTATCGGGATGAATCTATACCGGGGGGAACGGAGTAGTCCAATTCTTTTTGGAGCTGGATCAATCGACGCGGGTTGCGACAAGCGTAGACGCCACGCGTGGTAATGTGCAACGGATGCCCCGCTCGTCCAGGCATCTGCGGACCAGAGGGGCCAAGGTCGCTCCGGCTTCCGGGAGGAACCAGCAGAGTCTTTGTGCATCCGAACAATATCCGCGCTTACGTCACTTGCTTCGCACAATTTCTTGCGGATTCGGTGAACTCCTGGACGTTCGCATGCACCCAGCCCTGACTGTGCAGTCAGGCCGGCCTGCCACCACCGGAGAGCCGTCGCGACAAACCCGGCCGTCCTCTAGGCCTTTCTACTGGACGTGCCACCAGCACTCCTCTTCACTCCAGTAGCACCGCATCATCCCGCATACGACTGCCCCAACCGCCCCGGCAATCTGGTACACCCGGATCCCATCCACCTTGCCCAGCAGGTAAGGTACACAGAAGACAGCGACCCCCGCGTACATCAGGATCGTCAGCACAGCGCGTACAACACCTTTGCTCACCATCGCCTCCCGGGGACCGAGCGCCAGTCACGCGATCCCATCAGGCATCCACCGTCAGGCACTCGGTTCGCACTCGTGCCAGTCGTCGCAAACACAATACACCTGCGCTGGCGGGATCGTCGAGACAGAAACGGCCGCTCGAAACGCCATTTCGCTTGGCGCAGCCGAGTGGCACGCTGCCGTAAAATGGACTCGGGCGAAGCGGCATCAACAGTGAGCCTGCAAGGTCCTGCACGACGGGATCAACATCCCGCAGCCAGCACCTTCGACGGGCGCAACCCGGCCGAAATGTGGTCCTTGGTCTAGGCCTGTAGTCCTGAATGGAATCGTTTTACGCAGAATTGCCAGGTGGGAGGTATCCCTATGGCGGAAAGGAGACAATGCCTTGGGTCGCAACCTGTTCATCCTCGCCGGGACGCTGACCCTGCTTGCCGCCGTCTCGATCGTCCTCTCGTACACCAACATCGCCCAGCAGCCCGGCTCCCCCGGTGACGTCTCGCTCTGGCGTACCACCGGCCTGGCCTTGTTCGTCGTCGCTCTGGTTGTCGCCCTGGCCGGCATTCTCTCCTCGCTCTTTGAACAGGCCGAGCGCCGCACCGAGGAAGCTCGACGTGCCAGCCGAAGGAAGAGAAACAGCTAGAATAAAGGTTTGCGCAAAAGCCCCGGAGCGGGCGCGGAAGGGAAGTAACAGCACATGTTTGAAGTAACCGTAGAAGCCGGCTTCTCCTCCGGCCACTACCTCCGTAACTATCGCGGCAAATGCGAGAATCCCCACGGGCACAACTACAAAGTGTTCGTGACACTGATCGGCGCAGATCTCGACGAGGCCGGCCTCCTCTTGGACTTCAAACTCCTGAAGCAGGTCATGCGCCCTGTGGTCGACCGCCTTGACCACCAGATGATCAATGATCTTGAACCGTTCAACGCCGAACTCAACCCCTCGGCGGAGAATCTGGCGCGCTACTTCTTTCAGGAGACCTCCAGGCAGCTGCACGACATGACCTCGGGACGCGTCTCCGTGAAGGACTGCACCCTGTACGAAACAGACACCAGCTTCGCACGCTACTACGAGTAGTCCATTGCACCTGATTGAGCTCTACAAATCCGTACAGGGCGAGTCCTCGTTCGCCGGCCTCCCATGCATCTTCGTCCGGCTTGCCGGCTGCAACCTGCGTTGCGCATGGTGCGACTCCGAGTACACGTTCACGGGCGGCAAACCCTTCACCAGCGATCAGATTCTCGCTGACATCGAGGCCCTCGCACCCTGTACCCTCGTCGAGTTCACCGGTGGAGAGCCCATGCTCCAGGCGCGCGAACTCCTCCCTCTCATGGACACCCTCCTCGCCCGCAACTTCACCCTGATGATTGAAACCTCCGGTGAGCGCCCGCTTGCGAACGTCCCAAAGGCCGTACACAAAATCGTCGACGTCAAGTGCCCGGGTGCAGGGGCAGCATTCGGAAGCTTCAGGCTGGAGAACCTCGACGCGCTCACACGCAAGGATGAGGTCAAATTTGTGCTTTCGCACCGCGAAGACTACGAGTTCGCCCGCGACTTCATCCGCACCCATGCTCTTGAGCAGAGTGTCGGGAGCATTCTGCTGAGCCCCGCCTTCACCAAAACTCCTTCGCCCTTGCGCACCTCCGACAACATCACCCTTGACCCGCGCCTGCTCGTTGACTGGATGCTTGCCGATGGGCTCCCGGCACGCCTCTCGCTCCAGATCCATAAGTTCATCTGGGAGCCCCTGAAGAAGGGCGTCTAGACTAAGCCCTATGTTTCTCCCCGGCCACTTCCTCTTCGCTCCCACCCAGCGGATCCACTTCATAGGCATCGGTGGCATCGGCATGAGCGGCATCGCGGAGATCCTCCTCACCATGGGGTACACCGTCTCCGGCTCCGACCTGCGCCGCAGTCCGATAACGGAGCGGCTGGTAGGGCTGGGTGCAAGGGTCTTCGAGGGTCACGCCGCCGCGAACGCTACAGCCTGCGACGTCGTCGTCACCAGCTCCGCCGTCGGAGCTACCAATCCGGAGGTGCTGGAGGCACGCACGCGCAAGATACCAGTGATCCAGCGCGCAGAGATGCTGGCGGAACTTATGCGCCTCAAATACGGCATCGCCGTCGCCGGCATGCATGGCAAAACCACCACGACCAGCATGATCGCTGCCGTGCTCGCTGGTGGAGGCCTGGATCCCACGGTGGTAGTAGGTGGCCGGGTTGACGCCCTCGGCTCGAACGCCCGCCTTGGCAACTCGCAGTATCTGGTGGTCGAGGCTGACGAGAGCGATCGCTCCTTCCTGAGGCTCTCTCCTGTTCTGGGCGTGGTCACCAACCTCGACCGCGAACACATGGACTGCTACGCCGATATGGCAGACATAGAGACCGCGTTTCTGCAGTTCATGGATCGCATGCCTTTCTACGGAGCCACTACAGCATGCATGGATAACGATCTGCTGCGGTCCATCCTCCCCCGCGTCAAGCGAAAGCTCTACACCTATGGGGAGCACGCGGACGCAGACTTCCGCGTACTCATCCTGCCTGGGGGCGCATCGTCCAATCCGAGTTTCTCAGTCAGCTTCGGCGGTTCCGAACTGGGTGTCTTCCACCTTCACGTCCCGGGTCGTCACAACGTTCTGAACGCCACCGCGGCCGTCTCGATCGGAATTCAGCTCGGCCTGGCGCCGGAGCAGATTGCCATCGGACTGGACTCATTCCGTGGCGTCGACAGGCGCTTCGAGATCAAAGGCTCCTCCCGGGGGGTCACCGTCATCGATGACTACGGGCATCATCCGACAGAGATCCTCGCCACGCTGCGGGCCGCTCGAGACTGTGGCTACGGCCGCGTTCACGTTATCTTTCAGCCTCATCGGTACACAAGAACTCGCGATCTGATGACAGACTTTGCGCACGCCTTCACCGATGCCGACTCAATACAGGTTCTCGACATCTATGCCGCCAGCGAAGAGCCAATCGAAGGCATCACCGGCCTGGTGCTGGCGAAGGCGATCAAGTCAGCAGGCGTGGATCGCGCCGAGTATGCCTCCTCGGCCGAGCTGGCTATATCCCGATTGGCCTCCGAGGCCCGCGAAGGTGACGCGATTCTTACGTTGGGTGCTGGAAGCGTCTCGCAACTTGGGCGCAGGCTCCTCGGTGAGTTAGAAAAAAGGGTCGCGAGTTCCTGAAAGGGTACATTGCTGCGATAGGAGTGAGTACCAAGTCGGAGGCGCGGTATAGTCAGGAACGGCGATTCTCGTGCGGCCTTGCTCGGCTGATGCGCGCTCTAAGTGGAGTTCATAAGTGAGGCAACCGTGCTGACGGCGCCCGGTGAGACATATGCACGAGAGCGCACGGCTCGAAGACGCTCGGCGGAGCGCGTACATCGCCGCGACCTGCTGGAGGACTTCGCCGGCGGGGAGGATGATGGCGGATATAACGTCGGCCGTCGCCGCACGGGTCTTCGCCTCACCTTTCGTGGCGGTATGCCGCAAAGTGTCTGGGGCCGTGTAGCCGCGGGAGCCGCCCTCTTCACCATCTTGGCTGTAGGGTGGGCTGCCACCCAGGTAGCGCGCGGTATGATCCTGCGCGACGAGCGTTTTGTACTTCAGAGCAGCTCCTCTGTCCTCACTGAGGGAAATCATCACCTCTCCCGGGCTCAGTTGGTTGAGGTTTTTGGCGGAGATATCGAGCGCAACATCCTGAAGACCTCCCTCGAAGACCGGAAAGCCGAACTGGAGCAGATTCCCTGGGTGAAGCATGCTGTAGTGATGCGCCTGCTCCCGGATCGCATCAGCGTTGCTGTCGAGGAGCGCACACCCATCGCTTTTGTTCGCCAGGGCGGACACATCGGCCTTGTTGACGCCACGGGTGTTCTCTTGGACATGGGAGCGGACAAGACTGAGGACTCCGCCTACTCCTTTCCTGTAGTGACCGGAATCCTCGCATCGGATCCGCCCTCCGTAAGAGCTGCCCGTATGAAGATCTTCCAGGATTTCACCAAGGATCTCGACTCGTCCGGCCAAAGCATCTCTGCGACTTTGAGCGAAGTCGATCTTTCCAATCCTGAGGATGTTAAATCGCTGATCCCGGATCATGGGGCGGATGTCCTTGTGCATTTTGGTGACAGTGATTACCTCGATCGATACAGGAAATACGAGGCTCACCTCGCGGAGTGGCGGACCCAGTATCCGAAGTTGTCTTCGGTCGATATGCGGTATGAGCGGCAGGTCGTTCTGGAGATGCAGGCTGGCACGGCCGTGCCGATGGCCGGTGCCGGGTCGTCCCAGGAAGTTTCCAGACCAGCTGGCCCGCACGTGGCCCCCGCAGGGAAGACTTCGACAAGCAAAGCTCACACCTCAAAGGTGGCGCCCATTCCTCATCACTCGCAACATGCGCCACAGAAGGCCAGAGCTTCTCTGTACACCCATCCACACGCTTCGGTGAAGGCAGGCCGCCCATGAATCAAAAGCCAGAGAACCTGATTACCGTGGTTGATGCGGGCAGCCAGAAGAGCTGTGTTCTGGTGGCAGAGTTGTATGAGGGTGTGCTGCGTTACCGGGGGCATGGGGTTGAGCCGTCCAAGGGGATGCGGAAGGGGTTGATCGCGGAGTTGGGGCCGGCGGCGGAGGCAATCAATCGGGCTGCCCTGACAGCTGAGCGGACGGCTAGAGCGGCTATCGAAACTGCAGTGGTTGGGATTGGAGGAACCCACGTGCGTGGCGTCAACTCCCGCGGCGGGATCAGCATGGGAACGCGTATGCGCGAGATCACACGGGAAGAGGTCAGAGCGACTGTCGACCGGGCGCGCTCCGTGGCCTTGCCGCCGGATCGCGAGGTGCTGCATCTGCTGCCGCAGGAGTTCATCCTGGACGATCAGGCCGGCATCCACGACCCGATCGGAATGGTCGGGAACAAGCTGGAGGTCAACCTGCATATCTCGACCTGCTCCGGGGGTGTAGCGCAGAGCGTGATCACGTGCGCGAACCGGGCGGGCCTGGAGGTCCAGGACACGGTGTACGAGGGGATTGCCGCGGCGGAGGCGGTGCTGAGTGCGGACGAGCGTGAACTGGGCGTCTGCCTGGCAGACATCGGCGCGAGCACGACGGAGCTGGCGGTGTTCTTCGAGGGTTCTGTTGCACACACCGCGGTGCTGCCGATCGGGGGAGATCATTTCACCAATGATCTTGCGGTCGGTCTCCACGTCACGGTGGAGGAGGCGGAGTATCTGAAGAAGGTGTATGGGCACTGCGTCGTGACGGCCATTCCTCAGATGAACGAGATCGAGATCGGGGGCGACCTGGCGATCTCGGGCGGGCAGCCGGCCCGTCTGGTTCGGCAGCGGTTTCTGGCCGAGATCCTGGAGCCACGGGCGCGGGAGCTGTTTACGATGCTGCGCGACAACCTCCGGCAGGGGGGGGTGTTGGAGGCGCTGGGTGCGGGGTGTGTGCTGACCGGTGGCGGAGCGTTGATCTCCGGGCTGCTGGATAATGCGGAGAGCCTGCTTCGAGTTCCGGCGCGAGTGGGACACCCGGTGCCCTTGAGCAGGATGCCTCCGGAGCTTGCCGGTCCGGAGTTCTCGGCCGCGATCGGGATGCTGCTCTACACCCACCGGACGCAGGTTCGGAAGGCAAGTGAGGAGCAGGGACTGCGGGCCAAGCTGAAGTCCATCTTTGCGGGCAGTTTCTAGACCGGCCGGAGTCTCAGCAGCGAGAGGTACCCCCCCCCGTACTTCGGGGCTAAAGTATTCTAAAATAGTCACTTAGGTCCGAAGTATACCGGCGATCGCGGGTCCGGAGTACACCGGCAGTAGGCGCGGTTCGGCATCCCACCCCTGTTATGGACGACAGAGAACACTGGTTTCAGTATAGAGAGCGGGATTTGAAGTTACGCCATGTGGCCCCCACCCTCAGACTCAGGAGCCGCCCGGAGGGCGCTGAAGCTGCTGGATGAGAGCCTTCTGGAACTCGGGGTGGATGGTCTGTGCGAGGTGAAGGGCTGTCGCCATGGCCTTCTCACCTTCCGCGATGTGACCGGAGGCGAGAAGTGCCTGGCCGAGAACGGCATTGACCTCAGCCGATTCGGGGGCTTGTGCCACGGCTGTTTGTGCCAGCGCGAGAGCTTCAGGGAGGCGACGTCTACGGAGAAGACCTGTGGCCGCGACTGCGTTTGTCTGTGCGGCGAGCAGAGGGACATCGAACGTGCCCCTGTAGACGAGGATGACGTTCTCGATCTTGGCATCGGGAGCTCGATCCCGGAAGATTCGGTAGGGGTTGAGCTCGTCGGGTCCCCAGAGGAGCCCGTCGAGCTCGGTGGAGCTGACCAGAACGGTGCCGCTGATTGTGGACGACACAGGGGCTGTGCCGAGGCCGATCAGGTGCCCCATGCCTGTCAGGAGCGGCTTGCAGTGAATGCCGAAGTACGCCGGGTCGATCAAGGGGTTGTAGGGGTCGAACCAGCAGTCAGTGGAGGGATGCCGGTCGAGATACTTCCTGGTCCATTTCAGCCCCCGTCCCCAGTCGTCATTTGCGTCGGTAACAACGCGGTAGGTGTGGGAGGGGCCACCCACAAGCTCGTTGGAACAGGCGAGGAAGTTCGGGAAGGAGTGGAGGGAGGAGGCGATAGCAAGGAGGAGGAGAGCAGCGACGGCAGCTCGAGCGGGATTCGAGCGACGAGCAAAGGAGGCCCCGGCCGCGGCCGCGAGGATGATGCAAAAGGGGTAGATGGGAAGGACGTGACGAATTCCTAGGTTGAGCATGGACAGGATGGCGACGCCGATAAAGAACGCGACGGGAATGGTGAGGAAGAGGAGCTCCCGCCGGCACCCTCGGATGCGGGCGAAGGGGAGGAGAACGAGAAGCACAAGAAGCGTGAGCGTGGATTTGATGAGGAAGAGCGCGGGGAAGTAGACCCACAGTCCGGAGGCGAAGAGGCGGCCGAAGAGGAAGGTGCTTCGGCTGCCGGGGATGAGGAGAATATCGGTCCAGCCGTAGAGGTATGCCTCGGGAAGGAGATGATGCCCTCCGAGGAACAAGATGGCCGCCTTCTGCGCAGGGTGCGCGAGCAGGCCGGCGTATGCGGCGAGCGACGGCATCATCTGCAGATGGCTGGGCCGGGCGGCGTAACGAAAGCCGTAGATGCCCCACAGGGTGACGTAGCTGACCAAGAAGATGGCACCAAGAGCGAGCGCCAGATGCCTCGACGAGAGGCGGCCCTCGCGTGGGGAGGAGGGGATGGCGGAAGGAAGGGGTTTCGGGGTGAGGAGTGAGTGGGCGATTGCGAGCAGAACGAGGACGGGGGGGAGGAGGATGCCGGAGTGCTTGGATACGATGGCGAGCGCAGTAGCGGCCGCACAGAGCGCGAGCCGGGAAGGAGAGGGTCTGCCGAGATAGCGGAAGAAGGCGTGCACGGACGCGAAGAACAGGCAGGCGAGTGGCATGTCGGTGGTGACAAGAGCGCCGTTTGCGAGGAGTACCGGGCTCAAAGGCGAAGAGGCCCAGGGCGAGGACGGCCGTGGTTGGGTCGAACATTTCTTTGGCTGCGGCGAAGACGAGCATGGCCAGAAGCAGACTGAAGAGGGCGACGACGAGGCGGCCGCGCAGCAGAACGGAATCCGCATCTGCGCTGTACAGGAACTGAGAGGCGTTCAGGAAGTCCTGTGCCTTGAAGTAGGGGATGGGTACGGCTGGGGGCTCTTTGAGGCCCAGGGGAAGGAGAGGGAGTGTGACGAGCAGCTTAACGAGTGGTGGATGTTCGGGATTTCTGCCGAAGTCGGCATTCCTCCAATATTGGACGCCCGCGAAGAGATGCACTGCCTCGTCGAAGGTCTGCGACTCCTGCCGGACGGAGGAGATGAGAAGGATGGCGATGAGGACGAAGAGAGCGGCGGCGATACCCCGGGTTGCGCGGGATGGGAGTTGGCGGGTCGGAAGTCCGGTTTCGGAGGGAGAGGAGGGTTGGACCTGAAGCATGGCAGCCGTCCTTGGGAACGCGTGAATACAGAGCGCGGAGGCTCTGCGTACGTCAGTGGCCCACCAAGTAGCTTTTGTGCGAACCACCTTAGCCCCAAAAGGTCGGAGATTCAACAGGTGACCAGCTGATTGCGCCCGCCTGGCGAGGAGGATGGGCCTGCGCAGCGGCGGATCGGAACCAGCGGTGGTACGGATCGTGGAAAACGCAGGTGCGGGGTTTGGCTGTTGATGGGAGAATTAACACGCGTATAGGACCACAACCCCAGGAGCTTTGCTGATATGCCGAACTACTCCGCCGATGACTTTCGCATTCACTATCACGACGAGATGCCGCGGGGTGCGCGGATCAAGGTTATCGGCGTGGGCGGAGGCGGAAACAATGCGGTGAACCGCATGATCGCGGCGAGAGTTGAGGGCGTTGAATTTATTGCCGCAAACACGGATGTGCAGGCGTTGCAGGTGTCGGATGCGCCGGTAAAGCTGCAGCTGGGTGTGAAGCTGACGAGCGGTCTGGGCGCGGGGGCGAATCCGGATGTGGGCCGGAGGGCGGCGCTTGAGGACTCGGACAAGATCATCGAGGCGCTGGAAGGCGCGGATATGGTGTTTGTGACGGCGGGGCTGGGCGGGGGAACGGGAACGGGTGCGGCTCCGGTGATTGCGAGTCTGGCGAGCGAGATGGGCGCGCTGACGGTGGCGGTGGTGACGCGGCCGTTTGCGTTCGAGGGAAAGCGGCGGATGATGCAGGCCGAGCGCGGGATGCAGGAGCTGCTGGAGTCGGTGGACACGGTGATCGTGATTCCGAATGAGAAGCTGCTGGCGGTGGCGAAGGATGCGGGGTTCTTTGAGAGCTTCCGGATTGCGGACGATGTACTGCGGCAGGGGGTGCAGGGGATCTCGGACATCATTACGATTCCGGGCGTGATCAATCGCGACTTTGCCGATGTGAAGACGACGATGGCAGGAATGGGATACGCGGTGATGGGGACGTCGATGCGGTCCGGGCCAAATCGCGCCAGCGAGGCTGCGATGGCTGCGATGGCGAGTCCGCTGCTGGAGGCGGGGGCGATCGACGGGGCTCGGGGGATCCTGATCAACATCACGGGATCGAGCAGCCTGAAGCTGAGCGAGGTGAATGAGGCTTCGACGATTATCCAGAACGCGGCACACGAGGATGCAAACATTATCTTCGGCGCGGTGTTGGATGAGGATATGGGCGACGACGTGAAGATCACGGTGATCGCGACGGGCTTCAAGCAGCAGGAGATGCCGGAGCGACGGGAGCGGATGCTGGCGGAGACGACGATGCCGGGCAGCCGGTATGACGTGCCGGTGCAGCCACGGGTTCCAGCGCAGCGTTTCCCGGTGAATCGGGAGCATGCGCGGTTCGAGCAGCAGGCGGAGAGGGCTGTGGCTGCGCCGCGGATTGCGGGCATCCCGAGTGCACCGGAGCAGCGGGCGGAGGCGACGCCGATGAAGGAGCAGCAGCAGCCGGTGGCGATGGCAGCGCCTCAGCCGTCGGCTCCGAGTGAGACGGCGAGCCGGACGGAGGCGACGCGGGCGAAGTCTCCCGCGGAGCTGGTTCCTGTGCGTGCTTCGGTTTTCGATGACGATTTCTTCCGGACCAACGCCGGGGGTGGAGCCGCGCAGGCGGCGGACCGGCCGGCGGAGCGCAGGGTGGTGATGGATGCGGTGGACGCCAGGACGTGGGAGTCAAACGACTTTTCGGCTCCCAGCCACGTCCAAGAAGAGCCTGGCCTCGCGGAGGTGTTTCATGTGCGGGCCGCGGATCAGTCTGCGGCGACCCACGAGTTTGGCGGCACGGAGGCTGAGCGGTCGGCCCCGGATGAGCTGGACATCCCGGCGTTCTTACGGCGGGGCAATTAGGGGAAGGTCTGCTCTACGTCGGAAGTTGTAGAGCGGAAGGCCGGTCGTTCCATAGATTGGAACGAGGCGGCACGCGAGAGTTGACGTACTGAATTTATGAGGAGCTTTCTGCGAATGGCGAAGTCGATCCGGATCATTCTCGCGATGTTCATGAGCCTTGGTCTGGCGAGCTTCTCGTTCGCGAAGCCAACGACGAGACTGAGCTCGAAGCACAAGGTGACGGTTCATGCGGTTCGGCGAGGATCGCGATCTCCGTCGCGGACATCTGCAAAGGCTGCGGCAGGCCGCCGGGGATCGGTGGTCGCGGGGCGTGTCCGGGGCAGGCGAGGGCGGGGCGGGCGGTCTGTGCTGGCGGTTCGGCGAACGAGGTACGTGGAGCACTTCACGGCCAGCTCTTTTGCGGAGAACCTGACGCTGGGGGATGTCACGGCGGGTGAGGACCCGGTTGTTCGCGCAGCGGCGATCGAGGCTCTGGGAAATATGAACGGGACGGCGATGGCTATCGATCCATCGAGCGGGCGGATCCTCGCGATGGTGAATCAGAAGCTGGCGCTATCGAGCGGCGCGGAGCCTTGTTCGACGATCAAGCTGACGGTTGCGCTGGCGGCGCTTGAAGAGGGTCTTGTGAAGCATGACACTCCGGTCAGCCTGGGTGGCGGCTACAAGGTGGACCTGGATTACGCGCTGGCGAAGTCGGTGAACCCTTACTTCGAGGTGTTGGGCCGCACGATGGGATTTGAGCGCGTGAAGCACTACGCGAACGAGTTCGGGCTGGGCGAGCTGGCGGGGTATCAGATCCAGGGCGAGCAGCTGGGCGTGTACCCGGATACGGAGCTTCCGGCCAAGCTGGGTGGAGTTGGGCGGATGTGCTCGTTCGGGGAGGGGATCTCGATGACGCCGTTGCAGCTGGGTGCCATTGTGAGCTCGATTGCGAACGGCGGGACGCTCTACTACCTGCAGCATCCGGAGACGCAGGAGGCTGCCAAGAACTTTGTGCCAAAGGTGAAGCGCATTCTGAATATCGCACCGGTGCTTCCGGAGATGATGCCGGGGATGCAGGGAGCGGTGGCTGCGCCGTACGGAACGGCGCGGAGTTTGAAGGCGAACTTCAACGCCTTTCCGGTGATGGGAAAGACAGGAACGTGCTCTAACAATGGAACCCGGTTCGGATGGTTCGGCAGCTTTGCGGATACGCCGACGGGGCGAATTGTCACCGTTATCTTTCTTGAGGGTGGACGACCGACGTTTGGACCGAAGGCGGCCGAGTTGACCGGGCAGTTCTACCGATCGATGTATGAGCGGAGCTACTTCCAGCCGAGGGGTGTCCCGTTGAAGCCGCTCGCACCGGCGACTCCGGCGCCTGTTGCGACTGGCGAAGAGGACACGGGAACCGGCGGAAGCTACTAGGGGCTCGAGCTCTTCTCACAGAGTTTGAAGGCTACTACTGCATCGAACGTTTGGGAGGGACGATGAAGATCCTGACGAGCGCGGAGATGCGGGAGGCGGACCGGAGGACGTCCGCAGAGTTTGGGGTGTCACTCGAAGAGTTGATGGAGCGGGCTGGGGAGTCGGTGGCGCGCTTTTGCCGGCAGGTCTACCCAGAGGCACGGCGGGTGGTGGTGATCTGCGGGCGGGGAAACAACGGGGGCGATGGGTTGGTGGCTGCGCGACACCTGCAGAGGGCGGGCGCATCGGTGCGGGTTCTGCAGATCGGGGGAGAGGCTGAGCTGCGGGGAGAGCCGGCGAGAGCGTTGATGCGGTTGAAGGAGGAGACACCGCAGGTTGTGCTTCGGGAGGTACGCGATGGCGATGTGCGAGGGGAGTTCGAAGGCGCGCTGCTTTGGGGAGACCTCTTCGTGGATGCGGTTGTGGGCACCGGGTTCAAGCCACCGTTGCGGGGAGTGGCGGCCGTGATCAGGGACCTCTTGCAAGCTTCGAAGACGCCGGTTGTGGCGGTGGACCTGCCGAGTGGATGGGATGCAGACGCGACGACGGAATCTCCGGAGGGTGATGGGAAAGAAGGTGCCGTGGAAGCATACCGGGCGGATGCGGTGATTACGTTTACGGCTCCAAAGCCGGCTCACGTGTTTGGGCATATTACGGGGGCGCGGACGTTTGGGCCGGTGGTCGTGGCGGGAATCGGATCACCCGAGGGGGCGATTCGGTCGAGTGAAAGGATGACGTGGGCCGGCGCGTCGAAGCGGATTGTGGAGGAGCCGCGCGATGTGAACTCAAACAAGGGCAAGTTCGGGCATGTGCTGCTGGTTGGGGGGAGCTACGGGAAGGCGGGTGCGCCGTCCATGTCGTCTCTCGCTGCGTTGCGGGCGGGAGCGGGGCTGGTGACGGCGGCGGTTCCAGAGAGCGTTGTGAACACGGTTGCGTTGATCACGCCGGAGCTGATGCTCGCGCCCCTGGCTCAGGGGCCGGAGGGTGCGGCTTCGCTGGCGAATCTGGATGCCGAGAGGCTCCGGAGGTTGATGAAGGGGATCACCGTCCTGGCGGTGGGGCCGGGGCTTTCGACGGAGGGTGAGGCGAGCGAGTTTGCAAGGGGGCTGCTCGAGAAGACCACCGTGCCGGTCGTTCTGGATGCGGATGCTTTGAACGCGTTTGCAGGGAAGGGCGAGTTCCTGAAGGCGGCATCAGGACTTGGGATGGGAGGCGGAGCGCGGCGCGCGTTGGTGTTGACGCCGCATCCGGGCGAGATGGCGAGGCTTGCGGGAATGACGGTGAAGGAGGTGCAGGCGGACCGCGTCGGCGTAGCGCGGAGGTTTGCGACGGAGCATGGGGTGACGCTGGTGCTGAAGGGATGGCGGACGCTGGTGGCGCATCCGGATGGGCGTATCGCGGTGAACACGACGGGAAATCCGGGGATGGCGAAGGGCGGGAGCGGAGATATTCTGACGGGCATTGTGGCGGCGATGATGGCGCAGTATCCGGATCGGGTGGCCGAGGCGGTGGAGACGGCAGTGTATCTGCATGGACTGGCCGCGGATATTGCGGTCCACGGGCTGGGGGAGGGCGACGGAATGGACGAGCACACCCTGCTTGCTACCGATACGATCGCGCGTCTGAGCGAGGCATTTCGGTACAGAGCGAAGGATGACGGCGGGTTCACCTGGATCTGCGGATTGAGCGATCGGAGACGGGCATCGTGACGGTGTTTACACGGGAGAAGCGGTTTCGGACGCGAAGTGTGGCGGGGACCCTTGCGCTGGGGCAGACGATTGCGGAGATGCTGATGCCGACGCCGCGGATGGTTGTGCTGCGGGGGGAGGTGGGCGCGGGAAAGACAACGCTGGTGAAGGGCATCGCGGAGGCCCTGGGTGCGGCGGTGGAGGAGGAGGTGACGAGCCCGACTTTTACGCTGGTGCACGAGTACGTGGGGCCGAAGGTGCATGTATTCCACCTGGACCTGTACAGGCTGGAGACGGAGGAGCAGATAGCGGTTCTCGGGTTGGAAGAGATGGCATCGCAGCCGAATGCGCTGGTGCTGGTGGAGTGGGGGGAGCGGTTTGAGAGCGTGGCTGGGGCAGCGACGGCGGAGATCGCGATGGGGCAGGGTGAGGCGGAGGATGAGCGGCTGCTGCTGGTGCGTTGGGGTTGACGGGAGGATGTAGGACCCGGGGCGCACGAGGGGGGGACGGGAGCTGGAGGGTGGCGGGTTACTTCATCCGGCAGGCTGCGGAGTGGAGCGGCCGGTGTAGCGGTAGATGGCGCAGTGTTCGTCTCCGGTGGAGCCGTACTCTTCCTGCTCGGCGATCTCGCGAAGGTCGGCGATGTGGTCTGCCGTCGACATCGGAACGGGACCTTCCCAGAGTTTGCGAAAGGCGGGATGGAGGTCGAGGACGGAGGCGTGCTCAGCGTTGACGTAGAGGAGATCAAGCTGGCCCGGGCGCCGGGCGAACTGGGTCTCGATGCGACGAAGTAGCCGGCGGAGCAGAGGAGCTTCGAAGGGGTTGAAGAGGAAGGCGAGCGTGGGTGTGGACGGGAAGGCGAGGGATAGAGCGTCCTGCTGGAGGAGGCGAATGGGGGAGAGGAGCTGTTGATCCTGCCGGTCGCGCGCGGTGGCGATATCGATGTTGGCGTGTGCGATGCGGGCGAGATCGGGATTGAGCTCGACCCCGATGACCTCATGAAAGGGGGACTCCGCTGCAACGAGCAGGGCACGACCTTTGCCGGCGCCGATGTCCAGGAAGGTGTAGTGGTCGATGGTGAAGGGCGGTGAGGTGCGATCGAGCCAGATATCGACGAGACCGCGCAGGATGGAGGGAGCGACGCCATAGTAGGCGGTGACGTGCTTGTCGCTTGGATGGCCGGTGAGGAGCATTGAGGCGGGGATGAGGTCGCCGGTCTCGGTGCCGTGCAGCGCGTCGAACGGGTGGATGGGTGGACCCGGTGAGACGCTGGCCTTGACGAGCTGCGGTTTTGGGGAGGGTGGGCTGGGCGGCATGGCGGGCTAGCGGATCTGGACGAGGCTGGGGTTGCCGTCGAGGCCGAGATGCCGACGACCCTCCGGAGAGATGCGCTGCGGGGACCAGCGGGGATGATCGAGAACGGTCACGGACGTGTGGCTAACGGTCTCGAGCCCGGCGAGGCGATTGGAGATCTGGGCAATGACCTGGGCGGCGGCCTGTTCTGACGGAGCGCTGAGGATGACATCGACCTCGACACAGGACTTTTGAGGAACGCCAGGGATGTTCACGCCCGGAGCTTCGGGGTCCGGGGTGATGGACGTACGGAGAACGAGGCCGAGATCGACGATGTTGCAGGGGAGCTCGGGGTCGTAGCAGTCGCGGAGTGCATGTCGGAGCTGGGCATCGGTTAGCACGGATGTTGAATGGTCTCCGGAGTTGGGGCGGAAGCGATCGATGGGCAGAGACTTCGCCGGGCGAGATGCGGGAGGGAGACTAATTCTTGCGGTCCACGAGGTACTGGGCGAGGCTTTTGAGAGGATCGGCGGCGGAGCCGAAGGGATCGAGGGCGGCGAAGGCGTTGCGGATCAGGTCGCGCGCGTCGGCGAGGGAACGGGCGATGCCATCGCTTCCGCCGTAGACGGCGGGCCACGTGGCCTTGGTGGTGGCGGTGTCTTTGCCGGCGGTCTTTCCGAGCTGCTCGGAGGCCTCGGTGATGTCGAGCACGTCGTCGACGATCTGGAAGGCGAGACCGGCGTTCTGGCCAAAGGTGCGGAGGCGATCAATGGCGTCGTGGCTGGCACCGGCGATGTGGCCGCCGGCGACGATGGAGACGGTGATGAGGGCGCCCGTCTTGGCACGGTGGATCTGCTCGACGAGATCGGCGGTGGGGGGCCTGCCTTCGGACTCGATATCGACGACCTGGCCGCCGATCATACCTGGAGCCTGACCGGGTGGGAGATCGGCCGAGAGGTCCGTGGGGGAGGGGCCAACACCGGTGCCGACCGCTGTGGCGACCTCCTGGAGGATGGCGACGGTGGTGGCGGGGGGGCAGTCCAGGCGGGCGATGGTGTGGAAGGCGAGCGTCTGGAGGGCGTCGCCGGCGAGGATGGCGATCGCCTCTCCGAAGACCTTGTGGGAGGTTGGCTGACCGCGGCGCAGGTCGTCGTTGTCGAGCGCGGGCAGGTCGTCGTGAATGAGGGAGTAGGTGTGGAGCATCTCAATGGCGGCGCCGAGCTCGGTTGCGGCGACCTCTCCGCTGGCGTCGGATCTGCACATCTTCCAGGCCTCGAAGCAGAGTACGGGTCGAAGGCGCTTTCCCCCGGCGAAGACGCTGTGACGCATGGCGCGGTGGAGTGAGTGAGGAGCGGTGTCGGGAGAGGGCAGAAGGCGTTCGAGAGCGCGGTCGGTGCGCTCGGCGCCGGAGTGAATCAGGTCTTTTATGGAGAGGTCCATCGAAGGTCGATGATAAATCACCGATACCCCGGGGCGGCGGACCTAGACGCTTCTGAGGGGCAGGCGTGGGTGGGGTGGGAGCTCAACGTCGATGGGGCTGCCGGGGGCGACTTCGCCATCCTGGAGGACGATTCCCATGACACCGGCCCGTGGCGATCGGGAGCCATCGGAGTTGCGGCTCCAGGACGCGGCCATCAGGCCGGGCCGAAGACGGTTCATCTGGACACAGGGTGTGCGGAGGCCGGTGATCTGGACGACAGCGCGCGCGCCGAGGTGCAGCAGCGTGGCCTCAGGCAGGGCAAGCAGATCTATGCCCACGGTGGTGACGTTCTCACCGAGGTCACCGGGTTTGAGATCGATGGCGAGGGGCCGAAGAAGATCGAGAAACTCGCTGTGGAGGAGGTGAACCTGTGTCAGGTTTGGCTGACTTGGATCGCGGCGAGCGAGATAGCGATGCCTCACCGTGGCGCCAAAGTGGGCGTCTCCCTGCACACCGAAGCCGCGGACGAGATGGATGTGTGTCTGCGGAGATTTGCTGAAGGTGTGACTGGGGCTAAGACCCACGCTCAGAACCTGGGGCTCCATCAACGGGGGGTGAGCGTGAGTGTGTGGGACGCTGCGGAGCTCGTCGCGCGGTCGCTGAAGGCGAGGGGAAAGGTGGAGACGTGAAGCCATGCCGGAAACTGATCGAGGAAGTAGGGGCTGACTGGATTTCCCGACTCGCCGAGAACGAGGTTGAGTGTGCTGGCGTCGAGGTCCGCGAGATCCGCAGTGAACCGTTCGGACGGACCGAAGCTGTGGCCGACCTGCTTGACGGTGGTGCCGTCTCCGCTTTGGACCTCCGAGCGGACGCCGGTCTCCACGCCGACAACCCGGCTGAGCAGGGCTGACTGGGAGAAGAGTGGGTGCAGAATCTCGAGCGGGTGAGCTCTGCCGTAGCGCCACTTCGCGAGGTTGGACGGAGCGTGTGAGTCGGTGAGGCCCTTGTCTACGGAGGCGGCAAGGAGGTCGTCCCAGCTGCTGTAGGAGGGCGGGAGCCAGCGCGCGGGAGAGTGGACGATGAGCTGCTCTTCGGCAAAGGCGCGCTCGCCCCACGTGTAGAGCTGCCAAGGCTCCGGGGTGTTGCTGGAGGCTTTGACCTGTGGAACGGAGGAGCCGAGCTTTGGGGTGAGGAGCAGCGGCCAAAGCGCGGAGCGTGCGGCGTCCACGATGGCGGCGGCAGCGGAGTCGTTGCTGACTTTGCCGTTCCAGGAGCGGAGCAGATCCGCAGCCTGATGGACGCGCTTCGCGTCGCTATGGAGGTTTGTGTGATCGATGGCATAGGCGAGGCGCTGGGCGATGACGCGGTCGGGATCGGAGTAGACGTCACCCTGTATCGCGAGCATGTCTGCCCGGGTAAGGTTCTGCCGTCCGGCGAGCAGCTTCCACAGACGCTCGTTGCGGTAGGGATCGGCCCAGTTCTCCGAGACGGGAAAGGGATAGCCGTCGGGGGTGATACGTGCGTTTGCGGTGGCGATGACTCCGCCCGGGGGGTCCGCGATCTGCGGGAGCTGATCGTAGGGGATGTAGCCGGACCACTCGTGAGAGGAGGCATCGGCGGCCATGGCGTCGGTGGGAACGGGGGTGAGGGCGGAGGGCGGGAGGGTGGCACCGCGGACGGGGATCCTGCCGGTTGCGTGGTAGCCGATGTGCCCGTGATCGTCGGCGTAGACGAGGTTTTGCGCGGGGCCGCCGAAGGCTTCGAAGGCCTGGACGAGCGAACGTGCGTCGCGGGCGGAGTTGATGTCGAAGAACGGGCTGGTGAGGGCACCCGAGTCGTAGATGACCCAACGCAGCGAGATGGGTCTCGTCTCGGACTTGATCATGGGGGAGATGATGGGTGTTGGAGACGATCCGTGTTGCGTCGCGATGACGTCGAGGGTGCGATCGGCGCTTCCGCGGACGTGGATCACCTCGTGCTGCTCGAGAGCGGGGTGCCAAGCGCCGTCGGCGGCTTCGAACTCGGCTGTGGCGCCGGAGCCGCGGAGGTGCTCGATGTAGAGATCCTGGACATCGGCTCCGAGATTGGTGAAGCCCCAGGCCACGTGCTGATTGTGGCCGACGATGACGAACGGGGCGCCGGGAAGTGTAACTCCGGCGACGTGGAAGGGCTCGGCGGAGTCTCCGGAGGGTGCTTCGAGTCCGGCGGCGTACCAGATGCCGGGAACGCTGAGGCTGAGGTGCATGTCGTTGGACAGGAGTGGCTGGCCCGAGGCGGTATGCGCGCCGGAGACGACCCAGTTGTTCGAGCCGGGCAGGCAGCCGGGGCAGGCTGAGGGGGCGAGCGCTACCTGGAGAGCGAGGAGGTCTTTGAGGTCGGAGTGGGCCGGAGGAGCGGATCGACGGAGCTTGACCTGGGAGTCGTCCAGGGGGATCTCGGGGATCTCCTCGACGGGCGCGGTGAGGTCGGGGACGGGCTGGCTGGGGGGGTGGTCGCGCCAGGAGCCGACCGGGAAGAGATCGGAGAGGAGCTGGGCGCGCAGCTCGGGTGGAGCGTCCTGGGCGAGGCGTGCGGAGAGAGCTTCGCGGTTCAGCTTTTCCGGGAACCTGTTGGTCAGGTCTTCGAACATGGCAAGGGAGACGAGGATGCTGTCGCGCGGGATCCAGGGACCCGGACGGTAGTTGAGAATGCGGAACTCGACGGGGAGGTGGTCGCGCATGGCCTCGGCAGCGGCGTTGACGCCGCGAGCATAGACCTCAAGCCAATGGAGCTGGTCGGGTGCGAGCTGTGCGACGGCACGATCTGCCGTTGCGCGGATCTGGAGGCTTCGCTGCATGCGGTCGTGCTGAAGGAGAGTGGGTCCAAGGACCTCCGCGAGCTCACCTGCGGCGTGACGGCGAAGTGCGTCCATCTGAAAGAGGCGGTCCTGCGCGGTGACGTAACCCTGCGCAAAGATGAGGTCGTCCATGGATGCGGCTTTGATGGTGGGGACACCGTGCGCGTCGCGCTGTACGGAGACTGGAGAGCGAAGGCCGGGAACGGAGAGGGTGCCGTCCAGCTGCGGCAGAGCGGCGCTCATTGTGCGATGCATCCAGGTACGCCCGCCGACGAATGCGGCTAGGAGGAGGACGCAGACGATGAGCATCGCGACGGCAAACCAACGGAGGGCTCGACGGGAGGGCGAGATGGAAGGGCCTTTCGAATCGCCGTGCGAAGGGTCTTCGTCTCGCGGCTGTCGTGTAAAGGCCAGGGGGTCTTGAGGAAGTAGATCCTGCGGGGTCATGCGGGTGATCCCAGTCTAAATGGCTGCTGGACGAGGGTCAGCCGGTGCGGAGCTCCGGTTCAGCACTCGTTGCTGGGCTTGGACGGGCGGGACGGCGCGCGCCGGGGGAGTGTGACGCCGATGATGACTGAAGCTACGACCAGGACGGGGAAGACGAAGATGCTTCCTTCCGGGCCGGTTGATCCGCCAGAGAGGATTGGCCGGCCGACGGGATGCGATGCGAGCAGGTGATATTGCATCATGGTTCCGCTGTCCGGGACGCCGTAGAGGAAGGACTGTGCCCAGTCCCAGGCTGTGTGGAAGCCAATGGCCCACCAAAGAGAACCGGTGCGCCACAGGCTGAAGAGGAAGACGAGGGCGGCACATCCCGCGGTGAAAAGGCCGAGTGGAGACTCGCCTGGGTTGGTGCTGTGACTGATGCCGAAGACAAAGGAGAGTATGACGGCGGCGGTCCAGAAGCCAAGCAGATCGGAGAGCCGGGTAGCGGAGATTGCGCCATAGATGCCGGAGAGTGCGCGCGCGAGGGTGAACTGAAGGAAGCCGCGGAGGAGGTACTCCTCGAAGAGACCCACGAGGAGAAAAGCGACGGCCCACTCGGCGCCGAAGCGGAGGGTTGAACCTCCTGAGAGGAGGTGTCCATCGAAGACGAGGAGATGGGATGACCAGAGAACAAGGACCAGCGCGGAGAGGCAGACGAAACCCCAGAAGAGGCCTGCAAGGAGGTGGCGGAGAGCGCCGGGAGTGTGGCCGAGGCCGTAGGCGGCAATGGGCCGCCTCTCGATTCGGGACATCGCGGCGGTGCTGAGGGCGACGCCCAGCAGGAGCACACCGTCAGCGATAACGGTCATGGAGACGGATCTGTCGGCCGATCGGGAGATGGCGGCGGAGGGGAGTTGCCGGGTTCGTGCAAGTGTGATGATGGCGGATGCGGGAACAAAGAGAGCAGCCGCGATGATCAAGAAGAGCAGCAGACTCCAACCGGCGCGCAGGCCATCGTTGCCGAAGAAGATCGGAGATGCGGAGGTGGCCGGGAGTTGAGGAGGTGACGCCGGTGAGGTCTCTGCCGGGATCAGATCCGGGTCGCGGTCGTCGAGGTTATTCTGGGGCACAGAGGTTCCGTTTCGAGGGGGACTGGAGTGGACTGCACCCATTGTGCCGCCGCTTGACAGCCGGTCGCTGCAATTTATGCTTATGGATTCGCCTTTGCCGTCCATCGAGAGAGCTCTGGCTGGTGCTGAAGGAATCGGGAGGAACGTTTGCGAGTTTTTTACCACGATCATTGTTTCGACGGAGCGTGCTCGGCATCGCTGTTTACCAGGTTTCACCGCGAGTGCGTGGGCGGCGCGCAAGGGTATGAGTACCGCGGGCTGGTGCACCGGGCGGGCGCACTGTTCGACGACAGCGAGTTCGCTGCCGACGGTGAGAATGCGATTGTGGACTTCAAGTATTCGGCATCTCCGCGGGTGCGGTGGTGGTTCGATCATCACCAGAGCGCCTTTCTGTCCGGTGACGACCAGAGGAGGTTTGAGCGGGAGCAGGCGGAGGAGGGCACGGGTGGGGGAACGATCCGGAAGTTCTTCGACCCGAGCTATACGTCGTGTACGGGATTGATCGCGGAGATCGCGAGCACGCGGTTCGGGATGGATGTCGGCCCGCTGAAGGACCTGATCTATTGGGCCAACATCGTGGACGGGGCGAAGTACACCAGCGCAAAGGACGCGGTCGAGATGCGCGAGCCCGCGATGAAGCTGACGATGGTGATCGAGAGCTCGACGGATGACAACCTCGTGAAGGGGATCATCCCGCTGCTGACGGAGATGAGCCTGCAGGATGTGCTGGACCAGAGGTTCGTCCAGGAGCTGCTGGGGCCGCTGATGGAGCGGCACGTAGCGGGGATAGAGCTGATACGGGAGAGGGCGAAGCTTGATGGTGGAGTGATTACGTTTGATATTACGGACCAGCCGACGGAGGGATACAACAAGTTCATCCCGTACTACCTGCTGCCGGAGGGGACATACAACGTTGGGCTGAGCCGTTCGAGCTTTCGGACCAAGGTGGCGGTAGGAACCAATCCGTGGACGACGAAGCCGGCGAACGACTTGGTGAACCTGGCTGCGATCTGCGAGAGGTACGGGGGCGGAGGGCACGCCCGTGTGGGCGCGATCAGCTTTCCTCCGGATCGAGGGGATGAGGCGCGCAGGGCAGCGGAGGAGATTGTGGCGGAGTTGAAGGCGAGCGATCGCGGGTAGAGGATGAGAGCGCAGACGAAGAGGGCCGGCAGAGTAACTCTGCCGGCCCTCTCTGCACGTCCGTGGATCAGGGTTTGAGCTTGGAGAAGATCCCGAGCTTGGTGATGTCGTTGAAGATCACAAAGGCGGCGAAGACGACCAGGCAGACGAACGCGACCTGGTAGACGCGCTCTTTGATCTGCTGGTTGAGGTCGCGGCCGATCAGGGATTCGATGATCAGAAAGAGGATCATGCCGCCATCGAGTATGGGGATCGGAAGCAGGTTGAAGATGCCGAGGTTCAGCGAGATATAGGACATCAGGCCGACGAGCGGCATCCAGCCCGGCATCTGGACGGCTTCGTGGATCTGACTGCCGATGCCGATGGGACCAGAGAGCGAGCGCACCGAGACCTGGCGGGTGAACATGCGGTGGAGGACCTCGAAGATAAGCGAGGCGGCTTTTTTATTGAACTTCCAGGAGGCGACGACGGCCTGGCTGAGGGGAAGGCGCTGGACCTTTGCGGGTGGCTGCAGGGGACGGAAGCCGAGCTGAAAGTACTTTGTGCCGTCGCCTGCGTCCCCGAGTATGGGGGTGAGGTTGACCGGGATCCTGGTTCCGTTGCGATTGATAACGAGTGAGACGGGTTTACCGGCGGTGTCCTGGAGGTAGGCAAGGAGAGCGGGTACGGAGTGGAGCTGAAGGCCGTCGATGGACTCGATCTGATCGCCGGGCTGCATGCCAGCACGTGCGGCCGGAAGCTTCTCTTCACCTGCGAGGCTTAGAACCTGGACGGGTGTGTCCTGCATCTTCGGGACGAGGCCGAGCTTGTCGAGCTGGAACTCTTCGGCATCGCCCTTGTTCTCGATGACGAGGCTGGTGTCGACCCGATGGCCGTCGTGCACGAAAGAGAAGGGGATCTTCTGGTTGAGATTGAGGAGTGAGCGAACGTAGACCTGATCCCAGGTGGGGTTCTCAACGGTGTCGTAGTGGACGATGGTATCGCCGGACTGGATGCCGGTGCGGGCTGCGGGGGATTTCTGGGGGATGTAGTCGGTGTGTGCGGGCTCGGTGATGTACTCCTGCACCTCATTGTGGAGCATGGAGACGCCGGTCATGAGACCAAAGGCGAGGATGAAGTTCGAGATGGGGCCGGCCAGTGCCACCAGGACGCGCTGCCATCGGGGATGCGCGTTGAACTCGCCGGGGTCGCCGGAGGGGGCTTCGCCGGGGCTGTCGCCTGCCATTTTGACGTAGCCGCCGAGCGGGAGCATTGAGACGCGGTAGTCGGTGTCGCCTCGGCGGAAGCCGAAGAGTCGTTTGCCGAAGCCGATGGAGAAGGTTTCCACGCGGATGCCGCAGAGTTTGGCGACGGCGAAGTGGCCGAACTCATGGACGAGGACCATGATGCCGAGGACGATGGCTAATTCAAGGATGGCGGACATGCTTTGGAAAGGACCTCGGGGGCAAGCGGGCGTCAGGCGCCGGCAAGGGTGGGTTGCGCGATGATCCCAGTGGCGCGGGTGCGGGCGGCCCGGTCGGCCGAGAGCACGTCCTGAATAGACGAAGGAGCGGCGAAAGGGGTATGGCTCAACACCTCTTCGATTGTACGCGGGATGCCCAGGAAGGGTATGCGACCTTCGAGGAATGCGGCCACGGCGACCTCGTCGGCGGCGTTGAGGGCGATACAGGCGGAGGGGCCGGCGGCTGCGGCCTCGTACGCGAGGCCGAGGCAGGGGAAGCGGTCGAAGTCGGGCGGGGAGAAGTCGAGATGCGAGAGTTGGGCGAGGTCAAAGGTGAGAGACGGGGCGGTGGATGTGACGGGCGGGGCGGCGGGGCGGTCCGGGAACGAGAGCGCATACAGGATCGGCAGGCGCATGTCGGTGACGGAGATCTGCGCGAGGATGGAGCCGTCGATGAACTCGACGAGCGAGTGGACGGTGGACTGGGGGTGGACGGTGACGCGGACCTGAGAGGGGGGAAGAGAGAAGAGCCGGCAGGCTTCGATGACCTCGAAGCCCTTGTTCATCATGGTTGCCGAGTCGATGGTGATGCGCTGGCCCATGACCCAGGTGGGGTGTTTGAGTGCCTGCGCGGGGGTGATGTGGGCGAAGTCTTCGATGGGGGTGTTGCGGAAGGGGCCGCCGGAGGCGGTGAGCCAGATCTGCCGAACCTCGGCGTGGGTTCCGCCGCGCATGGCCTGATGGATGGCGTTGTGCTCGGAGTCGATGGGGAGCAGGGCGACACCCTGCTTGCCGGCGGCAGCCATGATGAGATCGCCGGCAGCGACGAGGCACTCCTTGTTCGCCAGGCCGATGGTCTTTCCGGCGAGGACGGCGGCATACGTGGCTTCGAGACCGGCGACGCCGACGATAGCTGAGACGACGAAGTCGACCTCGGGGAGAGTAGCTACGGCGATGGTGCCGGGAGTGCCATGGACGACGTCAACCTCCGAGAGGCCGGCTTGCCTCAGGCGGAGTGAGAGGTCGGTTGCAAGGGCCTCGGTGGCAACGGAGATCAGGCGGGGACGCCAGCGCAGGCATTGGGCCAGGGCTGCATCGATGTTGCGGCCGGCGGCAAGGGCGATGGGCTGGTAGCGCTCTGGGAAAGACTCGCAGATGGAGAGGGTGGAGTTGCCGATGGAGCCGGTGGAGCCCAGGATTGCGATCTTCTTCACACCGGCTATTTTCGCAGATCGTGGATACCCCGGGGCTAAGGGGGGTGGCGCTTGGCTCCGGGGAGAGCCTCTGGGGGTTGGGGGTGAGGCGGGAGGTGCGCGGCGATGAGCTCAGTCGGGGAGGATGGCAAGGAGCTCGGCTGTGGTGAGGATGGTGGCGAACTCGCCGTTGAGGCTGGTGATGGCGGTGTCGTGCATCTCCTGCGCGGTGTAGTAGCGGCCGGTGGGGGAGGTACGGTCGAAGGTGGCGGTCGCGTCGGAGATGAAGTACGTCCGGAAGTCGAGATTGGCGGCCATGCGCGCGGTGGTGGAGCAGCAGTGATCGGTGGTGATGCCGACGATGACGGTGGTTTCGATGGACTGACTGCGCAGGCGAGCTTCGAGGTCGGTCCCGATGAAGCTGCTGTTGACGCGCTTGAAGAGAGTGGGCTCGCCGGGGAGGGGCTCGGCTTCGGGTTTTCCGGGGAAGCCGGGGCCGTCAGGGTTGAAGAGACTGCCGGGAGCGGGGTTGCGATGGCGGATGTGAATGATTGGCATGTTTCGCTCGCGCCACGCACTGAGGAGGTCGGCGATCCTCTGCTCTGCATCGAGGTTGTTGCGCTCGCCCCAGACGGGGTTGTTGAAGGCCAGCTGCAGGTCGATGACGATCAGGGCGGAGTTGCGGGGAAGCTTATCCATCGTTTTCCTTTGATGCGCGGACTTCGATTCGTATGTTGAATTCAGAACCGGCCCAGACCAAAGGTGTCTTTGAGGATAAGAGTGAACCAGAGGACGGGAGCAGCGAGGAGGAGGGCGTCGATTCGGTCGAGGATGCCTCCGTGGCCGGGGAGCATGGTTCCTGAGTCCTTGACGCCCGCGCCACGCTTGACGGCGGACTCGAGGAGGTCGCCGAGCTGGGCAGCGATGTTAAGGATGGCAGCGATAGCAAGGGTTTGCCAGATGGGCTCGCCGATGTGAATGAGGGTGTTGCCGCGAGCCGAGAGCTGATCGCTGATGAGGACGAGGAGACCGGCGGCCGCGAGGGAGCCGAGGATGGAGGCGATGGAGCCCTCCCATGTCTTGCCGGGCGAAAGACGAGGTGCGAGCTTGTGGCGGCCCATGGCTTTGCCGACGTACAGGGCGGCGGTGTCTCCGGCCCAGACGGAGAGCATAAGGAGGAGGACGAGGGCGATGCCGTCTTCCTGCTTCCAGAGGAGGGGGACGAGGGTGAGGGGGTAGGCGATCCAGATCAGGCCGAAGAGGCCCTGGGCGGTGTCGGGGAGGACCTGGTGGAGGGGTGCGCGGAAACCGTTCCAGGCGAAGAGCGCGAGGGTGAGCGCGCTGAGGACGGGAAGCTGGGCCTCAACGGGGAAGTTGGGCAGGGTGACGACAAAGGCGAGGGCGGTGGCGAGAGTCATCCACCAGAGCGGGATGCGGAGGGTGGCTCCGTGGGCGCGTGCACCGACGGCGGCGAGCTGAAGGAACTCATAGGCGGCGAGCTCGGCGACGAGTGCGGCGAAGAGGGTGATCATCCAGAGCTGGCCAAAGAAGAACAGGGCAAGGACGGCTGCGATCAGGATGAGAGCGGTAAGGATGCGTTTCATCGGGGGTTATGAATGAGGGTAAATGAAGCGGCGATGGGCTGAGCGAGGAGAACGCCTGACGACGACGCGTCAGGCGCCTCTTCGCCTCATGCGAGCTTCAGGGGACCGGACAGAACGGCGGGTTGGTGCAGGCGGGGGATGGCGGAAGGGTGGGCTGATCGTGGCGGTGATTCAGGAAGAGAACTATGGGGACGACGATGACTGCGGCGAGAGCGAGCCCGCCGAGGACCCGAACGCCTGTGGAGTTGCCGGCGGTTGAGTGCGCGGCTTTGGCCTCGGCTGGCGTGACGGCTTCGCCGGAGAGCTGGCGGAGTTGGGTGAAGATGGCGGCCGCGGCTTTGTCAAAGCGCGCGTCACGGGTCTTCTGCAGGCCGCCTTGCCGGATATCTGCCATCAGGGTCCAGAGGACGATCCGAGTTTTGGGGTCGAGGAGTTGCAGGCGAATCTGCGGATTGTACGAGGTGTCGACGTTTCCGCCGACGCCCGAGACGTTGGCGGAGGCGATGGAGCGAACTTCAAGGATGAGGTCTGCCTGAGCGGGGGCGGGCACGAGGCGGTATTTGCCCCAGTTTTTGACGGCGGCGTACAGGTCGTTGTAGGCGCGATCGGAACCGCCGCTAAAGTACGTGGGAAAGTAGCTGTCGGCGCCCGCATTGGAGATGAACACCGTGTGCGCTTCAGCGATCTGGGAGGGAATGGGAGCGGAAGGAGTGGTCTGTTGAGCCTGGGTGGTTTGTACAGCGATGAAAGTCAAGGCGAGAGTGAAACAAAGGGACTTCCGGAGAAGGTGGTGCATGGCCGTGCCTCGGGTTCGGTGGCCGAGATGCGTGGCCTGCCGACCGTGATAGAGAGTACGGGAGAGCCGTCTCTGAGGACGCTGCCTGCGAGGATTTATTTGTTGCAGCCTGGTGCCCTGACTGGGGTAAGCAGCTCAACCTCGGCGGCGGGTAAGGTGGGGGCTGAAAGAGACTCAGGCCAGAGCGGAAGTTTGCCGAGCTATTTCATTGCGATGCCGTGTGGACGGGCAGGGCCTGTTTTGAACGCCGTGTTGAAGTCCAGCTTGAACCGCTTGTCCTCGGTGAGGCTGTCGTGCGTGACCTTGAGGACATGGACTTTGTGGTCGCCTTCGAAGTGAATGATGCCCGCAGCATCCTCATTGAGGAAGTAGTCGGTGACTACGAGGCGCTTGTCATCGTTGCTCAGCACGAGGTTGTGCGGTCCGGCGTTCTGGCCAAGGCTCACCACGGAGACCTGCTTGAGCCTGGAACGGTCTGCGGTATCGAGCATCACGACCTGTCCGGCCATGAACGTGCCGACGATCAGCCGGTCGCCAGACTGCGGCGTCGCCATGATCTGACCCATTCCTCCGGGTACCGGTGTGTCTACGTGAGGCTTTACGGTGGCGAGATCAAACGCGGATGTGCCTGTGCCCCATTCGGGATCGATGAGATAGATGTGGCCATCGAACATGCCGGACGTGTATCCATAGCCATGCCTGTCCCTGGGGAGCATCTTGACGTCCATCGTGCCCTGCGCGGGACCGCTGCCATCCGGTGAATACAGGTCAACGGTCTTGGTGATCCTGCGTTCGCGGTAATCCCAGATGCGCACGGACCCCCGAAGGACCGGACCCATGGAACCGATCAGCGTGCTGCTGGGCAGGATGAAGTCGGAGGTCATCATCAGATTCAGATCCGGACGCGCCGAGATGCCGTGCGGGTTGAAGCCATCGAGGGGCGGCGAGGATGGCCACTCCTCGAACAGCGACATCGGGCCAAAGTGGTTCGCGACGAAGTGCATGCGGCCATCGAATTCAGCAACGCGGCCCGGCGCCATTCCGTCCGCCGATCCCATCTGAGTGATGAGGAAGCCGCCGTTTTCGAGTGGGATGAAGTCGTCGGTCATACTGGATTCGACGGCTTTGGCGGAGAACAGAAAACGCGGTTTCCTGGCATGGGTCACGTCGAAGAAGAAGATCCCGTTCTGATTCTTCAAGAGGCTGAGCAGCCCGCCACATCCGAGGATGGTCTTTGTTGAATTCAGGTGGCAGTGATGTGGTTCGTTGCCGGTGTTACCGGGCGGTGGCAGCGGAACGACATCGATGACCTCTCCGTACTTCGGAGACTCCTCATCGAAATCGACGACCGCGAGGAAGTCCGGCGCAACCTGGGCCTGGTCCTGCGCCCAGATATAGAGGATCTTGTCCGCCGCTCCGCCGTGGTCGTCCTTGTCTCGCCCCTCACGGATGTCGTCCTGCCTTGCGCCCCGATCGCTTTGTTGAACGGCATGTTCGCTTTGATCTTCGCCCTGACCGTTTTGCGCCAGCGCGATCGTCGATGTGCTCAGCACCATTGCGGAAGCGAGGCACAACCATGTGGTCGTCCGCGCAACTCTGTTCAACTTTGTCATCTGACAGGCCTCTGCGCGCGAGGCCGATGAGGCCGCCGGCAACCAGGTGTGTTTTATTGGGGGCCCAAGTGCGCCCAACATAACACAAGGTCTGAACGGTGGCAACATGCGCGGCTTCGAATGGGCCATGTTCGACAGCAGCCAATTCGCAGCAGATGGGCGCTCACTTCAGCTGCGAGATTGGGACGCTTTGCGGACTCCGCCACCGAGTAGGGAGGACCGAATTGTTGCAGTCAGCGGCGGGTAAGGGCGGGGGTGGGGTGGGGATTTAGTTCGTGCTGGATCTCGTCGGCGACCTGGTCGGCGGGCTCGAGGGTGCTGACGTTTTCGTCGGTCTGGTTTTCGCCGAGGCCGCCGTAGCGGCGTTCACGTCGCTGGTAGTCGGCGATGGCCTCGAGGAGGTGGATGCCGCGGAAGTCGGGCCAGAGGCGATCGGTGATGAGGATCTCGGAGTAGGCGATCTGCCAGAGGAGGAAGTTCGAGATCCGCTGCTCGCCGGAGGTGCGGATGACGAGGTCGGGATCGGGCATGCGCGCGGTATAGAGGGCGCGGGAGATGTCAGGCTCGTCGAGGCGGTCCAGGGCGCCGGCCCCGAGGAGGTCTTCGAGCGAGCAGCCGTTGTTGTGGGCCTCGGCGGTGAGGTCAGCGAGGATCTTGCGGACGGCGTCGACGATCTCGGTGCGGGCGCCATAGTTGAGTGCGAGGGTCAGGGTGGTGCCGGTGTTTTTCCCGGTGGATTCCATGGCCCACTGCATGGTTTCCTGCACCTCAGGAGGCAGCTCGTGGGTGCGGCCGATGTAGTTCATGCGCACGTTGTTGTCGTTCATGCGCTTGACGTTGCCGATGAGGTAGGTCTTGAGGAGCTTCATGAGGAAGCTGACCTCGGACTTGGGGCGGCGGAGGTTGTTCTCGAGGGAGAAGGCGTAGAGGGTGAGCCAGGGGAGGTCGATGCGGGAGGCAGTCTCGACGACGAACTGGACGCTTTCGGCACCCTGCTGGTGACCGAGGAAGCGTTTGAGTGCGCGCTTGCCGGCCCATCGGCCGTTGCCGTCCATGATGATGGCGACGTGCTGGGGGATGCGGGCGGGGTCGAGCCGGCTGTAGACGTGCTGCTCCTCGGGGGAGAGCTCGTGCAGACGCGTGGGAACTCGGTTGGGGGGAGACGAGCGCAAGACAACCTCGCAAAGGAAGACGCTAGCACACCGGTGTAGGAGGTGCAATGAAGGCGGTGGAATCAGGATTCAGTCGCCCGGAAAGGGCGGCACTGCGGGTATGAGAGCACGGGGTCTGGGAACTTGCGGGCTTTGCCTACGGCAAGCATCTCGTCGAGACTGGCAGCTTCTACGGAGCATCTGCCGGCGCCTGAGGGATCTTTGAATCCGCGTTACGAGCGCCTGGTGTGGAGGAGAGGCCGCGAGCGCGTCTGCCTGGGGGCAGTGAGCGCTCGCGGCGGAGGTCGAACAGGCGTCTAGGCCGTGCGTTTGCGGCCGGCGGCGAGTTCGCGGACGTGGTTGAGAAAGATCGACCGCTGGAGCGCATCGAGCTGCGAGGCGTAGTGGGCGATCTCGGCCAGAAAGGGATCGTTCATGAGAACGGCTGTCTCATCCCGGTGCCGGTTGTTGGAATCGCGAAGCAGGACGGAGATGTCTACCTGCAGAGCGTTCGCCAGGCGTGTGAGCGAGGAGAGCGTCGGCATGGCTTTTCCGTTTTCGATCTTGGAGATGTAGGTGCGGGGCACGTTCATCCGGGCGGCAAGCTGGCGCTGGGACAGGTTGCGTACATGCCGGAGGTCGCGGACGGCAGTGGCTACCTGAAGCTTCCCATCGGCTGCGGCGGTGGTGGGTACGAGAACCAGAGGCGCTGGTGCGGGCTCAGGCTCTTCAACCTCCAGGCACGTCTTGCAACGTCGGCAGGTGGTGCTTGGGGTGCGGAACTGAACGAGCTTGCAGTGATCGCAGCGAATTACCTCTCGCTGCTCGACGGAAGCCATCATGGTTGCCATAAGTTGTGTGTAGCGGGCGGACCCAGAGCAAGGACCGCAGCACACGTCCGATAACGGAACGATGCGATGTGCCTAGAGTGACACCGGGTAACCCGATCGTCAAGGGGCAATCCCCCAGAAATGCCAGAGACACCGGAAGAAACCCGGAGGTGGAACCTGCCTGGTTAACAGGAGTTCAGCTCGGCACGGTCAGCGAACATGCCGAAGTTGCAGTGCGAGAATCGATACGGAAGAGGATGGAGGAGAGATGGAGCGGTATACGAGCGAGGATGCAAGAGCGCTGCTGGAAGAGTGGACAAAGGGAGAGAGCCTGCGGAAACACGCGATGGCGGTGGCGGCATGCACGGAGGCGTATGGGCGGCTGGAAGGTCTGCGGCAAGGGCTCTCGGGTGAGGAGCTGGAGAGCTTCGCGGACAGTTATCGATGTGCTGGTCTGCTACACGACATGGATTATGAACGGCATCCGACGGCTGAGGAGCACCCGTTCGTCGGGGTCAAACACCTACGCGAACTCGGCTGGCCGGAGGAGATTCTGCATGCGATTCTGGCCCATGCGGAGTACTCCGGTGTAAAGCCGGAGAGTCATCTCGACAGGGCACTGTTTGCGTGCGATGAGCTGGCAGGATTTCTGACTGCCTGTGCTCTGGTGAAGCCGACGAAGAGCATAGCGGATGTGGAGGTCGCGGGTGTCCGGAAGAAGATGAAGGACAAGGCATTCGCCCGGGCGGTCAAGCGCGACGACATGATCACCGGGGCGGAGCTCCTGGCAGTTCCGCTGGAGGAGCATGTGGGAACATGTCTGCTGGCGATGCAAGGGCGGGCGGAAGAGCTGGGGCTGAATGGATGACGATGGTTGATTCGGCGCGGCCGGGGGCGGCGTTTGCGGGTCATCACCAGGCCACTCACCGCGTATGGCCGCGGAGCTGCGACGCGGACTCCGCTATTCGCCGCACGCCCTCCGCTGCAAACTGCTGATGCGTTTTTTCAACGGACGCTGGGAGGTCGACGGCTCGGGTAAGGTCTTCGAGAACGATGGATGGGAAGCCGAGCTGGGCGGCGGCTATGGCGGAGGAACCGACGCAGAAGTCGAGGGCGAGCCCGGCGAAGAAGAGTCGGTTAAGCTTGCGCTCGCGGAGATAGCCGGCGAGTCCGGTGGGGGTGGCGCCGTCGTTCTCGGTGAAGGCGGAGTAGCTGTCAATGTCGCGGCGGAAGCCTTTACGGAGGATGAGCTCGGCGTGAGGGATGTCGATGTCGGGATGGAGATCGGCGCCTCGAGTGCCCTGGACACAGTGATCGGGCCAGAGGGTCTGGGGGCCGTAGGCCGCTTCTACGGTATCGGAGAAGGGCTGCTTGCCGGGGTGTGAGCTGGCGAAGGAGATGTGACCGACGGGATGCCAGTCCTGCGTGAGGAGGACGTGATCGAACTTCTGAGCGATGGCATTGATGCCCGGGATGATCTGATCGCCCCGAGCGACTGCAAGTGCGCCCCCGGGGAGGAAGTCGATCTGCATGTCGATGATAAGGAGGGCGTCGGTTGGCTGGAGGTCGAACATGTCTTTCATCATCCTATGGTCCGGGAGGCTGGCTTCTGAACCGCGAGTGGGACGTTTCACGTCCGGGTAGCCGGACGTTGACGAGGCGCCGATATACTCTCGGGATGAAAAGAGTTTGGCCTGCAGTCCGGTTCGTGTTGGCTCTGGCGGTTATGCCCGTGATGTTGTCGGAACAGAGCCTGGCGTGGGGTTCCGACGGGCACCGAATGATCAACCGGATCGCGGCGACGTACCTGCCGAATGAAGTGCCGGCGTTTCTCCGGAACGGGGCTGCGCTGGACATGATGGAGTATCTCGGACCTGAGCCTGACCGGTGGAAGAGCAGGGCAGAGGAAGAGCTGGCGACGGAGCAGTCACCGGACCACTTCATCGACATGGAATGGGCGGATCTGGCGGGTCCGCTCCCGCGCCACAGATACGATTTCATCCGGGCGTTAGACAAGGCGCAGGTGAAATCTCCGAACCTGCCGCTGACCCCTGAGAAGGTGGGTATGCAACCGTACGCCGCTGACGAGGTGTGGGAGCGGCTGAAGGCCGGGATGCGCGAGTACCGATCCCTGGCCGCGGCGAACGCGGATACGAGACCGGTCGAAGGGGCGATCCTGTTCTATGCCGGGTGGCTGGGACACTATGTTGCCGACGGAGCGCAGCCGCTGCATGTGACGATCCAATACAACGGGTGGACGGGCGCCAATCCGAACGGGTACACGACGCAGCATAAGATCCATTCGCAGTTCGAGAGCTCGTATGTGAGCGCGAACATCAAGGCTGCGGACGTGGCTTCGCTGGTGAGCGCGTCTCCGGCGAAGGCTCTGCAGGGCGACGTGTTCGACGGCTATGTCGACTATCTAAGGCACACGGGAGGTCTTGTAGACAGGACCTACCAGATTGAGAAGACGGGGGGCTTCGCCGGTGCGGGGACCGCCGAGGCAAAGAGTTTTACGGAAGAACGGCTGGCTGCAGGAGCTATTGAGCTGCGGGACCTGATCTACACGGCATGGGTGAGGAGCGCTGATGCGGTGCCGGAATCGCGTGGGTAGCCGGAAGGCGAGGTCACCGGGAGGGGCCTGGGTGGTCAGGAGGCGTCGTCGGAGTTGGCCATGACCTCGGAGAGCGACTCCGGGATAAGCGGGTATTGATGGTGCTCTACACGGACCTGCAAGCGATGGAGAAGAGGCGTCAGAGCAGCGGCGATGAGAGGTGCGCCGACGAGCGCAAGGATGAGCCAGACCGCGAGGGCATGGCTCTCCCAGACCCAGAGCTGACGCGAGAGCGCGATGGGCCGGGTTCGTGCCATGTGAAGAAGTTGGGAGGGCGACAGGGGGATTGGGGAAGTCCGGAAGATGCTCGTTCCGAGGCGGAGGAAAGGGATCAGAAGAACGAGCTGTAAGGGATAGACGATGTGATTCGCGAGCTGCGACGCAGCGATGTTGAGGCGAAGGAGAAAGGCGACCAGGAGGCAGGCGAGGGTCGTTGAACCGAGGATGGGGTTGATGCCCACGGCGAAGCCGATGGCAAGGCTCCAGGCGAGGCGCTCGGGGCTGGCGCCGAGGCGAAGAAGGGCGAGGACGGGGAGCGCCACCCGGCGATAGATCCAGGTGTGTTTCGGCAGATCTGGTTGCGGTTCGATGGCGGGCACTGAAGTACAGGATAGACTGCCCGAAGCATTGTTTGCGTGTGGGTCCGGGGGACGTGAGCGGTTGGGGTTTATGCGATCCATATGGGGAATGGTCAGGCTGGCGGGTGTACTCCTCCGCGCCTCGATGCAGCTGGTCGTGAGCCGGCCGTCCACCAGACATGACCGGGCGATGTGGCTGCACAGGCTTTGCCGGCGAGCGGTCGGTGTGTTTGACCTCGAGGTGAGCACAACGGGTGGGCTTCCTGAGCGTGGAGTGGTGATCTCGAACCACCTGAGCTATGTCGACATTGTGGTGTTCGCATCTCTGGGACCGTGCGTGTTTGTTTCAAAGGCGGAGGTGGAGGGGTGGCCCCTCCTGGGCTGGATGACGACGATGGCGGGGACCGTCTATGTAAGCCGGGGGCGACGTGGGAGCGCAAAGGAGGCGGGCGGCGGGATGCGTGCGGCGGCGGAGGAGGGTCTGCCGGTGGTGTTCTTTCCGGAGGGAACGACGTCGAGTGGAGCGGGCATACTGAAGTTCCACAGCGGGCTTCTGGCTGAGGCGATGGCAGGTGAGCAGCAGCCCGTGACGGCGGCGTACCTGCGCTATACGTTGACCCAGGACAATGGCGGACGAACGGTGGAGGACGACGTGGCGTTCTGGGGGGAGCAGCCGATGCTGCCGCACGTGTTCCGGTTCCTTTCGCTTCGCGGAGTTCGGGCGGAGGTTGCGATCGATGACGAGCCGATTGTGTTTACGGCGGGTACGTCTGCGCGGAAGCAGGTTGCACTTGAGGCGCGCCGGGCGGTTTGCGCGTTGAGCGAGGAGTGCGCGGGAAGAGCGGAGGAGATGGAGGCTTTCGGGTAGGGAGAAGCTGCCGACGCGAGATGGCGAATCGCCGGTCTGGACCTGATTAGCCGGGCAGATCGGTGGTGGGGTTGGTGTTGCGGGTCTTGTCGGGGCTCCTGTTAGAGACCTGGGGGATGAGGGCGGAGACAAGTCTGGTGAACTGCGCTTCGGCACGGCGGCCGATCTCCATGACTTCGTTGTGATCGATGATCTCGGAGGAGAGTCCGGCGGCGGGGTTGGTGACGAGGGAGAGGCCGAGGACTTCGAGGCCCATATGGCGGGCGACAATGACTTCGTGGACGGTGGACATGCCGACGAGGTCGGCGCCGAGGGTGCGGAAGGCACGGATCTCCGCCGGGGTTTCGAAGCTGGGGCCGAGGACGGCGAGATAGATGCCGTTGTGGAGATGGAGGCCCTGACGGTCGGCTTCGCGGTGTGCGAGTTGGCGGAGGGCCGGAGAGTAGGCCTCGCCCATATCGAAGAAGCGCTGACCGGCGCCGGGGGTGACGGCGAAGCGGGGCTCGTTGGGGCCGAGTGCGGCGTTGGTGCCGGTGAGGTTGATGTGGTCGGTGATGGCGACGAGCGAGCCTGCCGGATAGGCAGGGTTGATGCCTCCGGCGGCGTTGGTGACGATGAGCGAGCGGCAGCCGAGGAGACCGAGCACGCGGGTGGGGAAGACGACGTCAGTGATGGGGTAGCCCTCGTAGGCGTGAACGCGTCCCTGCATGACAGCGACCGAGACACCGCCGATCGAGCCGAGGATGAGGTTGCCGGAGTGGCCGACGACGGTTGACTGCGGGAAGTGGGGGATGTCGGCGTAGGGTATCGCCGTGGCGTTCTCGACGTGGGCTCCGAAGTTGCCGAGGCCGGAGCCGAGGATGATGCCCACGGCGGGCTGGAGGCTGGAGCGCGACTGGATGTGTGCGGCTGCGTCGTGGGCGCGTTCGTAGATGGATGACATGGACTTGGGTACTCCCCCCCCCGGGGTACTTTTTGCAAAGTCTTCAAAGGAAGCTGGTTAGGTTTGGACTGGAACGGTATGACCGGGTTTGGTACGGGCGGGACAGGTCCGTACTGCCGTGGTCTGAGAGATCCGTCTGTGCTGGTGACGGCCGAGGATTTGCGGTTGTGGTCTTTCCAGTTTAGGTGAATGTGAGGGGTGGTTGCGCCACGGTGTCCAAGTGGAACGGCTACGTGTGAGATACCGAGGCTTATTTTGCCACTTCTTCCGGCGATGGTTTCAGGAGAGGCGGATGAGGAGGTGCGGCTGGTCTCCAGTGAGTCATGAGGGCAGCGGGACGGGGTCCGCAGCGGGACGGGGTCGCCAGTAAAGGAGAACGCTGAGGTTGGTGACGGCGTGGAAGACCATACCTGCCCAAAGGCTTCCGGTGACGAGCAGGAAGGCGGTGAAGATGAGACCGGTGACACCGGTGACGATGGCTCCCTTGATGCCCTGATAGATGTGGTTCGCGCCGAAGACCACACCGGCCGTGAGCACTGCCAGACCGAGACTGAGGTGAAAGGGCGAGGTATGCAGATACCGGAGGAGGAATCCGCGCACCAGAAGCTCTTCGCAGAAGGCGGCGGTGACGCTCATCACGGCGTACCAGCGGCGTTCGATGGGGGAGGCGGGAAGGACGAAGCGAAGGGGCTGCAGCTGCTGCATCTCGAGGAAGGGCAGCTTCCTGTATTTCACCAGGATCTGGGTGACGGGAAGGAGCCACTGGAGGACGACGAAGAGAGCGACAAGGATGACGAGGAGCCACCAGAGCCAGGTGTGCTTCGTCAGCAGAGGATCGTCGATGCCCAGACCTCGCAGGGTAAGAAGAGAGTGGATTCCATCGATCCAGCAGGCCAGGGCTGCCGCTGCCGAGAGGATGAGGATGGTTTGCATGTAGTACCGGAGGCGGGCCTGAGGTGTGGGCTTCGCCTTTAAGGCGCGTGTATCCAGCCAGTCCCAGACGGGGGAGACGAAGACAAGCAGCAGAACCAATAGATGATCCATGAGGTGCACCGGCATTCCCTTTGGAAGATGAGGGGGAGTCCTATTGTTTGTAGATGCGTGACTCCCAGGCCTTCAGGCTGAGCTTTGCGGTGTTCTCTTCGGCCTTGCCGTAGTTGCCGGTGATGAGGTGGTTGGCTTTGAGGCTCGCCGGAAGAGTGTAGGTCGCGGGGTTTGCGGAGAAGTTGTGGACGATGAGGAAGCGCTCACTGCCGAGGGTGCGGGTGTAGGCGAAGATGTGGGGGTTCTGGGGGTCGAGGTCTTTGTAGTCGCCGTAGACGAGGGCGGGAGTTCTGGAGCGCAGGGCGATGAGGGTGCGGGTGTAGTTGTAGATGGAGGCGGGATCGGCGAGCTCACCGCTGGCGTTGATGTCTGTGTAGTTGGGGTTGACGGCGAGCCAGGGTTTGGCGGAGGTGGAGAAGCCGCCGTTCGGGGAGGCGTCCCACTGCATGGGTGTGCGGGCGTTGTCGCGGCTCATGTGGCGGAGGTTGGCGAGGTAGTCCTTTTCGGAGACCTGGTGGGTGAGAACCTCGGATTTGTAACCGTTGCGGGCCTCAATGTCGTCGAAGTCGCCGATGGATTTGAAGGGGAAGTTGGTCATGCCGAGCTCATCTCCCTGGAAGAGGAAGGGAGTTCCGCGGAGGGTGAGGAGCATGGTGGCGAGGAGCTTGGCGGAGGGGACGCGGAAGCGGGGCGAGTCGTCGCCGAAGCTGGAGACGATGCGGGGGTTGTCGTGGTTGGAGAGGAAGACTGTATCCCAGCTGTGGGGGTCGAGCTTTTCGGCGTGGCGGGTGTAAATGGCCTTGAGGTCAGGGAGGGTCCACGTCTTCCACTGCTTGCCGTCGCGGTTGAGGCGTATGGCGTCGAAGTTGAAGATCATGTTGAGCTCGTGGCGACGGTCGTCCACGATCTGCGGGGTCTGCTCGAGAGAGATACCGAGAGCTTCACCTACGGTCATGACGTCGTACTTGGCCATGACGTTGCGGTTCATCTCCTGGAGGTACTCGTGCATGTGGGGTCCGTTGGCGTAGGCGTCGCCTGGGCTTTTGAGTTCGGCCGGTGTGAGGTCGGGTAGGCCGGGGCGCTTTGAGATGAGTGGGATCACGTCCATGCGGAAGCCGTCGACGCCCTTGTCGAGCCAGAACTTCATGAGGGCGTAGACCTGGTCACGAACCTTGGCGTTGTCCCAGTTGAGGTCGGGCTGCTTTTCGGCGAAGTAGTGGAGGTAGAACTCCTTTGTCGCCGGGTCGTACTTCCAGGCCGAGCCGAAGAAGAAGGAGGGGTAGTTGTTGGGAGGCTGGAGCTTGCCGTCGGGGCCGGTCTTGCCGGGCCGCCAGAAGTAGAAGTCGCGGTAGGGATTGTCTTTGGACTTTCGGCTTTCGACGAACCAGCGGTGCTCGTCGGAGGTGTGGTTGACGACGAGGTCGATGATGAGGCGCATGTGGCGCTTCTTGATGCCGGCGAGCATGGCGTCGAAGTCGTCCATGGTGCCGAACTCCTTCATGACCTTGCGGTAGTCGCGGATGTCGTAGCCGTTGTCGGCGTTGGGCGAATCGAAGTGCGGGCTGAGCCAGATGACGTTGACGCCGAGGTGCTGGAGGTAGTCGAGTTTGGAGGTGATGCCGGGGAGGTCGCCGATGCCGTCGCCGTTGGAGTCTTTGAAGGAGCGGGGGTAGATCTGGTAGACGACGGCCTCCTTCCACCATCTGGGCTCGTAGCCGTTGATGAGTGCGGGCGCGGAGGTTTGCGGGGCTGCGAACGGGGGTTCAGGCGAGGGGGCGGGCTCAGGTTCAGGCGAGGGTGCGGGCTGGGTGGCCGCGGCGGCTGCGGAGAGGCACAGACCGAGGGTGGGGATGACAAGGGAACGGAATAGCCGGTGCATGCCTGCTCCTAATGAATGCCAAGGGTAAACCAGATGGGCAGAGCTCGGGAGAGGGTTTCTACGGCTAGGTCGGCGGTATCCTCCGTGCGGACTTTTTGCGGCCCGTCGAGGTGCGGCCGGTCGCGGTGTTCTTTCCGACGCGGTGCTTCCAGGCGGCGTGCAGTGCGCCGGTGAGGGTGGCCTGGTTGGCGGGCGCGAGGCGAATGTGCGTGATGCCCATGCGGCCCCAGCCGCCGGGGACGGGAAGGAAGAGGTCTGGTGCTTCGGCGACGAAGTCGGCCTGTTGCGCGGGCGTGAGCATGAGGTTGCCGAAGCCCTGCGACTCGGCGGCAAGGGTGGCGAAGATGTGGCCGCCGACGCGGAAGTCGGGGGCGCCCATGTGTGAGGACTCTTCGGCACCCGGGAGCGAGAGAGCGATGCGGCGGAAGTCTGCGGCTGTCATGGCTGCCTATTGTAGGAGCAGGGAGACGATGGAGGCGGACATGAGGTTGGCCATGGTTCCGGCGAGCATGGCGCGGAGGCCGAGCTCCGCGAGATCGTTGCGGCGGTTGGGAACGAGGGCTCCGATGCCGCCGATCTGCATGCCGATGGAGCCGACGTTGGCGAATCCGCAGAGGGCAAAGGTGGCGATGGAGAAGGTGCGTGGGGGGAGGGAGGCTTTGATTGCGCCGAGTCCGGTGAAGGCGACGAACTCGTTGATCATGGTGCGGGTGCCGAGGAGGTTTCCGATGGCGCGGGCGTCGTGCCAGGGGATGCCGATGAGCCAGGCGATGGGTGCTCCGACGAGGCCGAGGACGGCGTTGAGGGAGTGAGGGAAGGGGATGTGGCCGTGTGCCCAGGCAAAGTTGGAGATGCCGAGCATGACGGCGTTGAAGAGGCCGACGAGGGCGACGAACGAGATGAGCATGATGGCGACGTTGAAGGCGAGCTGTCCGCCATCGATGGTGCCGCGGGCGATAGCGGCGATGAAGTTTTCGTTGCGGTGCTCTTCGTCGGGGGGCATGTGGACGGTGCCCTGGGTGGCGGGGACCTCGGTTTCGGGGACGAGCATTTTGGCGACGAGGATGGTTCCGGGGGCGGTCATGATGACGGCGGAGAGGAGATCCTGGGCGTTGATGCCGAAGCTGATGTAGGCGGCCATGATGCCGCCGGAGACGTGGGCCATGCCGGAGGTCATGATGGTCATGAGCTCGGAGCGGGTGGCGCCGGCGAGGAAGGGACGGATGGTGAGGGGGGCTTCGGTCTGTCCCATGAAGATGGAGGCAGCGACGTTGGTGCTTTCGGCGCCGCTGGTGCCCATGGTGCGCTGCATGACCCAAGAGACCCAGCGGATGATGATCTGCATGAGGCCGATGTGGTACATGATCGCGAAAAACGCCGAGACGAAGATGATGGTGGGGAGGACGGCGAAGGCAAGGGTGGCGAGGGGGTTGCCGGGTGTTCCGAGGGGGCCAAAGACGAGCGACGAGCCGTCTACGGAGTGGGCGAGCAGGGAGGTGATGACGTTGGAGACGGCGTGGAGGATGCGCTGGCCGGCTCCCCACTTGATGACGAGGAAGGCGAAGAGGATCTGGAGGCCGAGGCCCCAGGCGACGGTGCGCCAGCGGATGGCGCGGCGATCGGTGGAGAAGGCATAAGCGAGGCCGAGGAAGACGAACAAGCCGAGCAGACCGGTGAGACGTGCCAAGAGGGCTCCATGCCGTGTGAGTTGTGGTGAGAAGAGAAGTGTACCGGGAGGCAAGGGGAAGGCGGGAGAAAGGTTTGCGTGTGACGCGACCGGAGGTTCAGAAGAGGAGCAGAGCTATGTGGAAGGTGGTGAAGCCGGAGTCGTGCCTGGCGCTGGGACAGGCGCCTACCGAGGCGGAGCGGAAGTGGTGCTGCTGAAGCTGCTGGAGGACGGCTTCGGGGAGATGTGCGAGATCGGAGCCGTCCCAGTGGATGACGAGCTGGGCATGCGGAGCGGAGGTGTCGTTGCGTTCGCAGGTCTGGCGTGCGAGATCGGAGGAGCCGGAGGTGGCGATGCCCTGGGAGCGGAGGAGGCTGTAGACGTGCTGCTCGACCTGCTCGCGGGTGAGGGAGGGGACGCCCCGAGCGAAGTCCTGGACGGCGTAGAGGAGGCCGTGGAGCTCGACGATGCCGATGCCGATGGTGTCGAGGCGAGGGTTGAGGATGTTGGCGCGGTGGACGGGCGTGCTCATCCAGACGGAGGCGAGCTCCGCGGGACTTCTGGCGTGCCGGGCGATGTTTTCGGAGACGGTCTCGAAGTGTGCGCCGGAGTACCAGGCTCGCGCTACGAGGTCGGGCTCGCCGGGGTACTGGTGGAGGAGCTCGCCAGGCTCACCGGGGATGCGGGCGGCGTGGAGACGGGCGGCACGCGCGAGGTTGGAGTTCCAGGCGAACGGGGGGAGGTGGTGTTCGACACGGATCCGGTTGGTGAGTTGAAAGAGGGTCTGCTCGGAGGCCGACGGAGACTGCGCGGGCGAAGCTGCGCATGCGGAGAGGAGGAGGAGGAGGACGACGTGGTGCGCTCGTGGCATTGGACGGGCCGCCTGTTCGGCAGATGCGCGGTGGTGCTCCCTTTGGAGACCCGAAGCTGCGGAGGAAGTTGGTGTGGTGGTCGAGATCAGCTACGGGTCAGGGAAGGTGTCGGAGTGGTAGAGGTGGGACTCCTTGCCGTCGGGGGGAAGCTCGATCTTGAGGCCGTCGGCGGATCGAGAGAAGCGGAGTGGCGAGTGATCCTTAAGGGTGTAGGTGTGAGCGGCGGCGTCCCATTGGCCTCTGAAGGTTTCGATGGGCAAGCGGGTCTCGTAGGAGCCGTCGGCGCGATAGACGGTGATGAGATTCATGAGGCGGTTTCTGAGCGTCTCCTGATCGGGGTCGGTGGCGTGCGGGGCGTTGCTGACGCGCCATGCGCCGACGAGGGCGTTTGCGGAGCTGGTGGGCTCGCCGATGCGGGTGAACTCCAGGGTGGGTGAGTGAGGGGCGGTGGCGGTGCGGAAGAGCCTCCCCTCGATGAAGTGGACGTCGAACGTGCCTCCGGGCGTGTGGGCGGTGGGAGCGATGGTGAGGGTGTTGCCCGTCAAGGTGTAGCGGGTGCGGGCGATGGCGCCTGCGGTGGCGGTGATGTTGCCGTCGGGGCGGAAGTCCCACCAGAGCTCGAGAGCGTCACCTTTGGGGTGCTCGGCGACCCAGCGGCCGACGGGGCTGTCGGACGGGGAGGGTGCGGGAGCAGGTGGTGGCGCCTGAGCGAGGAGGAGGGGTGTCGCGAGCAGAAGGAGGAGAGCGAGGACTCGATGACGGTCGATCATAGGTGCTGGTTGAGGGTATCGCGGCTGATGATTTCGCGGATGAGCGGGGTGGGTGAGGGGGGTTCCCCGGCGATGTGGAGGTTGTCGCGGAGCATCTGAGCGGGCTCCGGGAGGAGGTCGGGAGCTTCGGCGAAGAGGGTGACGAGGGGCTGGCCGGCCTCGATGCGGTCGCCGAGTCTGGCGTGCATTTCTATGCCGGCGTGGGCGCTGACGGGGTCACCTGGTTTGAGGCGTCCGGCTCCCAGGCGCTGAACGGCCCAGCCGACTTCGGTGCAGTTCATGCTTCCGAGGAAGCCGGCCTGGCGGGAGGTGAGCGTCTGACTGACGGCGGGCTTGTGGAAGGAGGCCTGGGTTGCTGAAGACGGAGGTATCGCCCCCCTGCGCTTCGACGATCTGTAACCAGGACGCGTACGCTTTGCCGGAGTCGAGGAGATCGCGTGCGAGGAGAGCACCGGCCCCGGGCGTGGGTGCGGCACCTGCCAGATGGAGCATGTGGCCGCAGAGATGGAGGGAGAGGTCGATGAGGTCCCGGGAGAGTGGGTGCACGTTGTTTTTGAGGATGTCGACGCACTCCTGGACCTCGAGCCAGTTGCCGGCGAAGCGGCCGAGGGGCTGGTCCATGGAGGTGATGAGGGCGACGGTGAGGGTGCCGGCGGCCTCACCGGTCTCCACCATGAGCCGGGCGAGTTGGCGGGCGGCGACGTCGGTCGGAAGGAAGGCCCCAGAGCCGGTTTTGACGTCGAGCACAAGGGCGTCGAGACCGGCGGCGAGCTTTTTGCTCATGATGCTGGCGCAGATAAGGAAGGGCGACTCGACGGTGGAGGTGTGGTCGCGAAGCGCGTAGAGGATGCGGTCGGCGGGGACGAGATTGGGGGTCTGACCGACGAGGGCGGCGTGCGTGTGGCGGAGGACGTCGGTCATCTCGCCGAGGGAGAGCTGGGTGCGAAAGCCGGGAATGGTTTCGAGCTTGTCGAGGGTTCCGCCGGTGTGGCCGAGCGAGCGACCGCTGATCATGGGGATGGAGATCGAACGGGTGTTGCGGATGCCTGCGGCGGCGATGATGGGTGCGATCAGGAGGGAGGTCTTGTCGCCAACGCCACCGGTGGAGTGCTTGTCGACGGTGAAGGTGTCGAGTGACGAGGTGTTCAGTGTCTCGCCGGAGAAGCGCATGGCTTCGGTGAGGGCGTTGAGTTCTTCTGGTGCGAGTCCGCGAAGAAAGGTGGCCATGAGGAAGGCGGCGATCTGGGCGTCGGAGATGTCGTGGTGTACGACGGCAGAGACGAGGCTTTGAATCTGCTCGGCGGTGAGTTGGTGCCCGTCGCGTTTGCGGCGGATGATCTCGAGGGGATGAAAGTTGGCTGACATTGGCTGGCTTCAGGCGTGGTCGAGGGCGAAGCTGGCGGGCAGGAGATCGGAGAGGAGTTTGCGTTCGGTCTGACCGTTGGCGCCGGGGTAGAGGACGAGGGTGTCCGGGGTGCTGAACTCGAGGAGTGTCTGGCGGCAGGCACCGCAGGGTTGGGAGGAGGCGTCGTTGAGATTGGCGACGGCGACGGCGCGAATGCGGAGGCGGGGGCCGAAGGCCGCTACGGCGGCGGCTACGGCGGCTTGCTCGGCGCAGGTGGTGAGGCGAAAGGAGGCGTTCTCCACGTTGCAGCCGGTGACGATGGTGGTTGATTCGGCGAGGAGGAGGGCGGCGCCTACGCGGAAGTGGCTATAGGGGGCGT
This sequence comes from uncultured Acidobacteriaceae bacterium, assembly GCA_963719405.1. Taxonomy (GTDB): domain Bacteria; phylum Acidobacteriota; class Terriglobia; order Terriglobales; family Acidobacteriaceae; genus Edaphobacter. The sequence goes on from OY970381.1 coordinate 3,321,811, forward strand.
AGGCGTTTTGCGCGACGGCTTCGGCGGCGTGGAGGAGGGCAGTGAGTTGGTCTGCGGATGGGATGGAGGTGCTCATGCTGAGATGGAGGCTACGTGGGTGTGGGCGTGATGGCAACTGCGGCGCCGTTGCCGGTGAGAGAGCGGCAGGAGATCCGTGCGGGGTGACGGAGGAGGTGCGAATGTGAGCAGGCGTGTCGAGATGCCGGGCAAATTGTGGATCGGATGGAGATGAGGCACTTCACGCGGCGAAAAATGATTTGAGTGCGAGATGCTGGGGTGCAAGAAGCGTCTAACCGGGTTGAGTCTCCATGCCAAAGATCGGAAGCAGATCGAAGAAGGTATCAGCGCTGGGCGCAGCGCCCAAGAGCTCCGTGGCTGCGGCGGTGGCTCCGTCTGAGGTCATGGTTGCTCAAAGCGGCGCGATGGACGTCGGGGACGTTCTGTCGCTGTTCCACCCGATTACGGCGCAGTGGTTTCGGGCCGTGTTTGAGGGACCGACGGCACCGCAGATTGAAGGTTGGCCGGCGATTGCGCGGGGCGAGTCGACGCTGATCCTGGCACCGACGGGAACGGGAAAGACGCTGACTGCGTTTTTGTGGTGCCTGGACAAGCTGATGTTGCGGCTGGCTCCGGATGCGGAGAAGGGCTGCCGGGTGCTGTATTTGTCGCCGTTGAAGGCTCTGGCGGCGGACGTGGAGCGGAACCTGCGGTCGCCGCTGATCGGGATTGCGAACATGGCACAGCGCGAGGGTGTCGCGGTGCGGATGCCGGAGATCAGCGTGCGGACGGGTGACACGCCGCAGAGGGAGCGGGCGCGGTTTCGTAAGCATCCGGGTGACATATTGATCACGACACCGGAGAGTCTGTACCTGCTGCTGACGAGCGAGGCTGGGGAGTCGCTGCGGTCGGTGGAGACGGTGATCGTGGATGAGATCCATGCCCTGGTGCCGTCGAAGCGCGGTGCACATATGGCGCTGAGCCTGGAGCGGCTGGAGGCGCTGACGGGCAGGCGGGTGCAGCGGATTGGACTGAGTGCGACGCAGAGGCCGCTGGAGGAGGTGGCGCGGTTTTTAGGTGGGGCGGAGGGTGGAGGCGCAGCCCAGGCCGGTGCCGCTCCGGACCGCAGCCTTTCCGCAGTTGGGGCTGCTGGCGATGGGAACGTGGATGCCGGTTCTGCGGCGGGCATCGCGGTTGCAACGCCGGGGATGCTGGAGGTTTCAGATGACGCGCGGGAGGATGCGGCGGAGGTCGCCAGCGGAGTTCAGTACCGGCCGGTGACGGTGGTGAACGCGGGTGCGCGCAAGGTGCTGGAGCTAAAGGTGGAGGTGCCGGTCGAGGACATGGCGCGGCTGGGGGAGATCGAGCAGCAGCCGAGCGGGCCGGCGAGCCAGGGGCCGAAGCGGACGTCGATCTGGCAGTCGATCCATCCGCGGCTGCTGGAGATCATTCGGGGGCGGACGTCCACGCTGATTTTTGTTAATGCGCGACGGGTGGCTGAGCGGCTGGCTGGAGCGATCAACGACCTGGCGGGTGAGCAGATTGCGCGTGCGCACCATGGATCGCTGGCGGCGTCGCAGAGGAGCGAGATCGAGGAGCTGCTGAAGGCGGGGAAGATCAAGGCGCTGGTGGCGACGAGCTCGCTGGAGCTGGGGATCGACATGGGGGCGGTGGACCTGGTGATCCAGATCGAGGCTCCGCCGAGCGTGGCGAGCGGGATGCAGAGAATTGGGAGGGCGGGGCACCAGGTGGGCGCGCCTTCGGCCGGGATCATCTTTCCGAAGTACCGGGCGGATCTGATCGCGTGTGCGGCGGTTACACGAGCGATGCACGAGGGGCATGTGGAGTCGACGCGGTTTCTGCGCAACCCGATCGATGTGCTGGCGCAGCAGATGGTGGCGGTGGTGGCGCATCCTCCGCTTGACGTAGAGGATGCGGAGCGGCGATCGAAGCGGAGGACGGACGAGGAGGCAAGTCCGGGGATCAGCTATGACGCGCTGTTCGGGCTGGTACGGAGTGCGGCGCCGTATGCGGGGATGAGCCGGGCGGTGTTCGATGGGGTGCTGGACATGCTGGCGGGACGGTACCCGTCGGACGAGTTTGCGGAGCTGCGGCCGCGGGTGACGTGGGACCGCACGCGTAACTGGATTACACCGAGACAGGGCGTGAAGAAGATCGCGATTCTGAACGGGGGGACGATTCCGGATCGCGGGACGTACGGGGTGTTTCTCGCGGGGACGCATGCAAAGCCGATCCGGGTGGGTGAGCTCGATGAGGAGATGGTGTTTGAGCAGAGGACGGGCGACACGTTTATTCTCGGCGCGTCGACGTGGAGGGTGGAGGAGATTACGCACGACCGTGTGCTGGTGAGCCCGGCGCCGGGGGATGCGGGGAAGATGCCGTTCTGGCATGGGGACCAGGCGGGGAGGCCGATCGAGTTCGGGCGGAGGATCGGGGCGCTGGTGCGGGAGCTGCGGGATGCGCCCCGCAGTGTGGCGATCACTCGCCTGATGGGGGAGCATGATCTGGAGCAGGGCGCGGCTGAGAATGTGCTGCGGTACCTGGCGGACCAGGAGCTGGCGAGCGGATTTGTGCCGGACGATCGCACCATTGTGATTGAACGGGTGCGGGACGAGTTGGGCGACTGGAGGGTGTGCTGCCTGACGCCTCTGGGGAGCAGGGTGCATGCTCCGTGGGCGATGGCGGTGACGGCGAAGCTGCGTGCGAACGGCGGAGCCGAGGTGGAGACGATGTGGTCGGAGGATGGTTTCTGCCTGCGGTTTCCGGAGAGCGAGCAGCCGCCGGAGGTGGAGTCGCTGCTGCTGGAGGCGGAGGAGGCGGCGGAGCTGGTGTTGCGGCAGCTGGGGTCGACGGCTCTGTTTGCGGCGAAGTTCCGGGAGAGCGCGGCGCGGGCGCTGCTGCTGCCGAGGCGGCGAGCGGACGGGCGGACACCGTTGTGGCAGCAGAGGAAGAGATCGTACGACCTGCTGGGAGTGGCGAGCCGGTACCCTGCGTTTCCGATTCTGCTGGAGGCGTACCGGGAGTGTCTGCGCGATGTATTCGATATGCCGGCGCTGATGGAGGTGCTGCGGGCGATCGGGAACCGATCGCTGCGGGTGCACACGGTGGACTCGCGGACACCGAGCCCGTTTGCCAGCGCACTGCTGTTCAGCTACGTGGCGAACTACATCTATGACGGCGATGCGCCGCTGGCGGAGCGGCGGGCGCAGGCGCTCTCGATCGACCAGGACCAGCTCCGGGAGCTGATGGGCGATGCGGATCTCCGTGAGCTGCTGGACGCAAACGCCATCGAGGAGACGGAGGAGCAGCTGCAATGCCTGACGGAGAGCTGGCGTGCGCGGTCGATGGATGGAGTGCATGACCTGTTGCTGCGGCTGGGAGATCTGTCGCGGGATGAGCTACGTGCCCGGTGCGTGAGCGCGGAGGTGGCGGAGAGTGTAGACCGTTTGATCAAGGCGCGGAGGGCGCTGGAGGTGCAGGTCGGGGGAGGGAAGCGGGTGATTGCGGTGGAGGACGCGGCGCGGTATCGCGACGCCCTGGGGGTGCCGCTGCCGCCCGGTCTGCCGACGGCGTTTCTGGCGGCGGCGCCGGACGCTCTGCTGGATGTGGTGCGGCGGTTCGCGAGGACAAATGGGCCGTTCACGACGAAGGGTGTTGCGGAGCGATTTGGCGTGCCGGCGGTGAGTGCGGAGGCTGTGCTGCAGCGGCTGGTGCAGGTGGGCCGGGTGCAGGAGGGAGGGTTCCGACCGGGCGGCGTTCATCGCGAGTGGATCGACGTTGAGGTGCTGCGGCAGATACGGCGGAAGAGCCTGGCGCGGCTGAGAAAGGAGGTCGAGCCGGTCGAGCAGAAGGTGCTGGCACGACTGTTTACGAGGTGGCAGGGAGTGGTGCAGCCGAGGAGGGGTTTGGACGCTCTGCTGGATACGATCGAGATGCTGCAGGGGGCTCCGCTGCCGGCCTCGATTCTTGAAAGTGAGATTCTGCCGGCGCGGGTGATGGGGTACAGGCAGGCGGACCTGGATACGTTGATTGCGGCCGGAGAGGTGGTCTGGGTTGGTCTGGAGCCGCTGGGTGAACGGGACGGCCGGGTCGGGCTGTACCTCGCGGAGAGGCTGCCGCTGCTGTGGCCGCCGCAGCGGCAGATGCCGGGGGTGCTTCGACTGGCTTCGCCCAAGCCGGAGGAGGGTGGACGGCGGGAGGTTGGGGAGGTTGAAGGTGGTCTGACGGAGAAGGAGAACGAGGTTGTCACGTATCTCCGGGAGCGCGGCGCGTCGTTCTTCCAGGAGCTGCACGATGGGGTGGGCGGCGGGTATCCGGGAGAGACGATCGACGCCTTGTGGAGCCTGGTGTGGCGGGGGATGGTGACGAACGACGGGATGGCGGCGCTGCGGGCGTACTGCGACCGGCCGACGGCTTCGACCTCGAAGAGTGGACGACCGGCGGCGCGCCGGGTTCACAATCAGGCGGGGTTTCGCAGCCGGAGGACGACTCCGCCGACGGTGCAAGGCCGGTGGGCGCTGCAGGCCGGCGCATTTGTAACGGAGAAGGATCGCCCGGGGCGTGGAACGGAGTGGAGCCACGCGATCGCGCAGCAGCTGCTGGCGCGGTATGGCGTGGTGTTCCGGGAGACGGCGCAGGCGGAGGGTCTGCCGGGCGGGTTCTCGGCCGTGTATGACGTGCTGAAGGCGATGGAGGAGAGCGGGCGGATCCGGCGTGGCTTCTTTGCGGCCGATCTGGGGGCGACGCAGTTTGCGATGCCGGCCGCAGTGGATCTGTTGCGGTCGTTGCGGGTGCAGCGTGACGAAGAGGAGGCGGAGATGGTGCAGCTGGCCGCGACTGATCCCGCGAACCCTTACGGGGCGTTGATGAAGTGGCCGACGCCGCCCGATGAGGGGTCGACGCTGACGCGGAGTGTGGGGGCGAAGGTGATTCTTTGCGACGGGGCGCTGGTGGCGTATCTGAGGCGCGGAAATCCGAACCTGCAGGTGTGGCTGCCGGAGGAGGAGCCATCCCGGGGACAGGTGGCGCGGGCGCTGGCGGAGTTTCTGGTGCGGCGTGTACAGGGGATGCGAGAGGGTGAGGCGGACGCGGGGGGTCGTGGAGGGATGCTGGTGGCAATGGTGAATGGCGCTGCCGTGGCGGAGAGTCCACTGGCGCGGTATCTGCTGGACGCGGGGTTTCAGGCGGGGGCGATGGGGTTCAACGTGCGCCGAAATCTGCCGCCGCTGCCGGGGAACGCGGTCGCGCGAGCGAATGCATAGCTGCCGGAGGGATGGCGGGAGATTGCGGCGGAAAGAATTTCACCTCACCCAAGATCCTGAGAGGGCGGTTGGCGAGCCGCACATCCGGCACACCACAGGATCTATCCCGGCATCTCACCATCCATGAGTATCGATCCGCGGAAGACCGTAGACACGCCTGGAACCGACCCGAACAAGGGTTTGAACACGCGATCCTTTCTCCTCGTCGTCCTCGCAGCTTTGTTCGTGCTGCTGGTTGTGCTGGCGCTGGTTGCTCACAAGTCGAGTACAAAGGTTACGCCGGAGCGGGAGACGAAGCCGAGCACCCGGATGCAGGTCCCTGCTCGATCGCCGGGAAGCGAAGCTGCGGCAGGGCGGGCGACTCAACGCGTCTGAGCTGTTCGAGCGCTTTGAAGAGCGGAAGACGCGACGGGTCCTGAATGCGTAATCGAGTGGTGGAGGGCAGCGTACCGTCTGTCGTGAGGCTGAGCCTGACGTTATTACTTGCAACCCCCGCGCACGGTGAGTAGTTTTGGGGCCATGCATTTGCCCGAGAAAAGGCGGAGCCCTGTTTACGGGCGAAGGCGGCGGATATCTACCGGTCTTGTGTGCGGTTGCTTCTGCCTGTGCCTGGGTGGATGTATTGTGTCGCCCCTGGCTCACCGGACCGCTGTCTTTTCGAGCGCAGCTGTTGTAGCCGCGAAGAGTACGGAGAGTGCATACGACCTGGTCGAGCAGACCTACCGCGCGGCACAGGTGGATCGAATGGTCGCGACGTACGAGACGTCGGGATTCGACACTTCGAAGCTGAAGCCGTTTCTCCCCGAGCAGGATCGCAAGGTGCGTACGCACGTGATCGAGGGCCTGGAGTCGTATGCGGAGCTGCTGGCGGCGATCAGCGGAGATCAGCCGCTGACACAGGTCGACGCCAGTGCGAAGGCGATGGGCGCCTCGCTCCAAGGTCTCTCCGCTATCGATCTCGGAAATGCCAAGTTGACTGCGACGAACGCGAATCTGGCAACAACGGCAATTGACGCGCTTGGCCGAGCGCTTGTCGAGCAGAAGCGCCGCCGCGATCTCCCCGGCATTCTGCACCAGATGCAGGAACCCATAGAGACGATTTGCAAGCTGCTTGAGCAGGACATTGGTGATCCGGCTGGATCCGGACTCCGCAACGAGCTCCACATCAGCTATCTCGACCTCATTCGCGAGGAGAAGAACTACCTCGCGGATAACGGAGGAAAGCTCCTGCCGGCGGAGAGGCGCGAGGAGATCCGATCGCTTGGCCGGCTCGCCGCATCGGAGGCACAGGGCGATCACGCCCTTGCCGAGACGCAAAGCACACTGGCGCGCCTGGCCCGCGCTCACACAGCGTTGGCGGAGACCGCGGGGCAGAAGAGCTCGCCTGTGTTTCAAGTGCAGATGGAGCAACTTGCCGAGAGTGTTCAACAGCTGAAGAGCTTTTACGACACGCTGCCGTCGCGGAATTGAGGACCTTCCGATGTCGCTTATGAAAAAAGATGAAAAAGGGGCTGGTTCGGCGAAGCCGCCGGGCTCGCAACCGGCATCGACCAGCACCAGCGATCTGGCCGACGTACTCGCCCGGGCGGCGGATTCCGGAGCGCATGCTGCCGCGGGCAGCTCAGCCTGGAAGCAGGCTCACGATGCTCTTGAAGCTGCGTTGGAGGAGGGGAACCGGAGCCTCGACCAGACGAAGGACAAGCATCAGCGGGATCTGCTCAACGAGCTTCTGGATACGATCTCAGCCGAGCTGACGGCGCTGAACCGGGAAGGGATGGAGAGCCAGACGATCTCGCTCCAGGCGGCCTCGCAGCAGCTTGGAGCAGGGATTGCGAGCCTGAAATCGCTGCGGCAACAGCTGGACCAGATCTCCGGTACGATCGCCAATGCAGCCAAGGTGGTGGATGCGGTAAACGGTGTGCTCTCCGGTATTCAGGCGTTTCTGGGAACGTTTCCGGTGCTTTAACCCGGCTTCCCCACGGATGTAAGTACAGATCAGATTTCAAGTTGAGAAAGGGCATCCTACGGATCAATGAAAGTTCTTGTTATCGACATCGGTGGAACTCACATCAAGATCGCCTCCAGTGACCATCTCGTTCCGGTCAAGATCGTCTCCGGGCCAACCATGAACGCGAAGCAGATGGTGTCCGATGTGCTCCAGGCCACGAAGGACTGGGAGTACGACGCGATCTCGATCGGGTATCCGGGTCCTGTGACTCACGACCGTCCGCTGGGTGAACCGCACAACCTGGCTACCGGATGGGTCGGGTATCCCTACCAGGGAGCCTTCCCAAAGCCGATCCGATTTATCAATGATGCAGCGATGCAGGCCCTGGGGGGGTATACGGGGGGGAAGATGCTCTTCCTGGGCATCGGGACGGGTCTTGGCTCCGCCTTGATTGTCGATAATGTCGTTGTGCCGCTTGAGCTGGCTCACCTCCCTTACAAGAAGAGCCGGACCTACGAGGAGTACATCGGGCTGGCGGGCCTGGAGCGTCTGGGCAAGAAGCAATGGCGGGAGTCGGTCCTGGATATCGTCGCACGGTTCCGCGCGGCCTTTGTGGCCGACTATGTCGTTCTTGGTGGAGGCAATGCCAAGCTGATGCGGAAGCTGCCGGATGGCGTGCTGCTGGGAGCGAACTCAAACGCTATCTCGGGGGGCATTGCGCTGTGGCAAAAGCCTACCCTGGCAGTTCCTCGACCGGCTCCGCTGGAGCAGGCGACACGTACCGTCGAGGCTCGCCGAAAGGGTAAGAAGGCGAAGACGAAGGGCGAGACTAAGGTCAAGAAGGGCAAGAAGTAGCCAAGGCCACGTGGACTGCGAAAACATGAGCGTGCCGAACGGCTCTAAGCAGCGGATGTTGGCATCCCACGTCCTATGACTCTTCCCACCTCCTCCGCAGACAAGAACTGGCCCAAGGGGCCCAACTTTCTCGGAATCGTCATCGGAGCTGCCGTGACGATTCTGATTCTTCTTCTGGCGGCTGTATTCCTGATGAGGGGACGCGCACAGAAGGTGATACCGGTGAAGACCAAAGCCACGCCGTCGCAGACGATGGTGGTGCGGTCCTCTCACCTCGACCTTGCCTGACCAGGGGATCTTTGCTAGGGGTTCGATACGGGCTGGGAGATGTGCGGGTCAGGCCGAACGGAGCATCGCCACCGCGCCGCAGGCCCGGACTGTGGCGCAAAACTCGCTTGCGGGTACGGGTCTGGCAAGAAGGAAGCCCTGGGCCTCGTCGCAGCGCTTCCTGACCAGGAACCGCAGTTGCTCCTCTGTCTCGACGCCCTCTGCGACGACTTTGATGTTGAGACCGTGCGACATGGCGATGATGGCGCGGACTACGGCGGCTGCATTGGCCTCGGTGGCGGCGAGCTTTACGAAGTGCTGGTCGATTTTCAGGCGGTCGACGGCGTATTCGAGCAGGTAGTTGAAGTTGCAGAACCCTGTCCCGAAGTCATCGATCGCGATCCTTACGCCGAGCTCGCGCATCTTCTGGAGCTTGGCGAGCGTGGCGGCGGAGTTCACCATCAGGGTGTTCTCGGTGATTTCCACCTCCAGACACTTCGCTGGAAGGTGGCTTTCCTCGAGCGCATTTTCCATCACCTCGAGGAGATTCTTCTGCTGGAACTGCCTGGGGGAGAGGTTTACGGACAGGATGAGATCCATGCCGAGCTCGTCGCACATCACCTTTGCTTCCGCGCAGGCGCGTGTGATCGCCCACTCACCGAGCGGCATGATGAGGCCCGTCTCCTCGGCGAGGCTGATGAAGCTGGCGGGGAGCAGGAGGCCGAGCTCCGGATGCTGCCAACGCAGGAGGGCTTCCATGCCGACGACCTCGCCGGTTGCAAGCGAGACGTAGGGCTGGTAGTGGAGCCGAAGCTCGTCCCGCGCGATCGCCTGACGGAGGGACCGTTCCATGGAGAGCCGGTCCGACTTGTCCTTGAGCATCTCCTCGCTGAAGACCTGGAACTGGTTACGGCCGCCCTCTTTGGCCGCGTACATGGCGGCATCTGCCCACTTGAGCAGGCTTCGGGCGTCGCCGGCGAAGTCGGGGTAGACGCAGACGCCGACGCTGGCTGAGACGTGCAGCATGTGCTCCTCAACGGACATTTCGGGAGCGAATCGTGTGACCAGTGTGGTGGCGCAATGCTCGACATCGGCGATGGCCGTGATGTCTTCCATGACGACGACGAACTCGTCGCCGCCCATGCGGGCGACGGTGTCAGAGCTGCGCACTGCCTGGCGAAGACGGGACGCGGTCTCAAGCAGTACCTGATCGCCTGCCCAGTGGCCCAGAAGATCGTTGATGCGCTTGAACTGGTCGAGATCCAGAACAAAGATCGCCACCTTGGTTCCGTAGCGGCGGGCACGCTCGACCGCCTGCACGATCCTGTCCTGCAGCACAGCGCGACCGACGAGGCCTGTGAGCTGATCGTGCGTGGCGAGGTGAGTGACGTAGTCCATCATGGCGCGCCGCTCGGTGACGTCGAACTCGATGCTCACGAACCCGGTGACCTGGCCGGCATCGTTGGTCAGAGCGCGTACGGCGGCGTTTACCGGGATGCGGACGCCGTCGCTCCGTACCAGGGTCCACTCCTGCTCTTCCATGCCGCCCTTGGCGGCCTTTGCGGTAAGGACCTCGAACCCATCCATCGGCATAGCGGTGGGGAGCCCGAGCTCCTTGGCCCGCTCGATCAGCTCCTTGCGGTCGTGCAAAAGGGTGAGCGGCGCTTTGCCCACCAGATCTTCGCGGCTGTATCCGCTCAGTTTCTCGGCAGCGCGGTTCATGGCGGTCACGATGCCGTCCACGTCCGCGGCGAACATGCTGAAGGGTGCGTTCTCAAAGATGGAGGAGGTAAACTCCGCGAGCTGCTTGAGCTTCTGCTCGTTTGCCTTGGCCTCTGTGATGTTGCTGAAGGTGATGGCGACTCCGTCACCGAGCCGGACGATCTGGTACCGGATCCAGGAGGCCCGTACCAGGGGATTGTCGACGACCTCCAACTCGGCGCGCGCGGGCATGCCTGCATTCACAACAGTGCACAACGTATCGATGAAGCCGCTATCGGCCGGGATCTTGAGAACGACGGTCAGCAGTTTGCCGGTGAGTCCACCTGAACGGCCTTCGATCAGCTTGTCGACGTTGGCATTGGCATAGCTGAAACGGAAGTCAGTGATCTTTCCGGCGTCGTTGCGGACTGCGTCGAGGATTGCGAAGGCATCGAGGCTGGTGTCCGCAGCAGCTTGAAAGCGTCTTCGCTCTTCTGCGCCCTCGTCCTCAGCTGCAAACTTTTTTGATCGGTTCTCCGGCGTCCAGGGCCATACGATGGAGAGCAGTGCGCCAGCTGCGAATGCGTGGGCGTGACCGCTGGCCAGCATCCAGGCGCAAGCCGTCAGAGCCATAACGATAGCCACTGGTCCTACCGCGCTTCGAACGCGCACACCGAGCGCGGGTACTCCCGTGTCACAACTCCTCACGATCACCTCAGCCTAATATCCTCGTCATATCCTCGTCGCGACAGACAGGGGCAGAATGCTGCAGTCAAGCCTTTTCATAACGTGGCTGTACTAGCATCCACCAATGTGCACGAATTTGCCAACACTGTCTTTCCGCGGCAGTTACAGGATTGGGTCTCCGGTAAACCTTTGCTATCCCCAAAACGGGGCACTCGGGCTACTTCACGGGGAGTGCCAGCCAGCCGTGCGCTTCCATCCAGTTGGCCAGCAAGACCTCGAGCAGGCTCAGCCCGGGCAGCGATTTCAACCCCTGGCCGACACCGACACCGTGAGGACCACGTTCGAAGATATGTAGTTCAGCGGGCACACCCGCCCGTTTCAGCGCGTCGTAGTAGGCTGTCGCGTTCATGGAGTTCACCTGCTGGTCTTCGCTGGTTGAGAAGATGAAGCTTGGCGCGGTGGACTTATTGACCCGGCGGTCGATCGAGATCTCGTTGATCATGGCCTGGGTGGGGTGCTCCCCGATGAGAGCCTCGAGGTTGGTAGGGCGGGGTATGGAGGCATCCATGCTCAACCTGGCGTAGGACAGGATGGCGAAGTCCGGACGATCGCTCACGCGCTCCTCGGGATCGGCGGCTTTGGGATTTCCCGGATCGTTGACGGAGGCGAGGTATCCGGCGAGGTGTCCGCCCGCGGAGAAGCCCCAGACTCCGACCTTTTCGGGCGAGATCCCGAGCTCTGCGGCGTGGCTTCGCACGTAACGAATGGCTCGCGCGCCATCCAGCATCGGCGCTGGGAAGTGGTACTTGGGTCCGAGCCGGTACTCCAGAACGAAGGCATCTACCCCGCGTTCGTTCAACCAATGAGCGGCTGCGGCGCCTTCCTTTTCCATCACCAGCGTGCGGTAGGCTCCGCCGGGCATGACGATGACGGCGGGGCGTTCGCCGCGAGTTTCGGATCGCTCGGCGTGGGTCCGTTCGCCTTCACGCGCGGGATAGAAGTAGAGCCTGGGGACGTCGACTTCTTTGTCGCCGAGGGCACCGGGTGCACCGCCGGGCCAGAGCACTACCGACCGCGAGTAGCCGCCGGGCTCCTTTCTTGGGGTCGGAAGGAGCTTGGTGTTGGGCAGGAGCTGCCCCGCCTCTGCGTGGATGCACAGCGCTGCCACCAACAATCCCATCCACTGCCGCTGTCGCATCGTCCCGTCAGCATACGACATCTCCGGAGGGAGTCCCCGCGGAAACTGGTTCCGGCCTCCCAGTGCTGCCGGGATTGGGCGTAGACATCATCTTTCGCTGGCTCAGTGAGATAGGGATCGAGAAATGCTTTCACCAAATAACCGCAAAATCTTGCGGTATGAACGGAGATTGCGATATGGCCTTCGATCAAACGCTTTAGTTTCATCGTCTCCCGATCCAGCTAAACGGCAATGAACATGCATCTTACCTATTCAGATTCGCATGACGAATTGAGATTTTCTGCCTCACCTCAAGGAGTAATTCATGAAAAAGTTGGCGATCCTCCTCAGTGGTCTAGCCCTGTCGGCGCTCCCGTGCGCCACTGCGCTGGCCGATGACCTAAACTTCAATTTTACGGGTGGGACGTTCAGTGGCTCCGGCGCCCTCACCTTTACCAATGCGACCGGCCTGATCACCTCGGCGACCGGAACCGTTTCCTATATGGGAAGCAACTACAGCATCGCGCTGATTCCCGTGAATGGCTTCGCCGGCAACGATAACCTGTTCAGCGGCAATACCAGCCTCCCGTTCGATTTCAACGGTGTCGGTCTGTCTCTGCTCGGTTCCAGCAACATTGCCCTCAGCCTCTACAACGTCCCGCCGAGCACGACCCCCTATGAGCTTCTCGGCGTCAACGGTGGACCGCAGATCGGCACGGAGAACGCCAGCTTCAACGCCACCGTCTCCGCCACGCCTATCTCCACCACTCCTGAGCCAGGTTCACTTGCCCTTCTGGGCACCGGCGCACTCGGTGCGTTCGGCATCCTTCGCCGCAAACTCTCTGTCTAAGAGCTCGTTTTCAGCAAGAATGGAAAGGGCCACCCGGCAACGGGTGGCCCTTCTGTTTGCGCGTGATTGAGTGCCTACGACTCACTATCCCGATCGCCGACCATGTGAAGACGCATGAAGTTTGTCGCGCCTGAGAGGGTTCGGGTCCCGGCGACGATGCCCACGATCTGCCGCTTCTGGACGTAGCCGTGACGCTCCAGGATCTCCTCAGCCATATTGACCAGCTTGTCGGTATCGCGGAACCGCTCGCAGAGCAGGGGATAGGTGCCCCAAAGCAGCATGGCGCGATTGATCACCGGCTCAAACGGACTCATGGCGTAGACGGGCGGGTCGGGGCGGTACTTCGAAAGAAGCCGCGCAGTTGATCCGGTTTCGGTGAAGATGGCGATGGCAGCCAGATCAAGATCCTCCGTGGAGTGGGCCATGCACTCACAGATCGTCTCCGCCACACTGAGCCGCGTTGCGCGTTTGCGGAAGGCGCGGGGAGGCGGGTCCAGCCGGATCTGATGTTCGGTTTCGGAGACGATCGTCGCCATCATCTGCACGGCGAGAACCGGGTATTTGCCGGCGGCGGACTCCCCTGACAACATGACCGCGTCCGTTCCGTCGTAGATGGCATTCGCGACATCCGAGGCTTCGGCGCGTGTCGGGCGGGGGTTCTCGATCATGCTCTCGAGCATCTGCGTTGCGGTAATTACCGGCTTACGGTAGTCCGATGCACGGCGGATGATGTGTTTCTGGAGGGCTGGGACCTTTTCCGGCGGCACCTCGACGCCAAGATCACCACGCGCGACCATGATTCCGTCGGCGATCTCGAGGATGGAGTCGAGATGTTCGATGGCCTGCGGCTTCTCCAGCTTGGCGATAACCCAGGCGTCCGATCGCAGCTGGGCGACGCGATTTTTGACGTAGCGGACGTCTTCGGCGGTCTGCACAAAGGAGACGGCGACGGTGTCGACGCCCTGGGCGATCGCGAACTCGAGGTCTTCCTCGTCCTTTTCGGTGAGTGAGGGCACCTTGACGGGGATTCCCGGGAGGTTGATTCCTTTCTTCTCGCCGAGCGTTCCGCCGTTGACGATCTCGCAGACGACGTCCGCACCTTCGATGCGTTCTACCCGGAGCTCGATGAGGCCATCGGAGAGGAGGATCCTTGATCCCGGGACGAGGTTGTCGGCGAGTGTTGCGAAGACGGTTCCGACGCGTTCAGCGGTGCCGTCAACATCCTCGGGCGTGATGGTGAGGTGTCTTCCGGCGACCAGTTGTACGGGTTGATGGTCTTTGAGGCGGCCGGTTCGGATCTTGGGTCCCTGGAGGTCGGCGAGGATGCAGATCGGCTTTCCAAACTCCTTTGCGACGGACCGCACCATCCGGATCAGCTCGGCCTTCTGCTCGTGGGAGCCGTGGGAGAAGTTCAGACGTGCGACGTCGAGTCCTGCTCTCACCAGCTCGCGAAAGACCTCGATCGTGCTTGATGCGGGTCCGAGTGTAGCGACGATCTTTGCGCGACGGAGCCTGTCGGGAGAGGGGATGACGGGTTCAGCGCTGTGTCCGCCGGCCTGCGTGGAGATGGAGTCAGTCAAAGTCGAGATCATGGATGTGATTGCGTAACCCTTCGAGCCGGTGAATTGGAAGACGCTTGCTTTGACAATGCCTTCAGCTTGCCGATGCAATTCTACGCGGGATAACGCTTACATGCAGGATTCGGGCGGGACGCGCCGATCTGAAGGACCGGTGCGCCCTTTGAGGGCCCAAGCGATTCACTCCGCAGCTCCTCCGGACGGACGGTCGATCTGCGGTATACGCACGGAGCTGAATTGGGCGTTGAACTCCGCGCCGCAGAGGACGCTGAGAGAGATGATGTAGAGCCAGAACAGGAGAGCGATGCCCGCCCCGAGCGAACCGTATACCCGCGAGTAGTTGGCGTAGCGGGTCACGTACCAGCCGAAGACGAGGGTGGCTGCGAACCAGGTCAGGGTAGCGAGCACGGCTCCGGGCAGCGTTCTTCGCCAGCTCTGCCGCATGGGTGTGCCCATGTGGTAGAGCAGGGCTATGAGGCCGACGCTTCCGGTGAGCGACACGGACCAGCGGATCACAAGGGCGATGCCGTACACCAGCATTCGGGCCTGGGCCATGGCATGCATGGCGAGCCACAGACTCAGGTAGTGGCCGAAGACGACCAGGCCGCTGGCGACGCCGAGTGGAAGAAGCGACATGGGAACGAGCGCCAACGCGCGCACACGCTTCTGCCAGAAGCTCCAACAGTCGGGGGGCAGCTCGTACGCTCTTCTGACGCCTTCCATAAATGTTGCGATGACGCCGGACGCTCCGCTGACGGAGACGATGATAGCCAGGACGAGAGCGCGACCAGAGGTGGGTGTGTGCTGCGTTACGGAGAAGTAGCTGGCCAGCAGGGGACTCACGTCCGAGGGAAGAACGCGATCGAAGAAGACGGCCAGCTCATAGCGGATCGGGGCGGTATCGGGCAGCAGACCGACGACGGCGGAGGCGACGATGAGGGCCGGAAAGAGCGCGACCATCGCTGAGTATGCTGCAGACTGCGCGATGTTCAGGGCGTCGTGGTCCATAGCGCGGTACAGAGCGCGTTGGAACAACGCCGGGATTCTCAGCGTGGCATGCACAACGCCAGACTAACCCCAGCTTCCTCGCGCAGGAAGTCCAATGCGAGCTTCGGGCGAGGAGGGCCAGGGCAGGCGAGGGACTGCGCTAGGCCTTCCACTTGCTGAGGAAGTCTGTCACGGACTGCACATTCATCTCTCGCATCTTTGAGAAGTCGCCGGTGGACTGAGCGAAGAGCACCTTGCCGCGACCATCGATGACCGAGAGTGCAGGCACGCCGTGGCTGATCGGCACACCATACTTTTGCGCCACGTCGATGTTTTTATCCATGTGTCCGATCCAGACATGCACCAGGACGAAGTTTTTCTCGAGGAGGTCAAGGTTTGGCTGCTGGTGGAAGTAGATGTCGAGCACCTGGCAGTCGCCGCACCAATCGCCGCCGAAGTCCAGGATGACGCGCTTGTGTTGCGCGCGTGCCTGCTTGATGGCGTTGTCGATATCCGCTGTGGGGTTGGCGGTTTCGGAGTACAGATGCTTGTGGACGCTCGGAGGAGCCATCTGTGCCGGTGCGATGGGCACGATGCAGAGAGCAGAGGCTACCGCAAGCAGCGGCGCGGCAGCGGATCGAAGCAGAGATCGAACGGTCATGGTGATTCCTTTCGCTCCACCGTTTATAGAGACTTGCCCGGGTGGAGGGAGCGAGCTGCGAATCGAATCGCACCTCTGAATGATGCACGAGAGGCCGTTCCGGCGCAAAAGGAGCTTCAGAACCGCGCGATCAACCACACACCGGCGATCATGAGAGCGCATCCGGCGACGCGCCCCGGCGAGGCGGTATGCTGCCGAAATCCGATCGCTCCCGCGTGGTCCAGCAAGACCGAGGTGACCAGAGCCGCGGTGACGGACAGACCCGTAAACGCCGCTGAGCCCATCTTCTGCGCGAGGGTCAGACCGGCGATGGTGGAGGCGATGCTGATCAGTCCACCTGTCCAGGCCCATGGGCTGACGGCGAGCAGCTTGCTGGTGTCCGGGAAGGCCTGCCGAAGAAACAGCTGCAGCAGGAGCAGGCCGGCCAGCCCGGTGGCGTAGACGACGACCCCTGCCCAAAGGGGAGTTCCGAGCTGCTTGTTCAGCTCCGCATTGGTTCCTGACTGGAAGGGGTTTGCGAGACCCGCAGCGATCGCAAAAAGGTAGAAGATCCAACTCATCGGTGCCCTCTGCTTGCTTGGATGCCTCCCGTTGAGCAGCTTCGGCAGTGGCTGCGACGAGACCCATGCGAACCGAGCCGGGAGGACCGCAGCCTCTTCTGGCTGCGGAGGTGCGGTGCGCTGCACCGTACAATCAGGTCTCATGGGCCGCATCCATATCCTCTCCGATCAGGTCGCGAACCAGATTGCCGCGGGCGAGGTTGTTGAACGCCCAGCCTCGGTCGTCAAGGAGTTGCTGGAGAACTCGCTGGACGCAAATGCGACACGGATCCGGGTGGACGTCGAGGCGGGCGGCCGGAAGCTTATCCGCATTACGGATAACGGACACGGTATGGTGCGGGATGATGCCCTGCTTGCGTTTGAGCGCCATGCGACCTCCAAGCTGAGGACCTCGGACGATCTGCTCTCGATCGCGACGCTGGGCTTCCGCGGCGAGGCCCTGCCTTCGATAGCGTCTGTGGCGCGCGTGACCATCGAGACGCGGGCGGCGGACGAGAGCGGAGCGCCTACGGAGGACAGCGGCACCGTGGTCGAGATCGCCGGGGGGAACATTCTGCGCGTCGACCCTGCCGGGCTGCCGGTCGGAACGACGATCACGATCCGGGATCTGTTCTTCAATACGCCGGCCAGGCGTAAGTTTCTCAAGTCCGAGCAGACCGAGCTGTCCCACATCGCTGCGCTGGTGACCCACTACGCGCTGGCCCACCCGACGCGCCACTTCGAGCTTCACACCTCGACCCAGGCACTGCTGATCGCGCCGGCGGTCGGCACGTCGTCTGACCGGCTGTTCCAGATCTTCGGCCGGGACACATCGGCGCTGATGCTTCCGGTGGCCGCCGAGCTCGATTTTCGGCGTGCGGGTCTGCCGGAGCCCCCGCCGTGGAAGCGCGAGGAGGACTACGAACCTGCGGACCCGGGATACCTCCGTGTGTCGGGCTTTGTCTCCAAGCCTGAGCTCCAGAAGCTCAATCGCAACTCGATCTACGTCTTTGTGAACCATCGGCTTATTCGCGATCGCCTGGTCCTGCACGCGCTTACCGAGGCGTACCGCAACGTCCTTCCCCCGACCAGCTTTCCGGTGGTCCTGCTTTTTCTCGACATGCCTCCCCAGGAGGTGGACGTCAACGTCCATCCGGCGAAGACGGAGGTCCGGTTCCGCCAGCCCTCGTTTGTCCACGACTTCCTGCGCGACACGGTGCGTACGGCGCTGATGCAGGCCAGACCGGCTGCCAGCTTTGCGGCTGCACTTTCAGGCGGACCGCACGATCACGCCTCGTCCCTGAACATCGATGTGAGTCCGCTTCCGGGGGAGCCCAGCCCTGACCGCCGCCGCCGAGATCCCGCCCCTGCCCTCCACGCGCTGAACACGTACAACCCGGGTATCGAAGATCGAGGGTCGGCCACAGAGTCTGACGGTGGTGGTTTCGACGCAGAGCGGAACAACGCGGGTTTGGGGGAAGACGTCTCCGGAACCCTCTTCCGACCGGGGGCTCCGGCGCTGGGCGGCATGGACCGACCGGTGTTTGCGCCGACCCGTTTGCCGGCGGGTTTCAGCGGGCCGTTCTCCGAGCCAGACCCGCAGCCGGGTGACGCCGTGCCGTTCTCGCTCAGTGCTCCCCAGAGCCTTCCTGTGGCTGGCCGCCTCGCCTTCAACAGTGCCGAGTCGATCCCGGTGGGCTACGATCCACACCCATCGGGAGTTCTGGCGACGTCCGGGACGGGTTCGCCGCACCTGGCCGACACGCTGAACGCGCTCTCTACGCTGAAGCCGCTTGGGCAGATCCGCGACTCGTTCATCCTCGCCACAAACGACGAGGGACTCTGGATTATCGATCAGCACGTGGCTCACGAGCGCATTCTGTTCGAGAAGGTTTTGCGCGAGCGCACGACGGAGGCAGCCCAGCGACAGCGGCTTCTGATGCCGGTGCTTGTGGATCTGCTGCCAGCACAGATGATCCGCTTCGCCGATCTTGCGGGGGAGCTTGACCGCAACGGCTTTGAGGCCGAGCCGTTCGGGCCGCGCACGCTTGCGATCAAGTCTGCGCCGGTGGGCCTGGAGGGCAGGGAGCTGGAGCTTACGCTTGAGGATCTTCTCTCAGCGCCATCCCCGGACGAGCAGATCGAGAATGCCGGGACCTGCGCTCGACGGATTGCGGCGTCGATCGCATGCCATGCGGCGATCAAGATCAACACGCCGCTTGAGCCGGCGAAGATCTCCTGGTTGCTGGAGGCGCTTGCAGAGACCGAGCACCCTACCAGCTGCCCACACGGGCGGCCTATCGCACTGCGCTACTCCCACCGCGATATTGCACGGGCGTTTCAGCGAACCTGACCGGCATTCCCGGTCAGCTAAAACGCAGCGATTCCGGTGATGGCGTTCCCGATGATCAACGTGTGGATGTCGTGGGTGCCTTCGTAGGTCTTCACCGATTCGAGGTTCATCATGTGCCGCATGATGGGGTAGTCCTCTACGATTCCCGCGGCACCCATGACGTCGCGAGCAAGCCGTGCGGTCTCGAGCGCCATCCACACGTTGTTTCGCTTCGCCATGGAGATCTGTTCGGTCGAGACCTTGCCGGCGTCTTTGAGTCTGCCGACCTGGAGCGAGAGCAGCTGGGCTTTCGTAATTTCGGTGATCATCCAAACGAGCTTTTCCTGCACGAGCTGGTGGCTGGCGATCGGGGTGTCACGGAACTGCTTGCGCTCTTTCGCGTAGTCGAGTGCTGTCTGGTAGCAGTCGATTGCGGCACCGATGGCACCCCAACCGATGCCGTAGCGGGCCTGGTTCAAGCACATGAGGGGGGATTTCAGACCTCCCGAACCGGGGAGGACGTTTTCTGCCGGAATCCGGACGTCCTGCATCGACAGCCCCGAGGTTACGGACGCCCGCAGAGACCATTTTCCGCGGACATCGGTGGCTTTGAATCCGGGCCGGTCGGTTTCGACGAGGAACCCGCGCATCCTGCCGTCGTCGCTCTCGTCTCTGGCCCAGATGACCGCGACGTCGGCGATTGAGCCTGACGTGATCCACATCTTTTCGCCGTTCAGCACGTAGTCGTTGCCATCCCGGCGCGCACGCGAGCGCATGCCGCCCGGGTTGGAGCCGAAGTCCGGCTCCGTCAAACCGAAGCACCCGATCAGCTCGCCCTTTGCCATACCGGGGAGCCAGCGGTCTTTCTGGGCATCGCTTCCAAAGGTGTAGATGGGATACATGACGAGGGCCGACTGCACGCTGACGAAGCTTCGCACGCCCGAGTCGCCGCGCTCGAGTTCCTGCGTCATGAGACCGTACTCGACGTTGTTCATCCCGGCGCAGCCGTAGCCGTGCAGGTTTGCACCGAAGAATCCCATCTCCCCCATGGGCTTGACGAGCTCCCTTGGAAAACGTCCCTCCCGAAAGCAGGTTTCGATGAGCGGCTTCAGCTCCGCGTCGATGAACTCTCTCGTCGAATCTCGCACCAGCCGCTCGTCCGCGGTCAGCAGCGTATCGATCTGCATGAAATCCGTTCCCACAAAAACCTCCATCTTCAGTGCAACGCAGATCGATCCTATGTTTTGCAACTCCGATCGGCAACTATCGGCCTCTATGTCACGCACATCGAGCAGATCTGCCGTAAGTCAGCGGGTCGAAGCCTGATCAGCAGACGTAGGGTCCGGGGGTGAGCGCCACTTCCTTCATTCCGCCCATGGAGCAGAACGTCAGCATCGGCATCTCGTACTCCGAGGCGAGGAGCGGGCCGATGTCGCTGGTAGGAGCGATGCAGACCCTGTCTTTGCCGGACATCTTGGCGGCGTACATGGCTTCATCGGCGCTGCGCACCAGCAGCTCCGCGCTGGAGGCCATCTGCGGGTAGAGACTTACACCGATGCTGGTGGAGTAGTTCAAGCTATGGCCGTCTATGGTCATGGGCTCTCTTGCGGTGCGCAGGATGCGGTTCGCGAGGCCGATGGCCTCCTTTTCAGACGCGCACTCCGGAAGGAGGATTGTGAACTCATCACCGCCGATGCGGGCCGCGATATCGCCCGCCCTGAGGCACTCGCTGATGCGGGAGGCCGCCTCGCAGAGAAACAGGTCTCCGACCTTGTGCGAGTGGCGATCGTTGATCTGTTTGAAGCCGTCAAGATCGATGTAGAGCAGGGCGATCTGCCGCCGCTTATCGGTTGCTTCATCCACGCACGCTTCCAGCATTTCATTCATGTGCAAGCGGTTCGGGAGACCGGTCAAGCAATCCCGATACGCGGCTACGGACATCTCGTAGTTGTCTGAGATCTGCTGCTCGTAGAGCTGATTGAGCTTCTTTCCCTGGGCGAGGCAGTACACCAGGTAGACTGTCGCGGCGCTGAGGTAGTTGATCAGGTGAGTCTCACCGGACATCAGGTGCCCGACGATGAGCGGACCGAAGAGCAGCCCGAGAGCTGCGGCGATCAGCTGGCGGTCGTGCACCAGAAGATTGACGGTCGCAAAGGCGACCGCAGCGTGGTAGAGCAGAAGCATGAGGACGTCGCGGTCATGGCAGCCGAAGAGGTGAATCGCGATGCCGGAGACCATTCCCCACACTGCCGCGCAGGAGAGGAGCAGCCCCAGGTGCGCTCGCTCGAGGTGACGCTGCCGGGGGTATGGAGCGGCGCGCAGACGCGCGACCAAACCTCTCCGCAAGACGGCCTGAACGATGGCTGAGGCGATCGCCAAAGCCATCAGAAGGGGCGCCCGGTGCAGAAGGCCGGTGGTAACCGCAACCAGCGCCATACATACAGGGTGAGCCCAAAGGCCCTGCCTTGACCGCTCTGTTAGATCCTGCTGAACCTTCACCGATAGCTTCGCCCGCTTGTCCAATGTCCACATGTGCCTTCTATCGGCTGCGGTCTCGATTTCTTTAGTGCACGGGGAAGAGTTGAATGTCACTTGGAGTTGACCCTCCGGTACCGTGCTCCGGTGCTTCCTGTATTCTCAGAAGGCCGGGCTATTTCGGAGCTGTTGCAGGATCCCCGGCACCTCAGGCAGGGATCGAGCTCCGGCACGCCGCCCAGACCGAGTGTTCTCCATTTGCACTCGCCGTCTGCCACATGCCCCTCACACATCTGTAGATCGACTTGCCACGAAAGGCACCACGACATTGAGCACTCCGCAGCCCCCTTCGACCGATCAACTTGCTGCCGCCCGCCTCGCCCACTGGCGCCAGAATGCAGCCGAAGGCGCTGATGGCTCGGCCGTCGCCCTTCTCACGCTGGAGTCGGCCCGTCATTTTATTTCCACGTGCGGGCTTGTGCTGTTTATGCCGCGGCCTCAGCTCATCAACTCGCCTGCTCCGTCACTGGTTGAGGCCACGCTGGGCGCTGCGAACGCGGCACCGACGCTGGCGGAGGCCGGGGAGGCACGCAACCTGCTTGCACGTCTGATAGCGGAGGGAAGCGCCGTGCCGCTCAACCTGCTGGGCGCGCCTTCCACGACAGCGGACACCCCCGACTTTGTTGCGTCAGCCGCGACCTTTTCCTACGTCTTTACGCTGCGCGGGGACAAGGCCTTTAAGCAGCCTCCGTCGACGAGCGGGGCCACCAAGGTCAGTCCGCTGGCGCTGAACGCGTACACGCTGCTGGTCGAGAATGGGCCGACGAGCGCGTACGATCTCGCCACACAGCTGGGCAAGGAGGTGACCGAGGCCGCGGTGCTTCGATCGCTGAACGAGCTTTGGCAGAATCTGCGCGTGCTTCCTGTGCCGGAGCCGGAGGGTGGAAGGACCCTGTGGGAGACGGTCGCAAACCGATTCACCAAGCAGCTCAAGGCGGGCGCCAACGCGGGCCAGCCGACCGCGCTCTCCGCGCTAATCAGCCTCTATCTTTCGCAGGCACTGGTTGCCACCGAGACGGAGATCGAGACGTTTCTTTCGCCGCTGGCCCCGCGATCGCGCGTCCGCGACGTTCTCCACGCCCTGACGGGTGCGCGCCAGCTCGAGACGATTGCTATCGAGGGCAAGACGCACCTCCATATTCACGGTGAGCTCGCTGCGTTTGCGAGCGGCCCGGTTGAGGCGCAAGCCGAAGATGCGGGTGACTCCGGAACGAGCCCGGTGGAGATTGCCGAGGACGGCAGCCGCATTAAGAAGTTCATCGCGAAGCCGCGCAAGGTAGGCACTGGATATATAGAGCGCGCCAAGCCCTTCGGCGGCGCGGACCGTCCTGCGGCGCGCGCCGCTCTATCTTCAGAACGGGGTGGGCCACAACGCGGAGGCGCGGGCAGACCGTTCGGCAAGCCCTCGGGCACGTTTGGGCGGACGTCGAGTGACCGCACATCCCGCCCGGCCTTCAACAAGCCCTGGGACGAGGAGAGGGATCAGCGAGCGGCGAGGGAGGCGGCACAGAACGCCGTCGCTCCAAGCGGTGATGGCCAACAGCCTGAGGACGTCGATCTCCATGCGAGTTCGGCGCCCGGGACCTCGCACGGCGCGCCCGCGAGCCGTCCAGCGAAGCGACCATTCGGGAGTGGCTCCCGCTTCGGCGGGGACCGCCCGTCGGCTTCTCGGAGACCGGGTTCTGGTGGCGATCGACCGGCGTTCAGCCGGGGCCGGGATGACTCCGCGGGCCGTCCACCTCGTCGTGAGTTCACGCCACGTGAGGGCGGGGATGCGCGCCCACCGCGGCGTGACTTTGCCGCGGGAGGCAGGCCGTCGTTCGGGGATCGAAAGCCCTTCGTCAAATCAGGATTTGGGGATCGGAAGCGTGAGTTCCCGGACCGTACACCGGGCGGACGACCTCCGTTCGGCGACAAGGAACGTCGTCCGTTTCGCCGCGACGACGCGCCTGGGGGAGAACGTCCGCCGCGCCGCGAGTTCGCTCCGCGCGAGGGAGGAGACTCGCGAGCGCCGCGCCGAGAGTTTACGCCCAGAGGTGACCGTCCCAGCTGGCCCAAGCGAGAGGGCTTCAGCAAGCCAACGGCATTCCGCGATCGCCCGACGCGTCCTGAGGGAGAGGGAAGCGGCCGGCCGGAGCGGCCAGCGTTTCGAAAGTTCGATGCACCTCGAGGACCGCGCAAGCCATTCGCTCCACGGGAGGGCGGCGAGGCCCGTCCACCTCGTCGCGAGTTCCCCGGTGCCGGAAAGCCAACGTTTGGCCCACGGAAGTCGTTTGAAGGGCCACGCCCGGATGGCGGCGGCTCGGGAGCTCGCGAAGGCGGGTACGCCGGCAAGCGTGAAGGTGGCGGATACGCCGGCAAGCGCGAAGGTGGCGGATATGCCGGCAAGCGCGAAGGCGGGGGATACGCGGGTAAGCGCGAGGGAAACGGATACGCCGGCAAGAAGCCATTTGCGGGAAAGCCCTCCGGATTTGCGGGTAAGAAGCCGTTTGCCGGGAGATCGGGTGGTCGTGGGCCGGACGCTCCGGGCGCGAGCACCTTTGACAAGTTCAAGGGCGGGAACAAGCCGTGGGGAAAGCGGCCGCCCGGGCGTAAGCCGAAGCCGGAAGCGGGCGAGGCATAATGTCGATGGCGCCTGAATCCCGTAAGACGGCCCCGCTGAATCATTCGAACCGATCGGAGTCTGGCGTGGCTGCGAATCCTGCCGAACGGACGCGGCCGATCATCGCGATCGACGGACCGGCCGGGGCCGGGAAGTCCACGCTGGCTGCACATCTGGCCCGCCGCTTCGGGTTTCTGAACCTGGAGACCGGTGCGATGTATCGTGCGCTGGCGCTGAAGGCGATCGAGAGCGATCTCGACTTCGACCAAGAGGCTCCCCTTCTTGCGATCGCGGATCAAACTACGATCACGCTTGAGCCGCATCGCGATGGCAATCGAGTTCTGCTGGATAAGATGGACGTCACTCGCCGCATCCGGGAGCCGGACGTGACTGCTGCGGCCTCGCGGATATCCGTCCACTCGCGACTGCGTTCCTGGATGGTGGCGCAGCAACGCGCGCTTGGGCAGGCTGGCGGCGTCGTTATGGAAGGCCGGGATATTGGGACAGAGGTCTTTCCCGACGCCGACGTAAAGATCTTTCTCGATGCGGCGCCGGAGGTTCGCGGAAGCCGTCGGTTTCAGCAGAACTCCGTAGCACCGATCACGATCGCACCGCCGGATGAACAGACCGAGGCGGCGATCCTGCGCGATTTACAGGAGCGTGATGCTCGCGACCGCAACCGTGCAGACTCTCCGCTGAGGCCTGCTGCGGACGCGACCATCATTGACTCGACGGCGCTCACGCTCGATCAGGTTCTGGAGCGCTCTGAAGAGATCGTCCGCGCGCATCTGCCAGCAAAGGGCTGAAACCCGCTGGGACTTTATTCGTGTGTGCTGCGTTTCTTGTTGTATTTTCTGGGTTTGCTTCGAGGCGTGGATCTGAGTCGCACCATTACCTGTGCAACATGAAGGTTTTCTTAATTTTTTCGACGGTTAGATTTGCCAGCTGTGCTAACCTCTGCACATCGTTAGAAACAGATTGGTTTTCTGCAAGCAAGGCCTGTTGAAACCCCGATTTGAATCAAGCGGCAAATTCAAAGTATTAAGGAATTCATCAACATGGAACAGGGAACAGTGAAGTGGTTTAACGATGCAAAGGGTTTTGGCTTCATTAGCCGTCAGAATGGCGAAGACGTTTTCGTGCACTACTCCGCCATCAATTCGAACGGCTTCAAGAGCCTCCAGGAAGGTCAGGCTGTCCAGTTCAATGTGGTCAAAGGACCCAAGGGCTGGCAGGCATCCGACGTTCAGCCTCTTTAGTCTCAACTGCTGAGCCCGGCTATACACCAGGATTCGTGGAGGGAAGTGGTGCCGGCCACTTCCCTTCGCAATTTAAGCCGGACATCCTCCCCGGCTTCGCAAGCGTTGCGCGTCTGCACCTCCTCGGTGCGTACATACATCCCTGCCCGCCCTTCTCCACTCATAGCGAATATGAGTGTCGATCACAAGGACAGCGGCGGCCAGAGGCCTGCGCAACACGTCCGGCCACTCCACGTCGTGATCGCCGCCGTCGTCATCTTTGCCCTCTGGTTCACCTTTGTCGGCACCCGGGCTGCACATGAGATGGAGGTCGGTGCAGCTGCGTCCCTCCTCAGCCTCACCTTCTGCGCCTTTGCCCAAGGCCGCAGCCGCAGTCGCATCTCCCTCCACCTTAAAGACATCCTGCAAGCCTGGCGAATTCCGTGGTACATCCTCTCCGACGCCGCGACGATCATTCTTGTCCTCCTTAAGGATCTTCTCCACATCGCGCCCGCCGAAGACCTCTACCGCGTGTCCTCTTTCGCTCCCGTAGGCGAGGAGTCCGGACATATCGGACGCCGCGTGCTGGCGACCTCCTACACCACCGCCACACCGAGCATCATCGTCATCGGTATCGACGTCGAACAGCGCCGCATGCTCTTCCATCAAATCAAGCGCGACGATCTGCCCTTCATGACCAAGGCGCTCGGAGCTCATCCATGAACCCCTGGCTCGTTGCCGCCGTTCTCGTCTCGGCTGCCCTCGTTCCCTGCGCGTACGTCTCCCTCAGCGGCGCCCCGGAACGCCGCCTGGTCGGGCTCGAGATGACCAGTGTCGTCGTGATCATCGTTATGGTTCTCTTCACCATCGCGTTCGGCCGCGCCCCATTCATCGACCTTCCCCTTGCCCTGGCCATCATGTCGTTCGGCGGCGGGCTGGTGTTTGCGCGCTTCCTGGAGAAGCACCTATGACGGCTCACAGCGCCACCGTCGACAGCCTCCTCGGTGTGGTCGTCATCTCCACCTGGGTCGGAGTTGTCGGCATGGTGCGCATGCCCAGGCCCATGCAGGCACTGCATTATCTCTCCGTGCCGGCCTCGCTCGGTGTGGTCGCGCTTACCGTTGCCATTTTCGTCGAGACCGGTTCCAGCCCGCAGTCCTGGAAGACGCTCCTGATCGCTCTCATACTGTTCGGTATCAGCTCGGTCGTCACTCACGCCACCGCCCGCGCGTTTCGCACGCGGGAGCTGGGCCACTGGCAGCCTCGCGACGGCGACCCCATCGAGTTCGTGCCCGAGCCTCCGTCGCCTCCGGAGTCCCGCTCATGACCTGGTTCGGCGCAGCCATCCTTCTTCTGATCGCAATCAGCGGCTTCGCCGTGGTCACGACCCGCGACGTCACTTCGCAGATCATCTCGCTCGGCTTCTACGGAGTCATTACGGCTCTGATGTTCTTCTACTTCCAGGCGCCTGACGTCGCCCTCTCGCAGATTACCGTTGGCGCCGTCGCTCTTCCGCTCATGGTCATGCTTGCGATCTCGCGCATGCGGTTCCGCAAGGCCGCGAAGGAGACGGCCGCTTCTTCCGCCGGGGAGTCTGAGCCCGACAAAGGAGGTGAGCAGCGTGACTGAAAGGACGCGGGTCCGTATTTTTCTTCCCTTTGCAGCTGTCCTCTTCGGCCTCTCTATCTACGCCGCCCACAATCTCCCTCCGTGGGGCGAGTACCGCGGTCCTTACGGCGACCAGATCTCTCAACTTGCCGTCTACGAGCGCCACGCCACCGACGCCGTCAACGCGATCAACTATGACTACCGCGGCTTCGATACCCTCGGCGAAGAGTTCATCCTCTTCACGGCTGTCGTGGGCGTCATGCTCCTCCTCCGGCGCGATGCCGATCCCGATCGCGCCAAAGCTATCAGGGCGGGCGACAGTAAAGTGTCGGACCGCCCCGTGCTCAGCGCGACGGTTCGCGCCTTCACCCATCCCGCTCTACTTATCACCGTGATCTTTGGCTTCTATATAGGACTGCACGGACAACTCACCCCGGGCGGCGGCTTTCAGGCGGGCGTCATCCTGGCCACCGCGCCCATCCTCATCTACCTCGCGGAGAACACCGAAGCCTTCAAGAGCATCACCTCCCACACAGTCATGGAGGTTATCGAGGCCATAGGCGCGGGCTCGTATGCCCTCATTGGCATCGCCCCACTCTTCGCAGGAGTCCCACTTCTCACGAATATCCTTCCGCTCGGCAAGACCGGAGACGTCTTCTCTTCGGGAACCATCGCTCTCATCAGTGCCTGCGTCGGTGTTGAAGTCACCGCGTCCTTTCTTCTCGTCAGCTACACCTATCTGCAGGAGATCATCGCCGGGGAGGTGCCCGAGTAGACCGCCATGCCCCATATCCTTTCCATGCTCCCGTACATCGTCTCCGCCTGGCTCTTCTGCTGCGGGCTTTACGGACTCGTCTCCAGCCGGCACCTCGTGCATTCCGTCATGTGCCTCGCCATCCTGCAGAGCTCCACTTACATGCTGCTTCTCGGCATCGGTTACCGCATTGGCGGAGCCGCCCCGGTCTTTGCCGATATCAGCCCCGGCCGTCTTACCGTCGATCCGGTGGTTCAGGCGCTCATGCTCACAGATGTAGTCGTCGAGGCCGTCGTCGTTGCCCTTCTTCTTGCCATGGTCGTCAAGGCCTATGAGAAGTCGGGCTCTGTCGATCCCGCGGATCTCCGCACGATGAGAGGCTGAGGCAAAGGACCATGCACGCTCTTCCTGCACTCCCGGTAGTGATTCC
Source organism: uncultured Acidobacteriaceae bacterium (assembly GCA_963719405.1). Taxonomy (GTDB): domain Bacteria; phylum Acidobacteriota; class Terriglobia; order Terriglobales; family Acidobacteriaceae; genus Edaphobacter. The sequence goes on from OY970381.1 coordinate 3,349,838, forward strand.
CCTGATTGGTGCGGCTCTGCTCGCCGGCCTACGTAAGCTTTTGCCGCGCGCCGTGCACGATACGCTGGCCATCTGCATCGCGCTTTCGAACCTCCTGATCTGCTCCATCCTCCTCTCCCACGCTCTCCAACAGACGATTGTTTATTGGTTCGGCAACTGGTATCCGCGTGGTCCCATCGTCCTCGGCATCGCCTTTGTCGTCGATCCCGTATCGGCCGGACTTGCCACTCTCGCGGCGTTTCTCGCCACTCTGGCGCTCCTCTTCTCCTGGCGCTTTGTGGACGCCGGCCAAAATCATTTTCACCCGCTGATGCTCGTCTTCCTCGCTGGCCTGTCGGGCTTCTCGCTCACTGGAGACCTGTTCAATCTTTTCGTCTTTTTCGAGTTGATGAGCACGGCCGCCTTTGCGCTTTGCGGTTTGAACCAGCGTGAGCCTGCGCCGCTGCAGGGGGCCTTCAACTTCGCCGTTACAAATACGATTGCGGCGTTCCTCGCGCTCACGGGTATCGCCCTTCTTTATGCGGTAACCGGAGCTCTCAATATGGCACAGATCGGGTTGCAGATTGGAGCGCGACACGACCCGCTGGTGTTGTTTGCGTATGCTCTTCTGCTCTGCGGTTTTCTTACCAAGGCAGCGCTGTTGCCGTTTCACTTCTGGCTGGCGGATGCGCATGCGGTCTCTCCGACGCCTGTATGCGTGCTCTTTTCCGGGCTGATGGTCGAGCTGGGGTTGTATGCTGTGCTGCGTTTGCAGGCTGTGATCTTTCAGGGATCGTTTGCCGCGCAGGCCGGACACATCCGGCTGATCCTTCTGACGCTGGGCAGCGCCACCGCAGTGTTTGGCGGCGTGATGTGCTACGCGGAGCACCACCTGAAGCGCATGCTGGCTTTTTCGACGATCAGCCACTCCGGACTGATGTTGACGGCACTCGCGCTGATGACGCCGGCGTCTATCGCCGGCTTCCTCCTGTACCTCGTCGCCCATGCTTTCGTGAAGTCGGCACTGTTCTTTGTTGCGGGGATACTTCTTCATCGTCTCCGCTCCATGTCGGAGCCGAAGCTGTTCGGCAAAGGCCGTGTGCTTCCCCCGACTGCCGTGGTCTGGTTTCTGGGCGGACTCGGCCTGGCGGGCGTTCCTTTGTTTGCGACGATGCGGGCGGAGGCCCTGACCTCGACGGCCGCCGAAGCGTTGCATGCGCCGTGGGTCTCATGGATCTTTCTCGCAGCTGGAGCTCTTACGGGCGGCGCAGTGCTACGCGTGGGCATGCACACCTTTCTGGGATGGGGCACATGTCCGCTGACGGATCGTGCCGCGGAGGTAGACGAGCTGCCGGAGACGAAGGACAACGATCAGGGCACGCCGTGGTATCTCTTTGCACCACCTGCGATATGCATTGTGGCTGCGATCGCGCTGACCTTCTCGCCCGTGATGCGGGCCCAGATTCTTTCCAGCGCGACGAGGCTTCTGGCTCAGACGACGTACATCACGACTGTTTACAAAGGGGCCGCAGCTCTGCCCGCATCTCCGGAGGTGCGACCGGATGTGCTGCCCGCGGTGTTTCGTGGATCCGCCGCCGGTCTTCTCGCGCTCGCGCTGGCGGCGACCTCGGTCCTTCGCAAACGCCTCCCCCGCCCCTTGCGACTGGGAGCCTTCCTTGAAGGTCCTCTGACGGCGATGCGCGAGCTTCAAAGCGGCCATCCCGGAGACTACGTCCTGTGGATGACAGTTGGCACGGCCACGCTGGGGCTCGCTATCATGATCTTCGTTCGCTAGTCTCGTCTGGGAGCTCCTGGCGGGCTGCCATGTTTCACGATCATTAGTGCAGGTAAACCTTACTTTGTCTGTTTCTGCCCGAGCGTCCGATCCGCGATACCTGCTGGTGATGACAGCGACAATTATTCCTGCGGCGAGCGCCGGGGTGAAGCGTTGCGACCCGCGGCTTCGTCTGGAGGACTACAAACAGGCTCTTCGATTCTGGCTGCGGTACTCGCATGAGGCGGCCGCCCGGATACTATTTCTCGAGAACTCCGGTGCTGACCTCGCGGAGCTTCACGAGATCGCAGCCCACGAGAACACGCTGTTGAAAGAGGTCGAGATCCTCTCGATCCCCGGCAACGAGATTCCCGCGGGCAGCAACTACGGTTATACCGAGATGGAGCTGCTCGACAGGGGACTGGCAGCGAGCAGGCTTCGCGGCGAGACCACTCACATGATCAAGACGACGGGGCGGTTGACCTTTCCGGCGATTGGGCGCGCCCTGGATCTGACGGCAAAGCCGATCGAGGTCCTGATGGACTTCCGCAAGCTCGGGTTTCCACGTCGAGGCTTCGACGCGAACACGCAGATCTTTGTCGTCTCACATGCTTTCTACGATCGCGTCCTCCGGGGTTCGCGTGTCGAGATGAACTCAACCGATATCCGGCTGATCGAGCACCTGATCTCGCGCAAGGTCGCCCCTTTCAGGGGGAGGCACGGGATATATCTTCGATTTCCCTGCAATGTGGAGCCGGTCGGGGTCTCGGGGTTTACGTCGAGGAGCTACAACTCGCCGCGAAGCGCGATCACGCAGGCGATCCGCGCGGTTCTGCGCAGAGTGGCACCCGACTTCTGGTTCTAGAGCACGGAGCTGAGAGCAGACGAAGTGAGGACGAGGACCGGCACCGTCTGGTCGGTCACTGCCGGGGTGAGGTTTCGTCCACCTGCCCGACGCCGGGAAGCATTGTCGCTGAACCCTTGAACTTCCGGAAGTCGGAGTCTTCCCACCGTAGATCTCCATCGAAGTTGAAGAAAAGCATTGCCCGCGCGGCGCCATGCCCTTCGACCTTTACCGGCAGCCACACCTCTCCGTTCACCTTTCTCTTTTCCATCGCGAAGCTGGTGCCCTTGCGTATGCTGACGAGGAGCCCGCCCCCGATCTTGAAGGCGTTGAGGAAGTGCCCTTCGACCTCCACGATGGTCTTGTCGTCCTCATCCACCCAGACGGTCCCGGTGAGGTCGCGGATGACATCTTCCATGCGGTTGCGTGTCTTTGCCTTTGGATCGCCTGCATAGTCGACGGCGATCGTACTTCGCCCATTTACCTCGACGCGGCGCGGGTTGGAGAACGCACCCAGCTCGAGGATCCGGGAGACGGTTACCTCCTCGTCCCCATGCGGATCCGTCTGTTTGCCCATGGCGTCATTCTTTTCGCGCCGCTGCTTTCCCCTGGAGACCTCCTTGTCGATTCGTTCGTCCTCTTTTCTGAGATCGTCCGCGCTGAGGGGTTTTCCGTCCTTGCTGACCAACTTTCTGACGCGCACACCCCCAAGCCAGAAGACGTCGTAGATGCGCGATGTCCGCTTCTTCACACCACCTCGCCCGTCGGTCTCGTCAGCTGTCTCCACCGAACGGTAGATGTAGTCCTTCAGGGCAGCCTCATCCTGCCGCTGATGTGCCTCCACCTCATGCATGAGCGCGGGGATGGGAGGCAGCGGCCGGTCGTCGGCCGCCTGAGGATGGCCGGCAGCCTGATCTTGCCCAGGCACATGGATCTCCTGCGCCCAGGCCGGTCCGCTCCGACCGGGTGCGGCGAGGGTCAGCGTCAGCATGGCTGCAATGAGGACGCGCGAAGCTGGCGACGGGCAATTCATAGCTCAATGATATCGATCGCCTTGTTCCGGACCGCGATTGGATCGGCACAGCGCAGGTGCGGCCCGTCTCCACTTTGATCCGTCCCGAACACGTGACGAAGCAGGGGCGTGCGGCACATCCCAGAAGGGGCTAGCATAGAAGTGACGCGCCAATCACCGCGTGCAAACTTCTGCGAGGATCAACATGCCGACCAAGGTAGGGACGAGCTCCCGGCCAGCTTCCGCCAGCCCACAAGGAAATGATGTAACCACCAACGGCCAGACAAATGGTGCACAGCCCCAAGCGCAGGTTTCAGAGCAGCTTAGCCGCGACCAGGTCTTCGACATCTTTCGCCGGTGGGGATACCTGCAGGCGAACCTCGACCCGCTCGGGCAGTATTTAAGGCCGGAGGAATTCCCGACGCCTGTGCCTGAGGGCGATGTGGCTCGTGAAGCACGCGAGTTTTACTGCTCCACCGTTGCTGCAGAGTTCATGCACATCCCCAATGCGGAGCAGCGCAGCTGGATCACGGCGCGGATGGAGGAGAAGGCCCCAGCTCCGGATCAGTCGCGTATCCTTACCGGCCTGATCCGGGCGGATATGTTTGAGCAGGTTATCCAATCGCGCTACCTGGGGACCAAGCGCTTCTCGCTTGAAGGTCTGACGGCCCTGGTCCCCTTTCTCGATCAGCTCTTCACGACGAGCGCCGACAACGGGGTTGCGACGTGCGTCTTCGGGATGAGCCATCGCGGCCGATTGAATGTGATGAGCAACATCATCGGTCGCTCGGCCGCGGAGATCTTCACCAAGTTCGAGGATGTCGACCCTCGTTCGACGCTGGGCGGGGGCGACGTGAAGTACCACATCGGTGCGACGGGCAACTTCGATACCCCGGACGGAAAGACCATAGCTCTGCATCTGGCGTCGAATCCAAGCCATCTTGAGGCTGTGAATCCAGTGGTCATGGGCCGTGCGCGGGCCAAGCAGGAACGCATTGGGGAGGGCGGCAGGAAGCAGGTTCTTCCGCTGATCATCCACGGCGATGCCGCCTTTGCAGGGCAGGGTATCGTCGCCGAATGCCTGAACATGGCAACGCTCCGCGGGTATGACATCGGCGGAACGATCCACATCATCGTTAACAATCTTTTGGGCTTCACCGCTGTTCCACAGGAGTCCAACTCGTCTCGCTTTTCGACAGACATCGCGAAGCGGCTTCCGATACCCATCTTCCATGTGAACGCGGAAGATCCGGACGCTGTTGTGCGCGTAGCGCGAATTGCAGCCGAGTTCCGACAGCTCTTCCATACGGATGTTGTGGTGGACCTGATCGGGTACCGTCGGCACGGTCACAGCGAGGTGGACGATCCCACTGTTACTCAGCCTCGCCGCTACGCCATCATTAAGGATCGTCCGCCGCTCTTCCAGGCGTACGCCAAGCGGATCGGGGCTGATCCCGCAGCCGAAGTCGCTGCCGTGCAGAAGGAGTTCCTTGAGGCCCAGAAGGAGGCGACCAGGGCTGAGTCCATTCCGCATTTCGCCCAGCTTCCCGTGTACTGGGGCAAATTCCACGGTGGCGAACTCAAGCCGTCCGATGAGGTCTCGACGGGACTTCCGAAGGAGAAGATAGCGGAGCTGGTGAAGGCGCTCATCCGCGTTCCCGGCGACTTCAACATCCATCCCAAGGTCAGCAAGCTGTTTGAGCAGCGCGCCGAGATGGGATCCGGAAAGCGGCTCTTCGACTACGGCATGGCTGAGCTCGTCGCCTTCGCCTCTCTAGTGGAGGCCGGAACACTTGTGCGCCTCACCGGCCAGGACTCCGAACGCGGCACCTTCAACCAGCGCCATTCGGTACTCACGGACTACGAGACTGAGCGTAAATATATCCCCATGCAGCACCTCCAGGAGGGCGAGGGAAAGTTCGAGATCTACAACTCACTCCTTTCAGAGGCCGCGGTGCTTGGCTTTGAGTACGGCTTCGCTCGCGACTACCCGGAGGCGCTGGTTTTGTGGGAGGCGCAGTTTGGTGACTTCGCGAACGGCGCGCAGATCATCATCGATCAGTTCATCTCGGCCGGAGAGGCGAAGTGGGGCCTGCTCTCTGCAGTCACGATGCTTCTGCCGCATGGATATGAGGGGCAGGGGCCGGAGCACTCGAGCGCGCGCCTGGAACGGTATCTCCAGCTCTGCGCGAATGACAATATGCAGATCTGCCAGCCGTCGAACGCGGCGCAGTACTTCCACCTGCTTCGACGGCAGTCGCTTCGCCCGTGGAAGAAGCCGCTGGTGGTCTTCACACCGAAGAGCATGCTGCGGCATCCGGATGCATCTTCCACTCTTGAAGACTTCGCTCTCGACGGGTTCCAGAATGTTCTGCCCGACAATGACGTCAAAGCGCCTCGCCGCCTGGTCATCACCAGCGGAAAGATCGGCCATATACTTCGCGTGGAGCGCGAGAAGCGGAAGGACATGAGCGTGGGAATTATCTTCCTGGAGCAGCTCTATCCGTGGCCCGAGGCGGAGCTGCAGGCCGCGATCGATCAGCACCCGGAAGCGCATGAGATTGTCTGGGTTCAGGAGGAGCCGGCCAACATGGGTGCGCTCTTCTACGTAATGCCGCTGCTTCGCCGGATGGTTGGCGACAAGGCCGTCACCAGCGTGAAACGCAGCGCCGCTGCAAGCCCCGCTACCGGCTCAGCGAAGGCTCATGAACTGGAAGAGAGAACGCTGATCGACCTGGCTCTCGGAGGCGCCCGCTAGGGTTCGTCCCGCTCAAGCAGATGTCCGGTGAGACGACACGTCAGGTGTGATCTCCCGGACATAGACCTGATGCGAGACGACGGGCGGCTCCTGGCCTGTATGAAGCGCGTAGACGCGGTCGCGTATGACGCGGTCTGCCTCTGTGACACGCTCGCGCGAGCGCAGGTAATCGATCCAGGACTCCATGAGAAAGGTCTCGTTCAGGATCTCCGGATTACGTGCGTCACGGTAGATTCCCCAACGGATCGCGCCATCGCGCAGACGAACACCTCGAAGCTCGTGGATGACGTGGGTGAACTCGGCATAGCGTTCGAGCGGGACGTGGTACTCGATGGAGATCCGTACCGGGCCCTCGGTGACATCGGGCTCGGCGCCCGGGACTGGCGCAATCTCCGGCGCGGGACGCTTCCACTGGTATGGAGTGTGGTCGGGCAGGGGGCCCTGGAGTATGTGGAATCGGTAGGACAGGGGAAGCGAGATCAGGAGTCCGCAACCGGAGCACGCAAGCGCGACTGTTGTCGACGTATGCTCCGCCAGGACTCCCCAGAAGATGGAACCAAGGGCCATTCCGCCCTGAAAGGTCATCAGGTAGCTGCCGAGCGCGCGGGCCTGCACCCATGCGGGAACCGCCAGCTGCACAGACACATTCAATGTTGACATGGTGCTGGTCCAAGCAAATCCGGAGAGCAACAGGGTCGGCAGAATGATGTAAGGAGCGTGCACAAAGGCAAGTATCACCAGCGCGGCGCTCTGGTACATGGTCGAGATCGCGATGATCCGGTCGGAGCTCAGCCTTGCGCGGATCATCGGCAGCTGCGTGACGGCGATGACCGCTCCCACACCAAGAGAACCGTTGAGAATGCCGTAACCGAGCGCTCCCTGGTGGAGGTCGCGCTGCGCGACAACTGCCAGGAGGGACCAGATTCCGGAGACGAAGAAGGTGAAGATAAAGGCGCGGAGAAGGGAAGACTGCAGGGTCGGCGAGTACCGGACGTAACGCAAACCGGAGCGGATGGAACCTGCGATCCGCTCGGCAGGCAGGGCGCTCTTGAACAGCGGCGTTCGCTTCCAATTGAACAGGACCCAGATCACACCTGCAAAGGAGATCGCGTTTAGAAAGAAGACCGATCCGGCTCCGGTTCCGGTGCGCTTGAACGCAGCGACCATGAGGCCGCCGAGTGCCGGACCGACAGCGCGGGCGAGATTGTTGCTCGCGGCGTTCAGCGAAACTGTGTCGGGGATGAGGGGGCGGGGTACAAGCTCGGGCACGATCGCCTGCCAAGCGGGATTGTTCATGGCAGACCCGACGTTCAGCAGGAACGTGAACGCGAGCAGTGTCCACGGAGAGATGTGGCCGAGAAAGGTAAGCAGAGCCAGCACCGCCACGCTGGACAGCATCCAGACCTGCCAGAAAATCAGCAACCGCCGTCGGTCGAAGATGTCTGCGGTTGCGCCGGCTAACAGTCCGAGGAGCAGCACCGGTAAGCTGGCGGCGGTCTGCATGAGGGCAATGAGCAGAGGCGATCCGGTAAGCGCGGTCATCAGCCAGGTTCCGGCGGTGTCTTGCATCCACGTACCTACCGCGGAGATGGTCGACGCGATCCAACGGTCGCGAAACAGCGGGATTTTGAGGGGAGCTAATCCGGTCGATGCGGGCCGAGGAGCTATCCCTGAACCTTCACTCGGTATTTCAGGAGGCATACCAGTTTGATAGTACCTCCCGTTTTCTGGATATGGCGGTCTGTGCTAATTAGTGAAGGACGCGAGTTTCCGTTGCAATCGGGGAGCTCTGCGGCTAAAGTGGGATTGTTCGAGGGAAAAGACTTTCCTAGGACAGGGAAGAAATTTCTGGATTGCTGCAATCAATTGCACTGTATGCAGGTGGTAGCTGCATTTGTGCTTACTTTTGCCTTTGTTTTCCGCTCCGATGTAGATCTGCAGAGTTTTGCGTGTTTTGGCCAATCAGTTGCAAGGTCTACGCAATAGAAGAGATACCGTCCAGGTGAACCAATGCGCCGCCTCATGTTCCTTTTGATAGTTTTTACGATGATTGCCACTGCCTCGAAGAGCCTTGCTTCCACTGACTGTGAGAAGTGGCTGGCGGAGTACAAGCAGGATCTTGCCCATAAGCCCAGTGTTCAGCGTGCGCTTGATGCACGACGGCGAGCGCGGAACTATGCGAAGAGCAGGGTCGCGCGGTTGATTGCGCCTGCTGCCGCGCCAAAGCCACACCCGGTCCGGGTTTCAAGCACACGGCCGCATCTGACACCGACGCAGATGTTGAAGCGCTTTGATTTGCTCTGCGGAGAGCTTCCGGTGGAACCGACGAACCAGGTTCTGGATGGCCGTATGGCTCCCGATGAGTTCATCTCCGAGATGTCGATGGGCGGCCCGGTGGATTCCGAGATCCTGCCGGCGAATGACACCCTGCTCGCGAACGAAGATATGCCTCCATACGTGCCGAGCGGGTCCGCTCCGAACGGAGCGACCACTCTGCCATTCTTCCCGGTATACGGTCCGGTTCCGAGCGGCGGCGGGTTTGCTGCTCCTCCACCGGCTGTGCTTCCTCCTGTCTCGTCGGTACCGGAGCCCAGCAGCATTGTGCTGATGCTGACGGGCGCGGCCGGCGCTGCGGGATCCTTCCTGAGGCGCCGCGTGATCGCCTGAGCGGTGAAGCATCGTGATCTGATATCGAGGCCCGGAGATCCGGGCCTTGACGTCGTTTCGGGAGCTGTTTTTGTGCTTGAGTCAGAGACCGCTTCGTTTGCACGTCCACAGTCTGGGTGAAGCCATAGGCTTAAAGAGGAAACCCACGCAGCGCGGTGGGGGCTGATGCGTGGGTATTCCGTTAAAGCAACGAAGTGGGTGGACTTCGTTATGACCGACTCAACCCGAAGGGAGTCTTGCCACTCTTCGAATCTAATGTCCGGATGGCTCCATGTCAAGGGCTTTCAGGGTCAGGGAGGCGAACGCGGAAGGATTGATTCATGCGTTTTTGCGATCTGGTTCGGCCAAATGTCGGGGGGGTTGGCCCCATGGGAGTTGCGGGTTCGAGAGCTCAAAGGAGCGGGGAAACGAAGGCTACGTGCCGGACCGGAGGGAGATGGACGCGGTGGGGTGTCCAACCGACGCCATCATCCAGGTCCGGCCGCATTAGAGGCGACAGATCAGCAGTTCGCGTTCATAGATCATCTCGGGCGGGAGATGGTCGTGCAGAAGTAGGAAGAGCTCTTCGTGGCCCATGACCTCACGCTTCCACTGCTCGCGATCCACCGTCTGGAGCGTTTCAAATGTAGACCGGGGCAGATCGAGGCCGCTCCAGTTGAAGTCTTCGAAGTGCGGTGTCCAGCCGATAGGAGTTTCTTTTGCGCGAACGCGGCCGCGAACGCGGTCTACGATCCACTTCAGGACTCGCATGTTTTCGCTGTAACCGGGCCATAGGAACTGACCGCTCTCATCTTTGCGGAACCAGTTGACGTGAAAGATGCGGGGGGTGGAGGAGAGGGAGCGTTGCATGCGGAGCCAGTGCCGGAAGTAGTCGCCCATGTGGTAGCCGCAGAACGGGAGCATTGCCATGGGATCCCGGCGGACGTGACCGAGTGCGCCACCGGCGGCTGCGGTGGTCTCCGAGCCCATGGTCGCTCCCACGTATACGCCGGCTGACCAGTTGAAGGCCTGGTAGATGAGAGGCATGGTTGTGGGTCTTCGGCCGCCGAAGATGAATGCCGAGATTGGAACACCGTCGGGATCCTCCCAGGCGGGATCGATGGTGGGGCACTGTGACGCGGGGGCGGTGAAGCGGCCGTTGGGGTGAGCGGCGGGTTTGCCGGTCTCTTTGCCGATGGCGGGTGTCCACCGGTCGCCTCGCCAGTCCAGACATTCGGCCGGGGGCTGGTCGGTCATACCCTCCCACCAGACTCCACCTTCCGGAGTGAGCGCGACGTTGGTGAAGATGCTGTTGCGCGCGAGGGTTGCCATAGCGTTGGGGTTGGTCTTGGCGGAGGTGCCAGGGGCGACGCCAAAGAAGCCGGCTTCGGGGTTGATGGCCCTGAGCTGCCCGGTGGCATCGGGTTTGATCCAGGCGATATCGTCTCCCACGGTCCAGACCTTCCATCCATCGAAGCCCGCGGGCGGGATCATCATGGCGAAGTTGGTCTTTCCGCAGGCGGAGGGAAAGGCCGCGGCGACGTATGTCTTCTCGGTCCTGCCGTATTCGTCCTGAGGAGATTCGACGCCGACGATGAGCATGTGCTCGGCCATCCATCCCTCATCGCGCGCGATGTTCGAGGCGATGCGGAGGGCGAAGCATTTTTTGCCGAGGAGGGCGTTGCCGCCGTAACCGGAGCCATAGCTCCAGATCTCGCGGGTCTCGGGGAAGTGGACGATGTACTTGGTGTCGTTGCAGGGCCACGGCACATCTTTCTGGCCGGGAGCGAGAGGAGCGCCGACGGTGTGCATGCAGGGGACGACACGCTTCTCGTCTTTGTCGATTTCTGCGAAGACCGGTGCACCGATGCGGGCCATGATGCGCATGTTGACAACGGCGTAGGCGGAGTCTGTGAGCTGAACTCCGATCTGCGACATGGGCGAGCCAACCGGGCCCATCGAGAAGGGAAGGACGTACATGGTGCGGCCGCGCATGGATCCGCGAAAGAGCTGCTTGAGCTTTTTGCGCATGGCGAAGGGGTCTTCCCAGTTGTTGGTGGGGCCGGCGGCGTCCTTTGAAAGAGAGCAGATGAAGGTGCGGTCTTCGACGCGAGCGACGTCATTTGGGGCGGAACGGGCGTAGAAGCAACCTGGCCAAAGAGCTGGATCGAGGCGAGTGAAGGTATTGGCAGAGACGAGACCATCGCATAGAAAGTCGTACTCGGCCTGTGATCCGTCGACCCAGTGAATGGAGTCGGGCTGGGTAAGGTCTGCCATCTTCTCGACCCAGCGGAGGAGATGCTTGTTCGTGGTGAGGGGCGTGGAGATCGCGGTTGTTTTCATGGTTGGAGCGCGGTTTTCCTTCGCGATTGATTTTTCGCCCATCGAGGAGGGAAGTCAAACCTCGGGTGTGCCGCGGCGAGGTGATAGAAGAATGGGACGAGGTCGTTGTCTGCGGCCGGAGGTGCTGAGGAGAAGGTGTGCGGTGGCGGCGGCAAGGCAGCACCTGTCAGGAAATCTATTTGGAGCGGCGAATGATGTCCGAAAAAAGCAAGGTGCTGTTGTCGTGGAGCAGCGGCAAGGATAGTGTGTGGGCGCTGCGTCTGCTGCGGCAGCGCGGGGACGTTGAGGTGGTGGGGCTGCTGACGACCTTCAACGGGGCGGCGGAGCGGGTGGCGATGCATGCGGTGCGACGGGTGCTGGTGGAGGCCCAGGCGGCTCGGGTGGGGCTGCCGCTGTGGAGCTACGATCTGCCGTGGCCGTGTTCGAATGCGCAGTATGAGGAGCTGCTCGGTGGGGTGTTTGCGCGGGCACGGGAAGAGGGCGTGCACGCGGTTGCGTATGGGGATCTGTTTCTGCGGGATATTCGGGAGTACCGGGAGCGGCAGATGGAGGGGTCGGGGCTGCGGGCCGTGTTTCCGCTGTGGGAGATGCCGACTGCGGAGCTGGCGCGGGAGATGATTGGGGCGGGCGTTCGCGCGAAGGTGACGTGTGTGGATCCGGCGAAGCTGGATGCAACGTATGCGGGGCGGGAGTTTGATTCAGAGATGGTAGAGGGGCTGCCGAGCGGGGTGGATGCGTGTGGGGAGAATGGGGAGTTTCACACGTTTGTGTATGAGGCTCCGGTGTTTTCGAAGCCGATTGCGGTCGAGGTGGGCGAGGTGGTGCGGCGGGACGGGTTCGTGTTTGCAGACGTCTTTGAGAGCAGTTGAAGGCCGCTTGCCCGGAGGGGTGATCGCCGTGAGATGAGTGCGCGGGTGGGGATCGACGAGGGAGCTTCGATCAGGTTCAGGAGGACACATCGAGAGATGGTCAGGAGATTGCGGAGTTGACGAGTTGCTGGGCTTCGGTCTGGATTTGTTTCAGGTGGTCGGGGCCTTGAAAGGATTCAGCGTAGATTTTGTAAACGTCTTCGGTGCCGGAGGGGCGGGCGGCGAACCAGCCGTTTTCGGTGGTGACTTTGAGGCCGCCGATGGAGGCGTTGTTGCCGGGGGCTTCGGTGAGGATGGCGGTGATGGGTTCGCCGGCGAGGGATTTGGCGGTGACCTGTGCGGGGGAGAGTTTCGCGAGCCTGGCCTTCTGGTCTTTGGTGGCGGCGGCGTCGATGCGGGCGTAGGTGGGGGCGCCGTATTTGCCGGTGAGTTCCTTGTAGAGGGTGCCGGGGTCTTTGCCGGTGCGGGCGGTCATCTCGGCGGAGAGGAGGCCGGGGATGAGGCCGTCTTTATCGGTGGTCCAGACGGAGCCGTTGCGGCGGAGGAAGGTTGCACCGGCGGACTCTTCCCCAACGAAGCCGAGGGTGCCGTCGATGAGACCGTCGACGAACCATTTGAAGCCAACGGGGACTTCGAGCATGGGGCGGCCGAGGCCTTTGGCGACGCGGTCGATGATGGACGAGGAGACGAGGGTTTTGCCGATGCCGACGTTTTGCGACCAGTCGGGGCGGTTGGTGAAGAGGTACTGGATGCAGACGGCGAGGTAGTGATTGGGGTTTAGGAGGCCGGAGGTGCGGGTGACGATGCCGTGGCGGTCGTGGTCGGTGTCGGCGGCGAAGGCAACGTCGAACCTGTCCTTGTTGGCGATCATGGAGGCCATGGCGAAGGGGCTGGAGCAGTCCATGCGGATGCGACCGTCCCAGTCGCAGGTCATGAAGCGGAAGGTGCCGTCGACGTTTGGGTTGAGGACCTCGAGGGGGAGCTTGTAGAACTCGGCGATGCGGGACCAGAAGTAGACGCCGGCTCCGCCGAGTGGGTCGACGGCGAGCTTGAGGCCGGAGGAGGCGATGGGGGCGAAGTCGATGACGCTGGCGAGGTCTTCGACGTATGCGGTGATGTAGTCGTGGCGGTGGGTGGTGTGGGCGGCGAGGGCGCGGGCGTAGGGGATGCGTTTGATGCTGCTGGTGGATCCGGCGCGGAGCTCGGCGAGGAGGTCGTTGGCGCGGTTCTCGATCCACTTCGTTGCGGTGGTGTCCGCTGGCCCGCCGTTGGGGGGGTTGTACTTGAAGCCGCCGTCCTCCGGGGGGTTGTGCGAGGGGGTGATGACGATGCCGTCGGCCTGGGGCTTGCCGGAGTGCGCGGCGTTGTAGGTGAGGATGGCGTGGGAGAGGGCGGGTGTGGGGGTGTAGGCGAGCTGCTGGTCGATGAAGGTCTCGATGCCGTTGCCGGCGAGGATTTCGAGTGCGGTGGCGAAGGCGGGCTCGGAGAGGGCGTGGGTGTCCTGTGCGAGGAAGAGGGGGCCACCGGTGTGGTTGGCGACGCGGAAGTCGCAGATGGCCTGGGTGATGGCGGCGATGTGGTCCTCGTTGAAGGCGGATTTGAAGGAGGAGCCGCGATGGCCGGAGGTGCCGAAGGAGACGCGCTGGGCGGGGATTTCGGGATCGGGGTGGAGCTCGTAGAAGGCGGTGATGAGCCGGGAGATGTTGACGAGGGTTTCGGGGAGTGGGAGCTGGCCCGGCTGGTTTGCTGCAGCGCTCATGGAGATGACCTCGGATTCGGTGCGGATCGCTAGAACACTATAAGGGATGCGGTGCACGAGAGGTGGTGTTGGGGGCGAAGCTACTGAGACGATGACACTTTTGTCGGATGGAGGAGGAAAGGATCGGTGGGTATAAGTGAGGTGTCCTGCGCGCTGATCGGCGGTTTCGGTTCGGATGCGGCGACGTGAACTGTTGAGTCGGGATCGTTGAGGGTTGGCTGGCTGCTGCCGTTTGGGGAGTGGCTTGTGACCGTGAGGATGAGGATTTGCGAAGGGTTCGGCTGAGGCGACCGTTTGGGGTAGCGCTCGCGGCGTTGATTGCCGCGGCTGTGCCTGCTCGCGCGACCGAAGCGACGCTGGTTGCGGATGCGCATGTGAGCAGCGCAAGACCGGCGGTGAACAGCGGAACGATTTCAAACCTCTACGTGGGTGGAGGGTACCTGTCGGTGCTGCAGTTCGACCTGAGCACGCTGCCTGCGGGAACGACGGCGGCACAGGTGACGAAGGCGGTGCTTCGGCTGTACTGCAACCGGGTGGATACGGCGGGGCTGGTCTCTGTACAGACGGTGGGGGCGGGCTGGGGTGAGTACAGCGTGACGTATGCGACGCTGCCGCCACTGGGGAGCGCGACGCAGCTCTTCCAGGTGAGCCAGGCGGGAGGATACGTGACGGTGGACGTGACGCCGCTGGTGCAGGGCTGGGTGGGGGCTCCGACGACGAACAACGGGATTGCGCTGACGGCGGGAACGGCGGCGGTGCAGTTCGACAGTAAAGAGAACGATCTGACCGGACACGCGGCGACTCTTGACGTGTCACTGACGGGCCAGGGAATGATGGGTCCGGCAGGTGTGGCCGGGGCTCCGGGGCCGGCGGGACCAGCCGGAGCGCCGGGTCCAGCGGGGCTTGCGGGACCAAAGGGGGATGCAGGAGTAGCGGGTCCGGCGGGGCCGGCCGGAGTGCCGGGAGCTCCGGGAGCCGCAGGGCTGCAGGGAAGTGCGGGGCCAAAGGGGGACAAGGGAAGTCCGGGGCTGGGGTATGTGGGGGTGTACCAGTCGAGCATGAACTACGGGCTGGCGGATGTGGTGGGATACGCGGGGTCGAGCTATATATCGCTGATTGCGGGGAACCATGGCAACACGCCGGGGGTGAGTCCCGGGCAGTGGGGTTTGCTTGCGCAGGCGCAGGTTGGGCCTGCGGGGCCGGCGGGGGCAGCGGGGGCTCCGGGGCTGACGGGTGCGATGGGACCGCAAGGTCTGCAAGGGGCTGCGGGACCAACTGGAGCGACGGGAGCCGCTGGACCGCCAGGGCTGCCGGGACTGGTGTATGCGGGCAGCTACGCGGCGGGGACGAACTACAGGCTGGGCGATGTGGTGTTGTGGAGCGGAGCGAGCTACGCGTCACTAGTTGGAGGAAATCGCGGCAACACGCCGGATGCGAGTCCGCAGCAGTGGGGTGTACTGACGGCGCAGGGACCGGCCGGAGTAGCGGGAGCATCCGGAGTGCAGGGTTTAGCTGGACCGCAGGGCGCACCGGGGTCTGTGGGGCCACCTGGGGAGCGAGGACCTCAGGGCCTGCAGGGAATACCGGGGCAGGCCGGGGCGCAGGGAATTGCGGGAGCGGCCGGGGCGCAGGGCTTGCAGGGTCCGATGGGACCACAGGGCCCAGCGGGGCCGGTGGGCATGGCGTACCGGGGGGCGTATTCGGCCGCCGCAAACTACGGCCCGGGGGATGGAGTGCTGTACGGCGGGGCGAGTTATGTTTCGCTGGTTGGCGGCAATCATGGGAATACCCCGGATGAGAGTCCGCAGCAGTGGTCGATGTTTGCGGCTGCGGGGCAGAGCGGGGCTGCCGGTGCGGCGGGTCCGGCAGGGGCGCAGGGAGTGACGGGGCCACAGGGGCAGCAGGGGATAGCAGGACCGGCGGGGCCTCCTGGAGCGACGGGACCGCAGGGGCCGGCGGTGGCGAGCTATCAGGGGGACTACAGCCCGGCAGCGAACTATGGGTTGAACGACGCTGTGAGCTTTGGGGGATCGACGTATATCTCGAGGGTGGCGGGGAACCGGGGAAATGTCCCGGACGGAAGTCCGCAGCAGTGGGCGGTGCTGGTTGCGCGTGGGGCGGCGGGGGCTCCGGGAGCGCCGGGAGCACCCGGTCCCACAGGAGCCATGGGGCCTGCAGGTGTAGCAGGAGCCGCAGGGCCGCAGGGGCCGGCGGTGAGCTTCAACGGAGGATGGGGCGGAGCGCGCGCGTATGCAGTTGGAGATGCGGTGAGCTACGGGGGATCGAGCTATATCGCGGTTGCGGCGAACAGCGGGAGGGAGCCGGATATAAGCCCCGTGTACTGGGCATTGCTGGCGCAGGCCGGAGCAATGGGAGGCATTGGACCTGCCGGTGTGCAGGGGCCAACGGGACCGACGGGCGCACAGGGGTTGCAGGGAGTGGCGGGCCCGCAGGGAGCGCAAGGTGTAGCAGGGCCGATGGGACCCGCTGGAGCGACGGGACAGACAGGGGCGGCGGGCCCGACAGGAGCGGCAGGACCGGCAGGTGTGGCGGGGATGGCGTACCGAGGGAGCTATGTCTCGTCAAGCAACTACCGGTTGAACGATGCGGTGAGCTACCAGGGGTCGATGTACCTATCGACGAGTGCGAGCAATGTGGGTAACACGCCGGGTGCGGGATCGCCTTTGTGGAGTCTGTTGGCGGCTGCGGGCGCGGATGGAGCGGCGGGAGCGGCGGGAGCTACAGGGCCTCAAGGGCAGCCGGGCATACAGGGGCCAGCTGGACCGCAGGGGGCCACGGGGCCGAGTGGGGCAGCTGGAGTGAACGGAGCTCCGGGGCTGCACTACATGGGGACGTTCTCTTCGGCGACGAACTACGTGGTGAACGATGGAGTGGTCTATGGCGGGTCGACGTATATTTCACTGGCTGGAGCGAACCGGGGAAACACACCGGATGGCAGTTCGGGCTGGTGGGGTTTGCTGGCGCAGGCGGGAGCCGCCGGGCCGGTGGGAGCGATGGGGCCGGCTGGAGCAACGGGAGTTACGGGGGCGACGGGGGCGACGGGAGCGACGGGAGCTACGGGCGCAATGGGGCCGGCGGGCAGGGCAGGTATGGTTTTCCGGGGAGGCTGGAATGCAGGAACGAACTACCAGGTGGGGGATGCGGCGACGTTTCAGGGAACGACCTACCTGGCGCAGATGAGCAACTCGGCCTCGGAGCCGGACCTGGTGCCGAACGCTTGGGCGGTGCTGGCGGAGGTTGGAGCCGCCGGACCGACCGGTCCAGCGGGTGCTCCGGCGAGCGTGCAGGTGGGCACGGTGGTGACGGGCGCGGCAGGAAGTACGGCGACGGTTACAAATGTGGGGACGGCCTCGGCGGCGGTGTTGAACTTCAGTATTCCGCAGGGTGCAGCGGGTGCGAACGGGACCGGTGGGGGCGGGGGTGGGGGTACTGGCACGAGTGGGATTCCGTATCAGTCGACGTACCACGCCGTTTCGTACAGCTCTTTGTATTACTCGGTGAACAACGCGAACGGAGCTTTCTCTGAGGCGGGGGGATCGACGCTGACGTGGGTGCCTGGGGGGTGCACGGCGACGAAGCTGTCGGTGTACTCGATGCAGGGCGGAAACATCACTGTGACGCTGCGCCAGGGAGTTCCGGGATCGATGTCGAACACCGCCATCGCTTGTACCGTGAGTGCGAACTCAAGCTGCACGGCGACGGGGGGTGTCGCTGTCGCAGCCGGGAGCTTTGTGGATCTGGGCATCAGTGGAGCGAACGGAACGGCGTCGGGCGTGTGGACCGCAGTGACGTGCAACTGAGGAGATCGAAGCGGGAGATATGCTGGAGAGCGACTGCCGCATCCGGAAGCGAAGAGGGATTTAGAGTGCCGAAGTTCTGGTATTTGCCCATGGGCATGTTGTTGATGGTGGGATCTGCAGATGTGCGGGCGCAGACGGACGGATCTGGCTCGATGGCAGCGACGGTGCGGACGATGTGGCCGGGCGGAGTGGTTTCGACCGAGAACCGGCCAGGGGAGTGGAGCTACGAAGAGGGCGTTCTGCTGGATGGGATGACAGCGGAGTGGTGGACGACGGCGGACGGGCGAGATTTTGAGTATGTACGGACCGCGGTAGACAAGTATGTGGGGGCGGATGGATCGATCAAGGGCTTCTCCAGGGAGGCGCATAGCCTGGACGAGATTGAGATGGGCCGATCGGTGCTGATGCTGTACCGGGTGACGCGCGCGCCGAGGTACTACAAGGCGGCGAAGTTCATACACGACCAGTTGACGGCGCAGCCGCGTACGGCAAGCGGCGGCTTCTGGCATAAGGGGATGTACCCGAACCAGATGTGGGCTGACGGTGCGTATATGGCCGAGCCGTTTCTGGCGGAGTACGCGGCAACGTTTCAACAACCGAGCGACTTCGACGAGGTGGCGAAGCAGCTGTTGCTGATGGACAGTCATATGCGCGACCTCGAAACCGGACTGCTGCGGCACGGATGGGATGAGAGCCGACAGATGCCCTGGGCGGATAAGGGGACGGGGCTTTCCCCGGAGGCGTGGGCGCGTGCGAATGGATGGTATGCGATGGCGCTGGTGGATGTTCTGGACTGGATGCCTGTGGGTCAACCGGGGCGAGGTGAGTTGCTGGAGGCGTTGAACAAGACGGCGGCGTCAGCTCTGGCGTATCAGGATAAGAGATCGGGGGTGTGGTGGCAGGTGATGAATCGCGGTGGGGAGAAGGGGAACTTCCCCGAGGCTTCAGCGAGTTGCATGTTCACGTATGCGCTGGCGAAGGGAGTGCGGATGGGGTATCTCGCGTCGAGTTATCTTGCGACGGCGCAGGCTGGATGGAGCGGGATCAAGAAGACGTTTGTAAGGGAGGATGGAAGCGCGGTGCGGCTGACGGGGACGGTGAAGTCGGCAGGGCTGGGAGGCAAGCCGTACAGGCCGGGGACGTATGACTACTACATCGGGGAGAAGGCGATCGACGACGATGCCAAGGGAGTCGGTGCGTACCTGCTGGCCCAGAGTGAGATGACTCAGAGCGGCACGAGCTTGCTGGGTCAGGGGCGAACTGCGGCGGTGGATGCGTGGTTCAACTCGCAGACAAGGACCAATGCGGCGGGTGGACGGGAGCTGTTTCATTACAAGTGGGACGACGACTCGGATAGCGGATTCGCGTTCTTCGGGAGGGCGTTGCAGAGGTACGGTATGCGGCTGACCGAGACCGAGGTCCCGCCGAGCGCCGCCGTGCTGAAGGGAGTTGACGTTTATGTGATCGCGTCCCCCGCTACTTTGGCGAAGAACCCGAACGCGCACTTCATGGATGTGGCGAGTGCAGATGCGATCGAGGCATGGGTGGAGGCGGGGGGTGTGCTGGTCCTGATGGGGAACGACGGTGCAAACATGGAGTTTGAGCACTTCAACATGCTTGGGGACAGGTTTGGGCTGCACTTTACGCCGGGAGACCGAAACAAGGTTGAAGGGAACAGCTACGAGCAGGGAGAGGTAAAGATCCCGGCCAGTGTATTTGGGAGGCCGCACACGACGTTTATGAAGGATGTGTGCACGATCGCGGTGAGCCGGGGAGCGAGCAAGTTGCTGACGGACGGGAGCGATGTGCTGATGGCCACGGCGGCGGTCGGGAGGGGAACTGTGTACGCGGTGGTCGATCCATGGGTTTACAACGAGTACACCGATGGGCGCAAGCTGCCGCCGAGGTATGACACGTATGCGGCCGCGATCGATCTATCTGGATGGCTGCTGAAGCAGGTGCGTTAGAGATTGAGTGAACGGCGAAGTTCCGAGGCGAGTTCCGCGAGTTTGTCGGGATCGGGGTCGGCTGAGTTGTCGAAGATGAGTTCGAGCTTGCGCGCGATATCGGTGCCATCGGTGTAGCCGAACATCCCGAGCGAGCCGGCGAGCTTGTGTGCGGTCATGGCGGCGTCGCGGCGGAGGGGGGAGGTCAGAGAGGCGGATCTGGCGGTTTCGGCGGCGCGCTCCAGGAGCAGAACGCGATCCTTGATCATGGGGAGATTACGAGTCCACAGAGTTTTGAGCAGCTTGTCGGTTTGCGCGGCGACATTGGGCTTCATCGTGATGGCGGCCTCCGGAGATCTAGTCCTTCCAGTCAAGGACCTCAGAGATTTGTTGCGCAAGGGTGAGTGGATCGAAGGGTTTGAAGAGGACCGCGGCGACGCCGAGATTGGCGAAGCGGCGCTGATCGATCCCCTGCACCTTTGCGGTGAGCAGGATGACGGGGATATCGACGATGGCGGGGATCGTCTGCATGGTGCGAAAGGTAGTCGGGCCGTCCACGCCGGGCATCATGACATCCATGAGGATGGCATCGGGGCGCTGTGCGGTTGCAACGGCGATGCCTTCGGCGCCGGACCGTGCTGTCAGGATCTGCCAGCCGGCGGTCGCCTCGAGCGAGAGCGCTGCAACCTCCCGGATATCGTCTTCGTCATCGATGATGAGGATGCGTCGCATGAGCGTGCCTATTCTCTCACGCGAGTGTGAGTTTGGCGGGTGAAGGGATCAGGCGACAGGCGCGAGATCCGCCAGACGACGGAGACGATGCACCATGGATACGACCAGCTCTTCGACCTCCTTGGGCTGAACCTTGGCCTTGGTAAGGAACTGTGTGGGTCCGAGGCGGAGCTTGGTCATCTCGTGGTCGGAGACCTCGCGGCCGGAGTAGACGACGAGGGGAAGGGTCCGAAGCGCGGGCTGTTCGCGCATCCACTCGACGAAGGAGAAGCCGTCGCCATCGGGAAGGGTGAGGTCGAGGATGAGGAGGTCCGGGCGGCGGGTGACGCAACGGCGGATGGCCTGCTGGCGGGTGGAGGCGTGGTCGATGCTGACATCGGCCTCCTGAAAGCTGGCGATGACGACGCTGGCGAGATCTTCGTCGTCCTCGACGAGCAGGACCTGGGCGGGACCGTCGCCACGCCGCAGGACCCGGCCAAGTTCGGCGAACAGCAGATTCTCGTTGAAGGGTTTTTGTACCCAGCCTTGTGCGTCCCCGGTGAGCTGGTTGCGGAGAACGGGGGAGAGAACGCTGAGGATGACGACCGGGATGAGGGAGGTGGCGGCGTTGTCACGGAGCCTTTGAAGCGTCTCCCAACCGCTCAGGCCCGGCATGTAGAGGTCGAGCAGGATGGCTTCGACGGGAGACTCCGATGCGAGGAGTATGGCCTCTTCGCCGGAGCAGGCCTCGATGACGGTGTAGCCCTGCTGGGTGAGGTGTTCCCTGACGATGGTGCGGATGCCGGCATCGTCATCGCAGACGAGGATGGAGCCCTCACCGCGGGGAAGAGCGAGCGCGGGGGTGACTGCATCGGTGGCGCGGGGGGTGCGGGGGAGCATGACGCAGAGCGTGGTTCCGGGGCCGAGATTGCGCTGCGCCCAGATGGATCCGCTGTGCTGCTGGACGATGCTGCGGGTGATGGCGAGGCCGAGGCCGGTACCACCCTTTTGGCGGGCGTCCGAGGGCTCGACCTGCTGGAAGCGGTCGAAGATGGTGTCGAGCTTGTCTGCAGGGATGCCGCGACCTTCGTCGGAGACCTTGAGCAGGATGGAATCGGACGTAGCCTCCACGTGGACGCGGATGGTGGAGGCCGAGGGCGAGAACTTGATGGCGTTGGAGAGGAGATTTGTCAGCACCTGCAGCATCCGGTCGGAGTCACCGTCGAAGTAGAGGGCTTCCGGACTGGTGCTGGAAGGGGGCGCTTCGAGGACGATACGGACGGTTGCTTCGAGGGCCATGCCGGCCATGGTGTCTGCGGCCTGCTGGACGAGATCGCGGAGGGAGCAGCGGCGGATCTGAAGGGGAGCCCGGCCCGACTCCATCCTTTCGAGATCAAGGATGTCGTTGATGAGGCGGATGAGGCGGTCGGTGTTAGTGACGGCGATGCGGAGGAGATTTTGTGCCTTGGGGTCGAGATTGCCCATGATGCCCGACGAGAGCAGGCCGAGGGATCCGCGGATGCTGGTGAGTGGCGTTCGGAGTTCGTGTGAGACGGTCGAGATGAACTCGTCTTTGAGCAAGTCCAGTTGTGAGCGTTTAGTGAGCTGGAGCTGGTTCTGGTTTTGCCGCTCGACGGCTTGCGCTAGCTCCAAGGTGAGAGCTCTGCAGGTCCGTCTCATCCGTACAAGCGCGATCAGCGGCGCGAGGCCTGCTGCGAGGACGGCACAAAAGGTGAGGGTAGGCAGGAGCATTCAGGTAACCAAGGTGGTAACTAAAACTAGCGCGATAGTAACCCAAGTTTGTTTGAACTACGCAATAAATTCCGCAAGGGGGTAATTACTCATTCCTCTTTTGGGCCATTGCCACGGTTTGAGATTTCTACGATGAAGAGTGCTGTGGCGTTGTACAAGAGGCATTTGGGGGAGGGAAGGTCAGCCACCAATAGCACCGGAGTTACCTGGTAACCACCTTATAGCATTGTGGATAGAAGAGGAGCGGGTAGGCGAGACGGGCGCGGGATCGAGCCGCCGGGGGCTTGAGGGAGTGCGAAACCTCAGCTTCGGGGCGGACTATACCGGTGGGCTATATATAGTGAGCTCTATATTGATGGAGCGGCTGCTGCTGACGCGAGAGACTGGCGACGGTGGAGGATGGATGGGAGATCCCAGGTAGATGAATGTGAACTTTGCAGAGCGTGCGCACAACCACAACTGGAAGGTGGATCCGATTGTGCGCTCGCTGCTCGACACGGATTTTTATAAGTTGTTGATGCTGCAGTTCATATGGAAGAACTTCCCTTCGACGCGGGTGACGAGCGAGGTGGTGAACCGGACGGTGAAGGTGCATCTGGCGGACCGGGTCAGCGTCGGGGCGCTGGTTGAGCAGATGGAGCATGTGCGGGGGCTGCGGTAAGGCAGGAGCGAGCTGGTGTGGCTGGCGGGAAACACGTTCTATGGGGTTCGAAGCATCTTTGAGCCGGGGTTTCTGGACTGGCTTGAATACGGAGTTCCGGCTGAGCGAGTACGAGATCTCAGAGCGAGGGTGGGCAGCTCTTGCTGCGGTTCAGCGGGTTGTGGACCGAGGTGACGATGTGGGAGATCTATGCGCTCGCCATCGTGAGCGAGCTGAAGACGCGGGCGGCGCTGGCGGAGCTGAGCGAGCTGGAGCTGAGATGTGCTGTATGCGCGGGCGAAGACGCGGTTGTGGGACAAGATTGAGCGGCTGCGGGGGGTAGAGGGGCTGCGGATTTCAGATTTTGGGACGCGGAGGCGGCACAGCTTTTTGTGGCAGGAGTATGCAGTCGAGGCGCTAAGGGCGACGCTGGGGGAGGAGTTTACCGGCACGTCGAATACGGCGCTGGCGTACAAGCACGATATGGAGGCGATCGGGACGAATGCGCATGAGCTGCCGATGGCGCTGGCGGCAATGGCGAATACGGACGAGGAGCTCCTGGAGTCGCAGTACCGGGTGCTGGAGCTTTGGCAGCGGAGCTATGGTGGGGCGCTGCTGATTATGCTGCCGGACACGTTTGGGACGACGCAGTTTCTGGAGGGTGCTCCGGACTGGGTGGCGGACTGGACCGGGCAGCGGGTGGACAGTAAGGACCCGGTGGTGGCGGGGGATGAGTATATTGCGTGGCTTCGATCGCGGGGGCGGGATGCGCGGATGAAGCGGCTGATTGCTTCGGATGCTCTGGATGTGGACGAGATGTTCGGCTGAACGAGTCACTTTCGGGGGCGGATCCGGTTCAGCGCCGGTTGGGGGACGCTGCTGACGAATGATTTTCGGGGGTGCCATCCGCGGGGGAGGACACGCTGGAGCCGCTGAGTCTGGTGTGCAAGCTGACGAGTGTGGATGGGCGGCCGACGGTGAAGCTGAGCGATAACGAGCTGAAGGCGACCGGGCCGGAGGAGCTGGTGGAGCGGTATCGGGCGGTGTTTGGGTCGGTGGCGGTGCGGGGGGCGGAGGTGCTGGTGTGAGGCGGATACAGGACCAGGGCCGGTCAGGCCTGGGTGGTGCCTGGCTCAGCTCAGGCGTGTGGCATTCTTAGTGGCGAGTTCCCATGTTCCGATCTGACGTGCCGAGGTGAAGATGTCCGCTCGAAACTTACCACAGCTTTTGCTGTTCGCCCGTACCTTCGTTCTCCTCTCGCTCTTTGGCAGCCTTGGCTTCGTAGTGAGAGCCGAACAACCCCTGGTGAGTTGCAAACCCGCAAGTCAGAAGACCGGTGAGACTGGCTGCTGGATTGTTGCGAACCAACCGCTGGGAGTCCTGGCCAAGCCGGTCTGGTGGACGATGGATGTATTTGAGACGAAGGAGTTGGCGGAGCGCGAAAGAGGACCTCTTGGGACGGTTGTGGAGGCTCTCGGGAAGGTCTGGCTTTTCCGCGTAGGACCAAAGGAGAACGGCACATCGGCGGGAACCAGGGTGACCCAGATCGGTCCGCTTCCGATCAAAGCCGGGCAAGAGTACACGGCGCAGTACATGGAGGCGACGCTGCAACCTGGCATGGTGAGCAAGACGCATGTTCATGCAGGAGCGGAAGTCTTCTACACGGAGAGCGGCGAGACGTGTTTGGAGACGCCTGACGGCAAGCAGGTCGGGAGCAAAGGAGTGGACATCGTCATACCTGAAGGTGTGTCGATGGAACTGACCGCAACGGGTAAGGAGGTTCGACGGGGCATGATGCTTGTGCTGCACGACTCATCAAAGCCGCCCACTATGCTGGTGGATACCTGGAAGTCCAAGGGCCTTTGCAAGGCTTCGAACTGAACTGACATGCGAATGGATCCGCTATGTGAGTGCGCGGTTGGGAGCCGGAGGTGGACGAGTGCCTGTATGGTGCTTAGGTTGTGAATTTTTTTAGCGGATGGTGTGATGGCGGTCGAGTCGACGGTGTTGGGATCGAAGTTGGACGTGGGTGCGGTGCGGTTTGGGGCGAATCGGGCGGCGATGCTGGCGCTGCTGGGGGTGCTGCGGGAGGAGGAGGCGCGGATTCGGCTGGGGGGTGGGGCGAAGGCTGCAGAGGCTCAGCGGGCGAAGGGGCGGCTGACGGTGCGGGAGAGGCTGGGACTGCTGCTGGACGCGCCGGAAGAACCCACCCCGGCCGATAAGGCTCCGATG
Organism: uncultured Acidobacteriaceae bacterium; assembly: GCA_963719405.1. GTDB lineage: Bacteria > Acidobacteriota > Terriglobia > Terriglobales > Acidobacteriaceae > Edaphobacter. Next base: position 3,374,924 of record OY970381.1, read on the forward strand.
AATGGGGCAGCCGGGGTGGCGGTTTCCGGGTTCTTGGAGTTGGGGCTGTGGGCGGCGCATGGGATGTATGAGGAGTGGGGCGGGGCACCGGGGGCGGGGGTGGTGACTGGGCTGGGCCGGGTGAGCGGGCGGCTGTGCATGATTATTGCGAACGATGCGACGGTGAAGGCGGGGGCGTTTTTCCCGATGACGGCGAAGAAGGTGCTTCGCGCTCAGCATATTGCGCTGGAGAACCGGATCCCGACGCTGTACCTGGTGGATTCGTCGGGGGTGTTTCTGCCGCTGCAGGAGGATGTGTTTCCGGACCAGGACGATTTTGGGCGGGTGTTTCGGAATAACGCGGTGATGAGCTCGATGGGGATTCCGCAGATTACGGCGATTATGGGGATGTGCGTGGCGGGCGGGGCGTACCTGCCGGTGATGACGGATACGGTGCTGATGACGGAGGGATCGGGGCTGTTTCTGGCGGGGCCATCGCTGGTGCAGGCGGCGATCGGGCAGAAGACTCCGGCGGAGGAGCTTGGCGGGGCTTCGATGCACTCGGAGATTTCGGGGACGGTGGACTTCAAGGAGGCGAACGACCACATGTGCCTGGCGCGTCTGCGATCGCTGGTGGGGAAGATCGGGGAGCGGCCGGGCGCGCCATTTTCGCGCGTTCCGTTCGACGGCAAGAAGGACGGGCCGAAGTATGCCGCCGACGAGATGTATGGATTGATCGATCCCGACCCGGCGAAGGCGGCGACGAACACGTATGACATGCGCGAGGTGATCGCGCGGATCGTGGACCGGTCGGAGTTCGACGAGTACAAGGCGGATTTCGGACGGACGCTGCTGTGCGGGTATGCGCGGATCGGCGGACGGGCGGTTGGGATTGTCGCGAACCAGAAGGTTCATCAGCAGCAGACGGTGGCGATGGGACCGCAGGCGGGATCGAAGCGGACGGAGTTTGGCGGGGTGATCTACACGGAGAGTGCGCAGAAGGCGGCGCGGTTCATTATGGACTGCAACCAGTCGCTGGTTCCGCTGATCTTCCTTCACGATGTGAACGGATTCATGGTGGGGAAGGATGCGGAGTGGTCGGGGATTATCCGCGCGGGGGCGAAGATGGTTTCGGCGGTGTCGACGAGTGTGGTTCCGAAGATCACGGTGATTGTGGGAGGGAGCTTCGGGGCGGGGCACTATGCGATGTGCGGTAAGGCTTACGATCCGCGGTTCATCTTTGCATGGCCGACGGCGCGGTATGCGGTGATGAGCGGGGCGAGCGCGGCGACGACGCTGGCGGAGGTTCGGGCGAAGCAGGTAGAGCGGGGAGGGACTGCGCTCTCCGAGGCGGACAGGAAGGCGATCTTCGAGGAGATCAAGGCCACGTATGATTCGCAGGCGGATCCGCGGTATGGGGCGGCGAGGATGTGGGTGGACGCGATTATCGATCCGGTCGAGACGCGGAGCGTGCTGATGACGGCGCTGGAGGCTTGTGCGTTGAATCCGGAGGTGGCGCGGTTCAATCCGGGGGTGCTGCAGACGTGATCTCCCGGACAACCCTCGTGTCGCTGTTTGTGGCGTTGCTGATCCCGAGCGCGGTGAGCATGTGGTCGACGGCACACCGGGACAGCTGCTCACGGTACCTGGCCGGCGATCGAAGTATGCCGCCGACACAGATGGTTGACCTGGGTTCGCGGATGGTGGAGGTGCCGTGCGAGAGCTGGATCCCGCGGCAGCCGCTGGGGATTCAGTTGCTGTGCCTCGTGGAGGTGTTGGTCGTGCTGGTGTTTGCAGTTCACGCAGCGGGCGATGCGAGGGATTGGACGAGGGCGCGGCGGTCGCGGCGAGGGGCCGTTCGGGGCTGAGAATGTGACCTGGTGCGCCGGGGGCGTTTCGGGAGGAGTGGATGATGAGAGATGAGGATGTGCGATGGGCGTGGTGAAGATTGTGGAGTGTCCGCGGGATGCGTGGCAGGGGCTGCCGGGGATGATGGCTCCGGAGATCAAGGCGGACTACCTCCGGGTGCTGGTTGCGGCGGGGTTCAGGCATATCGACGCGGTGAGCTTTGTGTCGAAGGCCGCGGTTCCGCAGATGGCGGACTCGGAGCTGGTGCTGGAGTATCTTGATCCGCCGGACGGTGTGGAAGTTATCGGGATTGTGGTGAATGCGAAGGGAGCGGAGCGTGCGGCGGCAACGAACGCGGTGCAGACGCTGGGATTTCCTTATTCGGTGTCACAGCAGTTTCTTGAGCGGAATCAGCGGCAGACGCCGGAGGAGTCGCTGACGGCGCTGGAGGAGGTGGGGGAGATCGCGTACAAGGCGGGGCTGGACGTGGTCGCGTACATCTCGATGGCGTTTGGGAATCCATATGGGGATCCGTGGAGCATCGACGAGGTTGTGGACGCCTGCGATCTGCTGGTGGACTCGGGCGTGCGACAGATCTCCCTGGCGGATACGGTGGGCCTGGCGACGCCGAAGCTGGTTGCGGACGTTGTGAGCGACGTAATGGCGGTGCATGGCGGGGCATCGGGCGGTGTGGAGATTGGTGTTCACCTCCATGCGCGGGCGGGAGAGGCGGGGGAGCGCGTAGCGGCTGCCTACGAGGCTGGCTGCCGGCGATTCGATGCGGCGATCGGAGGTCTGGGCGGATGTCCGTTTGCGCAGGATGCGCTGGTGGGAAATATTGCGACGGAGGAGTTGCTGGCTGAGCTGAAGAGGATGGGGGCGGAGCTACCGGCGCTGCGGCCGCTGGACGAGATAGCGGCGGCGAGCCGGGAGATCGCGCGGCGATTTGGGAGCAAGGTGCAATGAGCTACGAGACGATTCTGGTTGGGGATGAGGGACCGGTAAGGACGATCACGCTGAACCGGCCGGAGCGGCGGAATGCGATGACGTCGGTGATGCAGGAGGAGCTGATCGCCGCGATGGAGGGGGCGGCGGCTACGCCGGGATGCGGCGTTCTGGTGCTGACGGGGGCGGGAGAGGCGTTTTGCGCGGGGCTGGATTTGGAACAGTTGAAGGGCTTGGTGGGGCGCACGGCGGACGAGCACCGGGCGGACGCGGAGAGGATTGCGCGGCTGCTGCGGACGCTGTACGAGCTTCCGCTGCCGACGATTGCGGCGGTGAATGGAGCGGCGGTTGCGGGTGGGACGGGGCTGGCGACGATCTGTGATTTCACGATCGCGGTTCCCGGGGCGAAGTTCGGGTACACGGAGGTGCGGATCGGCTTTGTGCCCGCACTGGTGAGCGCGTTTCTGGCGCTGCAGATAGGTGACAAGCGGGCGCGGGGGCTGCTGCTGACGGGACGGCTGTTTGGGGCGGAGGAGGCTCGCGGGCTGGGGCTGGTGGGGGAGATCGCGGAGCGCGAGGAGCTCCCGGGCAGGGTTGCGGAGCTGGCCAGGGTGCTGGCGGCGAATAGCCCGAGCTCGATGGCGATGACGAAGCGGCTGCTTGCCGATCAGAACCGCGTGTGGCTCGATGCAGCGATTTCGACGGCGATGGAGGCGAATGCGGCGTCGCGAGGGAATGCGGATTTTGCGGAGGGCGTGACGGCTTTTCTCGAGAAGCGAAGGCCTGTCTGGAAGGGCAGAGGGTAGAACGCGCGGGTGAAGCTGCACGGCGTTCGGACGGGATGGTGAGTCCGGGCGCCGAGGCCGCGGGTAGACTCGAAGGATGAGTGGAGTTTGCGGGTCTGCAGGTGGGGTTGGTGAGACGCGGGTGCGGGTGCGCTATGCGGAGACGGATCAGATGGGCGTGGTGTACCACGCGAACTACCTGATCTGGTTCGAGGTGGGGCGGGTGGAGCTGATCCGGCAGATGGGGCTGGACTACAAGAGTATGGAGGCGGAGGACGGATGCATGATCGCGGTGGTGGAGGCGACGGCGAGGTACAGGGCTCCGGCACGGTATGACGAAGAGCTGGTGGTTCGAACGCGGGTGAGCGGGTTCCGGAGTGCGCTGCTGAAGTTCAGCTACGAGGTGGAGCGGGCTGGAGACGGCATGTTGCTGTGCACGGGGGAGACGGTACACGTGGTGGTGGGACGGGATATGAGGCGCAGACGGATGCCGGAGGCGTATGCGGCCGTGTTCCGGTCGATGCTGCCGGGATCTTAGAGCAGCTCTGGCGATGTCTCAGGCGAGTGTGATGGACGAGTCTTCGAGGTGTTCGCGAAGGAGCCGCTGAACCAGGATCTTGAGGTCTTCGCCGGTCTTCGGGAGGACGAAGGCGGCGGACGCTTCCGACCAGTCCAGCTTGAAGCTGGTTGACTGGGCCGAGATCCAGATCTGGCGGATGGGCGTGTTGGGGGTGAGTACGAATTTGCCGGGTCGATCCTCGAAGAGGATGTTGAGAACGCCATTCTGTTCCTCGGCTTCGAAGCCGCCAGCCTCTTCGGCGGCGATGAGGGATTGCTTGAGGGCGTCGAGGGCGCTGTCGGCTTGGCGGCGGAAGGTAGCTTCGTCGAGGAGGGGCATCAACCCTATCTTACGGCAGGGTGCCGGAGGCCAGTTTCTGCGAGTGTGGAGCAACGGAGGCAGCGTAGAGCGCCAAGCTGGTAACGATGGCGGAAGAGCGCAGTGTTCCGAATACGGCCCAAAAGGCTTAGAGTTGTTGGCATCTATGTGTCAATGAGTATGTTGCTCATACTTTGTCTTTCAACTTCACCCCGATCTCCGCGACATTTTGCAGGAGGCGGAAACAGGAGAATACCTATGCGGTTTCGAGCACTCGTCTGTGCGGCATCTTTGGTTGGCGGGACTGCCGCGATGTATGCGGCCGATCTCCCATCGAGCAGGTTTACGATCTCGGAGCAGAGCAAGGTCCCGGGTTTGACGTTGAAGGCAGGAACGTACTCGATCCGGATTATCGATCACCTTGCGGACCGGCTGATTGTGCGCGTGGATAATGCGCAAGGCAGCTCGCACGCGACGTTTCTGGGGATCCAAAACGGCAACATCCCGAAGCCGAGGACCAGCGGGCCGGTGGTGTGGACGAAGAGTCCAAGCGGCGGGACGGTTCTTCGCGGGTTTGAGTTTCCGGGCGGCGGATCGGTCGTGGAGTTTGTCTATCCCAAGGCGGATGCGGTTTCGATTGCTACGGTAAATGACGCCAAGGTTCCGGCGATCGACCCGGCTTCGGAGGGCAAGGTTGCGGACAAGGATCTGTCGAAGGACGATCTGGAGGTGGTAACGCTCTGGCTTCTGTCGTCGACGACGGTTGGGCCGAATGACGCGGCGAAGCCTGGAATCCAGGCAGAGCGATACCAGGCCCCGCCGAGTTCGCAGGTGGCGAGTGCGGGTCCGGGACCTGGGATCGGCGGCGGCTCGGGTTCAGCGCAGGCCTCCTACAACGGCGCTGTTGCGGGCACGGACACATCGCAGGGAGCTCCGAGAGTGCGCAAGGCCAAGCCGGTGATCGCCAAGCTGCCGCATACGGCGAGCACGATGCCGCTGGTCTGGCTACTGGGAGCATTTTCGCTGCTGGGCGCGGCACTTTTGCGGGTCTTCCGATCTGATGTGCGGGCCGCGAAGCAAGGATGAGTGTGGCTGAGAGCCTCGGATCACGGTCGGGCGTTGCGGCGCGCGTTGAGCTCCTGCTGTGGCTGGTGGGAGCTTTGTGCGTTGCCACCTGCGCTGTGACCGGTGTGCGTGCGTTGGCGGCGAGGAGGCAGGCTGCGGCGTTTGGGCAGCAGGCCTCCGCGAGCCACGCCGCTCGAAGCGGCGAAGCGATGGTGCCGGTGGTACAGAAGGCCGCGGTCGGAGCTGCGAGCGCCAGCGTTGTGATTGGCCGGCTGGAGATCCCGCAGATATCGCTTTCCGTTCCGGTGATGGCTGACTTCGATCCGACCAGTCTGCTGCGAGGGGTCGGACATATTCAAGGGACTGCGATGCCGGGAGGTTTGGGGACGATGGGTCTTGCCGGACATCGCGACACGTACTTCCGGCCGCTGCGACGGATTGCGGCGAAGATGGATATCCGGGTGGCGGACCAGACGGGCACCTATCACTACGAGGTCGATTCGACCGAGGTAGTTACGCCGGAGCAGGTGGAGGTGCTGGAGATCCGGTCAAGGCCGGAGCTTACCCTGATCACGTGCTATCCGTTCGACTATGTTGGAGCGGCCCCGAAGCGGTTTATCGTTCATGCTCACCTATTGTCGGCGTCTCCCGATCCGGTATAAGCGTGCTTGAGTTCGGGCCAAAAGGAGATGGGCTGTCGAGTTTCGAACAGCCCATTCTTACTGCCTGTGTGAGATCGGCGTTACGAGGTGATGGAGGCTGTGGTCGGCGCGGCCAGAGCAGCGGGTGAGAACGCGCTGGCTACCTGTTTCCGTTGACCGGAGAATGATGACCCGGTGAGCGGCGCCTCGCCGATGATCTTGCGTGCGGTTGTGAGCGCCTGTGCGACTACCTGATCCATGTTGTAGTAGCGATAGGTGGCGAGACGGCCGACGAAGTGAACACCTTCGGTCTTGTCTGCGAGCTCTTTGTACCGGGCGTAGATGGCGGCGTTCTCGGGACGGGGTATGGGGTAGTAGGGATCACCCTCGGCCTGTGGGTATTCGAAGACGACGCTGGTCTTTGCGCTCTTCTGACCGGTCAGGTACTTGAACTCGGTGACGCGGGTGTAGTCGTGATCGTTGGGGTAGTTGATGACCGGAGCGCTCTGGTAGTGTTCGCGATCAAAGGTCTGGTGGTCGAACGACAACGAGCGATAGGGGAGCCTGCCGAACCGATATCCGAAGAACTCGTCTACCGGACCGGTGAAGATGGTCTTGATGCCCGGATAGATCTTCCGGATCTCACGGTAATCGACTCCCAACGCCTGTTCGATATTTGGGTGATCGAGCATGCGTTCAAAGAGGCGGGTGTAGCCATGCTTCGGCATTGCCTGGAAGGTATCGGCGAAGTAGCGATCGTCCCGATTGAAGCGGATGGGGATTCTGCCGGCGACGCTGGAGTCGAGCTGCGAGGGGTCGAGGCCCCACTGCTTGCGGGTGTAGCCCTGGAAGAACTTGGTGTAGAGCTCACGTCCGACGCGACTGACGACGATGTCTTCGGAGGTGCGGATCAGTGCGGGCGTCTCAATGCGCTGGTCGAGGAAGCTCTGCATACCGGCGGCATCGAGGGAGAGATTGTAGAGGCGGTTGATGGTATCGAGGTTGATGGGAATCGGGACGAGCTGACCATCGACACTGGCGAGGACGCGGTGCTCGTAGTCGCGCCACTCGGTGAACTGCGAAAGGTAGTCCATCACGTCGGCGCTGTTGGTATGGAAGATGTGAGGGCCGTAGCGGTGAACGAGGATTCCTGCCTGATCGAAGTAGTCGAAGGTGTTGCCGCCGACGTGATCGCGCTTGTCGATCAGGAGCACGCGCTTATCCATGACACTGGCGAGACGCTCGGCGAGAACGCTGCCGGCGAAGCCCGCGCCGACGATGAGGTAGTCGAACGAGTTCTGGCGAACAGATGTGACGGAACGCGAGGAGGCCTGAGCCCCTGGAGCACCGATATGCGTTGAATCGATGGCGGCCTTTGCGGGGCGGGCGTTTTTTTCCAGATGGAGCTCCACCTGCGCCCACATGGACTTCCACGTCTTATCCCACGAGGTCGTCTGGAGCTTTTCGGCGACCTGCTTTCGCCAGGTTTCGGATGGCGGAGCAAGCGCGGCTTCAATCGCGTCAGCGAAGCTGCGAGCGTCGTTCGCGATTGCGACGAGACCTTCGTCACCGTAGCCCCGGACGACGTCGAAGATCGGAGTCGATACGACCGGCTTCCCTGCGGCGAGGTACTCAGGGGTCTTGGTGGGGCTGATGAAGTACGTCGACTCGTTGATGGCGAAGGGAATCATGGCAACATCCCAACCGGAGATGTAGCCGGGAAGCTCGCTGTAGGACTTGCTGCCGAGGTAGTGGATGTTTGCGGCGCGTGGGAGAGCGGCCTCTTCGATCTTCACCACGGGACCGATCAGAACGAAGTTGATCTCCGGCTTGAGCCGGGCTGCTTCGGCGATGAGCTGGTGGTCGAAGCGCTCGTCCAGAACGCCGTAGAATCCTGCGCGCGGGTGTGGGATGCCGGCCTGGTCCGATGGATCCTGCGCGGATGTGCGAGCGAAGTGCTCGGCGTCGATGGAGCTCGGGAAGGCGTGGACGTTGGGATGGCGATCGCGCTTTGCTTCAAAGAGACGGATGCCTCCGGTGAAGACGACGTCGGCCGCGGAGAAGAGTTGAGCTTCGCGCTCGAGCAGCTGCGGAGGAGCGCCGAGGAAGCCGCTCAACTCGTCCATGCAGTCATAGACGGTGGCCGACGCGGGCAGGCCGCTTGAGAAGCCGAGGGCCATCGGTGTGTAGTACCAGCGAATGGGCCGGTCGATGTGCATCTGCGTGCAAAGGTCTTCGAGCAGCCTGCGCTGCAGAGCTTCGACGTCGGATCCCGCGGGCAGATGCGGACGAATGACCCAGAGACGATCGGCCTTCTGCACAGTCTCAAGACGCGCGACGTCCTCATTGGTGAAGATGGGCTCTTCCCAGAAGAAGACGCGCCGATCCTGCGCGCAACGGGTGAGGAGATGCTGCGGGCGTTGATACACGAAGTCCCAGCGGAGATGGCTGAAGCAGACGAGGTCCGCCGTTGACGAGGTGCTAGTGGACCTGCTCGCGGCACGAACAGAGTTTCGATTTTGGCCAGATGTCTGCAAGGGTAACTTCCGGGGGCTGATGAATTTTCGTGTCATAGAACCTTGACCATCAATGGCCTATATTTCAATAGATGTGAAAATGTGCGAACACGTTGGGTGCAGAGAAGGCGAGCCGCACAGGCTCGACTGCAAATATGTGATAAAGCATTTCTCTGCATCAAAATTGAGCATGACGAAATATTCGGGAGCGGATGTCATCTGAGCCGGTGAGAGGTTTTCTTTCCGCTTTCCCGCGGAGCTTTTTGTGAAGATCTGTATTGTTTCTGCGCACCGTGGCGACGCCTGCCTGTCACTAGGCGTTTCGCTGGTTCGATGGGCACGTGCCGGGCATCGCATCCGTGTTGTGAACTGTTTTACGCGAAGCTCTTATGCGCCGTACTCAGATGCTGATACGGTTCATGCGAATGACCGAACGTCCTATGTCTCTGCGATGCGAGAGAAGGAAGACAAAGCTTTTTTCCGGCGAGTTCCGAATGCTGAGCTGGTGGATCTGCGCCTGAAGGAGGCGTCATTGCGATTTCGGTGCGAAGCGGATGCCGTAGTCAATCTTGCCTGGAGCGAGGCGGATCCTGCGATCGCCAAGATTGCAGCTGCGCTGGAGAAGCGCGTTGGTGCGAATCAGGTGGACTTGATTTTGCTTCCGATGGGTGTTAACCGACATATTGATCATATCACGGCGCGTGAGGCCGCTCTCGCCTTTGCAGAGGCTGCGCCGTGCGGTTTCTATGAAGATGCGTCGTTTGCTGCGCCCGAGAGCGCGGAGGGTGATGGGAACGAGATGCGCGAAGAGTTTGCGAGAAGAATTGGATGGAAGCTCGCACCGCTGCTTTGTCGATCGGGATCTGACGGGGCCGCGATGAAGCGGAGCTATGCGCAGATCTACTGTTCGCTATTGGACGAGGCTACTGTGGACGTGGTCGCCCGGATGCATGAGCAGCATGGTGGTGAACGGATCTGGGCGAATGAGCGCCTGGTGGCCGCAGTAGATGCGGAAATACCAGGATGGTCGGAGTCGTGAGCGTGTCGGGATTATCGATGGTCCGGGAGTTCCGATTCGACATCGAGCTCCACCGAATGTTGTGAGACTGCCGGGTGTTGTGACACTGCGGACTGGAAGAGCTGCTGCTGGGTGCGGAGCTCTGCAAGGAGGTTCGCTCGCAGACGACGCTTGTCCCAGTGCTCGTCGACTTCGATGAGACCGCAGGAGCAGTGGCGTTCATCGTCCCAACCTGGATAGTCCATTACGGGGTAGAGACAGATTCCCAGGATCTGCGCACCTTGCCGCTGTGCCTGGCGAACCTCGGCGCAGATGTATCCGAGCCAGCCGGCGCCGGCATCGCTCTCGGCGCCAGTTTCACTGATGAAGAGCGGGCGTTTGTAACGATTCCAGACGTCGAGGAGCATGTGGTGAAGAGGACGATGCTGGGAGTGGCCGAGCGAGGCTCGTTCGCCCTCGTGCACCCATTGGTTGTTCCAGTAGTAGTTGATGCCGATGATGTCGAGTCCTGACGCCGCATCGTTGGCCGAGAGCAGGTCCCAGGCTTCAAACTGTCCGGCGGTGTGACGCTCGACGGAGGGGAGGTCTTCGGGGCGTTCGCGATCGGCGACGATGTTGATGATCGGCTCGGGTTGAACGAAGCGGGCGCGCGGATCCACGGAGCGGATCGCCTGGACGGCGGCGAGTGAAGCGCGGATGAGTTGCCGCTTGAGATCGCCGCCGCGCTGGAGGGAGTGCGGGTGAAAGGCGCCGACATCGCCGCCGACCCAGGACCAGAAGGAGATCTCGTTGACGGGGCAGAAGAAGGGGACGGTGTCTGTGTGGTCTTTGATGAGGCAAGCGGCCGCGTGCGTGAAGGCAGCAAAGCGGCTGACGAACTCTTCGGAGAAGATGTCGATGTGCGCGGGAAGACCCCAGTGGCAGAGGTCCCAGATGACCTGCGTGCCGGTGGTGATGCTGGCCTGAAGCATTGGAAGAAAGCTGGACCAGTCGTAGATGCCGGGTTGCTGCTCGATGAGGTGCCAGCGAAGTCCGTCGCGAACGGTGAAGATCCCGGCCTGTTGAAGCAGGCGGAAGTCTGATTCGGCATGGACGTCGTGATGCGTCATGTCGATCAGATCGAGTTGAAGACGATCTGCGCGTCGGTGCGTTGCGCTTTCAAAGCCGCCGGCGAAGAAGCTTGCGAGTGGGGTTTGCATTGCTGCGATGGAGTTCCTCTAAGTCACGCGACGTCATGGGCACGTCCCCGGATGCGTGCAGTTGAACCATTGGATGCGCAGAGGAGCTCGGAAGTGAGGCTGAGGTTTGCCGGCGGGAGAGTGTTTGACCGTTATTGCGGCGTCCATGTGGGGTGGCTGGTGAAGAGACCGTGGACGAAGCCCATCTGGTAGACGATGAAGAGGCCGAAGGCGAGGCTGATCGCTCCGGCGACGGTTCCGAGGTAGCGGTTGAGCCATTGAGATTTGGCGCTGGTGAATCGCAGAGCCGATGCGAGCGCGATCGTGATGACCATCATGCCGGCGATGGTGCCGACGCCGAAGACGAGCAGGTAGGCGACGGCCCAGTGGGTGTTGTGGAGCGTGGTCAGGACGAGGAGGGCGACGGCTGCGGATCCGGCGAGTCCGTGAACGAGGCCGACAATCAAGGGCCTGCACCACTGGTAGACGCTCCATTTACCCCAGGCCCGGTCGAGAGCGGAGATGGAGGCGTGGTGGTGAGGGAGAGGAGTTGGCGCGGTGTGGTTGTGGAGCGTTGTGGGGAGGTCTTCGGTGGACTTGAGGTCTGCGACCTCCCTGCCGAATCCTCGGAGGTTGAAGAGGCCGAGAAGTACGAGCATGATGCCAACGGAGAACTCCATTGTGAGACCGAGGCGGGGCGGGATGACAAGTGTGAAGAGGATGATGCCTGCGCCCACGGCGAGGATGGTGAGGGTGTGACCGGCACCCCAAAGGGCGCCGATGAGGGCTGCGCTCGAGAGACGCCGCTCCCGTGTGACGATGGTGGAGACGGCGACGACGTGGTCGGCGTCTGTGGCGTGCCGCATACCGAGAAAGAAGCCAAGCGAGAGGATCGCGATGAGGCTAAGCGTGGATTGCGGGGGCGAGGTGGTTTCCAGCAGCATGAGGACTCCGGTGGAACAGGCTAAGGATGCCTGGTGCTCAAAGTCTGGATGGGACGATCTCCCAACACGATAGTCACTCTGAAGGCGAGTTCCAAGCGGCTTATGTTGAGGCCGCTGCGGGGTGGATAAAGTAGACGGCGCCGTTCAGGTCGTCAGTAAGCAGAAAGCTATCCTCTGCTGTGCGGAGGATGCCGCATGGGCGACCTTTGACGACGGGCTTGCCGTCTTCCTGGACGAGGAAGCCGAGTACTACGTTCTCGGGATGCCGGGCGCCGGGAGTGAAGTGAACGACGCGGTATCCGGTTCCGATGCGGGTGTGGCTGGGACCGTGCAGGGCGACGAGAAAGGAGTTCGCGAGGAGCTTGTTGTCGCCGGCAAAGTATTCGAGACCCAAAGGCGAGCTGTGGGCGAGGAAGGAGGTGTAGATGGGAGCGACGGAGCTGCAGTCGATCTGGGGCGGAGGCGGACCTGCATGTGCATTGAGGGTTTGCTGGCCCGGTTTCGGATTGGAGACGGCGGGATCCGCGTGGGGTTTGCCACCGAGGACGAAGCAGGTTGGCCAGCCGAAGTTGGCGGGCTTTGCGGGGTCGTTTGCGGGACCGAGGTGAGCGTTCGAATCGAGTTCGATAAAGGTGTCTTCGGGGGAGTGATCTCCGAGATGGTCAGCGCCCATATTGGTTGCGAACAGGGCGCCGCCGTCGATCTCGGGGATGAAGTGAAGGTCGACAGCGTTGCGGAGGCCCTGGGCAAGGAGGTGTTGATTCCGGCCGTCGGGATCCATCACTGTGAGCGAGGCGCGGATGGGCTCCTTTTCGAGGCAGGCGTTGCAGGAGGATCCCACGGTGACGTAGAGGTGGGTTGCGCCGTGGAGGTTGGCGAAGGCGACGGTGCGGGTGAGATGCCAGCCGCCGTACTTGTAGCTAAGGCCGTAGTCGGGGAAGCTGGCCAGGACTTCAGGGGCAGAGGTGGGATGGATGTCGCCGGCTTTGTAGCGGAGGCGGATCAGCTTGTCGGTGAGGGCGGTGTAGAGCCACGTCTGGCCGGAGGGATCTGTGTAGAAGGCGAGGTTGTTCGGGTTGCGGAGGTGTTCGAGGTACGGAGTAACCTGGGCGAAGGTGTGGGTCTGGGGATTCCAGCCATCGAGGATGTAGAGCGCGCCTTTGCTGTTGTCGCTGCGGTCGTATAGATCGGCGACGAAGATGCGGTGATCGGGTGAGACGGCAAAGAAGCGGGGGCAGTGGAGGCCGGTCGCCGCGAGGTCGACGGTGAGCCCCTGGGGAAGGGAGAGGGTGATCTGTTTCTGTTTGGGAAGGGAGAGGGTGTGCGGGGTGAGCTGCTGGGCAGTAAGGGTGCAGGAGAGGCAGGCAAGGAGCAGGGCCGCGAAGCGCATCTGCCTATGATGGCGTGCCGGTGAGGTAACCGCAAGGCGGGCCGGGAGATCCGGATTCAGGAGATGACGGAGGCCCCAGGAGCTGCTCCCGGACAGCACTGCGAGCTGCGCCGGGGGCCAGGCCGCTGGGGCGTCGTGGGTTAGAAGGGGATGTCGTCGTCGGTGATGCCGGTGTCGCCGTAGTCCGGTGCGCTGGCGGGCTGGCGCTGCGAAGGTTGATCGTAGGTTGCCGTGCCGGACTTGGAGTATCCGCCAGAGCTTCTGGAGCTGCCTTCGTCGCCACCGGCACCGCGTCCCTGTCCTCCGCCGAGCAGGGAAAGGTCGTTGACGAGGATTTCGGTGCGGTACTTCTTCTGGCCCGACTCCTTGTCATCCCAGGAGCGCGTCTGGATCTTGCCTTCGACAAAGATCTGGGTGCCCTTTTTGACGTAGTCGCGGACGATCTCTGCGGTGCGCTGGAAGCAGACGAGGTTGTGCCACTCGGTCTTGTCGGTCCATTGACCGTCCTGGCCTTTCTGGCGGTCAGCGGTGGCGAGGGTGAAGCTGGCGATGGTCATGCCGCCCTGGGTGGCGCGGATCTCGGGGTCTTTGCCGACGTTGCCGAGGAGGAAGACTTTGTTGACGCCTTTTGCCATGGGTGAAGTCACTTTCTGGTGGGTGCGGGCCGATGGGACCGCCACTGAGTTTCTGAAAATCGAGGATAGCAGAGAGGATGACAGGAGGTGAGCGGGGGGCGGGAGCTCTGCCGGACGGTGCGGTCGAGGACAATCGCACTGGATGAGATCAGAGGCGGGGTCGTGGTGGTGACGATCGCGGCGCGCAGGTCAGCGGTGGCGGTCACCGAAGAGCTTCAGGATTGCGAGTGTGAGGGTGAGAGTGCCGGTGGGAAGGCAGCCCATGGCGAGCATGAGGGCAAGCCAGCCGGAGTTGGTGTGGGGGCCCTGATGACGGGTGATGCCGCCGAAGAGGAGGAAGATCGAGGCGGCAGAGATGACTCCGGTGAAGAAGATGAGGAGGCCGGATCGGAGGAGCTTACGGGTGTCTGGCTGCATTGAGGGTCGCGGTTGTCTTTCTTCAGCGGTAGACCGCGAGCATGGCGTAGACGATGACGCCGGTAACGGAGACGTAGAGCCAGATGGGGTAGGTGTACCGGGCGACCTTGCGATGGATCGGGAAGCGGCCGGAGAGAGAGAGGTAGAAGGTGATGAGGATCAACGGAAGCGCGACGATGGAGAGGAAGATGTGAGAGATGAGCAGGGCGAAGTAGATGGGGCGGACAGGACCCTGGCCCAGAAAGCGCATGTCTCCGTGCATTGCGTGGTTGGTGATGTAGGTGACCAGGAATAACGAGGAGAACAGAAATGCCGTGAACATCGAGTTGCGGTGCGCTGTGATGTGGCGCCGGCGGATGAAGTTGAGGCCGAAGAGGAGAGCAACCGTGCAGCAGGTGTTGAGGAGGGCGTTGAGCGCGGGAAGAAACGTCAGGTGGGTGCCGGCGACGTCGGTGGGGGCGTGGAAGTAGACGAGCCAGGCCAGAAAGAGGGAGGCAACCGCGGAGACGCCGACGATCCCGAGGACGACACCGGGCGGGGTGCGAAATGACGCTGGGGATGTTCTGCTGAGGGTGGGCATCAGGATCTTCTTCATTCTAAAGCGGTGTGTATGGGGTCGGCGGTGACGTCCGAGTGGGTTGTTGATGATGTGGAAGGCTGCCTCCCTGGAGGTCTGGAGGGTCAGAACAGGAGTCGGCCCCTGGCGTTGAGGATCATGGCGGCGAGGAGGAGCGGAAGGTAGATGACGGAGGCTTTGAGCAGATCCCGGGCGAGGGCGCGCGAATCGGAGGCGGCCGGATTGCGAAGGATAAACGCAAATCGAATGGTGTATCCGAGGTATGCGGCGCCGAGGATGGTTGCGACTACGGCGTAGGGCCTTCCGGCGATACCGAGCGCTGTGGGCCAGAGGCTGACGGGGATCATCAGCACGGCGTAGAAGAGGGCCTGCACAACGGTGGCGCGGGCGGCGTCGGAGATGGGTTGCTGGGTGGCGGTGAGGCGGATGCCGCCGTGGCGGTAGTCGTCGCGATACATCCAGCCGATGGCCATGAAGTGGGGGAACTGCCAGACGAACAGGATGGCGAAGAGGGCGACGGCCGGCCACTCGATGAGGCCGCGCGCCGCGGTCCAGCCGATCAGCGGAGGGAGTGCACCCGGAAAGGCGCCGATAAAGGTGTTGAGCGAAGTGATGCGTTTGAGGGGGGTGTAGATGCCGACGTAGCCGACTGCGGTGAGCAGAGTCAACGTTCCGGTCAAGGGATTGGTGACGTGAGCGAGATAGATGGTTCCGAGGAAGACGGCGGCGAAGCCGACCAGAAGCCCGTGTGCGAAGGAGATCCGGTGGGCGGCCATGGGTCGGTTGGAGGTGCGGCGCATGTGGGCGTCGGACCGACGCTCAAGTGCCTGATTGAGAGCGGATGAACCGCAGGTTACGGCGGCGATGCCTGCAAGCGCCTGAAGGAGACCTCCGTGGAACGGGCTGATCCCGCTGCGGAGTGAACCGAGGTAGAAGCCTGCTCCCGCGGTGATGATGACCATGGTGGACACGCGGAGTTTGAAGAGGGTGGCGTAGTCGGCGAACAGGCTGGGGCGGGCTTTGGCGTGGGCCAGAGGTGTCGAGGGTTGAGACGAGGTGGTTGCCGTTGAGGCCACATATCAAGTCTAGCGCGTCCGGACAGGGGGGCTCGGCAGGGCGCAAGGAAGTTGTGGCCGGGCTACCAGTCCGTCAGAGTTCCGTCGAGCTTACGGGCTACGGGGAGATAGGCGCGTTGATAGGGATGTTTGGCGGCCAGGGCTTCGTCGATCTCGACGCCAAGCCCGGGGGCGTTGCCGGGGTGCATGTAGCCGGCGTTGAAGGTGTAGTGATGCGGGAAGACGGCGTCGGTGAGCGGAGAGTGGGGCATGTGCTCCTGGATGCCGAAGTTGTGGATGGCGAGGCCGAAGTGGAGGGCCGCGGCCATGGTGACGGGTGAGAGGTCGGTGGCTCCGTGGAAGCCGGTGCGGACGTTGTAGAGGGCGGCGAAGTCGGCGGTCTTTTTGAGGTGTGTGATGCCTCCGCCGTGGACGACCGTCATGCGGATGTAGTCGATGAGCTGGTGACGGATGAGGTCGTGTGCGTCCCAGAGGGAGTTGAAGACCTCTCCAGTGGCGATCGGGGTGGTGGTGTGTTTGCGGATGAGGGCGAAGGACTCCTGGAGCTCTGCGGGGCAGGGGTCTTCAAGCCAGAAGAGATGGAAGGGTTCGAGTGACTTGCCGAGGCGTGCGGCTTCGATGGGGGTGAGGCGGTGGTGGACGTCGTGGAGGAGGTGAACATCGGGACCGAGCTCGACGCGGAGTTTCTCGAAGAGGGAGGGGACGAAGTTGAGGTAGCGCTCGGTGGACCAGAGGGATTCAGAGGGAAGACCGCGCTCGGCTGGCTCGTAGGGCTTGCCGGCCTTGGGGACTCCGTAGCTGGAGGCGATGCCGGGAACGCCGGCCTGGGCACGGACGGCGAGGTAGCCTTCAGCGATGTGGCGCTGGACGGAGTCGATGGTTTCGGGGATATCGGCGCCATTGGCGTGGGTGTAGACGAGGACGCCATCGCGGCTCTGGCCGCCGAGGAGGTTGTAGACGGGAGTATTGAGGGCTTTGCCCTTGATATCCCAGAGGGCGACGTCGACGGCGGCGATGGCGGACATGGTGACGGGGCCGCGACGCCAGTAGGCACCGCGGTAGAGATACTGCCAGATGTCCTCTGTCTGGAAGGGGTCGCGGCCAATGATGCAGGGCAGGACGTGGTCCTGGAGGTAGGAGCCAACGGCGAGCTCGCGGCCGTTGAGGGTGGCGTCGCCGAGGCCGTAGATGCCTTCGTCGGTGTCGATGCGGAGGGTGACGAAGTTTCGGTCGGGGGAGCAGATGATGAGGCGGGCGGCGGTGATCTTCATGGTGTGGTCGGGGTGATCTCGATGTAGTCGACGGCGGCGCGGTCGAGGTCTTGCGGGGTGCCGCGGAGGGTGAGGGTGTCGCCCGGTTTGAGGGAGATGCGGGGGAGGGTGAAGCGGGTGCTGGTGTGGCCGTCGAGGTGTTCGTCGAGGACGGCGGGAGGGACGGTGTCGTCAGCTGCCCAGTGGGCGATGGGGCGGTCGTTGAGGAGGAGGTCAAAGCCGGCGACGCCGTCGCGGATGTCGAAGTACTGGACGGAGAGGGTGTAGGCGCCTGGAGGTTTGTTGAGGATAGTGCTGAGGGTGCAGGCGGAGGTGCGGTCGCAGGTGACGGCTTTGCTGCCGGAGGCGGTCTCCCAAGGGGTGACGTCGACGGATTTGTAACCGTCTGAGGTCATGGCTTCGGCTTCGATGCGGTCGGGATGATGGCCTACGCGGCCGGCGGTGTCGGAGATGCCGGAGATCCTGAAGAACCAGTCGTTGATGGCGTCGCGCCAGACGAGGGCGTGGCCGGCCTGGTACTCGAACAGGTGGAGGACTGCGGTGTATCGCTGGTCATCGATGAGGCCGTGCAGGCGGGTCCAAACGGGGGCATAGGTGGAGGCGGTGGCTGGGCCTTCGTAGTGCGAGTCGTAGACGTGCTGGATCACTGTCTTTCCGGAGTGGAGGACGTGGGTGTAGGGGACGTGATGCATGAAGAGGAGGAGGTCGTCGGGGCAGGTGGCGAGGGACTCGTAGGTGTGGGCGAGTGCCGGCGGGTACTGGCCGATGTATCCGGTGCCGGTGGCGACGGTGCGATCCATGCCGATGCCGAGGTGGTCTGCGCGGATCCACTGGCCCCAGCCGTTGCGTTCGGCGGACTCGATGCCGGGGCCGAAGTGGATGCCGATGATGTCGGTGAGGGTTCCGACGCCGAGGGGGCCGGTGTAGTTCTCGTAGGTTCGCCAGGAGTTGAGCTGGAGCTTGTCGATGGTGGAGACGACGAGGGGGTTGTTGCCGAAGGTGAGGCGGGTCCAGGTGTCGACGATCTGCTCGGAGGTGAGGTCGGGGCTCCAGGCGAGCTTGCCGTAGCCGTAGAGGTTGGCAAGGGCCATTGGGTGATGGAGCCAGTTGGTATCGAGGCCAACGTTGACAACGGAGACAAAGCCGCCGGGTCGGGGTGCGCCGCTTGGCTGCGGGAAGCGGCGGCCTTCGACGATCTGTTTGACCGGCGTGCTGCGGGGCTGGCCGTCAGCGCCGGGCGCATGGAGGTCCGTGTCGAGCATGGTCTTCCACATGGGGACGAGGAAGACCATGTGGCGTTGCTGGCCGGTGTACTCCTGCGTGGCCTGGAGCTCGATGGCCTGCGAGGTGTGCCGGAGGGCGGCGAAGAGGGGGGAGACGGGCTCGCGTGCCTGGAAGTCAATGGGGCCGTGCTTGATCTGGATGATGACGTTGGGGTCGAATTTGCCGTCGAGCGGGGCGAAGTTGTCGAAGCCGGCGCGGGCGCGGTCGGCCTTGAGATCTTGCCAGTCGAGATGGTGGTTGTAGACAAAGCCGCGGTAGAGGACGACGCCGTGATGGGGAGCGAGGGCGCGGGCGAGGACGTTCGCGGCTTCGGCGGGAGTGCGGCCGTATTGCGAGGGACCGGCGCGGCCTTCGGAATCGGCTTTGACGACGAAGCCGGCGAGGTCGGGGATGAGCCGGTAGACCTCGTCGGTCTTGCTTTGCCACCAGGCGGCGACGGTTGGGTCCAGCGGGTCAAAGGTGGGCAGGTGACCGACGACCTGGGGGCTGGACAGGTCGATGGAGATGGACATGCGGACGCCCCACGGGCGGAAGGCGTCGGCGATACGGCTGAGTTCGCGGAGGGTCGCGGGCTCGAGGACGTGGAGGTCGGCGTTGACATTGTTGACGGTGCAGCCGTTGAGGCCTACGGAGGAAAGGAGCCGGGCGTATTCCGAGGCGCGGGTGAGGTCGGCGCGAACATGGCCGCGGTCGAAGAAGATGGAGCGGCCGGCGTATCCACGTTCGATGGAGCCGTCCAGGTTGTCCCATTGGTTGACCCAGCGAATGGGCGCGGAGGGAGCCTCGGTGTCGTCGGTGAGGGGATGCAGCTGGGCGACCTGTTCGAGGAGGTGGAAGACGCCGTAGAGCTCGCCGCGATCGTCTCCGCCTGTGACGATCCAGTAGGTGCGTCCGTTGACGGATGAGTGCGAGATGGCGAAGCTTTCAGGTGGCAGCGTTGATGGTGATCGCCAGCCCGGGAGGAGGCGGCTGATCTCGGGCACGGTGCCGAGGAGGAAGGCGTTTTGATTGGGTAAGGTGGAGCTTTGAGCGAGCTCTGCCCCGAGCATTGCGTGGAGACCGCGGGTCAGCTCGCGTGCGGCATTTGCGCCGATATCAGACGATCCGGAGTGCACGACAAGGTGGGGAAGGCTGCGGTACTGGATAGCTGCGGACGGGTCGAGAGCCGCGTAGCGCAGCCAGGCTTGCTCACCGTTCTCTGCGCTCGCGAAGGATACGGCGAGGAGTGAGAGAGTGGCAAGCCGGGCTGCGCGGCGAAGCATCAGCGCGGGAGCTCCCTGGTTCCTTGAATGCTGAAGTCGGCGGTCTGGGCGTTATGGGTGTCGGTGGGTTGGGCTCCGCCGACGGAGAGGCGGTAGGTGCCGGGGACGACGGCTCTGACGCCTTTCTCGTCCACCTGAGAGAGGGTGCGCGGATCGAGCTTGAAGCTTACGTGCCTTGTCTCTCCGGGTGACAGATGGATGCGGGTGAAGCCGTCGAGCGCGAGGGCAGGCGAGACGGCGGTATGGGGTGGCGTGAGGTAAAGCTCGGCTACCTCGTCGCCGGGGAGAGTGCCGGTGTTCTTCACGTCTGCTTCGACCGTGAGCGTATCGCCTGCCGACAGAGATTTGGTTGAGAGCTTGAGACCGGAGTAGGAGAAGGTGGTGTAGCTGAGACCGTATCCGAACCCGAAGAGGGGTTTGCCCTTGAAGTAGCGATAGGTGCGGTTGGCCATGGCGTAGTCATCGAAGGGAGGAAGCTGATCGAGCGAGGTGTAGAAGGTGACGGGAAGGCGTCCGCCGGGGTTGTTCTTTCCGCTGAGGGTTTGAGCGATAGAAGTGCCGCCAGCCTGACCGGGGTACCAGGCCTCGAGGATCGCCTTTGCGTGCTCCTGCGCCCAGTTGACCGAGAGCGCGCTGCCGTTCAGCATCACGACTACTAAGGGTTTGCCGGTGGCGGATAGAGCTTCGAGGAGGTTTTGCTGGGCTGCCGGAAGTTTGATGTCGGTGCGGTCTCCGCCGGAGAAACCTTCGACGTGAATGGGCATCTCTTCGCCTTCGAGCTCGGGCGAGAGGCCGACGAAGGCGAGGATGACATCGGCGTTCCGGGCCGTGGCTACGGCCTCCTTGCGGAGGTAGTCGGCTGCTGGGACCCAGTCAAGGGAGATGCCTGCGCCGAAGAGCGGCGCCTTGTGGAGGTATTCGAGCCTGAACTGGTGGGGCCTGGTATCGGCGAAGCTCATCTTGAAGCGGGGCGTGGAGCTGGGCCGTGACTCTGCGCCCGCAGGCGAATCGAACGCGGTGACGGGCTTGCCATCGAGGTAGACGGCAAACTTTTCATGATCGCCGCAGGGATAGCAGTGCGCGAGGCGAACGGTGAAGTCGAAGTCTCCGGGCTGAGGCGCGGTGATGGTGCCGGACCAGCGAACGGCAAAGTGATCTGCGGGCGCTCCTGGTACCGGACTTGCCGAGTTCCAGTCGAAGTCGATCTGCTTGTCGACTCGGGTCGCGATGGGCTTTCCGTTGAAGTCGTCACTGGCGAAGTACTCGGCTTGAAGGCCCTCGGCGGGCGAGGAGGTGCCGGTGCGGAACATGGTCCGGGGAACCGGAAGCGCGACATCTTCTGCATAGGGCGCGCCCTCTGCGTAGAGGACCTTTGCGCCCGAGAACTCGGCGGCGATACCGTCGACCGGAAGCACCGGGTTTAGCGGGACGGCGTTGTAGTTGCCTTCGATCGCAGAGAGGGAGGCGGCGTTGGGGCCGACTACGGCGATGGTGCGGAGGTTGCGCTTCAGCGGGAGAAACCCGGCGTCATTCTTGAGCAGAACCATGGATTTGTTGGCGGTTTCAAGCGCAAGCGCCTGATGTTCAGGCGAGTTTACGTCTGTGAAAGGGATGCTGGTGTAAGGCACTTTGGCTGCGGGATCAAAGAGGCCGAGCTTGTAGCGGGCGACGAAGAGGCGCCTGAGGGAGACATCGATCTCGGCCTCCTTGATGAGGCCTTTCTTCACAGCACTGGTAAGGGCGAGATAGGTGGTGCCGCAGTTGGTATCTGTGCCGGCGCGGATGCCGGCCACGGAGGCTGCTTCCGCATCCGGGGAGAAGCCGTGGCCGACCTTCTCGAAGAAGTCGTCTACAGCGCCGCAGTCGGAGGTAACGAAGCCTTTGAAGGCCCAGTCGCCGCGGAGGATGTTCTGAAGGAGCTCTTTGTTGGCGCACGCCGGAGACTTGTCGATGGCGTTATAGGCGCACATGATGGAGTCGGCCTTTGCTTCTGTGATGGTGGCGCGAAAGGCGGGGAGGAAGGTATCCCAGAGGTCATGCGGCGAGGGATCGACGTCTGCGGTGTGCCGCGTGGACTCCGGGCCGCTGTGGACCGCGTAGTGCTTGGGTGTGGCGATGACCTTGAAGTAGTTGGGATCGCTTCCCTGGAGGCCTTCGACGAAGGAGACGCCGAGACGGCTGGTGAGGAAGGGGTCCTCTCCGTAGGTCTCCTGGCCGCGTCCCCAGCGTGGGTCGCGGAAGATGTTGATGTTGGGGGACCAGATGGTGAGGCCGTAGTAGATGGAGTGGATGTCGTGGCGAAGGGCCTCGTTGTTTTTGGCGCGGGCTTCGGAGGAGATGGTCGTCGCGACGCGGCCGAGCAGGGGTGTATCCCAGGTGGCGGCCATGCCGATCGCCTGCGGGAACATGGTTGCGTATCCGGAGCGGGCGATGCCGTGGAGGCCTTCGCTCCACCAGTCATAGGCGGGGACACCGAGGCGCGGAACGGCCGGGGAGGTGTTGATGAGTTGCGAGACCTTTTCTTCGAGGGTCATGCGTGAGACGAGGTCAGCGGCTCGCTGCTCTGCGGGGAGGGCGATGTCCTGGTAGGGGAGGGATCCGGGGGCCTGGGCTGAGAGGTTGTTTCCGAGGACGTTCAAGGTGCCTATGAGGAGCATCGCGGCAGCGAATCGCTGTAGTTGCATGGTGATTCTGTACCTCCAGATGTGAAGAGAGCGAGACGGTTCAGTCTATGCGAAACGTGCGTGGTATTTCGTATGTGACGCGAACATTAGCGTTCGCGGCGAGTTGGTGTCAAGGCGCGTTCGCCTGCCTGGAACGGGTGTTGTGGCGGGGAGCTATCGCGCTGCGAGAACGGAACGGAGCTCTGGAAAGAGATGCGGGTAGATGATCGTCAGGCCTTCTTCTTTTCGGGTGTGAGCGGCCGCCCGATGCGGTTTCCAGCGACTGGCATGTGAGTGGACTTATGGTAGCCGGAGTGCCGCTGGAGAACGACGGCGGCGGCGCCGCGGAGACGCGACAGTTCACCGTCGCTGGTGATGCGGAGCTGCGGTGGCGGCCCGGCGAGCATTGTGTCTTCCATCTCTGTCTGAATGATGGGTCCAACACGCTGCCAGGCGCTGGTCAGATCTCCGGTAATGAGGATTACCTCGGGTGCAAGCGCTGCTGTGACGAGCCGGAGACCGCGGCCGAGGTGTGCCGCCTGGCGAGTGACGGCGGCGATCGCCGCGGGGTCACCCTCCTCTGCCATCTGGAGCAGCTCCTGGATGAGAAGAGCGCGGTGGCCGGGATTGGCCTCTGCAAAGAAGCGCAGGGCGGCTGTGGAGGAGGCGAAGACCTCCCAGCACCCGCGCTGGCCGCAGCCGCAGATGGGACCGGTGGGATCGATGGGGCTGTGGCCGAACTCGCCTGCAAGACCGCTGCGGCTGGTGATGATCTGACCGTTTGCGAGGATCGCCGCACCGAGGCCTTCGGAGATGGTGATGAGGACGGCGTTGCGAACGCCGTCGAGCCGTCCTGACCAGAGCTCCGAGAGAAGGCAGGCGTTGGCAGCGTTGGCCAGTTCGACCTGGAGTTGCAGTCTCTGCTCGACTGCGCTCTTGATGTCATACCCGCCCCATTTCAGGTTGGGCGCGAGGAGGAGCCGTTGGGTCTCGGGATCGACCCGGCCAGGCATGCTGATGCCGATGCCTTCGAAGGACCGATCTCTGTGGCTGGCGCGGATGGACTCCATACACTGGATGATCTTCTCGACGGAGCGCTCCGGCTCGGAGACGAGTGAGACGGTTTCACGTGCGAGGAAGCGGCCGTTGAGATCGATCAGAGCAACGATGGTCTGGTTTGGCCGGACGTCCGCGACGAGAATGACGAGGTCGTCGTTGAGGGAAAGGAGGGTGGGGCGGCGACCGCGGGGGCGACGTGCGACGGCGCCTTCGGACACCCACTTCTCCCGGATCAGCTGCTCGACGATCGCCGAGATCGTGCTTGGCTGCAGGCCGGAGGAACGCGCGAGATCCGCCCGGGCGACGGGCTGCCTGGAGCGGATGATTTCGAGGACGATGTCGCGATTGATGTCGCGGGCGTTTTCGCTTGAGGCGAGTTCGACGTAAGCGAGGTCGATGCGCTTGATGCCGCGGGTTCCAGTCTCCGAGCGTGAGGTTGGCTGCATACCTATTGATTGACCCCGCTGGCAAGGTATCCGCCATCCACTGCGAGTATCTGTCCCGTGGTGAAGCTGCTCTGGCCGGAGGCGAGGTAGAGAGCTGCGCTGACGACCTCGTTGACGTCGCCGAAGCGGCCCATGGGGGTTCGGACGATGAGCTCTTTGCCTCGTGGGGAGTCGAGCAGATCGCGGTTGAGATCGGTTGGGAAGATGCCTGGGGCGATCGCGTTGACCCTGACTCCACTTTGGGCCCACTCCACGGCGAGCGAACGGGTAAGGGCACCAACGGCGGCCTTGCTGGCGCCGTAGGCCGCTACCTCATGGAAGGCGACGAATGTGGCGAGCGAAGCGATGTTGATGATGGAGCCACGCTTGTGTTCGATCATGTTCTTGCCGAAGATCTGGCAGGCGCGGAGGGTGCCATTCAGGTTGACGTCCATGATGCTGCGCCAGGCGTGTTCAGGGAAGTCGAGGGTCGGAAGACGCTTTGTGATGCCTGCCGAGTTGACGAGGATATCGATCTGGCCGAAGGAGGAGGCGGCAGCGTCGTGAAGGTTCTGGAGCGAGCCGCGATCGAGCACGTCCGAGGAGACGCGGAGGGTTTTGACGCCCCTGGCTTCGATCGCATCTGCAACCTGTTCGACGGCGGACGTGGATCGTGACGACGCGACGACATTTGCGCCCTGCGCCGCGAGACCGTGTGCTATGGCAAGGCCAATACCGGAGGTTCCCCCAATGACAACAGCGCACTTTCCAGCGAGATCGAACATACCTACTGAGAAACCTCGGCGCTCTCCCGGCAGCCTTCCAGAGACATTCTGACTTTTACACCAACAAAGTGGCAATGTCACTGTAAATGCGCTCCCAAGTCTGGTTTGGACCGGGTGGAGAGGGGCAAGTTGTTCCATGGTCAGGGGCTTGCAACGATGTTTGAGGTCCGGCCGGAGCGGGGATGCGGATTGCCGGGATACCGACGAGAAGGTGAGGTGAGGGTACTTCCTTCAGGGGGGAAAATAATCGTCCTTGCGATCGGCAGCGGCGGAGATTGAGTGGGGCCTCGATGCGGCGAGCGCGGTGCGGCTCCATCGCCGCTCGCAGCCGTCCGAAGAGTATGGCCGTCCAACCTCCAGTTGCATAGTTCCATCCTAATGAGTCGTCAGCGCAAGACTTACGCAGGCGCTTGCTCCCCATGTCCCATCCCTTTTGCCCATCTCGGCGACGCATGGAGTTCTTTGCGAACAGGAGTTTCGTGCGAGTCTGCGGGCCGGGCGGGCTATGCATCTAGTCATCTTTGGCCTGAGTATCTCTTCCTCGTGGGGTAACGGGCACGCCACGCTGTGGAGATCGCTGGTGAAGGCGATGCTCCGGCGAGGGCACACGGTGAGTTTTTACGAGCGTGACGTCCCGTACTACGCGAACACGCGCGACCTCCGGGAGCTTCCTGAGGGGGCAGGATTGCATCTCTACACCTCTCTCGATGAGATACGGGTTGCGGCCAGGCGAGATCTGGACCGAGCTGATGTTGCGATCTGCACGAGTTATTGCCCGGACGGACCCGCGGCGTGCGACCTGATTCTTGAGTCACGGGCGGAGGTGAAGGCGTTTTACGATCTTGACACCCCAGTGACGCTGGACGGGCTGACGACGGGGGCCGCGGTGGAGTACCTGCCAGCCAGGGGACTAGGAGATTTCGACCTTGTGCTCAGCTTCACCGGGGGACGGGCCCTGGACGAGTTGAAGAGCCGACTGGGCGCACGTGTGGTGGCGCCGATGTACGGATCGGTGGATCCGGAGACCCACTTTCCAGTGACGGCACGGGAGGAGTTCCGGGCGACGCTCTCGTACCTGGGAACGTATGCGGCGGACCGGCAGGATGGCGTAAGCCGTCTGTTGCTGGAGCCGGCGCGCCTGCTGCCGGAGGCACGCTTCCTGATCGGCGGCGCCCAGTACCCGGACGAGTTTCCATGGACGTCGAATATCGCGTTTGTCCGGCATCTTCCGCCGTCGCTGCACCCTGCGTTCTTCTGCTCGGGCAGAGCGACCCTGAATGTGACGAGACGAGCGATGGCTGCCTATGGCTACTGTCCATCGGGACGACTGTTTGAGGCCGCGGCCTGCGGTGTTCCGATTCTGACAGACGTGTGGGAGGGAATAGACAGCTTCTTTGAGCCGGGACGGGAGATTGTTCCGGTCGCAACCGCGGAACAGGTGCTTGAGGCACTTGCGCTTTCGGACGCCGAGCTAAGCTGTATCGCGATTGCGGCGCGAGAGCGAACCCTGACGGAGCATACGGGAGACCGCCGCGTAGTAGAACTGGAACAGATGTGCGAGTCGGTCCGGCATGCGAGCGGGCGGGAAGCGGTGGCGTAGATCTTTGGTTAAGAGATCGGGGATGTGGGGCATTATTCCAGCAGCGGGAGAGGGAAGCCGGATTCAGCCGCTGGCGTTCTCGAAGGAGCTGCTGCCGGTGGGGAGCCGTGTCGAGGACGGGAAGGAGCGACCGCGCGCGATCAGCGAATACCTGGTGGAGCGCATGATCCGTGGCGGTGCGGACAAGCTTTGCTTCGTCATCTCTCCGGGTAAGACGGACATTCTGGAGTACTACGGATCGAGGCTGTGGGGCGCCGATATCGCGTATGTCGTGCAGCCGAATGCCGGGGGTTTGTGCGATGCGTTGTTTCGCGCGCTTCCGCTGGTGCGTGAGGATGAGTCGGTACTGATCGGATTGCCGGACACGTTGTGGGCGCCCGAGGAGGGTTTCTGCGCGCTTCCCGGAGACCGGCTCTCGTTTCTGCTGTTTCCGGTCGAGCATCCGGAGCTCTTCGACGCTGTTGTGACGGATGAGAGTGGATCGGTGGTGGAGATCGAGGTGAAGAAGCCGGGTGCGCGGTCGAACTGGATATGGGGTGCGATCAAGATGCCGGGTCGTGTGTTTCACGAGCTCCATGCGCTTTGGTGCAGGCCGGAGAGGCGAGATGAGTATTTGGGGACGTTGGTGAACGCTTGGATCGCGGAGGGCGGCGGAGCTGTAGGCGTACGCGCCGGGCAGGCCTACGTGGATGTCGGGACGCTGCATGGATATCGGTCGGCGATCCGTCTTCTCGAGGAGAAGGGCGATCGTGGGCTGGATGGAACGACGCAGGAGAGAGGGGAACGATGACTGTATCACTGGACGTTTCGGCGGCAGGGCGCGAGGAGTTGGAGAGACGTATCACGGAGCTCGGCCCGTGGTTCCACAACATGAGACTGGGGGACGTATCTACAGCGCCGGAACACTTCCTGGGGGACTATCCGCAGGTGAAGTATGAGCGTTTCCGGGATGCGTTGCCCCGCGACCTGAGCGGGTGCAGCGTTCTCGATATCGGATGCAATGCGGGGTTTTACTCCTTTGAGATGAAGCGGCGCGGAGCTTCGCGTGTGCTGGGGATCGACACGGATGAGCACTATCTGAGGCAGGCTCGCTTCGCGGCCGAGGTGAGCGGGATGGATGTGGAGTTCCGCAAACTTCCGGTGTGGGATGTCGCTTCGCTCGGCGAAAGATTCGATGTGGTCATCTTTATGGGTGTGCTCTACCATCTGCGTCACCCGCTGCTGGCGCTTGATCTTATTCACGAGCACGTGGCGAAGGATCTGTTTCTGTTTCAGAGCATGCAGCGTGGAAGTCGCGATGTTGCGGAGGTAGAGGAAGACTACGACTTTAATGCTCCGGCACCGTTTGATGAACCTGGATATCCGAAGCTGCACTTCATTGAAGAGCGGTATGCACACGATGAGACGAACTGGTGGGTGCCGAACCGAGCGTGTGTGGAGGCGATGCTGCGCTCATCCGGATTTGTGATCGAAGCGCAGCCGGAAGACGAGGTGTATGTGTGCCGGTGGAGGCCGATCGGGGTTCCGCCGGACGGGCCGCACTGCGTGTACCCGGCTACGGGGGCGAAGGACGGACGAGGGTGAGCCTGGGGGAGGATCCATCCGGGCAATTGCATCGCCAGATCGCTGTGGCGGAGCGGCTCCTCGACGAGCGGCAGATCCGGGAGGCGATATCGGCGTTCGATGTTGCGGAACAGATGGGTGCCGATCCCGATCGCTGTTCCGCAGGGAGGTGGATGGGGGCCATGCTGCTGGGCGACTTTGCAGCGGCCTGGCGTGAAAGCGACCGCATCCGGCTGCGAGGTGGCGCAGATCCTCATCGATTCTGGAGGGGCGAGGAGATCTGTGGGAGGCGCGTGATTGTGCGCTGCCTCCATGGGTTTGGGGACGCGATTCAGTTTCTGCGCTACGTGCCGAAGCTTCGCTCGCTCGCGGATCGTTTGATCGTGGAGGTGCCGCCGCGGCTGGTGGAGCTTGCGCCGATGCTGCAAGGTGTCGATGAGGTGGTTACGTGGGGAGAGGGGGCACCAGAGCAGCCTTCAGAATTCGATGTGCAGGTTGAGGTGATGGAGCTGCCGTACCTGTTTCGAACGACTCAGATGGAGCTTCCGATTGCCGAGGAGTACCTGCAACTTTCGGCGCACGATACCAATCGAGCAGCGCAAACGATGGGGCGGAGAGGCCTGCCGAGAGTGGGGCTGGTGTGGGCCGCGGGTCAGTGGAACATGGATCGATCGATTTCCATCACGGACATGGAGCCGATCGTCCGCAGTGGACTTGCGGAGTTCTGGACCTTGCAGGGAGGCGCGGCGGCTGCGCAGGCACGCCCGTGGATCGAGAACGGGACAGTGTGCGACGCAGCAGAGTGCGGGGAGGGGATGCTCGCTTTGGCGGCGGTTATCGCGAACCTGGATCTTGTTATCACCGTGGATACACTGGCGGCGCATGTGGCGGGGGCTCTGGGGGTGCCTGTGTGGGTGATGCTTCAACATGCGGCGGACTGGAGATGGATGTCGGAGCGGTGTGACTCTCCGTGGTATCCGAAGATGAGGCTGTTTCGACAGCCTGCGCAGGGTGACTGGGGGAGTGTGGTGGAGAAGATCAGGGCGGAGCTGGTGAAGCGCAACTTCCATGTCTCTGCGGGGGAGATTGCGGGATGACTATGGAAGCTGAGAGCGGGAGAGCAGCAAAGCGTAAATGGGATCGCTACGACGCATACCTGTTCGACATTGACGGAACCCTGCTGAACTGCACGGACGCGGTCCACTACTTCGCGTTTTGCGAGGCGCTGGGGTCGCTTGCCGGGCGTCCGTTGAATCTGGAAGGCGTCACAGCTCACGGAAATACAGACGTGGGTATCTTGCGGGATGCTCTGGCCTTTGCAGGCGTGAGCGAAGAGGTGTGGCGGCCACGGCTCGGCGAGGCTCGAGATGGTATGTGCCGCTTTGTCACGGAGCGGAGAGCAGACCTGTGTGCGACTGTGCTTCCGGGGGTACCGGAGGTGCTGGATCATCTGCGGGCGCGGGGCGCGGTGCTTGGCGTGGCGACCGGCAACCTTGAAGGGATCGGGCGGCTGAAGCTCGGGAGTTGCGGTTTGCTGGAACGCTTCGACTTTGGCGGGTACAGCGACGAGTACGAGTACCGGACCGACGTCTTCCGGGGAGCTCTGGCAAAGGCCCGAGCGCTGGCGGGGGAGCATGCTTCGGTGTGCGTGGTGGGGGACACTCCCCAGGATGTGCGCGCTGCCCGATCCAACGGGCTGGACGTGATCGCCGTGGCTACGGGTATCTACAGCTTCGAGGAGCTGCAGGCGGAGGGGCCGGACTCGTGTGTGCGGTCGCTCGGGGAGTTGATGCGTGACTAGACCCGACTTGAGCCAGGTCGGGAGGCGGCGCAGGTGGAGACGATCGCTTCGAATTCGATCGCACGATGCTCTGCCGTGTGCTCCGAGAGGATGCGTTCGCGGGCGTTTGAACCGATGCGCCTGCGTTCTTCGTCGGTCATGCTGCGAAGCAGGTCGGCGACCTCGGTCGTGTCCTTCGGGACGAGGATCTCGGTTCCGGGTGTAAGGAAGTCTTCGAGGCCGGGCCAGAGGTCGGAGAGGATTGTTGCGCCGCAGGCGGATGCCTCGAACAGTCGAACTGAGGGCGAGTATCCGGCACTGACCATATCGTCCCGGGTGAGGTTCAGCGTGAACCGGGAAGAGGAGTAGAAGGCGGGGTGGTCGGGCGGGGAGACATGGATCAGGCGACGCACGCTTGGCTGCCAGGAGAGATTATCCGGATATTGCGGGCCGGCGACGAGAAACTGCATATCGGGAAGGATGGCGGCGGCATCGTTTAGCAGCGCGGAGAGCTTCGGCTGCCGATCCGCGGCATAGGTACCGAGATAGCTGAGGTCGCAGCGGAACTCCGACCGGGCGGGCGTTGGGTGATACAGGTCCGGGTCGACCGAGCAGAAGAAGGGAACGGCGCGAGGTGAGCCGAAGCGCTGTTCGAGCTCGCGGAGTGCGGGTCCTCCCGTGAAGCTGAGGTAGGCGGCGAAGTGAGGGATCAGCGCCGCGTCGAGGTACTCGGCGCCACCGTTCGCGCGGAGCCGTGCGAGGGTGATGGGTGTGTCGATGTCGTAGAAGAGTATTGGGCAGTGCTGCGCTTCGAGGAGATCGCGTGTGACGGCGATGGCTTCGGGAAAGTAGGAGCCGATGACGACTACGTCCGCATCTTCTGCCAGGCGCAGCAAAGGGAGACGATCTGCGGCCCATTGGTCGAAGAAATGAACGGTGCAGAAGGTGGGCTCGGGCAGGTCGCGATTGCTGCGATACCACTCGACGTCCTTCTCGACGAAGTGGATCTGGTGTCCCCGGCGCGCTAGGGCTTTGCAGAGCGAGCGATACGTCGTGGCGTGCCCATTGCCCCAGGAGGAGGTGATGGTGAGGCCGTAGATGACGATCTTCACGAGCGGGCCGCTCCGGCGCGGCGGGAGTTGAGGCAGAACTCGAAGGCCTGCTCCGCCTGTGCTGCGCGTTGGGCGTAGGTGTGATCGCGAAGAGCGCGAGCGTGAAATGCCTGACCGATCCTGCGGCGTGCCGCGCTGTCGTAACGGGTCAGTGCGTCCACGACGTCCTGAGCGTTGCGGATGACCAGGATCTCTTCGGGGGGAAGAAAGCAGTCGTCGATGCCGGGCCAATCGTCGCAGAGGAGACAGGTGCCGGCTCCGGCGACCTCAAAGACCCTGGTCGGTGGAGAGAAGCCGGACTTGGCCATGGACGCCCGGTTGATGTTCATGACCATGCCGGCGGAGCAGTTGACCCGGTTGTGATCGGATGTGGGAACGTGGCCGATCCAGCGAACGTTTGGCGGCATGGACTTGTCTCCCCAGCCCTCTCCGCCGAGAAGGAAGCTCCGGTCCGGAGCGAGCTCCGCGGCATCGAGGAAGAGCTCCTCAACGCGGGCCTCGCGGTCAGGGAGGCGGTTGCCGAGAAAGGCTACGTCGCAGGCGAGAGTGGGATCCGGGGGAACGGGAAAGTGTGTCTCGGGGTCGAGGCCGTTGTACATGCTGAAGTAGGCGCGGGCACCGAGAGCAAGGTACTGCTCCCGGCACCATGGGCCGCCGCCATAGGTGAGGACGGCGTCGTATTGCGGCATGGAGGTGCGAAACGCATCGTTCTGGTCGGCATGCATGCGGGCGATTGTGGCGGGCGCGTCTACATCCCAGAAGGTTATGGCGCAGGTGGACTGCAGTTCGAGGATGCGGCGCTCCAGGGTCTCGTCGTCCACCCCTATGCCGCTGTGCTTGACGATGACATCGGCCGAGCGAGCCCGGGCAAGCATGTCGTCGATGCCGGTGCCGGGTTGATAGACGACGGATTCGACGTAGGAGAAGTCGTCCGAGTCGCGGTGCTGCTGACGGCCGTAGGCGTCGGGCTCGGCGAAGGTGATGCTGTGGCCGAGGCGAGCGAGGTATTTGTAACACCCACGGTAGTATGTTGCGGCTCCATTCCAATAGGAGGAGACGATGCTGGAGCCGAAGGCAAAAATCTTCACGAAAGGAGGTCCTCACAGATGGATGTAAGCTGCCGGGCGCGATGGTCGCAGGTGTGATGGCTGAGCACGGTTTCGAGGCCACGGCGTGCCTGCGCCTGCGCCGCAGCAGGGTCGTGGAGCAGATCCAGGATGGCGGCCTTCATCTCGGCACCGCTTGTGACGAAGCGGAGGTCGCCGGGCCGAAAGAGTTGTTCCGTATCCTTCCACGGAGCCGAGATGAGGGGTATGCCGCACGCGAGAGCTTCGAAGACACGGATGGTCGGAATGCCCAGCATCGCGGAGGCGTACTGCTGTCGGGGGATGTGAACGGTCAGGCTAGCGGCAGCGTAGACACCGGGCGCCTGGAGATTGGGGAGGTAGCCGCCGTAGCGGATGTGTGCGCGATCGAGAGCCTGGAGACCGTCTTCCGGATAGCGCACGCCGTAGATGGTGGACCGCATCGGCGCAAGCTCGGCGATCGGGTCGATGAGAAATTCGCGGATCTCAGCGGACCGCTCACCATCTCCCCAGTTGCCGATCCAAACGATATCGTCCTGTTTCTCTGACGCAGGAAGAGGGCGAAAGACCGTAACGTCGGCGGCCTCGTGCAGAGTCCAGATGCGATGTAGTCCGAAGCGCTCGCGGTAGATGGACTCGAGTGCCTGACCGAATGCAAGGATGCCGTCGAAGCGGTCAAGCTGAAAGAGACGGATCTGCTCCGGAGATGACGAGGCTCGGTGGTGGGTGTCATGGAAGACCAGACGGAAGCCCAGCTTGTCGCGAAGATCGAGAAGCTGCCGGGCGAGCTCGGGAGGGTTCCACTCGTGGAGGATGACGATCTCTGCGTCACGGAGATGCTGAAGCCAAAGCTCAGGCGAGTCTGCGGGAGAGTAGGTCTGGACATCGAGCCCCGGGTATGTGGAGGAGAAGCCGGAGAGCGACTGGATGCCGAGAGGCTCGGTTCGAAGATTCTCGATCGACCAGTCCGTCTCGGGCTCGAGAACAGAGACGTCGTGTCCCATGGAGGAAAGCGCACGGAGGAGGCCGCGCAGGAAGTGAGCGTTTCCGTTGTTCCAATCGGACCGTAGTGAATGAGTGAGATAGGCGATGCGCAGTTTACGAGACAAGCGAGGCTACCTCGGTGGATGTTTGCTCGGAGTGCAGTGAGCGAGGCGGCTCAAGGAGGTGGCTGTAGAGCTCGACATAGAGCTCTGTCATGCGCGTTCGGTTCATCTCCCCGGCGCGTACAGAAGCTCGCTTCTGCATTCGGAGGAGTAGATCGGGGTCGCGTGCGAGGTCGTTCAGCAGCGATGTGAGCTCACGCGCCTCACGGAAGTACAGGGCGGCGTCACCCCAGATCTCGCGGAGAGAGGATATGTCTCGAGAGAGAATTGCGCAGCCGCATAGGGCGGCCTCGAGCGGAGCCAGACCGAACGGCTCATAGATCGAGAGCATGAGGTAGATGGAGCTGCTGCGGAGCAGGTCGACGAGGGCTCCGTCATCGAGGGCGCCGAGCAGGACTGCGTTGCCGAGGTCCGGAGTTACCCGTACAGCTTCGTGCTGGATCTCGCCGACGACGTAAAGAGGGAAGGGGGACGCCACCTCTGAGAGCAGGGCGACGCCCTTGGCTTCGTCCCAAAGCCGGCCGACTGAGACGGCCTGCAGCTTACGGTCGAGTTCGTGGGCTGGAGGCGAGATGTCGCGGCCGTTGGGGATGACGCGTGTTTCACGAGGTAAGGAGAAGCGGCCGGAGATTGCCTGGAGCATCCAGTGTGTTGGGGCGACGACTGCATCTGCTGAGCTGAGGCCGTCCTGAACGAGGCTCCGGTAGGCGGTGAGCCATGGCGATGGGTCGAGACCATCGGGCTTGCATGCCGCGGCCCAGCTGAGGACGTCGCTATGCGCGACGACCAGCTTCGGCAGGGACAGCGGAAGTTTGCCAAAGCAGAATTGATTGCTGTGCAGGAGTTCGGCGCGAAAGCTCCGCGCGACCTGGAGCAGCAGGTCCTCGGCGCCGGAGTAGGCGGTCTGATTGTTCTGCATCCACTCGAGCGGGGTCTCGGACGCGAGATAACGAAAGTGGCCGGGGTAGCGAGATGAGGTCTCGGAGCACCATGCCTGCTGCTCGCGAGAGGGGAGGCGGCCGAAGCTCACGAGGGCCACAGCATGTGACCTTTCGAGCAGACCTTCCGTGAGCTCCCTTGTGTAGGTCCAGACACCACCGACCGTGTCCGTCGTTAGCAGGACACGCATTCGAGCTCCTGTAACGAGAGCGGCTGCTGCTCCTGGATGTCGCTGTACCCTTTCCCGGCGAAGAGCTGGAGGTAGAAGGAGTGGGCGCGCTCCCATGCCTGCTCGTCTGGTTGTGCACCAAAGGTGGTTACATATTCCGGGCTTCCGGGGAAGGGAAACATGGGAACCGGTTCGCTCACCCAGACCCCTGCCGCTTTGAGGCGGTTCTGCCAGGAGGCGACGAGAGCAGCGTCATCTTCGGGGGTCTTGATCAGGTTCGCCTGCACCCAGGGGATATGTTGTCGCGCAAAGATGAGGAGCTCGGTGATCCGATCGGTCGAAAGCCTGCAGTTCTTATTCATGGCATCGCGGCCTTCTTCCGTGATCGACTCAACGCCGCACTCGAAGGAGACGCAGTGCGCCTTTCCAAGCAGATCGAGGAGATCTTCGTTCCAGAGATCGATGCGAGTCTGGAAGCCGATCGAAACGGGCCGGCGCGCAATCTCTTCGAGCAAAGTGCGAACCTGCTTGCCCACGCCGAAGATCTCGTCGATGAAGTAGATGTAGTCGACACCGCGTGCGATGAGCTGATCGATCTCCGCGAGCACTGCCGTGAGGTCGCGTTCGCGATACTTATTGCGGAACAGAGTTTTGTTGCAAAAGGTGCAGGAGTACGGGCAGCCTCGAGCGAACTCAACCTCGGCGCCGAGTTTGAGGTGATCGGCTCCGTTTCCGGGAAAGATGTGGTGCTTGTGGGCGTGCCGTTCCACGGGGTAGTCGGAGTAGTCGAGCGCACCGAGCGCGCGCATGTCGGTCGCACCGAGGCCCGGGCTCGAGTGAAAGGCGCCATTCGTATCACGCCAGCAGCAACCCGCGACCATCTCCCAGGGGAGAGTGGCCAGCTGCGGAAGGGTCTGATCGGGCTCTCCACGAAGCACAACATCAGCCCCGGTCTTTTCCAGCGTGGCGAGCGGGGTGACCGAGCCGTGTGGACCGATGATCACGGTTTTTGACGGGCGGTTGAGCGCAGCGATCCAGGTTGCGGGAACACGGAGCTCGGGCTGCGGGCAGCGCCAGAACAGGTACGACGGCGCGGAGGGAATAACGAGGAAATCTTCGTTGAATCCCGAGAGCCGCGCGGCGGTCTGAGCCGGTGAGAGTTGTTCCATGTTCGCGTCGATCAGCAGGACCTGGTGTCCGGCGGAACGGAGAAACTCGCGTGCGGACAGAAGCTCCAGGGGG
Organism: uncultured Acidobacteriaceae bacterium; assembly: GCA_963719405.1. GTDB lineage: Bacteria > Acidobacteriota > Terriglobia > Terriglobales > Acidobacteriaceae > Edaphobacter. Next base: position 3,410,160 of record OY970381.1, read on the forward strand.
AAATGAGGATCGGGGCAGCCGAAGTAGGTCGATCCCTCGAAGCTCCAATACGGATTCACGAGAGCGTATTTCAAGCGACCTCCTCTGCCACGAGATCGACGGACGGCTCGGGTGCTCGCTGGGCGGAGACGAGCTCTCGATTGGCCTCCCAGAACTTGAGGATGGAATCGAGAGTTTGCGACAGCGAGTTGCGAGCGCTCCATCCGGTCGCGCGAGTGAGTCTGGAGGTGTCTGAGATGTACAGGGGTTGATCTCCGGGGCGGACTTTGCTGTAGCGGAGATTCGGCTTCACATGAGTCTCCTGTTCGATCAGGCGCAGCATTTCTACTACGGAGACAGCTCGCTCCAGGCCTCCGCCGACATTGAAGACCTGGCCCGAGGTGGCGGAGATGTTCTGCGCGGCGGCTTCCATGCCGTCGATCAGGTCAGAGACGAGGAGCACATCACGTACCTGGAACCCATCGCCATAGACGGTGATGGGTTTGCCTTCAAGGACGCTGTACAGGAAGTGCGCGACCCAGCCCTGATCTTCGTTGCCGAACTGTCGAGGCCCGGCGATGCAGGACATCCTGAAGACGACGGTGGGGAGATTGTAGATTCGGGCGTAGTCCCGAACGTACTGATCGGCGGCACCCTTGGAGCATCCGTAGGGCGAGTGGAAGTCCAGTGACTGCTGCTCGGTCACACCGCGGAAGCCGGCATCGTCCGCACGATATCTCGTTCCGCTGACCGACACGGGCACGGACTCGAGCGAACCGTAGACCTTGTTGGTTGAGGTGAAGAGCAGGAACGGCCTTCGCCCGGATCGCCTCGCTGCTTCAAGCACGTTGAGAGTTCCCAGAGCGTTGACGTCGAAGTCGGACCTTGGATCCGCGACGGAGGTTGTGACCGCCACCTGTGCGGCGAGGTGATAGATCTCGGTAGCATCCCGTGCAGCGTCTGCGATCGAGGACGCGTCACGGACATCGCCGTGCACAAACTCGAGCCGGGCCTGCCCCGGGAGTGAGGTCAACCAGTCGAGATTGTGATTCACGCCGGAACGCGACAGATTGTCGAAGACGCGCACGTTTGCTGCGGGCTCCGAGAGCAGACGCTCTGCGAGATTGGACCCGATAAACCCTGCCCCGCCAGTGATGAGAATGTTTCGGCCTCTCCCACTCCTCATCTTCCGCAATCCTTTCTCTTCCATACAGTGCAGACCCGGGTATGCATCAAGCCGTGAGCCCGTACGTGTTGAGTTCGCGAAGCATTGTCTCAGCCTTATCCTCGGCCTGCTGTTCTGCAAGCCAGGCTGCCAGCTCACGAAAGCCTTCCTCGTGGGTGACCTGAGGCTCATACCCGAGCAGCGAACGCGCCCTGGTGAGATCGGCGTAGCAGTGCCGGATGTCGCCGGCCCGGTACTTCTGGGTTATTACGGGTTCGACCTCCATGCCGAGAGAGGACGCCAGGATCTCGGCGACGCGACGGATCGTGATCGGCCTGCCGCAGCCGACGTTGATGACCTGACCGTCAGACTCAGGGCGCTCCATGGCGAGGAGATTTGCACGAACAATGTCGTGGATACTGACGAAGTCCCGCATCTGTTCGCCATCCTCAAAGACCAGCGGGGCCTGCCCGTTGATGAGCCGCGCCGCGAATATGGCGGCAACGCCGGTGTAGGGATTGGAGAGAGCCTGACGGGTTCCGTAGATGTTGAAGAAGCGCAATGCAGTCACGGGAATGCCGTATGTGCGGCCGTAGATGAGGCAGAGCTCCTCCTGGTCGCGCTTCGAAAGGGCGTACACGGAGTTGATCTCGGACGGCTTGTCCTCACCTGTGGGTACGGGCTGCAGAACACCGCCGCAGGAGTCGCAGTGGAGCTCCCACTGGCTGGCTTTGAGTTGCGAGACGGGCCGTACCGGCGGTGAAGCCTGCATGCCGCACTGCGAGCAAACGTAGCGGCCTTCGCCATAGATCGACATGGACGAGGCCACGATGAGCTTTTCCGGTGTGTGCTTGGAATCAAGCAGCGCTTGAAGCAGCTCCGCCGTGCCCTGGGTGTTCACACTCATGTACCGGCTGATCTCGTACATGGACTGTCCGACGCCAACCGTAGCGGCGAAGTGGTAGATGACGTCCACCCCGGCGATAACATCGCGCAGACGGTTCGGATCGCGGACATCGCCAACCACGAGCTCGACCTTGGGTGAGAGGTAGTCGGGAGGCCCGCTGGTATGCACCTGGGGGGTGAGGTCGTCGAGCACGCGGACACGATGACCCTCACGAAGGAGGCCATCGGCGAGATGAGATCCGACAAATCCTGCGCCGCCAGTGATGAGGATCTGTTTGGATCGCTTGCTTTGTTCATTCATTGAGCGGTGCCTCGGAGGTTGGTGGGTGTGGATGAGGAGACGGCGGCCGTTGCGAGCGACGGTGCATAGCGTGAGACGGCCCAGGCGGCAAAGTCGGCGAACTGCTGCGGATCCTTGGGAGGACTGGTGTGGTGCTGCTCCAGCCCAAGATGCTCGGGTGTGAAGCAGAGGGTGAGCGAGACGCGAAATGGATCGAGAGCTCTCATCTGTCGATCGAACCAGCGAGTGGCATCGGGCCGAAAGGAGTCTGCCCAGCTGAGACCGGTGCGCAGGTACTCGACGTTGTGGGCCTTCATCCAGTCGACGGCTTCGTCAAGGCGATGATCTTCGAAGTGGAACCACTGGCAGAAGCCAACGCTGCCATCTGTGGGGAAGATGCCCGCGGCCAGCTTGGGTGTGCCATCCGGTTTGACCAGGCCGAGGTAGTAGTGTCGGTAGTAGGAGGAGCCTTCCGCCTCCTTGTGCCGAGTCTCAGCGGGCCATGTGGGTGGCAGATCAAAGAGGCTGTACCAGTGAATCCGATCGACCCGACCGCGCAGGAGCTCGATCGTTCGTTGGAGACCGAAGGCCTGCACCTCTTCCGCTCCAAACGACGAGACGCCGACTTCCGTGACCCAGACGGGCTTGCGCGTGATCTCGTGGGCCTCGGCGACACGATCCGGCCACTCACCGAGCTGCCAGTGATTCCAGTCGAGTGGGAAGCCGTGCACACCGACGGCGTCGACAAATTCCGTAACGCCATAGGAGGTCATGAGGCGGAGGAAGTCGCAATCGCAGGAAGAGACTCCGCCGAGAACTATGGGTATATCAGGATTGACGGCCCGAATCGCGTTCGACGCGAGTCGAACCATCTCGGCGAAACGCCTCCAGTCCGGGTCGAGGTGGAAGTTCCAGTGAGATAGGTTGTTGGGTTCATTCCAAAGTACGATCGCTTCAACCATGTACTGCGTCCCTTGTACTTACCCCAAACGCTTGAAAACCTGAGATAAGGGTTACCAATCTTCTAAACCGATTGGATTGAGGGCGACCAAGGGCAAGGACCCTTCCCACAACCTTCTTTATACCTGTGACAGAAGTATGAAGGAATGTTGAAGAGCTGAGTTGCCTGAAAACAACGGTTTAGCGATGTTCAGCGACATATTCCTCGATCTTCGAGTCGCGGACCAGATCGGAGGCGGAACGACCTGCCGAAACGGTATTCTTCCGAGAACCCTGCGGCTGTATCGATTTCACCTCATCAAGGAGTTCCAGTATGTTTTCAGCAAAGTTCATTCGGATCTTTGCATGCCGGGCGCTTCTGGCATTTACTGCTGCAGGCGTGTCGTCCGCTGCGGCGGAGATCCATCTGCCGCATATGTTGAGTGAACATGCGGTCCTTCAGCGGGGCCGACCGATCCATATATGGGGGTGGGCTGATCCCGGCGCGTCCGTCGACGTCGTCTTCCACGATCAGAAGCTGCGACTGACAACGGATGAGATCGGACGCTTTTGCGGCTGGCTCAATCCCGAGAAGGCTGGCGGACCGTACGTGCTTTCGCTCACCGAAGGCAACGGAACGACTCCCGTGCGGGTGGGCGATCTGCTGGTCGGAGATGTGTGGTTTGCCTCCGGCCAATCCAATATGGAGATGCCGCTGAAGGGCTTTGGAGCAGGCACGGTCGTAAAGGATGCGGAGCACGAGATCGCCACGTCCGAGCACGCGGATATACGGCTGCTTCGTTTTGACAAGAAGGCCAGCGACTTTCCGATTGCGGATGTGGCCGCGACCTGGACGACGTGTGAACCGAAGACGGCGGCTGACTTCTCCGCCGTGGCGTACTTCTTCGGGCGGGAGATTGCGGAGAAGGAGCATGTACCGGTGGGGTTGATCGACGCGACCTGGGGAGGAACGCCGGTGGACTCCTGGATGAGCCTGGATTCGATTGCAGCCGACGCGTCGCTGATGCCGGTGTTTGCTTCGAGGGCACATTTCGCGGCGAAGCAGACAGAGCTGCAGAGGACGATCGATCGAGAGAGGCGGGAGGACGCTGCGGCTGCCGCGCGGCATGAGGCGGCACCTCAGCACTCGTGGCATCCGGACGAGCGCTCCTGGAGCCCAAGCCTGCTCTACAACGGGATGATCGCGCCGGCTACCGCGTACACGATCCGCGGATTTCTCTGGTACCAGGGCGAGACCGACAGCAGCCCGGAGCGGTCGCCGATGTACGCAAAGCTCTTCCCAAGGCTGATCGAGGGCTGGCGCGAAGATTGGGCCGAGGGGCCGCTGCCATTTCTGTACGTGCAGATCTCGAGCTTCGACTCTCCCCCGGAGATCTGGGGCGCGGTCCGCGATGCGCAGCGGCGGACCCTTTCCGTGGCGAATACAGCGATGGCGGTCAGCCTGGACGTTGGGACGGAGAAGAACGTCCATCCGCCGGATAAGCAGACCGTTGGGCATCGGCTGGCACTAGGCGCGCGGGCCTTGAGCTATGGCGAAAGGCTGGAGTGGAGCGGGCCGATGTTCCGGGAGGCAACGGCCGACGGGAAGGGAGTTCGTGTCTGGTTTGACCATGCGGACGGGGGATTAAAGGTGAATGGGCAGATAGCGGGATTTGAGCTTGCCGGTGATGGCGGACACTTCGCCCCCGCGAAGGCGAGACTGGACGGCGATTCGGTTCTCCTTGAGGCGGAGGGCATCGTTCACCCGCGGCTTGTACGGTACGGTTGGGCGAACGTGACCCATGCCAATCTTTACAACGCGGAGGGTCTTCCGGCGTCGACGTTTATGGCGCGCGTGCCGTAGGGAGAAGGGTGAGTTCTCAGGGGTGCGGGAGCCTTCATCGGAGCGCACGAGCGGGTCGCTGGGAAGTGATCTCGAGATGACGTAAACTCACGAAGGTGGAGGGTTAGCGATGTTTGCGACGTCATGGATACGGGCTGCTGCCGGCGCTCTTCTGGTGGTGGCGGTGGCAGGTGCGGCTGGGCAGACTGGCGTTTACGCGGAGTTTACGGGTGGAAAGGTAAGCTCCGTCAACACACCGCTGATGTACGGTCCGACCGTTGGGCTGTACCACGATGACGGCTTTGGGCCGCTCGCGCTTGGCCTGGATGTGCGCGGCACGTTTCTTCGGCGTGGCGACACGAACGGTGTGAACTCCAACCAGTCGCTGAACACCGTCCAGGGCGGAGTCAGGCTGGCCGTTACACCTCATGTTCTGCCCTTCAAGCCGTATGCCGAGGCGCTTGGCGGATTCGGCAGTTTGACTACAGGCCAAGGGCCTCTGCGGACGAGTGCGCATCATTTTACGTACCAGTTTCTGGGCGGACTCGACTTCACCTTCTTTCCCCGGCTGGACTGGCGCGTTGTGGAGTTCAGCTACGGAAGGCTCTCCGGGCTGGACAATACCTACGCTCCGAAGACGCTGAGTACGGGCCTGGTGCTGCGTCTGCCCTAGTGCCTGCGAGTGGATGTCCGGGAGCTTGCATGCTACCGTTTAAGCACTATCTATGAGCACAGAGACCTTGACTGAGACCTCGACGACGGCGCCGGGCCATGCGTCCAAGTACACGCGTAACAACCCTTTCCTCTCGACCGTGCAGGCGAACTACCTGCTGACGGCCCCGGGCTCGGAAAAGGAGACCCGGCACATTGAGCTGACGCTTGAGGAGGGGATGCAGTACACCCCGGGTGATGCGGTGGGAATTATCCCGGAGAACCGGCGCGAGGCGGTGGACGAGGTTCTGCGAGCCCTGAACTACGCCGGTGACGAGCGGGTGCTGGATCACTACAAGGTCGAGATCTCGTTGGATGAGGCCTTGCGAACGAGGCTTGGGATCGGCAAGCTGGCCCGCGGCAGCGTCAATCAGTTCGCAAAGCTGGCGCCGGGGCACGAAGGGTTGAAGGTGCTGTGTGGGCCGGAGAACAAGGCTCGTGCCGAGGAGTATTGCTGGGGCCGCGAGTTCGTTGATCTCGTGACCGAGTTCCCGGGTGTTATTACGGAGCCACAGCAGCTGTTCAACGTGCTGCAACGGCTGACGCCCCGGATGTACTCGATTGCGTCGAGTCAGGCGATGCATCCGGACAATGTGCAGACGACCGTTCGGGTGGTGCGCTATGAGGCCCACGGACGGGAGCGGCAGGGGCTGGCTAGCGGGCACATGGGGGACCGTGCGCCGGTCGGGTCGACATTTCCGATCTTTCTGCATGCGAATGCAAACTTTCGTCTGCCCGAGGACACGTCCACGCCGGTGATCATGATCGGACCGGGGACGGGGATCGCGCCGTTCCGAGCGTTTCTTGAAGAGCGCCAGGCAACGGGGCAGACGGGCGACAACTGGCTGTTCTTCGGAGAGCAGCGCCGATCGTTGGATTACCTGTACCAGGAGCAGTTCGAGAGCATGCACAGGGATGGCCTCCTTACGCGGCTCGACACGGCCTTCTCAAGGGATCAGGCAAAGAAGGTGTATGTGCAGGACCGGATGCAGGAGCATGCGGCGGAGCTGTACGCGTGGCTGGAACGTGGAGCCTATTTTTACGTCTGCGGTGACGCGACGCGCATGGCAAAAGATGTCGAGATGTCGCTGCTTGACGCAATCGCGAAGGGATCGAACGGAACGCTGGATCATGCGAACGAGTACCTTGCGACTATGAAGAAGCAGAAGCGGTATCAGAGGGACGTCTACTAGCGTAGGTCGAGCGCCTGGATGTCGTCGACGGCTCCGGTTAGGGGCAGGTCGACTGCGCGTCCAGGCGGCTAGACGCGGAAGTGATCCGGACGCCAGTTGGTGATGGACTGCTTGATCTGTTTCGGGGTGAGATTTTCAGCGAGGGTGCGGCGCACGAGTGCAGGGAGTTCCGCGTCTGAGGCGAAGCGGAGAGCGATGAGTTGCGCCTCGGTAAGCGCATGCGAGGAAGCGAGTTCAGGTGGCGGAAGAAGTGTGGCGAGGCGCTGCCGTTCTTCAAGGCGGATAACGCGGTCCTGGGCTTTGAGCGCGTATCCGCGAACACGTCCGGCGAGAATGATGAGCGCGATGGACATGACGATCCACCAGTGGAAGAGGGCGCGATGCTCTGGAAACCGGTGGATGGTGACGTAGACGGAGAAGATGAGGTTCAGGAGCAGGACGGGAAGCACGAAGAAGTGGAATGAGGGATCGAAGCGGGCGTGATTGCTGTAGCTCTGAGTTGTGGGCATAGGAGCGCACCTTTCAGCGGGCGGAGATGTGGGGGAAGGTTGGCGGGATGATACACGTCTTGAGCGAGCGACCGGCGCGTGATCTTCGGGATGGTGCGATGGGATGCGGGGCTAAGCGTCCGAGGGGGTGGCAGAGTGGCGCTTATGAATCCACCAGGCGGACAGCGCACCTAAAACGGCGACGCCGAAGAGCACCATGCCTGTTCTGCCGAGGAGATGCATCAGCCAGGGAAGGCGGCTGCCGAAGAAGAACCCAAGCGAGCAGATCAGGGAGACCCAGCAGATTGCGCCGAGGAGGTCGAAGAGGAAGAAGCGGCGCCATTCCATCTTCAGAGAGCCGGCGAGGAGTCCGTTGAGGACGCGGAGGCCTGCGATGAAGCGGGCGAGGAAGACCGCGATGGGACCGTGGCGGGCGATGAGATCTTCCCCGCGCTTGAGGGTGGCGGGCTCAAGGTGGAGGATGCGGCCGTATCGGTCGAGGAGCGGACGGCCACCGTGGCGTCCGATCCAGTACCCGATGTTATCGCCGGTGGAGGCCGCGCCGATGGCGATGACCACGATCCAGCCGATATGCAGACTGCCCTGGGTGGCTGCGAGCGAGCTTGCGAGGAGAAGAACGGTCTCGCCGGGAACCGGAAGGCCTGCACTCTCAAGCACCAGGCCGACGAGAACGGTCCAGTAGCCGTAGTGGCTGAAGAATGCCGTGAGGTTCTCGATCGAGAAGAGGTGCATGGAGATACCGGGGTGAATGGCTTTCACGAACGGCTCGTGAGGAGTGGGCTACGGTGACGACGGAGCTTGTTCCTTGATGCGAAAGAGATTTTTGCGGATGTCGGGCCAGAACTCCTTGAGGACATTTGCGGCGGCGGTGATGGCGGTCTGTGTGGCGAAGTTCTTCGCGGACTTGCCGAAGCCTCGTTCCTCCGCCGGGTAGTAGAGGTTGGAGAGACCGGCTTCGGAGGCGTTGCCGGCGATCTCCGAGATGTTGAACTCATTCGTGCCGCGATCATTCTTGGTGATGAAAGTCCGCGTTATGGCATAGGTGGAGCGCTTGAAGAAGCCGTCCTTGCCCAGGGTGTAGTAGCGGGGATCCTCATGCGTGAGCGCGGGGTAGATGGCCTCCGTGAAGAAGGTGCCGATCGCCTGATCGGTGAACTCGCGCCAGTAGTAGCGGCCGAAGCCCGCGGCGCCCTTGCCGAGGGAGGGCGTTGCGTTCGAGTACAGACCCTTGCCGGCCAGTCCACCGACTAACAGGAAGGAGGAGTAGTCGACGCTGTCGTGGAGCGCAACGTCGAACTTCTCCCGGGTTGTGAGCCGAGGGAGCTGGGTATTGGAGTCGACGGCGGTGAAGTTGGGAAGGACGCCGAGGATGCGAGCGCTCTGGTGAAGCGTCTCCTCGTTGGGATCTATGGTCGTAGCCCCGGGGGAGTTCGGAAGTGGCTTCTGGGCAGGAGAGATCTGCCCGGGCGATGGGGGAGCCTGCGCCGGGGCGACATCCAAACGCGTCTCGCTGGGCGGTGAAGCCGGCGAATCGGTGGAGGGTGCCTGGCAGAGAGCGCCGATGGGAGAGAGAGCAACAATTAGTACAGAAGCGGCTACTTTGATTCGTGACAGAAGGAGCCTCCTATCCTGAGGGACCTGTCACTTGGGATGCGGAGCGACGGAGGTCGGTTGTGCCGAGGTCAAGTCCCATGGAGATCGAACGTGCGCGCCTCCGGACCGTACACGAGGGCTGCCGGCTGCGATAGCCTAAGCGAATGACGAAGGTGAATAGGCGGATCGGTGTGCACGTAGGAACGTCAGGCGGATGCTGGACGGCAGTGCAGCGTGCGGTAGATGCGGGGGCGAACACATTTCAGATCTTCAGCTCAAGCCCCCGCACGTGGAGGGCGGCTGCAGTGAAGCCGGAGGAGGCCACGCGGATGCGCGCACTTCGAGCTGAGCATGATGTGAGCCCGCTGGTCATCCACGCGAGCTATCTGATCAATCTGTGCAGCCAGACGGAGAGTGTTCGGAAGAATGCTGTAAGTGCATTTCGCGGAGAGGTCGAAAGAGGTCTGGCGTGGGGGGCGGAGTTCCTCGTTCTGCACCCGGGAAGCTGGAACGGACTGACGCGGGAGGAGGGACTGCGACTGGCTGCGCAGGGGATCGAGCAGGCGGTTGACGGTCTTGATCTGAAGGGTGGGGGATTGGAGGTGCTGATCGAGAACACGGCTGGCGCGGAGTTCTCGCTGGGGGGCAGCTTTGAGCAGGTAGCGGAGCTGGTGGAGCGGCTCCGGGAGTGTGTTCCTGTGGCCGTGTGCCTCGACACCTGCCACTGCCACGTGAAGGGATACGACATGGTGTCGGCCGAGGGGTATGCGGAGACGATGGACCTGGTGGGATCCACGGTTGGATTTGATGCCGTAAAGGTTTGGCACTGCAACGATGCGAAGGCGGCGCGGGGATCGAAGCTGGACCGACACGAGCATATCGGTGAGGGGATGATGGGGTCAGGAACATTTCGGCGACTTCTGCACGATGACCGATTCGGGTCTGCTGCTTTTATCGCGGAGACCCCGGTGGACCAGACAGGGGACGAGGCCCGCAACGTAATGGTGCTGCGGACGCTGGCTGCCGGATGATAAGGTTTGAGGCTCTCCGATCGACTTTCAGTGCTGCGCGGAACTTCTTCTACGGGGACCCTACCGGTAGGTGATGCGGTTGAGCTGCTGACAGCGAACGGCGCTCTTTGTCTGGATCCAGGCGAGTCTCCAGATATCAGGCGGTGTGCAGTCGGTGTGGATGGGTGTGAGAGTCATGAAGCTGCCGGTCTGAATTCCGAGTTCGTTGCCAATCGCGGAGACGTTGTCGTCCGACGGCAGGACGACGAGGTCGATCTCTTTCTCACGGAGGTACTGCGGCACCTCTCCCCGGATGAGGAAGTCGACGTAGCTGGCGTCGGTGAGGCCGCCGAGATCCAGGAGGTAGGGGATCCGCGTGTAGCCGATACGCCCGATATCGAATATCGCAATGGTGGTGTGGGGGAGCTCCGTTTGCAGATAGGCCGCCATCGCGCCATGGCTGCTTTCGATGTGTGCGACGTCACTGGCGAGGGTTTGTCGCCAGAGGGGAAGGGAGATGGTCGCAACGGCGAGCAGACAGGCTGTGGGTGCGATGAGTCTCCACACAAGTTTGCGAGCGCCGAGCAGATCCGCGGTGAAGGAGAGACCCAGAGCGAGAAGCGGAAGGAAGAGCAGAAGGAGAAATGGCTGGTAGCGTCCCCCGTGGCCTGAGGTGGGCAGCAGGACGAGGTAGAGCAGTGAGTGAACCGCGCCCCATGTGCAGATAAGAAGTGTGCGCCAATGGCGCCGCCGCACGAGCAAGCAGATGCCGAGGACGCACGGAACCAGTATGCCGAGGGTGATGAGGTCGAAGACATGGCGGCCGTGCATCGAGAGCTTCGATCCATCGAGAGGCGTGACTGTCTTGAAGACGCGCGTGATCCACTGCTCTACGATCTGGGTTCGCCAGTCGAGCGGCGTGCCGTTGTGGACGGAGTACATCCACCTTCTGCCCTTGAAGGTGACGGGCAGCAGTGTATGCGACGTGAGGAGGTTGACCACAAACGGGCTGGAGGCGAGGGGAACAGCGACGAGCGCGGCGAGACCAGCTTCGGAGAGGGTGCGATGTTTCCTCCGGTCCAACAGATGACGGGCGGCGGGGAGGAGAAGGAGAGCCCCGAGTACGATGCCTTCCGGGCGAGTCATGACGAGAGCGCCGAGAACCAGGCCAGCGGCAAGTGCGGTGGCGCGGCGGTGCGGGCTCTCAGAGGCGAGCCAGAGAGAGACGAAGGCGAGCGAGAGGGTAACGAACAGGATGTGTTCCATACCCGTGTAAGCGAGCCAGACGAAGTTGCCGTCGAGAGCCGGGGCGGCGGCCCAGAGGAGAGCAAGCCAGGGAGGAATGCCGTCGACGAGAGCGATGCGGAGAAGCATGAGGCCGATGGCGATGAGGCAGGCGCCGTTGACGACGAGGCAGAAGACGACGGGATTGAGATGCGGGAGGAGGCTGTAGTTGAGGGAGAGGACCAGCGTCCAGAGCAGACTGGTGGAGCCGGAGGATATCTGGTGGGGGAAGTAGCCGAGCGAGTGGAAGGCGGCGAAGTTGCGCGCGACGGTCTGGTGGATCCAGGAGTCGTCCAGAGGAAAGCCGGTGCGAGGCTGGAAAGAGCTGCCCACAATCGCGATCGACGTGGCGTAGATTGCGACCACGGCGAGCGTAAGCCAGAGCGGAACGAGCCGCTTGACGGAGGGATCGGACCGCCTCAGGGGGATCTGGTCGGTGTTATCTGGCTGCACGAAACCTGGGGAGGCGCACGCGGCGGGTGAGTGGGTGCATTCTTCTCGAAGGATACTTGAATCGTGGGCGCGGCTCAAAAGGAGGTGCCCCGGACGGGCGTTCTTTACAATGGGAGTCGACATGCAAGAGACACCGACCAGCGAGAGCGAGCAGAGAGCGCAGGCCCAGCGATACAGCCCTGCGGAGATTGAGCCGAAGTGGCAGGCGCAATGGGACGCGGACGCGACAATGTACGCGGCGGAGCCGCATGACAGCGGAAAACCGAAGTTTTATTGCCTGGAGATGCTGCCGTATCCGAGCGGCCAGCTCCATATGGGGCATGTGCGGAACTACGCGATCGGCGATGCGCTGGCCCGGTACATGTGGATGACGGGGCACAACGTACTGCATCCGATGGGATGGGATGCCTTTGGTCTACCCGCAGAAAATGCGGCGCTTAAGAACAACACGCCTCCGCGCGAGTGGACGCTGGCGAACATCGCGGCGATGCGGAAGCAGATGCGGCGGATGGGGCTGAGCTACGACTGGTCGACCGAGGTAACGACCTGTCTGCCGGACTATTACCGGTGGAATCAGTGGTTCTTCCTGAAGATGTACGAGCAGGGGCTGGCTTACCGGAAGAAGAGCAAGGTGAACTGGTGTCCGAAGTGCTGCACGGTGCTTGCGAACGAGCAGGTTGTAGGAGGATATTGCTGGCGGCACGAAGATACGCTGGTCGAGCAGAGGGATCTGACGCAGTGGTTTCTGCGCATCACGAAGTATGCGGATGAGCTGCTGGATGAACTGACAAAGCTGGAGGGCTGGCCGGAGAAGGTCCGGACGATGCAGGCGAACTGGATCGGCCGAAGTGAGGGGGCCTTTGTCGACTTCGCTGTGGAGGGAACGGCTGAGAAGATCAAGGTGTTCACGACGCGGGTTGATACGATCTTCGGCGCCACCAGCGTGCAGCTTGCGCCGGAGCACGCGATCGCGAAGAGCTTTGCGGAGACAGATGCACGGCTGGCGAGCGATATCGACGAGATGATCGCGCAGCAGAAGCTGGCGCGCGAGGCGGGCGATATCGGCGGGATTGAGAAGCACGGGGTAGCGACCGGGCGATTCGCTTTGAACCCGTTCAACGGCGAGCGCGTGCCGATCTGGATTGCGAACTACATCCTGGCCGACTACGGGACAGGCGCAATCATGAGCGTGCCCGCGCACGACGAGCGCGACTTTGAGTTCGCGACGAAGTACGGGCTGCCCATCAAGCGGGTCGTTGCTCCGAACGTGGATGAGAGCCCTGAGGGACTCGAGCTGCCATATCTCGGCGAGGACGAAGGCGTGCTGGTGGACTCGGGCGAGTGGACCGGCGAGAGCTGCCTTGAGGCGCAGGAGAAGATGTCCGCCTTTGCGAAGGCCGGCGGATTCGGAACACCTACGGTTACATATCGCTTGAAGGACTGGGGAGTGAGTCGGCAGAGGTACTGGGGCACGCCCATTCCCATGGTGTATTGCGAGCGAGGGCATGAGGGGGTGGATGCCGGCGGTGTGGTTCCGCTGCCGGAGAGCGCGCTTCCGATCCTGCTGCCGGAGCAGATCGAGATCACGCAGGAAGGTGGATCTCCGCTGGGGCGTGTACCGGCCTTTGTTCAGACTACGTGCCCGGTGTGCGGAGGGCCGGCGCGGCGGGAGACCGACACGATGGACACCTTCGTCGACTCGAGCTGGTACTTCTATCGGTATGCGGATGCAAAGAACGCAGACGCGCCGTTTGACTCGGCAAAGGTGAACTACTGGTTCCCGATCGACCAGTACATCGGCGGGGTAGAGCACGCGATTCTGCACCTGATCTACTCGCGCTTCTGGACCAAGGTGATGCGGGACCTGGGGCTGATCAGGAACAGCGAGCCGGCGCAGCGGTTGTTCACGCAGGGAATGGTGATCAAGGACGGCGCGAAGATGTCGAAGTCCAAGGGCAACGTGGTATCGCCCGACGACATGATCGAGCGCTATGGAGCAGACGCGACACGGATGTACGCGCTGTTCGCCGCTCCGCCGGACCGCGATCTCGAGTGGCAGGAGGACGGAGTCGCGGGAATAAGCCGCTTTCTGGCACGGGTGTATCGGTTAGCCACCGCTGCGACGGAGAGGACACGGACGGAGGCGGCAGACGCGGCGAGTGCAACCGGGCTCGGTGCGACGAACGACGTCCAAGCCGAGAAGGGCTTGTTGCGGTTGCTGCACCAGACCATCGCCAAGATCACGCAGGACTTCAGCGGTCGCTGGCACTTCAACACATGTATCGCTTCGATCATGATCCTGGTGAATGAGATCTCGACGAGAGAGGCGGCGATCGCGACCGGCGAGATCTCCGCCGAGGTGAGCTCGGAGGTGTTTCGGACGTTGACGATGTTGCTGGCTCCGTTCGCTCCTTTTCTGGCTGCGGAGTTGTGGCAGATGCAGGGTGGGGAGGGAAGTGTGTTCCGGCAGGCATGGCCGGTTGCCGATGCGGAGCTGGCGAGGGAGAGCGAGCTCGAGGTGCCGGTGCAGGTGAACGGAAAGCTGGTGGCGGTCGTGAAGGTGCCTGCCGGAAGCGACGAAGAACGGATGAGGTCGGCGGCGCTCGCGGATGAGAAGGTGCAGTCGCGGACTGCGGGCAAGGCGGTTGTGAAGACGATCGTGGTGAAGGGTAAGCTCGTGAATCTCGTGGTGAAGTAGTGGCCGGAGCGGAGATCAGGGATCAGCGGACGGCAGGCAATCTGCGGCAGCAGAGGACCGCGTTCGGGATAACCCCGGTTCGTGGGACACAGTCGTTTGTGCATACGATGTCGTGGTGCTGGAGCCATCCCTCGCTGACGGGTCTTGAGGTGCTGTGGCGTTGGGTATTCGGCGTTGGTGCGCTGTGGATCAGTGCGAAGTACGCGGCGAGGATCCTCTCCGCGGCGACCGGGGGAACAAACGACGTGAGCAGGCTTGGGTTGAGCGGCCTGACGATAACGGATCCGATGGGCTCGGTAGCGAAGCTGGCAGCCGCCGGCGTGGTTCTGCTGCCTATGGTGTGGGCTGTGGCGCGATGGCTAGCGCCGTTGTTGCTCGCCGTTTGGGTGGTGATCTCGTCCGTGGGTCGGACGGCTGTGCTGCGCAGGGCCGATCCTTCTCTGCAGGGGAGGCCGGCGACGTTGATGGTTCTGCAGACTGTGCGTGTCCTTGGGCTCGGCGGAGGTTTGGCGGTCTGGTTCCTGCTGATGATGTGGGCGGGAGCGAACGCGGTGAGCGGACCTTTGGGGCGCGGGCAAGAGCCGGAGCTGGTGAAGTACTTCGCTATCGTCATCGTGGGTACGCTGGGGCTCTTCACCTTGTGGGCGGTCGTGAGCTGGGTGCTGGCGATCGCGCCGTTGCTGGCGATGCTTCGAGGCTACAGCGTTTGGAAGAGTCTGGCGGCTGGGCTTCGGCTGGGGCCGCTCAAGATGAAGCTGGTCGAGGTCAACCTGGTGATGGGCATCGTGAAGATCGCGCTGATGGTGCTGGCGCTGGTCCTCTCGGCGTGTCCGCTGCCGTTTGAGAGTGTGGCTTCGCAGGAGTTTCTGACGTGGTGGTGGGTTGGAGTCGGTGTGCTGTACTTCCTGGCTTCAGATTTTTTCCACGTGGCGCGACTGATCGCATATCTTCAGCTTTGGCGGGCATTCGAGCCGGGCTGAGAGATTCCGGTGCGGTATCCCGGATTTGTGCATCTCACGGCAAAGCCCTCCCAATCTTTACGCACGGAGAACGTCCATGTCGTTTGCACTGTATGCCGTTGGATATCTGATTTTGATTGCTGGTGTGGCTTACCTGGCGCACCTGATGCACATCCCGCAGACCTACATCATTGCGGTTGTCGTGATTCTGCTCGGCATCGGGGTGGTGACAGGCGTGACGAATACGCGTCATAAGGACCCCAGCTAGCCCAGCGTTGCGGTCATGCGTTGCGTCGGCTTTGTAAGCGCGCATTTACACTGGGCGTGTGGACACCCTGACGACTTCAACGATCGTGATTCTGGACTTCGGCTCGCAATATACACAGCTGATCGCGCGGCGCATCCGCGAGTTCAAAGTGTTCTCGGTCGTGCTGCCCTGCACTGTGGGGCTTGAACAGATCCGGGCGCTTGCGCCTAAGGGGCTGATCCTCTCCGGCGGCCCGAGCTCGGTGTATGACGCGGATGCTCCGGCGGCCGATCCTAAGGTGCTGGAGATGGGTGTGCCGGTTCTGGGCATCTGCTACGGGCTGCAGTTCATAGCGCACCATCTCGGAGGCAAGGTGGAGCCGGCTCCGCGGCGGGAGTACGGGCATGCCCAGGTGGAGTTGATTGCCGAGAGCAGGCTGTTTCGGGGGCTGCCGGGAACGATCGATGTCTGGATGTCGCATGGCGACGAGGCAAAGGAGCTGCCTGGGGGTTTTGTGCTCACTGCGCAGACGGAGAATGCGCTGGCGGGAATCGAGAATGTGGAGCGGCGAATCTGGGCGGTGCAGTTCCATCCGGAGGTGGCGCACACTCCCCAGGGGACGGAGCTGCTGAAGAACTTCGTGATGGAGATCTGCGAGGCCGAGGCAAACTGGACGCCGGAGCACTTTATCCAGATGACGGTGGATCGGGTAAAGACGCAGGTCGGGGATGGCCATGCCATCTGCGGGCTGAGCGGGGGAGTGGACTCAAGCGTGGCGGCGGTGCTGGTCGCGAGGGCGATCGGTGACCGGCTGACCTGCATCTTTGTGAACAACGGCGTGCTGCGCAAGGACGAGTTTGCGAAGGTGCAGAGGACGATGCGGGAGTCGCTGGGGCTGAATGTGGTTGCCGTCGATTCGAGCGAGCGATTCCTGGCGAAGCTTGCCGGCGTGACGGATCCGGAGCAGAAGCGCCGGGTGATTGGGAACGAGTTCATCGCGGTGTTCGACGATGAGGCCCGAAAGATCTTTGAGAGCGAAAGGCATGAGGGCGAGGAGATTGCCTGGCTCGTGCAGGGCACGCTCTACCCGGATGTGATCGAGAGCTCAAGCGTGCATGGTCCCAGCCACACGATCAAGAGCCATCACAATGTTGGCGGGCTGCCGGCCGATATGAAGCTGAAGCTGATCGAGCCGCTGCGCGACCTGTTCAAGGACGAGGTGCGGCGGATCGGGCGCGACCTCGGAATGCCGGAGGAGATCATTGAGCGCCAGCCGTTTCCAGGGCCGGGGCTCGCGGTGAGGATACTTGGCGAGGTAACGGCGGAGCGGGTGGCCATTCTGCAGGGGGCGGACGAGATCGTTGTCGACGAGATCAAGCGGGCTGGTCTGTACCGCAAGGTCTGGCAGAGCTTTGCTGTGCTGTTGCCGGTGAAGTCAGTGGGTGTGATGGGCGACCAGCGCACCTATGCGAATACATGCGCGATCCGGGCGGTGGAGAGTGAGGACGGCATGACGGCGGACTGGGCGGCGCTGCCGTTTGAGGTGCTGCGGACGATCTCGAGCAGGATCGTCAGCGAGGTGCGAGGGATCAATCGCGTGGTCTACGACATCACATCGAAGCCGCCCGGAACGATCGAGTGGGAGTAGACCGCTAGCGGTTTTGCGGCTCGGATCGGGTGGGATCAGCGTGGATGGCGGCGGAGCGTCGAGCCACCGTTTGAACGACAATCCGGGTGTCGCGCGGGAAGGCGACCTTTTTGCCGCGTGCGATCCAGCGATCGTAGACCGAGAGCGCCGCGCCGTAGTAGCCGATGCCCGCTACGGCGTTCGGTGACACACCAGACAGACCGATGATGGTGCCGAGGAGGCCGAGGCCGGCGGCTCCGCCAGCCGCGTTTTTGCTGGCCTGGTGCTCGCGCACGCCGTTTTCGCCGCCATCGAGGGGGCGGCTGGCGAGAATGGCGAGGAAGATGGGCACGCTGAGCTTGTCCTGCGGCTTGGACTTCACCTGGCCTTCGGAGTTGAGGGCAAGGCCGGGTGCGGAGTCGGCTCCTGTAAGCGTGGTCTCCACATTTTGCGGCTCTCCGCCGGGAAGCGTGAGCTGGCGGAAGTTGAAGGTGAGGGTACCGGTGCGGCCGAAGCGTCGAGCTGGCTGCGCCTTGGCGACGGTGCCCACCAGGCTGGCGCCCTGCGGGATGGCAACGGTGCCATCGGGGTTGAGGACCGGAGCGGCGACAGTGGCCTTGATGGGCTGGCCGGCCTTTGAGCTTTCAGAGCTGAGCGGCTGGTCGAGGTAGGCCTGTATCGTCCAGCGTCCCGGAGAGCTGTCCGGCGGCGCCGCGGCCACGGCAGGCTCCTCCCAGAAGTGCCGCTTGGGCTCCGGCATCGCGGGTGGAGGTGGAGGAGGCGCGGGCTGGGCTGGGATGGAGATCGGCGCCGAGGTTTCAGTCGTCCAGGCGGTCTCCTTTTCGATGCGTTCCGGGTGGTACGGAAGCCGGTTGTAGACGAACTGGGTGAGGCGGTCGGCCTTTCCCGGAGCGGTAAAGAGCGCCACGTCGCTGCGTGCTACGGCAACACCCATGTCGAACTCCTGCCGCAGGAAGCCACCCTTCGCGGCGGGCGGGGGAACGGCCCGGAAGATCGGAGCTCCGTCGGTGGCCGTCCCGGTCTCAATGGGGATATGGGCGCCGTCCGGAAGTACGAGCTCGGTGAAGCGAACAACGGGGATGTGGAAGGGGGTGAAATCTCCGCCGAGCCGCGCGTGGATGCGCCGGCTGGTATTCGGGCGAAGTTCTACGACGGTGCCGTTCAGAATGGACCTCTCCGGGAGCACCACCTTGTTATCGATGAAGACCGGGTAGATCAGCTCGGCAGTCAGGTGAAGACCCGTGCGCATCGGGACGTGATCCATGATGCGCACGACGAGCGGCGTTCCAGAAGGCAGAGTCGCAGCTGTCGTCTGCGCGTAGAGGGATGGAACGAGGATGAGACTGACAAGGGAGCCAGGGAAGAGTCGGGCAAGGAGACGAGCGGTCGGCCGCAGGGCAGGTCCGAGGTTCGAGACAATCATTGAACTCCTTGGATCAACTTGTATTGGACGGTTTGGGAAGGGAAGCGCACCGTAAGACGAACAACGGCGCGGAGTTCAAAAAGGGCTCCGCGCCGTTTCGTGGCGAATACCTCGGGGCTAGCCGAGCTCTTCCATGCTGTTTGCGCCGAACTTCAGGTACCAGGGGCTGGCGGCTTCAAGGGCCTTGTTGACGTTGTTGATGTTGGCAACGCCCTCGGACTCGAGCCAGTCCTGGAAGGCCTTTGGCCCCTTCTTCGCGAAGATGGGGATGCCTTCCTTCCAGGTGGCGCGACCGCAGAGCACGCCGTTGAACTTGGTTCCGGACTCCGCCGCGATCTCCAGCGTCTCGATGAAGACGGGGTTGGAGACGCCTGCCGAGAGGTAGATGAACGGCTTGTGGGTCATCGACTCGGCGTCGCGAAAGTGCTGGAGGGCCTCTGTGCGGGTGTAGGCCTTTTCGCCCTTGTAGGAGCGGGTGCCCTCGACGAAGGACATCTCGATCGGGACCTCGACCTTCAGGACATCGACGTTGTAGCGCGCCTTGCCGAACTCGGCCATGGAACCGGAGACGATGGACGGCTTCTTCAAGGCGTAGGCAAGGGACTTCTCGTCGCCGCCCTCTGCGTCATAGCCGACAAACTCGAGGAAGAAGGGGATGTCGTGCGCGAGGCACTCGTCGCCGATGCGCTCGATCCAGGCGTGCTTCAGATCGTTGACAGCGGACTTCTCAAACGGGGTGTAGTAGAGCAGGATCTTGATGCAGTCCGCACCGGCTTCCTTCAGGCGGCGGACGCTCCACACGTCGAGGAGGTCGGGAAGACGGCCGGGCGTGGTGGCGTCGTAACCGGTCTTCTCGTAGGCGAGAAGGAGGCCTTTGCCGTTGCGGTGCCGGGCGGCCGGAAGACCGAACTCGGGATCGAGGAGGATGGCCGAGGCGTGACGTGTGAGGACGTCCGTGACATGGATCTTGAACTGTTCAAGGTCGTTTGCGTCGGCGGCGGCGCCACGCTCCTTTGCGAGCGACTTCTGGAGGGACCCGCGCTGGTCCATGGCTGCAGCGGCGATCACGCCTCGTTGGTCGGAGACGGCTTTGAGGCCGGCAAGTTTGCCTGGGGTCAACTTCATGATGTGTTCGATCTCCTGAGCGACGCGAGAGTTTTTAGCTTGTCTATCTACCGGGCATTTTACACAGTCTGCGTGAGCTTCGGCCGCACCCGTGACTGCGGGTTGCGAGCTAGCTCGAACTGGCGAGAGCGTTCTGCTGTGCTGTAAGCAGATGTCGGATACCGACCTCCGCGATGTCGAGCATCGCTGTGAGTTCGGCCCGGGTGTAGGAATCTTTCTCAGCGGTCGCCTGCGTTTCAACCAGACCACCCGAGGCCAGCATGACGACGTTCATATCTACCGTGGCGCGCGAGTCCTCCTCGTAGCAGAGGTCGAGAAGCGTGTTGCCGTCCACGATGCCGACGGAGGTTGCCGCGATCATCTGCTTCAGAGGCGAGGTCTTGAGGGTGCCTGCTGAGACGAGCTTATTCAAAGCGAGGGCGAGGGCGACGCAGGCTCCGGTGATGGCCGCGGTGCGGGTACCGCCATCGGCCTGGATGACATCGCAGTCCAGGATGATGGTGCGTTCGCCCAGCGCCTTCATGTCCACAACGCCACGAAGCGACCGGCCTATGAGCCGTTGAATCTCGTGCGTGCGGCCACCGACCTTGCCTCGTTCGGACTCTCGTGCGGTGCGGGTCAGGGTGGCGCGGGGGAGCATACCGTACTCGGCCGTGACCCAGCCGCGGCCGGAGTTGCGGAGCCAGCCCGGGACGCCCTGCTCTATCGTGGCGTTGCAGAGAACGCGGGTGTTGCCGGTTTCGATGAGGACGGATCCTTCAGCGGTGCGGACGAAGTCCGGGGTGAGGCGGATGGTGCGAAGGGCATCGGCGGCGCGGCCGTCTGGGCGGAAGATGGCCGGGGGTGCGGCAAGGGAGGACATCCAGTGATTATAGTGGCGCGTACATTGGGCAGGGTGCCTGCGGCGGCGTCCACGCGTAAGGAGTAGAGCGCGAGTGCCCGGACGCGGTTCGGATACCCCGGGCGGAGGGGAAACGGTGCAATAGTTGTAGGGCGGGAGGTATGGCGACCGGCATGAAGTTGAAGTAAAACAGAGGTATAGGGACCGGAGCTACACACCCATGCACGATCAGTCAGGCAGCAGATTCACCATCGTTCATCGACGCAGCTTCGAGGGTACAGCGATGGATCTCCCGGAGGCGGTGCGTCGCGTGAGGCGGTACCTGGGGCCAAAAGGAATGACGATGTCCGATGTGCGAGAGGATGTGGCGCGGGTCGCGCCCGAGCGCCACAGAGGACGATCGTGAGAGCGCCGGCACAGCTGATCGGGGCATCGGCGGAGATGGATCGGCTGCAAAGGATCATTCAAAAGGTGGCCGGTTCGTCGCACTCCGTTTTGATCCTGGGTGAGAGTGGAAGCGGGAAGGAGACGGTTGCGCGGACGATCCATCTCCATGGACCGAATGCGGCCAAGCCGTTCCTGCCGGTCGATTGCGGTGCTCTGCCTCCGGGTCTGATGGAAAGCGAGATCTTCGGGCATGTGCCGGGCGCGTTCACAAGTGCGGACCGGGTACGGGAGGGGCTGCTCGTCAGTGCTGGCGAGGGTACGGTGTTTCTGGATGAGATTACCGAGCTTCCGCTTGATATTCAGGTGAAGCTGCTTCGTGCGCTGCAGGATAAAGAGGTGCAGCCCGTGGGATCGAAGGAGCGGGTGCCCATCTCGGCAAGAGTGCTTGCTGGGACGAACCGTGATCTGGCTGCGATGGTGGAGCAGGGAAGCTTTCGCAGGGACCTCTACTTCCGGTTGAACGTGGTGAGTCTGAAGATTCCCTCGTTGCGCGAGCGGAGGGAGGACATCCCGCTGCTCACGAGCTACTTCCTGGGGCGGCTGGAGCGTGAGCGTGGAGAGCCTCTGGAGCTCTCGGAGGAGACCCTTAAGGTTTTCAACAAGTATGAGTGGCCGGGCAACGTGCGTGAGCTCGAGCATGCGGTGGAGCGGCTGACCGCGCTCAGTACCGGGCAGGAGCTGGGTGAGGCGAACCTGCCGACTCAACTGAAGAACTTCCGCAGGCACCAGAAGGAAGAGGAGCTGAAGGAGATTGCACCGTCGCGGCCGAAGGGGTTGCGAGAAGGCGTCAGCGCCGTGACGCCGATCGCCGAGATGGAGAAGCAGGCAATTCTCCGGACGATCCGAAAGCTGAACGGGGACAAGCTGCTGGCAGCCCGGCTGCTGGGGATTGGAAAGACGACGCTCTACCGCAAGCTGAAGGAGTACGGGATCGAGGACTAGGTCGAACTCCATTTGGAGGGACTAGGATGTCGGTGTGCCGGACTTTGGATGCGCAAGCAAAGACGCGCAGCGGCGCGATGGAGGAGGAGCCGATGAAGTGTACTCATCGAGGTGAGATCCGGGATGTGACGCCGTCCGCGAACGGCTGCGAGGACTGCCTGCGCGAGGGTTCGAAGTGGGTGCATCTGAGGATGTGCATGGAGTGCGGCCACGTGGGATGTTGCGACTCGTCTCCTCGAAAGCACGCGACCAAGCACTTCCGCACAACGACGCACCCCATCATGCGGTCGGTGGAGGCGGGCGAGAGCTGGGGCTGGTGCTACGTGGATGAGGTCATGCTGGACAAGGTCTGAGCTCCGCGCCGGGGGAGTCACCGCGATCGCTTTGCTATGCTTGCCTTAGATTGCAGCTAAGGAAGGACCAAGGAATTATGGCGGAGCAAGCAGTAAAGATAACGGTGCGTCCGAACGGGCCGTTTCAGGGTAGAGGGTCCAATCTCTCTCGTAGATGTGAATGGGGTGGAGTGGGATCTGACAGACAAGCCGGCGATCTCTCTTTGCCGTTGCGGGCTTTCTTCGAGGCGCCCGTTCTGCGATGGGACGCACGGCCGCGAGGGGTGGAAGTGCGATGCGACTGCGGTGCCGGTTGAACCGGTGGCCATCGGCTGAGCTCTTTTGCCGGGTGTTGCTGAGACCCGGATACCGGGGCGTCGATCGATCACTTCCAATAGCAGGAGAGGCGTGTGATGTTGAAGCTTTTGCGCGTGCATCGCACGTTCTTCATGTCTGCCGCGATGGCGTACGGCGGAGTTGCGCTGTACGCCCAGGCGGCGCGTCCGGTGAGTGGCCAGGCAGCGGCGCTGCAGGCCTTCACGGGCGAGTACAGCAGGGTCGCGGAGCCGGACGATCTGCTTTCTGTCTATCCCGAAGCCGGGCAGCTCAGGGTCGAGGGTGAACGCAGGCCGAGAATCAACCTGTCATCGAACGCGACTGGCGAACTCACCTCCCCCTCGGGCGACCGCTACGAGTTCAAGCGCGATGCAGGTGGCGCCGTTGTTGGCCTCGCGGTGATAGCGCACACGGAGGGGGCAGGGCAGACGGGCGCAACCACGGAGTGGCGACGCGTCAGCGACCACGAGAGGCGGCTGAACCACTTTCGCGAGTACACACGGCAGGAGGTCATGATTCCGGTCCGCGATGGCGTGAAGCTGCACGCGATCATCTGGCGTCCGGTCGCATCGGAGAAGGGTGGCGAACGGCTCCCCTTCCTGATGGAGCGGACACCCTACGGTGTCGACGAGACCACCTCCGACGGCATCAACGGATCGAAGCCGGAGCTTGCCGCGAGCGGCTACATCTTCGTGTTTGCCGACATCCGCGGTCGGTATGGGTCGGGTGGACAGTTTGTGATGAACCGGCCGATCGTCAGTCACAACAGCCCCAAAGACGTGGACGAGACCACGGACACGCGGGACACGATCGACTGGCTGCTGAAAAACGTGCCCAACAACAGCGGCAAGGTGGGTGTGCTGGGAGTGTCGTACCCGGGCTTCCTTGCGATCAGCGCGGGCATCGATGCCCATCCGGCGGTGAAGGCTGTCTCCCCGCAGGCGCCGATGACGGACGTCTGGATGGGAGACGATTTCTTTCACAATGGCGCGTTCCGGGAGACGTATGGCTTCGACTACGTCCAGCAGCTGGAGGCGCAGAAGACGGACGCGCGCGTTCAGTCCAAGGAGGACGCGTTCGACTTCTTCCTCCGCAACGTCAACTTCGAAGGAGCGGCGAAGCAGGCGAAGATGAGCGACCTGCCGACGGCAAAGGTCTTTCTGTCGCAGCCTACCTACACGAAGTTCTGGCAGGATATGGCGGTCGAGAAGCGGCTGACCAAGGTGGAGGTGCCGACCCTCGAGGTTGGTGGTTGGTGGGATCAGGAGGATATGTGGGGACCGCAGGCCGAGTACGCGGCGCTTGAACCGCATGACACTCGCCACGAGGTCTTCCTTGTGCTCGGTCCGTGGAATCACGGCGGCTGGGGCGGAACGACGCGGCACCTTGGGTCCCTGGACTTCGGCGCCCCAACCGGAGACGAGTATCGCAAGACCATCGAAGCGCCCTTCTTTGAGCTGTACCTGAAGGGAAGGTCCGGCTTCGATCTGAAGAACACCGCGAGCTTTCGCACGGGCGTCAACCGGTGGGAGCGGTACGCCGCGTGGCCGCCTACGGGAGGCGTAAAAGCGGAGAAGCTCTACCTGATGCCGGAGAAGAAGGCGGACTTCCGTGTGCCGGTGGGATCGTACGAGACCACCGCTGCGGCGTATGTCGCGGATCCGGCGGATCCGGTTCCGTATCGCAACCGGCCGGTCCAGCCGACCTACGGAACAGGATCGAAGTGGCGGACATGGCTGGTCGAGGACCAGAGGTTTGTGAGTGGGCGCAAGGATCTGGCGAACTTTTCAACCGGCGTCCTCGATCACGACGTGACGGTGACGGGTGACGTGGTCGCGGATCTGTTCGCGTCAACAACAGGAACCGATGCGGACTGGATCGTGAAGCTCATCGACGTCTACCCGGACGACGCGCCCGCCCCCATGGCCGGGTATCAGCTCATGATCGCGGACGAGATCTTCCGCGGACGGTACCGCAAGAGCTTTGAGCAGCCCGAGCCCGTAAAACCCGGAGAGGTGAACGAGTACAAGTGGAGCCTGCATGGGGCAGATCACACATTCCTGAAGGGCCACCGAATCATGGTCGAAGTGCAGTCGAGCTGGTTTCCGCTGTATGACCGCAATCCGCAGACCTACGTCGACAACATCATGAGGGCGCCTGCCGATGCGTACAAGGCGGAGACGATCTCGATCTACGGTTCGCCCAAGTACCCGTCGCACCTGGAGCTGCCGTTGATGGCCGGGGGCGAGGAGCAGGCTTCCTCGCGATGAGCATCCGGACGATCAGCAGCAGGGAGGTCTACCGCAATGCGTGGACAAGCGTTCGGGAAGACGAGATCGAGCGCTCAAACGGGGCTCGCGGCATCTACGGCGTAGTCGACAAAGATCCGGCGTCCATCATCATTCCGCTGGAGCACACGTCCGAAGGCGAGTTCATCACGCTGGTTCGGCAGTTCCGCTATACCGTGCAGGGGACGTACTTTGAGCTGCCGCAGGGCGGTTGGGAGATGGCCGACGTCGACATCGAGCAGATGGCGCGAGGCGAGTTGCGCGAAGAGACAGGGCTGACGGCAAAGAGTATGACAAAGCTCGGCCGGCTTTGGATCGCGTATGGGGCGATGCATCAGGAGCACAACATCTTCCTGGCCGAGGGTCTTGAAGCCGGGGAGGTGGAGCGCGATCCGGAGGAGCACGACATGACCGTGCACCGGGTAAGGGTCGAGGAGTTCGAAGAGATGCTGCTGGACGGGCGCGTGATGGATAACTGCACGGTAGCCGCGTGGGGGCTGTATCTCGTCTGGCGGCGCAGACAAGGCGAAGTGAAGACGACTGTTTAGCCGCCTCTGCCCTGGCGCGCAGAGGAAACGGCTTGGCGCGCTCAGGGGTGCGAGGGTTCGGCTATGCTGTTGCGCGGCTCCATGGCGCAAAGGCATTGTTCACGCCGCGCAGAGCCGGGGCGAGCTCTGGGAAGTGCCGCAGCAGAACGCTTGACATGGTGTTATCCCGGATCCAGTCCATACCGGCCTTGCTGTAGATCACTTCTGTAAAGTCGGTCGTGAAAAAACGATCGCTGTTGAGCCGTCGCGACGCCATCAGCACAAAGATGCGGAACGCGGTGTCGCTGAACCCAAACCCCTTTGGCGGCGTCTCTGCGAAGAGCCCCGTGATGAGGTCGACCTTGTCGATATCGCCCTCGTACACCCGGCGAATCTCCTCACGCCAACCGGCGTTCTCGGTCAGATCTTCAAACGTCCTGACGGGTCTCAGATTCAAGAGCTCGCGGAACTTCGTGTACCGCGGCACACCCAGCTCCCTGCAACGCATGATGTCGTGTGATGCCAGATCCATCGTCCGCCCGTCCGGCCGTACGAAATGCTGCAGCGCCCGGGGGTAGTTGTGCAGCTGCACAGCACCCGGGTTCATCCGGCCGAACGAGTAGATGATGTCCTTTATTTGAATGCTGTCGCAGACGTTCTGGGCGTCGTTACCGGCTATCTCCTGAAAGCCGAGCTTCTGCAGGACCTCATCCGTCTCGACGGACCAGAAGGTGATGTCGTCCGGAATCAGCGGATGCATCCTGTACACCGCTACAAACTCTTCGGTGAGCGAGTAGGGAACGCCGTACTGCTCGACCTCCGATCCCGGGATGCCGCTGATCAACTCGCTCTTGCTCACGCGCCCCACAAGGTTGTGGATGTGCTCGCCGAGCAGCCCCCACCAGTTCGCCCGCATGCCGATCTGCAGCGCGGGATGGCCGAGGATCGCCGTCGTCCACTCCACCGTGTGGATCTTGGCCATCAGCGCGGCGTTTACCAGACGTGCGTGCTCAAACAACACCTCATCCGTCCACTCGGGATATCGCGCCTTCATCTCGTCGCAGATCGCGTTGTGTTCCAGCGTGAAAAGTGTAAACAGGATCTCCAGCCCGAGCCACCATCCTGCCAGGGCAGCCGATTGCATCTGCACCAGCGCCGCCGCCTCAGGATGGACGAGGTGGTCCTTGCCAATGTGGATCTTGCCGTCGATGCGCGTTCGGATCTGTTCCCTGAACTCGGGCGTGCTTCCATAGAGCTGGCTGGCGTCCCACCAGTGGGTCTCCGTGTTGATGTGAGTCTCCGGCCTTCCTTCATCTGCCGGCATTCGTGTCGGATCCGGCATCGTGCGGAGGACGGTCATCGGACTCTCCGGCCAGGTGTCCCCGGGTCCAAGCGGCAGCTGCCACGGGTCATCCTTTGTGCTCTTGCCGTGACTGAACCAGTCGCGGATCTGAAACTGCAGCCACGCCGCGGCCAGGAGGTTTAAAGTCGTGGCCGGGGTAAACTCCCTACGCGTAAACAGCTCGGTCGACACCAGCCTGGGGCTGGGCGTCATGATCCTGGAAGCAGGCTCCTGCCTCGTCTCCTCCAGCGGAACATTGCGCCCGAACCGTGATCCCGCGGCTCCCATGAACGGGCACTTCAGATCGTTTGAGGTGCCATCCGCCGTTCGGTACGTCGAAACGCCCGTCGGGATCGGTCTGGGCCTCGGCGTCTCGGTGTCGAACAGATTGCTGCTGCGGAGCTTGTTCCGCACACCGATCAGGACCAGCAGCCCGAGAGGCGTCGGCAGCTTGCTCCACCCATGCCTCTGGTCGATGCCCTTGCAGGCGTCGTTGAACGCGCCTGCGATTTTCTGCTTCAGCGGTGGGGCTGCGAAGACTTTGAACAGAGCGTATCCGGTCGCGGCAATAGCGCCCGCGGTGCCGATCACCCTGATTGCAGAAGAGGAGGAGGAGGAGCTCCGCACGGCGCACTTCCTTTCGCGAACAAGGGGCCCGTGAATTTGTCGATGACTATAGCATGCTGCCCGGGACCGGCCGCACCCGTCCCCGCAGCGCTCCAAAAGCGATCACCGTCTGCGCATCAGCCGGAGACGCCCCTCCGCATACAATCTCCGTATGTCCAACCGAACCAACATCCCCGGAAGCAGCCCCTACGAGCCAATCATCGGCTTTTCCCGCGCCGTTCGCGTCGGACAACACGTCCATGTCTCCGGAACCGGTCCCGTCGGAGCCGATGACGCAGACCCCGCCACCCAGACCGAGCAGGTCCTGACCATCATCGCCGCTGCCCTCAAAGCTGCCGGTTCCTCCATCGAGCACGTCACCCGCACCCGCATCTTTCTAACCCGCGCCGAGGACTGGGAAGAGGTCGCCCGCATCCACGGGAAGTTCTTCTCCATCGTCCGTCCCGCTGCGACCATGCTCGTCATTGGCGCGCTTCTCAACCCCACCTGGCGCGTCGAGATCGAAGCCGAAGCCTACATCCCCGACTAGACCTGAGCGCAGCCGCATGCTTTCACCTGACTATGCGGCTGCTGCCACTTTCGCGCCTTGCCCTGACACCCTCCGCTGCTATCCTTGAATCCGTGGCCGATCTCTCCTTTTCCCAGCCCGCCCGGCGAAACCTTCTCCTGCCCATCGTCCTCGCGCTTGCCGTCCTTGCCGCCGCTGTCTTCGGCGTCCTCCGCTACACCCCTCACTCCACGGCCGATGTCTCCGTCACCCACTCCGCCGTCTTTCCCTCCCACATCGTCTTCAAGTCCAACTCCATCGTCCTCAACAGCGACCAGGCGCAGGATGACCTCTACATCCTTGTCACCGTCCGCATCACCAACCATCTTCGTCTTCCGCTCTTCCTCAAGGACTTCAACGCCTCCCTGATTCCCTCGGCCGAAACCGGTGGTCTCCCGCTTACCACCAGCGCCGTCGAAAAGCCCGACCTCGTCAATCTCTATACCTCCTTCCCAGGGCTGAAGAGGCTCGCCGACACCCAGACCGCACCGCCGCTCTTCCGCGACACGAAGATCGAGCCCGGGCAGACCACAGAGGGCTACCTCGTCCTCCACTTCTCCGGTCCTCAGTCCGTCTGGGACCGTCGCCAGAATGCCAGCCTTTCCATCGACCTCTACCACCAGGCGTCGCTTACCGTCGACATCCCCAACACCACCCCGGCCCAGCCCTGAACTCCGGACCCCCGCACACCATGACCCGCCGCCGATTCATCGCCGACACCTGGACATCAGACACCGCCACGCTCTCCGGCGATCAGGCCGCCCACCTCGCCCGCGTTCTCCGCGCAGAGCCCGGCCAGATCTACGACGTCGTCGCCGGCGGCTTCCTCCATCGCGCCGAGATCACGTCCGTCTCACCCGAAGCGGTGCTCTTCCAGCTTCACGAAGAGCTTGAGTCCGACACCGACCTCCCGCTTCATCTCCTGATCGCCATCTTCAAGTTCGACCACCTCGAATGGGCCATCGAAAAGGCCACGGAGCTCGGCGTAGCTCGCATCACCCCGGTCCTGGCCCGCCGCACGGAAAAACACCTCGCCAGCGCAGCCACAAGGCGTGTGGAGCGATGGCGCCGCATCGCACTCGAGGCCGCAAAGCAGTCTCGCCGCACCTCGATCCCCGAGATCGCCGACCCCATGGCCCTGAGACAGGCTCTCGCAGACGAGCACTCCTCCACCCGCATACTCCTCAGCGAGCTTGAGCAATCCACACCGCTCGTTCACATCCTCCCCCGGCCCGGAGGCACCGGCGACCGGGCACGGAGCCGCGAGTCAGACGCCACCCACGCCCTCGCCATAGGCCCCGAAGGCGGGTGGACACCCGAAGAACTTCAGCTCTTTCTGGACCATGGATGGCAGCCTGTCACCCTCGGACCCCGCATCCTCCGAGCCGAGACCGCTGCCATCGCCGCCATCGCCATAGCGTCCGCCTGCCTGGGCTAACGTCTTGCCCTTACGCCCGGGGCTGAGGTGGGACCTGTAATCAGGCTCATGCTTCAGCGAAAGCGATCGTAGATCGAGTCCTCGCGGGCATAGGGCTTGAACTCCATAAACAAGCCCATAGCTAAAACAGCTCCGACGATCAATGTTTCGACCAGACAGCGGAGAGCTTCCACGCCTTCCGGTTGTTGTTGTGTCTTCCTCTTGGAACCAACGGAAAATAGAGGCAGTTTTTCCTGAATCAAGTGGTTCATGTGGTGCTCCCGAAATCCGCAACAAATCTACACCGTAAGCACAAATAGGCACACTTACCCTTAGGTGTTACCTTTTGGCTACCTCGCGAACCATAGGTCTTAAAAGCAAAGGCCCGGACCGAAGTCCGGGCCCGCCAGCAGCTTCGTTCCGCTTAGCTGAAGATCTCCTTCACCTTGTCGAACAGACCGCGCGAGTGCGGCACATTGTTTACCGTCATCGTCTCGGCCAGCTGTCGCACCAGATCCCTCTGCTGCCTGGTCATCTTGGTCGGTGTCTCCACGCGGATCTCCACAATCAGGTCGCCCTTCCCACGCTCGTTCAGATGGGGCACGCCCTTTCCACGCATCTTGAACTCCCGGCCGCTCTGCGTCCCTTCGGGGATCTTGATCGACTCTGACCCTTCCAGCGTCTGGATCTCGACCTCTGTCCCGAGCGCTGCCTGCGGAAAGCTCACCGGCAGCACACAATGGAGATCGTCCCCGTCCCGCTCGAAGAACTCATGGGGCTTCACATTCAGAACGACGTAGAGGTCGCCGGCGGGTCCGCCGAACTTCCCGGCCTCGCCCTCCCCGCCATACCGTATGCGCGTATCCTGCTCCACACCCGCCGGTACCTTGACCTTGATCTTGTGCTCCGCCGTAACCCGCGTCTCACCGCGGCAGACCTGGCACGGGTCCACAATCAGCGTTCCCGTTCCCTGGCATACGGAACAGGTCCGCGCCACGGAGAAGAATCCCTGCTGAAATCTCTGCTGTCCACGCCCGCCGCACTGCGTGCACGTCACGGGAGCCTTTCCCTTGGCAGCACCGGTGCCCCGGCACTCGCCGCACATATCCAGACGCCGGACGGTGATCTCCTTCTCTTTCCCGAAGACCGCCTCCTCAAACTCCAGCGTCAGGTCGTACCGGACGTCGCGCCCTCGCTGAACCCGCGACGCCTTTCGCCCACCGCCCCCGCCGCCGCTGAACATCTCCCCGAAGAGGTCGCCGAAGATGTCGCCGAGGTCCTGCGCATTTCCGGTAAATCCGCCGCCAAACGGTCCGCCCGCGCCCGGTCCGCCCGCCGAGAACGCCGCATGTCCGTAGCGGTCGTAGGCCGCGCGCTTTTCAGGGTCGCTCAGCACCTGGTAAGCCTCGCTGCAGGCCTTGAACCGCTCCTCGGCCTCCGGGTTATTCGGGTTTCGGTCGGGGTGATACTGCATTGCCAGCTTGCGGTAGGCCGTCTTCAACTCCGCATCGCTTGCGTCCCGCGAAACACTTAGCAACTCATAAAAGTCAGTCTTCGTCACGTTTGCCGTCGCACTCATCTCTTAGTCTCTTCTTTCCCCGCCTCGTATCCCAACGAGGTCACACATCGCCAACTGATACCTGGCCGGGCATGGATTCACAAGGCACACATGCGTCGCGAACCCGCCCCGGGTCAAACTTCTACTCACTCACCTGGTCCGGATTGCTCGCGATCCTCACCAGCGCCGGCCGCAGCAGCTTCTCGCGAAGCTTGTATCCCCGCCGTATCTCTTCGAGCACCTGATGATCCGGGAACTCCTTGGTCTCGATACTTCCCAGAGCCTCGTGAACCCGTGGATCGAACTGCGTCCCAACCGTCTCGACCGTCTGGACGCTGAGGCCGCGCAAGGCATCGTCCATCTGCTTCAGGATCATCTCGACCCCGGACTTCAACTGCTCGGCCGAACCCTCGGCCTTCAAAGCAAGGTTGAAGTTGTCCATCACGCCGAGAAATGGCTCGACGGCACCCTGAATCGCGTAGTCCCGCGCGTCCTGCCGCTCCTTGCCCTCGCGCTTCCGTGCGTTGTCGAACTCGGCCTGGAGCCGCGCCAGCCTGTCCTTCAGCTGGTCCCGCTCGCCCTTGATCTGGTCCAGCTGAACCTGGAGGGAGTCGGGCGCGGAGCTGGTCCGCTCGTCGAACTCCGTCTCTCCCACAACCTGCTCCGGCGCGTCGAAATCTTCAACTGCACTGGCCTGTCCCGTCATCTCATCCTGCATCGTTCCCTCACTCGGCATTGACTCACCCGTTCCTCTATTGTTGCCCATTCGCGCCCATCGCGCGACCTTCTCCCACTGCGTCTCCATCACCACTCCATCCACGAAATCGATTCCACAACACCGGATCTGCGCAATCGAAAAAAACCGCAGGCTTCTGGCACCAGCTGATTGGATGTATCAGAGACCCTCGCCGAACCACGCGGTTGGTCCGACCAGGCCTGGCATACAGTTTTGGCGATCAAGCGCATCAACCTTCCCGGTCACCTAACTCGTGGGATGCAGCATCCGGTCAAACGCACCGGCGATGTAGCTGACGGCATTCATGGTGCGTTCATAGTCGATCCGCTTGGTCCCAATCACCCCGACCGTTCCCCTCTGCTCTCCGCCAACCCGTGCGGGTGCCGCGATCAGGACCAGCCCGGCCATCTCAGGGGCCTGCTCCTCGAGGTCGAAGACCACCCGAACACTCTCCTGCCGCGCGTCGATATATGCGTTCAACAACTCCACCAGCCTCTGCTTCGCCTCGAGTGCGGACAGCACCTCACGCAGACGATCCCTGTCCGCCTCGCTCGCCACCCCCATCAGGAGGTTGCCGACACCGCCCACGTATACGGTCTGCGCAAGGACATCGGGCACGGCGCCCGCCCACAACTGCTCGACCGCCGTGAGCATCCGCTGGTACTCGCTCCGCTCCTGCTCCACCCTCCTGGCGATCTCCAACCGAACCCGTTCTACGCTCCATCCCCGAAAGCTCTCGTTCAGAAAGGCCGCCGCAGCTTCAAGTTCCCGCGGCTCGAAGTCCCGTGGCAGCGCCAGCACGCGGTCCCGAACCATGCCGCTCTTTGTCACAACCACGGCCAGCACCCTGGCCGGAGCCAACCGGGAAAAGTGCACGTGCTCCAGCAAATCACCATCCGCCACCCTTGCAATTGCCACACCGACACCACTCGAAAGTGTGGCCAGGACGTGGCTCGTCCGCTCAAGAAGCGCCTGTGTCCCCGAGATCCCAGCGAACCGAAGATCGATCTGCTCCCGTGAGACCTTCTCAAGTCCTTTGGTTCCAGCACTTCCACTCAATCCGTCCACGTACATCCGGAAGGCTCGCGCCGTCGGCACACGTCCGGCCGAGGTGTGCGGCTGCTCCAACATCCCCGCATCTGCCAGCGCCGCCATCTCATTGCGCACCGTCGCCGGGCTCATACCGGCGGCGGAGCCTCCGAGCCGAGCTATGGTACCCGAGCCAACTGGTTCTCCTGTTTCGACATAGCTCTCGATGATGGCCGAAAGAATAGCTCGTTGTCGTGCTGTCACACGCTCCGCATCCGCCATTGTTCCGCCTTCCACAGCAACCGGGCCGGTGAAGACCTAAGCCGACCTCACTCACTTATTCTACTGGCCCCGTCAACCCTATTCGATCTCGAGTACACCGCCGCCTTGCGCGGACACTCGCTCCGCGGCGATGACGACCTTCTTCGCGATCGCGTAGAAGCCTCCGCCTGAATCGCTTTCTGCTCCTCCCAAGGCCGCCGGCATCCCACGATCTCCGCCCTTCCGGACCGAAGGATCCAGCTCGAGCGAGCCAAGGAACTCCACCCCGAACTGAGCCGCGGTACGCTCTGCCCCGCCCTTTGAGAAGATGTCGATCTCCTCTCCGCAGTGCGGGCAGTGGAACGAGCTCATATTTTCGACGATGCCCAGCACCTCAACTCGAACCTGGTGAAACATTTCCAGTGCTTTCCGTGCGTCCTCAAGTGCCACATCGCTCGGCGTCGAGACGACCACGGCGCCGGTCAGCGGCACCGTCTGCACCAGCGAGATCACCACGTCACCCGTCCCGGGCGGGAGGTCAACGATGAGAAAGTCCAGGGTGCCCCACTCCACCTGCGTCAGAAACTGGCGGATGATCTGATGCAGCATGGGCCCACGCATCACCATTGGCTTATCACCCGGAGAGATCAGCCCAACGGAGATGAATTTGACCCCGTGCGACAGGATTGGCTCGATGCGGTTCTCTCCAACCACGTTTGGCTGCCGGCTGACTCCCAGCATTGTCGGCACGTTGGGTCCATAGATATCGGCGTCGATAAGACCGACCTTGTAGCCAAGCTTGCCCAGAGCCACGGCGAGATTGACGGCCACCGTGGTTTTGCCTACACCGCCCTTGCCGCTTCCAACTGCGATGACGTGATCCACGCCCGGCAAAGGCTGCGGACCTTGTCCCTGCGCTCCAGCTCCCATATGTCCCATCGAATCTCCCGGCCTCCTGTTGTCATGCGCATCGTTGCGGAACGTTCCAGCTCCTGCGCCGCGTACGGTTACGTCGGCATGATTTCTAAACGTGCCAACCATCCCCAAGGGCTGCTCGCATCTCTTTCTTTCTTTGTGTCTCGCCTGCCCTCATCTCGCGCCTTCGCCCGGCGTCTTCATACCGCCTCTTCTGGTGGTCGGTTTCGGGGATGACCTGAGGCACAGGGATGCCGACGCCATCGCGGCCGACGGCCACAAATGTCAGGTATGCGGAGGACACATGCCGCATCCGCTGCTCGCGGACGTCCTCGACCATAACGCGCACACCGATCTCCATGGAGGTTCGAAAGGCCCGGTTCACGCTCGCCTTCAGAATCAGCAGCTCTCCCAGGCGGACCGGCGCGACGAAGTCGAGGTGATCCATGCTTGCGGTCACGGTGAAGGCCCTTGCGTGGCGGCTCGCCGCCATGGCTCCCACCAGATCGATGTACTGCATCAGCCGGCCGCCAAACAGGTTGCCAATCGCGTTCGTATCCGCCGGCAGCACAATCTCACTTCGTTCCGACTGCGATTCCACTACCCTCCGCGTCAGCGCCTCTTCACTCATAACTTCCAGTGTAATGTGCTGTTCCGCTTGCAACCGTCCTGCTTCACGCGCACCATACCTTCTATGAACAGGATTGCAATGCTTTCGCAGGTGCTTGAACAGAACCCCACCGACGCCTTTACCCGTTACGGCCTTGCCATGGCTCAAGCCTCGGAGGGCAATTACGATCAGGCGCTCGCCGAGTACGCCACGATCCTTGAACATGCACCCGACTACGTTCCGGCGTATCAGATGTCCGCGCAGTTGCTGCTCAAGCTTTCCCGCCCGGACGAGGCTCTCACACGGCTCCAAAGTGGTATCGCCGCCGCAAAGCGTACGGGTAACGCACATGCGGAGTCCGAGCTTCAGGCCATGCTGGACGATCTCGGAGCATAATTCTCAACACCATGCTTCTAACGCTCACGTGGCAGCAGATCGCCCTCCGACTGGCCCTTGCCTCGGTCGCCAGCTTCGTCATCGGACTCGACCGAGACCGCCACGGCAAGACCGCCGGCATGCGGACCACGATGCTCGTATGTCTTGCGGCAACGCTTGCGATGATTGAGGCCAACCTGCTCATCACCACAGCGGGGAAGACGCCGACCTCCTTTATCCAGCTTGATGTCATGCGGCTCCCGCTCGGCATTTTGTCCGGGATTGGATTCATCGGCGCTGGAGCTATCGTTCGGCATGGGGAGCTGGTTCGCGGGCTCACCACCGCGGCAAGCCTTTGGATCAGCACTGTCCTCGGGCTTCTGTTTGGAGCGGGTTTTCTTCGTCTCGGCACCGCCGCCAGCGTCCTTACGATCGCAGTTCTTTTGCTGCTCAAAGCGCTCGAAGATCACATTCCCTCGGTCCGCAACGGAAGCCTCCTCATTGAACTCTCGGAGACGGAGACGGCCGGGACTACGGAGGACTCACTTCGGCAGGCACTTCAAAGAGCAAACTTCCACATAACGTCATGGAATGCCAGCTTCGTCGCATCCCGACTGCATAAGCTGGAGTGCGGCGTACGCTGGATGCGCAAGGGTCACCACCAGCCCTCCACCCCCGAGGTTATCGAGAGGCTAGCGACTGCCGCGGACATCAAGCACCTCACGTGGAAGTCATAGCCAAAGGTGCCTTCGCCCTCAACGTCATATGCCAGACAAGGCGACCTCAAACGTTCAACCCTACGCATGTGCTCTGGGGCGCTGAACCCCAGCGCGTCGAAGCGCCATCTATACTTTCAACATGGCGACCTCGATCCTCCCCGCAACTCTCGGCGCTCTTCGCAAAAGTGAATACAGCATCCAGCGATTGACTCGCAGCGTCAAGGATGAGCTCCGCGACAATCTGATTGCGCGCCTTCGCGCCAAGGGCTCCACCGGCGAGTCGCTCTTTCCCGGCATTGTTGGATACGACGACACGGTCATCCCGCAGATCGTCAATGCCGTTCTTTCGCGTCACAACTTCATCCTTCTCGGGCTTCGCGGGCAGGCCAAGTCCCGCATCCTCCGAGCCTTGACGACGCTGCTTGATCCCCACACACCCTACATCGCCGGGTCCGAGCTCCGCGACAACCCGTACGCTCCGCTCAGCCGGTACTCCCGGGATCTGATCGCAAAGATGGGTGACGAGACGCCGATCGCATGGCTCACACCGGACGAGCGCTACGTTGAAAAGCTCGCGACGCCGGACGTGACGGTCGCAGATCTCGTCGGCGATGTAGATCCGATCAAGGCGGCGCGCTCCGGACAGGAGCTCGGCTCCGAGCTCACCATGCACTACGGCCTGCTGCCGCGCGCCAACCGCGGCATCTTCGCGATCAATGAGCTCCCGGACCTCGCAGGCAAGATCCAGGTTGCGCTCTTCAACATCATGCAGGAGGGCGATATCCAGATTAAGGGCTACCCCGTCCGCCTGCCGCTCGACGTGGCTATCGTCTTTTCGGCGAATCCCGAGGACTACACCGCCCGCGGAAAGATCGTTACGCCGCTTAAAGACCGCATCGGCTCCGAGATCCGCACGCACTACCCGGAGTCAATCGACGAAGCGATTGTCATCACCGAGCAGGAGGCCTGGACGGCGCGCTCCTACAACGGCGACGACACGATCCAGCGCATCGAGATCCCGCAGTACATCCGTCAGATCGTCGAGTCGGTGGCCTTTGCCGCGCGTGAAGATAAAAAGGTCGACAAGCGCTCCGGTGTATCGCAGCGTCTTCCTATCTCCACCATGGAGCTCGTTGTGTCGAACGCGGAACGGCGGGCGTTGATTCACGGAGAGAGCACGGTCGTTCCCCGGGTCGGCGACATCTACGCCGCGCTCCCGGGCATCACAGGCAAGATCGAGCTCGAGTACGAGGGGGAGATGCGCGGAGCCGATACCGTGATCCGCGAGATTATCCGCGCCAGCGTTGCCAGCATCTTTGATCAGTACTTCGCTGCCACGAACACGCAGCAGATCGAGCAATGGTTCAATCTGGGCGGCACCGTTCAATTGAACGATACGCAGCCTTCTGCTGCCTCGCTTGAAGAGCTGAAGCAGATCCAGGGTCTCTTCGAGAAGCTCTCGCCTCTGCAGATCAACGCCAAGAGCCAGCCGGAGGTTGCGGTATCGGCAGCCGAGTTCCTGCTCGAAGGGATGCACGCCCATAAGCGGATCAGCCGCTCTGAAGAACGGAGCTTCTCCGCAGCCGAGAAGAAGTCCCGCACCGACCAGGCCGCTCAGTACGCGGAGCGGATGCGCGAGCGCGAGCAGGAGGACTTCAGCGCGAAGAGCCGCACACGGAGAGGCTTCAACTAGGCGGTTTTCACTGGATCGGTCACTACCTTGAGGTACTCGAGGGCCCATGAGACTATTCCAGAGATTGCTTTGACAAGATGCCCGAGCTCCCCGATGTCGTCGCGTATCTTACGGCCCTGACGCCCCGCGTCCTGGGCCAGACGCTCGAGCGGATCCGCATTGCCAGCCCATTGCTTCTCCGCACCGCCGTCCCACCCATTGATTCTGTGGAATGCAAGGAGGTCCGCGGTCTCCGTCGGGTCGGCAAGCGCATCGTCTTCGTCTTTGACGATGAACTCTTTCTCGTTCTCCACCTCATGATTGCCGGGCGCCTCCACTGGAGGGGCAGCGGAGCAAAGCTTGGGGGGCGCAACAATCTCGCCGCCTTAGATTTTCCCGGGGGCTCGCTGGTTCTGACCGAAGCCGGGGCCAAACGCCGGGCATCCTTGCACCTGGTGCAGGGAGAGGCGGCTCTTCGCCAACTTGACCCCGGCGGCCTCGACGTCCTTGCTGTCAGCTTCGAAGCGTTTGGAGAAGCTCTGACCGTAGAGAACCACACGCTTAAGCGCGCGCTTACCGACCCTCGCGTCCTTTCGGGCGTGGGCAATGCCTACTCCGACGAGATCCTTCACGCGGCGCAGCTCTCGCCGCTCGCGCAGACCCGCAAGCTCTCCGACCCGGAGATGCACCGGCTCTACAACGCCACGCAAACCACCCTGCGAACATGGATTGATCGTTTCAACAGCGAAGCGGCCAAGACATTTCCTGAGAAGGTCACTGCCTTCCGTCCCGAGATGGCGGTACATGGCCGCTTCAATCTCCCATGCCTACGATGCGGTGCGCCGATTCAGCGCATCCGCTACGCGGACAACGAGACGAACTACTGCCCTACCTGCCAGACGGGCGGCAAAGTTCTTGCGGACCGCAGCCTTTCGCGTCTTCTGGGAGCCGACTGGCCCCGCACCCTGGACGAGCTTGAAGCGATCAAGCGGAGATAATCTTGTGCCGGATCCGTTCCACCAGTAACCGTGACTTCGAAGAGCTAGATCACAAACCTGGCAGTGTCACGCATGCTCAACCCTGAATCAACGCACTCGCAGCGACAGGCGACGTGTTTGCGCCATCAATGCCCTGCATCGAGTTCTTCCCGGGCACGTCTAAGATAGTCACTGGGGCCAAAGCATGAAACGTATTCGCTACACGAAGTTCACCGGCGACCTTTCCTCCTCGTTCGGCCTTGAGGACCTCATGCAGGCCCTCTCCGACTTCCTGCTCGACTCGGGCTTTCAGGATCCGATGTCCCGCTTTCAGCAGTTCGATGGCGAGCAGACCATGGACAACCTGCGCGAGGCTATCAAGCAGGCGCTTGAATCCGGTGAGCTCTTCGACGAAGAGGCTCAGGAGAAGTTTGAAGCGCTCTCTGAAGATCAGGTGGAAGAGCTGATCGACCAGATCATCCAGAAGATGCAGGAGCAGAACTTCATCAACGCCGAAGAGCCCAGCGAACAAGGCCAGGGGCAGGGCGACGGCAATGGCGAAGCTCGCTTCGAGGTCACCGACAAGGCCATGGACTTCCTTGGCTACAAGGCGTTGCGCGAGCTCCTCGGACCTCTCGGACGGTCCTCACTTGGTCGCCACGACACCCGCCATGAGGCCTCCGGTGTTGAGACGAACGGCTCCTCCAAGCAGTACGAGTTTGGCGACACCCTGAACCTCGATATCACCGCCACCCTCTCCTCTGTCTTCGCACGCGAAGGTCTCAGTGTCACCTCCGGTGAAAACGGCACGCTGGATCTCGAATACTCCGATCTCCATGTCCACCAGGCCGACTACCAGTCCTCCTGCGCGACGGTCGTCCTGCTCGACTGTTCACACAGCATGATCCTCTACGGCGAAGACCGCTTTACGCCGGCAAAACGCGTCGCGATGGCACTCGCGCATTTGATACGAACCCAGTTTCCCGGCGACACACTCAACCTCGTGCTCTTCCATGACACCGCCGAAGAGATCCCGATTGGCCAGCTGCCGCGCGTCAAGGTCGGGCCGCACTACACCAACACCCGCGAGGGACTCAGGGTCGCTCAGCGCATCCTCGCGCGGCAGACCAAGGACATGAAGCAGATCGTGATGATCACGGACGGCAAGCCCTCTGCGCTCACCCTTCCTGACGGGCGGATCTACAAGAACGCCTTTGGTCTCGACCCGCTGGTCATCTCCGAGACACTTGAAGAGGTCAGCCGCTGCAAGCGCTCCAACATCATGATCAATACCTTTATGCTCGCTGAGGACTTCGCCCTCATGCAGTTCGTCCAGAAGGTCAGCGCGATGTGCCGCGGCAAGGCTTACTTCACCAGCCCCGACCGTCTCGGCTCCTACCTGCTGATGGACTTCATGTCTCGACGCATGAAGACGGTCCACTAGGCGCGATGCAATGGGGGTGTTTCACCATTGCACCCCGGGGTACAGGCTCGGGATGCGGAACGAACGGTAATCGGTAGACCCAGGAAGCGTCATCTGCCATACGGTCTGGGGCGAAGGCGAGGTCGTCACTTCGAAGATGTCAGCTCCGCCGGAGGATCCGGCGAGGTCGAACTCAGTGTTGCCGTTGCCCAGTACCTCGACATTGCCCGCGAAGTTGGAGTAGAGCGTCGGCGGCAGGATGTCATGGAACTGGAAGGTAGCTGTCATGGCGGTCTCGTCGATTTGCAGCTGCTGAATGGTCGTGTAACTACAGACCGGCGCGTCTGGCTCACCGCATGAAACGCCTGATGGAAAGATCCTGTCGTCGCCGTTATCCATGACATTTAGAGAGAACACACCGGCGGTCTGGGGTGTTACAAATACCGCGTTATGCTGCGCATAGAACCAGTCCGTCGGGTCGACACCACCAACCAGCTTGAAGTCTCCGCCCTGCCCAAGCCGCCAAAGCACGTTGCCGCTCCCAACTCCGTTCTGGTAATCCACCTTTACGATCCAGTTCTGGTGCCGCATGGAGACGACAAAGTTGCCATCCGTGGCTGAATAGCTTACGGAGTTGGAATGCGTCCAGTCCGGAAACATCCAGGGATGCCGGTTGACGTCGAAGTGGTCGAATTCATTCCAGGTCCAGACCGGGGTCCAGCTTGCATCGAGGTCTACGACGACATCACCCACAACGTTCGTCACGCCGGGATATCCGGGCAGATCGGTGAACTGCTGCTGCGTGTTCGCCAGGATTAACGTATGTCCGTTCGGCAAAAGAGCGAAGTCGTGGGAGTAGGCCAGCAGGGTGATGTTGAAGCCGGCCTTTGCCAGAGCGGCATTCAGGTCCGTCATGCTGAGTTCGCGAACGGTGTTTCCCGAAAGGTCGAACTCCCGCATAACGTTCAGGGGTCCGGGTGATGCAGCCGGGTAGGACAGGGGCGCGATGAAGGCCAAGAAGTGCCCGTTCCCGAGCGGCTTGATCGGATACAGATACGACCCCGGTGTCCGGTCCGCAAACGGGTAGCTCCAGATCACGTTGCCGAGCAGATCGGTCGCCAGCGCCGTGCTCGGGAGTGATCCGCTGAAGGGGTTCACAAGCTCGACACCGGGCTGAGCTGTACCGGTGACTCCGAGCGTCACAGGGAAGCGGTCCGGCACACCAGGCGGGGAAGCGCCCGTCGTAAACGTATGGTCTATGTCGCTTACCTGTCTTCCGTCCGAAAGCGTGACATTCGCGCGCATGTGATAGGTCGTGTTTGCCCGCATTCCCGCCACGAGCATTGAAGCTGCCGATGCATCCGCAACCTGAATCGATGAGGTCGTGAGTCCATATCCCGTGGTCTCGCCGAACGACACACTCCAGTTCCCGGATGTCGGCAGCGTCAGGGTGTACATCGCCACCACGGGATTCGCGGTCGGAGCGACGCTGCCCGGCTGCAGCATTATTGCCTGTCCTGACAGGCTTACAGCCGTTCCCTTGACCATTCCCCCAAGGTCCAGTGTCGCTGTGTCGGCGTTGCCCGAGGAGGTGGAGACAGGAGCGTAGATCACTATGAGATTGCAGCTTGCCCCGCCAACAAGTCTTGTACCGCAGCCGCCGCCAGCAAGTCTGAAGGAGTGACTTCCGGTGATCGCGGGAGCAATGGAGATCGGCGTCGGACCGGTGTTGGTAAGCGAAGCAACGGTTTTTGTGATGGCGCTGCCGGCGATCTCCGGCCCGAAGTTGAACGCGGTCGCACTCAGCGTTACCGAGGCGCTGTGGACGTTGCTGAGCCCCGTTCCGGCACATCCAGCCAAGACGAAGCACACGACTGAAAGACAAACACGTATGGATAGTTCTCGCTTCTGCACCCGGGCCTCTGAGATCGGATTACGGTTGAGTTAGCTCGAAAGACCCGGTCACGCCAGATTTGTTGTGGAGGTAGGCACGTAAATTTCAGGATGGTCGGAGATAAGCGGGATAGACTTTTCAGCGTAGCGAAAGCCCCGCAACTCCCGGCGCGGCGCCCAGTTGCGATATCAGACAAGAGCGCTGCGATCTCCAGAGCTGATGGAGGCATCCAACCGACCGGTAGGGATGCAGCGAAC
Source organism: uncultured Acidobacteriaceae bacterium (assembly GCA_963719405.1). Taxonomy (GTDB): domain Bacteria; phylum Acidobacteriota; class Terriglobia; order Terriglobales; family Acidobacteriaceae; genus Edaphobacter. The sequence continues at coordinate 3,452,197 of OY970381.1, forward strand.
GGACCTTTTGCCGCAGCGTACGTCACTCAGTCGAGCTCAGGTACATGCACCATCCATAAGGAGAACGTAAGCGCCATGACTTCACAAGAACAAGAGATGATCCAGGGTCTGATCGACCGGGTCCAGCAGACCCGCCTCCCGGAGAAGGATTCAGACGCCGAGCAGCTTCTCCAGCAGTCTCTCGGCCGCAACCCCGATGCGCTTTACATCCTTGCGCAAACGGTGCTCGTGCAGAAGTACGCGGTTGACCAGGCGCAAAAGCAGCTCTCCGATCTGAAGGCGCAGCTGGAGCAGGCCCGGCAGAGTCAGCAGGAGCAGCCACGTCACGCCACCAGTTTTCTCGGCAGCCTTCTCGGACATAATGACCCGCCGGCGCCTCCTCCTCCTCCACTACAGCCGTCCTCTCCCCAGTACGCCCCAGTACCGAATTACGCACCCCAAGGAGGATATGCACCCGCGCAGCCTCAGTACGCGGCTCCGTCCGCCTTTGGCGGTTCACCGCAGGGCGGCGGCTTTCTCCGGGGCGCCATGCAGACCGCCACCGGTGTCGCTGCCGGAGCTCTCGCATTTGAGGGTATCGAGTCCCTGATGCACGGGTTCGGTGGTGGCGGCGGCTTTGGTGGTGGACAGGGTCTCGGCGGATTCGGTGGTGGTGGCGGTGCACCCCGGGAAGAGATTATCAACAACTACTATGGAGACAGCGGCCCCGAGCGGGGCGGCGGCGGCTTATCGAGCGACATCGAAGATCGCCGCAACGACTCCGGTGATTCTTCGGGAGACCGCTTTGCGGACTCGGGCAGCGGCGATGATACAGGCAGCGACTATGCCGCGGATGACAGCGCGGACAACTCCGGCGACGACTCTTTCGACTCCGGAGGCGACGACAGCTCCTTTGATTCGGGCGGAGGCGACGACAGCAGCTTCTCCTGAGTCTGTGGGTTTGAGGCTGGCCTGAGAGGACTGGTGTCTCCCCGTAGAATAGGGCGACACGATGAAGCCCGACACCAAGCTCCTGGCCAGCCGCAGTATCGCTCCCGGTCTCCTCTTTTTCGCAATTCTGGTTGTGGCGCTCAATGCGTGGTTCGCCTTTCGCTCGGTTGAGGTCCTGGTCAACAGCGAAAGGCAGGTCGAGCACACGTGGCAGGTCATCAACCAGGTTGAACGTATTCTCAGTTCTTCGGTCAATGCTGAGACGGGCAACCGCGGATTCCTGCTTACGGACGACCTTTCGTACCTGACTCCGTACACGAATTCCATCCACGATCTGCCTCTGGAACTCGACCAGTTCCGAGCGCTCACCGCCGACAACCCCGGTCAGCAGACACGTCTCGCAGAGTTGCGAGCCGTATTGGAGCAGCGTCTCGCCCTGCTGCAGCAAGGCATTGAGCTCCGTCGTTCCGGCCGTGCAGATGGCGTGGAGGCGCTTATCGTCAGCGGCACGGGCAAGGCGCACATGGATCGGGTTCGCGCCCTGGCCGACCAGATGGAAGCCGAAGAGCGACGTCTTCTGCTGATCCGGACGTCGCATACAGAGTCCAGCAATCGCCGAGCTCGTTTCGCCGTCGGCTTCGCCAGCGCCCTCGATCTCGTGCTGATTGTGCTTATGTTCCGGTACTTCGTACGCGAGCGTGCCCAGCGGATCGCTTCAGAGCTTGCGGCGGAGAAGCTCGCCCTTTCGCGCATGCAGATCGAAGTGAAGGCTGCCGAGATCCAGGTTCTCAATGCCACGCTGGAGCAGCGCGTCCAGCAGCGCACGGTTGAACTGGAAACCACCAACCGCGAACTCGAGGCCTTCAGCTACTCCGTCTCGCACGATCTCCGGGCACCTCTGCGCACCATCGACGGCTTTTCGCTTGCACTTGAAGAGGACTACGCCGCCGAGATCGATGATGTAGGGCGGGACTATATTCGCCGCGTTCGAAGCGGAGTTCAGCGTATGGGCCAGCTCATTGATGCGCTGCTGCAGCTCTCACGCATAACGCGTGCGGAGATCACAAGGGAGAATGTAGATCTTTCTGAACTTGCCGAGTCGGTTGCGGCGAACCTCCGCGAAGAGAACCCGGATTGCAATATCACCTTCAACATAGAAGGGCGTCTGGAGGCTGACGGCGATCCCAAGCTCCTTCGTGTCGCACTCGAGAACCTCCTCGGCAACGCCGTCAAGTTCTCATCCAAGAAGGCGGATCCGGTCGTCGAGTTTGGATGGGACGACGCTCACAACGCCTGGTTCGTTCGCGATAATGGCGCCGGCTTTGACATGTATTACGCGGATAAGCTCTTCAACGCTTTCAACCGGCTGCACGGCGATAAAGACTTCAAGGGCTCTGGAATCGGCCTCGCGACCGTTGCCCGGGTGGTTCGACGGCATCACGGTCGCATATGGGCCGACAGCACCGTCGATCATGGCGCGACATTTTGGTTTACGTTAGGATAAGTCGCATGGCTGAAGCTGGACGTCTTATCCTCCTTGTCGAAGACGACCCGGATCACGAACTCCTTACTATCCGCGCTCTCAAGAAGTCGAACATCGTCAACGATGTCCGCGTGGCTCGGGATGGGGAGGAGGCAATCGAATTCCTATTTGGTCCGAACGCCGTCCGTCCACAGGTAATCCTGCTCGATCTCAAGCTTCCCAAGGTAGATGGTCTCGAGGTTCTCCGTCGCATACGCGAGAGCGACACTACGCGTATGCTTCCGGTAGTTGTCCTGACCTCTTCCGATGAAGAGCGCGATGTCGTTCGGAGCTATCAGCTAGGGGTCAACAGTTACATCCGCAAGCCGGTCAACTTCAACGACTTCGCGGAAGCGACAAGACAGCTTGGAATGTACTGGCTGGTGCTGAACGAATGCCCCCCGCAGAGCTAGAAGCGAGACCACTGCGCGTTCTCCTCGTCGAAGACAATCCCGACGACGCGTTTCTGCTCGAACGTCATCTTCGCCGCAACGGCTTTATTCCCGCGATCACGCGAGTGGAGACCTCAGCGGAGATGGCCCTGGCTCTTGGTGGCGAAGACCCGCCAGACGTCGTTCTCGCCGATTACAATCTGCCTAATTTCAGCGGTCCGGCAGCGCTTCAGGTTCTCCACTCTACGTCGCTGGACATCCCGTTCATCATGCTCTCCGGCGCAGTCTCGGAAGAGATGGCGGTTGAGTCCATGCGGGCGGGAGCCCATGATTACGTCACGAAACAGAACCTCGCCCGACTTGTTCCCGCTCTCGAACGCGAGCTGAAGGAAGCCTCTGCCCGGGAGAAGAAACTCGCGGCCGAACAAGCTCTCCGCGCCAGCGAAGCTCGCTTTCATCGTCTTGTCGAAGCCATGCCTCTCGGACTCACCATCTGCGATGCCTCGGGGCTGATCACCTACGCCAACGGAGCGATCGAGCGGCTCCTCGGATACCTGCCGGGCGAGATCACCTCCGGTAACGTGGTTCTGGGGGCGATCTTTCCAGCCATAACGAACCTCACCGCCGGCATCGTCAACGCGGACCCATTTGAAGCGATCTGTATCACCACCTCCGGGCGGTCCGTTGACGTTCTGCTGGGTATCGCCGTTCTCAATCCCGAGCAGACATCCGAGCAGCGCCAGATCGCCGCCTTCGTCGCGGACCTCACGCTGCAGAAGCAGAGCGAAGAGGTTCTCCGCCGGACGGAGAAGCTGGCGGTTGCAGGCCGCTTCGCTGCATCCATTGCCCATGAGATTAACAATCCGCTCGAAGCCATTACAAACTGCCTGTACCTTGTCGGCCAGACGGCCCTCACACCTGACGGAGTCAACTATCTCGATCTTGCCCAGAAAGAGCTGGATCGCGTAGCGCAGATCACGATGCAGACACTGCGCTTTTATCGGCGTTCCACCCGCCCGGGGTTCACAGACGTTCACGAACTCATCGACACCGTTCTCGCCATCTTCGATGCACGGCTCCGCAGGGCGCACATCCAGATTGTCCGAAGATTCCGTCCCGTCCCGGCCGTGTTCGCACACGACGGCGAGATCCGGCAGGTCCTCGCCAACCTGGTTGGCAACGCCATCGATGCTTTGTCCGAGGGCGGCATTATCCATCTGCGCACTGCGCCCGCTGTCCAACCCGCCTCTGGCGTACCTGGCATCGTGCTTACCGTTGCCGATAACGGCACGGGGATGGAGCCGGCGACGCTGAAGCGGGTCTTTGAACCCTTCTTCTCCACTAAGGGCATAACCGGAACCGGTCTCGGTCTATGGATTTCGCAGGAGATTGTCCAACGCCACAATGGTTCGGTTCAGGTCCGCAGCCGCGCGTCCGGAGGTGCCCGGGCGGGGGGCACAGTGTTCCGCGTCTTTATCCCAACCGAGAGCGCACCGTCTCCTCCAGTGCAGGCACCGCATTTAGCGGCTTATGAGCAAAGCCGATAATGACGCCGAACAGGAGCGCTTCGCGAGATTGATCCATCCGTATTCGCGAATCCTTGATGTCGGCGATTCGACGCTGCTCTGACTCTAGGTTGAGCGCATTTAAACGAAGATCAGCTCCTGCCTGGTGACGGGCAGGAGCTGATCTTGTCTTCCAGTTTTACGGAAGGGATCTGGTTAGAGGCCCTTCTGGACCAGGAAGAGGATGAGGTCCTTGACTCGGTTGGAGTAGCCCCACTCGTTGTCGTACCAGCTGATGACCTTGCCGGTCTGACCCACGACCTTGGTCAGCTTTGAGTCGACGATGGAGGAGAGGGGATTGCCCTTGAAGTCGGAGGAGACGAGCTCTTCGTCGGTGAAGCCGAGATAGGCCTTGAGCGGACCGTCGGCCGCGGACTTCAGCGCCTGGTTGATGCTCGCGGTGGAGATCGGCTTTTCGGCGACAAAGGTGAGATCGACGACGGAGACGTTGGGGGTGGGGACGCGAATGGCGAAGCCGTCGAGCTTGCCGTCCATCTCCGGGATAACAAGCTTCAGGGCCTTGGCGGCGCCGGTAGAGCTCGGGATCATGGAGAGGGCAGCGGCGCGTGCACGGCGGAGGTCCTTGTGGGGGGTGTCGAGGATCACCTGATCGTTGGTGTAGGAGTGGATCGTGGTCATGATGCCGGAGGCGATGCCGAAGGTCTCGTGGAGAACCTTGACGACGGGCGCGAGGCAGTTGGTGGTGCAGGATGCGTTGGAGATGACGTTGTGCTTTGCCGCGTCGTACTTGTTTTCGTTGACGCCTAGGACGACGGTGAGGTCCTCGTTGGTGGCGGGGGCGGAGATGATCACCTTCTTGACGGTGGTGCCGAGGTGAGCCTTGGCTTTGGTTGCGTCGGTGAAGAAGCCCGTCGATTCGACGATGATCTCGGCGCCTACGGATGCCCAGTCAAGCTGTGCCGGATCGCGCTGGGCGAAGACTTTGATCTTTTTGCCGTCGACGGTGATGGAGTCGGCGTCGGCGGAGATCTCCTGCTTGAGGTTGCCGAGGATGGAGTCGTACTTGAGGAGGTGCGCGAGGGTCGCGGGCGTGGTGAGGTCGTTTACGGCGACGATCTCGATATCAGGATTGCCGATCGCGGTACGGAAGACGTTGCGACCGATGCGGCCGAAGCCGTTGATGCCTACCTTAACTGCCATACTTGCGTTTGCTCCTAACGGTAAGTGCGTGTGTGCTCAGATTCCATTGTAAAGGGGTGAGCGAAGGAAGCGGGGGTTGATGGATGCCGAAGGTGGTCGGGAGGTCTGCCGGACCTGTTATTAGCCGCTGTGGTCCGGATGTTTGCGGGTGATGTGGGGGGGTGTTACAAGTGAGGGATGCGCGACCTGCGCGAATGGATCAGGGAAAAGATGAGACGACGAAGCAGACGTGGACCAAACGAATCGGAGTCCACCGGCAAGATCGGTCAGGAGTTGCCGGCGAACCAGCTGGCTCCGTTGAGGCCTTCCTACCCCGATCCCGTGCCAGCGCGGGTTGCCGAACCGGAGGCGACTTCGGTGAGCGAGACGCCGCTGGCGGGAAGCGGAACGGCCTCGGTGCTGAATGCGGGTGACCGGGAGCAGGCGCCGGCAAACGAAGCTCCCCCCAAGGAGCCTGTTGCTCAGGAGCCTGCGCCTGAGAGGAAGATCGAAGTAGAGACGCAGCCGGAGAGCCTGGGTACACCGCCAGCGGAGCTGACGGCGGCGAAGTCTCCAAAGGGATATGTGGTGCTTGCGATCGGTTTGCCCGGCTCGGGTAAGACCACATGGTACAAGCGCCGTGGTGTGACTCCGCTCTCAAGTGACCTGCTGCGAACCCTGCTGTTCGACGACATCACCGACCAGCGGTACCAAGGCCTGGTCTTCTCCACGCTGCGGAGCCTTTTGCGGGCGCGACTGATCGCGAAGATGCCCTGGAACTACGTGGATGCGACGAATTTGAGCCCACACGAACGTCGCCAATGGATCAAGATGGCGAAGAGCTTCGGGTACGAGGTGCAGGCGGTGTTCTTCGATGTGCCGCTGGCGGTCTGTATGGAACGGAACTCGAAGCGGGATCGTGTGGTGACGGACGAGGTGATGCAGAAGATGGCGGAGAGGCTGCGGCCTCCGACCTTCAAGGAAGGCTTCGACAAGATCACGGTGGTGCGGGTGAAGGGCGCTCCAGGAACGGAGCCGGCAGCTGGTCTGCCGGACGCGAGCGCTGCTGCGATTCTACCGAGCGATGGACCGGGCGACGAGTAGGGCCTGCTGCGGTTTAGGGTTGGACGGTGAGCAGTATGGCTAATGCCGGGGTCGTCTTTTCGGAGGTGCGATTCCGGTTGCCGGACGGGCGGGAGCTGCTGCGCGGAGTGTCTCTTGAGATAGGCAAGGGAACGACTACCGCACTGCTGGGCAGAAGCGGGTCTGGAAAGACGACGCTGCTGCGAACGGTAAATGCTTTGGTGCTTCCGAGCTCGGGTGAGGTGCGCGTGGCGGGCAGGCGCAGCGGTGGGGGGGACCTGGTGGGTCTTAGACGGAGCATTGGCTATGTGATCCAGGAGACTGGCCTGTTTCCGCATATGACGATTGATCGCAATGTGGGACTGGCACTGGAGCTGGCGGGGCAGAGCAGGGGTGAGCGACGGGGGCGGGTCGATGAGCTGCTGGCTCTGGTTGGTCTGGACGCGGAGGAGTTTCGGGAGCGGTATCCATGGCAGCTCTCGGGCGGGCAACGGCAGCGGGTCGGGCTGGCGAGGGCGCTGGCGACGGATCCTGAGGTGTTGTTGATGGACGAGCCATTCGGGGCGCTCGATCCGATCACGCGGGCGGAGATGCAGACGATGCTGCGGGAGCTGTTGCGGCGGGTCCAGAAGACGGTGTTGATTGTGACGCACGATCTCGATGAGGCGCTCTTCCTGGCGGAGAGAGTTGTGTTTTTCGCGGAGGGGAAGGTCGCGGCCGATATCGCGGCTGCTGAGGTGGGGCGCAGCGAGATCCCGGCGGTGCAGGAGTATGTGCGGGCTGTACACCGGAGCGGCGGTGTTGGTGGGCCGGTGAGTGTGGCGTGACTGAATTTCTGCACAGGCACGGATGGGAGATCGTGCGGCTGACCTTTGAACACCTGTGGCTGACTGGTTTTGCGATGCTGCTGGCGGCGGCGATTGCGCTGCCGATGGGTGTTTTGCTGACCAGAAGGCGCGCGCTGGCGAAGCCGGTGATTGCGTTTGCAAACGTGGTGCAGGTGGTGCCGAGCCTGGCGCTGTTCGGGTTGCTGCTTCCGGTGCCCTGGCTGGGAGAGAACGCGGCACGATTGTCCATACTGGCTCTGACGGGGTACGCGCTTTTGCCGATTCTGCGGAATACGTACGCGGGGATCGGGAGTGTGGATCCGGCGCTGCGCGATGTGGCGGACGCGCTGGGAATGACGGGGTGGCAGCGGCTGTGGAAGGTAGAGTTGCCGCTGGCCGCGAGTGTGATTCTGGCCGGACTGCGCACGGCGACAGTGACGTGCGTGGGTGTGGCAACGATTGCGGCGGCTATCGGAGCGGGTGGGCTTGGGGAGCTGATCTTTCGAGGCGTAGCTTCCGTTGACAATGGACTGGTGCTCGCGGGCGCAGTTCCGGCAGCTTTGTTGGCCCTGGTGGCAGATGGCGGACTGGGGCTGCTGGAGAGGCGGTTTGCGGTGCGGGAGCGGTAATGGTGGATCTGGCCAAGAAAAGGATGCTGTTTCGGGCGCATGGGCCGGCGGTGCGGAGCTATGTGAGAGGCGCACCGCGAACGCGACGGGTTGCGGAGGTGCGCTTCGGCGAAGCTCTGATGGCGACCGGGGATTTGGAAGTTGGTGCGAGATCGTTCTTCGACATGGAGCTGGAGTGATGTGGGCTCGGGAGAACCGGAGGCGTTCCGTGGGGCCGACGCTGGTTCTGGTCGCGCTCGCGGCGCTTGCAGGGTGTGCACCACCGCGTGGATCGCGGATCACGATTGGCGCAAAGAACTTCACGGAGCAGGTGATTGCGGGGGAGCTGCTGGCGCAGGAGATCGAGGCGGTCGGGCACCGGCGTGTGGAGAGGAGGTTCTATCTGGCGGGGAGCTATATCTGCCAGCAGGCGCTGGTGGGTGGGCGCATTGATGCCTATGTGGAGTACACGGGAACGGCGTTGACCGCGATTCTGAAGCAGCCTGTGGACCGGAATGCAGCTCGGGTGCTGGCCAGGGTTCGCGACTTATATGCGAGCCGGTATCAGGTCCGGGTAGAGGCTCCGCTGGGGTTTGAGGATACGTTTGCGATGGTGGTGCGAGGGAGCGACGCGCGAAGGCTGAACCTGCGCACGTTGAGTGACGCTGTACCGGATGCGGCGGGTTGGAGGCTGGGCGTCGGGTATGAGTTTGAGGAGAGACCGGACGGTCTGCGGGGAATGACGGCGGCATATGGTTTGAAGTTCGCAGGGTCTCCGCGGGTGATGGACCTGGGTCTGCTCTACCGGTCGCTATCGGCCGGGCAGGTGGACATCGTTGCGGGAAACTCGACGGACGGGCCGATCCAGGCGCTGGGCTTTGCCGTACTGGCGGATGACCGTCACTACTTTCCTCCGTACGAGGCGGTGCCGCTGGTACGGGAGCAGTCGCTGAGGACGCATCCTGAGATTCAAGTCGCGATGGATCGACTGGCAGGCAAGGTCAGCGCAGAGGAGATGCGGTCGATGAACGAGGCGGTGGATGGGCAGCACAGGGATGCCGCGGATGTGGTGAGGGAGTTTCGGGCGAAGAATGACCTTTGAGGTTGAGCTGCCGGAGCTTAGAAGAGGAGGTTCGAGATGAGTGTGGAGCCTTGGCTTCGGGGTACGTTGACCGAGGTGGATGCGGTGCGGCGACAGGTGCTGCACGCGCTGGAGCTGGGGGGCGAGGATGTAGAGACGTGGTGCAGCGAGCTGGGGGATGAGGGTATGCATGCCCGGCCGTTTGATCTACCGTCGGTCGCTTACCAGATGCGGCATATGGCGCGGTCACTCGACCGGCTGCTTACGTATGCGGAGGGCCGGCCGCTTTCGGACGGGCAGATTGCAGCACTTGCAGGGGAGATGAATGAACCGGGCACGGTTGCGGAGCTGTTTGCCGAGTTCCGCACGGGCCTGGAGGAGGCACGGCGGCGGGTACTGGCGTTTTCCGCGCAGAGCTATGAGGTGAAGCGAGGTGTGGGAAGGAAGATGCTGCCGACCACCGTGGGTGGACTGCTGGTGCACTGCGCGGAGCATACGCAAAGGCATGTGGGCCAAGCGGTGACTACGGCGAAGATCGTGGCGATGATGCGGTTGCAATCAAGCAGCGGCGACGAAGTGTGATGATGGGCGGATTTCAGACGTGGTGGGCTGATGGAGATCAGGCCTGCCGTGAGAGCGGTGGTGCGGGGTACGGGCGGCGTGTTGGTTGAAAAGGGGATGTACGTGATTGTGCCGTGCTGGCTTTAGCTGACGAGATGCCCCATCTTTTCGCGCTTCGTTTCGAGATAGCGGGCATTCTCGTCTGACTCGGGTACAAGTGCGGAGATCCTTTCGACCACCTGGATGCCTGCCTGCTCTAGGGCATCTACCTTTTCAGGGTTGTTGGTGATGAGGCGCACAGCGGAGACGCCAAGTTGCTTGAGCATCTCGGCGGGAAGCTCGAAGACTCGGCAGTCGGCCTTGTAGCCGAGTTCGAGGTTGGCCTCGATTGTATCCATGCCTTGATCCTGTAGTTCGTAGGCGCGGAGCTTCGCCATTAGGCCGATGCCCCGGCCCTCCTGCTGCTCGTAGAGGAGGATCCCGGCGCCGGCATCGGAGATGGTGGCGAGCGCGAGCTCGAGCTGCTGTCGACAATCGCACCGAAGAGAGTGGAAGACGTCTCCCGTGAGGCACTGCGAGTGGATGCGAACGATGGGAGGCGCGGCGTGGATGTCGCCCATGACGAGGGCAACGGCGGACTCGACACGGCGGACGGGAGCCGGGATGGCCTCGTTGCAGGGCTCGGGATTGTCGATGACGCCTTCGAAGCCGAGAATTCGAAACTGGCCCCAGCGTGTCGGAAAGCTGGCATCGGCGACTTTGGTGACGCTGGTGAAGGGCATAGCTGGATTATATGATTCACCGTTCGTCGGAAGGGTTCGGATGGAGGACGCTGTGAGTGGGAGGGAAGAATCGAGGTCCGATTTGTAGGCGACGATACAGGTTGCGGGCTCGGCGGCGGCGAACGGAATCGGGGCGCCCGTTCCGGAGAGCTTTGGGCGGCGTAGACTCGTGGGGTGACGCAGCCTGATCCCAAGCTGATCTTCATAACGCTGCTGGTGGAGCTGGGAGTGGCGGCGGCCTTCTCGAGTTCGCTGGCGCGATCGAAGACATTCAAGAACCTCCTGCTCAAGCCGTTCCGGAGCCCTGGCGAGACGGTCGGTTTGCTGGCGATGATCTGCGTTCCGATGACGCTGGGAGTTTGGATACGGGTTTCCGTGCCGAACTTCCTGGCGGCGGATCTCTCGTTTGAGACGACGATCCTGCTGGGTATCCTGGTTGGTCCGCTGGCCGCGATGTGCGGCGGAGCGGTATTGGCGATACCGGCGCTACTGCACCATGAGTTCTGGGCTCTACCGGTGAATCTGATCGTGGCCGGCGTGGCGAGCATGTTTGGGCGGTTTGCGGACGTCGAGGACGTGTGGTCTTTTTCGCCGATGATCGACCTGAGTATCTACCGGTGGGTGACCCGCAACCTGAGGCGACCGCATCTCGACCGGCAGATCCTGCTTCTGGTGCTTATTACAGCGATGCAGTTCGGGACAAGTTCTCTTGCCAAGCTTTACCCTCGACGGCTGTTTGAGCTGCGTTCCGACTCGTGGCTGGTGGAGCTCGCCATATGCGCGTGTGCGCCGGTTGTGGTCGGGATTCCGCTGAAGATCTGGAATGCGATTCGAATCGAACGGAAGCTTGAGGAACAGGGACGGCTGTTGCTCGAAGCGCGGCTGGATGCGCTGCAGCGTCAGATCAACCCGCACTTCCTGTTCAACACCTTGAACTCGATCACATCGCTGATTCGATCGAAGCCGGAGCTGGCGCGCGAGATGATCGGGAAGCTCGCGAGCATTCTGCGGGTGCTGCTGAAGGACAGGGATGCCTTTGTGCCGTTCCGAGACGAGCTGGAGTTTACGGACGACTACCTGGCGATCGAGGTGGTGCGGTTCGGAGACAAGTTGCGGGTGGTGAAGCAGATCTCTGAGGAGACGCTGGGGATTGTCGTGCCGAGCATGCTGTTGCAGCCGCTGATCGAGAACAGCATCAAGCACGGTTTGGAGCCGAGGATCAGCGGCGGCACGGTGACGCTGCGGAGCCGCATTACACCCGAAGGCCAGTTGATGCTGGAGGTGGAGGACGACGGTGTGGGGATGCCGCCGGACATGGCTCCAGACCGGGATTCGGCGCTGGCGACGAGTGGACTGGTGCGATCGGGTACGGGAATTGGTATGCGCAACGTGCGTGAGCGCATGAAGGTTTTGTATGGCGATCTGGCTTCGGTCGAGATCAATAGCCGACCGGGCCGGGGCACCCAGGTGCGGCTGCTGATGCCGGTGCTGGAGACGGGCGCCAAGACATGGTCGAGCTCCTCAAACGGCGGCGCTGCCGGTTATGCGGGTGTTGCTGCCGCGCGAGCGATGACGCGCTCGTAGTAGCTCTCGTAGAGGGGGATGATGCGAGAGGCGCAGAACTGATCCTGGGCGGTTTTGCGGGCGGCTTTGGCCATTGCCGTCAGTCGATCGGGATCGGCGAGCAGGCTGATGGCTGCAGAGCTCATGGCTTCAACATCGCCTACGTTGAAGAGGAGGCCGTTCTCGCCGTCGTTGACGAGCTCGGGAACGCCGCCGACGCGTGTGGCGATGGTAGGGACGCTGCAGGCCATGGCTTCAAGAGCGGCGAGGCCGAACGACTCCATCTCGCTGGGCATGAGCATTAGATCCGCGAGCGGAAGAAGCTCATTGACGTTGTCCTGTTTGCCGAGGAAATGGATGCGGTCCTGGACGCCGTGGCGTGCCGCGAGGTACTCGGCGGAGGAGCGATCAGGGCCATCGCCGATGAGCAGAAGGCGGGCGGGCATGGCTTTGGCTACGCGTGCGAAGATCTCGACGACGTCGGTGACGCGCTTGACTGGGCGGAAGTTCGAAAGGTGCACAAGGAGGCGCTCGGCAGGGCGGGTCGCGGTGGCAGGCTTTGCGAAGCGGGGCCGCATGGAGGCGACGAGCTCCGGGTTTCGTACATAGACGTCGCAGTTGACGAAGTTGCGGATTACCTCGATCTCGGAGGTGATGCTGAAGGCCTGGCGGGTGCGCTCGCGCAGATAGCTTGAGATGGCGGTAACGCCGTCGGACTCTTCGATGCCGAAGCGTGTAATGGGCAGGTAAGAGCGATCGAGACCGACGAGGGTGATGTCGGTGCCGTGGAGGGTGGTGATGAAGGGGAGATGGCGACCCCGGGCGGCGAGGCTTTGGCTTTCCACCATCTTTTGCGCAAGGTAGGCGCTGACGGAGTGGGGGATGGCGTAGTGAACGTGGAGGAGATCGAGCGAGTAGAACTCTGCAACCTCCGCCATGCGGGTGGCGAGCGCGAGGTCATACGGTGGATGTTCAAAGAGCGGGTAGTTCGAGACAGCCACCTCGTGGAAGTGAATGTTGGCTTCGCGACCGGTGAGACGGAATGGCTGGGAGTAGGTGATGAAGTGTATGTCGTGGCCACGGGCGGCGAGCTCGATGCCGAGCTCGGTGGCGACGACTCCGCTGCCGCCATAGGTGGGATAGCACGTGATGCCGATCTTCATGGGAGCCTTTCGTGCTTCCGCGCCGGATTGGATGAGTTGTGCGAAGCGGACGTGTGTATTCCACCTGCGAGGTCTCCGTAGTGGATGAGCGCAGGCGCACCGGGTTGCGAAAGTATCTGCGGAACGATTTCGAGCAGGGCTGTGCGTTCGATGTCGCGGTGAGCGCGAAGGCGGGTCGCGACATTATCGAGGTCCTCGTCGATGTAGCCGGGGTGGCAGACGAGCTCCCAGGTGCCGGCAGGAAGTTGCTGGAGGAGATCTCGGAGGGTGGTCCTATCGAGGAATCCGGTAGCAGCTATACCGGCGCTCCCGTCCGTGGTTGCGACGGAGCCTTCGCGGAGGATGGGATTGGATGTGAAGTGGTGCTCGAAGCTGTTCAGCATGTGGATCTGAAGGCTGCGGAGGCGGGTGCCGTGGCCGAGATCCAGACTCCACGGCTGCTCGAATGGATTACGGATGGCGCGCACGGAGGCTTGGCAGGCGACCTCCAGGAGGGGACGGCTGACGGAAGGGAAGAGGTGAGCGTGCTTGTGGGTGTCAAGGTGAGTGACCTGGATGCCAGAGCGTTGAAGCAGGCGGATCTGAGCCAGGGCTTCGGAGCGGATGTCCTGCTCGCGGAGTTGCCCAGTGAGGGCGGCGGTTGCGAAGGCGAGAAGCGACGGACGGAAGCTCTTCCCATCGGGACCGATGAGTGAGGGGATCGATTCGGGTCGTGAGATGGGTATGCCGTCGGTCAGGACGATATGACAACCGACACCGAGCGAGGGGCTCCGATGCGCGACTGCAATTGCATCCTGAAAGGCGGGACCGCCCGCCATGAGGGTAGCGGATGTAAGAGCGCCTGCCCGATGAAGATCTTCAACAGAACGGTTGATGCCCGGCGTCAGGCCGAAGTCGTCCGCATTGATGATCAGCCGAGCGGGCATGTCTGATTGATTTCTGGCGTTGAGGTCGGCTATGCGAAGTGGTGGGCAGTGAGGGACTCGAACCCCCGACATCCTGCTTGTAAGGCAGGCGCTCTAACCAACTGAGCTAACCGCCCACGCTGTTCATGACAGACCTCAGTCTATGGGACGCGTGGCTCCGTTGCAATGACGCGTTCAGGAGCGAGGCGCTCCAACGGCAGGTCGTTCGAGGAACCTAGGCCATCGGGAGTTCGTGCTAGATTGCGCTAGGCGGGGCAGAGCGCCAGAGCGCAGTTCATTCTTTCGCGTTAACTTCTGGTAGACTTTGCATACGCGTCGTCGAGCAGAGATAGCCCTTTCAGGTTCAAGTTCTGCGAGTTGGCGGCGGGTTCCGGCAAGATGGCATTACCGGGAGTATCAAGTTGGGGACGTAGCTCAGTTGGTTAGAGCGCTGCCCTGTCACGGCAGAGGTCGCGGGTTCGAGCCCCGTCGTCCCCGCCATAAACCGAGTAGAATGAATGGTTTATGGCTTACCAAATGTGACAGCACTAAAGCTCTACGGTACGCAACGGTACGGAACGGTTTTCCGCCGTCACGATCCCCCCATCAACATCTCTACCTGCCTCTTACTCGCGCACCGCTTTTCCGCCGAGACGGCGTGCGTGTAGAGGTCCATTGTCGTTCGTGAGTTTGCGTGCCGCAGAAGCTCCTGGGCCGTCTTGACGTCCACACCCAAGCTGCGGAGGTTGGTTGCCAGAGAGTGCCGGAAGGAATGCCATCCGATCACCTTGCCGGTGATGTTCGCTCGCTTCAGCGCGGGTCGAATGATCTTCTTGAGAACCATGTCCGGCGTGAGCGGTTGGGTTCCGTTCTTCCGCACGGAGGGAAACAGAAAATCCGTATCCGCACTGTAGGGAGACAGGCTTCGCCATCTCATCAACGCCTCTCTGACGGCGTCGTGCAAGGGAACTGGCTTGCCGCTGGCTTCCGTCTTCACTTCACCGAACCTGCCGCGAACGCAAGACCGGGAGACCGCAACCTCCATGGTCAGGAAGTTCACGTCACTCCAGCGAAGCGCGAACAGTTCCGAACGGCGAAGTCCTGTCGAGCCAGCAAGCATGACCATCGCTTGCTCACGAACGGGAAGGACCTCGACCAGCGCGCTGAACTCCGCCGGCGTCAGCACATCAGGCTCTCGGAGGCGCTTGGAGGAACAGCGCACCTTCGAGATGGGGTTGAAAGTGATCCACTCATGCCGGATCCCGTGATTGAAGATTGCCGAGAAGATATTGCGGATCTTCGTTCGTGAACCCGGCGCGAGAGGTAGGGAATCGAGCCACTGCTCTACCGCGACAGTTCTGACTTCCGTGATTCTGCATTGTCCCCACTTTGGCAGGATGTGCAGTTTCAAGTAGGAGGCATGGGAGTCGACCGTGGCGAATGCCTTCCTCGCAAGGGTCAGTTCGTGTTTCGAGTAGTGGGCGGCGAGGTCGCTGACCTTCTCGGGTAAGCGGACCTCTGAGTTGATCTTTGTGCGAAGAGACATGACAGCTTTCTCAGCGTCGCGGCGGCGCGGCAGTTCCCTCACCGTCCCTATCCGCTGATTTCGATGAAGGCGCTTTCCGCCTACATCCTCGTAAAAGCGAAAGAACCAGCTATCATCCGTTGTCTTGTTCTTCACAAGCATCAGGCTTCCGTTCTGAAAACGATTGCTACCAATCACAGAGACTCTCCTGGATTGGAGCATCGGTGGCTAGCAGCAGTGTAGTCGCGGGACCCTGGACCTGCTGGCATCAGACCCTGCTGTCTCCGTGCGAGCATCCAGATGTGTAGATCCTGCTCCAGAAAGCGCCATAGCCTGCGACGGCCCTCGCCCATCGGAATCGCCGGGAGATAGCCTTCTTGTGCCCAACGGGTGACGGTGCGGTGGTTTAGACCACCGAGGTATGTGGCTGCTTCGTCCGGGGTCAAGAACCGTTCCGCAGATCCCGTTGAAGACCAAAGTTGCCCGTCTACCCGAAAGCCTGCCGGACGAACGGATCCTCTGCATCGCCTATCGCTACGCTGTTGCGACGCGTCGGCCATCGCTGCTTCCATTACTTCAATCATTGCGGTCTCTTTCTTTCGTCATGCGCCCCCTCGGGGGCTGGTTGAGCAGTCGTTCAACGTGCAAAAGCTATCTGGGACGGGACCTGCCTGCTGTCTGCCGTTGTTCAGAGTGGGTTGGGATGGCACGAATCGCGGGGTGTTGAAGCGAGTGCGATTCAGGTAACGGTTCGCTGTAGACGGAAGAGGGTAGGTGATGGCCCGCGTTATGGGAGCGTGGCTCGGTTCAACTGCTCTCTTCCGTTCTGATCCAAAGGTGCGCCCCCATCCTGCATTTACCAAAATGAGGCTGAATCTTCCGGAAATTACGCGTGTTGTGGCGTGAGCTGCACTTGAACGGCACACAAGATTGCCGGAGCCACTGGCCTCAGAAGATTCCGCTTTGTTAATTGGTCTTCTTACGCTCGCGAACGGTGAGGGCGGATCTCCCGGCAGAATCTTAGATCGCACCCTCGGGTGAACCCGCCACGGATCAGCAAGCTCATGGGTAAGCTCATCAGGTATGAGTTCCTAAAGATCGAGAGGCGAGACCGGACGCGGCGACTATCGTGTGATTTTGGCTATCTGCATATCCAGAGGTAAGGCGTAACAACGGCTTTCGATCGTGTCGGTGATTATTCCTGAAGCTGGGTGCGCTGCTCCTGCCAAACGCATCGTCTGAGGCTGGAGTATCTCCAGAACGCTGCGGGAATCCTTTGTGGTTTTCCAGGCGGCCTTCTGGTGATCGCCACTGCAGCGATAAAGAATCGGATGGAGCATGCCTCCTGAACCCCTAACAAAAAAGTCAAACTGCAGAAGACAGGGCAGGAAGCACCGTCTCCAGTCATTCTCGAGCGGGCCTGGGGCGGCAACTAAGTGGTTGTGAATCAAAAAACTTTTTACCTGCAGCACATTTGCTTGGTACAGCGGCTCCAGTGGGGACTGGAGCTGTCATGTTGTTTCGAAGCACAAGTCTGTCCTCTTCCCACTACGCGGGGAAGTGGGTTATATCGCTTGAGGCGCAGCACCATGACCTCAAGCTGGTCAATCAGCTCGGTTACGAGTATGCGACGGCTCCGGATTCTCCTGCCAAGGAAGAGTTGCTGCTGAAGCTGCTGGAGCTGTTTCACGCGTATCTGATGAAGTATGCCGTCATGATTATCCGTGGAACGATTCCGCCGCTCCATTCGCCGGCCGGTCGCGACGCCAAGGAGATGCTACGGACGCTGGCGCCGCGCGGCGCCAAGCCGTCCAAGGAGCTCACGCTGAGCGTCTGCAAGATGCTCCACCTGAGCTTCAAGAACATGACGACTGAAGAGATTTACGACACGCTGGTGTTTTGCCTGATCCGTGCGATGCGGCAGTACGACCCGCTCTATTCGGACAAAACGCGGCAGGTTTGTGAGGTTATCGATCAGCTACCGACGAAGTTCAATGAGTCCGATTTCAGTGGTCGAGTTCCTTTTGATTGCGTTCGGATTCTGCGTTCTCTTGCTCGCAAGGGGTTTCTTGCCAGCGTTACAGGGAAGAAGAAGAAGGTGGTAGGGTACCAGCGCGGTGCAGCCTGGCCGCCTCCGCCGGAGTTCTTCGAGTCCGGTCCGATCGGCTTCGTGTACGTGATACAGATGTGGTTTCGTTACTACCTGGAGCACTACATCTCGAGCCGGATGTCCGAGGTCGAGTCAAAGCAGGGAAGCATTCGCTACCTGAAACATCCGTTCACGCCTCAGAGCGGTCTGTTTCATGCCGCATCGGTCTCGTAGTGGATCCATCCGATCCTCGATCCGCCGCTTTTCTTTTCATATGGCCACGGTAGAGCACAGGTTGAAGACATTTGAAATGGAACAGGTTCGGAGTCGGACCGCTTTGGGTCGTTTCGTTCTCGACCGAGCTGAAGGTCGGCGGGTTCCGGCCAGCCTCGATCCGTGCACACACCTGATAGCTCCGCAAAGCTGCACCATGTGAGCCTACTTGCTGGCAGTCTGCCTTATCCCCCCGCTTGCAATAGTGCCCAACGCATTTTGGGCAAAGCGCGGCTTATGCCCTGGGATGTATTAGAACGGGCGCACTGCCCCGCCTCCACCCCAGCTCAATGTCCCTGTCGTCTCAACCGAGGTAGACCTGTATGAGGGCCCCTGCGAGGGCCCCCTTTCATCGACCAGCCAGCCTTATACCACCCGCCTGAGCGGGCATCCCTTTGGCCCATGTCGTCGCCGCGATGACGTTGCATGGCTTCGCGCTGACTGCTTTGGGTCTGCCCTGGTCGACCGATCGCCAATGAATGGCTTCGGACGCCTTTGCAGCCATTCCTGGACTGCGGACCCGTCGAACCCGGCGGTGCATGCCGGTAATCCTTCGTAAGCGGGCCGTTCTTCCGGGCCGTCCCGCGACGCCCCCCGACCACGTGGGCCGGTCCTCGGTTGATGCACACCTTTCATCGATGAGGCTGCCATCTCTGCGGGTGCGTACCAAAGTCGGATCCAATAAGGCCCAGTCCGCGGGGCCGACAAGATGATGTCTGCTCTTTGAAGAGAGAGATGGGGCCGTGCAGAACACGGACGCTCTTTCGACAACGCGCCGACCAGGTGTTGCTCCCAAACAGACGTCCCGGGACCGTGTTTACGGACGTAAACGACCCTGACTGCTGTTGTTGTGCGTCAATAGGGTTCGTCCCCTTGCATAGCGAGAGAACAACTTGCCCATACGCCCGAGCGAAACTGGCGATGCATGAACTGGTGTTCGTAGCTCCTTCTCAACCGCCCGCGTCGCCTTGACGTGATTGCCTGACTTCCTCTGCTGCGTCAGGCACTTTTGCTGCCGTTCACGACGCTTTGCATTGTGTTCAGGCAGGCCGCGATGAATTGTTCTCCGATGGTGCCGAAGCAGACGGGCATCACATCCGACGCATCGAGCGCAGAGGATCCATGACTCCCTTTAGCCGCGTGTCTCCGGGCCGGGGCTCAGAGCACCTTGTGGGCCTCGTGGCGGCCCTGATGACGTGCAAGGCTTGCCCGGTTGCTCTCTCCAGGCTTCAGAGGCTAACCTGCCTCGCTTTGCACACAGGTGTTTCGGCACCAAACCCCACGACCTGGGAATCCCTGGACCGAACCAAACGGGTCAACGGAGCCCAGCCCCCTTTTACCCACATGGATTCCTTCGCAGAAGCCTGCCGACTTTGGTACACCTGCCTCCGCGGTGCAGAGTGAAGGCTGGACGAAAAAGCTTGTCCCCGGCGCTTGCAGAACGCCGGAAGTGATCCACCGCCGGAATGCGGGGATCAGGTCGTCGCGCGGCTGTGAAGCTGTCGTAGGACCCGGTGTGTCCAATACAGGAGATAGAGATGAGCGGCAGCATTTCAGACAGCAGGAACCCCGAGGACGACCGAAGCCATGCATCGGTCGTGCGTAAACATCGGCAGAGCCTCGGAGCATGGCTCCAGACCTTCCGGTGGAACTGGTACGTGACCCTGACCTTCAGCCACGACATATCGAGCGAGACGGCGAGCGCGGTGTTGGAGAGCTATATCTCCGAGCTCGAAGCCACCCATAAAGACACGCTGTCCTGCCTGATCGCTACTGAGCAGAAGACTGTCTCTGGTCTGGGGAAGCCGGCTGGAAGGGTGCACTTCCACCTACTGGTCGGCTGCGCCGTGCGCCTGACAAAGAGAGCATTCAGCGATCTCTGGGAGCAGCCCCGTTTTGGTGGTACTCGGGTATCTGGAACAGCCGCAGAGGTCAGAGCCTATGACCCGCGAGGCGATGCTACCTTCTACCTGCTGAAGTTCATGAAGGATCCGGAATGGGATCCGATCCTTCGGAATCTGGAGCTGGTGAGTCCGGTCGCTCCCGCCTGCGCTGCACATTGCACGAGGACAAGGAGAAAGCTTCGTCGCCACGCGGAACGCCGCGCACGAGCTGCTGCGGACCCAAGTCTGACAACCCAGCCATTCGAGATTCGAAAGCGCCTGGGCTAAAGCCCACGTGCGTTGGAACGACGGATAACGTCGCCGCGCAGCAGGATTACGGGCTGGAGCTCTCTCCTACCGCGGAGTCTCAGCCACCCTCCCTGAGCTTCTCAGCCCCATCTCACTTCGGCTGCACTCTGAGACCAGACTCGCTGTCGGGCGGCTCCTAAGGGATCTCCGGTACCGGCCGGTGAGTCCAGAGTGTCTCGCCCGCGAGACACTCAAATTCTCTCCTCCGCCGCGAAGCACCTGGTTCCTTCTGCCCAACAACCAGGGAAATGAGGTCTATATACGGGCTTGGTCCAAACCGACCATTGCCACACGGCTCCATCCAGCTGAGATCGAAGAGATCGACGCCGCTGCTGTGGCTACTGGTACAGACCGAGCCGGATGGCTCCGTGATGCTGCTCTCGCTCGGCTCAGGCAGCCTCTTCCCCCAATGCATCGAGCAGTGGAGGAAATGATACTGGCCGAGATCCTGGCCTTGAAGCTGATGCTCGTGAACCTCTTTATACAGTTGGGCGTACCTATCGCGACCACGCAATTTGTCCAAACCCTTGCTGATTCCATCAAGGATTGCGAGGCGTCCAAGCAACTCCGTCGCTTGCCAAACGGGCGTAATTGGGGATCTCATTAGAACTCTCCGTTTGCGGGGAGGCCGAGCATGACCATCTCGCCAAATCCACCTCGAGGTCTTCTGAGCCTCGGACGCGATGGGAAGGATGTCGAAGCTGGTGCTGACGTTAGGTGTGGCGCTCCAAACACGCTTGGAGCCACCCTGAGACACGGAAGGCCCAACTAACTCCGTCACAGGCCCAAACGCGTACCGTACCAACCCTACACCGCACGCCGACCGTGCGGGATTTCCACTCCTCCACAATCGAGCAGCCTGCCCGAATGTCATGTTCCTAGCTGTTGAAGCCGTTCGGGCGCATTGGTCGAATAATTCATTCCTTCGGCAGACCGATGTATGGTCCGGGTCAACTCGCCGTGCTACCGTGGCTGACCGTGAGCGGGACTAAGTCAGGGTGAGACCAGAGGTTTCGAGGCAGGGACGAGGACGCCGGAACACGCCTAAGCCCTTGGTGCATTTTCCGTAGAGCGCCAGTTCGTCCGAATCAGGGTTAGGCAGGCTCGAGGTAGAGGTCCACGGACTGGTGTGGGTCAGCACCAGAAATAAAAGGAGGCCCGAAAGGAAACCCATGGGAGAAGGTATGCAGGCGAAAACGCCCCTAATGGTGAAAGTGGAACAGGAGAACGAGCGCAAGAACCTTGATGCGCTGGACATGGCGCTTCTATGCCTACTCCAAGGGTCTATCGCGAGTACAAGAACCTACGCGAGCTGAATATTGGAGGAATGAGGCACCAGAAGCTGCTTCACCGCCAGTTCAGCGAAGAGGAGCGGCGGGGGATTGTCATCATGGACCTGACCTCGGGTCTCGTGACGCAAACGACCATTCTCGACACGGTAGGGATCGCAGACTTTCAATGCGTCGTTGGTTACTTTGCCCACAGGTTATTAGGACCTCCGTCTAGTCAGCGGGTACGACGTCCTCTGTGGCAAAGTGAAGGCGTTCGTCCGGGACGAGCTGTTTCGACCGGACTGTTGAGTTGGAAGACCCCAATACGCGGAGGAATCTGTCCGAGATCGCGGAGACACGGACCGTCCTGGAGAGCTTCAAGAAGGCAGTCAATGCGCTCACCGTGCGGGAGAAGGGTGACGCGGAGATCCGAGATCGGATCAAGCAACTTGACTCTTTCCCGCTTGAAAATTCGAGATTTCTGATCCTCCGCTCGGCGTCCACCAAGCTGATTCTGCTTTGTTTTACCTACGACAATGCCGATTGGAGAAGCCAACTTCCGTGCTAGCCTGAATGCGTGAAAAGTGAGCTTTCGAAGCAGGGAAGGGCAGTGCCGGACATCTCGCAGGAGCCGGAAAGGCTGCTCGACGAAGCCCGTCGCCTGATCGGAGCGGCTCGGCAGCAGGCAACGGCAGCCGTGAACGCCAGCCTGACCCTGCTGTACTGGCGACTTGGCGAGCGCATTCAGCGCGAGGTTCTCGGAAGCGAGCGGGCGGGGTACGGCGACGAGATTGTCGTGACACTGTCGCGAGAATTGGTCCGGGAGTTCGGCCGCGGGTACTCGGAGAAGAATCTTCGCCGCATGGTCCAGTTTGCCGAGGCTTTTCCCGAGGAAGAGATTGTCGTGACGCTGTCACGACAATTGAGCTGGTCGCACTTCAGCGCGCTCCTGCCCCTCAAGCGTCCTTGCAGCGCGAGTTTTATGCCGAGATGAGCCATATAGAGGGATGGAGCGTCCGCACCCTGCGCGAACGCATCGATTCCATGCTCTACGAGCGGACTGCCTTATCCAAGCTGCCCGATGCCCTGATCCGCCAGGAGTTGGCGGCTCTGCGCGCCAAGGGCGACGTCACCCCCGCCCTGGTGCTCAAGGATCCCTACGTGCTCGACTTTCTCGGCATCGCAGATCGGTACGTCGAACGCGACCTCGAGGATGCCATACTGCGGGAACTCGAGAGCTTCCTGTTGGAGCTCGGTGCCGGATTCTCCTTTGTCGCACGGCAGAAACGTATCCAACTCGACGGAGACGATTTCTACATCGATCTCCTCTTCTACAACCGCAAGCTGAAGCGCCTGGTCGTGGTCGAGCTGAAGCAGGGCAGCTTCAAACCCGAATACAAGGGACAGATGGAACTGTATCTGCGATGGCTGGCCCGCTACGAGAGAGAGGGAGGGGAAGAGCTGCCGCTAGGGATCATTCTTTGTGCCGGCAAGAACACGGAACAGATTGAACTGCTGGAGCTTGACGCCTCGGGTATCCACGTCGCTGACTATCTGACGGTCCTCCCGTCGCGGGAGGATCTCCAGCGAAAACTGCACGAGGCGGCGGTGACGGCTCGGCGGCGATTCGACGCAAAGGACCTCAAGGAAGACGCTCCATGAGCACCGCGCTGGTTCACATTCCATCGCAGCCAGATGTGCCTACCGTCTCGGGACGGTTTCACCGACTAAAGGAGACGGTTCTGCGCAGTGTCGTCTCCGTTCATTCCAAGCGGAACTATGCGAAGGCGCTCGACGAGCTGCAGGCCTTTTGCCTGGACCGGGAAGTGCCCCTGTCGCGCGCCCTGCTCCTGGAGTTCCGGGCGGCGATGCTGGAGCGGAACCTGAGCCCTTCGACGATCAACGTGAAGCTGTCGGCGATCCGGAGCTTGATCGGCGAAGCTCGACGTGCGGGCGTTCTGGAAGCCGAGGAGGCGTCCCAGATGACAGACATCCCCAATGTCCGGCAGCAGGGAACCCGTCTTGGGAACTGGCTGACCCGGGAGCAAGCAAAGGAGCTGCTCGCGGTTCCTGATCGCTCCACACTGAAAGGGAAGCGGGATTACGTGATCTTGTCGCTACTGGTAGGCTGCGCCCTGCGCAGAAGAGAACTGGCCTCCTTATATATAGAAGACATCCAGATGCGCGAGGGCCGCTGGGTGATGGCTGATCTCCGCGGCAAAGGCAATCGCATCCGGACTGTGGCCGTACCCGTCTGGGTCAAGCAAGGCGTCAATGCTTGGCTCATAGCCGCAAAGATTGAAGAGGGACGGCTTCTACGGGCAGTCTCGAAGGGCGGAAAGCTGAAGGGGGAGGGCCTGAGCGACTGGGCTATCTGGTCTGTCGTCGAGCAGTCTGCCAAACAGATCGGGATCGAGCGGTTTGGCGCCCATGACCTCCGCCGCACCTGCGCCAAGCTGTGCCGCAAGGCTGGCGGCGACCTCGAACAGATCAAGTTCCTGCTGGGACACTCCTCGATTCAGACCACCGAGCGTTATCTTGGGTCCGAGCAGGAGATAGCTGTAGCTGTAAACGACAACTTGGGCTTTTGAAAATGCCGGTTAGCCAGGTGACGCAGCCGGCCCTCTCGGGCGTACAACGATCGGTCCCTGACACCCTTGAACGCAGTGCTCCCGACTTGAGTGGTAGACGGAGGAACCCGCCGGACGATTCGCCGACGTAAAAATGATGTAACTAGGTTAGATCCTGGAGCACACCCGCGTTGCTGCCGGAAGGTCGCTTTCCGAGCTCTGCTGCAGGAGTGGAGGTCGTCGATGAATTCACTGGCTCCATCGCCTATTGACGTCCGGCTCTCGGCTGCCCTCAGCTGGTTGAAATGAGCCGGCTTCAAGGGAATGCAAGGGCGGAGCATCGGCCGGTCTCACGAAGGCCATCTGTCCTTGGAGGTCCCTGACGCCTCTCGATATTTAGCCCATATTAAACACTCACCAGTTGGTCATCTAAACTGCTGGCGAACAACTACTGCTCGGTCTCTGGGACACTCGTGCCTGACAAGAACGGCAGTAATGCCTGCTGTACAAAGATGCCGTTTAGCGCACGCTCGACTTGACACTCCACGCAGCTCAGAGATTTTAAAGCGACGCAAGCGCTGGTGCCATAAAGGTTCAATGTATTCACCCTTCGCCCAAGTGGCCAATAAGAGCGAAGCTGGTGCGGACATTGTTTAGGAGAAGGTGGCGACGAGGAGGGTCATGTCGTCGTGCTGGGGGGCTCCGGCGGTGAATGTGTCTGCTGCGGTGAGGATGCAGGTGAGCAGTTCGTGCGCCGTAGCGGTGGAGCCGCGGTGGTGGAGTGCGTGGCGGGCGCACTCAATCATGCGCGGTTCGCCCCATTCTTCTTCGTCGGCTGTCATCGCTTCAGAGATGCCGTCCGTGAAGGCGAGGAGAACGTCGCCCGGGTGGAGCAGGATGACGGCCTGTTCGTAGTCAGCGTCGGGCAGGAGGCCGATGACCGTGCCGGTGGCTTCGAGCGGTATGGCCTGGCCTTGGCGAAGGATGACCGGAGGATTGTGGCCGGCGTTGATGTAGGTAAGGAGGCGTGTCGATGGATCATACTCGGCATAGAAGAAAGTGGCGTAGCGGTTCGCGGCAGAAGCCTCGTAGACGAGACGGTTGACGTGGCGCATGAGGGCAGCGAGGTCACCAGTCTGGAGCATGGCGATGGCGCGGAGACTGGCGCGGAGCGAGGCCATAAGTAGGGCGGCGGAGATGCCTTTACCGGAGATATCGCCGATAGCAAGCGCGAGGCGTGGAGGTTCGGCGGGGTCGGGGGAACTCAGGGTGAAGAGGTCGTAGTAGTCGCCGCCCACGGCGTGGGCCGAACGACAGAAGCCGAAAAGGCCGACGCCGGGGATCTGCGGGTAGGACTGCGGAAAGAGACGCTGCTGGACTTCGCGAGCAATCTCGATCTCACGGGAGACACGCTCGCGTTGGGAGATTTCAGCAGTAAGGTTTTCGAGGAGTTCGGCGTTTTCTAGGGCAAGACCGGTCTGGGAGGCGACGGTTTGGAGAAGCTGGCGATCGCTGCGGGAATAGGGCTCCTCGGAGCGTTTGGGGCCGAGGGCCATTACGCCGATGAGCCGGTTGCGGCCGGGGAGGGGGACGAGCAGCTCGGTGGAAAGGTCGGCGAGTGCGGTGCGTTCAAGATCCGTAGCATCGACGAGCCAGGATGAAGGGTCGTCGCGGTAGACGTTGGCGGGGGCCTTTTCGCGGGTGAGGGTGGTGATCGTGGTGGAGGAGGCAGGCAGGGAGGGTACGTGGGTGCCGTTGGGATGCGTCGGCATGCCGGTGGAGAGTTGAAGGCGGAAGGTGTCGCCCATACGTAGGAAAACGGCCATGCGTTCGACGTGGAGGGTCTGACCAATGCGCCCGGTGATGGTCTCCAGAAGGGGTTGGGTTTCGGTGAAGTTGCGGGCCTGGTCGGAGAGCTCGGAGAGAACCTGTTCGGAGGAGTACGCCTCGCGGAAGAAGCGCTCGTCGATTCGCTGCTGGAGACGTTTGGAAAGAATAAAGCGAAAAGCGAAAACGATACCAACGAGGCCGAAGATGCGGACAACGTCGACGCGGCGCTGGTGTCCGGGGTGGGCGAAAAACTGGTTCAGCGAGTAGCCTACGAGACCACCGAGAATGATACGTAACACGAGCACGGACTGTCGGGCGAAGAAGTATTTGGTGCCTTGGCGGAGGAGCAGTCGGACGTCCATGGCGCGCTGGACGATAACGACATAGGCGAGGGAGAGGGGAAAGAGCAGGAGGATAAGAAAGATCGGGATGGTAATCCATTGCGGGATGTCCTGGCCCACATCTTTTCCGCGGATTAGCGAAATAACCACGAGAACAAATAAGGGACTGAGACCGATGGTAGCTCCGAAATAGAGGACGCGGAGGCGACGGCGGGCATCGGGCGTGCTGTCGGCGATCTTGGCAAAGAGATTGGGGAAAAAGTAACCGATCGCACAGGCGCTGATGATGTTTTCGAAGACACTGAAGCGCGCCAGCCAGGGGCTGAGGATAGCGACGGCACTGAAGCGGTAGGTATGACCGAGCCCAAAGAGAAGATCGATCGGCAGGAAAAGAAGAACGGGGATAAGCAGCAGCCACTTGAGCCACGGCAGGCGGATGTCGATCTTAGAGCGGTGGGGGAAGTAAATGCCGAAGAGCATGAGGCAGACAGGCATGGCGGTCATCGCGACGGTGGACCAGACGAGCGCGAGGGGCAACAAGGGGCTGTAGATCAGTGTGGCCGGGATGAAAATGACGTCGAAGTTGGCGAGGATGCCGAGGATGAGCCAGGCGTGGGGGCTGCGCGGGCGGGCAAAGACGACATAAAGACCGATGAGCAGGCAGAAGAAGGGTAGGAAGAGAAAGGCGCATTGGAGGGTCGAGGTCCACAGGGGTGGGGTGACGCTGCGCTCCGCTGCTAGCTTGACGGTTGCCAGAGACGGAACAGCTTGTGCGGGGGAGTGAAGAAAAGTAACGACCATGAACTGGCCGGGACGGCTGTGACGCAGCTGGTCCAGCAGAACGAAAGTGCCGGTGAAAGGCCGGCCGTTGATCGCTATGACGGCGTCGTTGACATGTAGCCCGGCCTGCTTTGCTTCGGGAAGTACTAAGGTGATGGCAGGGACAGCGGCGCCCGTACGGAGCCCTGCGGCGCGGGCCTGATTGTCAGAAAGGTAGAACTCGTGAGCGCCGGTTCCGTTGTAAAAGGGATAACGCGAACGACTTGTGCCCTGGCCGAGGTTCTGGAAGTTGACAACCGCGCCGAGATAGAAGTGGGTAAGCGCCAGAAGCGCGACCAGGGTAAGCAGGGCATATTGAAGAGCGGCACGTTTCTGGAGCATGGCTGGCTGCATGTTAGCAGCCAGCCACTTCGCTAGTTTGGCTCTGTTGCATCAAGTAGCTGGAGCGCAGTACGCCCCCATCCGGCCAAGTGTCAGGCGGCAATGTGGAAGGGCTGATCTACGAACCGGATCTCATCGCCCACTCGTGGTTTGCACGTGAGGCATTGTCCGCGATGGATCATTCGCATCATCGCGAAACCCTTGATTGTGGCGGTCGCACTCTTCATGCGTTGGAAAGCCTCACATTGTACTCCAAGACGAACGGTTTTCTTTCTTCTCATCTGCAGAGCACGTTCGTCTACAAAACCCGGCCGACGCCACCTCGTGCTCGGGTAGGGCGCTAACACCTCAGCAGCATTCCCACCTGTACGGTATCCACAGAAAGAATCGTCGCACGAGCGAGAGCTATAAAGACGCTCAGCTGACCGGTCGATCTTCTCGGCTTCGGAACGCAAGCAGGATCAGGACGAAGATTAGCTTGGGATCTCTGATCGATTCGATGCAGCCCCACTTAGACATACCCGGTCAAAGATTCCCTTGACAACTGAGGGAGCACAGAACTAAACCCGTTGTCACCATCGATTCCTCAAATCTCTTCGCGCGAGCCGCCAATGCTTGGAACCCTTCGCTTCCGCCT
The DNA here is from genome assembly GCA_963719405.1 of uncultured Acidobacteriaceae bacterium. GTDB lineage: Bacteria > Acidobacteriota > Terriglobia > Terriglobales > Acidobacteriaceae > Edaphobacter. The sequence continues at coordinate 3,480,208 of OY970381.1, forward strand.
GCTGATTCTACTTCTGTGTGTTCTGTTACTCGGTTTTTCCGTCCCGGCACGCGCTCAGACCCCCATCTCCGGCGGGCAGGCAGCCGGTATCTTGGCCATCCTGATCGGTGTCGGCGTGGGAGTCGGGATCGGAATCTACTACCTCGTCCGCCCCTCCCCCTCACTTAGTGGTTGTGTCAATTCGAGTGCCTCGGGTCTCCAGCTTGAAAACGAGAGCGACCATCAGACATACGCTCTCTCGGGAGACCTGGCCGCCCTGAAGGTGGGCACACGCGTTCGCCTCCAGGGAAAGAAGGGCAGGGACGCGGCGAAGAGTAGGACGTTCGTGGTCGGAAAGGTGTCGAAGGATCTTGGACCCTGCAGAGCTGCTAAGGCAACACCCTGATTTTCACGTAGATGTCCGCGTTCGATCATTCACGTCCTGCGTGTAATGGGTATCAACGGGTCAGCGTGTGGTCGTTCTCGTTGCGGCTCTTCAGCACTTCGGATGCCTTCGAAGATTGACGAACCATAATGGATGCCGTGGCTTAGGACGTGTATGTTGGGGTCGTCCGAAGGAATCAAACGTCCGTTGTGCCGATTGTTTTTGGTAGTTTCCAGTTTGATACCAGTGTCTCAGTGTCTGCTCGGTGTTCACCGAGGGGTATACATAGAGCTGCAAGGAAGCCTTTGCGTTTCGTGCCGCGTACCTTCAGTCTGACTTCAATCCCGCGTCGCGCAATGCCCGCGCAGGATCAGAAAGCGCTCGCTCTCGGGCTCGATCCAGGCGTGGCTCAGACACAGCAGGTTGGGCGGCTTTCAGAGCTCGGGTGTAGGCCTCAAGCAGTGCGTCGGCGAAATTGGACTCGACATCGGGTTGAACTCCAACCCCTTCCCAATTTGTTTTGGTAATTGGATTGAATGCGCGACCGGTCGGGATGAAGGCATCGAAACCCGGACCTAGGCGTTGCGTCGCAGCAGCGGGATTAGCGCCGCCACCGGTTGCATGTCCAATAAGGGTTGCTCGATGAAGGGTTTGAAGATCGTATGCGAGTTGTTCGCCGGCGGAGAAGGTGCCTGCACTGGTCAAGACAAAGACTGGTGTGCTGACAAACCTTTCGCCCGGAACGTAGGTGAGTGTCCACTGTTCATCGGTGCGTTCCTTTCCTGATTCACGCCACACAATCGAGGTAAGTTGTTTTTGGCCGGCGAACAAGTACGTCAACAGACGCTCGACCATCTCCGGGTGACCACCCATATTGCGCCGTAAATCGATGATTAAGGCGTCGGAACCGTGGAGAAGGCCCATGGCCCCATCCATTGCCGCAAACGCTTCCGGATCATCGGAGAAGTATCTGATGTTGATCAATCCAACGTTTCCAGGGAGACGAGCAACGGATTGGATACCGAAGCCTCTTGCCTCCTCAACTTGGTGCATTTTTTGATTGTCTGGTTGACTTGGCGATGCCGCGCTTGGTGAGGGCTGAGGGTTGTAGAACACCGCAAGATGTTTGTCCTCCGCAACAGTGCGCATGTCGGCGGTGAGCTTTGCAGCCAAGGCCTCCGGGGTGGTGATTGCTCGGTAGGAATCCACGTGTTGAAAAAGGTAAGCCTTGAGGGCATCGGCTTTCTCAGGAAAGATGTATTTGTCCAAATCGGCAATCAATTGGTGAACGATGGAATCAGTGTTAGGAGGCTCCAGTATTTTCTGCGTCTGTGCTGCGCAGGTCATCGTGCTCAAGAGGAACGCGGTAATCGGAATTACGGTTCTCATAATGTTCACTCGGTGAAGTCACTCAGAGACTAGGGGCTGCTCGTTCAGATTTTATGAAGATCTGTTATAGCGCGTATCTGAGCGACCGACTTAGCAACTAGGGAATGCCATCATTGCGATTCCCTCTCCTTCATAATTCCTTAGTACCAGACACATAGCCTTCCATCAGGAAAAACTGCTATGAGTCGTCTCGTTCGCTGGCGTGCCGCTTTAGTCGCTTCGATTGTGGTGTTCGGATCGTTTGCCCACGGGCAGCAAGTGCTGATGGGGGGCCACCACCGGAAATCAAAAGCCATATCGATTCATTGGTGAAAGCGCTCAACAGTGCCGAACCTGGAGCGTGGGAGAGAATGGCTCAGGAGCATTCCACGGCCAGCCAACTGAAGCGGCAGACGGCCGAAGAGCGCAAGCAGGCACACGAAAATATTCGACGTGACTTCGGAACGATCACCCTTGGCCGCGTCGAGGGTCCCGATCAGCCCCTCAGGCTCCACATTATGGGGTCAACCGGTGCCAGCGGCGTGATCGAACTAACGTTAGAAGACGATCCTCCGTGCAAGATTGAAAAGATCGGCGTCCGAATCGGGGGACCGTCCGGAAACGGCCCCGAAGCGAGTGTCGATCCCCCGCAGGTAAATGGCACAATGTCGGGGACGCAACTGACCGCGGTACTAAACGATTATCTTCGCGAGTTGGCGGCGAGGGACGTGTTTTCAGGCGACGTGCTGATCGGGAAAGACGGAAAGACCGTCTACGCCGGTTCAGCCGGCTTCGCCGACCGATCAAACAGATTGCAGAATGGACCCTCGACGCGCTTCAATGTTGGCTCCATCGATAAGGCGTTTACGAAAACAGCTATTGAGCAACTAGTGGCGCGAGGAAAGCTTTCGCTATCGGACACGATAGGAAAGCTGTTACCGGACTATCCGCAGCCGGAGAGCAAGACAGCCACCGTTGATCAGTTGTTGCATCACTCTGCGGGCATCGCTGATGTGTTTGGAGACGACTTCTACCAGGCATCGAAAGCTCGCTTTCGTTCTAACGATGATTACTACAGGTTTGTTTCGGGTGCCAAGCGGATGTTTGCGCCCGGTGCACGAACTCAGTATTGCAATGGATGTTATGTGGTCTTGGGAGCCATTATCGAGCGCATCTCTTCGATGCCGTATGAGCGGTACGTGGAGCAAAACATCTTCAAACCGGCAGGCATGAACTCGACGGGGTTTCTTCAGGCGGACGGTATCAATCCGGACGTGGCAGTGGGTTATGCCCGTCCGGAACACGGCGGTGCGTTACAAAGCAATGTGCTTATGAATGGGGCCTCGGGCTGTGCCGCAGGCGGAGGCTACTCCTCGACTGAAGACCTCTTCCGCTACTCCGAGGCGCTCCGGACCAAGGCGATTCCGGACGTGGCTTCGTCAAACAGCTTGAACATTGGCGGTGGTGCACCGGGGATCAATGCGGTTGTGCAGCAAAGCGGCGGTTGGACAGTGGTCGTGATGGCCAATCTTTGACCCGCCGGCCGCTGAGATAATCGGATCAGCCTTGACGCGTTCGCTTTCTCGCTGAGGTCGGAGGAGTGGTATGCGTATCGTGATTGTCGAGGACGATGCAGTTGTTTCTACGACGCTCAGCCTCTATCTGACAAGGGCCGGGTACGAGACGGTGGTTGCCAGGCACGGCGTCCTGGGATTGGAGCTCGCATCTGGCGAAGGTGTGGCCCTTCTGATCTTGGATCTGATGGTCCCGGGTATTCCCGGTCAGGAAATCCGCAAGCGTCTTCGTCAGACCTCCACCTTACCCATAATGATGCTTACCGCCCGAACTTCAGAAGCCGATCAGCTGGCAGGATTCGACCTCGGCGCCGACGATTATGTTCCCAAGCCGTTTCGACCGCGCGAGGTTGTCGCCAGGGTTCAGGCGCTCCTACGTAGAACGTCGCTACAACCAACAGAACCGCCTCCACCCATTGTGGTTGGCGCCCTAGAGATCAACTGCTGGGGTCGCAGTGTTCGAATCCGCGGAGAGAGCGTCGCGCTCACACGAACCGAGTTCCGCCTGCTGGAAGTGTTTGCAAAATCTTTGGGACGTGCCTTTACACGCGAAGAACTCTTATCCCGCGCGTTCGATCCCGACTTCGACGGCGTTGACCGCACCGTCGATGTACACATAACCAACCTCCGGAAAAAGATCGAACGGCATGGTGAGCATTACATCCTCACCGTTCACGGGGTTGGCTACCGCATGGGGGCGAAGTGATTTCCAGTTTGCGCATTCGCATGATGATGGCGGTCGGCACGCTGGCGATAGCGGCCATCGTTGCTGTTGCCCTGACGGCACGCCAACGCACGCGAACCGAGTTTCGCCGATTTCGAGCACTGACGAAGATTGCGACTCCAGCAAATGGTGATGACGGTAGTGCAGCCAGAGTGGCCGCCGCTCTCGACAGGCATTGTTGCGACTCAGCATCTTTGAAGGCTGCTGCAGCCGCGCTATCTCCAAGAGACGTGTTTATCCTCGCGGACTCCCTCAATCGGATTATCGCGAAGTCCGGTAAGCCACTGGAAGGGGTGTCCGACGTTCGATTGTCTCCCACTGGCGGGGGAGTGACCATCTACCTGACCCAGAGCTTACACGGCAAAACCACTGTGCAAGCCACCTTGATGATCCATATGCAAGGTACGCCCATTAGCTACCACGTGGGTGAATCAGCGACTCTATACGTATTCCCGATACCAGATGGGGAGCTTGAACATCCCGACACGATCTTCCTGGATCGGTCGATCGCTCACTGCTGCTCGTCACCGGACTGGTCGCCGTGGCCGCCTTGCTTGCCACTTGGACACTGACCCAAAGGGTTGTCGGACCGGTCGAGGAACTTCGCAAGGCGGCGCGCGAGCTTGCCATGGGTAACTTAACCAGAAGGGTAAGCATTGCGGGTTCGGACGAAATTGCCGAGTTGAGCAAGAGCTTCAACGCGATGGCGTCAGAGCTCGAAAATCAGCAGCGGCTGCGGCGAAACCTTGTACACGACGTAGTGCATGAGCTGAGGACTCCGCTGACCGCTCTACGGTGTCGGCTCGATTCAATCTCCGATGGCATCTCTAAAGACCCACGAAGCGAAATCGAAGGAGCTAACGACGAAATAGCTCACCTTACAAGTTTGGTTGAGGACTTACATGAAGTGGCGCTCGCTGAAGCGCGTGAATTGCGGCTGAACATTACCGTCGAACAACTCGAGCCGATCATGGCGTCAGCTATTCGCGCGGCGGGATTAGAAGGCGACTCTAGGCTCCACGTCATGGTTGCGGCTGGTACGGCTCTTCAAGCTGATCCAGTGCGATTGCGCCAGGTCCTGCTGAACATACTTACTAACGCTTCGCGGCATACTCCGCCCGACGGAACTGTAACCCTTAATGCACGTGAAGTTGATAGTGAAGTGATCGTCGAAGTCCGTAATACAGGCAGTCAACTCAGTAGTTATGAGATAACGCACGTGTTCGACTGGTTTTATCGGGCGGACCCATCACGAGAACGGTCTACTGGCGGTACAGGCCTTGGCCTGGCAATCGTCAAGAACATTATTGAAGCGCACGGCGGACGCGTATGGGCATCCAGCGATGATCGTGGAGTGTCCTTCGGTTTCGCAATGCCGTCAACAAACGAAAAAGCGAGGATCCTATGACGAGAATTTCTATCGCTTCAGTCGGTCTGGGTGTTGTGCTTCTGTCGGCTCACGTGAAGGCTCAGGATGATCTCAACTCGGTGCTTGCGAAGGCCATGAAAGATAGTCCTGTGCCCGCAATGGCGGTCGTCAGAATTCAGCACGGCAAAATCACGGGGGAGGCGGTAAGGGGTGTTCGTTCAGTCGATGCGCCCGACATGGTGACAACAACGGACGTCTGGCATATCGGTTCTGATGGCAAAGCGATGACCGAACCGTTTCACGAAAAGTTCCGTTCCGGTACTACGTCATAAGAATGCTGGGCACAACATGTGGATAGATGATCCTAATGCCTTCCGAGATGCGCTTAGAAAAGATCTCCATGGGTAGTCCCACGGTCACGCGCGCATCGCAGGTGTTCCACTCGTAGCAACCCCATTCTTTGCGACAGGAGACAAAATGCAATTTCGGTCAAGTCAGTTGTCACTGCGGCTGTTGTCAAGAACTGCCGTTTTTGTTGCCACGGTCGTGCCCGCTTTCGGCGGGAGCTCTTGCACTGCCGTCGCCGCGCGCTCGTCTCTGCCGGTTGGATACGGGTTTACGGTGGTTCCGGCGCCCCACGTTGCCAGTTTGCGAGAACGCCTAGGAACTCAAGACGAGCTCTTCGCGCAGCAGTACAAGGACGACCTGCGTATCTCACCTGAAGGAGAAACCGCCGTCGGCGACTACCGCGACAACGCTAAACTCGATGACTATTCCATCCGTGGCAGCGCTCGGCAGAACGCGGTTGATCGGGCGTACCTCGCTAAGATCAAAGCCATTCCCACGAATGATTTTCCGGAGCAGGACCGCATCTCCCACCAACTCTTCATCGCGCTACTGGAAGGTCGCATCGCCGATTATGAACTGAAGAATTACGAGATGCCCGTGACGCAGATGAACGGCGTGCAGAACAGCCTTGCAGATCTACCGAACAGCGTTCCGCTGGATACCGTGCAGCACTACGAGGATTACGTCGCCCGGTTGCAACAGATTCCGCGCGTATTCCAGCAGACGATAGACGTGCTGCGTCAGGGAGAAAAGGATGGTCTAATGCCGCCGCGTGTGCTGCTGGAGCAGGTTCCGGCGCAGTGCCAGGGGGTCCTCACGGACAATTCGTTCTTGCAGCCGACGAAGAAGTTTCCAGGCTCCATTGGAGACGCCGACCAGAAGCGTTTGACGGCTGAGATCACGGAAGCGGTGAACACCAAAGTGCTGCCCGCCTACCGGCAATTCTCCGAGTTCATCATCAAAGAGTACGCCCCCCATGGCCGCACCACCCTCGGCTTGAGCAGCCTGCCTGACGGCGCGCGGCGCTACGAGCAGGCGATTAGGGAACAAACCTCAACCGCCATGAGTGCCAGAGACATTCACACGCTGGGATTGAGCGAGGTCGAGCGCATCACCGGCCTGCTTACAGAGCTAGCCCACAAGCAGGGCTATGCCGACCTCAGCAGCTTCCGGGCAGCTCTCAATAGCGATCCCAAGTACATTCCAAAGTCGGCGGACCAGATTCTGGAGGATTTCCGCGGGTATGTGACGAAGATGCAGCCAAAGCTACACGAGCTGTTTAATGCCTATCCTACGAAGCCGCTCACCGTGGAAGCCGTGCCGTCGTCCCAGCCGGGCAATGCCACCCATTATCTCGGCGGCACACCCAATGGATCCCGTCCGGCACGGGTAGTAGTCGCCACCTCCAACTTCACGCAACGGAGGTTGCTGACCGACGAGACTATTGCGTATCACGAGGGTATTCCCGGACACCATCTGCAGATATCCACTCAGGAGCAATTGAAGGGGCTGCCAGAGTTTCGCCGGCATCTCTTCAGCGCGGCGTATGCGGAGGGCTGGGCCGTCTACGCGGAAGCTTTAGGCAAGGAGATCGGTTTCTTTCAAGACCCCGGTTCCGATTACGGGCGGCTCAATACGGAGCTGATGCGGGCCGTGCGGCTGGTGGTTGATACCGGCATCCATGCGCAAGGTTGGAGCCGAGACGAGGCCGTCGCATACTTCAGGCGAACCGGAGCTGCGGACGAGCCCGTCCTTCAGGCCGAGGTGGACCGCTACGTCGCATGGCCCGCGCAGGGACTCAGCTACAAAATTGGCCAACTCAAGATTCTAGAGCTACGTGGCCGTGCTCAGCGAGAGCTGGGGTCTCGCTTCAACATCCGCGATTTTCATGGGGAGATATTGAGCGCCGGAAATCTGCCATTGGACATTTTAGATGTTCTACCCTGAGTATTTCTTCAATGAGCCACGGATGTGGATGGGTAAGAAGGGAACGGTGACTGCCCTGCACAAGGATATCCCGGACAGCTTCTCGTTCGCATACTTCAGTGCCAAAGAATGGCTCCTCTATCCGCCAGCCGATTTCCTTATCTCTCCATAATTCATCCGAACCCGAATGCACTTCCAGAGTTCGCGGTCAGCATGGTTATCGTAAAGTCTCCGGATGCGACACGCTTCCCGGAGTTCTCGAAGGCTACACCGATCTCCATCACGCAGCGTGCGGGTGATCTGCTCTATGTGCCCGCGGGGTGGAGTCATTTCGTGGAGAATCACGAAGACTGTCTGATGGTCAATTTCTGGTTAAGACGCGGGAGATCCCCTGCGGTGTTAGGCAGGGACCGATGACAGGGGTTCACTCCAGTATCCTGTCCCTGTTTCTTCACATGTGCCAGGGCTAAAGCTTATTTCTCGAAAAATCCACTTCTTCGTGTGGCGATTGCTGGCCATAAGCCGACTTATAAAGACTAATTGTTGCTACGGAACGCTTGAGAGCACACCCTTTCATCACGGCACTCTTGGTCGTTGCATGCGCAGATTTCATCCATGCACGAGGTCATAATCACCGCTAGACTGTTTGGAAGCCTCTCCGTTGGGAACGATGAGGGCGGTATAGCCTTACAGGAGGAGCCTTGTTTCAACTTAGCGAGCAGTCCCTCCAGCGAGGCTTCGAAACGATCCAGCACCACGGGTAAAGTGATTTCTTCCCCTCGCCGCCAGAATGGGCTGCGGTCGAGGCGGGCTGGCAGGAGCTGAAACCCATGCTTGCGGAGCTTGACCTGCAGAAGAAGGCGCTGGCGGAACCCGCATGGCGACTGACGGCGGAACTCAACCTGATGATTCGAGGTTGGGCGATGTATCACCGATATGCGAAGAGCAAGCGCATCTTCAGCAGCGTCGATTGCGCCATCTTCAAAGCGCTCTGGCGTTGGGCTAGAAAGCGGCATTCACGAAAGGGAAAGCGCTGGGTCGCGCGAAAGTATTTCGCACGGCGCGGTGGCCGCTCGTGGTGTTTCTTCGGCGTGAACCGGAAGCGGGATGGAACCAAAGATATCGTGTGGCTGTTTCACGTAACGTCTTTGCCCTCCCACATGTACACCAAGGTAAAGCGCGCTGCTAACCCATATCACCCGGCATGGGAGATGTACTTCGAGGAGCGCGAAAGCAGATACATGGCCCAAACCCTCGTCGGCCGTGGAATCCTGCTCTACCTGTGGCGGACTCAGGGCGGAAAGTGCCCTGCGTGTGGTCTCCCGATCTCTCGGGAGACTGGGTGGCATAGCCACCACGTCGTCCCAAAGGTCCTCGGCGGGCACGACGGCGCGACGAACCGTCAGCTTCTACATCCAGAGTGTCATCGTCAAGTACACAGCCGACTCGGCCGTCTCCACCGCTGCGTCTCTCAAGAGGCGTTTGGAAGGCTTGAGCCGTGTGAGCTGGAAACTCTCACGCACGGTTCTTAGAGGGGTGGTCGGCGGTAACGCCGACCGCCTACTCGACCCGAAAGCAGGGAAGCCGCCGAAGCAGCCCTACTCCTTCGAGCTGGCGAACGGAAACCTGATGGGTTTCGCAGGCCTCTGGGACGCCTAGAAGGACACGCAAGGGCACTGGCTCCAGTCCTTTGCCATCCTGACAACCGAAGCAAACGAGCTGATGGCGCCGATCCACCCTCGTATGCCGGTCGTCCTGCACTCACGCGACTACGACCGCTGGCTGGATCGGGAAGAGACGGAACGCCTTCCGCTGGACCTGCTGCGCCCTTACGGGTCGGAAGAGATGGAAGTGCAGGAAGCCAATCCGAAGGTGGGCAACATTCGGAATAACGGGCCAGAGATGATGCGGGCAGCGGCGAGCTTCCGTTGTAGCGCTCCTGCTGCTCCGGGCTGTCACCATTGGTGGCATTCCGGGCGGCAGCCGGAGCAGGTAGCCTGACCTGATGGGAAGCGTGACCTACGCTCTCGTTGCTCTTGTGCTGACCGCCGCTTCTGTCGGGGCGCAGACAGAAACTCATCTCTACTCGCCTGGGACAAATCTGGAACGAAGCGAACTGGCCCAGCTCGAGGCCGCGGCGCACAGTGTCGATGTGGCGATGTACAGCTTCACGGACCGGGAGCTCGCCGAAGAGCTGGCGACACTCGCTCGCAAGGGTGTGCGGGTTCGTGTCTACCGTGACCGCGAACAGTTCACCCAGGAGATGCAGTTGGGTGGTGTCACCACCACGAGCATTCTGCTGGCGGGGGGTGTAGAGGTTCGGGTGAAAGGTGCGAGAGACCTCATGCACCTGAAGAGCTACGCCATCGACGGGCGTCTCCTGCGATCTGGCTCAGCCAACTGGTCGCCTACGGGACTCAAACGCCAGGACAACGATGTGCTGTACGAGGTCTTGCCAGAGGCCGTGGGATGGTTTGAGGCCAAGTTTGAGGAGATGTGGGCCAAACCCACGAACACCGCTCCTGCAATCTAGCTTTCTACCTTGCCAGCTTTCTACCTCGCCAGCACACTACAATACGGGACCCTCCCTCAACGTCCACCCAGCGCGTTGGTAAGCTCTACGAACGGCAGCTTCTGCAAAGGCGAGAAGCAAGTCTTGTATCCCGCCTGACTAGTTAGGCGGGATACGTGTCGCAACGATCGGTCGGTCAAGCGGTCGGTCAGTGAATCAACTCTTCAAGAATGCGAGAAGATCCGCGTTGATCCTTTCCGCGTGTGTGGTGGGCATACCGTGCGGGTAATCCTTGTAAGTGATGAGTTTCCCGTTCTGCAGCAGCTCTGCTGATTTCGGCCCCGCCGCGACATACGGAACGATCTGATCGTCTTCACTGTGCATCACCAGCACGGGAATGCTGATCTTCTTCAGATCTTCCGTGAAGTCTGTCTGCGAGAACGCCACAATCCCGTCGTAGTGTGCTTTTGCGCCGCCGATCATCCCCTGGCGCCACCAGTTTCCGATGACAGCTTCCGACGGCTTGGCGCCGGGCCTGTTGAAGCCGTAGAAAGGCCCTTCGGGCAGATCGCGATAGAACTTCGACCGGCTGGCTGCAAGCTGCGCCTGCAGATCATCAAACACTGACTTGGGCAGGCCTTCCGGATTCGCTTCGGTCTTCAGCATCAATGGCGGAACGGCACTGATGATTGCAGCTTTGACCACATCCTGTTGGCCACGCCGAGCCAGGTAACGCACCACCTCACCGCCGCCAGTCGAGTGCCCCACGTGGATGGCGTCTTTCAAGTTGAGATGTGCCGTAAGTGCTGCCAGGTCATCCGCGTAGTGATCCAAGTCGTGCCCATCCCCTACTTGTGTGGAGCGCCCATGTCCTCGTCGGTCATGCGCGATCACTCGATAACCTTGACTAAGGAAGAACAGCATCTGGTTGTCCCAGTCGTCAGAGGAAAGCGGCCACCCATGGCTAAATACGATTGGCTGGCCGGAACCCCAGTCCTTGTAAAAGATGTCGACTCCGTCTTTCGTTGATACGTATGGCATAAAGGCTCCTTGAGGATAGGTTCGCGGGAATGAGATCATTCCCAGATTTCTTTGGCCCGGTGATTTCTACTGCCATGTTCGAGGCGGTTCGACAACTTGCCGCCTTGTACGTCAGCTGCTCAGGAGCTACTTGCGTAGCGTCTGTCTCCTGAGAAAACGCCTAGACACCCTGGTATACAAGGGCGACGAAGTCACTTCTGCTCTGGAAGAGGTTACCCCACACCTCGTCGTATCGTGCGCCGGGCTTCGCCGCCACCGTTTCGGACAAAGACCTTCCCTGCTTTTTGAGGGCTGCAACCTTATCGCGGATGTCGACCATTACATCTCGAAAAAGCACCAAATCAGCTTTGGTGCCCACAGGCCCATGCCCGGGAATTACGATCGTCTTATCCGTGACCATTGCAACATTTGCCTCTGCCGCGCGTATCTGCCCGTCGATACTCCCCCCTGTCCAATAGTCAATGAATGGGTAATCGCGGTTCCAGAAGGTGTCTCCGGTGTGGAGAATGTCCGCCTCTACAAAGTGGACCGAAGTGTCAGAGTCCGTATGGGCGGGCTGGTAATGCTTAAGCATCAGCGTGGTGTTGTTGGTGTGAAGCGTGTGCTCTTCACTGAAGACGGTGGAGGGAAGCGCGGTGGAAGGTGAAGCCGGGAACGTGTAGTTGAAGTTCCCTCCGACCCGCGTGTCCCTTGAAAGATGTTTGAGTGTGTTCTCGTGAGCGAGGATACTACCTCCCGCCCGATGAACCCACTCATTGCCTCCGGCATGGTCGAAGTGCCAATGGGTATTGATCAGCTGCTTGATAGGATCCGCGTTGATGCTCGCGAGAGCTTCCATAACGTGGGGACGTGCAGTTACGATCTCCGCGTCCACCATGAGCTTTCCGTCAGGACCGGTAAGGACTGCAATGTTTCCGCCCGGACCAAGGAGCACACTGATGTTGCGCCGGAGGCTCTGAACGGTAATCTTCGCCACTGTCGCCTCTTTGAAGGCTCCCGGAACGATGCTTTGTGTCTCGGCTGTCAGATAGCCTGGAGAGAAGCAGGCCGCCGCAATCGTCAGGGCACCATTAGAGAGGAACTGACGGCGTGAGATGTCAATCGAAGCCACGGTATTCATTCAAAACTCTCCTGTCAGGGTTGTCGGTCAAAGCTAGGCGCAAACCGTTGATGTGAACGTCGCTCCCTACTCTCCGGAACACGGATTTGCATCTCTCTACACCTGTACGGAACCGCCATCGACGAACAACTCGACGCCCGCGACGAAGCTCGCGTCATCCGATGCGAGAAAGACTGCGACTTTGGCGATCTCGTCCGGTTGCCCGAGCCTTCCCAAGGGAACGGTCGAAGCAAGGTAGTCGTAGAGGCCTTGTTTCTGCTCCTCCGTTTCGGCAAGTCCACTCAGCCCCGGAGTGTCAATGGGGCCGGGACTCACGACGTTCACGCGAATCTTCCGGTCTTTCAGGTCTGTGGTCCAGCCTCTCGCGAAGGAACGTACTGCCGCTTTTGTGGCTGAGTAGACACTGAAGGCCGGGCCGCCTTTTACAGAAACCTGTGACGCGTTCAGAACGATGGCGCTGCCGTCCGGCATAAGCGGGAGAGCTTTCTGGACAGTGAACAACACGCCCTTCACATTGACGTTGAAGGTGTCGTCGAAGTGCTGCTCTGTGATGGAACCTAGCGGCGCTGTAGAGCCGCCTCCCGCATTCACGAACAGGACATCCAACCGGCCTTTATCTCTCTTGAGCTGTTCGTAGAGTGCATCAAGGTCGGCTAGCTTGGTGGCGTCAGCCCGAATCCCGATAACCTGCCGGCCGATCTCATGAACGGCCGCGTCCAGTTCCGCCTGTCGCCGGCCAGTGATGAAGACGAAGGCACCCTCCTGAACAAAACGCTTTGCCGTCGCAAGTCCGATTCCGGAGCTTCCGCCAGTCACAAGCGCGATCTTTCCATCGAGCTTTCCTGCCATAGTGCCTCCTGGTCGTTCCGCTTCGCCGAAACTTTGTCGGTTCGCTGTCTCAAGACATTGTTCCCACGGTGTACCTCGTATGCGCCTGCAAAGCCCGCTTGAACGCAGAGCCTGACACCGTGTTGCAACGTGATCATGTACGCTGAGCTCACACCGGAATGCACTCAGAGTACCCAAGGTTTACCTAGGAGTATCTGAATGGATCGACTCTCGATCTTCTTTTCACACTTCACTCTGTCCGCGAGGGTCTTTCTTGCAGGGACGCTTTGCGGTACGTCAAGCGATCATGCGACAGAGACGGCAGGACACCTTCATCTTCTCCGTCGCGGTAAGTTGACGATCTTCGAAGCTGGTGAGCCTCCTGTTGAGGTCGAGGGACCATGTGTTCTGCTTTATATCCGCCCTGGAGAGCACCTTTTCCACTCCGATGGTGCGGACATCGTATGTGCCTTTGTGGAGTTCGGGGCTGGAATGCTCAACCCACTCGCGTCCGCCCTGCCAAAGCGTTTGGTCGTTCCGCTCACCGCCGATTCCAGCCTTGTTCCCGTAGCAGAGTGTCTGTTTGCGGAGGCATTCGGGAAAAGAGACGGTCGCCAGGTAGCCGTTGACCGCCTGGCGGAGGTCTTCCTGGTGCTGCTGCTTCGCTTCGCCATTGACTCCCATGCGATGCATAGCGGCATACTCACTGCTCTTGCCGATCATCACCTTTCGAGGGTCCTTGAGACGCTCCAACGCGAGCCTGAGAAGACCTGGACTCTGGAGGAATTGGCACACCTAGGTGGGATGTCCCGGGCACGCTTTGCAGCCCATTTCTTGCGCATCATGGGCCAGACTCCCTTCGAATACCTGACCTGTTGGCGCATCGGTGTCGCGCAATCGCTCCTCAAAAAAGGAGAGCCACTGAAGATGGTAGCGCCTGCAGTTGGATACAGCAGCACAGGAGCGCTTACTCGAACCTTTACTCAGATCGTCGGTAAGCCGCCCATGTTGTGGTTGGCCGCACAAAGACCGAAGGACAGCGGAAAGTCGGTCTGTTACTCCGTCTCTCCTCCAGAGTGAGACGGCCTGTGAAGATCCTGGTACTGGTAGTGACTGCTCTCTCCGTGATTAAGGCAACGATGGGGCAGTAGGGGATGGTGTTCTGCTGTTGTGTTCAACGGTTCTGATTTCCGCAACCGCCGTGCGGAGTCTTATCTGGGCCGCTGCGCTCCCGTGCCAGAGGGCACAGCAGAAAAGCATCGCTCGAACAAATCCACTGAGGTCAAGAAAGCACAAAGATGTCCATCCCCGAGTCCACTGCAGAAATCTTCGACGCCCTGGTACTTGGAAGCGGAGAGGCCGGAAAGTATCTCAGCTGGTCTCTCGGAGCAGAGGGCAAGAGGGTGGCACTAATCGAGCGCCGGTACATCGGTGGCTCATGCCCGAATATCGCCTGCTTGCCGAGCAAGCATATCGTGCATTCGGCCAAGGTCGCCTGGTATGCGCAAAGGCTTGACACCTTTGGCTTGCACAGGCCCGAACCGGGCATCGACAAGACGGTCGTGCGTGAGCGGAAACGCGCGATGGTCAGGGGTCTGATGGAGGTGCACGAGAAGCGCTTCGCTGCCAGCCACGTCGAACTCATCCGTGGACAAGGCATCTTTACTGGGTCGCGAACCCTGCTTGTCGAGCTGGAGGAGGGCGGCACGCGGCTGGTCTCAGCAGGGCTCGTGATCGTGAGCACCGGTTCGCGGGCAGCGATCCCCGACCTCCCGGGCCTGCGTGCGTCACAACCGCTAACGCACGTAGAAGAACTAGAACTCGACAGGCTGCCAGAACATCTGGTCATCCTGGGCGGGGGCTACGTGGGACTTGAATTTGCGCAAGCGATGGTGCGCTTCGGGTCTCGCGTGACAATCATCGATCAGCATAAGCGCCTGCTTCCGTACGAGGATGAGGATGTCGCCGTCGCACTGCAGGACCTCCTTGCGGCGGAGGGCATCCAGTTCCGATTGGGCACTGTGGTCCACTCAGTGAGTGGACGTTCCGGCGATCTGGTTTCGCTGCGGCTCCGTTCTGATATGGCCGAGGAAGTCATCGCTGGAACGCACATCCTTGTCGCTGCCGGCCGTTTCCCCAACACAGATGAGATCGGACTCGAGAGGGCCGGCATTGAACTGGATTCCTCGGGTCACATCAAGGTCAATGCTTATCTAAAAACCACGGCAGAAGGCGTGTACGCAGTCGGGGATTGCGCTGGCAGCCCACACTTCACGCACATCGCTTATGACGACTTCCGAATTGTCGAGCGGGTGCTGAGGGGCCAGGATGCGTCGACCACGGGTCGGCAAGTGCCGTACACCCTCTTTACCGATCCCGAACTTGCCCACGTCGGTTTACACGAAGACGAGGCAAGGCGCCAGGGCCTTGCGTACCGCTTGCTGAAGCTTCCGATGGCCGCAGTGCTACGAACCCGCACACTTGGCGAGACCGCAGGGTTCCTGAAGGCTCTCGTCGCTGACGACGATCGCATTCTTGGCTTCACGGCTTTGGGAGTCGGTGCAGGTGAGCTACTTGCACCGGTTCAGCTGGCTATGACTGCGGGGCTGCCCTACACGGCGATACGAGACCTCATCGTAACCCACCCAACCATGACCGAGGGTTTGATGTACCTGTTCTCTTCCAAGCCCACAGCGTGATCCGGGTTGGCGTAATGGGCGGACCGCTGCGAAAGATTACCTGGAATGCCCGCTCGATCTAACGAGCACCTGATGGAGAAGAAGGCCTCGACGTTCAATGATCCGGTGTAGCTTGAGAGATTATCTGGTGCAGAAATTGTGGCGGTGTTTGTCGTAAGCGTTGAACTCAGCCCAGACGACAGCCGGATCGTCATGCGCTGGTTACCGGCCGACTCCAGCCAAATAGCAGGGAACTGCCCTCTTTGAGCGCAGGTCGACGATCACTTGGTTTTTTGTGCACGGGGCCCGTTAGCGACAGATGCACCACAAAAGCTACGACAGATGTTTCCTCGAATCACACTCTGTCCCTAAAAGCAATCGTATGAGCGAACAAGTGCATCAGATCCGCGGTTTACCGTATGCGCCGTAGACTCTCCGTCGAAGGGACGAAGTAGTAGGAACCCGTTAACGGCTGTGTATAGCGAGTCAGCGCATCCCGCGTGCCGTTGACCAGACCGGCCATACTCTCAAGCATCTTCACGAGCCGCCGCTGTTCTGCGGTGAAACCAACAAACATCGTTCCATGGTCGTCTACGTTTCCATAGGGCATGTTGCGACGAAAAATGTTTCCGAACTCATCCTGATCTGTCCGGGCCACGTGAGAATCCGCTGGCTTGTTCTCAAGCTCCATGCTCTCAGCCTTCGTTCTCCCCATCACAAGTTCCTGCTTCGCCACGGGTAGGGCTTCCCATTCCTCGGTTCTGTGTTTCCATTTCTGCAGCAGCAACACGGAGCCGCCAGCGCCTGGAACACCATCGGGAAGCAGCGCATCCGAACTTGCATCCAGCAGCGTGGGGTTCTCGGATCCGTCCACAAAGCCTGTCAGATCGCGATCGTGCCGGTACGACCAACTTGACGTTTCTTCCTTGAGCTTTGCGAAACCTGCAAGATCGTTGATCACACTTCGCGCCATATCGAATATCACGTCATAAGCGCTGCCCGACATCCAGACCAGCGCATCGTGCTGTGTGGCCGGCATCACGAACCCCTCCACACCCTCGATATGGTTGTTGAACCCCTCGACCTGTGCTGGCGCTTCCTGCGGAGCCAACTTATGCCACAACTCGGGTCGGAAGCCGATGACGAAGTTCACGCCGCCGGTCGTAGTGCGTGGTTCACGGATCGCTGTGATACTGGCTCCGAAGCTATTCAGGTTCTGGAGGTCTATAAGATCAAACTCCAGGTAAACGTGTGAAGACGTTCCAAGAGCAAAGATGCCAGCTTGGGGTGTGTTCATGGAGGGAAGTGTATCCGGCCCGGTCAGTACATGGATTTCACGCGGCGCCTTGTGGCCTTCCCACGCTAATGCCGTTTGTCGGAGGTAATCCAGAGCCGCTCGAACGTTTAAAGCTTGCGGGCGAAGCGCAGGGAAGATTACTCAAAAGGGGCTCTGCCTCAGGTTGTGACCGAGAACGGCGTGGGCAGGTCCACCCAGCCTGCTCAGCGCCCATCTCGTGGCTCGTTGTTTGAAGTGACTGCCAAGTTCGAAATCGCAACAAATCCGTCCACAACCGTCGATGAGTGCTTTGGCATGTTCTCGCTATTCGAAACTCAATTCCTTTCATCAGCGACTCCTTCATCGGGAATCCGACTGACCGGGGCTTCGGATGGGAACGAGTGAAAGAGCAGCGAACGACTACGAAACCAGCTGCGTTAATGGCAATCCCACCCAGACCGGCGCGCAGTCGGAACCCACTTCGCTTAGAAGATCTTGCATTTCTAACGTGATCAGCCCTCGATGATCAGTGGCGGTCCGATCCACTCCATGCCATAACTCCGCATTGCTTCTTTTTCCTGGGGTGTCGAGGAGTAGGCTCCTTTCTTGATGCCGAGCTTCTCGCGGTCGTTGAAGAACTGTTCCATCTTTCCTGCGGGCGAATAGGAGAGCAAGAGCTTGCCAGTGGATTCGCCGACGAAAGCCCAGGCGTGTGGGACTTCGCGCGGACCCAGAACACAGTCTCCTGCTTTCAGATGGAACCGGTCCGAGCCGATTTCAACGATGTATTCGCCCTCGATCACATAGAACAACTCGTCCTGACCATGATGCAAATGTCGGTTGGGCCCTCCCTTCTTAGCATTCGCCTGTTCCATGACAAACATAGCGCCCGCGGTCTCGGCAGTCAGCACCTTGTAGGTCGTGTGGCTTACCCCCACTGCGTGCTCCTTGCCTTCGCGATCCTTCCCGGCGAGAACGAGGACGCCCGTACCGATTGAGCCATTGGCTGAACTCTGCCCACGCAAATATTCTTCCGGCACCGCAAGGACAGCTGCAACGATCTGAAGAAAATTTCGACGAAGAATCCGACTCATCTTCTGCCTCCATGGAGCTGCTTTAGCGTCGTCCGATGTTTAGCAAAAGTAAAGGGCAATTGTGGGTCGAAAGTTCTCTTTGACAATTCGGTATGCAAGGTTTTGAAGATGCGCCCGATGTTCCACTCACAAGATCAAGACCCGAAAATGCTTCGATCAAATGATCGGCGAGACCTTGAACTGTTTAGAAGGACGCAGAATCGCCAATGCACCCGTCGAGCGTTGCGGCGTCCGGGAGATTGCGGCTTCTGTTCGGATCACGCGCAAGCCGGCAGCTGCGGGCACTTGAAGAGCGAGCACGCCGCCGCTCTTGGAAACAGCAGCCTCTTCGCATTCGCTGGGCTGTGGGACGCCTGGAAAGACAAGGACGGCCACTGGCTGCAGTCCTACGCCATCGTGACGACGGAAGCCAACGAGCTGATGACGAAGATCCACCCTCGTATGCCTGTCATTCTTCACACCCGAGACTATGACCGCTGGCTGGACAGGGAAGAGACAGAGCGCTTGCCAATTGATCTGCTCAGACCATTCGAATCCGAAGAGATGGAAGTCTACGAGGCGAATCCGAAAGTCGGTAACGTCCGGAACAACGGTCCCGAGATGATGCGTGTTGCGGCGAAAGCAGCCGAGGCCGGCGATCTACCCTTGTAAGGTGCGACTTTCGGCTCATTCCCGTGGAATGAACAAAGCAGGTAGGCTGGCACGATGGTAAGAGCGGCTCACCTTATGCTTGGCCTTCTGCTGGCCGCTGTTCCAGGAACGGCGCAGACCGCAGAACACGTGTATTCCCCGGGGACGAATCTGGAGCAGAGCGAGCTGGCTCAACTGGAGACTGCGACCCATACCGTGGATGTGGCGATGTACAGCTTCACCGACCGGTACCTCGCGGAGGAACTGGCTGCGCTCGCTCGCAAGGGCGTCAGAATCCGGGTTTACAGGGATCGCGAGCAGTTCTCTCAGGAGACACAGTGGTGCGGCATCACGACCACCGGCATCCTGCTCGCGGCAGGCATCGAGGTCCGGGTCAAAGGCGCGAAAGATCTTATGCACCTCAAAAATTACGCGATCGATGGACGGCTCCTGCGTACAGGCTCCGCGAACTAGTCGCCGACCGGCCTGAAGCGTCAGGACAACGATGTTCTGTACGAGTCGTCACCTGTGGCGGTCGAGCGGTTTGAGAGGAAGTTTGAGGAGATGTGGGGCAGGGCAGGCAACACAGAAGTTGCCCTTCCTCAGCCCTAGCGCTCTATCTTCGCTTTGCCTTCGCCACTTCTGCTATACGTGAAGTAGGGGAAAACGATGAGCCTGGTAGAGGTCGAGTGTCGTGTACGTGGCCTTTAGTCCTTCCATATTTCGAGGGAAGGGTGCCCGCGGGCTTTCCTTCCCCGGCTGAAGACTACCTGGAGACTCCGCTCGATCTCTCCGAGTACCTCGTCGAGAACAAGGCGGCGACGTTCATGATGCGCGTTGATGGGGACTCGATGAAAGACGCCGGCATCCTCAATGGCGATCTGCTGGTCGTAGACCGGGCGGCAAAGCCGACTAACGGCTCCGTCGTGGTGGTCGCCGTCAATGGCGAGTACACGGTGAAGCGCCTGCGTCGCTGTCCTGACTGCGTGTGGCTCGAACCGGCGAACCCACGCTATCAAGCCATCCGCGTTGGAATCGGTGAAGACCTGCATGTCTTCGGGGTTGTGAGACACGCCATCCATACCTTGCGATGAGCCGGTATCCCGTCACACCGGATGGCCGGTACTTCGTGGTGCGCGGTCGCCTGTGGCGCTGCAGCAACCCTCAGCTCCCCGAGGAAGAAAGACAGCGCCTGACCGCGGTGCTGATGGCTGCGCGGCGTGCGAAGGGGATTGCGATGCGAGCTGGCGACGAACAGGGCAGGGAACTGGCCAGGCAACAGATCGATGCTGCGAAGATCGCTCTGGGCGAGCGTGGAGCTGTGTGGTGGAATGACGGCGTACCGGACGTGAACCGTCACATGGTGAAGAATACTTCCTATGCCGCGTGGTTCGCTGCGCTGGAGCACGGTGAGCATGGATGAAGTCTTCGGCCTCATCGATTGCAACAACTTCTATGTGAGCTGTGAGCGTGTCTTCCGGCCGGACCTTGAAGGCAAGCCGGTCATCGTGCTCTCGAATAACGATGGTTGCTGCGTGGCAAGGAGGGCGCGCCTTCCGCCTGCGGGGTTCGTTGGTTTGCGTCGATGCGCAGTGCATGAGCTGCTTTGAGGGCTGATGCTTCTGTCGGTACCGGAGCGAACTCGAAGCAAATCGAGCTTCTCGAGCTTGATGCGGCGGGCATACACGTTGCGGAGTACCTGACGGTTCTCCCATCGCGGGAGGTCCTCGAGCGCAAGCTGCACGATGCAATTGCGACAGCCCGAGCGCGTTTTGAAGCCAAGGAACTTGAAGTGGACGCCCTATGAGCACCGCACTCGTTCACGTTCCGCTGCGGCCAGACGTGCCTACCGTCAACGGGCGGTTCGAGAACTTGAAGGACATAGTCCTCAAGGGTGTCACATCCGTCCACTCCAAGCGCAACTATGGCAAGGCGCTCGACGAGCTGCAGGCCTTCTGTGTGGACCGGCAAGCGGTGCTGTCGCGTTCGCTGCTCCTCGACTTCCGTTCCGCGATGATCGAGCGCGAGCTGAGCCCATCGACGATCAACGTCAAGCTATCCGCGATCCGGAGCCTGGTGGGCGAAGCTCGGCGGGCAGGTGTTCTGGGCGCAGAAGACGCCTCGCAGATGACGGACATCCCCAATGTCGAGCAGCAGGGAACCCATCTCGGGAACTGGCTGACCCAGGAGCAGGCGAAAGAATTGCTGGCGGTTCCTGATCGCTCCACGCTGAAAGGAAAGCGGGACTACGTGATCCTGTCGCTCTTGGTCGGCTGTGCGCTACGCAGAAGGGAACTGGCCTCCCTATATACAGAGGACATCCAGATGCGTGAGGGTCGCTGGGTCATCGCTGATCTCCGCGGGAAGGGTAATCGCATCAGAACCGTGGCAGTACCGGTCTGGGTCAAGCAAGGCGTGAACGCCTGGCTTATAGCCGCGAAGCTCGAAGAAGGACGGCTTCTACGGGCAGTCTCGAAGGGCGGAAAGTTGAAGGGAGAGGGTCTGAGCGACTGGGCGATCTGGTCGGTGGTCGAGCAGTCTGCCAAGCAGATCGGCATCGAACGGTTTGGTGCCCATGACCTCCGCCGCACGTGCGCCAAACTGTGCCGCAAGGCGGGCGGCGACCTCGAATAAATCAAGTTCCTCCTCGGGCACTCCTCCATCCAGACTACCGAACGGTATCTTGGCTCAGAACAGGAGATCGCCATCGCTGTAAACGATAACCTCGATTTATAGGTCCATACGGAAGAACTTGTAAATGCCTCCGCGTTGGATGCCGCTAGCGGGGAGATCCCAGCTGCCGTAAGAAGTGCAGGCATGATGAACTGTCGGCTCTGTTCGGATGACTTGGGAAGAAGTTCCTTCACATCCGTTATTCTGACGGACGCCGGCGGTGCCGTTGCCGCCAGAGATTACCTCTGAGAGCTTGCTGAGGCTGTCATCCTTTCCGAGCCGGAAAAATATACGTGGCACATACCGGTCCTCACGCCCATCGGTCAACCAGAATGGCGCGCCTAGGGCAGGTGCTCTTTACATCGAGACGAGTGAATGGCCCCGTCTACACCTGACGCGTAACCTTGCAGACGAATGAGGCAGGTAGCCTCCCTTTACTTCCGGCCGATAGTCTAGTCGCGGGGTCATCGCATCCCTAGTCTTGGCAGACTCAGGTCACCTGGTGCGGGAGCAGCACCGGAGATCCAGTTATGGTCTCATCTCTAACTGCCTGAAGCGCGTCCGCTGCTTGATCCAGCCGAAACGTTTTCATTGCAGGCGTGATCCCTATCTCTTCTGCAATTTTCAGGAAGTCCGTCGCATCCTGGCGCGTCATATTCGCGACGCTGCGTATCTGGCGCTCGTGCCACAAGAGCGAATCGTAATCAAAGGCTGGGACCAGATCCATGTGGATCGCGTTGATTGCAACGATTCCGCCCTTGTCCAGAGCTTTCAGTGCGGCCAACAGCACTGCGCCCGCTGGAGCGAACGTTACCGCGGCGTCCAGCCGGGCGGGCGGCTGATCGAGTGCGTCCCCAACCCATGTAGCACCGAGTTCACCAGCCTCCCGTCGATGTTGTGCACCGCGCGTTGAGACGTAGACCTCGCAACCCCAGGCCTGAAGCACGGGCATCACGAGACGCGCTGATGCGCCAAATCCGAATAAGCCCACACGGTGCCCGGGTTTGACCCCCGCCAGCCGCACACTGCGAAAGCCGATCGTCCCAGCGCAAAGGAGAGGTGCAGTTGTCACTGGCGAGAGCTTACCTGAGAGGGGGATTAGAAAATCTGTCCTCGCAACCGCAAATTCGGCATACCCGCCGTCGCGCGTGTATCCCGTAAAGACCGCTTCATCGCACAGATTCTCCCTGCCGCTCCAGCAGAACTTGCATGTGCCATCGGCACCTCCCATCCACGAGACGCCAACCAGGCTCCCCACCCGGAAATTACCAGATGTGCAAAGAACAACTTCACCCACGATCTGATGACCCAGGATCAAAGGCTCCTTTTTCAAGGGGAGATCGCCATCCACAATGTGAAGGTCTGTCCGGCAAACCCCACACGCAAGCACTTTCAGCAGAGATTCCCCTGCCCGGGGTTGCGGAATTGGCACCTCCTCAATGCTCAGGTGTAACTCACCACCCGGTCCAGCCACTTGGAGCACCGCCGCCTGCATCGATGGTGGATTCATTCTGGCAAGCCCGCCGGGTGATCAAGGTAAGCCACGACTCTAATCGATGAGATGCAGTAAAGCGAAGCCAACGCTCATCTTCAAGTACGCAGACCTGGGTCGGCCTGGGTGTCATAAGTCTGCGTATCGGACATGAACGCGTGGGATGATATCGAAAGGCCTAACATCCCGGCCAGGTTGCAGGCCGGGATGAGATGTCACAGCAGTTAATCCTCGACTCGCAGCGAAGCGACATAACGATGGAGATTTCACTATCCCGTGATTGACTTCACATTTGTGATAACGATCACAGCATTTACACGCCCGAAAAGCAATCATCTATATGATCGATTAATCTCTTCAATACAGCTTGGTCACTAAGACCTGTTCCAGCACTGCACCCCTTAGATGTTATTTTCGAGCGTGAGCTGCTGGGAACAAGCTCATTTAGCTGTGGCCTGAGATGCTCTAGGAATTTCAAGCGGTACCGACCTGGCGCGAGCATGGACATATCCTGGATGAAACCATAGTCCCTACCCGATCTATCGTTCTCCATCAAAATGAAGGAGGACCATCTAGAGACCCATTCGCAATGAGGGATCCAGCTAGAATCTTCAATGGAGGTGTCATATGTCCAACTACAAGGGTACCGTGCTTTGGTTGAACGCATCGGGCGGATACGGCTTTCTTCGTCCCATCCACGGCGGAGATGTCTTCGTGCATTTCGACGAGGAGGAGCTTCGCCGCCTTCGGAACTTGAGAGAAGGCGATCCGGTCGAATTCGACATAAAGGACAGTGAGAGTGGACCGCAGGCCCAACATGTTGTGGCCGGCACACCGAGTCATCAAGAGCACAGCGGGGACACGGCTCAACGTCAAGAGTGACCTGACATGGCGTGGGAGATTTTGGGTGGATGTCGGAGCCGGACCTGCTTTTAGATCCGAACAGAGGATCTAAAAGAAGTCGGTTTTGAATCAACTCTGGCCGATTACAACGACACTAGCGCACCTCCGCAAGGGGAGACAAGACAATGGCTCGAGTCGCAGTGTTGTCGGTCGTGCCCGTCGCGCAACGCTTTGTGAGGCACTCGGACACGCCTATGTAGCAGGGGTGTTGCAGGGGGCCACTCAGCGGAGCTCTTCGTTACCAGTAAGATGGCGTTTGATCCCATACTGCACGAGGGCTTCGCGCGCGTGCAGCCCCTCGAACCAGACCTCCACGAGCGCACGATTCCATATTGAGCGCGGATCATCTCGTGCTCATTTTGCTCTCTGGCTGGGCAGTATGCCGGCGATCCTCAAAGGCTTTCTTGAGCGAGTCTTCCAACCTGATTTGGTCCCGGCGTCGAAGGATGGTCGATCATTAAACTCCTCAAGGGAAAATCCGCTCGCATTGTCATCACCATGGGCATGCCGGCGGTTGTGTATCGTCTCTGGTTCCGGGCTCACGGGGTCGGGCCAAGTGGATCGCTAAGATGGAGCGGGTAGGCAGAGTCGCTCGTTGAGCTAGAGTTGGACGCCATCCCGACTAATTTGGGCATCCCGCAGGAGCGGCATCTTCCAGTCAGGAGAGGTCATCCCGAACGGCCAAGATGCCGCAACGCGCTTCCCGGATGACGTGAGACAGCGTCGACCAAGGCGCGTGCTCTGCAAGGACCGACCGCGGGCGAAGACCGACGACAATTATTGTGGCGCCTTGGTCCCGAGCCACCCGCGAGATTGCCTCGGCGGGGGAGCCATGTAAAAGACGAGCTTCGGGGTTGTAGGAAAGGTTTGCGTCAGGTGGGATGAGTTCATAGAGCCGCTGTTGCAGGCGTTGCTCAATGGCCTCTACCTGGTAACTAGGAGTGCGGGAATCCCGATATACGACATGTATGAGAGTCAGACGACCGTGCCCACGTTCAGCGGCGCGGGCTGCATAGAGCGCTGGCCGGGTTCCGGTAGTCAGCAGATCCGTGGCAAACACGACCGATCGCAAGGGATGTTGCACGACCTGGCAGTTAGGTCCGATCACGAGTACAGGAGTCTTGGTTTTGCGGAGCACCGTTTCTGCAACGGATCCGAGCACGAGTCGCTCCAGGCCGCTGGCACCGTGGGAGCCGACCACGATAAGATCTGACTTCTCTGTCTCTGCGGTTTGCAGAATGAGGTCGACGGGCTCGGCCAGGGCTACTGTGGTGCGGACCGTGACGAAGTCAGGAATGAACTCATTGGCAAGTATCTGATCAACACTTCTTTGCGCCGCGCGCACGTCGCGATCGAAGACATCAGGCGGGATGAACATCCCATCCACAGAGTTGACGGTCAGTGGGACCGCATGCACAACCCTGACCTTAGAACGACAATAGCGAGCAAGGGCAAGGCCGGCGCTCAGAGCCCGCTGCCCGTGCACAGAGAAGTCCGTGGCGATCAGGATGCGTTTCCCTGCAAGCAGATCGGACGCATCTTCTTCGCCGGCTTGGGGAGACACTGTTGGAGATTGGATCGGCGTCAGCAAACTCATAGACCACCTCGCTACCAAGGCCGCTTGGGGGATCCTCTGAAGGGTATAGCTGCGCCGATAGTCTTGCTGTGACAGGGGTCACAGGACCTGTCGGTACGGTGTCGAGACAAGTCCCTGATGCTTCCATTGCATCGGAACGCATGTGGCAGGTGCTTATGCAATGCTGTTAAATCGTCTATTCACTCATCCCAGCGACTTGAGAGCGCGAACACGTTAGGCCGATAGCTTTTCCAGCAGCGCCGGTTGGAGCACCGTGAGTGCGATTCCATGAGTGGAGATGACCTTATCCTTACGGAATCGGCTCAAAGTGCGTGTTATCGTCTCCCGGCTAGTCCCCGTCATGGAGGCGAGTTCTTCGTGTGTGAGAGCCATCGAAATCGTGGAAGGCCGTCCGGGGAGACTCGATTCCCCTAGCCACCCCAGCAGCAATCGGGCTAGGCGACCTGCGGGCGCCGCGGTAAGTCCGAAAAGCTTGGCTTCCGCGAAAGCGCAGCGGTAATCGTCCGCCAGCGACTTAGCGGCCGCCATCGTTGTTTCCGAGTGTTGGGCCAACATGCTCATCAAAGCGGGCCTTCGCAGAACACGGATGCGACTACGATCGAGTACCTCGGCAGTGACTTCGTAGGGTGTTTCCGCGATGGCTGCGCCGATCCCGAGAGCATCTCCGGGCTTGGCGATCCGCAGAATCATCGTCCTTCCTTCGCGAGAGGTGGTCGATAACTTCACTCTGCCGGAACAGACGACGAACACCGTGCTGCAACGATCTCCCTCATGGAAAAGGATGCTGCCAGACGGGTAGTCCATATCTATGGCGTTGGCGTCCAGAAAGGAGCGGGCCTCCTCGCTGAGAGCGCAGAAAGAGTGCTTTCCGAACTCGGGGCAGTTCTGGCAATTGGACATGACCGAATCTCCTTGGGCGTAGATACCCGACCTGTAGAGCAATCCGTGCGCCAACTCGCAAATCCTCCATTTTCTATGCCTCTTGAGTGTTTAGCAGATTGGGAATGCGGCTACCTGGGTGTAAAGACACAACGATGCGTGAAATGACCCACCGGAACCTGAGTGCGAGGTATGATTCTGCGCAGGCCCAACCCTTTTTCAAGGTAGGCGATTGTGGTCGAACCTCTTCCTATCCTCATTGTCGACGACAGCCTCGGCAGCCTTGAGTTGCTGTCTACTGCTCTCAAGCGGACCGACGTCCGGGTTTACACGGCCGCCAGCCCATCGGAGGGGTTGGAACTGATTCGAAAAATCCGTCCGCGTCTCGTCATTACGGATCTCGTGATGCCAGGGATGAGCGGGCTTGATCTGCTACAGCAGATCATGGCCTTTGATCCGTCCATCGATGTCGTTCTGATGACCGCCTATTACACGAGCGAAACGGCTGTGGAGGCCATTCAACTCGGAGCTTCTGACTATCTCGAGAAACCTCTGAAGATGTCTGTTCTCCGCCATCGTGTCTCAGAGTTGGTTGCATCTGCCGAAGGCAGACTCAGGGCCTTTTCGGAATCGTCCTCAGACTCGCCTCCCTTCCAGTTTGAAGGCCTGATTACCCGCAGCCCTGCCATGGGCCGCCTGCTGGCGATGGTTCAGCGGGTCGCGCCTCACTTCCGATCCGTTCTCATACAGGGGCCGACCGGTGCAGGGAAGGACCTGGTGGCCAGGGCTCTTCACCAGGCCAGCGGAGTTCAAGGCAAGTTTGTTGTCCTGAATTGCTCCGCAATCGTCGAGACTTTATTCGAAAGCGAGCTCTTTGGCCATGTGAGGGGGGCATTCACTGATGCCGATCGGGACAAATCTGGCTTCTTTGAACTTGCGGATCGAGGCACATTGTTCCTTGATGAGATAGGGGACATGCCTCTCTCAACGCAGGCGAAGCTACTTCGCGCGGTTGAAAATCAGGAAGTTCTTCCGGTTGGGGCTCTCAGTGCTCGGAAGGTAAACGTGCGGATCATCGCGGCTACGCATCGCGATCTGCGCAGCGCCTGCGCAGACCGAACGTTTAGAGATGATCTCTTCTACCGGCTTTCCATGGTGGAGTTGACCGTGCCCGCGCTAAAAGAACGGAAAGAGGATATCGCAGTGTTGGCTCGTCACTTCGTTCAGAGGTTCGCCTCGGAGTACAGCAAGCTTATAGATGGAGTCACGCCAAGAGCTCTGATTGTGCTCCATGCATACCATTGGCCGGGTAACGTCCGAGAGTTGGAACACGTCGTTGGTCGAGCCTGCATGATGACGGAGAACCGGATGATCGATGTCGCGGATCTTCCGGCACATCTTCTATCCGAAACTTCGATTGAGGATGGTGGATTGTCACAGAAAGGCTCGCTTCTATCACAGCAGGAACGAGAGATGGTTGAGCGTGCTTTGCGAGACTCGCACGGGAATCAGTCTGAGACCGCGCGGCGGTTGGGGATTGGGAGGGACGCTCTACGATATAAGCTCAAGAAATATGAACTGATCGCCTGACCGAAGAGCTCCGCATCGATGTGGCGTCATCCGGACCCGCTGGGTGACGCCTACTCCGGAGTTCTGTTTACGCCTTGCGACTCGAATGTCGTTTCACTTTGTTGGAGGGTGAAGTGGAATTGACTCCCATTCCCTGGCTCACTTTCGACCCATACTGACCCGCCGTGCTTTTGTACCAACTGCTTACAGATTGCCAGCCCTAGCCCGGTTCCTTCTCGCACGCCCACTGAAGTGAATCCCACCTGGTAGAACTTGTCGAAGATCCTGGATTGCTCCTCAGGCTGGATCCCGATCCCTGTGTCGGCGACCGTGAGCTGAATCCAGCCAATCTTAGGACTCTGTTGCACCCGGACGGCGACTTCGCCGCCAGGCTCCGTGAACTTCACTGCATTGCTTAGCAGGTTGTAGAAGATCTGACGGAGCCGCACGGGGTCAGCCCAGACATGAACTCCCGAAGGGTCCATACCTCGTATCGCGACCGACCGAGCGTCAGCATAGGGGCGAATCGAGGTTAGCGCCTCGCAGATTGCTTGATCAAGCAGAACCGATCCAGCGCGTAGCTTTAGTCCACCGACGTCAAGATGACTGAAGTCGAGGAGATCGTTGATCATGCTGAGCAAATGCTGGGAGTCTCGACGGATGTGTTCCACGAAGCGCCTTTGTTGCGGGCTAAGCGGAGCGTCAGTCTCTTCGTGGAGCAGATCGGAAAAACCAATAATTGTGTGCAGCGGAGTTCGCAGTTCGTGACTAACGCTAGCGAGGAATTCGCTCTTTAGCCGGTTCAGGCGCTCGGCCTCATGGTGCCGCGCCTCCAGTTCACGGAGATAACCTTCCTGTAGTTCGCGAACCTCTTGCTCAGAGCGCCGCCGCTCGCTCACGTCCCGAATCACTGCTGTCACAAGCCCGCGACTAGCTGTCTTCACGGGGCTGAGGCTGATCTCGACGCAGACCTCAGAACCATTCTTTCTACGCGCATAGAGATAGCTCTCTCCGTGGCCCATCGGTCGCGACATCGCAGACCCAGGGAGGGACTTGCGCTCTTCAGGAACTCTTTTTCGGCGCGCTTCAGGAACCAGTAGATCGATATTGCAAGTTAGCATCTCCTCGCGGCTGTATCCGAGCATCTCTTCGGCTGTGCGGTTCGCAAGGACCACGCTTCCATCGGCGGTCACCTGGAGAATTGCGTCCGGAGCATACTCAATCAGCTCTCGAAATTTCCGTTCGGCCAGCATCTCTGCGCGCGTTTGTGCCTCTTGAAGAAGCATCTCCTGAAGGTGCGCTTCGCTCGCGGCTAAAGCCTCCACAGCTGTGTTCCGTTCGGTAACATCACGGGCGATCTTCGCGATACCGACAATTCTTCCCTCGGCATCAATGATCGGCGACATGCTGAGTGACACAAAGATCTTTCTCCCATCCTTATGCCTTCTGGCGGTCTCAAAGTGGTCAACGCGCTCTCCGCGCCTAAGCCTCTGAAGAAGGAGCTCAATCTTCCCCTCTTCGCCAGGCCACGCCAAACGGCGTACAGGGGTTCCTAGTACCTCGGCCGCCGTATAACCGAGAACACGAGTGGCGCCGGCGTTCCAACTGGTAATGATTCCGTCAAGGGACTCCCCGATGATCGCGTCGTCTGAGGATTCAACGATCGCTGCGAGCCACCGCTCCGCGTCCATCTTCGCAGGGCTGCCCGCGGATGCCAACGTTGAACTTCCATCTCGGCAAGCCTCATCTTCCATGAGCACCTTCCCTTCTTCCCGGAAATACAAGACTCGATCCTGTTCACTCTCCGCGTGTGAGGTACGAACGAGCTAGCGATGCGGGAACCGGCCTGATGATCTTTCCTGAAGCCATTCCCTCCGTGCAACATGGAATCGCGACCAAAGGTTACGCGCTTTTGGTGTGCAACGACCTTGTAGCCCTGAGCAGAACGCGGGATCGTGTTCCCTTTGTACACCGCATGAGGCTTCCGATCGAGCTTTAGAATCTGGTACACGTCCGATCTGCTCCAAGGAAAGAACACGCTCACACCCGGGAGGTCACTAGCAGGTGCGGGGCAACGGAGGCGTGGTTCACCGTGAGCACAGGGCAGGGCGCCTGGGCGATGACTTGGGATGTGATGTTGTCAGAAAGGTGGGCGGCGATGGTTGTAGCTTGTTGTACTCCAAGGACGATCACTGACGCCTTCTGACTTCGGGCATACGATACGATTCCTTGCGATACCTCATCCGCGTAGGTCACCATGAATACAGGAGCCTTCCCATAGGAGATCTGGCTCGTCACAACGCGTTTCAATGCTTCCAATATGATCTGCAGAATGATCTGACACTTGGGACCGCCTTCAACCGATGGCGGAAGGACGTGCAAGCAATGGAGAGGTCCATCTGTGAACACGGAGATCGCGCTAGCATACCTCACTGCCGAGTTGGTTGATGTTCCAAAGTCCGTCGCGAAGACAACGGGTCCTGTCCACATCTGTTCCCCGATATCGTCAGCCGATCGTGGACCCACGATCAGAACCGGGCAACGCGCCTTTCGCAATAACGTCTCAGCAGTGGAGCCAGCGATCAGACGGCCTACGCCGTGCGGAGCACCCGTCCCCATAATGACCAGATCAACCTGTTGCGCCTCAATCGTGTCGAGAATGGCTGATGATGTTAGCCCGATGTCTATCGTTGACTCGCAGACGATTGCCTTGGACCGGGCAATCTGCACGAGATCGTCCAGCCTATCCAGCGTGGCATGGAGGACGGGATCGGAAGGGAAATGCGGTTCCCCAACTTGGGACGGCAAGGCTTCCGCATACCCGATCACATGCAAAATGAGAAGTTCTGCACGTAATCGTTCACAGATCCCCACCGCGCACCGGAAAGCGGCTTCTGAGTGCGGAGAGAGGTCTGTGGCGAAGAGTAGTTTGCGGAGTACGGGGACGGCCTGAGGCTCGACTGTCTGCATGATCGCTGCTCGCTTTCTGGTCGGCGCCGCCTCAGACCCGCAGGCCTGAGGTACAGCAGTCCACTAGGCAATCTGTGCCCTACAGCTCAACCATATGTGAGCGTCGCGCACTGTCCTGTGACGCAGATCACGCTTGGTGCAACGAGAGTTCCGGAACACCCCCACGCCCTCCCAACGTTGCACAGATGGTCTCCAACAGGGAAGCATTATGGGTGATCCTTGCCGCCAGACAAGATCGTTAGAACCGGGCACTCGGTCTCTGACAACACATGACCTACAACTCCGGCCAAAAGATGTGTTGAGAACCAGGTACCGCGCCTTGCACCCAGCACGATCAGGTCTGCCCCTGTCTTGCGTGCCATGGACAGCAGATGGGGAGCGACTTCGCCCTGCTCTACCCAGCACTCCGTACTGCATCGCTCGTATGCCGCTGGCGGAATCAGCTTCTCAAGTGCCGACTCAACCTGCAGCAGAAGCGTGAGGGTCTCGGAGATGCTGCTTCCATCAGGCCTCATTGTGTGGCAAAGGTAGATCTTTCCTTTTCCCTCCTGTGCAAATGAGAAAGCAACGCGCGCCTGGCGAGCAACATCGCCCTGAAGATCTGTCGCAAACAGAATGTTGTCGAAGACGAGTGGCCCACAGAGCTTCTTCACGTTTGGCCCGATAGTCAGGACCGGGCACTCCGACTGGCGGATCACGCCCTCCGCGACCGAGCCCTCGATCGCCCTCTCAAAACCTCGTCGGGCGTGCGTTCCCAGAACAATGAGGTCCGTTCCTTCCTTCTTCGCAAGTTCCACTATCGCCTTTGCACGATCGTGAGACTCGGGCACGTGAGTCTTCACCTTGAGTCCTTCCAGAGTCCATTCACTGGAAAGACGGTCCACATTGTCCCCGCTTCGGTGACGCAACTCATCCGCTGGTACACCGATAACCGCGCCATCTGCACGGGCCGAGAGGGAGAGGTCAACGACGCTGACGATCGTTACCACAGAAGAGAAGCGCTTTGCGGCCGCATGTGCGTAAGTCGCTGCAACGTCGGACGGGCGCGAGAAGTCTGTCGCGAAAGAGATGTTGTCGAGAGTGAGTCCGACCTGGTCAGCAATGATGGGCATGAGAGCTCTCCTGTATCAGCTACTCAACAAGTAACGCCGAGTTGCAGATCCTGCGGTCCCCGCGATCACTCTCCGCTGTGATCGGGATCACACATCCCCTGGGCCCGCGTCACGGTCGGGCCCCTTCACTAGCGGCACACTTATGAGTGTGACTGCAGGAGTGAGACGATGAAACGGTACAACGCATTCTGGACGACGACAATGATCCGGGGAGCCCTCGCGATCTTTACGGGAAGCGCCATCATCGTCATGCCCGACATGGCACGAACAATCCTTCTGCTTCCATTTGCGCTGGCCTTCTCTATCCTTTGCCTTGTTGCCTACGGTGTTATCGATAGCGGCCTCGTGCTTGTCACGAGTTTCATGACCCCGCTGCGACCCGCTCGTTGGATTTTGCGAGCCCAGGGCGTGGCCGGGATCTCCCTCGGTGCGCTTCTGTTCTTCCTCTTGTATGAAAAGGTGCGTTTGCACCTGTTTTTTTATCTTATTGCTTTGCAGGCTCTGCTTACCGCGTGGGCGGAGTTCGTTGTTGCGCGTCATACTTCGCAACGGCACGGCTCTCGCCTGAGTTATGCTGCGGCCGCCGCAGCAACGATTTGCGCCGCAGGATATGCGGTCAGTGCCTGGTCCGCAGAACTGAGCCTGTCGCCGCATCAGATCGCATGGCTCATCTATGCGTATCTTGGCGCATTCGGCGTTGCGCAAACCGTGAACGCCGCGCGCATGCTTTATCTCGCCCGTCACCGCTCCACGAATATGGCTGAAGCTCACTAGCCTAAGGGGGACACATGTCAACCACGACAGTCGCTCCCTTCCAACAGGTCCCAGCCCGGCCTTGGCGTTCCGCGCCGCCCGTATGGCCGTCTGGGCGTCAACTTGTAAGAATTGCTGGCCGCTTTTCGGCGGCGGTGCGGCAGATCGGCTGGAGACTTCTGCAACTCTCTGTTTTCCTGGCGGTCGTGCTCTGGCCATGGGAGATAGCAGAATAACTATAGTGTGTGTGGCAGTTCAGAGGTTTTGGGCAGAGGGAAGACAGTTACGGATTTCCGACCTCCTCAAACGGCGCGTCCACCCGCCGGGTTCGTGATCGGCGAGTCTTTGCTGCCATACAGGCGAGTATCCCGGTTCTATCTTGATCGAACGCCACCCGTCTATGTTGCAGAAAGGCTCGGTCGTTTGTTAGTCGGACGCTCACGCGGGACCCTCTTGTACATGAGAAATCCGATAAGCTGAAATGCTGTTACTGCGGCGACGTAGCCCAGGAACCCAGCGGCAGCGGAATCGGATACTCGCGAAACCGCAATCAGTCCGAACCCCATAAGGATCTCGGATAATCCGCACACCTGTAGAGCCCTCTTTTGGGTTGGGTGGTGCCCCATATGCTGAGACGCACGTATCTGAGCTGCCCCAAAGAGAAGCGCATGGGGGGAAACAACCAGCGCAATCGTCCTGAGAGAGGAACTCTCGGTCATCGAAAGGTACAGGGCGCAAGCGATCGAAAGAGCACTAAGCACAAGGTAGCTCATGATTTCTCGCTTATGCCTCTTTTCGAACTGAAAAGCCACTACGACCTCAGCGCTCCCAATGGAGATGAGGCCTGTGGTGACTACAACCTCCATCGCAAGAGCCACACTTCCCTCCATCCACACATCGGAGGCACGATGATCGAGATATACGAAAAGCAGAACGAACCCGATTAGTACAGCGGCCAGCATCGCAGCGAGCAATCTATGAAGCCGACGTTCACATCGCATGAGTCAGTTCCTCGTTTGTGGAACTCTCGTAAGCTCTTCGACGCCGTTCCGCCACACCGCTTTTTGGAGCAATGGTGACGGACATACATGAGATACGTGTGTGAACGCGATTGTTGTAAATCGCTCACTTGCTGAGTGTAGGCCTTGTTGTCGCACAACCATTTGTGACAAGCATCACCAAGGTGCTGGGCCGCCCACGAGCCTTCACTGTTAATGATCGAGGCGCGGGAGAGTGCATTTGACGCAGCGCAATATGTTCCGCAAATCGGTAGAGAGGCCAGTGACCCACATCGCCGCTGCGGCATTCATTGCTGCGGGCATGCTGGGCGCTATGGGTTTGCGGGTCCTTGTGCACAATCCACAGATCTTGAACGTTGTCCTGCTCACTGCCATTGCTGGTGCCAGCATTCCGTTAGTGATCTCGCTCATCCAGCAGGTCCTCCGGCGCAATTTCAGCGTTGACATCCTCGCTTTCATGTCAATCATCACGTCATTGGTTCTTGGCCAATATTGGGTCGCGGCGCTCGTTGTCTTGATGCTCTCCGGCGGACAGGCGCTCGAAGCATATGCCACGCGGCGTGCGTCATCCGTGCTCAGCGCTCTCGCCAAAAGAATGCCTCAAACTGTCCATAAAACCGGTGAGGGGATTGTTGACGTAGCCATAAGCGCTATCAAAGTTGGAGACGAATTGCTGATCTATCCGCATGAGATTTGCCCAGTGGACGGAGTGGTTGTGAGCGGGGAAGGGAGCATGGATGAATCCTACTTGACGGGGGAACCTTTTCTGGTAGCAAAGGCACCGGGAACAACCGTCCTCTCGGGTGCGATCAACGGTGACGTCGCACTCACAATTCGCGCGACCATGATTGCCAGCGACTCGCGCTACGCAAAGATTGTCAAAGTGCTCCATGCTTCGGAAGAGAACCGGCCGCAGATCAGACGGCTCGGAGATAGGCTCGGATCCTGGTATACGCCAATCGCTATCGCGATCGCGCTGGCAAGCTGGTTCCTGAGCGGTCACTCAGAGCGATTCCTGGCGGTCTTGGTGATTGCGACACCATGTCCCCTTTTGATCTCGATCCCTGTCGCAATCATTGGCGCCATTTCAGTCAGCGCAAAGCTGGGCATTATCGTCAAAGACCCCTCAATCCTCGAAAAGATTGAGACCTGCCGTGTGCTGATCGTTGATAAGACAGGGACTCTCACCTACGGGAGACCTAGCCTAACCTCAATTGACTGCTTCGGAGGCACCTCTCGGAGCAAAGCTCTTCAATACGCCGCAAGTCTGGAACGCTACTCGAAGCATCCGCTCGCGAGTGCTGTCATTGCCGCAGCGGATAAGGAGGGATTGCTGCTCCTCAAGGTCGAAGATGTCTCCGAGCTCCCGGGCGCGGGCCTGAGGGGTGACGTAGCAGGAAAGCTCGTAACAATAACGGGACGTGGCAAACTCGCCACCGAGATCCTGTCGGCCATGCCGCCAGTTGCACCCGGCCTCGAATGTGTTTTGCTTGTCGACGAGGAGCTTGCAGGGGTAATCCACTTCGAGGATGAGCCACGTCATGAGAGCAAGTCCTTTCTTGGGCACCTGAATTCGATGCACCAAATCTCGCGAGTCATCCTCCTTTCTGGTGATCGTCCCGCGGAGGTCGCATCGTTTGCGTCAGGGATGGGTATCACGGAAGCCTACGGCGGCAAGAGTCCTGAACAGAAGGTTGAGTTCGTCCGCGAGACCACGTTGAAGGGCCGAACCCTTTACCTCGGAGACGGCATCAACGACGCTCCCGCAATGATGGCAGCCACTGCGGGCATCGCGCTGGGTGTCAACAGCGACATCACTTCGGAGGCGGCCGGTGCGGTGATCCTTCAGTCTTCGCTCGTCAGCGTTGACAAGT
This sequence comes from uncultured Acidobacteriaceae bacterium, assembly GCA_963719405.1. Lineage (GTDB taxonomy): Bacteria > Acidobacteriota > Terriglobia > Terriglobales > Acidobacteriaceae > Edaphobacter. The sequence goes on from OY970381.1 coordinate 3,515,901, forward strand.
TGATACACGTAGGTCGACGTATGCGTCGGATCGCTCTGACCAGCGCCATCGGCGGCATGAGCCTCAGCCTCCTTGGGATGGCTGCTGCGTCATTGGGCTTCCTGAGCCCGATTGGTGGAGCCATCGCGCAGGAGGTCATTGACCTGCTCTCCATCCTCAACTCACTGCGGGTGATACTTCCTACGGGTTCCTTAACCGATTTCGAACCGGGTGCTCCCGCGCCCACCGGGGCGTCCCCTGATATCCCGAGATCCTCCGGGCGGAACTGACTCGATCCCGATGAACCTTCGACTGAGCTGAAGGTCCGGCCTTAATCATTTCGCCAACTCAGGCAAACCACGATGGAACGAGGCAGGGTCTCAACACACTCCGAAGCAAGAGGGAGTGCTTCTTCCAGTTCGCTAATGCCATGAAGGCCCTGAATGGATGTGTCGATCATCCGTCGCCAGCCGTTTGCTCTATGTTCCTGAATGACAAACTCGATAGGCTGATCCGAAGCGTTGATCATCACGTACAGATCGTCGTCATCCTCCGAGTCCCCGCGCAAGCAGTACGCAAGTGTTCGAGAGCTCCTGGACAGATCGACATGAGGACCGATCCCATACCAGCTGATATCTCCACGCCAGAAGTGTGATCGACCGAGCGACGGATGAGCTTTCCGGAAAGCGATCATCTTTTTCCAAAAGCAAAACACATCCGCATTCCCTTCCCTACGACTCCAATCCAGCCAACTCTTTTCACTGTCGATCTGAAAGGGGTTATCACATCCAAATTGGGTCTGCAAAAACTCATCGCCTGCCCGCAACATCGGTGTTCCGTTTGCTAAGAACAGCAAGCAACAGAAGTTTCTTACCTGCTGGCGCCGTAGGTTTACTGTCTCGTTTGGAACGTCAACGTCTCCGTCCGGTCCGCCGCAGTTCCAACTCTCAGGGGAGTCATACGATACAAGGTCATAGAGGGTCAAACCGTCATGGGAACTGATGTAATTCAGGCTTTGCCAGGGGCGGTATGCTTCTCGTGCCGAGTCAGGGAAAACGTCCGCACTGCCGTACAGACGCGTCATCAGGTCAGGGATCATGCCGGCGTCACCCTTCACGACCCTTCTGATGGTCGACCTGAACTTGTCATTCCACTGACGCCATCCCACGCCAGGGAAACTTCTCTGTAACGCGTTTGCGGACGAGACGCTTCCAGAGATGTGCACGTCCGTTCCTAGCTGGTAGTTGACGAAGCAAGCATTGCCCTCCCAAGGTTCCGCAATCAAGCGAAGGCGGCCGAGATCATGATTGCCCGCGATTTCACCGAATATAGGAGGATCGGAAAAGTTGATGGAACCATCAGTGTTGCGCGAGAAAACAGATGCGAGATCGAACCGATATCCATCGACTCCCATTTCCGTTGCCCAATACGTGAGGCTGTCCACGATGAGCTGCCTCACTGCTCGGTTCGCACAATGTAGGGTGTTCCCAGCTCCCGTAAAATCAGCGTACGGATGTGTGGGGTCGTCCGATGCCATGTAGTACGTGCTGTTATCGATGCCTTTTAAGGAGTACACGGGACCATATTCATTGGCTTCGCCAGTGTGGTTGTAGACGACGTCTAAAAGGACTTCGATACCAGCGGCATGAAGAGCTTTCACCATCTCTTTGAACTCGCGCGGTCCGCTTCCTGGAACCTGATCCCGCAAATATCTGTCGTGCGGCGCGAAGAAATTGATCGGCATGTATCCCCAATAATTGGGTTCGGATGCATCGAATTGGAAGACTGGCATCAGCTCCAAGGCCGTCACGCCAAGATCACACAGGTAAGGAATCTTTTCGATGATGCCAGCGAATGTGCCTCGGCTTTCGGCGCTGATGCCGGAGTTCGGGTTCATCGTGAAGCCACGCACATGCAACTCATAGATGATCAGGTCGCTATCGTGTTCGGGTCTGCGATCATCCTGCCATCGAAATGGGGGGCTGACCATGTCTGGAAGCACACCGAGGGGAGCTTTTCCCACGTTGCTTTCTAATCCGATTGCCGCCGTGCGATCGAAAGAGGGAGGGAAGAAGACGCCCGTCGTGTATGGGTCGAGCAAGACCTTCTCACGTTGGAAGGCGTGTCTCTCGAATCGATCACCGGTCGCTGGCGGACCGTCGATCGAATATGCGTAATACATTGCCCCTTCCATCCGGGTTTCAGGAATGCGTGCATGCCATACACGTCCCGTCTTATTCCTGAGCAAGTCGAAAACATACTCGAAGATAGGTACTGCATGGTTCGTAGCGCTATAGAGACAGAGCGTGACTGCTTCGGCGTATTTGGAATAGATCGCGAAGTTGAATGATCGCTCGGCTGGAATCCAGGTCGCACCCAGTGGCGTTGGAAGCCCTTCAGTGGCACACCAAGGCTTTCGACGGGTCATGACGTCTCCTGATCGTCGTCGCTATAGGTGCCGCTAAGGCCTATCTTCGTCGCATGACTCCCGAATTAGACCAACGACTGTGTACGGCTCCTGTGCGTTGCTGCTATGGGGGCGTCGGCCGTCACTAGATGGCCTAGACCTCAGGCGCAGCCCGGTACCGTCAGTACCGGGCACACGGATTGCTGAATCGTCGCGTTGATCATGCCATCGATTGTCGAGTCCGCAACTTTATGATCTATGCCGAAGATGATCATGTCTGCACCCAGTTGTGCTGCCCGCTCCAGGATTGTCTCGGAACGTGATCCGAGGCGAACTGACCATTGCGCATCGATGCCCCTATCACCGAACTCCTTCGCAAGAGCGGCTCCCTTCGCATCCATCTGCGAATGCTTTCGGGAGTCGTAGTGCACAGACCAATCGTCGATCACATGTAGGACTTCCAACTCGGCCCCCCAGCATCGGGCGAAAAACTCCGCAAAGCGTGCGGCAGGCCCAAAACCGGTCAGTAGGGACGATGCATAAACCAGGTGTCGACCAGGAAGGCTGACCCCGTTCGCGAACGCCACCTGCGGGCCGAAGGTTAGAGCAGGACAAGGAAGACAGCGCAGCAGAAACTCCGCCGTAGACCCTAGCCGCCATGCATCGCTGCGTCGGTGACCAGATGCTCCGAGGAGCAGGAGATCCGGGCGTATTTCTATCGCAAGCTGCACAAGCATATCCGTTTGCGGGCCGAAACGACAGAAGGACGAGCTTGTGAGTCCCCGCTCCCGTAGATGTTGTGCGATCGACCGAACTTCTCGCTCCGTTTGTGTGTGGGCGGCCTTCACTGCGCCCAGCCCACACTCCATATCCGCTTCAAAAGCTGATGGATGCTCGATGTGTTCGACCACAATCTGCGAGTGATGTTCCTGCGCAAGTTGGACAGCGTACTCCAATGCGATCTCGCTGAACACGGTGAAGTCGTATGCCACAGCCAGCTTGTGAAGCGTGATCTGCGTTCCGGGGCTTGGGAGCGGGATTAGCGGGTCTTCTTTGGTTAACATGGTGTCCTCTCCGGGATCACAGCACTGGTCGGAGCCCGCAGGGTCAGCTGACCAGTCGAGGCATGTGACGAGACTGCACCAATCTCGAACGGTGCCGATGTGACCTCCATCACTAACGTCGGGCGAAACCGACTGCTGACAACGGCGCAGGTTGACAGCAGAACGCTAATCTCCTGGAACTGTGATTCCAGTCACCGTGCCCTCCCCATAATCACATGTATAAAAGCTTGCGAGGCGTAGCTTCTGCACATGAGAACGCCAGCTCCCGGCGGCTCCTTCTCGGGATAGCGTCTGTGCCAAGGGAGAACGGGGGAGATGTGCACCTTACAAGTATTCTTGGGATTCTCCTTGTCCTCGCGTTCGCAAACGGCACACCCTTGATGCTGGCGAAGCTCTTGGGTTCCCGCTACGCATGGCCGATCGACTTCGGCATACAGCTTGCCGATCACCAACGAGCGCTCGGTTCCTCAAAGACAATTCGCGGACTCCTGTCCGGTCTTATGCTCGCCTCGGTGATCGGCGCACTGATCGGCCTTGGCTGGCATTTAGGATTAAGCATCGGAGCCGCGGCCATGACCGGGGATCTACTCTCAAGCTTCACGAAGAGACGACTCCACCTTTCGCCCAGCAGCCGGGCAACCGGTCTCGACCAGATACCGGAATCGTTCTTCCCTTTTCTTGTGTGCCGTTCGGCGCTGTCGCTGACTATGCTGGACATCGCGCTCGGCGTTGCACTTTTCTTCGCTGGCGAGATCGTGCTCTCGAAGATTTTTTACAGACTTCACCTCCGGGACACAGCGTACTGAGGTCAACTGCGCGCCTGATGGAGAATGTGCAGTGTCACCTCTGGAAAACAGTTCAATCGCACCGGCACGATGCAGGTTCCCACACCCACGGAGGTATAGCCGGCCATGGTTCCGTATTGCCAAGCACCAGCGCCCATGCGTCGCGGCAGAACAGAATCAAGTGTGATGGGTACGCCGCCGGGAAGGCAGATCTGTCCTCCATGCGTGTGTCCGCTCAGCATCACGCTGAATCCAGCGTGTGCGGCTTGTCGGTAAATCTCGGGTGTATGAGAAAGCAAAATGGCGACAGTGCCTGCAGGGATGTCGGATGCTGCCTTTTGCAAATTATCTGCCCGATAGTAGTGGGCATCGTCCACACCTGCCAGGTAGATCTGCTCGCCTCCCCGGCGAAGCGCTTCCGCTTCGTTCAGAAGAAGCCGAATATCCATGGCTTCGATTCCCGGCAGCATCCTGATTGAGTCGTGATTGCCTAGCACAGCAAACACGGCTGTTCTTACTTGTGCGCGAACGCTTCTCATGAGCTCAAGTGCAGGCTCGAACGGACCGAAAGTCTGACCACGAAAGTCTCCTGTGAGAACGCAGATGTCGTATTCCAGCTCGGGCAGCAGTTCAGTCAGCCGCTGCATAGGACCGGGATTGATGTCCGCATGCAGGTCGCTGATATGGAGGATGGTGAAGCCTTCAAAGCCACTTGGCAGATGTGGTAGGGAAAGGAGGTTCCTGCGAACCTGGATCCGCTCCGTATTCCGGTGCCCGCGCCAGTATAGTCCGGTCACCTTTAACATCTTCCGAAGCAGCGCATGAGCCGAAAACCAGTTCTCGGGATGAAAGAAATTAACACCGTGCCCAAACACAGCTTCATGGTCATGTTCAATCCCAAGTCGCTGCCTTGCGTGCACCTCCCCGAGGCGGGTTTCCAGCAGTGTCGAGATCGGATTTGGCATCTCCATACGCCCAACTACGTTGAACCGGTCATGGGAGCGCGTCAAGTGTTCCTGTCACTGCCCCGGAACAACGCAGGGTTTACCCCAAGCGATCAGATGCCCAAAGCGTTCCATCAGGGGGTCTCTTCAATGGGCCGTGTTCTTCGCTACCCCGTGGTGAAAAGACTTGCTGCGTTGGGAAGAAGTTCAGAGTGTCCGCGACGATGTCCGCCTAGTTGGCATGCTCATGCATTTGGTTTTTAACGCACCAGTGGCGCATGTCCTCGAGGTCCTTTGGGGGATTGCGCGATCTCCGGATACTCCCTGAGCTTAGATCCATCTTCTCCGAAGCAACCAGATCTTGATCAACTGCGTAAGGCTCACATAGCTCAGCAATGTCAGCAACAGGATCGCCCAGTACATCAGCGGAAGGTGTCTCAGGCCAAGCGCAGGGGCCAGTGGGGAATATGGCAGCCACAGCCCGAAGGCCATGATGAATAACGTTGTAACTATCAGCGGCAGACTAGCTCGGCTCTGTACGAAGGGGATCTTGTTTGTGCGAATAATGTGGATGATGAGGGTCTGCGTCATGAGGGACTCGACGAACCAGCCCGTCTGAAAGATTGGTGCACGAGATGGAGCCCAGCAGTTGAACACCCAGAGCATGACACAGAAAGTCGTGTAGTCAAAGATTGAGCTGATCGGTCCGATGCAAAGGATGAACCGCCTGATCTCGTTGATGTTCCATGGCCGGGGACGGTTGATTTGCTCGTCATCGACAGCATCTGTTGGGATCGGCACCTGCGAGAAGTCATACAGGAGGTTGTTGGTCAACACCTGGATTGGGGTCATCGGAATGAAGGGCAGGAAAGCGCTCGCCCCTAGCACGCTGAACATATTTCCGAAGTTTGAGCTTGCACCCATCCTGATGTATTTGAGGATGTTTGCGAAAACTTTCCGCCCCTCAGTTACACCCCCTGCTAGCACCATGAGGTCCTTCTCCAGCAGGATCAAGTCCGCCGACTCCTTGGCAATGTCGGTGGCGGTATCCACCGATATGCCGATGTCCGCCGCGCGCAGGGCGGGAGCATCGTTGATTCCGTCCCCCATGAATCCGACAACATGTCCTTTTTGCCGGAGCAGCCGGATAACCCGGTCTTTGTGAGCGGGAGAGAGTCGGGCGAATAACGTCGTCTTTTCCGCGGCTTCGGCCAGTTCAGCGTCAGACATCTTCTCGAGGTCGGCCCCAAGGAGCATGGGGTCGGGCGTGAGGCCCACTTCTTTACACACCTTACGGCTGATGAGGTGGTTATCACCTGTAAGAACCTTCACCTGCACACCATGCCGGCGAAGCGCCTCAATTGAGCGACCTGCCGTGTCCTTGGGCGGATCTAGAAAAGCGACGTACCCCTTGAGCACGAGGTCGCGCTCGTCATCCTTGGAGCAGATCTGTTTGCCGGCCAGCTCCTTTTTCGCGACCGCCAGAACCCGGAACCCGTCGTTGCTGAGGTTTTCGTACTCTTCCTTGAGCCCAGCGATCAGATTAGGGTCCATCGGCGACAGTTCTCCTGCCAGCTCAAAGTGAGAACACTGGTGGAATATCTCTTCGGGCGCCCCCTTGGTGAGTAAGATCGCTTTGCCTTCAGGATCCTCCACCAGTACGGACATCATGCGTCGGGTGAAGTCAAAGGGGATTTCGTCCAGCTTCTTGCACTTTTCCAACACCGCTTGCGCATGGAAATCGGGACTATCCAGGATCGCCCGATCCAGCAGATTCTTCAGACCCGTTTGGAAGTGGCTAATGAGGTAGCCGTCCAGAAGTACTTCCTCACTTTCGCGTCCGGCAACGTCACAATGCCGCATCAGGACGACACGGTCCTCCGTTAGCGTGCCGGTCTTGTCGGTGCACAGCAAATCCATTCCCCCGAAGTTCTGGATGGCATTGAGCCGCTTGACTATCACTTTCTTGCGGCTCATGGCGAGCGCCCCCTTGGAAAGGCAAACGGAGACAATCATGGGAAGCATCTCGGGCGTGAGGCCCACGGCGACGGCCATCGCAAAGAAGAAGGCACCCTTCCAATCATGCTTTGTGAAGCCGTTGATGAGAAAAACCAGGGGAACCATGACGGCCATGAACTGGATCATGAGCCACGTGAAGCGGTTGAGACCCAGGTCGAAGCTGGTTGGGGCAGGCTCTTCTGCAATCGAAACTGCCATGCTGCCGAAGTAAGTGTTCGGCCCCGTCGTCACCACGACAGCGACTGCCGTCCCGCTCTGGACGCTCGTCCCCATGAAGCATATGTTCTTGAGATCAGTCGGTGAATCGACATTCTCAGTGTCAGGATTGTGAAACTTCTCGACCGGGAGCGATTCCCCAGTAAGGGTTCCCTGGCTCACGAAGAGGTCTTTGGAAGAGAGAACCCGCACGTCGCCGGGTATCATGTCACCTGCCGACAGGTGGATGATGTCCCCCGGCACCAGGTTCCGCACGGGCATCTCCTTCACCTCTCCATCCCGCATCACCGTGGTGGTGACGTGGATCATGGCTTTGAGCTTTTCCGCAGCAGCGTCAGCTTGAGCTTCCTGGAAGAAACGAAGTCCGGCGCTTAGTATCACCATGGCGCCCATAACGATTCCGGCGCGCGCGTCGCCTGTAGCAAATGAAACCGCCGCTAGAGCCGTCAGCAGGATCACAAGCGGGTTGCGGATGATCCTCAGAAGACGTAGAGGCCATCCCAGCCGCCGCTCCTGCGCAACCTCATTCGGACCCGTGCTGCGCGCTCGCTCTTCGGCCTCGACCTGCGACAGGCCGCTGTTACTGGTTCGCAACTCCCGGAGCAAATCTTCGGCATTCTTTCGCGCCGCCTCGAGGACCGCCGGTGAGACTTGGATGGTCCGGTTCCGGGGCTTCCTTGAACCCGGAGGATGGTGCAAGCGTTCGAGTGTTGGCGAAACACCATCGCCTCCAGCGCCGCTGGTGGCTAGATCCTTCGCCGCTACATCCCCATCAGGTATTCTCATGGTTCTTTACCGCCGCTGCCCGGAGTTTACTTCTACTACGTAAACGTCTGGCCTGCCAGCGCCGCTCGCGAAACCTTTGCTCCAGATCAGTAGACGGAAAGTAAAGAACGGCTGGATTCCCATGAGGGAATGGGAGCCCTGAGTTATGAAGGCCGGAAAGGCTATTCCCGTAGACAGTGGCTATCGCTAGAGCTAAGGAACCGCACTGCCCAGCTCCCTAACAATTCGTGTGGAGGAAACGGGGTTTCATGCATCTGTCTTCGAATAGCCCGCCTTTGCGCGGGCACTGAATGTCCGAACAGGGGGGCTGGTCGAACGGAGCGCTATCGACTTTGTTGATCTCCTGGGCTAAGAAGAAGATTAGAGATCTGTGCACATGGGAAAGTGGGTTCAGTGTTGCCCCGCGCCTCAACCCGTATCCGCGGAAATATGCAGATGCCTCTCGATCTGCGCCCTAGACTTTGCAACCACGCCGAACCGACCCGAAGAACAGAAGAGTATCGGCCTCGACCTTACGCCCCCCGTCCGGCGAACAACACCAGTTCCCATGCGTGCATAACCTGACCGGCTGGGCAGTAGCACATGCTCTTGGGGGTGGATGAGAACCGAACGGTTCTCATCCACCTGATCCAACGTTTACTCGTCGCCCGCTCCATCTGCAGGATCGTCCGGCGCCTCGACCTTCGAGAGCCGCTTCATGCTGTGGGGATGGATCTCGGCGATCCGGTGCTTGAAGTTGTTGCCCTCGACGTCTTCTGTGACCTCGCGATACCGGAGTGTTCCTTCAAGGGTGATGAGCTGCCCTTTCTGGAGAGTCCTGGCAAACTTCGAGAGATTGCTCCAGGCGTAGACGCGACGCCATTCGGTGCGGGTTTCATAGTCGCCCTTGTCGTTCTTCCAGCTCTCCTGCGTGGCGATCGAGAGGACGACGTACTCGCGGTTGTTCTGGGCTGTCTTTGCCTCTGCATGCTGTCCGAGGCGGCCGATGAGAGTGATCTTGTTGAACATGGTGTTTGGCTCCGTTTCTTTCTGGTTTGTGCCGCTGTCTGCGGTACATGCTTGCCACGAGGGTGTGCCGTCGCGACCCACTCCCTCGGCGACTGGATGGGATCTGCGGAAGGGGACCCAAACTTGTTTTGGGGCAGGAGTCCGCACCTCAGAGACGCGCGCAGCGGGTCACGGGAAGGAGAGCGTGCGTCCGAAGGGCGGGGGTGTCTTGAGCGCGGCACGCTGAACGCAGACAGAGACGCAAACCGGAAAGGAGCCTAGCTGTTCAACGGCATCTCTCATGGCGTGAGTTGCAGACAGAAAGAAGCCCGGATCGCGAGCTGTCCTCACCAGCACAAGAAGAGCGACAAGGCCGATCGCGGGATCGAAGGCGCTACCGCTCGGCCCATCGCTTCGCCTTCTCGATGGTTCTCCGGATGTAGGCAGCTCGTCTCGAAGGACTGGGATCGCGGGAGAGGTAATCGTCAGCAAGAGCTTGCTCGATGGCTGCTTCGGTCATGCCACTGGAATGTGCGGCGACACAGAAGGCGATGTCTGCGGCGGCGGGGCGGTCCTGGTATTTGGCGCAGGTGCGGAAGCGTTCAAGCGATGGCAAGGACCTCGGTCCCCCTCGGGGAGAAAGTGACGCCAGCTGCCGTCGTGCCTCTCGCTCCTGTTGCTGTGCGTCGTACATCTGCGTGATCTCCTGTGCGAAGGCTTCTGCCATCGGGTACTGCTCGCCGGTGTGGCTCTTCAGCCGCACAAAAGGGAACAGGCCATCACTCTTGCGGTACTTCGGCTTGCAGTTGGTGAAGCCGGGAAGCCTTCCGAAGCGCCTCCAGTCGGCTGCACTTGGGTCGGCCCCGTATCGAGATGCGAAGGTCTGGGCAGCGAAGGTGCCCAGAAGCTTCGGTAAGACAGTTGCATGTTTCAGCCACGCCTGGAAGTTGCCGGTGCTGGTCTCGACGACGGCGCAGGGATTGAACCCGTCCGCAGAAAGTCGGGCGAGTGACGCCTCGTCGAGATCGTCGAGTACGGTGAACCGATGCTCGCCCGAAGGTCGGATGTAGATGTGCGAGCCGCGGGCATTGCGGTACTTGAGCAGCGGGAGGCGGTCGAGCACCGCGGAGGCGGAGATGCCGTCGAGACCGGGAAGCATCCCCCCGGCGCTGAGGACGCCGACATCGTAGACCGGCGCCGCTATGGCCGCGAGCATGTTGCGAACTATGAACTCGGTCCTGTCCATCGAATCACCTTTGAGATGTCGTTCTGAGGCCGGAGGGGTGCAGGGGAGGGAAGCGGCTCTCCCCTGCTTGAAGCGTCGTGGGGGTTCCTACGGTCGTTGTTCCTCATCGACAGACGGCGGCTTCGCTCGCTTGAGACGAACATGCGCCCAGGGCGCAGCCTTGCGGATGAAGTCGCGGTGAGCGGCTTCGAGCGTGAGCCGTGCCTGATGGAGATCGAGCAGGGTAAAGCAGGTGGAGCACCCGCCTTTGATGCCGCCTCTTCCATCCAACTGCGGGTTGTAACGGGGATGCCGGTCGCACTTGGCCTTGACCCGCTCGGCGATCTTGAGTCTGTACGTGAACTGGAACATCGTCTCCTCCTTTGGGAAAGGAGCGGGAGCCGGTGATCTGACTCCCACTGCGGGTTTAGGCTGCGGTCTTCTTCTTCGCTGCAGTCTTGCTGGCCTTGATTGGAGTTGGCTTACGCGGCTTCCTGCCGCTGGCCTTCTTCGGTTGCGGTTGCAGGAAGATAGCTTCCGCCTCGGCCAGGAAGTCCGCCTCCCCCTCACGCGGGATGGCGACGTGCGATGTAAGGGCGAGACGCAGGGTGAAGCCGGTCAGCTTGTCGTCGGCCAGTCCGTCGATAGCCGCCATCAGAGTTTCTTCGGCTGTACGCTGGTTGCTCTCGTCTTCACCCGCGATCTCCTCGGCTACATCGTCTGCGAAGGTGTAGGGGTCGAGGTTGACGAGGGCGCGAAGCAGCATCCGTAGCTGCGCTGCACTGAAGGTGGCTGGAGCATTTGCAAGGATGCGCTCGAAGGTAGCCTTGCGGGTCTGCCTCAGCTCCTCCCTCCGGGTCTGTTCGGCTTCGTACTCCTGCTCTCGCCGTTCCTCCTCCTGCCTTCGCTCTTCCGCTCTGCGTTCCTGCATCTCGGCGTATTCCTTCTGCTGCTGCTCGTACTGCTGCTTCCTTTCTTCGGCCTCCTCCTCAGTCTCTTGTTCCGGTGCGGGGGCCATGGTGGGTGCGGGGTCTGGTACCGGGTCAGCGGCTAGCCGCGCGGCTGCGCGTGGGTCGTGAACCGGGCAGTGGTTGTCGGTGCATACGGTGAGGGTGGTGCCGACGCGTTGCCGTAGACGATGATCGCGGGTTTAGCGGCGGCGCAGACTGAGGCTGGTTCCGCGTCCTGGTTCTCCGCTATCGCTTCAATCTCGCGGAAGTGGCCCCGCTGGACCGCTCCGGGCCTCTGCTCTGTCGCCCGTCTCCATCCGTTCTCGATCTGGACCAGCTCGGGCCTGGCTGCGAGTTCGCGGTCGATATGTGTTGCAATCTTCGTTTGAAAACAGGGTCCGTCCAGACACTGATCCGAAACCACATCCGCAAACAACGCGGTGTTGTATCCGCTGCGGCGCGGGCAGGTAACGCAGGCTCCGGCAGGCGGGTTGAGGGTGGGGTCTTCGCGGTCGAACGGAGCGTCGGCAAGCGAGAGGTAGAGGTTCGCCTGTATCCATGCGGAGAGATTCTTCGCGGTAGCAGGTGCGCCTCCTTCTCCTGCCAGTCCTTGCGCCAGCAATGCTCGTAGGCTTCGGACTGGGACTCCTGCGGAAGACGAGCGATGAGGTTGGCGTGACTGGCTGTGATGCGCTCCTGGGTGAACGCCTCGGCGACTTCGGGGATGAGTTGCAGCAATGAGAGACGGGCGTAAATGTGGCTGGCGCTCTTGCCGGACTTCTCGACCAAAGCGGAGACGTCATAGCCGGGGAGGTCGAGCAAGCGTTGGAAGCCCTGCGCTTCCTCGTACGGATGGACGTCGACTCGTTGCGAGTTCTCGACCAGCTGCCATTCGAGAGCCTGGGCATCATCGATCTCGACGATGCGGGCTGGAATGGAGAAGAGCTCTGCAAGCTTTGCGGCACGGTAGCGCCTCGCTCCTGCGATTAGCTCGAAGCCATTTGCGTTGGGACGCTCGGTGACGAGCTGGATAAGGCTGTGGTGCCGTATGCTCTCGGCAAGCTCCTCGAGCTTGCTCTCTTCGAAGGTGCGACGTGGGTTGGTGGTGGATTCGTGAATGGTGTCAATGGCGAGGTACTGGAACGCGCTACTGTTTTGCATGGGTCTGCCCTCCTTGGGCGGGTCTGGAGCTTGGTTGGGCTGAGGGGGAGCGAAGGCCTCGACCTCCGTCCCCCCTGCGGGGGAGAAAGGAACGGCTAGATGGCCTCGGCCATGATGGGTGGGGCTTCAGCTGCGGGTGGCTCGATGGCGGCCAGGATCAGGGCTGAAGTGCGCTGGATCCCCTCCAGGCTCTCGGCCAGAAGTGCGGCGTTGCCGTGGTAGAGCTGGATGTAGTCGGCTGATACGTATCCGGTCTCAAGCCCGATGCTGGTTCCCACCACAAACGCAATGGCCTCGGCCTCGGTCTCGCGTACGGTCTTCGTGGTTGCGGTTCTGCGCTCCGCCTTACGCAACATCTCGTGTGCGAGCTCGTTATCCAGGGTGCTGAACTCTTCGGCTGCTGCCTGACCGGGAAGTACGGCGATGCGTCCGCCGCAGCTCATACCTAAAGCAGGTGCGATGGACTCCTTGAACTCCAGCTCAATGCCCTGGGCGGCGATGAACTCAATCAGCCGATCGCGGTTCTCGCCCACGCTGCCGCTCACGCGCTCTGAAAGCTCTGCGCCCTCGGTCTGCGACACATCGAAGACGTACGCGGTACGGAACCCTACCAGTACCGGCTGGTTCTGTTGCGTGATGTCCTTGGTGGTCTCGGTGCCCTTCTTCTTCCGAATCCCAATCACGGGAGCGAGGATGCGGATACCCTTCTGCCCCTTCATCACCTTGCGGCCCAGCTGGCTCTACGCGTAGAGGCCAGCAATGCGGGTAGCGTCGGGCTTCTGCCGTGCGATCTCAAGGATGTTGCCGAAGCTGTAGTTGTGGAAGCGGCCCATCGCCGTGAAGTAGGCGGTGAGGCCTTCGGAGTGTCCGGCCTCAAGCTGTGCGATCAGGAGCTTGATGTTCTCGGCGATCACTTCCTTGGCGGTCTGCGCCTTGGCTGCGGTGGGGAGGGTGGAGACGTTGGTGGCGGCATTGTTGCTGGTCTGGTTGCTGGTCTGGTTGGTGCTCATGGGTGTTGTCCTCGCTCTTAAATGGCTGTGCTGTGTTTGCTCACAAACACGCCTTGGCCCTGGCCCACGCCAGCACGGGCGGCAAGTGCAAGAGGAGGGGTTCCCCACCCCTGCAACGAAGCGGAAGCGAAGTGGAGTGGGGCGGAGCGTAGCGGAGGTCTGCACAAGCGAAGCGCAAGATTAGGGTGCCTCTTGCATCGCGCCAGGGACGGAGTCCATCAGGAGGTCTGGTGACCTTGCCGGGCGCGAGCGCAGGAGATCGATCTGCTTTTGCTCTTGGGATGGGCGTCGCGGGCGGGAAAGGCCTGCGGAGGTGGGGGCCGGAGGACGGCTGAGCCGGCCGCAGCAGGGAGGAGCCGTCCTCCCTCTGGTGGGTCAGTTGAGATCCCTCAGCGAGGCATTATGCTGCTGGAGTGCGTCGCGATGAGACGGTAGCGGAGTTCACGGTTCGCAGGAAGAGGTTGGAGGCACTGGCGTGCCCAGCCGACAGCGAGGTCCCGTTCTTCAACGTCCACATGGAGATCGCAAACCAGCACGGTATAAGTACGAGGAATGCCTGGAGTTCATCATCCGTATGAGGCATGGAGGCGCACATTAGCGGCGCTAGAGGGAGTTCCGGCGCCTACGCTCGGACGCGTGTGTTGTGCCTCTGGCTGCTCGCTTCGGCTGGACACACGACCTCAGGAACCGCTCAGACCGCTACCTTGCCACACGGAGCTGACACAGGTCCGGTGCTTCTGTACTCGCCCGCGTCGAATCTCGAACGAAGTGACATGGAGATGCTGGGGACGGGTGAAGGTCTCGGTCGATGTCGCCATGTACAGCTTTAACGACGGGGAACTGGCCGAAGAGTTGGGTCGGCTAGCCCGGAGCGGCGTTCGGGTGCGCGTCTACCGCGACAGCGTTCAATACACTCAGGAAGCTGAGCACGGGCTCTCGACGACCGAGATCCTCCTCACAGCAGATCACGGCAGTCCTTCGGGATCATGCGCACTTCCCATTCGCGAGTTGACTTAGATAAACGCATTGGTCTGTTCTCGCCAGAAGAGCTTCCCTGCGCCAGCAATCGTAAACACAAGCCGACTTCTAGGGACCTTAGGCCGGGCTGGAGTCATCCAGGATCTATTCTCAAAGTGTGTAGGAGTCGATAGATGGATAGTCCTGTTGTTTGGTTTCCAAAGATCTGTGAGGCTACCTGTGAGATGCCTCGCCTCGCCGCCCTGGACGTTCTAGATTCTCTGAGTGACGAGGTGTTTTCGAGAGAGTATGCAGCGTGCTCCATGCCTTTTCTACTGCGGCTGGGTGCGTTAAAGTTCTCTGAAGCGGAGATCTAAGGTCTGCTGCAAGGGGCCTACGGCGATCAGACCGTGAACGTCCGTTTTGGCAATATGGCAGATCCAGGTAGCTACCTGATCGCCGCGAAGAAGAGATGCCCCTAAGAAATTTTATTAGGGGACACTTCATGCAGGTAAGCGATGCCGGGACGGCCTATGCCGCCGGCACCGTGATACCCGTCGCGATGGTACGCGATCTCGGGGTCCCTTTTCCGATGTTCTACCCTGAGTATTTCTTCAATGAGCCACGGATGTGGATGGGTACGAAGGGAACGGTGACTGCCCTGCACAAGGATATCCCGGACAACTTCTCGTTCGCATACTTCAGTGCCAAAGAATCGCTCCTCTATCCGCCAGCCGATTTTCCTTATCTCTCCATGATTCATCCGAACCCGAATGCACTTCCAGAGTTCGCGGTCAGCATGGTTAACGCAAAGTCTCCGGATGCGACACGCTTCCCGGAGTTCTCGAAGGCTACACCGATCTCCATCACGCAGCGTGCGGGTGATCTGCTCTATGTGCCCGCGGGGTGGAGTCATTTCGTGGAGAATCACGAAGACTGTCTGATGGTCAATTTCTGGCTAAGACGCGGCAGATCCCCTGCGGTGTTAGGCAGGGACCGATGACAGGGGTTCACTCCAGTATCCTGTCACTGTGTTTCTTCACATGTGCCAGGGCTAAAGCTTATTTCTCGAGAAATCCACTTTCTTCGTTTGGCGATTACTGACGATAAGCCGACTTGTCGGTACTTATCGTAGCGTGGCCGTGAGGCTAGAGAGAGCACCTTCCTGACTCAGCGTATCTAAGCCTCAGGAAGATACTCCTTACTCATCTCGACGTAACCCTCACGCGCTGTTTTCTTGCCGC
Source organism: uncultured Acidobacteriaceae bacterium (assembly GCA_963719405.1). Lineage (GTDB taxonomy): Bacteria > Acidobacteriota > Terriglobia > Terriglobales > Acidobacteriaceae > Edaphobacter. Next base: position 3,531,635 of record OY970381.1, read on the forward strand.
GCTCCAAGTACAGTGCCTCGTTGCGGGGCTGCCAGGTGTCCAAGCCGTCGACGTAGCGGTTGTACATGCAAAAGGCTGCCGCAATCAAAATCGTGTCGTGTATCTCGATGTCGGTTGCGCCCTGCGCACGCGCAGCCTCTACGTCGGTCGATAGCACGTGCTTGCCACCTCGCTGCACCTTCGCGGCGATAACCAGCAGCGCCTTCAGCTTGTCGGAGATCTCCGCTGCATGAAAGTCTGCCTTCACACGCTTGACCAAGCCGTAATCGTCGTTCATGCATGCCGCCGCAATCGCCCCATGCACCGTCTGGCAGAAGTAGCAATCGTTCAGCGACGAGACATACGTCGCGATGAGCTCACGATCTGCCTGCGGCAGCGTGTTTGGGGCATGTAACAGTGCTTCCGCAAGTTCGTTCAGTGGTTTGGCCGTCTCGGGACGAAATGCCATGGCACTGCGAATACCTTGCAGGCCTTCCGGCAGTTGGATGTGTGGCATGGTTCAGCTCCGTTGTATTCGGTGGATGCGTCACGAGCATAGCGTGATTGACACGAACAAGACAGGTTGACTTGTCTTTCCAACTTACGGTGGATGACAGAACTCAGCGCATTTCTTAGTATTCGCGTGAACAGAACAACCAAGAGCAGCGCGGCGTGAACGGCTGCCTTTCAGAAAGCCACTCTGGAGAGCCATGTATGCGTTTGAATTGGATCGGGACCGCGTGTGTGATCGCGTCCGCTGCTGCCCCATTGCTTGCACAACTACCGACGGGATCCATCGACGGCATCGCAAAAGACGCGAGCGGTGCACGCGTGCGCGGTGTGCAGGTGAATGCGACGAGCGAAGCGCAGGGGATCCTGCGAGAGGGCAGATCGAACGATGACGGCTCGTTCACCCTGTCGAACGTTATGCCGGGTCTGTACACGGTCGTTCTGACCTCTTCCGGCTTTGGCGAGGTGCGTTACACGCACGTACGCATTGAGGCGGGTAAAGCGACCACGCTGGATTCCACTCTGCTGGCAGCGACCACTGCGGCGGTGGACGTGGGCGCGAGCAATACACAGGTGGATTTGACGCAGTCGATTCTGCAGGGCCAGATCACGGCCCGCACTATTGAAAGCATTCCGCTAAATGGGCGCAACTTCCTGGAGCTCGCGTACCTGATTCCCGGCAATCGCCCCGCTCCCGTGTTTGATCCGACGAAGACCAACACGCTCGAGGTGTCCTCAGCGGGCGGCTTCGGTCGCGCCGGCAACATCACCATCGATGGTGGCGACAACAACGACGAGATCGTCGGTGGAACGTTGAGTAACCTGCCGCAGGACTCCGTTGCCGAATTCCAGATAGCGACGGCGCGGTTCACCGCGGAGGTGGGCCGCTCCGGCAACAGCATCATCAACGTGGTGACCCGCTCCGGCGGCAACCAACTGCATGGATCGGCATTCCTGTTTGAGCGCAACCGCCATCTGCAGGGATTACCGGCGACCTTTGGTCGCAGCCAGCCGACGCCGCGCTTCGACCGTCAGCAAGTCGGCGGCTCGGTGGGCGGTCCGCTCCGCAGGGACAAGGCGTTCTGGTTCTCCTCATTGGAATACCGCAACCAGCACGCGTCGATCCAGACGGGAACGCGCGTGTTCGGGGGTACGCCGCGCATCCTGAACACCGCGGCACCCGCGCCACTGGGGGAAACGCTACTGTCAAATCGGCTGGACTATCACGCAAACGAGGCTAACCTCTTCAGCCTGCGATACTCCTTTGATCGCTCGCGGGAGACAGCGGGTGCAAGCGCTTCGTCCTCGACTCCACAAAGCACGGGCGCGGAAAGGCAAAACTCCCTGAATCGCTTCAACTCCGCTGTGGCCTCGTGGACGAGGATCTTAGGCGCGAACCGCGTGAACGACCTCTCCGTGCATTTCGACGACTTCTACAATGTGGTGCCGAAGTTCGGGCAGGATGCTTCGAACACGAACCCGAACCTGAACCTAACGAACGAGTTGATCTTTCCAGACCTTGCGGACGGCGCCAACTTCAACGTGCCCCAGTCGACGCGGCTGCGGCGCTACCAGGTGCGCGATGCCTTCACTCTGAATCTCGGCAAGCACACACTGCATACCGGGTTCGAGTTCCAGCATTATCGCGTGTCGGGTCAGATCAACGTCTTCGGCAGCGGCACAGCCATCCTCGTCTCGGACTTTGGCTTTGCCGACCTGAACGGCGACGGCGCCGTAAACGATCTGGACATTCCCCTGGCTGTTGGCATCAAGAGCTCGGCCCCAATTACGCTGGTTCCTATCCCGCAGATCGAGAACACTTACACCGGAGCGTACGTGCAGGACGACTGGCGCGTGCTGCCAACGCTGACGCTGAACCTGGGGTTGCGCTATGAGTTCGACTCGAACGTGACGGGGCAGAGCAGCGCGCACTCGCCATGCCCCACACTCACGTCCATTCCGAACGTACCGTGCACCTGGATGGCGAACATTCTTCCACTGGGAAAGAGCCCGGACACGAAGAACTTTGGCCCGCGCGTCGGCTTCGTCTTTGACCCGTTCGGGCGCGGCACCACAACGCTGCGAGGCGGCTACGGCATTTACTACGACCGCATCATCCTGGAGTCGGGTTCGAAGGAGTTGGTGCAGAACGATCGAGCACTGACCGTGACGCAGTACGCCGGCTCGGCCTGCACCAATCCCGGCATTCCGGCACCAGCGAACCTGGACCTCTGCTTTGCTCCCGGCTCACGCTTCGCGTCGAACAGCCCTACCATCGCGAACGCATTCAGCGGTCCGCACCAGACCGGCGGCGTGGGAATCGTGGCGCTAGGGCCGCGCTCACACCATCCCATGTTCCAGCAGTTTTCGTTCGGCGGACAACAGCAGATCGGCCACGACTGGACAATCAACGCGGACGGCCTGCACGTCTTCGGGAACAGGCAATTGATCGGCAGCCTCTTACGCAGCACAACGTCCACCTCGCCTTATGTGGAGTGCCCCGGCAACAACGCAACCTGTGTCATCACCGACCCGGCCACGGGCATTACGGACAGCGTGACGATCCTGGACTCTTCCGCGAAGAGCTGGTACGACGGCCTGCTGGCAAGCGCGAGCCATCGTCCCTCAACACTGGGCAAGGTGTCGTATCAGTACAGCGTGAGCTACACACTGTCGAAGACGTTTGACTACTCCAACGACGACCAGCTTGAGAACGGGAACAAGGACGAGCAGGTAAACCTTGTTGAGGGTACCGCTGGTCTGCGGCGCGAGAAGGGCTACTCGCTTACGGACGAGCGTCACCGCCTGACCGTCTATGGTGAGGCCAAGTTGCCATACGGGTTCTCCGTTGCGCAGATCTACACCTTCGGCTCGGGCGTTCCTGCGGACACCTTTGTTCCAGGCACGGCAAGCCGCCGTACCGGCGCTTCCGGATCGCGCCTACCGCTGCTGCCGCGCAATGCGCTGGGCCGCGAGATCAAGAACGGCGCACAGTTAAATGCGGTTATCGATCGCTGGAACGCGCTGCCCGCATGCCCCGTCTCATCTGGTCCATGCAATGAAGGCGGCGCGCTGGCGCACGTGCCTGCGGGTGTGAACTACTTCAGTCCGTTCTCGTCACTCGATCTCCGGCTGATGAAGCGCTTCGCGTTCGGTGAGCATGCCGCACTCAATCTGATCGGTGAAGGCTTCAACCTCTTCAATCAGGTAAACGTACGCGGAACGTCAAATGCGAACTTTGCCGGGCGCAACATCTCTATCGCCTCCGCTGCTTCGTTCCAGACGGCGAACCCCGTCCAGGCAAACTTCTACCAGCCGGTCAGCACGGCCGGTGGGTTCTTCGGCTCGGGCGGCGCACGCGCCTTTCAATTCGCAGTTCGTATGGAGTTCTGATCATGGCTCTACCTGAATACAAACGGCTTGCCGCGCGCGGAGGTTTGCAGCCCATACGAGCTGCGAACCTCGCCACGGTTGATGAGGAGGCTGCCTCGCCCGAGGTGAAAGACTTGTACGAGCAATTCCGGCAGGGTTTCGAACGCCCGCAGGTGCCCGGCATCCTGCAGTGCTTTGCAACTCATCCGCCGCTACTCGCCCACATGATGGGGCTCGCGAAGGAGATGCTCTTCGTCGACGGTGCGCTGGGTCGGCAGAACAAGGAACTCATCTCCGCGTTCGTTTCAGCGAGCAACCGTTGCGCGTACTGCTCGGACAGCCACGCCTATTCGTTCCGCATGCAGGGCGGCGACAAGGATGCCGTGCAGGCGGTATTGGCATGTGACGTCGGTTCGGAAGCAATCGCACCGGCGCAGCAGACGCTCATGCAGTTTGCGCAGAAGATCACCGAAGCGTCACAGGAGATGACAGCGGCAGACATGGAAGGCATGCAGGCGGCGGGCTGGAGCCATCTGCAGATCGCGGAGGCGATCCACGTCACCGCGCTATTCGCCAGCTTCAATCGCGTCGTGAACGCCTTCGGCCTTCCCTCGCAGGACCTGCTGCACATGTTCGAACAAGAGGAGGCGGCGCATGGCCGGTGAACACATCTTTCTGGGCGAGATCGAGGCGACCCCGAAGCCGGGACCTTACGCCGATGCCATCGCCGATGCTAGCGAGGCAGGTGCGGAGTACTGGGGCATCTGGAACATTCTCGCCTACCACCCGATTGCCTCGTATCACCTCTGCGAGCTATCGCATGAGTTGATGCACAAAGAGGCGCCGATCTCCGCAGCGTTGCGCGAACTGATTGCGGCCTACACGTCGTCGTTGAATCAGTGCGACTTTTGCAGGAACGCACATGCCGCAGTTGCGACCCATCTATATGGTGATCTTTATCTTGTGGAAGGCGTGCTGCTCGATCCGGAGACATCCGCGCTTGCGGAGAAAGAAAAAGCGCTGCTGCGCTTCGTGCAAACGCTGACTCTGGAACCGAGTACCATCACGCAACAGCACATCGAAGCGCTAGAGCAGGCCGGCTGGGATGAGCCTGCAATCTACTACGCCATCAACGCGTGTGCGCTGTTCAACTACTACAACCGCTTTGTGCTGGGCAACGGCGTTAAACTCGTCTCCACTGACGCGTTTAATCGGTTTGGTGCACGCATGGCGCGGGTAGGCTACATCAGTGAGCAACCGCCATCCGCTCAGAAAGAGATCGCTCGTGTCTGAGTCGCTCACGATGCGACACGACGAAGAGAGTAGCCCGCGCTACACCGGCTGGGGCGTGGCAACGGCGGCGTTTGCCGGCGTAATGACCAGCTTCTCTCCCATCGTGCCCTATACCTTCAGCTTGTTCCTGGACCCGCTGCATGCCGCGTTTGGATGGAAACGGGCGGCGATGGACGGCACCTTCGCTATTGCGGCAATTACGGTCGCACTCGTTTCACCGTTCATCGGCATGCTGCTCGACCGCTTTCCGCCGCGGCGCATCATCCTGCCCGCAATTTTCGTGTTTGCGCTGGCACTTGCCTCGCTCAGCCGGTTGGGCGGTAACATAACCCAGTTCTACGTGACGTTCTTTGTGCTGGGCCTGGTCGCCAACGGTACCGCACAGTTCGCATACACGCGCACGATCCTTACGTGGTTCCAACGGCGTCGCGGCCTTGCGATTGCGATGATCCTGACAGGCAGCGGCGTGGGATCGATCCTGATTCCGCCCGCGACGCAATGGATGATCGGCCATCATGGCTGGCGCAACGCTTACCTGCTGCTTGGCGGTATCGCGCTGCTTGGCCTTCCACTCACAGCAATGCTTGTGCGGAACCGGCCAGCGTCGGTCGCGAAGCAGGCGGAGCCGGAGGTCGAGGGACTGCGCGTGGCCGCGGCCCTTGGTAGCGCAGCGTTCTGGGTTTTGTGCAGCATCACGGTGCTGTCGGCCTTCAGCGAGAACGGCCTAGTGACCAATCTTGCGGCGATCCTGACCGAGCACGGCGTTACGCCGCAGGGTGCGGCGCTTGCGCTGTCTGTGCGCGGTGGCGCGGGCATCCTGGGCCGTCTGGGTGTCGGCTTTCTGATCGATCGCTTTTCCCCGCAGCGGATACAAACGATCATTCTGGCGATCGCGGCATGCGGCACGCTCGTGCTCGCATATGCCTCCACACCAGCAGTAGCCCTGCCGGGTGCGGCTCTGCTCGGTATCGGCCTGGGCAGCGAAGCGGACGTATTGCCGTACCTGATGGCAAACTACTTCGGCCGCAAGCACTTCTCGGTACTTTACGGCCTTACGTGGACGGCCTATGCGATTGGCGGTGCGACGGGACCGATGTTCGTTGGGCACCTGTATGACCGCGCCGGTGCCTACCGGTCGCAATACATTGCCTATCTGGCCTTCGTTGCGTTCGGCGCTGCAGCGGTCAGCCTGCTGTTGCGGCGCACCCGCGATGCGAAAGCACCCGCCGCGCAAACCGTTCTGATAGCAAGTCCTATTTCCCTGGAGGAGTAACATGCCCCACATTGCCTTGCCGGAAGACATGCCCGGCATCACCGCCGGCTTCAGCTTTCGCCCCGAAACCGCGAAGCCGATGCGCGAACTTGCGCACATCCTGCTGCACACGTCCGGTAACGCCAGCTTCAGCTCCGCCGACCGCGAACTCATCGCCTCGTTCGTGTCATCCCGCAACTCATGTCACTTCTGTCACACAAGTCATGGCGCGGCGGCAACCCATCTGTACAGCGGCGATGAATCGATCCTGCAGAGCGTCTGCACTGACTTTCGATCGGCGCCGATTCCGGGCAAGCTGAAGGCGTTTCTCGCAATTGCGGAACAGGTCCAGGTGGACGGCAAACGCGTCACGCCCGAGCTCGTACAAGCGGCCAAAGCAGAAGGTGCCAGCGATCTTGATATCCACGACACGGTGCTGATCGCCGCTGCTTTCTGCATGTACAACCGCTATGTGGACGGTTTGAACACCTGGCAACCGCGCGATCCGGCCTCGTATGCGGTGATGGGCAGGCGCATGGCTGAACAAGGCTACTCGACGGACAAGACGACGTGAGTCCTTGTTCCGACTTCGGTGTTCGCTCAAGGACTTCATTCAAAACGCGCGCTTCCGGATTAGTCCTGAGAAACGCGCTTATCGTCACTTGTGCTCTCAACGAGGGCAAAATCGCCAATGCATCCACCGATGCAGATCGGTATTGAGGCGGGCTCTCTCGGAGCCATCAGCACAGGATGCTCCTACCGAGGAGGCGGGTAGGTCGTTACGCGCGGAGTGCTGCGGCTTGGTCCAGCTTTCGCGGCATCACCCACATCATTGATGACGTGCGTGATCTCTCCAAGGTTATCGAGAGCGATGGTGACCATATCTTGAAAATGAACAGAGGGTAGGGTGGGGGTCTCGATGGCCTGCGTTAGATTCACGTCAGGATGACGAAACACGGAGTAGACGCCAAGCCCGAAAGCCTGATGGAATCGAACGTTGCTGGCAACCTTGTAGGACGCCCAGCCGTTCGGGCCGGAGTCGCTGGGGAGACCGGTGTTCCAAGCCTGCTGCGTCGGCGGATCGTAGGGGATCTCCGACTGGTAGAAGAAGGTCCTGCCATGCTCACCGTTCCATAAAACCTGATACTGCTGATGATGTTCAACGAACAGTCCGTAGATAGTGGCGTTGTCGCCATTTACGATGAGGCCGTTGTCGCTCGTATTGTCTGTCCAGCCGACGCCTTTGCCGTGGTCGGCCCGCCATATCCAGGTATGGTCAACAAGCACGTCGTTGGCGTTGATCACCAAATTGGCGACGACCTTCCCCACCAAGGCTCCGCCAACGCGAAAGAATACGTCAGAGAGGGTGATGGGATTAGCGATGTGGCGGGCGTGGGAAACATTCGAACCTACCTCAAGCAGGTTCGGAGAACGTGCTTCGCCAGCGTCGAACAGCACCCCGGAGACAAGGATGCCGTCTGCGTCGGCCACCGTCATGGCGGACGTGCCATGGATGGGATGGAGCGTCGCAAAGCCCAGTCCATAGACGACTGTATTTGGACGTGTGACACGGATCGGCTGGGTAAGGTCGTAGATGCCGGGCGTGAGGATAAGATCCTTGCCACGGGATAGCGCAGCATTGATTGTCGCGGCGCTATCGACGTCAGCCCGAGCAATATAAAAGTGACTAATTGTGAGGATGCGACCTGGCGTTGAGCCCTTCTGCCAACTGATGCCGGAGGTGTTCTTTCGGACCGAGGGAACGACCATGCTGTATGCGCCATGGTTATCGGCGATTAGAAATGGCTTTTCTCGCGTGATCGGCGCGGTTGGAATGACGGTGTACGGGGGATCCGGCCAGTTCCCAGCAGGTGGGTTGGTGACGCCGACGAAAACCATATTCCAGTTGCTCCCCGTCCATAAGCGCCAACTACTGTCTCGCGACATCCACTGCTGCTGAGACCCGGAGTCCACCTTGCCATCGATCTTGGAGTCCGAGATCCAGCCGCCCGAAGCCCACCCGCGATGCTGGTGCAGAACCATGTCACCCAAGACGTGCATGCGACGAAAGGCAACAGCTTGGGAAACCGCCCATTGCAGCGGGCCGTTGGAAGGGGTAACCGCGAAACCCTCCGCCGAGCGCCAGAACGTGCAAGTGGCATTGTTCTTAGGTAAGGAGGCGTCAGCGTGGACGTCTCCGGTAATGTGAACGGCGTCCGGCGTTGCACCAAGGCCGAGTACCTGGGTGTAAAAGCCAACCGGAACGTCAACTCTGTATTCGCCAGGCAGAAAAAGCAGGGCATAGCGACCGTCGCCAAACTCGCTATGCTCCTGCTCCTTGTAGATGTCGTTGATACGAGACTGGATCTCGCCCTGCGGGGTCGACTGCGTGAAGACGAAAACATGAGGACCGAACGGGGAGGACGTGGGTGCCACCTGTGCCCCAGCCAAACGGCCGAGGAGTAAAGCGGCAGCGATCAAGGCGGACAGTTTCAAGGTGCGGCGATGTGGCAGGGAGATCGACAATGCATCCTCCAACAGTACGTCTCCTAAGTTACTTCAGGTGAGCGGAGGAGTCAGAAGCTCGTCGGCGAGCAGCACAACGCGATAGAAGCAAAGACACCTTCCATCTCGGGTTGCCGGCATCCGCATTGAGCAATGGGCATTCGGTTCCAAACGACTGCCAACTCGCCGATGTACTCAGTGACTTGAATACGAGCAGTGACTCGGCCAGTTAGCACCAATTGAGAACGCCGGGTCGCATTGCATTCCGAGAAGGCGACTTATCGGTATCGGCAAGCGGCTTGTTCTAAACTCTTGTTCAGAATGCTTGTACGTGAGAATTTATGAACTGATTTCGCCTGGGCTGCACAAGCAAGAACACTTCATTGGAGTCCGTCGGTATTCACAACTCCCAGGGCTCTCATCCAACGGTCGAAGCACGCCAGGAAGCGTTGTGTCGGAACTTACGGAGGCGATACAACGGGCTACTACCTGGACACCGTGTCCAACACGCTTAATCTGGTAGTCACCGCTCCCGGCAGATGACACAGACAGTTCGTCACGGCGCAAGAGATGGTCGAGTCCCTCCGACGCCTGAGGATACCGATGAGCGTCGAAGTCCTCAGTAAGCGTTTGGTCTGAGCCGTTTATGCGAGTGACGGCGTGGCAAATGAAGAGTGCAGGCACGATGAAGCGATTCTGCTCGTATGACATGGCCGGGTCCCGGAGCAAGGGTTCGTTCGGGCCGATCAGGGTGGCGAGATGTTCTTCTGCAATCTCGTTGTCTCTCTGTCTGGACCGTTCAGCTAACGACCCGGCACAACCTCTCTGACGAGCAGCGATTATGCGCGTACATCTTGGATACTCAATCCTGCCAGGAGCACAGATTTGAAAGATCAACCAAGTGGCTCGCCGGGTTGTCGAATCAGGCATTGAGATCTTCCAGTGTTGCTGACAACACCAAAACCGGGACCCTCCTGAAATGAGGTTCCAACGTCCTTGAGGCCGCGGAGGGTGTCCGATTGGCCGGCGCAATGAGGATTGCTCAGGACAAGCCTGGCTCTGACGACCGATCTGCCAACTTCCGGCTTGCCGACCACTCGAGAGCTGAGCAGCAAGGACGGACAGTTCCGGGGTTGATCGTGAACGCACACTAAAGATCCCGGACAGAAAGCCCCAACAACCCATGCGCGTGGCATGCACATGGGTGGGTGGAAGCTCGATGCATCTAATCTCTGTGGTTTCTTCTCTCAGGAGCGAAGTAGCTGTCGGTCACGTTCTCTGAGACCTTGTGCCCCAACAGAAAACCCTGCACCAGAGAGTGATGGTAATGAAAACCTGCGTAGATTCGCGCACGTTCAATCTCTCGTTCAAGCTCATGAACGTTCTGGAAGTGACGAGTTGTGTTGGTGACCGCACTGCTGACGGTGAGGTGCACGCGCGGTGTCCCGAAGTATTGCTCCAGCGTGTCTGCCAGGGAGCCAGTAAGGCAAGCGTGCGCAGCCGGATATTCGGGGTGCCCAGGCGTGGTGCCCAGGGGAGTCCAAGTCGGGTCCGCAACCGTGAGTGCATCGCCGTCAATGTCGCCGTCGCGGATCGCCGTAACTGGGCGCCAGAAGCTGAAATGGTACTTGGCGTTGAAGCAGCCGATATAGGCGTCGGCCAACGAGGTGAACGACATCGCCATCAAACGCGAGCTGTCCAGAAGGCTCAGATTCTCCTGCACAGCCAGCAACTGCAACATGCCTCCATACTGCGCTGTGGTGTGATCGGTCCAGAACAGGCCGATCTCGGTCTGGGCCGGCGTCCGAACCGTGCTGTTCACCGCCCCCAGCAACTTGACCTCGTTGTAGTCCGCTGCCCACTTTCGGCTCGTCAGCGCAGGAGGCGGCTCGTCCGGTTGAAACTGAGCCGGGTTGCTGAACGTGAACGGTCTCATCTGCCCTGCCCATGGCGTCACCAGCGAAGTTACCCCGGGTGTTGGGATATACACTCCGGGTTCAGGCGTGGATGGATAGGTATACGGCCACGGAACACCGAGGCCATCGCCTGATCTTAAGGCGATGAGCGTGTTCGCTGAGAATAGTCCGGCAGATTGGCCCGCGGTCTTGCTCACACTGTCGGGTATCGCCGCAAGCGATGACGTGTAAGCCGCAGTTAGGGCAGTTGCCCGATCCGGCAACAGATGCATCAACATGCGGTAAGCTGCCTCCACCGCCGCGGCATCGGGCGAGGCGCCACTGGCCGCAGGAACACTGTACTTGTAGGGCTCGAAATGGCCTTCGATTCCGACGAGCGCGTTGTACACGGCGAGTTCCACGTAGGCGACGTAAAGGCTCGTGGCTCCTGATGACGCCGCCCCTGGTGCGGTGCTGGCACGTGCCTGTGTAATCGCAATGCCATTCCATTGCGTCACGACGTTTTGCGCGTGGACACGCCGAGGCAGCGTGAAGAGGGACCAGACTGCGACGAAGAGGGCGATGCGGGTCATGAACGACCGCGTGTCGAAACTGTGCGTTTTCATATCTGCTCCTGATAGCTCCGGTTGGGAGACGACCACCTTGCTCCATCCGCCTTCCGGGTTCAATCACGGGAGGCTCTCGGATACATCCCGAGTTTCTCTCCGAACAAGCTGCTCATTATGCGGTCTTTAGATCGCTTGTGAGCGCGAGCAATACTCGCTATCCTCAAAGCCTGACTGGCGGGCCACGAGGATTCGCTGTGAACACCTCTCCTTATCAAGAGAAGACCGTCCGTTTTGGTCCGTTCGAGCTCGATCTGAGAACCTGTTCCCTTTACCGCAGGGGCCATCAGGCACGGCTCGCAATGCAGCCAGCCCGCCTCCTGGTGCTGCTTGTGCAACAGCGCGGTGAACTGGTCACGCGGGACGAGCTCCACTCGCAACTCTGGCCGGGTGACTCGTTTGGCGACTTCGACCACGGTCTGAACAATGCGATGAACCGTCTGCGTGAGGCGCTTGGCGACTCGGCAGCGTCACAGCGCTACATCCAAACGGCACCTCGGCGGGGCTACCGGTTTATCGCAGATCTTGAATTCGTGGCACCCTCGATAGCTGACTACACAAACGGCGCGTTGCCGAGGCGAGGGGAACGTTTGCTCACTGAAGAGAGCGTCGCGCGACCCAAGGCCGAAGCTACGGGAGACGCTACAGTTTTGGTGGGAGGTGCCAGGAGCACTCCCGGAATCGTCGGCGATTGTGGCGTCCTTGAGCCAACCGCTTCTTCAGCTAGCGCTCTGACATCCATCGCGGTCAGTCCGTTACAGAACTCCTCGGGTGATGCCTCGCAAGACTACTTCGCCGAAGTTGTAACGGAAGCATTGATCAGTGAGCTTGCCCGGATTCAGCAACTGCGTGTCTTCCCAGGCTCCGTTGTTTCCCGGCACCAGGCTGCACACAGAGCTTCTTTCTCTCCAGCGGACGAACCTCACCTGGATATTCTCGTTGAGGGGTCGGTGGTACGGCGCGCTAATCAGGTGCGGGTCATCGTGCAGGTGCTTCAAGTGCCCACTCGAGCCCAGATCTGGTCGCAAACATATAATCGTGACCTCAGCGAGATCCTCGCGGTGCAGAAGGAAGTAGCGTCAACGATTGCGGCGCAGGTTCGCGGGCATCTGACTCCCTACGAGCAGTTGCAGTTCAGCTCTGCGAAGATCATCAAGCCTGAGGCCTACGACTGCTATCTACGTGGTCGCTTCTACGCCCAGCACCAGAACAAAGCAGACAACGAGACCGCGATGGTGTCTTTTGAGCAGGCCGTCGCCATTGACCCAACCTTTGCTATGGCCTACGCGGAGCTGGCTCAAACGTACGTCTGGAAGCTCTTTCTCTTTGCACCCCACGAGCGACAGTGGCAAGAAAAGGCATATGTGTCTGTAGAGAAAGCACTGTCCCTGGATCCACAACTGGCCGTTGCCTACCTTGCCCGGGGCCGCCTCCTTTGGACACCGGTCAATCACTTTCCGCATGTTAGAGCCATTCGGGACTACCGACGCGCTGTTGCCCTCAACCCGAACCTGGATGAGGCGCGCAATCAGCTTGCGTTGATCTATTGCCACATCGGCTACTTCGAAGACGCTCTCCGCGAGTCACGGGCAGCAGCATTGACAAATCCGAACAGCCATCTCGCGGTTTACCGTACAGCACAGACCCTCGTGTTTCAAGGCAAACACGAAGCAGCGTTGACGGTTCTGCGTACGATCCCTCGCGACGTGAACCCGTCACTGATTGGCTATCAAACCGCCTGGGTCCTCTTTAATCTGAGGAGGAGAGAAGAGGCTTCCGCGCTGATTGAGCAGTTGATGTTGGACCACCCCGAAGACGATGGCGCTCTGTTCATGAGCATGCAAGCGGTGTTTGCTGCCGCTGCGGGACATGGCGCCCTGGCTGAAGCCAAGATCGAAGCGTCTATCAGGACGGGCAAGGGTTTCGGCCATTTTCATCACACTGCGTACCACATCGCGATCGCCTATGCCCTCCTCAAGGAGTCGGAGCAGGCGGTCTACTGGTTGGACTTTGCAGCGATAGACGGCTTTCCCTGCTACCCATTGTTCGAGAGTGATCCGAATCTCTCGAACATCCGCAACCATGCGTGCTTTGTCGAGTTCATGACAGAGCTCAAGCATCAGTGGCTTGATTTCCAATGCACTGTCGAAGGCGTGTGAATAGCTCGAGTTAGCGTCTAAGCTGCGCGTCAGGCGAGCTGCTCGGCGCTGGGCGTAAAAGGGTCGACGATGGCCTGGGTCCACTCGCTGGTCTGGTGCCAGCTGGTTTCAAGTTCGGGGATGCTGAGGACGCCGTGCCCACGAACACAGACCAGAGCTGTGCCGCTCCATTCGAGCAGGTTATGGGTCGGCCGGCCAACACGGGCGGGGGCCCCAAGGAGGAGCAGACAGTGTTTGCAGCGGCGCTCCTGATCCTCAAAGGACCAGCGAAGCGCAAGCACAGAGAGCACGACATAAAGCGGAATCTGCAGAAAAGCAGCAGTGTTCGGGAACGGAACAGCGAGGGGCGCGCAGAGGGCAGCACTCAGGAGATAGGCAAGGACGAAAAGCAAATTGGCTTTCACCACGAAGAAGGTGGCGCGAACGAGCCCGGTATGCCGCGCTACGAGGTGCTTCAATGTGGGGTTGGCGTGAATGGCGCGCCGTGGGGCAGTGAGGAAGGTGACTAGCAACACAAGCGGAGTGGCAACGAGGAAGCTACCGTAATCGAGGGCAAAATGTGCGAGGACTCCTTGCCAGCTGCCGATGCTGCAGGTGGTGAGGAGGAGGGCCAGGGTGCAGGTAAGCGCGAGAGTGAGGAGGCAGAGGACCGCCGTTCCGCGCAGGACACACCGTGAGTTTTCCATAAGGATCCAGAGCGCATCCCAAACCAGGCCGGCATGAAGATCGGTGGTGGTCCGAACATGGGTGGCGTGCTGATGCCACCAAAGCTCGGCATGCCAGAAGCGGGACCACTCGGCGCGATCAGCAGCGGGAACAATCCGGGCGACTCGCAGCAGGAGTTTGGTTTGCTGCGCTTCTGTCAGGTTCATGCGTGTCGCTCCGCGGTGAGGTGAGCGAGGAGCGGGTAACGCTCCGCGGCGGCGTGGGCGGCGAGCTTCCCGGCAGGGGTGACTTCGTAGTAGCGACGAGCGGGGCGCTGCTTACTGGCGGCTTCGGCGTCAGACTCCCACTTGGATTCGACAAGGGCATCGCGTTCAAGACGGCGTAGAGCGGGATGAACAGTGCCGCTAGGCAGGCCGGTGACCTCCATCACTTCAAGTCCGAATCGATTTCCGAGATGGAGCGCTCTGAGGGTGAGAGCGGGAGAAATATGTTGGAGCTGCAATCGGTATCAAAGAGCTACCGTGGGATCCCGGCCGTGGAGGACGTGAGCTTCATCCTCCAGCCGGGAGATGTGCTGGGCTACCTGGGACCAAATGGCTCAGGGAAGTCGACCACGGTGAAGATGGTCATTGGGATGATCCGCCCGACTCGCGGAAAGGTGTTATTTGCAGGAAAGGACATCCACGGAGACCTTGCGGGCTATCGGGCGCAGCTGGGCTATGTGCCGGAGGAGGCGCAGGTGTACACGCATCTCTCGGGTATGGAGTACCTGCAGCTCGTGGGGCGGCTGCGAGGGATGGCAGAGGGATCGATGGAGCGGAAGGCGCGGGAGCTGCTGCACCTGCTATCACTGGAGACCGCGCAGTATTCTCCGATGACGGAGTACTCGAAGGGTATGAAGCAGCGAGTCCTGATCGCGGCTGCATTGCTGCACGATCCGAAGCTGATCGTCTTTGACGAGCCGCTGTCCGGGCTTGATGCGGTCTCGGCACGCCTCTTTAAGGACCTGCTGGTGCTGCTGGCGAAGGAAGGCAAAAGCAATTCTTTACATCTCGCATGTGCTGGAGGTGGTGGAGCGGGTGTGCCAGCGGGTGATCATCCTGTCGAAGGGCAGAGTGGTAGCCGATGCCCAACCACAGGAGCTCACGCGGCTGATGGAGCTGCCTGATTTGGAGGCGGTGTTCTCACAGTTGGTGCGGCAGACGGATACGGAGCAGGTTGCACGGGAGCTGGTGCAGGTCATGCAGGCGAACCATGCGTGACGGCAAAGGAACGCTGAGGCTGCTCACGGCGCATTTCTTCCGGCGCTTCTTCGATAACGACACAGTGCAGGTGGATGGAGACACCATGACGACGGTAGCGCGAGCTCTGGCGATGGTGGCCATGCCCGGGCTGTTGGTGGCGTTCTTTATGCAGAACCAGTACCCGCAGCGAGACTTGGCAGGACGGTGGGACGATGAGTACTTCTTCGTGTTGCTGACGTTTGTTGTGATGGGCATGGTGACGGTGTTTGAGTGGGAGATGCTGTTTCCGGATCGCTCGGACTTCCTGGTGCTGACACCCCTTCCGCTCGGACAGGGGCGGGTGATGGCGGCGAAGGCGGCGGCGTTGTTCTGTTTCTTCGCTCTCTTCCTGGCGGGTGCGAGCCTGCCAGGCGCGCTGCTGTACCCGATGATCGCTAAAGGGACGTTTCTGCGGCCGCTGCTGGCGCACGTGGTGGCGTCTGGGCTGGGCGGCGTCTTCATTTCGGCAGCTCTGATAACAGTGGGTGGCCTGCTGCGATGCGTTCTGCGCGACCGGGACTTTCGCATCGCAAGCGCGACGCTGCAAACGCTGGTAACGGGGTGCTTGGTCCTGCTGGTGGTCCAGTATGCGCGGTACGGGCAGTCGCTGCACCTGCTTCTGGCGCAGGCCCGGCATGCGCGCTGGCTGCCGCCCCTCTGGTTTTTAGGGTTCTATGAGGAGCGGTTGCACGGGGCGACAGGATCGGAGTTTTCGCGAGAGCTGACGCCGTGGGCCATATGGGGCACGGGCGTTGCGCTGGGGTTGGCGGCGGCAACATATCCGGGGGCGTGGGCGCGCATGCGGCGCATGGCCCTGGAGGGAGATGCGCGGCAAAGAGAGGCCCCGCTGGCGGCGGTGTCGCGCGGTATCTGTGCGGTGGTGGGGCAGCCACAGGAGCGAGCGATGTTTTACTTCGTTGGGCAGACGATGCGGCGCATCGCTCGCTACCATGTTTACTTGGCGATGTACGGCGGGACGGGCCTGGCGCTGGCGGTGGCATGTGGCGTGGTGCTGAGGTCGGGGACTGCTGCACCTTTGCTTTCCGACTTCGGCATGCACGCGGTCTTTGCGCTACTGTGCTTCTGGGTGGTGGCAGGACTGCGGACGGCGTTTGCGTTCCCGGAGACGCTTGCGGCACGGTGGGTGTTCCGTGTGGCCGGGTCCGATGACCGCGATCTGGCGGCAGCCGGGAAGCGATGGGCAGGCTTGGCGGCTGCGGCTCTGCTTTGTGGCAGTGTGACAGGTTTGGCCGCGGCAGGCTGGACTGCTCGTCCTCTGTTGGTGCAGGCGGTCTTTGGCGCATGTCTAATCAGTGTTTCTGACGGATAGTTTCTTCTACTAGCGAACGGCACCGCTTACTCAGCCGAGAATGCCCGGGCGATCCAACTTCGCCTTATTACTGACACTGTATTTGGAAGTTCTGACCCCCTTCCTGTTCGGGATTGTGTACGCGGAAAAGCGGTTGGAGCGAGAGCTTTGGCTGCTAGTTCCGGTGGTGGTGACAACCATGCTCCTTCATTTGACTGTGCGCCACCTCACCCGCCAGCCCATGGAGGCAGAGGAGGAGATGGACGGATACGATGCGGAGTTCCAGCTACTGAACCTGCAGTAGAGTCTAGGCTTGGGTACAGTGAGAGAGGCTTCTCGCAAAAATCCTAACGGACCGGCCTTCGAGATCCGGGCGGCGCTCAGCTTCCCATACTCGGTATCTATAACGCCCGCCTTCAGCTTGGTGCAAGAGGGTCCTTCTGGTTGGGAGGAGGTCACTTGGTGCCCGTGCTGAGTCAGGGCTCCGATGGATTCACGATCACGTATGTGCGCAAGCCGCTCAAAGAGACCCGCATGTATTCACGTTCGCGCTCCCGCAAGGTCCATCCTGCTGGGTAGCTTCGATCTCGTAGAAGCGGCGCTCCTGGTTGTTCAGCCCCAGCAGGAATACTTGATGGGACCAGCTGAGGGAGAAAGGGGCGCTCACCCCTCCGACAATGGAATGTCCCAGACGGCGTCTGGCGAATTGGATGGTCAGGAAAGTAGGATATCCCAGACGCCGTCTGAGGTATCTGAGAGGTTCTTTGGGGATAAGCAAGAAAAACCCGACGCATGTACTCGAGATTGCTTCTCGAGAAGCCCGCGCCGACCTCTGCCGTGAGACGGGCGGATAAATCCTTCAGAACATCTATTCCCGTATTCAGCACGATCCGAACCATGCTGCTCCTGTTCCAGGATTCGTCAGCCAATCTCGAAGTTGGTTTGAACCTGAAGAAGGTCCACGCCCCGAGCAATCGTCTGCCGGACTGAGAGGACGAGCAAGCGGACGTCATCGTAAAGAGCCGTAGAGGCAGGCAAGCCTTTCATCATCAGAAGCATATGGGGAGGACCTGAAACTCACGAGCCTGCTCGGTCGAGGATTTCGAAAAATCTAGGGCTGCCTCGCTCACACGGTTTCGCTACGAGGGGCATGCCTGTCGAGGAACCGGCGTACCGTTCAAGAAGGGATGCCGGTCCGCGGGCTTGGAGAAAAACCATGTTTCCTTCGAACCGCTTCTCCTCGATGACCGCTCCGGCTTCGAGCGAGGCGAGGATGGAGCTTTTCGATTGCGGAAAACGAAAGCTGAATGTGACGAGCGGGTCGCGAATGATCGCGGCATCGATGGCGATGAGCAGTTGTGCAAAACCGGTGTGCTGAAGTGAGGAGACGCAAATACCTTCTCCATCGCTTGGAAGGAGCATGGTCTCAGGTCGGGACGAGATCGATTTTGTTCAAAACCTGGACGATGGGCTTGGTCGAGAGTGCAAGGTCGGCAAGCACCTTCTCAACCTGAGCTTTCTGCTCTTCGCGCGCAGGGCTGGCAGCATCCTGGACGTCGAGAAGAATTTCAGCCCGCTCCACCTCCTCGAGAGTTGCGCGGAAGCTCGTAACAAGTGTGTGGGGAAGGTTGCGGATGAAGCCGACCGTGTCGGAGAGCAGGACCTTGCGGCGGGAAGGGAGCTGCAACTGCCGAAGCTTGGGGTCAAGCGTAGCGAACATACGTGCGGATTCGAGGACGCCCGCCTCCGTTAGGACATTGAAGAGAGTGCTCTTTCCGGCATTTGTGTAGCCCACAAGGGCGACGACGGGGACCGGAACTGCCTCGCGGCGCTGCCGTTGTTGATGGCGAATACGACGGACCGCGTCGAGATGCGTCTTGATCTGATCGATACGAAGATTAATTCTCCTGCGATCTGTCTCAAGCTGGGTTTCTCCGGGGCCACGAGTTCCGATCCCTCCGCCAAGCTGCGACATGGCGCGTCCCCGGCCTGCAAGGCGGGGCAACTGGTATTCGAGTTGCGCAAGTTCTACCTGCAGCTGTCCTTCGCGGGTTTTGGCGTGGCGGGCGATTATGTCAAGGATCAGCTGCGAGCGGTCGATGACATGGCAGGGTAGCCGGGCCTCGGACGTTGCGGAGTTGCGACGGGTGAGGTCATGGTCGAAGAGAACAAGCGACGCGTTGGTACTGGCCACAACGCTGACGATCTCGTCCAGTTTGCCCTGGCCGACGAGGCTGGAGGGATCGGGCCTCTGGCGTCGTCGGACGAGAGTGGCGGCAATAGTCGCACCCGCTGAGCGGGCGAGCTCCTCGAACTCTGCACGGCTCGCTTCGAAATTGACGGCGGAGACTGCGCCGCTCGGGGAACGTCTTCTTCTGCTGCCATGGCAGCAGCCGCAGCGTGGGCAAGTCGAGCGGCTGCAGTAAGCCGCTTGTGCTTACGGAACTCCCCGGCGAACTCGACCGGACCGGCTTGCGGTAGGATAACGGAGCTGCATTCACAGTTCGTCCCTGTTACCGCACTCCTGAGAATGAGGTTTCACTTATTGCCAACAGGGCAATGCGCTCATTGATACCCGGACACATCCAGGTGTGCGGAGAGTCGGCATCTCGCACATTCGGAGTAGCGGCCCACTAAAGAATGAATTCAGGACTCGACGCAGCCTGCATGAGTGAATTAGTAAGTTTTCACTCGTGGGCGACAACTCAGAACTATCGACGGCGAGTGTATGCCCTCTTACGGGCAGGCGGCGACTGCCCATCCGATGTTGAGACGGTCGCAGCAGGCCACGCCGCGAGGCCCACGGCGATCGCGTTGTAGAGGTCTTTACGTTTCGCTCCGGATTGGGCTTCGACCGCCAACCCCCATGCGATGACTGCGATGTAGCGCGCGAGCACATCCGGATCAGCGTTTACGGGAAGGTCGGTGGTGCCACGAGCTTTGGCGATTCGTTTACGAAGTCGGACGATCAACTCGCCGCGCAACTTGGCCAGCCAAGCGCGAACCGTGTCGTCTTCTGCAGAAGGAAGAGAACTGTTGAGAGCGAGGCAGCCAGGCGCGTGAGATGGTCCGGTGAGGACGTCGGCATAGCCATAGAGAAACTTCTCCGCCACACCTCGCACAGTCGACTCCCGAAGCGCACTCTCAAGAAATTCTAGCTGCTTCTCGTAATACTGCTCGATAACCGTCCGGAAGAGCTTTTCCTTATTTCCAAAAGCGAAATAGAAGCTCGGCGCAGTGATGCCCATAGCACCGGTGAGATCACTGAGCGATGTCCCTTCGTAGCCCTTTCGCCAGAAAAGTTCAGTCGCCGTCATTATGGCCGTGTCGATGTCGAATTCGCGTGGGCGTCCCATACCTACTCCTCATCATTCTATACCCCGCGCTACATAACATTGACATGTTACCTCCCATACCATAGCGTTTGATATAGAAATGCTGACGTGGACAACGTGACTATCTCGGTTCCGATTCGCGAAAGCACACACACTTGTTCGGAGATCCGAAAGATGCCAAATAACAACTACGAAATCTTTCCCAGCACCGGCTTTACCGTGACGCACTTTCTCGTTTCGGCGGACATCAAGAAGTCGATGGACTTCTACTCGCGAATCCTAGGCGGGAAAGTCGTCATGGACGGCGAGAGCGGCAAGCCGTGCATCGTCCAGCTCGAGAACACATGGGTCATCATCAACGTTGGCGGGGGGCCGACCGACGACAAGCCGGCCGTCTACCTTGCACCTCCGAAAGATGGCGAGGCTGTCAGCAGCTTCATGAATATCCGCGTCGCAAACATCGCAGAATGCTACGAGCGTTGGAAGGATCTGGGTGCGGAGTTCCTCACCGAACCCAAGGTTCACGAGGCCGAGACGCGGTGCTACATGCGCGATCCCGACGGCCACCTCATCGAGGTCGGCGAGGCGAAGAGGTAGCGACGAACTGCTGGCGCAGATGATGTACCTATATCGGTGCGATTCGCGTGAGCACATACAGTGTTTCGGAGGGTTGAAGTGCTCTCAATGGACGTTCCTGTTCTGGTAGTTGATGGCGTTGTAAAGCTTCCTCCTGAAGCAAACGGCGCCGTCGTTGTGGGCGGTTCGAATGCCACGGCCTACGCGGCGTACTACTCGGCCAGAGCCGGCGTTCGGGCTGCCATTCATCATGACTGCGGCATCGGACGGGATGAGGCGGGGGTCAGCGGTCTGCCTTGGGCGGACCAGCATGGCATGGCTATGGCGGCCGTAGCGACGGAAAGCGCACGGGCCGGCGACGCCGAAGACATGTTCCACCGGGGGATCATCAGTCGCGTCAACAAACTTGCGGCCACGTGTGGCGTAGAGACCGGTCAAACCGTCGCACAAGCAGTGGAGCTATTGAAGTCTGCCCCCTGGCCCCACGCAGACGTGGAGGCACCGGTAGAGGAACGCGCCTTTGTTGACGGCATCCTCTGCATAGGCTCCATCTCATTTGCTACTCCAGAAGATGCAGGCTTGGTCGTGGCAAGCGGTAGTCATGGCGGCAGAAGCGCTGCTCC
The DNA here is from genome assembly GCA_963719405.1 of uncultured Acidobacteriaceae bacterium. GTDB lineage: Bacteria > Acidobacteriota > Terriglobia > Terriglobales > Acidobacteriaceae > Edaphobacter. The sequence continues at coordinate 3,553,018 of OY970381.1, forward strand.
ATTTACGCGTTCCTTCAAGCCATGCCTCGTTTTCTTCAACGACGCCGGCTTCGGCGCCGATCGCGCGGGCGCTGCCTGTCTTCCTCTTCTCGATTCGGATGGCATTGCCGCCGCTACGGTCGCCGCGGATTCGGCGCGTGTTGGAGATGGCGAGTCAACGCTGAAACAGGGCATCATCTCGGCGGTGAATGAAACGGCATACCGGCTAGGTGCCAGGGTCGGGAAGACGGCCCTGGATGTCGCGCGCACCTTGGCGGAAAGCCTGGAAAAGGCTAGATACCACTAACATTGGATGGACGCCTCACGTCGTGAGGCGTCCACCGTGGAACAAATGCGCAACGAGACAAGACCTGCGCTGGACTTCGTTATGCCGCTTTGCGCTCAGCGGCGAGAACGATAAAGAGAATTGTGCAAGCCTTCGTCGAACGGTTATGCCAGCTATGGAACGTTCCGTTAGTCACAATCAGGTCCCCTGTCGTGAGCGTGAGTTCGTGTACCTGGCCATCTTCGCCAGGGTATCCGGCGTTCACTTCACCATCCATCACGATGGCAATATCGATGCTGTCGGTGCGATGCATCCCGTCGCCTTCTTTGCCTGGGACCATTCCTGGGGTGCCCATGTCGACTGAGACGGCCTGTTCAAGCGGCGCTGGTCCATCCGGCGTCTCGGGAGCAAGCGTAAAGAGATCGACCCGAATTCCGCCAAGCGGGCCAAACATCCCCAACGGTTTATATTCGCCCAGAACCTGCTCTGGCGTTAGCGGCAACTCGGGAACTTTGTCGAATCCCCAGATGTTGGTAAGGAAGGCGAGTGTTGCTGTGTCGATGGTATCGACTTTGGTGGCGACGCCAGTTTTGCCCTCAGCAGTGACAATTCTTTGGACCTTCATTTGGCTCTCTCCTGATTCGATTGGAATGCTTCGTTTCGGTCAAACAGCGCTCAATCCGCCGTCTACGACCAGATCGATGCCTGTAATGAAGCTGGCCTCACCCGAAGCAAGAAAGAGCGCTGCCGCCGCGATCTCCTCGGGCCGGCCCATCCAGCCAAGCGGCGTGGCCTTGACGAACTGCGCTTTTCCGGCCTCCGTAGCCTCTTTTGAGCCGAACAAGCTGTCGAGGATCGGTGTTTCCGTGGCTCCGGGGCTCAGGACATTCGAGCGGATGCCTCGATCCTTCAGTTCCATGGTCCAGGTGCGGACGAAAGATCGCAGAGCTGCTTTCGTCCCGCTGTAGAGGCTTCTGCCTGGGGTCGCCTTGTTCTTCCCAGCGGAAGCTATAAGGATGATGGAACCACCGTCGTTCATCAATGGGAGTGCCTTCTGGACTGTAAAGAATGCTCCGCGCGCATTCGTATCGGATGTCTGATCGAAAAACTCAGGTGTTGCAGTTGTGATTGGGCCGATTCCGACGAAACCCGCATTTGCGACAACGACATCGATCTTCCGCCCCTCAGAAGAGACAACCAAATAGAGCCGATCCAAATCCTCCAGCTTTGAAACGTCCCCCTGAACCGCGGTGACGTTCTTGCCGATATCGGCCACTGCCTTATCCAACTCCGATTGGCGGCGACTGGTGATGAAGACGTATGCGCCTTCCGATACAAAACGCTTCGCGATGGCGAGTCCGATTCCGCTACTGCCGCCCGTGATGATGGCGACCTTTCCCTGTAAGGCAGGCATGTTGCGCCCTCCTGTGGCATCGATGGGTTGTATAGCGAAAGCAATATAAAAAATGACAACCCATTGATTGTAATATAGTGCGCGCTAAATTACCAGGAACGGACGCGATGCCACGCGAAATGGCAAAGGGATAAGCCCTCCCCGATTCACAAGCCGTTGGCTCCAAAGTCAGCGGGGTCGGAAAGTCTCTTCTATTCTGCGGACGCGTTGCATCATTTTGCCCTCAGCATTGCGCATCCCGAGTGGCACGTTGGATTCGATAACGATCAAGAATTGGGAGCTCTCACAAGGCTACGAGTCCTCAATGAGGTCATTGCTGAAAGATCGTTAGTGTTGACGCCTTATTTTCCGTTTCCAGGACTCGGCCACATTACTCAGCAGGGGCTAACGCGAAGCTCAGCAGCAGCAAGATGAGCATCCTCGTGCTCTAAGAGTGGCGGTGCTCGACCCAATGGTTATCGTTGCCGTAGCTGGAAGTCGCCGGGCCGTTGGAGCGCTAGATCATTGGCCACTACCAGGTTCCTGAAAGGTCCCAGCTGCCCACTCATGATCTCGCTCTGCTCTTGCCTCAATTCGAAGGTGCACCGTATTTGGCTAGAGAATATGGGATGCGAGGAGTAAGCGTTGGGCATCCCCAACGCCTGTCCTCGTCTCTTCGCGCTTATACCTGACCGCCCTTACTCAGATTCTTCGCGGCGACGATCTGGGGTAGCCCGGTAGGCGTGTAACTCAGAACAGGCAGGCATCACGCAGCCCTGGCCTGTGATGTCCCCGGCATCGTTCATCGATTCAGCATTCAGCAGATGCAAAGGCGAGTCCGCCGGTATGAGGGCGTTGAGATCCCTGATCACGCCGTCTTTCCACAGGAAAGCGACAGACCCGGTGGCGTCGATCGAAAATCCCACAACCTCATCCCGATCGTTGATGGTGTGGCAGCAGCCGGCGATGGTCACGAAGGCTCCGGGGAGCGTGCCGATATCCTTCATCCCGTTCGCTCTGGTCCAGAGGAAAGAGTGCACGGTGCCGTCTGTAAATTGGGATGTTCCTACGACGTCACCTCGTTCGTTGATAGAGTTAGCGATGTTGAACATCGCATGATTCGAGTCGCCGAGACTGCCGAGATACCTGGGCGTACCGTCTCTCTCCCACAGCACCGCGTGCTGCCCATTCACATTCGTCGGCGGCAGGCCCACGGTGGCGCATGTACCTGACGTGCCGACAGCCTGGCCGCGATCGTTGATTCCCCAGGCGAATGCAACTGTGTCGCCCTTGCGTGTCAGCGGCCGAAGGGAACGGATCTCACCATTCGGCTCCCAGATCACAGCTTGAAAGCGGAAGACCTGAAAGCCGGTCGCCGTCACGCAGGTTGAGTCGCGAACACCATCCTCCGACCAACCGTCGACCTCCCCCATGTTGTTCAGGCCAAAAGAGACGGCATTGCGGCCACCAGGAAGGCTCCGAAGCGCCTTCAACTTGCCAAAGCGCCAGATCGCTCCCCGGCATTGCAGATGGGTGCCAAAGCCGCAAAAATCTTCCCCATCCGGATCGCTCGTGGCGATCTCCGAGATAATCGGCGCCTCGCCAAACCAGTTAGGCCCGTCTGCGGCGCTATTCAACCCGCCCAGCGTGCCAAGGTCTTTCAAGGGACCGCCGCCATACCAGAGGAACGCGTGCTGCGGTCCGTTGGGAATCAGGTTCGACGAGCCACCGACCCACCCCCTCTGATTCATGTCGAAGCCCGAGCTGTTCGTCCCGGTCCCCAGAACTCCCAGGTCGGTGACGGTGTAGTGCCTGAAGTTCTCGGCGTGCTGTTGAAGCCCCTCCTGTGCGACAACCGGAAGTGGTCCCGCTAGTTGAGCTGACAAAGCCAATGCTGAAGTTGCAAAAAGCAATCTGGATTTCATTTGGTTTTCCTTCCGGTCGGTTGCGCAACCGCGAGATGCTGCGGTTAGCTGGTTTTGGTGTTCTGCACTCGAGCGAGCAGTGAGTTCAGGCAAGTCACGACCGAGCCGTCGGCCGTTTTCAACCGATGCAGATCGTTTGAGTTGAGCCATTCTGCCAATGCAGGCCGCCCCAAGTTCGTGATCACTCCTGTGTCCTCCAACGCGATCAGCTCCGTTTCGGCTTCGCATCGCGGACACCATCCGTGCTGTGAACTTCGGCCGCGTAAGATCAACAGAGAATCGGTCTCGATGGTGATCGTTGTTCGTTTCGCCATAAAGCCCCGCTCTCCGAGGTGAACCTGGTATTGAAACGTGATCAGGTTGCCGGTAAGGCTTTCAAAAAGTCCTTCCAAAGCGCTTGAAAACTTCTGATGATTTCTCCTAATCCTTCTAAGTCGCTGTAAGTACAAGAGACTTCGTGAGCTCTGCGGATTGGGAAAGGCCTCAACCTGAACGCCCGTGGGTGCTAGACTCTGAGTCCCAACAACCGAGATGGAATGGTGTGTGCCCAATGCCCGCGAGCCTGACGAAGGAACTGTATGAGTTCGGGCCCTTCCGGGTGGATCCAGGAAAGGAAATCCTGTCTCGTGCCGGCGAGTCTGTCCCGCTGACGCCCAAGACCTTTCAGATTCTTCTTGTGCTCATCCGTCACAACACGGAGGTAGTCACCAAAGACGACTTGATGAAGACCGTATGGCCCGACACCTTTGTGGAAGAGGCGAACCTTAGCCGAAATATCTTCATGTTGCGGAAGGCCCTTGGCGAGACCGCACAAGACCATCGATACATCGTTACTGTGCCCGGACGTGGGTATAGGCTTGCTGAGAGCGTTACCCTGGTCCCGGAGCAGGAACTCACGGTGATTGCTGCCGGCCATTCGGTGGTGCGAGTCGACGTCAAGGAGACCTGGCCGTGGAAGTGGATTGCGGGAGCCGCCGTCCTTCTAGCTCTGGCTGGAGGCACATGGCGGCTGCTTTGGAACCGCGCGGGAGTGCTCGGAGCAAAGGACACGGTCGTGCTTGGCGGTTTTACCAACTCCACTGGTGACGCACTGTTCGACGAGACGCTTCGTCAAGGCCTGGCAATCCAACTTGAACAGTCGCCTTTCCTCAGCGTCATCTCGGACCAGCGTATTCATAACGCACTCCGCCTGATGGGCCACCCTTCGGATGTGCGGTTAACACCCGAACTGAGTCGTGAAATTTGCGAGCGTACCGGAAGTGCCGCTGTACTGGAAGGCTCGATTTCGCGCTTGGGAAGCCAGTACGTACTGGCTTTACGCGCAAAGAGCTGTCACACGGGTGACACTCTTGATGAAGAGCAGGCCGAGGCGGCAACGAAAGAGGGTGTGCTGAACGCGCTCTCTCAGATTGCCGGTAAGTTCAGAACTCGTGTCGGCGAATCGCTGTCCACAATCGAAAGGTACGACACTCCGCTCGCCGAGGCGACTACTCCTTCGCTCGAAGCGCTGCAACTTTATAGCGTGGCCTGGAAGGTTCACTCCTCAAGTGGCGCTATGGCTGCTCTGCCGCTTTTCAAGCGAGCTACGGAGATCGATCCCACGTTCTCCATGGCCCATGCATCGCTGGGGCGCATTTACGCCGATCTCGACGAGTCTGATATGTCCGCGGAGAGCACTAGGAGAGCCTGGCAGCTGCGGGATCGCGCGAGTGAGCGAGAAAAGTTCTTTATCTCTGCAGGGTACGAAACTCTGGTAACAGGAAATTTGGAAATGGGACGGCAGATCTGTGAGGCGTGGGCGCGAACTTATCCGCGTGACGCACGGCCGCATACCTTGTTATCGGGTGGGATCAACAAGTTCGCGGGCCGGTACGAAGCGGCGCTCGCGGAGGCCCGCAGATCTATCGACCTCGAACCGGATTTTGCCATCGCGTTTTACAACCTTGCGGTTAACAACGTCTATCTGGGTCGCCTTGAAGAAGCTGACAACATTCTCCGGCGCGCGGCGGGCCGCGGACTGGAAATCGACGAGTTCATCATGCTGGACTACGATCTGGCCTTCCTGCAAGGTGATCAGGCGCGAATGAAACGGGAAGCTGCGCGGGCTCGGGGGAGGTCCGGTGGGGAGACCTGGATGTCCAACAAAGAGTCGTTTGCCCTGGCATATTCGGGCGACCTTCAACAGGCAAGAAGCATGTCCCGAAGGGCGATCGATCAATCCATTCAGGAAGGGCAGCGAGGGAGAGCGGGTCAGTGGGAAGCCGGGGCAGCTTTGCGAGAGGCTCTCTTTGGCAACGTGTCCGAAGCAGGGAAGAGGGCGACGGCCGCGCTTAACCTCTCTCGGGGACGCGAGGAGGATTATGGCGCCGCATTCGCACTGGCGCTCTCAGGAAACTCCACCAAGGCTCAAGCACTCGCGGATGACCTGGCGAAAAGGTTTCCGGAGGATACAACCGTCCGATTCAGTTACCTGCCCGCACTGCGCGCACGCATCGCATTGAACCACGGCGAGGTTGCAAAAGCTCTCTCACTGCTGGAAGTTGCCGTTCCGAGTGAGCTGGGGGCGTCCCGTGTGCTCTTCGGTGCGCTCTACCCTGTCTATGTTCGTGGCGAGGCATATTTGGCAGCACATCAAGGCGCGGAAGCGGCTGCCGAATTTCAGCGCATTCTCGACCATCGTGGAATCGTTGGTAGCGATCCAATAGGCGCCCTGGCACACTTGCAGCTGGGAAGAGCATTCGCGTTGTCAGGAGATCAGAGCAAGGCAAAGATCGCATACGGTGATTTCTTCGCCATTTGGAAAGAAGCCGACAACAATATCCCTATTCTGAAACAGGCCCGGGCAGAGTTCGCGAAGCTGTAGTCTGATCATTGAAAGCATAATTCAAGCACACTTGTACGGGCCGTCACTCGACGCGCTTTGACTCAAAGGAGAAGAGCCGCCAGGCTCTGCCGCCCTTGTCCACCTGAGGGCGACACCGTGTGGCCGGTATACTGCGCGATGGCTTACTGCCAAAAATCACAGCCCGAAAGGTTAGATTCCATGACGCAAATCTCCCACCATCCAGGGAATCGACTCCAACCTTGTGCGCCACTTGCCTCCCTACACCTTGTTTACGGCAGCAGCGCACCATAAAGAACTCTGCATATCCCACACATTCTCTTCGCCCGAAATTTAGCTTTTGGAACCAATTGTCCTGTGTTTGAGACCATGAATCAGTAGGCCCAGACTTTCCTCGATCATTTTGTCACGGCTTGGTAGTGCTTCCGTATCTTCGTAAACGACCAGAAATGCGCTAAGGCCGACAACGTTCGCCCACCAAGTAACAGCTGAGACGTGCGGGTCCTCGACGGATAAAACGCCCTTTCTGATGCACTCTCGAAACACAGTTCCGAAGCTTCTGAAGAGCGGTTCGCCTATCTGTTCGATGACCCGCCCACTAACCGCTCCATTGCGCTCTCTGGGTGCCAAAAAGACGGTACGGAAGTGATGGGGATGTGTCCGACCGAAATGAATAAGTTCTTTAGAGCAGGTCAATAGCCGCTCTTCTGGGTCACTCTTGGCCTTGCTCATCACCTCAAAATGCGCAAGCAGTGCTGCAAACGTATCCGTGCAGATGGTGTCAAGAATGTCTGCTTTGTCGCGGAAGTATGTGTAAATGACGCTCTGCGAGTAGTCGACCCGCTCCGCAATCTTGCGCACAGTAACCAGTTCATAGCCCTCTTCCCCGAAGAGTTGGCTTGCTGCATCGAGGATTTCCCGTCGTAGTCTTTCTTTCCGTTTCGACCGACCGTACAGCCCGCTTGTTCAGGGAGTGCAGGGGGGCCACGGGGGTGTCGCAATCCAAACGGGATTGAATCTTCTAAAGGAGTTTTCGCCAGAACTCGCAAGCCAATTCCGCCGACTTCGCCATCACCCCGAGCCCGCTGAAGGGGGATCAAAATCTTGGACGGTGAGGCCCTGCATAAAGACTCTCCATGAAGGCCAAGTAACCCGCGACCACTGCAAAGTTTTGGTCATCGGAGCCGGCGTTGGCGGCCTTGCTCCAACTCAAGGGCTGAGGGAAACAGGCATCGATGTGAAGATTTGTGAAGCAGACCAAAGCCTGATTGCGAGGTCGCAGGGGACTTAGGATCCGGGTCGGCAACACACGGCAGAGACTGGGGCGCATGCTGCTGACGCCAGAACAAATCAAACGGACAGCTTCGCTTCGCCTTCGAGAATGCGCTGCTCCAGTTTCGGTGGTGCCCCTGGCTGCCATAGCTTCGCTCGATGCGATACACGGTAACGCAAGGGACCGCCGTCAGGGGTTGTTGCGCGCGTGATTGGGCGGACGATGCAAACAAACTCCGTGTCGATCGTATCGGGGCCGGCACTGACCACTGCATAGCCGTGCCCGGCCATGTCGACGAATTCCAAGTGGGGCGCGACGTCGGGATTGGTCACCTCCCGCGCCTTCGCAATGTCGCCGTTTGCCGCATATTCGAGCGCCGCGCGCACGCCGTGCTTGACCGTTAAGTTGATTGTCGCTTCGGGCGCCGCACCCGCCGCCTTGCGCACGAACAGCGGAAGCAGCGGTGACTCCTTCATGTACTCCGCCGCTTCGGCGAGACCCGGCGCAGAGATCGAGCCGGTAATGAACGCCAGCCCCACCGGATCGAACCCCGCCGGCGGCAGCTTCGATGCGGCATAGCCGGCCCAGAAGCTGTGGCGGTCGCCCGAAATGATGACGAACCCCGGCACGTTGTGGTCGCGCACGGTGCCGTAGATCTCTGCACGCTCGCTGAACGCACTGCTGAAATCGCCACCGCCGAAGGTGCCGAAGTCCTTTCCCGGCCACTTACTTTTCGTCAGCCCCTCAGGCAGGTTCTCCGGATCGGTTCGCATATCGAGCGTGCCATTGGTCGCGCCCCACAGCTTCCACGTTGCCGTCGACTGCGTCAGGCGTTCCTTCAGCCACGCCTTCTGCTCGCGCCCCAGCACGGTGTATGCCGGTTCGTCCTTGCGGAAGTTCGGCGCGCTTTTGTCGCCAATGGTGATCGTTGCCGGAGGATGCCCACCCGCATAGTCCTTGCCGCCGTCGATGATCTCCATTAGTTGTTGCGGCACCACAGGCAGGCCAAAGTCGAACACGTCCGTCTCTGGCCGGTCCGCAGGGTCCTGCATGTTGTAGCTGTGAAAGTCAGTGAGGATCAGGTCGACGTGCTTGCCGTAGCGCACTGCGCGATAGGCGGTCATGCTGCGCACGGCGGTCTCGTTGTTAACCTCCGTGCCGAACCCATGGTCGTCGAACGTGGTGATCGGCGCCTTCTGTACGGGCGGAGGGCCGAACTGCTCGAGACCTGCGCCTGAGGCCTTGCGGACGCGGGACGGTATAAATTCCCACCATGCCTGGTTTGCCGCCACGCGCAGCGGCTGCGCCGTTTCGATCTTGTTGCCGTAACGAATAAAGCTCTGCCAGCCTTGCCACGAGAACTCGTGGTTGTCGCCAATGCACACGAACGGGAACCATGCGCGTGCGTCCTGGATATCAGGGTCGTCGATATGCGCGCGATACACGTGGCGATAGCCGGCGAGGTTGGTCGGCACGTGAAAGTTGCCCACCTCGCGACCATCAGGAATGCGGCCAAGATCATAGACGGTTCGCGAGTAGCGGTGCGACACCTCGTCGGGGTATTCGACCACTTCGTAGATGAAGTCCCCCAGATGCAGCACGAAGCCGAGCTTGCGATCGGCCGGCGCGTGTTGGTCCTCCCAGATCATCCGGCGAAAGGCGTTCTGCGCACCTTCGTTCACGCTGTTGCACGAGACGAACGCAAAACGAACCGGGCGTGAATCGGCCGCTCGCGGCGCGGTGATCGTGCGGCCAACACGACTGCCGGCGCCAGTGTCATCGGTGAAGCGATACCAGTAGACGCTGGCTGGCGAAAGGCCACCAACCAGTGCACGGCACGTCCAGTCTGCCGCCTCCAGCACCGGCGTGCGCGCCCTGGCGACGACCTGCCGGAACTCCGCGTCGCGCGCCACTTCCACCGTAAGCGTATGGAGGTCGCCTCGGTCAAAGGGCCGTCGAGTCCACAGGACCACACTGTGATCATCCGGATCGCCCGATGCGACTCCCTGGGGGAATAACGCACGATCCTCGCGCCACACAACTCGCGACGGCGCAGCACCCGAACGCGTCGCCCACACGCCCATGATCCCTAGAGAAGCAGCGCCCGCCAGAAACCGCCGTCGATCCATCTCACGCTCCAGCCCTGTTTTGAGGGATCGTTTCACGGCTCCCAGCGTTGGTCAAGGCAACTGGTCACAAAACATCTTGGCTGCGGGCACTGCGAGCTGGTCGAGTGAACCACAACATCACATCTATAGGTCGTTGTGTGGCTTCGATCCGCCTGGATGGACCGGCAGGTCCGCCGAGACAATGGCCAGCTTCTCTGAGTCACGTCGGTCGGTCTTGATCCGTTCGCCTGGCTTCCGATCCGGATGTCCTCTTTGCTCAGGCCGTGGCTGCCAGCGCAGTAGTTCGATCCTCCATGCATGCAGGACCGCGACTACGGATGGCGTGACGGCTTAGTCGTAGACCCATCCGGGCATCGCTGGGGGGTTGGTAAGCCGCTCTAGAGAGGTTGACAGGCGGACAAACTACTTGAAGACCCTCACAAGTGGCGTAGTGTGGAGCAATCTTCAGGTGGTCAGCAACGGTCTTCTCGTACAATTTGTTGGTCTGTTTACCACTCATTACTACTAGGGTCAGTGTCGGATGTGTCGACTACACGCCGACTGGCGAGAAGCGCATTGTCGTAACGCATACGCCGAACATAACCCTCTGCATGGCATTGCCCGCATAGGGTTGGCCTATTGCTTGGGCTCGACTGGATGAGCAAGCATTGCGTTGTTGTTCGTTCATAATGGAAGAGCCGTCGACCAGCACAGGTAATGACGTGCAAGGAGCGAGGTCATGCTGGACGTACACCCGGCGCAGCATGCTGCCACTAGCTGGAAAGACTTCTTCATTCACATCGCGACCATTGTTGTTGGCCTATTGATCGCTGTCGGCCTGGAGCAGACGGTCGAAGTAATCCACCATCGCCACGAACTCGCTCAGGTACGACGAGAGCTCAGCAATGAGCGTGAGGTAAACAGAAAGGCTATGGCGAAGGAGGCAAGTTACTGGCGCTGGGAGACAGTTGAACTCAGGAACAATCTGATGGTGTTGGCTTATCTACAGATTCATCCAGGTACTGCGGACGAAACATTGCCTGGCAGCTTGATCTGGTCTCACGTCCATGAACCTCACAGCGAAGCAGTTTGGGACGCTGCAAAGACCAGCGGAGTTACCAGCCTAATGAGCCGGGAGGAGATTGAGCAGTATGAGGATGCTTATAACAAGCTGAGAGAAGTGGACGATGCTCGCTGGCTCACCTGGAATGCACTCAATGAGGCCTCGCGATATCAATTCACAGACAGCCGTTTGTCACATCTCACGCCCGCGCAGATCTCTGACGTCATCACCCTGACGCAGGTTGCGTTGAACAAACAGTGGCTGGTGGGCGTCGCACTCGAGAATTTAGCCGCGAAGTACCACGACTTTTACCCTTCCGTCACAACAGCCGAGCTATCTGAGGCGCACAATCGCGAACCGATCATTGATGAGAAGAAGAACCCGGCATTTGCCGCAACGATCTCCCGCATGAGAGCTGCGGGGTTTGGACGCTAGCACTCGGACGGCTTGAGGGCGGGCACAGTGGCTTCCCGATTCACTTACTCATGCGACTTCCTGGGAGCGTCTGTTCTTTTCTTTGCGAACTCCGTAAACGTAGCGATCCATGGTGCCGATCTACAACTTCGTGGCTGATCCAGAGTCCAAGGCCGGTTCCCTCGTTGCCCTTTGTAGTGAAAAAGGCTTCGAAGACTCGCTTCGCTATCTCTGGTGGCATCCCGTTTCCTGTGTCCGCAACGGTCATGGTGAGGCCGTGTTGGCCAAGTCGCCAGTTGTACGAATCGCGGCTGCGTAGCAACAGACGGCCGCCTCCCGGAAGCATTGCATCGGTGGCATTGCCTACGAGGTTATTGAGGACCTGACGGATCTCACCGTCTAAATACTCCCCCGCTTTTTTGGTACGGTCGCGCTCTCCCACTTGGATTCCACTGTTGGTGAGACGCCCGTAGTAGATCGAGAGAACGGTACGCAGCAGATCCTTGCTGAATACTGGCCGTGAATCGGTCGACTGCTTGTGGAACCGCAGGGTCTGCCTCGTGATCGCCGAGATGCGACCCAATTCGTGCTCCGCTGTCCTGAGGTAATCCTGGATCTCAACGAAATCGGTGCTGCCCTGGGCTAAATAGAGCAGGTTGGTAACAGATTCGAGAGGGTTATTGATGTTCATGTGCGATCGAACCGGCAAGCCAACCAATGGCTGCGAGTTTCTCGATTTGGAGCAGCGCCGCAGCGTCTTTCTCTCTTCAGTCACTCCTTTTGAAAACGTCACGATTCCGTCGTCTGTTGGAAAGACCGACACGCGAAGCCAGATGTTGAGCGGTTCCGGGTAGAAGATTTCAAAGGAGTCTGAGACCTTCGCGTACATCGCTCCCTCGTACGCTTCGACGGCTGGCGATCCGGTGTAGTATGCGTCTGGGAACTCCTCCCATACTTTCTTTCCGATCAGCTCGCGGCCCGCAGCGTACCTCTTCACCGCGCTCGGGTTCAGATAAGAGAATTGCCAATCACGATTGAGTGCCACGACTGCGTCTGTGGTTGCGGATAACAGATCGCTGAGTTCTCTCGCCTTCTTTGCAGGTTCTGCCTCAGCCGCTAGACGTCCCATCGCCGTTCGCGTGCCCCGAGCAACCTCTTGGATAAGCGAGAGCTCGTCGCTTGACCAATCGTGTTGTTCGGCATCATTAACGTACATCACCGCTTTTATACGGCCCCGCTCGAAGACAGGAACATTGACAAAAGGGATAACGTGCTGTAACGAGTCCTCTCCGGAGCCCGTGGGCCGCTGAGGCCTTCTAACTAACTATTCCTGGTTCGAAGGAGATGGATACCGAAGTCACAGAACTCGACGAAGTCGCACATCATGGCCCATCAACCACGAGAGCGGGTGTCACATGACCCGTGTCTCACCTGTGAACTGATGATAACCACCTGTAGAAGTTGCTGGAGTGTAGAAGACCAAAGAAGAACAATGGTGAACACAACCCGCTTTTACCAACGATAAGGAAGATTCCGATACTACCTCAAGCTACTGCGAAGAATCCCTCAGACCATACTTCGGTGTCGGCTAGCATGCCTGCGCAGACCGTATCCAGTCCGTAGTTGTTAAGCCACTCCGCAATCGCCTCTTCGCGATTCCAACTGTTCCAGAGGAGACTGCACCCCTTGGTTCTTCTTCGCCCTACAAGCCGCACGAAGCGCGTCTATGGAAGCGATCTGGGCATCACTTAGTGTGGCCGCAGACAGACCGCGTGTAGCCTCGTCGCAGTCATTGATATGAGCATCGAGCATTGCCGCGCAACGCTCAATCGCGGAGGCTGGATTATTCAATTCGTGAGCCAACCCCGCCGAAAGTTTTCCCAGGGAGATCATCTTTTCGTTTTGCAGGTCGCTTGAGGTGAACAGACGGGCACGATCAATCATCGTATGTACCAGTATCGAGGTGACTTCGAAGCATTCTCGCGTCATCGCCCTGAGATGGTCGCGGGGTATAGCGAGAATCTCCAGCGGCTCCAGTGCGCTCGAATCTCCTGGCGGAGACATGAGCCGCGAATACGGCAACATCCCGGCAACCTCTCCAGCGCGCCATTCAATGACCTTGTTCGGTCCGGCACCACGATCTACGAATAAAGCCAATCGCCCGGAAAGAATAATGTAAAGAGCCTCGACCTGCTGACCCTTCATACTCAATACTCGGCCAGTGTTCAGCTTTCGAATCTGCCCGTGCGCTACCAGCCAGTCCAACTCTGTCCGCGGCGCCGCTCGCAGGGTCTCGTGTTCTGCCAACCGATCTATAAGATCTTGTACTACCACTGACGTGCAATCTCCTAAATTGTAGGGAGGATACGCCTAACGGCATATCTTTTTAGAAATTCCTTTGCGTTCTCGACCATGAAGTCTCTTGTCCGATCGCTAGATTTCCTCTGCCTAGGCCAGTCGCATCCGAAAAGCGATCCAGATCGCCGTTGAGAATGCTTCGAGTTGGTGAAGCCAAACGTTTCTCGATGGACGACAACTCATCGGGGCCAGATTAGAGCCTGAATCGCATTACGGGCGCGGATGAACGCCGAGCGAATTGTTCACAAAGAGACGAGGACAAAGGGGCGTCTGGCCGACAACGCTTGTGCAGCAGTATGGCGACCTGTCCCTCAGTTCTGCATCTTGGAGGAGTCGAGACGGAGGAAACGCACCGCATTATTGAACAGGATGTCGCGCTTCTGCTCCGGGGTGAGATAGTCGGCGTTCTGGATCACGCTGATGGAAGTGGCCATCAATTTCGGCCAGAGCAACTGGTCCGTGCCAAACATTACGCGATCTTCAAATCCAGCCTCAACGATCCTGCGAATGTATCGATTGATCTCCGCCAACGGATAGCTCCAGATCAGCCCGGCAACATCAACGTAAACATGCGAGTTTGCCTGCAGCAGAGTGAGAAGGTTGTCGATCATCGGGTAACCCGCGTGCATGATCTGCACTCGCAATTTGGGGTGTCGGGCCAGCAAGTCTTCAAGCAGCAGCGGGTTACCCATAGATCCGCGGAACTTCGGAGTCGTGACGTTAGCGCGGCCGGAGCCTCCCGTACCCATATGGATGGCAACAGGGATGTCAAGCTCTTCGGCAAGCGCGAAATATTTGTCGACCGATGGGTCGCTAGGGGAAAGACCCTCGTACTGCAGTCCAATCTCGCCCATCACCTTGAAGCCTCCGCTGGTGAAATCCTTTCGGAGCTGATCCATCGACACAGGAACAGGGCCGCTGGGGCCGTTGGTCTCGAACGAGGTCCCTGGGATCACCCGGCCGGGTGCAGCGGTTTCCCACTTCTTCACACTGTCCGGATCTCCGAACACCACAGCGGTCACATTAAGTCGCTGCATTTCAGCAGTTACTTCCTCGATGTATTTCCCGGGCTTGGCTGGGTAGAGCTTCGGGGTGCAATCCTGTTCCGTCCAGCCAAACGGAGCCTCTTTGGAGCGCGGGTCGGAAGCCGTGAAGCCCGGAGGAAAGGGACACATGGAGGGCCCGCCTCCGCCGTCCATGGCGTGCACATGCACGTCAATCACGGGGGGCAGCTTATCCGGCGGAGTAGCCGTCTGGCCGACTGCCAATGCCGAAGAGCAGAGAAAGAGAGCAGCGAGGTAGAACTTTTTTTCTTGGACCGGGACGGGCGGCGTAGGTCTCATATTATTTCCTCTTTTTTCCGATTAAGATTGTTCGGCGGGTTGAGTTCTCCGGCAGGTTTTTGCCGTGCGCTGCTTGAGACTGGAGCCGCGCGGCGTCTTCTGGGAGAAGGAGGCGCTGACTGACGAGGGTCCGCGCCGCGTGTTGGACCGCGCAAAGGTATCGACGCTTATTGCCGTAGCGCTCTGCAAGCGAGGGTCTCGGATCACTTCGGGACACCCGCTCTTCACGGGTTGTGGCAAATGGGAGATAGCCGCCGTTGAGCGAGCAAACTGGCCCTTGCTGAAACCGCCCGCTGTGATGTTCCAGCCGGTGTACCCTTGCCAAGGGTGCCTGAATCGGGATGCGAACGGGAGCGCCCTGGGCCTCCATGAGCGATATGGCGAGTGTGGCGATCGCCGTAAGACAGAACTTGCCTGCTCATTTCATACGGCCCTCCGAGAACAAATAACTGCAACGCCGCAGACTATAGCAAGTTCAAATGACATTAGTACAATTCATTGAACAGAAAGGAAGCATCGGTTTTGTAAATGATTGAACTCACTTCCGTCTGTGGCGGGCTGGCGTCTCTGCTTTGCGCGCTGCATCCTTTCTCCGGAAGTGTTGCCGAAGGTGCTGCGCAAACATTTCCGCAGCGGGAGATAACGTGAGGTCCTGCCGTTGCAGCAGCTCAATGGGTCTGTCTGGAAAGCGATCGAGAGGAATGCGTTGGAATTCCGAGGTATGCCGCCCGGCCGCCGACTCAGGCAGAATGGCGACTCCTAGCCCGGCGCGCACCAGACCAAGGGCGGTAGGCATGAAGCTGGTTTCAAAGGTCGTTTGAAGAACGATTCTCTCGCGAGAAGCGATTGCTTCCACGCTCTCTCGTACACTACTATCGCGCGTGGGCAGAATCAGATTGAAGGCGCTTGCCTCGCGCAAGTTAATGTTGCTTCTTGCAGCGAGCGCATGCCCCATCGGTACGAAGAGAACCAGGCGGTCGTGAAACAGTGGCGTGCAACTGAACTCAGCGGCGCGGCCATGACGCGTCCCAATGCCAAGCTCCACCTGACGCTTCAGAACTGCCTCCCGAACGCGCTCCGCGACCAGGTCCAATAACTGCACTCGTATGCCGGGATAGAGCTGCACGAAGCTCTGGATTAGGTAGGGGAGCACGAACGCGGAAACGGTAGGCAGGGCGCCGATGGTCACAAACCCGGTCGACGCGGAACTGAGTTCCTGCGCATGACTGACGATCGTCTGGGCATCGTTGAACAGGCGCTGCAGCGGCCCGTACACATCCTTGCCCGCGGCCGTTAGCGTGACGCCCCGCTTATTGCGGTCGAAGAGCTGGACGCCCAGACTCTCTTCCAGTTGCTGGATTTGAACGGTCAGCGCAGATTGTGAGAGATGCAGGTCATTCGCCGCGCGGGTGAAGTTCCGCGTTTCTGAAATCTTCAGAAAAGCTCTGACGTGACGGAGTTCATGGATCATAGGCAAAAGCGATTATAACCTTCACTAATATGCGATATACACATCACGCGCTGGCTCTCTATACTTGCCGCTACCTTCATGAAAGGGCGGCTCGGCCGCGTGCACGCTATGCTTGCCCTCTGGGGAGTCATCACAATTGTCGGCATGATTGCCGCCATTGCCAGCCGCCGTGTTTCACCTCTTATCGCGCTGCTTCTGTTTCCGGCTGCTACATCGCTCGCAGCCGGTTTCGGCCTGAAGACAGGCACCTTTGCGCTTGCCGGGCTGCAGTCGATTGCGCCTGTCATCGCCATGTTCTTGTTTGCCATCCTGTTCTTCGGGATTCTGACTGATGCCGGTCTGGTAGAGCCCTTGATCCGCTGGATCCTGCGCATTGTCGGCAGCAACCCGCTGCTGATCGTGCCGGGTACAGCTTTGCTGGCGCTTCTACTTCACCTGGATGGCTCCGGAGCCGTCGTCTTCCTTATTGCGGTCCCCACCATGTTGCCGCTCTACCTGAAGCTCGGCATGGATCGCCGCATCCTTGCCTGTACGGTGTCTCTTGCGGCCGGAGTCAACTTCCTGCCGTGGACGGGCCCGACCATGCGGGCGGCCAGCGCACTCCATACAACGCCCATAGCCCTGGTGCGTCCGCTTATCCCGGTGCAGATCATCGGACTGCTGTATGTCTTTGCCGTGGCGGTCTACTTTGGCTGGCGCGAGCGCAAGCGCCTTGGGCTCAGCATTGCCACCCCTGCGATTGTGGCCGAGCGCGTCATTGTGGTGCCGGGAGCGCGCTGGCGCCCCTATGGCAACCTTGTGCTGGCGCTGCTGGTCCTTGGCGTGGCGATCAGCGGCAAGGTGGAGCCGGCACTCGCCTTCATGCTGGGGACTACGCTTGCCTTGCTGCTGAACTTCAGCTCTATGAAGGAGCAGGCGGCGGCGCTGGACCGGCATGCCAAGGCTGCTATTTCCATGTGCGCGATCCTGTGTTCTGCGGGCGCCTTTACGGGAATCTTGAAGGGCACGGGAATGCTGACGGCCGTGGGGCAGGCGTCGCTGCGCCATATCCCGCATAGCTTCGGGCATCACATCCCGTTTGCGCTTGGGCTGATTGCGATGCCGCTCAGCCTTCTGTTCGATCCGGATTCTTTTTACTTCGGCATTCTGCCTGTGCTCGCGGGAGGGGCTCAGGGCTTTGGCGTAGCGCCGGCGAGCGTGGGGCAGGCTGCGCTGCTGGGACAGATGACTACCGGCTTCCCCGTAAGTCCGCTCACGCCGGCGACGTTTCTGATTACGGGCCTCAGCGAGATCGAGCTCGGAACACACCAGCGGTTCGCCGGGCCGTTTCTCTTTGGCGCTTCGGTTGTGATGACGATCGCCGCAGTGTTGCTCGGCATTCTGCCGTTCTAGGCAAGCATAGCGGGCACCCGGATAAGTGCCCGCCTCTGGTGAGTGCAGCAACTATTTTGCGTTCAGCGTTGTGGTTTCCTTGAGCGGCAGGTCACGGCTGGAGGAGCCGACGGAGACGGTGTACTTGCCCGGGAGCTGCTTCCAGCCGTGGCTGGCCGTGTCGTAAATAGACAGGTACAGCGACTCTACCGGTAGCTCCACCCGACGCGATTCGCCCGCCTGCAATTCAACCTTCTTGTACCCGACCAGACGCCTTGGCGGCTCGCCGGCTGCAGCGGGAAGGGAAGCGTAGACCTGGGCGATTTCCGCACCCGCACGCTGCCCAGTGTTCTTGACGGTGAAGCTTACCTGCAAGCTGTTGCCCAGCTGCACCTTCAGCTGCGAGTAGGCAAACGTGGTGTAGGAAAGGCCGAAGCCAAACGGGAAGAGCGGCTCCTTATGCTCTGCGTCGTACCACTTGTAGCCGACCTTCAAGCCCTCGTCGTAATGCACGTCGAACTTGGTCTGGTTCACCTTGTAGCCCGGAAGCCCGGGGACGTCCGTCTTGGGTCCGTCGGGCTGCGTAGACTCGGTCGGGTGGGGCATGTCGGCTTCAGCGCGAGGGAAGGTGATGGGCAGCTTGGCCGAGGGATTCACGCGGCCAAAGAGCAGGTTGGCCACGGCTTCGCCGCCCCGGTTGCCGGGGTACCACGCCTCGAAAACAGCGCTGACACTCTCAATCCAGGGCATTGTGACGGCTCCTCCGGATTCGATCACGACGACCGTGTTCGGGTTGGCCGCGGCCACAGCGCTGATCAGAGCGTCCTGGTTGCCGGGGAGGCTGAGGCTTGGCAGATCTTCCCCTTCGGACTCATGCTGCGTCGCAAAGACGATGACCACGTCGGCACCGCGTGCGGCCTCCGCAGCCGACGCCGGGTCTGTGCCTGCGTTGTAGGTGACGTGCGCGCCTTGGACGAGGGCCTGGATGGCCTTCACCGGCGAAGACCGGTGGTAGACCAGCTCATGCATCCACCCTTCGGGATCGTTGGGGTTGGCTGGCGGCACGGGGTTGCCACCCGCAGGCGAGACCTGAGCGGAGCCTCCACCGGACAGCACGCCCACATCGGCATGGCCGCCGATGATCGTGATTGTGCGGACCTTTGCTGCATCGAGCGGCAGGATATTGTGCGAGTTCTTCAGCAGCACCGCGCCTTGCTCTTCTGTCGTTTGCGAAACCTCAAAGCCGTGCTGGATGTCCGGCACTTCCTGCTGTGGGGGGTAGTCGATGATGCCGGTGGCAAACTCCGAGCGGAGAACGCGATGCACCATGGTGTTTAGGGTCGCCTCAGAGATCCGCTTGTCCAGCACGGCCTGCTTCAAGGGTGGGCCGTAGAAGCCGAATCCGGGCATCTCGATATCAAGGCCGGCCCGCACCGCGGCTTCCGTGCTGTGCGTGCCGCCCCAGTCGGAGAGGACGAAACCCTTAAAACCCCAGTCCCTGCGCAGGACCTGGTTCAGGATAAAGTCGTTCTCGCAGGCGTAGACGCCGTTGACCTGGTTGTACGAGCACATGACCGCAGCAATGTCTGTTTCGCGCAGGCCGAGCTGAAAGGCGAGCAGATCCGTCTCGCGTACGGCACGCTCGGAGATGATGGCGTTGGCGTGATTGCGCCCGCTCTCCTGATCGTTGACGGCGTAGTGCTTGATGTCGCCGATGATGTGCTGATCCTGCTCTCCTTTCATCACTTGGGCGACCAGGGTGCCGGCCAGGATGGGATCTTCGCCGAGGTACTCAAAGGTGCGGCCGTTGCGCGGCTCGCGCGTCAGATTTACTCCGCCGCCGAGCGACATGTTGTACCCCTGATTGCGCAGCTCGGTGGCGATCAGCGCACCGTAATCGTACGCGCGTTTGGGATCCCAGCTGGCTGCGCTGGCGATGGCGGAGGGCAAAGCCGTCGCGTAGCGGCTGCGTGCCGCGCCACGAGCCGCTCCAACGGCGGCATCCTGCATCTGCAGGTCGGGGATGCCGAGGCGCTCAACTCCAGGGATAAAGCCCGCGCCGCCCAACGACCGCAACGAGTCGCCGGCGTTTGCAGCACTGTTCATGCCGCCCCAGCCGAGCCCATGCAGCATTTGGATCTTTTCATCCAGCGTCATCTTCTGGATGACCATGTCGGCCCGGACATCCGGGCTGAGACTCTTGTTTTCCCACGAGCCCTTGGGCGCCGGCTTGGGCGGCGGGCTAAACTGTGCGGATGCTCCCATGACGGTTGCAAAGGCAACGCACAAGGTGATGATCTTGAACTGTCGGCTGGATCCTGGCACTACCGCCTCTTCCTTGTTGTTTGCATGGTTATGTTCATGGAACAGAGAAGAACACCTGAGCCGATAGCGATCTCATGCGACGCTGGTGGCGTGCCGGTATTCTCAATCGTGATCTGCGCCGAAGGAACCCTGCGCTGACTGAGCCCGCGATTCTTTGCCATTGCGAAGATCCTCCTGAGAACATCTCCGTGTCCGACGTGAGACGTTAGTGCCGCGAAACCCGGCCGCTGGCGTCCGGTGTTGCTCATCCGGGCGAACAACATTGAACCGAACCCTTTTTCTGGAACACCGGGAACTATAGCAACGCGAGAAAACATCTGTACAATAGATTGATCAGATCGCAATGATCGGTAATTACGATAATCAGTCTTAGCGTTCCTGCTTCAGCAATCATCGCCAAGAGCGAATGCTTTCATCGCATTTATGCAATGTACAAATCGTTATTGATCTTCCTATACTTGTGCGGGGATCAGCTGACTCGCCGTTCATACCGAGGGGTCGACCGAGGCCGCCGCAGCCATCGCAGATTAAGATCGTCCCGCTGAAGATCAGGCTTGTAAGCGTCGGGGAATTGGCTATGCAAAGTGTCAGAATCGGGGCGGGAGCGGGATTTGCTGGTGATCGGATCGATCCAGCAGTGGACCTTGCCGAGGCGGGCCGGCTGGACTTCCTGGTCTTCGAGTGCCTGGCGGAAAGAACGACCGCACTTAGTCATCTGCGGAAACGGGACGACCCCAATGCTGGCTATGATCCCCTGCTGGCCGATCGAATGAACGCGGTGCTGCCGGCATGCCGTCGGAATGGCGTGCGCATCATCGGCAACATGGGCGCGGCCAATGCAAAAGCTGCTGCAAAGAAAACCATAGAGATCGCACGTGCGCTTGGTTTGAAGGGACTGCGCGTGGCCTACGTGGAAGGCGACGACGTCCTCAATCTGCGCGACAGGTTCACTTCGTTCGACGGTCAACCTCTTCCATCCCCGAATACCTTTGCTTCAGCCAACGCGTACCTTGGTGCGGGATCGGTGGCAGAGGCCCTAAACCAGGGTGCGGACGTCGTTATTACCGGCCGAGTGGCTGATCCATCGCTGTTTCTAGGCGCCTTTCTGCATGCGTTTGGCTGGGCAGAAGACGCCTGGAATCTGCTGGGGCAGGGCATTGTGATCGGACACATGCTGGAGTGCGCCGGGCAGCTTACCGGAGGCTACTTTGCCGACCCCGGCTACAAGAATGTCGAGGGCATCGACTGCATTGGATTTCCGCTTGCGGAGGTTGACAGCACAGGCGCTGCGATGCTGACCAAGCTCCCCCAAAGCGGAGGCGTGCTCAACTTGCAGACCTGCCGTGAGCAGCTTTTGTACGAGGTTCAGAATCCGGAAAAATATATGACCCCGGATGTGGTGGCGAATTTCACCACGGTGCAGCTAGAGCAGCAAAGCGCGAACCGGGTGAGGGTTACAGGGGGTACCGGCGCGATGCGTCCGCCGGACTACAAGGTATCGGTAGGCATGCTGGAGGGCTTCCTCGCCGAGGCGCAGATTTCCTACGCTGGTCCCGGGGCGCTGGGACGTACGGAGCTTGCCCGCACCATTCTGCGGAAGCGCATGGCGCGTCATGGCGTGCATGACCTGCACTTCGACATCATCGGTCTGAGCTCAATCAGCGGCCACACTGAAGAGGCAGCAATGCCGCATGAACTTCGGTTGCGTGCTGCAGGCCGCTTCGAGGACGAAGCCGCCGCGCACCGGCTAACGCGGGAAGTGGAGAGTCTTTATCTAAACGGGCCGGCGGGTGGGGCGGGGGTAACTTCGTCTATCCGTGAAAGCATCGCGATCGTGCCGGCGCTGCTGTCAAGGGATTTGGTGCACCCAACCATCAGGATCGAGGAGGCATAATGATGCTGCGTGAGGTGGCGCATTCCCGCGCCGGGGACAAGGGAAACCTGGTCAATATCTCCGTCATCGCTTACCGCCAAGAGGACTACACATTGCTCAAGGAGCGTGTGACGGAAGAAGCCGTCAGTGAGCTCTTCAAAGAGCACATCGATTCGCCGGTGGTACGCTACTGCGTGCCCAATCTTTGGGCCTTGAACTTCGTTCTGCATCGTCCCTTGACGGAGAGCGTGACCCGATCCCTGCGCCTGGATGCCCATGGCAAGGGCCTGAGCTCGGTGATGCTTACGCTGGAGCTATAGCGATGCGACGGTCTCTTTTCCTTACCCTGTTTGCCCCTTTACTCACCTGTTCTTCGCATGCGCAGGGGCCCGTCTCTGCAAGCTGCGAAGCGTTGCGCAACCTCCACCTAGAGGCTACGCGCGTGTTTTCGGCGAGCCCTATGCCGGCTGGTGAGATACAGCAGCCCCCGTTCGGTCCCTACAAACCACCCCCGCAGCAGCTTCCTGCACACTGTGTCGTCCGCACCGTAGTTGCGACCAGCTCAGACAGCGCCGTCACCTCGGACGTCTGGCTGCCGGAGCCCGGCGCATGGAACGGGAAGCTGTTGGCGACCGGCAATGGCGGCTATTCGAGCGCGCTTTCGTTGCCCCAGATGGCGGCCGGCTTGCGTCGCGGCTTTGCGGTTGCGGGATCGGACACTGGGCACACGGGCGACTCGCTCGATTTTGGAGCTGGCCACGAGCAGCGGATCCGCGACTGGGCTTACCGCAGCACGCACGTGCTAGCGCTCCAGACCAAGGCCATAGTGAACGCGTTTTATAGCAGGCCGGCCGCCCGTGCGTATTTTGCAGGCTGCTCCACGGGCGGGCAGCAGGCGCTGAGCGAAGCACAACGTTTTCCGGAAGACTTTGACGGCATTGTGGCAGGAGATCCGGGCAATAGCCGCATCCTCTTGAACGCCGACTTTGTGGAGAGTTGGAAGCTTACCCATCCATCCGCAGGCGAAGGTTTCCCGGCGTCGAAGCTATCCCTCATCACCCATGCAGCCATTGCAGCCTGCAACCAACAGGATTGTAAGGATGAGCCTTATATCAACGATCCGACGAAATGTTCCTTCGACCCTGGTTCGCTCACCTGCGCTAATGCGACCAACACCGCCGACTGCCTGACACCTCCTGAGATCGCAATTGTGCGAAAGCTTTACGTAGGCCCGGTGCAGGACAGCGCGGGCAGGCCAATGTTCGCCGGCTGGCCCCGCGGGAGCGAGGCAGGCTGGGGATCCTACCTCATCACGCCGACAAAGCCCATCCGGGCAGAGTTCTGGAGCTCATGGGTTCTGGCGCCGGCGTCTTTCAGTCTGGACGCTTTCGACGCGAACTCCGGCATCGCTGCCGCACGCGCGAAGCTCCCGTTTGTTGAGGCTGTGGATCCCGACCTTCGTGCCTTTCAGCGTCATGGCGGCAGGCTGCTGATGTATCACGGCTGGGCCGACCCTGTGGTGCCGCCGCAAAGCACTACGGACTACTACCGTGCCGTCGAACGCGTTCTTGGGCGGTCGACCCGTGATGCCGTACGCCTGTTTATGGTGCCTGGCATGGGCCATTGTGGGGGAGGTTCAGGTGCTACAACCTTTGATCCCGTCGCGGCGCTCGACGCGTGGGTGAGCACAGGCGCTCCACCCACACGCATAGTCGCGACACACCAGGAAGGCGACCAGCCAACCTTCGAGCGCCCCCTCTGTCCATTCCCGCAGTCAGCCCGTTGGAACGGCCTGGGCGATCTCACCAAAGCCTCCGCGTTCACCTGCACAGAAGATTCGCAGAGGTAAACACTCGTCCTGGCACGGATCGCTTGTGCTGAGGTCACTAACCTGCACTCATGCAGGGCTCGCAGCGTGCCAATAAGAGAGTCCGTCAGCAACGATCCACGAGCGTCACGTCTGTGGTTCCGACTCACAAAAGCGATGCAGTGACCCACCTGGATGCGACCGGCGTGCCAATTGGGCTCTTTTGCGCGACCAATTTCGAAACGACGCACGTCCAAGTGGCCGTGATGACGTGTTGCTCATCTATTCCGATGTTGCGCCCAGAGCTCGAGCTGGAAACATCCACTATGCTCATGGAATGAGACGCGCACTCAAGGCTCGGGCAGCTTGCGTTTGGGCCGCGGTCTGGTGCGTGATCGGTACAGGGGCTTTTGCCCAGACCGCTCCGCCTACGCAAGCGGCGGACCTGTTTGTGGGTAAGCCACGTGTGGCGATCGTTAGCGATATGGGAAACGAGCCGGACGATCAGATGTCGTTTGTGCGATTGCTTCTGTACTCAAACGAGTTCGACCTCGAGGCGCTGGTGGCGTCAACGTCGACGTGGCAGAAGAGTGCCGTCCACCCGGAGACGATGCACACGCTTATTCATGCTTATAGCGAGGTGCGGTCGAATCTTCAGCTTCACGCAAGTGGCTGGCCGAGGGCTGAGTCGCTCGACGCGCTAGTTGTGGCAGGTCAGGCCGGTTATGGTTTGGCAGCCACTGGACTGGGCAAGCAGACCGCGGGCTCGGACGCTCTACTCCGCGCAATGCAGAGCTCCGATTCGCGTCCACTTTGGATCTGCCTTTGGGGCGGAGCGAACACGCTGGCACAAGCGCTGCTCGATCTCCGCGCGAATTCGGACGGGGTGAATGTAGCGCGCGTCGTCAGCCGCTTGCGTGTGTACTCCATGTCGGACCAGGACGATGCGGGGCCTTGGATTCGGCGTAACTTCCCGGGGCTGCTCTATATTGTGAAGCCAAGCTCACCGAACAGCGACGACTACTATGCCGCGACATGGACCGGCATCAGCGGGGATGCCTACTACCGCAATGGTGAGGGCGCGGACTCCAGCCTTGTGACGAACGAGTGGCTCGACAGAAATATTCGTGCAAAGGGTCCTTTGGGCAAGGTGTACCCGAAGTTCATGTTCATTATGGAAGGCGACACACCAAGCTTTCTCGGTCTGGTGGACAATGGGCTGAACGCGTACCGGCGGCCGGACTGGGGTGGCTGGGGCGGCCGCTATGTATGGCTGCAGCCTTACGGCGAAACGCATGCGATCTGGACGCAGGGTGGTGATGAGTTTCTGCGCACGACCTCGCAGGATGCGGTCGCCGGAGTAGACGGCCTTGTGCACGTCTCCGACCAGGCGACAATCTGGCGATGGCGAGAGGCATATCAAAACGACTTTGCGGCGCGGATGGACTGGACGGTGCGCGACTTTGCGCATGCAAACCATGCACCCACGGTCGTTGCTAATGGAAGCCGGGGCACCGCTCCGATCGAGATTACAGCGGTGGTGGGGAAGTCCGCGAAACTCGATGCGACGGGAACGAGCGATCCTGACGGTCAGCATTTGACGTATCGATGGTTTGTTTATCCCGAAGCGGGGCTCACGGGCTCACACGGAGCGACCGTGCTGCTGCGTGGTGAAGACGGGCCAGTCGCGACTCTGAATGCGCAGTCGTCGTGCCCCCAAGGCTGGCTGCCGCTGCCCACGTCCTTCTGCCAGGGACCAGGACTTGTGCACGTCATTCTTGCCGTTACCGATGATGGATCGCCACGCCTTACGTCGTACCGGCGTGTCATCGTGCACGTGAAGTCGGAATAATGAGAATCAAACGAGAGCAGCAGGGCATTCCGGCGGAGTTTCGCACTGTTTCCATGCTCGCGTTGGAGAAGGGAAGAAGGCGGCATGGCAGTGCACATGAGGGGGGGCCTGAGCTCCGGCGCTTACGCAAGTTCCTCCGTGTTGAGCTTCTGCCTGCTTTGCACTGAGCGGGTAACCTAACTCAGCCACCGCTATGCCGCTAGCTCGCCCCGTGGGGCTGACGCAGGCTCGGTGCTTCTGTAGTCGCCTGCGTCGAATCTCACACGTACCGAGATGAGATGTTGAACGGGCGAAGGTCTCGATTGACGTCGCCATGTACAGCTTTACCGGCGCGACAAACCCCAGCGCGTGCATCTCTTTGCCGAGAAGGTGAGTGACAGGCTTCTGGTCCCCATGTACACTCTGCTCCACCGGAGTGGCCGCTGCGCCGAAGAACAAAGCCGCGGCCAAACTGCAACGCTGCCGTACCTATACTGGATCGCCGCATGTCTGCCTTGGGCCACCGCCTTCAAACGTATTTGCTTTGTCTCGCCGTTTCGTCCCCGATCCTCTTTAGCATTTATGCTCCCGCACAGCGCGGCGCGATTACAAAGCCACGTAACCTAGGCGACCTGACTCTTGCAGCTGATCGCATCGTCCAGGGTCGCGTGGAGACGGTGCGCGTCGAGGCTCACCCGCTTTATCCAAATCTGCGCGTGCTGGTCCTGACGCTTGCGACAGATGACGTGCTCAAAGGCAAGGCCGATCAGCACATCACCTTGCGCCAGTTTCTTTGGGATATCCGCGACCTCGCGGACAACGCTGGCTACCGTGTCGGAGACGAGGTGCTGCTTTTCCTTAACAGGCCGACGCCCCTCGGCCTGGTCAGCCCGGTCGGTCTGGAGCAGGGCCGCTTCCGCATTCTTCACCCCTCAGCCGCGCGGTCTCAGGCCGTTAGCAGCGTCGGCAACCACGGTCTCATGCAGGGCATGTTCGCCTCCGGAAAGCTGCGGCCGCGGGAGCTTTCCCCCGCCACTCGCGCGGAGGTTCAGAACTTTCAGGGCGGTCCCATCTCCCTCAGTGCCTTGAAGGAATCCGTAAAATCGCTGCTAACGCAGTCGCAGAAGGCCCGCTGATGCTCCGCTCTCTTCGCCTGCTCCCGTTGGCTATGCTCGCCCTTTCGCTTCCTACCTTTGCTGGTGGTCCACTTGTTGTCGGTGGCCCGACCTTCGGCGTCGAAGGCCAGCCTTTCGTGTGGGACAACTCCCATCCAGTCCAGTACCGCACCGATACCGGAGTGCTGGGGGACATGAGCAACAGCGTCGCCATCGCTCATGTGCAGGCCGCCATGGCGGTCTGGACCGGTGTACCCACCGCAAACCTCAACACGGTCAACATCGGTCCCATCCAGGGCGTAACCGGCGGGCACGTGGCATCCGTTGCGGACTTTAACACCTTGCAGGGCTCCTGCAGCAATGGCTCGCAGACGCCCATCGTCTTCGACAGCAGCGGCGCACTCTTCTCGGAACTGATTGGCGACGCCTCCGTGATCGGCTTTACCTCGCTGTGCAAACTGAGTTCCGACGGTCACGTCCAGAGTGCTCTCTCTGCCTTCAACGGGGCGGCCGGGCTCTCCGACACGCAGCAGGATCACGTGATGGAGCACGAGTTCGGCCATCTTTTCGGTCTGGACCACTCACTCCCCGGCACCGATCCGTGCGGCACCTCCGCCGACGATATAGCAGCCTTGCCCATCATGTACTTCACACTCGAGTCGCAGACTGGCCTCACCGTCGACGACAAGGCGTGGATCTCCAAGCTGTATCCCTCTTCCTCCTTCAATTCCGTCTACGGCACCATTACGGGCAAGGTCCTGTTCTCCGACGGACAGAATGCCGTGCAGGATGCCCTGGTGAGTGCCCATTCTGCGCGGCCCGGCTCGAGCGCCGCAGAAGACCGGTCACAGGCGTGGTCCAGCGTCTCCGGCTTCCGCTTCACCGGGAACCCTGGCCAGAGCTTCACGGCAGACTACCTGCCCTGCCCCGCAGATGCCGGCTGCCCGCACGGCTTCTACGGAAACAATGCCGACGGTAGCAGCTTCGGCTCGCGCGTACCTTCGCTAATCGGCTGGTACGAGATTCCCGTTCCCGCAGGTCAATATGCGGTCGAAATCTCCGATCTGCTGCAGGGTGGCAACATCGGTCCCAACAACCCGCCCATCCCGCTGCCCGGCCCGGGAGAGTACTGGAATGCGCAGGAAACCAGCACCGACTCCGACTTCAGCCACATGGATTGCTCCGTCCCGCGACTGCTTAGTTACGTGACGGTGCAAGCAGGCAAGACCACCGGCAGCATCGACATCATCATGAATGGCACGGCGCCTTCCCTGGACCTGTTCGAGAGCGCTCAGCTGAACTCCATCCTCCCGTTCTCACTCAGGAGCACTCTCTCGTTTTCGGCTATCGAAAAGGGGAGCCGCTAATGCGATCGCATCTGACCGCGACGGCCACCTTAATCCTATTCGCCTTCGCGCTGGTCGGCTGCGGGGGATCCAGCAGCTCCGGCGGCCCGAGCAGCTCCGGAAACAGCAGTGGCTCCGGAGGCGCCAGCGGCTCAGGTGGAGGCTTCAGCGTCACCACGACCACGCTCCCAAAAGCCGTGGACGGCTACCCCTACTCCGTGCAGTTCGCGGCTGCCAACGGTACCGGGCAGCTCACCTGGAAACTGAGTCAGATCCCGACCGGCCTAACGCTCTCCCCAACCGGTTTGCTCAGTGGAACCCCCACCGGCAGCGCATGTGGTTATCCGCTGACAGCGACCGTCACCGATTCGGCCAGTCCAGCAAACACGGCCACCCAAACTCTGTCCTTTTCTGCAGAGGGCATCGAAAACCAAACCCGTGAGGCTCAGGTAGGCGTCTACTACGGTTTCGGCTTCAACGTGATCTGCCCTGTGGAGCCCATCTCCTGGTCGGTGACATCCGGCGCTCTTCCTCCAGGTCTTGTTCCCACTCCGTTCCCCTCTTTCGACGGTCAACTCGACCTTGCTGGTACACCCTCGAAGCCGGGCAACTTCGCCTTCGCCCTACAGGCAAAGGACGGAGCCGGCCACACCCTATCCCTGCCCGCTTCCGTCCATGTCCTGCCACTCAAACTGGTGGTGGCCGACAACCTGATGCAGCTCGGGGTCGTCAACCAAGCCTTTCACCACACACTCGGTCTGAACGGCGGAACACCCCCATATAGCTTCGCAATCACCTCCGGCGCGCTGCCTTCCGGGCTGCAGCTCAGCCCTTCCACGGGCGAGATCTTTGGCAGCCCCCGCATCGCGGGCCTCTCCCAGTTCACTATCAGCGTTGCGGATTCAACCACGCCCACGGTCTTTTCTGTCAACAAGCCGGATACCATCCTTGTCACTCCCGCTGCGCTTCCCGCTCGTAACGACAGTTGGACGACCGCCACACCCATCGCGCCAGGGACCTACACCGCCTCCCTCAGCCCCTATACGAATGCGGCGGGCAGCGCGGCTCCCGACCAGGACTACTTCGTGCTCCAGAGCGTGCCGGGTGACACCTTCCTCGTTTCCGTGGGCTCTAGTGTCCCTGCCTGGGACTCGTCTCTCAACTTCGTTCGGTTCGCCGAATCCGCGACCAATCCCGCGTTAGAGATCCTCGACGAGAGCGGACATCGTCTCGCAACGTGCAACGACCCGGTGCTCGACTCCCCTCCCGCGGGCGCCCCCTACACTCGAGGGATCGGCAACTTCACGGATCCGTGCGTCAGCCATAGCGCGGATGCCACACTCGGGTCTATGTTGACCCTGCGCCTCGCCGGCGGCCACTCCTTCTATGTGCACGTCTTTGACTTCCTTGGCAGAGCACGCCCCGACCTGCTCTATCAGTTGTACGTCACTCGGCAGTAGCGCGGAACACGCCATTTCGGATGACTCGGTCCCGGCCGCGAGCTCGAAGCTGGCTTGTGGCCATGCCCTTGCTATCGCCAAGGTGTATTGGAAGCTGAGCACGGACGGCGGCTATATCTACACTGGCATAGCCAAAATAATTGATCTCCCCTGTCCGAAAGGGAGTGTGCTTCATGTCAGGTAGCTGGCAGGATGCCAGCGGAATAGGTATCAGGAGAAGCAATCCAATCAGCAGGCGTGCTATAGATCCTCGGTCGTTCCGGCGTGCTTCATGAGTTGTGCAAAGGTTCGTTTGCGCAATGATCCGTGAACCATCCTAGAGCCCAAGTATGCTCATCGGCTATGCGCGCGTTTCGACCAACGAACAGGACACGACCGCTCACCAGTCACAATCTCCTTGGAAGGCGGAGCGGTACTACAACCTTCTAGACCATTGTTCCGCGCCGTTCAAGACTCGTACTGAGTCTTCATAACCGCCCATATGGCACCTTCGCTTGAGCCGTTTATTTTAGGGTCAACGCGCTTTGGAATTTCGAGTCATCGAAGTTATCCGGAAGGGGATGGGTGAGCGTGTTAGGAGCAGCCTTCAGGGAGTGTGCGCAGCAGGGTCCAGGTAATACTCCAGTGGCGTTCCACCATCATGCACACCACACCGCGGATCACGAGTTGAACGACCGTGAATGGATTCGGAATCCGCACGAGAGGCTCGGAGGGAGAGCCTTAGAGGAGGAATGTCCGATTGTGTCCCACTAATGACCCCGGAGCTGCTTTCGGGGCACCTTGTAGGGACCTAGGCTTCTGGATGACAGCCAAGGAGGCTGCGAACAGATGCTCTCTCCTGAAAGCAATTCATTCCGACATGAAGATGCGGGCGGGGGGTCGAAAGCCAGGCCTTGCAACTTATTTGTACCCGCTTCGGCACCCAGCAGAGCGTGGTCGGTCGTAGCTCGAATCCTGCTGTTGTACGTGTTGTATCTGTGCGGCTCGGTCCGTTGTGTACGAGCGGAGGTCTCGGTGGGACCGACTGTGCACTTCCGTCTGTTGCGTGATTTCGCGATTGTGGTGCCGGTGTATATCAACGGGAGCGGACCCTTCGATTTCCTGCTCGACACGGGTTCCACCTGCTCGGCTGCAGATCGCGAGTTGGGAGAGGAGCTACATCTCGCAGTCCAGCACGGCGAAACAGTGAGAACCCTGGTGGGACAGAGGCCGACGGAGTTCGCTCTGGCGCAGAGAGTCACTATCGGGCCGACCACTGCGGAACATGTGCAGCTGCAGGTCAGGAAGCTGGGCGGGTTGCGGATCCTGGATCCTGCGATCCGCGGAGTGCTCGGGCAGGACACGCTGAGCCACGCGGATTACATGATCGATTATGCGCGACGTACGATCGAGTTCGACAGGTACGGCGAGCTGCTCAATCATCTGAGCGGAGCGAAGATAAAAACGGGCAGGCTTGCTGAGGGCGCCCTTGCATACGGCCCGCTTACCTTGCAGGCTGAGGTGGTCGAAGACGTGCCGCGAACGCGCGAGCTGGTCCTGGATACGGGCACAGCGTCGATCGTCCTTTTCGATAAAAACGAGAACCGTGCATCCGAAACGCTCGGCAGTTCGGTGCGGGATGACGAAGGCAAGTGGAAAAGGACGGAGGTCAGACATGTGCGGCTGCAGCTTGGGAGCCGAGAGTGGGATGTGTTCGCGCAGGGGCTGCAGTACCACGAGGAGGCGAGGGAGATCGGCGGGCTGATTCCGACATCATTGTTCGAGCGGATCTACATCTCGAACTCGGGCAGCTTTGTGATGCTCTCGCCAAAGGTGAAGCGGGAGCGGGCGATGACGCGAGCGACCGCGCGCCTGGGGGCTGGCTTGCAATCAGGAGGAGATTCGACGGCTGGTGAGAGCAGCGGTCGTTAGTTCGCTGGGATGCGTCTCGTGATGGCCGTTTCTGTCCGGAACCTGTCCGGACGGGGGCTTTTCCGGGGTGACCAAAGGGCCTATGCTTCATTTGACCGTCGAGGGGCTTTCGGCTGGCGTCAGGAGAGATGGACGTGATAGTGCCACGGACTGTTCCGATCCTTGTTGTTCTACCGCCTCGGGCGACACTGCTGGACATTGCGGGCCCGCTTGAGGTGCTCGGTAGGGCGAATGCGGTGCAGGAGGAGGTTTCGTTTGTCGTGAAGTTTGTGGGGGCGAGCTCGACCATCGAGACCTCTGTCGGTGCGGTGCTGGCCGAGATCGAGCCCCTTCCGCCGGAGCTTTCAGACGACTCGATCATCATGATTATGGGCCAGGTGCAACGGCCGCTGAAGGGCCCGATGCACGTGCACAAGGAGAGGGATCCCGGAGAAGAGAAGGCTATCGTGGACTGGCTGAAGGCGAAGGTGACCAGGCGCCACAAGCTGGTGACGATCTGCTCCGGCGCCCTGTTCGCGGCGCGTGCGGGGCTGCTCGACGGACGCAGCTGTACGACACACTACATGGATTGCGCTGAGCTGGCTCGCATCGCTCCTACGGCGAATGTGCTGACGAACCGGTTGTTTGTGCAGGACGGCGAGGTGTACACGTGCGCGGGTGTCACCTCTGGTATCGACCTGACGCTGTACCTGCTGAACCAGATGATCGGACGGGAGTGCACGCTGGCCGTGGCTCGATACCTCGTCGTTTACCTCCGACGGAGCGGATCGGACCCACAGATCTCGCCGTGGCTGGAGGGCAGAAACCATATCCATCCTGCGATCCATCGAGTGCAGGATGCTATCGCGAAAGATCCCACAAAGGCGTGGACGCGGCCGCAGCTGGCGTCGATTGCAGGCGCGAGCGGACGCCACCTGTCACGGCTGTTTCATGAGCATGTGGGGATGCCAATCGTCGACTATCGCAACCGTTTGCGTGTGGCGCTGGCCCATGAGCTGTTGAGCCACAGCCAGCTGGATATTGAGAACGTTGCGGAGCGGGCGGGATTCGAGTCTACACGGCAGCTGCGGCGTGCTTGGGGGCGTGTCTACACGACCAGCCCCCGGCACGCACGGGTTGCAAGGTGATTTGGAGAGATGCGCCGCGGCAGCGACGAGGTAGGAAGGGCGGAGCGCCTTATCGGTGACGCGAGCTGCGGATGGGAACGCGAGGTTGTTCTCTCGAGGGACATCGATCGCTGTCAGGGTGGGCGTGCCGGGCAGGAACCTGGCTGGCGGGTTTGGTGCGGAAAGGCTGGGATCGCGGGAGAGGTAGTCACCATCCTCACAGCCTGGATGTAAAGGGGACCGAGGTGTCTGCCCCCGCTTGAACGCCTCCGTACCTCAGCCATCACGTCGACGATGGAGCGCGTCCCATCCTGCACTACAAGTCTTCACCATTAGGTCTGCTTCCTCAGATCTGACAACAGGTTCCGCTTACAAATCGCACAATCAGCATGGGTTTGGATCGCTGCTACGGTCAAAACCGGCTCTCTTCGAGCCCATCCCTACTCAGATCGACCCGTCGAGGGCGGTGCGTCATCGCCCGAGAACCTCCGGGATAGGTTCTAATACTGACAGGCACGGTAATCGGGGTACGTTTGGAAACGTTGCGGGCAGGGCGGGAACGGGTGCGTTGGTCTGCGGATAGGATGCGCGCCGGATTCCGTCCGTTCCTGGCTTGTTTGTATATGCTCTCCTGCATTGCCTGCTTCTCACAGACGAGCAAGCCGGGCGTAAGCCGCGTCGCACCTCCATCGGAACAGCCTCACTTCGACGGTAAGGTTCCCCTCTTAGGCAGACAACTACGTCTAAGCGATTTCGCCCCAGCGGGCGACAGTATGGAACCCTCCCCAGACCTCGCCTCACAGCTTAGCCATCTTCGTAGTTTCACCCAGAGCAACCCTGAAGACGGTAAGCCTGCTACTGAAACAACCGACGTTTACCTCGCTCGCACCGCTGCCGCCATTACTTTCGTATTTGTCTGCCGCGATCATCATCCGGAAAGCATCCGCACGCATCTCGCTCGACGCGAAAATATCCTAAAAGATGACACTGTATCGGTGTTGCTCGATCCTTTCCAGGATCACCGCCGGGGCATCCTCTTCACCGTGAACCCCTCCGGTGTGCAGGCAGACGCGGCCTGGACAGAAAACAACAACCCCGACTACAGCTTCGACCAGGTCTGGGACTCCGATGCTCGAGTGACTCCTAGCGGGTGGACGGCCCTCATCTCGATCCCTTATCGCAGCCTTCGGTTTCGGCCAGGACCTGGCGGGTGGGGTGTCGTCCTCCAGCGATCCTTTCCTCGAAATAGCGAGACAGACTGGTGGCCCCGGATCGCGGCCAACATCTCCGGCGTACTTATCCAGGAGAGCACTCTGCGAGGTATCGAGGGTGTCACCGGATCCCACAACTTTCAGATCAACCCTTACGCGATCGCTCAGAGCCAGCACACGCTGAACACTCTGGACCCTCTCAATCCTTTCTTCAGCTCCCGTCACCTTGAGGGTACAGCCGGTGGCGACATGAAAGCCATCGTTAAGGATTCCATCATTGTTGATGCCACCGTCAACCCCGACTTCTCCCAGGTTGAGTCTGACCAACCTCAGTTCACCGTTAACCAGCGGTTCCCGGTGTTCTTCCCCGAGCTACGCCCATTCTTCCTTGAAAACGCCAACTACTTCGCGACGCCAATCAATCTCCTCTATACCCGCAACGTAGTTCACCCCGAGTTTGGCGCCCGCCTCACTGGCAAGCTTGGCAGCACCAACCTCGGCCTACTTGCCATCGACGATCGCGCTCCCGGTGAGATCTTTGCACGCACAAACGCACTCTATGGCACTCACGCGATGTTCGCTGTAGGGCGCCTCTCTCAGGACTTAGGCAAGGGATCCTCCCTGGGCGTCATCTACACTGACGAGGAGTTTGCCAGCAATTCCAATCGTACCGGCGGAGTCGACTTCACCGCCCGTCTCAATGATCGTTGGAATGCCCAGGGCCAATTTGTCGAGAGCTCCACACACGCTCTCGACCTGCCGGATTCACCATCCGCCTACTCTGCCGGCCCTGGGAGTAATTTCGAGCTCACCCGCTCCGGTCACTCTTTCAACTTCGACGATACCTACTACGACTTCAGCAAAGGCTTTGTGACGCAGGCCGGCTATGTGCAGACGGCTAACGTTCGATCTGACAACCTTCACACGAACTATCAATGGTTTCCCAAACACGGCATCCTTCAAAGCTGGGGTTTAGAGACGAGCGACCAGATCGCCTTCGACCACGACGGCAACCGCGTCTACCACTACACCACAGTAGATCCCTTCTTTACCCTCGCTCGCAGGACGACGATTGCTCCCCTCTTAGGCGAGAATTCTGACACTCTCACTCCAGCTCAATACCCGCTCCTTCGTGCGAAACGCAACATCACTGAGAACTTCGGTGGGCTCGTATTCCGCAGCGCACCTTCAGCGCAGATAAACTTCAACATCATTTACACCCATGGTGGCAATCCTAACTACAACCCTGCGAACGGCATTCCGTCCCTCCTACACGAAGACTCTCTGCAGGCCCTTGTCACCCTCCAGCCGATTCGTTCGCTTACTCTGGATAACACTTACCTTCTGGACCGAAATCGCGCCCATCCCAACGAAGCCCTGGCTTTTGAAAATCAGACCCTTCGTACCAAAATCAACTACCAGTTCACACGAGCGTTCTCGGCTCGCGTGATCGTTGAATATGACTCTCTTCTTGTTAACCCCGCACAAGTATCCCTTCAGCGCACAAAGCAGATCGGCACTCAGGCCCTACTCACCTGGCTTCCGCATCCCGGAACTGCGATCTATCTCGGTTACAACAATGACCTGCAGAACCTTGATCGGGTCCTCTGTAACCGGCTATCCGGGGGAGGTTGCGATGCAAACAACACCTTCCGCCCTCGCTCTCCCAGCTATCTCAATGACGGCCGTCAAATCTTCCTCAAAGCCTCTTACCTCCTCCGCTTCTAGTCCAGGGAAGGTAGATCGACCGGTCGTCGTCTCTTCCCGATGCCTGAGCCGGCGTTTACTCGTCGGCAGTAGGATCTTCACGGAGGGGGGTAACGGATTCCGGACCGTCGCCAAATAGCTGTTCATCAACGAAACGGTATCCGACGTAGGCGTCTGTCATTAGGTATCTCGGGTTTGACGGGTCGTCCTCGATCTTCTTGCGCAACTGCCGAACAAACGTGCGCAGGTAATCGACCTCCTCTCGATATTCCACACCCCAAACGGCGGTCAGCAGTCTTGTGTACGTAACCGCTCTGCCTGCATGGGTCATCAAATAAAACAGGATGTCGTATTCCTTACGAGTCAGGTGGATCGGCTGCCCCGACTTGGTCGCTGCGCGACGCACGGGATCGATCTGTAGATATCCGATTGTTATCGGAGCGTCTTCCGCACGCTCTGGCGTCTGCGCGCGCCGTACGGCTGAACGGAGGCGAGCCACACATTCCCGCATGCTGAAGGGCTTGGTGATGTAGTCGTCAGCGCCACACTCAAGTGCTTCAACCTTCAGCTCTTCGCGGTCGTGCACTGTGAGAATCAGGATCGGCAAGCGCGATGCGAACGAGCGAAGATGCAAGAGCGTTTTCATTCCTCCCATTCCCGGCATGTTGATGTCCAGCAGCACAGCATCGAAGGTCTGCGTTTGTACCAACACCAGAGCTTCTTCTCCGCGCGAAGCTTCCACCGTAGTGAATCCGAACTCCTTCAATGCGGCTCGGAGTGCGCGACGAATGACAGGTTCGTCGTCGATCAGCAAGACGCGAAGCGGGTTTTTGGGTAAGGTGCTCATGCGTCTTGTCTGCCCTCGGAGTGATGGGGAATGCTGAGAAAGAACGTCGTTCCTCGAGTCTTATCGCTGGTGACCCAAACATCGCCGCCGTGAGCAAGGGCGGCGCGCTTCACAATGGAAAGCCCAATACCTGTTCCCGGCGCCATGCTGGAGTGCAGGGCGCAACGAAAGTAGCGGTCGAACACTCGTTCGCAGTCCGCCAGCGGGATCACTGGTCCAAAGTTGCGCACCGAGAGCACGACACTGGAGGTCTTTTCAACAACCCGCAACTGAATTGTTGTGCCGGGCTCGCCGTACTTGGTGGCGTTCTCGACGAAGTGCGTCAACATTGTCACTAGTAAAGCGCGGTCGCAGAACAGTGAGAGATCCTCGCGTGAAAGTGCAATCGATACAGAAAACGCTGATAAAGGATCGCGGAGGCTGGCGGCGACGTCCTCAAGCAGGGGCTCTATTGCAACCCGCTCGAAGCTCGGAACAAGATCAGAGACATCTAGTCTCGCCGTCCTGAGCAGGCGAGTGGTCAGCTGGCTCAGCTGGTTGGCTTCGCTGTCGATCAGGCTAAGTAACTCGGCCTGCTGCGGCGAAAGTTTCGAGATGGCCGCCAGTCCGCTGCTTGCCGCTGCGATGGCCGTGAGGGGGGTCTTGTACGCATGGGCAAGGCTGTCCAGAACCATGGTTCGCATTTGTTCTGTTCGCCGCGCTGTTTCAGTCCGGCTTTCGTTTGCGAATGCATGGTAACGGTCAAAGGTGATCGAAATGACAGAAGCGACCGCGCCTGCGGTCAAGGCGCTAAGTTCTCCACGTAAAAGAAGCGCACCGATCGGCAGCTTGCCCATGCGCAGCACTCTCCGGATGATTCCAATCTCCCTATCCTCCCGGGAGGTCTCGAACAGGCAAATGCTTTCCAGCATGTCGCGAAGTTCATCGATCGGATGCCCGGCAAGGTACACCTCGCGCAGGTCGGCGTCGAAGATGGCCGCAGTTTCGACCTGGAAGATCGAGCGTGTGAGTTCGGCAAGTTGCGCGCCCGGCTTGATGTGAGGATCAAGCTGCGACGTGCTGTCAGCAAACCGGCAAATCCTCTCCAGCTCAACTGCGCTCGCTTCTGCGGCCGCAGCGGGTAGCGGGATGTGTTGCGTGGGAGCAGCCCTGGTGTCCATGTGTGAGAACTCAGAGCCCACGCGGGAGCGTCCGCGGGGCTTGTCCTCGCGCCTTTCTAAAAGCTCTTTGGGGTCTTCGACCATGGATCTCCGCGGTTTGAAGATATTTGGCCGCGAACAGCCGGGAATCTGTGAGCAGCGAGCGCAGCAAATGTGCCTTCAATACTAAAGGTTGCCGAAGAAACACTCAGGAAAGGCGAGTGGCGCTTACAGCCCAATTTTCAGGAAAATTTCAGCTTGAATAAGGCGAAAGCCTACGGGATGTGGCCCTAAAACGCAAGCTCGGCGCCCCCGTGCGAAAAGCAAGAACGGAGGATTTCTTTATGGGTTCCTTAGCTGCGATCGCGTTTCCTAGACCTATCAACGAACAAACAGCCACGACGCAGCGCTTCTACAGGAGCAAGCCGACGGGTGAATGCATAGTCAGTCGCTTGACGCAGTGGGCCGAGTTGCACCCAATCCTACTTCCGGATGGCATGAATGATCTCCAACCTGAAAAGCTGTTTGTCCCTACTCGGTGCCGCCTCCATGCTGCTGGCGTCTTCGCAGTTCGCCACCGCGCAAGCCCCCGGCACCGCGCCCCCATCAACGACAGCCACCGCCGCCACCGCTGCCTCGGCGACACCTGCCGGTACAGCTACGGCTTCTCCTGCTGCCGCCGCGCCTGCACCCGTCTGGAGCGTCGGCGGTCTCGACTTTAGCGGTTACATCGACGCTTACTACAGCTACAACGGAAATCGCCCCAGCAATGCGGCCAATGGCCAGGTTAGCGACCTTTACAACTTCAACGATAAGACGGATCAGTTCAATCTGTCGGCAGCGAAGTTGACGGTAAATCACGACCCCGATCCGATCGGTGCCCACATCGACCTGATCTTCGGCCGTACGAACGCTCTCATTCACAGCGCGTCGGAGCAGTCCACAGACAATTACGTTGAGCAGGCATACATCAGCGCCAAGCCGCCCAAGGCACATGGCACAGAGATTGACGTTGGCCAGTTCGTCACCTCCGCTGGCGCTGAAGTAATCGAGACGATGAGCAACTGGAACTACTCGCGCTCACTGCTGTTCGCCTTTGCAATCCCCTATTACCACTTTGGCGTGCGGACTTCGACTCCCGTGACGAAGACCTGGACAGCAGGCGTGCAGCTCGTGAACGGTTGGAACAACGTCGTGAGCAACAATAGCGGTGTCACCGTGGGGCTTACAAGCGCTGTCACAACTCCGAAGGTCACTTGGGACGCGAACTTGTACACCGGCCCGTCAAACACCGACACCCAAAAGGGCTATCGCAACCTGTTCGACACCACGGTCCTGTTGACTCCGACGGCGAAGTTCAACGCCTATCTCAACTACGACTACGGCCAGAACCACGCCCCTCAAGCCACGGGTAGCCACATGACCTCGCTCCACTGGCAGGGCATCGCCGGCGCTGCGCGTGAGCAGGTCACCTCTAAATCGGCGCTGGCCGGACGCTTCGAATACTACGAGGACCAGGGATTTCAGACCGGGGTCTCCCAACGTGTTAAGGAATTCACCGCAACCTATGAATATAAGTGGCTGGCCGGCCTGCTGATGCGCGCCGAGGTCCGCCGCGACTGGTCCGATCAAGCCTTCTTCCACAAGGGCGACACCGGCATGGTCAAAGCGCAAACCACTGCAACCGTCGGCTTCATCGCCTTCTTCGGACCCAAGCACTAGCTCACGCAGGACCCCGAGCGAAGAGGTCCGCGTCCACCAGTCTTTTCAGTGAAGCAAGGAGATCTCACATGGATATGAGCAACACGGCGGCTTTGTTTCTCGGCATGGTGGCTGTCAGCGTTGTGCTGATGACTGCCAAGCGAACCTTCATGCGCAAGCGAAACTCCTCCCCGCGCCCCGGGCCGCGTGGCTCTATGGCCTCGCGGTTCCGCGAGCGCATTCGAAGTAGTAAATGGCGGCGATTCGGCATGCTGCTCTTCGCCGGCAAAGCGATGGGGCTGGCCGTGGTGATGGCTATAATCTATATCGCCGCGCCTAACCTGCTCGGACATAGTGTGTTCGCAGCTGATGCCACGCTCAAGGGCAATGACATCGTCAACCCGGTCAATACCATGTGGACGCTGGTGGCCGCCTTTCTCGTCTTTGGCATGCAGGTCGGCTTTACGATGCTCGAGGCCGGCTTCTGTCGCTCACGTGAAACGGTGAATGTGCTGATGGAATGCATCGTGGACACTTGTCTGTGCGGCTTGCTGTTCTACGCATTCGGCTTTTCCTTCATGTTTGCGCACGGCAATGGCTTTATCGGGTATCACTGGTTTTTCCTACAGAATGTTCCAGCGACCTACGAAACCTCGGGCGTTGCCTTCCTCGCTTTCTGGATCTTCCAGTTTGCGTTCGCGGACACTTGTTCGACTATTACTTCGGGTGCCATGATCGGCCGCACTGCGTTTGTGGGCGACCTGCTCTACAGCGTGGCTGTGTCCGGCTTCATCTACCCGATCATCGGCCACTGGGCATGGGGTCCAGACGGCTTTCTCGCCACGATGGGCAGCACGGGATTCTTCCTACCAACGTTGGGTCAAAGCTTCCACGACTTCGCCGGCTCTACAGTGGTACATACCATTGGCGGCTTCATCGCTCTGGCTGGCGCCATTGTTCTGGGCCCACGCCTAGGACGCAGGTTCAAGCGCGACGGCGGTGGCCCGATGATGCCGCACGATCTGACAATCGCCGCATCCGGTGGGCTTCTACTGTGGTTCGGCTGGTACGGATTCAATCCCGGCAGCACGCTTTCTGCGATGGACTTCGAGGGGATCGGCCGCATCTCCGCCAACACAACATTGGCAGCGTGTGCCGCAGGGCTCTCAGCGATGTTTGTCGGTTACCTGATGAGCAAGAAGTGGGACCTCAGCTTTACCGTGAATGGCTTCCTCGCCGGTCTGGTAGCCATAACCTGCCCCTGCTATTGGGTCAGCCCAACTGGCGCGATAATCCTGGGCGGCATCGCCGGCGTGATCGTCATCGGGGGCGTAGAACTCCTCGAGTACCTTCGGATCGACGACCCGATTGGCGCGGTCCCGGTGCACGGAATCTGTGGCATTTGGGGAACGCTGTCGCTGGGACTTTTCGCCGTAGGTAAATACGGTGCTACCGGTCCCCTAGCTCCGGACAATACCGCTCCTTTGCGGGGATTGTTCTACGGTGGCGGACTGACCTTGCTCAAAGCCCAGTTTATCGGCAGCGCCATCATCACGGTGTCAACCTTCAGCGTCGCCATGCTGGTGATGTATGTCGTCAACACCATGGGCCTGCTACGGGTAGAGAAAGAGGGCGAGGAATACGGCCTCGATCTCTTCGAGCATGGCATATCTGCGTACCCCGAATACGTCATCACATCGCTCGGTTCTCCGAGCGGTCTGTCGTCCCCGAAGTAACTTCCGCGAGGCCGCGTGTCAGTGCGCCCCCTGCTCAGCTTCGTCCGCACACGCAGGCGAAGCCGGAGGTTCAACATCCAACCTTGCGATATTGAGGAGTACATCATGACGACTGTCGTGGCAATAATCAGACCGAACCGGTTTGAGTCAGTGAAGGAGGCCCTTGGCCAAATCGGCGTGGAGGGCATGACCGTCTCCGAAGTGCGCGGACACGGACACCAGAAGGGACACACGGAGACGTATCGGGGACGCGAGTACGATGTCAGCCTGGTGCCAAAGCTGAAGATCGAAGTCTCGGTCACGGACGAGCGCGTGGAACCTGTGGTCGAAGCCATCATCAAGACCGCAGCGACGGGACAAATCGGGGACGGGAAAATCTTCCTCTACAAGCTCGAAGAAGTGATTCGCATCAGGAACGAGCAGCGCGGACAAATAGCGTTATAGCAAGGAGCCGGGCGGAACCGAAGGTGTTCCGCCCGGCTCCAGTTCGATCGTAGCTTCATCTGATGCGATTAGACAGCCGACGCCGCTCTTGTCACGACAGCGAACCATACAGCAAACGGAACCGCAGTTGAACCTATGTTGTGTCGTCCGACGACGATGTCTGCTCCATCCGATGGTCCAGCTCATCGGCATGTTGTGCCACGCATTTGATAGATCAACGGTGAGTCCAGCCGCAACGCTTCTTGACCAACCCTTCCTTGAAGTTCTGCACTGACCATTTGTGGGGGAGACCCGCACATGTCTCTAAAGGAGCATCATGCCAAGCGAATATCGTGACTTTTTGGAACTATCCTACTCCGAACTGGAAGAGATGAACCTGGCAGCCAAGGAACAGCGCAAGCAGCGCGTCCCGGCGGAAGTGATCCAGGAGGAGCGCTTAAACTACCTGCGCGAAGAGAAGCGGATCAAGGCCGTGACCGTCGCGTTCTCCGACCTCGAAGGCCGGCTGCATACCCTGGATTATGACAAGAAGTTCCTGGTCAAAAGTTACGACAACCTGACGTTCGACGGGTCATCGATTCGAGGATTTACGGCGCAGCGCGAGAGCGATTTGCGGCTTGCGATCGACTGGGCGGCATTTTACTGGGTACCGGCGGATGTCTTCGGGTCTGGCAAGGTGCTGGTGTTTGGCGAGGTTATCGACAAGAACGGCGACCACTATGCGGGTGATCTGCGTGGTGTGCTGAAGAGCTTTGCGAACGAGATGTATGCGAATGATGGGTGGACGTTGAATGCGGCGAATGAGATCGAAGGCTTTCTGTTCGAGAGCATCGACGCCGAGCGCAATTTCAACGAGGCCGGATCGTTCCAGTATGTGAACCGGGGTGGCTATTACCACTCGCTGCCAGGCGATCCGCTGCGGAACTTCATCGATACGACGGCTGAAGTTCAGCGCGCGATGGGTTTCGAGAATGAGAAGGATCACCCCGAGGTTGCCCCTTCGCAGTTTGAGATCAACTACATGTATGGCGATGTGGTTACGGCCGCGGATCAGATTCAACTGTACAAGTTGATCTGCCGGCAGGTGGCGACACAGATGGGCATGACGGCGAGCTTTCTGCCGAAGCCGGTAACGGGCGTGAACGGCAGCGGCATGCACACCAATGTGTCGATCACAAAGAACGGGCAGAATCTCTTCTGGGACCTGAATGGGCCGGAAAACATCTCCATGATGGGCTGGCAGTTTGTGGACCGGATTCTGACGCACGGTAACGACATTTGCCTGCTGCTGAATGCTAGTGTGAATGCGTATCGGCGGCTGGATCCGCATTTTGAAGCGCCTAACCAGATCAAGGCATCGGCGACGGATCGCGGGTCCATGGTGCGCATTCCGATCGGGAACGAGAAGAGCGCGCGTGTGGAAGTGCGTTCGGTTGGTCCGGACGCGAACCCGTATCTCGTGCTGTACTCGATCTTCCGGAGCGGATTGAAGGGAGATATTTCGAAGATCACGAACCTGCGCCAAGCCGACCGGTACCTCCCGGACAACATCTATACGGCGCTCGCTGATTTCAAGAGTGCGGAGTGGACTACGACCCTGCTGGGCGAAGATGTGAAGCAGCGCTATGCGGAGTTGAAGCAGGCAAGCGCGGATCGTTGCCCGCGTTTGCTCGGGACAATCGTGAAGCGTTGTGAAATCCAGTTCCACCACGACGTTTACAACCAGTTGCTTTGGGGGCAGTTTTAGGTCCTCGAGACGACAGGAAGTCGAG
Organism: uncultured Acidobacteriaceae bacterium; assembly: GCA_963719405.1. Classification (GTDB taxonomy): domain Bacteria; phylum Acidobacteriota; class Terriglobia; order Terriglobales; family Acidobacteriaceae; genus Edaphobacter. The sequence continues at coordinate 3,596,175 of OY970381.1, forward strand.
CAGGCAGAACAAGAAGACCCGACCGCAGCCGTTCGCCAGGCTGTATGAGCAGGTCGCTCATACATGATCGGGTGAGGTGCGCTCCCTGGAACTGCTGGCTCTGCAAACGATAGTGTCATACCGTGGGTGACGCTGCGTGGCCTCCTAAACCGCGTTTCAGGTATTCGCTTGGGTTTGCTCCGACAACTCGCTTGAACGCTTTACTGAACGCAGCATCAGATTCGTAGCCGACCAACCGAGCGACATCGATGAGCTTCTTGTCGCGCTGTTCAAGTGACTGCATCGCCTTCTGCATCCGCCACTCGGTTACGTATTCCAGCGGGGTTTGCCCGAGTAGCTCCTTGAATCGCACTGCAAATCCGGAGCGAGACATCCCCGCGGCCTCCGCCAAGGATTCGACCGTCCAGGGTGTATTCACGCTGGCGTGAACCGCATTCAGAGCAGCGCCTACCTGGGGATCGAAGATCGCGCGAAGCCATCCCTGGTTGCGTCCCGGTTCGGACGAGATGTGCGCACGGAGTATTTGGATGAACAGAACCTCGGCCAGCCTGGTCGCGACTACTTCAGATCCCGGCGCCTGAGCTGCCATTTCTGACGCTAGAGCCTGCATCGTGATGTGGAGTGCGAGGGTGTGCGCCTGATCGGCTCTAATCAAAGTGAAGCGCGGTAGAAGCTGCGTGATCGGCTTCAGGCTGGTTCGTTCGAAGCTGAGTGAGCCACAGACGATTGTCGTTGGTGCGCCTCCGCCTCCATAGTCAACGACGGTGTTAGCCTTTGCGGCGAGCTCGCGGAAGGTCGACCTTGGACGGGTTCGCGGACTATCCCGCATGACGATCGAGGTGTCGCTGGCCAGCAGGAAGCAGTCGCCACCAGTGAGGGGAATCGCATCCGGGATGCCTTCCACACTCAGCCAGCAGTTACCACGGGAAAGCATTGCAAAGTGCGCTACATCTGGCAGTGAGTTCTTTTTGCTGCCGGAGGTCGTCACGCTTTGGGCGTGTCTCTCCTGAGACAAGCCCCACGGGGCTGTAGCTTCGAGCCTGTGCTGACCGAAAGCGGTTACCCGCATTATTCTGAAGATGTCGGTGATGGAATCCAACGCTTCCTCCTCATTTGGACGACTAGACAACACGTATGGACTATCGGGCAGTTCTCGTCCGGCATCAACGCAATCTACTCACTTGTATCGGATGCGACGCATCGGTCAAAGGAGCAGTTATGGGAAAGCTTGAAGGTAAGGTTGTTGTCATCACAGGTGGATCGAGTGGAATGGCGCTGGCGAGCGCCAAGCTCTTCGTAGAAGAGGGTGCCTACGTTTTCATCACGGGGCGAAAACAAGAGCAGATCGATGCGGCGATTAAGGTGATCGGCCGGAACGTCACTGGAGTCCGGGGGGACGCGGCCAATCTGGGTGACCTCGACCGGCTGTTCGACATCGTGAAGCAGGAAAAGGGCAAGATCGATATCTTGTTCGCCAGTGCCGGCATCGGCGAGCCCGTTCCGCTAGGGCAGATCACCAAAGAGCACTTCGATAAGACCTTCGACCTGAACGTGCGCGGCACCCTCTTCACAGTGCAGAAGGCGTTGCCGCTGTTCAACGATGGCGGATCAATCTTCATGACCGGGTCCAATGCTGCCGCGAAGGGTTTCCCCGGCTTCAGCGTGTATGCGGCGAGCAAGTTGGCGCTCCGCTCTTTTGCACGCACCTGGCTCAACGAACTGAAAGACAGAAAGATCCGCGTGAACCTGCTGGTTCCCGGTGCCATTGCCACACCGATGCAGGAGTCGGTTCTTACCCCCGAAGCAAGGCATTATTTTGAATCCCTCATTCCTCGTGGATCGATGGGTCAATCGGAGGAAGTCGCTACCGTCGCGTTGTTCCTTGCCTCTAACGACTCAAGCTTCGTGAACGGGCAGGAGTTGTTCGTGGACGGCGGCATGACGGCAATCTAATTCTATGAACTCCGGGTGTGTGGCGACATTTGAGATATGCGAAGGTCGCCACACACCGGAACGCATCAACCGCGTCGCGGTGCTTGACTTCGCTGCTCCGCCGGTCCGACCTCACCGCTGCCTTTCAATCCTCGCTTGAGGTAAGCGCCCGGGCTGTCTCCGACAACTCGCTTGAACGCCTTGATGAAAGCCGTGTCCGTTTCGTAACCGATCGACTGAGCGACATCGATGAGCTTTTTATCGCGCTGTTCGAGTAGCTGCATGGCCTTCTGCATCCGCCACTCAGTAACGTACTCCAGCGGTGTTTGTCCCAGCATCTCTCTAAATCTCTTCGCGAACGCGGAGCGGGACATGCCTGCCGACGCCGCAATGGACTCTACCGTCCATGGCAAACTCACTCTGTTGTGAATAGCGCCCAGAGCAGTGCCGATCTGAGGATCGAAGATCGCACGCAGCCATCCTTTGTTGCGCTCCGCTCCCGAAGCGATGTGCGCCCGGAGCATCTGTATGAACAAAATCTCGGCTAGCCGAGTGGCGACCACCTCAGATCCTGGCGTCTGTCCTGCCATCTCTGAATCCAGCGCCTGCATTGTGATGTGAAGAGGCACAGTGTTGGTCTCATCGGCCTTGACCAGAATGAAGTCCGGCAACAACTGCGTAATCGGCCGAAGGCTGGCACGGTTGAAACTCATCGATCCGCAGACAATCGTCGTCGGAGCGCCCCCGCCGCCATGATAAGCAACGTTGCTATAAGCCTTTTCCGCAAGCTCGCGGAAACTCCACCTTGGCTGTGTCTGCAGGCTGTCGCGCATCACAACCGACGTTTCTCGCGACAGCAAAAAGCAATCGCCTCCGGTGAGAGGAATCGGGTCTGCCACACCCTCCACACTGAGCCAACAGTTGCCCCGCGTGATCATGGCAAAATGCGCCAGGTCCGACGGCATGATCTTCTCGGACTTGGTAGAGCTTTCCTCCGTAGGCTTCTCCCGTATTGCACCCCACGGAGCTGTGGCTTCGAGCCTGTGCAGGCCAAAGGCTGTTACGTGCATCGTTTTGAAGATGTCAGTGATGGAATCCAATACATCCTCCCAAGATTGGACGAATCGACAGCATGTCTGGACTCCTGGATAGTTCGCGTCCACCGTCGATGCAATCTATTCACCTGTACCTGATGCTACACATCAGTCAAAGGAGCAGTTATGGGAAAGCTTGAACGTAAGGTTGCAGTCATCACGGGTGGATCGAGCGGGCTGGCGCTGGAGACAGCGAAGCGGTTTGTGGAAGAAGGGGCCTACGTTTTCATCACGGGCCGGCGACAGGAGACGCTTGATGAGGCCGTCAAGCTGATCGGCCGGAACGTGACCGGGGTCCAGGGCGACGCGGGCAATCTGGAAGATCTCGACCGTCTATTTGAGACGGTACAGCGGGAGAAGGGCAAGATCGACATCCTGTTTGCGAGTGCAGGTAAGGGCGAACCGGCCGTTCTGAGTGAAATCACAGAGCAGCACTTCGATACGGCGTTCAACCTGATCGTACGCGGCACACTCTTCACAGTTCAAAAGGCATTGCCGCTGTTCAACGACGGCGGCTCAATCATCATGACCGGGTCTGTCGCTGCGCTGAAAGGCTTCCCTGGATTCGGCGTGTATGCGGCAGCGAAAGCGTCCCTGCGCTCTTTCGCACGCACATGGCTTAACGAATTGAAGGGCCGAAACATTCGTGTGAACGTGCTCAGCCCGGGTCAGGTTGACACAGCGGATTCCCAGCGGCTCGACGAAAAAACGAGGCAGATGTTTGAATCTCTGATTCCTCGGGGCAAGATGGGGCGTCCTGAAGAACTTGCAGCGGCGGCACTGTTCCTTGCTTCAGACGAATCGAGCTATGTGAATGGGACGGACTTTGTCGTCGATGGCGGCTTCTCGGCGATCTAGCGTCTGGAAGCACTGAGGAGCGGCCGGCCTTCTATTTCACTGTAGAGCGCAGAGATGGAGGTCGCCACTCACCAGCTGCATCTGTGCCCTCGAAGGCTGGACGGTTGATGTCACCAAGAATGGAGAACCTTCATGAGCTACGCAATCATAGGATTCGGCAAGATAGGCCAGGCCTTCGCCCACGCCTTCGCTCGTAGAAACATCAACGTGACGGTCGCGAGCCGCCGGTCACCTGAGGAGTTGGCATCGCAGGCTCAGGCGATCGGACCGACGGTTATCGCAGCGTCACTGCGGAATGCGCTTGAGGCTGACACTATCATCCTGGCTGTTCCGTTTGGAGAACACGCCGAGGTAGCGAAGTTATTGCCGAGCTGGCAAGGCAAGACGGTCATCGACGCGATGAATGCGTTGGTTCCTCTTGAAGAGTTGGACAACCTCTTATCGTCTGCCTTCGTCGCGAAGGCGTTTACCGGCGCCAAGCTCGTGAAAGGGTTCAATCATCTGGGCGCAGCCATTCTGGCTACTGATCCGATCGTAGCGGGAGGCCATCGGGTGGTCTTCCTGTCGAGCGACGACGATGACGCCATCGCTTCCGTAGCGGAATTGGCGAAGCTACTTGGATTCGCGCCTGTCAGTCTTGGGAAGCTTAACGAGGGCGGCGCGTTGGTGCATGCACGTGGCAGCGTCTGGGGTCCGCTCATCTTCAAGGACTTGTTTAGACCGAAGCAGTAATCGTTCAACGAGCATACGACTGGGCCCAAAACCATCCAAGGCTGGTCTTGGATCGAACACGCTCCGGTCAGAAGAAATGGAGAATTCTGATGAGTACACAAGAAAATATCGAGATTGTGAAGAGATTCCTTGCGGCGCTCGGCAGCCGCGATGAACAAGGATTATTGGCGTTGGCTGCCGAAGATATCGAATGGATCATCCCGGGCGAAAGTTGGCCGTTGGCCGGTACGCACCGCGGACACACAGGTGTGCGACGTTTACTGAAGAAGGCTAACGACACAGTGGAAACCACCTTTCCACAACCTCCCGAGTTTCTGGCGCAGGGAGAGCGGGTTCTAGTCACCGGCTTCGCCACAGGGAGAGTCAAAGAAACAAACAAAACGTTCGAGGACCACTGGGTCTTCGACATTACCGTGAGCAACGGGAAATTGGCGCACATGCGGGAGTATGTCGACACACAGGCATTAGCGATTGCTTCAGCAGGAGGTCATACATGAGGATTGTTGGAATCATTGCACGCTATCTGCTCGGGCTCATGTTCACAATCTTCGGGCTGAACGGCTTTCTACAGTTCATCCACCAGGCCCCGCCGACAAACCCGCTTGCTTTGCAGTTTTTCATTGCCGTCACTGCTTCCCACTTCTCAGCCTTCTTTTTCGCCGTGCAACTCGTCGCCGGACTGCTGCTGCTTTCCGGATACTTCGTACCGCTTGCACTCGTGCTGTTGGCCGCCGTGATCTACAACATTCTGGCATTCCATCTCACAATGGCACCAGCAGGGATCGGACCGGGCCTTCTAGTCGCCTTCCTTTGGATATTTATCTTCCTGCAACACAGGCGATGCTTTGATGCAATCCTGAGCGCCAAGGCTGCCAGTCGGGAATGAAGCAACTTGAGCAGTGAAGCCGTCTCTTTGTTGCTACACCTAGATGAGGCCGCCATTGAGCAGGGGACGGCAGACTTTCACGCGCCTTCGCCCGCTCACGACGGGCAGCGCTTAGCATCGGTCTCATCGCCGATGGGAGCACCTGGTCCACGTGCTCTCCGCGCATGCATTCGCTGCTAAGGTGACGAATCCCGCAGCTTGAAGCATGCTGACAACACTCCCCGCGAGCAACGATACGGAGATGCCTTATCGGATATTTATGAAGGACTCTGTACATCGATTTAGCGACGCGGCGGGAGATGCTTCCGTTATACGGTCAACGCCCCGACCTCGCGGCTCCCGCCACATTCTCCAGTACTGCTCGATACAGGGTGGAACCTTGCGCACCTTCTATGTTCCTCGAGTTCATGGGACCGCCATCGTACGGCTCCTTCCTGAAATCCTCCGATCCCACATAAGTCAGGAAAATGGGATGAATCTATTGACAGGCGATTTGCGCGCGCGTACAAGGCTATGAGTCTGTTGGCGCGGTTATCTGGCTCATGAAACCAGCGCAGGATAACCAGCTACTTTACCTCTGGTAATTGCCATACCTTAAGTTGCAAGTCTGAACCAGCCGTACGCGTTATCTGTTCGCCTGCCGATGGAGTCTCAGCACCCTCTCGATGGCTCACCTTTCCGAACAAGGACAGATTATAAATTTCAAACGCTCTCGAGCTCCCGAGCAGCACTGTTGCCGAGGCTCACTCACCAAACCGTTCTCAGATGTGTCGCACTGTTCAGGAGGCCTCTTGCGAATAAAACGCGTATTGCTGGCGTTGGTCTATGCGATTATCTGTGCGACGTCCCTTCCGTCTAAGGGTTTCGCACAGTCGGACAGCTCTTCGCTCTCCGGAGTGGTGACGGACAGCACCGGCGCTGTGGTTCCAAATGCAAAGGTGACGGTGCGCAACACCGCCATTCGTGATGCGACGGTCGTGAGCACCAATAGCAGCGGCAACTTCATGCTACCGAACGTGAGTCCCGGCGACTATACCGTCCGGGTCGAATCTGCTGGTTTTCAAACGGTGACCTTGAACGATGTGCACGTGGATCCCAGCATTGGACGTCGCGTGGACGTCACTCTGAAGGTTGGTGACGCCGCTTCTGCGGTTACGGTGGAAGCAGGCGCAAATGCCGTCCAGACGGAGAGTGCCGTGGTCGGCCAACTGGTCACGCAAGAACAGGTGAAGAGTATTCAGCTGAATGGGCGTAATCCGCTCTACCTCTCACAGCTAGAACCCGGCGTTGTTCGCAACGCGGCTATCGCCTCATTTTCCTTCGGACTAGATAACGGTTTGAATATTGGCGGCGCGCGGAGCCAGGAGAGCCTCATCACATTGGACGGAGCACCCGCGGTGCGAACACGTTCGAACGGAACAAGTGTCGGTGTTGCGGATGTCGATTCCACTTCGCAGGTCCAGATCCTGACGAACAGCTATCAGGCCGAGTATGGTCGAACCTCCGGCGGTCAGGTTCGAATTGTACCCAAGAGTGGCACCAGCAGCTTTCATGGAGCGGCATACGAATATTTTCGCAACACCGCGCTGAACGCGAATACATGGCAACGGAAGCTGCCATCCAACACAGCCAGAATCAGAGCCAAGCCACCCGGTTTTCGCTATAACCAGTACGGCTTCAATGTGAATGGTCCCGTCTACATCCCGAATGTGTTCAATAAGGATCGCAGCAAACTTTTCTTTCTTTTCGGGCAGGAGTACCTCCGCTACAACAACGATGACACTGTCTTCCGCAGAGTGCCGACTGCACTGATGCGAGGTGGCAACTTCAGCGAGCTACTTACGCCGAACATCTTTTATGGGGGGACCAACCAGATTGTCAATCCAAACACTGGTGCTCCTTATCAGAACAACGTCATTCCGGCTGGCGATCTGAGCGCCAACGGCATAGCGCTTCTAAACGCCTTTCCGGCCCCCAACGCAGCTGGCGCGACCTACAACTGGGTGGATTCCGCAACCGAAAAGCAGACACAGCGTAAGGACACGTATGTCATCGATTATCTTCCAACCGAAGCACAGCGCATACGATTCACTGTCCTGAACTACAACTACAGCGATTACACCCCGCATTACGGCAACTTCAATCGTAATCCGCGGATATTCACGCGTCCCAACCAGATCGGTGTGTTGCATTATTCCTGGATAGTTTCACCGACGTTGGTCAACGAGCTGATCCTCTCGGCAGCTTCCGACCACGTGACGATTGACATCGATCGATCGAGTGGCCTCTTCGATCGAACCAAGTATGGGATCAGCTATCCCTATCTCTACTCGTCGGCGACAAAGACCATCCCAAACAAGATTCCGACCGTCAGCATTCCTAATTTTGATCTGCTGGATGGAGGTCCCTACCCTTCGCGTTCCGGTGGGATTGTCTATAACGCCGCGGATAACGTAACAAAGGTCTTCGGTAATCACACTGTGAAGCTGGGCTTCAACTTTGAGTATGCGGGTGAGAACAACTTCGACCAGATCACGGTCTCGAACACACCCGGTTCTACGAACAATCAGAATGGTAAGTTCACTTTTACGGACAGCCGAACCGGCGGTACCACGACGAAGATAGGTGCGGCCAACGTGGCGGAGGGCCTATTCGACACATACGGCGAGATCGGTCAGCGCTCTTACACCCTTTATCGCGGCACCATGTATGAGGGCTTTCTACAAGACCAGTGGCGCGCTACACCGAAGCTGGTGATTGAGGTTGGAGCGCGATACAGCCTCTACAATCCGTACTACGCTAAGTGGGGCAACCAGTCTGTCTTTAGTGCTCCAAGCTATAACCCTGCCAATGCCGTCCGAGTCGATCCCATCACGGACGTTGTCACGGGTGGTGATCGGTATAATGGCGTCGTCATTCCGGGCAGTGGTTTCCCCTCCAGTGCCCAGGGTCACGTTGACCCGGCGATCCTCTCCGGCTTTCAGAACCTCTTCCGTGGATTTAGCAACACCTACTCACCCACGGTGAAAACGAATATTCAGCCTCGTGTCGGGATAACCTATCAACTGTACTCAAACACGGTCGTTCGCGCCGGAGGCGGCCGCTACGTGCAGCGACTTGGCGTAACTGACAACGTGTTTACTGGGGGCAATGCGCCCTTCCAGCCGTCGTCGACTGTAAGCCTCGGACAAGCCGACCTTCCAGGAGGCGTGGGTACGAATAACTTCCCCTTCAACTACTCGTCGCAGGCGTTCAACTATCCAAGTCCCGAAGCCTATAACTGGAATGTGACTGTAGAGCAGGAGTTAAACGGTCTTGGCGTGTTAACGCTTGCCTATGCTGGCCGTCGCGGCCTCCACCTGGAAGAACTCCTTAATGTGAACCAACTCCAACCAGGAACGGTGCAGGCGAATCCCACAATAAAGCAGGCGGACGCCTTACGCCCGTATAAGGGGTTCTCAAACATTGCTCAGGCCACGAATGGCGGCGCGTCCAGCTATCACTCCCTACAGGCAAACCTTAGGCGTCGGTTGACCAAAGGTCTGCTCTTTGGTGTTGCGTACACCTGGTCCAAGAGTCTGGACTTCGGCTCCAGCAACGGGACGAATCTTCCGAACGCATTTGATAAGTCGATCTACTATGGCCCGAGCGACTTCGATCGACGCCATGTCTTTGTTTCTAATTTCGTGTACAACATCGATCAATACGACCATTCTAGCCACCTTGCCAGCCGTGCACTTTTGGGGAACTGGCAATTCTCTGGAACGTTGCAAGCGCAGACCGGTGGTCCATTGAATGTCTCCACAGGCGACGACTACGCGGGTGTTGGCGCTGGCTCTGGGAGCCAGCTATTCCGCCTTCTTCGCAATGAGAAGACATACAAGGCGTTCGCTGGCCAGTCGAGCACGGCGTTGTGGTTCGACACTGGGGCATTTGCGACAGATAGCCAGATGAGTTCCATATTTGCTGGCCAGTTCTCTCCTCGAGGATCTCGCAACCAGATCTTCGGACCGGGTTTTCAGAGCTACAGTGCCGCTCTGAATAAGACATTTCATGTGTTTCCATCTCATGAGAACCACACCCTGGTGTTTCGGGCGGAATCCTTCAATCTCCTGAATCACCCCACGGCCGACAATCCAGACGTTAATCCCCGCTCAGGCACGTTTGGCCAAAGCAAAACCAAGGGGGGCACCTACGGGGCAGACCGGCAGTTCCAATTTAGTCTTCGGTACGCTTTCTAGGTAGTTAGAGCGGGAGCCTTCTGGATCTAGTTGGAGATAGAACCCAGAGCTCGTAGCAAGTTCGCAACGGTCAATCCGCCGATCGTAACCAGGCGTTGCTCCAGCCATACCTCTTACTCAGGCACGTTCACGCCATCGGCTCACCGTTTAGCGTCTACTTCATCGCCGCGGTTTGCGCTGGGGTTTCGATCTTTTCTTTGGGGGCCGTCAGGGTGAGCATATCGTGGAGCGGCTGGGCTGGCGTCAGGGCTGGAGCCTCCTTGGCTGTTGAGATCGCCAGGATGCGGATGTTCGGGTTGGAGGGCAGGGTGAGAGTCCTTGCTCCAGCGGGAGCGTCAAGAGCATAGACGAACAGATAGCTATACGCGTAGGGTTCGTTCAGGCCCTCGGAGGTGTGGTGGTGAGAGGCATACCAAGCGAGCGTTGCCGGCTTGATGTAACCCGTGCGGAGGCCGACGTAGTCGTCTGGATACTTTGGGGACCAGTCCGGTGAGCCCGAATTCTTCAGATCCCACTGGGCGTGATTGGCGGAGAAGGCCCAATCCTTGCGAAGCGCGACCTGACGCTCTGGCGTGCCGCGACGCCCACCCACAGTGACGGATTCAGGACGGGGCTTCCAAACCCGCGTATCCCATTGACCGATGAAGCCGCCCCAATCTTCGATGGTGAGCTGGGTGGCTTGCTGACCGACCTTGAAGGTGGCCTGCTGATCCCCGTCGTTCGAAGCGGCAACGATGTAGACCTTGTTGAAGTCGCCGGCGGGCAGGTCGATCGACTGGCCCTTGGTAGAGATGGCGTCAGGGTTGCCAGAACCGCCGGTCCCCAGCTTGAAGTTGACTCCATTGATGGCCAGTTCGGTGGGTAGCATCTCAGCGGGCAGCGCGTTTCCCTTCGCGTCGAAGCCGCGGCTTGATTTGGTGTCGTCCTCGCTTGCTGCCGCGAGGTCGTAGTTGAGGGTTACGGGATGGGAGGTGACAGCTTCTGCCTTAGCCGGGCCCGCGCCGAGCTTCAGAGCAAACGTTTTAGGCTGGTACGCAGTGAAGGAGGTCTCCAGAGCGCCCGCGTTTACAGTGACCGGTGGTGCGCCTTCGAGTGAAAGCTCCTGGCCGTTCACCTGGCGTGCGGAGGAAATGGGGCCCGCAAATTTGACGTGGACGGATGGCGCCGGCTGGCCGTGAAGCTCGACCAGCCGAAGGATGATTTCGTCGCCCATCTCTGACTTCTTGAGCGCAAGAAGGCGGATCGCTGGGTTGTCGATCGAAACCAGCGAGAAGCTGCGGCCGAGGGAGCCGGTGTGCTTCGCCGTGTCGAAGGCTATCAACGGAGTGCTGAGGCGGTAGGCCTGCCAGTCGGTGTGCTCCTTCCGCCAGTCGCCGGAGTGGCCAGCAAGTCCGAAGATGATTTCGTGGTGGCCCCAGTCTTGATTGAGCTCGTCGGTGTAGGCGCCTTTCATCTGGGATGCTTCTCCGGGAGACCGGAGAAGGGTGAGACGGATGGTGCTTGCATCGCGCTTGTCAGAGCCGTTTTTCACGTCTGTGAGGACGGTCGCACCAAAGGAGCCGGATTCGTCCGTTTGATCGATCCAGTGATGGGATGCGACCTCGAACTGGCGTTCAAAGGCGGCGGGGCGCTGGATGGTGCCGACCTCCCAGTTGTAAGTGGCCAGCTTATTCGCGGAGGCCAGTGGGAAGACGGCCTTCAGGTTGGCGGAAAGCGTGCGCCAATCGATCGATTCGCCGAACTCGACACGGTTGCCCGCTTCGCCTGCGGAGAGGCGAACCGTCTGCGTGAACTTCGAGCCTTCCGATTGCCGGCTGACCTCGACAGCTACGCGGACCGGGCCATTCTCGACTACGCGAATCTTGGCTGGACCGGCAACGTAGGCACGGGGAGCGGCCTGCTCCTGGTCGAAATCCATGTTCCAGGCGGGCCAGTTCTTGGGCGCGTCGTTGGAGATCGCGAGGCGCATGGGAGCGGCCAGCAGCTCTTTGTTGATGGACTTGTCGAAGATGCTGGTGACGTCGCCGTCAGGAGCGATGGAAACGCGGTAGCGCGCGTTCTCAATCATCGTGGGACTGACTTTGAGTTCAGCGGAGGGCACGGACTTAGTGCCGCTGCGGATGTCGTACACCGCATATCCAACGGAGGGCGTTTTCGCCAGAAAAAGGAGCTTGCCGTTCTCGACCTGCGCTGGAACCTGCCGGCCGTCTGGACCGAAGACCTCGACTCCCTTGAAGGAGGGGAGAAGCTTCGCTTCGACTACGTCCTGGCGCTCTATATTAAGCGAGTTGTAGACGATGAGCGGTGTGCCCTTGACCTCCGTATCGAGGACCGAAGCTACAGATTGTGTGGCGCTGGTGAGCACGTCTGCAAACTGGTTGGAGGCGATGACATCGTCGTTCTGGGCGAACTCGTAGGCGCGAGGCGTCGCGGTGCCGGCTCCGGTGTCATGGAACTGCCCGCCCATGACCAGGGTCCACGCATTGTTTAGGCGCTCCTGGGGGTACGGCTGGCCGCCCATCCACGAAGCGGCGACAGAAGCTTTTTCAGCTGCATCGGCGAGGATCTCATTCTTGCGATTCCAGCGTTTGTGGTACGCCTGCGAGGTGAGTGAGCCGGCGGAGTGATTGATGAGTTCAAGATCGCCCTCGTAGCTCGGCATCCTCGTCTGCATCTCCGGCTTGATGTCCAAGAACATCTGATCGGCGGAGGCCGAGATCACTTTGACCGGACCATCGCCCATCTTGACGGGCTTACCCTCGGTGACGATGTCTCCGGATGCCCCGGAGGTGCCGGGCATAAACGTGGTGGGGATGACTGCCTCGCCGCCGGTGACGGTGGCCTCGAGCAGCTTTGCGGATTCCTCATTTGTGGCTCCGCCGATGTCGCCGGTGCCAACGTAGTGGTAATCCGCGAATACGCCGGTTGCTTTACCATCGATCGCGATGCGGGAGACCCAGTCGGTATCAGGAGTGCGGCTGCGACGCGGGGTCGTTCCGGGCGGCGGTGGTAGCGGAGGCGGGGGAGTCTTGCTGAGGTCGGAGTCGATGGTGCTGCCGTAGCCGCCGGGATTCAGGGCAGCGAGGATCTGTTCACCATCGGGACCTTTCCAGATGCCGACGTTGAACGGGATGCCTTCGGGTGTCTTTTCAGGAGAGTTAGGGCCGCCGATTAGGGGCGCGGGCTGCCAGGCTGCATTGAGCTTCTGAGTGGAGAAGCCTTTGACGCCCGAGCTGGCCAGGATCGTGGGGAGAGATGCGGGAAAGCCGAAGCAGTCGGGCAGCATGTATTCAAAGCTGGCCTTATTGAACTCCTTGCGGAAGTAGGTGTTGCCATAGAGGACCTGGCGGTAGATGGATTCTGCGCTGGGGAGGTTTACATCGCCTTCTTCAACGGAGGAGCCTGCGGGAAACCATTGACCTTTCACAACATAGCCTTTCAAGCGGGCATAGTCCTGGGGGTAGTACTCCTTCATGAGGCGGTAGCGATTGGAGCCGGACCAGTTGAAGACATAGTGCGGGTACTTATCCATGTAGTCGAAGTTCACACGCATCGTTTTGAGGAGGTATTCGCTGATGACCTGAGGAAACTCCCAGCGCCACTGGGTATCAAGGTGGGCATATGGAACCACGTAAAGGGTGGGCTGCTTCGTGATGTCAGGGGCAGTCATGGTCTGGGCTGCGGCGTGTGTTGCGGGATTGACCAGAGCGATGACGGCGATGGCGGCGAGCAGCCATGACTTGTTGGAGCAGAAGATCTCAGGACGGGCCATAGAACCTCGGGTGGTGCTGAAACGGTAAGTTCGGAACGCGAGCTGGTCTAGTGGAAGCGGGGGTCTTTGGAGAGACGTGCCGGGCTAAATGATTAGGCTGATATCCGAGCTCGAGAACCGCATCCGGCCCCCGCTCAAAGCCCTTGAAAAGGTAGCATTCCCCACCTTGCGTGTGAAGCGCCCGACTGGAGAGGGAGGAGCTCGTTATCCCGATCTTACAGAGAGGGGACAGTTCAAGAAAAGGGGAAGTGCGCTTTGCCAGCAGCGCCAAGCGGTTGTTCAACATGCTCGGATCCGCAAACCTATCAAGCCTTCGACCAGAGGCTATGCTCGGCGAGCACCTAACACCGAAAACAAGGAATTATTTTCGGAACGTTTCATCAGCGCACACAGACGAGAGCATCGGTGAATCGCGACTTCGGTCATAGTCAATGCTTGCTGATGGTCGAACCCCTGGCCGGCAGAAGGGCTGGTTGCTCCAGATCGCGCCGCCCAACAAGACAAATTTCAAAACGCAGATCCCAATAGGAAGTACACAGATCCGATACTGGTGTACGAACCGTGAGACGACGAGCCGGGCACGCGTCCTGGACCCAGAGCCTTCAACGACGTTTCGTTGTATAACCGCCTAGTGAGTGCTCGAACGGGAGTCGTGCCATGAGGAAGGTCGTAGTGAGAGTTCTGGTCCTTGCCGTTTGCCTGATAGCTTTGCCGGCCTGGGGGGCCTCGCCGATTCTTGTCATGATTCTGGATGGCGAGAGCGGTGGGACGTACCACAACTGGCGGGTGACCACTCAGGTGCTCAAGAAGGAGCTTGATGAAGTTGGGCTATTTAAGGTGGACGTGGTCACCGCGCCACCCCTGGATGGAGACTTCAACAGCTTCAGGCCAGATTGGGAGAAGTACAAGGTGGTCGTCTTCAACTATGACGCTCCAACGGAGCGCTGGCCGGCGGAGCTGAAGGCCTCCTTTGAGAAGTACATGAGGAACGGCGGGGGCATGGTGTCCGTGCACGCTGCGAACAATGCATTTCCGGGGTGGCAGGCCTACAACGAGATGATCGGGATTGGTGGCTGGCGCGACCGGGATGAAAAAGCGGGACCACACTGGTACTACAGGGACGGCAAGCTGGTCTCGGATGACAAGCCAGGGAAAGCCGGGCATCACGGCCTGCGTCGGCCTTTCAAGATGACAGCACGGGATCTCGATCACCCCATCATGAAGGGTCTGCCCAGGGCCTGGATGCATGTGGGCGACGAGCTTTACGACACCCTGCGTGGGCCGGGTAAGAACATGACGGTGCTAGCCACTGCATATTCGGATCCGGCAAACAGCGGCACAGGGTTTGACGAGCCTTTGCTGATGGTCTCGAGCTTTGGAAAGGGCCGGATCTTCCACACGGCCATCGGGCACGACGCGATGGCGATGAGCTCGGTGGATGCGGTGGCCACGCTGCAGCGCGGAGTGGAGTGGGCGGCCACCGGCAGGGTCACCCAGAAGCTGCCTGCGACCTTCCCCGACGAGAACACGATAAGCTACCGGGCAGATCTTGCAGCGCTTGACCCGAACTATCCCAAGGGGTTGAACCCGTTGGATGCTCCCCCGCGGCCAAAGCCTGCAGCTGCCGCGCCAGCCAAGTAAAGAAAAGATCGAGGAGTTTGCCCATGAAGACGATGAAAGGCCCGGGGATCTTCCTCGCCCAGTTTGCTGGGGACGCTGCTCCATTCAATGACCTCGCTTCGATCTCGAAGTGGGCCGCCGGCCTGGGTTACAAAGGCGTGCAGATCCCCTCGTGGGATGCTCGGCTGTTTGACCTGAAACTGGCAGCGGAAAGTCAGACTTATTGTGACGAGGTGCTCGGTGTGCTGGCGAGCAATGGGCTCGCGCTGACGGAGCTTTCCACGCACCTTCAGGGGCAGTTGGTCGCAGTGCATCCGGCGTATGACTCGTTGTTTGACAGCTTCGCCCCCAAGCCCGTGCACGGAGATCCGGCAGCGCGGCAGGCGTGGGCGGTGGAGCAGCTTGAGTTTGCGGCCAAGGCTTCCGCGAATCTCGGACTAAAGGCGCATGCCACATTTTCAGGCGCACTCGCCTGGCCTTTTCTGTATCCATGGCCACAGCGGCCTGCCGGCTTGGTGGAGACGGCCTTTGCCGAGTTGGCCAAGCGCTGGAGCCCGATTCTCGACGTCTTCGATCGGAGTGGTGTCGACCTCTGCTTTGAGGTTCACCCGGGTGAGGATCTGCACGATGGAGCTTCGTTTGAGATGTTCCTGGATTTAGTCCACGGGCATCCCCGGTGCAATCTGCTGTATGACCCCAGCCACTTCGTCTTGCAGCAGCTTGACTACCTTGAGTACCTCGACCTGTATCACGCGCGAATTAAAATGTTCCATGTGAAGGATGCGGAGTTCACACCGACGGGCCGGCAGGGAGTTTATGGTGGGTTCCAGCCGTGGATTAAGAGGGCAGGACGGTTCCGCTCCTTGGGAGATGGACAGGTGGACTTTCGAGCGATCTTCTCCAAGCTGACCCAGTATGGCTTCGACGGCTGGGCGGTGATGGAGTGGGAGTGTTGCATCAAGAGCGCGGAGCAAGGAGCCGCCGAAGGTGCTCCTTTTATCTCGCGGCACATCATCCCGACCGCGGAGCGGTCCTTCGATGACTTTGCCAATGCTGGCGTTGATGAAGCAGCGATTCGGCAGGTGCTTGGGATACGCGAGCAGGGGTAATCGCCGGAGAGATGCAGTGCTGTGAGTTGCCGATTGCGGATGGTGGAGGGTGAGATTGAGCAGACGAATCAGATTGGGGATGGTAGGGGGCGGTCCAGGAGCATTCATCGGGGCAGTACATCGCGCCGCGGCCCGGCTGGATGACCGGTACGAGCTGGTCGCGGCTGCACTCTCCTCCGATCCGGACCTCTCGTTGTCAGCAGCGAAGGAGCTGCATGTTCCACGGGCCTACCGAAGCTTCACCGAGATGGCCACGGAAGAGGCGAAGCGCAGCGACAGGATCGACGCGGTCGCGATCGTCACACCGAACCACACGCACCATGCCATAGCCAAAGCCTTTCTCGAAGCCGGGATCCATGTGATCTGCGATAAGCCTTTGACCACGACGCTTGAAGATGCGTCGGACCTCTTAGACACGGTGAGCCGCACCGAATTGATCTTCGGCTTGACGCATACGTATGTCGGCTATCCACTTGTTCGACAGGCGCGCGAGATCGTGCTCTCCGGAGAACTCGGTGCGGTGCGGATGATTCAGGTGGAGTATGCGCAGGATTGGCTCTCTACATCACTCGAGGCCGGGGGTTCCAAGCAGGCGGAATGGCGGACCGATCCCGCGCGCAGTGGACCGGCTGGATGCCTCGGGGATATCGGCACGCATGCGTTTCACCTTGCTTGCTTCACGACAGGGCTGCGCTGCACGGAACTGGCAGCAGACGTGACGACATTCGTCCCGGGAAGACGGCTTGATGACAACGTGCAGCTCATGCTGCGCTTCGCAGGCGGCGCCAAGGGCAGTTTGTGGGCCTCGCAGGTAGCTGTTGGGAACGAAAATCATCTGCAACTGCGAATCTATGGCGACAAGGCCGGGCTGACCTGGGACCAGGAGAACCCGAACTATCTCCGCTTTACTCCGCTGGGAGAGCAGGCCCGCATCATCACACGTGGAGGGCCCGGAGTTGGACAGGCCGCAAAGTGGGCTACAAGGATTCCTGCCGGCCACCCGGAAGGATACTTCGAGGCGTTTGCACAGCTTTACACCGATCTTGCGGAGCAGATCACAGCGCGAATTGAGGGGCGCCCGCCTGATTCGCGCGCGATGCTGGTGCCAGGGGTTCAGGATGGGGCGCTTGGTGTTCAGTTCGTTCTGGCTGCGCTGGAATCGGCCAGGAACGGTTCAGCCTGGACGCTCATGCCTCGCACAATACGCATGGGCGATTAGCTCGAACGTTGACCACAGGTTTTGTGTCAGTCCGATCTAGCCAGAAGTGGTCCGGTTCAGCAAAGCGCGGTTCTGGATCGCATCCTCTTTCCCGAGCAGTAGCCTATGCCGTGCCGGCCAAATGCTGCGTCCCCCGGCTGCCGTTGCGGCGAAGTTCGGTGTCGCCGTTCTCTTCTCCTTGGGAAGGACACGAGGACGATGAAAACAGCCACGGGAAAGCCTGCGCACGTCTCAACTGGCAGAACGACGGAATACAGGGGCATCGCGGCTGCTGAATCCGCCCACGGGAGATGGGAGAAGAAGTTACCAGACGGCCAGCGAGGGCGATCCAGGACATACATGAAACAAAGGGAAGATGTGGGTCTTCAAGGTGTTTCCCCTCAGGATGTGGCGCAGGCGCAGCCTGCGGCTATTTCCTGGTTTTTGTGCTCGTCGCAGCAAACGGGAGCACAGCAGGAGAGCGGAAATCCGGGCCTTTCGGGCAAGTTGTCTGCAAGAACCACGAACACCTCCCACTCATTGCCGTCCGGATCCAGTACCCATGTTTTGTCCTGGGTGGCAAAGCAGCAGTCGGTTTGCATCTCGTCGCGGGTATTAAGACCTCGCTGGTGCCACTGCTCGCGGATCGCGAGCACATCCTCCGTGGAAGCGACCTGGATGCCAAGATGCGAAAGCGCGCCAGTCTCATCGAAGGAATGCTCGTTGAGGGAGAAGTTAAGCGGGGGATTGGCAACGTCGAACTTGGCATACCCGATTCTCACCTTCGCCGGCTCAAGGTCGAACAGCTTTCGGTAGAACTCGATGCTCCTGGCGAGATTCTGGACGTTGATGGCTACGTGAACTCTCAATGCTGGAACGATCATGCTGGCCGCCTCCCATATATCCGGTATGGCGAATGTAATGCTTGCACTATGTATGTGTCAATGCGAATATATGGGGTATGCGCAAGCGCAGTGACTTCGATATCGAGCGGTTCTTCCAGGCACTCGGAGACCACACCCGGCTCCGCTTGCTCAATCTGATTGGAGAGCAGGAGATCTGCGTCTGCTACTTCGTCGAAGTACTGGGTACCCCTCAGCCGAAGATCTCCCGGCATCTGGCGTATCTCCGCAGCGCCGGGATCGTGGAGGCGCGCCGGGAAGGGAAGTGGATGCACTACCGAATCGTCATGCCGCCACACATTGGCGCATCGCAGGTCCTCCGGCAGACAATGGCATGGCTCAAAGACGAAAAGAGCATGCAAGCCGATAAAGCACGGCTCACCAAAGCCTGCTGCTCGCCATCGAAATATGCCCTCCTGGAAGGCGCACCGCTCCCAACCCGGGTTACCAGCGCTTCCCGTGAGGTCTGCTAGTCTCCACCGCTCCAGTCACTCCGGGCAACTCTGCGCTCCTGCCGCTCTGAAGAAGCTCTCGCCCTGATCGCTTTCTTACATTCTGGATCTTCCTTGCAATGGCCATTGCCCGTATCGTGACTGGCGATTCTTCCTATCGCGTCACCCAGACGGTGCCTTGTAGCTTCAGAAGCTAAATAAGCGGCTGAAATGTCCATGATGACGAACTGATCACTCGCGGTAACCATTGACCGGTGACTGCAGGCGTAAGCGTGATTGCTTGGGTGCAGGTACACTCTGGCACTGTGATGGTAGGAACTGGATCTGCATACAAGAAGATCCCCCAGGACTTAGGGGACGCAAAAGCGATGCGGTGCAGACCACAGCGAGTCCTTTCCTAAACAGCTTTTTCACAGCTGGGCAGGATGAGGAACAAACCTACCTATCAATTTCTACAATGGAGACGTGAATGAAGCGAAGTGTTATCAGCATTCTTATTCTTACGTTTGGGTTCGCCCTCTCTGCCGTTGCCCAGGCACCGGCTTTGGGCCAAAAGGAATCAGGTTTTGCCGCGGTATACACCGGTCGCCTCAATCACCACGTCACGGCGAGCGGGCAGATATACGACAGATCGAAGCTGACGGCCGCGCATAAGACGCTGCCGTACGGCACGAAGATCCGGGTGACCAATCCAAAGAACAAAAGGAGCGTCATCGTCAGAGTGAACGATCGAGGACCAACTCAGGCCGGACGCATCCTTGACCTTTCACCAGTAGCCGCCGCGAGGCTGGGCATCCGAAGGAACATGATGCGCCAAGTTGAACTAGAGGTTGTACAGGTTGGGAATGGTAGGACAACTCCGCAGCGAGCTAGGTAAGTCCTGGTACCTTGGCCGATCTATGACGTAGATGCCATCTTCGGTGACGTTGATTAACGCGCCCGAGCGCAGATCACGCCCGATCTACTCTGCGGACCCTTCTCAGATCGCATGCGACTTGACCTGCCCTCCCCGCCCTATCAACTCTAAGTCTTGATAATCGAGCGAAGGGAGCGGAAAGCCCCGCGGGGTCTATCCGGAGAGTCGGCAAGCGCGGATGCGTGCCAAGGATTCCCGAGGGCTCACATAGCCACATTAGCCGTCTTGATTTATGGAACTCAACATCATCAAATGACTTGATACTTCCAAACACTCGAGGCGGAGCATCTCCGGTTTTCGGTATTGCCATGCGGATTTTATTGATTGAAGACGACGTGGCGATCCAGAACTTCCTGCGGCGTTCGCTTGCGGAGAGTGGTTTCGGTGTGGATGTCGCAGCGTCGGTAAAGGAAGCGGAGGTATTAGCCCAGGACAACCTGTACGACGCTTTCATTCTCGATCTCGGTCTGCCCGATGGAGATGGCCTCGATCTGATGTCGAGGCTGCGCGAGCGCGGCACAGATTCCCCCTTCCTGATTCTTTCTGCGCGGCGTTCCGTCTCCGACCGAGTCTCAGGGCTGGAACGTGGCGGAGACGATTACCTTACCAAGCCCTTTGCATTGGCTGAGTTGCTCGTACGGCTGCGCAAGCTGACTCAACGCCGGAGCACCGCATCTACCCAGTCCTGCCTTCTCAATGTTCTCGACCTGGAACTCAACCTCATGCGCCGTGAGGCTTGGCGCGGTGGAGACATGTTGCAACTCACGCGGCAGGAGTTCAACCTGCTCGAGTACCTGTGTCGAAACGCCGGTCGCGTAGTAACCCGAACGATGATCCTGGATGAGGTCTGGGGAATCCGGATCGACCCGGCCACCAATGTCGTTGACGTGCACATGTATCGGCTTCGCGGCAAAGTGGATCAGGTCGGCCGCGAACCGCTTATCCGAACCATGCGCGGAGTTGGCTATGTCCTCAGAGCTCAGTAGACCCAAGCGGCCCACAGCCGCCTGGCGGCTCTCCGGATGGACGCTCCTCGCCTTCGCTGTTCTGCTGACGCTTGCCTTCGGCATAATCCAGATCTTTGTGGGCGAGGTGATCCGTGAGAGAAGCGACGCCTGGCTGAGGGGAGAAGCCAAGGTGCTGGGGCAGGTGGCGGAGAGGGCAGCCGCAGGAAATCTGTATCGCGAGGTGGTTGCCGAAGTGGCAGAGCTCGCGACCAAGGAGGTCCCGGACTTCGAGGGAGATCATGCCTCGCCCAATGAGTCCGTCATCTTCCTGGACTCGTCTGCGGACGGCAGCCTCAAGGTTTGGGTGGGCAAGGGAAGTGGCCCCACGTCGCTTGCCACAATCTCGAAAGCCGGACTGGTTTCGGATCAGCCCCGCACCATAGCTCTGCCCGGTTCCGCGATCGCATTCCGCATTGTCCGCTATACCGCAGCCGACGGAAGTCTCATCTACCTTGGGCTCTCCGAGGCCGGATTTCAGGCAGTGATGCATGATCTAAGAACCCGCCTCCTCCTGCTGTGGTTCGCTCTCATCCTTTCGAGCTTTGCCGTGCTTTTCCTGAGCACAAAGCACATGCTGAACCGGATTCAGCGCATTACCGAGACCGCTGCATTGATCGGAAGCGAGGACCTTACGACCCGGCTTCAGCTGGGTGCAGAAAATGACGAGATCTCTCGCCTCGCGTTCACCCTGAACCACATGCTCGATAGGATCCACGCGTCCATGCAGCAACTGCACCTCATCACAGACTCCGTGGCGCACGATCTGAAAAGTCCGATCACCGCGATTCGTGGACTACTGGAGCAGGCCCTCTCCGACACGCGAGCCGGAGGTTGCACAGAGCCAGTCGCCAGAGCCGTCGAAGAACTGGATCGGCTGTCCGATTTCCTGACGACATCGCTGGATGTCGCAGAGGCCGACGCAAGCGCCTTACGTCTTGACCGGCGCGTCATCAACTTCAGCGAGCTCCTCGGGTCCATGACCGAGCTCTATGAGCCTTCGATGTCGGAACATGGACTGCTGGTGGAAAGTTCCTGCGAGCCGGACTTGTTCGTGCACATGGACCCAGCCCTGACACATCGGATGCTTGCGAATCTCTTCGACAACGAAGTTCGGCATCTTCTGAGCGGCGCTCTGGTGTCGATAAGGCTCCGACAGGTCCAGAACATCGTGACCTTCACGATCACGGATGACGGGCCCGGCTTTCCGCCGGAGGTCCTACCCTGTCTCTTTCAGCGATCCTGCAAAGGGAAGGACTCGAAAGGGCGAGGTATCGGGCTCGCGTTTGTCAAAGCGGTCGTCTGCGCGCACGGTGGTCGCATCAGCGGGGAGAACGCTGCCGGGCGAGGCGCACGCATTGCCATATCTCTTCCCCGGTGCCCCTCCGATCTGAGGCTCCAGTACGAATCGGGCAGTATCCAAGTCATGGCCACGTAGTTTCAACCCACCTCTACCATGACCGTCGCGCAACTCCTACGCTCCACCCAAGATGAACAAATCGTCATCAGGACGAAGGTGAAAGTTCACCGCACAGGGCGGGGGAAAGATAGATGCTTGATGTCAGCGCAGAAAAACTGTGATGACACCGAGCGTCAACCTACGAGAGAGTATGCAAGCCCACGAAATGAGTTCGTCTCGTCCCGGAAGGGGCGCGATCGAGAACCAAACTCTAAGATCCTTCAAACCAGCTACGCAGGTTCCTTCTCACTCGTTTGAACTGCAGCCGAACCTTGACCGTATCCAAGGTCACGCTACGGGGGCCGCAGATCCCTTTACACTCGCGCAGTTGCTGCCCGAAACCGCGCTTCCACTCCCTGTTTGCGATCTCCATCTGACCTCGCGATGCAGAAACGTCTTTTACGCTCACGGCATCGCAACTCTCGGAGACCTGAGGCACCATAACCTCAGAACGGCGCTTCGTTGGCGAAACTTCGGAGTCAAGACAGCCGAGCACGTCGCCGCCGCGCTGCGGAACTACATCCAGTCTCGGCCGAAGTCGCAGGCTGCAGCGGCGCGGCATCTCACCTGCCACCGGGCAACACTGCTGGAGAGCATTGTTGCCGCTGCCGACCAACTACCCGCGCGAGACCGAATGATCTGTCGCTCCAGACTCGGATTGGAAGGCGAGAGAGAGAGCCTGGCCGAGCTTGCGACACTCTGTGGTGTCACTCCGGAGCGCGTTCGTCAGCTGCAGGCTCGCATCTTCGCATCCATCAGGCGAGATCACCCTTGGTCGACGAGCACAACAACTCGGCTGGAGGAACTGTTTGGTGCCAGAACAGCCCCGCTTCCACTCAACGATCTGGAAGCCCTCGATGGCTGGTTCGCCGTCCTGCGGGATCGACCGGAGGTGTTGCGATGTTTCCTGGCGGCCTTTGCGGCAGACCAGTTCTGCCTGACGAGTATCGAAGGTGAGGTTGCAATCTCCCGCGTGACCGGCGACGCCAGCTCATAAAGCGTGATGGGCAGGCACATTTCGGTCGCGTATCTGCCGCGAGCCCTCGTAGGTGTCACCTGGAGCAGGATCTAACGATGCGCGTCCGGGCTGTAGCCAGATGCTGGTTTCAGCATAAGTGCAATCGCCACAATCTTCGATCTCGCGCATGGTCTTTCTTGTCTCCTACCGCTTGCGGGTGAGAGGATGGCTGCCTGCGAAGCGGCCATAGCCCCGGACACGCGCGGGATAGAGGTATCAGCAAAGCGCAGAAGGAGATCCCGTGCGTTCTACGAATCGACCCTTAGTTCTTCTGGCACCGTCCTCGTGCCGTAGTGCTGCCGTGTTCCTGCTGCTGTCCGCGATGCTCTCGGCGCAGACCGGCCCTCCGACGCCAAGCCCTGAGCACGCGGCGCTTTACCCCGCGGCCACAACCGAGCGGGCCCGTACTCTGCTTAAGGGGATGACGCTCCAGGAGAAAGTGGGGCAGATGACACAGCTTTTCTACTTCCCTAAGGAAACTGCGACGGCCTTGGCTGCGCAGGTCTCTGACACTGAGACAGGACCTCCGGCCACAGCAGCACCGCCCGAGAGCGCCGAAGACAGGATTCGCGCAGGGAGGCTGGGATCGGTGTTATTTGTCACGGACCCCAACGAGATCAATCGGCTGCAGCACCTCGCTGTTGAGAACAGCCGACTGCACATCCCGTTAATCTTTGGCTTCGACGTGATTCATGGATTTCGCACAATCTTTCCGGTACCGATCGCTCTTGCGGCCACCTGGGACCCCGTCATCGTGCAAGAGTCTGAGGAAGTTGCCGCTGCGGAGGCGCGCTCGGTCGGGATCGCCTGGGCGTTTGCTCCCATGCTCGACATCGCGCGTGATCCTCGCTGGGGCCGCATCGTCGAGGGGGCGGGAGAGGACCCGTACCTCGGCTCTGCGATGGCGAGGGCGGAGGTGCGCGGCTTCCAGGGCCCGGCCATTGGCTCGCCCAACCATGTGCTGGCCTGTGCCAAGCACTTTGCCGGCTACGGCGCAGCTATCGGCGGCCGCGACTACGAGGAGTCCTACATCTCGGAAGCGCAACTGCAAAACGTGTACCTGCCGCCTTTCCGTGCTGCAGTCGAGGCTGGTGTCGGCTCAATCATGTCGGCCTACATGGACCTGAACGATGTGCCCGCGACCGGAAACCGCTTTCTGCTCACGGACACGCTGCGCACGCAATGGGGTTTCGGTGGCTTTGTGGTCTCCGACGCGGACGCAGTGAAGAGCCTTGAGAAGCACGGCTTCGCTCGAGACCAGGCGGACGCCGCTGTGCGTGCCTTAGGTGCTGGTGTTGACATGGAAATGGCGCTCTCCAGGCCCGCATTCGACCATCTCAGTGAGGGCGCGACCTCGCCCCACATCAGCAGCGCAGCCATTGACGCTGCTGTGCTGCGCGTGCTCGAAGCGAAGATTCAGATGGGACTCTTCGAACATCCATACGCCGATGTGCCGCGATCAGTGCAGGTGCTTTCAGATCCCGGGCATCGCGAGGTGGCGCGCAAGGCTGCCGAGCGTTCCGCCGTACTGCTCCGCAACGAGGGTGGCCTGTTGCCGCTCTCAAAGACCGCTTACAAGTCAATCGCCGTGATCGGCCCTACGGCCGCTGATCCATTGGATATGAGCGGCCCGTGGACTTTTGTACAGGACAATAAGGAGACCGTGACCATCACCGAGGGACTGCGGCGCAAGCTCGGGTCCGGCGTCGAGGTTCGTGAAGCGCCCGGAGTGGCTAGCGAACGTCGCTTTCCATCGATGTTCGATGCCATCGCGCAGATCAAGCGTGAGTCGCCGTGGACGGAGGAGCATGCCCGATCAGAGTTCGACCGGGCAATAGCCCTTGCGAAGCGATCCGATCTGGTGCTGCTTGCCGTTGGCGAGCACCAGCACATGAGTGGCGAGTCGGCTTCGAACTCCACGCTCGATCTCCCCGGCAATCAGCAAAAGTTAATCGAGGCTGTCATCGCTCTCGGCAAGCCGACCGTGCTGCTGCTTCAGAACGGTCGACCGCTTAACATCACCTGGGCAAGCACGCACGTGACCGCGATTCTCGAGACATGGCATCCCGGAAGTGAGGGCGGAGCCGCCATTGCGAACCTGCTGTTTGGCGACGCTGTGCCGGGCGGACACCTGCCGTTTTCCTGGCCCCGTAACGTGGGACAGGTGCCGCTCAACTATGCACACAATCTCACGCAGGACAGCAGCAAGCAGGGCCAGCGTTATTGGAGTGAGCCGAGCACGCCCTTGTACCCCTTCGGGTACGGTCTCTCTTACGCCGACTTTGCCTTCTCCGACCTGACCGTGGCACAGTCATCCAGCGCGACCGGAACGCCGCTGAATGCGACAGTCGTAGTCACAAATCGTGGCAAGGTCGCGGCCGACGCCGTCGCCCAGCTTTATCTACATCAGCAGTACGGCCGCTCCTCACGGCCCGTGCGCGAGCTCAAGGGCTTCAAGCGGGTACGTCTCGCACCGGGCGAACATCAAACAGTAGAGTTCACGATCAGCCCAGCGGACTTCCGTTATTGGAGCGCAGCCGACGGCCGTTGGGGCGAAGACGCAAGCAGCTACGATGTATGGGTAGGATCAGATTCCGCCGCGTCCCTGCACGCCACGTTTATTCGAGCGGCGCAAGCTGATCGTGGCAAGCTGCGGCTAGCACCTTTGAGTTCTCCCGGACTTCCTCTCTATCAGGGAGAGGTCGCTTACTCCCCGAATTGAATCCGTTCGCGGGCAAGCCGCGTGTGGCCATAGTAAGCGATATGGGGAACGTGCCGGACGATCGATGTCGACGTTCGCCGGACTACGCCATCCGGGAACTCGTTATGGTAAATGAACTTTCCAAGCCTGTGTTGAACGGACAGAACAACAGGCTCGTCAAAGGCCGCATAGCCATCCTCTAAGTACAAAATAGCTGCGACTTACAACCTAGTCTCCTCCAACGGTGCAAGCTTCCGGGCGCTTTACGGACCTTCAGATCGCTTGCTATCGAAGCGGCTCCCGAGCAGAATTCTGGGTGTGCTTTCCTTTGATCCTCAGGCGTGGAAGGTAAACCGCCGGACGTTCATGCTCCAGATCAATTTATGGACAGTTGTGACTGCGACCTACCAGACAAAAGTTGCTACTGCACCAGCGGGCAAAGTAGCCAGCGCCACCTTTCTCTTATAGCGAATGTTGAACTGACTACCGGCTGCCGTGGTATTGCTGACAATCAAGATGTGATGTTTGTCCGGCGTCTGAAATGCCACGTGTGGAAGGGCGCCTCCCGCGGTCGAACCGATACGGATTGAGCCCGCCGGAACGAACTTCGATGCGTGTGCAGCGGTATAGTAAGCGACGAGTCGCGTCACATGGTCGCCATCCAGGGTAAGTGCGCCGGTGCAGACCGGGCATCCGCCATCGTTTGTGTGTGGGCCGTTTTGCGGATCTGCAGCCAGGTTCCACAGCAACACATTGCGGCTCCAGTTCTCAGGAGCCCCTATGATCAGGCGGGCGACCGGTTCAGCGATCAGCAGGCGCGGATCGTTAGGTTTGGGAACCACCATCTGCTCAGTGAAGTACAGATTTTTGTCCGGTGCCGCGGAGTGGACGATGCTCATGGCACCGATCTCGCCGAGGTAGAGATGGAAGCCCGAACCGTCCACGTATCGAGCGGCCGCCGTGTTCTTCAGTAGGTTGATGGCATACTCGGGATGATCGCAGTTGTGATCGAAATCGATGATCCTGGTCTTCAGACCGGCACGGGCAATCTGCGGCCCCAGGTGTCTGCCGATGAACTCCGCCTCTTCCGCCGAAGTCATCACCATGCTAGGTGTGTTCTTCGGGTTCTCAGGCTCGTTCTGCGGTGTCAAAGCGTCGATAGCGATGCCGTGCGCCCTCATGCCCTGCACGTACTTCACCAGATAGATCGCGTATGCGCCATAGTTCTCCGGCTTCAGGTGACCTGCTTTCACCGCGTCGTTGTCTTTCATCCACGATGGAGCAGTCCATGGAGAGGCCAGAATCCTGATTCTGGGCTGAATCGCGACAATCTCCTTCAGCACCGGAATGACATACCTCTCGTCCTCGGAGAGGGAGAAATGCTTCAGCTCCGGGTCGGAATCTCCGGCCGGCATATCGTCATAGGTGTAGACATGATCGTTCATGTCGGAAGCACCGACGGAGACGCGGATGTAGCTTGTGGCGATGTCATTGGGGCCGTTGCCGAAGAGCTCTCGCAGCAGAGCGGATCGAGCGCCCGGCGTCATCTTCATCAGCAGTTGGGCGGAGCCACCCGTCAGCGCGTGTCCGAAGCCATCCATGGTTTGAAAACGCTCGCTGTCGTTCAAGGGGATGTCGCTGGACGCGGGCGCCTCGGCTCTCTTCCATGTCAGGGTTGCCTGCTTCTTCAGAAGGTTTGCCCGGTCCGCCGTCGTTAGCCAGACGTCCACACCTTTGCTAGACGCGGCGGCCATGCAGGGCAGGAGAGCGAACACGCTCGCGATAGCGGATCGGCAGGAGAGAGAAAGTCGCTTTGAAGCGTTTTCGGTAAGACGCAAGGTGACCTCATTCAAAGCAGAATGCGCGCAGCTACTGGTTCAGCGGACCGCGCCTCCGACGGAAATCAAAACAAGAGCATTCGGGGTAAGACGGAGCAAGAGGTTGCCGTTGTGCAGCGCGGTCTGCTCGGGGGGCGGGAGAGCGGTCTCCCGGTTCAACTGCTCGGCCTGCGTGGGGCTCGGGTTGGCGGGCTTGCCCATGGCCGCCCACCGTGGGAGGACGTTGCCGTGGTTTCGATCCACGCGCCGGATGGTGACCGCGGCGTTAGGAGGGACTCCGAGGATGTGAAGGTCCATCTCGATGTCCGTTCCGTGCTGATCCGGGTCAACCAGGTTCCAGGCCGCGATCGCGAGACCACCAGTCTGTGATCGCGTCACGATGACGTTCTGCGAAGCGTTCGCCAGGCGCTCTCCGCCGAGCTGGTGCAGAAGACCGTAGGCGTAATAGCTCGGCTTGTTGATGCCATCGAAGGCACGCAGGCCGAAGTCGCCACGGAACGGGCCGGTGGTGGGTCCACCCTCTTCGAATACATCGGAGAAGGTCCAAAAGGAGAGCATGTCGACGTGGCCGTCCGACTCACGCACCGTGTTTGCCAGAGCCGGGCCGACATAGATGGTGTCGCGCGACTGCATCTGACCCGGCACGTTCCACTCCGTCCAGAACAGCGGAAGCCGCGGCGTAGGTGAGCGGTCAATCTCGGCCCTGACCTTGGCTTCGGCGCGTCCGACGCGGTCGTCCATTTTGATGTCTTCGTGCGTGCCGAACATGTTCTCAACGGTGTCGTCGCCATATCCGTGTGTGGAGACGAAGTCGACGGGAACGTGGTTCCGTGAGGTGTGTTCGAGGAACTCGGGAATCCACTGTGCCGCTGCCGTGGCCGGCCCTCCGACCCGCAGGCGCGTGTTGACTGACTTCAAGGTGCGAGCGGTGTGATCGTAGAGCTCAAGGTACGACTCAAGGCGAGGAATGCCGTTCCAGAAATCGATGTTGGGTTCGTTCCAGACCTCGAAGTACCACTGCGAAACCTCATCGATGCCGTAGCGATCCACCAGGTGCTGAGCGAAGTGCTGGATGAGGCCGTCCCACCGCTCCATGCTCTTGGGTGGAGAGACGTTCTGCTTGTACCAGAAGGGGTGGAGCGCGTCCGGGTTGAAGGCCAGCTTCTTGGGCATGAAGCTGATCTCGACCATCGGTCGGACGCCATTCTTCAGCAGGCCATCGTAGATCGAGTCCACGTAAGCGAAGTTGTAGACGGGATTGCCGTGCTCGTCCTCGTTGTAAACACCGACCTCGTCGTGGAAGATCGCGTGGAACCGAACGTAGCGGAAGTCGGCCACCTTCTTCACGGCCCGCAGATCTTCGCGGTAGGACTCGCGCAGCGTGAGGATCGCCCGGCCGGAGCCGAACATCTCCTCCCAGAAATGCGGGAAGGGAGTCGCCGTCGCACCGGCATTCACCGTGACCGTCTCCGCTACAGGCCGCTGCCCCGCCGCGAAGCATGGCCAGAGTGCGGGCAAGAGACATAAAGACCGCAGCAACGATTTCTGTCCGACGCGGACCATGAGCACCTCGCTCCAGGAGCTAACTATAAGCGTATGTGTGCGGAGGGATGTAGAAGAGGGTGCCCCACCATGGAGCACGCCTGACTTTACGCGATATCGCTTGTGGAGCCAGCAGAGCCGACGCTCCCACTAGTCGTTGCTCACGAAGACAGCGGTCGTCAGAGCAGGAACGACAGCGGTTCCCGTCTTCTCATCGAATGTCGAGTTCCTCACTACCGGATCGGCGGAGTTCCGCTGAACCGGATGCAGTCGCAGCTCCAACCCGGATAGCGCCGGTGAGGCAAAGCTCTGCTGCGCATCGGTCGCGTTGAAGATCGTGACGATGTGCCGGTAAGGCCCATACGTCCGACTTGGAGCCGAAAGCTCCATCACGATCAACCCCGGAATCTGCGAGGCTCCAGTGTTCAGGAAGTGCAGCTGGTTCTGAACCTCAGCGAAGGTCGCCATCCGGAACAGCCCCGAACTTCCGCGGATCTGCAGAAACTCCTGGAATGCCTTGGTCGTTCCCTGAATCTCCGCAGGTGTGGGCTTCAGCGCGGCATTCGCGAGTAGGGGTTGCTCGAGCGGCCACTGTGCCTGGTTCTGGCTGGCGATCGGCAGACCAATTCCCCAGTTATTTCCCTGTCCGGTCCAATCGATCTTGTTGAACCAGTCGCCGGAGTCGTAAGCGTTCTGGTCCATGTCCTTTGACCGGAGGAGGTCATCGCCCGCCATAAAGAACGGAATCCCCTGACCCAGTTCAACGATGCTCATTGCCAGCACCTGTCGCCGTGCCCGCACCGCCGCATTATCCGTCTCGGCCGACTTCAACTGCACGGCATCGAACAGATCCTGGTTGTCGTGCACCGAGACGTAGTTGACCGCCTCGACTGGGCTGGCTGTGTAGCCCGTTGGCTGCCCTTGGTAGTCCACCATCGCTCCGGTCTTCTGTGCGCCGGTTGCGTCAATAAAGCTGTAGTCCCGCAGATCTCCCGTCAGGCCGATGCGGATCCAATCAGACCTGTGCAGCAACGTGGCCTTCTGATCCAGCACTCCGGTGGTCTGTGTGGTGTACACGCTCGGATCAGTGAACAGGCCGGTCGCGAAGCCCTGGACACGAACGTCATCGAACGGACCCCCGCCGCGGACGCCGTCCCGAATGCGGTCGTTGAACGTCCCGATCCCGTTTCCGTAGAGGTTCAGCTGCGATGCATTCACGCCCAACGCGTTGTTTGCTGTTTCGCCGAAGGTGAAGCCTTCACCGTAGATATAGATCTTGGAACCGTCGATACCGTCCTTCGCCTGCGTGAGCTTCGCAAGGGCCTGTTTGATCGACTGGAGGTTCTTCACAAACGTGAAGCTCATGATGTCGAATCGAAAGCCGTCAATCTTGTACTTCTTCGCGTTCCACAGCACAGCGTCCTGCTGCAACTTGCCCATCATCACGTGCTCGGTCGCGGTGTCGGCGCAGCACGAGCCCGTCTCCAGGCTTCCGTCCGCATCCAGCCGGTTGTAGTAGTCCGGCACCACCTCGTCCAGGATTGAGTTCTGCGCCTCTCCGAAGCCACTTGTATGGTTGAAGACGACGTCCTGAATCACCCGCAGGCCCGCGCGGTGGAGGCCCATCACCATCTGCCGGTACTCCTTCACTCGCTGGTCGGGATCGACCGCGTACCCTCCTTCGGGCGCGAGGTAGTGATCGGGATCATATCCCCAGTTGTAGGCGTCCGCGCTCTGGATAGCGGCGACGGCGGCCTGCTGCTGCTGCCCGTCGGGCGGGTACCCGCTCAGATCCCCGGTCGTCTTCCACGTGCTCTTATCCTCGTTGATGCTGTTGAAGTGAAAGGTAGGCAGAAGATGGACGGCTTTGAGGCCTGCGCCTGCGAGCTGCGTGAGATGCCGCATGCCGTCCGATCGTGAATCGGTGAAGGCCAGGTACGTTCCCCGATGCGCGGCTGGAACCGAAGCGTCGCCTACGCTGAAATCACGAACGTGCAGCTCATAGATGCTGAGGTCGTTGACGCGCGCCAGCTCCGGCGAAGAACTCTCCTCCCAGCCGGATGGCGTGTTCGCAGCTGCATCAACGTCGGTGATGCGGCTCTTCGTCCCGTTGATAGCGAGATCGATTGAGTAGGGATCCGTCACGATGTTCTCAACGATGCTGCGCGTGCTTGGGGCGTACACCTTCTCGTCAAAAAGGTAGTATCGGCCGATCCAGGTCTCATCCGCAGTCGCGACCCAGACGCCTGCGTGCTCGTGCATGGCGATTGTCTTCGAGGGTGCGGTCGCCTGGGACGTGGTGAAGAGCTGCAGATTCATCGTCTGTGCTGTGGGAGCCCAAACCTTAACCTTCACCACGCCGGCATCATCGTCGGCGAAGTCTCTCCACTCTTCATCGCCTGCACCGCGTCGGACCACGACGCCCAACCGTCCGGTGTATGCGTAGAGGTCGTCGAGCACGCCCGCATCCTGCACGCCCGTGGCGTAGGCGAGAGTCCCGTCAGCGCGAAGTATGGAGACGGCAAGCTGTCCCTGCAGCAGCGTGCTGTAAGCCGCAGACTTCAGATCCGATGGTAGGTGCAGCGCTGTGTAGCCGGTCGCAAGCTGAGGAAACCGGGCCAGCTCCGCGGCAGTCAGAGTGCCAGCTGGAGTGAGCGGCTCCGTTGTGCCGCCCGTCACGCCTGTGGGGGTCAGCTTGAGGCCCGCTGCAAGGTCGCTGTAGAGCAGGTATTTGCCCCCAGACTGCAGGTACGCTGACTGGATCGCAATCGTTGTTCTGTCGATCCAGAAGGCCTGCAGCTTCAGAAAATTGGCATTGAGCAACTGCGCAGCGGTCGGCTGGGTCAGGTATACGGTGGGATCACCCGAGATGATCCAGACCTCGTTGTAAAGCGCCACGTTCAGGTGGAGGTCAGCCGGAGTGTTCTTCGCTCCCGTCCGGATATTGTGAACGATAAAGCCGATGTCGTTCGGATTCGGCTTCAGCGGTACGTCGAAGTACACACCGTAGGGATCGGTCCCGGTGACCTGAATAGGACCACCGTTGAAGTTACCCGTGTCAGCCGTCGTGTCGTTGAAGGCATACACCGTCCAGTTTGCGTATTGACCGTCAGGACGGAAGAAATGCACTCTCGCGACATTTGGCGGAATCGCCGGGTTCTTCTGCGAGGTGGTCGGCGGCTGGGTTGTCGACAGACCTAGAACGCCGGAGACCTGCCAGAACTCGTTTCCCTGCGTGGATGGGTTTACATGCTCATCCGCGCCCGGATCCTTGTTGCCGCCGTTGTGCACAATGATCCCGACGTCAGTTGCGCCCGCGCTGATACCCACATCGAAATAGACTCCGAAGCTGTCGGTCCCCGAGATCTGCACCGGTCCAGCGTTGAAGTCGTTCGGTTCGGTGGTCATTCCAAACGCATATACAGTCCATCCGGTGTATTGGGCGTCCGGCCTGAAGTAGTGAATGCGGATGTGGTTCGGAGGGATAGGCGCTGATCCCTGGGCCAGAGTATCGATTCCGCTGAACAGACAGACGACGGACAGGATCAGAAGCAACGCTCGGCGCATGGGCATGGAGATCTCCGGGGGCATCTTCGCGACGTCACAAACGGGGAAGGAGATGCCGCCGGGGATTCTAGTGCGACCATCCTCCGACTGTCCACGACGATCTCCGATCCCCTCCGGAGAGGGTGAACACCTTACGCTCGAAGGTTTCTGAGCAGGACAACCGGGAAGCAGCCAGAGCGCAGACGCGATTCCAAAGCATGACTTTGCTATCGTGGACTTCGATCTCCGGAGCTCTTCACCTATGCGTCAACTCGTATTCATCCTCATTGCCGTAACGACAATCGCTGAGGCGGCTCCCGTCCATCTTCGAACAAACGCGCTTGACTCCCCGCTTGGCATCGACACTCCACGACCCACATTCTCCTGGCAGAGCGACGCGAAGACCTCCAACTGGGTGCAGTCCGCATACGAGATCCTGATTGCGTCTGACCTGAAGCGTCTCCAGCCGGGTGCGGCAGATGTGTGGGACTCCGGGCGGATCGCGTCGTCGGACTCGGTCAACATCACCTACGCTGGCTCCGCACTCCTTCCCCAGCAGCGGTACTTCTGGGCTGTCCGCACGTGGGATGGTAACGGCGGCCAGGCTACATCGAGACCTGCGTGGTTCGAGACAAGCCTCCGTGCTGATACCGATTGGAAGGCCCAGTGGATCACGCGCGATGATCCTGCGGCGCAGAAAGAGGTAAAGGATATCCGCTGGATCTGGCTTCCGGGCTCCGATGCCATGCACGTGCCCTCCAACTCACCCGCTCAATTCATGTATCGCCTTCACCTGGATCAGGCACCCACCGCGGCGAGCCTCCACGTTCTTGTGCGCGGAAAGTTCATTGCCCACGTAAACGGCCACGTGACCGGACGTCACGACGACTGGGGCGCGTTCGATCGCGAAGAGATTGCCTCGCTTCTGCGTGCCGGAGACAACGAGGTGGAGATCGATGTGATCTCGCACGATCCAGGCAAATCCGCGACCTCCGCTCCCTCTTCAGCTGCGGCGTCCATCCACATCACAAATGGAAAGGGAAGGGAAGAGCGCATCGTCAGCGATGGATCGTGGCAGGCACGCTCGACGGCGGAGAGTAGCTGGAAGCCTGCACAGGTGGTCGGGGCGCTCCCGGAGCCCTTTGGCACCGGCCCGGATCGCCAGACTGCGATCCCCGGCCCGGATCGCATCGCGACCGATGCGTCTCTCCTTCGGAGAAGCTTTACGGTCGGTCGCAACGTGCGATCCGCCCGTCTGACCATCACGGCTCTCGGTGCCTATCAGGCCTTTATCAACGAGCGCGCCGTCGCACCGAACAACCTCCTCAGTCCGGGATGGACCGACTTCCATAAGCGCGTTCTCTATCAGACCTACGACGTCACATCCCTGCTGAGCAAGGGCGCGAACACGATTGGTGTTCTGCTTGGCGGTGGCTGGTATAGCTCTCCCATGACGTGGTCCGGCTTCCGATATACACCCGGGCCAAATCTGCTTCGGGCGCAGCTCGATCTCACGCTTGCCGACGGCACGCGCCGGACGATCGTGACGGATCCGAGTTGGATGTGTGCTCCCGCTCCCATCACCTTCTCCGAGATCTACGGGGGAGAGTCTTACGACGACCGGCTGGCTCAACGTGGATGGACCGGAGCCAGCTTCAATGCTTCGGGATGGACTGCCGCAGTAAGCCGAGCTCCCGCGAGCTCTGGCGCGATTCTTACCTCGCAGCCGGACCTCCCCATATCCACCGTCATCACGGTTCATCCGGTCCATGTTGCGCCCCAGGCCTCCGACAACTCCGCGGTGTACGACATGGGGCAGAACATGGTCGGGAACGTTCGCATCCATGTCCACGGTCCGCGCGGGGCAGTCGTTCGTCTGCGATATGCCGAGCGGCTCAACCCCGACGGCAGCATCTACACGGAGAACCTCCGCAATGCCGACGCCACCGATACCTACGCACTCTCCGGGCAGGGTGAGGAGACATGGACGCCCGCATTCACGTTCCATGGATTCCGGTATGTCGAGTTCAGCTACATCGGTCCGTCCCCTCCAGATCGGCCTGGGCTCCAGACGCTTGAAGGTCTCGCCTACAACAGCCTTCCGGCAACACCTTCCATCCGTCTCGCAAGCTCCAGTCAGACACTGAACAAGATGAACGAGCTCGGGATATGGGGACAACGCGGCAACTTCGTCTCCATCCCGACAGACTGCCCGCAGAGAGACGAGCGGCTCGGCTGGATGGGGGATGCCGGTGCGTTCTGGCGCACGGGCTCCTACAACTTCGACATCGACGCCTTCACGCACAAGTTCATGCTGGACGTGACCGATGCGCAAACCTCCGCAGGCGCATTCACAGATGTCGCACCCAACATCCTCGGACCGGAGCCGGGAGCGCCGGGATGGGGCGACGCTGGGATCTTCATTCCCTATGCAGCCTGGCTCCAGTACGCGGATACGACGCTTGTCGAGCGCTCCTGGCCGGCGATGGAACGATGGATGAACTTCATCCTGCAGAGCAATCCCGATTACCTCCGCCGCAACGCGCTCGGCAACAACTACGGCGATTGGCTCGCTGTGGATGCGAATACGCCCAAGGACCTGATCGGCACCGCATATTGGGCCATGGCCGCGCGGGAGATGGTGGAGATGGCGACCGCGCTCCACCGACCAGGCGATGCAGGCAAGTATCAGCAGCTTTACGAGCACATCGCATCCGCGTATCGCACCGCATACGTCAAGCCCGACGGAAGCGTGGCCGGCAGCACTCAAACCGCATACCTCGCGACCATCTTCACCGGCATCGTGCCTGAGTCCCTTCGCAGCAACATGTTGGGCCGGCTGGTCAAAGATGTGGAAGCGCATGACATCCACCTCACGACCGGGTTCCTGGGAACTCCGCTCCTGATGTTTGTGCTGGACGAGAACGGTCGGTCCGATCTCGCCTTCAAGCTCCTGCTTTCGGAGACCTACCCGTCATGGGGTTACATGGTGAAGAAGGGCGCGACCACCTGGTGGGAGCGATGGAACGGCGATACGGGAGACCCAAGCATGAACTCCTACAACCACTACGCGTTCGGTTCAGTTATGGCGTGGGTGTATCGTCGTGCGGCCGGCATCGACACCGACCCGATGGACCCCGGGTATCACCACCTTAACGTCCGTCCGCACTTCGATGCTGCCCTTCCCCAGCTGCACGTGGAGTATGACTCCGCGTACGGGACCGTGATCTCGGACTGGCAGGGAAGCGCCCACCGATTTACCGTTACGATCCCGGCAAACACCTCCGCCACCGTCATCCTGCCGGAAGACCGGACTGAAAAGATGGGCAGCGGAACGCGTACCTTCACGATCAACTAGAACAGGATTGTGCGTTCCCTCGAGCGTTCAACCGGGTCATCTAGGTGAGGGCGATAGCCGCCGTAGACTCGATCCGATTCGCGAGTCTCAGGTCGTGGACAGCCGATGCACAAGCAGGGCGAGGTTCCGGTGCTCGTCTCGAAGCTCATCAGCGGAGCCACGGTCAGCGTTCGGTAGGCGATAGCTCCACGCCAGAGCTTAGGTAATACTTAAATGATGTTGGACTCGAAGAGTGCTATGACTGCAACGAAAGAGCTGCTTGACCTCGCCCATGAAGCTTGCATCCGGTATATGTCGGATATCGGCTCCCGTACTGTCATGCCCTCTGATGCTGCGATCGCGGGCCTCGAAGGTCTGAAGGAACCACTTCCCGAAGGCTCATGTAGCTCTGCCGAGGTTCTCCACACGCTTGACCGTATCGGCTCGCCTGCAACCGTCGCGACAACGGGAGGCCGATTCTTCGGATTCGTGGTGGGAGGCGCCTTGCCAGTCACCGTTGCGGCGAGTTGGCTCGCATCCGCCTGGGATCAGAACGCCGGCAACTGGATTCTTTCGCCCATCGCGGCGGAGTTGGAGGCTGTCGTCTCCGGTTGGCTGCTCGATCTCTTTGACCTGCCCCGCGATGCTGCAGTCGGCTTCGTGACCGGATCAACCATGGGAGCGTTTTCGGCTATCGCGGCCGCACGCT
Source organism: uncultured Acidobacteriaceae bacterium (assembly GCA_963719405.1). Taxonomy (GTDB): domain Bacteria; phylum Acidobacteriota; class Terriglobia; order Terriglobales; family Acidobacteriaceae; genus Edaphobacter. The sequence goes on from OY970381.1 coordinate 3,633,041, forward strand.
CGGCCCTGCTGAGACGTCAGGGCTGGAGCGTGAAGCAACGTGGCCTGAACGGCGCCCCTCGTCTCCGCGTTGTCGCCACGGAGGAACTGCATCCCACCAACCTCGCTGCCCTCGGATACGCCGGGTTTGGGCTGGATGACGTCGAGTACTGCCCGACCGACGCTCAGGGCCGCGTCATTCCGGAGAGGATGCCGACACTCGATGCGCTCACGTTAGTCCTGCTGCAGGCCGGCAATATCAACTCCGGCGCCTCCGACCCCTTCACACCTATCTGCCTGAAGGCGCGGGAGGTCGGCGCGTGGGTTCATGTCGACGGTGCCTTTGGCCTGTGGGCGCGCGTATCCCCGGATCGGCGACATCTCGTCCACGGTCTCGAGCTGGCCGATTCCTGGAGCGTCGATGGTCACAAATGGCTCAATCTCCCACAGGACTCCGCCATCTACGCTTCGCGCGATGCCGAGGCGGTCAACGATGTGTTCGGCGTGAACGCGACATATCTCATCCGCGACAGCCGGCGTCAGCCAAACACCTTCACACCGGAGCTCAGCAGGCGTGCCCGTGGCGTGGAGTTCTGGGCGGCGCTCAAGTGCCTGGGACGATCCGGCGTCGCGGCGCTGATCGACCGCTGCTGCTCGCATGCGAGGCGCTTCAGCGAAGGCCTGACCAAGGCCGGATACGACGTGCTCAACGAGGTAGTCCTGAACCAGGTCGTCTTCGCCTGCGCCACCGAAGAGGAAACACGGCGCGCACTGACTCACATTCAGGCGAGCGGGGTTACCTGGCTTGGTCCGACGCACTGGAAGGGCCGGTTTGCGATGCGCATCAGCGTCTCGTCATGGGCGACCACCGAAGAGGACGTCGACCAAAGTGTGAAAGCGATGACCGCGGCAGTCAGAAGCGAGTAAGCGTTCACCGTCCCCGGCCTGAAAGGGACTGCTTTGAACGATGCTTCCCTGAACCTGCTACACACCGGATAGCGTTACGGAGTTCGTACGACCGCTACCCACAGATTGATTTCCAAGCGGCAGGAACGGTAGGGTTGAACGGTGTCGCCCCTTCCATTTTCGCGTCTTTTCGGTACTGCTGGCCGCCGCGCGGTCGAGTCGGTCGCGCCCCGTCGGACCTTTGGCGAAGTCATCCTGCCTCCCGCGACCCACCGCGCTCTTGAGACTGCACTGGCCCAGGTTACACAGCATGATCTGATCTTCAAGGGCTGGGGCCTTGGGGAACGGCACTCAACTGGCCTTGGGCTTGCCTTCAATTTTGCGGGGCCTCCAGGCACGGGCAAGACCATCTGCGCGGAGGCCATCGCTCATTCGCTCGGCCGCCAGCTTCTGGTCGTTCGGTATGCCGAGCTTGAATCCATGTGGATGGGTGAGACATCGAAAAACGTCGCCGCAATCTTCCGTACGGCGCGCGAGGAGCAGGCCGTCCTGTTCTTCGACGAGGCCGATGCCATTGCTGCGCGCCGATCCACCTCAGTCGATAGTGGCTCTCAGAGGGAATCGAACAGCGTGGTCAATGTCCTGCTGCAGGAGTTGGAGAGGTACACCGGTGTGGTGATCTTCGCCACCAACCTTGCAGCGAACTTCGATCCGGCATTTGAGCGACGAATCCGGACGCATGTCCTCTTTGAGCTGCCAGGTGAGACGGAACGCGTCCTAATCTGGCAGGTACAGCTTCATCCCTCCCGAACTCCGCTGGCCTCCGACGTCGACTTCAACGACCTCGCGCGCCGCTATGAAGTGAGCGGCGGAGACATCCAGAACGCTGTGTTGAAGGCAGCTCTGGCTGCTGCGGCGGAGCCTATCCCCGATCCCTCCAAAAAGATTCATCAGCATCATTTCGTGGCGGGCATGGAACAGGTCGTAGCGAGCAAGCGGGTGATGCAACAGTCGATCTTTGCAGATCAAGCACTCGAGATACCGGAGCCTGACCCCATCACTCCCGCAACTACGTCACAAGCTTCGCGACTGTTGGCATACGGCCTTCCCGCCGCAGCCCTGCTGATCGCGCTGATCGCGCTTGGAGTAGCACTGCTCAAGTAGCCCTGCAGAAAAGGGAGGCGATGAGTAGAGAGCACGCAGATGGTGAAAATGACGTTAGGTCGACGTGTTCGTTGCATACGTTCTGACGGCCGAGAGTTCCGGTCAGAAGTTCAGCTTGAGTTGGAACTCGGTGGTGCGCGGGCCGCCCTGATCGGAGGTGCCGGAGCCTCTTTGTACCCGCTCCGACTCGAGCAGGCCGGCGCTGGGTCCGTTCACGCCGCCTCCATCGAGGACGCCGCTGGCGACCGGGAGTGAGTTGAAGTTTGAGAAGTTGCCGATGTTGTAGAAGGCGATAGCGGGTTCGATGCTGAGGCCCTCGCGAATGCGATTGAGGCGGACGGGATAGGAGAAGTTGATGTCGAGGGTGCGGAAGAAGGTGTTTTCGGCACCGGTTCCGGGAGCGAGGTCGATGGGTTGCTGGACGCCGCCGAGGGCTGAAAGCTGCGACGGTGTGAGGAGGTTGGCGTTGACGAGTGCCTGACCGGCGGGGGTAAGAGTGCCTGCGTGCTGCGCGTTATAGCGGCCGATGGCAGTGTTCAGGGTTTTGCCGTTGAAGTGGCGCATGTAGTCGCCGGGGTTGGTGCCGGGCAGGACGTCACCGATGGTGCCGTCGCCCGTGAGGTCGGATTGGAAGATGCCGGCGCGGTCCGTGCCGATGGAGTTGTGGGCGAGGGTGAGATCGAGGGGGAGCGCGGTGTAGACGTGACCGATGAGGCCGATCTGCGGACCGTACTTGGGAATGATGGAGCCGCCGAAGGAGAAGACGTGGGTGCGATCGAGGCCGGAGTAACCGAGGAACTGGCTGGGACGATCGTTATCGAAGGCAAGCGAGGTGAAGAACTGGTCGCCTACGTTGGTGTTGACGGTGTTGGAGACGCTGCGGGAGTAGGCGTACGCGACCTGGAAGTTAGTGGCTTTGAGGCCGGGGGCGGGGTGGTTTCGCTGCTCGCGGAAGAGGACCTGGAGGGCGTCGTATCCGGATTTGCCGGAGGGCAGGATGAAGGAGCCGACGCCGACGTTGGGATTGATCCCGGGGAAGGCGGCGCCGGTGGCGGGGGTGAGGCCGACGAGGCTGGCGGGGTTGGAGGCGAGGGAGGTGACGCCGGAGTCGAGCTTGTTCTTGGCGAAGTCGAAGATGGTGGCGCCGGCGGCGATGGCGCAGTTGACGGCGGCGGAGCTGGATCCGCCGGTGCAGCCGAACTGCTGGGTGGTAGCGGCGATGGCGTGGGCCGCTGCGTCGGCGCGGAGGGTGCGGGCGGCGCCGACTCGGTTGACGTCGACGGCCTGCCCGATCTTGATGCTGGAGTTGTGGACGTAGTCGACGCTGAGGACACCGCCTTTGAAGACTTCGCGTTGGATGCCGCCGTTGTACTGGATGGCGTAGGGTGAGCGGTAGGCGGACGCGTAGGCGGGTGCGCTGACCTGGAGCGTGTTGCCGACGTAGGCGCCGTTGACGGAGCTGCCGGCGGCGAGGGTGGCGGCCTGGTACTGCTGCTGCAGGTGGATGAAGTGCGGTGCGCTCTTGCCGATGGCTTCGCCGCAGAGGGTGTTGAAGTCGATGCCGTCTACGGAGGTGAGCTGGGTGCCGTCGGGAAGGAGGAAGGTGGTGGTTCCCTGGCAGAGGAGGTGAGACGAGTCGTTGAAGAGGCCGGTCTTGAGGAGGCTGGCGCGTGCGTTGAGGGTGTTGTTGAAGACGTCGCTCTCGTAGAAGATGCCGATGCCCGCGCGTACAACGGTGTTGTGCGTGCCGGGGCTGAAGGCGATGCCGGCCTGCGGGCCGAAGTTTGCGTAGGGCTGGTGGACCTTGGCGCCGAGGCCTGCCTGGAACTGATCGAGAAGGGGAGCGGAGCCGGTGCAGGGGGCGGCTGTGCCTACACCGGCGACGGCGTCAGAGCAGGGGATGACGGGGATGTCCTGGTTGGCGCGGCGGGTGTCTACGCTCCACCGCAGGCCTGTCGTGAGGGTGAAGGATGGGGTGATCTTCCAGTTGTCGGAGACGTAGGCGCCTTCTCGCCAGCTGGTGAGGCCCCCGCCGGCCAGGCCGAAGCCTGGAAGTTCGGTGTTGAACCCCAGACCGTTCCCAAAGCGTATCTCTGATGGCCTATAGCTATTGATCGGATCGGTAGGATCGGCACCGGCTAACAGATTAGAGGCGACGATCGTAGCCCGTGGCGCATTAAGGAAGAAGTTGGCGAGGCCGCCGCTCAGGATGCGGTTGACGCTGAAGCCGTAGCGGATGTTGTGCGAGCCGCGGGTCCACGATCCGTCGTAGCGAGCCTGCTTGTCGGACTGCAGCGTGGTTTGAGGAGCGTTGATGTTGGGTCCAGAGTAGAGGTTCTGCGCGCGGTAGCGGAAGTTGAAGCCGGGGATGCCGTTGTAGACGCTGGTGTTTCCGGAGGTGTTGTCGGTCAAGAGGTTGTGGAACTTCTCGTAGCTGCCGCGAAAGGAGTGGGTGAATCTGCCATTGCTAAAGTCTGCGCCGGCGGCGATGCCGGGGGTGTTATCACGGTTGGCGTAGAGCTCGTAGCCGGAGCCGAAGTTCGAGACGGAGGAGTTGACGTTGTAGTTGATGCGGGCGAAGTAGTGACCCCCGAAGAGGCCGTTGTAGTCGAGGCGTGCGGTGGAGTAGGTCTCACGATAGGGCGAGGGGAGCTTCGAGTATTTGGCCTGGATGACGGTGAAGAGAGGGCCGAGCGTGAGCGAGTTTGAGGAGTCCTGCTTGATGCGTTCGGAGTTGACGAAGAAGAAGAGCTTGTCTTTGATGATGGGGCCACCGACGCTCCCGCCGAACTGATTGCGCTGGAAGGGGACGTCGATGCCGCCGGCGGTGCGAGCGAACAGGGCGCGGTTGTCCTGGAAGTAGTAGAAGAGCTGGCCGTGGTAGGAGTTGGTGCCGGAGTTGGTGGAGACGAGGACCTGGCCGGTGGAGGTGACGTCGCCGGAGACGTCCTGGGTGGAGCGGTTGAGCTGGAACTCGTTGATGGCGCCCTGAGAGACGTTGAAGATGGTGGTTCCGACGTTTTCGTCGGTGATGTCCTGGCCGTCGAGGAGGATGCGGGTGGTGCGACCGGCGACGCCGCCGATCGAGACGGCGGAGTAGCCGGCCTTGGTGGGATCGAAGGACTCGCCGGACTGGAGGATGACGCCGGGCTCGATCTGGGCGAGGTCGAGGAAGTTGCGACCGTTGACGGGGAGGCTGTCGATCTGCTGCCTCGTGATGACGTCGGAGACGCCTGGCTGCTCGGTGTTGACCTGAACGGCGCCGGCGGTGACCTCGACGGTCTCGGTGGACCTGCCGAGGGCAAGCTTGAAGCTGCCCGTGGTGGCGGTTCCGGTGCGGACGACGGTACTGACGGTGAGGGATTCGAACCCGGCGGAGGTTACGTGGATAGAGTAGTTGCCGGGGTTAAGGGGACCGATGCTGTAGAAGCCGCTGGCGTCGGTCTGCAGGGTCTTTGAGAAGCCGTTGTCGGGATTGGTAATGGAGATCGAGGCGTTGGGTATGGCCGCGTTGGTCCCGTCCGTGATAGTCCCCTGGATAGAACCCCCGTTGACGGAGACGGCCTGTGCATGGAGGTTCCGGGGACTTGCTGCGAGGCTTGCCATCAAGAGAGAGAGGAGCGCGGCAAGGCGCTTCAAGGTCTTCTTCCGTTTTTGACCTTCGCGCGGGGATACGGTGAAAGGGTGGGCACTGGCGGCCCGCAGGTCGGCTTCCGCGCGCAACGAAGAGAAGATGATCTCGGTCATGCCTGGAGAAGGAGCACTCGTTGGACCACACGGGCTTCGGAGTGGCGGCTTGGTTCGATCCGACAGGGTAGAGGGCTCGGCGTACATGCGGCGTACATGCGGGTAAAGGGCGCGGGCCTTGCGTGCTTAAGATGCCTTCGGATTCCTGTGACAATTAGGATATGGCGTCCTGCGGCCTCTCAAGCGCGGGAGGTGAGGTTGAGACACCGAACTTCAGGGCTCAGGCGACAGCGAATAGGGCTGGACCGCGGAGGAGGCTCGCTGCTATGGCCGTTAGCTCACCAGATTTTGGGATCTGCAAAGCCTCCGTCGGCGGTCCAGGAGACGTAGCGACGCGCTCAGAATGAGCGGTTCGTGACAGCCACGTTAGTGAAGAAGGTGGAGAGTCTTTCGAAGGCGAGTTGCCAGAGACATTCGATATGCCGGGCGTGGCCCGGGTCGCCGAGGCCCATCTGCAGCAGTTCGATACGTGTGCCGCCCTTGTGGGGGTGAACGGTAAGTACCAGGCAGTGTGGCGTATCAGGCGATTGCTCTTCGGAGAGCATGCAGGTGGCCATGCTGCCGGTTTCGAAGCGGGTGATGGTTCCCGTGAGAACGATGGCACGTCCATCAGTGCCAAAGCACTCGAGGTACAGGCGGCCGCCACAACGGGGCTCAACGGTACAGCGCACCGGGGCATCGCTGGTTCCTGCCCACATCTCCAGGTACTCGTCGAGCAGGAGTGCGTAGAAGACGCGCGTGACCTCGGCGGGAATGGTTGCGTGCAGACGGATGGCGTAGGTTGCAAGGGTCCGTTCTGCCATCGGCGCTGACCTGGAACACGCTTGGAGGTGAGGCATTGGACTCCGCAATCACCCGGATAGACAAAATCGGGAGTAGTTGAAGGCGACGAAGACGACTATTGCGTAGCATTCCGCGCATGCTTCAGGCTGCCCGGAAGAAAGGGCCTGGACGATGGAGGAGAGGACCACACAACGCGGATCCTCTCCTCTTTCGTTCACTGCCTCCCAAGGTCCAACTGGTAATTGTCTCTCCTTCTTTTGATGAGTGTTACGGTGCTGCTAAAAGACCAGCTTCACAGCACCCTGGATCTGACGTGCTCCGGTGGTGCTGTCGTTCTGGCCGACTTGGCTGGTTGAGATACCGAAAACCGAGGAGCTGATGGTGTCGGACGCCGGCGCGGTAAAGTTCGGGTGATTGAGAACGTTGTAGCTCTCCACGCGCAGGACCACTTTGAATCGCTCGACGACTGTCTGGGTCTTCTGAAAGACGACATCGGTGTTGACGAAGCTGGGACCGTAGAACTTATCACGACGGATTGCGGTGTTCTGGCCGAAAGCAGCGTTGGCGAAGGCGGACCTTGCTGGACCAGTGACGACACCCTGCGCGGTCTTCGTCCCTCTGCCGGCGGGATAGGCTGCGCCGACGAGCGCGGGGCGGTTGTTGAGACCGGTGTGCAGGTTGTCCACGGTGCCGCGCAGGTCGAAGGGAAGACCGCTCTGCACTTGCTGGATGCCAGAGATCTCGACGCCTTCGAACACGCGCCCAAGGATGCCGTGCTGCAGAAGGAGCCCTCCCCGGCCGACAGGCAGCTGGTAGCTGGCGGCGACGGTGCCGTGATGTCGCACATCGAAGGGCGAGCTGCCGTACTCGGAGCGCAGATCGAAAGAGTTGCGAGGTAGGCCGCTGTTTCCAGCACCGGGAGCGAGGGCGTCGTTTGAGTCGTCGAGCGAGTGAGAGTAGGTGTAACTGCTGGTGAGCCGCAGGCCTCCGAGTTGGCCCGTGGCTTTGAGCTGTAGGCCGTTGTAGTTGGAGCCACCGGAGGACGTCTGTAAGAGCTCATGAAGGAAGGCGGTGTTGTAGGTGGCGGGGAAAGTGGTGTAGAGCGCGTTGCGCTGGAGTGACGTTGGTTTGACCCCGGAGGCGAGGAGGGCCGCGACAAGCGCCGGCTGCGGCGGAGCGCCGTCGATCTCACGGAGGATGTGGGTTCCGTGGCCTCCGACGTAGTTGACTTCGGTAGTGATCTTGCCGAACTGGTGCTGGACTCCGATGTTGTAGGTCTCGCTGGTGGGCATCTTCAGGTTGGGATCGATGACGACCGGCTCGTTGAACGAGCCGTTACCGATGCTGGTAGAGGGAGTGAGCGTTCCAGGCGGGAGCGATGTGGCGACAGTCGGCGTGGTGAGGGTACCGTCGAAGGGAAAGTCGTTCTCCTGCGCCTGGTAGGGCGGGTTGGATTTGGCGTTGCCGAAGAGGTTGTCAAAGAGGCGATCGTGGAAGATGCCGAAGCCGCCGCGAAGGGCTGTCGTGCCTTTGCCGCCGACATCGTAGGAGAAGCCGACGCGCGGCTCGATGAGCTTCCAGCTATCCGCGTAGAGCTGACGGCCGGTTCCCGGGCCGACTGAGGTGAAGGTGAAGACCTGATTGGCGGCAAGCGGGGCTGCAGCGTTGCCAAAGAAGTTCGAGAAGTTTGCGTCCTTTTCATACGGCACGCCGTTGTAGGCGTATCGCAGGCCGTAGATCACGGTCAGCTGAGGACTGACCTTCCATGTGTCCTGCGCAAAGGCAGCCCCCTCATGCTGGCGAAAGCGCGTGACATCGCTGGCGCGGCGCTGGAGATCCCTGGTGAAGAACTGGTATTCCGAAGTGTTGGCGACGGCGCCCTGACGACCGAAGACGAGGTCCTGAAAATTTGCATAGCCCGGGGACTTTGGATCGCCGGCGAAGGTGTAAGCGACGTCACCGTTGGTGCTGTATTCGTTGAGCGCGACCTGCTCGCGCGAGAAGAAGTTGTCGAAGCTGTTGTCCTTGACGCTGTGGAACTCGCCTCCGAATTTGATGGAGTGTGCTCCCTTGATGACGGTGAAGGTATCCGCGAAGGTGATGGTGGAGCTGAGGCGGGCCTGCCCGTTGCTACCCGCGAGCCCGGCACAGCCGAAGGTGAAGAAGCCGGGGAGATTGATGTCACGGCCGTTGCCGTATGCGTCTGTGCCGGTGAGGGCGTCGATGCCTGCGTGATTGCAGAAGAAGCCGCCATTGTTCTGGTTGTAGCCGCCGCGGAAAAGGTTGGTCGTCCGTGCTGTGGGAGCGGATGCGATCGAGATCACACCGTTGTGCGTGGTCTGGATGCTGGCGGTGTTCCCGTAGCCGGGGAGAACCTCGTCGTGGAACGGGTCGCTGTCGGCGGCGTGTCCGTAGATGTAGCGCACGGTGAGCTGGTGCTTGTCGGAGAGTCTCTGGTCGAAGCGGCCCGTGAGGTTGTACGAGTTGAGAGCGTCGTTGGATGGATAGAAGTAGGTGGCGCTCACACCGTCGCCGTTGTCGGCCTGCCCGGGGGGGATGGCAGCCAGAACTTTCGTGACGACGGGGTCGGGGCGAAGACCTGTCTGGTTTGCCGGGTTGGCTGGCCCGGAGTTGAGATCGACGAGGGTTTGGCTGCCATCGACGGGGTCGATGTAAGTGAAGTTGCCGGACTTGTAGGCTGCTGTCGGGACTGTCTGGGTAGAGGTGCGCGTGGTCCTGAAGCGCTGCACCTCGCCGTTGAGGAAGAAGAAGGTGTGGTCCTTCCAGAGGGGGCCGCCGACCGAGGCACCGAAGTCGTTGCGAACGTAGGGATCCTGTTTGCCGTTCGACTTTGTGTTGAAGTAGTCGCGTGCACCGAGGGCGTTATAGCGGCCGAACTCATAGATGTCGCCGTGGTATTGATTGCTGCCGCCGCGGGTAACTACGTCGATGACGGCGCCGGTGTTGCGGCCGAACTCGGCGTCGAAGTTGTTGGTGATGACGCGGAACTCCTGGGCCGAGTCAGGATTGGCGGAGGAGATGCCCGACTGGCCGCCGGGAACCGAGGTGTCGTTGTTATCCGATCCATCGAGCATGAAGTTGTTGTTGCGGTCACGCTGGCCGTTGACAGAGAAACCGCCGACATTGCTGGAGGCCGTGACGACGCCGGGGGAGAGGAGGACGAGCTGATAGGGGTCGCGGAGGATGAGCGGGAGGTCGTTGATCTGCCTGGCGTCGATGACGGTGGAGATCTGATAGCTGCTGGTCTCGACGGGTGCGAGCGCGACGTCGGAGACTTCGACGGACGTGGTGGCGCCGGCGACCGCGAGCTTGAAGTTCAGGGGCAGGGTCGCGGCGATGTTGAGGACAATGCCCTTACGCAACGAGTCCTGGAAGCCTGGCGCCGAGACCCTGATGGTGTAGACGGCGGGGGGAAGAGCGGCGAAGCTGTAGACGCCGGCCGAGGTGGAGGAGGCAGTGGTGGTAAAGCCCGTCGACTCAGAGTTGGCGGTAACGGTCGCATTTGCGATGGCAGCGGCTGCGGGATCGAGGATCTGGCCGGTGATGCTCCCTGTCTGTGCGGAGAGCGAGCCGGTTGCGAGTGCGAGCGTAGCGACGCAATGGAGAAGGATGCAGCGAGTACGAGTCATGTATGGAGGTCTCAAGGGGAAGGGTTGGTGTAAGGGGTGTGTAGAAGCGATCTCCGACGTTTCGTGGAGACCGATGGCGTTCTAAGAGCAGCATCGCTGTAAAAGCAGTGCACGACGCCTGCCAAGGAGCGGCTGCTCCTACGCGATGGTTTGAAGAGCGGAGAAAGAGGGACGAACATACGGGTGACGCTCCGGAAGAGCCTCCACGCCGCGAATGAGGCGTACTGTGCGCGAATCTCTACGGGAGTTCATAGAATCGCGGCAGGTCGATGTGACGAACCGGAAACGGTGTCGAGAGGCAGGATTTCTGAGATGAACGGACAGGCTTTAGCTGCAAACCCCGGGTGAAGCCGCCGGTGGCGGCGTCAAGACCGATGAGTTTGCGGAGTCGCCTGTTGCCGGCGAACATCAAGGCTGTGTTCAGGCAATCTTCGTGGACACAACAGCTCGCGCTGCCTCGGCCAGACGTTTGGTTCCGAGTTCGATAGCGGCTTCGTCTACGGCTGCGAATCCTATCTGCAGGCCATCTCTTACGGTCAAGCGATGGAGATACCGGCTCAACGGGACGACGTCGACGTCTCTGCGAGCAGCTTCAAGGGTGACCGCCTCGGCAGATAGACCTGGACGCAGCCAGCCTACAGTCTGTAGGCCGGCCTCGATCTCTGAGAGCTCGACGAAGTCACAGAGATGTTTCTGCGCGTAGTACGAGAGGGCGCTGAGGCGTTCTGCGTAGATCTTCCTGGTTCGGCGGAGATGGCGGCCGAAGTGGCCGAGCTCGATGAAGTCGCAGAGGACCGCCTGATCGATGACGGAGTGGTGTCGCGTGATCAGCGTCTTTGCGCGGGTAAAGACTTCAACCAGCTGAGGAGGGAGGACGATGTAGCCCATTCGGAACGAGGGAAAGAGCACCTTGTTGAAGCTGCCGGCGAAGAGGACGACGCCGTGCCGATCGAGACCCTGCATGGCTGGGAGAGGGCTGCCGGAGTATCTGTATTCGCTGTCGTGGTCATCCTCAAAGATGTAGGCGCCTTCGACATGGGCGTGGTGAAGCAGATCAACGCGCCGGGTGAAGGGCATGGTCACGCCCGTAGGAAACTGGTGTCCGGGTGTTACGTATAAGAGACGAGCGTCGCGAATATCCCTCTCGCGTGGGGCGGCTCCCTGACTGTCGATCGGCATCGGCACCAGCTTGGCGCCGGCGGCCTCAAAGACTCGGTACGCAACCTGGTAACCGGGGTCTTCGATCAGAACGCGATCACCCACGTTCAACAGGAGCCGGGCTACAAGATCCAGAGCCTCTTGAATGCCCGAGAGAATGATGATCTGACTCGGATCGCAGCGGACACCGCGGGAGACGCGGAGGTACTGCGTGACGGCGTTGCGCAGCGGTTCGAAGCCTGCTGCGTCGCAACCGAGGAGCTGCCGGCTGGTGAGCTGACGAAGGCGTCGCGAGGCTACCTGCGCCCAGAGTGCGGTTGGGAACAGTTCCAAAGCCGGCAGGTTTGTGCGAAATGCGGAGCTGGTGCGACCGTAGAAGTGCTCGAAGGGCTTCAGGCGACGGCCGAAGTCCGAGAGCCGCGGGGGTTTGTTTGCCGGCGGGAGAGATGCACCGCTGTTCTGCTTTCTGCGGGGCAGAAATCGCTCTGGAAGGGCCTGGCTCACGAAGGTTCCGGACCCTCTTACACCGTAGACGTAGCCCTCGGCGCGGAGGTCTTCGATCGCAGTGAGAACTGTTCCTCTCGAAAGTGCGTATTGACGAGCAAGGTCGCGCGTCGCCGGAATTCGCTGGCCGGGCTTTATCCCGCCACGGAGGATCTCGGACCTTAGGGTGTCGCGCAGCCAATGATAGGAAGGGACGCCGGCGCCTCGCGGCGGAAGGACCAGTTCAAATGATCTGTGCTTGTCTCTCATGGCTCGACGGGCTCCCAAAGTGGCCCATTCAGAACGGCTGAAGTGGCCCTGTCCGAGTGTACCGCCAGAGACTACAGTTCAACCAGTGAGGATGCGCGGGAGACCGCACCAAACGCCTCACCTATACCGCTTTGACGACCGCGTGCCGCACTTGTCACGGCGTTCTCGCATGGGCAGCAACTTCGAGGAAAGCAATGTCGAACACCTCTTCAACGCAGAACTCTAGTCGAATCCCGCTGAAGGCAGATGGCCGGATTTTGTTTGTAGCAGCGAATCGCATTAACTGGATTGAAAGCGCAGGAAACTACGTGGAATTTGTGATTCAACCACAGGGAGAGAGAGTACTCGTCCGGGAGACGCTCTCGTCTTTCGAGAAGACCTTAGACCCGCAGTGTTTCGTGCGCATACACCGGTCAGTGATCGTCAATGTCGCGCGCATAAAAGAGATGCGGCCTCGTTACACCGGCGAGTACGAGATTACGATGCTAACCGATCAGCACCTGACGCTGAGCCGGGGGTATCGCAAGAATCTGAAGCGGCTTCTACAGAGCTGTGGGCGATCCGCGGGCGATCCTTAGACGGCTTTACCTGTGGGCGGAACGCCGCGCGCAGCCTGCAGCCAGACTCCCCTTCCTACGGGCTTGCGACGGGTCGTTGCGCACGGCCGGTCCATGAAAGTTGAGTTGCACGGAAGGCGCGCGCCGAGAACAGCTTTGTTCCAGGTTTCAGAGACAGAATTGACAAACAATTATGGCGAAAGTACATGTTTTGAGAGGTCAGGATCGCGTCTTCGGCTTCACGCTCGAAGAGCAGGGGCGTAACCTGCCCCGACGATATGGCCCTTGGGCCGCCTTCAAGTCGATAGAGTTGCACCACGACGAACCTTATCAAGGCGTCGATGTAAGCGTTTGCCTGGACGACATCAGTAAGCATGGCTTTCACTTGACCGCTGCGCATCAGCGCATCACACACCTGGCGGTTAGTGGAGCGCCAAACACAAGGGAGCGCGCGCTGGTACTCGGGGGTGGCGGATCGGCAGGTAATGCGTGGCTGATCGGAGTCATGGCCGGCCTGTTCGATGCAGGGTTGGATGTGACAAAAGCCGATCTGATCATCGGGACATCGGCTGGATCAACGACCGCAGCCCAGATCACGAGTGCGACTTTGACCGAACTGCTCGCCGCCAACCTTGCCGCTCCGCCCCAGCCACGGACTAGTCCGGTTGAATCTGTCGGTGGAAACGTCTCCATGGGGCCCGTGGCTGATCATATGGAGAGAACGAGCCGAATCATCGCCGCCGCTGAGGACGCGGCCGACATGCGCCGCAGAATGGGTGCGGCGGCATTGAAAATGGATGCGGCCTCTGACGGCGCCGGGCAAACGCGGTGGCGCGCTGTTGTCGCAACGCGGCTGCCCAGTCAGCGGTGGCCGGAACGAACGATGCTCATCACGGCGGTTGATGCCCTTACCGGCGAACCGGTCGTATTCGATCGCCACAGCGGTGTCGACCTGGTGGACGCCGTCGCCGCCAGCACTTCGAATGGCTTCGGTGTCCCTCCCTACAGTATCGGCAACAACCGATACATCGACGGCGGTTACCGACGCAACGAGAATGCCGACCTGGCAGCCGGATACCGGCGGGTGCTCGTGTTGTCACCACTTGGCGGCAGAACACGGCACCCGTTGCACTGGGGCATGCAGCTCTCAGCTCAGGTCAACGAACTCCGCGCAGGCGACAGCAGAGTTGAAACCATCTTGCCGGACAGCAACTCGCGCACGGCATTCGGCACCAACATGATGGATCCATCGACCCGTCAGGCAGTCGCTCGAGCCGGTTACGACCAGGGCGGAGCTCTTGCCGAGCAGCTCACCGAATTTTGGCGCTGACGCCGACGAAGCGACGGCCGGAGTGAAGCAAGTTCGTGTCTACTCGTCCTTTCGTGCACGCGATCGGGAACGGGGCACCGGCGATTGTCCAGCAGCTTCGCGGATCTGATTGGCTGGTTCCGCGAGGCTAGCGATTTGCTGTTTCAGGATCGCCAGGTTTTGCTCGAGGAAGCCGCATATCAACTCGAGCTCGCTTGTTGTGTAGCCCGAGACGAGCTTCATCATGGCAGCGCCCAGACCTTCATACACTTTGGAAAGGCGACCTGCGGTTTCAGTACAGGCTCGGACGATGACGCGGCGCCGGTCATTGACATCGCGGATACGCTCGACAAGCCCGGAAGCTTCGAGGCGGTCCAGAATGCCGGTGATGGCACCAGTGGTAAGACCGGTGGCGCGACCCAGATCGCCGGCGGTCATCTCACGCACACCCGCGCGGGAGATCAGGTCCAGGCAGCGGGTATCGGTGGCGTTGAGGCCGAGTCTCTGCGCCACCTGCTCATGAAAAAAGACCGTGTGGGCGCTGAGTTCGCGCCCCAGGTCCATGCCAAGGCGATGCAGCAGTTCTCGACGGAGTTTGTCGCGTTGCGCAGTCATAGAAAACTCTCTTGACTGCTAATAATCTTAGTGGGTAAGATAAATAGCAGTTGAGCAATTGTAGCGGGTACGGGTTGATCACAGCCAAATCCCCCAGCTGTTTGCGATGAGCGGGAGGTCCAAGTGTACGAGCACGTGTTGATCATAGGCGGCGGGATTGCCGGATCGTCGTTGGCTTTGTTGCTACACCAGGCGGGTATCTCGTCGGCGGTGTACGAGGCATATCCGCAGGCGGAGAATATAGGTGGGGGTCTGCAGATTGCGCCAAACGGGATGCGGGTGCTGGAGCGGATAGGCATGGCCGCGCGCCTGCTAACGCAGGGCGTAGCCGCGGAAGAGTTATCTTTCGAAAACCGGAGTGGTACGGTGTTGGCGCGCGTGGGAAACGGACGTGGGCGGAGATACGGATTTCCCGCGGTTCAGATAGCGCGTAGCGCCTTGCACAAAGGATTGGTAGACGAAGCCGCGCGGCGAGGGATCCCGATTGCGTATCGCAAGCGCCTCATAGATATCTCGTTCGGATGCGATGGAGTCGTGGCACGGTTTGAAGATGGGACTTCAGCCGAGGGAACGATCTTAATCGGGGCGGATGGAGTGCACTCGCGGACGCGCGGGATTATCTTACCCGATGGCCCGAGGCCCGCTTATACAGGGATCTTCACGGTCGGCGGATTCGCCTCGCATCCTGAATTGGTGCCAGCAGACGCCCTTGAGATGGAACGTCAACACATGATCTTCGGGCGCGAGGGGTTCTTCGGCTATGGCCACTTCGACCCGCAAAACCCGAGTCGTGTCATGTGGTGGAGTCATCTTGAGCGCGCACGAGAGCCTCTGAAAGAGGAGTACGTGCGCTGGCCCACCGAGCAGTTGCGGGGTGAGCTGCTGGAGCGACATCACGGCTGGCAGCAGCCGGTGCAGACTATTTTGCGCTCAGCGACCGAACTGATGCGAGGGCCAGTGTACGACGTGGCTTCGCTGCCCACTTGGTGGAAGGACCGCGTGTTGTTAATTGGGGATGCGGCGCACGCCATCAGTCCGCACGCAGGGCAAGGCGCTTCGCTGGCTCTTGAGGATTCGATGCTGCTGGCCAAACTGTTGCGTGAACGGCAGGTGGGGTGCCAGGAATCACACGCGGAGACGTTTGCGCGTTTTGTGCAGGCCCGCCGTGTGCGTGTGGAGAAGGTTGTAGCAGAGGCACGCAAGCGCGGCGACGGCAAGAGAGTTCTAACACCGGCGCAGGCCTGGGTGCGTGATCGCTTCCTTTCCATTCTGTTACGAGCGAGTGGCGAGCGCATGAACGACTGGATGTACTCGTACGCAATCGACTGGGAAGAGCGCTCAGAAGTGCTCGAAGCGACCGCCTGAACCGCAGAGACGTTGAGGAGCTAAGAATGAAGGTTGTTATCGACCATCGGAAAACGATAGGGACTGCGGCTCAAGTACGCAGACGCGGTATTCTCCCGGCGGTGGTGTTGTTATTTCTTGCGCCTATCGTTGCGGAGTTCCTACTGGGAAATATGCCTATATCCATGCTGGGGTTGCTCGCGATCTTGGCGCCTGTGTATGGCGGGGGCGCATTGCTGATTCGCGAAACCATCCGCCGTACAGGGCGCGGCTGGCCCAGCATCCTGCTTCTGGCGCTTGCCTACGGGATACTGGAAGAAGCCTTTCTCGATCAGACGCTGTTCAATCCAGACTTCCTAGGTTTGCATCTCCATCTGCTGGAACCTGCATTTATTCCTTCACTCGGAATCGGTGCCTGGTGGACTGTCTTTGTACTCACGCAGCACACCGTATGGAGCATCTCAGTTTCAATTGCGTTGGCGGAGGCTCTGTTCCCGGACCGTGCCGAGTTACCTTGGCTTAGTGGTGGTGGCATTTCAGTGGTGGCGGTGTTGTTCGCGGCGGCTGCAACGGCAATGACCAAGAGTTCGATCCAGCGCGATCCGAATCATTTTGTGGCTTCGCGGAGCCAGTTCGCATGGTCTGCGCTTGGCTGTCTCGCATTGATTGCTGCGGGCTTATGCACGCGTCGCCGCTTGATTACTCTGACAGACGGGAAGGTTCCAGGGCCATCGCTCCTGGGAGTCGCAGCCTTCGGTTCAAGCCTGGTCTTCCTGTTGCTGCCGCAGAGATGGGGATGGCGGGCCGTGGACGTCTACCTGCTCCTTGATCTCGTGTGGATTGCTGCGATCCATCGCTGGTCGAAACGAATAGCGTGGGATGGCCGCCACCGACTAGCGCTCGCAGCGGGCGCGGCGATGGCTTATGGCGCGCACGCGTTCTTCCAAACGCCGGCGATAGGCGCGGGAGATGTCCTCACGCGTGTCGGAAACCTGGTGTTTGCCTGTCTTGCAGCGGGACTGATTGCGTTGGGGACGCGGCGTACGACGGGATTCGTGCACAGGAAAGCAGGTGTGGCCTTGTGACGCTGTTGGAGCTGGCTCTACTTCTGCCAAGTAGAAGTGACAGTGTAGAGCCGTTGTCAGGTCGGTTGCAGCAAGATTGATCTCGTCATAATTGAGGAGCGCGTGTACAAGGAAGACGAGCCGCTAGGATAGTAGCTCAGTGATCTCAGCAAAGCCGATCGCCTGCTCCGCGAAGTGGAAGGTCCCTTGCTCTTTCATCTCTTTGGCTGCCCGGGCCAGCGAGCCGAGTGCGAATCTGGAAAGCGCACTGCCAACACTGATGCGACGGACGCCGATAGACGAGAGTTCGGCGACATCGAGGGTGCAGCCTGATACCCCCATCAGTACGTTCACCGGGCAGGAAACCGCAGAGACCAAAGCGGTGATTTCGGCGTTGGTCTTCAGACCGGGAGCGTAAAGAACATCGGCACCGGCCTTTCCGTATGCCTGCAGGCGCCGAATGGTCTTGTCGAGATCCTGCTGGCCAACGAGGAACTCTTCGCAGCGCGCCGTCAGTGCAAACCGGAACGGGAGCCGCCGTGCTGCCGAGCAGGCGGCTTCGATTCGCTCCACTGCCAGGCTTTCGTCGAACAATGGATGCATTGCATCGCCGGATGCGTCCTCGATCGAACCCCCAACGGCTCCGGCTTCCCCAGCCAGCCTGATGGTTTCTGCGACCTGCTCCGGGGCCTTGGCAAAGCCGCTTCCGAGATCGGCACTCACGGGGAGATGGGTTGCAGACGCGATGGCGCGTACGTGTCCGAGCATCTCGTCGCGGCTGGTGTTGTTATCCGGTCGTCCCTGAGAGAAGGCGTACCCCGCACTGGTCGTCGCGAGTGCCGGGAAGCCGATTTTGGCGAGCAGGCGCGCTGTCCCAATGTCCCATGGGTTCGGGATGAGGAAGGCTGTCTTGCCCTGGTGCAGATCGTGGAACCGGCTTGCTTTTTCGCTTTGCGTCATGGGGTCAGTCCTTCTAGGCCAGGGTGGATGGGAGATTCAGGGATCCCTCGGCGACCTCGAGGAACGTTCGCTCTTCACGTAGGACGAACCTGTTCGTCTGCGCGAAGCTGAAGTTGGAGCGGGCCTCTGCATCCTGCCGCAGTCGTGCGCGGTAGTTCTCATAAGCGGCCATGCTCTCGAATGCAATCAACCCCCAGGCGATGTCGTTTGTGCCCTCATAGGGCAGAAAGTAGCCAAGCAGGTGCCCGCCACAGCGCGGAATGATGCGGCCCCAGGCCTCGGCGTACTTGCTGAATGCTTCGCGCTGAAACGGGTCTATCTGGTACCGAATGAAGCAGGTTATGGTCATGCTGGTCTTCCTTTCAGTGGGCGTGCCTCCCGACGCAAACCCAGGAAACATCAGTCCGGCCAGGACCGCATACAGGACCTCGCGTCGCGATGGCCCATGCGTGGGATCTTTCAGGAACGCCATCTGAGCATGATCCACCATGCTTTGCGTCCATACTTCGTTTACGATCAAACCATGCTTGTGGACAATCCGATCGATCTTGCAGTCTCGTCTATTGCAGCCGCCATCGGTGAGCCGGCGAGGACGCGCATCCTGTACTGTCTTCTGGACGGTCATGCAAGGACGAGCACCGAGCTGGCGATGGTGGCCGGCGTCAGTCCTTCGACAGCCAGCGTTCATCTGGCGCGGCTTCAATCAGCCCGTCTGCTCAGGGTGATGTTGCAGGGGAGATATCGCTACTACAGTCTGGCTGGGCGAAGCGTTGCCCGTGCGCTCGAAGGCTTGAGCGTCGTCGCCGGCTGCTCTCAAAATGCTTTTGCGCCCAGCACGCCGAACTTCCTGCGAGAGGCGCGTACCTGCTACGACCATCTTGCGGGATCGGTGGGCGTGGCCCTTCATCATCGCTTCCGGCAGCTGGCTTGGCTCAGGTCAGCAAGATCGGTCCGCGAGGCCTACGAGCTGGCGCCGGCGGGCGTCGCGGGCTTTACCGCACTTGGTATCGACGTTGAGCAGACCCGGCGCTTACGCCGCCGCTTTGCCTATCCTTGCCTGGATTGGAGTGAGCGCCAACCCCACGTTGCAGGCGCGCTGGGCTCCACACTGCTCGAGCTGTTGCTAAAAAGGAAATGGCTCACGCAGGACGGAGAAAGTAGAGCACTGCGCTTGACCGGGGCAGGCAGGCGAGAGCTGAAAGCCCGCTTGGGGCTGGTGCTGTAGCCGCTTGCATTCTGGGCCTGGCGTGGCGTCTCGCCCGCTAAGTGAGGTCGAGGTAGGCCTGGAACGTTGCGCCTATGCAATCGACAATCACTGTCGAAGGGAGAGCCACGACCGCCGGCAACTTGAGCACATATCTGGAGAACGCCAACCCGATCGCCTGCGTGGCGATGAGGGGCACAACGACTGCAGCCCTTTTCCTGGGAATGACTGCCATCAGGGCTGGCGCGAGTTGTTCCTCAAAGATCTTCAGCAAACGCTGCCTGCCGTCCGGGTGGGTACTGGCGATGCGCAGCAGGGCAGGGAGTTCATCGCCGTTCTCTTCGCCTTCCCAGCGGGTAAGGAAGTGTTTTGCGAGTGTTTCACCACGGCGCGCTTTGGGTACAAGTGTAAGGTCAGGCAGATGCAGGTTGAAGTGCATTGAGGCCGCGAAGAGGCCCTCCTTGCTGACGAAGTAGCGCATCACCAGCGAGGGATGAATGGAGGCCTGCGCGGCCACTGCACGAACTGTCGTCTTTTCGAAACCCGTCTCCGCGAACAGTTTGCGTGCGGCATCAAGGATACGATCCTGCGTGCCCTGTGATCTCCTTGCCGGGGGCTTGTTGATCAAAATCGAGTCTCCTCTTGTCAGTTTCTCTCACGTGCCGCAGAATGTAAACACGTGTTTGCAAACAGCGATACACAGGAGGTGATGATTGAGCGTACAGAGGAATGATGTGGTCATCGTCGGTGCGGGGCCCACTGGCCTGAGCCTTGCTGCCGAGCTGCTGCGGCTAGGAATCTCCCCCATGGTTCTGGACCGGCTGGACGAGGGTGCAAACACCTCTCGAGCCGCAGTGGTTCACGCGCGGACCCTGGAAGTGCTTCGTCCGTTGTGCGTCACTGAGCAGTTGCTCGCCAACGGAGTGATCGTGCCGACGTTCCGGGTGCGCGACCGTGACCGCATCCTGATGACGATCAGCTTCAAGGATCTTGAGACAGAATTCCCCTTCACGCTAATGTGTCCTCAGAATCGGACGGAGGCTATCCTACTGGACCGTGTGAACGCCCTTGGTGGTGTGGTGCGCCGGCCATGTGAGGTGGTGTCGGCCCGGCAACACACGCAGGGGGTGGAAATAACGTACCGGTCTGGCGGGGCTCTGGAGAAGCTTGAGGCCAAGTGGCTTGTGGGGTGTGACGGCGGCCAAAGCGTGGTGCGGAAGCAGGCGGGAATAGGCTTCGAAGGCGATACGTACCCTGAGAGTTTTGTCCTGGGGGATGTTGAGATGGACTGGCCGCTGGGGCGAGATGAAGTGAGTCTCTTCTTCTCGGAGCAAGGCCTTGTCGTGGTCGCACCACTGCCCGAGGGACACTTTCGGATCGTTGCAACCGTGGAGCATGCAGATGAGTCGCCGTCGCTTGCGGACTTTGCCTTGATCCTGAAGAAGCGCGGCCCGGAGACCGAAGCTCTTCGGATCAAGGAGATAGTCTGGTCTTCGCGCTTCCGCGTAAGTCATCGCGTTGCGACTTCATTCCGGAGGAGAAACATTCTGCTGGCCGGCGACGCCGCACATGTGCACAGCCCGGCCGGAGGACAGGGGATGAACACAGGGATTCAGGACGCGGTGTCTCTGGCGGAAGCGCTTGCGAAGGTCCTGCGGGTGAGGGATGACGTCGCTCTGGAGGAGTGGGAAAGTAAGCGGCGAAAGATAGCCGAGGGCGTCGTCACGTTGACGGATCGGATTACAAGAGCTGCGACGGCTTCCTCGCCCATGGCGAAGCTGCTGCGGAACACTGTGATTGATCTTGTTGGTCACCTGCCGTTCGCGAATGCGGTCATCGCGAGGAGGATCTCCGAGTTGGACAACAAGTGACGGCCAACGTGCTAAGCAGATTGTGAAGCTCGCGCTCTTGTCAATGCTCGTCAGACGAGTAGTGGCCGCTAACCTTACGTAGGTGATGAGACCCGAAACTCTCTATTGAAGCCCTCACGCCATGTCGCATGTACGGGTTCCCAGAGCAACGTATGTCTTGCTTTGTCGTTGGATAACCCGCAGATGCTGGTCATCTGGAAGACAACACTCTCTCCCGCAACAATTAACCCGAGCCATTTAGGGATGGAATACGGAGCTTGCGCTCCCACCGCCTTCGCTAGTGCGGGTAACCATTCACATACTTCGGCAGGGTCATTCCCCACAATGTTGTAAATACCCGGATCCCCGCGTGTGACAGCAATTTGGGTCGCGGATGCCGTGTCGTCGACATGGAGGAATGACCAGATACCGTGTCCTCCACCAATAATTGGGAACGCTCTGCGCCTAACGAGCTTCACCATCGCTCCTGTGTCCGAGAACCCGGTGCCCGGACCATAAAGATGACCATAGCGAAGAACGACCCCTGTTAGACCGGCGATCCATGGCACCGTCTCTTCGATATGCCGGATGGCCTCGAGGGACTTGACCATGGATTTAAGAGGCGCAGGGTCGAGAGGTGCTGTCTCGCTCTTGAAGCGCTCGCAGCCCCCACCGGTCGGCCAACCGGCGTAACTCTGGGCGATGAAGCGTGTGGCGCCACTCGCGTGAGCTGCCCAGATAAGATTATCCAGCCCCTCAGTGCGAAGTCGATTCGTCTCCTCGAGTGCTGAGTCGAAATGTCGATAACTCGTCACATTCGCGAGGGAAGTGAGTTCGTGAATGACAACATCGGGATGTGCCGAGGTGACTGCGTTGACGATTGCCCTCTTGTCCAAAACGTCGACGATGACGGGCTCAGCCCCCTGCTGTAACAGCTCAAGAGCCTTTACACGGCTGCGGGTACTCGCTATCACCGTGTGTCCGGCGCCCACAAGTCTGGGGACGAGGCGTTTGCCGATCGCGCCGGTAGCCCCGGTCAGAAAGATTCTTTCCCGCGCTCATGCCGGGCTCGCTGCCGTACTTCTGAAGGCAACCAGGAAACCCAGACCGAACACCAAATCAAGTGCACCAAATGCGGCTATGCTGCCCCCTGAAAGATGGCGAGCAATAAGAACAAAACAACAGAGCGCATACCCGATCTTCTCCAGAGCAGCGGGCAGCATCATCGCGTGATACCGGACCGGATCGTGCGAGAGAACCAAAAAGCCGAACTGCCAAGCGAGAGCGACCGCCAGAAAGCCAAAGTAGTATTCGGGGTGGGTAAGCGCCGGTGGATTCTTGACGCCAACCCGGTTGTACAAGAAAAACAATGGCGTGAGTGTAACAATGCCCCACCATCCGGCTATAGCGAACCAGATCTTCGTCAAGCGCATATTCAACTCCTAAATAGACCTTGTTCCAAATGATCCAAACGCCCGGCCGCTAATCATGAGTATACTCATAAATGACGCACTTCGGTATTTTGTGATGGCGCGCAACCATCGGGGGAGGGAAGTCTGCTTTAGTCGTCTGTAGAATGCGCAAACTGGGGTCAGGGCAACGTCTCTTCACGATCATGCCAAGTCCAACTTGGACACAAACCCTCATCATGCCAGGTGATTGTCTACACAATGTCGGAAACCATTGATGAACAAACTATGCGAGCATCAAGACGGGATATAGCGAAGGCCGACAAGCGACGTCGCATCATCGAAGCCAGTCGTCAGCTTTTTGGCGCTCAGGGATTCGACCGGACTACCGTTCAGCAGATTGCAGATCTGGCCGACATTGGAGTGGGTACGCTTTTTCTGTACGTTGCCGACAAGAGCGAGCTGCTTCTTCTGGTATTTCATGAAGCTATTGAGGTGGAGCTGGGGCGCGCCTCCGCAGGTCTAACGAAGAAAGGCGGCCTCCTCGTTTCGGTTGGCAATTTCTTTACGCAGCTCATCTCGCTGTATCAAAGAGACCTAGGGCTTTCAAAGATCTACATTCGCGAGTTCTTGTTCCACGAGGGCCAGGTGAGAGCTCAATTGGATGAGCAGAATTCGCGCATCATCCAACTTCTCCACACGCGGGTTCTCGTTGCACAAGAGCAGGGGGAAATAGGAGAGGATGCAGACCCACAGGTAGTCGCGATGCATATGTACGCGCTATACCACTCCACGCTCTCTTTCTACCTGGCATCGTGTCTGCCGTCTCAATCTCCAGGCGAGGTTCTCACGACACTTCTGAAGTCATTGTGGTTCGGCCTGCAACCGGCCAAGGACCTGCGTCCCACTTCCAAAGCTACACCGAAGCCGCGCAGATTAGACACGCGAACCCGTGGAGTCCGGAATATCACGCCTCCTGTCAGCAATTAACATGGAATCGTTTCTTCGATCGTCGCGATCTTGTTTCAGGAGTGACGAGAAGCAAGTGGAAGCCTTCCCAAGACTATCGTCTGTCTAAGACAAACAACGAATAAAACGATGTGTCTGGAGAACCGGAATGAGTATTGATACATCATCGGCAGATAAGTTCGATCGGTCGCGAGCACTCGAGTATGAGGTCCAAAGCCGGCTTGCACTCGCTGGCTACGACGCTTGCCATGAGCTCTCGGCATGCATGATCACCGCCAAGCTGGGAAGTGTGGCGAATGCAAGAATGTTGATCGTAGGCGCTGGGGGAACTGCTGAAGAAGTGGTTCGGATTAACGCACTTGAGCCAGAATGGAAGTTCACCGCCATCGATCCCTCAGCCGCGATGCTTGAGTGTACGAACAAACGACTCGCTGAGCGAGGCCTGTCAAGCAAAGTCAGTGCTGTACAGGGCTATGTTCATGATCTGCCAAACGACCGGAGCTTCGATGGTGCCACATTAATAGGTGTACTCCATCACGTTAAAGCCCTAGAGGACAAGGTGAATCTCTTGCAATCCATCGCCGAGCGCCTCAAGCCCACCGCCCCGATGATCTTAGCCTGCAACTATCTAGACTACGAGAGCGAGCCTCTGTTTCTAAGCGCTTGGCAGCAACGTTGGAAGATGGCCGGAATGTCCTCCAATGAGGCGCATAGGAAATTGGGAAACATTCTAGATGGAGCTCAGCCCTTGAAATCTGAGGAAGAGGTACGCTCTTTGCTCGCTCAAGCAGGTTTTATGAGAGTGAGCAGGTTCTTTTCAAGTCTGTTTTGGGGCGCGTGGATCGCGTATTGATCCTCCGTTTGTCACGAGTCGGTAGCAGCTCGGAGATCAATGTGGAAGCGGTTGCCTGCCGAGAGACCGCCGCCTGATGACATTCAGAGACGTCTGAAGCGCCGAATCGTTGTACCAAGAGCTCAGCCGTTCTCACATGAGGAGAATCATTCGTGAATGAGATCATTGAATATTTCACGCCTAGGAAAGATAGCACTTTGTCCCTCTGTGCGATGGCCCGACAGGCGTTCTCAGAGACCTTCTCTCGTCTCTACGATCCGTTGCCATTCGCGCACTTCTTGGAGGAGGCCTATGGACCGGGAGGCTCCATGGAGCACGATCTCGCCGATCCTCTCATACTCTGGCAGGTGGCCGCGGTGAACGGCCAGCCTATCGGCTACGCCAAGCTCTCACCTTTGCGAGCTCCGGCACCAAATCCGCAGTTCGGTGCGATGGAACTTCAACAGATTTACGTTTTAGCTCTTTGGCACGGGCGAGGCGTCGGAGAAAGGCTAATTAATTGGGCGCTCCGTACAGCGCGTAATGAGAGGGCGTCGGAGATATACCTGACGGTGTTTGATCACAATACACGGGCAAAGCGCTTCTATAGTCGTCACGGTTTTTCAGAGGTTGGCCGTTGCACCTTCCAACTGGGTGACCGCGTCGATGACGATCGTGTTTGGCGGAAACCTCTCTGAGTTTCCTTTAGGAACCTCTTCGCCAAAACCTCGTAAACCGTTGCTCTACATGTGATGAAGAGTCTGTTAGGGGAGGGCGGCTTCGCGAACCTGACACCCTCGAAAGCCATTTGAATGAATAAACGGGGTCATATGTTTCGAACGTTGCGAGTCGTGCTCCTCTTTTGTATCGGCTTTCAGGTGCGACTGGCGTCTGCTGTTGACTCGCCCACCAACACCGTATCGAAGCATCCTGCTGACCGTGGGGCCGATGTGCCTCATGCGTCAGCATCACCGGACAAAACGGGTGGCATCACAACGACCTCTCGGCGCAGTGGAATGGCAAAGATTGCCCGATCGTTTGCTGCTTCTCACGCCTTCAGCGGTGTCATAGTCGTAGCGAAAGGTGAGAGCTTCGTGTACTCAGAAGCTTTCGGAACGAGCAATCGCGAACGAGGAACCCGCAATACTCTTTCCACGAAGTTTCAGATAGGCTCCGTTTCGAAGTGGATTACCGCTGTAGCGGTTCTGAAGCTGGTTGATGAAGGAAAGCTGTCTCTAGACACGCCGATCGCAGCCTATCTTCATGACTATCCGAGAACGATTGGCAATAGTCTTACGCTGGCGCAACTTCTATCGAACATGAGTGGTCTTCAAGACCGTCTGCCAACTAGTCTGATCAACGACCCTGGTTTGGCAGCAAGTGGCCTGAGCGCCGCTGAAGCCGTAAAGATCTATGCCGAGGGACCGCTAGCCTCTCAACCGGGAAGGCGATTCGACTACGCCCACACGAATTGGCTTCTAGTTCAGGCAATTATCGAGGAGACGACAGGCGTGCCGCTAGAATCCTTGCTTCAGAGAAGTGTGTTTGTGCCGCTGAGACTAGACGCAACGGGCGTCACACACGGCAGCTTCACACTTGTTCGATCGGGTGCTGTCGCTTATGAATCGGGACGCGCGGATGCAGCTCGCGAACTTCACGTTATCCCCAACTTTCTCATCCCAACTGGAACCATCTATAGCAGCTGTGGCGATCTCGTTCGGCTCGCACATGCTGTATACGAGGGCTCGATGCTGACCCCTTCAGCGCTAGGGAGATTGACCGAGGTGCAGTATGAGCCAGAAAACTATGCTTTGGGGGGCCGAGTCAAATATCAGGACTTCGGACACCTGCGAAAAGCATTGGCCTTCGAAGTGGGATCCTTTGGTGGGTTTAAGGCGATTGTTGTGCACGTCATTGGTGATGATGTAACCGTCGTCATCTTGAACAATACGAACTTACCCGAGGATGAGCTCTCCCACCCGTCAGACACACTCTTGACTCATTTCTACTCACATAGGGATAGACGAGCAACATCTCGACCTTCGGCTAGCCGTCATGGCTGGGCTCATCGTGGAAATGAGAACGGATCGCCGGACAGACCGATGATGACAGACTTAGATATGGTGGAGGCGGCGGGAGTCGAACCCGCGTCCGAAACTACCAACAACAGAGAGCATTCATGCTTTTCCCGTATCATTTTTGTCTCGTCACCGGCGCTTAGAACGGGCGAAGATGCGACGGCGACCAGCCTGATCAGTCTCGTCCGACCCGCTCAGACGGAGCAGGGAAGACCAGCCTACTGTGCGACGATCGGTATAGGCCCGTAGGCGAAGCCCAAGCGATCGGCTACTTAGTTAATTAAGCAGCAAGAGCCAGGTTGTTATCGGCACTTATGGTTTTGTGAGCGATTACGGGTGTCCACACCCCGGCATGCCTCTCTGCCACAAGCAATCCCGTCGAAGCCGTGACGCCCCCATCTTGGAGCTGGCACCAACATTGCATTGGGCCCTGCAAAGAACTGTGTCCAGTATACCGCCGCTTGCGTGTCCCTCAAACAGGCCGCGCGCAACGTCTTCTCTTCGGACACCTTGACGACGCCGCGCTCGTAGGCGAGTCTCAGTGCATGGCGCTGCATCATCCACGGAACTCCCTCAAGATCCAGCTCTTCTGCCTCACCGTCCTCTGCTGGTGCGCACCTCTCGCACTGGCCTTCCAGCCCGCTCCACCGGCCGACCCCGGTCTTCACGCCCGGCTCAGCCTCCCCGTTCCTGCAAATCCAAAGCTCCCTTCGCTCTTTCTCGTCGGAGATTCCACAGTTCGCAACGGCCAGGGAACCGGGGCAGACGGTCAGTGGGGATGGGGAGAACCCCTCGCCGACCTCTTCGACGTCTCTCGTATCAACGTCGTGAACCGCGCCATCGGCGGACGCAGCAGTCGTACCTACATCAACGAGGGCCACTGGGCCGACACCCTCGGCCTGATCAAGCCCGGAGACACCGTAATCTTCCAGTTCGGCCACAACGACTCAGGCCCACTCGACGACACAGCCCGCGCCCGGGGAACCCTGCCCGGCATCGGAGATGAGACCCGTGAGATCGAGAATCCCATCCTGAAGCAGCACGAGGTCGTGCACACCTACGGCTGGTACATGCGTCGGTTCGTTGTGGAGACCATCGCCAAAGGCGCCACGCCGATCATCTGCTCGCCCATACCGCGCAAGCTCTGGAAGGATGGAAGGATCCTCTCAAACTCGGAGAACTACGGGGGTTGGGCCCGTCAGATAGCCGTGCAGCAGCGCGTCGGCTTTATCGACCTGGATCAGATCATTGGGCAGCAGTATGACGCTCTCGGCGAAGCAAAGGTCGATCCACTATTCGCCGATCCCCACACCCACACCAGTCGAGCCGGAGCCGAAGTCAACGCGGCCGCCGTAATCGTCGGACTCAGGGCGCTCCCTCACAACCCGGTGGCCGCGTACCTCTCACCGAAGGCGGCTTCGATCACGCCGGATGCACCCATACCCACGCCGTAGCTACATTGCTGCAGTCGTCACATCCACGTTCTGCCACTCTCCGCGCTCAATCGCACCGCGGATCTCTGCAGGCGTCTTCCCCAGCTTCGTCTGCTGGTACGCATAAACCGCCTCCCGCATGCAGGTGGCACACGCCGCCCCGTGCGTCCCTTCAAAGCAGCTATGGAGACTCTTGTGCCCCAGTGCGCGGTCGCAACGGCAGTAGCAGGGAAGCTGATGCAGCACGTCCGGGATCTTCTCCGCCATCTTGTAAGCCACCACCTGGTACTGATGCGTAAAGTACGTCCCGGTCAGCTGGTCGCCTGTCAGTACCGGCGGAAGCGGCTTGGAGGGCGGAGCGGCATGGTAGGCCGGCACCTCGTCTGCGGGGTTCGACCACTGCGCTGACGCCGCGATGGTCAGTAGACCGACAGCGGCACCACCGAAAATCTTCTTGCAGACCATCTTCTTCATAGCACTATCCTAAAACCCGTAGACCCGCCTTCGCGAGAGAGATTGTCCGCACCCTGTCACCGGGCCGACAAAAGGGATCGCATTTATGCCGGAACTCCGCTGCGGCCCTCACTACAAAAAAATGCGGCACGAACATCGCTGCTCGTGCCGGGAGGCCAGTGACGCAACTTGGATCAGCAACCCCTTGCCGACCGTTATCTGTCTCGGAGCACCTTCCCCCGATGTGTAAAATCATATCACAGGCACCGATCATCTATGCAAGACCATATTTTCAGCTTACCTCCAGCCGACGGTACTTTAGTGTCGACCTGGATCTCAAGGTAGTCACCTCGTCAGGAAAGTCGTCACCCGGGTTGCAAATGCCAGGTCAAGGGACGTCAACCCGCCTGCATCGTGGGTAGTCA
The DNA here is from genome assembly GCA_963719405.1 of uncultured Acidobacteriaceae bacterium. Lineage (GTDB taxonomy): Bacteria > Acidobacteriota > Terriglobia > Terriglobales > Acidobacteriaceae > Edaphobacter. The sequence goes on from OY970381.1 coordinate 3,661,682, forward strand.
GCCCAAGCTTGACCCTGTTGTAGCGAATATCGATATCCGGGTGATGCCCCAGCTCCTCGGCCAGTGCCGCAGCCTTGTCCACAAACCGCATGGCCTCAACAAAATCCTGGAATTGGAAGGTCTGAATCAGCTCCTTGCCTTCAACCTTCCATCCGGGAGCGCCTTCCAGCCCCCTTTCCAGCTCATCCTTGCTCAAGATCGTCATACATGCTCCGCCGTCAGCTGCAACCATCGTTCTTCTTGTCCCGCCTCGCCCTTACCCAGCCAACCTTGTTCACCTGTCGGCTCCGTCCAAGCGCCAGCGACTCCTCGGGGACATCATCGGTAATACAGCTTCCCGCCGCGACATATGCACCCTCCGCCAGGGTCACAGGCGCGACCAGCGTCGAGTCCGACCCGACGAACACCCCATCGCCTATCGTGGTCTGGTGCTTGTGCACGCCGTCGTAGTTGCACGTAATTGAGCCGGCTCCGATGTTCACCCCCGCGCCGATCACCGCATCGCCTAGATAGCTCAAATGATTAGCCTTTGATCCCTTGCCGATGCGCACCTTCTTGGTCTCGCAGAAGTTGCCGATATGCGCGCGTTCACCGATATGGCTCTCCGGACGGAGATGGGCATACGGCCCGAGCATGGCTCCTGCTCCAACCTCCGCCCCGTCCAGAATGCATCCGTTCCGCACCAGTACCCCGTCGCCGATCACAGAGTTCTGCACCACCGAGTACGATCTCACCCGGCAGTCTGACCCAATGCTCGTCGCTCCAAGAAGCTGAACATAAGGCTCGATCGTCGTGTCTGCTCCAACGGAAACCTCAGCATCGATGACACATGTATCCGGCCGAAGGATCGTCACACCCTGTGCCATCAGCCGCTTCGCGCTCTCCATCCGCATGGCGGCATCCAGGTGCATCATCTCGGCTATCGTATTTGCCCCCAGAACCTCATCCACACTCGCAGCCTTGACCGCCATCACCCGCTCTCCGTCGGCTACCAGCATCGCTGCAACGTCCGTCAGGTAGAACTCGCCGTGAGCATTGTCTGTGGAAAGGGAATCGAGCTTTCCGAACAGCGCCCCTGTACGGAAGCAGTAGATACCTGAGTTAATCTCCGGAGCTCCCATCTGCTCGGGCGTCAGGCTCTTCTGCTCCACGATCGACATCACCTCGGGCCTGTCATCGTGCGCGCGCAGCACCCTTCCGTATCCCGTCGGATCCGGGGGAACTGCGGTAAGAATCGTCATGGCCGCGCGCTCCTGCAGATGCACTCCGCAGATCTCCGCAATCGTCTCCGGCCGGATCAACGGGACATCCCCGGAGAGCACCAGCAGGTTCTCTGGCACCAGCTCTTCAGGATGCGCCGCAAAGTAGGCCTTCACCTCCTTGAGAGCATGCCCGGTCCCACGCTGCTCCGCCTGCAGGACGAATCGCACGCCCGTCGACTCCACAGCCGACCGGACCCGATCCGCCTCATGCCCGATGATGCAGAAGATCCGGTCCGCCGAAACCACCGTCTTAGCCGCCGCAATCACATGGAGCAGCAGAGCCCGCCCGCCAATCTCATGCAACACCTTCGGCCGCTTGCTCTTCAGCCGAGTCCCTTTACCCGCCGCCATAATGGCGATTCCAAACCCGCTCATATCCATACGAGCATGATCTTCTCACGCATGGTCCCCCCGATGCTCTACCACCGAAGGCGCACTTGGCCCCAGTGGAGAGCCGCATGATCTGCCGGACCTCACCCCTTGGGAGTGACCTCGGGTTCTACTCGCCTGCCGGCTTCGCCTTGCCCGGAGGCGGAGGAATCGCGATATCCACCGTCGTCACCTTGCCAAGAGTGCTCAGCGGAGTCTTCAGCTCCGCCTGGTTCCCGACCACCACGATGGCCAGCTTCGACGTGTCTATATACTTCGCGGCAACGCGCGAAACGTCGGCCGCCGTCACGCCTTCAATCCCACTCTTGTACTTGTCCAGAAAATCACCCGGATATCCGTAGAACGCCAGCGTAACCTGCTCGTTCAGCGTCTTGTTCGGCGAGTCGTAGTTGAAGATGAACGAGTTCAGCACCTGATCCTTCGCCTTCTTCATCTCTTCGGCCGTGGGCGGCTTCGTCTTCAACCGTTCGATCTCGTCCAGGATCGCCTTGACGGCCGCAACCGTGCTCTCGCTCTTCGTCCCTGCGCCTACCAGAAACATCCCCGGGTGGTCATAGGAGGCGCCGAATCCGCCGCCCACGTCGTACGCCAGGCCGAGCCTCGTCCGCACACTCTGGAAGACGCGCGACCCGAATCCACCCGAGAAGATCTCGTTCATCACGCTCAGTGCGTAGTAGTCCGGATTGCTGCGTTCCGTTCCCAGGCCCGCGATGTACACGTTGGACTGATTCACGTCGTTCTTGTCTACGAAGTACACGCCTGTCTTCGATCCGGAGAAGTCCATCTTCGACGTCTCGATGACCTCACCTTTCTTCAGTCCCGAGAACGCGGCCCGCAGCTTCGACTCCATCGCGGCGCCATCGAAGTCCCCCGAAACAGACACAATCATCCCGTTCGGGACGACCGTTCTGGCATGCCACTCGTTCAGGTCCCCGAGCGTCACCGCGCCCACTGTGGCGTACTCCGTCTGGCGCGCATATGGGCTCGCGTTCCCGTACACCACCATCTGCGCCTGGCGGCTTGCGATGCTCCCCGCATCATCGTTCCGTCGTGAGATCCCCGTATCCAGCTGACGCTTCGCGAGCGCCAGTTTGTCCGCCTTGAACTCCGGATGGAGCAGCAGGTCGACCGTCTGCGCGAACACCGAATCGAAGTCGCCCTTCAGGCTCGACCAACCGACCGAGGTCGACGCCACCCCACCGCTCGTCTCCAGACGCGCCGCCTTCGCCTCCAGCTGATCGTCGAGCGCATCACCGGTGACCGTGGTCGATCCGCTCGTTCGCCAGGTCTGCCCATAGAGCCTCACCAGACCCACCTTCGCCGCTGGCTCATCGCGGCTTCCGCCCCGGATCAGAATCGATCCGTCAATAAATGGCAGCTCATGATCCTCCTGCAGAAAGATCACCAGGCCGTTCTCCAGCTGGATCCGCTTCGGTTGCACCGGCTTGAAGTCGTGCAGCGGCGGAATGGGGATCTTCTTCCAGGGCTCGTTCACCCGAGCGCTCGCCGACGCCGCCTTCGAAGGAGTCTGGTGCGTCTCCCGCGAGGCCGCCGCTCCGCTCTGGCCCTCCATCACGCGACCTTGCATCGCAACCGCGCAGCCAAGCCCGGCGACCGTCATCCACTTCGTCAGACCCCTCACTGCCCACCCCCGCCGTTCTGCGCTGCGCTCGTTTCCTTCGGTGCCTCGAACTCGATCCGGGCGGTCGTCCGGTTGCTGGCTACAAACGTCTTCCCCGCAACCCGCTTGACGTCCGCCTTTGTCACGGCGTCGACCTTGCTCAGCTGCCGGAACAACTCCCGCCAATCGCCAAACAGGGTCTGGTACTCGGCCAGCTGATGCGCCAGGCCCTCATTGTCAGCTAACCCGCGCAGCAGTTCGGCCTTGGTGCGGGTCTTGTAACGCTCCAGCTCCGCATCCGAGATGTCTTCGGTCTTCAGCCGGTCGAGCTCCTTGTGGATCGCCTTCTCCATCTCATCCGGCGTATGTCCCGGCAGAGGCACGGCTTCAAAGGCAAACAGCCCCGGGAACTTTACCCCGGGAAATCCGCCGGCACCCTCAGCCGCCGCGGCTATCTTCTGGTCGCGGACCAGGCTGCGATACAGCCGCGACGTCCGCCCGTTCGAGAAGATATCGCTGATCGCGTCGTAAACTGCGTCGTCCGGATCACGGTAGTCGGGCCGATGGTACCCCTCGAAGTAGAACGGCTGCGAGGCCTCGCGGATCGTGACCGACTTCTCCGCCGTCTGCACCGGCTCGACCGTTGTCATCGGCTGCGGCTTCGGTCCTGCCGGGATCTTGCCGAAGTAACGCTCCAGCAGCGGAATGGCCTGCGCCGCCTTCACATCCCCCACGACCGCCACGACCATGTTCGCGGGCACGTAGTACTTCTTGTGAAACGCCTCGGCCTCCGTCGCATTGATCTGGCTCAACTCGCTCTCCCACCCGACCGTCGGCCTGCCGTACGGATGCGCTACGTAGGCCGTCGCCAGAAACTGCTCGATCATGCGGCCGATAGGAGACGAATCCGTGCGCATTCGCCGCTCCTCCTGCACCACGTCGCGCTCCTTGTAGAACTCGCGTTCGACCGGCCGGCCAATCCGGCTGCTCTCCATATGCGCCCACAGCTCCAGTCGGTTTGAGGGCATGCTCCAGAAGTACTGCGTGGAGTCCTCGTCGGTCGAGGCGTTGACGCCCGTTGCTCCGTTCTGCTCCGCAATCTCCGTGAACTGGTTTGGGATGACATACTTCTCCGCCGCCGCAATCGCATCGTCGAAGCTCTTCTTCAGGCTCGCCAGTTTAGCCGCATCCTGGCCCACGCGTTTGCGGAACTCGGCATCGTAGGCGGCCTGCGCGATCTCCACTTTGGCGAGCGCCACCTTCTCGGCGGGGTAGTTCGTCGTCCCGATCTCGTCTGTTCCTTTGAACGCCATGTGTTCGAACATGTGCGCCAGACCGCTGGCGCCCTGCGGATCGTCCGCGGATCCCGTATTCACCAGCGTGTAAAAGCTGAACACCGGCGCCTCCGGCCGCTCGCAGACAATCAGGGTCAGACCGTTCGGCAGCACCTTCACCGTCGTCCGCCGCTCAAAGCTCGCCAGATCCTGGGCCATCGCGCAAGAACACACTCCCGCAACCACCAGTGCCGTCAGATATCGACGCATTCCCATCCCGACCTCACCCCTCAAAACGCCAAATGGACCGGTCGCAGGCTACGCGCCCGCGACGTGACCCTCGCACGATAACCATACGTGACTTCCTTGTTTGGACGAAGTCCGCCCCCTTTCGGAGCATCACGGCGCCTATCCCCGTTCATTTCGCGGGTCCTCCATAATCTCAGTCGGCACGTACCGAATCGCCTGAAGCTCCAACCGAACGCGCCCGCGACCCGTTCTGTCGAGCAAAGACGGCCAGCAGAGCCGCCGCCGCGCCCACCGCAATCGGCATCCAAATCCGCCAAAGGGACCCGAGGCGACCGGCGACATCTTGCTCCACCTCGGCCGCCGCCTTGATCGCAATCTGCCGGGCAGCATCGAGAAACTGCTCTTTGGTCCAGGTATTCCGCGCCGCACTCGGTCCGCGTCGAAGCGATGCTTTTGCAGCATCCGCCCAGTCTCCCCGCTCAATAGCCCCAATCAGCTTCGGATACTCCTGGAACAGCCTTCCCGGCCCGAGGTTATAGACCATGTCCAGCAGCGCCAGCTTGGCCGCGTCCGGCAACCTTGGATATCCGGCGATGTGCGCCCGCAGATATCCCTCGAAGCCCTCGAGCACCTCCCGAAGCCGCTCATCGATCGTCTCTTCAGCCAGCCTCAATCCCCCAGGCTTGTGGTAAAAAGCCGCCGTTCGTCCCTTCGGCAGCGCGCTCACCCGGTGGAAGTCCGCGGCGATCTCCTCCGCGGTCGCTTGCCTGTCACCGACCGTGAACGGCAGAGCCCCGGCCGACTTCGAGTCCGGCAGCATCAGTCCCACGCCTACCGTTACCTTCCCACCGTATCGAGATACATCCACGGCACAGACCCCTCAAACTCACGTAAACGCTCGATCGACTGATCGATATAGCTGCCCATCTTTCCACCCTAGCATCCCGCTCAAAAGCTTTTGCTTGACCGAATGAATGACCATTCAGTATCCTCACGCCGTCAGGGCCGATCCGCCTCTCTTCGCCGCACACGCCCTCCACGGAGTTCCTGCCGATGTCCTCGAGCACCACCGCTCCCGCTTTCACCGCCTCCTCCCCCGCCCCCGGCCTCAACATCCGCAAAGTAGCCGTCCTGGGCGCAGGCACCATGGGCTCGCGTATAGCCGCGCACATCGCCAACGCCGGCCTGCCCGTCGTCCTGCTGGACATCGCTCCCCCCGGTACAGCTGCCGACGCGCCGAAAGCCGAGCGCAACAAGATCGTCCTGGGCGCTCTTGAAGGCCTCAAGAAGTCAAAGCCCGCCGCCTTCTATACGCCTGACTCTGCTCGCCTCATCTCTATCGGCAACTTCGACGACGACCTGAGCCTCATCTCCGACTGCGACTGGATCATCGAGGTCGTCGCCGAAAACCTCGAGATCAAGCGCGCCCTGCTCGACAAGGTCCGCCAGCACCGCCGCCCCGGCACCATCACCACCACCAACACCAGCGGCCTCCCCGTCCACGAGATCGTCGACGGCATCGACGACGAGGATCTTCGCCGCCACTGGTTCGGCACCCACTTCTTCAACCCGCCGCGCTACATGCGCCTGCTCGAGATCATCCCAACCCCCGAAACCGACCCCGCCGACCTCGCCGCCATCACCCACTTCTGCGACCAGCGCCTCGGCAAAACGGTCGTCCCCTCGCGCGATACCCCCAACTTCATCGCCAACCGCATCGGCACATTCTCGATGGGCAACGCGATCCGTCTCATGATGGCTCAGGGTCTCACCATCGAGGAGGTGGACGCCCTCACCGGATCGCCTCTCGGCTGGCCGCGAACCGGCACCTTCCGCCTCGGGGACCTCGTTGGCGTCGACGTCCTCGCGCACGTCGCTAAAAACTTCGAGGCCCAGGCCTCGCGCATCAACGACGAACGCACAGACGTCACCCTCGCGCCATTCATCACGCAAATGCTCGAGAAGAAGATGCTCGGCGACAAGGTCGGAGGAGGCTTCTACAAAAAGGCTGGCAAGGACGAACAGGGCCGCGACCTCCGCCATGTCCTCGACTGGCAGTCGCTTGACTACAAGCCATCGACCCGCCCCAAACTCCCCGCCCTGGAGATGGCCAAAAACATCGAGGCGACCCACGCCCGCATCGCCCAGCTCCTTCACGCCGACCCCGAGAAAGATAAGGCCGCAAAATTCTACTGGCCGCTCCTCACCGAGCTCTTCACCTACGCCGCCAACCGGGTCTCCGCCTCTTCAAACGAACCCGCCGCCACCATCGTCGAGATCGACCAGGCCATGAAGACCGGCTTCAACTGGGAGCTGGGCCCGTTCGAGATGATGGACGCCGCCGGCCTCCGCGCGACCGCCGACAAGATGCGCGCCATGGGCCTTCCCATCAGCCCCAACCTCGAAAGGCTGCTCGCAACAGGCGAGACCTGGTACAAGGACGACCCCTCCACCCCCTCCGGCCGGCAATACTTCGACCCCGCTTCCAGCACCTACAAGCCCGTCCCCGCCGCGCCCGGCATCGCCACGCTCGCGACCCTGAAGAAATCCCGCGGCGTCGTGAAGAAGAACCCCGGCGCCTCGCTCATCGATCTCGGCAACGGCGTCGCCGCCATCGAGCTCCACTCCAAGATGAACGCGCTCGGCGGCGACATCGTCACCCTCATCACCCAAACCCTCAAGCCCACCTCCGACGCCGTCCGCGACTTCGAAGCCTTCGTCATCACCGGCGACTCCACCAACTTCTCCGTCGGCGCCAACCTCATGCAGCTCCTCCTCTCCGTCCAGGAAGAAGAGTGGGACGAGGTCGAGATCGCCGTGAAGCAGTTCCAGAACATGACCCAGGCCATCAAGTTCTGCCCCCGCCCCGTCGTCGTCGCCCCCTACGGCATGTGCCTCGGCGGAGGCGTCGAGATCGCGCTCCACGCCGCCGCCCGCCAGCCCCACGCCGAGCTCTACATGGGACTCGTCGAGGCCGGGGTCGGCCTCATCCCCGGCGGCGGTGGATGCAAGGAGATGACCCTGCGCTCCATCGAAGCCGGCTCATCCATCCGCCCCGACGCTCGAGGAGAAGGGGTCGAGATCTTCGAAGCCCTCAAGAAGAACTTCGAGACCATCGCCAAGGCCACCGTCTCCACCTCCGCCGCCGAAGCCCGCCAGCTCGGATTCCTCAAACCCTCCGACAACATCACCCTCAACCGCGACCGGCTCCTCACCGACGCCCAAACCCGCGCCCGCCAGATCGCCGACGCCGGCTACACCGCTCCCGCACCGCGCACCGACATCCCGGCTCCCGGCGAATCCGTCCTCGCCACCCTCAAGCTCGCCATCTGGACCATGCGCGAAGGAGCTTTCATCTCCGAGCACGACGCCAGGGTCGCCACCTGGGCCGCTCACATCCTCTGCGGAGGCAAACTCACCCCAGGCACTCCCGTCACCGAACAGTACCTCCTCGACCTCGAACGCGAAGCCTTCCTCTCCCTCTGCGGCGAAAAGAAGACCCAGGAGCGCATCGCCTTCACCCTGAAGACCGGCAAGCCCCTCCGCAACTAAAACCGAACTCTGGCACCTGAGAACCTCTCATGAATGAAGTCATCATCGCCTCCGCCGTCCGCACCCCCGTTGGCAAAGCTCCGCGCGGTACCCTCCGCTCCACCCGCCCCGACGATCTCGCCGCAACCGCCATCACCGGAGCCCTCGCCCGTATCCCGCAGCTCGACAAAGCCGAGATCGATGACGTCATCCTCGGCTGCGCCATGCCCGAGGCCGAGCAGGGTATGAACGTCGCCCGCATCGCCTCCCACCGCGCCGGCCTGCCCAACAGCTCCTCCGCCATGACCATCAACCGCTACTGCGCCTCCGGCCTCCAGTCCATCGCCATCGCCGCCGATCGCATCCGCGGCGGCTCCGCCGACGTCATCCTCGCCGGCGGCACCGAGTCGATGTCCTACGTCCCCTTCGGCGGCAACAAGATCTCGCTCAACCCCTGGCTCGTCGAAAACTTCCCCGGCTCCTACATCTCCATGGGCCTCACCGCCGAGCGCGTCGCCAAACACTACGGCATCACGCGCGAAGAGATGGACCAGTTCTCCTTCAACTCTCACCAGAAGGCCCTCCACGCCATCGCCAGCGGCCACTTCGACGACGAGATCGTACCCGTCACAGTCACAAATACCGTCCCCGACCAGAAGGGCAAAGCCAGGCCCGTCGAAACACAGTTCACCCGCGACGAAGGCCCCCGCGCCGACACCTCCCTCGAAGCCCTCGCCAAACTCAAGCCCGTCTTCCACGCCCAGGGCACCGTCACCGCCGGCAACTCGTCCCAAACCTCGGACGGAGCCGCCGCCGCCGTCGTCATGTCCCGCTCCCGTGCCGATGCCCTCGGCATCAAGCCCCTCGCTCGCTTCATCGCCTTCGCCTACGCCGGCTGCGACCCCGAAGAGATGGGCATCGGCCCCATCCACGCCATCCCCAAGGTCCTCAAGATGGCCGGCCTCACCCTCGAAGACATCGACGTCATCGAGCTCAACGAGGCCTTCGCCGCCCAGTCCCTCGCCGTCATCAAGGTCCTCGGCATCGACCCCGCCAAACTCAACCCCAACGGCGGAGCCATCGCCCTCGGCCACCCCCTCGGCTGCACCGGAGCCAAACTCACCGCCACCCTCCTCCGCGACATGCCTCGCCGCAAAGCCCGCTACGGCATGGTCACCATGTGCGTCGGCGGGGGCATGGGCGCCGCCGGCATCTTCGAGGCCGCATAGAGAGGAGTCGAGACAATGAAGACCGCGATTATCGGGATCGAAACTGCGAACGCTCTCAAGCGTTTCCTCGAGGGCACCTCTGGAACTGCGCCCGAACTACTCCTCTACTGCGCAAAAATGTGAGCAGAGAGTTTCAGCGCACAAGGATGGTCAGCCGGGGAAAGGCCCGCACTTCGAGCACCTCTCAGGAAATCCGCTGAACTGCAGTGCAAAGAGTTAGTTTCACATACAACATTCGGCCTCAAGCCAAGGAGTATCCATAATGGCCACCACCGCTCTCCCACCCGAAGTCACCACCCTGAAGCCCGCAGCCACCCCCACCCCCGGCGGCTCCTTCCTCATCACCAACCCCACCCCGCAAGACTGCTTCTTCCCCGAAGACTTCACCGAAGAGCACCGCCAGATCGCCCAGACCACCGCCGACTTCGCCACCAACGAGATCGTCCCCGTCTCCGACCAGATCGAGGCCAAGGACTTCGCCGTCACCCGCCGCCTCATCAAGGAGGCCGCCGACCTCGGCCTCACCTCCGCCGACATCCCCGAAGAGTACGGCGGCCTCGAGATGGACAAGCAGACCTCCGCCATCATCGCCGAGAACATCGCCAAGCAGGGCAGCTTCTCCGTCGCCTTCTCCGCGCACACCGGCATCGGCACCCTCCCGCTCGTCTGGTACGGCACCCCCGCACAAAAGCAGAAGTACCTCCCACGCCTGGCCTCGGGCGAACTCATCGGCGCCTACGCCCTCTCGGAATCCACCAGCGGCTCGGACGCCGTCAACGCCCGCACCCGCGCCGTGCTCTCGGACGACGGCGCCACCTACACCCTCAACGGCGAAAAGATGTGGATCACCAACGCCGGCTTCGCCGACCTCTTCACCATCTTCGCCAAGTGCCTCGTTCCCGAGATCCAAGGAAGGCAAGGACGCCGGCAAGGAACGCCTCACCGCCTTCCTCGTCGAAAAAGGCACCCCCGGCTTCACCGTCGGCAAGGAAGAGCACAAGCTCGGCATCCGCGGCAGCTCCACCTGCCCGCTCATCCTTACCGACTGCAAGATCCCCGCCGCCAACCTCCTCGGCGAGGTCGGCAAAGGCCACCACATCGCCTTCAACATCCTCAACGTCGGCCGCTACAAGCTCGGCAACGCCGCCATCGGAGGAGCCCGCACCGCCTTCAACAACGGCGTTCGCTACTCCAAAGAGCGCAAAGCCTTCGGCAAATCCATCTGCGAGTTCGGCCTCATCCAGGAGAAGCTCGCCGACATGGCCACCGCCATCTTCACCGGCGAGGCCCTCACCCACCGCGTCGTCGGCCTGATCGACCGTGCCCTCGCCAACGTCGACAAGAACGACACCGCCGCCATCCAGAAGCAGATCGAGTCCTACGCCGTCGAGTGCTCGATCATCCAAGGTCTGGGCCTCCGAGATGCTCGACATGGTCGTCGACGAGACCCTCCAGATCTTCGCCGGCTACGGCTACGTCGAGGAGTACCCCGCCGAACGCGCCTACCGCGACGCCCGCATCAACCGCATCTTCGAGGGCACCAACGAGATCAACCGCCTCATCATCACCGGCTGGCTCATGAAGTCGGCAATGACCGGCAAGCTCGCGCTCATGCCCGCCATCAAGCAGCTCATGGACGAGGTCATGGCCGGACCCACAAGCCGTGACGACGAAGCCGAAGGCCCGCTCGTAGCCGAGCTCCATCTCCTCGCCGCCGCCAAAAAGCTCACCCTCTTCGCCGCCGGCACCGCCGCCCAAAGGTACATGGACAAGATCGCCGACGAGCAGGAGGTCATGGCCGCCCTCGCCGACATGATCACCGAGGTCTTCGCCATGGAGTCCGCCCTCCTCCGCGCCCAGAAGATCGGAGCGGGGAAGGGAACCGCCTCTACCAAAGAGATCCCCGTGGCCATGGCCAGGATCTACACCGCCCACGCCTTCGACATCATCGAGCGCTCCGCCAGAAAGGTCATCGCCGCCGCAGCCGAAGGAGACATGCTGCGCACCCAGCTCGCCATCCTCCGCCGCCTCTCAAAGCACGACCCCGCAGACACCATCGCGCTCCGCCGCCAGGTCGCGCAGCACATCGTCAAGGCCGGCAGGTACGCCATCTAACACTCACAACCACCACCTCCGCACCGAAGTCAATACCACTAAATAGCCCCGGCCCGTCCCCCCAACGGCCCGGGGTTTGCTCTTGCCGCTCCATTAGTACTTTGTAACCATCACCGTGTCATGAAGACCTCGCGGCACTCCACGCACCCCAAGAGCAAACGCAACTCGGCGTCCATCCGGGCACTTCTTCTTCTCTGCCTCGCCGCCATCGCCGCGCCAGTGCTCCTCGCGCAGCGCGCCGCAATCGCTACCCGGGCATCGCAGGCTATCTCCGCGAACTCCGCCGTCGATACCGGCCAGCTCCCCGTCTCCGAGCCTCTCTCACTCACGGTTCGCCTGCGGCCCACCTCTGCCCAGCTGGCCGCCCTCGACCAGCTCCTCGCTGCACAGACGGACGCCACCTCCCCCCGCTTCCACCACTGGCTCACCACCTCCCAGTACGCCGAGCAGTTCGGCGCCACCCCGGAACAACTCGCCACAGTCACAACCTACCTCCAGAGCCACGGACTCACGGTCACATCCGTCTCCCCTTCCCAGACCCGCCTCAATGTGAGCGGCACAGCGGGGCAGGCACAGCTCGCCTTTGCCACCCCGCTTCACCGCTTCAGCATCGGCGGCACACCGTACTTCGCGAACGCCGCCGAGCCCACGCTCCCGCCGGATGTCGCCGCTCTGATCGCGGGCATCTCCGGCCTGGACAACCTTCCGCAGCCCGCCTCCGCCCGCATCGGTCTTGGTGGAGCCCCGATCCCTGCAACCGCGCGCCTCGCCTCAGCCTCCCTCGCCGGCTCCACGACCCCCGCAGAGACCGCCACTCCATCCGACCCGCTCTCCATCATCTCGGCCGCGGTGGACGCCAACAGCTCGCCCATCCTCAATCTCACGTCCTCCGCGTGCTCCCCCGACCTCTCTGCTGCGGACGTCGAGGCATGGCGCGCCATCTTCCGTCAGGCGAGCGCACAGGGCATCACCGTCCTCGCCACCAGCTCCTGCCCGGTCTCCTCCACGTCCAGCTTCCCCTCCTCCCTCAGCGAGGTCACCTCGCTCACCGTCGCCCCCCGCGAGCTCACCGCGGCCACCAACGGCATCGAGGCCCGCCCCACCTGGCAGGCAGCCCCCGGCCTCCCCGCAGACGCCCTCCGGCACGAGCCCGATCTCACCACCACCTCAGCCGCCGCCTTTGCACAGGCCATCTCGACCCTCAGCCAGCAGACCGGCAACCGCCTCGGCAACGTCAACTCCACGCTGTACGCCCTCGCCAAAACTCCCGGCCTCTTCACCCAGCCCGACGCCACACCCGCAACCGCCTCGGCCGGGAACTGGGAGCCCGCTACCGGTCTCGGCACCATCGACCTCAACACTCTCATCAAGGCATTCCCGCGCGGCCTCACCGGCGTCTCCATCGACTTCCAGGCGTCCACCTACTCCGTCAGCTACGGAACGCCCTTCACTCTCAACGCCATCATCAATCCGAGCACGTTCAACACTGCGGCACCCACCGGGACCGTCGTATTTACCGCCTCCACTCAGGGTGTCCTCGGATCCGCCGCCGTCAACAATGGCATCGCGAGCATAACCCCGGGCGTCCTCCCCGTCGGCACCTACAGCATCATCGCCACCTACTCCGGCGACGGAAACTACGCCGCAAGCTCCAAGGCAGGCGTCAACGTCTACGTCGCCATCGTCAAGGCAAACCTCCAGGCGACGCTTTCACCCTCCGTCTCCGTCCCTTACGGTTCCACCGCCACCGCAACCGCAACCGTCACCCTCCCCGGCTCCTCCGCCTCACCCAGCGGAGACGTCTACGCCCAGATCGAAAGCGTTACCGGCGCCTTCTACAGCGCAACTCTCAGCCCCAACGCCGGCAGCAACAGCGCCACCGCCAACATCGTCCTTTCCGCCCCGTCACCCGGCAGCTACACCGTCGAAGTGAGCTGCCAGGGAAGCCAGAACTTCCAGTGTCAGACACCCGTCGACCTCTCGCTCAGAACCGTCAAGGGCTACACCAGCACCACCGTCTCCGTAAACCCCGCCGCCCCCCAGGCCGGACAGCCCATCTACATCACCGCCACCGTCGCCAACTCCGGTAACGCTACCGGGACTTATGTATACGGCGGCAGCATCGGCTTCTACGACTCCGGCAAGCTCATCGCCAGCGCCCCCGTCGCCACCAATCAGGCCACCGCCAGCGTCTCGCTGTCCGGCACCCGCACGCACAATCTCACCGCCGTCTACAGCGGCGATACAAACTGGAACACCAGCAACTCCGGAGCCGTCGCCGTCCTTCCGACCATGCTCCCCACCGCCCTCACCATCACCACCAACACCAACGGCTTCTCCTCGCTCGCCGGTGTCAACATCATCTTCACCGCGGCCGTCACGACCAACACCAACTACGGCTCCGGACCCACCGGCTACGTCACCTTCTTCGACACCTACAACGGTGCCGTACTCCAGCTCGGCAACGGCGCCATCCTTATTCCCAACGGTCCGAACGCCGCCATCTCCCTCTTCACCAGCACCGGCCTCCTTCCCGGACTCCACCACATCTACGCCCAGTACACCGGGGACGACTTCTACTCCTCCGTCATCAGCCCCGTCACCACCCTCTCCATCTCCGACTTCAGCGTCACCATGAACCCCTCCACGCTGACCGTCACGCAGGGCCAGAGTGGAACCGGAACCGCCCTGATCGGCGCAAGCGGCGGCTTCACCGGCACCGTCAGCCTGGGCTGCTCGCCTCCGGGCAACAGCGAGGCTACATGCACCATCTCGCCGGCCTCCGTCTCCCCCGGTCAAACAGCGACCCTCACCATCCTTACCGCCGCTCCCAGGTCCACGCGATCCAGCCAGCAGGCCCGGTTGGCCGGCGGTTGGAGCTGCGCCACCGGAGCCACGCTCGCGACCCTGGTCTTCTTCCTTGTGCCGCGGCGACGCCCGCTCGCCTCGCTCCTCATGCTTCTTGTCGCGGTCTCGCTCACGGCAAACCTCGGCTGCGGCATCGGCGTAACTACCGCCACGGTCCCGGTAACCGGCGGTGGATCGAACCCCGCCGATCCCGGCACACCTCTCGGAACCGAGAACTACACCATCACCGCCTCCGGCTCCGACGGTGTCAACACCGCTCGCCATACATACCAGTACCAGGTCACGGTGCAGTAGACGAAAACCCTGCGCTTTGAAGTAATACCCAATGAGCCGGTCCAACCTGCACCCTCTCGTCGCCGTACCGAAACATTTTCTCCGATTCCCGGTCTAAGCTAGGAAGTCGTACAACTCACTCTCCGTCCGTCTCCTCGCAACTCTTGAACATCCTTTGGGGAACGGGAAGTACAGCACGTTTCGCCGGACAGCAGGAACTTCCTATGCCCTTCCCATCGCTTCGCCGTCTCGCACTCCCCGCCATTGCGCTGTTCGCCTCTTCCCCCCTCCTTCATGCCGTAGTTCCCAATCGCATCTCCGGGATGTCTGGCGATAGCCGCGGCACCCTGGCTCATACCATTCCAGGTCGCGCCCGTCGCGCCGCCGACCTGGGGCAGGCTCCGCTCGATCACGTTCTGGCCTCTGTAAGCCTGCACTTCAACATGAGCCCCGCTCAGCAGACCGCGCTCAATCAGCTCATCATCGACCAGGGAAACCCAAACTCTCCCCACTTTCACCAGTGGCTCACGCCCGCACAGTACGGCGCACAGTTTGGCCTCAGCAGCTCTGACCTCGCCAAGGTCTCTGCCTGGCTCACCGGGCAGGGTCTTAAGATCACCGCCGTCGCCCCAAGCGCCAACTTCATCACCGTCTCCGGAACCGTGGCACAGGTACAGAGGGCGCTTGGCACCAGTATTCACAAGCTCTCAATCGATGGCGAGCAGCACATCTCCAACGTGGCGGATCCCGTCCTTCCCGCAGCTCTGGCCGGTGTCCTCAACGGCATCACCGGCCTCAACGACTTCTCGCTCAAGTCCCGCGCCCGCCCCCGATCGGTTCGCCCCAACTTCACCTCCAGCATCAGCGGAAACCACTACATCGCGCCCGGCGACTTCTACACCATCTACGACGTCAATCCTCTGCTCTCCAGCTCCATCAATGGCTCGGGTGTCACCATCGCCGTAGCCGGGCAGACCGACATCGTTCTCTCCGACGTCGCAGCCTTTCGCTCCGCGTCCGGCCTCCCGGCCAACGTTCCCAAGGTCGTCCTTGCATCCCGCGCAGATCCCGGTGTCGTCGCAGGCGACATCAACGAGGCCGAGCTGGACGTCGAGTGGTCCGGAGCCGCCGCCCCCGGCGCGTCAATCCAATACGTCAACACCGCAGCCGCTGAAGGCGGCGTCTTCAGCTCACTCATCTACGCCATCACCTCCCTCAGCCCCGCACCCGCCATCCTCTCCGTCAGCTACGGCGATTGCGAGAGCGACCTCGGGCAGGCAAATCTCACGACACTGAACCAGTACTTCCAACAGGCCAACCTGCAGGGCCAGACCATCGTCGGCCCCGCCGGAGACTCCGGCGCCACCGACTGCGACTACCAGTCCGTCTCCGCCGCCGATGGCCTCTCTGTAGACTTCCCCGCCAGCTCGCCATTCGTCACCGGTGCCGGCGGAACCATGCTCAATGAGGGATCAGGCAGCTTCTGGAACTCATCCAACGGCACCAACTCAAGCTCGGCCACCGGGTACATACCGGAGTCGGTCTGGAACGAGTCCAGCCCCGCCAACGGGCTCGGCTCGGGTGGCGGCGGAGCCAGCGCATACTTCTCCAAGCCACTATGGCAGTTCGGAACCGGTGTTCCCACGGACCTGTCCCGCGATGTGCCCGACATCGCACTCAGCTCCGCCTCGCTTCACGATGGCTACCTCTACTGCGTCCAGGGCTCCTGCGTCACCGGGTACCGGGGGGCCGATGGCCAGACCCTCTCCGTCGTCGGCGGAACCTCCATCGCCGCTCCCACCTTCGCCGGCATCCTCGCTCTCGTCCAGCAGAAGACCGGCTCCAGGATCGGCAACGCCAACCCGCAGATCTACGGGCTCGCCAATTCCACCTTCTACAACAACGTCTTCCACGACATCACCAACGGGAACAACGCCAGCCCATGCACACAGGGCGCCCCGAACTGCCCCAACGGCGGCTCCATCGGCTACAACGCTTCCTCCGGGTATGACCTCGCCTCGGGCTGGGGAAGTATCGACGCCTTCAACCTGGTGTCCAAGTGGGGCATCGTTCCGTCGACAGGCCTCGGCGGCACAACCGGATCCACGATCAGCACAACGGCACTCACGATACCCACCGCCGCCTGTGGCATCTCCTCCGGAACCCTCGCTCTCTCAGTCTCCGTCGCAAGCTCGGTAGCCGGAGCGCCCGCGCCCTCCGGAGTCGTTCAGTTCCTCGTCGACAACGCTGCAGTCGGCTCCCCCGTCGCGTTGAGCAACGCCGCCGCGAGCTACACGCTCAACACCTCGGCCCTGTCGTCCGGCGGCCACACCGTCAGCGCCGTCTATCTCGGCGACGGCAACTTCGCCGGCTCCAAGAGCAGCCTTCTGACAGACGTCGTTTCCACCACGCAGCCCGACTTCTCCATCACACCCTGCAAGCCCTCGGTCTCGGCAGCCTCGGGTACCACCGCGAACGGCATCACCTTCAGCGTCAATCCCTTCAACGGCTTCACCGGTCCGGTCACGATGACCGCTACCTCCGACGCCACCCTCTCCGCCAGCTATACCTTCTCCCTTACGCCCGTTCCCATCAACGGCTCGACGGCGGGCTCAACCGTCTTCACGCTCAGCGCCTTCCAGTCCACCAGCGGCACCGCGACCGGTCTTCTCAAGGCTTCAGGCGCCGCGGCTCCGAGGGGTAATCCATCCTGGCGCTTCACCTACGAGGCCGGTTCAGGCGTCGCTCTGGCGTCCCTCCTTCTGCTCACATTCCCGCGCCGCCGTCGCTGGGGAGCCTTGCTCGCCTTGGTCATCTCCGTCGCTGCCATCAGTGCCGGTGGTTGCGGCTCCGGCGGTACCCTCATCAATCCAGGTACCGTGCCCGCTGTTCCGACGACCACACCCTCCGCGTCAGGCACGTACACCGTCACCGTGGTCGGCGTCGGAGCCACTGCCAACGGCAACCGCGTCCACAGCGCACAGGTCACCTTCGTCGTCGCGCCCTAACGACAACCCAATCGCAGGGTCCGCGCCTTCCACAACGGCGCGGACCTCCGGCGCAGACCTCCGACCCCGATCTCAGCTCAACAAATCCGCAGACTTTCGCGCTCTCTCACCCGCCGCCTGCACCGCCGGCACCGCCTCGCCTGACCCCGTCGCCACCCCCATCAGGAACTCCTGAGCAGTAAATGCCGGGCCCGTCTTCGCGGCGCGTACATACTCTCCATCCGCCTGCAGAACCCGCGCCTTCACATTGTCGGCCAGGTACGCTCCCAGGATCTCCTTGCGCAGCCGCTCGCTCAGGTCAGGCTGCGACACCGGAAAGACCACCTCGCACCGCTCAAACAGATTCCGCGGCATCCAGTCCGCGCTTCCGCAGTACACCTCATCCTCTCCACCATTGCCGAAGCTGAAGATGCGGCTATGCTCCAGAAATCTGCCCACGATCGACCGGACACGTATCCGTTCGCTCAAACCCTTCACACCCGGTCGCAGAGAGCACATCCCCCGGATGATCAGATCGATCTCCACACCCGCCTGGCTCGCCGTATAGAGCGCCTCCACCGTCGCCCGGTCGAGCAGCGCATTCATCTTGGCCACGATGCTCGCCGGCCGGCCCGCCTTGGCGTGCTCCGTCTCCCGGGCGATCAGCTTCAGCAGGTCGTCCGCAAGCGTCAGCGGAGCCACCATCAGCGGCCGGTACGCCTCACCCTCAGCCTCCGCCGTCAGGTAGTGGAACACCGCCTGCACCGCCTCCGTCATCTGCGGTCTCGCCGTCAGGAGGCTGATGTCCGTGTAGAACCGCGACGTCACCGGGTTGTAGTTGCCCGTTCCAAGATGCGCATACCTCCGGATCACGCCATCCGGATCGCGCCGCACCAGCAGCGCCAGCTTGCAGTGCGTCTTCAGCCCGAAGATCCCATGGAACACACCCACGCCTGCATCCTCAAGCTCCCGCGCCCAACGGATATTCGAAGCCTCATCAAAGCGCGCCATCAGCTCCACGACCACCGTTACGTCCTTGCTCTGGGCCGCCTCAATCAGCGCCCGGAATATCGGGGAGTCTGCGCTCGTCCGGTAAAGCGTCTGCTTCATCGACATCACCGAAGCATCGGCGGATCCCGCCTCGATAAAGCTCTCCACCGTCTTGTAGCTGTCGAACGGGTGGTGCAGCAGGATGTCGTTCCGCCGCAGATCCTCAAAGATGTCCGCGGACTTGGCGCCGATCTTGAACTCCCTGCTCGTAAACGCCGGATACTTCAGATCCGGCCGCTTCGCCTCCGCATAAAGGTTCATCAGGCGCGACAGGTTCACAGGCCCGTCCGTCTTGAACACCTGCCAGGGCTCCAGCTCGAAGTTCATCCGCAGCCTCTCCACAATCTCGTCCGTCGCCGCGCACTCAATCTCCAGCCGTACCGCATCGCCCTTGCGCCGGTTGTGCAGCTCCGCGCGAACGCTCTCCAGCACCGATCGCGACTCCTCCTCCTGCATATAAAGATTGCTGTTTCGCGTCACGCGAAACGCCGTCTGCGTCAGTACCTCGTAGCCCCGAAACATCTTCGTCGCCTGCGACTCAATCAGCTCATGCAACATGATGAACTCGGTCGCTGCACCCCTGTCCGGCAGGCAGATCAGGCGCGGCAGCGATCGCGGCACCGTCACAACCCCGAGCACCGGAACCGTCTTGATCCCGTCGCTCGATCCCCGCTTATGCCGCAGTAGCAGGGCTATGCAAAGCGCCTTGTTCAGAACCCGCGGAAACGGATGCGACGGATCGATCGTCACCGGCGTCAGCAGCGGATCCACCTCGTCCGCATAGAACTTCAGCGCCTGCTCCCGTCCCGCATCGTTCAGGTCCTTCCACCGCAGCACCCGGATGCCTTCAGCTTCGAGCGCCGGCAGAAGCTGCTTGTTCCAGCAGCGATACTGCGCCTTCACAAAGGTCGCCAGCTGCTCGCTCAGCCGCGTCAGCCGCTGATCCAGCGTCAGCCCACCCTCATCGGCTGCCTGCGTCTGCACGTCGCCATCCTCGATCCGCTGCAGAATTCCCGCAACGCGGATCTCCACAAACTCGTCCAGATTGCTGGCCGTGATCGCCAGAAACTTCACCCGCTCCAGCAGCGGATTCGTCTCATCCCGCGCCTCCTCCAGAACGCGGTCGTTGAACCGCAGCCAGCTCTCGTCTCGGCTGAAGAACCGCGTGTCGGGCGCCTTCGCTGCCTCCTTCATCGGCTTCTTGCGGCGCTCCGCCTTCTTCTTCCCGGGCTTCGCCTTTGCCTCGGCCCCACCACTCTTGTGCTTCGAAGATCGTCCCTTTGACGCCGTCATAGAACTCCCGAGACTACCCATCCCATCTTAACGCCCGGTAAAAGCCGCCAGGATCTCGCTGCGCAGTTTACCGGCCCCCACAGTTCCATGTACTCTGGTTCACCCTTGGAGCTCCTCGCCATGCTTGAATTTCACGAAGTGGCTGTCATCGATGCACCCGTGGAACGCTGCTTCGACCTCGCTCGCTGCGTCGAAGTCCATCTGCTCGACAACTCCCACTTCGGCGAGCCCACCATCGTCATGTCCGATCAGCCGCAGCACCAGACCTCCGGTCTCCTCTCCCTCGGCCACAAGGTGACCTGGCGCGCCCGCCACCTCGGCGTTCGGCAAACCCTCACCACCTGCATCACCGGCTTCAACCCGCCCGTCTACTTCCAGGACACCATGCTCCGGGGCGCCTTCGACTCCATGCAGCACGACCACTTCTTCCGCCCCCTTGCCGGAAATCGAACCGAGATGACGGATGAGCTCCGCGTCGCCGCTCCTCTCTCCGCGCTCGGTCGTATCGCTGAGGTCCTCATCCTCCGCAGCTACATGCGCATGCTCCTCGTCGAGCGAAGCCTCGTCGTCAAACGCGCAGCAGAGTCCGGCGAGTGGCAGCGCTATCTCCCCGTCGCGTAGCACCTGTACCTCCCGCATGCGCCTCGTCATCCCGGGTGGCAGCGGACAGGTCGGAACCGTCCTCGCGCGGCACCTCACGCGCCAGGGTCACGCCGTTACCGTTCTCAGCCGCCTTCCCCGGCCAAGAGCCGCTACGTCATCCCCACCCGCGCCTGCTCGACGCAGGCACCCGCTTCACGTATCCGGACTGGCCCGCCGCCGCCCGCGACCTCGTCTCCCAGTGGTCAGTCACGCAGCGGCGAGCCCGCCTCTAAGCCTCCGCTCGACCCCTCCTAGACCGTTCCGGGCCGGAAGCGAATCGCGTAGAAGCCGCCAAACAACGTCAGCAGAATGCCCCACCAGAACGTCGCATGCAGCTTCAGCAGTAAGGGGAGACGCATGGCTGTCTCCGAAGGGTGACTGAACTCCCACATCCCCACCGGAATCAAAACCAGTCCATACATAAGGCAAAGCGTGCCCACGAAAAACCAGATGGACAGCTTCGCCTTGTGGTGACCCTGTGGATCGATATCGGAAGATTCAGGATGCTGCTTCACTTGCGGACCAGGACCAGACATACTTCGCTCCTACCAGAACAACAGATTCAGAATAAAGAACACCGTTCCGACAACAATCGCCCAGAAGATCGGCTTCTGCCAGACCGTCGTCGACCCGTCATGCGGAATCACCGTCGCGCCGTACACCAGGCCGTTCAGCTCGTCATCCGTCTTCGGCTTTGTCACCATGCTGACAAGCACGGTGATCACAACGCAGACGATCCAGCTCCAAAGCGCCCGGTACAGGTTCTCAGCCATCGGCTTCGCATCAGGAGAGAGCGCGATGTACTTCAGCGCGCCCGCATCCTTCTGCACCCAGATCCACATGCTGATCGAGGCAACCGTTCCGCTCAGCAGACCCCAGAACCCGCCCTCCTTCGTCGCCCGCTTCCAAAGCATGCCCAGGATCACCGTCCCGAACAGCGGCGCGATAAAGAAGCTGAACAGCGCCTGCACATAGTCCATGATCGACGCCGCATTCGCCACCAGGTAAGCCGTTCCAACGCTCACCAGCATGCCAACCACAGTCGACGCCCGGCCCATAAACACATAGTGCGAGTCGTTCGCCTTCTTGTTGATGTACGCGCCGTAGATGTCATAGGTCCACACCGTCGAGAACGCGCTCACATTGCCCGCCATGCCCGACATGAAACCCGCCACCAGCGCCGTGATCCCAAGCCCCAGTAGCCCCGGTCCACAGTACCGCACCAGCATCAGCGGCAACACCTCGTTGAAGCTGTGCTGTCCCGTCGCCGCCGCCACACTTTCAGGAACCAGGTGCATCAGGCTGCCATCAGGGTTGCGCAGCACCGAGAGCGCCAGCAGGCCGGGCACGATCACGATAAACGGAACCGCCATCTTGAACGCCGCACCGATGATCGGAGCCATCTTCGCCGCACGGAGGTTGTTCGCGCTCAGAACACGCTGCACCACCAGGAAGTCCGTCGTCCAGTACCCGAAGCTCACCACAAACCCGAGCCCAAAGATGATCCCCGTCCAGTGCACACCCATCGGGTTGCCGCTAAACGTTCCGAGATCCGCCCACATATGCGTGTAGCTCGGATTCCCGACGTTCTGCATGATCTGCGCCTTCAGGTTCGTCCATCCGCCAGCCTCGATCAGACCGATGATCGGAATCAGCGCCGCCCCGGCCCAGATCAGTACAAATTGCAGAACCTCGTTGATGATTGCCGATCGCAAACCGCCCAGCATCACGTACAGCCCAACCGTGATCGCTCCCACCCAGATCGAGAAGCTGATGTTCCACCCGAGCACCACCTTCATCACCAGCGCCATCGAGTACATGTTGACGCCGCTCATCAGCACCGTCATAAACCCGAACGAAACCGCTGAAACCGCTCGCGCACCCTCGCCATATCGCAGCTGCAGGTACCCCGGAACCGAGTGCGTCTTCGATATGTAATAGAACGGCATCATCACGATGCCCAGGAACAGCATCGCCGGAATCGCCCCGATCCAGTACCAGTGCGTCGCCAGAATCCCGTACTGGTACGCCGACCCAGCCCATCCCATCAACTCCAAAGATCCAAGGTTGGCCGATACAAAGCTCAAACCCGCGATCCACGCCGTCATCTCACGACCGGCCAGGAAGAACTCCTCACTTGTGCTGGCCGAGTCCTTCACATAAAACCCGATAAACAGCACCAGGCAGAAGTACATCACCAGGATCAGGATATCGACGGGGTGCAGATGCGTCAGCTGCCGCGACCCCCCCGTTTCAACCGCCGCCGCCAACACCGCCAGGGATTGCATCATTCAGATATCACGCAGACCGCTCGTCCCGCTCTCAGGACTGGTTCCGCTTCCTCTCTAGTTTTTGCTCGACCCGTTCCTGCGCTGGCGTGCATCGCGCATCTGTTCGGGACGCACCAAATATACAGCAACGAATTGCTTCTGGGACTTCGCCTCAGCCCCGACCCGGGGTTGTTTGCAACGGCTTGCTCACGAGTAGAATCAAAGATGGTGCAGGCGTCCGTAAGCGCCGGCTAAGGAGAAACACAATGCAACTTCGCACGGCAGGCGCTCTCATCCTCTCAGCCGCTCTCAGTCTCACTCTTCCGTCTGCCACCGCCTTCGCCCAGAGCAGCGATTCGGGCGCAAAGCGCGACATGAAGTCTGCCGGTCACGAGACCAAGGATGCCGCCATCGATACCGGCCATGGCATCAAGCAGGGAACCAAGAAGGGCTACCACAAGACCAAGCACGGCCTCAAAAAGGTCGGGCACAAGATCGAAGGCAAGCGCGACACCCCCGCGAACAACCCCCGCTAGCAGTCTCCTCCACGGAGCTCAACCCGCATTCCAACGAAGGGGCGCCAGCTTACCGGCTGGTGCCCTTCTACGTTAACGCTTCCGGTTCCTCTTACTGGACGTGCTTCACCTGGACCTGCTCACTCCAGGTCCCCGCTTCGCCGCTCGCCGGCATCACCGTCGCCGCGCTTAGCGCCACCAGCGCAATCCAGTACAGGTCCGCGCCCAGCAGATGCAATAGCTGCAGGTACACCGGCGCCAGCAACAGGACATCCGCAAACCCCAGAACGAACTGCATCGCCAGCAGCCCCGCCACAATCCGCGCCAGCCGTCCCGTCGAGTCTCGCCGGCTCCACGATCGCAGCACCAGCCACAGCACAAACATCCCGGCCACCACCGCGCTCGCGGGATGCACCCAACGGAGCCGTATCAACCAGGGCGATCCCGTCGCAAAGTCCGCCGCCACCGCTGCCCGCAGCGAGGCCGCGGGGAACAACGTGTCGCCCAGCGCCGCCAGGCTCCCACTCACCCCGACAGCCAGCGTCGCCGCCAGACCCAGCCCAACCACACCCGCAGATCTCCACCTCGCCCCCGCTCCCCGCATCTGCCCCGTCCGCAGCAGCAAGGCGGTCATCGTCAGCGCAGCCATCAGCAGCAGCGTGTTGCTCAGATGCACCGAGAGCATCACCATCCGGCCAACGCTCTGGTTGCCCGTCACATACCCCAGCTTCACCAGCAGCGCACCCAGCAGGGCCTCATTCAGCAGCAACACCCCTGAGAGCACCGCGGCAATCCGCGCTGCGCTTCGCCGCTCCGTCGCCCGAAACGTCATCAGCAGCAGCCCCAGCACGGCAAACGTCGCCAGACCCGTCATCGACCGGTGCGTGAACTCGATCATCGTATGCACCGATGGCGATACCGGGATTACCTGCCCGTTGCATAGCGGCCAGTGATTCCCGCATCCCGCACCCGAACCCGTCGCCCGCACCATCGCCCCCCACACGATCACCAGGACGTTGTACCCCACCACCCCCCACGCATACCGCTCGGCAAGTCTCCTCGACCGCAGCCACCCCTGCCCCGCAACCGCCGCCGTCATCACCGTTCCCATACCACCATTCTACGAGTCCCCACCCACCCGCCAGCCCCCGCTCAGCCCCGCCAACTCTGGTGCAAACCTCTGCCCGTCTCGCGCTCGCCCGCACAACCCTGCCCCAGGCACCAAAAAGACGCGTTACCCTCTCAACAGTGCGCATCGCCTCGCTCCAGCCCTCCGTAAGCCTCACCCTCGCCGCCCTCGGCCGCCTGGATGACCTCTGCGCCTGCACCCGCTACTGCATCGAGGCCCTGCCGGAGCTTGCCGCCCGCGACCTCCCCATCCTTCATGACTCCTGGTCCTTCGGCGCACAGCCTCATGACCTCAAAACCGACTCGGCCGCGCTCCTCGCCGCCCGCCCCGACCTCGTCGTCTCAAGCGTCCCCTACAGGTTGGAGACCCTCGCCGCCATCCTCCGCTCCGGCTACCCCGTTCTTGCCCTTGCCCCGCACACCCTGGCCAATATCTTCGCCGACGTCCGCCTCCTCGCCTCCGTCATCGGCGCCGCGCCCCAAGCCGAAACCCTGGTCGCCTCCATGCAGGGCACCCTCCACGCCACCGGCATCTACACCGCCACCTCTCCCATCCAGCCGCTCGTCTATTGCGAAGAGTGGGGCAAGCCGCTCATCCGGTCGCAGTCCTGGGTCGCCGAACTCATTGCAGCCGCAAACGCCCGCTTCCTCGGCACCCCCGGCGCACACACCACGCCCGAGGAGGTCGCAGCCGCCGACCCCGACGTCATCATCCTCGCCTGGTGCGGTGCAGGGAACCGCGTCCCCCTGGAGAAGGTCGTCGCGCAGCGCAACTGGCAAAACCTCCGCGCCGTCCGCGACCGCCGTGTCCACGTCATACCGGATGAGTTCCTCAACACCCCCGCGCCTACCCTGCTCCAGGGTCTCGCCTGCCTCGCCAGCGCCCTTCATCCGTCGCTCTACGCCCCGCACCCGGACCTCATCACCCTCGGCTGATTCGCCGCTCATCCACCCGCGATCCGCCCACCCGGGTAAATCCCTCAAAAGATTATTTACATAACACCTTGCCTGCACCGCTCGGACCCGCCCTCTGTCAGACTGTTCACTCGCCGACAGGGATGTCAGGCGAACCTGATCTCGAGCCGCATCGTAGCTGCATCACCTGCAACCCTTGCTCCCGGTCCCAACCGAACGATCGCAAACCCGCGAACAAACGAAAACTATGGAGCGTCATCGATGAGCAAACACTCCGCCTTACCTCTCGGCCCCTCGCCCTGCAGGCTGCCCTTCCTTCTCCTCTGCCTCCTCGCTACATTCGCTCCCACCGCACTTCACGCCCAGGGAGCCGGCTTCTGGCACACCAGCGGCAGCCAGATCCTGGACGCAGGCAACCAGCAGGTCCGCATCGCCGGCATCAACTGGTACGGCTTTGAAACCACCCGCGCCGTCGCCGGAGGCCTCTCCTCGCAGGACTACAAGGCCATCCTCGGCACCATCCACGCCCAGGGCTACAACACCGTTCGCATCCCGCTCTCCAACCAGGTCGTCGAGACCCCCTCCGTCCCCTCCGCCATCAGCTACGCCAACGGAATCAACTCCGACCTCCAGGGCCTCAACTCCCTCCAGATCCTCGACCGCATCGTCAGCTACGCCGCTACCCTCAATCTGCGCATCATCCTCGACAACCACCGCTCCGAAGCCGGCGACTCCGCCGAGTCCAACGGCCTCTGGTTCACAGGTGCCTACCCCGAATCCGCCTGGATCAACGACTGGACCAGCCTCGCGCGCCGCTACGCCGGCAATACCACCGTCATCGGCTTCGACCTCCGGAACGAGCCGCACAACGCCACCTCCGGCGGTGCCTGCTGGGACTGCGGCGGAGCCAACGACTGGCACCTCGCCGCGCAACGCGCCGGAAACGCCGTCCTCGCCGTCAACCCCAACCTGCTCATCTTCGTGGAGGGCACGGACGCCTACAACAATGACTACTACTGGTGGGGCGGCAACCTTGAGGGCGTCACCAACTCACCCGTAACCCTCAGCGTCCCCAACCACCTCGTCTACTCCGCTCACGAGTACGGCCCGCGCGAGTACCAGCAGTGGTGGTTCAACAGCAACACCACGTACTCCACCCTCTACTCCGTCTGGCAGAACCACTGGGGCTACATCAGCCAGAACAACATAGCCCCCCTCTGGGTCGGTGAGTTCGGCACCACCAACAACGCCTCCGACATCCAGAACAACGCCGCCGGCTCCGAAGGCCAGTGGTTCCAGAGCCTCATCCAGTACCTCAACTCCAACACCCTCCTCAACTGGACCTACTGGGCCCTCAACGGCGAAGACGCCTACGGCCTCCTCGACAACAACTACGACCCCAGCCCCGCCAGCCCCCTCAAACAGCAGTCCCTCGCCGCCCTTCAGTTCACCTTCGGAGCCGGCACCGGCGGCGGCGGAACGCCCCCACCCGCGCCCTCGCCCAACCCCTCCGCGCCCACAAACCTCTCCGCCACCGCCGCCTCGCCGTCGCAGATAAACCTCCAGTGGCAGCCCAGCTCCACCACCGGCGTCACCTACACCGTCTACGCCAGCACCACACCCAACTTCTCCCCCTCATCCTCAACCGTCGTCGCCCAGAACATCACATCCACGTCGTTCCAGGCCACCGGTCTCTCCTCCTCCACCACCTGGTACTTCATCGTCCAGTCCGTCAGAAACGGCTACGGCTCGCCCTACACCGCCCGCGCCAGCGCCTCCACGCCCGCCACCCCGGCGCCAACGCCCACTCCTGCTCCTCCGCCTTCACCCGGCGGCAGCGGCCCCGCCTGCCACGTTACCTACACCAATCAGA
This sequence comes from uncultured Acidobacteriaceae bacterium, assembly GCA_963719405.1. Taxonomy (GTDB): domain Bacteria; phylum Acidobacteriota; class Terriglobia; order Terriglobales; family Acidobacteriaceae; genus Edaphobacter. The sequence continues at coordinate 3,689,167 of OY970381.1, forward strand.
ACGACTGGGGCAGCGGCTTCACCGGAGCCATCACCGTCACCAACACCGGAAGCTCCGCCCTCACCAGCTGGACCCTCGTCTGGGCCTACTCCGGCAACCAGCAACTCAACCAGTCCTGGAACTCCACCTACTCCCAGAACGGCGCAGTCGTCACCCTCAACAGCGCCAGCTGGAACGGCTCCATCGCTCCCGGTGCCACCCAGTCCGGCATCGGCTTCAACGGTGCCTACTCCGGCTCCGACACCCCTCCCGCCACCTTCTACCTCAACGGAACGCTCTGCCAGTAGCGCCGTCGCACTTCACCGGCAGCCAGGGTCGCACCATGCGATCCTGGCCGCCATCACACTCACCCAACCTGAGTTTGACCTCAACTTCGAGTACCCGTACACTCATCTTGGCAGTCGGCGAGCAGATCAGCTTGCGGACCCGCAGTGCGGCACCATCCCCTGCATATTGCCCCCTCGTTCAATGGTAGGACTGACGACTCTGACTCGTCCAATCGGGGTTCGAATCCCTGGGGGGCAACCACCGCACCGCACTCACACCTCACCGCACCCACGCCCGCCGCAACCACCCGAAGTTCCCACTCGCCCCCACCACCACGCCCCCCACCCGCGAAGTGTGTACCACCTCGTTGTTCGGGTACCACAGCGGAATCCCCGGGAGCTCCTCCGCCAGAATCTTCTGCACCTCCACGTACTCCGCCCGCCGACGCCCCTGGTCCCGCTCCCCCGCCGCCTCCGTCAACAACGCATCCACCCGCGCATTCCGGTATCGCCCCCGGTTCCCACCCTTCGGCGGCATCGCGTCCGACCCATACGCATACCGGAAGATATCCGGATCCTCGTTCGACCCGATCCACCGCAGCGCGTACATCTGAAACGCACCCTTCGTCACGTCCGCATAAAACGTCCCAAACTCCGCCGACCGTATCTGCAGGTCGATCCCCGCCTCCCGCATCTGCTGTTGCAGCACCGCCGCCATCAGCCTCGTCGTCTCGTCCGTGCTCGTCTTCAACGTAATCCGTAGCCGAACCCCATCCTTCCCCGCCTTGAACCCCGCCTCCTCCAGCAACCGCTTCGCCCGCTCCACATCATGCGGATACCGCGCCATCTCCGCGTCGCCCGCCCTCGCCCAGTGCCCCAGCGGCAGCATCGAGTTCGCCTCCACCGCCTGCCCCCGCCATAACGCCCCGATGATCGCCCTCCGGTCCATCGCGCACGCCACCGCCTGCCGGACCCTCTTGTCCCGCAGCACCGGATCCGTCACGTTGAAGTTCGCATAGATCACCACCGAGCTCGGCCCCGCCTCCGTCCGCAAGCCCGGCTCATCCCGCAGCGCATGCACCTCGTCCAGCGTGATCACGTTGCTCTCCGCATCCGCTGACCCCTTCTTCAACTCCAGCGCCGTCGTGATCGCATCCGGCACCACCGCAAACCGCACCCGCTCCACCCTCCGCGCCCCCGCAGGCATGGCGTCCATCGCAGCCTCATCGCGATGCGTGGAGTCCCGCCGCCCTCCCCCCTCGTCTCCCGCAACCCGGTCCGCCCAGTACTCGTGGTTCCTCTCAACCACGACTTCCTTGTCCTGAACCGCACTCACAAACCGAAACGGCCCCGACCCCACCGGATGCAGCCCGAACTCCCGCCCCGATCCGCGCGGCACCACCCCAAACAGCCCGTCGCTCATGTTGAACAGCAGCCCCGCATCCGGCCGCTTCAACCGCACCACCACCGTCAGCCGATCCGGCACCTCCACCCTGTCCACCGCCGCGAACGCCCCACCCTTCGCCGTCACCAGACCTCCGACCGCACCATCCACCATCGACCGCACGGTAAAGGCCACGTCCTCCGCCTCCAACGGCCGCCCATCCTGAAACCGCACTCCGTCCCGCAGATGAAACACCCACGTCCGCGCATCCGGCTGCTCCCACCGCTCCGCCAGCGAGGGCCGCAGCTCGAAGTGCTCATCCTTCCGCACCAGGCCATCGAAGATCAAACCACCCACCCGCTCCGACTGCGCGTCCGTCCCCACCCGCAAATCCAGGTTGTTCGGACTCGTCTCAATCGCCATCACCACCGTCGTCGCCGGCTCCACCGCCCGTCCCCGGCAACCTCCCAAACCCGTCGCCAGACCCGCAGCCAGGCCCAGCACCACGACCCCGTTCCTCACCATGCCGCCAACCCGATCACCCCTCAAAACATACCCACTCTCCAACTGGTCAATACTGAATTGCGCCCGATGGAAAGCCATTGGTCTCCGAGAATATAACGTCCCCACGCTGCGACGCCGCTACCGGCCAACTCAATACAAGCGCGCTTATCATTACCTATCTCACCAGACCGTTGAGTTTGTTGTTCTATGTCCTTCAAGCGCACAACCCGCATGCACAACAGGATTCTTGCCGCGTGGAAATGGTTTCTTTCGTTCAAGAGACCGGAGTGGAGCGTAGATGACTACCCAATTCGAGTGACGATGCAAGAGCTGGACGCAACATACAGCGCTCCTCGCTTCAGCCAGCATCTGTATCGCGCCTACATCGTCAACGCCGCGATAACAGGCTCGGGAGACACACCTGCTGAGGCGATAGCAAGCCTTCAGCAAAACTTCGAATCCGTTGTGCGGAGGCGAAGAGAGGATGCATTACCCTCGATTCGTCCTGGTGCGAACTGGCCTGTTGAGTTTGCTTCACAAGAGAAGGTTGGGACTGATGAGAGCCTCAGCGACGACTTTATCCAAAAGATTCTCGGCTTGGAGTGGGCGTGGATTTCCGATGAGTCAAGTCTTTGGGACTTTCATTCAGAGCAAACAAATGAACTATTGATCGCGAAGATTCGCCAGGTTTATAGCACCGACGTTTCAGATATCGAATCGGCACGGCTTTGGGAAATTTTTGAGCGAATCAAGCGCTCCCGCGCCGCTGAGCACGATCAGTCCTCATAAGTCGGCTTCTCGCCACGAACCCCGCTCAACCTGAAACAGGCCGCTCAGCAACCACACCTCACCCGAAACAAACCTTCCCCAAAACCACGCCCCGCAAAGCCCCGGTCGCCGCCGGCACATTTCCCACCCGCCCCCGCCACGTCAGCCACGCCAGCAGCGCAAACGCCACCGCCTCCTTCGCCTCCCCCGCCACCCCAAACTCCTCCATCCCCCTCACCCGCACCGCCAACGACTCCATCCTCGACCGCAACATCCCCATCAAAGCCGTATTCTTCGCCCCGCCCCCCGCCACCGCATACTCCACGTCGCCCCCGCCCATCGCCGGAGCAACAAATTGCCGGTAGCCCATCACCACCGACTCCACCGTCAGCGACGTAGCAGTCGCCACCACATCGGCATCTGCCGCACCCGCCTCCTTGCAGCGCCGCACAAACTCATCCCCAAACACCGCCCCAAACTCCTCCCGCCCACAACTCTTGGGCGGCAGGGCAGAGAAGTACCGGCCCCGCAGGACCTCATCCACCACCTTCGTCAGCACGCGACCCCGCCGACCCACCGCCCCGCCCCTGTCGAACTCCCTCCCAAACAAACTCCGCATGCAATGGTCGATCACCATGTTCCCCGGCCCCGTATCGAACGCCACCACCTCGTCCGCAGAACTCCCCGCCGGAATAGCAGTCAGGTTCCCGATCCCACCCAGATTCTGCAGCACCCGCCCCGCCTTTGCCGACCGGAACATCACCCAGTCCAGCATCGGCACCAGGGGTGCCCCCTGCCCGCCCGCCGCCAGATCCGCAGGCCGGAAGTCACTCACCACCGGACACCCCAGCCGCTCTGCCACCACCGCCGCCTCGCCGATCTGCCACGTACACCGCACGTCCTCCCCCAGAAACCTCTCCGACGCACCCTGGTGGTAAATCGTCTGCCCGTGAACCCCTGCCAACTCCAACCGCGGAGCTCCCCTCGGGTGCCCCATCTTCCCCGCAGCTTTATCGCGGCCAGTGTGGGCCTCGCGCGAAAGCGCGACAGCTCCAGCCGAAACCGCCCCCACCCGAACCCCTAACCCCGCACAGGCCCGCTCCACGCACTCCCCATAGACCGCTCCGAGCCGCCAGCTCAGCCGGCTCAACTCGGCAGCTGAGATCGCCTTCGCGTCCATCGCCCTCAGCACGGTCTCCCGCAAGGCCTTTGGATACCGGAACCCTTCGTGCCCCAGCACCTTCACCCGTGGCTCTCCGTCCACCCCCGCCCCGATCCGGCAAATCGCCACATCCACTCCGTCCGCCGAGGTTCCGCTCATCACCCCGGCAACCAGCATCGCCCGCCGTTCCTCACCCCCGCTCTCCTTCGCCTTGGCCGTCCCCCTCACCCCCGCAACTCCCGCTGCAGCTCTGCCAGCAGATTCAGCGCCTCACGCGGCGTCATCTCGTCAACATCCACCTCGCCCAGCCTGTCCACAATCCTCTGCGACAACGGCGTAAACATCGTCATCTGCATCGCCGGCTCACCCGCAGCCGGTACCCCGCCCATCGCTGCCTCCCGGACCTGCTGCGCCTCCGCCCGCTCGTGCACTCTCAGCACCTCGCGGGCACGCGCAATCACCCCGGTCGGAATCCCCGCCAGCCGTGCTACCTCGATCCCGTAACTCTTGCTCGCCGCCCCCGCCTCCACTGTATGGAGAAACACGATCCCACCCCCACTCTCCTTCACCTTCACCCGCACGTTCTTCAAACGCTTCAGTCTCTCTTCAAGCATCGTCAGCTCATGGTAGTGCGTCGCAAACAACGTCCTCGCGCCGATCCGGTCATGGAGGTGTTCCACCGTCGCCCACGCCAGGCTCAGACCGTCGTACGTTGCCGTCCCCCTCCCCATCTCGTCCAGCAGAACCAGACTTCGCGGCGTCGCCGTGTTCAGAATCGCCGCCGTCTCCGTCATCTCGACCATGAACGTCGATCGCCCCCGCGCGACGTTGTCGCTCGCCCCGATCCGCGTAAAGATCCGGTCCACCACTCCGAGCCTCATCCGCTCCGCTGGAACGAAACATCCACACTGAGCCATCAAAACCACCAGGGCGGCCATGCGTAAATAGGTGCTTTTACCACCCATATTTGGTCCGGTGATGAGCAGTGTAGACGGACCGTAAGCAGTGTCATCACAATCATTTGGCGATGATTCTTCAACACAAGCATCCAGAAACAGAGAATTCGGCACAAATCGCCCCAGTCCCTGCTCTTCGAGCCGCCTCTCGACCACCGGATGCCGCCCCCCGATAATCTCCAGGGTCCCGCTGTTCTCCATCACCGGCCTCACCCATCCGCGTATCGCCGCAAGATGCGCAAAGCATGCCAATACATCGACTTCGGCGACCTTTCTTGATGTAGACCGGATCCGTCCTGCCGTTGCAAGTACCCTGTCCCGCAGCTCCGAGAAGATCCTCCGCTCAATCTCCGAGCTCCTCTCCTGAGCCGTAAGTATCTTTCGTTCCAGCTCTTTGAGTTCCGGCGTCGTAAACCGCTCCGCATTCACCAAGGTTTGCTTCCGTTCGTAATCCGCCGGAACCCCTTTTGCATTCGCCTTTGTTACTTCAAGGTAGTACCCGAACACATTGTTGAAGCGGACCTTAAGGCTGCCTATGCCCGTCCGTTCACGCTCCCGATCCTCGATCGCCGCGATGGCTTGCCGTCCGCTTCGGCTCAGCTCCCGGAGCTCATCCAGCTCGGCATCCACGCCCTCGCGGATCGCCGTCCCGTCCCCCAGCGAGACCGGCGGCTCATCCACGATCGTCCCGCATATGGTTGCGACAACATCACTTAGTGGATCAAAGTCAACGCCGAGCCGCACCCATCGATCCGCCTCAAGCAGCCGAAGAACCTCCAAAAGCGGGGGTAGCCGGGCCAGCGTTCCCGCCAAAGCCGTCATCTCCCTCGGCCCGGCCGAATCGAGCGCCAAACGGCCCAACAGACGCTCCATATCGAGAAGTCCGTCAAGAGATTGCCGAAGATCCTCACGTCGACGCAGATCGCGAAAGAGCTCAGCGACCGCATCCAGTCGTGAATCGATCTCGGCCAAGCCAGACGCGGGTCGCAACAGCGTAGATCGGAGAAGCCGCCTGCCCATCGGTGTAAGGCAGCTGTCCAGCACCGAGAAGAGAGTCGTCTGAACCGATTCACCGGCGAAGAGCGGATCGACGAGTTCCAGGTTGCGAACGCTTACGGCGTCGAGCTCCAAACAGGTGGATCGCTCATAGAACTGGAGGCTGTCGACGTGTTGCATCGCCCCCCGCTTGATGCGTTTCATGTACTCGAGCAGCGCGCCTGCAGCGACGGATGCCCCCTCATGTCTCGCCAGGCCGAGGCCGTCCAGGGATTGAATCTGAAAGTGTTGTTTCACCAAGGGTAGTGCGTATTCCACGGTGAAGACCCAGTCTTCAAGGGTCGTCTTGGTCTTGATCGATTCGAGGCCAAAGCCAAGATCGGCTGTCTCGCCGAGCAGGTTTGTCCCGCCCCGAAGAGTCTCTCCACAGAGTAGTTCTGAGGGCTTGAAGCGACCAATCTCGTCCACGGCCTGAGCCCATCCGTCCGGGCCGCGGAACTCCGTGGTCCTGAACTCACCGGTTGAGAGGTCCAACATTGCCAGACCGATACACTGCGCACCTCCAGGATCAGTGCCCGTCGAGGAGCGATTCACTCCGGTGATGGCGATGCTGATAATCCAGTTACTCTGCTCTCCTCCCAGCGCCGGATCCACTGCCGTCCCAGGCGTAAGGACGCGTGTCACCTCCCGCTTGACGACACCCTTGGCGAGCTTCGGATCTTCCATCTGCTCACATACGGCGACGCGGAACCCGCGACGCAGGAGTCGTTGCATGTAGCTTTCTGCGGCATGATGAGGAACGCCGCACATCGGTACGGATTTGAGTTTGTCGCGGGCGGTGAGCGTGAGCTGGAGCTCCTTCGCCGCCACGACAGCATCCTCGAAGAAGAGTTCGTAGAAATCTCCCATCCTGAAAAAGAGAAGAGCATCCGGATAGGTATTCTTCGCTTGCCTGTACTGCCGCATCGCAGGCGTGAGGGAGGCCTCTACGTCTGACACCGGGATTTTCTCTTCTGAGGGGACTTGCGCCATAACGGTAGGGGAGCTGCCAGAATAGCTGAGAAGCGTGCGGTTCTGTGCCTGCATCCAAGAGGAGGGCAGAGTTTCCCCATTTCCCTCCATGTCACACTTCCCAGGAGAGCAGTTCCAATGATTCAGGTAAACATGACAGAGACAGAGTTCAGTGCGAAGGCACGTGAGCTGAAAGAGAAGTATGATCTCGACCTGACTGAACCTGCTGGAAGGATCACAAAGGACGGTGTGACGGCAGGATATACGCATTACAACGGAATGCTTACCGTGCACATTCTCGATAAGCCTTTCTTTATCAGCACCGAGTATTGTGAGCAGAAGCTGCAGGAATGGCTGGCTACCAGAGAAGCTTGAACGCCTGATCCGCCTCTATGGTCGCGGAACACAAGCCGTCGAACGCAAAGGCTGAGTCGGTCTAGGACGGCCAAGTTCATGAACCGAAGGTTGAGTTTAGGGGAGTCGACGTGTTGCTCGGTATACTGAGAGATAGCGCGAAGGGCACCTCGCAGCTGCCCGTAAATGTCTCTTTTCTGGCTCAGAGTCGCCGTTCTTCTCTACAGTGTCGCCGCGCTCGCCGTTCTGCCGGCCGCGTTGTACGACCGTCCGCGCTGGCGTCACTTCGCGGTGCCAGCCACTGTCGCCGGTCTGCTCTTTCACTTCGTTTCACTGGCGGAAGCACTGAACGCCGCACACCATACCCTTCCAGTTGACCGGCACGAGAGTCAATCTCTGCTTGCATTGTTGCTGGCTGGTGCCTTTGTAGCGGTTTCGGCCAGGTATAAGACGGTGGCTGTCGGCATCTTTCTGCTCCCAGTCGCGGTTCTGATAAGCCTTGAGCCCGCGTTTCGCCCAGGTCCAGAGATGCTCCCCCTGGCGCACTCCGGCTGGATTTTCCTGCATATCGGACTTCTGCTTGCAGCGTATACCGCACTTCTCCTTTCGCTTCTGACCAGCGTCCTCTACCTCATCCAGGAGCGCCGACTCAAAGCCAAGCAGCCTGCATTGCGCTCTCTTCCTCCGTTAGAGACGACGGATCAAATCGCCTTGAAGGCACTGCTGTTCGGTCTGCCCTGCATGACGGCAGGGTTGATCATCGGGTCTGCCCTGGCGGAGCAGACTGTGGGTCGGACCTTTTTCCTGGACCCAAAGGTCCTGCTGTCATTTGCGATGTGGATTGCCTATATCGGCATGATTTACATTCGCCGGCACTCGGGGCTGCGAGGAAGAAGGGCCGTGTATCTGTCGGGGTTCATCTTTCTCGTCGTGCTTGCGGTGTGGTCTGCGAATCAGCTCTCTGCAGTTCACAGGTTCTCTGCGCCATGACGGCCACCAACGGTCAGCCGGCCCTTCTTCTTCTCGGCATCAACCACAATACGGCGCCCCTTGACGTACGCGAGCGGCTTGCGATTCCACCATCGCGTCTGGCCGATGCTACGCGTGCCCTGGTACACCAGCCGGGAGTCCGCGAGGGGCTTATTCTTTCGACCTGCAACCGTGTCGAACTTCTGACGGTTCAGGAGGAGCCGGAGGACGTGCACATTGCCGACCATGGCATGCTGACCTTTCTGCACGATTATCTGAACCTCGCGCCAACCACAATCCGGCCACATGTGTACGAGTATCGCGAGCGGGAGGCTGTACGCCATCTGTTCCGCGTAGCCAGCTCTCTGGATTCGCTGGTCGTTGGAGAGGCGCAGATCCTGGGACAGGTAAAGGAGTCCTGGACTGTCGCCCGGGAGGTCGGAGCTATCTCGACGACGCTGGATCCGCTGCTGCAGCGTGCGTTCAGCGTAGCCAAGAAGGTACGAACGGAGACGCAGATCGGGTCGTCGAGTGTTTCTATTGCATCCGTGGCGGCGGATCTCGCCCGCAAGATCTTTGGAGGGCTGAAGGGAAAGCAGGTGTTGATTGTCGGCGCCGGAAAGATGTCGGAGCTTGCCGCGCGGCACCTGATCCAACACGGTGCGTCCTCTTTGCTGATCGCAAATCGTACCGAGTCTCGTGCCAGGGATATCGCGGGACGGATCTCTCAGCAGTTCACCGCCACCCCCATTTCCACAACGATCCTTCCGTTTGATCAGGTTCATGAGCATGCGCATCGGGCCGATATTGTGATTACGTCGACCGGCGCGGGAGCGAGCACTGGTGGGTCTGCCAAGATCTTCACACCGGCACACGGAAGGGCGTTTCTAGAGCGCCGCCGAAATCGGCCCATGTTCTTCATCGATATCGCCGTGCCGCGAGATGTGGATCCAGCGTTGAACGAGGTGGAAGGCTGCTTTGTCTACGATATAGACGACCTGCAGCAGGTGGCTGCGGCAAATCTTGCGAACCGCTCCAAGGAGGCCGCGGCGGCGGAGACGATCGTCGCTCGCGAGGTAGATCTCTATCAGCAGCGGGTCGCACATCCAGCAACCGAGGCGATCAAGGCGCTGCAGCAGAGTGCCGAGATGGTTCGGCAGGCGGAGCTTGCGCGTTCGGCGGAGAGGCTTTCGGGACTGACGGAGGAGCAGAGGTCGGCGGTAGAAGTTCTTACCCGATCGCTGATGGGAAAGCTGCTCCATCCCCAGATCGCCGCTTTGCGGAGCCGACACGAGGAAGACAAGAGCTCTTAGGGCGCGCTCCTGAGGCGGGGTAGGTTTTGCAAAGCCTGAAGGTCGCGCACAGCACTTTCTACCCGACCATTACAAAGACACCGGATCTCATTTTACAAGCGGGATGGGATCAGTCTTACCCGCTGCCAAAGCTGCAGCAGCGAACGAGGCGGCCAGCGGTAGGGCAGCGGTGCTGGGCGGCTATTGCACCGGTTGTGTCCTGCTCCCGTATTCTGATTGGGTCATGATTATTCGTATCGGCTCTCGGGGTTCGGAACTCGCTCTATGGCAGGCCAATCACATCGCCGACAGGCTTCGCTCAAACGGAGATGAGGTTGAGATTCAGGTGATCCGAACCACGGGCGACCGGATGCAACAGCCCGGCTTTCGCCCTCCAGAGGACTTCGATGGACAGTCTCTGGACAGCAAAGGGATCTTTATCAAGGAGATCGAGGATGCGCTCGCCGAGGGGCAGATTGACCTGGCGGTTCACTCTCTGAAAGACCTGCCTACGACGTTGGACTCACGTTTCACCCTGGCTGCCGTTCCGGCCCGTGCAGACCCGCGTGACGTCTGGGTTTGCGAGCCGTACTGGGGGCTGCATACTTTGCCGCTGGGAGGACGGGTTGGGACGACTAGCCCTCGTAGGCAGGCTCAACTCCTGGCCCTTCGCCCTGATCTGCAGTTCGTGGAGATCCGGGGCAACATCGACACCCGTCTGAGGAAGCTTGAGGAGGGCCGGTGTGACGCCCTGGTTCTGGCCGCTGCTGGTCTGGACCGTCTCGGCCGGACGGAGCACGTCCACTACCGTTTCGAACCAGAGGAGATGTGCCCTGCACCGGGACAGGGAGCGTTAGCGCTGGAGACTCGATCGGTCAACCATCCGCTGGATACGGAAGATCCGACACGGGATCCGGCCATTTACAAGGCGATAGCTGCCCTGAACGACTCTTCTGCAGAGTTCGCCGTGACCGCGGAGCGGGCGACTCTGGAGGCGCTTGGTGGCGGATGCATGTTGCCCATCGGTGTTTATTGCTCTGTAGGAAGGGATCAGACGAAGATCTTTGGCCAAGTCGTGTCACCGGATGGCGAGGCGATGATTGTGGACGAGATTACAGGGGACAGCTCCGTTCCGGCGGATGTCCTTGGCCAACGGTTGGCGACGATTCTCATTCAGCGCGGAGCTCTTGAGTTGCTGCCCGATCCTATGGTTTAGAGGGTGGAACATCTCAGGGCAGGATCCTGCTGAGGCGGGGGACAGCCTTTCCCAACAGAGCTGCGATCGCCTCGACGGCGAGATCATGATCTTCCCTCTGGGTCAGACCGCTGACGACGATAGCACCCACGCAGCCTGAGCGCTCAAGAAAAAGGGGAAAGCCGCCCCCATGTGCAGCGTAGTCTGCGAGCGTCAGTCCCTGCCGGGTCTCCAGCGTGGTCCCATCCCGCTCTAACTCGAGGCCCACACGCAGGGAGCTTTTTCCGAAACGCTGCACAGTGTTCCGCTTCCGGCGCAGCCAGTCCTCGTTGCCCGTTGTGGTGCCGACCCCGCCGGCAACAGTCGCGCCGTAAAAGAGCGTCTGCCCTGCCAGCCATATACCGATCGCGACGGGCCTGGGGCAGGTGAGTGCCGCGTTGCGCATCTGATTTCCAAGTTGCCACGCAACATCCGCGTTGAAGTACGCGAAATGCAGATCAGCTTCTTGTGCGACAAGTACATCGAGATCCTCTTGGGTCTTCATAGTTGCTCCTCAGGAGTTGCGATCACGCCGGGCGATACACTCATGATGACTGGCTCCGGGCTTCGATGCACGCTTGTGCACCCGGGCTTCACCATGACCAAACTCGTCATCGGCGAGACTAGCAAGGAGATCTAACGTTGCAGCTCACACGCGTCGACCGCAGTATCACCGTACTGCGATTCTCCCTGGTTCTGGTTTTCGTGTTCTGCGCACTCTTCTACATCCGCTTTTCCCTGCACTGGCCGTTGCTTCTTGATTCGCCGGTTATGCACTATGTACGGTTCCTGATGGACCATGGGCTGCGACCCTATCGCGACATTACGGACAACAACATGCCCGGCGCATACATCACCGAGGGCTGGGCGATGAGTGTGTTTGGCGGCGGCGATCTTGCCTGGCGGATGTATGACTTCACGCTTCTGGCGGCATTGACTCTGGCCATGGTTGTCATCGCACGTGGAACGGACTGGCTGGCGGGAATCTACGCGGGCGGTATGTTTCTCCTCCTCCATGCCAGTGAAGGGCCATTTTATGCCGGGCAGAGGGAGCAGCTTATAACGACGCTGTTGATGGTCTCCTGTGCGCTCCTTTTTTCGTCGGTCCGACACAGGCTGCCGCCACTCATGTTTCTGGTCGGGTTCCTCTCGGCCATGGCCGCGTCAATCAAGCCCACGATCACACCGCTGGCTCTGTTTCTTGTGTTGATCGCGGCTTTCGTCCTTCACCGCCGGCGTCTGGAGTTCCGGCCGTCTCTCCTGTACGGATTCTGCGGTCTTCTTCTGGCGCTTTTTTTGAACATAGGATTTCTCGTCCGATATCATGCTGTCCGGCAGTTCGTCTTCATCCTCCATACAATCACGCCCGCCTATGTCTCGTTGAACAGACCCGGCTTCGGGTACCTTGCGCGACGGCTCGTCCCAGGCAATCTTCTGCTCCTCATGTTCCTTGCGACCGTTCTCTTCCTGCTGCGTCGAAGGGCCGATTGGGAGCGCGTTGTGCTTGCCGTAGTAGCCGCCACGGGCATCTTTTCATTTTTCGTTCAGCAGAAGGGATTTCTGCACCACAGGTATATATTCCTGGCGTTCGTTCTGCTCCTCATCGCCTTGGAATTTGCGCCTGCGACGCGTTCCAGGGGTATGGTTCGCGCGCTGGGCTCAGCCGGCATCATCCTCACTCTGGCGCTCAGTGTGCCGCACTACATGGGCCTGCTACGTCACACATCACCTCACCGCGAACTGTCTCCTACACTGGAAGCCGATCTGAACGCGCTGGGAGGCCAGCAGCTTCAGAAGAAGGTGCAGTGCTTCGACCTGATCTTCGGATGTTTGAACTCCCTTTATCACCTTGGATTGGTGGAGAATACCGGCTACACGGGGGACCTTCTGCTTTTCGTTGAACAGCCCAATGCAGCGACCACGTACTACCGAAGGATGTTTGAAGACCTGAACGCCAAGGATCCAGCGAGTGTGTACGTCATCACTAACAACTGGTTCGGTCATCCAAGCTCTTTCGATCGACTGAATAACTGGCCACAATTTGCCTCGTACCTAAGGAACAACTTCGTCCTGGTTCGCACGCGGGAGTTTCCGCTCGAGGACCGGAATGCGCCCTCTACGGATGGAAAAGAGGAGCCGTACACCTACAGAATCTACGTTCGTAAAGGCAGCCCCGTTCTCGCACGGGCTGCGGAGGTTTGCGATGCAGACCCAACCGGTTGCGGGGACTTCGATGAGACAAAATGAGATTCGGCGGGTGATGTTCACGCGAGAGAAATGTTCGTGAATCGGACGCATGTTGAAGTGTGTTGAATTCGGCCCCAAGTCGTTCTGACCCTAAGGGGGAGGACCTGGATGACGCCTATAATCAGGGTTTACAGGAGTACTCCATGGCAGAGAACAACGGCAGCAACGGCGTAAACGGAAACGAGCGCAATATCTCGAGCGGTCCTCGTATCGGAAGCGAATCTCCCCTAGGCGAAGGCAGCAAAGGACCGCGGGAGAAGGATTCGGGTTCTACGCACATCAATCCTCAGCTGACGAGCAATCAGGGTCGGCCCATTGGAGACAATCAAAATTCTGTGACTGCGGGCCGCCGTGGCCCTATCACGCTGGACGATTTTCACCACTTTGAGAAGATGGCACAGTTCAACCGGGAGCGTACGCCAGAGCGCGTCGTTCACGCGAAAGGGTCCGGAGCGCACGGTCACTTCCTTGTGACTCACGACATCTCGAAGTACACCAAGGCCAAGCTCTTCTCCAAGATCGGAAACACCTGCCCTATGTTTGCCCGCTTCTCTACGGTTGGCGGAGAGAAGGGTTCGGCCGATACGGCTCGCGATCCTCGCGGCTTTTCACTGAAGTTTTATACGGAGGAAGGGAACTGGGACATGGTGGGGAACAACACGCCAGTGTTCTTTGTCCGTGATGCGATCAAGTTCTCCGATTTCATTCACACCCAGAAGCGTGAGCCGGGATCGAACCTGAAGTCGGCCACGATGATGTGGGATTTCTGGAGCCTCTCGCCCGAGTCGCTTCATCAGGTGACGATCTTGTTCTCTGACCGCGGCATACCCGATGGATACCGTCATATGCACGGGTTCAGCTCGCACACATTTTCGCTGATCAATGCGCAGGACGAGCTTCACTACGTCAAGTGGCATTTCCTGACAAACCAGGGCATCAAGAACCTGAAGGCCGAGGAAGCGGAACTGCTTGCGGGTTCTGATCCCGACTACTCGCAGCGCGATCTTCTGCACGCAATCGATAAGCACGACTTCCCATCCTGGACGTGCAAGATTCAGATTATGCGCGAGGACCAGGTCGACAGCTTTAAGTACGACCCTTTCGACCTCACGAAGATCTGGCCGCATAAGGAGTTTCCGCTTATCGATGTAGGTGTGTTTACGCTTGATCGGAAGCCATCGAACTACTTCGCTGAAGTCGAGCAGGCAGCCTTCAATCCATCCAATGTTCTTCCCGGCATGGGATATTCTCCAGACAAGATGTTGCAGGGGCGTCTGCTTTCATACCCAGATGCACATCGATATCGGATTGGAACCAACTACGACTTGCTGCCGATCAATGCTGCAAAGTGCAACGTGGCGACCTACAACCGCGATGGCAGCATGCGCTTTGACGGCAACTTCGGTGATCTCCCGAACTATGAGCCCAACAGCTTTGGTGGACCAAAGGAGAATCCGCAGTATCGCGAGCGTCCCTATAAGGTGCCGAGCCAGAACGGCGAGACGGTTATAGCGCGGTACGATCATCGCGAAAATAACGACGACTACGCGCAGGCAGGCGATCTTTGGCGTCTCTTTCCTGAAGACGAGAAGGAACGGACTGCAAAGGCGATAGCGCAGTCGCTGGGCCAGGCGCCACTCCGTATTCAAAAGCTGCAGCTAAGCCATTTCAAGAAGGCGGACCCCGACTTCGCGGCGAGAATCGTCAAGCTGCTGCCGGGCAACGAACACCCGGAGTACCTGCACGGTCCTGATGCCGCCGAACTGGCTGCGTCGAGTCGCGTCCTGGAGAAGTAGCAGGTTTGTGACTGGGGGGCAGCTGCTCCATGCAGTTGCCCCTTCTTCGAAGCAAGGGCTAAGTATTCGTTACTGCGCGGGTACGTGGATCCAGTTGATCCCGCAGGGCATCGCCGATGAAGTTGAACGCCAGCACCAGAAGCATGACCGCTACCGCTGGGAAAAACACAAGGTGAGGCGAGTCAAAGAGGTGGGATCTGGCGTCATTCAACATGGCTCCCCAGCTCGCAGCCGGTGCCGGGACGCCGAGTCCAAGGAAGCTCAAGGTCGCTTCGGCGAGAACCGCTCCAGCCATGCCAATCGCAGCCTGAACGATCAGTGGCTGCACGATGTTCGGCAGGATGTGTCGTGCCATCAGTCGGAGGTTGGACGCACCGAGCGCCCGAGCGGCTTCGACGAAGTCCCGCTCTCTGATCGCCATCACCTGCGCGCGTACGAGCCGCGCGTAGTTTACCCAACCTGAGATTGCAAGGGCCAGGATCACATTCATAAGCCCGGGCCCCATGAACGCCACGAAGGCGATGGCAAGAAGGATTCCGGGGAGGGCCAGAAATGCGTTGGTGACATAAACGTTCAGAATGACGTCGACCAAGCCACCGTAGAAGCCGGACGCGTAACCTGCGACAAGGCCCAACATGAGGGAAAGCCCGACCACGCTGGTTGCGACAATCAACGAGATTCGTGAGCCATACAGAACTCGAGCGAAGATGTCGCGGCCGAGTTCGTCGGTACCGAACCAATGCGCTCCAGATGGTGGAAGCAGGCGACCGCTCAGATCCAATCGCGCGGGATCGTAACGTGCAAGTACGGGGGCGAGGACTGCACATACGATGAACATCGCCAGAATGCCGGTTCCGATCGTGGCGAGTGGCTGCTTCCGAATCCATCGCATTGCTGCCGTTTGCCCTTGAGTCATCTCAGCTCTCATGATGGCATGGAGGTCCCTCGCATGACATCATGGACTAGGCAGGAGCTCCCCTCGCGGTGCCGAAAGGTCGGTTTTTGCGGATCCTTATCTATGGTTTGAACGCCGCTCCGGAGCTCACCGGAATTGGGAAATACACAGGTGAGATGGCATCGTGGCTCGCGGCTCGCGGGCACAGTGTTGACGTTGTAACAGCTCCGCCATACTACCCGGCCTGGAGTATTCGCAGCGATTACCGGAATCGGTATACCGTGGAGCGACCACAGGCGAACCTCACTATCCACCGGTGTCCCTTATACGTTCCCGAGAAGCCCAGCGGACTGAAACGCGTTGCTCATCTCGCCTCGTTCGCCATCTGCAGCACACCGGTAGTTCTCGATGAGGCGACCCGGCAACCGGACCTGGTCTTCACGGTCGAGCCCACTTTTTTTGGGGCGCCAACCGCGCTGCTGGCCGCTTCCATCGCGCGGGTCCCCGCATGGTTGCATGTGCAGGACTTCGAGATTGATGCTGCTTTCGACCTAGGGCTACTTCCGGCCAAGGGCCCCATCCACAGCTTCGCCCTCTCGCTGGAAAGGTTCTTTACCTCCGCATTTGATCGTGTTTCGAGTATCTCCCAAAAGATGGTTGAGAGCGTTGTCACCAAAGGCGTGCCGAGCTCGAGAGCGGTTCTCTTCCCGAACTGGGTGGACGTTGACGCCGTATACCCTCTGCCTCCTGAAGCGGCTGGTCTCTTTCGCGCGGAACTCGGACTCAGTGACAAGACGGTCGTCCTCTACTCAGGAAATATGGGCAATAAACAAGGCTTGGAGATTCTTGCGCCGTTAGCTGCTTCCTTCGAGGTAGGCAGTGGGATGCCGGACGCCGGAGTTCATTTCGTGTTCTGCGGAGACGGGGCTTTTCGACCGCAACTCGAGAAGCTGGTCGGAGATCTTCGGAACGTGACTTTGCTGCCGCTGCAGCCGCTCGAGCGGTTGAACGAGCTACTGAATCTCGCGGACATCCATCTCCTTCCGCAGCGCGCAGGCGCAGCCGATCTCGTTATGCCATCCAAGCTGACCGGCATGCTCTCGAGTGGACGGCCGGTGATAGCAACGGCCGCGCCGGACACGCGTCTGGCAGATGTGATCATAGGGTCGGAGTTTCCTTCGAGTCTCGGCATCGTCGTTCCCCCGGATGATGTAGCAGCGCTGCACGGGGCTGTCGCCCACCTCGCATCATCACCTTGCCTCAGGAGGGAGCTTGGTGTGAATGCTCGAGAGTACGCCGTGCGACATCTCGGTCGAGATGAGGTGCTCCGTCAGTTTGAGCGTGACTTGATGGACCTCGTGCACCGTTCTGGTTCTTGATGTGAGATATGGCGGGCAGCACGGATCAAGTAAGATCGAAGGGATAACAACATTGGAGACCCAGCTTGAAGAGAGCTCTCATTACCGGCGTTACCGGCCAGGATGGCGCGTATCTCGCAGAGTTCCTGCTTCGAAAAGGATATGAGGTGCACGGCATTAAGCGCCGCACCTCCCTTTTCAACACTGCGCGGATCGACAATATCTACGAGGATCCGCACCTCCCACATCGCCAGTTCATCCTGCACTACGGCGACATGACGGACTCGTCTTCGCTGATTCACATTGTGCAGAAGGTTCAGCCTGACGAGATTTACAACCTTGCCGCGCAGTCACACGTTCAAGTTTCCTTTGAAGAGCCTGAGTACACGGCAAACTCGGATGCGCTCGGGGTACTGCGCCTGTTGGAAGCTATCCGTATCCTGGGCATGGAAAAGAAGACCCGGTTCTACCAGGCTTCAACCTCTGAGCTTTATGGACTCGTGCAGGAGACTCCGCAGAAGGAGACCACACCCTTCTACCCGCGGTCTCCTTATGCGGTGGCAAAGATGTACGGCTACTGGATCGTTGTCAACTACCGTGAGGCGTACGGGATGTATGCCTGTAACGGCATTCTGTTCAATCACGAGTCGCCCCTGCGAGGCGAGACATTTGTGACTCGCAAGATCACCCGCGGACTTGCAAGGATCAAGGTTGGCCTGCAAAAGGAGCTCTTTCTGGGGAACCTGGATGCGAAAAGGGACTGGGGGCACGCCCGGGACTATATCGAGATGCAGTGGCTGATGCTGCAGCAGGATAAGCCTCAGGACTTCGTCATTGCCACGGGGCAGCAGTACAGTGTGCGTGATTTCGTGAAGCGATGCGCGGTGTTGCTGGAGCTGGATCTTACGTGGCAGGGAAGTGGAGTGGACGAGAGGGCGACCGACCGGCACGGCGATGTGACAGTGGCGGTGGATCCACGTTATTTCCGGCCCACAGAGGTTGAAACGCTGCTTGGGGACGCATCCAAAGCGAAGCGTGAGCTTGGCTGGTCTCCCCGGATCAGCTTCGATGATCTCGTCAAAGAGATGGTCGAAGCGGACCTTCAGTCGGCGAAGCGCGACGCGCTTGTTCGCGAGCACGGCTTCGACGCCTACAACGTTCGCGAGACCTAGGATCACCATGTCACATCCACACATGAATCTTGACGCGCGGATCTATATCGCCGGGCATCGCGGCCTTGTGGGCTCGGCTGTTCACCGCGAGCTGGAACGTCTCGGGTACCGCGACATCCTTACGAGAACTCGCGCGCAGCTCGACCTGCTCGATAGCAAGGCTGTCGCTGACTTCTTCGCAGAAGAAAGGCCGGAGTACGTCGTCCTTGCCGCTGCAAAGGTTGGCGGCATTCTTGCTAACAACACATACCCGGCGGACTTCATTCGCGACAATCTGATCATTCAGACGAACATCATCGAGTCCGCGCGAAGGGCTGAAGTCGATCGGCTGCTGTTTCTTGGTTCATCCTGTATTTACCCAAAGCTTGCTCCGCAACCCATGCCGGAGTCTTGCCTCCTGAGCGGACCGTTGGAGCCGACGAACCGACCGTATGCTCTGGCCAAAATTGCTGGAATCGAGATGTGCTGGAGCTATAACCGACAGTACGGCACAAGGTATCTCGCGGCGATGCCGACAAATCTATATGGACCTGGAGATAACTTCGATCTCTCGAACTCGCACGTCTTGCCCGCTCTGATCCGGAAGGCAGCAGAGGCTAAGCGAGTGGGATCGGCGGAGATCACGGTGTGGGGTACGGGAACACCACGGCGAGAGCTTCTATATTCGGACGATCTCGCGAATGCGTGTGTGCACCTGCTGAATCTGGACGAAGCTGCCTATGGATCCCTACTGGTCGAGGACTCTCCACCGCTGATCAATATCGGCACGGGGGAGGATGTCACGATTCGGGAGCTCGCAGAGACGGTGTGCCGCGTACTAGGCTTCAAGGGATCGCTCACGTTCGACAGCACCAAGCCGGACGGCACCCCTCGGAAGCTGATGGATGTTGCGAAACTGCATGCGCTTGGATGGCGCCACGTTACTACTCTGGAACAGGGTATTGCGAAGACGTGGGATGCAGTGAAAAGCCAGCTATCCTGAATCTTCGGCAGCCCTGATTTCTTTGATTTAGTCATTCGCGGTCATAGGTATGCCCGCGTCCCCTGGTCTTCGCCCTGGTTTGGTCTGAGGCGCCTAGCGGCCCACAGTCCGGTCATTTTCCCGGCGAGGATCGACTGTGCTGCAACTGAATAGCCATCGTGGTCTTCTTCCTTCCGCGGGGTTTGACCCCGAAAGTGGGATTAACCCACCCCATACCCTCTCAATAAACTCACGTCATATCGCAGCCCTCCCCACGAGCAGCGAACCGTCAGTTTTGGGGTATACGCCCATGTTTTCTGGATTTACCTTGTTTTGCCGTATTCTTTTCGCGGCGCTTCTATCAGTCGCCTTCCTTCCAGCGAATGCTGTCACACGCGGAATCTCAAATAGTCCAAACGTGGCAGAACAGCTTCTTCTGACCCAGGCGAATCAGGACAGGGCAGGGCATAGCCTTTCGCCGCTGAAGCGTGATCCCCTGCTCGCGCAAGCTGCCTTGTATCACGCTTACCAGATGGCTGAGCACGCCGACATCTCACATGGCTTCCCAGGGGAGCCGGACCTGTCCGAGCGCGGTGCGAGTGCAGGAGTCAGATTCTCTCTCATAACGGAGAACGTTGCTGAAGCTGGAGAGCCGACCATCATTCACGACATGTGGATGCACTCGGAAGGTCATCGGGCCAATCTGCTCGATCCCGAGGTGAACGTTGTTGGTATCGCTGTAGTGACCCGCGAACACCAGGTATACGCTGTAGAGGATTTCGCCTCGACGGTTGAGACGCTATCCCTCAATGAACAGGAGTCAACCGTGGTGAGTCTCTTGTCGACCACTGGCCTGAGTATCGTCAACAGCAATCCTGACATTCTTGCGAATGCTCGTCAGACCTGCGGTATGTCCAGCGGATATGCAGGGCTTCGTCAGCCCTGGTTCATCATGCGCTACACCGCTTCCAGACTCGACCAGCTACCCCAGCAGATCAAAAGCCGGCTCTCCAGTGGAAAGTATCACCAGGCCGTGGTTGGAGCTTGCTCGCCCAGTGAGACAAGCTCGTTCAGCTCGTACAACATCGCGATTCTGCTCTATCCATAGCCGGCCCGAGATGGAGAGTCATTTTGCCGGGCGTCGCTGGTTGCGCCGCTCGGTTCACCACGCTTGTGGATGTGCGCCAGTCGCTCTACAGACCGGCGAGCGCCAGTTCGTCCGCGGTCGCGGGCTGAGTTGGCTCCATCTCCAGAAGATCGTTGAACCGATTGAAGTAGTTGAACAGACCAATGGCGGCCATGAGCTCCACGATCTCGCCTTCGGAATAGAAGCTGCGTAACGTTGCGAACTCTTCCACCGTGTATGCGTGTGCGTTGAGCGTCATAACCTCTGCCAGGTGGATTGCGACACGTTCACGTTCCGTGAAGTCACCTTCTGCGATCTCTCCGCACATTGCGCCAAGTTGCTTGTCTGTCCATCCCAGATTTCGGCAGATTGCTGAATGCGACGCCAGGCAATAAGGAGTTTGATTCAGCTGTGATGTCCTCACAATCACAAGTTCCTTCAACGCTTTAGGCAAAGTTCCCGTATTCAGAACCGCCTCCATGTGCGCAATAACGGTCTGAAGGATTTCGGGTCGATGCGCCATGGTTCGGAACATATTCGGAACGTTTCCGCGGTCACGCAGGTAGCGATCAAAGATGGCCAGCGTGGATGTTGAAACGTCCTGTCGTCGTACCCGGGAGATCCTCGGGAGAGTCTCTTTCGTTGCCGCCGTCATTGAGTGCCTCCGGTTCGTCTTTTCACAATGATAGAGCTCCTTCGTGACGGGCTTCGACCGTCGGCTCCCTTTCTCTTTGACCCGCCTGCGGCGATTTGTTATAACTACGGAAGCGTGGCGCGTCCTTGGACGGGCACCTCCCCGTTCCTGAGTAGCTCAATGGCAGAGCATTCGGCTGTTAACCGAAGGGTTGTAGGTTCGAGTCCTACCTCAGGAGCCATCTTCTAAAGGACTTAGCAGCTTCCAAGCAAGACTAAACCCCACAGATTTCCACTCCATAGCAGTTCTTATGCTACCTACGTGGATTCATGATGATGCGTGTGGACGGAGACTCGATAGAAGACGCCGGCATCCTCAATGGCGATCTGCTGGTCGTCGACCGGTCGGCAAAGCCGGTAAGCGGGTTCGTTGTGGCGGTCGCCCTCAATGGCGAGTACACCTTCAAGCGATTGCGCCGCTGCCCCGACTGCGTGTGGCTCGAACGGCCATCCCCGTTAATCGCACATTCGGGCCGGCATAAACGGAGAGCTGCATGTCTTCCGTGTTGTGAGACACGCGATCTACACTTCGCTATGAGCAGACACCCCGTCACGCCTGACGGCCGGTATTTCGTCGTACGAGGTCGCCTGTGGCGTTGCAGCAACCCTCAGCTCTCCGAGGACGAGAGACAGCGCCTTACCGCGGTGCTCATGGCTGCGCGGCGTGCGAAGGGGATTGCGATGCGAGCTGGAGACGAACGCGGCCGGGAGCTGGCCAGGCAACAGGTCGATGCCGCGAAGATCGCCCTCGGGGAGCGTGGACCTGTGTGGTGGAACGACGGCGAACCCGACGTGAACCGCCATATGGTGAAGAACACTTCCTATGCCGCGTGGTTCAATGCGCTAGAGCACGGTGAGCATGGATGAAGTCTTCTGCCTCATCGACTGCAACGACTTCTATGTGAGTTGCGAGCGTGTGTTCCGGCCGGACTTGGACGGCAGGTGATGACGGGACCTTATTGCTGGCTCGCTCTGATCCAGAGAACAAGCAGGACAGCGCCGACCGAGGCCATCACAGCCCACCAGACTGTCCACATTCGGTAGTACTTAGCTTGAAGCTTTGTCAGATTTGGATTCGAAGCATCGTAGTTGACGGTGAGCGGATCGCCTTCACGCATCGACTTGAACGTATGAAGCTGACCTTGATAGTGAGCTCCCTGGACATCATACGAGAACGTCACGATCAGCTGCCGTCGACCTCGCGGGTAGATGGAAGCGACTTTGACCACTGTTCCAACGGTTCGGATCCACCTCGTCTGCGGCATGAATCTACTATGCCCCTTCGTCGCTTCATGTGGCTCTCTCTTAACCGATACTTACGTCGAATTTGGTTGAAAATCAACATTCGCCTGGGTCCAGGAATACCGCTTTATACGAACGCGGGCAGCACGAATGCTGCGTCACCTAAGCGGCCCTGATCAACGGAGACCTGTTGATCAGGGCCGCCTTGGAAATGCCCAGGCGAGCTACTAGACCGTATGAATGATATCGAAGCGGTCGAGGTTCATTACCTTGTGCCATGCAGTGACGAAGTCGTGAACGAACTTTGGCTTCGAATCAGAGCACGCGTATACCTCGGAAAGTGAGCGTAGCTGAGCGTTCGAGCCGAAGATCAGGTCGGCGCGCGTGGCCTCGAACTTCACCTCATCCGAACCGCGCTCACGGCCCTCAAAGGTATTCTGGGCCGCATCCTTCGCCTTCCACATGTACTTCATGTCCAGCAGGTTCATGAAGAAGTCGTTGGTCAGCGTCCCGGGCTTATCGGTGAACACCCCGAACTTTGTTCCGTTGAAGTTCGCACCCAGCACACGCAGTCCGCCGATCAGCACGGTCAGTTCAGGTGCGGTCAGCCGCATCAGCTGCGCCCGATCAATCAGCGCGACTTCAGCCGGCTCGGTGGTGTTGTATCCATAGGAGCGGAATCCATCCACCTTGGGCTCGAGCGGCGCAAACGACTCAGCGTCGGTCTGCTCCGCGGAGGCATCGGTGCGACCGGGCGTGAATGGCACAGTGACGTCGACGCCGGCGTCATGCGCCGCCTTCTCGACTGCAGCCGCGCCCGCGAGGATGATTAGGTCTGCAAGCGAGATCTTTTTACCTCCCGTGGCCGCGGCGTTGAACTCGCCCTGGATCTGCTCCAGCACGGCAAGCACGCGCGCCAGCTGCGCCGGCTGGTTAGCCTCCCAGTCCTTCTGCGGAGACAGTCGAACACGCGCTCCGTTCGCGCCGCCGCGCTTGTCAGAGCCGCGGAAGCTCGAAGCTGAAGCCCATGCTGTCGAGACAAGTTCCGAGATCGACAGTCCTGAGGCGAGCAGCTTGGGTTTGAGCGCCGTGATATCTGCATCGTCGACCAGCGGGTGATCCACGAGCGGGAGCGGATCCTGCCAGATCAGATCTTCGGCTGGAACTTCGGGCCCCATGTAGCGCGCCTTCGGACCCATGTCACGATGGGTGAGCTTGAACCACGCACGCGCGAACTGATCAGCGAAGACGTCCGGGTTCTCATGGAACTCCTTTGAGATCTTCCGGTACTCCGGGTCCTCGATCATGGAAAGATCAGTGGTCAGCATGCCGGGCTGGTGCTTCTTCGTCGGGTCATGCGCGTCGGGAACAGTGTTCGCGCCCTGGTCGCCTTTAGGTTTCCATTGATGCGCGCCGCCGGGACTCTTGGTCAGCTCCCAGTCGTACTTGAAAAGGTGATCAAAGTAGTCGTTGGTCCACTGCCGGGGCTTCGTGGTCCAGGTGACCTCGAGGCCGCTGGTGATCGCGTCACCGGCGATGCCAGTCTTGTATGCACTCGACCAGCCAAGGCCTTGATTTTCGATCGGAGCGCCTTCGGGTTCCTGAGCCAAGTGCGAGCCCGGGCCAGCACCATGCGTCTTGCCGAAGGTGTGACCGCCAGCGATGAGCGCGACTGTTTCCATGTCGTTCATCGCCATCCGCGCAAAGGTAACTCGGATGTCACGCGCTGCTGCAACCGGGTCTGGCTTCCCCTCCGGACCTTCTGGATTGACGTAGATTAATCCCATAGTGGTTGCGGCCAGTTGCACTTCAAGCTCGCGGTCGCCGGAGTAGCGCTTGTCGGTGCCCATCCAGGCGGTCTCCGCACCATAGTTCACATCCATGTCCGGCTCCCACACGTCAGGGCGTCCGCCGGCGTATCCGAAGGTCTTGAAGCCCATCGTCTCGAGCGCCACATTACCTGCCAGGATGAACAGGTCAGCCCATGAGATCTGCTTACCGTACTTTTGCTTGACGGGCCACAGCAGGCGGCGTGCGCGGTCTAAGTTGGCGTTGTCTGGCCAGCTGTTGAGCGGAGCAAAGCGTTGCTGGCCACGGCCACCGCCGCCGCGACCGTCGTAGGTGCGATATGTGCCGGCCGCGTGCCATGCCAACCGAATCATGAGCGGAGCGTAGCTGCCGAAGTCTGCCGGCCACCAGTCCTGCGAGTTTGTCATGACGTCGGCGAGATCCTTCTTTAAACCGTAAAAGTCCAGCTTCCGGAACTCCGTGGCGTAGTCGAAGTCTTCGCTCATGGGATTTGAAAGCCTGGAGTGCTGAGCCAGCAGGTCCAGACGGAGGTGGTTAGGCCACCAGTCTCGGTTTGTTCGCGAGGCGTGCCGTGCAGCCATGGGGTTGGCTGCGGCGCCGTTGCCGGCGGGTTCGCCCTGTGCGGTCGCGCCAGGAATGAATGGGCACTTGGCCTCCCCCGCTACTTGTGCGGTGGAGTCAGAGTGTGCTGGGGCTGTGTATTTGCTTGCTTCGGTCGCCATAGGGATTTCCTTACGTTTCGTTTCGGTTGGGGTTCATACCGTCGCCGGATCCTCCCGGCGACGATCAGCATCTTCAGGTCAGCTAGGGAGCGCTTTACTGCAAGCAGCACAGACACCGATGATGTCAATGGAAAAGCGTTTCACCTGAAAGCCACCCGGTAGCTCTTTGAGTGTCGGGAGGAAGCCGAGGTCGTTCTCATTGACATCGGTCACAGCCTTGCACTCGGAGCAGACGAGGTGATGATGAACTTGTTCGTTTAACTCAACGCGAATTGAGCCGTGATGCAGGCTGAGTTGCTTCAGGACACCTCTTTCGACGAAGAGATGGATGTTCTTGTAGACCGTTGCGAGCGAGATTGCCGGCACGCGCTTCTTGACGCGCGCGTAGACCTCTTCTGGGCTGGGGTGACCGGGCATTGTCTCCATCACTTCGTAGAGGATCTGACGCTGATGGGTTGCGGTGAGGCCATGTGCCGCACACAGTGCCCGAAAAGCAGCGATTTTTCCCGTTCGGGTTGGTGCCATAACCTATTAGACAATAATGATTATTGTTCGTCAAAGCACCAGATCATTGTGCAAAAGAAGAAGCCTCATCATGGGCCCCGGTTTCGCTCAGCACGACCGATCGGTGGGGCCGAGGGAAAGAACCGGCGTTCATCGGGTTGGGCGATCTCATGATCATCTGCATCGCGAAACCAGCGACAACTCCACAACCCCCTTTAGGCCCACGAAGCGGATTCCCGATGCCTCCCACACTCGTTGGGGGTGGCCAACCCCTTCCGCGTAAGTTGTTGCTAGTACGTGTCTGGTGGTCTGTTAACCGAACGGTTGTCGGTTCGAGTTCTAACTCAGGAGCCAATTCGAGGCTGGCGATAGCGCCTCTTCGGAGACCTTGCTGTTCCCCTTCCAAAGGTGACGCTTCGATAGGAAGTTAGACCAAGTTTTCGCTAAACCACTGTGAATACTCAGTACGAACTTTTCTCAGGTACTTTGTACCCTTCGCCAAATTTGTTCAAGTGACCTTGCACAGGAGATGCTGTTCTCTTGAGAACGATCGGGGGCAAGCGAAGATCCTGTGCTGAGATATGGACTCGCTGTTGCGCCGCTGCGAGCTCCGAGGACGCTGCGTTTTCGGACCATAGGTGCAGGTCGTATTCGCCGGGCGGGACGTTCTTCATCAGGATCAAACCGCTTTTATCGGAAACACCGAAATACGGTGTACTGAGAGAGATGATCACTGCGCCCATCTCGGGATGGATATTGCAGAAGATGTAGGAGACTCCGTCGTGATCGAACAATACGGAGCGACGACTGCCCGCTTCATACAGCCCCAGGTCGAAGCGCCGGCCATTGAACAAGGAGAACACATTGTGAAAGAAGGGATCCAGATTTGGAAAGTCCACGTTGGAGCCGGTAGGTATCACCAGGAGATGCGGTGAGAACTGCTTGTTCTTCTGCGTCAAGACGAAGCTGTGGGCGGGGGCAGCGACATGATGTGTGTTTATCTCTGAGGCCTTGATTGGCGTAAGCCATGCCGCCACTCCATTCGATTCATCCGGCAATGTCGACGAAGTAGCGCCGGAAGGGTGCGACCCCTTCCGAGTGCTTGCCCCAGGCGCATCCAGGCTTACGCGCAGAGATACGGCAAAAGCCTGCGTTTGCGCTATCCCGATCAAAGGCGCCTCGGCGAGAGATAGGGCGAAGATCGCGAAAAGAGCTTTGCTTGGCCGCATCAGAATTCATAGCCCAGGGAAAGTGTGTAGATGTTGGCTGTGGCCGCCACACCTTGGATCTTCCAACTCAGTATGCGACGGTACTCAGGCGAGAAGATGAGGTACGTTCTTGGCCTGAAGATGAGATTGGCCACCATCATCTGATTGCGTGCGCTCTGCTCGAGGATGTAAGTGCTTGCGCTCAGGTTCAACTTGCGGAAGTCACTCGCGAATCCGCCATCCTGGCCGTAGATAAGATTGGCCTCGGCACCCTCAAACAAATGCGTGCCTAGTTGAGCCCATCCACCAACGGCATTAAGTGCCAAAGTCCTACTGAGACCTGTGTGGGTGTCCAATCCTGTGAGCACATCTTTATAGGCACCCCCGCCGAGACCACCCAAGCCGCGTCCCCGGTAGATCTCACCGGTAAGCTGAAGGCGGTTTGAGAGCGGAATCTGCCAATCTGAAGTGATAGCCCACATCTGCATCGAGTGACCCTCGTAGTAGGTCTGTCGCTCGCTAAAGCCGCCCAACCCGACTGCAAAAGGGTGTTCCGCGGAACCGCTATTGAAAGCGGCGCGCCCCAGAAATCCCGGGCGACGGGACAACTCACCGGCGCTTAGTACGCGGCCAGAAACTGCTCCGTTAGTACCAACAGCCGGAGGGTCCCACAATCCGCCTTCCAACTGCAGGTTGCGTCTTCCGTTTGTATCCGGGAGCAGCACCGTATGCTTGAACCGAAGCTGAGGCGCCCACGACCAGAGGTTGCCAGACCACGCCAGAGCTGGCATCCCAATCGTCGCAAATGATGTGGGAGACAGTGGAGAGATCAAGGGAGCATCAACACCTAGATGAAGCTCGTTGGGAGCGAAATCCGGATCTGTCCCCGAACCCCATGCAAGGCGGATATCTGCTCGACGCAGACGAGCGCTTCCGTTCGTCGTGCTGTAGTAGCTGTAAGAGGAACCTCCGAAGAAGTCGACGCTGAGATCAGCCGTGGATCGTGCGCCAAACAGACGAGGGCCATTCGCGCTTAGTCCAAGTACGGTCTGCCGGAAGCTGCCGCCAATGCTTCCATGGCTCTGGTCCGGTAATCTTGCAATTGCTACGGATGGGAGGTCGGGGTTGTCGACCACACCAGCATTCGAAAAGGCGTTGAAGAGCATCAGCCCGTACACTCGCACCGGATAGCGCGAGGCGCTCTCGAGTTTGGTCTGGTCGTGTTGCTTGACTTCCGCTTGAAGAATCTCCTGTTCCTCCTGCTGCCGGGCAACCTGAGCCGCAATCGAGCCGGTCTCCGCGTGAGTCTGCGGCGTTGCGGAGGAGGGCACCTGGTCTGAAAGCGTCTCTGACGGGCTTCCGATTGGCTGAGAGCCGCGTAGCTTGTCAAGTTCAAGCCGCAGAGCATCGAGCTGCTGTTGAGTCTGCTCCAGCTGGTGTTGCGTCTCCGTCAGGACCTTGGCCATGGTCTCCAAGCGGCTGCCTGTCTCATCCGGACGAACATCGGTTGGCTTCGCACGGGTTGGGTACTGCGCACACGCGGGAACGGCCGAGAGCAGAAGCAGTACTATGAGTCTCACATTTTCAACTCGCCGCAAATTCATCGGTCCCCTTTCCGGCTGCTTCCTTTGAGCCTTGGCCCCGCATCGTGGACAGGGAGGCACTCTGATTTTCGAGGCACGGCTGTTTCCTGAGGCGGAGCGAAAACACAGTCTTTCCAGGTGCAGATTCGTCGAGCCGGACCAGACCGCCGTGTTCTTGAGCGATGTGCTGGGCAAGCGTGAGGCCCAATCCGGTGCCGTTCTCTCGCCCCCGGCTTACAAACGGTTCAAACATGCTTGAAATCAGAGAAGGTGGAACACCCGGGCCATTATCCTCAATGCGCACGACAATGTCTCGAATATCTTCGCTTAGTTCGAGACGGACGCAGGGTTTGTGATCGCCGCGATTCGCCGCCTGGCACGCATTGAGAAGAAGGTTGAAGACAGCACGGACGAACTTCGTTGCGTCAACCCAGCCCTCCACGCTCGGCAGATCGCCAAGCTGAAGTTCGAGGGAGCGAGCTTCCGGATGGGCGCGGAGGAGCCCGGCGGCACGCTCGATAAGGTACGAAACCGACTCATAGGTAGGCAACAACGTCCTGCCGGTTTGGGAGAAAAGCAGCAGGGAATCAAGTAGATCGGTCATACCGTGTACCGCCGTCTGAACTTCGAAGATGAGCTCCTCGCGTTCTGCCTGCTGCGTGCTCTCGAGAGAGAGGAACTCAGCGTTGGCATACATGGCAGAGATGTAGTGGCGCAGATCGTGAGATATGGAACTCGCCATGCGGCCGATGGTTGCCAAACGCTCGGAATCGAGGAGAGCCCGCTGTGATTGTTGTAGTTCCAGCCGCATGTGCTCGAAAGCCTGGGCCAACTCGCGAACTTCCGCCGTACCGCCCTCCGAGAGCTGGTAGTTCCAATCGCCGCGACCAAGCGCTCGAGCACCATCAACGAGTGCTTCGAGCGGTTGAGTCACTCGACGAGAGATCGAATGGGCGAGCAGTGTGCCCAACAGCAACGCAAGTGCGCCGAGGCCGATGAGCCATCGGTTGATGGCTTCGGTAAGCCGCTCGGCGTCTTGGTAGGACCTGAGCACAACCAGCTTCACGTGTTCCGGAATTGGCGCATCCGGACCGCTAAGCGGCAAGACCGCTGCGAGGTAGCGTTCACCGTGCAGACGGACATCGACGAATACGCCGGCGGCAAGTGCCCGTAGTGCTGAACTGTCGTTCACGACGCTCTGAACCGGCGGTCCAAGGGTGCTAACGGCCACGTTGTCGTCGATCGTGAAGGCGACCTCCGCGGCCGCTGCCTGGCTCACCTGGCGAGCGAAATGCTGGTCGATGGCAGACCCTAGCACGACATACCCAAGCAGTGTGCCACCGACCCTGGGGCCGAAAGAGAGAGGCTGCGCTATGACCTCGTACGGTCGGCCGCTTACGGCCAGAGTGCGGCTCTCCTGTGGCTGAGTGATGACAATGCGCATGGCATCCGCGGATCGCTGATCGGTGACCGTCCCAGCCGACGACAGGTCCGGGCCATAGGACGCGACGAGATGTCCGCTGCGATCGTAAAGCTGAAAGAGATCCATACCACTGATCTCCCAGAAGCTCTTGGCGCCGTCCTGGATGGTACTTGGGTCATCCGTGGTCATCAGTGCCTTTAGGCTCGGAAGATCTGCCAACAGGGCGGTCTCTCGACCTAGCATCTCGCGCCGCTGGTGTTCCAGATTCAGGAAGGTGCTAACCGAGTGCTGAAGGTCTGAGCTCAAATCGCGCTGGATCTGATTACGCAGCGTGAATCGGACCGCCAGTAGACTCAGCGCTGTGAGGCCGAAGGAAAGGGCCAGCAAGGAGAAGAGCAGAAGAGTTCGCATGCGGGAAAGTCGCAGCGGTCCTTCCGGCTGCAGCAAGTTCTTCCGAGCTCGATCGCCTTTGTCTATGGTTGCACCACGAACTTGTAGCCCATGCCGTGCACGGTTCGGAAATGAACAGGATGTGAGGGATCGCTCTCAAGCTTCTGACGAAGTTTTAAGACCTGGTTATCGACGATTCGAGTGGTCGGAAAGAAGTTGTAGCCCCAGACGTCCTGCAGCAACTCCTCGCGAGTGATCACCCGCTCTACATGATTGAGGAAGTAGCGCAGCAGCTTAAACTCGTGCGCAGTCAGAGAGACTTCACTGCCGGATCGACGGATCTCCATCTTTACCAGGTCCGCTGACACGTCGCCGAACCGGCAGATCAGTGCTTCCGCGCCGATCGCCCCCGAGGCGTTCCCCAGCGAGACGCAGCGCGCGTCAACAGTGCGCGTGTTCCGCCGTATTGCCGCCTGCACCCGTGCCAGTAACTCCCTTGGACTGAATGGCTTCGTTACGTAGTCGTCCGCCCCGATCTCAAGTAAGAGCACCTTGTCGGTGACCTCGCTGATCGCACTGAGGATAACGACAGGCAGATCGATGTTGGTGGCTTTGATCTGCCTGCAGATCTCCCGGCCCGAGATGCCCGGCAGCATGAGGTCGAGCACAACCGCAATGGGCGCAATCTGGTTGATGGCATTGATTGCCTCTGCGCCATCACTCACCAGGCCTACCGCGTACCCTTCCGAAGTGAACTGACGTTGCAAGACACGCTGAATGCGGAGATCATCTTCGACTACAAGGATTGTGTTGTTGGTCATGTGCCAACCTGCGGAACAGGAGTTTGTCTGAGAGACTAACGCTTCCCCATATCCAAAGGCGAGCGGCCCGGCGGAACTGTAGAGGAAAAAGACACAATGAAGACAATTACCGCCAGAGATGGCTGGGGTCACACGAACTGGTCATCTGTCGAACGGGGCAGAGTGCGGTCCGCGTATGTGACGCTCTGCCAGCACGCGAGAGACTGGAGAAAGAGGCACCGCGCAAAGCGCGCGGTGCCTCTGGTAAAGGCCTAGTCGTCCTGAAGATAGTCCCTGTCCTGCAACTGAAAAGGATTCGCTGCGAGCGCGGCGAGCAGATACCAGCCTGTAGCACCGACGTGCAGCGAGGGCCCGTAGGTGTAGCCGAATCCAGTGTCCAGGATGCTTGTCGCCGCGACAAGTCCCAGCCCCTGCGGGATTGGGCGGCCACCAACGGTTTGGCCGACACCAAGAAGTGTCTGAGCGCGATCACACTGATGGAGGAGCCGAGCTGCTTCCGACAGGTCGGCGAACAGGCCGGTCAGGGTATCACCTCTTCGAAGCACACGGGCAGCGAGGGCCGCAGCGGTGTGCGCCGTACCTTCGATCCAGACAGCGTTGGGGTCGTCTGCCGTTGTCGTCAGGCTGGCGGTATCAAACACGAGACCATGAAAACTTTCGCTGCCTTTTAGGCTCGTGTGCGGAGAGGCGGCGGTATCGGTGGTCTGGAGGTGGGCCATCGCCCAGTCGATTGAACCACGCCACTTGGGGTTGAAGAAGGCCATGTAGGACCAGGTCTGCACGTCCTCCGGTATTGGTGAGGGATTGATGCTGACCTGATCGCCCAGGGTACCGGTGTAGAAGTAGGAGCCGGCAGGGTTGAACATTGCTTGAACAAAATCGCGAGCGTGCTTGGCGAGCGCGGACCATGACATGCCGTTGTTGGCGCTCGAGTTCCCGGTCAGCCGACTAAGCATCGTGAAAAAGGCAAAGGTATCGATATTGTGTTCCGTGGATTTGCCGTTGGTTGATGGGACTGACTGGTTATATTGATTAATGTTCGTGCCGAAGGAGAATCCGCCTGCGCCGAGTGTGTTGTAGGCGTTTGTGACGATCCAGTTCGCCACCGCGAGAGCACCGGTTAGATAGGAACGCTTTCGGGTACGTTGGAAGAGTTGGGCAAGCGCCATGCCGGCCCAGGCCTGGTCCCCGACCGCGCTGGTGTAGAAGTAGAAGGGTGCCGCGGCAGGTTTGATGTAAGCGCCACTGCCGTCAGGGTTGGCCGCGTTTACAAAGTAAGCCTGTGCGAAGCGTCCATCGTGAAAGGGAAAGTTGGTCGCCTGAGCATAAAGCAGGCCATCTCCCAAGGTGCGGGCACGCTCGAGGCCCTCATCGGTGTCAGCGGCTAGATAAGCCTGTATGGCAACCGCGTTGTCGTAAGTGAACGCTGTAGCTCCAAGCCCACCGTCGCTGTAGCTCTGTGCAAGACGAACGGTAGAGCCGGTCGCGTACGCATCCATCATGAGGTTCTGAAAGGCAAAGGCTCTCTCAATTGAGCGACGTTGGTTTGCTGGGTCGGGGTTCAGATCGGAGAGAGGTTCTTCCTGGGCATGCGCAGAGGTGCTGGTGAAGAGTGGAGGAAAGGTAGCCACGATGGTGGCGGCCGATGCGAGCCCAAACAGGTTGCGACGAGATAGGTAGATTCCAGGCATTAACGATCTTCTCCCCTATACGAGCGCGGGCCAGTCTACGCTCCTGTGAGAGCGTGGGCAAGATGGAGAGCGCAAGGGAAAGCTGCATGAATGTTGATGACCGGAGATGTTTCCACTACTTACATTGCGCAACGTCAGAAGGCTCTGAGGCAGTCGCGAACCCGCAGCTCTGATGGGCACCGGCTACGACGGCCCATCGCTTTGGAACGGCAGCGTCGGATCTACTCAACTGATCGCAGGAGCATGCGCAGACCAGCTACTCCGGATTCCGGTGGCGATAAGGCCCGCACATAGAAAGCCTACCGACGTCAGCATGAGACCGAAGCCCATTCCGCGACTCTGGGCTATGTGACCTACGAGAAAAGGAGCGGCGGCGCTGACGACCCGCCCCAGATTGTAGGCGAAGCCCATAGCTCTTCCCCGCAGCGCAGTAGGAAATGCCTCGCTCGCGATTACGCTGAATCCCGAGAAGTAGCCGGATCCCCAGAAGCCAACCAATGGACCGAGGAGAAAGAGCGCGAAAGGTGTCCGAACTATCGCATAGACCGGAACGATGGCCGCCGCAACGAGCAGAAAGATTATGTAGACTCGCTTGCGGTCGAACCGATCGGCAAGAAATCCGAAGCTGGTATATCCGAGAAAGGTCCCAGCCTGCATCGCTATGGTCCAGGACGAGGTATGTATTACGTCCAGGCCGTGACCGCCCTTTGAGGCTGGCAGCGACAGGAATGACGGCACCCACGAGAAGAGTCCCCACCATGCGAAGAGACTGGCCGCATTCATTGCCGTGATTACAAGGGTGCGACGTGCAAGAGGTCCACGAAAGAGTTCCCGAATCGAGACGTTGGTATCGCGACACCAGGTCTCTGGCTCTTTGACTCGCCGGCGAATCCATACTGTAACGAGGGCTGGAAGCAGGCCAACAAGGAAGACGGCGCGCCAGCCGAAGTGGGGCATCACCAACGCGACAACAAGGGCGGCGAGCGCATATCCAACGGCCCAGGCGCTCTGCACGATTCCAAGAGCCTTGGCCCGATGCTCGGTCGGCCAGGTCTCCGCCACCAGAGCGGCGCCTGCGGCCCACTCTCCTCCCATCCCGATGCCGAGCAGCATCCGGCATATTGCGAGTTGAGGGACGTTTTGAACAAAGGCGCAGAGGCCCGTGAAGACGCAGTAGATGAGAATGCTAAGAGAAAGAGCTCGCGTGCGCCCTACGCGATCGGCAACGAACCCGAAGAAGATGCCACCAGCGGCGGCCGCGATCAGGGTGAGCGACATGACGAGGCCTGCTGTTCCGGAGGACATATGGAGGTCGTGCTGCGCAGCCGGAATGACCATGGAGTAGAGCATCACGTCCATACTGTCCAGCATCCAACCCGACCCCGCAGCGAGCAGGGTGTTTCGGCGGGAGGGCTCCCTTGCCAGAACCCAGAAGGAGCTGTTTTGCGGACTGGTTTGGGCGTGATGCGATATGCCAGACATGGATCCCCTGATCGCCTGTGGAGCTGTTATGGCTGTCTTCAGCATAAGCGCGATACTTCGCTTCAAGGAGCTTCTCGGGACTTCGGAGTACGTGATGGAGCTCTCTTGCGGCCCTCAGGGATTGAAGCTCTCTCCACCAGAGCTGAAGGTGTCTGCCGCACTCCCCAAACACTTTGAGTATCTGATCATCGTACGATCAGATCAGTCGGTACCGAACGCCGCAGCTCAGAGATGATAAAACCAAGCGGAGTAAATGATGCGAATTGCGATCGATAGCGGTGGTACATTCACCGATTGTGTCTATCTCAAAGATGGCGTGGTCCACGTCATCAAGCTGTTCTCCACGCCGGACGATCCGGCCAGGGCGGTGCTGAGTGCCGTTATGCAGGTAGCGGTCGACGATGCAGCACCAGAGGTACGGCACGGCACAACCGTGGGAACAAACGCGATGCTGGAACGCACAGGTGCCCGCGTTGCATTCGTGACGACTGCAGGGTTTGAGGACACGATTGCTATCGGGCGTCAGGCACGAACCAGTCTTTATGACTGGTTTAAATCGCCTATGCCTTGCGTTATCCCGAAGGAACTTCGCTTCGGCGTAGACGAGCGGACGGATTCGACAGGTGAGATACTTCGATCCCCTAGTGACGATTCACTGAAGGAACTAAGGCGCTCAATCGAATTGAGCGGAGCGGAAGCGATTGCGATCTCGTTGCTGTTTTCCTTCACAAACCCTGAGAATGAGCTCAAGGTTGCGGGGGCTCTGCGGAGCCTAGGTATTCCGATATCGATCTCGCACCAGATCCTGCCAGAGTTTCGAGAGTATGAGCGTGCCTCCACCGTTGTCACAAATGCGTACCTTGCTCCTGTCGTAGGCACATACCTGGTTCGCCTCGAAGACGAGCTGACGAAGGCTTTTCCAAAAAGCTCGATACATGTAATGCAGTCTTCAGGGGGGATCGTCTCGGCCGGTCTAGCCGCGAAGGAGCCGGTTCGAACTGTCCTTTCCGGACCAGCCGGAGGCGTCATCGGAGCGTTCGAGCTGGCGCGCCTTGCCGGCTTCGATAAGATCATCGGCTTCGATATGGGTGGGACCTCAACGGACGTTTCGCTCATGGATGCTTCGGAGGGGGGACCACGCATCACGAGTGAAGCAATCGTATCCGAGATGCCGGTCAGTGTACCGATGCTTGATATACATACGGTCGGGGCCGGGGGCGGATCGCTTGCGCGATTCGACCGAGGTGGCATTCTGCGAGTTGGACCTGAGTCTGCCGGAGCGATACCCGGACCGATTTGTTACGGACGAGGGCGCCAGACCACTGTGACCGATGCGAATCTGATTCTTGGGCGTTTAGATCCGGACTTGTTCCTTGGCGGAGGCGTCCGCCTGGACCATGAGCGTACACGCCAGATCATGCACACGGAGAAGGGTGTCTTGACGACTGTGGAACAGTTTGCAACCGGAGTTCTTTTGCTCGCCGAGACCGCCATGGAGAAGGCGGTGCGGGTCATCTCAATCGAGAAGGGCTATGATCCGCGCGATTTTACCCTGGTAAGCTTCGGCGGCGCGGGACCGCTTCATGCCTGTTCGATGGCCAAATCGCTGCGGATCCCCAGAGTCATGGTTCCGCCAATGCCCGGTGCGCTCTCCGCACTCGGCATACTGATGGCAGACACGGTACGGGATTACTCAAGGACAGTGATGCTGCGAGACCCTTCGCGAGCAACGCTTAAAGAGTACTTCGAGCAGATGGAAGAACGTGGTCGGGCCGAGCTGATGAAAGAAGGGTTGAAGGGGATCGCGAGTCGCTCAGCGGATCTCCGCTATGTTGGGCAGGGGTACGAGTTGAACGTTCCTGAAGGGGATCGTCTACTTGAGGATTTCCATGCGTTGCACCAAAAGCGGTACGGCTACTCCAATCCGGCGACACCGACCGAGGTGGTGACGGTACGCGTACGCTTTGTGGTCCCTAACCCACCTTTGGATCTAGCGGTACGCACGAGTCAAGAGGGCGATGGGGCGCAAGCAGTGCTGAGATATGGACCGATCTACTTCGATGGCGCCTGGGAAAAGAGCACCGTCTATAGCCGTGAGTTGCTCCAGGCGGGTGATCGAATCCATGGGCCGGCCATGATAACGGAATATAGCTCGACAACAATCCTGCCGCCCGGCTGTGAGGCGCAGGTAGACGTGTACGGCAACCTGATCATCGAGGTGCGTTAGCAATGCTTACGTCTGGAGCGGACAAGGAAGACCCTGTTCGGAACGCTGGAGAGTCCGTGGACCCGATCGTGCTGGCGGTGTTCAAAAGCGTGACACACTCGATTGCTGAAGAGATGGGCGCAGCCCTGCGACGCACCTCGTTCTCTCCGAATATCAAAGAGCGGCGGGACTATTCGTGTGCGGTGTTCGATCGAGTGGGCCAGGTTATTGCCATGGGTGACCATATGCCGGTTCATCTCGGTTCGATGCCCATGTCGGTGCAGGCTGTGCTTGCCGCAATGACACTCCGACCGGGTGATGTGGCTATCTTAAACGACCCTTATGCGGGTGGGACTCATCTGCCGGACATCACCATGGTGCTTGGCGTCTTCGCTGATGGTGACGTGGAGTCGCCGGCCCTCTATGTGGCCGTTCGGGCTCACCACGCTGACGTCGGAGGCCAGTACCCAGGATCGATGGGGCTTTGCCGGGAGATATACCAGGAAGGAATTCGCATTCCGCCCGTGCGAATCGTGAATGCCGGCGAAATAGACGCAGCCGTGTTGCAGATCATTCTGCACAACGTCCGTACGCCCATGGAGAGGGAAGGTGATCTGATGGCGCAGATCGGCGCGTGCCGAGTTGGTCAGGTGCGTTTGCAGGAGCTGCTGCAACGGTTCGGTGTGGACACTGTCCGCAGGCTTTCGAATAGTCTGATGGATTATTCAGAGCGGCTCATGCGTGCCCAGCTGCAGGAAGCACCGAGCATGCGTGTCGAGGCGGAGGACTTTCTCGATAGTGATGGCTTTAACGACACGCCGGTTCGGATTACGGTCTCTGTCACGCTGAACCGTGAGTCCCAATCGGTGGTCGTTGACTTCACGGGATCGGATCCGCAGGTCGCGAGTAGCATCAACGCTGTCTATGCAATCACATACTCGGCGACCTATTACGTAATGAGGTGTCTTCTGCCGGAGGATGCTCCCGCAACAGCTGGTCTGATGAGACCTGTGACAGTGATTACGGAGCGAGGCAGTATCGTAGACGCCGTTCTGCCAGCTCCAGTCGCAGGTGGCAACGTCGAGACGTCGCAAAGAATCGTTGATGTTCTTCTGCGTGCGCTGTCTCAAGCGATGCTTGGAAGAATACCCGCTGCCAGCTCCGGGACCATGAACAATCTCACGATTGGAGGGGTGGACGGTCGCACTGGTCAGCCATACGCGTACTACGAGACCATCGCGGGAGGAATGGGTGCGCGACCGTCCGGCGACGGTGTCTCTGGGGTTCACACGCACATGACGAACTCGCTGAACACGCCAGTGGAAGCACTGGAGTATGCGTATCCATTTCTGGTGCGGTCGTACTCCTATCGGCCCGGCTCCGGGGGTGCAGGACTATACCGTGGCGGGGACGGAATTATCCGAGAGATCGAGCTCCTGTATCCCGCCAAGGTGACCTTGTTAACAGATCGCCGGAGATTTGCGCCTTACGGGCTTTCGGGCGGGTCGCCCGGTGCTCTGGGGCGAACTCTTCTGATCTCGGGAACCGACACAGAGAAGTTGCCCGCCAAATGCAGTCTCGACGTCCGTAAGGGAAGCGTGATCCACATCGAAACGCCCGGTGGCGGCGGCTGGGGGCAAGCGCCTTCTAAAGCAGCGACCGGAGAGTAGGTCCCCGGCCGCTGCTCTCCTCCGGAGAGTGTCGAAATGCTGGACAGACATTATCTTGATTGCGCGTTATTGTTGCGCTGCTCCAACGCTCACCGTTGAAGCGGACGGCTTCGCCTGAACGTATTTGTCGTACCAGTCGAACCATCTTTGGAATCTGTCCCGGACGAAGCTTGGCCGTGTGAATCCGTGAAACTGACCCGGATAGATCACAAGCTCCGTGGGAGTACCCACGCTCTTCAGCGCCTCAAACATCTGCTCCCCACCTTCCAAAGGAACATTGAAGTCTTTATCTCCGCCCATGAATAGAGTAGGTGTCTTGATCCGGTCTGCATGAAAGAACGGATAGGACAGCTTGATGTAGGCGTCCGGATTCTTCCATGGGGGGCCCAATTCATACTCATATTGCAGGATGTACTGATCGATTCCATACAGCCCAAGTAAATTCGCCATTCCAGCGCCGCTCGAAGCTGCTTTGAATCGAGTTGTGCTCGCGATGAGATAGTCGGTCAGTATGCCGCCGTAGCTCCATCCACCGACTCCCGTCTTCTCCGGGTCGATCATCCCGGTAGCTTCGGCGCCGTCCACAGCCGCCATAATGTCCAGGACCTCCTTGTGGCCCCAATCAGCGCTGATCGCTTCACTATAGGCATGCCCGCGTCCCGTGCTTCCGCGGTAGTTCACGTTCAGAACGGCGTAGCCGTGAGACGCGAGGAGCTGCCGCTCAGGATTGAAGCCGTGTGCATCCTGCGAGGTCGGCCCTCCATGGATCCAAAGCAGCATCGGTACCTTTGTTCCGGGCACATAGCCAACAGGCATCGTAAGCAGGCTGTGTACTTCATTCCCGTCCTGACTTTTCGCGGAGATCTCCTGGGCTGGGTTGACCGTCAGCATCGCAAAGAGGGCATCGTTATGATGTGTAAGCCTCCGAAGCTGTCCTGCCTCAAGGGCATAGATCTCCGGAGCAGTAGTATCCGTCGTCCACAATAGAGCGAGGTGTCCTGAAGCCTGGTGCTGTGCTCTTGCCGACCCTGAATCAGGTGTGAGCCGCTTAACGGGTCCTTTCCTGTCCAGAGGAAACTGGGCGAGGTACTCCTGCCGGTCATTCGAGACGCTCGCCAGGACGTCTTTGCCGTCACTTGCAATCTCCGGAGCGCCGACCCACTGATCCAGCTCTGGTCGCAGTGGTGAGGGTGATCCGCCCGCCACATCCACCGACATCAGCTGCGTCATGTCATAGATCGCATAGTGAGGAGTGAGACCCTGACGGTAGATGATTCGTTTCGAATCCTTTGTCCATGCAAGCGGGCCTTCATCTCTTCCTAAAAATGTCGTCAGCTTGCGTGCCTGAGATCCGGGTGTTGCACTCACCACAAAGATGTCGCTGTTGTTTCCCCGGTCCGGGTCCGGTTCTGATTGGTTGCTGACAAAAGCGATCTCGCTTCCATCGGGACTCCACTCAGGATTTTCTTCCTCGAAGGCCGCTGGTCCTATGATGGGTCCGCTTGTAAGCTTTGTCGCTTTCTTTGTCTGGAGGTCGAAGAGGAAGAGGTGCGGCCTCTTGTCTGAGAGATAGCCTTTGATGTCCTGCTTGAAGTGGAATCGATCCAGAACGATCGGCTTTGGTGGTTTCGGCTTCGCACCCTTCTCCTCCTCCGGCTCTTCCTTCTCCTGCAAGGTAAGCAGAAGCTGCTTGCTGTCGGGAGACCAACGGAAGCCGTCCAGGTCCTCCTTCACGCTGGTGATCTGCTGTGCCTCACCACCTCGCCTGTCCATCATCCAAACCTGACTCCCCTTAGCGCTACCCTCTCGTGAGGAGGTAAACGCGAGCCAGCGTCCGTCCGGGCTCCACCTTGGATTGCTGGCGGACTCCTTCCCGAAGGTGAGTTGCACATCTTCCTTTCCGTCCCAACTCACCATCCAGAGATCTGCAACGTTCTTGTCTTCGCCCACATCGACGCGCGAGACCGTGTAGGCGATCCACATTCCGTCAGGTGAGACCTCCGGAGCGCCTACCCTCAGCAGTTTCGCGAGGTCGTCCAGCACCATGCCACGCTTCGCCGTCTGTCCCTCCATCCGAGAGGCTGAGATCGTGAGTGCGAGAACGTAGCACCAAACGTGGAGGGAAGAGATGAGGCCTTTTCGAGTGAGCATCAGGGCAAAGACTCCTTCCTTTGTTGATAACACACGCCTGCTCCAAGCCCGCTCGGTCATGTTCTTAGGTCAGGTATGTACGTCAGGTGCCGCCTCAGCGTCACCTGGGATGAACGTTCAACTCCTCGAGAGTGCGTTTGAGATCTTCGAGCTTCTCTCCCGCTGCTCCCAGCTTCCCCTC
The DNA here is from genome assembly GCA_963719405.1 of uncultured Acidobacteriaceae bacterium. Lineage (GTDB taxonomy): Bacteria > Acidobacteriota > Terriglobia > Terriglobales > Acidobacteriaceae > Edaphobacter. The sequence continues at coordinate 3,729,394 of OY970381.1, forward strand.
GGCGGTCAGCCGCTCGTAGTCGCCGAGGTCCCTGCCGGCTCTCCCGATCAGCTCGTTCCGGTCCTTTGAGGACGTATCCGCGCCTCCCGAGGATGCAAGACCTTGTCGAGCTTCCTCGGGTGCGGAAGCGGCGGACGTGGACGAAGTTGTACCTCCGAATAGCGAGGCCATAGCTGACTCAAAGGTTGTTCCGTAGGCCAATCTGTCCTGCAGTGCAAGAACGACGAGGCGCAGTTCCGGCATTGGACTTCGTTCGGCTTGCAGGTAGATCGGTTCCGCATAGAGGAGCGCGGACCCGGTTGGAATGACCAGGAGCCTTCCGCGACGTACGTGCGAGCCTTGCTGATTCCACAGCGTCAACTGTCCTGAAAGTTGGGCATTCTGATCGATGCGTGCTTCGATCTGCAGCGGTCCGTCGATGAGCCTGGTTTTTGGAAAGTTGTACACGACCGCTGCACCATAGTGTGAGCCGTCGCTGCGACCTGCAATCCAGCCGATCAGGTTGTTCCGGTTGGCTGGCGTGAATGGGAGGATATCCACGAACTCTACGCTATTCTCGCCGGGCAGCTTCATCAGGACGAAGTTAGGCTCAATCTCCTGTGTTGATCGCTCGCCGTTTGCGTCCACGCCAGCCTCAGTTGCCGGCGTCCAAAGATCCTCGCGGTTATAGAACATCTCCGGATCTGTCATGTGGTAGAGACCGTAGACTTCTGCCTGCAATTTCAGCATCAGCTCGGAGTAGCGCACATGATTGCGGAGGGAGGCCGGCATCGAGGCCGCATCTTTGAAGAGGGAAGGGAACATACGGCAGTAGGTCTTGATGACCGGATCGTCGCCATCAAACACATAGAAGTTCGTTGAGCCATCGTATGCGTCAAGCGTCACCTTGACGCTGTTACGCGCATAGTTGATACGCTGTCCGTCGAAGGTATAGTGCCTCGAGTAAGGGTAGCTATCCGAGGTCGTGAAGGCGTCGATGATCCACGACAGCCTGCCGTCGTCTCCGACCACGATATAGGGGTCAGTATCGAAGGTAAGGAACGGTGCAAGTGCAGAGACGCGGTCGCGTACGTTACGTCGCATCAGCAACCGGCTATCGCTACTCACGTCATCGCTGAAAGGCAGCTTGGCGAGGTCGCCTAGGTCGAGCGCGATGATGATGCGGCGCAGGAGACCCCCAAGAACAATGCCACCTTCACCTTCATAGGAAGTCAAGCTGTTTGTCTGACCTTGCGGGTAGTTGAACTCCTTCTGTCGCGTCTTCACGTACACGTCAGTGTTCGTGAGCTCACCAAAGTAAATCTCTGGGCGCGTCAGAGCGAGAGCTGGAACAGTGCTCTGAACGGGCATGTTGCTGAGAATGAGGGTTGGCAGGCCTTCTGACGTGAAGCCATTTACAGGGTTCATGGTCACCCCGTACCCGTGCGTGTAGATCAGCTTCTCGTTGATCCAATTGCGACTGCTCTCCGGTAGCTTGTCGACGCTCAGTTCACGTGCGGCGAGCATCACTTGCCGAACCTGTCCATTGATCTGGTATCGATCGATGTCTATATCGGGGAAGTCGTAGTAGGTGCGAATCTCCTGAACCTGACGTAAGGTGTCCTGCAATGCCCTCCAGTCCCAAAGCCGGATATTCTGCAGAGTGGCCTGGTTATTCAAGGCATCAGCCGCCTCAACAGTCGTCTGAGCAGCAAAGTCCCGCTGCGAAACGCGATTCAATCCGTATGCCTGCCGAGTGAATTCGATGTTGTGCGAGATGTACGGCTGCTCGCGGACAAGCTCGTTTGGCTTGACGATGAAACTGCTTACGTACCAGCTGAAGATCTGGAGCGCGACATAGCACACTGCGCCTGGAACGATTGCTGCAACCAGGGATCGCCCGCGCGGTTGTGACGTGCTGCTCACCGCAGCGGCGATGGCGCCCAGGAGAAGAGCCACGCACACCACGAGAAGTCCTCTCAAGACGACATGGGCATCCGCGTAAGTCGCGCCGGAGAAGATGGTGTGCTCGGAGAACAACTGTTCAAAACGGCTTATGTACATCCGGGCGGAAAGGATGAACAAGAGAAATGCGGACGTTATTGCAAGCCCGGACAACGGTGTCCTGTAGTGAAGGTCGTTGCGATCATTGCTTGCAAACGATTGCCCAGTGATAAACAGGAGCAAGCCTGCGAGCACCACGCAGATGATCGCCAGAGTCATCAGCCAGTCTGCCAGCAGTTGACACGCCGGGAGCGTGAACAGGTAGAAGCTCAGTGACCAGCCCAGAATCGGATCTGAAGTGCCTCCAGGTACCGGCGCTGCGTACCAGTATCGCGCAAACGTCGGCCACTCTGGCATGAGCCCCGCGCCTGTGATCAAGGCGATTACCGTCGCGATCGCGAGACCGAAACCGCGCACTATTGGCTCAATCGGAACCTTGACCGCCTGACCTCCAACAACGATAGCCCGATCGCTCGCCAGACCGACACGATGTGCCCGAATCAAATACAGCAGTGTTGCGGAGAGTATGAGGAACGTGGCTGCAGTAAAGAACATGAAGACAGCCCACTCGAAGCCCAGCTCCTTCCTGAACACCTCGCTGTATCCGAGCGAGCTGAACCAAAGCGCGTCGACATAGTACGAGAGGACCGTCCGTCCGCAAAGCGCAATGACGGCCAGGGTTCCGATACCGAACAGCAGCACGCGAAAACGCCGACGTGGCGGCGGCCAATCGATAGTCTCAGGCAACACATACCTCGCTGAAAGTCTTTGCACTCTCGATCGAGAGCTCGGGGATGCCCCAAGCTACCGCATGAGGCAACAAGAGTCTACAGATCTCTCCTGAGGAGGAGGGCGTCAAGATTCACGCGCATGCCGAATGAGAGGGTCATTTGGGTCAAGCAACGAATGGAGCGTAGTCCAATGGGCGAGATGCTCAAAGGGAAGATCATGCTGACCCACAGAGACCCTGGAAAGCAGAACAGGGCGTTTCGCTTAATCGAGCAGAGCAAGATCTGAATGCGCCGTCCTCCAACTTCGCCCATCTGCTTTCCCAAAGTGGGCGAGCAGAACAAAGGTGAAAAGAAGTGCTGCTCAGAAGAGAACTAGTCTTCAGCTTTGATCTTCCTTTCACATGTCATTGAACAGCCGATTTCCATGGTCTAGCAACTTTCGTACTGTTTCGCGCCAGATGTGATTTATTGGCGGTCTCTCGCCTTTGGCACGCAGCTTGCTACATACAAAGACAAGTAACGATGGAATGGACTTGGGCCGCTACTCGCGCCAAGTCTCCTACTGACGCTGCTCAATCGTGCGTGAAGTCACGATCCGCAGAAACCCCAACTTAGGTGCCTCAGAGGCCTAGACCTTTAGCGATCGATCGCGAAGGCGCCTCCTGTGTGTCACCTCCAACATAGGTCCGTCTCGGACGGACGAACGGAGTTTTCCTTGAAGAAGCTGCTTGCAACACTTGCTGTACTTACCGGTCTTGTCTCCTCTGCGGTTCCAACCCTCGCCGATACACTGAAGTTTGTCTCCGACAGTGGTCAAGCTGTGGGTGGCGAAGATATCTACCCCTACAACTTCAATGTCAACGGCAGCAGCAATTTGACAGCCCTCATGTGCATTGATTTCAACCGACGGATCGCGGCTAACGAGAGCTGGAACGTAAACATCACCTCAGTGCCGTTGGACAGCTCTCCTACGTCGGTCGACTACCGTGCGGATGCTTGGATCTACTCACAGCTGGGAACCTACTCGAACTCAGATGTGCAGTATGCGGTGTGGGACATCTTTGATCCGCAGGACGTGGCGGGTCACACGGGGTTTACCGATAGCACAAACGCGCAGTACCTTGCACAAACCGGCCTCGTGATGGCACAGGATGCCACGCTCATCAACTCGGGTTTCTTTGCGAACTTCTCCTTGTTCGTTCCTACAGATGACCAGACGGGATGGACGAACGGTGTTCCGCAGAGATTTATCGGTGCAGCTCAGACACCCGAGCCGTCGAGTTTGCTGCTTATGGGCTCTGGCCTCGTCAGTGCAGCTGGCGCGCTGCGTCGTAAACGGCGCGTTCGTGGGTAGTAGCTTTCCAAAGGGAGAAAGATCATGGTGAGAGGGAACGGCCCACTTGAGAGAGGTGTGGCGGTTCCGCAAAACAGAGGGGGAGAGACGAACTGTCTCTCCCCCTCTGTTTCTAATAGATCGAGCACTGTGGAGACAAGAACCGGGGACCAAGTGCTCTGCATTCACATGGCTGGCGGGTGATGGGGATCCACCGTCTCCTCAATCTCTTTCTCCATTTTGGCGGAGAGGTGGACGTCGATCTCCCCCCCATGAGTTCGTGTGTTGACCGTGTCACGGAGCTCTTTTGAAGGTTTGAAGAATGGAACCCGCTTGGCCGGGACTTCGACCTTCTCACCGGTCTTCGGATTTCGACCGACTCGTGCATTGCGCTGCCGTGTACGAAAGCTCCCAAAACCTCGGATCTCGATCTTGTCTCCGGCTTTGAGGGCACCTATTACCGCCTCGAACAAGGTGTCAACGATCACTTCGCCATCGCGACGGGTGAGGTCACCCAGTGCGGTGACTTTGTCGACAAGATCGGCCTTGGTCATCGTTGGGTTCCTTTCGCGTGATGAAGACGCCATTGATATCCCTCGAGTCGAAGACTTCAGTCATGGACTGAGATGTCCGCACAGGCAGGATCGGCTGCCTGTAGCTGGAAAAGTCTATCCCTTGTATGAGATGCAGGCTGGTAGAGGGACGGCTCGACGGATCTATAGGACCCCTTCGGGTGCCACATACCAGTTGTCGGCTCCTGATTCCGGCAAAACATTGACCGCCTTATGACCGGGCTACAGCCGAGGGGGTGACTGTAAGTGGTGCGAGCCAGATGTATGGCATCTTCAGTGGGCCAGCACCGACCCTCCCGTCAACTAAGCTCTACTTCCACATGAAGTAGAAGCCTGGCGCGCGGTTCAGAAGCTGGCTGGGATTCGGAAACAGGTCTTCACTGTTCGAACCGAGGAGCGAGAGCAGGCCCCTCTTCTCGATCGCAGGCCGCACGATGGCTGGTTCTCCTGAGATGTTGACCGATCTGGCGGTTTCGATCAGAGCGACGCGGTAGCCGCCCACTTTATCGATGAGACCCAGGGGGAGCGACTGCTGGCCTGTCCACACCTGCCCAGTGGCGAGTTGGCGGATCTTGCTTTCTGACGTATGGCGGCCTTCTGCAACATCATGAATGAACTGACCATACATATTGTCCACGAGAGACTGGAAATAAGCCTGCTCTTTTGGGGTGACATCCCGGCTCGGATCGCCGGCGTCCTTAAGCTCTCCCGCATGAATGATGACGTTCTTAAGCTTTGCCCAGTGAAGGAGGTCACCGTAGTTCGTCCATTCCATGATCACGCCAATGGAACCTACCACTGAAGCATCATTGGCGTAGATCTTGTCGCATGCCGAGGCGATGTAGTAGGCGCCTGAAGCCCCTACACTCTCGACCGAGGCAATGATCTTCTTGTGTTTTTCCTGTCGTACCCGCAGAACCTCGTGGTAAATCTCCTGCGAAGCTGCGGCACCACCGCCCGGCGAGTTGATGTGAAGAATGATGGCCTTTACCGACGAGTCGTCACCGAACTTGCGAATCTGAGCATCGACCTTATCGGCGTCGGTGATCACCCCGTCCACGTCGATCACGGCAATTGTGCTTGTCGCAAAGGCAGGCGATCCGTCCTGATTTGCGGACCGCAGGGCAGCCCAGAAGGAGAGTGAAAGGAAGAGTGCCGCCGCGACCACCGAGCTGCCGATTACGGCGACATAGAACCAAGGCGATCTGCGCTTGAGCGGGGTGGCCGGTTGCATTCCGTACTGATAGCCGAAGTGGGGCTGAGCCGGGTACCCCGGGTACTGTGAGGTGGGCGGAGGGGGTGGTGGGGGCGGGACGAACTCTTCCGACATGGAGAGGAGTTTAGCAGGGGGGACCTTCTAGTGGTCTATCCGACGAGATCCCTTTCCTGGATGGGCTGATGACTCTGTGGACCTCAGGGAGCGAATCGCCTTCACAGACGATTAAGCAGAGCGGCCTACGGCGCCCACGAAGGGGACTGCATGACAGGTAACCCAGGGAATGCAACTTCGGATCCTGGCTGAAAGAGCCCGACATCGACAAAGGATCAGAAACGCCATTGGTGTATTCAATGATCCAATCGTTGCAGTATGATAACGGCGGCGCGCAAGCGTTCTCCCCACATCCAGATTAGAGCGAGACGACTGAGGCGTGACGATAGACATGGCACACCCGCAGCTCAGCATTGTGATTCCGGCGTACAACGAGAGTGCTCGTATTGAGGCCACGTTGGAGCGCGTGATGACTTGTGTCTCGGACCGAGGTTGGGATGCGGAAGTTCTGGTGGTAGATGATGGGTCGACCGATGAGACTCCGGAAATCGTCCAGCGGTGGATGAGCTCTTTTCCGCGCCTGCACCTCGTAAAGAATCCCGGAAATCGAGGAAAGGGGTACTCCGTGCGCAACGGGCTGTTGCAGGCAGCGGGCGAAGTCGTGATGTTCACGGATGCCGACCTCTCGGCTCCGATGGAAGAGGCAGAGCGGCTGATGGCAGCTGTTGCGGCCGGTGCGGACGTCGCAATTGGATCGCGCTGGATGGACCGGACGCGTCAGACGATTCAGCAGCCGCTGTATCGCCAGTTTTTCGGGCGTTGCTTCAACTGGATCACGCGGACCGTGATGGGTCTTCCTTTCAAGGACACGCAATGCGGGTTCAAGGCATTCAGGCGTGAGGCGGCCCAGGTCATCTTCCGCCTTCAAAGAGTGGAGCGCTGGGGATTCGATCCAGAGATCTTGTTCATCGCTCGAAAGCTCAAATACACAATCTGTGAGGTTCCAGTGACCTGGGGCCATGACGAACGCAGCCGTATGAGTTACTTGCGAGATGGGATGAAGATGCTCGAGGAAATGGCAATCATCCGGGCCAACTCCTTGGCGGGGCGCTATGACGAGGCGATCGCCGCACTGAAGGACACCAGCAACATGGTCACTCCGCAAGTTGAGCAGGGCGCGAAACCTGCAATAGAGGTGCGGCACTAGCATTACGTCTCATCACATGTAAGTTGCTGGTTTCGCCTATCCTGCGTCCCATGGGACAATACATCTTCCGGATCGTTTCGCCTCCGAGCGAACAGCGGAGCGAGGTCAGGTTCATTGCTGCGTTCAGGTTTCATCGCACTCTCTCAAAACAGGCAACTTAGGGCCTTTTCGGAACGCTCGACTCTAGGTAAGAAGCTTTCGGGACGGTTTGTCGCGGGAATGACAGTGGTTGAGGCACTCCGGGCTTGCGAGCAGTTGAACCGCGAGGGGATCTCAGTAACGCTGGACTCGTTGGGGGAGAGCGTGACGGTCGAAGATGAGGCTCGCGCAAGCGCCGACATCTACCACCAGTTGCTGGATGAGATCGAAAAGCGAGAATTGAACGCGAATGTGAGCGTCAAGCTCACTCAGATCGGCATGGACATCGATGTCGGACTGGCGGAGCGTATCGTCGGCGAGATGGTGGAACATGCAGCGGCCGTGAACTCCTTTGTGCGGATTGACATGGAGGGTTCCCCATATACCGAGGCGACGATTGCGATGACCGAGCGGCTCCATGCCAGGCAAGGCATGAAGGGACGGGTTGGAACGGTCCTTCAGGCCTATCTCTACCGCACCGCTGACGATGCCAAGCGGCTGGTAGAGCAGGGAATCCGCATACGCCTCTGTAAGGGTGCCTACAAAGAGCCTGCGGAGCTAGCCTTCCCGCAAAAGCGGGATGTGGACGCAAACTATGTAGCTGTAATGACTTACCTGGCTTCGAGCGGGGTTTTCTGCGGCTTGGCCACTCACGATGAGGCAATCGTGGATAAGATGCGTACCTTTGTGCGAGAGACCGGCCTGCCTGAAACGGCGTTCGAATTCCAGATGCTTTATGGGATACGCCGCGATCTGCAGCGGCAGCTCGTCGCAGAGGGGTTCGGAGTGAGAGTCTATCTCCCGTTTGGAGCCGAATGGTACCCCTACTTCATGAGGAGGCTGGCGGAACGACCAGCTAACGTGCTCTTTCTCGCGAAAAACTTCTTCAAAAGCTAGATTTCCGCGAAACGGGATGGGTAGAAGGAAGAGCCAGCCCGGAAGGCGGATACGCTACCGCGGAGACGGAGTCTCGTGATTGACGGGGGGCAGGTAAGGCTCGACGCTAACCAGACTCGATAGCGTCGAGCGCTCCTGCTCGGAGAGGCTGTTTCGAATCCGATCCGAGTTGAGAGCAGCCTGACGCTGATCGAGCGGAAGCTCCCGAAGATCGCGGAACGCGTGGACTACTGCATGGCGGCGGTCAGGCGCAAGGCTTGAGAGTTGGTTCATGGCTCCACGAACCTGTTGACGCTGCTGCGGATCGAGGTGCTCCATCGTCTCGGTACGAGCCATGACTCGCTCTCGCTGAGCGGGCGTCATCGAGTTCAACTGGGTCAGGCGATCACGCATGCGCTGCTGCACCTGGGGTGAGAGGTCGTGAAATCCCGGTTCATGCTCAAGTGCACGCTGCTGGTCGGGCAACGGCAGATTGCTGTGACGGTTCATCCACTGAGCCAGATGTTCCTGACCCTTCTGCGGACCGAGCGCCGAATGACTCGGGGCTGTGGGCCCTCGGCGGAAACCCGGTTGAGCAAGACCTGAAGATGCTAGAAGAACTGCGGCGAGAAGCGTGCCTCCCCCGAAGCGCCACAAACAACGAGATGTAAGGTGAAACTTCATATCGAGCTTTCGGACTGAGGCACAGAGGATGTCGCAGCCCATGTTCTGAGTCGTGATGAGAGTACCGGGTCCCTCCAGCTTTTGCTCTTCATTTTACAAGGCCGCCCGCGGGTTCCAAAGCAGCTAGCTGGTCGGCGAGTCTGATGCCCCATCGTCTGCGGGTCCGTCATCCTGAAGAAGATCCATCGCTTGAAAGGTCTGGTCGTTACGGTCGAGTATCTGGAGATCTTGGACGGTGGCGGAGACAACCGTGTGCTTTGTCCCAAGTACGCCGAAGACGCTGGCTGCTGTTCCGCCCCCTAAAAGGAGAGTCAGAGTAAGTGCACCGGCAAGCGCTGGCCGAAGTTGACGGCCAGTATTGAAAAGAAGTCGTGATTTTATGCGTTCGAACCAGCCCTCTGGAGCGGAGGCCTGCTCTTGACGGAGACGGATCGCAAGCCGCTGATCAAACCAGGCAGATGGCTCAGGTACTTCCCACGCGTCCAGAAGATCAAAGGTAGCTCTCAGTGAATTCAACTCCTCCGCGCAGGCAGGGCAGCCCGTTAGGTGGCTCTTCGCGTGAGCAGCACTGGCCGATCCGGGATCAAGCAGCAAGTCTGGCAGCGCCGATTGGCAATCTTTACAGTTCATAGTCACCCTTTCCATAGTTTCTAATCCTCTTACCTTAGTCCTGGGGTCATCGTTCCCCTTTGCGTGTGCCCGAGCGGCTAAACAAAGTCCTTGAGCTTCTCGCGCAAGGTCTGATACGCGCGAAACAGTAGCGACTTGGTTGCGGACTCGGACAGCTTGAGCACGTCGCCAATCTGCTTGTAGTCCATTTCCTCGTACTTGTGCATAAGAACGGCCATGCGTTGCCGTTCAGGAAGCGAGAGAACGACCTCGCGAATCGCGCTCATACGCTCTTTGCGAAGCATATCGGACTCCGCGTCCGGAGTGGAGTCAGCCAAGTCCGGAGTGGTGCCTGTCTCGGAATCCGCCTCATCGAGATAAATGGTGGAGGCCGAACGCTCCTGCTTGGTGTCCCGCGCTCGATTGACTCCAAGATTTGTCGCAATTCGGTATAGCCATGTGCTAAAGCGCGCTTCTGCGCGATACGTTTCGCGGGATCGGTAGACTCGGAGGAAGACCTCCTGCGCCAGCTCTTCGGCGATAGCCTGATTGCGCACCATGCGGAACATGAAGTGAATGATGGGTTTACGGTACTTCTGGATAAGATGATCGAACGCGGCCATATTGCCGGCGCGCAGTTCGAGCATGATTGTCGCATCATCAAGGTCGCTGAAATCACCATCCACATGCAGATGCTCGGGATCCGCCAAAGCAGGACCTCGGAAGTGGACGGCCTGGGAGTCCGCGTAAGGCGTCGGATTCAATGCCAGCGTTGCCATACCCTCCGAAACCCGATCCCTTCGTTCAGGTTGCGGTCCCGAAGGGCTTTCCTTCGCCGAATCGAGAGGTTTCGGAGACTGGCCGGGATGGGGCGTGTGTGACGGCATTAGGCTCCGTTATTCTACCGTCACGACGGCAGGTGACGTCTTCCGAAGATCGTCCAAAAATACCCTTGGTCGGCCAGGGATGGTATGCTGGACGGAGTCGAAGGGGAGTTGACGCTCGGTAAAGCTCGTCCTCCTTGGGGCGCATAACTCAGCGGTAGAGTGCCACCTTCACACGGTGGAAGTCGTAGGTTCGAATCCTGCTGTGCCCACCATCTAAGACATTCAAAAGAGGTGCTTTGCGACTCGGCTGCTCTCCGGGGAGCGGCTGACTTGCCTGAAAAGGCTCCTGTGGCGAGTCCCACTTTGAGATCTCTTGAACCGACTCCCTCGTTGTTCTTGCCAGCGATTGTCATCTTGTCGGCTCGCCCCAGGGGTTACTTTTACGTTTCCTCGGGGGGAGAGGGAAACGGCAGGGGCTCGTCAGATCTCCTACCGGTGATCAGAACGCGCCGCGATCGCAGCCAACTATCTAAGAACCCTCCGCGAAGGCCAGCAGCTAATTCGTATTCAGTACGAGAACTGTTGCGGTCGGGTCCAGTGCTGCTGCCGGCAGGGCGATATCGACCCCCGTGCCCCGATGTGTGACTTTCAGCGCCTTCTGTCTCTTGTCGGCCAGGAGGTAGGCACCGGTAATGGTTCGGGGAGACTTGTCCAGGTGAAATACTCGGGGCCAGGTGAAAAGCTCCACGTAGATCTTGTTGACACCCGTGGTGGAGCGCCACTCCCATGCAGGAATGAACTTTGGCTGTCCCTTCCTGTCCTTCTCCGTCGTGCTGAAAGCACCTGCCTCCGCTCCGAATAGAGTAGGTCTCGTCCCGTATATCGCTTCGCCGTTGGTAGCTACCCATCTGCCCATCTCGTGCAGGCGCTCGATCTCCTCAGGAGGAACGTTGCCCTTTGAGTCGGGACCGATGTTAAGGAGATAGTTCCCGCCCTTGCTTGCGATGTCTATGAGATTGCGAAGCAGCGTGTGCGTCGACTTGAAATTGGTGTCGTACGACTTGTATCCCCAAGTGTCGTTCATAGTCATGCAGGACTCCCAATCTCTGCCCGGGTACCCCTCCGCTGGTATGAACTGCTCCGGCGTCTCTGTATCTCCTTTGTAGCCGCCACCCAGCCGATTGTTCCAGATCAGGTTCGGATGCAGGTTCAACAGTGCAACAATCTCCGACGCGAGCTCGGGAGTCATATCCTTGGTTGGAGTGTCAAACCAGACCACGGCGGGGAAGTCTCCGTAGTTGGTGAGCAGCTCCTTTATCTGAGGGATGGCCTTCTTGTGGAGGTATGTGGCGTAATCGCCGTCTTGCGCCGGATCCCAGTGAAACGTGGGTGGCTGGTGATCATCCCGCTTCAACGCCGCGCCCCCTGACGCGGTCCAGTCCTGATCCTGTGAGTAATAAAACCCGAGCTTCACACCCTGGGCCTTGCACTCATTTGCCAGGTCGCGAATCGGATCACGATGGAACGGAGTGGCCTCCACGATGTTGAAAGGATCGGCTCGGGAGTCGAACATCGCGAACCCATCGTGGTGCTTCGCGGTGATCACGATGTATTTCATCCCTGCGGACTTTGCTAACGCCACGATGTCATGAGCATTGAAAGCTACGGGATTGAACTGATCAGCGAGTGCCTTGTAGTCCGCAACAGGGATGGAGGCAGTGTTCATGATCCACTCGCCAATCCCCTCGATCTGCTTGCCGTCCCATGTCCCGGCGGGGATGGAGTAGAGACCCCAGTGGATGAACATCCCAAAGCGCGCCTCACGCCACCAAGCCATGCGAGCCTCCCTTTGCTGAGGACTCTCCGCATCCTGCACGGCAGGAACGGGATGGTCACTCGTGGTCTGGATGGTGTTACCTTCCAGCTGGGCAAAGGATGGACATGTGCAAAGGAAGAGCAACATGACGGCGGTCACAGCCACTCCGTTCCAAGCTGACTTCATATGATCTCCTCAGAAAGAAGCGATAATACTGGAACTGTATTTGTGAGGCAGGGCACAACATCGGCATCCTCGGGTCGCAGGAGCATGGAAGATTGTCTCGCCAGTGAGCTGTGCAGCTTCAGCGTAGGTTGAAAAACCCTCCATCCATGGGGAGATCCGCACCAGTCAGAAAAGATGCCGCATCCGAGCAGAGATACAACGTCAGCAAGGCGATCTCTTCGGGCGTACCCATACGTCCGACAGGCTGAGCCCTCTCAAGCGCTTGCATCTTCTCGGCCTCCTGCCCTGGATAGTTCTTCGCCAGGAATCCGTCTACGAACGGAGTATGCACCCTGGCCGGAGAGATGCAATTGCATCGGATGCCATGTTTTAGATAATCCTTTGCGACTGATAAGGTCATCGACAGCACCGCCCCCTTTGTCATGGAATAGGCGAATCGATCGGCTATTCCAGCTGTTGCGGCGATAGATGCCATATTGATGATCACACCTCGCTTCGCAGCAATCATGGACTCGACTGAAGCGCGCATACACAGATACGTTCCCTTCACATTCACCGCAAACAGGCGATCCATGTCTTCCGGTGAAGTCGATTGAAGATCGCCCACGTGCGCGATGCCTGCGCAATTGATGAGAATATCCACAGGTTTACCGATGGCCGCGAATGTCTCCCTGACACTTGCTTCGCTCGACACGTCACAACCGTGTCCAATCGCAGTGGCTCCGTCCGCTCTATCGATCAATCCAGCGGCCTCCCTCACCTTGTCGCCGTCGCGATCTAAAAGCACGACATCTGCGCCGTTCGCCGCAAAGGTGCGTGCGACCGCCAAACCAATGCCGCTCGCGGCTCCCGTGACGACCGCGCGCTTATGATCGAGCTGGAATATCTGCACGTGACACCCCTGTGAACCGGCACTGACGAACACCCTAAGCTTTCTATCTCTTGGCTGCTAGGCTGTCAAACTCGGAACGATTTCTCCATGCGCGAAACAAGGATTGATCTGAATTGCGTTCCGGTGTTTATCGTTCGCACCCCTCGATTCGTTGACTGAGAATTGCCGGGTGGTTAGAATCCAGCCTGCGAAGCGGTCCGGTCCGACACGGGCGTCGTCATCCAGATTTCGTGCATGTCCAAATACCTGAGAGCGCCATGAAGCCGATTATCATCACGAATGTCCGTGTCACAGACCTTCGCTTTCCTACATCGCGAGAAAATATTGGATCAGATGCGGTCAACAAAGATCCTGATTACTCAGCTGCATATTGCGTCCTGGAGACGAACGCGGGCATTGAGGGCCAAGGCCTGACGTTCACGTTAGGACGGGGGACGGAGCTCTGTGTGAGTGCCTTGAACTACCTGTCCAAGTTTGTTCGTGGGCGTTCCCTCAGCGAGCTCACATCCGATCTGAACGCCTTCTATCTTCAATTGGCTGGCGACACTCAGTTCCGGTGGCTTGGCCCGGAGAAAGGCGTCATCCATCTCGCGTGTGGTGCACTGATCAATGCGGTCTGGGATCTCTATGCGAAATCTGAAGGGAAGCCCGTGTGGAGGCTTCTCGCGGAGATGACCCCCGATCAGATCGTCAGCGCTATAGATTTCCGGTACATCGCTGATGCGCTCTCACCCGAAGAGGCTCTTGAGATTCTCCACCGCGGCAAGAAGGGCCAGTCGCAGCGTCTGGCGGAGCTACAGGCCAACGGGTACCCGGCGTACACAACGTCGGTCGGCTGGTTCGGATTCAGTGACGAGATGGTACGTAAGCTCTGTCGTGAAGCGATCGCCAACGGGTGGGCGCATTTCAAGCTCAAGGTGGGCGGGGCGCCCGAGGACGATCTTCGTCGCGGGCAGATCGTTCGCGAGGAGATCGGCTGGGCAAATCGTCTGATGGCCGATGCGAATCAGAAGTGGGGCGTGGACGAGGCTATCCGCAAGACTATCCAACTGGCTGAACTTCAGCTCTGGTGGATGGAGGAGCCCACGAGTCCAGACGATATCCTCGGGCACGCTCGCATTCGTCGCGAGGTCGCACCCACTCGAATCGCCACGGGGGAACACTGCCACAACAGCGTCATGTTCAAGCAAATGCTGCAGGCTGGCGCCATTGATGTATGTCAAATTGATAGCTGCCGTGTGGCGGGGATCAACGAAAATCTCGCGATCCTTCTGATGGCGGCCAAATTCGATATTCCAGTCTGTCCGCACGCTGGTGGCGTTGGCCTTTGCGAGTATGTCCAGCATCTCTCGTTCTTCGACTTCCTTGGTGTCTCCTGCACGATGCAGGATCGCGTCATAGAATACGTTGATCATCTTCACGAGCACTTCTTTGATCCCGTTAAGATTCACCGAGCCCACTACATGCTTCCAGAGAAGCCAGGCTACAGCATAGAAATGTTAGAGCAATCGATCGAGCGGTACAGCTTCCCTAACGGTTTCGCCTGGAGGACAAACTGATGAAAATTGTCTCTTACATGGGAGCGAATGGTCAGGTCAGAGGTGGAGTTGTAGAAGGTGATCTAGTCTGCCCGCTACCGCAAACCGGAGGAGACGACGTCCTCGCATGCATTCGAAGCGGCACTCTTCCTTACTCCAAAGCTGCCGAGGCGCAGCCACTAACGGATGTCAAGCTGCTGGCTCCGCTGCAGCATCCGCCTCGGATTTTTGGCATCGGTCTGAACTACAAGGAGCACGCCATTGAATCGAAGATGGCCGTACAAAGTGTGCCGACCGTTTTTCTAAAGCTGGCGTCTTCCATCACAGGGCCGAACAGCGACGTTCTACTTCCTCCCGACGCTGCGGAGCCAGACTTTGAGGCGGAGTTGGCAGTGGTTATCGGTAAGCAAGGTCACCGCATCGTCCCGGAGCGATGGCACGAGTATGTCTTCGGCTACACCATCATCAACGACGTAAGCGCAAGAGGTGTTCAGCTCGCCACTACTCAATGGACCTTGGGGAAGAGCTTTCCAACGTTCACCCCGATGGGCCCCTGGATCATCACGAAGGATGAGATTCCTGACCCTCACGCACTTGATATCAGATTGACTCTGAGCGGTGAGGTGATGCAGTCAGCGAACACGCGTGATCTCATTTTCCAGATCCCGGCTCTCATAAGGTACATCTCAAATATCGTGGCGCTGGAGCCTGGAGACATCATCAGTACCGGGACACCGCCCGGTGTGGGGCTCGGCCGCAAACCACAGCGATGGCTGAGGCCGGAGGAAGATATGGAGATCGAGATTGAGGGTATCGGCAAGCTGTGCAACCACACCCGCTCCATCGCCTATTAGGTATGGCGCGTGCAGCTTGCCTCCAGCGAAAGAGGTTTGAATCCACTCAGGTGTCGAGCAGGTGTGACGCGGAACAGCGATGGGCAGGAATTAAGGCAAGGCCAGCCGGCTTATACCGGCGGCCTCGCCGTTGCTTGTCGAGTCAGAAGCGAAGCTTGCCCGCAAGCTGAATAATTCGTGCCGGGTAGGTGGTGGTGATCTCCCCGAACTGCGTGGAGCCGATCGTAGTATTGGGTGCCTGAAACTCAGTAATGTTGAACAGGTTGAAGAAGTCTCCCCGTAGTTCGAGATTGAGCGGGTGGTCACCCCTGGTCAAGCTGGTTGCCTTTACGACGGACATGTCGACATTGGTGTACCCAGGGCCCGAAAAGTGGTTTCTCGGCAGGGAGCCGTACCCGGAGGTCACGACCGCATCGAAGTTACCGCGCGAGACCAGCGGAGCCCCGCCGCCCGGTCCTACCGAGGCATATGGGTTCAGTTTTGTTACCTTGCTCCCAACCAGGTTCACGCGAACCAGCTCTTGGTCGCCCGCCCCTGTCGGCCCAGGATCACTGCTGCTCCGTCGCAGATTGTCGGACACATCCACAGGGAATCCGCTTTGATACGACGCGATTGGATAGAGGCTCCAGCCGCGAGTCAGAAACTTGGGTGCAGAGCCCAGATATTCGTCAAAGGGGAGATCCCATCCGCCCGAAAGTACAATCCGGTGTGGTACGTTTGCGTCCGAAACGGCATAGAACAGGTTGGGATTGTAGGAAGGCACGTGACTATTTCGCTGACGGAAGCCGGACACGTTGTCCATATTCTTCGCGAATGTATAGGAGAGTTGGAAGTAGGTCGTGCCAATCCGCTCGATATGGCCGCTCTGTTTACGCAGACTCGCCTGCAAGCTGTTGTAGTTGGCGCTCGTGAGATTCCTGAATGTATCGAGGTAGGTATAACCCTTGTCATTCTGGCTGCCAACAGGATTTCCATTCGCCACCTGATACGCGCGGCTCTTGGTACCCAGTAGGAAGGGGTTGCTGTCGATCAGAGCGGTATATTTACGGGAGACGCTGCCAACGTAGGCGACCTCGCCGGTAATTCCATGACCAAGTCCCTGTTGAACTCCTCCATTGAACTGGATCGTGTACGGCGTTCGGAGGTGTGGATCTACGAAGTAGACCCCGCCGCCACCGAACGGCAGAAAACCGGATGCATCAAAGTCGAGATTCTGCGAAGGCGGCTTTGAAGGAAAGGTGTTGTTAGTTCCGGTGGCGCCGTAGGGGTCCTCATAGTACCCGAGCGGACCTGTCGCTCCGGAAGGTGGCGTGAACTGAAGGAAGGAGTACCCGAAGAAGGGGGCCTGTCCGTTGAACTGCAGATTATCCTCGCCCTTCAAAATATCGAAGAACATCCCTACGCCGGCGCGGATTACAGTTCGACCTTTGCCGGAGACGTCGTATGCCAAACCGAACCGCGGAGCAAAGTCATTTTTGATCGGGAAGTTCGCACCGGTGGGTGCGCCCTTGTCTCCCGGAAACAAGAGACCTCGTGGCGCGCCGGTGAACCGAGTCGACTGTGCTCCTGGGACGAGGGAAAACGAGCGACCCTGCGTGTCTGTCTTCGGCGTCGCATACTCATAGCGAAGACCGTACGTCAGGCTCAGATCCTTTGTCGCCTGCCACTGATCCTGCACGTAAGCTGCTGTGTCCTTGTTACGGATATTGGACGGTGCAGCGCCAAACTGAGTGTAGAAGCTTGGTGCACCGACCAGAAACTGCGCAAACGCCGAGCTCCCGCCACCAAGACCCCCGAACTCGAACTGCCCGTTCACGTAGAAGTCGTACTGAGTATTGTTCTGATAGGGCGAGAAGTAGATGCCCGCCTTCATGTTGTGATGTCCCAGAACGACGCTGAGACTGTCGCTGTAATCGAATGTGTTGTTGATCAGTGTCGTAGGGCCCTGCGGACTGAAACCGAACTGGTCCAACGTGTCATCAAACGTCAGGATAGTGGGGCCGGTCGACTGGTCGGGTGTTACCCCGATCCCAAGCTGGGCGGGCGTGGGGAGCGACTTGGCGGGAAAAGCCTGCGTTGTGTTCAGTCGCTGCGCGACCGCACGGAAGTCATTCAGAACTCGAGCGTTGAACTGATGCGTCTCATCGATGTTTAGGACATACGCCTTCAGCGTCGCGATGATGGGGAAGGGCGTAGTTGAGGTACTGCTGGTTGGCGTACCGCCCGAGAATGGAGACGTTGAGGGATTGTTATTTCGTGCAGTCGAGATTGTCAGGTGATCTCTAGATGTGAGAATGAAGTCGAACTTTCCATTGAACTGATTGAACTTATCGGTTGCGGATGCGACAGCGTTGACGAACCCGGAGGTGGAGTAGGGAAAGATTCCTGCAGCGATGTACTTTTGAGCCACGGGATCGAACCTGGTCGGGTCAATGATGCCCAGGGCTGCCTTGTTAGCGTCCGGCTGGAAGTACGGGTTGACCTGAAGGAATGCGATGACTGCAGCCTTGGTATCCGCGTCTGCTCCTGAAAAATCGCCATTGACAGCCTCCGCGGTAGTGGCAATCTGCTGCGTTCCGAGGTTCACTGCCTCTGTCAGCCGCTGGCCTTCATAGGAGAAGAAGTAGAAGAACTTGTCGCGCCGGGGGAGGACCTTCGGAACGAAGAACTCTCCGCCAAACGTCCCTCCAAACTGATGCCGTTTCAGATCATCTGTGCCCAGCCCATTGCGTTTATTGAAGAAGCTGTTCGCATTAAAGGCTGTATTGCGGAGAAATTCAAAAGCAGTGCCATGGTAGGCGCGGGTTCCGGATTTGCTCACGACGGATATGACACCTCCGCCATTTCGGCCATACTCTGCTGTGTAATTGTTTTCCAGAATCCGGAACTCTTCGACCGCGTCGGGATTCGGGTTGAATACGACGCCGTTGTTGAGAAGGCTGGTGTTATTACCGCCATCTAGAAGGTAGGTCACTGAGTCGGTTCGCCCGCCTGCGATGGAAACTGTTCCGGCGCTCAGGTTGCCGGGGTTATTACCCGTCGTCACACCCGGTTGCAAGCTGGCAAGATCCAGAATATTGCGGCCGTTCAATGGAAGATCTACAAGGGGGCGCTCTGTGACAGAACCGCCAACCGTGGCGCTCACGGTATCGACTGTGGCGGCATTGATGCTCACTTCGACCGTTTGACTCGTCCCCAGAAGAGGAAGCTTGAAGTCGACGCGCTGTGTCTGGTTAATCCCGATCGGATAAGCAGGGGACTGAGTGGGCGAGAAGCCTTCCTTTTCGGCCCTGACCGTGTATGTTCCGATCGGAAGTGACAGAAGCTGGAACGATCCCGTCTTGTCTGTAATTGCCTTGGACCCGACATTTGTCTGCGTATCTACAGCAGTAATGTCTGCCCCTGGAACAACAGCTCCCGTCTGATCTGTGACCACCCCAACAATCTGGCCATTTGTCGTCTGGGCTCGGGCCCGGGGCTGGAGTGCAGAGATAACGAGAAGAATCGCAGTACAAAACATTAGAGCGCGTTTCAGAAACAAGTGCATGTCCAGCCTCCAAGGTTGAGTGGAACGGCATGTAGCTCTTCTGTGCCCTAAAGATCGGCAATTTGTCCCTGAGGAACAATCCAGACGACACTTCAGGATCTGTTAAGCGAAAGATTTATGGGATGTTGATCATCATTCAATGAGATCGTGTGCGGAAAAGTCAATAGCGGTTACAGAGACGAAGGCCGTGAATGAGCTTGAATGAGGGGCATCCTGTTGATCCGGTGAATGAGCCAGGCAGCTTCCCCTTCGGCGTCACTCCCGGTGAACGCATACTCCGCGTCCGCGAGTATTGGGCAACCTGTCTTTTGTGCCTCGACCTGAACGCGGGTGCTCGGAGTCCTTCGGCCCTCTGATGCGACAGCGATGATGGGGCTGTTCCAGCTTCAGATAGGTAGATGTTTGCGCGCGGGTGACTTCTTTGAAAGACACCGATCAGAGGCAGATGTCTCGGAGTACGAGGCCCTGAAAACGAGGTTAGACCAGCTCCCCTCCTGCCTGCACAAATGTGCGGGAGGGCAGCTGAATCATGCCTCTACTTGTAGTCGCCTCAGGAGACTCTCGGAACGCAATCGAAACGGATCGATATCTAAATGTTAGAAACGGGGCATCTCGTTATCTTCCAACGGTGAGGATGGAGAAGGTGTCGGGAAGCATTGGTGGCCGCGCGGCTCGTTCGCCGGGCGCCGGTGGCGGAGCTGTTCCGAACTGGGCTGTGATGAGGAAGAGCTTGCCTGTCCTGGCGTCCAGCGTGAGAGTCTTGGCGCGGGGCGCGGTCGTGACCGTCTGCTCGACCGTGAAGCTCGTAGGAGAACTCTCCTTGATAACTGTAAGGGTGCCATCACCTTGCGAACTGAACGCCTCCATCGTTGCCGGATTGAAGGTGGCTCCGTCCGTTCCGGCGCCAAGGGGAAGCGTTGTGATGATCCTGCCGTCCGCGGCCGAAAGGATGACCATGTTCTGCGGATTGCGGCATGCTGCGAAGAGGATACCGTGTTGTATATCGATAGCAAGACCGGCGCAGCCATCGCCCTTACCCGCGAGGTCGTACTTCTTGCTGACGCTCATTGTTTTCGTATCCACGACTGCGATGGATCCCTTGTCTTCGAGATCGACGAAGAGGTGGCCCTTACCATCGAGAACTGCCTGCTCGGGAGCTCCTCCCAAGTCAATCGTGCCGACGATCGCCCCGTCTGTGGCATCGAGCACCGTAACGTTCGGTGCGGAGTGCGACAGGATGTAGACGCGATTCGTAAAAGGATCGTCCAGGTAGCCGTCAGGATTTCCTCCAACCTCAATTGACTTCAGAACTGCGAGAGTCTTTAGATCGAACATGGCGACGGGTTTGCTGGTGGCGAAGCCGTGGCCGGACTTCGTGTCAATGGCGACTCCATGCGCACTGACATTTGGGATGTCGCCAACCGATCCCAGCGTGTCAAGGTTGAAAACGGCGATGTGTCCCGCGGGTCCGGAGCGGGCGACGTAAAGCCTTCTACCTTCGGAGTCTGCGGCGACGTAGTCGAACCCGCCGGCACCCCCGACCTTTGTCGTCGTGAGCAGCTTGTAGGTCCCAGCGGTCTGAGCATTCGCGTTAATGGGCAGGAGAGCGGGAGCGATCACGAACAAAGCGGCGACAAACCGAGCGGCGGAAGAATGCATGGAGCTCCTTCATTGGGCCATAAGACAACCCAGTCAATTGTGCCACTAGATGATGACCAATCGATGACCTAGCGGAGGATCCCGCAATCCATTCGAAGAGCTCGTAGACAAAGGCGGGCTTACCCCGCCTTGTGGAATGTAAAGTATGGGGGAGGAGTCGCCGTGCTGAGGGGTCGAAAATGGGCTGCTACGCTGCTCCACGTCATGCTTCTTACTGCTCTGCTTCCGCTAGCTGGAGCAAGTTCGTGGAATGAACAGAGCACCCACGCCCGTCCGGAGGCGCAGGGGGCGACGGATCTGGCGGCAGTCCGAGCAGCTTTAGCCGAACAGCGATGGGAGCTGGCCGACAAGCTGGCGAGGGCATACCTGGCGGGACATCCAGACTCAGTGGAGGCGCGCTATGTTCTGGCGCAGGCACTGTTTCATGAGAATCAGCCCAGGGAGTCATTGGCGGAGTACACCCGGGCTGCGAACCTGAGGCCTCCCTCTGCGCTGGACTTCCGGTACATCGCGTTGAACTACGTGCTCCTGAAAGACTACAGCGACGCGGACAGGTGGATCGAGCGATCAGCGAAAGAAGACAACTCTGCGGGTGAGACCTGGTACGCCATGGGCCGCATCAAGTACACCGAAAACAGGTTCGCCGAGGCGGTCGCGAGCTTCGACAAGGCTTTGCTGCTGATGCCGCGATCTGTAAAGGCCGAGGACAACCTCGGGCTTGCATTGGAAGGTCTGAACGAGCAGGAGAAGGCTATCCAGGCGTATCGCCTGGCAATAAAGTGGCAGCTCGGAGCGGCCAGACGGAGTGAGCAGCCTCTACTGAACCTTGGCGTTCTTCTTACGAATCGAAATCAATTGGACGAAGCGCGCTCATTGTTGACGGAGGCAGTCGCACTGGCTCCTCGCAACGGCAAAGTTCACGCAGCGCTGGGGAAGCTCTACCAGAGAATGAGTCTGCTAAAGGACGCCCAGAGCGAATTCGAGCAGGCGATCGCGGCACAGCCCGACGACGCCGCGTTACACTTCCAGCTTGGTCAGGTGCTCCGAAAGGAAGGAATAGAGGTAAGAGCGAAGGAGGAGCTGGCCAGAGCCGCAGCTCTTGACAACACCCACTCGTCAAAGGAGCCGGATTAGGAGCTTCAAAGTTCCCCGGACGAGCTACATAAGCACGCATGAGCTATATGCACGAGGAATCCATGTCAGGACATACACGAAGAAAGTTCCTTGAAGGTGGTGCGGCGGTCGTTTTGTGCGGTGGCGCGCTTCTTCGCCCGAAACGACTATTGGCTTCTCCATGGGGTCTCCCGCTGGGCCTGCAGCTTTACTCCGTGCGAGAGCTGCTGCCGGGAGACTACGAAGGTACGCTGCGCCGACTCGCGGAGCTGGGCTATAAGGAGGTTGAAGCGGCTGGCTTCTTCCACCACCCGGCGAAGGAGGTGAAGCAGGCCATGGATCTCGCGGGCTTGCGATGCGTGAGCGCTCATTATCCGTGGACCGAGCTTCAGCGGGATCTGCCTGCCATTCTTGCCTTCCACAAGGAACTCGGCGCTGAGTACATCGTCTGCTCGTCTCCGGGACACAAAGACGTGACACAATCCAAGGCTGCTCTCACCCTCGACGATTGGCGGTGGAACGCGGACCGGTTTAACGAGACAGGTGCGAAGGTAAAGGCGGCGGGCCTGAGGTTTGGCTACCACAATCACACGGCAGAGTTTCGTGCTCTGGGGGGCACGGTACCCTTTGATGAGTTGCTGAGACTTACTGACCCAGCGCTGGTGACGTTTGAGATGGACTGCGGATGGGTGACGGTAGGTGGTGGAGACCCAGTGGCCTACCTCAAGAGGTACGCGGATCGGATCTCTATGCTCCACATCAAGGATTTCAAAAGGCCCGAAGCACCAAAGACCGCGGATGCCGCTCCTCAAGCGGCAGAATTGGGTCGCGGGACTACTGATTTCCCAGCGATCTTCAAAGCCGCGGTCAAGGGCCAGATCAAACATTGCTTCGTGGAGCAGGAACAGTTCGACATGCCACCTTTTGAGGCTCTGAAGATCGACGCGGACTACGTCCGAAGCTTTCGGAGTTAGAGATCGACAGCTTCTGTAAGAAGAGAATGCTGCTGCGTGCCGCCGTCCGCTATAGTGGGTCTCTTGAAACAGGGGGTCGCGAACTTGGGACAGGTCTCTCGCAGAACGTTTCTACAGGCAGGTGGGGGCACAGCAGTGGCGGCCCTTCTACCGGGTGGCGGGGTGGCGCTAGCTTCCCAGCAGGATGAGGCAAACCACTCGGCCGGAGGCGACCGGGTGCGCTTTGCGAGCATTGGCGTCGGTATTCAGGGGTCTTCGTTGCTGCGAGCCGCTGTAACCCTGCCCCAGGCTCACTGTGTGGCTGCATGCGATTTGTATGATGGCCGGCACACTCTGGCTCGTGAGATCGCCGGGCCAAATATCAAAACGACACGAAGCTATCAGGAGGTGCTGGAGGATAAAGATATTGAATGCGTGATCGTTGCGGTTCCTGACCACTGGCACTCGCGCATTGCGATCAATGCACTCCGGGCGGGGAAGGACGTGTACTGCGAGAAGCCGATGTCGCACACCATTGCCGAAGGCGAGGCGATGGTTGCGGCTGTTGAGCAGACGAAGCACTTCGTGCAGGTCGGTTCGCAACGGGTCAGCTCGCAGCTGTTTCGGAAAGCGAAGGAGCTCTACGACGCGGGTTCGATTGGAGATGTGCTCCAGGTAGAACTGGCGCTTGGTCGGAACTCCCCGGGAGGGGCGTGGCAGTACCCGCCTCCGCTTGACCTCTCACCCGAGACGCTGGATTGGCCTACATGGCTGGGAAATGCGCCGAAGAAGGCGTTCGATCCGCTTGCGTTCGCGCGGTGGCGATGCTGGAAGGAGTACGGCACCGGCATGGCTGGAGACCTGATGGTTCACCTGCTGAGTGGGATGCAGTTTATAACCGGAATCAATGCGATCCCGGACCAGGCAGACTCTATTGGTGGCATCCATCGATGGAAGGACGGGCGAAATATGCCGGACGTGCAAGTAACGTCGATCCGATACGGAGATGTGCCGGTGTCGGTGCGTCTGACACTGGGCACGGAGACACCCGAGATGACGCGAGTGATGGGACCCAAGGGGATGATCGAGGTGACGAACAACAGCGTCATCTACTCTCCGCAGATGGGCGTGGACCGGTCTCCCGATTATGGTCTGAATGGATTTCCCGCGACGATGCATGCTGCGTACGAAAAGCAGTGGCATGCCGAGCACGACCCGATGCTGGCCATGCATACTCTGGACGACGTGACGGTTTGGCGGGGATCGAGCTGGGATGACCTGAAGCCACACGTGGCGAACTTCTTCAGGTCGGTTCGAACGCGCCAGCCCGTTGTAGAAGATGTGGTGTTCGGTCATCATGCGGCGGCGGCGTGTCACATGGCGAACGCTTCATATTTCGAGCAGAAGACCGTCAAGCGAGCGGGACGGAACGGCAAAGATGTCTAAGTCTCGGCGCAAACTATTGAAGGGGCGATAACGATGAAGGCCAAAGCCGCGCCGAAAGGCTGCACGCAAACATCGGTCAGCCGAGGTGCTATCGGCGTCTGGTTGCTGTTGTGCGCCCCGGTGGTCTTCGGGCAACACAAGTTGCGTAGTTTGAGCGGGATTGTCACGGATCCGCGTCACGAGCCGTTGAAGGGTGCTGTGATCGAGGTCCATAACGACTCAACAAACAGTGTCTCGTCGTACATCACGGACCGGACCGGCCGTTACAGCTTCAAACGCCTGGACGGTGACACCGAGTACAGCATTTGGGCGACCTATCAGAGTCACCGATCGCGCAAGAAGACGCTGGATGAATTTGACACAAACCGAAACAAGGTGATCAACCTCGTGATCAAGCTTGAGTAAATGTCTCGCGGCGCGTTGGAGTGTTTCCAGATCGGCGGAGTTTCAGATGGTCACAGAACGATCAAGCGATTCAGGCTGGCGGTGGTGAAGCGGGCAAGAGTTTTCTGATTGCCGGGGCCACTCGGCTGCCGAGGAGTTCGATCGAGTGCATGAGCCGGGAGTGAGGAAGGGCTGCGACGCTCATCTGAAAACTCAGGCGGGAGATGCCACCTAAGACCTCGTTATAGTGCATCAACTTATCGACTGTGGATTCGGGGTCACCAACGATCAGGGCGCCGGAAGGGCCTCGAAGAGCTTCGAATTGAGGACGTGTGACCGGGGGCCAGCCACGTTCCTGGCCGATTTTAGTGAAGGCCTCGGCGTAGCCTGGGAAGAAGTCATCCGCAGCCTCTGCTGAGGTGTCTGCCACATAGCCAAGGGCGTGAATGCCCACCTTCAATTGATCGGGTGGGTGACCTGCCCTTCTTCCGGCCTCGCGGTAGAGCTCCACAAGTGGACGGAAGCGGTGCGGTTCTCCGCCGATGATGGCGACCATAAGCGGAAGTCCGAGCGCGCCTGCACGGGCAAACGACTGCGGAGTGCCGCCGACCCCCAGCCAGACCGGAAGCGGGTTCTGCTGCGGCCGGGGAAACACTCCCTGTCCGGTGAGTGGCGCGCGATGTTTGCCTGACCAATGTACGTGTGTCTCAGTGCGGAGCTTCAGAAGCAGGTCGAGATTCTCCGAGAAAAGTGAATCGTAGTCCTGAAGATCGAGGCCGAAGAGGGGGAAGGATTCGATGAAGGAGCCTCGGCCGGCGACGATCTCGGCGCGACCGTTGGAGAGGAGGTCAAGAGTCGCGAAGCTCTGGAAGACGCGGACCGGGTCTGCCGCGCTAAGGACGGTGACGGCGCTGGAAAGGCGTATGCGGCTGGTTCGCGCAGCGGCGGCGGCAAGGATGACGACGGGTGCGGAGTCGAGATACTCCTCCCGATGATGTTCGCCGAGACCGAAGACGTCGATGCCGACCTGATCGGCGAGTTCTATCTCCTCGAGTAAGTGGGCCAGGCGTTCGGTAGGTGTCGGGGTGACGCCGGTGAATGGATCCGGAACGGCTGCTGCGAAGCTGTCAATGCCAATGTGCATGTTTCTACCTTCCGCAAGCTAACCGCCCGCAATGGCTTGATGCTGCGAAGGCCCAATTGGGTTCAGAACGAGCCAGGATGTTGTCTGCGGGAGAGCTCTCGGAAGGTGGGCGAAGAGGCTGCGAGGTTAGAACCGGTAGGTGAGACCGCTGCTCACACGGGTGTTGTTCTGGCTGTTATTCCGTCCGTTCGGGATACGGGTATAGACATAGTCGGCTTGTACGATGTCAAATCCGATCCTGCGGCTGAGTCGTGTCGTCACGCCGCCTCCGACGCTCAGGCCAAAGGCGTTACGGTTTATGAGGAACTGGAAGTTGACGTCTTCCTTTGCTCCGCCGAACAGGACCTGACCATAAGGAACAAAGCGACTGGAAGTCCGGCGAGAGTACCTGGGGCCGAACAGGTAATTGATTATGGTGATGTCCTGCGCAGTGCCATTCACATGGCTGGCCTTGGCCATCATCACATCGGCGACGATGCTGAGGCGTGGCCGCACATTGAGGATGGCCGCGAAGCTGCCGCCTTCAAGTGAGAAGCAGCCACATTGCCCAGGAGGTGCGTTTGCGTGGATATAGTCGTAGCTCAAACCGATCTCACGCTTCGGGATATCACCCCGATCGAGCCCGTATTCAGCCGAGCCGGTAGGTGTCGCCTGAGCGTGGAGGGTCCAAGGTAGAAGCATGAAGACCATCAGCAATGCGGCTCTTCCGGGATGCATCATTCGTCTCCTATTGCACGATCAGAGTGGCGGTTGCCGTGTGTTGGATGGTGCCTTCCGTGCCGGTGACGGAGAGGTTGTAGGTGTTCGGCGTGAGTGCAAAGTAACCACCGGCGCAACCGGTGAGAGAGGCGATGGGAAGAAGAGATGCGGCGGAGAGCAGAAGCATGGCGAGCAGGCGGGGCATGTGTCGTCTATGCCTGCGGACGGTCCCTATTCCCACCACGCCAAGGATTGCGAGGGAGGCTGGCAAGCTGCGCGGAAGGCCTCCCGATGGCTTGCGATTCTCAGCAGAGAGCGCTGCACTGGTCTGCAGGTTCAGCGTCACGGTTGTGGCCCCTGAACCGGCAACAATCAATGGTGTCGAGAAGCTGTAGGTTGTTCCCGCAGGTAGACCGTCGACCTTGAGCGCAAGATCACCGAGGAACTTGGTGTCGCCGATGGGGGTTAAGGTGAAGGTGTAGGAAGTGGAGCCACCCGGGAACATGTTCTGTGTCGCGACGCCCTTGAGCACATTGCTGAAGTCATTCACCGTGTTGGTAACAGGAAGTGTCGAGCTTCCGGCGAAGGTCGAGTCTCCGGAATAGACCGCGGTGATCTGGTGCGGTCCGGCAGCCAGGGCACCTGTCGGGAAGACTGCGCTGGAAGAGAGCGAGACGGAACTTCCGCTGTTGAATGGCACTGTTGTGAGAACAGTGGTTCCGTCCATAAAGATGACACTCCCGGTGGGCGTCGGAGTGCTCGCAGTAACCTGTGCTGCAAACGTCACGACCGTATTCAGGAGTTCGGCGGAGGTGCTCTGGGTGAGAGTGATTGCGGTAGGTGCCTTCGAGATCACCTCTACGATGGCTGCGGAGGATACGGCAGTGTAGTTGATGTCGCCGCCGTATGCGGAAGTGACGGTATGAGAACCAGCGGTCAGGCTGGAGGTGGTGAAGGTCGCGACACTGGAGGCATTGAGATTGCCCATTCCGATCACGGTCGTCCCTTCGAGAAAGGTGATCGTGCCGGTCGCGCCGGTGTTTGCGACGGCTGTGAAGGTGACGGGCTGGCCGATGACAGATGGGTTAGCGGACGAAGAGAGTGCAAGCGTCGCAACAGCCTTTGTGACGTTGATGACCGCGGACGGTGAGGTGGCGGGGTTTGCTATTGGACCTGCGGGAGTCACTGCTGTGATTGGATCAGTTCCAACCGGCAGAGAGGTCGTCGTCAAAGTTGCGACACCGTTGACAACGGGAGCGGTCCCCACCACAGTTGAGCCGCTCATGAATGTAACGGTTCCAGTAACGCCGGCGGGGACTGTCTCCGAGATGGTGACAGGTGTGCCTGCGGGGACGTTAGTGGCAGACAGTACGGGCGCGGTGAGCTGCGGCGTTATCTTGCTGACCGTTACATCGGTTGAGGGTGAGGTAGCACCGTTGTGAGTGGGGTCCGGGGCAGTCGCAGCCGTGATCGAATCCGTTCCGACGGGAAGGGAAGGAGCGGTCAGAGAGGCCGTTCCGTTCACGATGGGTGCAGTGCCTAGAAGGACCTGGCCGCTATAGAAGGAGACTGTGCCAGTGACACCGGCAGGCACAACCTCGGTGATCATCACGGGAGTCAGCGCATCAACGCTTGTTGAAGATACTGCCGGAGCGGCGAGGGTTGGGCTGAGTTTATTGATGATCTCTGTGAGCGGAGCGGAGGTCGAGGCTGTGTTGTTCGTATCACCACCATAGCTGGCGGTGATGCTGTGGGTGTCAGCGGTAAGAGCGCTGGTCGTGAAGCTGGCGACACCATTCACAATGGCCCCTGTGCCCAAGACAGTTGCGCCGTCGAAGAAGGTTACGACACCGGTGGTGCCAGTCGGGACCGTTGCCGTGAAGATGACCGCCTGACCGCTCACCGCAGGGTTTGCAGAGGAGTTGAGCGTCACGGCAGGAGTTGCCTTGGTAATGGAGGCCGCAGCTGTCCCCGTGGCAGGGTTGTAGTTGGTGTCGCCGGCGTAGATAGCGGACAAGGTGTCACTTCCGACAGGAAGTGAGGAGGTCGTGATCGTGACGGTTCCCGAAGCGTTGACGGAGCCGCTACCGAGCGTGACTCCACCGCTGGCGAACGTGACGTTACCGGTGGCTCCGACCGGGGCGGTTGCAGTGATGGTCAGAGGAGTGCCGTAGATGCCAGAACCCGAGGTGCTGATGGTCAGCGTGGGCGTGGCCTTGGACACGTTCTCGGCGAGCGTCGCAACCGATGGGTTGTGGTTGCTGTCACCGTTGTAGGTAGCGACGATCGGCACCTGACCGGCGGACAAGGCGGATGTCGTCAGGACGGCGACGCCGTTGCTGATGGTGCCGGTGCCCAGGACCGTGCCTCCGGTTGAGAATGTAACTGCTCCAGTCGCGCCGTTCGGGACGGTGTCGGTGAAGGTCACCGCCGTTCCCACGGTGGAAGGATTGAGAGAAGATGACAGGATTGAGATGGGAGTCGACTTCGCGACAATCTGTGTGGTCGATGCGCTCGCTGGATTCGTATTCACATCCCCCGCGTAGTTTGCTGAGATGGAGTCGGTGCCGGCAGGCAGACTTGCCGATGTGATAACGACGGTACCGGCGGGGCTGACGGTGCCGGATCCGAGGGTGGCACCGCCGCTTGTCAGAGTTACGAGGCCGGTAATTCCGGGAGGAGCTGTGACCGTCACGGTGACGGGATCACCAAAGGTGGTGGATCCGGAGGTAGCTACCGAAATAATTGGAGAGATCTTGCCGACGGTTTGAACCGCGGAGCCGGATGCGGGGTTGTTGTTTGTGTCTCCGCTGTAGCTTGCGGTGATGATATGGGGTCCAGTAGGAAGAGCGGTGGTGCTGATGGTGGCGGATCCTGCGGCGTTGACAGTTGCCGTTCCCAGGGTGACTCCACCGCTTGTAAACGTCACGTCTCCATTGATGCCGACGGGCACGTTGGCCGTGATACTGACTGTGCCGCCGTAGGTGCTGGGACCTGTGGTGGTGACGAGGACTGTGGGTGTTGCCTTTACGACTGTTATCGTGACACCGACCGAGGTGGCTGGGTTGTTGTTCGCATCGCCAGGCGTGCTGGCTGTGAGCGTGTTGGGCCCGATGGGGAGGGAGGGAACCGTGAGTGTCGCGACCCCATTGACGATCGGAGTCGTTCCGATGAGAGCTGTGCCATCGAAGAAGGACACGGGACCGGAGACGCCGGTAGGAACAGATTCGGTGATCGTCACGGGACTGGCGGTTGTGGGGCTGTTTGGTGTGGCGACAGGCGACGGAAGCGGAGGAGAGGCCTTGGCGACGATTTGGGTTACGGTACCAGTGGACGGGTTGTTATTCTCATCTCCCGCGTAGCTGGCCATAACAACGTCACTGCCGGCCGGAAGAGTGGAGGTGGCGATCGTCACCGATCCGGAAGGGGACGGAGTTCCACTGCCGAGCGTCACGCCCCCACTGGTAAAGGTCACCAGACCAGTTGTGCCAGCCGGAACGCTTGCGGTGATGCTCACTGATCCGCTAAACGTGCTTGGACCCGAGGTGCTAACCGTGACTAGGGGGGTGAACTTGTCAACCTGCTGGATGAGGACGGGTGAGATAGCTGTACTATGCGTGCTGTCCCCGCTGTAAATGCCGGTCACCTCATGCGAGCCGGAGGTCAGCGCGGATGTAGTGATTATGGCTGTCGTCCCGCTGATGGTTGCGGTTCCTAGCACGGTAGCGCCGTCTTTGAAGGTGACGGTGCCGGTCTCTCCCGCCACGACAGTTGCGACGAACGTCACCGTCTGACTGTAGGTGGAAGGATTAGAAGAGGAAGCCAGAACGATGTTCGACACGGTTACGGTGACCGTGCTTGAACTGCTCGGATTGTAGTTTGCGTCGCCGGCGAAGGTGGCCGTAAGAGGATCGGTGCCAACGGGCAGGGTGGAGGTGGTGAAGACGGCTACGCCGTCGATCAAATTTGCCGAACCGAGCGCCGTGGCCCCACTGAAGAACTGGACGGTCTGACCGTTCGTAGTTGTGCTGGGCGGACCCACCGCATACGGGCTGAGAGTGGCAGTTAGCCTTATGCTCTGGCCAGGAAGAGTGGCCGCACTGGGGAAGGGAACGAGGCTCAGGGTGGTGGGTGTGGGTGCCGCCACAAGAGGAACCGTGGAGGAGAGGCTTGGAATGTACATCGAGTCGCCGGTGTAGCTCGCATCGATGTTATGTACCCCGCTCCCCAGAGGAAACACGGCGATGCCGGTGAGGGCGGAGGCTGTGGTCGTCTGCCGGACCTCGCTGAGGGAGATCGCGGCTCGAGGAGTGTTCGCATCTGTACCGATCAGGTCGGCGTTCCCGTCATTGTTGAAGTCGCCGGCGTTGACTGCATACGTGAGAGAGAAGTTCCCGATGGTGGGCTCGTTATATGGCTTGAAGGTCCCGTCGCCGTTACCGATGTAGACCAGTGCACCGTAGCTGCCCCCGGCGATGATATCGGGTTTGCCATCGCCGTTCACGTCCGCGAGATGTGGATCGGAAGGGATGTCGGATACGTACGTTGCGGTGGGTTGAAAGGTGCCGTCACCCCGGCCGATGAGGACAAAGAGACTATTCCCGATGTTCGGAGGAGTGCCCGTGATGGTCGTCGAGACCAGATCGGGAAAGCCGTCTGCGTTTGTGTCTCCGACCGTCAAAAACTCACCAACCTTGGAGGCAATCAGAACGCCAGTGTGGAAGGTGCTGTCACCATTTCCGGGAGCCAGGTATAGATCGGAAAGCGAGCTTCCGGACGCGGCGGTATTCACGGCATAGACGACGTCGTCCTTACCATCGCCGTTGAAATCGGCCGCGACGATGTCATGAACCTGAGCCGACGTCGTAAGTGCTGTCACTTGGGAAGCAAAGGTGCCGTCGCCGTTTCCGGTGAAGATCATGACGTTCTGTTGCACGCGGTTCGTGACTGCGAAATCGAGAATGCCGTCTCCGTTGAAGTCTCCAATCGCCATCCCAGCCACATCGCCGGCGGTATACGGAACGGGCGTCTTGAAGCTTCCGTCTCCATTGCCCAGGAGAATGGTGAGGCTGCCATTCGTGCCATCTGAACAGCCGAGCGCCACATCGGTGTTTCCGTCGCGATTGAAATCAGCAAGAATAATTTTGAGAGCTCTGCCGGTTGCACACCCCGGATACGTGACCTTCGGCTGAAAGGTGCCGTCGCCGTTTCCCATCAACACGGTGATCGTTCCTTGAGCATCTCCGGTGACTACATCCACGTTGTTGTCTGCATTGAGGTAGGCGGAAGCAAGCGCGACGGATCGCCTGGTCGTGGCGTCGGTGCCGATGGAAAACGGCGAGTTAGCTGCTTGGGTGAAGGCCTGGCTCAAACCGGAGATTGCAAGCGGCTGAACGCCCAGCAGACTGTTGCCAGTACTCGTGTCCAGGAGGGAGACGGTGCCGGTCGGCCCTGTAAGAGGTGAGCCGACGCCGATAACCGCAGCCGTCAGAGTGTAAGCGCCTACTGCACCGGTCGCCGCGACCGACGTCGCGGAAGCGTAGGTACCCTGTACCGAGTAACTCACCGTATCCGAGGAACTCCCGCCAAAGAAGTTATTGGGCCGATAAACTGCCTTGTAGCTATGCGTGCCGAGTGGTCCGCTACCGAGCTTCAGGATAGCGGTAGCGTTTGAGGTGAGCTGCACCGTGCCAAGTGCGGAGCTGCTCGTGCAGAAGGGCGCGCTGGCATCACAGAAAAGAACGAGACCTGAAGATACAGGTGAGCCGCCGGCCGTCACGCTGGCCGTCAAAATTACCGGCGTCTTATACGCCACAGTAGAAGAAGAGATCGTTAGGACGGTAGATGTGGTTGTAGCGGCCAGGGCGAGTGGTGTGGCCAACGCAGTCAGCATAGTCAGCAGCGCATTCCGAAGAGAGGATCTACGCGCGACGGAGGTGCAGATGCGCTCGGGAAGGCGCGAAGACAAGAGAAGCATGTTGGTCCTTTGGCGAGCCCTGGTAAAGATGGATATTCCAGTCCAAAGTAACGTCCATGATTTGGCTTTGACATGCTACGGAAGTTGCACGCCAGCCACGGCCTCGTCTACGTGCAAGAGCGGCAGCGCAGCTTTTCGGGCCGGGCTGCACTCCGAGCCGCGACATCGATAGGAGATTTCCGTTGTGGTCTAGGGTCAGATGTCGCGGACGGAGGATCTAGAAGGTAAGGTGGTTACGTCCGCGAGTCAGCGCCGCTTGGGTCGGGCTAAAGGCTCTGCTGTGACCAGCCTGCTGACGCGTGTGGTCTCGAGTGAGTTGACCTGAGGAGACCGCACACCCCGAGCCGTCGTCGCAGGTTTGCTGAAGTGCTGTCGCATCTCCAGCTCGCGTGCGTGTTCACGACCACTGAGCAGAAGTTCGCCGGCGTCAGCGAGGTGAGCCGTCATCAGCTTCTCGGCCAACGCTGAATCACGCTGCTCGATCGCGCGCAGAATGGGCTTGTGAAACTGCAACGTATGCTCAAGATCCACAAGTTGTGACGTCACCATCATCATGTCGAGCATGGCTCGATGAATAACATGGAACAACCGTTCCGTGAGGCGGTTTCCGGACGCCTGGAAGATGCTGCGGTGGAAGAGAAGATCGGAGGCGACCAGAAGTACGCGATCATTTTTGCTCTTCTCCAGATCCACGATGGATTGCCTCAGAAGTGCGATATCGTCGGCACTTGCGCGCTCTGCTGCCTTCCCTGCGAGCGCTGGCTCCACCAGGAGGCGCATCTCTGTGAGCTCCTGGACGGAGGTGTCATCGAGTAGAAAAAGAAACTCCATCGGGATGGAGAGGACGGATGATGCG
Organism: uncultured Acidobacteriaceae bacterium; assembly: GCA_963719405.1. GTDB lineage: Bacteria > Acidobacteriota > Terriglobia > Terriglobales > Acidobacteriaceae > Edaphobacter. The sequence continues at coordinate 3,762,688 of OY970381.1, forward strand.
TCTCGGTTGAGATAGCTTCCGTCCCCGACCTTCTGTATCAAAACACCCATCATCTCAAGCACCTTGAGTGCCTGCCTGAGCGAGGAGCGAGCAACCCCGAAGTGCACGGCAAGCTCGCGCTCCGACGGCAACTTTGCTCCGGGTGTAAGCACGCCGTCGCTCAGCATCTGCTGAAATCTCAAGATCAGGAGGTGAGTTATGTCCTCTTTGTTCTCGAGGATGTGCTCCGAAGCGCCGAGAGTGGATGTGCGTCGACGATTCATGCTCCCATACTGCGCGAGCGCATTCGTGAAGTCAATGCGATATCGGAAAGTGCAACGGCGGCATGGGTCGGACCTTTAGCCGGTTAGCACTCGCGAGCTTGATCAAAGTTTGTCTTCCACCGCGAGCGACGTCAATCGAACCGGAGTGCTCTACCAATCGGAGACTTGACAGTCATTTTCGATAGGTACTACCTTTGTGTCGACTTTAGAAGTTGAAGAGAGCGGGCGTTGCACGCGGTCGTTGGGAGAGCTATGGGAATCAGAAGCCTGAATTGGAATGTGCGAACCTGTCTATCTGCGATTGCCTGCGCGTGTCTCACCAGTGTTGCAGTCGCGCAAGTGGAGGCAGGCCGTTTCGTGGGCCGAATCGTTGATGCACAAGACGCGACTGTCGTCGGGGCAACTGTAAAGGTCACGAACACAGGCACAAACATTGAGCAGACGGCGATCACGAACGGTAGCGGTGAGTTTGTTATCACGCCTGTCTCCGCTGGTCAGTATGTTCTGACGGTTACGGCGCCGGGCTTCCAGACGTCTACGACGTCTGAGATCGAGGTGCAGGTCGGGCAGATTGTTCGCGAAGATCTCAAGCTCCAGGTTGGTTCTTCCTCGACAACGGTCCAGGTGTATACATCTCAGCCGCTTCTTACGACAGACTCTGCGACCGTAGGGCAGGTGATCACGAATCGACAGCTCACCGACCTGCCTCTTAACGGACGGGGCTTTTTCCGACTGGCCGAGCTTACACCGGGGGCTGCGCTGCTTCCGCCCACGGGTAACTCGCTCGCGATCCGACCCGAGGTTGTGAACGGGAACACGATCAGCGGCATACGTGGAAGTGCAATCTCCTTTCTGCTGGATGGCGTCGACGTCAGCGAACAGCATCAGGGCGGGACCTTTATTCAGACATCCATCGATGCGCTGCAGGAGTTTTCTGTGCAGCAGAACCCGTATTCCGCAGAGTACAACCGCGGTGGCGCTTTCTTCAACGCCACGACTAAGAGTGGAACGAACAGCCTCCACGGGGGCATCTTCGAATTCATCCGGAATGACAAACTCGATGCGCGTAACTTTTTCGCGATCACGCGGCAGATCCTCAAGCGGAATCAGTTTGGCGGCGACGTGGGCGGACCCCTATCCATCCCGCACATCTATAGCGGACGGGATAAGACCTTCTTCTTCATCGACTACGAGGGGCAACGATTGCGGCAGGGTCTGGTCTTCAATAGCATCGTCGCGAGTGCCGCCCAGAGACAGGGACGCTTTGGCACGAAGACGATCTATGATCCGCACTTGACAACAAACGTGAACGGAACGATAACGCGCGTGCCGTTCGCAGATAACGCAATACCGCAGGGAATGATCTCGAAGCAAGCGCTTGCGATTCAGCAATACTTTCCCACGGCGAATACTGCGAGTGGAACCTTCAGCTATGCGCCATCGCAGGCCGTGGACTTCGACCAGTTCACGATTCGTATCGATCATGCGATCAACGTTCACAATCGCCTCTTTGGTCGTTGGATCTATGTAAATAATCGGGAGGTGGATCCGAATGCCTCGCCTTCACTCGGGACTGCATCGCTAACGTCAAATGGGGAGGATATTGCGATTGGGCTCGTCACGAACATCGGTGCTAATAAAGTGAACGATGCACGTGTTCATTACCTTCCAAGCCATGTTCGCCTGACGGCATTTCTGCAGGGGCCCGACTTCAATACGCAGTTTGGCGTCACCGGATTCGCAGCTCAGTTACGCCCCGGAACCGGCGGCTCGTTCCCGGATTTCGCTTTCAGCGGGTACACGTCGCTGCAGGGTTCGGCGTTCGATCAGAGACCAAAGTCGCAGGATCGTAAAGCGATTGAAGGAACGGAAAACTTTACGATCCTAAAAGGTCGACAGTCGCTCAAGTTCGGAACCCTGATCCGGTATTACCAGTGGCTGGGTTACGACAGCCAGCAGTATGCGGGACAGTTCAACTTCAATGGCAACGCATCCGGGGACGCTTATGCAGACTTCCTGCTGGGGTATCCGTCAGCAGTGACGCGCGCATATCCTGCAAGCAACTTCGGCGGGCAACAGACGTATTATCAATTTTTCGCGCAGGATGATCTCCGCTTAAGCGACCGGCTGACGCTCAACATTGGACTTCGATACGAGTACTCTCCGTGGTTGAGCGGCTACAAGGGCCAGCTCGGCACCTTCGATCCGACTCGTTCTAAGCCCATCATCGTCTCAGGCAATGGACCCACTCCCGATCTGACATCGCAGTATGCGGCTCCCACCGCAACTCAGTTTTTTGGACAATATATCCAGACCAGCAGTCAGGCTGGCCTGCCGTACAACCTCACTTACACCGATAGGACACAGTTCGGTCCAAGATTGGGCGTAGCGTACAGCGTGAACAGCAAGACGGTCGTCCGCGGAGGCTTTGGGATGTTCTATGAGCCCGAAGGAACGAGTGGACGAGTGAACCTCAACTCGCTGCCATTCCGGTTGTCGGAGACCGTCAATCAAACACAGAATGTAACTCCGACACGAACGCTGGCCGACTTCTTTCTCGGCACGCCGCTTGGGTCTGCTCTCGCAAACCCGCAGCTATCTCCGACCTACACGCACCTTAAGATCGGCTATAACGAGCATTACAGCCTGGGCGTCCAGGAACAGCTTTCGGCCAAGACTGTCGCAGAGGTCGGCTTCGTTGGAAATCACGGTGTGCATCTTCAGAGCTCAGACGACTTCAATGACCCCACACCCGGTCCAGGCAGCATCCAGGCACGGCGACCCTACCAACCATTTAGCACAATCACGTTCCAGGCACAGGATCTATCAACCAACTACAACTCGCTCCAGGCAAAAGTGGAGCATCGTGCCGGCAATGGCTTCACAGGCCTGATCGCTTACACCTATTCTAAGTTCATGCAGTTCAATCAATCTCCTGCTTTGGGTGGCAACAGCGGCTATGAATATGCGCTCTCGCCGTTCGATGTTCGGCATAACGTCGCTTTGAGCGGAGACTATGAGCTGCCGTTCGGCCGCGGAAAGCGGTTCTTGGGTCGTGCCAACAGATTCACCGACGCAGCAATCGGAGGTTGGCAGTTGCAATCGATCATCGTGCTTCGCAGCGGAACACCCTATACCCCGATCGTGTCAGCAGACCGAGCTAACACCGGGGTCGGAAGCCAGAGACCGAATATCAACCCCAGCGGTGGAAACCCGAACTTCAAGCGGTCGCTAACGAGCTGGTTCGATAAGAGCGCTTACGTCGTTGCCCCGATTTACAGCTACGGGCAGGTGCGTGCCAATACACTCCGATCGGACTTCTTCCGGCAGTATGACGCTTCGCTGTTCAAGAACTTTGCCATGCCAAGGGAGAGCGTGCTTTCGTTCCGAGCAGAGTTCTTCAACCTGCCGAACACAACCAGTTTCAGCGCCCCAAACTCCACGATAGATGCGACTGCGGGTGGTCAGGTCACAAGCACCTCCGTCCCGTCTCGTGATATCCAGTTCGCGCTTAAATATAACTTCTAGGTAGAAAGTGAGATCTCGGTGAAGAATGTTTCCGGCCGGTTGAACAGTGTTGCCCTGCTTGTCCTTACCCTACTGATCTTTGAGGGTTTGAAGGTGCACGCGCAGGGAACGGTTCCCCCACCTCCTCCAGTGTCTTCACATGCGCCCGTGACGATCAGCGTCGACCTGGCCAAAACGGTGGGACCTTACAAGCCAATCTACAGCTGGTTTGGATATGACGAAGCGAACTACACGACTATGCGACATGGGACGGAGCTCCTGAAGGAGTTGCATGATCTCAGTCCTGTACCCGTCTACATCCGCGCACACCACCTGCTTACATCGGGTGACGGAAGGGCTGAGCTGAAGTTCAGCTCTACAAATGTCTACAGCGAAGACGCGAACGGCAAGCCTGTCTATGACTTCAAAATCCTAGACGGGATCTTCGACGCTTACAAAGCGGCGGGGGTCAGGCCAATGGTGGAGTTGGGCTTCATGCCGAAGGATCTTGCAGCCGATCTCCCCGACCGCCACGAGCCATACCAGGTGCACTACCCAAAGAGCACGGTCTCTGGAAAATCGAACAATCCGCCCAAGGACTACGCAAAGTGGGGCGAGTTGGCTCGGGTCGTCACCGCACACCTCGTGGAGCGCTACGGAAGAGAGCAGGTTCTGCAGTGGTACTTCGAGGTATGGAACGAGCCGGACATCGACTACTGGCACACATCTCCGGAGGAGTACTACAAACTCTATGACTACGCGGTAGCGGGGGTTCGGACAGCGCTCCCGGGCGCGAGGGTCGGTGGTCCCGCATCGACGAGTCCTGGTAATCCAAAGGCTAACTCGTTCCTCACCAACTTTCTCGAGCATGTAAACTCCGGGAAAAGCGCCGCAAACGGCCGAGCCGTACCAATAGACTTCATCTCTTTTCATGCCAAGGGCCGGCCATCGATCAAGGATGGCAAGGTCACAATGGGGATCAACCGTGAGTTGGCGGATGCAGATAAAGGCTTCGAGCTGATTGCGAAGTACCCGAAGTTTATTCATCTTCCCATCATCATCAGCGAGGCCGACCCCGAAGGTTGCGCGGCATGTTCTTCCAAGGTGAACCCGGCGAACAACTACCGGAATGGCCTGCTGTATCCGGCTTACACCGCGACGGCCTTCAAGGGGCTATTCGAGCTGCAGGACCGACATAAGGTGAACCTGATTTCCATGCTGAGCTGGTCCTTCGAGTTCGAGGACAAGGATTACTTTGAGGGGTTTCGATCCCTGGCCTCTAACGGCATCGACAAACCCGTCCTGAACGTCTTCAGAATGTTCGCGCTAATGTCCGGAGATCGTGTGAGCACGACCAGCACGGGAGAGGTCCCCCTCAACACGCTGCTGAGTACCGGCGTCCGACAGGACTCGGACGTCGATGCCTTCGCCACGAAGGCCGGCCGGGACGCGTCGGTGCTTGTGTGGAACTACAGCGACGTAGACGGTGCGGCAGAGGCGGTTCCCACTGAGGTGACGATTCACGGCATTCCCGCGGACGTTCATCGCGCGCTACTCGAGCACTACCGGATCGATGACACCCATAGCAATGCGTACACCGTTTGGAAGGCTATGGGATCTCCGCAGCATCCAACGACGGAGCAGTACACGCAATTGAAGAGCGCTGGACAACTGGAGCTGTTGACATCGCCTGAGTGGATCGAAATCTCCAAGGGTGAAGTGAAGATCAGGACGGAGATGCCCCGACAGGGCACTTCACTATTGCACCTCCACTGGTAGTCGCGACACAAGGGTTGAGCGCAATGGCGACAGATCTTCGAATGAGCGGAGCACAGGATAGCGGCGAGAACAGGCGCTGGTACTTCGTCGCACTTGTAACGGCGGCGATCGCAATCAGCTACTTCGACAGGCAGACGTTGCCTGTGGCTATCGCCGCGATCCAGCGCACCATCCCGATCTCGAACCAGCAGTTCTCATATCTCCAGACGGCATTTCTGCTTTCCTACGCTGCACTCTATGCGATCGGAGGACGTCTCCTGGACCGGCTGGGTACGCGGCGGGGATTTATGCTCATCATGCTCTGGTGGTCTGTGGCATGCGCCCTGCACGGCCTGGCTTCGGGGTTCATGCTTCTTCTGATCGCACGCTTTCTGTTGGGTATGGGCGAGGGTGGAGCCTTCCCGGCAGCCGTCCGCGTGGTCTCGGAATGGATTGTGCCAGGGGAGCGATCCACCGCAATGGGAATCATCAACGCCGGCACGGCGGCCGGTTCCGTCTTGGCGCCGCCGCTGATCGGCTTTGTGCTGCTGCGCAGCGGGTGGCGCACGGTCTTTCTCGCCGCCGGGATCGTCGGAGCGGCCTGGGTGCTTTGGTGGATGGTCGCCTATCGAGGAAACGCGACGATGTTATCGTCCAACACGATCGATGCGCGGGCCCTGGCGGAACATCTCACATTTCGGGAGATCATCAACATCCGCAGCGTGCAGGCGCTCGTGTTCGCCAAGTTCATGAGCGATTCGGCGTGGTACTTCATGCTGTTCTGGCTACCGAAGTATCTCTATGACGCCCGCGGATTTGATATCAAGCAGGTGAGTTATTACGCATGGATCCCGTACGCTGCATCCGGTCTGGGCAGTTTCTTGGGGGGGTGGTTCTCAAGCAGTCTTCTGCGCCGCGGTAGATCTCTGGATGTAGCACGTAAACTTGCGCTCGGGCTAAGCGCTGCGTGCATGCCTGTGATCATGCTGGTCCCGCTGGCTCCGGTGCAGATAGCCATCCTGCTCTTCAGCATCGCGTTCTTCTGCCAGCAGTCCTGGTCTGGATTGATTATGACCATCCCAGCGGATATCTTCCCGCTTTCGGCTGTGGGTACAGTATCGGGGCTGGTCGGGTTCGGCGGCGCTATCGGCGGCGCGATCTTCGGTTTGGTCGCTGGCTTTCTTCTGGGTCACGGCTTTGGGTACGGAACGCTGTTTGTTCTTGTTGGAACATTTCACCTTATCGGCTTTCTTGCCATCGTCTCCTTCGCGGGCAGGATTCAACCACTTCGTACGCATGACCTACTGGAGATAGAGAGCAACGCATGAAAATCACAGAAGTGCGCACACGTGTCGTGCAATGGGAGGGTAAGACTGTCCCGTTGCCGCCCCATTTCTGCACGAATCCGATGGACCTCGTTACCTTTCGCGAGGCCTCGATGGGGAACTTTGCGTTTCACGGATGGGTGCTGGTGGAGATATTCACAGACAGCGGCCTCGTCGGCCTTGGAAATGCAGCGCTCTCTCCGGTAGTCACGAAATCTTGTATCGATACCTATCTGCGGCCCCTGCTGGTTGGTGCTGACCCGTGGGACGTGGAGTATCTCTGGCAGCAGATGTACCGCCGCACGATGGCCTTTGGGCGAAAGGGTGTAGCCATGACTGCGATCTCCGCAGTTGATATTGCGCTGTGGGACATCCTGGGAAAGTCGGCGAAGCAGCCGGTGTACCGCCTACTGGGCGGCCGCACAAAAGAGAAGATTCCTGTCTATGCAAGCCGCTTGTACAGCATGCCGCTCGATGAACTACGCGTGGAGGCGCAGCGATACAAGGACGAGGGCTATAAAGCGATGAAGCTGCGCTTTGGTTGGGGGCCTATCGACGGCGCAGCCGGCATGCAGCGGAATGTTGAGTTGGTAAGAACGGTACGCGAGCTATTAGGCGAAGAGATCGATCTGATGGCCGATGCTTACATGGGCTGGACGCTGGACTACGCCAAGCGCATGCTCCCGCTACTGGAGCCATTCCATCTGCGATGGCTCGAAGAGGCCGTCATTCCCGACGACACGCGCGGCTACAAGGAGCTGAAATCCTACGGCCGTGTGCCAATTGCTGGCGGAGAGCATGAGTTCACTGTCTTCGGTTTTCGCGAGCTTCTGGAAGCGAATGCACTCGATTACATCCAATTCGACACGAATCGGGTTGGTGGTATAAGTCAGGCGCGGAAGATCTGTGCTCTTGCAGAATCGTTTCAGGTTCCTGTCGTGCCACATGCCGGGCAGATGCACAACTACCATGTCGTCATGGCCAGCCTGAACTCGCCAATCGCCGAGTTCTTCCCGAAGGTCGATGTCGAAGTCGGCAACGAACTGTTCTGGTACATCTTTGATGGAGAGCCGACTCCTACAAATGGCTACATCGATCTCGACGAGAACCTGCCTGGGCTCGGTCTGACCGTCAATGAAGATTCATTGAAACGATTCACGATCATCGAATAAGCAGCAAGGAGCGAGCATGGTTCATCTTGTTCAGATTGCGGACGCCACGTCCCGCCGGGTTGCTCTCGTCCAGGAGCCGAAGCTGCTCTGCCTGACCGAAGTGACATCCGTCTATGAACTCGCGCGGACGTGTCTGCGCGAGGGAAGAAGAGTTTCGGAGTACGCGCGATCTCTCGCGACCGGGGAGGTGCTTGAGTATGACGAGGTCTACAACGGCAGGTCGAACTGGCGGCTTCTCGCGCCAATCGATGTTCCGGGCGAACCCTCGCGAGTGCTCGTCGCCGGGACTGGCCTCACACATCTCGGAAGCGCCAAGGAGAGGCAGGCGATGCACATTGCCGATCAGCCGAAGACTGCCGAGCAGGTAACCGACAGTATGCGGATGTTCGACTGGGGAGTCGCCGGAGGGCGACCCGGTAAGGACGAGATCGGCGTTGCACCGGAGTGGTTTTATAAGGGGGATGGATCCGTGATACGCGGACCGTTTGAGCCACTCGAGATCCCAGGCCATGCAGAGGATGGCGGCGAAGAGGCAGAGATCGCGGGTATCTACATCATCGGTGACGACGCGATCCCGTACCGAATCGGCATGACTGCTGGAAATGAATTCTCGGATCACAAGTTCGAGAGGCGCAACTACCTCAACCTGGCAGGATCAAAGCTGCGCACGTGCAGTCTCGGGCCTGAGCTTGTGGTCGGGGCAGCGTTCCAAAACGTGAAGGGTGAGGTTCGGATCCAGCGATCTGGAAAGACCTTATGGGAGAAGAGAATCGCGAGCGGCGAAGAGAACATGTGTCATGCGCTATCCAACCTTGAACATCATCACTTCAAGTTCGAAGGACATCGTCAGCCCGGGAGCGTTCACGTGCATTTTTTCGGAGCGGATGCGCTCTCCTTCGGAGACGGACTCGAGCTTGTCGATGGAGACTGGGCCGAGGTGCGCTTCGACGGATTCGGGCGCGCCTTGCGAAATCCGGTGCATGTAAGCGAACGAATGACAGTGCCGGTGCGTGTGCACCGACTGGAGTAGACGGTACAGGGGAGACATGATGACAAAAGAATCAGTAGCGCTACTTGGACTCGGCACCATGGGAGCCGGAATGGCGAAGAACCTTCTCAAGGCCGGCTACCCGCTGACGGTATATAACCGCACCCCTGCAAAGGCCCAGGCGCTCGCGTCTCAGGGCGCACTTATCGCTAGGACACCTGAGGAGGCCGCAACGGGGGCATCGGTGATCCTCGCGATGCTCTCGGACGATGCTGCGTCTCGCTCTGCGTGGATGGGCCCTGATGGAGCTCTTGCCGGCGCTGCGCCCGGCGCCGTACTGATTGAAGCAAGTACACTGAGCCCCGGTTGGGTATCTGAGCTTGCCCAGGAGGCGAGCTCACGTGGACTTGAGATGCTGGATGCCCCGGTCACGGGTAGCAGGATGCAGGCCGAAGGTGGTCAGCTCACCTTCCTGGTGGGAGGACCCGACAGATCGCTCGCAAAGGTAACACCTGTGCTGCAGGCAATGAGCAAGGAGATCGTGCACCTTGGGCCGGTCGGCAGTGGAGCGATCATGAAGCTTCTCAACAACTTTCTCTGCGGTGTACAGGTCGCATCTTTGGCCGAAGGGTTAGCGTGGCTTGAGCGAAGCGGGCTGGATCGAGAGAAGGCGCTTACCATCTTGAAGAATGGCGCGCCTGGCAGTCCTCTGTTATCCGCGATCTCAGCCAGGATGACCAGCCGTGACTACACAGTGAACTTCCTCCTGAAACTGATGTCGAAGGATCTACAGTATGCGCACGCCGCAGCAGGTGAAAGCGGTGTCGACCTGAAGACAGCAGCGACTGCACGGGCGCTCTTTGAGAGTGCTGTGAGCAGTGGCTTTGGAGAGCAGGACATGTCTTCTGTCGTCGAGCCGTTGCGCGCACGCGAATCGGTGGAAGTAGTGAAATGACGTAGGGCGTAGTCGGGGGCGGGGAACTCTTCGCCGCCGCCGATCCCGCCTTTAGAGGTCCCCGTCGCGCGTGTGTACGACCGCATGCTCGTCTGCGCTGAGGTCATCATCCTTGGTTTCGCGGATGGTCAATAGACCTAGAAACGTCAGCGACGCAGATGCGGAGAGATAGTAGCCCACGAATTGAAGACCGTAGGTGCGTGCCAGCCACGTTGCAGCATAGGGCGCGAGCGACGCCCCTAAGATCCCGGCAAGACTGAAGGCCAGCGAGCTGCCCGTATATCGGACCCGCGTTGGGAACAGCTCTGAGATAACGGTGCCCAGCGGGCCGTATGTGAGGCCCATCAGGAACAAACCCAACGCCATCATGCAGACCGCTCCTATGGTGCCGGCGAGGAAAAGCGGCGCCAGTACGAGGCCAAAGAGAGCGATCGCAGCCGTAATCCAGAGCATCACCCGCCGCCGTCCGCTCTCAGCGAGAATAGCGGAAATAGGTATAGCAATCGCAAAGAAGGCAATATCAAACAGCTGCATCAGCAGAAACTTGCCGCGGCTGAAGCCGAGTGCGCTTGTACCCCAGGAAAGCGCGAAGACGGTCATCAGGTAGAAGAGAACAAAGGTTGCGAGGCAGACGGTGACACCTGCAATCAGGGCTTTGAGATGTTCGCGGAAGACGACCAGAATAGGTAGCTTGACCTGCTCGCCACGGCTCAGCGTCTTTTGGAATACGGGTGTCTCGGTGATAGTTAGCCGAACGTACAAACCGACGAATACCAGAACTGCGCTGGCCAGGAAAGGAATTCGCCAGCCGAAGGCGAAGAACTGGTCGTTCGTGAGCCAGCGCGATAGCAGAAGGAAAACTCCGCCCGATAGGAAGAAGCCAATGGGCGCTCCGAGCTGTGGGAACATACCATACCAGGCACGCTTCTTGGGAGGCGCATTCTCAATTGCAAGTAAAACCGCCCCGCCCCATTCGCCACCCAAACCGATGCCCTGACCAAACCTGCAGAGTGCCAGAAGTAGCGGTGCGGCAAAGCCGATAGTGCTGTAGGTCGGCAAAGCTCCGATGGCGACGGTGGAGATCCCCATGCACGCCAGCGCGACCACGAGGGTTGTCTTTCGACCGATTCGATCCCCGAAATGTCCAAAGAGCGCAGACCCGACTGGTCGCGCTAGGAAGGCGATCCCAAAGGTCGCCAGAGACGCAAGGATCGCTGAAGCGGGATCAGAGGCTGGAAAGAATAACCGAGGGAAGACGAGCACAGCTGCGGTTGCGTAAATGTAAAAGTCGAAGAACTCGATGGTAGTGCCAATCAGGCTTGCGAACAGGACCTGACGTGGTGTGTTGAGTGGCTTGCCGGGTGTACTCATCGCTCCCATTATGATCTGGATGATCTCCCTCCGGCTCAACGTTAGATTCAGTCACGGCCGCTCCGGCCAACTGTGTCTTGGATAACGTCGCATGAGGTCGCGGCGGACCTGCGGGTAGAGTCGCTCCCAGAATCCTCGAAGGTCCGAGGTAGTTTGCACGGCTCGCTGATTTGGAGCGAGAAGATGGATCACGAGAGGTGTTCGATTAGGTCCGATCTCTGGTGAATCCTGCATGCCGAAGAAGTCTTGCAGACGAGAGGCGATCCATGGCGGCTTGCCTTCTTCATAATGGACCTTGATCAGACGTCCACTCCGCAGTTTTACGTTGACCGGAGCGCTTTCATCCAGTTTCGTCGCCCCGACCGCCTCTTGGAGCATGGGTATGAGGCGCCGCGCAGAGGATCTCAGTTCAGTAAAGCTTCGGAGCCCCGCGCCGAGAGAGTGCAACACCTTCGGGACGTCGGGTAACTCAAAGCCACCAAATGCCAGACGCGCTCTAAACTCGTCTAGGGCGTCTCCTTCCACAAACCGTTCGAGACCTGCTTCGATCGCCTTCTGAACCAGCAGCTCCGTTGCGGCTTCCGGGTTTGGTGCTGTGTCTCGAGATTCATAGATCACCAGCTCGTCATATATGAGTGCACTCACGGCATCCACCCGCTCTGCCGTTTGGTTCCAGATCACAGTCACCCGCTCGCGGATGCTGTCAGGAAAGAGGTCGAGGAGCCACTCCGGCTCGATCCGCGCGGTCATACGCACGATCGGAAGTGCCTTCTCCTTGCGATCTTCGGCATCGATCGCGACCATGAACTCGTATCGGGGTGTGTCGTCGGCCAGCTCTGCAGAGGCGCCGGAGGATAGCAGCAGCTGGTTCCCTGATCTGCGCCGCGCGACACGATCTGGATACCCCATGAGTACCGACATCAGCAGAGCGTCGTCATCCTCGCGAACCTGCTGACCGGCTTTTACCAATCTTCGGAGCTGCTTTGCCACCTGCAGCGACCGATCGTCCTGTTCTGCCTCAATCGCTGCCAGCAGATCACTTTGGGTGCTGCGGGCTCCCGAGCCAAGCAGCGCGGCGACCAAGCACCCGCTCTCGCCAACTCTTCTCTGCACTGATTCGACCAGCATGCGCGATAGGCGCGGCGGCAGGGGATAGCGCGCCAGCTGTTGTGCCATCTCTCCCGTCGCTCCAAGGCGGGTCAGTAGAAGTTCTGCACTTTGGACGGCAGCTTGCGGTGGAACCGTCAGCCATGGAACCTGCTGATGGTCCGAGATCCCCATAGCCCGGAGAGCCAGGCAGGTTTGAGAGAGATCACTCCGGACGATCTCGGGCAGGTCGTACTCAGGTCTGAGGCGGAAATCCTCCTCCGGGTAAAGCCGCAGTACGCGACCCGGGCCAGTACGCCCCGCGCGGCCGGCACGCTGCTGCGCTGAAGCCTGACTCACGCGCGCGATTGATAGTGTCGGCAGCCCAATCCATGGGGAGTATGTTGCGATCCGCGCGAGTCCGCTGTCGATTACGGCGGTCACACCGTCGATCGTGACAGAACTTTCGGCTACGTTTGTCGCGAAGATCAGCTTTCGCGATCGCGTGGGCGAAAGCACACGGTCCTGTTCTGCGGGCGAGAGATTTCCATGGAGGGGCAGCATCTGGAAGCCAGCTCGATGCGCCACGCTCTCGCATTCCCGCATCGCTCTTCGGATCTCTGCCGTTCCGGGCAGGAAGATCAGAATGTGACCGGTCCGTTCCTCGGCTGTCAGCAGTTCGATCGCGTTTCTTACCTGTGTATGGAGCGGCAGCGGTGAATACGGCAGGTGACGGACGAAGACGTCGAAGATCTTTCCCTCTGAGCGCAACATCGGACAATCGCCAAGGTAGTGCGCCACCGGACCTGCATCGAGCGTAGCCGACATGACGAGAATTCGTAGATCAGGGCGCTTCTGCTGGAGACGCTTTAGCAGCGCAAGCGCGAGGTCAGTCTCCATGTGGCGCTCATGAAACTCATCGAGCACCACGGCCCCAACGCCTTGTAACGATGGATCGGAGAGTAGACGCCGGGTGAGGACGCCTTCCGTTACAAAGCGAAGTCGCGTCTGCGGGCCGGACACCTCCTCGAACCGCACCTGGTAACCGACTGTCTCGCCTACCTCTTCCCCGAGCTCCGCCGCAACCCTGCGCGCCGCCAGCCGCGCCGCGATTCGGCGAGGTTCGAGCACCACGACCTCGCCGGTCACTATGCCCAGCAACGCTGGGGGTACCCTGGTCGTCTTTCCAGCGCCAGGGGCGGCCTCGATCACCAGGTTGGGATGACTCAGAAGGGAAGAGATCAACGACGGCAAAACCGCATCGATCGGAAGCGCTGGTTTACCATTCACCGACTCTCATCCGAACACGATGGATCATCGGAGTCAACGCCTCGCGCTGCCTCTGGGTAGCCACCCCTTCGCGTGTTCCGTGAGCCTGCGACGAACTTTCCTCAAAGCCGAACGGATGTCGTCTTCACGCCGATGCTCACGTCCTTTGCCTCTCCCTTTCCGTTGAGTTGCACCCGTATCTTCGTCCCCGCGCCGAGTCTTCCTTTTGAGTCGCGAGTCAACGTCAGTGTTTGTTCCCGGTCGTTCCATTCACATTGGACCCGCATGAACTCGCCACGCTCAAACCGAAAGCTTGACCCGTCGTCGTCGTACCACGTGAACTTCCCATCGGCTCCCGGGTACACCCTGAGTGTCACCGGCAGATCTGTCTTCTCGGATGTGTGCTGCTTCACCGGTCCGATCGGCATGATGGCACCTGCTTTGACGTAAAGGGGCATTGTCCCGAGATCCACCGGACGCGCGACTTCCTTACCGCCCTCCACGCGGGTGTCAGTCCAGAAGTCCCACCATGATCCCGCCGGCAGATAGGTAGACCTTTGCTGAGCATCCTTCTCATGCACCGGAGCTACCAGGAAGTTGTCACCCCACATGTACTGGTCGGCAGTAAGTATTGCCTTCTGATCCTCCGGATAGTCGATCCACATGGCACGCATAAGCGGCAGCCCGGTGGCATGCGTCTGAGCGACCGACGAGTACAGGTAAGGAAGCAGCTGGTAGCGAAGGTTCAGATATTTCCGGCATATCTCCTCAACATCTGGCCTGTGCAGATCCTTCTCAGACGGCCATGTCTTCGACCAGTCACTCTCAATCTCCTTCGGCCCGGTCGTTCCCTGGTTCCAGCCCCACGGAAGTCGCAGCTTCCAGGTCCGTCCATGCGCCCTGAAAGAGGGGCAGAAAGAACTGAACTGAAACCAGCGAACATAAAGCTCCGGCGTCAACTCGGGTGTGGGCACAAAGCCGCCCGTGTCTGTACCCCAGTACGGTATGCCGGAAAGGCCTACGTTCATCCCAACCATAATCTGCGCGCGAAGTGTCTCCCACCTCGACTCAACATCACCGGACCATAGCCAGCCAAACCTCTGCAGCCCCGCGTACCCATTGCGGTGGAGGGCAAACGGTCTCTTTTCTGGGTGCAGCTTGATCGACCCTTCCCAGTACATCTCGTTCCGCTCCAACCTTGCAGTAGTCGCTAATCGGTCGCCCTCGTCCGGCCACCAGCCATCGACACCGGCGAGTTCCGCGGGCAGGTGCTTGGCCCAGTAAGTCACAGCGTCACCGGAGCTTTCGGCCGCTGTTCCCGTATCCGTGATCTTGCCATGGACGTCCCCAGGAGGAACGACATGCAGGATGATCTTGAAGTTCTCCGCATGCATCTGCTGAAACATGGCGGAAGGATCTGGAAAGACCTTGTCGTTGTAGGTGAAAGATCCATGCCCCGTGTTCCAACCCGAAGGGCAGAAGCCCGTACCGAGATAGATCATTGCGTCGCAAGGCAGTTTCTTGTCCCGAAAGGTCTTGGCTTCCGAGAGGATCTCGTCGCGGCTTTCCAGCGTGCGATGTGACTGTTGGTATCCCAAAGACCAGAGCGGTGGCATATGCGGAAAACCCGTAAGACCGGCGTACTCACGCAAAAGATCTGCCGGTCTATCGCCCAGAACCAGAAAGACGTTCCTCGTTGAGGTCGCTTCAACCGGGCGGAAGGAACCCTCCTTTCCAGTGAGATCGAAGTTGCCGGAAGGCTGTCCGATGAAGATGCCCCAGCCAGCAGCACTGATCAACCACGGTATCGGCACTCGTGAGCCGTAGATCAGGAGATCAGGCGAATGCTGCCCATTGACCATTCCATCCCTGGTTCCGCGCCTGTCCCACGGATGAACACCCTCACCAAGGCCAAAGAGCGGAGCATCACCGATGGCGAAGTTCACGGATGTGCTGTCCGTGTCGAAGCGTACCTCCTGCCGAAGCTTCCCGCCCTTCTCAGACACTGCAATCCGCAGAGGCTCTTCCTTGATCTCGATCGTGTAGCGTCCCCAAGGGATCGTATGCGCCTTCCCCTCCCCCGCAGGCTCAAGTGGCGCGGGCCATGGACGCTCCAGAATTCCGAGTTCGTGCACCGGCACGGTGGAGGTTACAGGCGCGATGCTGATTCGCAATGCACCCGGTGTCACCGCCGTCAGGCTCAGGTTGACCTTCCCTGGACCGCCTGTGCTCTGGCCGAACACACTGGCCGCAAGCATGCGCCTCTCGAAAAGCAGCTGTGCTACACCGGCACCCATCCCACCAAGAACCGCTCTGCGCGAGACTCTCTTTTGCATTCCCTTATTTCTCCTCTGCTCACTGGTACGAAGATTAGAAGTTGATGCGCGCCGCTACCTGGATGTAACGTGCGTTGAACGCATTCGTGGCTCTGCCGAAGCTGCCGCTGGATTGATCGCTGACGAAGTTTGTGAGATTCGGGTGGTTGAACACGTTAAAGAAATCTCCACGAACCTGAAGATGTGCCCACTCATGAAGAGAGAAACTCTTCAGCAGGCTTAGGTCTGTGTTCGCAAATCCAGGACCGCTGAATCGGTTCCGCAGCTCATTTCCCTCCGTTCCTGGAGCGGGCGCACTAAACACGGCCGAACCGGAACGAGCGAAAACCCCAGTAAGGTAGGAGCGCCGGTCAGTCGCCTGGCTGTATCCCGACGCGTTTGGAAAGTCGTAGTTGTAACCATCCGCGTTATAGTCGCCACCACCCGAAAAGGTAGCGGTCGTGTAGACCGTGAAGGGATTTCCACTCTGCAAGATCACAGCCCCAGAGATAGTCCATCCCCCAGCAGCGGCTCGCACCGCCATGGATCTCCCCTTCAACTCGGGAAGGTTGAGGGACTCAGATAGGGAAAAGCGCTGCGGCACGTTGAAGTTCGATGGTCCGCGATAGGTTGAGCGGGGAGCGAGCGGGTCAGGGTATTGGTAACCGTAGTCGGTCGCGCGCGATCGAGTGTAAGACGCCTGAAAGCTGTCCCTGGGGCCGAACCGTCCGTTGATCGTCGCAATGAACGCGTTGTAGACAGATTGGTTTCCGTTACGCGTGTAAAGAATTGTGCCGAAGCTCGGATTTGGACGAACGAGTTTGCCACCACTCGCGATCAGTTTCCCCGCAGCCCGGTTAACGTCATTGTTCGGAGTGATCGTCGAGATGTCACCCTCGGGTAGATCGACAGCGCGGGATCCTGCATAGTTCGCGCCAAGAGTCACGTGCTTACCCAAAGCTCTTTCCAGGCCCGCGGTGTAGTTCATGATGCGCGGCTCCCTCAGGTGAGGATCCGTGCCGCCTATTGAGAACTGCTGACCCACAACACCGCCATGGCTGTCTGGTGTTGCAGGTGCTACCACCGGAACCGGATAGTTGAATGGATAGGTCGCGCTCGTTCCTAAAGCGAAGATCGGTGCCGTCCCCTGATTGGAAAAAAATGTCGGGTTTGCGTAAGCGGGCAAATTGGTTCGCAGGGGAACGGTCAACTCACCATTGGTCAGCCAATCGTGGTAGATACCGAAGCCGCCACGTACCGCCCATTTTCCGCTCCCGGTTGGATCCCACGCCACACCGATTCGTGGACTGAATGCCTTCGGCGATGAGGTGAAGACGTTTGGCGTCTGCTTGAGTACGCCATTTGCGACCTGCGTAGTGAGATCGCCTCCAGATCCAAGATAGAAGTTGCTGATAATGGATCCGAGCGCCTTCGATGGGTGTGGATTTCCGAAGTTGTCGAACCGGATACCGTAGGTCAGAGTTAGTCGTGGCCTCGGTTGCCATTCGTCCTGAACGAAAAGACCGTACGTCGTACTCGCCACGCCTAGGTTGAAGAAGGCGAATTTGCCGGTCAGGGGGTCATAGTAGACGTTGCTCTCAGAGAAAGGGGCATCCTGAACGAAGTTCAGCAGATTGTTGAAGACAAACGACGGCTGCGCGTGCTGCTCTCCGAAGAGGGTCAATTCGTCTCCATGGAAGCCCTCGAGACCAGCCTTGATGTTGTGACGCCCATGAACAAGGCTGAAGGTATCGCGCCAGTGATAGTTGTGCTGAATGAAATCCTGAAATGCGGGCGAGACCCCAACGGCGTTGGACTGCCCGGTAATCGTCGTCGTCGGTATGTTGAACGGCCCCGTCACGCCTGTGATGCCCTCGATCTGTAAGCCCCCGAACGCTCCCTCGTTCAGCATCCAGGAGCTGAAGGTGTGCGTCTCGTTGATCTGGCCGGAGCGGCTTACCTGCGAGTTTGTGTAATCCATCCCCTGCCGTGGAGATGCGGTCACGTTCGCCAGAGTCGTGTTGTAGTAGCTCGCATAGAGGCGGTCTCGCTTGAAGTTCTGATCAATTCGCACCGACCACTGAGTTCCGTTTCGATAGGGTGCAAGAGAAGAGTTCCCGCTATCGATCATCGGAAGATTGCAAGGGATGTTGTGAGTCGCTGGAGTTCCACACGCATTCGAACTGGTAGACGGAAAAATATTGGCTGCCGTCTTCGAGACACCCGTGATCGTTGCCTTGGTGACTGGGTATTTTGTGAGAAGTGACGTCCCAAGAGAAGCTGGATAATTGGCCTGAGCCCACTGCACAAACTCAGGTGCCTCAAACGTTATCGCGGAGCTGCTGGTGCTGATCGACCGTAACGGCTGCGTGGAGGCGAAGAAGAACGTGCGATGTTTGAAGATGGGACCGCCGATCGTCCCGGAGAAGTTGTTGTAATGAAACGGCGCATAACCCCTAACTGGAGTGAACTCATTTCGCGCCCAAAGAGCCTTGGAGGTGTAGTAATAACTCGCCGAGCCGTGCAGCCGATCGCTGCCTGCCTTTGTAGTGATCGCGCTCTGGATGGAACCTGCTCTGCCGTACTCCACAGAGTAGGTGTTCGTCTGCAGAGCGACCTCCTGTACTGAATCAGGGTTCGGTGCCGTGTTGACCACGCCGGCGCGAACGGAGCTTGTGATATCCAAACCATCGAGGATATAGAGGTTCCCATCGAAACCCCTGCCATTCGCACTTGCGTTATTTGTAATCTCAACGTTGAAGTTGTCGGGTATTCCGCTGGTTGTAGCTAGCCCAGTGCCCGTAACTCCCGGCGCCAGAGCTGTGAGCCCGATTACGGATCGACCTTGGACTGGAAGAGAGTCAATCTGATTCTGCGGCAGCGTCGTTTGCAACCTGCTGTCCGCCGTGTTCAGCAAAGGTGCTTCCGTCTCCACGTTCACCGTCTGCGTAACGCCGCCAAGGGTCAACGTGACAGGCAGGTTCAGAGTCTGTTCCGTCAGAAGCGTGGAATGGATTGACACCAGGGAGAAACCAGGCGCCTGGATGTCCAGGCGGTAGTCGCCGGGTGCAAGACTCCGAAAGTCGTATGTGCCCGTGGCGTCAGTCGCCGCATGCAATGCTATCCCTGTGCTCAGGGACGCGAGCGTCGCAGTCGCACCCTCCACCGCGGCGCCGGCAGGATCAGACACGATTCCACGTATGCCACTGTTGAACTGAGCCGCTGCAGGATACGAAGTCAAACAAAGCAATACCGCGAAGAGCCCAAACCGTATCAGGTTTCTAATCACATCGCGGAGAGCAGAAAGCTCAGGATGTTCCTGGTGCATGTCCCTTATTCCGAGGCCGACGGCGTGACGCTGAGATGGCATGTAACTACCTCACCCGGCTTTGGGAGCCGGCTTCTTAAGCTTTCGTAATTGGGCAGAAAGGTAGTACCTATAGAACCACATGTCAAGTACCCTCTCATTCCTTCTGAAGCCTCCTTCAATCACAGCGACGCTCTCTGGAGCCCAATGCTGGCGTGGACGATAGCTCGACACAGAATGAGTAGAGTTCGAGTGTGCAGCCTCAGCCCTTGCGCGCAGCCATAGCGAAAGGTATGACCGTGAGAACGGGTTGATAGACCTAAAAAGTTTGAAGTACGTGATGATCCGGAGATCTTACCGCATTGAATGCGGAAAAGTATACAAAATCAAAGTAGGAGCTTCGAATCACATAGTCGATAGAGCCTGATTTTTCGGAGACATTTGAAGCTCTTCTTTCGCTCGCTATCTACAGAGATCAGGAACAGACCGCCGTCTGTGGAGTGGATGGCGATCCCGAAGCTGCTTCAAGGGACGGTCTGGTGTCTGAATGCCTTTAATGGCGGAGCGACGTTCGAGGCTGGCAACACACCCGTACCTTTGGCGAGTCGACCATTGCGGCCGTTATGTACCGCGAGGGAACCTTGAACGGATGCGGAAATCGTTTAGTCTGAGTACGCGCGGCGAGATGTGACGCCAGCTTGAACCACACGGTTGTGACCGATGCCGAGTTCTACCAAAGCCGCCAAAAGTCCGAAACGTTCCTCCAAAGCAGAACATGGCACAAGCCTCCGAACCGCCTTTCAGGAGATCAGAGAGCTGATCGTGCATGGAAAGCTCTCACCCGGCACTTGGATCGTCGAAGGAGATCTTGCCAGGCATCTCGGCATGAGCCGAACGCCTGTCCGGGGCGCGCTCCATTGGCTGCAGCGCGAGGGATACATCCGGGTACAGCGAAACGTCAGCAAATCACGCATGTTTGTGGCCCCACTGACCAAAGATGACGCCAACGAGCTCTACTCCATCATCGGGCGCCTCGAGGGCATGGCAGGCCGGAGTGCCTGTGCGTTGCCAAAGGCGGACCGGTTGGTGGCTGCAGAGAAGCTGACCGCCATCAACGACCAGCTCCGGCAGATCAACGAATCTCCGCAGTCGGGGACGGGAAGCATCTTCGACCTCGATCGTGACTTTCACCGCATCATCATCGCCGTTGGGGCGGGCCCTCGACTTGCCGTGCTTCATGGCGCAATTGAGCCGCAAACCGAGCGGTACTGGCGCCTCTACGCGAGCTCCATTATCGGTGACCTTCATCTCTCCGTAGAAGAGCACAACAAGATCATCTCCGCCTTGGTAGCTGGCGATGGCAACAAGATGGAGCGCGGTCTGCTTGTGAACTGGGAAAACGGAGCGGAGCGGTTGGCCCGAGTCATCGCAATGTTTGGAGAACGCGGAAGCTGGTAGACGCTCAACATGGGCGGCGAGGGTTCTAGATTGCTGCTTATCCGACACCCAGGAATGGTGGCCATCATGGATCCCACGCAGAAAGCTTCCCGGTCCACGGCAAGTTGAAGGGTTAGACCTACATGGAAGAGGTCATTATAACTACTAACTTCACTAGCTAAGTCGCCCGCTGTGCTACTGGAACGTTGGCCCCAATCGCTGAAAGAACGTTGAATTTGCCATCTCATCTCGATGCCTGCGCGAGCTGAGCACGACACGTTTCGCAATCATCGCGCGTTTCCATCACTCAACCATGATCACCGAAGATTGAGCCCCTTCCGAGGAGCCCGTAAGGATCAAAGCGATTCTTCACTTCCAACATGGTTCCTATCTGTGTGGGCGTGTATTGAATTCGCAAGAGCGATGCCTTTCGCTTACCTAAGCCATGTTCAGCAGAGACCGCACCTCCAAGTTGAAAAGCGTGAGTCGCAAAGACTTGGAGAAGAGCCTTGGCGGTATCAGCTTCGGTCTGAGTAGAGGGAAGCATGTTGACATGGAGGTGCGCATCGCCGATATGACCGAAGATGACGTAACGTCCAGGCAACTCAGCCTCTAAGCGCAAACGATAGAACGCAAGCATCTCGCGCTCGCGTTCTATCGGGACAGCGTAGTCCGTTCCCATGTTGAGGAAGCCTCGCCGGCGCATCGTCTCGATAACGAGTTCCGGAAGCGAGTGCCGGAAGCACCTGAATCGTTCTCGATCCTTGGGCCCTACTGCAAACCAGGAGTGGTCGACCATGGCACTCGCTTGGCGCAGCCGTAGCTCCCATGAGTCAAGATCGTCACCTTCGGCTTCCACGAGGAGTGCTGCACACGCGGCCTGCGGGATCTCCGGGTATCTTGCCCGCAGAAGATCGAGCGAATTGCGGTCGGCGTACTCCATCATCCGAAGCTCGGGCAGACTGCGCCACCGCGTCACCGCCTCTAGCGCATCGCTGTCCGAAACGAAGAATATGACTCCTGCGAATAAGCTCGCAGGTACAGGAAGCAGATCTACCTCGGCTTCAAGGATGATGCCCAGCGTTCCTTCGGAGCCGCAGAAGAGATCAATAAAATCCATGTCGGGCCTGAGCGGGTATCCTGCGGTGAACTTCCTTGTGTTCGGTACAGGAAGCAGCGGGACATCGAAGTCGATCCTGTCTCCGCGCCGGAACTCCCGAACGCTTCCGTCCATAAGCGCCAGACGCAATGCCCGTATGTGCTTGCGGGTGCTCCCGAAGCGAAAACTCCGCGATCCGCTCGCATTCGTGGCGATAGTACCCCCAAGCGATGCATCGATCTCGGTGGGATCGGGAGCATAGTACTGTCCGCTCCGTTGCGCCGCATCTCGGAGCTGGCGCAGTGTTACCGCAGCGCCAACGCGCGCAGTCCCGCTCATCACCTCGAGTCGGCGGAAGTTCTCCAGGGAGAGTACCCAGCCACCTTGTGCCACTCGTGATCCTGTGAGTCCCGTTCCGGCGCCCGCGATTGTGATTGGCGTACGCGCCTGGACGGCCTCACGAATCAACTCGACAACCTGTGACTCCGTTTCAGGTTTGCAAACCTTTTCTGCCCATCCACAGAATCCGGAAGCATCGGTTAGATAACCTGCGTCTACCATCGCAACATGGTAGCGCGTATTCAACCACGCCAGCCATCGGCTCCTACCAAAAATGGATATTGCGAGCGCAGGTAAGCTCGGCGTTCACCTGTTTGAGAATCTGAGATTCAACCACGTGCCGAAGCCGACGCGTGAAATGCAGCAACCCATGATCCGTCGCGAGGCGATGAACGAGAAATGTGGGCTGCGCCAAACCTCCGGGACCATCTCCAGCGGTTGTGCGGCGCTGCTGCTGAGCCAGCGACACTGCCAGGGGCATGCACAGGCACACAGCGAGAACAGGAAGGGAGGTGGGTCTTCTTATATTGCTCATACAGCCTTCCCTAGATCTGTTCGGGTTTGTATCGAATCTGCCGCGTCCGTCTCTATGCCTCAGATCAGCTTCATGAGGTTCGGATCCCAATGAACGATGCTGCCACTGTCTATGCTGCGGTTGCTGAGCAGGGCCGCACCCGCTGCGCGAAACCCGAAGCTTGCATCTTCTACAGAAGGACTACGCGTCCGAACCGAATGGAAGAAGTTATGGAAGTGGTCGAAGCTGTCGCTGTACCCTTTCGGCGCAACGTACTTCTCCACGCTCATTGGAGGCGCGCCACTGGGACGCACGACGGGGTATCTCTCCCGGTATTGCTCCTGGTAACGCTTCTGCATCTCCTCTGTAAAGGTGCTTATCGTGTACCCGGGCTCCTTTTCACGCGGTGAGCGGTTCACAGTTACGCTCGTGGGACCGATCTCCATAGTGCCCTCTGAGCCCGTGAAGATGAGTCCTTCACTCTCCTCTCCGCCATCGACGAAGTTAACCCGGATGCTCAGATTGAATCCCTGCGGATAGTCGAACATGGCCAGCATGACATCGGGAACGTCACGACCATCCTTCCAAAAGCGCAGTCCTCCGGTAGCCATTCCGCGCGTCGGGCCTTGCGCACCTGTGATGAAATGTGTGCCGCTGAACAGGTGAACGAACAGGTCGCCGGCAACTCCCGTGCCGTAGTCTTTCCATTTACGCCATTGGAAGAAGCGCTCTGCGTTGTACGTGATCTTCGGAGCCGACCCAAGGAACCGACTCCAGTCGCATGTCTCCGTGCTGGCATCGGGCGGTACGGAGTAGTTCCATGCGCCGAGCGAGGAGTTCCGGTCCCACCGCGCGGTGACCATGTTCAACTGACCGATCGCGCCCGATGCCAGCAGCTCTTTCGCCTTGATGTACAGCATCGAGCTGACACGCTGACTTCCGACCTGGAGGATGCGCTTTGTAGAACCCGCGGACTCGATGATCTCCGGACCCTCCGCATAGGCGTGGATCAATGGCTTCTCGCAATACACATCCTTTCCTGCCGTCATCGCGTCGATTGCGATGCGCCTATGCCAGTGGTCCGGAGTGGCGACAATAACGGCGTCGATATCTTTCCTTGACAGGATCTCGCCGTAGTCGCGGGTGGTAAAGAGACTGTTTCCCCAGAGTTCTTTGGATCGTGCGAGACGACCGTCGTAACAGTCCGCGACCGCAACCAGCCTAACTCCCGGCACCTGAAGGGCAATTGCTGCATCCCTCTGGCCTTGAAGCCCCGCGCCGATCAGTGCGAACTGGATCTGATCGTTGGCCGCAGTTCGCTGTCCCGAACCCGGGGAAGCTCCGAGCGCTTGGAGTCGAGCGCCTGCAACAGCGAGGCCAGCGGTTCCGAGGAAAGTTCTACGGTTCAGACTCTTCATTGGTTAGTCTCTTTCGCGCGCAAGCAAGGTCATATCGCGGGTGTAAGTCTTACTCTTTTTCTTCGATCAATCAAGACGAACACGAGAATACCGAGGGATGCTGCGGAGATCGCTCGCCCTGCAATCTCGTCCCGGGATACGACGTACTCAATGTCCAGGTGTGACGTCCCGGCAGGCAGCGGGATTGCAACGAGACCGTCGTCGCGCTGCATGCGTGTCGTGACCACTCGATGGTTTATCTGTATGCGCCACGCGGGGTAGTCCCTCAGGTTCAGAATAAGCGTCTGTTGGATGGGCGAGGTGATGTCAACCGGCCAACGTAGCAGACCTGCGTTTGCCGCTGGCGGTGCGGAAGCATTGGAATCGCGAGCTAACCAGAACGGAGGGTTCGCCTGACCCAGAGCTTCGTCGCTCGCGTTGTTCGGGGTGTATTCGTCGGTACCCTCAGTTCCCGTTTCAGCGCGAAAGGCCTGCAGGCGCGCTGTCACGGTATCCTCCGCATCGCAGGCTTGAGCGAACGCATGGTAGCCGGCTACGGTGAGAGCTGAAGCGAGAGCCACGCTGATAGCAGTGGCTTGAACTCGCGTCAGGTGGACGCCTCGGCAGGCAATGGCCAAGCTGAGCGCGAGCGCCGGCATGAGCATCGCCAGAAATCGCCAGGGAAATTGCATGTAAGCCAATACCGGCGCATGGTGCCATATCGGTGCGGATAGAGGCGTGAGCAAAAATGCGATCACAAGGGTGAGAACTGACAAGAGATGCACTACATTTCGGATCCTGGTCCGCTTTGGGGAGCTTCGCAGGGCGATGACAAGGGATACGGTGCTTGCCAAGAGCAGGCTCACGGCGAGCACGGAGGCGGTATGTAAGACCGCGTCGTGAGCTGCATCGGAGGTATGGTGGAAGAGGAAGTTATCGCCTATCAGGAAGCTCTGAGCTGAAGCCATTGCAACATCGACGTAGCGACGTTGAAATGCGGCGGGAACAAGATAGAAGCTGGCGAGCCCCAGACCTAGAGCAGTGCCACCGATCGAGTTCCCGATGAGCCGAGTGGGTGGTGTAACGCATTCCTCCTGTCCTCTAAGAGTTGTGATCAGGCGCGCAACCGCGATGATGGCTAACGAGTAGCAGCCAAGCACTGCTGCTGGCGGGTTGGTAAGCCACACAAGCGCCACTGGGATTGCTATGGGAAGAACTTGAACTCGCTCACGCAGAACGGCATAAAGAATAAGCGGGAGCCATGTCGCCGTTAGTAACTCGGCGAATGCCGTGCGCTCAAACGCGGTGAACAGCATGTAAGGATTGACCGCGTAGATAGAAGCCAGCAGAAAAGCGGTATTTGGCCTCACGTAGTGGCGGAGAAGATGGTGACAGGCCAGACCGGCCCCCGTGAGCGCGAGCCACGTGTAGACGATTGGAGCTGCGATCCATGGGAGCAGCATCCCCAAGATCGCCCCAATGGACCAGGACAGCGGAGGGTAGAAGACGAAGCGAGGCTCGCCGGCATTGAACGCTGGCGAGAACGCCCAACGGGGATAGATGTGTCCATGGCGAAACTGGGCCGCCGCCTCTACCCAGCTCACAACATGGAAGTCGAAGTCGTGCCCGCAGGAGCATCCCTTGACCATGAGCGGGAGAACCGCGATCAGACCGATCAGGGGAAACAGTAGGAGCGCGAACTTGGAATCCCCTGCAGTCTCATCGGAGGGGCGAGTTGATGCGGGAGGGGTCTCAAGCATGCGCATGTCAGAGCCGAGTGGCGTAACTCGGAGGGGCTGGAACAGGACTCCTGGCTGAACGCCGTGGTCAGGGTATCAAAAGCTGATAGGGAGAATGGTCCCGCGTCCGGGTATCTTGAACAGCAGCCGGAGGCGCCGGGAATCGCAACGTCATCGTAAGCGGTTCAGTGCCAAAGTCGATGTGGCAGCAGGTAGGTCAAGCCGGCAAATCCGTGCGTTGAGTCGTCAAAGACATTTTGCTCGTCGGGTAGTAGGAGAGCAGAAGTGTCTAGCCATGCTGCGCGCACGACGGCCGCGAAGATGACTTTGCTCGTTCAGCACGAGCTTTCCGTCCTAATGTAGCTTGCGCGGATTGCCTCCCGTCTGCAGAGCGAATCCGAAATTCCAACGTCATCCGCAACCCGGGTATACACGCTTCTTCCGGAACTCGTCATCGGGCAAGCCGTAGAGCGATCGTCGAGTCCGTAGGACTGAGCTCAGTGATGATGAAGCTCCTGATCTGGCCTGGCTTGATGAGCTGTTCCGTTGCGGAGACGGAGCCAGCTCCCGTCTTCCAACGCGCGTTCAGCATGGAACTGAGTGCTGATAAATTGACGGTTCCTGTAGCAGTTGGCTGCTCGACCACAGACTCTGATTTCTCCAGCACGCATTTGGCGATGATGCCCTCGCCAAGTTCGACAGTCGCCTGATCACCTTGCACGGAGACGATTCGGCCCGTCACGCTGTCGCCCTGCTTGTGCTCGGCCAGAAAATCGTCAAGCCCGGTAGGCACCATCTGCTTGATGCTGAGACGAAGCTGGCGCTTCTCCTTGTCGAACTCGAGAACCTTAGCCTTGACGTGTTCGCCCAGCCGAAGAACGTCCGTTGGGTGATTGAGTCGACGATCGGGCGCGATTTCGCTGATATGCACCATGCCTTGGATGCCCTCGGATATCTGAACAAATGCGCCGAACACCGTGAAACTTGTGACCTCACCGTCGATGATTGAGCCGGGGGTGAGCCTTTCGGCCGCCTCCAACCATGGGTCGCCTAGCGCCTGTTTCAAGCCGAGAGAAAGGCGATGTTCAGCGAGGTTGATCCCGAGGATCACGGCATCTGCAGTGTCACCCACCTTTAGCATGTCGCCGGGCTTGTGAACCTTCTTGCCCCAGGACATCTCGGAGATGTGAATCATGCCTTCAACACCGGGTTCAACCTCCAGAAAGGCTCCGAAATCCGCAAGCCGTGTCACGGTCCCGCGCACTCGATCACCCGCTTTATACCGGTCCGGAACGCCGTCCCAAGGGTGGGGCAGCAGCTGTTTCATGCTGAGGGAGATGCGTCGTGTCTCCGGCTCGATCTTCAGGACCTTGACCTCGACCTCCTGGCCGACCGAAAGAACATCCTCCACCTTTTTGAGGCGCGCCCATGAGATCTCACCGATGTGCAACAGTCCATCCATGCCGCCGAGGTCGACGAAGGCTCCGTAGTCGGTCAGACTTCGGACAGTGCCCCGAAGTACGTCCCCGACGCTGAGCTCGGAGTAGCGACGTTCCTTGGTTGCACGATCTTCCTCTTCGGTGACGGCGCGTCGATCGACGACAACGTCTTCCTCTGCAGAGTCGAGCTTTGTGATGCGGCAACGGATCTCCTGCCCCACCAGCTTTTCCATCTCCGCCGCGTCGCGTACACCGCTGCGGGAGGCGGGCATAAATGCGCGCACACCGATGTCGACTGTAAGGCCACCTTTTACCGCACCGGTAACCGTTCCGACGATCACTGACTTTTCGGCAAAGGCCTTCTCCATTGCATCCCAATCCTTGGGTTGCTCGACCCGTATGCGGGAGAGCTCGTAATACCCTTCGATGTTCCGACCTTTCACAGACACGGTCATTGTGTCCCCCACGCTGACCGGCTGAGCCGCGTCGGTGAAGACTGATAGCGGAAGAACACCTTCGGTCTTGAAGCCTATGTCAACGAAGACCGTGTCCACAGAGACTGCAATGACGGTGCCAATTATCTGACGGCCTTGCTCCCCGGCCATCCGGGGATGGTTGCGTTCGTATTCGGAGAGCAGGTTCTCGAAGGATTCGGAGGGACTTGAGGAGATTTCGTCTTTCGGATCGGTGGTATCGGACACGGAGTTCGCAGCCTTCCTGAATGAGGACTTCCGAAACGATGATAGCGCGGCGGGTCTTGTCCCGTGGAAGGTGATGTATAAGGAGGCGTGCACACACCACGCTCTGAGCGCCACCTATGATTGCAAGTACGTTGAGTCCTGCTCGATATGGAAAGTTCCTGATTGTGATCGCTGGGTTTGGCGGTCTTCTTTATGGCATCGATGTGGGGATCATCGCCGCAGCGCTTCTGTACCTCAGCAAAACTGTGAGCCTCTCGGTCGAACAGACCTCGGTGATTGTGGCTGCTGTGCTTGGCGGAAGCATGCTCTCCTCTCTCGTGGCCGGTGTTCTCGCCGACTGGTTTGGCCGCAAGTTGATGATGATTGTCAGCGGATTGCTGTTTGTGACCAGCGTCGGCCTCATCGTTCTGTCGCAGAGTTTCACGACGCTCTTTCTGGGACGACTCTTGCAGGGGATTAGCGGTGGAGTGATTGCGGTCGTCGTCCCGCTTTACCTGGCCGAGTGTCTCAGCGCCAACAACAGAGGTCGTGGCACGGCGATCTTCCAGCTAATGCTGACCGTCGGAATCGTAGTAGCGGCCACTGCCGGATGGTTCTACACGCAGCAGGCCGAGCATGCGATCGCCGCCGCCGCAGGCGATCCCGCACTGATCCGGGCTGCTCAGGATCACGCGTGGCGAGGGATGTTTCTGTCCGTGATCTATCCCGGGCTCCTCTTCTTCTTTGGGACCCTCCTGCTGATTGAAACGCCTCGGTGGCTGTTTCGAAAAGGTAGATTGGAAGCTGCCCGTGCCGCCCTTCTGCGCCTTTTGCCGCCTGCGGAAGCGGAGTTGCAGATGCGCGAGATGGAATCTGTCGCCATGGAAAATACGCAAAAGGCAGCGCACACCCCGGGTGGATCACTGCTCCGACGAAAGTATGTCGTTCCCTTTGTGCTGGCGTGCGTGATCCTGGCCTGCAATCAATCCACGGGTATCAACTCGATCCTCGGCTTCCTCGTGGTTATCCTTCGTCAGGCCGGAATGAGTGCGAGCCACGCCACCCAGGGCGACGTAGTTGTGAAGCTGCTGAACTGCGTCATGACGCTTGTAGCTGTGGCGCTGGTCGACAAGAAGGGACGCAGATTTCTGCTTCGGATCGGCACAGGAGGCATCATCCTGTCGCTGCTTACAGGTGCTCTTCTGTTTCATGCCTTCGAGTCTCAAAGGGTAGATCTCCGCGAAAAGGTTCAAGCGGCGGTGACCCGGAATGCTGTGCGTATGCCCGTAAGTGAGGCAGAGCTTGGAGCAGGCAAGTCAGGCGGACCTATGTCGCTGACCGTTCTCTACTCCTACGGTGGCGGGGATCATGTGTCCACAGTTCTCACCACGGATCCAAACCCCGTGCTGCAGATAGCTCCGGAGGGCAAAGAAGCCGGGTCGCCCATGCTGGTCAAGCACGCCTTCTACGGGCCTGTGCCCACTGAGCGCACCGGATGGCTGATTACCATCTGCCTGGGAATGTTCATCTCCTTCTTCGCCATCGGACCGGGTGTTGTTGTATGGCTGACACTGTCGGAGTTGATGCCCACACGAATACGCTCCATGGGAATGGGTATAGCGCTTCTGCTCAATCAGGGAGTTTCAACCTTGATCGCCGCTGTCTTCCTTCCGATCGTCGGGAACTATGGGTACTACGCGATGTTC
Source organism: uncultured Acidobacteriaceae bacterium (assembly GCA_963719405.1). Classification (GTDB taxonomy): domain Bacteria; phylum Acidobacteriota; class Terriglobia; order Terriglobales; family Acidobacteriaceae; genus Edaphobacter. The sequence goes on from OY970381.1 coordinate 3,792,354, forward strand.
AGCTTCTGGGCGGCTTGTACCGTAATCTACTTCGTGACGGCCACATTTTTCCTGCCTGAGACTAAGGGGAGGACGCTTGAAGAGATCGAGGAGCACTTCGAACGCGGCCATGGGGCCAGGATTATAGAAGGAAGTCATTAGCCGGCCTGGAGGGCCGTCAGCGACTCACGAGCGCACAAGCCTGATGCAGCCGCAGATGGGGAGCCTAGGGTTTAGGGCGGAGAGAGGCAAGGAGAGCTCCGGCATCCGGCTGCGTGTTGATCAGGTCCTCTGCTGTAAGCCATGCTCTTCGTAGCTGTGTGATCCCGAAGCGCATCTGACCAAGCTCGTCTGTGGAATGGGCATCAGTGTTCACCGTGATCCTGCAGCCATGCTGCTTTGCCAGCCGCAGATGAAGATCATTCAGGTCGGCGCGGGCGGGGCTTGCGTTGTGTTCCACCGCCACACCAAGCTCCGCAGCTCGTTTGAGGACAGCGTCGACGTGAAGCGCATACGGATCGCGACGGAGAACCTTTCTTCCCGTGGGATGTCCCAGAATCCGCACATGGGGGTTCTCGATAGCTCGGAGCACCCGATCCGTCATCTGTTCGATCGGCTGGTCGAACCGCGAATGTACGCTCGCCACGACCATGTCCATCTGGGCCAGGGTTCCGTCGTCCAGGTCGATCTGCCCCTCCGCAAGAATGTCTACTTCTATTCCAGGAAGAACCCTGATTCGGCCGTCGTGCTCCTGTTGCAGCTCTTCGTCGACCTTTCGGATCGCCGCGACGTGAGCCAGGGCCCGCCGATCGTCCATGCCATTGGTCATAGCGAGATTCTTGGAGTGGTCGGTGATCGCAATGTATCGTAAGCCCCGGGCGAGGGCCGCCTCGGCCATCTCCCGGATTGAATTGGCACCGTCCGTCTCATGCGTATGCATGTGCAGATCGCCCCGGATGTCCTCGATCGTTATGAGGTCGGGAAGTGTATGAGCTGCTGCAGCCTCCAGCTCGCCGCAGTTCTCGCGCAGCTCGGGGGCTATATAGTCGAGTCCCAACGCGTTGTAAATCTCCTCTTCGCTCTCCGATGCAACGATCGTGTTGTCCTCCAGCCGAAGGAGAGCGTATTCGCTCAGGGTGAGACCGCGCTTGATAGCACGTTGCCGCAGAGCGACATTATGCATCTTGGAGCCCGTGAAGTACTGCAGAGCGGCTCCATAGCTCGCGCGCGGCAGCAGGCGAACATCCACCTGCAGGTTGTTCCGAAGCGTGAAGGAGACCTTGTTGGCACCCTTTGCGAGCAGCTTGTCGATCAGCGGAAGCTGTGCCACATGTTCCACCGCCGCCGAAACCACGTCCGGCTCGCACGCCGGACCGGTCACAAGGAAGTCGAGATCGCCGACCGTCTCGCGACCCCGGCGTAGAGAACCGGCCGGAGTTATGGTTTCGATGCCTGGAAAGGTGCGGATCAGATCGGCGATGCGTTCCGCCTGGGATTGAGCCTGGTCGATGCGGAAGCGGCTGGAGTTCTTGCGGTGGTCCTCGATGCCCTTGAGGAGCTTCTCCGTGAACTTCTGACCCATCCGAGGCAGCTTCAGAAGGTGACCCGCCTTGGCCGCCTCCTCCAGTTTGTCCATGTCGGCGATCTCGAGAGTGGACCAAAGCAGCGCGACCGTCTTCGGACCCATACCCGGCAGGCGCAGCAGCTCGAGCATCGTAGGTCGATATCGCTGCAGCAGATCAGATCGGAGAGGCATCGTGCCGGTCGCTACGAGGTCCCGGATATTCGCCGCCATTGCCTTTCCGATTCCCGGGATAGCAAGAAGCGCCTTGGGATCGGAGTCTGGTAGCGCCAGCGTGGCAAGTTGGGTCGTCTGCTGCTCGACCGCTTCAGCTGCCCGCCGGTACGACCTGATCCTGAATGGGTCCTGCCCATCGATCTCCATGAGAGCAGCGGTCTCGTCGAGCAGCCGGGCGATCGTTATGTTGTCCATGAAGCGAGGCTATTCGTCTTTCGGTCTGCCGTGAAGTGAAACCAGGCCATTTACATGTGGGGTGGCCGATTCGAACGCCCCCGCCATGTAAGTTCGGTTGTGAGGTGGCCTATCGGAAACGAAGGATCAGCAGCACGGCCAGCGACTCACGGCTGAGGCTCCTCGGACGCTGCCACCTGGTCCAAACGGATAACTTGATCGGCCTGCGGACCCTTTGTGCCTTGTATCACGTCAAACTCGACAGCCTCCCCCTCTTTCAGGGCCTTGTAGCCCTCATCCTGAATCGAGCTGTAGTGGACGAACACGTCGGCTCCGCTATCTCGCCCCAGAAACCCATAGCCCTTTGCGTTGTTGAACCACTTCACGACACCTCTATACTGTGCCATCGATCTATCTCCCCAATCTTGCGCGAACGTAGCCGTGTACACCGTATAGATGTCTATTTTCGTTCCAGGGATTAACGAGAAATTGAATTGTTTTTTATGCTGAAATGCGCTTCGCCGAGGGAGGGTTCAAGGCCGTTCTGCCGGCCTTGGGACCTGCCGGCTTAGGTGACTTCAGAAGACCTGTACAGTCTTACATCCGGATTTTCAAAACGTCAGCAGCTGGCCCGACTGCCGGGCGGAGTGGTACAGCGAAAGGCCGATCAGAGTCTTCCCATCATGGATCTTGTTTGCGCGTACCAGTTCCATCGCCTGCGAGAGCGGCATCCGGACGATCTCGATCTGCTCATCATCTTCCGGCGTTGCTTGTCCCTCCCGAAGGTCGCGAGCCAGGTAAATCTGCATCCATTCACCCAAAAAGCCTGGACTGGCGAAGTACTTGGTCAGCAGCTTCCAGCGGCGGGCACGGAAGCCGGTCTCCTCAGTCATCTCTCGTTTGGCTGCGGCAAGTGGCGCCTCTCCAGCATCGATGCGCCCGGCAGGTAACTCGAGCAGGAACTGTCCTGCCGCATGGCGGTACTGACGGATCAGGATAATCTCCGGGTCGTCGGGATTGCCGGTATCGTCGACGGCGAGCACGACGATCGATCCATTATGACGAATCACGTCTCGCGTATTTGCCTTCGAAGAACCCGGCTCGATCACCGTGTCCGTATAGACCGAAAAGACCTTGCCCTTGTAGGAAAGCTTGGAGGAGACGAGCTTTGCTCTCGCACGCGACCCGCGAGCGCCGCCCTTCTCCTCCTTGGAGGACTGCGGTGGAGTTGCTGTCTGGTGGAGGTCGCTGGGTTCGAAGCCGGCACTGCTGCGGGCGTTCCTTTTGGAGGATCTCTTCGACTCGGCCATCCCGCTACGGTATCATCCTGCATCGGGCCCGGGATGGCGGGCATCCAACGAGATGCAAGACCGAGCGAATATCTGAAGAGTGGGTGCGGCTCGAGCTGCGCATCCCGGAGATCAAGGACTGCGATGAGCGCTGAGTGTTACCCGATTTCTGTTCTGCCGCATGTCTCTGCGCTATACCTCGACTATCTCGCGATGGCAGAGAGCGCTCCCGGGTCGCCGGTCCGTAGGTGGTTCGGCGCCGAGCCTTTCGGAAATGCATGGATGTCAGGGCCGGTAAGGGGCGGGAGCGACGCCGGCGGGTTAGCGGAGGCACTCGAGCAGCAGTGCCAGGCGTTTGCCGCTGGTCCTCTGGTCATGGCAAACATTGAGAAACTCAGGAATGGAGCCCGGGCCGTCGTTACGGGCCAGCAGGTCGGTCTCTTTGGTGGGCCTTCGCTGACCTTGCTGAAGGCAGCAACTGCGGTTGCTCGCGCCCGTGAGGCGACCCGCATCACCGGTTTAGAGCACGTCCCGATCTTCTGGCTGGCATCAGAGGATCACGATCTCGACGAGGTCGATCAGGTCTCTTTTTTGAGCAAGTCCGGTGTGCAGACCCTTCGAGCCGGGCTGGTCACAAAGGGCGCCGTTCCGGTTGGACAGGTTCCTCTCGGGACAGAGATCGACACGCTGCTCGAACAGGCCAACGAACTCCTGGGCTGGGCGCCAGTCTGTGAGCTGCTGCGGAGCTGTTATGCGCCACGGCAGGGTTACGCACCGACGCTTTCGGGCGCCTTTGCGCGGTTGATAACCCGGATCTTCGAAGATCAGGGTCTCATAGTCGTCGACGCCGCGTCCCGGCCTTTTCACCGGCTGGGCGTCAGCACGTTGCGTTTCGCCATAGACCACGCGGATGAGCTTGAAGCATTGCTCCTGGAGCGAGGCGCCGAACTCGAATCGGCTGGATTCCATACCCAGGTAAAGGTCGCGACGGAGATGAGCCTGCTCTTCCTGATCTCAGAGGTAAATGGTGTCAGCGAAAGACAGGCGCTGCGGCGAACCAGGGATGGCGGCTGGAAGGCTGGGCGCCAGAGCTTCAGCACAGCGGACCTTCTGCAGATCCTTGAAGATGCCCCGGAGCGGCTCAGTCCCAACGCTCTTCTTCGGCCCGTATTCCAGGACACAATCCTTCCAACTGCCGCCTACGTTGGCGGGCCAGCCGAGATCGCCTACTTCGCCCAGAGCGCGGTGCTCTACGAGCAGATCCTCGGCCGTGTAACACCGGTTCTGCCAAGGCTGACCGCAACTTTGCTGGAGCCCGCGGTCGCATCTGTCATGGATAGAAATGAGATCCGTTTGCCTGATGCCATGACATCGTCTGAAGAGCTCGGTCAGCGCCTCGGCGCCCGCGCCATGCCGATCGAGTTGAAGCGCCGCCTGTCTTCGTCCGGCAATGCTTTGGACGTGGAGTTGAAGGTACTCGTTGAGTACATGAGCCGCATGGACAGCTCGCTCGGGCGTTCCGCCGAGGTGTCCGCATCAAAGATGCGATATCAGATGAACCGTCTGCGGAGGATCGCCGCAGCGCACGAGCTTGAAAAGGAATCCAGTCTCCGGAAACATGCCTCGGCGATCACCCTGAACGTCTTTCCAGACGGACACCCGCAGGAGCGCGTGGTGGCGGGTGTGTGGTATCTGGCAAGGTATGAGGGGCTGCCGGCCCGTCTTGTGGAAGAGGCGACCGGTATGTGCGGCGGTCATTCCGTTATTCGGCTGTGAGCGTTCTCCTCCTCGCCTGCCACTTCGTAATCGGAAAGCGAAGTTTTAGAATGAGCTTTCAGGAGTGGACCCATGGGAATGAGTGACGCAGCGTTTGAGGTGATGTGTCCGGATTGTGGCGGGATGCTAAAGGTGGATCCGGTGACGAAGAGTGTAATCGCACACACCTCTGCCCCGCGTAAGAAGACATTTGAGGACTTCGGGGAGGCAGCTCGTGCCCTGCGTGAGCAGGATGCTCGCCGAGACTCTATATTCGCGCAAAGCGTTGAGGCGCAGCGGAACAAGGACGATGTGCTCGCGAAGAAGTTCGCTGAGGCTGTCAAGAAGGCGAAAGAAAGCCCGCTGACTGAGAGACCGCTGCGGGACTTCGATCTCGATTGAACTCTTAGAACCCGACCCAAAGCATGCAATGGGCGCCGGCAGACGGTAAACTTGATACATGCCGCCTATTTTGAATGCACAGGGCGTTTCAAAGCGCTTCGGAGCTGTGCCGCTTTTTCAGGAAATTTCGTTCACGGTTTCAGATGGGGATCGTATTGGGTTGATCGGACCGAATGGGGCCGGTAAGTCCACGCTGTTGGCTGTGCTGGCGGGTGAGCAGGATCCGGATGCAGGTGAGGTCGCCGTTCGGCGGCGCGCGAGGATCGGGTATGTCTTGCAGGAATCGAACTTCGCTGAGGCGCTGACCGTTCGCGATGTGCTCGTTGCGGCACTCGAGCGCGCTGGCGTCCCGGAGGCCGACAGGGAAGGGCGACTGCGTGAAACGGGTGGGCGCGTCGGGTTCCCGCGGCTGGAAGACCAGGCCTCCAGTCTGAGTGGAGGCTGGAGGAAGCGCCTAGCCATCGCGGAGGCTGTCGTAAGCGGGCCGGACGTGCTCTTGCTCGACGAGCCGACAAACCATCTCGATCTTGCGGGAATCGTCTGGCTCGAAGCCTTGCTGAAGGAGGCACGGTTCGCCTGCGTCGTAGTCAGCCATGACAGGTACTTTCTAGAGAATGTAGCGACCGAGATCGTGGAGCTAAGTCGCGTCTATGCCGATGGACTCCTTCGCGTTAAGGGCAGCTACTCAAAGTTCCTCGAAGGCCGCGAAGCCTACATGGAGGCCCAGTCAAAGCTGCAGGACGCTCTCAAGAACAGGGTGAAGACCGAGATAGAGTGGCTTCGTAGAGGTCCCAAGGCCCGGGCCACCAAAGCCAAGGCTCGAATCGACAACGCGCACGAGTTGATCGGCCAGCTCAAAGAGGTCAACGCACGGCAGCAGACCTCGTCGGCGGGAATCGAATTCTCTGGAACGGACAGGCAGACCAAGCGTCTCGTCGAGCTCGAAGACGTCTCGGTCGAGCTGGGTGGACGCAGAATCCTCGAGGACCTCAGTTTTCTGATCACGAACGGCGTCCGGGTCGGGCTGGTTGGGCCGAATGGAAGCGGAAAGACTACCCTCCTGCGCCTGCTCACAGGGGAGCTCTCGCCCTCGAGTGGTGCCGTAAAGAAGGCGGCTTCGCTGCGAATGGTGTACTTCAGCCAGATGCGCGAGATGGACGAGGGCGTAACGCTTCGGCGGGCACTGGCGCCCGATTCGGACTCTGTCGTCTACCAGGGTAGGGTCGTGCATGTGGCAAGCTACGCTACCAAGTTCCTGTTCACAAGTGAGCAGCTCAACCAGCCGGTAGAACGGTTGAGCGGAGGTGAGCGGGCACGGGTGCTGATCGCAAAGCTAATGCTGGAACCGGCTGACGTATTGCTGCTGGACGAACCCACGAACGATCTGGATATCGCCACTCTCGAGATCCTCGAGGAGAGCCTGCTCGAGTACACCGGCGCCCTGGTGCTGGTGACTCACGATCGCTACATGCTGGACCGCGTCTCGACTGTAGTCCTTGGCCTGGACGGGCGGGGTGGGGCTGAGACCTTTGCGGACTACTCGCAGTGGGAGATGTGGCGCGGAAGCAAAGTGGAGCAGTCCGTCGCTCCCGGCGCGACGGGGAAGGCAGTAGCGTCGACAACCGGCAGCGAAGCCCCCTCACCTCTCGGGAAGAAGAAGTTGTCCTACCTCGAGGCGAGAGAGTTTGCGAGTATCGAACAGCGAGTGGAGGACGCTGAGGTTCGTCTGCAATCAGCCAGGTTGCGCCTGGAGCTGCCAGAGGTGGCGATAGATTCGACCGCGTTGATGGAGGCGATCACCGAGATGGAGTCCGCCCAGGCTGAAGCGGACGATCTGTATGCGCGCTGGGCGGAGTTGACGGAAAAGGTTGGCTGAGACCGGGCGCCGGAGCGCTTAGCTCCGGGTTCATCTCAGGGGCGGCGAAAGACCACGCCGCCCTTCATCACGAAGCGGACCCGGGTGGTCGCGGAGATATCGGCGAGCGGGTCGCCATCCACTGCGATCACATCGGCGTAGAAGCCCGGCTTGAGATCGCCGATCTCGTTTTGCCACCCCAGCAGCTTCGATCCGTTCAGGAGATCGGCGCGGAGAACATCGGCGGCGGCCATTCCATTTTGCTGCATCAACACGAGTTCCCGTGCCTGGGTTCCGTGCGGAAACGGGCCGACGTCGCTGCCCACAGCCATCGGCACCCCGGCCGCGACCTGGCGCTTGAATTGAGCGTTGTGGAAGGCGATCTGCGCGCGTTCGGTCTCCTCTCGCTGCTTACTGGCGGCGTGGTCGGCAAAGTACTCTGCGATCGCAAAGGTCGGTACAGCGTAGATCTGTTTCGTCTTCATCGCGGCCATTGTGGCGTCGGAGAGAAAGTAGGCATGGTCCACTGACTCAACGCCCGCGGCTACGGCAAAGCCGGTTCCCGGCTCGCCTGTGGCGTGAACGGCGACTCCCTGGCCGGGAGCTCCACCGAAGCGTCTGGCTTCGGCCACGGCTGCCTTGAGCTCGTCTTCCGTGTACTGGAAGGGGGTTTGAAATTCACCATTCACGAGGGTGTCGCGACCCGTCTCATAAATCTTCGTAAAATCCGCGCCTTCCTTTCGCTGGGCACGCATGACCGTTACGATCTGCTCCGCGGAGTTGGCGTAGTCCGCGTTTGAGAGGATGTGCTGGGCGGGGTTATACGTGTTCGCGTCTTCGTGACCACCGAGTATGTCGATTGCCATGCCGCTCATGCGCATGCGTGGGCCGGGGATCATGCCGGAGTTGATGGCGTTGCGTACGGCGGAGTCTGCGGATCCTGCCCCTTCGGTTCCCATGTCGCGCTCGGCCGTAAAGCCGGCCATGAGGTCGGCGGCGGCGGCGCTGGCGGCGATCAGGGTGCGCTGCGGGATGCTCTCTTCGACCGTCTGAAGATCTTCTGCACCCGGGTGCAGGAAGAGGTGGACGTGGGCGTCGATAAGGCCGGGCATGAGGGTGCGGTCGCCGAGGTCGATGACCTGGGCCCCTGTAGGCCGGACGACGTGCTGGGCTACCTGCGTGATGCGGTCGCCGGTAATCAGGAGCTCCGCTGGGGAGATGATGCGGCCGGCCGAGACATCGAGCATGTGGGCGGCGTGAAGGACGACGACCTGCTTTGGTTCGGCCAGTTGCGCGACGGCAGGGATCAGTGCGGTGAAGGCCAACAGGGTCACGCCGGGGAGACAGAGTTTCATGGTGTCAGCAGCATACCGCGTCCAAATCCTCTCCTCCCACCCATTCATGCGCAAAGTCTTCTAGCCACTTGCCTTAGGTCCGGACCTCCACGCCGTTTGGCTGAGATGCCGGGAGGAGGGACGGGTTGTCTCAACGCTATGATGCAGGTGCCTTCGATCCGTGAGCAGCGTTGAGAGGTGTGGGCAGAGGCGCCAGGCGCTATTTGGCCGGGGTCCACTGCTCGTCGGCTGAGGGTCCATAGAGCGCCGGGACAGGGATGTCGTTGAGGCGGAGATACACACCTAGTTGAGCGGTGTGGTGGACGAGATGATTGAAGAACATATTGCGGAACGCGATGGAACGGGGCGCGTCGGAGATCAGGTGCTCGCCAAAGGTGAAGCGCCACGGAACGCCGCAGGCCTCATCGGATGCGGAGGCGAGTGCGCCGCGGCATCTTGCGGCGGCTTCGTCCAGCTGATTGAGGCAGGCCTCGCGGGATTCGAAGACAAGTGGAATATGCGGGCGCTTGGGGGCGGCAAGATCCATGCTGTCGTCTTCAAAGATGTAGGAGCCGAACATGGGCATGGTGGCGCAGTGCATGGCGAGTTTGCCGAGGGGCATTGACTTGGCGTGCGGCGTCCAATCGTTCCTGCCTTCGGGAACGCGTTCGAGGGTACGGCGCGTATTGGAAATCTCGATGTCGAAGTCTTGGAGAAGAATGTCAGAGACTTTCATGGGGCCGTCCTCTACGCACGGATGTGCGTGTGCGCTTCATCTTACCTCGGAAGGTGCATCCAACCACGCCCCGCAACGCGGTCGCGGGGCGCGTTTGCAGGTTGGATACGGTCGAGTTATCGGTTGCTAGTGGCCGCACTCGGTATGCGGACAGTGGCAACTCAGGCTGGTGACTTTTCTGGCATCTTCGCAGTGCGTCGAACAGTACTTCTTTCCGTCGTTACAGACACAGGTACAAGGGGCGTGCGCGCACTTTTTGGGGTCGGCCATGGTTCCTCCATCATCCGGTGAGACGAGTTTCGGCGAAGCGGAGATCTTGCCCGCCGCAAGCACAACATTCTATGCCTGAGGGGGTCCAGGCGGGCAGTTCTGAGGATGCTTTAAGGGACAGATAATCTCAGAGCCCGGGGGGTGACGAGGATTTCCCAGCGGGTGCCCGCCGCGCTTCGATCTTGCTTACGCTCCGCGTTTACAGTCCGGTGATGTTGTAACCGCAGTCCACAAACGTGATCTCGCCGGTGATGCCTGAGGCCAAGGGTGAGGCCAGGAAGAGGGCGGCGTTGCCGACTTCGTTCTGTTCGACATTGCGGTGGAGCGGAGCGCGATCGGTGACGGCGTCCAGGATCTTCGAAAAATCTCCGATACCACGTGCGGCAAGCGTCTTGATGGGCCCGGCGGAGATGGCGTTGACGCGGATGCCGCGGGTGCCGAGCGAAGCAGCCAGATATCGAACCGCAGCCTCGAGCGCTGCCTTGGCCACGCCCATGACGTTGTAGTTGGGAAATGTCTTGGTAGAGCCGTAGTAGGTCAGGGTGATGATGGAACTGCCTTCCGACATGAGGGGAGCGGCCCCGCGAGCGAGGGCAATCAGGGAGTAGACCGAGACGTCGTGTGCTATACGGAAGTCTTCGCGAGCGGTGAGAAGGAAGTCGTTCTTAATGGCTTCGGCGGGGGCGAAGGCAACGGAGTGGACGAGTGTATCGATCTTGCCGAAGTGCTCCTTGATCTGTGTGAAGATGCCGTCGATCTCTTCGTCTTTCGAGACGTCGCACTGGAAGGCGCGGCCGGTGCCGCCATGGCTGCTGCTCTGGCCGAGATCATCAAGGAGCTGCTCCGCCTCACGCTGAAGGCGCTCGGACTGGTATCCGAGGACAAGCGTGGCGCCGGCTTCGGCGAGCTTCTGGGCGATGCTGTACGCGATGCTGCGCTTGTTTGCGAGGCCGAAGACGACGGCGACTTTGCCCTTCATGTCGATCATTTCTGGTGGCTGCTCCTGGTTGACTGAGTCGACGGTAAGGATAGCAGTTGGGGGAGGGTGCAGATGCAAAGCGGGCTACGTGGACGGTGTGTTCAGAACGAGGTCGAATTGCTGCCATGCGTCTGCAGGAAGATGGATGGAGGCGGCGCTCCAATTTTCCTCAAGGTGGGAGACCGATGAGGTACCCGGGATGGGGAGGATCACGGGCGAGCGATGGAGGAGCCAGGCGAGGGAGAGCTGGTTGAGGGTGAGGGCGTGCCCGCAAGCGAAGTCGCCGACGGGGTGGCCAGGGGCTTCAAAGCGGGCTTTGTCTTTGCCCGCGTTGAGGGGGTACCAGGGAAGAAAGGCGATGTCGTGGGCGGTACAGAAGTCGAGGGTCGGTTCGCTCCTTCGCTCGGCGAGGTTGAACTTGTTCTGGACGCTGACGATGGGAACGACTTTTTGGGCACGCTCGATCTCTGCAGGGGTGACTTCGGAGAGGCCGATGTGACGGATCTTGCCGGCCTGCTGGAGATCACGGAGCGTGCCGAGGGTTTCTTCCACAGGGACGCTGGGATCGATGCGGTGCAGCTGGTACAGATCGATCCGGTCGAGCTTGAGTCGGCGAAGGGAAAGTTCGACGGACTGGATGAGATAGTCCGGACGACCGAGAGGCTTGGACTTTGCCGGGGCCGTGCGGGTGAGGCCCCCTTTGGTCGCGATGACGACGCCCGCAGGGTAGGGGAAGAGAGCTTCGGCGATGATCTCTTCAGCGATGTGCGGACCGTAGGCGTCCGCCGTATCGATGAGGTTGATTCCGAGGTCAACTGCCCGGCGGAGGACCTTGACGGCTTCGGCGCGGCCCTTGGGGGGCTCGCCCCAGGCGCCTTCGCCCACAAGCCGCATGGTGCCGAAGCCGAGGCGGCGAACTGGCAGATCTTTGCCGAGGTGGAAGGTGTCGGAGTTTGGAGAGACGTTGTGCGGGGAGCTCATGAACGTGAGATTCGCTTGGGAGCCTCGGTGTTGGGCGGTAAATACCAGACGAGCGGTACGCTGCCCAAGATCAGGTGGACGTTCTCGGTCGGTTCAGGCTTTCAGGATCCAGTCGTACTGCTCATCCGAGAGAGGAACGACGGACAGGCGGAACTGCCGAAAGAGGAGCGAACCTTGAAAGACGGGCGCTTCGCGCATCTCCGCAAGGGGCTTGGGACGCTTGAGGGGATGGCCTGCCTTGATGCGGACGGCCGGGTTCTTCGGGTCAGTGGCATCGACCGCGAGCACACTGGCGGTGCCTACAACCTCCTTTCCGGTGTTGGAGTGATAGATAACGAGTTTGTCGCCCTTCTTCATATTGCGAAGGGTGATGAGAGCCTGGGGATTCTTGATCCCGTCCCAGGTAGTCTCGCCGTCGCGAACGAGGTCTTCAAAGGAGTACATGTCGGGTTCGGACTTGAGGAGGAAGGGCATTGGGGATATCTCCGATATCGGCTCATCTTGAGATGTCAGCCGCCGAGGTCGACGAGGTGGACGACCGGAAGGGGCTGGCCGAGAAAGTGTGACCCGAGGCACTGGAACTTGTCTACGGAATCCGTCGCGTAGAAGGTGCAACCCGGGGGAGCGGGTCCGTGTGTTTGGGTGAGAGGTTCAAGAAAGGCCGCCACAGCGTGGGCGGTCGCCTCGGCGGAGTCGATGATGCGGAGTGGGTGTCCCATGTCCAGCAGGCTCTGCTCGAGGAGAGGTCGAAGGAGTGGGTAATGGGTGCAGCCGAGGAGCAGGGTATGGACGGAGGGGTTCTCTGCGAGCGCCTCGGAGAGATAGATGCGGGCGACCTCGCGGGTGACCGGGTGATCAATCCAACCCTCCTCAATGAGGGGAACGAGGAGGGGACAGGCCTTTTGGGCGGCGCTGAGGCCGATGGCACTGAGTGCATCGATGTATGCGTGAGATTGGACGGTGGCGGCGGTAGCGAGGACGAGCACCTGCAGGGTGACTTCAGGTGAGAATTGGCGGGCGGAGGCAGAGGCTGCGGCTGACGCGCCGGGCTCGATGACACCGATCACCGGTGTCGGGTGGGCGGCTGCGCGGATCTCAGGCAGGGCGAGAGCAGTGGCCGTGTTGCATGCGATCACGAGCAGATCGGCGCCCTGATCCAGAAGAAAGCGAGCACTGGATACGGCGTAGCGGGCGATGGTCTCGCGGGACTTCGAGCCGTAAGGAAGACGGGCCGTGTCGCCAAGATAGATGTAGCGGGCCGAAGGGATGAGCGGAAGCAGAGACCGGAGGACGGTGAGACCGCCGAAGCCCGAATCGAAGACGCCGATGGTGGTCATGGCTGATTCCTGCCGGGGATGGATGCCGCTGTCGCAGTATCGGCGCATGGATAGGAGCGGGCAAGATCGGCGTGGCCGTTCAGAGTTTCGCGGGGCTGTCCATCCACGAGGAAGCGGACCTCGGTGAGCTCAGGGAAGGCGGCGTGGAGAGTTCCAACGATGGACATCACGGTGAGGTTTTCAGTCTCGATGCCGGAAGGGTGGCTGTCCGCGAAGGTGCCGTGGAGGTTGACGATTGCGAGCTCGCCTGTATTCGAGGTGTAGGCGGGAAGCGAGTCGGGCCGCGAGCCCATTGCGTTGAAGCCGGTGATAGGGAGATTCAGGAGGAAGACGTCATCGATGGCCGGGCCGGACGGAAGCGGATGTGGGGAGCCGGGGAGCGAGTATTCCGCGAGCAGACGGGTGAGGAGGACGCGTGCGCGGGTCGTGGGCTCCTCCGGGAGAGGCACGTTGCGGGTTTGCGGGACGATGGCAGAGTCGGAGTCGCTGGCAACGTAAAAGGTTATCGGGACCTCACTGGCGGAGGTTGGGGCGGCGATGGGGGTCTCGTCATTAGGGGTGGCGAGGCGGTCGTGCGCCTGCTTGCAGCCCCGAACGAGCAGCAGTGCCACAACGAGGATGCCTACGTTGAGCGACCAGAAGAGGACGCGCTGGTGGCTGCGGATCATGGATGTTGCCCGGGACTGCCGGATGCTGGGGCAGCATCCGCAGGATCGAGATTGGGATGCGGAGCTGCGGGTGGATCCGCGTGCCCGCGCCAGAAGAGGAGTGCGGTCGCGATGGCCTGGGCCACTCGCTGCTGGTATGCCGGGTCAGAGACCTGGGTGGGACCAGAGACGAGGGGTGAGATCTCGATCGCCACGGCGGGGCAGGTGAGCGCGTCGATGGGCCTGACCGAAGCCCGGGAGAGGTGGACAGGGAGGTTGGCACGGGCGATGGCCGTTCCGATCTCGCTGGCGAGCCGGAAGCTCTGGGGAATGCTGTCGGTCTGAGCGGACTCCCACGGGATCACACGAACGGGAGCGGAGGGTAGGTCTATGGATGTATCGGGCGGCGGCGGGAGCGCGGAGGTGACGATGTGGACGCCATTCCCCGATGAGGTTGCGTGGAGGAGGATGCAGGCTACCGGGTGGAGGTGATTGGCAGCGCCCGCTCGCTGGTCGGAGGTTGGCGGCGGAAGTGCGGCTGCAGGCTGGTCGCCCTCCGCAGGCTCGACGGCAACGGCATCGGCCTCACGAGCGAGCACGACAGAAAGATTGTTGCCGCCGAGCAGGTTTCGTATGTGTTCGGCGAGGCTCAGTGTGACCTGTTTTTCAAGGAGGCGATCGCTGAGGTGGGCGCCGCTGTCCGGGCCGCCGTGGGCGGGATCGAGGAAGATCAGGTTGTGATTGATGTACGGCGCGAGCGGAGCCGCGGGCTTTCTGACCGGAGCGGCGAGGGTGGCAGTCGACGGAGATTTGGAGGCAGAGGGAACTTGGGCGTGGGATGCGGTTGCGGCGGCGAGCAGAAGTGAGGCGACGGCTTGGCGGGAGGGGACGGTCACTGAGCGTAGGGGTGCTGGTCGATTCTACCCGGTACAGTAGACGTCGCTCCGGCTTGCCTTTGCTTCCGAGCCGTTCTTTGCGGGCGGGGGTATCTCTTCAACGGTCTCGCGGTACTTCGCACCTCGCTGAGTTTACCCATGGAGCCAGGTCAGCCGTTGGCCGGCTTCGGTGCGCTGTTGCCCTTACGACTGAGCGGGCTGACGGCTCTGAGGCTGAAGCTCGCGATTGCCGCCGGGCTGGAGTTGGGGCGAAGCTGGAGGGTGCCCAGGGCCTCAGCCTGGGTGGTCTGGTCGCGGAGGCGGAAGACCAGAACGCCGGGCTGGACCTCTTTGGCTGAAAGGAGGGCGAATCCGCCCGTTTGCTCCCGGAGCTGCATCTCTGCCCGGGCTGCAGGGGCGAGGGGATCGGTGGGGAGAGCGTTGCCGAGAGCCGGGTAGCTCCCCTGATTGAAGGCGGCGAGCCAGCTGTAGAGGAGGCGACCGGCGGGAGTGTCGGGGATGAGGCCGGCCTCCTCGCCCCAGCGAGGCAGGTGCACGATGACGAAGGGGTGGACGTCCGAGACGTGATCTCCGTGGCGGACAGGGGTGGGGGCGTCTGCGGGGTCGCCGAGGACGATGGTGTCGACCCGGTTGGGGTCGTCCTTGTCGGGCTGGGCGGCGCTGGATGCGGAGGAACGGCTCGCGCCGGAGCCGTCGGAGGTGAGGTTGGCGCGACCGTTGTGGCCGAGGGCGTACACGACGGAGGAGAGCGCTAGGACGGCGGCCACGGTGGCGAGCAGGACCGCTCCGGGGCTGAGGGGCTGGCGGCGGGTGAGATAGAAGGTCGGGGCGGTGGGGAGGGGGGCGGCGCCGATGGGGAGGGGATGCTGCATGGCTGGGTGATCCTTGGGCGGCCGGCGGAATAAGCTCCTGCGGGACCGCCACCATGACTATCTTAGAGCTTTCTAAGAGGGGATGGACAGGTTTGGTGTTACTCGATGGTGGGATTGTGAAGTGAGGGAAGGGGGCCACCCTTTTGCAGAGACGAGCCGGGGAGGAGAACGATGAACGCCGGACGGCAGGCCTATCGCTTGAGCGTCTCAGGACATCGGATAGATTCTGGCAACGGGAGTGCTCCGACAGCTACTGGCTGGCAGTCGCGACAAGAGCGCCTAAAGCGAGTCTCGGGCTGCGAGTGGTTGCGCTTACTCTTATCCCACACAAGGCATGAAGCTGCCAGTACAGGGCACCCACCTTCGGCCTCGCGGTCAAACACCAGGTCAGGAGTTGGTCGCTCGAGCTTCGCCGTGGAGCGGGTGACTCGCCTTCTCTACCGGTCTAGTTGTGGCGATCTTTTCGAAGGCGGCTATGAGCGTATCGGCGTCGGTAAGGCTTTCTTTGATAGGCGGAGCGGCTAAAGAGGCTTCGTGACTCTCCTGACTGGACCACACCTCCGTGATCCACAGGACATCTTTGTCGGTCGCGTCCTCGGCGACGATGAAGCTGAGGCAGCCGGGGACGGTGTGCGAGTCTTCGCCACCCATGAACTGGATGAGCTCGTCGCGACGTCCGGGGGTAGAGGTCAGCTTGACGATGAGACCGTACATGGTGGAGCTCCGACAAAAAGGTGAGCGTGGTAACGGATGGGTGTTTAGTCGAGCGCGTAGATGGCGAGGCCTGAGAGGAGTTTGGGGTAGAAGTCGGTGGACTTCTGGGGCATGACTTCGCCGGAGAAGGAGACCTCTTTGAGCTTGTCGAGGGTGACAGGTTTGATGAGGAAGGCGATGTTGGCGTCGCCGCTTTCGACCTGCTCGATGGCTTCGCCGGCATCGCGAAGGTAGCGGAGGTTTTTGAGGTCGCGGATCGAGTCTGGGTCCAGGCTGAGGAGCTTGCCGAGCAGGATGGTGTGGAGCTGGACGACGTCGAGCTGACGCTGACGGGGGGAGAGGCCGGCGAGTTCCGTGGAGATGGCGTCGGGCCTTGGAACGAGGAGGTAGTTGCCGTCTCCGGTAACGGCGAGGAAGGCGGAGCCGGGGATCTCCGCGAGAGCGGTCTGGGCGGAGGCGGCGGTGAGCGAAACCTCCGGTAGCTCGGTGACGGTGAAGAAGGCAGAGGCTTTGGTGATGAAGTCGGGGGAGGAGAAGTTGTCGAGGCCGAAGACGACGCGGTGGGTGGGAAGGATGGTGATGCCGGGCGCGTCCATGTTGACGAAGGTCATCATCATGGCGGCTTCGGGGTAGGAGGGCGTGGGGAGCTGCTGGTGGCCATTTTCGTCGGCGAGCTCGGATGGGGACTCGTCGTCACGACCCCGTTGGTTGAAGGGGAGGTGAAGTTGGGAGGAGCGAAGCTTCGCGTAGTCGACCGAGGTCTCGTAGCGGTGGTGGCCGTCGGCGATGATGAGCTTCTTGTCCGCCATGGCGGTGACGATGAGGTTGATGAGGGTCGGGTCGGTGAGACGCCAGACGCGGTGGACGACGTTGTACTCGTCGGTGATCTGGAGGTCTGCGGGCGCGCCTGAGTCGAAGATCAGTTTTTCGGCGGTGAAGGCGGGGTCGGAGTAGAGCATGTAGATCTGCTCGCAGTAGGCGCGGGTGGCCTTGAAGAGGGCGAGGCGGTCTGACTTGTGCTTGGGAAAGGTCTGCTCGTGCCGGTAGACGACCTTGTCGGCGTAGTCGTAGAGGTGACCAAGGGCGATGAAGCCTCGGCGCTCGCGGACCTCTGAGGTGCCCGGGGCGGTGTAGGTCTGTGAGTAGCCGTAGAGGGCGGGCTCCGCCTCTTCCGCGAGGATGTGTTCGTCGCGCCAATCATTCAGGTAGGCGGCAGCGCGGGTGTAGACATTGTCCTGGTCGGAGTCGCCAGGCTCGTGTTTGCCAAGAATGATGCGGATGAGATTGTAGGGGCTGGCCTCGTAGTAGCGCTGCTGCATGTCGGGGGAGATCTTGTCGTAGGGCTGGGTGACGACGTCTTCCATCCGGACACGGGTGGTGTCGTAGCGGAGGGCGCGAAAGGGGTAGATACGAGCCATGCGTGTATGTGTCTCCGAGGTAGGTTGATCTCGATTGTACGGGTGGTTGCGCCGCCGACGTGAGAGCGGCCACTACCGGGTGCGGGTATACGCGTCGTAGTTCCCGGAGCTGCGTAAATAACGGTAGTGCTGCCAGATCTCCTGGAAGGCGGGGTCGCGGTTGAACCAGGCGAGAAGATCGTCGTGACGATCTTCGAGCTCCTGGCAGTGAACCTCGGGAGACTGGCAGCGGGCGACGAGGACGAGATCAGGGCGCCAGCGGTTCAGGTCCTCGACCATCCAGAGGTGTTGCCGGCGGTCTAGCTCTGCGAGCCGCGGTGGAGCGATCTTGTGTCTGGCGGTCTGCCCTTGCGGGTCTTCGGAGCGGAGGATGGCGGGAAGGGTCCAGACGTTGTTGGTGCGCTGCGCCCAGACGAGGTTGTAGCGGGCCACAGGCATCATGGAGTCGTCGACGGACGTGGTGATGATGGCGACGGGCGTCTTGGGATCTAGGTGCTCAAAGAAGGAACGGTCGGGTGAGGTGATGGCGAAGGAGCGATTCGGAGTGAAGGGATACCCAGTGAAGTGGGTGGTGAGGACGAGGGCAAGGGTGGCAAGAACCGCCGTCCCGGTGGGAATCCAGCGTGCGGATGCCTTGGAGAGGCCAACGGGAGTAGAGACGAGCTGAAGAGCGAGGGCGCAGGCGAAGAGGCTGATGGCGGGAAGCTGCTGATAGTACCAGCCTGTTCCCTGAACGTAGAACGCGGCGGTTGCGGCAAGCCCGGCAGAGAGGAGGAGCAGGATGGCCCCGCGGAGAGGGCCGGAGCGGGAGGCGCGGCGTCGCAGTACGAAGAGAAGGACTGTGATGACGGCGAGGATATGAAGTTGCGGCGACTCCGCGAGGAGCTGGATGGGGGTGAGATGGCCGATGGCCCAGTAGGTGTCGCGAAGGGTGGGGAGGGCGAGCGTGAAGTAGGCAGGGGCGAAGCGCCGGATAAGCAGAAGAAAGGCGATGCCGGAGAGGAGGAGAATCGGGGGCTCGGGGCGGAGCAGGGAGCGCAGGGGACTGCGGCTGAGGAGATGTCCGGGATGGGGTGAGGGGGCTTCACCCTCCGGCGTCCTTTGGGTGAGTCCCGGCCGCTCGATCCAGCATGAGAGGAGAAGGGTGAGCTCGACGGCGAAGGGAATCAGAGCCTGGTGAGGCTTGAGGCAGATACCGACGGCGGCGAAGACGCCGGCGAGGCAACGGAGGACGAGAGTGCGGCGGTCGGAGCTACCGCTGAACGTGCGGTCGATGCTTGCCGCCGCGAGGACGTAGGGGAGGCAAAGAAGTCCGGTGAGATGGTCTCGCTGGCCAAGGTCCCGGGCGGGGACTACGGCAAAGATGCAGATGGAGGCGAACAGCAGCCAGGTGATCTGGGCGGGGTCGAGCCGCGGACAGATCCGGCGAAGAAATCGCAGGGAAAGGGCGGCGGTGACGGCCTCGATCGCGAGGACGAGAAGCTTTCCTGTGGCGGGTATGGAGATGTGGAAGAGCCTGCCAAGGAGGACGGGAACGGCAGAGAGCCAAACGATGAGGGGTGGATTGGAGTCAAAGTTAGAGGGGCCGTAGAGGACGGCTCCGTCCAGCCAGCGCTGCGCCATAAGGAGGAACCAGAGCTGGTCATGTCCGGCGGCGGGCAGGAGGGCGAGCAACGCGGCCATGCCGATTGCGGCTGCGGTCAGTATCCGCAGAGTTTTGATGAGGTATCCGGTACCGGAAAGGAACTGGCGCGAAGGTGGTGTTGAAGGTGTAGTCTGCGGGCGAGAGGCGGAGTTGTTGCGAGTCAAGCAGATACTTCCGGGAGCGGCTGCGACGTTTCTGGAGAAGTTTGGTTTGATCGCGGAGCGGGCACAGGGTCATTATGCGATACACGGGTGAGCACAAGAGGGACGGGAAGGGCTGGATCTGGATCTGGTTGACACTGCTGGTGTTGCTGGGCGCGCCGGCAGGCGGATACCTGCGGGCGCAGGAGAATCCGCTTGGCAGTGTCCATACGCCAACTCCACCCCCGCCGCCAAAGACCGAAGAGGAAAAGAAGCCGCTGGTAGAAGGAGCTGCAAACGTTGCGGCGAACGCCACCTCACGACGGGACGCGCGGATCCGGGTCGACGTAAACCTGGTCCTCGTTCCGATGACGGTGACCGACCCGATGAACCGGCTGGTCACGGGTCTGGATAAAGAGAACTTCCAGATATACGAGAACAATCAGGGGCAGTCGATCAAGAGCTTCTCCACGCAGGACGCCCCGGTGACGATCGGGATTGTGTTCGATCTGAGCGGAAGCATGTCGTCGAAGTTCCTGCGGGCGCGGAAGGCGCTGAGTGAGTTTCTCCGGACTTCGAATCCCCAGGACGAGTTCTTCGTTGTGGGCTTCAACGACCGCCCGGCGGTCATCGTGGACTTCACCAGCGAGGTGGACGACGTGGAGGCGCGCATGGTGATGCTGAAGCCGCAGAACCGGACCGCGCTGATCGACGCCATCTACCTTGGGGTGGACAAGTTGAAGCAGGCGAAGTACGACCGCAAGGCACTTCTCATCATCTCGGATGGTGGCGATAACCGCAGCCGATACACGGAAGGGGAGCTGCGGCGTGCGGTTCGGGAGAGCGATGTGCAGATCTACTCGATCGGGATCTTCGATCAGTATGCACCGACGACCGAAGAGCAGCTCGGGCCGTTGTTGCTGACGGATATCTGTGAGATGACCGGAGGTCGCATGTTCCGGGTGAACGACGTGTCGGAGCTGGGTGACATCGCGTCAAGGATCAGCGCCGAGCTGAGGAACGAGTATGTCGTGGGCTACCGTCCGGAGAATATGAAGCATGACGGCAACTGGCGTAAATTGAAGGTGCGACTGGTGCCGCCGCCGGGTCTTCCACAGCTGACGGTTCACAATCGCCAGGGGTACTATGCACCTTCGGAGTAGGGTTTTGGGGCCTCGATGCATTTTGCTGGTTATGCTGGCTGCGATTACGGGTGGGGGGTTGGCGCAGGGTACGGCGGCTCCGCAGAGTGCCACGCCAGCGCGTCCTCTCACGGTGGATCGCGATCCTGTTGCTTCGCCCGATCCTGATCCTCCCGCACCGGCGGCGGGAACTCCACAATCCGCTGCGCCCCTCGGAACGATCCAGAAAGAGGGCGGCAGATACACGTTACGTCAGGACGCATACGAGGTGCGCCTGAACGCCACGGCTATCGATGGTAGCGGGCGGGCCATCCAGACCCTCGACAAGGATGCCTTCCACGTTTATGAGGACGGCGTTCCGCAGACGATCTCATCCTTTCGTCATGAGGATCTACCGGTTTCGCTTGGGATTCTGATCGACAGCTCGGGCTCGATGTATGACAAGCGTGCGGCGGTGGAGCAGGCCTCGCTGGACCTCGTGAAGCTATCGAACAAAGAGGATGAAGCGTTTCTCGTCGACTTTTCATGGGAACCGTTTATCGATCAGGATTTTACAAACGACATCAGCAAGCTTCAGCAGGGTTTGGGGTACATCAAGTCCAGCGGCGGAACGGCGATGTACGACGCGCTGGTGGCGAGTGCGGACTATCTCTCCAAGAACGCCAAGCGTCCGAAGCAGGTTCTGCTGATTGTGACGGATGGCGAGGACAATGCATCGAGCGCGACTCTGGAGCAGGCGATCCGGCGCATCCAGGATCTGGATGGGCCGACGATCTATTGCGTGGGCCTCCTGTTTGGCGACGAAACCGACAAGCGGGAGGCACGGCATGCACGGCGGGTGCTGGAGACGCTGAGCGAGCAGACGGGTGGCGTGGCTTACTTCCCGCGCTCCATCAAGGATGTGGATTCAGTGGCGGCGGAGGTAGCGCAGGACATCCGTACGCAGTACACGATCTCGTACCACTCGACCAAGTCTCCCACGCTGGGCGGATACAGGCAGGTGCATGTCGAGGCGAAGGAGAAGGGGTTTGGGCGGCTTCAGGTGCGGACCCGCACCGGCTACTACCCCAAGGTAAACCCGGCGGCGAACGGAACCGCGGCAGGGGCAGCCAGCGGAAGTGTGCGGCAGTAGATCGACATCGCACAAGACATTTTGGGACCGCACGCAAGCAGGCTTAGGCTTGAGGCTCCGTTCGTCAGCCCGGGGCCTAGCCTATTCATGCCGTTGATAGATATATTAGTTTTCTGAATGAGGAGACGTGCGAGATGGCTATGTTCGGTTTGACGCAGGAGCAGGAGCAGCTTCGGAGAGAGGTAAGGACGTTTGCCGAGCGGGAGGTGGCTCCGCACGTCAGTGAGTGGGATGAGAAGAGCGAGTTTCCCCACGCGACCGTGAAGAAGCTGGGCGAGATGGGTCTGATGGGCGTGATCTTTCCGGAGGAGCTCGGTGGGTCCGGTATGGGATACGTGGAATACGTGCTTGCGATCGAGGAGCTTTCCCGCGTCGATGGCAGCGTTGGCATCATCGTGGCCTCGCACAATTCGCTGTGCACGAATCACATCATGATTGCGGGTAATGACGAGCAAAGGTCGCGGTGGGTGACCAAGCTGGCCAGCGGCCAATGGCTGGGCGCCTGGGGGCTGACGGAGCCGGGAAGCGGAAGTGACGCCGGCGACATGAAGACAACAGCGGTTCGGCGCGGCGACAAGTGGGTGCTGAATGGGTCCAAGACATTTATCACCAACGGGACGTATGCCGATTGCGCTCTTGTTCTGGCGGTGACGGATCGGGAAAAGGGGACTCGGGGCGGGATCTCGGGCTTTCTGATCGAGAAGGGGACAAAGGGATTCCGGCCTGGGAAGAAAGAGAACAAGCTCGGGCTGCGCGCGAGCGACACGGCGGAGCTCATCTTTGACGATTGCGAGCTGCCGGCCGAGAACCTTGTGGGCAAGGAGGGTGAAGGTTTCAAGGACGCCATGCGCGTGTTGGACGGCGGTCGAATCTCGATCGCGGCGTTGAGCCTGGGAATGGCGCGCGGAGCCCTGGACGCAGCCATGGCCTACGCACAGCAGCGGAGGCAGTTTGGAAAGGCCATCAGCGAGTTTCAGGCGATCCAGTTCAAGCTCGCGGATATGGCGACGCAGCTGGATGCGGCGTGGCTGCTGACCATGCGTGCGGCGCAGATGAAGGATGCGGGGAAGAAGGTGACGTTGGAGTCTTCGATGGCGAAGCTGTACGCGAGCGAGGCGGCATGCCGGATCTGCGATGAGGGCGTACAGATTCACGGCGGGTACGGATTTATCAAGGACTATCCGGCGGAGAAGTTCTACCGCGACGTCAAGCTCTGCACAATCGGAGAGGGAACAAGCGAGATCCAGCGGATGGTGATAGCGCGGGAGCTGCTCGGAAAGGCGCCTTCGCGCGGGTAACGAAGCGTCCGGCGCAAGAGAGACGCTGTCGGATGTTGAACATGTCCCTCATGAGGCCCCCCAGCTTCTCCTTGGGAGGCGTTCAGTGATTTAGCGTGATCGGTTGGCCTGTGCCGGACTTGTGCTCCGAACGGGCCCGCCACAATGCGCCGAGAAGCGGGTCGACGACTCTGTCGCGCATTCTCAGCTCAGGGATCTCCCGATGGAGAGCTGCGATCAAGGATGTGCGGAGCATAGGGACGTGTTCCAACATGCTGCCGGCAAAGGCAACTTCGGGCAACCAGTCTGTGCTGGGGCTCGTTCGACGCAGACGGGCGACCATGAGCAGCACGAGGTAGGCCATCTCCTCTGCCTCCTGCTGGACGACGGATGTGGCGACAGCGTCGCCTTCATGCGCGCAGGCGACGACCACCGGTGCGAGTTCGGAGAAGTCCGGCGCCGGAAGGCGGTTGGCGAACTCGACAAGCTGCATGGTGGTTTCAAGCTGCCAGCGGTGCTGGACAGCCTTGAGCAGAGAGGTGGACCTCCCCTGATCGATGGCGAGGAAGAGAGAGCGAAGGGCCTGGAGACCGACGCGGTGTCCCGATGCTTGGTCGGCGAGTGCTGGACCCCATCCGCCAACGGTGCTCACTTCCCCCGCGGGATCCCGCCCGGCGACGTTTGATCCTGTGCCCGCTATGGCGACGATGCCGGGCCTTCCCGCAAACGCCGCATCGAGTGCGATATCAACGTCGCCCACCAGACAGAGGGATCCGCTTACGTGGTGCAAGAAGGCGGTTCGGAGCCAGTCCCCGACGAGTGCAACGGAGAAGCCGGCGGCACCGACGCAGGTCGCGCTGACCGAGGCCATCGATACGCCCGTGCGGGAGCTCAGCTCGGCGAGTCCTGCTCGAAGGTTGCGGTCGGCGGTGGCCTCGTCGGTCCGCATGCGCTTGATGGTTCCGGTCCGAACCCGCGCGAGCTCCACGGTCTCGTCTCCAAGGAGGTACTCGGTCTTGGTGCCGCCCGCGTCCACAGCCAGATAGAAGCTCAACCATTCCTCCGCAAAGTGCGACTCGAGCAGATTAGATCATCGCGCGGAGTCTGGTGCTCACATGGGGTTGGGACGATGCAGGCGGTGTCTCTGCGATCGTGCAAGCCTTACGTCTTCTCCTTGTGTCCGCCGAACTGGAATCGCATCGCCGAGAGGAGCTTATCGGCGAACAGTGAGTTGGACTGTGAGGTGAAGCGCGAGAACAGGGCCGCGCTGAGGACGTCTGCGGGGACTCCTTCGTCGATCGCCGCGATGGTCGTCCAGCGGCCCTCGCCTGAGTCGGAGACGCGGCCCGTGTACTCCTTCAGATCTGGTGACTGCACCAGTGCGGCAGCGGTGAGATCGAGCAGCCATGAGGAGACCACGCTTCCGCGACGCCAGACCTCCGCTACGTCCGCGATCGGGAGATCGTACCTGTAATGGTCGGGCTCGCGGAGTGGCGCGGTTTCGGCGTCAAAGGTCTCCTTTGTGTTGCCGATGTTGGCGTGTTTCAGGATGTTGAGGCCTTCCGCATAAGCGGCCATCATGCCGTATTCGATGCCGTTGTGGACCATCTTGACGAAATGTCCTGCACCGGGCGGACCGCAGTGGAGATAGCCCTCCTCGGCCGTCGAGGCCGGGGCATTCTCCCGGCCGGGGGTGCGATCAATCGAACCCCGACCTGGAGCGAGTGTCTTGAAGATGGAATCGAGGTAGTTCACGGCTTCGTCCTCGCCGCCGATCATGAGGCAATAGCCGCGCTCCAGGCCGAAGACTCCGCCGCTTGTGCCGACGTCGACCCACTTGATGCCATCCGCCGCAACCGTCTTCGATCGCCGGAGGTCGTCGACGTAGTAGGAGTTGCCGCCATCGATGATGATGTCGTGGGCCTGCAAGAGAGGCTGCAGCTCAGCGATGGTGCCGTCGACGACACCGGCGGGGACCATGAGCCAGACGGCGCGCGGGGTCTTCAGCTTTCCCGCCATGTCCTCCAGCGATGAGGCCGCCGTGGCTCCATCCTTCGCAAGTGCCTGCACGGCGTCGGGGCTGTGGTCGTATACAACGCACTCGTGCCCCGCCCCCATAAGGCGTCGCACCATGTTTGCGCCCATGCGCCCAAGCCCGACCATTGCGATTTGCATGTTGATCTCCTTTTCCTGTCTGTGTCACCGGACCCCTAAGCCGCTGGCCCGCAGGTTCTGTGGTCTGAGATGCAGACCCTGAGACCGGCAGGCCAGAGACGGCGAAACTCGACTGGATGCTAGTGTTTGCTGACCATCTCCATGACGTCCTTGCGAAGGGCGAGTGAGCTGGCGGTGCGTGCATAGTACATGTGGCCGCCGGGATACATGTGAACCTGAACACGCGTGGGATCGCCCATGATGGGGATCTGACTGACGGTGAGGACCGAGCCCATGAAGGGGCAGGAAAGGTCTGCCCACCCGTGCGCTATGAGAACGCGCAGTTTGGGGTCCGTCGCGACCGAGACGCGGAGGTCGGTTGCTGAGGCTGCACCGGCTCCGAAGGCTCCTTTGCCTCCTCGCTCCCACATCTGGTTGACCTCTTCCGAAAGCGCGTTGTAGCGGGCGTCCGTCTTCCAGCCCACCGTGCGGGTGACGAAGTCGACCATGGCGGTGGTAGTTGGGGCGATGATGCTTAGCAGCAGGGGATCGTTGGTGCGCTGGTCGGGATCGAATGGGAACGGATCGAAGGACGTCACATTGGGATCGTAGCGGCTGCCCAGTTTGCCGGTCTCGCGAAACTCCTCGCGGAGGAAGGCCTGGGTCTCGAGACGACCGCCGGCCTGGCGGACAAAGGTGGGGTCGAGTCCGGTCAGATCGGTGACCTTCTTCACGATGCGGGGTGTGGAGGCGGGGTCCGAGGTGCCTTTGAGAAGATCCATCGCGTACTCACCCCGCGTGTAGTCGATCACGGGGGCCATGTTCTCGGGTGTGAGCTTGCCCTGGCGCTCGTAGTTCGCTGCGACGATTGAAGGTAGCGTCAGCATCCACGGGATGGGAGAGAGGTCAGCCGACCCGCCGCTGGGCGCGAGTGCAGGCGAGACCAGGACGAGGCCGTTCATCGCAACGCCGATCTGCGACTGGAGGAACTGTGTCAGGCGTGGACCGCGGTAGCCGCCGTAGCTCTCGCCGACGATGTACTTGCGGGACTCGAGCCGGCCGTTCTTTACCAGCCAGTCGTAGACGATTCGGGAAAGGTAAGCGATGTCCTGATCAGGCCCGTAGAAGAGCTTTTTGGTCTCTTCGGGTGAGACCAGGCTGTGGCTGAATCCGGTACCGATCGGATCGATGAAGACGAGGTCGGTGAAGTCGAGCCAGGTGCCCGGGTTATCGGTGAGGGTGGCGGGGTCTGATGGGCTTTGGCCCTCGGCTCCGAAGGCCACCCGCTTGGGTCCGATGGCTCCAAGATTCAGATAGACCGACGCCGCGCCGGGTCCTCCGTTGAACGCGAAGGTGACTGGACGGTTCGGTGCGTCGACGACGTAGGAGGTGACCACAACCTCACCGGTAGGCTTGCCTTCGGGGTTCTTCACCGGCAGAGCGCCTACCGTCGCCGTGTACTTCAGCGGCTTGCCATCGAGCTGTATCGTCTGGGCGACGTGCGCTTCAGGCGGAAGAGTTGGAGGCATGGGCGCCTTAGCCTGTGGAGTAGAGGCCTCCGGCTTGGCGTCCGGCTTTGCTTCCTGTGCATGCAGGACGGGGACAACGAGCAGGGTGAAGGCGAGGGCGGTGCGCGAAAGATTCATACGAACAACCATAAATCCCAGATCGTATGCGGCAGGTCTCCGGTCGCAACTTCCGCAGGTCGCGACGTCCCATGCGGACTCGCGAACAGTATAGGAGAATGGCTCTCACGGACCCGGCCTACGCGCAGCCGGACGAATACATCTCCGATGTCGGTGCGACCTGGATTGAGCACTGGGCGGTGACCCGTGGGCGGGAGGAGCCGTCCGGCGCGACTCCGACGCTTCCGGCCGGGGTCAAGGAGAGACACCTCGCGCTGGCTCCTGAAGGCGGTAAGTAGGATTTCGTCGGGCTGCACGGAACGCGAGCCTGCTGGTCTAAGCTTGGCTTTGCAAGACGAGATTGGATGAGGTGGACGTGGCGGCCAAGGTAATTCTGTTGACGGGAGCTTCCTCGGGGATTGGAGCGGCCTGTGCCCTTCGACTGGCACGAAAGGGCCACATCGTAGTCGGCATGTCACGCTCGGGAAAGGTGCCTGAGTTTCAAAGGGAGGGACAAAACGAAGGACAACTCCTCGCGCGATCTCTCGACATCAGGGACCCAGCGGCGATCGACCGGAGCCTGGCTGACGTGGTCGAGGAGTTCGGGAGGCTGGATGCGGTGGTGAATGCAGCTGGAATCGCGGTAGCGGGTCCGCTGGAGGACACACCTCTGAATCTGGTGCGCGCGCAGCTCGAGACAAACCTGATGGGCGCCACTTACCTGGTACGAGCAGCCCTGCCGTACTTGCGACGCTTTGCCCCGAGCCGCTTTGTCCATATCTCCTCGATTGCGGCGCACGTCGCGCTTCCATACCAGTCGCTCTACTCAGCCAGCCACTTCGCGATGAGTGGACTTTGCCAGTCGCTGAGCTACGAGATGGAGCCGCACGGGGTCCGGGTGACGCTTGTGGAGCCCGGAAGTGTTCGGACCGAGTTGACGCAGAATCGCAGTACCGCGGAGGCCGGCAAAAGCTATCGCGCAATTGCCGGGATCGCATTGGATGTGAACGATGCTGATGAGAAGGCCGGGGTGGATCCCGACGCCGTAGCCAGGGTAGTGGAAGGTGTGCTGATGAGCCAATCGGGGCCGTCTCGCAGATCGGTCGGCCACTGGCATGAGCGAGTCACACTTCCTGTGCAGCGCCTTCTGCCTGCCAGCATGTTCCGGCGGATCATTAAGGCACACTACAAGATTTAGCTCTACATCGGGACGGATGGCCTGGAAGGGAACTCGCGAGCATTCTCGAGGTATCTGGTCTTCGCTTCGAGAAGCTGGTGGATGGCCTGTTCTTTGAGAGGCCGGGCCGAGCCGAGCTGGTGTGCCACGAGACAGATGTTCGCGAAATGCTCTACCGTCTCCATCTTCAGGAAAGCATCCAGAAGATCTTCGCTGTAGGTCACGGCGCCGTGGTTCGCCATAAGGATTGCGGAGTGTCCGGGGATGAGTGAGGCGAGGCTGTTCGCGAGTTCGTCGCTTCCGGTGGTGGCGTACGGGGCAAGTGGAACCGCGCCGAGGGTCATAATGGCCTCCGAGCAGAGCGGCTCGTCGAGAGCCCTTCCTGCGCACGCGAAGCCGGTAGCGGTAGGTGGGTGGGCGTGCACGACGGCATTGATCTCCGGCCTCATGCGGTAGACGGCGAGGTGCATGCCAATCTCGCTGGTCACCTTTCGCGTGCCGGCCAGCTGCCGTCCATGGAGGTCGACGATGACCATGTCGGCAGGCTTCAGAAGGTACTTGCTGCATCCGGTGGGTGTCGCAAGGATGTGTTCTCGACTCAGCCGCGCCGAGAGGTTCCCGGAGGTTCCCGGAGTGAACCCGAGGCGGTAGAGCCACTTACCGAAGGTAACGAGTTTGCGTCGAAGCTCATCTTCCAAGCAAGTGTTATCCACGAACGGCCTCGCTAGTTCCCATCCAGAAAGAACGGTCCTACTGTAACACCTGCAACGGATAGTTCTTGACGAGGCAGTATAAGTCAGAGCACCGGACAGGTCTGCATTGTCATTTTTCGCTGCGATTTCCAGACAGCCCCCCTGCATGGGGTTATAGTTGCGTGACATGACGCGATGGCTTGCGCTGTGGCGCCCGACAGGAACTTCGGTTCACTCAAACCTATAAGGACCCCATGCTCCAGACGTTGGCCGAAGGTATTTCGCACAGCCCTGCCAGTGCCGCCGATCCGTCGATCTTCGCTCCACTCGGAAGCAGCTTAAATGTGTTGATGGTCTGGCCGCGGTTTCCGCCCTCCTTCTGGGGCTTCGAAGGTGTGCTGGAGATGCTGCCCGAGGCGGCTATGACCCCGCCCCTGGGCCTGATTACGGTCGCAGCCCTGTGTCCACCCACGTGGACGATCCGCCTGATGGACCATGCCTTTCAGGAGATCCGCGATGAGGACCTCGGATGGGCCGACCTGGTGATGGTGAGCGCGATGCACGCCCAGCGGGTCGATGCGCGCAACATCCTGGCTCGAGCCCGAAGACTGGGTCGGCGCACCTTTGTCGGGGGTCCCTGGGCCAGCACGGAGCCGGACGTTGTGTTGGAGGATGCGGATCACGTTATGGTCGGTGAGGCCGAGGAGGCCTTCGCGTCCATCGCAACAGCGCTTGAAGATGGAAGCGCACAGCGTCTGTACAGGATCACGGACAAACCCGATATGACGTCCAGTCCGGTGCCCCGCTTCGACCTGCTTCGGCTGGACAAGTACACGTCCATGCCGGTGCAGTTTTCGCGAGGATGTCCGTTTCAGTGCGAGTTCTGCGACATCATCACGATCTACGGACGCAAACCTCGCGCCAAGACGCCGGCGCAGCTGATCGGCGAACTCGACACCTTGCGGACGCTGGGGTGGCGCAACGAGGTGTTCATCGTCGACGACAACTTCATCGGCAATCATCACAAGGCCCTGGCGTTGTCCCAGGAGCTGGCCGAGTGGCAGATCCGGCATGATCATCCGTTCTCTTTCTACACGGAGGCGTCGATCGATCTGGCGGACAAGACAGAGTTGCTCTCCGCGATGGTTGCGGCGAACTTCATGTACGTGTTCATAGGTATCGAGACGCCGTCTTCGGAGGCTCTGAAGCAATCCCGCAAGTTCCAGAATCTGCGCAGCGACAACGTCAAGCAGGTTCGCGTCATCCAGGAGGCGGGTCTGTGGGTACTGGCGGGCTTTATTGTCGGCTTCGATTCGGATGACGAGTCTATCTTTGAGCGGCAAAGAGAGTTCATCGAACTCACCAACATCACATGGGCGATGGCGGGAGTCCTGCAGGCTCCACCAACGACTGCCCTCTACGATCGTATGAAGCTGGAGGGGCGGCTGATCGAAAACAGTGAGGCCACCACGAACTTCAGCCGGCCGAACTTCAAGACGGTTCTGCCGCACCCGGTGCTGTTGCGAGGTCTGAGCACATTGCTGTTCGGTCTCTATGAGGCCAAACCCTTCTTCCGGCGGGCGCTTCGGTCGCTCGAGGTCTGGCAGCCGCAGGCGAGCCAGGTTCCGCCTGCGCTTCCGATCTCCTACAACCTGCGGGTGCTCTCGGCGTCGATCTGGCGCCAGGGAATGCGGTCGCAATACCGGCTTGAGTACTGGAAGTTCCTCCTGGAGCTGATCTGGAGATTCCGGCGGAAGCCTGCGAAGTTGTGGCTGGGCTTTATGGTCCTGATGTCCGCGCACCACTTCCTGATCTATTCGCGGGAGGTCGCCGAGCATCTCGAGCAGGAGTGCCTTTCGATTGAGGCGCAGGAGGCAGCGTCCCCGAGACCGGTCCGGTCAGTCAGCGCGGCGGCAAGGCTGGCCGCGAGGGCGTAGGCCCTTGGCGCTCGAAGGCCTCGCTCAGGGGACGAGCTCGGTTGCCGTAGCGAAGCTGAGCTGGTGGGTTGCGAACCACGTCTGAGCGTACGCGGAGAGCGCGTTGGTCGTAACGGTTCGCGCCTGGCGAAGCGCATCGAGATAGTCGATCAGCGCGAGGCCACCGTGCTCGTAGGCGAACTGCGCTATGTCGAGCACGTCCTTGGATTCCTGGAGGTAGTGGCCCTGATAGCGGTCCGAGAGAGCTTTCGCGGTCGTATACGCAACCACCGCTTGCGCGACATCCGATCGGACCTGATTGGCCAGCGCCGACGCTGCAAGCTGGCTGGCCTCAGCCTGGAAGCGGGCGGTCTGCTTGTTGCCCTGGTTGCGATCAAAGAGCCGGAGTGGGATGTTGATCGAGAAGCCGGCTGAGTTGTAGGTGCCGCTGCGGTCGTACTCGCCCTCCAGAGTGGGATCAGTCGTTCCGTTGGCGTAACTGAGGCTGAGATTTGCCTGAGCGACACGGATGGCGGCAGCGGCGGCCAGGTAGTCTGGCCGGTTCAGAAGGGCGGTCTGCTGGAGAGAGGTACGGTCCACCGCAAGGGTGGGCGGGAAGATGTCGCCGCGTATGTCGAAGTTGCTCGGGTCAGACGTTGGATCGGCATATCCAGCGAGGGTCTGCAGCTGATAGCTCGCCTGTGCCAGGTTGGTCTTCGCGTTAGCCTCGTCACTTTCAAACTGGGCAAGCTGAAGGTCGAGACGCTCGAAGTCGAGCTTGTCGATGTCTCCGGCTTTCAGTCGCTCGTTGTTGATGTCGACCTCTCGGCGGAAGTCCTTGAGATTTGCCTGTGCGAGTTGGAGCGACGCCTTGGCGATCAGCATGTTGGTAAAGGCCTGCTTGATCGAGAGAACGATCTGACGTTGCTGATCGAGCAGCTGGGCGGAGGTCTGCTGGGTGTTGGCGCGTGCGGCTTCGAGCCGGTACCGGCGTTTGTCACCCCTCTCGAACAATCGGCTTACCTGCAGGGAGTAGGCGTAGGGATTCGACGCCCCCTGCGCGGGCAGCGTGACATTCGTTCCGTATCCGGTGAGGTATGGATTTGCGCGAACTCCGGCCTGGATCTCCTGCGCACGAACAGCCTCAAGGTTCTGCCGGGCAGCGAGGAGATTGGGATTGCGGTTCTGAGCGATCTGGATGATCTGCTGCAGGGTCAGGGCGGAAGGGGACGCGGAGGGCGTGGGAAGCCCGGCGGTGGCCTGGAGGTCGGCACCGGTGGGATTGCCGGGCTGGCCCTGCGGCTCTGATCCCACCACCGATCCTGTGGCCTGGGCCGGAGCTGCGGGCGCCTGACTTGGCGGAGGCTGGGTCTGAGTCAGATTTGCCGCCGAACGCGCCTGCCCAAGGGCGAGACCGGCCGTCAACACTGTAAAGATGGCGAGCCACAGGGGGAGATGACCGACGAGCCTCCGGGCGTGCGGAGTTTGTGCAACAGGGAGGCGAACTGCTGGGGAGCAGCTGGCCAGTGGAGCGCAGCATCGAACGGCGCGGCTCAATTCTCGAACTCCAGTTCAGGCGCGGGCAGGACGTCGGATGGGCGGGCTATCCAGACGTAGAGCGTTGGCAACAGAAAGACATTGATGGCCAGAGCGCCGATCAGGCCACCAACGATCACGATGGCGAAGGGGCGCTGCGAGTCCGATCCGATGCCGTGCGAGGTGGCGGCAGGCAGCAGGCCCAGGGTGGCGACCAGCATGGTCATCATGATGGGGCGAAGGCGCAGTACGGCGCCTTCAACGGCCGCAGTTTCAATCGAATGCCCCTGGACGCGGAGCTGATTGATGTACTCCAGCATGATGACGCCGGTCTGGACGGAGACGCCAAAGAGCGCAAGAAAGCCGACCCCGGAGGAGACGCTGAAGTGGGTGTGCGTGAAGAGCATCGCGAGCAGGCCGCCGATGGGCGCCATAGCGACGTTTACAAGGATGAGGCAGGCCCACTTGCCGGACCGAAACATGGTGTACAGGATGACGAAGATGATGATGAGGGTGATGGGAAGGACGATCAGGAGGCGCCTCTGGGAGCGCTTCTGGCTGGCATACTCCCCGGCCCAATCCATGTGATATCCCGCGGGGAGCTTCACCCGCTGATCGATCTTCCCGATCGCCTCCTCGACGGTGCTGCCGAGGTCCCGGCCGCGAACGCTGTACTTGATCGCAACGTAACGCTGACCGCTTTCGCGGTAGATCTCCGCAGCTCCATCCCGGGTGCCGGCGGTTGTGAGCTGCGCCAGGGAGACGCGCTCTCCTGAAGGCGAGAGCAGACGGATGTTTTTGATCGCCTCGACCGTGTCCCTGTACTGATCCTGATAGCGCGCGGTGAGATCGTAGCGAGCCTCGCCCTGGAGAACCTGAGTGACGGTGTTTCCACCCACCGCCGTCTGAATCGCATCCTGGATATCAGAGACGTTGATGCCGAAGCGGGCAGCCGCCGCGCGATCGACGGTGAAGTTGAGATTGGGCTGCCCGATGACGCGAAACAGTCCGAGATCCTCAACGCCAGTTACACCTCCCATGACGCCAACAACCTGGTCACCGAGTGATTCGAGGGTCTTCAGATCGTCGCCATAGATCTTGACCGCGAGCTCTCCCTTGACGCCGCTTACCGCCTCCTCGACGTTGTCGGAGATCGGTTGCGAGAAGTTCCAGATCACTCCCGGGATCTTCGTCAGCTCGCGATTCATGGCTCCGGTGAGCTCTTCCTTGTCCTGATGGAAGACAGGGCGCCATCGGTCTTTGGGCTTGAGATCGACAAAGTACTCGGTGTTGAAGAAGCCGGTGGTGTCCGTTCCGTCATCCGGTCGACCTACCTGGCTGGCCACCTGGGTTACCTCGGGAAAGGACGCTAGAAGGACGCGAGCGCGGTTCATGGTTGCGATCCCGGCGGTGGGGCCTTCGCTGGGAGCGAGGGTGCCACGAACCCAGATAGCTCCTTCGTCGAGGTGGGGAAGGAACTCCGAGCCAAGGATCCCGCTGAAGAGAAGGAACGCGGAGAGTGCCAGGACCACTGTGGCGCCGCCGAAGGTGACGTTGCGATGTTGGATGGCCCAGTCCGCCGCGACCCGGTACCGGCTCGTAAGCCAAGCCAGTACCGGGTTGTGCCACTCCTTCGCACCGCGGGTGAACAGAAAGCTGGAGAGCACGGGGGCGAGCACCATCGAGAAGAGCAGAGCGCCGAGCAGAGCGAAGGCAACGGTCCAGGCCATGGGTTTGAAGAGACGACCCTCGACCGCCTGGAGAGTGAATATGGGCAGATATGCCGAGATGATGATGCCGATCGCGTAGAAGACCGGCCGCTGCACCTCGTGGGTGGCCTCCCGGATACGCTGGATCGCGCTTCGACCCTGCGGATTGGGACGGCCGAGGTGGCGGACGATGTTTTCAACGATGACGACAGCCCCATCGACGACCATGCCGAAGTCGAGCGCACCGAGCGAAAGGAGGTTGGCGGGGATCTGCCGGAGATCAAGACAGATGGACGCGAACAGCAGAGCGAAGGGAATCGTCAGCGAGACGATGATCGCTCCACGAACGTTTCCCAGGAAAAGAAAGAGGATCACCACGACGAGGCAGATGCCTTCAGTGAGATTATGAAGCACCGTGTGCGTGGTGTAGTGGACGAGGTCGCTGCGATCGAGATAGGGGACGACCTTTACCCCTTTCGGAAGGATGCGTTCGTTCAGCTCTCTGAGCTTTTCGTGTATCGCGGTAAGCGTGGGGTCCTCGTCCGCGCCCTTCTGCAAGAGAACGATTCCGTCGATCGTGTCGTCATCGTCGACGA
This sequence comes from uncultured Acidobacteriaceae bacterium, assembly GCA_963719405.1. GTDB lineage: Bacteria > Acidobacteriota > Terriglobia > Terriglobales > Acidobacteriaceae > Edaphobacter. The sequence continues at coordinate 3,826,531 of OY970381.1, forward strand.
TCTTGCCATCCTCGCGATGGAGCGCGTAGCCCATCTGGCCGAGGCGAACGCGTGCGCCCTCCGTGACGCGGGCTACATCGCTGATGCGGAGCGGAGTCCCGCTCTGCGCCTTCAGCGCGACGTTCTCGATGTCGTGAACGTTTTGAATGAGACCCACCTCGCGCACGTTGATCTGCTGCGCGCCCTCCTCGATGAAGCCACCCCCGGCGTTGATGTTGCTGTTGGTCAGAGCCTGCTCCACCTGCGTGAGCGATAGGCCAAAGGCGATCAGCTTCTCAGGGTCAAGGTTTACCTGGTAGTTGCGAGTCATTCCGCCGAAGCTGGACACATCGACGACCCCCGGAACGGACTTGAACTGCTTTTCGAGGGTCCAATCTTCCAGCGACTTGAGCTCCTTGTTGCCGAACTGAGGGTTCGTACTGGTGACCCGGTAGAACATGATCTGGCCGACGGGGCTGTAGTCGGCTCCGATCTGCGGCTGCAGGCCGGTGGGGAGGCTGACCTGGGAGAGCCGCTCCAACACCTTCTCGCGGTTCCAGTCATTGGAGGACTCGTCGTCAAAGACGAGCATCAGAGACGAGAGGCCGGCAAGTGTCGTTGAGCGAAGATGAACGAGGTGAGGGATGCCGGCCATCTGGATCTCGACCGGGATGGTGACCTGTTGCTCGACCTCCTCCGCCGCTCGTCCCGGCCACTGCGTGATGATCTGCACGTAGTTGTTGGCGACGTCCGGGTAGGCTTCCACGGGAAGGTTGTGGAACGAGACGATGCCCCAGCCGAACAGCAGGATGGCCGCGCCGAGGACAAGCCAGCGGTTGTTCAGGGCGAAGTCGATGAGGCCGCTGATCACTCCTGAGCCGCCGAGTTCTGGAACGCAAGCGCCTGAGCGACGACCTGCTGACCTGGCTGCAGACCCGAGAGAATCTCCTGCTGGTTGCCGGAGACGATCGAACCGCCGCGCACCTCGACCTGACGGAACTGGTTGCCGCCTGCCGGTACATAGACCCAGTCGCGATCCTGGAGGTGAAGAATGGCGGTCGCCGGTATGGTGGTCGCCATCTCCTGTCTCTGCCCATGAATGACGGCCGTGGCGAACATGCCGATGCGCATGATCATGTTGGGGTTATCGACCTGGATTCGCACCTTTGCGGTGCGGAGTGATGGATCGAGAACCGCCCCGATATCCGAGATTGTGCCTACAAAGGTGCGGTCCGGGTAGGCATTGAGGTGGATCTCCGCTTTGTCGCCGATGCGAACCGCCTGGAGATCGTTCTCGTAAACGTCGCAGATGACCCAGACGTGGGAAAGATCGGCGATGGTGAAAGCCGTGGATGAGCCCGAGAGCCCGACGCCCGCGGCGGCTGAGTTGGTGACGTTTTGCGAGATGATGACGCCGCTTGCAGGAGCGTAGATCCGCGCGGAAAGGGACGGGTTGTTCTTGTCGACACCGAGGACCTTTAGCTGCTGTTCCGACGCTGTTAGATCTGTCCTGGCATCAAGCTCGCCATTCTCCGCAATCTCAAGCTGCGATTTCGGCGTTGCGCCCTTGTCGTAAAGGATCTTCGCGCGGTCGAACTGGGTTCGGGCCAGCCGTTCGTCGTTCACCGCTTTCAGGTACGCGCCAAATGCATTTGAGATATCCGTACTCTGCACCTCAAAGAGCAGCTGGCCTTTGTGAACGAAGTCGCCGAGGCGAACGTGGACGTCCAGAACACGTCCATTCGCCAGGGAGATGACGGGGATCGTCCGGGAGATGTCCGCGTTAACCGAGCCCGTCACGTTCAAAGCGGAGTTGGACGGCCGCTGAGACGCAGTGACAAGTGTGAACTGCTCGGGATGGTCCACATGAAATGTCTGCCGCTGACCCACGTGCTCGATCTGAGGCTTCGGCGGAGCCTCGCCAGCCTCGTCGCTCCTGGCGCCCTTGTTGCAACCTGCGAGCGCCACGAGGCACACGACGGCCAGCGTCGTCCGTTGGATGAAACGTGCCATCAATTGATCCCCATAATTGGTGCAATAAAGACCGGACGTCCGGCCTCCAGTATAGCGGGGACGTTTGCTGGATTCAGAGGTCCGCACCCTGGCTCGCTTGAGCTCAGAGGTGGTCCGAATGGAGGAAGCGTCCCCAGCAAATTGCACGACCGTGACCACCGGGCTTCTCCCACCTATGTGTGACGCAAAGGCGGTCCTTTGACGTCAGCTTGGACGGCGCAACTGCTAGGCTGTGTTGGACGGAAAGGACGGATGCAGGTTGGCTCTAAGGGTCGAAACTCACGAGAACTTCAAGGGGACGGGTAGCTCCCTGGTGACAGGCATCCTGGCCGTAGCCGTACTGTACTTCGCCCGGGAGGTGTTTGTTCCGCTGGCGCTGGCAGGACTGCTCGCCTTTCTGTTGGCTCCGGTCGCTACGCGGCTGGAGCGGTGGGGTTTCAGAAGGACGCCTGCGGCTCTGCTCGTAATCCTTCTTTCGCTCGGTGGCGTTGGAACCCTTGGCTGGGTGGTCTTAGGGCAGGTGTACAACCTCGCCATTGAGCTGCCCGAGTACCAGCAAAATGTGACCGGCAAGATCGAATCCCTGCACCTGAACTCGGCGGGAAAGCTGAGCAGCACGGTGGAGATGCTGACCAGTGTGAGTAAGCAGATTACGAGCGGCGACACGGTTGCACCTCCGATCGTGTCGGTGGTCCCGCGATCGAGGACTCATGCCCGCTCGGGAGCAGCTCCGATACCGCTGGACCCAAAGTCGGCGCAGCCGGTTCCGGTGAGGATCGAGGCGCCCGAAGAGTCCATGCTGGCGGTCGCGGGACGAACGATGATGCCGTTGGTCCACCCGCTTACCACCGTCCTGATTGTGGTCATCTTTCTGATCTTCATCCTGGTGGGGAGAGAGGATCTGCGTGATCGCGGCCTGCGGCTTGTCGGCAGTGGAAGGATGCACGTGACCACCACTGCGATAGAGGACGCGAGCCGCCGGGTAAGCCGTTACCTCCAGATGCAGCTGGTGGTGAATCTTTGCTACGGCGGTGTGGCAGGGCTGTCGCTGTGGGCCATCGGCGTTCCAAATCCGTTGCTGTGGGCGGTCCTTACTTGTCTTCTGCGCTTTGTGCCGTACATCGGAATCCTGATGGCGGCGGCTGGTCCGCTGCTCCTTTCTGTGGCGGTGTCGCCCGGCTGGCGTGAACTGACCTGGACTGTCGTCATGTACCTTGTGCTCGAGCTGGTGACCGCGAACTTCGCAGAGCCGATGCTCTATGGAGCTTCGACGGGGATCTCTGCCATGGCAATCCTGATTGCCGCAATCTTTTGGACCTTGTTATGGGGTCTTCCGGGGCTCCTGCTTTCGACTCCACTGACCGTGTGCCTGGTTGTGATCGGCCGACAGGTGCCGCGGCTGCACTACCTGGAGGTCCTGTTTGGCGAGGAAGCGGTGCTGCCGGCTTGTGAACGCTTCTATCAAAGGATGCTTGCCTCAAACATTCCGGAGGCAACGTCTCTGATCGAGGAGATGCTGAAGACGAAGTCGAGGGAGGAGGTCTACGACACCGTCCTTGTACCAGCGCTGACGATGCTCGAAGAGTCGCGACACTCGGAAGAGATGACGGGAACACGCGCCGAGGAGGTCTTGCAAGGCATCGAGGAGTTGGCGGAGGAGGTGACGAGCAGGGTCGTGACGGTGGCGCAGCCGGAGTCGCGCCCGAAGGAACAGGTTGTCTGCGTGCCCGCCAGAGACTTTGCCGACGAGGTGGCGTGTCAATTGACTTTACAGGTGCTCAGCGAGGTCGCCTCTGCGCGAGTGATCTCCGCGGACTCATCGACGCCGGACCTGCTGCAGACCGTTGAGGAGGTGCGGCCCGAGGTCATCTGCGTCGTGGGCGTTCCGCCAAGGGCAATCCGCCATATCAGGATGCGCTGTCACCAGATCCGGACGCGGTTCCCGGACGCAGTCGTTGTTGCGTGCGTGCTAAGTAAGGAGAGTGTACTTTCAAACCTCCGAAGCAGAATCCCGACCGAAGACGCACAACACGTCGTTTGCTCCCTGCAGCTGACAAAGGAGTACGTCTGCTCGCTTCTGCACCCGGCTGCGCTGCCCGAAGAGAATGCAAAAACGGAAGGTGAGGAGACGAAGGCGAGCAAAGACCTGAACGAGACGATCCACGAGATGCAACAGGTGGATGTCTTCGATGAGCCGGAGGAGGGTATCTTTGGCAAACTTGCGACGAACCTGGCGCGGTCGTTCGATGCTCCGATCGCGCTGATTACAGTCTCGGATGGGCAAAGACGGTTCTGGGAGGCGCAGTGCGGCTTGCCCGAAGACACCCTGCTCACCACAGAATCCGAGCGGGAGCTTTCGATCTGCACCAGAATCATCTTCTCGACATCCAGTCTTGTGATCTCAGACACGGCGGAGGATGAACGTTTCGCCAACGATGCTTTTCTGAAGGAGAAGGGGATTCGGTTCTACGCGGGAGCTCCGTTGAAGTCTCACGAAGGAAATGTGATCGGATCCCTGTGTGTGTTGGATACACGACCCCGACAGGTGACAGAGCAGCAGACAGAGATGTTGCTCTCCGTCGCTAACGCAGTGATGACCGCCATTGAACTTCACGGTACGGCCCCAGTCGATGAGCCTGAGTTTGAAAACGAGCAGTAGCTCAGGTGTTCCAGGGACGCGAGATCTTTCGATGTGTCGCGTCGAGGATAGAGGAGATTTGCCCTGCGAGATTGCGGAGGTTCCGAGAAGAGTGGGGCCTGTTGAGTGGGTCAAAGCGAGGCGGATAACCCCGCACTGGAGATGGTGCTCCAACGTAGGGGAGCAGTGCTCCAGAAAAGGAACCAAGATCATGGCAAAGCAAGCTCACGAAGAAGCAGCAAAGCATCATACGGCCGCGGCGGCAAAGCACACGACGGCTGCTGAGAAGCATGGCAAGGGTGATCACGCGGATGCGCACAAGGCTTCGGAAGAGGCGCACACGCACTCCACAGCGGCACACGGGAAGTCGACCGATGCCCATGCCAAGTCGAAGAGTTCCTCCAAATAAATTTGTCGAACCAACTGAAAGAGGCCGGGCTAAGCCCGGCCTCTTTCTATGTGGAGTCACCGACTGGCGGACAAGATGAAGTTCGGGGCTCTAGGAGGCGATCAAACCTGTGGGGAGCTCCAGGAGTGTCCATCCTCTGCGAGCAGTTTGTCCGCAGCCTCCGGGCCGTCAGAACCCGCAGGATAAAACTGGAGGCTGTCGGACGAGCCAGAGCCCCAGGCGTCGAGGAGCGGCTGCACCATCTGCCAACCAGCCTCCACCATGTCGGCACGTTGAAATAGAGTCTGATTGCCGAGCATGCAGTCATGAAGCAGGCGCTCGTACCCCTTGCCATGTGCCCCAAACGGACCGCTGGGGAAGCTGTAGGCGAGAGATCCGTGCTCGACTACGGTCTTCAGGCCGGGTGCCTTGCTTCCGAAGCCGATGCGAATTCCCTGGTCAGGTTGCATGCGGAAGGTCATGGTGTTGGGAGCCTGCACGGCCGTCGGCGCAAGCGGGAAGAGAGAGGCGGGCGGCTGCCGAAAGGTCACCACAATCTCTGTAAAGGCCTGTCTGAGTCGTTTACCCGTCCGCATGAAGAAGGGAACGCCAGCCCAGCGCCAGTTATCGATGAAGACACGCATAGCAACGTAGGTCTCGGTAGTCGAGTCGGGCTTCACACCTGGCTCTGACCTGTACGCCTGGACGTCTGATCCAAGAACCGTGCCCGCGGTATATTGTGCGCGCACAGCATTCTGCGCCACCTCGGCCTGCGTGATGGCCTGGATTGATTGCAGGACCTCTACCTGCTTGGAACGCATGTGATCTGCACTAAAAGAGACGGGCGGCTCCATCGCGATCAATGACAGGAGCTGCGCGAGATGATTCGGAACCATGTCGCGGAGAGCTCCTGCGCTCTCATAGTATGAGGCTCGCTTTTCAACGCCGACCGTCTCCGCTGCGGTGATCTCGACGAAGTCGATGTTCGAGCGGTTCCAGAGAGGTTCAAAGATCGCGTTCGAGAAGCGGAAGACGGCGAGATCCTGAACCGTCTCTTTTCCGGCGAAGTGATCGATGCGGTAGATCTGATCTTCGCGCAGCTCCTTTCCGAGCTCGGCGTTGAGTTCACGTGCCGAGGCGAAATCGTGACCGAAAGGCTTTTCGATCACGATGCGCCGCCACGCGTCCCCGTTCTCCGTTGAAAGGTTCGCACCAGCCAGGCTGCGGGCGATTCCGGCGATGAAGGATGGAGCCACGGCCATGTAGAAGAGTCGGTTTCCGCCGGTGTTCCTGAGCTTCTCGGTCTGCTCGACACGTTGCCGCAGAGTCTCAAACGAGTCCGGATCGGTGAAGTTCCCCGGTTGGTAGAAGGAACGTTCCTGGAGCCATCCAAGCACGTCGGCAGAGATGTCAGAGCCCCAGAACTGCTGCAGAGCGTCTTTGACGTGTGCGCGAAACATGTCGTCCGTCCATTGCTCCGAAGCGAAGCCGAGGATGGCGAAGTCGTCTGGCAGAAGATGTGCGGCGGCGAGGTTATAGAGAGATGGAAGAAGAAGGCGCTGGGTAAGATCTCCGGTAGCACCGAAGAGGACCAGGAGGCTTGGCGGAGCATCGTCGCTCAGGATCGCAGGTGTCATTTGCATCCATCTCTGCCGGGATATTAAGGAAGTGAAGGTTGCCGCAGATGGACCTTCGGCGCGCGCTCCGCTCCTCACGGCTCTCCGAGTGTACAGGTCTGATCCCGGTTGCAGCGACTTCGCTGGAAGCGATGGTTATGCAATCGTCTCGAGCAGACTTTCGACGACGCGCTCGATCTGCTGCTGAGAGATGCCCGTAAAGAACGGCAACGCTATCGTGCGTTCGCTTTCGCGCTCCGTCACAGGCAGAGGAAATCGGGTCGGCACATCCGCGTACGCTGGCTGCCGGTGTATAGGCGCGAAGTAGCGTCCGCATTGAATGCCCTTTTCACGCATACGCCCGACGATCCAGTCGCGGCGGGCAGGCTCCGCATCCCGGAGACGTACTACATAGACGAACCAGCTGATTCGCTTGTGGGGGGGGTCGGATGGAAGCAGGACGAGTTCCGGATGTGCTGCAAGAGTCTGGGAGTAGCGGTTTGCGACTGCCTCCCGGCGAAGGAGAATGTCTTCGAGGCGCCTCACCTGCGCGCATCCAAGAGCACAGTTCATCTCCGACAGGCGATAGTTGTATCCAAGCACGGAGTGCTGGAGCCAGTCATCGGATTCGTAACGACCCTGGTTACGCAGAGCCCTGACATCCCGCGCGATGTCGGGATCTTGCGTGACGATCACGCCACCCTCTCCGGTGGTGATCTGCTTGTTCGGGTAGAAGGCGAAGACGGCGGCGTCGCCAAACGTACCCACGCGTCTGCCGTTGTACTCTGCGCCGATTGCCTCGCAGGCGTCTTCAAGGACACGGAGCTTGTGCCGCCTTGCAATCTCCAGGATCGGGTCGATATCCGCTGGGATGCCGAACGTGTGCACGAGCATGATGGCCCGGGTTCGAGGGGTGATCGCCTGCTCGATGCGAGCGGGGTCTGTGTTCAGCGTCGCAGCCTCGATGTCCACGAAGATTGGAACAGCTCCCACGTAACGGATTACGTTGGCGGCAGCGATGAAAGTAAACGAGGGAACGATAACCTCGTCGCCCTCTCCTATGCCCATGGCACACAGGCAAAGGTGAAGGCCTGCCGTTCCGGAGCTGACGGCAACGGCGTGACGCACGCTGCTGTATGCGGAGATCAGACCCTCAAACTCGTTCAACTTCGGACCGAGGCTGAGGCTCGAGCTCCGAAGCACCGCGACGACCTCCGCAATCTCAAGCTCGGTGACGTCCGGCTGGGAGAGTGGAATCGGCGTCATCGGGCGAAACCGGAGCTTTGCTTCAGCAGAAGCTCATCCCGGGACGGAAGATTCGTGAGCACCTGAAGAATGCGTTCGGACGCGTGGCCGTCCCCGTAGGGGTTGGTCATCCCCGAGATGCTCTGGTGAAATGCGCTGCTTTGTGCCTCTCTCACCTTTTCAAGGATCGCGTCTGCTGTCGGCGAGGCGTCAAGAACATTTTGCGGACGCTCCCTCCCCTTCTGCCTCAGTCCCACATTGACGGTGGGCAGGGCGAAGGAGGCGGTCTCCATGATTCCACTGCTGGAGTTTCCAATCATCACGTCAACGTTTCGGAGAAGACTCCAGTACTGGACAGCGGGAAGGTTGACGAAGATGCGCCCGTTTCCGCGGGATTGAACGAAGTCTTTGGCGCGCACGATCAGCGATCGACTCCCGGCATCGGCATTCGGATAGCAGAAGAGAAGCTGCTGGGGTATCGCTTCAAGAGCTCGAAAGAGTGCGTCGGCTTCAGAGACGGTATCGGAGAGGAGTGTCACGGGATGATAGGTGACGAGCACGGAGCCGTTTGCCAGATCGACTCCGAGTTGGTGCTCCAGCTGCTGCCGTGTCAGCAGAGTACTTCTCCGCAGGTGATCGAGTGACGGAGCTCCCGCGCGATGAACCCTCCATGGCTCCTCACCCATGCTGATGACCCGCTCACGGGCGTTTTCGGTTGAGGTGAAATGGATATGGCTCATCTTGGTAAGGGCGTTTCGGACCGCGTCGTCGATCGCGCCCTCGCTGAACTCGCCTCCCTCAATGTGAGCTATGGGTATACGCAGTGCAAGGGCAACGGCCGCGGGAGCCAGCATCTCGTACCGGTCTGCGATCAGGAGCAGAAGGTCGGGACGCATGGCGCCGAGCGTATCCGCCAACGAAAGCACGCCAAGGCCGATGCTCTTTGCCATGCCGACGTCGGTGTCCGAGCTAAGCAGGCACTCGATGCGGGCGGAGATCGCAAATCCATCCGCCTCAATCTCGCGGACGGTACCTCCGAACTCGGGTGAGAGGTGCGAGGCGAGGACAAGGAGCTTGAGCTCCACGTCAGGGTGGGCCGCGAGCTCTCGGAGGGGCCAGTAAAGGTGGCTGTAGTCTGCGCGGGATGACGTGACGACGGCGATCGTACGTTTCAAGATCGTTTGCCCCCGAGCGCGGAAGTCAGGGTAGATCGCAGAAGGTCGCTGGGATGATACGAGGGCACGGCAGTCTGAATCGCCTCGATCAACCGGGTCAGATCCCTTGTTTTGATCGCGCGATCAACCTCCTCGATACATAACGGGAGGTTAGGGACCCGCAACTCAGCGGATTGGACTACACGCAGACCGTTCACAGCGGGTACAAGCGTCTCTCTGCTTGATGTCATGTTCTCCGTGAGCTTGTCTCCGGGACGAAGACCCGTGAAGACCATCTCGATCTCGGGATGAGGGTGCGGCTCTTGAGAGATAAGGAAGCCCGCAAGCTCGCAGATACTGTGGGGCGCACCCATCTCCGGCGCCAGAATCGCTGGAGATGTCTTGACAGTCAAGGCCGAAAGAAGGTGATGTACGGCGTCCTCCACGGAAAGAAAGTATCGCGTAGCCTCAGGGTGCGTGATGGTCACAGGACCGCCGCGCGAGATCTGGTCCACGAAAAGGGGAACGACGCTACCGGAGGAGCCGAGGATGTTTCCGAGTCGAAGGGCCTTCCTTTGTGTCGGAGTATCTGTCTGCCTGGCTGACGCAAGCAGGATGAGTTCGGCGACTCGCTTTGTCGCGCCCATGATGCTGCCCGGGTCGACCGACTTATCAGTCGATAAAAGGATGCACTGTTCCGAGCCCGCAGCAGAGGAGGCTTCGGTTATGACCCTTGTACCAAGGATGTTGGTGGCCGCGGCCGTGAACGGATTGAGCTCCATCAAAGGGACGTGCTTACAGGCCGCCGCATGAAAGACTATATCCGGACGGTTCACACTGAAGATCTTTTGCACAAGCGCGAGGTCGCAGACGCTTCCCACCACGAGCTGAGTGACCGGCCGAGTGTCCGCTGCGCGAAGATCGAGGTCCAGCTGATAAAGGCCTATCTCGGATTGGTCGAGGAGGATCAGTTCGCAGGGGCCCAGTTGTGCGAGTCTCCTGGCCAGCGCAGAGCCGATAAATCCGCCGGCGCCTGTGATCAGCACCCGCTTGCCCTGAATGCAGTGTCGAACCGAGTCCAACTGCGGATCGTCGCTTGAGCGGCCCGTGAAGGCGGCCCAGTTTCTATGATCGAAGTTGGATCTTGAACTCAAGCGATGTACGAACTTTCTAAGTGCCGAGTTGCGAATAGGTGCAGGGGCTCCGTCACGCGTTCAGTGTCAGGCCTACCGCTCGTTCCCCTGCATCTCTCATCTTACAAACGGCTCCGATCCGGACGCAAAATATGTGGGCGATCCGCAGCGGCAGGCTTCGATCAGGTGAAACTCACGCCACATATACTGGCGAGGTATGTCAGCCCACATCTGCCTTACTGACACCAACTCTGATCCGACCTGTGCGGGATACCATCAAGGATGTCTCGTCGCCGCCTCGGTGACCCTTTCATGAGCGTCGCGCTCCGTCCTGCGGTCGAACAACTCCAGATGCTGCGCGAGGGACAGATCTCCGCGATGGAGCTGGCTGAGGAGCATATTCGCCGCATCGAACGCCTTAATCCCATCCTCAACGCCCTGGTCGACTTCGACCCGGACCGTGTGCGTCAGCAGGCGCGGAGCTTGAAACGAGGAGAGCTGTCGGGCCTTCCGGTGACGATCAAGTCCTCGATCGCAACCGCCGGTCACCGATGCGAGATCGGAAGCCTGCTGAACCAGGGGCAGGTCGCAGAGAGCGACGCCGTTGCCGTCGACCGGTTGCGACAGCAGGGGGCCGTGATCCTCGGCACGACAAATTGCCCGGAGTTCCTGATGGCCTACGAGACCGACAATCTCCTGTACGGACGAACCAACAACCCCTGGGCGGTCGAGCGGAGTGCCGGCGGATCGAGCGGAGGTGAGGCGGCGGCGATCGCGGCCGGGCTCTCGGCCGGCGGTCTCGGAAGCGACAGCGGAGGATCCGTCAGGGAGCCGGCACACTTCTCAGGAATATGCGCTCTCAAGCCTACCTCCGGGCGAGTTCCGGCTGAAGGTCATATGCCGCCATGCGTCGGTCCGTTCTCCACGCTCGGAGCCATAGGTCCGATGGCGCGGACCATACCGGATGTCGAGCTTCTGTTTCGCACTTTGACGGAGCCGGTCCATGGGGTTTCGGGCGTGCGGCAGATCCCTTACCGCCACGTCGGGATCACCGAAGCGAAGCAGACGACCATCGGTTGGTTTGAGGATGATGGAATAACTCCGGTCACACCCGAGATACGAACGGCCATTCGGGAGGCAGCTCGTGCACTCGAAAGGCAGGGGTTTCGTGTGCGGCAGTTCCGGCCACAATCGCTGGAGGCCGCGCGGTCGCTCTGGCACGTCTTCTTCGTCCAGTGCGGTGCGATGTTCTACGCGCCGACGATCGCTGGACGGGAGGATAGACTAAGCCCGACCTTCCGTGACTTCCTGCGTATTGCAGAGGCCGAGCCGCCGCTTACGCCGGAGTCGCTCTTGGACGCGTGGGCGCAGTCCGATCTGGTCCGGGCGAGGCTGCTCGCCGAGATGGAAGAGTGTCCGTTGCTCCTCCTGCCGGTCTCATCAACGCCCGCCTTCCTCCATGGTGAGCGGGAGTGGACCGTGGAAGGTAAGACGGTGCGCTACATGGATGCGATGCGCTACACCCAATGGTTCAATCTGGCGGCGTCTCCTGCAGCAGTGGTCCCGGTCGGACGGTCGGATGGTGGTCTGCCGATCGGCGTGCAGATTGCCGGACGACCAAACGCTGACGAGCTTGTGTTGGCTGTGGCGCGGGCGCTGGACTCGGAGTTCGGGTACACCGTGCCTCCGCTCCACTGATGCCTGCGGAGGCGATCCACCTTGTACATGCGAACCGATCAGGGCAGGTCAGCAATAGGCTCGGATGAGGTCGGTCGGTAGCGGAATTGAAACGGCTGAGTTCGATCTCCGGACTCAAACCGATCGTTCCAATCGAGCCGGTAGTTCAACGTCTCACCATCCTCCGGGTAGTGCTCGCGTGCCGGGTACGGATAGGCGGTCATCTCATGGAAGGGAAGCTGTGCGACCGTGAACGGGAGTGCTTCGTAGAAGTCCATATCCTTGACGAAGCCATCGGCATAGAAGAAGTAGTCGCGCTTCCAGTTTGCCGGAAGCGGAGCGAGAGCCGCATCGCTGAACTCAGCGTCGATCTCCTCTCCACTTCCGAAGATCACGTAATGATCGTTTCCAGCCTGCAGCAGGGGAGTGACATTGCCATACCGCGTGTAGCTGCCGCGCTGCCACTGAAATGGCCCGGTGGCGCTGATGCTCTGGTAGTCGTACGTAAGATCGCCGGGAGTTTTTCCGTCCACCTGCTTCGGATATCCTCGAAACGCCAGGTGGGCTGATGCCAGTGGAAGCTCTACCTGCCGTGCCAGAGCGGAAGATTCGGCACCGTTATCGACCAGCACCTGGTCCCAATAGATCTGCAGGTTTGTCCGGATGCGAATGCGTGTTGCACCTTCGGGGAGCTTGCCCGTGAGGTCCACAACGATGGTCCTCGGCAGGCCGGCCGGGAATCCCATGTCTTCGATCACGCGTTTCCATGAGCCGTCCGGTAGCTGTGCCTCCACCGAAGGCGGCTCCGGCTGGAGCCCCGCCTGCCACGCACCGTACATCGAGCTTGCGCTGAAGTACTCGATAAAACCGTGCAGGAAGAGACGAAGCGGGTTGCGAGGAGACCATGGGCCAAGATCCAGAGTAAGAGCATGCGGATTCGCGAACCCGGCGTAGCTGAGATTCTGAAAGTCGCGAACGTATTGGTGATCGCGATGGGCGAGAAGCTGGAGAACATCCTGGCCGTGGTCATCCCAGGCACCGGCGGGCGCGCGAGTAGCGGATGACGCGACCACCGTGCTTCCGGATGCAAAGGGCGGCTCGCTCAGAAAGCGCTCGTTTGGATACACCTCGGTGCCGTTCGGATGGTCTACCGCGACGAGTCGCAGACGATCGACGTAGTTGATCTCCTCCATCGGTTCGCCGAAGCGGAGGCTGAGCCGGCCATTACGCGCGCGCAGACTCGATCCGTCTACCTTGATCCACTCGTCGGAGTCGGACTTGTTCGTCGAGGTCGGCGACATCCAATGCCCGACCACTGCAGCTCCGATCACATCCGACACGAACTCGTACTTCGACCCATTCCACGCAAACAGAACCGGGCAGGAGCTTCCCCTGCGGTCAAGCTCGGTGAGCACCGCAGGCTTGCTTGTAGCGACGTCGAGTTCGTCCTGCGGAACACCTGTGGGCCACAGCATCCGAACGACGTCGACGTGGTCACTTTGTCCAAGCCCCGCGAGGATCTCAGTCGAACCCTGGCTTTGGTACCCGGAGCTTCCTGCAACCTCGAACTTCTGCCACATGCCATCCGAGAACACCTCGACCTTTGTGCCGATGGCGCTCTTGTTGTCGGCCAGTCCGGTCAGTGCGATGTGGAGCGAGTGATTCTTATCGCCGCCCATGTTTCGCAGAACGAGGGGTGCAGCATTCAGACGGGTGACGACGAGGTCGGGCGCTCCACTCCCGGTGAGATCGACGGCGACCAAGGATCGCGCACCTTCCAGCTTGAGCGACCTCAGCCCCAGAGCTTCACTGACATCTTTGAAGCCCTCCGACCCGCAGTTACGAAGCACGCGGAGCTGCATACCGTTTGCCGTCTCGACGAGCGCCGCCAGATCGATCCACCCGTCATTGTCGAAGTCGATCGGAGTCAGCCCCCATGCACCACGAACGTCGTCCAAAGGCAGCGTGACACGCTCAAAGCTCTTCCCCTCGACGTTTCGCCAGAGGCTTACTCCCGGAGCACCGGCATGGGTCACCGCGACGTCCATCCAGCCGTCTTTGTTGAAGTCCGCGATCGCGACACCACGAGTGGGGGGCAACGACCCTTTGTACAGAGCGACCTGCTTGAACGGCCCCTCCCTCTGGTTCTCGAAGACCGTCGGTGCCGTGCCTGCGCCCGTGACAACAAGGTCCACAGCTCGATCATTATTGACGTCCGAGAGTGTGGCGGATGATGTGCTCTCGGTGCCGCCCAGCCCTGGAGGTCCGGTCCACTCGGTGAAAGTGGAGTTGCCGTTATTTCGCCACATGACGCTTGGCGCGCCACCCGGGCCGGAGGCGCTGCCCGTGATGAACAGGTCCAGATCGCCGTCGTGGTCGAAGTCCACAAACGTAAGCCCGGCCGGATGATTCATTGGCTTGATACCCACGGCTGCCGTCGTCTCAGCGAATTTTCCATGGCCAAGATTGCGGAAAAGAGCAATGCGATCCGTCAAGGCAATGGCAAGGTCGGGCAGACCATCGTTGTCGTAGTCGCCCACCGCGCAGGAGACTGCCTGGCCCTTCAAGACAAGCCCGGTCTGAGCGGGCGGGATCTCGGAGACTGCACCCTTTTCAAGCCGAAAGACACGAACTGCAGCGTCGCCCTCTCCCATGGTGACAAGATCTTTCTCGCCCTTACCTTCAACGTCGAGGACACATACACCCCCGCCCTGCTGCGACGATGCGCCTCCCGTCCCGGGTGCTTCCGCCTGTGGCGTTGCCGGTACGAAGCTGACCGGGATCATGGCCCCGACGGCCGGCGTAGGAGAGCGCATATCCTGCACGGTCGCGTACCTGCCCTGCTCACCGTAGACCGCGCTCAGCGGAGTTCCAATCTTTGCCTGGGTAATCTCCTGAAACCGTTTCAGGTGCTCGCGCGACTTGTCTGCCATGCCGGAGCGCTGGAGTGCACGCGCCAGACCGAACTGCGCCGACGCGTGCAGCGGGTTCAGATTGATGGCATTGTTGAACTCCGCGATCGCATGCTCGTAGTCCTTCAGCCCGAGGTCAATGGTTCCGATGAAGTAGTGGCTGTCAGCATCAGCGGGGTCGATCTGAACGGCGTGCTGAAAGTCTCCGAGCGCCTGTTGCTGACCGCCTGCGTCGAAATGAGCAAGACCAAGGCTGTACCACACACGCGGATTGTTGCCGTCTGCTGCGGCTGCCGCCTTCAACGCCTCCTCCGCCTCGCTCAGTCGGCGGAGGTAGAGCAGAGCTATCCCCTTGTTCAACAGCGGGACCGCTGCGCCTGCGTCTGCCTTGTGTGCTTCGTCAAAGCGCAGAAGCGCCTTGTCTGTGAACTGCTGATTCATTAGCGCAACGCCGATGTTGTTCAGGCGAGCGGCTTCAAGGGTCGGGGTCAGAGGCTTCGCAGCCTGGCTCGGGATGTTGCAAATCAACGACAGGCAGAGAACAAGAGATACCGATGTGAGACTTCGCCGCAATACAGGCGTCACGACATCCCCGGATCGGAAAGAAGAGGTTGCTTTCAAATACCCTGCAACGTGCCTTCTGCTGCGCCTCCACTGCCAGAGTTTTCCTGCCTGCGTCATCCAGTGATTATAGAAGCTGGGACAGACGCACCTGCGGATAGCCTTGGGCATCTTTGGCGCGGCAAACGTAACGCTTCCATAATGTTGACGGCTCGCGTCTCCTATCCGCACCCGCGCGACAGAGGTAAACTAAGCTCGATTCAGAGGCCTGCAGAGATGATTGCGAACCAATACGTCGAGAGAGTGGTTGACCTTACCGAACCTGCCGCAAACGACATCTACAACTTATCCGTCGAAGATGCCCGATCGCTTCTTCTGGATCGCGGAGCAGACGCGGTAGCAGAGATACGCGGCTCGTTCGCGCTTGTGGCGCGCGCTGGTAAGAAGGTCAGAATGGCGCGATCGCTTGACCGGCCGATGCGCTACTTTCTTGCCAAGCGAAAGGAGGGGCCGGTGCTCATCGTGGCCGCCCGGATCGATGCGATCCATGCATGGCTCAAGAGCGAGGGCCTCGAAGCGCAGTTCCACCCGAACTACACCCGCATGGTTCCCGCCCATCATGTTGTTGACCTGGAGCTCGTCGGCTGCCCCGATCCGGATCCGGTGTACACGCGATTCTTCACGCCCGAAATGGCCACTCTCCCCCCGGATACGGGGGAGATCGGCAGGCGATATATCTCCGCCCTGGCGGAGGAGGTCTCGCAATGGCTCGATCGCATCCCGGCCGATGAGCCGATTGGTGTCTGCTTCTCCGGCGGCATCGATAGTGGGAGTGTCTTCCTGACGGCCTACCATGTCATGCGGAAACGCGGCATGAATCTTGGGCGCCTGAAAGCGTTCGTTCTCGATCTCGGCAACGGTCCCGACGTTCGTCAGGCTCGTGAGTTTCTCGATTCCGTGGGTCTCGGGCTCTTCCTCGAGCCGATCGAAGCTGACGGTGCCGCCCTCGATGTGCGAGAGACCATCCGCGTGGTGGAAGACTACAAGTCCCTTGATATCGAATCCGCAACGATGGCGATGGCGCTCTGTCGGGGCATTCGCGATCGCTACCCGGATTGGAAGTGTCTGGTCGACGGTGATGGCGGTGACGAGAACCTCAAGGACTACCCGATCGAAGCCAATCCTGAGCTGACCATCCGGAGCGTGATCCATAACCCGATGCTGTACCAGGAAGGCTGGGGTGTCGGAAAGATCAAGCACTCACTGACCTACAGCGGGGGGCTTAGCCGCTCATATGCGCGCACCTATGCACCCGCGCATCGCTTCGGCTTTGTCGGCTTCAGTCCATTCACCAGACCCGATGTGGTCGCGATCGCAGAGGCAATTCCGTTCATCGCACTCACGAACTACAGCGTCGAACGCCTCTACGAGCTCAAGGGAGAGGTCGTCTCGAAGGGGATCAAAAGCCTCACCGGTCTGACGATGCCGGTCTTTGAGAAGCGGCGTTTTCAGCATGGCGCGATCCCGGCGGATACCCTGCGGGAGGCACTTCCATTGGGGGAGGCGGCGTACCGGGCGCACTTCCTGTCGCTCTACGCATGATGGTGGACCAGCTTGCTCTGTACCCCGTGCGAGGCCCGGAGCGTGATCGCTGGATCGTAGATCGCAGGGACGCCCGTAACAACGTAGACGCGTCACTGCCTTACGCATTCCTTGTGGAAGAGGAGCGTTCGCACACGGGTGAAGTCGTTCCGGTCGCAACTGTCTTTCTTACCAATCGCGAATGTCCCTGGCACTGCGTCATGTGCGACCTGTGGCGGAACACGCTCCTCGATTCAGTTCCTCCAGGAGCCATTCCAAAGCAGATCTCCTACGCTCTGTCTCGGTTGCCCCCGGCGCGCCAGATCAAGCTTTATAACAGCGGCAGCTTCTTCGACCCGAAGGCCATCCCAGTCACTGATTACGAGCAGATCGCGAGCCTATCGGATCCGTTCGAGCGAGTTATCGTCGAGAGTCATCCATCGCTCGTCGGCGAACGCTGCCTGCGGCTCCGGGACCTGCTTCGCGGCCGGCTGGAGGTGGCGCTGGGGCTAGAGACCGCGCATCCTGTCGCCCTCGAGCGCCTGAACAAGAGGCTCACCGTGGAGCAGTTTCAGCGCGCTGCCGAGCGCCTGAAGAGGGAAGCGATCGACCTTCGCGTGTTCCTTCTCGTCTCCCCTCCGTTCATCAGGAAGGAGGAGGCGCTCTTCTGGGTGGAGCGCTCGCTGGACGTGTCATTCGCCTCCGGCGCAACGGCCGTTGCCCTGATTCCGACTCGCGCAGGAAACGGCGCCGTCGACGCGCTCGCGGCCGTAGGTGACTTCGAAGCTCCCGACCTTGAAACGGTTGAGGCAGCGTTCTGCTACGGCCTTCGGTTGAACTGTGGTCGGGTCTTCGTCGATCTTTGGGACATTGAGATGGTCTCCTGCTGCCCGGGCTGCCGTACCTCGCGTCTCGAAAGGTTACGTGCGATGAATCTCTCGCAAGCAATTCTGCCTGCCGTTCCTTGTACCGTGTGCGGGGGGTCTGCATGAGCAAGCTATACGATATCGCGGTTGTCGGCTCGGGCTACGCAGGATCCATATTCGCGATGATCGCGCGGCGGCTTGGTCGATCCGTCCTCTTGCTGGAAAGTGGGCGGCATCCACGAGTCGTCATCGGGGAGTCTTCGACCCCGCTGTCCAACCTTCTTCTGGAGGAGCTCTCCGACCGCTACGGACTTCCGGTCCTGAAGTCCATGTCGAAGTGGGGCAGCTGGCGACGAGATCTCCCGGAGGTGGCATGCGGCCTGAAGCGCGGGTTTACCTTCTTCCATCACGATCTCGACCAGCCGGATCGAAACCGGCCTTTGAAGGATCAGCTTCTCGTTGCCGCCAGCCCGAGCGATGAGATTGCAGATACCCACTGGTACCGCGCCGATTGTGATGAGTTCCTGGTGCGTGAGGCGCAGAGTCTCGGCGTCCGCTTTGTCGATGAGGTGAAGGGCACATCCTTCACGGATACGGGTCAGGAGGTTCTGCTCAGGGGAACGAAGAACGGTGAACAGGTCACGTTTCGAGCTCGCTTCGTTGTGGATGCGACCGGTCCACGTGGATTTCTGTTTCGAGAACTTGCGCTCTCTGAGGCGCCATTCCCGGACTATCCCGAGACACAGGCGCTCTACAGCCACTTCTCCGGCGTTGGCCGGCTTGACTCGCATGCCACCCAGGCACCTGCTGAGCCGCCACCGTATCCGATCGACGACGCGGCGGTTCATCACGTCTTCGATGGTGGATGGATCTGGGTCCTCAAATTCAGAAACGGCCGGACAAGCGCGGGAGTAGCGGCCACAGCTGCGTGCTCGGAGCGGCTCGGCCTGGGCCCCGGCCAGGAGCGCGGCGAGGAGGCGTGGCGACGGCTGCTGAAGTCCATTCCAGCGCTTGACGCACAGTTTTCCAAAGCGAGCATGGAGCAGCCGTTCACCTACATCCCAAAGCTCTCGTTTCTAAGCTCGGCCATCGTGGGTGAACGATGGGCGATGCTTCCGTCCGCCGCCGGCTTCGTGGACCCACTGCTTTCCACGGGCTTTCCGCTCAACCTTATCGGGGTGAGCCGACTCGCTCAGATCATGGAGCATGCCTCCGGTACTCCAGCTTTTCCCAACGAGCTCCAAATCTACGCCATGAGGACGGAGCAGGAGCTCCTCGCCACAGCCCGGCTCATCCGCGCGTTGTACGCCAGCATGAACAGCTTCCCCGCGTTCCGATCGCTGTCGCTCCTGTACTTCGCAACCGCAAGCTTTGCCGAGAGCGCTCGGCGATTGAAACGCCCGGATCTCGCGACGTCCTTCCTTCTTCACGATCGTGCAGGCTTTGGGGAGCAATGCAGGCATCTGCTGGACGGAATCAGCCGAAGTTCGGCCGCGGCTGACTTTGAAGCTATACGTCAAGAGGTTCACCGCATCATCGAGCCAATCGACGTTGCCGGATTGCGCAGAGAGCAGAGCAACTTCTGCTACCCCGTCCTGGCAGAAGATCTGATGGACAACGCATGGAAGCTCGAGTCAACGGAGGAGCAGGCTATGCAACTCCTCGAACGCTCCGGATTCTTCTCAGACCTGATTCATAGCTCAAAGTAGGCGAAACTACGGCTTGGATGGCGCAGGTTGCGCGGTCGGAGAGAACACAATGTCCTCCGCGGCGACGACACCCTTTCCTTCCTGCACAGTAATAAATTGGTTCCGCTTCACGCGCGGAAGAACCTCCTTCCGTCCGTTTGGCCAGATTACGTTCACCGTCACAGGCTTCCCCTCCTGCGGTCTACCCAGGCCAAAGGTCAGAGGCAACTCGCTCTGCGAAAGGTAACTGGATCCAGACTTCACCATCTGCGAGACATGTGTGCCGTTCTCCATCTGCACGGTGAACCTTGCACCGATGCCATCTCGATTGGAGCGCGTGCCGACCGCCTTGATGCGCAGCATGTCATTGGCATTGCCATTGTCGTTGCGAAGTAGCTTCGCAGGTCCATTGGATGTCGTAAGAATCAGATCCAGATCGCCATCACGATCAAAGTCAAAGTAAGCCGCGCCTCGGCCGACGATGGGCTGCCTCATCGCCGCTCCAGTCTTCTCCGACATATTCTCAAACCTGTCATTGCCGCGGTTACGGAATAACAGAGGTGGCTCCGCGTACTTCACCGTCGGCTGTACCACGCTTACGTCGTCTGCAACATGGCCGTTCACCGCAAGGATGTCAGGGAGGCCGTCCAAGTCATAATCCAGGAAGAGCGTACTGAACGTGAGGGATGTAGCCGAGCCCGGACCCACACCGGAAGACATTGCCTTATCCGTGAAGAGGCCGGATCCATCATTGCGGTAAAGTGCGATGCTCTCGTTCGTGAAGTTCCCGATCACCAGGCCCGGTCGCCCCGATCCGTCGAAGTCAATCGCGTCCGCACCCATCCCGGCCCGCGCCTTACCTGCCTCGCTAAACGCCACGCCCGCCGCAAACGCGCTCTCGGTAAAGGTGCCGTCATGGTTGTTGCGGTAGAGCTTGTTCGGCTGCGTGTCGTTCGTGACAAACAGATCCAGCCATCCGTCGCCGTCGAAGTCGAGTAGAACGATGCCAAGTGATTTGCTGGTCGGATCGAAGAGCCCGGCCTTCTTTGTTACATCCTCGAACCTTCCGTTGCCCAGATTGTGGAACAGCGCGGAGCTCTGGCCTTTGTACGCCTCCGGTGTGCAGTAGGACTTGTTCTTGCCGTCCAACGAACACACCTGATCGGTCGCCACAGACCAATCCACATAGTGCGACACAAAGAGATCGAGTTTGCCGTCGTTGTCATAGTCGAACCACACCGCACCGGTCGCGAAGCCGGGATTGCTGACGCCTGCCTTCGCCGTCACGTCGACAAACTTGCCTGTACCCAGGTTTCGAAAGAGATGATTTCCGTTCAGCGCAGTGATGTAGACATCATCGAACCCGTCGTTGTCGAAATCACCCACCGCACAACCCAGACCGTACATCTCCGTTGTGAGACCAGACCCGCGTGTCACATCCGTAAACGTGCCATCGTGATTGTTGTGGTAAAGCGCGGCTGTGGAGTGCTGCGTCTTGTGCTCAGGCCAGTCCATGGAATTGACGAACAGAACATCCTGCCAGCCATCATTGTCGTAGTCGATGACGCACACGCCGCTGCCCATCGTCTCAGGCAGGTACTTCTTTCCGAACGCGCCACTATGGTGCCGGAAGTGGAGCCCCGACATCGCGGTGACATCCGTGAAGCGCACCGGTCCGGATGGGCGCGCCGGGGCCGCATCCGCGCGCGGCAAGGGCGCTGCCGCTGCCTCGGGATGACTCGGTTGCTGCGCGGCCTGTGTTGTCGTGTGACTTTCGCTGGGATGATCCGCGTGTCGCGGTGTGCAGCCTAGAAGGAATAGGAAAGGGAGCAGAGACGCACCTGAAAGATATGGAAAGCGACCTGAAATGAATGACATTGTTTCCTTTTTCGCTGGCGCATCGCCCCAGGATCTAAGTGTCGTGGGCTAGCTGCCCGCAGTATGCGTCGCGAGCACTACACCCGTCTTGGTCGGCGTCGAGGCTGCCTTGCGGGCGTTCCACCAGTTTTCGAGAAGTACCGCGATCGGACCCACAAGGAAGAGCGCATAGAGTGGAGCGTAAATGCTCTGGTTCAGTCGCAAAATCATCTCCACCGCTGCCACCGAAAAAGCGACGACGCCCTGCCCGAATCTGGAGCGGACCGTCGTCTTCGGATCCGTGATCATAAAGAAGATGAAGAGTTGATACTCCGGGCCGGTAACAGGAGCGATCTCAGACTGCCAGGGCTGTCCTGTTATCCAGGCCCTCAGCAAGGCGAATGCAACAAACGAACACACATAGATCGCGCATATATGAAATCTGCGCAGGCGCCAGATGATCGCGGATCCCAGCGACCAGATCACGAGCATCGCCCATAGGTTATTGCCCCACTGGATACTAAGCGTAGTGACTGATTCCGCCGCCAGGAAGAGCATGACGCAGATGCCGAAGTTTGATGGGTTCCATATGTGACGGTTCTTGACGCGGACCACATACTTTGAGGTGATCGCGATAACGCTGCACAGTGCATATGGCCAGAACGCCGGAGACCGAAGCAGGATACCGACACTTATGCCACTGATATAAGCACTCGCAAGATGCGGCCACTTCCCCGTGAATATTCGACCTAAAACAAGCTCTGTCAGAATGCTCGCGGCTATCGCCAGCAGAGTCTTCTTGTAGCTCTCGAGTATGCCGAAGGAGATATTTCCCACCAGCAGAATCGCCGTGATAAAAATTGGTGGAACGAAGCGGTTTTCAAGCGAGAAGTGTCGTCGCCATTGGGCTCGAGTCGACTCTACGGAACCGGCTAACGGAGTGACACTCGGCAGGCTCAAGCGGGCTCCTTCACGTGATACAGCTTGCCGGGAACAAGGCTGTTCAGCGTCTGAATCTTACCAGACGGCCAACGCACCGTTGCCTCTTCGAGGTGAGGTGTTTTCCCCAAACCGAAGTGGAGTCGACGATCGTTCTGCGCGGCGAAACCGCTCCCGCCGGAGACCTGCTGCACCTGCTGCTGGCCGTTCCATCGGAGTGTTACCTGCGCTCCGATCCCGCTTCGATTGCTCATCGTTCCTTGCAGGTCAAACTCGATCCACTGGTTCTGAGGGTCCACCGTGTTCTTGTACAGGAGCAAGGGGCCGCGTTGATTCGCGACAACTACGTCCAGTGATCCGCGATTCCAAAGATCCGCCAAGGCTACGGCGCGGCCGTCATACACGTCCGTAGCGCCAACCGCCTGAGCGACGTCGACGAACTTGCCGGCGCCATCGTTGACCCAGACTCTCTTCTGCTGATATCCGGATAGGCTGCGACCATCCATCGCCGGCCAATCCTTGGCATCCCCGATAATTGCGGCATTACCGCCTGCTACCTTCGCGAAGTCGTACCAATAGTTCCGCTTCGGGTCGAGCGAGACGTAGCCGTTCGTGAGATACAGGTCCAAAGTCCCGTCGTTATTTAGATCGCCAAACTGCGCACCGAAGCTCCACCCTCCAAGTTCAACCCCCATCTCACGTGCCAGGTTCTCGTACTGGATCTGACCGTTCTTCATACCCTCTTTGGGCACCCAAAGATTGTTGCCTTGAATCAGAACGCCATCCTCTGAAATGTTGGACACGTAGACCGCATACTTCCCCTGGTTGAAGATGTCGCCGAAAGCCACGTTCATGCCGCTCTTGGGTGCGAATCCGACTCCCGTCTTCTCGCCCGTCTCGCGGAACCGCTTACCATCGTTCAGGTAAAGCTCGGGTACTCCGTAGTCATCGGCGACGAAGAGATCGGGGTGACCTGTGCCGCGCAGATCAGCAGCGGCTGAGGCCAGCGCCCAACGCCGGCTCTCGATCCCGAGCTTGGCGCTGACCTCTTCAAAGCGACCACCGCCCAGATTGTGAAAGAGATACTTTCGTCCGCCATTCTTCGCGTACTCAAAGCTCTCCGGCATGATCTTCGTCGTCTTCAGATGCCAAAGGTCAACATCCTCCGAGTAATAGCCGCCAATAAAGAGATCAAGCAGACCGTCGCCATCGTAGTCGAACCAGACGGCGGTGTTCGCATTGATCCAGGGCGGCAGGCCTGCCTGCTCGCTGACGCGGGTAAACCCTCGGCCCTGGTCGTTATGGAATAGCTCGGGCCTACCCCACTTGATGAGCAACAGGTCTTCGTAGCCATCGTTGTCGTAGTCTCCCCAGACGGCAGCCATCGAGACGCCGGTTCCCACCTGATTCACGTCGGCAACGCCCATCTCTTCTGCGACATCCTTGAACGTGCCATCGTGTTGATTTCGATAAAGCGCGTTCCTGGTCCCGATCGCGCTGTTGGTCACGTAGATGTCGGGCCAGCCGTCCCGATCGAAATCGACGATGGACACCGAAGCTCCCATGGACGCCACCTGCGGCATGATCGTGGCCAGCTTTGGGTCGAGCTCGGGTGCCTGGTGCACGAAGTGAATGCCGGACTGTCCGGAAACCTCCTCCAGATGGAAGCCGTGCCGGGCAACAGACGTGCTCACGTCCAGCGCCTTGGCGGACGACATTCGTTTGGACGATGCCTTTTTAATCAGAACGGGCGTGGCCAGAAGGCCTGCAAAGATCACCGCCAGTACCACACGAGCTGCACCTGCATGCTTCATCGTCCCGCCATACTCCTCAACGCATTCTCAAAGTGCTCGGGCGTTATGTAACGTGTCTGGTACGTCTGCCAGTCATCCTTGTGGTGCTGGTACACCCAGTCGCCTTCCAGTCGCCCCGGTGGTGTGTTGTAGACCTTTCGGGCGTGGTACGGGTACGGCAGCACGGTCTGGGAGTAGCTCGAGTTGTAGTCTCCATCCTTGATCCAGCCGTCACCTGCAATCACGTAATCGCGTGTCCAGCCGGAAGGAGGTGGTGCGGGCGCAGGGAAGCGAAGAGAGAGCTCGTCGCCGGCGTTCATAATCACATACCTGTCGTCGCTGGATCGCAGGAGCTCCCGGACGTCACCAAAGCGCGTGTAATATCCCGCAAGATCTCTCCACCTTTGGGCTGTTCCCGAAAGGTGGTCGTAGTCCGGAATCTCCGGTGACGAGGCGTTCGCTTGGCCGATGGTGGAGAAGCCGCGGTAGTGAAGATCGGCGACGGCCGGATCGAGATGCGCGATCCTGAGTTCAGTCGACGGCCGCCCCTCCGCCCACTGGATGGAGTCCCAATAAATCTCAAGGTTCGTACGGAGCCGCAACCGATGCGGCGCGCCCGGCACAAACACTCCTGCAAGATCAATAAGGCAGATCTTCTTTCGCCCCGCCGGAAATCCAAGGTTTGGCCTTGCGAGCTTCCATCCGCCACGTCCGTCCGAGACCTCCATGCTCAACCAACGCGGGGCCTCGTGTTTACCCTGGCTCATCGCAATATTGATCGAAGAGTCAGACGGATGAAGCCAGCCCTTCGCGATCAGCCACAGAGGACCTGTACTCGGTGCGTTCGGGCCGAGGTCGATCTCCACAAAATGATCCCGTGTGACGCCCTGATACTGCCCCCGGCCGAAGGTGTCGAGATACCTGCCGTCCAGCGCTGCCAGCGTGCTTGTAACATCCTGCCCGTTATCATCGAGTGCCCGCTCGATAGGCTGGGGAGTGCCCACCGCCGTAACAGCAAGCTTTACCGGAGGCACATCGAAACGTTCATCCGTGAAGACCTCCGTGCCTTTCGGATGGTCGACAGTCATCAGCGACAGGTGATCGTAGTAGTAGGACTCCCACAGCTCCCCCGTGATCCGGAGATCGTAGAAGCCATCCCGCGCCTGCAACTCATCTCCGGGGATCTTGTACCACTCCTCGGTAGCCTCCACCCTGGCCGTACCGAGTGAGTTGATCCGCAAACCGATCGCTGATCCCCACGGAACGGAGTCCTTCACAAAAGACATCCTGCTGCCGTTCCATGCAAAGAGAAACGGACATGAGCCCTTCAACCGCTGCTCTGTGACGATCTGCTGGTCACCCTTCAGATTGAACTCCGCTCGTACCGATCCGTTGGGCCAGACGATGCGCGCCACATCGGAGGACTTGTGCTCACCCAGACCGAAGTGGACCTCGGGCCGGGTGATCGACTGCTTTTGCACCAGGAGACCCGACCGGATCTCAATCTCTCCTCCAACACCGAAGGAGTTCACGCGTTGATCTCCGGTAGCGACGCGAGCCTTCGGTCGAATCGTCTGCCAGTGATAGTCCTTTGTGCCGCTGTTAGCCGCACGGATCGCTTCGCCATCTGCACCAATGCCGAGCAGATCCAGCCGGCCGTTGTTGCTGATGTCAGCCACGTCGAACACATCGCCCAGGCTGGCGGGTGGCTTCGCCGGTTGGAACTGGCCATGTTCGTCCTGCAGCCAGACCATCGGGCCGATCGGTCCGGGTGAAACTGCTGACGGCGCAAGCAGAAGATCGACCCCGCCGTTGTTGTCCAGGTCCCCTGCATGCAGACGAAGCTCCTGATCAGAGGTCGGAGCCACCGGCAGATGTGCCAGGTCCTTCATCTCCCAAAGCTGGTGTACCTGCTCAAATCCGATCCGCCGCATCCTTCCATCTGCCTCTAGGATCACAAGGCTGACCAGATTGCTTCCGCCGATATCCCCTGCGGTCAGCGCCCGGACATCCCTGAAGCCCTCAGGTAAAACGGACTCTCTGAAATTCCCCGACCTCTCGTTGAGGAAGATGCGCAGGCGACCTCCGCCGTCTATAAGCGCCGCGTCCGGATTGCCGTCTCCATTGAGGTCTGCCCAGACGAACTGCCGTATACCGGAGACGTTCGCAAAAGGATGAACGACGTTGAAGGTGCCGTCCCCATTGTTTCGGAGCACCTGTGGAACTCCGGCCGCGGCCCCAAGCACCACGTCGAGATCTCCGTCCGCCTCAATATCGATGGCCCACGCACCCGTGTAAGCCGCGTTCGCCACGTCCTTCGGCAGCTTCGTCGAGGAGGTCACGTCCGTAAATGCGTCCGGCTTGTCTTGCCGGAACAGGCGCACTCCACCGCGCCCCGCCAGCAGCAGATCGGTTTTGAAGTCGTAGTTGAAATCGAAGGCCAGAACACCTTCAGGCGATGGAGCAATCTGGGCAGCGCCACCCGGAAAGGGAAGCGCCGCCCCGGTGGAAAGGCGTACCTCGTGTCCATTCGCGACACCCACCGCTGGCGCATCCGACCCGTTCATCGACACTGCTCCGATCCAGCTCCATCCGCCTCCCTGGAATGCGCCTATCTTCTGGGCCGCGAAGCTGGTCCCGGTATCCGGCGCGGCCGCGACGGAAGATGGGTTCGCCAGCAGGAAGAAGCGCGAGACGGGCTGGGCGTCATCGCCCGGTGGAGACTTGATCGCTCCAAGGCTCACCCTGAACTCCGGCACACGCATCATAACGTTTCGCAAATAGGTCGAACGCGTTGCGGCGGATCGCGGGTCCGTGCCGGCAGCAGCGGTCTCGAGTTGGCTCAGTTGCTGACGCGCTTCCGCCGGCCAGGGCCCGGCATGGCCGGCAAGCCGCGCCACGGCCGTCTGCAGAACGTGACTGTCACCGCGCTTCGCCGACACCCTGCACAGATCCACCAGCGCCGCCATATTGTCCGGCTCTACCGTCAGGATCTGTTGCATGAGCTGCTGAACCACTGTGTCGCTGTCTGCATCGCCCTGACGCTCCGTCTCAGACGCGAGAGCGTACAGCGCCTTCAGATTCTTGGGATTTACCCGGACAGCGTCACGGAGGTCCGAGATCGCTGCTGCCGAGTTCCCGCGATTGCTCTCGAGCACCCCCTGGAGAAAGTCGATGTCGTCGCTCTGTGGGGCGAGCTCCCGGGCCTTTGCCAGCCTCTGTGCGGAAGCGTCGAAGCTCCGTTGACGCAGCGCCAGCACACCCCAGTTCACCCATCCTGAAGGCTCTCCGGGCACCAGTCGCGTGGCTTCGCTCAGACTGCTCTCCGCGCGGACGTCGTCTCCGACCTGGAGCGCAGCCAGCCCCGTGTAAAAGGCCGAGACATACTGCCGGTAGGCGTCGGACGTCGCGGAAGGCAGGGCCGTCTTCGAACGGCACCCCCCCACCATGAGCAAGAGAACTGCCGCTCCTCCGGCGACCGCACGCGCGAAGGACTCGGGCCGACCCGTTCCCATCAACGAACCTGAAGTTCGCTCGGCATCGCGACTCGCTAGCCCACGTCCGTTCTTCACAACTCCTTGTACCGATTGAGGTGCCACGTCCTAGCCCTGAGCCTCGCCAACACCTTTCATGAATGTTTAGTCCTCTCCAAGGAGGGTACAGGCGCCGCCCCCCTCAGAAGCAAAGCGTAATCGCAGAGGCAAAGCGTCGATCCCAATCAACCGGACGAACGGCTTCGGGGAGGCAGCTTCCTACCTTGGTCAAGTTACGCCTCAGCAGATACCCTGTCCTCCGCCCAAAGGAAGACTGGAGGCTCAACCTTTTGATCGAGAAGCGCGCCCAGGCTGAAGATCCTCTCCCGTGCGGAACAGCACTGCCCGTCCTACTCGACCACCACAGCCTTCACAAGGTTGCGCGGTCGATCGACGTCATGGCCCCGCCCCAGCGACATGAAGTAG
Source organism: uncultured Acidobacteriaceae bacterium (assembly GCA_963719405.1). Taxonomy (GTDB): domain Bacteria; phylum Acidobacteriota; class Terriglobia; order Terriglobales; family Acidobacteriaceae; genus Edaphobacter. The sequence continues at coordinate 3,854,530 of OY970381.1, forward strand.
GCGAACAGCTGCAGCGGCACAACCTCGAGGAACGGAGCCAGGAACTCGTGCACCGGTGGCACATACACGCAGCTCCGGCACAGCTCACGGATCTGCGTGTCACCTTCCGTGGCGATCGCCAGCACGTGGCTCTGTTGTCCGGAGATGTCGCGCAACAGCTGGATCGACTTCTCGTATCGAACCATCGACAACGGATCACGCGGGTCGTGTGTTGCCAGAACGACCAGGGGCGCATCGACCCCCAGCAGAGCGTTCGGCCCGTGCTTCAGTTCGCCCGACGGGTAAGCCTCCGCATGGACGTAGGACATCTCCTTCAGCTTCAGCGCGCCCTCTCTCGCGATCGGGTAGTGCAGTCCGCGGCCAACAAACAGGAACGCCTCCGCCGCGCGAAAGCTCTCCGCCACCACGATCATGTCGGCCTCCCATCGGGGGAGCGATCGCTGGATAAGATCGGGTACGCTCCCGAGCCTCGCAAGATGCTCCGCCACCTGCTCAGCGCTCAGCCGTCCACGGTCGCGGCCGAGCAGAAGAGCTATCAGGTAAAGCACGCTGAGTTGTGTGACAAAGCTCTTCGTCGCGGCGATTGCGACCTCCTTCCCCGCCTCGGTCAGCAAAGATACATCCGCATCCCGCGCCATCGACGAGCCCGCGACGTTGGTGATGGACAAAGAGGCTTCTCCACGGATCTTTGCCTCCTGCAACGCCGCCAGGGTGTCCGCGGTCTCTCCGGACTGCGAGATGACCAGCACGGCCGGCGTCAGAACGGAGTCGCGTCTCCGATACACGTATTCACTTGCATACTCCACGTCGACCGCGATCCCCGATAACTCCTCCATCATGATCTCGCCCAGCAGACCGGCATGCCGGCTGGATCCGCTCGCCGCGATGATCAGGCGATCTTTGCCTCGCAGTGCGGCCGAGACCGCTGACCAGCGGTCCTCGATCAGTCCTCCACCTTCAACGTAAGCCTCAAGCGTCTGCCGGAGGGCGACCGGTTGCTCGTAGATCTCAGCCAGCGTGGCGTGGGCGTAGGGGGTTCCTTGCTCGGTCATCAATCCTCACTCGTCGTTGAGCGTCGTTCTCGGGTCCTGGAATCAGTTGGCGTCAAAGCTGCCGGGTCACCGCCCCGCTGAGCTGCTCCTTGCGCGCGGCGGAAGCAAGCTGGCTGACGCGAGGGGGTGGGTCCGTGGAAGGCTGCTCCAGCAGAATACCAACCCTCATGGGCATCGCTGTGTTCTGGTCGCGCTGAGGCTTCCGCCACCTTCAAATTGTTGTACAAACCCTTTCCAATCACATGATTGCAAGAAGCGCAATAGCCCCCGCGCGGGTTGCCGGGACGTGCTCAACCTAGTAACCTAGAGATGTATTCCTACTGAGAAAGGCAGGTCTGTTTGAGTTCAGCTTTCCGAAGAGTTCTGGTCGCTTGTTCAATCGTTGGCGGATGCACAGCAATGCTAACGATCGCGACGATTCAGCCAATCACCCGGAACGACATCCCCGTGCACACCGCGACCTATTCGGCTTCACGAATAGCCCCAAAACCGCATCGGCGGTCCTACACTGCAATGCCCCGCAGCCTCCTTTCGGGTATTGGCTCCTGGTACGGCGACCTCTTCGACGGACACGCCACGGCCAGCGGCGAGATCTTCGATCAGAGCGCGATGACCGCGTGCCACCCGACTCTTCCGTTCGGCACACTCGTCCGCGTCATCAATCTCCGCAACCGGCGCTCGGTCGTCGTTCGGATCAACGATCGCGGCGTTCGACCGGATCGCATCATCGACCTCTCGTCGGCAGCAGCGGAGAAGATCGGTATGCTCGAGACCGGTCTGGCTCCCGTAAAGCTTGAAGTCCTCCCACCAAGACATAGCTCATAGCTGATGTCCGGCCGTGTCGGACCTTTGCCCGAGGACGCGCCAGGATGCGATACTTCAGCCCATCTTAATCTTGAGCCGATATCGTAACGCCAGCATGCCCTCTCATAAGGAAGCCGACCGGCGACGGGTCTCCCGTGCCTCTCGACTGATAGCAGTATTCGGTGTGGCCTTGTCGGCGACAGTCTCCTCCGCCCAGGCGACGTCTCAGCCCGGTGTCGCCCCGCCGCCGCCTGCTTCCTCGCCCGTCACGATCGATCTCGCTGAGGCGATCAAGCGCGCGCAGTCCAATGAACCGGCCTTCGCCGCGGCCCTGGCTGAAAGCAAAGCTACGGCCCTCGATCGTTCGATAGCACGCGCGGCCCTCCTTCCCAGCGCCGTCTATCACAATCAATACCTGTTCACGCAGTCGAACGGTGCCAAAAACGCCGCCGGCCAGATCGGCTTTCAGCCCGCTCCGATCTTCATCGCCAACAACACCGTGCACGAGTACTTTAGCCAGGGTACCGTCAACGAAGCCTTGGGATTCAAACAGTTCGCGGATCTCCAGACGGCCACTGCGGGCGCCGCACGAGCTGCCGCCGAGTTCGAGATCGCCCGGCGAGGCCTCGTCTCGACCGTAGTCGGCCTCTTCTACGGCAGCTCCACAACGCAGAGAAAGCTCCAGATCGCTCAACGCGCCGCCACGGAGGCCGCCGCCTTCACAGATCTCACGCAGAAGCGGGAGCAGGCGCGCGAGGGCGCTCACGCAGACGTCATCAAGGCACAGCTCCTTCAGCAGCAACGGCAGCGCGATCTCACCGACGCGAAGCTCACAGCCGACAAGGCCCGGCTCGAGCTCGGCGTCCTCCTCTTCCCGGATCCCCAGACCGTCTACCAGGTGCAGGAGGGTACCTTGCCCGCGCTGCCCTCCCGCGAGGAGGTGAACGCCCGTGCCTCTGCCAACAACGCCGAGCTCAAGAGCGCGCTGGCGGCTCTGAGGCAAAGTGACGTGGCGATCCTCTCCGCACGCGCAGCCTACCTGCCGGATCTCGCTTTGAACTTCACCTACGGCATCGACGCGCCGCAGTTCGCCCAGACCGGTCCGCAGGGAGTGAGAAACCTCGGCTACTCCGCGAGCGCAACCCTCGACATCCCCATCTGGGACTGGCTCGCGACCGAGCACCGTGTCCGCCAGAGCCAGATCCGCCGCGACGCGGTGCGCGTTGCACTCTCCGCGACCCAGCGGCGTCTCATCGTCGCCTTGGACGAGGGTTACGCGGAGGCCGTCGCTGCCAGAGATCAGGCGTCCTCTCTCGAGGAAAGCGTGCGGACAGCAGCCGAGAGTCTTCGCCTCACCAAGCTGAGGTACGCGGATGGCGAAGCAACTGTGCTTGAGGTGGTCGATGCCCAGACGGCGTTGACCACAGCAGAGAACGCACGTGAGGACGGCATCGTTCGATCCGAGGCCGCCTTGGCGAATCTTCAGACTTTGACAGGAACCCTGTGACGCATAAGAGTGAGCACAACCCGGTGAACACGAGGTTGCAACCTGTGAGCAAGACGTCTCTTCGGCTGAGGAGGTACGCCCTTCCGCAGCTCGCACTCAGCCTTTCGGTCGCAACCGCCCTTCTTGGCGGATGCAAGGCCAAGCCGGACGCCGCACCCGAGACGGAGGTCACGGTGCAGGCCGATCACCCCGAGCAGGGCGCCATGGCAGAGCACATCATCGCCGATGCGGTGCTCTCGCCGCTCGCACAGTCCGCGCTCTCTCCCAAGATCAGCGCTCCCATCAGGCGCTTCTATGTCCAGCGCGGATCCCATGTCAAGGCGGGCCAACTGCTAGCAACTCTCGAGAATCGTGACCTCCAGGCAGCGGCTATCGATAACAAAGGAACCTATACAGCCGCAGAGGCCACCTACAAGACGCAGACCCAGGCGCAGGTCCCGGAGGACTACCAGAAGGCCCAGCTGGACGTCGCTCAGACCCGAGCAAACCTCGATCTTAACCAGAGCATCGTCAAAGGTCGCGAGCAGCTGTTCTCCCAGGGTGCCATCCCCGGCAGAGACCTCGATACGGCAAAGGCCGGTCTCGTCCAGGCCCAGGCCGCGTTTGACACCGCGTCCAAGCACCTGGAGTCGGTGAAATCCGTCAGTCGTCAGGCATCCCTGCAGCAGGCCGAGGGTCAACTCACCTCAGCCAGAGGAAAGTATCTTGGCGCGGAGGCTCAGGTCAGCTACTCCGAAATACGAAGCCCGATCTCCGGTGTGGTCACAGACCGGTCCTTGTTTGCCGGCGAGACCGCCCCCGCCGGAACCGCGCTTCTTACCATCATGGACACCTCGTCTGTGCTCGCAAAGCTGCATCTCGCCCAGATGGTCGCCCAACGCCTCAAGCTTGGCGACGATGCCACCATCAGCGTTCCGGGCCTGACCGATCCCGTTGCCGCAAAGGTTTCGCTCATCAGCCCGGCGCTCGACCCCGGCAGCACAACCGTCGAGGTCTGGCTGCGTGTCAACAACCGGAGCGGTGCTCTCAAGGTAGGAACGCCCGTTCGTGCCTCCGTTGTAGGCCGCTCGTTCGATTCCACCCTCAAGATCCCTGCGGTCGCTGCACTTACAGGGCAGGATGGAAGCAAGTCGGTCATGGTCGTCGGAGCAGACGGAGCCGCCCACCGGAAGGCGGTGACGCTCGGTATCCAGGACGGTGATGACGTGCAGGTAACCACCGGCCTGACAACGGCGGACAACGTCGTGACAGGAGGAGCGTATGGCCTCGAAGAAGGCACAAAGCTGAAGGTAGGACCCGCCGCCGAAGATGAGAAGCCCGGCTCTGATAGCGCGGACAAAAAGCCCGCTGCTGGCAAGGGTGGAGACGAGAAGTGATCGCGACCGAACCACAGCCGCAGCAGGCCACGCCCGAGGAGAGCTTCTGGCTCTCCCGCTATCGCAGCACCATCTTCTTCTTTCTGATCATCCTCACCGCCGCGGGTCTGTACTTTGCGTTTCAGGTTCCGATCTCCGTCTTCCCGGACACCAACTTCCCTCGCGTCGTCATCGGTATCGATAACGGCGTAATGCCGGTGGAGCAGATGGAGGTTACGATCACCAAGCCGATCGAGGACGCCATCAACGCCGTCCCGGGTCTGCTCACAGTGCGCTCCACCACCAGCCGCGGGTCCGCCGAGGTCAGCCTGTTCTTCGACTGGAGCCAGGACATGTTCCAGACCCTGGCGCTCGTCGATGCAGCGCTGAGCAAGGTGGGCCAGACCCTTCCCCCTACGGCCAAGATCACCACCAACCGGCTCACCTTCGCCACCTTCCCCATCCTCGGCTACAGCCTCACCTCCGACCGGCTCTCCCAGACTCAGCTCTGGGAGATCGCAACCTATGACCTGAAGCCGCCGTTGAACCGCGTTCCCGGCGTCAGCATGGTCACCGTGCAGGGTGGCAAGGTTCCGGAGTTCCATGTCGTTCCCAATCTCGCGAAACTTCAGGCCTCGGGCGTCACCATCATGGATCTCGTCAACTCCATGCAGGCCTCGAACATCGTCGACTCTCCGGGCCTCTACGAAGCGAATCACCAGCTCATCCTCGGTCTGGTCGGAGCGCAGGTGCATGACGCGGAGCATCTGGCGCAGCTTGTAGTCAAGACGACGCCCGGCGGCGCTCCCGTGCACGTTTCGGACGTAGCGGTCGTGCAGCCCGCAACCATGCCCGTCTACACCGTTGTCACCGCCAATGGAACTCCCGCGGTTCTGCTGAATATCACTCGCCAGCCGGCAGGCAACACCGTCGCGGTGGCGGACGCAGTCGGCCTGGAGATCGAGCAGCTTCAGAAGAAGCTCCCTGCGGGCGTTCACCTGGCCCCATACTATGACCAGTCCGAGCTCGTCCGGGAAAGCATCAAGAGCGTCCGCGACGCCATCCTGATCGGCCTCGTTCTCGCCTGCGTCATCCTTTTTCTCTTCCTTCGCGACTGGAGCTCCTCCCTGGTCGCCGGCCTCGTCATCCCTGTGACCATCGCCGTCACCATCCTGTTCCTCTATCTCATCGGCCAGAGCTTCAACCTGATGACCCTGGGCGGCCTCGCCGCCGCCATCGGCCTCGTCATCGACGATGCCATCGTCGTCGTTGAGAACATCGTCCTGCATCGCGACTCCGGCGAGTCACGCGTCGACGCCGTACGGAAAGCTCTCAAAGAGATCACACGGCCCCTGATCGGTTCAACCATCACGCCGGTCGTCGTCTTTCTCCCGTTGATCTCGGTCACGGGTGTCACCGGAAGCTTCTTCCGTGCGCTTGCAATCACCATGACGGCATCGCTGCTTACCTCGCTGCTGCTGGCGCTCACCTGGACCCCAGGGCTCAGCCTTGTTCTTCTCCGGTCAAAGCCCGCCGGATCCGCCAAACCGCACGATGAATCGAGCGGTCTGCTCGGTCGCGTGATGCGCGTTCACGAGCGTGCGCTTACCTTTTCGCTCGGCCGCCCACTGATCCTCGCCGCCGTCTGTGTCCTTCTGATCGTCGGCACCTTCTTCGCATACAAGGGGTTAGGCTCAGATCTTCTGCCGGCAATGGACGAGGGTAGCTTCATCCTCGACTACATCATGCCCGCCGGTAGCTCGCTTACAGAGACCAACCGCGTGCTCGAGCACGTCCAGGGGATCCTCCACGATATCCCTGAAGTCGAAAGCACATCGCGCCGCACCGGCATGCAGATGGGCCTCGCGGCCGTCACCGAGGCGAACACAGGCGACATGACCATTCGTCTCAAGAGCAAGCGCAGCCGCGGAATCGATGAAGTCATCGCGGATGTGCGTGCCGAGATCAAGAAGACCGAGCCGGAGCTCGACATCGAGTTCACCCAGGTGCTCCAGGACATGATCGGCGATCTGTCGAACTCTCCGGAACCCATCCAGATCAAGCTCTTTGCCAACGATCCCGCCCTTCTGCAGCAGCTCGGACCACATGTCGCGGATGCGATCAGCAAGATCAGCGGCGTGGTCGATGTCCAGAACGGAATCGAAAACACGATCAGCGGACCGGCCACAAACTTCCAGGTGGACCCCACGGTTACCGCGCGACTCGGCTTCACACCTCAGGAGGTCGCCGAGGACGCCACCTCCATCCTTGACGGCGTAAACACCACCGATCCTGTGATTGCGAACGGCCGGCCCTACAGCATCCGCGTCCGGCTTGGTGATGAGACTCGCGCCTCACTCGATTCGATCCAGAACACCGTCTTCAACAGCAACACGGGAAAGACCGCAACCCTCGGAGCTCTGGCGCAGATCCAGCAGCTGCCGCCACAAAACGAGATCCGCCGGGAAAACCTCCAGCAGCTGGTCGTCGTTTCAGGCCGGCTCGAAGGCTCTGACCTTGGCACCGCGATGGCGCAGGTGCAGCAGACCGTCAGCGCCCTTCACCTCCCGGCATCGGTACGGGTCGAGTACGGCGGCACCTACCAGGAGCAGCAGAAGTCGTTCCACGACCTCATGCGCGTTCTCCTCCTTGCTCTGGCCCTTGTATTCGGCGTGCTTCTCGCGGACTTCCGCAACTTCTCCGCTCCCATCGCCATCCTGACCTCTTCGGTTCTCTCCATCTCGGGAGTCGTGCTCGCCCTTCTCATCACCAACACCAACTTCAACGTCGCCTCCTTCATGGGGCTCATCATGGTGATCGGCATCGTCGCCAAGAACGGTATCCTTCTGCTGGACGCGGATGAGAAGTACCGCGATGAGGGAGCCTCGGCCCGCGATGCGATGTTTCAGGCCGCACAACGCAGACTTCGTCCGATCCTGATGACGGCTATCGCAGCCATCTGCGGGATGCTCCCCTTGGCCTTCGCGCTGGGTGCGGGATCTCAAATGCTGCAACCGCTCGCGATCTCCGTGATCGGCGGCCTCATCATCTCGATGGCGCTCAGCCTCATCGTCACACCCGCCGTCTACTACTGGCTGACACGTGGACGCGAGCACACCGTGGAAGACTCGGTGGCCACCTCCTGATCGGGGAGCTCGAAGAGCCTCGGCTCGTGTCCCGTCTCCGGTCGTCCCCCGATGGATCGACCTTAGAACACAAAGGCCGGCGGAAACCTCCGCCGGCCTTTGTGTTCCCGCTAAGTATCTACCGGCCGACCACCAGAACAGTGAAGCTGCCTGGAACAATGGCCGGGCGCGGATGAGCGTTCTGCGGCGTGGCAGCTGGACGAGGTCCGAACTGCGCTGTCACCAGATAGACGCGTCCATTGCTCTCATCAAACGCCATCGTCCGCGCGCCCTTCTCAGTGGAGACCGTCTGCACCGTCGAGAAACCCTTACCGCCCGCATCCACGACACTCAACGTGCCGTCGCCGTTCGACGAGAACACCACCTTCCGCTTCGGGTCGAAGCCCGCCGCATCCGGACCTTCGCCGATCGCGGGCGTCGCCAGGACCTTTCCGCTGTTTGCGTCGGTTACCGCCATCTTCTTGCCATCGCATACCGAGAACAATCTTCGAGCGGCCGTATCCATCACCAGGCCGGATGGAGATTCACAACCGGCGAGCGGCCACAGGGCCGTAATCTTCTTTGCCGAGGCATCCAGCCGAACGATCTCGTTCTTGTCTTCGATGTTCACGAACATGGTGCCTTTCCCATCGGCGGCCGGAAACTCCGGCTTCCCGGGCAGGGGTATGGTCCCGACTACCTTTCGTGACGCGGTGTCCACGATGGTGACGTCGTTGCTCCGCCCGTTGAACGCCCAGACCGTCTTCGTCGTCGGCTCAAACGCAATTCCATCCGGATTCGTCCCGACCGGAATGGTCGCGACCGTCTGCAGATTGCTGCGGTCAAACACCACCACGGCATTGCCGGCGCCATCGCTGATGTAGCCAAACTTGCCGGAATCGTCCAATGCAACTCCGTGAGTCCCCTTCAATGCGGTGATCGAGCCGACCGCTTTTCCGGTCGTGGTGTCCAGGACCTCGACGCGCGGTCCGTGCGTCACAAACAGCCGGTGTGCAGAGGAGTCAGCCGTCAGGTAGTCCCAACCACCATCCCCGCCGATCTTCCATCGATCCAGAACGCGGTATTGACCTTGTGCAAACGCACCCGACGCAGCTGAGAGCATTCCGAGAAGGACCATCGCCGCAGGAAGAGGTGACGAGAGGGGGCGTGACTTGCGTTCAAAAGACATCGATGTCTCCACGATAAGCTCGACGCAGAGTTCTCCACACGCCGGCGCACTTAGTCTTCCACATATTGGTTAACATTGGCTGAAGAGGCCTGGAGCCCTTTCGCAGACTCGAGAGCATCGCATTGCCGCCCCTCCGCTGGCGGCAGTCGTACGATCGCCGCAGTGCCACGTCCTTTATCGCTGTCAAGGTGGATCGTTCCGCCTACCCTCTGCACGATCGCCTTACAGATGGCAAGGCCCAGTCCGGTTCCGCCGGTCTTACGGGCTCTTGAGGGGTCGCCACGGTAGAAGCGCTCAAAGACGTGAGGAAGTATCGACTCGTCGATCCCTTCGCCCTGGTCCTCCACCCGGAACTCGACTCCGCCACCCTCAATCCTGCGAGCCGTGACGTCAATCACACTGCCTGCCGCGCTATGCTGAACCGCGTTCATCAGCAGGTTCGAGCAGAGCAGAACGCACTCCTCCTGGCTCAGAGCGACGTTTGCATCCTCCGCCAGCCTCATGACCACGTTGACCTGCCGCAGCTGCGCCAGCGGTTCCAGCTGGTCGGCTGCCAGCTTCGCGGCGCTCGCCATATCGCCCGACCTTGCAACCGCATCACCGTTAGCCCCGCCCTCAAGCCGCGCCAGGGTCAGCATCTTTCCGACGATCTCTTCCATCCGTTCGCAATCCGTCAATGATCGCAGCAGCCCGGCCTCGTACTCCTCGGGCCTTCGCTGCCGCATGGTAAGCAGCTGCAAAGATGACTTCAGCACCGCCACCGCGGTCTTCAACTCGTGCCCCGCGTCGCTCACGAACCGGCGCTGCTGGTCGAAGGAGTGCTCCAGCCGCTGCACAGCAGACTCCAGCGCCGTGGCGAGTGGCGCCAGCTCCCGCGTAGATCGGGCGCTATCCGGCGGGCGAAAGCTCCACCGCTCCGATGAGATCCCCTCCGCTTCGGCCGCAAGCTCCCGCAACGGCGAAAGTCCACGATGCAGCAGCCAGGCGACCAGAGTTCCCGTCACAAGCAGCAGGAGGCAGCTCGCCGCGGCATAAAACACGACTGCCTCTCGAATCTGTCTCAGGACACCGCTGGTCCGCGCTCCATAGAGGATTGTGACGAGGTGCGCCGTACCTCCGCTCAGCTTCCCCGGATCCACAACACGTCGACCATGTATTCGGATCATCCGGTACCCCTCCCCGCCGATCCTCGCCCGGAATACCCCGTCGACCGACGGATTGGAGCCCTCTACTCCTCGGGGATCCCAACTGGCTGACCTCCCAAGAACCCTTCCCGCCGAGTCCCGAACCTCATAGATGTCTTCGGCCGGTACCTGCAGATCCGTGCGATCCAGCATCACGTCGTCTGTCTCATCGTCAGACTCCTGCACCGCGCCAAGCAGTGAGTCGGCCCGCCCCCGCAGCATGACATCGAACGCCTGGAAGTGGGTGTGACGCTCATACGCTACCGTCGCTCCGATCACGCCGATGGCTGAGATCAGCTGAATCAGCAGAACAGAGACGATAAGCCGTCGCGCAATGGATCGTACCCTCATGACGTCACCCCGGGTACTCTGTCAGCCGATATCCGCGGCCGCGAAGAGTCTCCACAATCTGCTGCGGAGAGCTCCCGCTGAGCTTCTTCCGGAGGTTGGAGATATGCGCCTCAATCACGTTGGAGTGGTGCTCCCAGTTGTAGTCGTACAGGTGCTCCAGCAACTCGCGCTTGGAGACAATCACTCGCGGTCGATGCACCATGTACTCCAGAATCCGGTACTCCGTTGGAGAAAGATCGACCAGCTTCCCGGAAGCCCGCACCGTCTGCTCCAGCGTGTTTACCTCCATCTCTCCTACCGCAAGCACCGGGTGGGCGGCACCCTTTCCTCGCCGTATCAGCGCCTTTGCGCGCGCTAACAGTTCACCCAGGTCGAAAGGCTTGCTCAGGTAGTCGTCCGCCCCCGCATTCAGCAGCTCAATGGTAGATGCTGTGCCCTCCTTGGCCGTCAGAATCAGAGTGGGTGTGCGATCCTGCCTGCCTCGCAGCCGCTTCAGCAGCGTAAGTCCATCGATCCGCGGCAGCATCAGATCGAGAATGATGAGGTCATAGCACTGCTGCTGTGCCAGCTGCTCGCCGAGTTCGCCGTCCTCCGCACAGTCGACCGCAAAGCCCGGGCCCTCCCGAAGAGCTGAGGCAAGGTTCTCTGAGAGACGTACCTCGTCTTCCACGATCAACACGCGCATCCGGCCAATATCCTCGTAATCAGCTTAAGTGACCCTGAACCTTGCCGGCGCTGGCACCATGACTCAGGCCCTTCGTGTACCTCGACACGAGCCCTCTTTCAACCCGTCATCTCCTGAACCCCCTCGTCATCCGCGATCAGCGCCAGGTTCGCCATCCCGAGAAACAGCCCGTGCTCTACCAGGCCAACCACGCCCCGGAGCGATGCCGCGAGATCCTCGGGATCGAGGATCTCTCCGCACCTGCAGTCCAGGATCAGGTTGCCCTCGTCCGTCACAAACGGAGTTCCATCTCCATCCCGTCGAAGCTCCGGCTCGAGCCCAAACGTCATCAGTCTCCTGCTGACCAGCGGTGAAGCCATCGGGATCACCTCGACCGGCAGGGGAAACTTGCCGAGCACAGGAACAACCTTGAGCGAATCCGCGACGATGATGAAGCGCTCCGACGCGCTCGCAACGATCTTCTCCCGCAGCAACGCACCGCCCCCACCCTTGATAAGCGCGAGCCCCGGGCCAACCTCGTCGGCGCCATCCACCGTGACATCCAGGCGCGCGCAGCGATCGAAGTCGCAGATCTCGATGCCCAGGGTCCGCGCCAGCTCCTCGCTTGCGCGCGAAGATGCGATCGCCCGGATTCGAAGTCCCTCCTTCACCCGCTCGCCGAGCTCCTCGATAAAGAATGTCGCGGTCGTCCCCGAGCCCAGCCCGACCGCCATCCCGTCTTCAACAAACTCGAGCGCCCGTCTCGCCGCCTTCTCCTTCGCCTGGTCTCGCGCAGATCTCTCCTTTGCCATCGATCGTGTCTCCTCCGGTTCCTGCCGTCCGTTCATCCCTTGCCGAACCTATTCCGGATTGGCCCGACAAGCAAGAAAGCTGGTACGGTCTCCGATTCTGCCGCTATACTTCTCCGGGCTGTGAGTCCAGGAAAAAGCTTTTACTAGATCAGGAGAGGCAAATATGGCACCCAACATCACGAGAAGAACGTTAGCTCGCCTCCTTGGCGCTTCAGCAGGAGCCGCAGCCCTGCCGGCCTTCGGCTCCGGTATCGCCAGTGGAGCGCAACATCCTGAAGCCGGCAGCATCGGACGTCGATTTCCGGAAGGCTTCCTCTGGGGTTCCGCAACTGCCTCCTACCAGGTGGAAGGCGCCGTCAAGGAAGAAGGCCGAGGACAATCCATCTGGGACACCTTCTCACATACCGCCGGGATGACCCACGCAGGCGACACCGGCGACGTCGCGGACGATCACTTCCACCGCTACAAAACCGACATCGCGCTGATGAAGGCTCTCGGCGTCAAGGGATATCGCTTCTCCGTCGCCTGGCCCCGTGTCTTCCCGGATGGCACCGGAGCTCCCAACCCGAAGGGCCTCGACTTCTACAACCGCATGCTCGACGAACTGCTCGCAAATGGCATCGAGCCGTTCTGCACGCTCTACCACTGGGATCTGCCACAAAAGCTCCAGGACAAGGGCGGATGGCAGAGTCGCGATACCTCCCACGCGTTCGCGGACTACGCGGGCTACACCGCCGGAAAGCTCTCCGATCGCGTCAAGCACTTCATGACAATGAACGAGATCCAAAGCTTCGTCGTACTCGGCTACGCACAGGGCATTCACGCGCCTGGGCTGAAGCTCGATGCTGCCGGAGTCGCTCAGGTGAGTCACTTCGCGGTCCTTGGGCATGGACTTGCCGTTCAGGCCATCCGCGCAAAGGCCCGGCCGGGCACCAAGGTAGGATTCGCCGACAACGCCGTCGCGACGACACCCGTGATCGAAACACCGGAACACATCGAAGCCGCCACACGCGCCATGCGGGAACAGAACGCAATGTTTCTCACCGTCATTCAGGAGGGCCGGTACACCGACCAGTACCTGAAACGCCTCGGCGCGGCAGCTCCCAAATTCACCCCCGAGGACCTCAAGATCATCGGGAGCAAGCTCGACTTCCAGGGCCTCAACGTCTATCAGCCCACATACATCCGTGCCGATGGCTCTCCCCAGGGCTACGCCGTCGTGCAGCCGCCGGCGTCCTACCCACATATGTTCAGCCCCTGGCTCACCATCGGCCCCGAGGCTCTCTACTGGTCTCCCAAACTTGCTGCCAAGCTCTGGAACCTGAAGGAGATCTACATCACCGAAAACGGATCCTCCTCCGCCGATGTCCTCAACTCCGAAGGCAAGGTTCTCGATACCGACCGCGTGATGTACCTTCGCAACTACCTCACGCAGCTGCAGCGTGCCGTCTCCGAAGGCGTCCCGGTGAAGGGCTACTTCCTTTGGAGCCTGATCGACAACTACGAGTGGGCCGATGGCTATGAGAAACGCTTCGGCATCCACTACGTCGATTTCGCCACCCAGAAGCGCACACCCAAGCTCAGTGCGGAGTTCTACCGTGAGGTGATCGCGCGCAACGCGATAGCGTGATCACCCCCCGGCACGAGCCTCGCGCCCGGCCTTTCACTCCCGGACCGCGGCGAAGAGCGTCGTAAGCGAATCAAGCATTGTGAATCGCACAATGCCGCCCGGCTTCTTCGCCGCATCCACGAGCGCAGCCTTGGCCGTACCCCAACCCGCAGGCGCCGCCGTCCCTGAGGAAAGGAACCCGACCGCCTCCTCACCGGCAGCGGCCAGCGCAGCCAACTGGTCGGCACGCACACTGATGTCCTCCATCCGCGGCGATCGGGTCATCTGCTCCTTCACCTCTGGAACCGCAGCCGAGAGTCTGCGAAAGCGCGTCAACAGCCGATCCCTCACCTCCTTGTTCTTCGTGTCCTTGAGAAAGAGCCGCGTTAGCTGCTCAAACTCACGGCCGGATGGAGCATCGGGTCGCACCGCATCCACAAACCGGTCGAGCACCGTCAGCTGCGACGTCTTCTGCTGGTGGTAACGCTCGCTGAAGCTCACCGGCTCCAGTACCGATGCGAAGGTCCGCAGCGCGTCGATCTGTTCCGTTCCTGCCAACTGACGCAGGCCGATGTCCTCCTGAGACAGGTGGTGGAGGCCGAGACCCTCAAGATCGATGGACACCGCATCCAGGCGCCGGTACATGTCGTCCACGTCCCGGACCTGCTCCGGAGACCAGAACCGTTCGGCGATAGCCGCCGTTCGCGGCCAGACGCGGGAGTCGATCGTCCGTTCGTCCAGCTGCTCCGCCCACATGCAGACCTCGCCTCCCAGGATCAACCTCCGCTGCTCCGGGCTCAGGTCCGCGCTTGAGGGAAGGGGATCGGCCAGATAGTGCTGGCCCGCCGTGCGCATCGCATCGAGGTAGTAGGGGGCCGACAACACCCCTTGGTATCCCTGCTTCGCGCCCTTGATCAGCGACTCCTCTCCACGCCACGATTGAACGATCACGTCCTTCGGCAACGCCGGGTTCAGGATCTCGTCCCACCCCAGCATCCGTTTGTTCAACGCCGTCAGAATCGTGAGCAGCCGCTGGTTGAAGTACGCCTGCAGGGCATCCGGGTCGCTCAGATGATGAGCCCGCATGAAGCCCTTGATGCGCGGAGATGTCTTCCAGTCCGGGGAAGCCGTCTCGTCTCCGCCGATGTGGACGTACGGGTCAGGGAAGATCTGCGCCATCTCGGCCAGAAACTGAGCGATAAAGGTGTACGTCTCCTCGCGTGTCGGATCCAGCGCAGACTGCGAGATCCCGAACTCCCGCCTGATTCCTGCAGGAGGTTTGCCGCTGGACAACTCCGGATGCGCCACCAGCCAAGCAGTGCTGTGGCCCGGCATCTCGAACTCAGGAACCACGCGGATGCCTCGGTCACGCGCGTACCGTACGATCTCTCTCGCCTGCTCCTGCGTGTAGAACAGTCCGTCCGATCCCTTCGCAGTCAGCTCAGGAAACCTCAGGCTCTGAATCCGGAAGCCCTGATCCTCCGTGAGATGCCAGTGAAAGACGTTCATCTTCACCGATGCCATCGCATCCAGAGTTCGCTTGAGGACATCGATCGGTTCGAAGTGCCGTCCGCAATCGATCATCAGGCCTCGCCATCGAAACCTTGGCGAGTCCTTGATTGTCACCGCCGGAAGTACATATTCCTTCCCGCGCGGCTGAACGAGCTGCAACAACGTCTGCATCCCATGCATCCCGCCAGCCACGGTCGCGGCACGGATTGTTACCGCCGACGGCGTCACCTCGAGCGCATACGACTCATCCTCGTCAAGCGTCTGAACCGCCTCCCCTTCGCCCCGCACATCCAGCACCAGCTTCCATGCGCTGCCGCCTGCCGGGCCCCCGGCGGCGATCGAGATACCTGTCTTCTCGCGTAGCTGATGGATCGTCCTCGCCACCGCTTGCTCCAGCCGTTCACTCTTCAAGCTGGACTGAACCCTCACCTCCGGAGTCAGCGAAAGCTCTCCCGATCCCTGCGAAAGGCTGGATGGCTGAGGCATCAGCACACTTCGGAACTCGGAGTTGGAGATCGGCTCTCCCAAAGCAGATGACCCTGTCAGCGCAATCAAAACTGTTCCCATAAGGAGTGCGCGACCAACAACGCACCCCCGGCTTTCAACCCATCCACAATTCATTCTTGACCTCGCCAGTATTATGTACCGAGACGTGCATCGGACGAGTTCACATAGCAGGCTCATCGACATGCGATCCTTAGACCGAAGCACTTACAGGGCTCGAAGATGATCCTCAGGTACCCCGTAGCCCGTCACATCCTCTCCCTTCTTCTTCAGGCAGCCATCGTCAACGACGTCCTTGCCCAGGCGCACAGCGCGCCCGCCGCTCCGCCCCCGGGGGCGCGTACCCGTGTGTGCAAAGACCGGCCCGTTCCGCAGCTCACAGACATCACCCGGAAGACGGGGATAAGCTTCAGCCACCTCGCGGCGCCGGAGAAGAAGTACATCGTCGAGTCGATGAGCGGAGGCGTGCTCATCGTCGACTACGACCGGGATGGCTGGCCGGACATCTACTTCACCAACGCGCCGACCGTGGCGATGGCGCTTAAGGGCGAGCGGGCAAAGGGCGCTCTCTATCACAACAACCACGACGGCACCTTCACCGATGTCACCGACAAGGCCGGCATCGGGTCCCCTTGCTTTGCGATGGGCGGAGCAGTGGGCGACTACAACAACGATGGCTGGCCAGATCTCTACGTCACCTGCCTGGGCGGAAACGTGCTCTACCGCAACAACGGTGACGGCACCTTTACTGACGTGACAAAGCAGGCCGGAGTCGCCGATGGGAGATGGTCCACCGGAGCCGCGTTCGGTGACTTCGACGGCGACGGATTCGTCGATCTGATGGTCACAAACTACGTCGACTTCAAACTCGACGACCTCCCGGGCTTCGGCAAAAGCCCCACCTGCAAGTTCCGCGGTATCGACGTCCAGTGCGGCCCCCGCGGCCTCAAGGGCGCCGGTGACTCACTGTTCCACAACAATGGCGATGGGACGTTTACGGACGTGTCCAAGGCCGCAGGCGTCGACGACCGGCCCGGATACTATGGCCTGGGAGTCGTTTGGTCGGATCTGGGCAACACCGGCCGACCCGACATCTACGTCGCGAACGACTCAACTCCCAACTACCTCTACCGCAACGCAGGCCACGGCAAATTCGATGAGATTGGCCTCGAGTCCGGTACCGCCGTCAGCGGCGACGGCTCCGAGCAGGGATCGATGGGCCTCGCCGTGGCCGACTACAACCACACCGGCCGCTTCTCGATCTACGTCACGAACTTCGCGGACGAGTTCAATACGCTCTACCGCAACGATGGTTCCTGGAACTTCTCTGATGTCTCTTATGATTCCGGTGTCGCTCTAGCCTCACTGCCCTACGTAAAATGGGGCACAGCCTTCGCCGATCTCGACAACGATGGGTGGCCTGACCTCTTCTCGGTTAACGGTCACGTCTACCCCCAGGTCGACACAACCCCTTCGGGTGCCAGATACCGGGAGGTCGAAAACCTCCTCATGAACGAGCGGGACGGCACATTCTGCGATGCGGGAAACGCTGCCGGCGCTGCCGTCAAGATGCCGCGCGTCAGCCGTGGCCTCGGTGCCGCTGATCTCGACAACGACGGCAACGTAGACCTCGTCATCGAGAACCTTGACGGCTCCCCGACGATCCTCCATAACGAAGGTTTGACCGGAAACCATTGGATTAGCTTCGAACTCTCGGGAACCAAAAGCAACCGTCTGGCCATCGGAGCCCGCATCGTTTTAACCGCCGGTGGCATGACCCAGATGGACGAGGTTCGGAGCGGGGGCAGCTACCTTTCTCAAAACGATCTGCGTGTTCACTTCGGTCTCGGCAAGATGGACAAGATCGCAGGCGCGGAGGTTCACTGGCCATCTGGTCACGTCGATAAACTTACCGACCTTCGGTCCGACCACTTCTATGCCGTTTTAGAGGGGACAGGCCTGGTGGATCGCTCCCGGATCGTTCCCGCCAAAGGCAGGTGACGCCCTCTTTCCGGAAAACCGGCAGACAGGCGCTTGATAACGTGATCTTTCGACTGCTCAGATCTTAAAAAACGATTGACAAAGGCATATCCGAAACCGCCTACTAGCAATCGCAGAAAAGCGGCAACAATTTACGTTCCCAGATCTGCGGCGCGCTCCCCGGAGCGTTGAATCACCAACGGCAGATAAGCCGGTGGTGTGTATAGGCGCGGCTACTGCGCTCTTCTCCATCGTTTGATGGAGTCCGAAATACCTTTTTTGGAGGATTATGAAGACACTACGATCATGGCTGGCCCTAATCACCATTGCGAGCGCAATGCTGGGCAGCCCACTCTTCGCTCAGCAGACATCCGGAATCGTCGTCGGTCAGGTGACCGACAGCTCCGGTGCCTCCGTCGGCAACGCCGCGGTAACGCTCAAGAGCCCCACCACCGGCAGCTCCCGCGACACAACAACCAACGCCTCCGGTGAGTACCGGTTTGAGGATGTAGCCAACGGAACCTACCGCATCGAGATCAGCACGCCCAACTTCCGGCGCTTCGTCGCCCAGGACGTGATCGTCAACGTCGCGACCAGCACCAGAGTCGACGCCAAGCTCAGCGTGGGCAGCGTCTCCGAGGTGGTCACGGTGTCGGCTGACGCCATACAGGTTCAGACCGACAGCGGATCCCTTGGAACCGTCGTCGACGGAACACAGGTCAAGGAGCTTCCTCTCAACGGCCGGAGCTTCGTGGAACTTACTCAGCTCGGTCCCGGTGTCGCGGCAGCGAACAACTTCGACAGCAAAAACAAGGGCCTTCAGGGCGGCGTCGACTTCTCCGTCAACGGAAACCCGACAACCAACAACCTGTTCCTCGTGGACGGCGCAAACGACAACGACGTAGGTTCCAACCGCACCATTCTGATCTACCCCTCCATCGAATCGATCTCCGAGTTCAAGATGCTGACGAACAGCTACGGACCGGAGTATGGACAGGCCTCGGGCGCGGTAATCAGCATCGCGACACGCAGCGGTACCAACGCATTCCACGGCAGCGCCTTCTACGACGGACGCAACGACGCGCTCGCCGCTTACTCCTACTTCGCGCGCCGCAACGCCGGCACCGGCCAGCCGCTCGACGGTAAAGACAAGCTCCGTCGCAACGACTGGGGCTACTCCATCGGTGGGCCGATCAAGCGTGACAAGCTGTTCTTCTTCTTCAACCAGGAATGGAACCACGAGATCCGCGGCTTCACCCAGAGCTCCTGCGTCGCAACTGCCGCAGAGCGGGCCGGTGACTTCTCTTCACCCGTCGGCACGGATGCAAATGGAAACGGCGTGATGTCCTGCAACGAATCGCAGCCCACGTTCTCCACCGCACTCTCCAAAGGTGGAAACACCCACGTCCTGAACACCATCGATCCCGCCGGAGCTCTTCTGGCCCAGTACTACACTCTCCCCAACAAGCCACTCAGTGTAGGTGGCAACAACTGGTCGCAATCCCTTCCCACCTTCCTCAAGTATCGCCAGGAGAACGTTCGTGGTGATTACAACCTGACCAAGCGCAACACACTCATGGGACGCTACACCCAGGACACCTGGACCAATCCCTCCTACAACGGAAACCAGTACTGGGGTGACTCACCCTTCCCCGTCATCAACGGAAACTGGGCGCAGCCGTCCAAGATGATCATCGGGCGCTGGACCAGCACCATCAGCGACAGCCTCGTCAACGATGCGGAGTTCGCGTACTCCAATAACCGCATCAACATCACCCCCGGCGGTACCAACCCCACCGTTCTTACCCAGCTTGCGGCCGCCATCCCGACACTCTATCCGACCTCGGTGAAGAACAATCAGGTCGGCAGCACACCAACCATCTGGGGAGGTCTCGGAAACTACGGCAACAACACCAACATCCAATCCATCGCCCCCTGGAACAACACCCTGGACATCTACACCGTTCGCGACGACGTGTCCAAGGTCGCCGGTCGGCATACCTTCAAATTCGGCGTGTTCACCGGATTTGACGGCAAAAACGAAGACTCCAGCACCGCCAGCTCCGAACATCCAACCTTCTCGACCGCCAACTATCAGGTGGACGCGACCAAGGGTGGTATCGCAACCGGCAACAACCTGGCGAACGTACTTATCCCTGGCAACCCCTTCACCCTCAGCGAGACATCGACCAACGTCCGTGCCCAGCTCCGCTGGCGCGACTATGAGTTCTATGCTGGCGACACCTGGAAGGTCTCTCCACGCGTCACACTCACCTACGGCGCGCGTTACTCCTTGCTGCGGGCTCCCGTTCAGCCAAACAACCAGATCACCAGCTTCCAGCCGCAGCTCTACGACAAGACCAAGCCCTCGTCCGATGCTTGCAACGGTCTCTGGATCGTCGCTGGAACTGACCCCTGCGGCGCTGCAAACAAGAAGTTCGGTACCAGCTTCAGCTCCGGCACGCCCGGTCCAGGCAGGGCGCTCGTCAACAACAACAACCACCTCATCGCGCCACGCGTCGGGGTTGCGTGGGATGTTCGAGGTGATGGAAAGACCGCCGTTCGTCTTGGCTTCGGCCAGTTCTTCCAGCGTGAGCGTGTCTCCCGCTACACCCTGGTCGCCAACGCTCCGTTCGCCGTTACCACCAACAACTACTCCAGGGCTCTCGGTGGAGCCACCCCAGCGTCTCTCTCCGGCGGCTCCGCTTCGCCTTCGGGCGGTATGGATCCCCGCGCCATTCTTCCTAACTCGATCCAATGGAACCTCACCGTCGAGCAGAACATGGCCAAGGACACCGTGCTCCAGATGAGCTACGTAGGAAACCGTGGCATCCATCTGACCTCCAGCTACGACATCAACGGTATTGCTCCGGCAAACTGGTCCGCGGCTACCTTTACCCCCTCCGGCTCGCAGCAGGCGCTCCGCCCCTACAGCAACTTTGGCGCGCTTGCCTACTGGTCGCATAACGGAGACTCCAACTACCACTCGTTGCAGACTCTCTTCCGCACCCAGTACCGCGCCTTCCGCTTCCAGGCCGCTTATACCTGGTCGCACTCCATCGCCGACGTCCTCACGGATGACTCCAGCGGCGGCACAGGCGCGCAGAGCTTCACCTACTTTGGCAACCCCCGTTTGGACCGTGGAAACTCGGCAACCAACCGGCCCAACATATTCGTGGCAAACGCAACCTACTACGCTCCAAAGCTTCAAAACCAGAACGCCATCACCCGCAGCGCTCTTGGCGGATGGGAGCTGACCGGCATCACCAATGCTGACTCAGGAAACTCCTTCACCATCTACCAGAACGGCGTAAGTGAGAACACCACCAACCTGATGAACCCGACCGCACCCGGCGCAGGTCAGCTGAACTCGCTGTTCCAGACCGGTCTCGTCAGCAACCAGCGTGCGGTGCTTGCACCGGGCCAGTCTTGCAACAGCGGTGGAATCAAAGGCGATCAGATCATCAACCCGAACGCCTTCACCCTGATCGGCTATCACGTCGGCACGCTGCAGTCCAACATGTCTCCTCGTGGTGCCTGCCATGGACCGCGTCTTATCAACACGGACCTCTCAATCGACAAAAACTGGAAGGTCAGGGAGCGCGTGACGGTGCAGTTCCGCCTCGATGCCTTCGACCTCTTCAACCACGCAAACTTCCGCGCCGATCAGGGTAACTTCACCACCGTTGCAACCGTCAACTGCGGTGCTGCTACCCCGATGAACTCCAACGGCACCGTCGTCACTCGCTTCAGCCCCTGCAGCCAGACCAACAACGTGGTCACCTCCCAAACCGCGGGTACGAGGTTCGGGACATCCACAGGACTCGTCGGCAACGCTGGTCGTCAGCTCCAGTACGGCCTGCACGTCGAGTTCTAAAATTGTCGCAACACCCCACCGGGAACGGCAGGACCGAATCAGGTCCTGCCGTTTCTTTGCTCCAAACCTCCTTTGCTCCGAACCTCGTCGAAGGCATCTGCCTTGTGGCACCATGAAGCTGTGAATCGGTCGGCGGTCGTTTCCTTGCATGTCATACTTTGTTGCCTGGTGGTGCCGGCTTCCTCCCCGTCGCGCGCTCAATCGGGACACCACGCCGCTCCCAAGGCATCGACTGTGACAGCAGGGGATCCATCTACGCGAGAGCTGGCGGATCTGGTCCTCGCCCAGCAACGTGCCGTGACGGCGGGAGACCCTGACGCCATCGCAGCAGCTACGCGACCCCTCGCAGCACATCTTCTCCGCAATCTGGCGAAGCTTGATCTACTGCAGGGAAAACCCCAGGACGCCGCCCACCTTTACCAGGACGCGCTCGCCTTTCAAAGCACGAACGATCTCCGGCTGGAGCTTGCAAGTGCTCTCATCTACGCCGGCCAGCCGCGCGAGGCTGCGACCGAAGCCGCCGCTGTCACGGAGGCCGATCCCCTCAACGCGCCTGCATGGAGGTTACTCGGTGCCGCCAAACGTGCCGAAGGAAGCGAAGACGAGGCCGTCGCAGCACTCAGCAAGGCGCTCACCCTCAGTCCCAACCTGGACGTCGCCTACGCTCTTGGTTGCGCTCTGCTCGCCTCCCACCAAAGGGCCAAGGCCGACCAGCTCTTTCAGCAGATCATCACGAATTCCGCAAATGCCGCAATCTGGCACGTTGCCGTCGGCGACGCTTACCGAGAGGGCGGCGATCTGCCCGCAGCCGTAGAAGAGTTCAAGAAGGCGATCGCCATCGATCCGAGGGCGGGCCATGCCGAGTTCTTCCTTGGTATCACGCTCCTGCAGCTCAATCAGTGGGGGCCGAGTCCTCAGATCTTCGACCATCTCCGGGCCGCGGTTCGTCTTGCGCCTCGCGAGTATCTCGGCAACTTCTACCTCGGTGCGCTCGAGTCCACAGCCGGCGCCGACATCGCAGGCTCAGATCGCCACCTCCACATCGCCGCACAGGCAGACCCAGGCTCCCCTGAGGTCTGGCTCTATCTCGGCTTCAACGACATGCGGCAGAAAAACACCCAGCAGGCAAAGTTGGACTTCCGCAAGGCCATCGAACTCACAGGTGCAGACGAACAGCGCAACAACTATCAGATCCGCCGCGTGTACGCAGTTCTCGGCCGCATCCTCGTGGTCGAAGGCAACCATGCCGAAGGAGACGTGCTCCTGGCCAAGTACAAGCGGCTCGAGCAGCTCGCACGCCGGGGTAGCGCAGATTCGATCGCCGACTCAGCCAACGCCGACCTCGCCGGTTCCTTGAAGTCGGGAGTCGCCGAGGCGAAGGCATCCTTCCCAGGCATGAGCTCCGACTCGGCCGTCCCCGTCACGGATGGCTCCTCTCAGGCAGTCACTGCGACACTCGGTAGCAAGCCGAAGTCTGAGCAGGACCGCCGAATCACCGAAGAGCAGGACCGCCTCGCGGATCTCCTCGCCAGCAGCCTGAACGACCTCGGTACGGCGGAGGCCCGGAAGGGTCAGTATCAGACCGCGCTCGACCACTTCCGGCAGGCCGAGCACTGGCACACGCCATCACCCGTACTTCTGCACAACATCGGCGCAGCGGCATTCCGTATCGGGGACTTCCAGGAAAGCGCCCGTGCTCTGGAGCTCTACTTCAAGGCCGCGCAAGGGGCATCGTCAGGCTCCGCGCACGATGATCGCTCGCAGATGATGCTCGCGATGTCGCTCTTCTCACTGGGGCAGTTCGCAGAAGCCGACAAGGCCTTCAGTCAGATCTCCGCGTCCGCTCTCGCGGATCCGCGTGCCGCATACTCATGGGCGTTCTCCCTCGCGCACACTGGTCAGCAACAGCATGCAAACCAGATCGCAGACAACCTCAGAACCCAACCGCTCCCGCCGGATGTGATGAGTCTCGTGTGCCACATCTACATGGATACCGAGAACTACGAGGCAAGCCTCGCGTGCTTCCGTAACGCCTACCAGGCGAACCCTTCCATGAAGTTGGCTCATTACCAGGTCGCAGAGTCGCTCATTCGCCTCGATCGCCCCGCGGAAGCCGTACCCGAGCTACGGCAGGAGCTCACCCTCACACCCGACAATCCAGACGTTCAATACTCACTCGCCTTTGCGCTCCTGCAGACATCTCACAAAGAGGAGGCGTTAGCAATCCTGGAAAACGTCACATCCTCTCACCCCACCCATGCACAGGCGCAGTATCAACTGGGCAAGGCCCTCCTGGAGCAAGGCAAAGCCGCTGACGCCGTCAAGCACCTCGAGCTCGCCGAACAGAACGACCCCGCTCCCGACTACATCCACTACCAGCTGCAAGCCGCCTATCGCAAAGCCGGACGAGCCGCGGATGCCGATCGCGAACTGCAGATCTACCGCGATATCAAATCTCGCAACAGGGCAGTGACTCCTCCGCACTCATAAACCATCCGTTCAGGGATGGGAGTATTTCGATTCGAAACGGTGTGTACTGGCACCTTTTTGCGATGTTCACCCGCGCTCTTTGGAGATTCAATGATTGGCAGCACCGGACAGATGGAGCTTTGGGGCGGCCTGGAGTGCACGATCAACAGGGTAGGTGACGTCTTCTTCGACCAGATGAAGCGTACCGGACACCTCGATCGTCCCGGAGACCTCGCGCTCCTCCGTGATCTCGGCTTGCGAAAGCTGCGCTACGGTCTTCATTGGGAGAGATCCCACGTCGCCGAAACCCTGGCGATCTTTGACTCGCCCCTACAGCAGATGAGGGATCTCGGAATCGAGCCAATCGCCGGTCTGGTTCATCACGGAAGCGGCCCCTCTCATACCAGCCTTCTCGATCCCCGGTTCGGCGAGAAGCTCGCCGCGTATGCACTGCAACTGGCGCGCCGCTACCCTTGGATCCAAAGCTACACACCCGTAAACGAGCCGCAGACCACCGCCCGCTTCAGTGGGCTTTACGGGCACTGGTACCCTCACCACCGCTCCTTCCAGAGCTACGCTCGGGCTCTGCTCGGTCAGCTCCGTGCCTCCGTTCTCGCCATGCAGGCCATACGTACGGTCAGATCGGACGCCGTCTTCGTTCACACCGAAGACGGGGGCAAGACCTTCTCGACCTCCGCTCTCGCAGAGATTCGCGAGCTTCGGGAGCAGAGACGCTGGCTCGGTCTGGATCTGCTCTGCGGACGCGTCGATCAGCTGCACCCGATGTACACCTATCTGCTCGCAAATGGCCTCACCGAAGCCGAGATCCTCTGGTTCGCTGAAAACCCCTGCCCGCCCGACGTCATCGGCCTGAACTACTACATCACGAGCGATCGGTTTCTCGATCACAGAATAGAGCGTTATCCCGCCGGCCGCGCCGGGGGCGACACTGGGCACGAGCCCTTGGTCGACATCGAAGCCATACGAGTGAGGCAACAGGGAATCGAGGGAGCGGGCGCAATCCTTACCGAGGCGTGGCAGCGCTACCGGCTACCCGTAGCCATCACCGAGGTCCATCTTGGTGGCACACCCCTTGAGCAGATCGAATGGCTCCTCTCGATCTGGCACGGCGCCCTTAGGGCCCGCGCGGGCGGCGCAGACTGCGTCGCCGTCACGGCCTGGGCCCTCTTCGGCTCGTACGACTGGTGCAATCTCGTCACACGCGATGAGGGTGTCTACGAGCCCGGAGCCTTCGATGTCAGCGGAGGGACGCCCGTTCCAACAGAACTCGCCGGGGCGATACGAGATCTGGCCTCCGGGAACGCAGCGCCGGGCGAGCCCCGGGGCTGGTGGACAAGGCCCGACCGTCTCACCTTCGGGGCCGCCGACCAGGAGTGAGAAAAGCTCCTCCCGTCTGCGCGAGTGTTCGGCAGCAAACAGTGTTCTATCCTGCCTTCTGTCAATATTTATGATGGTGTCACAGCGAGCCGTTCAGCCTTCCACCTCAGCGCTCGACCGACGCAACCCTGTGTCGCCGGATGCACTCTGAATAGCTGAGTTCAGGATCGTCGCACGGCGCGTCGCTCGGAAGTCCGAGGTCCGCAGGCGGCATACGGGGGCTAGGCAGGTAGGCGGCCCGTCTGCATCGCCTTCAACGGTACAGCATCTATTCCTTGAACCACTGTTAGTAACCGTCTGACCGGCAACATCCACGCAGCATCATCCAAAATCCCAACCCGCGGACACTTCCACCGTCACGCGGTAGGAGAGCCCGGAGGAGCCCATGTCTTCATCAACCATCACCCCCGCAGAGGAGCAGTCGTCACATCTCCGGAGGTCGGCCGCCGGCCCTCACTCAAACGCTTCAGAAGCACTCACCCGGCTTCACCGCATGACCTTCGGCGCAGAGGTGAACGCTGAAGGCTCCACCCGCTTCCGCCTCTGGGCGCCCGCCGCAAAGTCTGTCAGCGTCGCCATCGACGACGAGACCGCCACGCTTCCGATGACTCCGGTCGGCGGCGGATGGCATGAGCTCGTCGCCCCGGCTCCCGCGGGAACGCGGTACATCTTCGTGCTGCCCGATGGCATGCGCGTCCCCGATCCCGCCTCTCGCTTTCAGCCGGAAGACGTCCACGGGCCCAGTGAAGTCGTCGACCCCGCCACCTACCCGTGGCAGGATGGAGACTGGAACGGACGTGAGTGGGATCAGGCCGTTCTCTACGAGATCCACATCGGAGCCTTCACCGAAGAGGGCACCTTCCTCGCCGCGATCGACAAGCTCGATCACCTCCGCGAGCTCGGCATCACAGCCATAGAGATCATGCCCGTCGCCGACTTCCCCGGTCAGCGCAACTGGGGCTACGACGGCGTCCTTCTGTATGCGCCCGACTCCGCATACGGCCGGCCCGAGGATCTCAAGGCCCTCGTGGAGGCGGCCCACGCGCGCGGCATCATGGTCATCCTCGACGTCGTCTACAACCACTTCGGTCCCGACGGCAACTACCTGCCCACCTATGCCCCGCAGATCTTCACCAGCCGGCACAAGACCCCCTGGGGCGACGCCGTCAACTACGACAGCGAAGGAAGCGAAATCGTTCGCGAGTTCATCATTCACAACGCGCTCTACTGGATCGAGGAGTTCCACCTCGACGGGCTTCGTCTCGATGCCGTTCACGAGATCAAGGACGATAGCTCCACGCAGCTCCTCGATGAGCTCGCGCAACGCGTTCGCGAACTTGCGGGAGACCGCCCCATCCACCTCATCCTCGAGAACGAACACAACGAGTCCAGCCGGCTCACCCGCGACAGCAACGGGCATCCCCGCCAGTACACGGCGCAGTGGAACGACGACATGCACCACGTCCTCCACACCGCCGCTACGCTCGAGAGCAACGGCTACTACGGCGACTACAAGGATGATCCCGAAAAGCTCGGCAGAGCTCTCGCCGAGGGCTTCGCCTTTCAGGGCCAGATGATGGAGCACAGCGGCTCCCGGCGCGGTGAACCCTCCGGCTTCCTTCATCCCGAAGCGTTTGTCGCCTTCATGCAGAATCACGATCAGATCGGGAACCGCGCCTTCGGCGAGCGCATCAACAAGATCGCCTCGCCCGAGGCAGTGCACGCCATCGCCTCGGTCTACCTCCTCCTCCCCCAGACCCCCATGCTCTTCATGGGAGAGGAGTGGGGGTCCTCACAGCCATTCCCGTTCTTCTGCGACTTCCAAGGTGAGCTTGCAGACCTCGTTCGACAGGGACGTCGCGACGAGTTCGCCAGCTTCCCGGAGTTCAAAGACCCCGAGCAGAGAGAGCGCATCCCCGATCCGCAGGCGCCCGAGACCTTTCTCTCCGCCAAGCTGGATTGGAATCAAGTGCGGGAAGACGTACATGCAGAGTGGGTCGACTGGTACAAGCGAATCCTGGAGGTCCGTCGCGAGGCCATCGTTCCGCTTCTCTCGGAGCTTGGCGGCCATGCCGGCTCCTTTGAGGTATTAGGCTCCGGTGCTGTGGGCGTTCGATGGAATCTGGATGGCGGTGGCCAGCTCGTGCTCGCAGCCAATCTTTCCGACAACTCCACCGACGGCTTTCCCCCGGTCTGCGGGGACGTCATCTGGCATGAGGGCCCGGAGACTGCTGGTCCATGCTTCAGGCCGTGGTCCGTTCGCTGGTGTCTCGATCGCGGTCCCCGGGGGTAAGCGCACTCTCCTCAGGCACCACCGTTACTGCGCGACGCCCGGCTCCTCTGAGCCGGGCGTCGCGCCGGGCGACTTGTAGACCACACCGCTCTTCATCACGAACTTCACTGCCTGCAGCACCTTCACGTCCTTCAACGGGTCGCCGCTCACCGCGATCACGTCCGCCCACCGCCCCGGCTCCAGCGTTCCCACCCTCTTCGTCCATCCCATCAGGTCCGCAGCGTTGATGGTCCCGGTCTGGATCCCCTCGAGCGGAGTCATCCCGAACTGGTTCACATACACGTCCACCTCATGCGCGTTCAGCCCGTGCGGATACACCGCCGCATCCGTGCCCAGCGCCACCTTCACCCCGGCCTTGATCGCGCGCTTCGCATTCGTCTTCTCCACCGCGCTTACATCCCGCATCTTCTGCACGTAGAACGGCGGCAGCTTCCCATTCTGGAGATTCCAGTCGATCAGGTAGGCCGTCGGCACAAAGTACGTCCCATGCTTCTTCATCATGGCGATCCCCGCGTCATCCAGGTACGACCCATGCTCGATCGAATCCACCCCTGCCTCGCTCGCCCATAGAATCCCCTGCGCCCCATGCGCATGCGCCGCCACCTTCCTGCCCAGCCGGTGAGCATCCGCCACGATCGCCTGCATCTCCTCGAGCGTGTATTGGCTTGCCTGCGGGTCGTCGCCCTTCGATAGCACCCCGCCCGTCGCGCAGATCTTTATCAGGTCCGCGCCGTACTTGATGTTCTGCCGCACCTTCTGCTGCACCGCGGCTATGCCATCCGCAACCCCATCGCCGGTCAGATGGTACTGGAACGGCAACAGGTTCTCGTCGCAGTGCCCTCCCGTGATTCCCAGCGGCGGCCCGCTCACCTGCATATGCGGCCCGGGGATGTGTCCTGCATCGATCTCATCCCGCAGCGCCACATCCGTATAGTCGCCCGCGCCGACGTTTCGCACCGTGGTAAAGCCGGCCTCAAGCGTCACCTTCGCATTCTCCACGCCAATAATCGCCTCCTTCGCCGGCGTCATGCTCAGCTCGAAGTACGGGTCGAAGTTTGTCGCGCCCGTCAGGTGGGTATGCACGTCGATAAGCCCCGGCATCAGCGTGTACTGCCGCAGATCGATCTCCCGGTCACCTGCCTGCTTCGGCGTCGAGCTCGTCGCCGCAACACCCACGATCGTCTCGCCTTCGACAATCACCGTCTGATCCGCCGGCTCTGCCCCCGTCCTCACGTCGAGCACATGTCCGGCGCGAAGCAGCGTCCGCCCACCTTTGGCCTGCTGCGCCACCCCCGTCGTTGCGCCTCCCACAATCGCGCACATCGTCGCGACCGCCACATGCAGCTTCTTCATCAGATTCACTCCTCGAAGTTTCAGCGAAGTCTAGCAGACATCCTCGACCCGATCCTCCAGGCGACCGCCCAACATCACACCCGGCAACCCCTTACAATCGCCAGAGGAGAAAGTGCCAACATGACAGCAGGGAAGTCTCTGGAAAGCCTCACAGGTCGTTCGATCATCGCTGGCGAGCCTGGCCAGCCCGGAGGCGAAAGCTTCCACAGCTTCCACCCGGTAGACGGCCGCTCACTCGACCCCGCCTACACCTCCGCGACCCCGGCAGACCTCGATCGCGCTTTGGCAGCCGCCACCGCAGCCGTCCTCTTCCTGGCCGGCTCCACCGGCAAGCTCCGCGGTGCTCTGCTTCGACGCATCGCCGACGGTATCGACGCTGCTGCAGATGCCCTGGTCGAACGCGCGCACCTCGAGACAGCCCTTCCCCCAAAGCCACGGCTCGCCGGAGAGGTCGCCCGTACCAGCGGCCAGCTCCGCCTCTTCGCCCAGGTCATTGAAGAGGGCTCCTGGGTCGATGCCCGCATCGACACCGCCGACCCCCAGCGAACCCCACCCAAGCCCGATCTTCGCTCCATGCTCCGCCCTCTTGGCCCCGTCGCCATCTTCGGCGCCAGCAACTTTCCGCTCGCCTTCTCCACAGCCGGCGGAGACACCGCCTCCGCGCTCGCCGCCGGCAACCCGGTGATCGTCAAGGCCCATCCCGCACACCCCGCCACCAGCGAGCTCGTCGGCCACATCGTCACCGAGGCCGTCCGCGATTCAGGCTTTCCCGCTGGCACCTTCTCGCTCCTCTTCGACTCCGGCTTCAGCATCGGTTCGGCGCTCGTCAAGCACCCCGCCATCCGCGCAGTCGGCTTCACCGGCTCCTTCCGTGGTGGCCGCGCTCTCATGGATCTCGCCGCCTCCCGCAGCGTGCCCATCCCGGTCTACGCTGAAATGGGCAGCACCAACCCCGTCTTCATCCTCCCCGGTGCCCTCGATCAGCGCGGTCCGGCCCTCGCCTACGGACTCCACGCCTCCTACACCCTCGGCGCCGGGCAGTTCTGCACCAAGCCCGGACTCGTCTTCGTCCCCGACGCAGCCGCCTCCACCGAGAACGCCCGGGCCTTCGCCCCCCGGCTGCGCACCCTTGCCCAGACCAGCCCTGCCTTCTCTCTGCTTACCTCCGGCATAGCCGCTCAATACAACCGGCAATCCGAATCGCGCCGGCACCTCCAGCCCACGCAGGGTGCCCCTGCCTCCCAGGGCTTCTCCGCCCAAAGCTCCCTCTACGAGGTCTCCTCCGAACAGTTCGCCTCCGATCACGCCCTCCAGGAGGAACTCTTCGGACCTAGCACCCTCGTCGTCCACAGCTCTTCGACCGAAGACCTCCTCACCGCCGCCCGAGCCCTCGAGGGTCACCTCACCGCCACCATCCTCGGCACAGAAGATGACCTCAAAGCCAACCCCGAACTTCTCCAGGTCCTCGAGTCCAAGGTCGGCCGCCTCCTCTTCAACGGCTTCCCCACCGGCGTTGAGGTCGCGCACGCCATGGTGCACGGCGGCCCTTACCCCGCCACCTCCGACGGTCGCTCCACCTCCGTCGGCAGCCAGGCCATCCTGCGCTTCGTTCGGCCCGTAGCCTTTCAGGGTCTTCCCCAGTCCGTGCTTCCGCCCGCCCTGCAGGACGTCAACCCCGAAGGCATCCTTCGCCTCGCGAACGGCACCCGAACCCGGGAACCCATCTGAGGCTCACCCGCCACCGATCCCGCTGCGAGCACCCTCGACTCTAAAATAGGGGATGTAGGCAGATCGCTCGCCCAACCGATATGAGGTCTAAGTGAAGGCACTTATAAAAAGCCGCGACGGACGCGGTCTCTGGCTGGAAGACGTTCCCGAACCAACAGTCGGCATCAACGACGTCAAGATCCGCGTCCTCTCCACCGGCATCTGCGGCACCGACCTCCATATCTACGACTGGGACGCCTGGGCGCAGAAGACCATCCCCATCGGCCTCACCATCGGCCACGAGTTCGTAGGCGAGATCACCGAGGTCGGCTCCAACGTCGTCGACTTCCACCCCGGCGACACCGTCTCCGGTGAAGGGCACGTCGTCTGCGGACGCTGCCGCAACTGCCTCGCCGGCCGCCGCCATCTCTGCGCCCACACCCTCGGCACCGGCGTCCAGCGCAACGGCTGCTTCGCCGAGTTCATCGTCCTCCCCATGACCAACGTCTGGCGGCACTCGCCCGGCATCCCCCGCGAGATCGCCGCCATCTTCGATCCGCTCGGCAATGCCGTCCACACCGCGCTCGCCTTTCCCGTGCTCGGCGAAGACGTCCTCGTCACCGGGGCCGGCCCCATCGGCATCATGGCCGCCGCCGTCGCGCGCCACGCTGGAGCCCGCCACGTCGTCATCTCCGACCCCAACACCTACCGCCGCGAGCTCGCCGAAAAAGTCGGTGTTACCCTCGCCGTCGATCCCACCAAGACCAGACTCGCCGACATCCAGCCCCAGCTCCATATGACAGAAGGCTTCGACGTCGGCCTCGAAATGTCCGGCAACCCCCAGGCCTTTCGCGACATGCTCGCCAACATGAGCCACGGCGCCAGAATCGCTATGCTCGGCATCCCCTCCGAGCCCATCTCCATCGATTGGAATCAAGTCATCTTCAACCAGCTCACCCTGCGCGGAATCTACGGGCGCGAAATGTACGAGACCTGGTACAAGATGTCCGTCATGCTGGAGAGCGGCCTCGACATCTCCGGTGTCATCACCCACAAGCTCCCCTGGCAGCAGTTCGAGACAGGCTTCGACGTCATGCGCTCCGGCAACTCCGGCAAGGTCATCCTTGACTGGACAGCCTAGCCTGGAAACAGGGAGGTCTCGCGCAAATCCAATGCCGTGATCGGCCCGTTATAAGACCGGCGGACGAGTCCTCCGCTCGCTCCAAAGGCATCAAGTAAACTGGACCGGTATGCAGGCGCTTGCACGTAGCTCGGCAGGCACGCACCGCAAACGCTTCTCACCTCAAGGTCTTCGAAATGGATCCAAGCAACTGCGAAACCAACGCGTGCAGCCTGCCCCAACCCACGGATAGCCTCTTCGAACGCCTCTCGTGGTTCTACGCCCTCTGCCGCGAGTACCTCTTCCGCGACCATACCCAGGAGATCGCCCACTCCCTCTTTCCACCCGCCGGGCCCGCACCCGGAACCCGCCTCCTCGAGCTCGGATGCGGCCCCGGCTTCTATGCCTGTCGACTCTCCGAAGAGTTTCCCAACCTCCGCACCACCGGCGTTGACCTCTCCTTCTCCCTCATTCAGCGCGCCAAAGACCGGGCCGCCGCCCGCCAGCTCTCCAACTGCAGCTTTCAGCGCGCCGATGCTCACTCGCTCCCCTATCCGTCCGGCTCCATCGACTGCATCGTCGTCTCCCGCCTCTTCCTCATCGTCCCCGACAAGGAGGGCATCGTCCGCGAAATCTTCCGCGTCCTCCGTCCCTCCGGTCTATGCTTCATCGCCGAACCCACCTCCGGCTTTCGCACCCGCCTTCCCCTCGCCCTCATGTGGCTCCTCGCCCGCCTCACCACCTCCGCCGCCGGCAAGTATCGCGAGCCGCAGCAGGCAGATGTCATGACGCGCCCCTCCTTCGCTGCTCTGATCTACTCCCAGCCCTGGGCCAGGGCCGACCTGCAATACGACGGTTGGTACCAGTACGCCGTCTGCCGTCGCGGTACCGCGCCCCTCGCTGAAGAGTCCAAGCTCGATCCTCGTTCAGCAGACCTCGGTGAGCTCATCCAGGCCCAGTCCACCAGCGCAGCAACCCACTTCGTGCCTCCATCCCACCATCACCCCACCAGCCCCGCGTTCTCTTAACATCAAGCAGGCCTGCAGTTACCGTGAAGCACGGGAAAACTTCTTCTCTTCAAACCCAACGTCACATTTAGCGGTTACTGCTGGTCCCGCCTCGTGAAAATCGCACGGGCCTCATGGACGCCGTCCGTCGTATCCTCACGGGCTCTTTCAGGCTCCAAATGCATTTATCCCGGTCTTTCAAACGTCGCCCGTCCGGCGTGACTTGCACTGTACACAAACGGCACAGCAGACGTTCCGAAATGGCTCAAAGGAAACTTTTACCATGCGCGCTGCAAAAAGTTTCAGGATTGCAGCCGCATTGCAGACTCCGTACTGTTTGCTCATTCAAAGGAGTCTCACCATGCAATCTTTGCTTCGCTCGCTTCTCGTGCTCTCTGCCATCGCCGCGCCCCTCGCACCCATCGCCGCTCACGCCGACACCTTCGCCGGCTCCGTTGCGTTCTCCGATCAGGGCCCGGACTCCAACAACGTCAGCTTCTCCGGTCTGTTCAACACACCGACCTTCAACTTCACGGGCGTCGTCGGCGACACCTTTGTCGATGGCCTGACCCTGATCTCGACAGACTCCAACCTCCTCAATCGCACGCAGTCCGATAATCTCCGCATCGCCATCTCGTTCTCGTTGCCCAGCGCCAGCACCGGCAACATCAACGGCACCGGCTCCGTCCAAGACACGTTTGAAATCTTCGGCTACGTCGACAACAACTCCATCGTTTGGAAGAACACCGGCTCAAAGGTCTTCAACTTCGCCGACGGCTCGCAGATCACTGCCTCAATCCCGGACTTCACCTTCGTGGGTTTCGATGGCTTCTCCGTCTCCGACACTGAGGCCCTCACGCTCCGCGTTACCAAGAGCCCCGTTCCGGAGCCCTCGTCGATCGCCCTCCTGGGCACCGGCGTACTCGGTGCCGCAGGCGCCCTCCGTCGCCGCTTCTCGCTCTAACCAGAAGCCCCTCGCTGAACAGGAAAAGGCGGATCGCATCCACGCGATCCGCCTTTCTTCTACTCCTCAGGGAACACCGGGGACTAGGCTCCGATCACCTCGGCGCCGATCCGCTCCATCTCTTCTCTCTGCGGGCTCGATTGCAGCAGCACCAGGTCCACCCCCACAGCTTCAAACTCCTCAAGCCGCTCCTTCACCTGCGCCGCCGTTCCGACGAACCCGCTTCGGAGCCCGCGATTCGAAACCGAGTAGTCCTTCTGAGAGATCTCCGTCCCCAGCTTTGAGCCGGTCACCCATTGCTGGTAGTTCGCGTATCCCCTGGCGGTCCGGTTCACGTCCGTGATGCGCTCCACCTCTTTCAGGGCATCCGCCTCCGTGTCGCGGACGATCGCATATCCGCTCACACCAAAGACCATCGGCGGTAGGCCGGCGCGCTCACGCCGCTCCTTCATCTCCGCGATCTTCGCTCCAACCGCCTCAGGCCGATCTCCGTGCATCAGGTACGCATCGCACTTCGTCGCAATCAGCTGCTTCGCCGTCTCGCTCTCGCCGCCCGCATACACGGTAGGCCTTGGCTTCCGCACCGGCTTCGGAGCCAGCACATTCTCGCGTATATCGTAGTACCGCCCCTTGTGCGTGTACCCCTGCGAGTTCCAGCATCCGTCGATCACGTCCAGCCACTCGCTCGTCCGCGCATACCGGTCGTCATGCTCATCGAACGCGATCCCGTACTTCGTCGCCTCATCCTTCCACCAGCTCGAGACCACATTCATCGTGAGCCGTCCGCCCGAGATCCGGTCGATGTTCGCCGCCTGCTTCGCCAGCAGCGCCGGATTGTGAAACGTCGGACGGACCGCCACCATCAGCTCCAGCCTCTCGGTCACCGCAGCCAGCGCGGCCGCCGTAGACCAGGCGTCGAGTGACGGCTCCTCGACACCTTTGATGTCATTGAGGTTCAGCTCCGCAATCAGCGTCAGGTCGAAGCCGATCTGCTCTGCGCGAACGCACAGGTCGCGTGAGTACTCCCAGCTCGCCTCCATCTGTTCGTCTTCCACATTGCGCAACCATCCGCCAAACACGGGCAGCCAGAAGCCATACCGCATCAGCGGACCCCCGCCATCGTCTTGCGCTCCGCGCCCGCCGCCGCATCCCTGCGCATCCGGTTCACCTCCGCTGCCTCACGCTCCAGCCAGTCCGCGAGCCGCGCAAACGGATCGAAGCCCACCACCCGCTCCCCATCCGCCACAAAGTTCGAGAGCGCGTTGATGTCGTAGTACATCCGCCTCCCGTCGCGGTCGTCCACCATATACTCCACCCCACCCAGCTCGATCCCCGCCGCGGCCATCATGCGCTCTACCTCCACGATCACCTCCGGCTCCGGCTCGAACGCCTCCACGGTCAACCCGGACTTCGGCGCATCGATCGCGCATATCGACCGGTTCAGCTCCTGGCCGGTAGGCATCCTGCAGATATCCCCCGGGCACAGGTCAAACGTCTCGCCCGTAATATGTATCTTGATCGCATACAAATACCTCCCGTCCAGCACCTCGACGCGGATAATGTGCGACCCACGTGCCGGCACAAACTCCTGCACCAGCGCCGTCGTATCCATCCCCAGCATCAGCCCGTCCGGCGTCTCCGCCGCCTCGGCCAGCTGCGCCGGTCTGTCAAACCGCTTCACACCGCTTCCGCTCCCGCCAATATTGGGCTTCACCACCACCGGCCATCGCAGCCCTTCGGTCGCCGCTACCGCCTGCTCTGCCCGGTGGATCACCCGTGCCTTGGGGTAGGGAAGTCCCAGCCGCTCCAGCATCGTCAGCTGCGCCGCCTTCGACAGCTCACTCCGAAACGCACGTACCCCGTTCACCACCCGCACCCCGCGAGCCTCCAGGTGTTCCATAAACCCCAGCGTGTAAAAGATCTGGTCCCCATGCCCGCGATTCCACGCCGATGGGCTCATCTTGTTCAGCACCAGCGCATACTTCTCCTCCGTCCGGTCCTCCGGCCCATACGTATGCTCCACCGCGCTCAGCTTCACAAAGCTTGCACCGCGCCGTTCCAGCTCCGCAAACAGCGGCTTGAACCAGTTCGGCTGCTCATAATAGATCGCTATCGGCAAATCGGTGCTGCTGGACATGCAAGTTCTCCATCTCTGCGGAATTGTGTACGCCTTTCGATGCTCCCACACACCGCGGCGATACACAAAGGGCACCGCACCGCACGCCTGGCTGACAACCGCCCCTGCTGATCCGACAACTAACCACCCATGCTCGCTATCCAGATCGTCAAGACCGGCGGCCCCGAGAACCTCACCCTCCAGAACCTCCCCGACCCCACCCCCGGCCCCGGCGAGGCCCTCATCCGCATCGAAGCCTCCGGCGTCAACTTCATCGACACCTACCTCCGCGAAGGTCGCTATCCCGCCCCGCTCCCCTACACCCTCGGGCAGGAGGCCGCCGGAACCATCGTCTCTCTTGGCCCTCCCCCCGCATCCAGCCCCGCTTCCGCGTTCCAACCCGGTGACCGCGTCGCCTGGACCGGTGTCCCCGGCACCTACGCCGAGCTGGCCATCGCACCCACCGCCCGCCTCATCCGCGTTCCCGATCACGTCACCTCGCAACAAGCCGCCGCCGTCATGACCCAGGGCATGACCGCCCACTACCTCTCGCACTCCACCTACCCCATCCAGCCCCATGACACCGTCCTCATCCATGCAGGTGCCGGAGGAACCGGTCTCCTCCTCACGCAGATGGCAAAGCGACTCGGCGCCCGCGTCATCACCACCGTCTCCACCGCAGCCAAGGCCGAGCTCTCCCGCGAGGCCGGCGCCGACGAGGTAATCCTCTACACCGAGGCCGATTTCCCCACAGAGGTAAAGCGCATCACCGGCGGCGAAGGCCTCCCCGTCGTCTACGACTCCGTCGGCAAATCCACCTTTGAGGGCTCGCTCCAGTGTCTTCGCGCCCGAGGCCTCCTCGCCCTCTTCGGCGGAGCCTCCGGCGCGGTTCCACCCTTCGATCTCATCCGCCTCTCCACCATGGGCTCCCTCTTCGTCACCCGTCCCACCCTCAAGGACTACGTCGCCTCCCGCTCCGATCTCGAGGCCCGCGCCACCGACGTCCTCAACCAGGTCGCCCAGGGCACACTCAAGCTGCGCATCGAGCACACCTATCCCCTGCGCGAAGCCGAACAGGCTCACCGCGACATCGAGTCCCGCAAAACCACAGGCAAACTCCTCCTCCTCCCCTGAACTCAGCTCCGCCGCGTAAAGCCTTCAACCTCCCGCGAGCATCGCCGGATGCCGGGAGACGTCTGCTACCCTAAGTCACAAGAAAAAACTGGCAGCCCCGCTCCCTCCAGGCCGCACTCATCCACCCGTATTGCATCGGAATGTTCGGGAAGCGCGGTGAAACTCCGCCACTGCCCCGCAACTGTGATTCGCGCATACCCGGCAATCCATCGCCTTCAGGGTGTGAACGCCCCGCCGAAGATCCTCCCACTGAGCTCACGCCCGGGAAGGGAAGCATCCAGCAACTCGGCCCGGCATTATCGCGACAGTCAGGAGACCGGTTCCGCCTGCGCACCCAACCACGTTCCCGAGGGGGGAACGGAGGAACCTCATCCATGCCTTTCCTATCCGTGCGCCCATCTGCGCCCACTCCGCCGCGCCAGAAACTTCGCCCCATCTCCCTGGCCGCGCTCATCCTTTCACCCTTGGCCGCACACGCCGTCGTCGTCCGCGGAACCGTCACCGATCAGTTCGGAGTTCCCGTCCCCGGTGCCCGCGTGCAGCTCATCCAGGGCAAATCCACCGCCTCCTTCGCCATGGCCGGCTCAGACGGCTTCTTCGAGATCCGCTCCGGCGACTCCGGCCGCTTTCTCCTCCTCACCTCCGCTCGCACCTTTGCGCCCAATATCGGCGTCGACTTCTACGGCGGCAAAACCGACGTCGTCCTTCAAAGTGTCAGCCTCTCCCCTGATGTCGTGCGCACCGAGGTCTCCGTCACCTCCACCGGCACACCCACACCGCTCCCTCAACTCACCGCTCCCGTCACCCTCATCTCCCGCGACGATCTCTCCACCCGCATCGGCCTCATCGACGATCTCCGCCAGGCCCCCGGCGTCTCCGTCGTCCAGACAGGCCAGGCCGGCGGCGTCACCTCGCTCTTCGTGCGCGGCGGCAACTCCGATGCCAACAAGGTCCTCATCGACGGCATCCCCGCGGAGGATGTCGGCGGCAGCTTCGACGTCGGCACCGTCAGCTCCACCGGCCTCGCCGGACCCGGCGTCGGAAACGCCATCGAGCTCTACCGCGGCCCCAACTCCGCGCTCTATGGCTCCGATTCGCTCGCCTCCGTTGTCAGCCTCTCCACGCCCCGCGGATCGTCGCTCAAGCCCGTCCTCAACTACTCCGGTGACGCCGGCAATCTGCATACGTGGCGCAACGAAGCCATCGTCTCCGGAACCCACGACCGCGCCGACTTCCTCCTCGCCTACTCGCGCTTCGATACCTCGAACGCCCTTCCGCACGATCGCTTCCACTCCTCCACCGCCGCCGCCAATCTTGGTTACAACATCTCCGCCAGCACCCCGCTGCGCTTCACCATTCGCAACGCAGACTCCGCCGGCGGCCTCACCAACGGTTACAACCTCTACAACCTCGTGCAGGATGGAAAGCAGTCCGATCAGGACCTCTACTCCGGCCTGACACTTGAGAACACCACCCTCGGTGGCTGGCACAACCTCGTTCGCTACGGCATTGCTCGCAAGCGTGAGCAGGCCGTCTACTTCGGCAACTCCGGCGACTTCCTCACCTTCCCCTACCCCTTCCCATATCCCGGCGGTCCCCTCACCAACTCCGGCTACTTCGGTCACCTCGTCAACATCCAGGGAGCCAACGGATACTCTACTACCGGCCAGGCCGAGCTCTTCAGCACTAATCGCAACCAGGCGTCCAATCGCGACGAGCTCTACTTCCAGTCCGACATCAACTTTCTCCACCACATCACAGCCCTCTTCGGCTTCCGGTACGAGAACGAGCGAGGCGCCTTCAACATCCCCGCCTACGGCGAGAATCAGAAGCTCCAGCGCACCAACTTCCAGTACAACCTCGAGATCCAGGGGGACCTCAAAAACCGCCTCTTCTACTCGGTCGGCGGTGGCATCCAGAAGAACCACCTCTACGGCATCGCCGGCACCCCGCGCCTCGGCCTCGCCTGGGCTGCGGTCCGCCCAGACTCCAGCCGCTACTTCCACGGAACTCGCCTGCGCGCCAACGCCGCCACCGGAGTTCAGGAGCCAAACCTCGCCACCGAGTTCTCCTCGCTCTACCGGGAACTGCTCGCCATCAACGACACCACGGACATCGCCGCCTATCACGTCGGCCCACTCGGCCCCCAGCGCTCCCGCACCTTCGACGTCGGCGTCGACCAGAACCTCATCGGCGACAAGCTCGTCTTCAAGGCAGGCTACTTCCACAACCAGTTCTCCCACCAGCTTGAGTACGTCGGCTCCGGCGACCTCAAAACCTACTTCGGCTTCACACCCCAAACCTCCGCCGTCGCCTTCTTCTATGGTGCCGAGCTCAACTCGCAGGCCTTCCGCGCCCAGGGCCTCGAAGCCGAGCTCCAGTTCCAGCCCCTCCGCCGCCTCTTCCTCCGCGCCGGATACACCTTCCTCGCAACCCTCGTCGAGCAGTCCTTCTCCTCCGACGCCACCGCGGCACGCGGCGGCTTCCCCGCCACCAACCCCGCCTTCCCCGACATCCCCATCGGCGCAAGTTCACCGTTCATCGGCGGCCGCGTCTTCCGCCGTCCTCCGCACACCGGCTACTTCGCCGCCGGCTACACCGGCCAGAAATGGTCCGTGGC
Source organism: uncultured Acidobacteriaceae bacterium (assembly GCA_963719405.1). Taxonomy (GTDB): domain Bacteria; phylum Acidobacteriota; class Terriglobia; order Terriglobales; family Acidobacteriaceae; genus Edaphobacter. The sequence goes on from OY970381.1 coordinate 3,894,236, forward strand.
CCTCAAGGGAGCCGCCGCCAGCCGCGCAGACGACTCCACCTTCCTCGGCGGCTTCGATCCCGCCTTCGGCAACTCGCTCCTTCTCCCAAATCACAACCTCGACTTCGCATACACCAAGCTCGACGCCTACGGCACCTACGCCGCGACCAGTCACGTCACCGTCTTCACCGACCTCTCCAATCTCCTCAACGACCAGCACATCGGCCCCATCGGCTTCCCCAGCCTTCCCCTCACGGTCCGCGCCGGCCTCAAGCTCCGGCTCGGCGGCGACTAGAAGTCGAACCCGGGTGGGGAGTCCAGCGACATCCTCTCCCGGACTTCCTTCCTGAACCTCCTTGCTGGGCTTCCTTCCTGGGCTTCCTTCCCAGGCCTCTCCGGCCAGGGTCCTCGAAGCTGCGCGGGTAAAATAGGCCATGCCCTCGAGCCGATTCGCTGACTCGCCCCCTGAAATCTCCCCCGTCTCACCTCGCGATCTCTGGATCTCCCGCGCCATCACTCTTATTGTGGTCGCCGCTGCCGCCATAGCGACACTCCGCCCGCTCATCTCAACCACCCCCTGGATGCTCTTCCTCGAAGACGACTTCTTCTACTACCTCAAGGTCGCCGCCAATCTCGCCAGCGGACACGGCTCTACCTTCAACGGCATCGTCGCCACCAACGGCTACCATCCCCTTTGGCTCCTCCTCCTTACCCTCGTCTGCGTCGTCTCCACAGCCCCCAAGTTCATCCTCGGCTTCGTCGCCCTCGCCATCTTCGTCTCATCCGTCGCCGTCTACCTGCTGACGCGTCGCCTTCTCCAGCTCTCCGGCCTCGCCCTCCTCCCCGCCTCCGCGCTCGCCGTCTACGCCACCATCTACAGCATGCACGTCTTCTTCGGCGGCATGGAGATCGTCCTCACCGTCCCCCTCGTCCTTCTCGTCGCCGTCCTCGCCCGCAGCCCCGGCCTCTGGGAGACCGATTCCGACGAGCACGCCACCCGCAACTTCGCACTCCTCGGCCTCGCCACATCCGCGATGATCCTTTCGCGCCTCGACACCATCCTCCTCGCCGCTCTCATCGCCATCGGCATCCTCAGTCAGCGTGAGCTTAGCTCGCGTCTGCGTCCCTCCGCCCTTCTCGGCCTCGGTCTCGGTCTCGCTCCCGTCGTCCTCTACTTCCTCTCCAACCTCCTCATCTTCCACACGCTGCTCCCGGTCTCCGGACAAGCCAAGCAGCTCAAGACGGACCTCATCCCATCCCCGATCCCGTGGGCCAGCGCCTTCCACCACCCGCCCTCGCAGCTCGTCAACTTCCTTCCCGTCATCATCGCCATCGCGTTCATCCTGCTTCGACCCCGCCGCCTCTCAAGCACAGAGCGCGCCATCTACCTCCCGGTCCTCGCCTTTCCCTTCCTCTACATCGCTCTGCTCTCCGTACTCAGCGACTGGCAGCTCTGGGGCTGGTACCTCTACCCCTTCCGAACCGCCCTCTGCATCAGCTTCGCCGTCCTCTGTACCTCCTCGCCCATCCGGACACTCCTCCAGAACCGCATCGTCACCGTCCTCCTCCTCATCTTCGTGCTCGCTCACCTCCCGTCCGCCGTCTGGCGAGTCGCCGGGCGCGAGACCATCTACAACGCCGCCGTCGAAATCCAGACCTTCGCCCGCACCCATCCCGGCACCTATGCCATGGGCGACCGGTCCGGCATGGTCGGCTGGCTCCTCCCCTATCCCGTCGTCCAGACCGAAGGTCTCGTAATGGACAGGCACTTCATCAACTCCATCAAAACCCAGCGCCCTCTCCTCGGCGTCCTCGCGGAGTACAACGTCCGCTACTACGTCGCCACCAGCCAGCGACCGCCCGCCCCCTGCTTCCAAGCGTCCGAGCCCTTCCAGGCCGGTCCCTCCTCCCCACACATGCGCTCCACCCTCTGCCAGAGCCCGCTCGCCATTCTCCACTTCGGTGACTGGTACAACATCATCTACGACCTCACCGACACGCGCTGACACAGCTTTTACCATCCAAATGCCCGCAGACCTCGTCTAATCCGCTGAGGCAGCAAATGATTCTTCGTCCCTTCGGCATCTCCCTCGTGGCTCTCGCCACACTCCTTACCTCCCCGTTCACCACCGCCCAGCAGGAAGGCCCTCAGCCCACGCAGGTCCTTGTAACCCTCACCTCCAAAGCGCCCGCACCCGTCAGCCCTTCCGACCTCACCATCGACCTCAACGGCAAATCCAGCCCCGTCAGCTCTCTGGTCCCGCTTCCACCCAGCCAGACGCAGGTCGCCATTCTTATCGACGATGGCCTCCGCACCTCCGTCGCGCGCCAGCTCGACGACATCCGCAAGTTCATTCAAGGTCTGCCCGCCGGAACCGAAGTCTTCGTCGGTTACATGCAGAACGGTCGCGTCGCCTCCAGTCAGCCCTTCACCTCCAACCTCGCCGGCGCCGCCTCCAGCCTCCGGATCCCATTCGGCAGCCCGGGCCTCAGCGCCAGCCCCTACTTCTGTCTCTCCGAGTTCGCCAAGAACTGGCCCACCGAAGCCGCCTACGGAGCCTCTCAGAACTCCGGCCGCAAGGCTCGCTTCGTCCTTATGATCACCAACGGCGTCGACCCCTACAACGGCAGCGTCTCTCCTCTCAATCAGGACAGCCCCTACGTCCAGACCGCCGTTCTGGACGCTCAACGCGCCGGCATCATCGTCTCCTCCATCTACTACGGCGACGCAGGCATTCGCGGCGGAGCCGCCAACTTCAGTGGGCAAAGCTATCTCTCGCAGGTGGCCGAGGGCACCGGCGGAGAGTCCTACTACCAGGGTCACGGCAATCCCGTCTCCCTCTCTCCCTACCTCACGCGCTTCGCAACCGACATCGCCCAGACCAACGTCGCATCCTTTACCGCCCCACCATCGAAAGACCTCCTTTCACTCAAGGTCAAGACCCACACCAAGGGCCTCAAGCTGCGGGCTCCTACCGCCGTCCGCACCGGGGCCGTCGTCATCTCCTCCGCTCCCTGAGCAGCTGTAGCAATTCCTGAAGCTCCCAAACAGAAAAGCCGGATCGCCTGCCGATCCGGCTCTTCTGTGTTCGCTCTCCGCGCGGCCTTGTTGATCTCGTCCATCCCGTCAGATCCGTCCGAGACCCTGGCAAACCAAATGCGTCCCGCCTCAATCTCATCACTCATTGCCGTCGCTCGTTGACGAGCACGCACGAAATACAGCTCTCCCCGGGTGCATCTCTCATGGCTGCAATTCTGCGCGCTTTCTTTGGGTATCTCTTCCTGGTTCTGATCGTCCGCGTCGTTGGCCGACGTCCGGGAAAGCAGCTTACCCCATTTGAGTTCGTCCTCATCTTCTTCATCGGCGGGCTGGCGCTCACTGCAATCGTGGGCGACGAGGCCTCCCTCACCAATGCCCTCCTTCAGATCATGGCGATCGGCATGGGCCACTACTTCATCACCTTCATCCGCACCCGTTCGCCTCGTCTTGCCCGTCTCCTCGATGGCACGCCCCTCATCCTTCTGGAAAATGGGCATTGGCGCTCCCACACGCTCTCCCGCATGGGTCTGCAGGACGATGACGTGATGGCCTCTGCACGTGAGCAGGGCATCAAGACTCTCAACGAGATCGACACCGCAGTCCTTGAGCGCAACGGAGAGATCAGCGTCTCCAAAGCCTCGAAAGACTCTTGAGCCGCAGACCCCGAGCTCAATGCACCACGCTCTGGTCGAAGTCTCGTCCAGACAAACCCTCAACATCCGAAAAGGAGCCGCACGGTGAACTCAGTCCCATTCTCTAAGCCCGTACAAGACTCCGTTCCCATGGTCGACCGGGAGGTGGCGGTCGGCGAAGACCTCGAGTTTCAGCGCAGATGGTGGCGCTTCGAGCGCATCGTCTGGTCCATCTTCGGTGTGCTCCTCGTCCTCGCTCTCCTCGGCCTCTTCGGGCGCGGGTACCTCGCCAAAGCCGAACGCCGCTCGTCCGACGGCTCGGTCGACGTGCGCTACGACCGTATCCAGCGCACCGGCACGCCATCCAAGCTCTCCGTCAGCTTCGGTCCGCAGGCCATCCGCGATGGCAAGATCGTCCTCTTCGTCAGCCAAAGCATCGTCAAGGAGCTGGGCGCTCAAAGGGTCATCCCCTCTCCTCTCCAAACCTCCATCGGCAACGATGGCCTCACCTACACCTTTCCCGCTACGGAGCCACCCGGCCTCGTCGAGTTCTCCCTCCAGCCCGACGGGCCCGGTGCCGTCCCCTTCACCATTCGTCTCGAGGGCTCGGAGCCCGTACAGGCCAAAGTCGTCATCGTTCCCTAGCAACCCACCACACACCCGCCGGAGACATTCATGGCCACCATCATCCACGCCATCGTCGGCTACTTCTTCCTCCTCCTCACCGTGCGCGTCCTTAGCCGCCGCCCTGGGGCTCAGATGACCCTCTTCGAGTTCGTCATCGTCTTCCTCATCGGCGGCGTCATCATCCTTGCCACGGTCGGAAAGGACCGCTCGCTTACCAACTGCGGCTTGGCCATCCTTACGGTCTGTCTCATGCACACCGGTGTAGCTGCGCTCAAGAGCCGCTTTCCCAAGGTCGGCGCCATCGTCGACGGAACCCCCCTCGTCGTCCTCAGCAAGGGAGTCTGGCAGGAAGAGGTCATGAAGGGAATGCGCCTCGCTCCAGAGGACGTCATGGCCGCCGCACGAACCAAGGGCGTCAGTTCCATCACCGGGGTCAAGTACGCCATCCTCGAACGCAACGGCGCCATCAGCATCATCAAAGCCGACGAAGACTAGATCGCCCCCCCCGCGCTAACAACTCCCTCCGGAACTCAACCGCCCGCAGAGCAACCGAACAAGACGCACCCCACAGGAGACGACGGATGGCCGCATCAGCCGACACAACCGCCGCGCCGGGCAAAGGCAACGATCAGGAACGCGTCATCGAGACAGACGTCCCCGCCCGCCTCGACCGGCTCCCCTGGTCCCGCTGGCACACCATCATCATCATCGCCCTTGGCACCTCTTGGCTGCTGGACGGTCTTGAGGTCACGCTCACCGGCTCGCTCTCCGGTGTCCTCGAAAGCAAGAGCGGTCTCTCGCTTACTGACCCGCAGGTCACCGCCGGCGCTACCACCTATCTCGCGGGAGCTGTCCTCGGCGCTCTCCTCTTCGGCTACCTCACCGATCGCCTCGGCCGCAAAAAACTCTTCCTGGTCACCCTCGCCACCTACTCCATCGCCACGGTCGCCACGGCCTTCTCCTTCAACTTCGCCTCCTTCGCCGCCTTCCGCTTCTTCACCGGCCTCGGCATCGGCGGGGAGTACGCCGCCATCAACTCCGCGGTCGACGAGCTCATCCCCGGCCGTATCCGCGGTGCCGTCGACCTGGCCGTAAACTCCACCTTCTGGGTCGGAGCGTCCATCGGCGCCGTCGCCACCATGTTCCTTCTGCACGCACAAAATGCCGCGGTGTCCTCAGGCTGGCGCTACGCCTTCGGTATCGGCGGCGTACTCGGCCTCGCCGTCCTCCTCCTTCGGCTGTACGTGCCTGAAAGCCCCCGTTGGCTCATGCTCCGCGGCCGTGAGGATCAGGCCGCCAAAGTCGTCGGCGAGATCGAAGGAAAGGCCTCCAGGGGCAACCCCGAGAGCCTGCCCGCACCCGAAGGCGAAAAGCTCAAACTCACCGTCCGCGATCACACGCCCTGGTCCGATATCTTCCACAACATGCTCGGAGAAAATCGCCAGCGTTCCTTTCTTGCGCTCGCCCTCATGATCAGCCAGGCCTTCTTCTTCAATGCCGTCTTCTTCACCTACGGCCTCATCGTCAAGAAGTTCTTCCACGTGCAGGATCGTGATCTGCCCGTTCACCTCCTGCCCTTCGCAATCGCCAGCTTCTTCGGCCCCGTCACCCTCGGCCGCCTCTTCGACAAGATCGGCCGCAAGCCCATGATCACCGCGACCTATGGCATCGCCGGTCTCCTTCTCGCCGGCACCATCTACCCCTTCGCCCACGGCCTCATCGGCGCCCGCGGTCTTGGCATCAGCTTCACCGCCATCTTCTTCGTCGCGTCGTCCGCCGCCTCCGCCGCGTACCTCACCGTCAGCGAGATCTTTCCGCTTGAGATCCGCGCCTTCGCGATCGCCATCTTCTATGCCATCGGGACCTTGCTCGGCGGCGTCGGCGCGCCCATCCTCTTTGGCATGCTCATCAACACCGGTTCCAAGCCCAACGTCGCCATCGGCTACGCGATCGGCGCAGCCCTTATGCTGGGCGCTGCCGCGTGCGAACACTTCATCGGCGTTGAAGCAGCAGGGAAGAGCCTGGAGTCCGTCTCGAAGCCCATCCAGAGCAGGTAGGTCCTCCGCCCTCCCCTCAGTGACACGGACCGCCGCATCTCCGTGGCGCGAACTCAAGCGCCGATTACAAGCCTACGCACGCACCATCTCCGCACCAGCGATTCACCACACAGTCACCAGCGAAACACCACACAATCCACCACCGCAAATCGCTCCTACGGCGCCCTTCACCACACAGGACCGCTTCGCGGCTGCTGCATTTTCAGTCCTCCGCCGCACGCAGAAAAGCCCCGGATCGCTCCGGGGCCTCTCTGCGTGAAACGTTGTTGCGAGACAGTTTAGTACATGCCGTCCATACCGCCGCCGCCACCATGTCCGTGTCCGCCGCCGCCCGCTTCCTTCTTCTCCGGGATCTCGGAGATCATGGCCTCGGTGGTCAGCATCAAGCCCGCGATCGACGCCGCATTCTGCAGTGCAGTACGCGTAACCTTCGTAGGATCAATGACTCCCGCAGCAACCAGGTCCTCGTAAGCGCCCGTTCCGGCGTTGTAGCCGAAGTTCGCCTCCTTGGACTCATGGATCTTCCCGATCACCACAGCACCCTCTTCACCCGCGTTCGAGACGATCATGCGAAGCGGCTCTTCGATGGCCCGACGAATGATGTTGGCGCCGATCTTCTCGTCACCCTCAAGCGTCTTCACCAGCGCGTCCACGGCCGAAGCGCAGCGAACCAGCGCCACACCACCACCCGGGACGATGCCTTCTTCAACAGCCGCACGTGTCGCATGCATCGCATCCTCAACGCGGGCCTTCTTCTCCTTCATCTCGGTTTCGGTGGCAGCACCGACCTTGATGACTGCAACGCCGCCGACCAGCTTGGCGAGGCGCTCCTGCAGCTTCTCGCGATCGTAGTCCGAGGTGGTCTTGTCGACCTGCGCGCGAATCTCCTTCACGCGACCCTCAACCTCGCCATCCTGCCCGCCGCCGTCGACGATGGTGGTGTTGTCCTTGTCGATGGTGACGCGCTTCGCCGTTCCGAGATCCTCGATCTTGACGCCCTCGAGCTTGATGCCGAGGTCCTCCGTGATCGCCTTGCCGCCCGTCAGAATAGCAATATCCTGCAGCATCGCCTTGCGACGATCGCCGAAGCCAGGAGCCTTCACAGCCGCAACATTCAGCGTTCCACGCAGCTTGTTCACTACCAGTGTCGCAAGAGCCTCACCGTCCACATCCTCGGCAATGATGACGAGGGGTTTGGCGGTGCGGGCAATCTGCTCGAGCAAGGGAAGCAGGTCCTTCATCGACGAGATCTTCTTCTCGTAGATCAGGATGTAAGGATTCTCAAGCGCAACTTCCATGCGCTCGGCATCGGTCACGAAGTAGGGGCTGAGGTAGCCGCGATCGAACTGCATGCCCTCGACCACTTCGAGCTGCGTCTCCATCGTGCGCGACTCTTCAACCGTGATCACGCCGTCCTTGCCGACCTTGTTCATCGCCTCGGCGATGATTACGCCGATCTGCGAGTCGGAGTTGGCCGAGATAGTTCCGACCTGCGCGATCATGTCGCCGGAGACCGGCTTCGAAAGCTTGGAGAGCTCGCCGCCAACCGCGGCACCGTGCTCATCGCGCTTTCCGATGATCGCCTCAACGGCCTTGTCGATGCCGCGCTTCAGCGCCATCGGGTTTGCACCGGCGGCAACCGTCTTTACACCCTCGCGATAGATCGCCTGGGCAAGCACGGTCGCGGTCGTCGTTCCGTCGCCGGCGACGTCGGAGGTCTTGGATGCAACCTCGCGGACCATCTGCGCGCCCATGTTCTCAAGCGCATCCTTCAGCTCGATCTCCTTCGCGACCGTCACACCGTCCTTGGTGATGGTAGGCGATCCGAACTTCTTCTCGATTACAACGTTACGGCCCTTCGGTCCCAGCGTGACCTTGACTGCGTCCGCGAGGATATTTACCCCGCGCAGGATCGCCTGCCGCGAGTCTTCTCCGTGCAAAATTTGCTTCGCCATCGTGTAACTCCTGTAAGTTCATCGGCCGAAGCCGATCCGATCTCATCTCGCCGCTGCGTCGCAGCGGCCTCATATAGCTTCTGCGGCCCTAAGCCGCGTCTGCCGCAGGCACTGCTTACTTCTTGACGATGCCGAGAACTTCCTCTTCGCGCATGATCAGCAGCTCTTCGCCGTCCAGCTTGATCTCCGTTCCGGAATACTTGCCGAACAGGATCGTGTCGCCTGCCTTGACGTCGAGAGGGAACACCTTACCCTCGTCGTTCGACTTACCCTTACCGACCGAGATAACCTCGCCCTGCTGCGGCTTCTCTTTTGCCGAATCCGGAATGATGATGCCGCCACGAAGCGTCTCGCCCTCTTCAACCCGGCGAACCAGGATGCGGTCGTGCAGCGGTGTAAACGATGTTGTTGCCATGCTCTACATCTCCTAGAAGCGATTTGGCGGACGCCGAAGCGCCGCAATTTGAACCGTGCGGAAGACGGCCCGGTACAAGCCGCAAGCCGCAGACTTGCAGTGAACTCAGTGGATCGGCACCTGCCGCATGCTCAGGCCTCCGCAGCGGCTCGTTAGCACTCTACCGTTCCGATTGCTAACGATAGGGCACACAAGCGTCCGTGTCAACTCGCCCGTATGAAATGTGAGTGAAAGTCACGCAACTCCCAACCGGTGATTACCCTCTGCCACCGAAACGCTGCGCGTTCCCGGATTACCGGGATAAAATATCGCCTATGGCCGTCCGCTCCATCGTCGTCGCGCTTTCGCTTTGCTCCTTGCTTCCACTCGCTCCAGCGATCCTCTCCGCGCAGGATGAAGGTCACGCCCGTCGTGGCCGCAAGTACAAGGCTCCCGCCGATACCTCGCACATCGAAGTCGTCGTCGTGAAGCGCTCCAATGGCAAGCCAGTCGTCAACGCGGCGGTCGTCTTCCACCCCATCGACAAAGAGGGCAAGGATCAGGGCAACATGGAGGTCAAGACCGACCCGGAGGGCAAGGCCGCCATCGATGTAATTCCCACCGGCAGCAATGTACGCGTGCAGGTTATCGCGGATGGCTTCGCCACGTTTGCCAAGGAGTACATCGTCTCGGAGCCCAGCCGGCAGATCTCTGTAGCCCTGCTCCGGCCACAGGAGCAGATCTCGGCTTACGAGGACAACACCGGAAAGGCTTCGACGCGTGCCCCTGGCGTCCAGGAGCCGATCAGACCCGACACACAGAAGCAGCCGGCAACACCGCCAAAGCCTGTGCAGCGCCCCTCCAGTACCACCGCGCCGACCTCCGGGACCCCGCAGCTGTAGCATGGCGAGATCCCTTACAGGAAAGAAAGCCCTGGTGACCGGAGGCGCGAAACGCATCGGTCGCGCGATCGCGCTCGCACTTGCAGAACATGGCGCCAGTGTAGCCGTCACATTTCTCGACTCTCAGATCGAGGCCGAACAGACGGTCCGCGACCTTGCCGCCTACGATGTGGACGCCTTCGCGGCACGCTGCGACCTGACCCAGCCTGAAGACATCACCCAGGCGGTCTCCGCCGTGGCGGAGAACCTGGGCGGCATCGATATCCTCGTAAACAATGCGGGCTTCTTCGAATCCGAGTCCCTGGAGAAGCTTTCGGTTGAGCAGTGGGACCACATGTTTTCGACCAACACCCGCGCTCCCTTTCTCGTCGCCCAGGCTGCGCTTCCGCATCTTCGCTCAGCACACGGCCGCATCATCAACATCGGCTCACTTGGTGGCATCCATCCATGGGCGACCCATGGCCACTACTGCACCTCCAAGGCCGCACTTCATATGCTCTCGCAGACGATGGCAAAGGCCTGGGCGCCCGAGATCAGCGTCAACTGCGTTGCCCCCGGGATGATCGTGCAGGGTGAGGTCGGCGCCGCGTACCAGCACTTCGCAGAGAAGACCCCCATGCGGCGTAACGGGACGTCCGCTGACGTCGCCGCCGCCGTGACCTTCTTCGCGACCAGCCCCCACTTCATCACCGGGCAGCTGCTCGCCGTCGATGGGGGCCTGGGCCTCTAGAAGGCTCGCCCGTTCACCGAAGCATTCTCTTCCACCAGCTCTCCGGCTCCATATCCGCGTAAAGCCCTGCTGCCTCAGGTTGTGCAGAGAGCGGCGTCCCGCGGAACGCATGCAGCGGATTGCTGACGCAGAGCAGGTGCGCGTAGTCCGAGTCGTACTTCGATGCGATCAGGTCAAAGGCCTCTCGCATTCGCGGAGCTCGTGATCCGGTGTTGTGTGCATCGGTCGCGATGAAGTGCACCCACCGCCTCTCCAGCAGACGATGCGCCATCTTTTGTGCGGCCTTCCCCATTTGCCCCAGAAGGGACCCCGCCGTGACCTGAACCAGAACGCCTCCACGAAGCCATCGCACCATTCGCGCATCGTCGCCCTGCAGCGTTGGATTTCGTTCCGGGTGCGTGAGGATCGGTGTCAGCCCGCCGATCTGGAGCTGGTAGAAGGTGTCCGTCAGACCCTGCGGCAGGCCATAGTCCGGAATCTCCACCAGCAGATATCCCAGCCCATTGATGCTGAAGCGCGCGGGGTCGCTCTTGGCCAGCTGAATATTCTCATACGTGAGGTGGAAGTCGCAGCCGCGCCCCAGCGTTAGCGCAATACCCTCTCTCTGGAGCCGCCGCTGCAGCTCCGAGAGCTTCAGATTGATCGTCGCGAGATCGTACCCGTACTGATTGTTTGCGTGAGGTGTGCAGACCACATGGGTGATGCCGTCGTTCACTGCGATACGAGCCATCGATACGGAGGTCTCGATGTCTGGCGCGCCATCGTCAAAGCCCGGCAGCAGATGATGATGGATGTCGATCATGGCCTGGTTCCGTCCCCTCCGGGATCTTGAGCGCTATTGCAGCTCACGCGCTTGCGCTCATGGATCGTATGAGCCCTTCAAACAGCCGAAATCCGTCCTTCGAACCCAGCAGACTCTCGCTCGAACGGTCCGGATGCGGCATCATGCCGAGTACATTTCGGCCTTCATTCAAGATGCCGGCGATGTTCTCCAGAGATCCGTTCGGATTCGCCGCCGTCGTCACCTCGCCAGTCGCCGTCGAGTAGCGAAACGCAATGCGATCGTTCCGCATCAGCTGCGCAAGCGTGTCCCTGTCACAGAAGTAGTTGCCTTCCATGTGACCGACCGGCATCTTGAGCACCTCGCCCTTCGATATCGTGTGAGTGAACGGTGAGTCGTTTGTCTCCGTTCGGAGGTGCAGCTGCTTGCAGATGTACCGTTGATCGCGGTTGCGCATCAGGGCTCCCGGAAGCAGGCCAGCCTCGCACAGTATCTGGAATCCGTTGCAGATACCAAGAACCGGGCCGCCGGAAGCCGCGAAACGTTTTACCGACTGCATGACGGGCGCGAACCTCGCAATTGCCCCCGTGCGGAGGTAGTCGCCATATGCAAATCCGCCGGGGACCAGGATCGCATCGCAGCTCTCGAGATCTTCGGAGGCGTGCCACAGGTAGGTCACGGGACGACGCGCCAGCGCATCCACCACGTTGTAAGTGTCATGGTCGCAGTTCGAACCGGGGAAGACGAGTACACCGAACTTCATCTGTTCAGGGTAGCATCGCGGGCAGTGCCGTTCTTCTTCTGCATAAGCCATCAAAGGTCCGCGTTCCGTGTGTGTAGCAGCATCAAATGGGAGGCGTGCGTCGATGGATGTCCGGACACACGTCCGAGGGCAGCGTATGTACAACAGAAGCAGAGAACTCCCGCCCGTAGGCCCGCCCCAGCGTGGCGCGATCCGCACGGCCGGTGGAGCCCTGCTGGACTGGTGGCGCGCTGCCACCCTGGACGCACTGATAGTCGGTGTTCTCTGGTTTGTCGGGCTTGAACTCCTCCACGTCCCCTTCGCGCCCCTTTGGGCTTTCGTTGGAGCTCTATGCCAGTTCATCCCCGGCTTCGGCGGGATGCTGGCCCTTATCGGACCTGTGCTCTCGACCGCACTCTCAGTCCAGACAAGCGAAGACTGGTACCGCCTGGGTTATGTCCTCGGCCTGTACGGCCTTATCGCGGTTCTGGAAGGCCTGGTGATCGGACCATACATCCTGCATCGCACAACCCGGGTACCGTGGTGGGCGGCCTTTCTCGGTCCGATCGTCCTTGGGATTCTGATCCCGCCCTGGGGCGTTCTGATCGCTCCTCCGCTGCTGGCGATCATCTATGCCTTCCGCCGGCCTGCTCAGACCTCAGGCACCCAGCTTGTACCGGGTCTCCGCGAGACGGAACAGCGGCCTCCAGACCAGGCGGTTCGTCGTAACGACCATGAGTGAGATCAGCACCGTCCCGAGCAGCAGAATAGGGAACTGGCCCTGATCCGTCGCCGCGCTGATCTGCGCTCCCAGTCCCACCGTCTCAAGCGTCTGGTTGTTGAGCCGGAAGTACTCCGCGATGATGCTCGCGTTCCATGCTCCACCCGAAGCCGTCACCATTCCCGTGATGAGGAACGGGAAGATCCCCGGCAGGATCACCGTGCGCCATCGCTGCAGCGTGCTGAAGCGGAACAGCGTCGAAACCTCCTTCAGGTCGGTCGGAATCGCCAGGGCGCCCGCGATGACGTTGAACAGGATGTACCACTGGGTACCCAGAAGCATCAGCGCGATCGACCCGATGCCCAGCCCCCCTCCCAGCCGCACCAGCCCAAGCAGGATGATGGGAAACAACGCTGTCGCCGGTACCGAAGCCGCGATCTGTGCGAGCGGCTGCGCCACCCGCGCCAGACGAGGGTGAAATCCTATAGCAACACCGGCCGGTATCGTCCATGCCGCTGCCAGGATAAGAGAAAGGTTCACCCGCCCAAACGTCGCCGCTGCTCCCTTCAGCAGCTCCACGTACTGAGCGCTGTGCACCGGGCGCACCAGGGCAAACGTCTGCCGTGCCAGGTACAGGATTACGGCCGACGCCATCGCCAGCAGTACCCAGCCTATGATCCCGGTTCTGGAGCGCTCTGCCGCCGGCGGTCTGGCTGCCATCGCCGCCACACGCCTCTCGCGCTGTCGCGCCAGCTCTGCATAGATCCGTTCGCCGATCGGCTCTGTTGTGTGTGCCTGCAGCACCCGTAAGGCGTTCGACTGCGTCAGCAGGTGAAGGATGGGCGAGGCGACACGCTTCGAACTCTCCACCTGCTCAAACTTGAACTTATCGCTCCACGCGATCAGCGGCCTCCATATCAGCTGATCCGTCGCCACGATGATGGTGATCATGGCGGTCAGACCCCAGAGGATCGCGCGTCCATTGCCCGCATCGGCCGCCGTCTGCAGATACGATCCCAGCCCGGGCAGCCGGAAGTCTCGGGAACGGAAGTGAAACATCTCGCACGCCATCAGAAAAAACCAGGCGCCCGCGACGGACATGATGGAGTTCCACAGCAGCCCGATCGCGGCATACGGCAGCTCCAGCTGTATCAGCCGCTGCAACCTCGAGAAACGGTAGACACTGGTAGCCTCGATCAACTCCCGCGGTATGCTCTTCAGCGACGAGTAGAAGCTGAACGCCATGTTCCAGACCGCGCCGGTGAAGATCAGCACGATCGCGCCAAGCTCTACACCCACGTGTCGAGTCGGGAAAAGTCCCACCATCGCCAGCATCACACCCGGAAGAAAGCTCAGCACCGGGATCGACTGTAGGATGTCCAGCACCGCGATCATGAAGACCTCGGAGCGTTTGTGATACGCCGCCAGGTATCCGTACCCGATGGCGAATCCCAGGCTGAGCAGATACGCCAGCCCAATGCGGGTTACGGAGTAGAACGCGTACAACGGAAGCATCCGCGGACTCAGCGAGACGACAATCTGCACGTCGGGCGGCCCCGCCCAGAACTTCGCAATCAGAACAATGCAGTAAAAGCAGGCAAGCCCAATAGCCGCGACCGCAAGATCCAGCACAAAGGGCCAGCTTCGCTGCAACACCTGAGACCGCGCCAGCGTCTCGCGCCCCCTGTTATAGCTGAAGCTGGTCCGCAGTTGCATTACGCATCAATCTCCGCTGTGCTCTCGATCTCGGCCTGAAGCTTCTCCGGCTGGATGAAACGCCGCCGCGAAGCATCGAAGTCGAACAGCTCCGCGTATCGGCCCCAGTTGATCGCCGTCTCCAGCTGCAGCAGCGTCTCCTCTTCGCTGAACTGCTCATCCAGCATGTCGTGGAAGAACTCCTCGGAGACCGTGCGGTCGCTCTTTGCTTCGATCGCCCTCACGATCTGTCGCAGCAGAAGAACGTTCTTGAGAGCCGCCGTTCGAAACAGCTCCTTCTGCCGCAGAATCTCGGAGTTGGCGTATTCGGCGCCCGTTGGCGTAATCGCCGCGTCGCCCTCAGTCACCTTCAGGAAGCCGAGCAGCTGTGCGGCGTCGACGATCGGCAGCAGGTCGTCGATCTCAAATCCGAGGTCGTCGGCGAGCCGATAGATATCGTCTTTTCCGTTATGATCCAGCACCAGCTCGAGCAGCCCGGCGATCCCACCCGGCCTTGCATGCGGAAGCATCTGGTAGTGCATCTGGCGTTGATCGCGCACCTTGCGCCCCGACGTCGTCTGCGGAAGCTCCGGCGGTTTCGCATCCGGCTGCGTCAACACCTTGTAGATGTAGTCCACCAGTTGCGTAAACGAGGTCGCCTTCCGGTCCCGCGGGTGCGCCAGGGCAACCCTGAAATCCGTCCGGACGTGCCCCGGATTCCGCCCCAGAACGATGATCCGATCCGCCAACAGAACGGCCTCTTCAATGTTGTGAGTGACCAGAAAGATCGCCTGCGTCGGAATCGTCTTCTTCTGCCAGAGCTCCAGGAGCTCACTGCGCAGATTCTCGGCCGTCAACACGTCCAGCGCGCTGAACGGCTCATCCATGAACAGAACCTCGGGCTCTACAACCAGCGCGCGCGCAAAGCCCACTCGCTGCCGCATCCCGCCCGACAACTCCTTGGGGTAAGCCGCCTGAAATCCATCCAGGCCAACGGTGTCCAGGATCTTCATACTCCGCTTCCGCCGCTCCGCCGCATCCATGCCACGTGCCTTCAGCGGAGCCTCGACGTTCTCAAAGACCGTAAGCCAGGGGAACAACGCGAAGCTCTGAAAGACGATGGACACGTTCACGTCAGCCGAGGCGATCGGCTGCTCATGCCAGTACACCTGGCCTGCCGAAGGCGTCGACAGTCCTGTCAGCATCCGCAGCAGCGTGGACTTGCCGGATCCGGACGGACCAAGCAGCGCGACGATCTCCCCCGCGTTGATCGAGAGGTCGGTCGGCGATATAACCTGGATGCGGTTTTCGCTCGGCTGCGCGTAGTACTTCTCGACACGTTCCGCACGTATGATAGGTGGCTGCATAGATTTCCACGGTATCCGGGATCACCTCGCTATATTTCACGTGGCGCTCGACTTCCGGCTCTTTGGTCAGCGTATCATTACCTAGTACAGGATCAGGTCAACGCTGCGTTCGCGGTACGTTCGCTTGTCTGTAAACATTGGAACCCGGGGACATTCAGCATGGCAGAACCAACAGGCGCGACTTCAAAGCCTAGGGTGCTCGTTGCGGACGACGAGCAAGTGATCGCAAATACACTCGCAATCATTCTCAACCAGGCGGGCTTTGACGCACGGGCCGTCTTCAGCGGCGAAAAAGCCATAGAGGCTCTCGACAACTTTCAGCCGGATATGCTCATCAGCGACGTCATCATGACTGGAATGACGGGCATCGAGGCAGCAATCATCACCAGGACAAAGATGCCGCAGTGCAAGATACTGCTCTTCTCAGGACAGGCGGCAACAGCGGATCTGCTCGAAAAGGCTCGTGCCCAGGGGCATGAGTTCGAGATCCTTGCCAAGCCCGTGCACCCGACGGACCTCCTCGCGAAGCTCCGTTCCTGAGCTTCCACACCCCTGAGCCTCAATACGTCAGCAGCTCACCGATCCGAAGCTGACACTCACCCGTACTTCAACCTGCGCCGGGTCTTCTGCGGTCCTTAACCTTCACCGCGGGAACCCCGGCGTAGATCGTCCAAGCGTCCAAAGGACGCGTGGCAACCGATCCAAGCCCCAGAACAGCACCCTCTCCGACAATCACACCTGGCGCCACCGATGCACGGGCGCAAACCCACGCGTACGCGCCAACCTCCATGGCGTACGCCATCAGCGGAAAGGCCGGGTCGTCGAAATCATGTGTCGCACCGCACAGATACGCGTCCTGAGACAAAATCGCGTGTGATCCCAGACGCAGCGGGGCCGGATTGTAGATCTCGGCCCCGTCCGCCGCAGTCACCTGATCCGCACAGATAAGGTTCCAGGGCGCCCACACCCGGGACCTTGGATAAAAGTGGCAGTTGGGTCCCATGGTCGCTCCAAAGCAACGCAGCAGAAAGCTCCTCCATGCGTGCATCGGCCGTGGTGAAAGCCTGTACAACACCGCCGCGCAGATGTTCCAGGTCAGCCGGCGAACGCGGTCGCGACCTGAAAACGCAGGCCGCAGATACGGATCTGCCGCGGTCTCTGCCGGGATGTGGTCCGCCGCGTTATAGTGCGCCTGCCTCGGCATCAACCCTCGTTCACGCGCTTAGGTAGAGGTTCTGGTCGCAGCCGGTCCTTGTCGAAGAGGGTAACAATCGTTTGCGCATTGCGCCGCATGTCATATCGGCGGTCGAAACACTCGCGAGCCCGCACGCTCATCGCACTCCGCTCCTCCTCCGACATCTCGATCCAGCGTTCCAGCAGCCGAAGCGTCCCTTCAGGTGTGTCAGGCTCCATCATCCCCGCGCCGTCCGCTGCAATCTCCCCGGCGATGTTCACCTTGTCCGCCAGCAGAGCGGGTCTACCGCACGCGAGCGCCTCGGCAACGGCAATGCCAAAGTTCTCCTGGTGCGACGGGAGAATAAACGCCTCGCTGGCGAAAAATGCACCCCACTTTACATCGCCGTGCAGCATTCCCGGCCAGTGCACCCTAGCGGCGCAGCCCGCCGCACGGACCCTTGCCTGCAACTCCGAGCTCCACTGCTGCTGGTCAGGCCCCGCCATCACCAGGTCGAGCTCAGGATCCCGCGCCGCGACCTCCGCGAACGCCTCGATCAGCATGTCACACCCCTTCTTCCTGTGAATGCGACCGAGATACAGAAGGAATCGGCGCCCCGTTAGCTCTGGATATGCATCGTGGAACGCACGTCGTTGCCTCTCGGGTTCGCCCTCCGGGCCCGTCGCACCGTAAGGCACCACGAGGCCCTTCCACCGATGGAGCCAGAAGCTCTGCTTCGCCAGCTTCTCCTCTTCGGCAGTTGTGAAGAGCACTCGCTCTGCACCACGCAGAACCCAATACTCGGAGAGCAGCCAGTACGCCCACTTCTTCGCATGCTTAAGCGGGAAGCGCCTCTTGAAGTAGGGGTCAAGCATCCCGTGTGTGAACACCACATACGGCTTCTTCCCGCCGAAGACACGCCGAGTGGCAAGTCCGCAGTACTGCCACAAACCATTCACCATCACGCCGTCGAAGCGCTCCGCATTCGCTCTCAGCCACGGCATCAGCTTTGGGCTATAACCGTAAACGGAATCGACAGGTCCCAGTGCGTGCACCGGAAAGTCATAGCTCTTCAGGAAGTCTGCGTCGGGATCGTCAAGCGTCACGACCTCCCCCGTGTACCCGGGCGGCCCATATGCGATCAGTGATCGCACCGACTCCGTTGGCCCCCCCGCCTCCGGGCTCATCGTTCCGATGATGTGAAGCAGTCGCACGGCCCCCGTGACACCCCGCCCGAGAATAGCAGGGGATCCGCCCGCCCTCGCTGGTGTCTCAACCGCCGCTCTCACGCGCGCAGTCCTCGGGTCACTGCCTCGATCGCAGATCGCAGACCGGCAACGTCCGCCTCGAAGTTCCAGGATCCGATCCGCGCCTTCGCTCGTCTGCCCATCTCCTGCGCTGTCTCGGGAGCTGCCAGCACCCTTTGAAGTGCCCTCGTCAGTTCATCGACATCGCCTGTAGGGAAGACGCAGCCCTCCACACCGTCGGTCACCAGGTCCGGTTGGCAGCCCACGCTCTCAGACACAATCACGGCGCAGCCCGCATTCATCACCTCGTTCACGATCAGGCCCCAGGGCTCGTGTTCGGAGGGCAGCACGAACACATCCGCCAGATCGAAGAACGCCGGCAACTCCGATTGGTTGCGGAAGCCGCAGAATCGAACTCCGGACAGACCAAGATCCCGCGCCTGCGACTCCAGCCGCGAGCGCTCCTCACCATCGCCCACAATCACGAGGTAGGGCGCGCCACCATCAAGGATCCCCGAGCTGCCCAATCTCGCATACGCCTCCACCAGATCGGCGCATCTCTTCCGCGTCTGCAGCTTCGACGCAAACAGAATCACCGGGTGCCCCTCTTCAAGCCCAAGCGAGTTCCTCAACGCAGCCCGGCCTCCCCTCGCTTCCTCACTGCGCCTTTCGAAGTAGCCATTGTCTACGGCATAGGGCATCAGAAACTGGGGAACATCGGAGCCGAAGTAGTACTCCCAATAGGCGGAGTTCAGGCTCCCGATCGGCAGCACACCATCCACAAGTCTCTTCAAACCTCCGAAGAACATGCGTTTGGCGGCAAGCTTCCTTGCGCTTCGCGAACGATCCTCCAACCATGACTCCGCCCGAAGCAGCACCGGAATACCAAGCATCTTCGCCGCCAGCATCCCGTGCATCGCATTCGCGGAGGCGTATCCGTGCACCCAAAGCACATCAAACCCTGGTTGGGTCTTGTTCCCTCGAAGGCGTGCAAAGATGCCGCGATTCAAAGGCGCCGCAATCCCCACCGTGCCGTTGTCGCGGATGGCTGGAAGAAACTCGTACTTGTACCCCTCCAGCAACGGAACGTCCCACTCGACGCCAACCCCGAAGCCCTCATCCTTGTATCCCCGAACCGAAAAGTCCGAACCGAAGAGCACGGTAAGGTCGATGTCGCGTTCCTCGGATATCCGTCTTAGCAACGGTGCTTGGTACTGAATGGGATGGCTCACAAGGTAGGCAAGCCGGATTCTTTTCGTCATTTCGGAGCCGTTGTGGACCTTTACGGAAGGGATTGCGCCGTGAAGACCAGCAGCGAGATGACGCCGAACAGCGTTCCCAGACCGCCATTCTTCAGAGCCGCCTTCAGATCGCTCGTAGGGAGGAAGACAATGTCATCCGGTTGAAGCACTGGATCCGGCAACCTTCCCTTCATCACCTTTGATATGTCGACGCGCACAACCTTGCGTTCGAGCCCTACCGTTCTGATAATGCGGAGATCGTCGTACTTTCCTTCAAACAGATCCCCGCTTCCCAGTGCGGTGGCCTGCATCAACGTGAGCGGTGTGTTCTGTTGCAGGGGAATTGCACCCTGTGTGCGGAAGGCGCCAAGCAGATAGACCACTCCCACCTTCGAAACGATGATCGTGTCATGCGGGAATACGGGGATGTTTCCCTGCGCACTGTGCGCAGGATCGTTGCCCAGGTCGACGATGATAGGCTGCTCCACACCCGGACGCTGGATCGTGACCGTATGACTCGCCGTCGCAGGCAGACCACCCGCCCCCGCAAGCACCTCGTACAGATGCTTCTCGCTCCCGTTCGTGTTTACGACCCCGTGTGCCTCCCCCGTGACGACAATGACCTGATTCGGAGATTCGATCAGTTGAATCGTGATCTGCGGATCGCGATACATCCCGGCACTTTTAAGTCTTTCACCAATCGCGTCCGCAGCCTGGTGAAGCGTCAGTCCAGCGACGGGAATCGTTCCGCCAAGCGGGATCTGCACAGATCCGTCCAGGCTTACCCGTACCGTTGGGGTGAACTCCGTCGATCCAAACATATGAACCTGGATCTGATCGCCCACGTCGAGGCGCAGATCTCTCGATCCAGGGAAGAGAATCGCCTGATCCGTCGTCGGAACGAGCGGCAAATTCAGACTTGCTGAAGCCTTCGGAGCAGGTCCGCTGAACTGGGCTCGCACACTGACCGCCGCCAACATGCAGAACGCGACCACCCAGGCACACGCCCTCCCGTGCTGAAGCGTCCTCCCACGTCCCTTCCGAGCCCTCGCCATTGGAAACAGAGACCGAGCCATAGTTACTCCTTCTCCGTCTTTGGTTTCTTCTCGCCTTCAGCGTTTGTCGGCTCCCAGCTTCCGGAGTCCATGCTTGCATAGGCGTAGCTTGAATACCCGTAGTAACCGTAGTACTCCGGTGAGCGCAGATCGACGGCATTCAAGACGATCCCCGTAATCGGAGCACCCGAGCGATACAGCAGATCGCGAGCCCTCCGTACAATCTGCTTGCTCGATTTACCATGCCGCACGACCAGCACGACCGCGTCAGCATCCCGCGCGAGGATCACACCGTCCGTCACCGAGAGCACCGGCGGTGAGTCGATGACCACGTGCGTGTAGATGTCGGAGCACTTCGCGAGCAACGCATGCATCGCCTCGGAGCTCAGCATCTCGGTTGGCAGGGGCGGTACCGGACCGCTCGGCAGCACATCGAGGTTCGGGATCTCCGGCACCTTCTGCAGGCTCTCTTCCAGTGTCGTTGCTCCCGTCAGCAGAGTCGTCAGCCCAACCCGGCCATTCAAGCCAAAGCGGTGGTGAACGTTTGGCCGACGGAGATCGGCATCGATGATGAGCACACGCTCGCCTCCCTGCGCAAGCACGCATGCAAGATTCGTTGCGACCGTCGTCTTCCCCTCGGATGGCGTCGCGCTCGTGAAGAGGATCCGTTTGGGCGGCTGTCCGACCATCGACAGCATCAACGAGGTTCGCAGCGAGCGGAAGGCCTCCGCAAACTGCGACTTGGGCTGTGTCAGCAAGCCGATATTCCGCTGGGCCGTCGTCAGGTGACTCGCCTGCTCAGCCGAGGAACGCCGTGCGCGCGGAATCACTGCGAGTGATGGGAGATCCGTAACCGCCTCGATCTCCGAGATGCTGCGCAGGCCCGTATCCAGACTCTCGAGCAGGAACGCAACCACGATCCCGCCAAGCAGGGAAAATATCACTGTCGTGATGATCAGGGTGGACTGAGCCTGCTGCAGAGCGCTCGCTGGAAGCAACGCCTGATCCACAACATCGATCTCGAGCGACTCAAGACCCGCCTGAACACCAGCCGTGCGCAGACGTTGCGACAGCCCCTCGTAAAGGGTTCGGTTCGTCTCAAACTCACGCTGCCGTATCGTGTACTCGACCAGATCGTCACGAAGCTTGTACGCGTCGGTCTTCTGCGTCTCGAGCGCAGCCGTAGTCTGGTCCTCGTTCGCCCGGGCAATCACGTAGTTCTGCTTCGCCTGGATCAGCAGCCTGTTCTGCTCGGCCTGGATCTCCTTGTTGAGTTCATCGATCTGCGCCTTCAGAGCCTTCGCCTGCGGGTGATTCGGGCCCAGCGTAGCCTGCATCTGCGCGTAATTGGCCCTTGACACAGCGACCTGCGACCGAAGGCCGTTCAGCTCGGAGGGAGCGGTCCCGGGAGTCGTCTCAATCGACCCTTCCATCGTGTCGGGATCCATACCCGCCAGAATGCGATATCGCGATTCGGCGACGATACGCGCCAGACGAGCCGATCCCTGCGCTCGCGACAGGTCCTCGAGCGAGTTGCTGATCTGGTTGTGATTCGGATCGAAGCCAAGGATGCCGAGCCGCCGCTGGAGGTCCATCACCTGCTCCTGCGAGGTCTCAACCTGCTGCTTCAAATCGTCCAGCTGCCCGGAAAGCCACTGCGACACGCGTTGTGTCGAGCGGAACCGCGTCTCGTAGCTCCGCTGGATGTAACTTGCAATCACGGTGTTGACGATATCCGTCGCAAGCTTCGGATTCAGAGCGGAATAACTGATCCGGATGATGTCTGTCTTCGGTACGAGCTGAATCCCCAGGCCCGCCTGCAGCCGCTCCACCGTATCCTGACGAACGGCTGGATCATCCAGAGATGTGTGCGGAATCGGCCCCTTCTCCTCAAGGAAGTCGGCATTGTTGTTCAAATTCATCTGCCGCGCGACCGAGAGCATCAGGGAATCGCTCGACAGGATCGTGACCTCGGTCAGAAGCTTGTTTGCATTGTCTGAGCCGTACCCAGGCGTGACACGGTACTCGTTCGAAGACCCGGATCGCACCTCGATCCGGCCATAGGACTCATACAGCTTCGGCTGCGACAAGGCCCTGTATATGCCGTAGATGAGTCCCAGAATACCGGCGATGACAAGCACCCACCTCCGCTTGCGCAGAGTAAGCAGAGCATCAGAGAGAGTTGTGTCTGAGCCGGCGCCGCCCATGGCGGACGGAGCTGTGTCGGGTGCAGCCACAAAGGGCTGCGCCGGCATTCTTGGAGGTGCCATCCCTTCTAGTCTAACCGAGAGCTTGCCCAAACTGCACCGGGACCGGGCTGCACTTTGGTGTAACACAACGGGTGCTGTCGGCAGATCCACCAACATCGACTATCCTTGAGCGAGACGTCCAAAGAGGTTTTCGCAACGATGCGTAACAACATCAAGATCGCTGTCGTGGGATCCGGCTATGTCGGCCTGGTCGCGGCAGTCTGCTTCGCGGAGATGGGCCACGAAGTCATCTGCGTCGACAATGATGAGCTCAAGGTGGCCGCTCTCCAGGGCGGTGACACCCTCATTCACGAGGTCTACCTCCCCACTCTGCTTGAGCGTTACAGAAACACCCGCGTTCGCTTCACGACAGATCTCTCGGAAGCCACACGTGAGTGCTCCGCCATCTTTATCGCCGTGGGCACCCCCCAAAGCGAGACCGGCGATGCCGATCTGTCCTACGTCGAAGCTGTCGCCTGTGAGATCGCCCGGTCAATCTCCTCCTACACCGTGATCGTCGAGAAGAGCACCGTCCCCGTCTACACGAACGAGTGGATTCGGCGCGCCATCGAGCGCAATGGCGTCGATCACCAGCTCTTCGACGTCGTCTCCAATCCCGAGTTCCTGCGGGAAGGAACCGCTGTCGCAGACTTCCTCCACCCGGATCGTATCGTCGTCGGCTCCGATTCGCCTCGCGCGGCATCCGTGCTCAGCGCCATCTACGCCCCGCTCACAGGAGGCGAGTACTACGAACGGCCCGACGCCATCGAAGGCTCGTGCAATGTCGCCTCTCCGCCTCCTCTGCTTCTCACCTCCACCAAGAGCGCCGAGATCATCAAACACGCCTCCAACGCATTTCTTGCGTTGAAGATCTCCTTCATCAATGCGGTCTCCAACCTCTGCGAGGCAACCGACGCCAATGTCGAACAGGTGGCGCGCGGCATCGGTCTCGACAGCCGTATCGGCCCCAAGTTTCTCCGGCCCGGCATCGGATACGGCGGCTCCTGCTTTCCCAAAGACGTGGCGGCGTTTCGGTCCGTCGCCGATCAGCTCGGCATCGACTTCAATCTCCTCAACGAAGTCGAGAAGATCAACGTTCAGCAGAAGCGCCGGTTCCTCGCAAAGGTTCGCTCCGCGCTCTGGACCCTTCGCGGAAAACGTCTCGCCGTCCTCGGTCTGGCCTTCAAAGGTGAGACCGATGACATCCGCGAGTCACCCGCAATCGAGCTCGTCAAGATGCTCCTTGCGGAGGGCTGTCAGATCACGGCCTACGATCCTGCCGCCATCAAACGAACCGAAGAGGTCCTTCCTCCCGGCGCGAACCTCCGCTATGTGGGCGATGCCTACCTCGCGGCGGCCGATGCCGACGCCCTTCTGATCCTCACGGATTGGGCCGAGTTCGCCGATCTCAATCTGGATCGTCTGAACCAGACACTTCGCTACCCGATCGTCATCGACGGACGCAATCTCTACGATCCGCAGGTCATGGCACAACACGGTTTCACGTACATGAGCGTGGGCCGTCCAGCCGCCTACCCCGCCCGACAGGTAAGAAGCGCAGCTCCCGCAATGGCCTGATCGCCCGCCGGCTCGTCCCTCACCGTCCATCTCGCCTCACCCATCAAAATCGGCGCAGAGGAATCCGGCTGCGCCGCTAGGAGCTATCGATGTCGCGAACCATTCTTGTCACCGGTGCTGCCGGATTTCTAGGCTCCCATCTCACCGATGCTCTGCTCGGGGAAGGGAACACCGTGATTGGTGTCGACAACCTCTGCACCGGCAACACGGCCAACCTTGCACATTTGAAAAACGAGCCGCGCTTCAGCCTCATCGAACAGGACATCTGCCTGCCCTTCGATCCAGGCAAGGTCGACTTCATCTTCAACTTCGCCTCGCCCGCCAGCCCGGTGGACTACGCCCGCCTTGGCCCCGAGACCCTGCTCGTCGGCTCCGCCGGCACGATCGCCACGCTGGATCTCGCACGCAAGTACTCCGCTGGCTATCTGCACGCCTCCACCTCCGAGTGCTACGGCGATCCGGAGGTCCACCCGCAGGTCGAGACCTACTGGGGACGCGTAAACCCCATCGGTCCACGTTCCGTCTATGACGAAGCGAAGCGCTTCTCCGAAGCCGCGATCGTGGCCTACAACCGCTACTATGGCGTCGATACCCACATGGTCCGGATCTTTAATACCTATGGTCCGCGTCTCCAGGCAAACGACGGTCGCGTCATCTCCAACTTGGTCATGCAGGCCCTTCGTGGCCAACCCCTCACCATCTACGGCGATGGCTCCCAGACAAGGAGCTTCTGCTTCGTCTCCGATCTGATCGACGGCATCCTGCGGCTCTCGCGCAGCTCGGAGCACTTGCCCGTCAACATCGGCAACCCCGAAGAGTGGACCATCCTTGAATGCGCGCGTGAGGTCCTCGACGTAACCGGATCCACATCGGAGATCCTCTTCGAACCCCTGCCGCAGGACGACCCCACCCGCCGACGGCCCGACATCACCAAGGCTCGAACTCTCCTCGGCTGGGAGCCCAGGGTGAAGCTCCGCGAAGGCCTGGAGCGCTCACTCAGCTACTTCCAGTCCTGCTTGGCAGCAGCGCGCTGAGCAGCCGCACACGCCCCAACAGAACGGCCGCCGCTAAAAGAAGCGGCGGCGGTCTTTTCTGTCAGAAGCACTACTGCGGTCGAGATCCGCAATTCAGGCAGCGCTGCCTCTCCTAGTGCTGCTCCGGACTGGTGTGCAGCCTCGGGTACCACGTCAGCTGTCCCGCAACCACCGTGTCGCTCTGCTGCCCCGTCTTGAAGATCGGCGCCTTCCACCGCTCGTACTGTGCCCAGGCATCGAGCTCCAACTGCGGTCGAAGCCTCTTCACGACCTCAACCTTGAACTGATTCTGAGTCGTCCCGCCAACGAAGTCCTTGGCATTCTTCTTGTTCAGATATTGGACCTGCACGAACTCCTGTCCGCTGAGATGGTAGGTCAGCCATGCCTGGCCACCCTTGGCCTCGCGGCCGATCCAATCCCCCATGATGAAGCCCTTATTCGTGTATCCCTGCTTCTGAATGATCTCGTAGTAGTTGAACGATCCGCCAAAACTCCGTGTCACCTTCGGATCCGTCAGAACCGCCTCGGCGCGAAGATCCAGCTTCGGGATGTTGGGTATCTGTGAGAGATACAGCCCCGTCCGGAAGGCCGCACGACGGGGCGCGCTGATCGGCGTCACATCATCATGCGCGATCGAGTCGACATAGAATGTTGCGTACTTGCGCACAAACGGAAGCCGGTAGCTGAAGTTGAAGTCGCTGAAGCGAGCGCCCGGATCTTCGCGCGACACCTTCACATCCGCCGTCGTGTCGCTGAAGCTGAAAAAGCCCTTCAGAAAGGTGTGTATGTTCACCGGCTCATGGCCGTGTCCGCCAAAGATAATCGTTCTCTGAAAGCCGAACTCGAAGTTGTTTGTCGGGCGAAACGAGAACATCTCCGAATGCGTATACGGGCTGTTCGGCGACGTATGACCCTTCAGACTGCCGTAGAAGAAGTCGTATCGCAGTGGCCCAAGCACCCGCGACACCAACGGCACGTGGAGCGGCTCCACCCGGTTGATCCGGACCGAGTAGATATTCTCGGCGTTGTTCGACCACGCCAGAGCTCCGCCCTGCGCCGGCCCCAGCCACGCATCGGACTTGCCGCCCGAGATCTCATGGCCGAGCAGGTGAAACGAGAGGTTGGCCTCCACCAGCCGGAAAGGGTTCTGAGCAGGTATCGCACCTGCAGGAATCGTCGCTTGGTGCGCGTCTGATCCCGCATACAGAATCTCGTCACCGAACGAGATCGCACTTGCAACGTCCGTCGTGTATCCCGTCGTCGCCGGCGAGTGCTGGTACTCCCCACGCACGTACAACGAAAACCGGCCCCACTCGTTCACACTGGAGAAGCCCGTGATGTTGTTGAATCCGGTCGCATACGGTCGTCCGTAGTCGTTGTTGATCGCCTGGCCCAGGTGATAGCTGTCCCGCAGCACAGGTCCTCCAATGCCCATCACGCGCGTGTAGGCCGAATGCAGCCCGAATACCACGCCCCGTGGAGCATCGCCGGTCGGCACCTCGGCACGCAGCTCCTCCAGCACATCGTTCAGAATGCCCATCGCCTCAGGATTGCCGTCCTGCTGGATGTCGTTCTCCGACTCCATGATCATGTGCAGAATGCTTCGGCGAGTCCACGGTCGCATCCCCAGAAACATCGTGTCGACGTAGCCCATCGAGTAGAGCCGCGTCATCGCCGGATACATCCAGCTGTCCACCGGCACATAGGTCGAGCCGTAGCTGTCACCCCGCGTCTCGTCCACATTCCCGTACGCCGGATACGCTCCGACGGGGCTCTCCGGCGTCGTCTGAGCAGGAACAACGATCGGAGCATCCTTTTGCGCCTGCGGAATAGGCGCGGCGTCCTGATACGGCGTGCTCGACTGAGGCGTCGTCTGCTGGGTCGGTGCCTGCGCCAACACCGGAGCTGACGCGGTCTCCTCGGTCGGCTGGGTCGATGCCATCGAGACCCCGGTCTGGTCGGCAACAGCAGGCGTGGTCTGCGCCCGAAGCGGGGAAACGCCAGAGACCAGGAGGCCCGCCAGCAGGAAGAAAACGTTGATCCGCACTTACACCTCAATGCCCGGGGGCGTCTGATTGATGAGTCTCAAGTGTAAACCGTCAGCGGCTTACCTCATGGTCGGCGCCCACCCCACCCGATCGTCCTGGACTAACTCTTCGCCGCCTTCAGGCGCCGGGCAAACGCCTCCCGGGTCTCCTTCAGCCACACCTCGCTTGCCGCGTCCTTTGCTATCATCAACTCCGCCAGGCGCTCCACCGGGTCCGCAAACTTCGCCTCCTTCGCGTGACCGTCATCAAACGCAACACACTCGATCAACGCTGGTCCACCATCGGATCTCCCGCGCAGCAGCGACTCCTGCATCACGCGATACATCGCGATCGCGTCCGATCCGTCGACCGGAAATCCCGGGACCCCCCATCCGCGCGAGCGCAACGACAGCTCCCCTGACCTCCTCGACGCGCGACCCTTCAACTCCGGCAGAACCACAAAGATCACCGGCAACTCCCGCTCTCCCGCCGCTCCCAGCGTCCTCTTCCATCTCTTCGCTTGGACCTCCCCCGCCTCCGTGTAGACCACAAGGACGCGTCCTCCACGCTGCGCCTTCAGCGCCGCCGCCGCGCCGATCGAAACGTGCAGCCGCTCTCCCGCATCCTCGGTCGCAGGAAGCCGCCGCGCAAAGCGGTCACCCTCCGTGGCGACCCGTCTCTCGCCCGGGGAAGCAACTCGCCTCTTCAGCTCCGCCAGCTCCCCACCCATCAGCAGGTCCATCCCCGGCGACGCCGCGCAGTCACAGATAAGATCTCCGCTCCCGAGCGAAAGTGCCGTACTCGCCCGTGCAGCCTCTTCGCCCCTCACCGAGACCAGCTTCGGGGCGGCCTTCCTCAACCTGGACCTCCCCGCGAGGTACTCCTCCAACATCCGCATCTGCACCATCGCGGTATACATCTGCCGAAGCCGCTCATCCGGCATCAACGGGTTCTCAAATCGAACCGCCTGCTTCACCTGCTTATCCGCCATCGAAACTCTCCCGCAACCACGCACCATCGGCAACAAAGAAGGGCTCCGCTGACGGAACCCTTCCTTTGCAACTCGACGAAACCCAGCTTAAGCCCGCGCCGGATCCTTCGCCTCAACATCCAGCCCCAGCTCTTCCATAGCCTTCTGAGCCTGCTTCGGCTTCATCTTCCCTTCGCGCGCCAGCTTCGAGAGCATCGCCCCGGCAATCGCCTCCGCGCTCACCTCGAAGTGCCTCCGTAGGTGCTCCCGGTTATCGCTGCGTCCGAACCCGTCGGTGCCCAGCGTCACCAGCCGGCCGCCCAGCCATGGCGACAGTTGATCCGCAACGACCTTCATGTAGTCCGTCGCTGCAACAATCGGCCCCTGCGCCCCGCTCAGGGCTTCGACCACATACGGCACGCGCTCCTTCTCCGCAGGATGCAGTCGGTTCCAGCGCTCCACGCCCAGCGCATCCCGCCGCAGCTCGTTGTAGCTGGTCACACTCCACACATCCGTCTGCACCTTGTACCTCGTCGCCAGGATCTCCTGCGCCCGCAGAACTTCATTCAGAATCGGCCCGCTGCCGAACAGCTGCGCCACAGCCGGTCCCTCCGCGGCAGACTTCACCTTGTAGATACCGCGAAGAATTCCCTCCGCCGCGCCCTCAGGCATCGCCGGCATCGCATAGTCCTCGTTGTACATCGTGATGTAGTAGAAGACGTCCTCGCCGTTCTCGTACATCCGTCGCAGACCATCCTGCACCACCACTGCAAGCTCATAGACAAACGCAGGATCGTATGTAACGCATGTAGGCACAGAACTCGCCAGGACGATCGAATGCCCATCCTGGTGCTGCAGGCCCTCACCGAGCATGGTTGTGCGCCCGGCTGTCCCGCCCATTAGGAAGCCCTTTCCGCGCGAGTCCGCGAACGCCCACACCATGTCCCCGATCCGCTGAAATCCAAACATCGAGTAGTACATGTAGAAGGGAACCGTCGGCACCTTGTAGTTCGCGTAAGCCGTTCCCGCCGCCGTAAACGACGCCATCGACCCCGCCTCGGTGATGCCCTCCTCGAGGATCTGCCCGTCCTTGTCCTCGCGGTAGTACAGCAGCATGTCTGCATCGTGCGGACTGTACTTCTGGCCCTCCGGCGCGTATATACCCACCTGACGGATCGCAGACTCCAGCCCAAACGTTCGTCCTTCGTCCGGAACGATCGGCACAATCAGCTTGCCAATCTTCGGGTCTTTCAACAGACTGCGCAGCAGGCTGACGAAGCCCATCGTCGTCGAAACCTCTCGTCCCTTTGATCCGCCCGTCCACTCGCCAAAGCTTGCCAGCTCCGGTGCCTTGAAGTCGCTTACCGGCACCTCCCGCTTCGGGATGTACCCGCCCAGCTCCGCACGCCGCTGTTTCAGGTACTGGATCTCCGGCGCGTCGTCGCCCGGCCGGAAGAACGCACCATCCTTGGCCGCTCCCTCGGGCAGCGGAATGTCGAAGCGCTTCACAAACGCCGCGACCCCCTCGTCCGTCAGCTTCTTCTCCTGGTGAGATGCGTTGCGAGCCTCGGTCGAGCCCAGTCCGTAACCCTTCACGGTCTTCGCCAGAATCACCGTTGGCCCGCCCTTATGCTCGAGCGCACGCTTGTACGCGTTGAAGATCTTCTTCGGATCATGCCCACCGCGATGCAGCCGGCCCAACTCCTCGTCCGACTTGTCCGCAACCAGGTCCAGAAGCTCCGGATACTTCCCGAAGAACTCCTTGCGGAGATACGCTCCGCCCTTAGCCTTGTACGACTGGAAGTCGCCGTCGACGCACTCCTCCATTCGCTTCAGCAGCAGGCCCTTGTGATCGCGCGCAAATAGATCGTCCCAGTCAGACCCCCAGATCACCTTGATGACGTTCCAGCCCGCGCCTCGAAATGTTCCTTCGAGCTCATCGATAATCCGCTTGTTCCCCCGCACCGGCCCATCCAGACGCTGGAGGTTGCAGTTGATGACAAAGATCAGGTTGTCGAGCTTCTCGCGCGACCCCAGCCCGATCGCACCAAGCGTATCCACCTCGTCCGTCTCGCCGTCTCCAACAAACGCCCATACCTTGCGGTCCGTCTTCTCGATCAACCCGCGGTTCTCGAGATACCGCATAAACCTGGCCTGATAGATCGCGTTCAGCGGCCCGATTCCCATCGAAACAGTAGGGAAGCGCCAGAAGTCCGGCATCAGCCATGGATGCGGATAGCTCGACAGCCCGGGCTCTCCCCGCAGCTCATGCCGAAAATGTCTCAGCCTCGCATCGTCGAAGCGCCCCTCCAGGTAAGCCCGCGCATATACGCCGGGCGATGCGTGCCCCTGAAAGTAAATGAAGTCCCCAGGCTGCTCCCCATACTTCGCCCGGAAGAAGTGGTTGAATCCCACCTCCAGCAGCGTCGCCAGTGAGGAGTAGGTCGATATATGGCCGCCGATCCCGGCATCCTTTTTGTTTTGCCCATGCACCATCGCCATCGCATTCCAGCGAATCAGTGCCTCGACCCGCTTCTCGAGCGACCGGTCCCCGGGATACTCCACCTCGTCGTGCTTCGGAATCGTATTGTGATACGGAGTCGTCAGCTCGCTCGCGACGGGCACACCCGCCTCGCGCGCCCTCTGCCGCAACGTCTCCAGCAGCTCCGCTCCCTGCTCCCAGTCCGACGCGACGACCTCGTCAAACGCCTCGATCCACTCCGCAACCTCAGCGGCAAAATCCTGCCTTACAGCATCGTCAATCTTCGTCGTCATAGCTCTTCCCCGGGAATCCTGATCTCGCTCCAGCAGC
This sequence comes from uncultured Acidobacteriaceae bacterium, assembly GCA_963719405.1. Taxonomy (GTDB): domain Bacteria; phylum Acidobacteriota; class Terriglobia; order Terriglobales; family Acidobacteriaceae; genus Edaphobacter. The sequence goes on from OY970381.1 coordinate 3,925,245, forward strand.
CTGGCCCTCTCCCCGCGATGACCGCGCAACCGGTAGAGGCAACCGCTAATAACGATATAAGCCTAACGCCAAATCGTCATCTGCACCGCTCCGTCCCTACCGAGTCCCGCCCGCCGCGTGCTCCAGATCCTTGAGATACTGCTTGATCTGCCCATCCTCGTGCATCAGGTAGTGGCCCGCGAAGCGCCACATCGCCGGTCCCGTCGTTCCCCTCTCCGTGATGGTCACCTTGGTCGCCGCAGCCCCGGCCCCCTCCAGCTCATACGTCCAGTCACCCCCAAACGGCAGCTTCGGGTCGGCGATCCGCACTACACGCCGTCGCGGAGCCTCGCTGGATGTAACGCACAGCGGCATCTTCATACCCGTCTGAACCTCCGTCCAACACGGTCCCTCCGCCCCTGCCGGAAGCATCTCCACTGCCTTCAGGCCGGAACGCCACCCCGGCTGCCTCTCCACGTCGGTGATCAGCCCCCACACCCTCTCCTGCGACCCCGGGACAATCCCCGAAACCGTAGCCGTATGCGCGACCGGCAGACGGCTTCCCATAAAGATCACAATCGCCGTCGCGAGCAGCAGAACCACAAATACGTACCCCGATACCCTCAACAATCGCATCGACAACCTCCGGTTCCGCCTCCAGGAAATCCGCCCTCTTCGGCCGCAACCCTATGTGGAATAGTCCGCGTTGATCCGCACATACTCCGCCGTCAGGTCGCAGGTCACAAACCGGCACTCCGCCTCGCCCAGGCCCAGATCGATCGCAATTGTGTACTCCCGCCCTGTCATCACCGCATGTGCCGCAGCCTCATCGAACGCGGCAGCCCGCATCCCGTTCTCAAACATGGGCACATCTCCAATGTCGATACGCATCCTCTCGGGCTCGATGTTCACACCACTTCTTCCCGCCGCCGCCAGCAGCCTTCCCCAGTTCGGATCGCCGCTCGACCATGCCGTCTTGCACAGGGGAGAGTTGGCAATCGTCCGCGCCACCTGGCGCGCGTCGGCCTCCGTCTCCGCTCCTGTCACATGCAGTGTGATCACGTGACCCACACCCTCGCCATCCGAGACGATCTGCTCAGCCAGCGATCCGCAAACCAGGCGAAGCGCGCTTCCAAACGCCTCACTCACACGTTCGCTCGTGCCCACGCCACTCCCCCCGCTGGCCACCAGGAGCACCGTGTCGTTGGTCGAAGTGTCGCCATCGATCGAGATGTTGTTGAAGCTCCTGTCTACCGCCGTCGCCAGCAAAGCGCGCAGCTCCTCCGTCTCCGCCTTCAAATCCGTAAAGAGATAAACCAGCATAGTCGCGTGTGCAGGCCCGGTTGCGACCGGCACCCCCATCTGAGGCGCTATCATCCCGGCGCCCTTGGCCACGCCGAAGAGATGCACCTCAACCCCATCCACGTCGACAACGGCTCGCGCCACCTTCATCTTTGTATCGGTCGTCATGATGGCGCTCGCAAACATGGCCGCGTGTGCTGCAGTCTCGCCCATCGACTCCTTCAGGGCCGGCAACGCGCCCAGGATCTTTTCCGTCGGCAGCGGCACACCGATGATCCCCGTTGAAGAAGGGAAGACCTCGTCGAACACACAGCCCAGACTCTCCGCCGCCGCCACGCATGTCGAGAGGCAAGCCTCCACACCTGCCTCGCCCGTCGCGCAGTTCGCATTTCCCGCATTCACCAATACCGCGCTTACCCGGCCGCCCGTAGATCCCAGATGCCGCCGCCCCACGGTAACGGGTGCGGCAACCACCAGGTTCTTCGTAAAGCATGCCGCCGCCCGTCCACCGCCGCCCGTCACCACAGCCGCGGCCAGGTCGAGGTTGCCGCTTGCTTTGATCCCCGCCCGCACCGCACCCCACCTGAACCCGAGCGGCAAGCTCTCGACATGCTTCCAGACCTGATCTGCCATCCACATAATCTACAAGCACCCTGCAACCTCCGTCCCTGAGAACTCTCGTTCCACGCCTTCGCGCCGGAGTCTACCGGAGGTTGCAACCCCGCTCCCCCAAACCGAGCCGCTCCGTTCTATCCTTGACACACCCTCGGCACGATCTGCGCCTTGCCGAAACCTTTCGCTCCAGGAAGAGACACCATGCTGCTCCAGAAACTCCGTGAAGAAGTCCTCGAGGCCAATCTTGAACTGGTCAAGCGAGGCCTCGTCCTGTACACCTTCGGCAACGCCAGCGGCGTCGACCGCGAACAGGCCCTCGTCGTCATCAAGCCCTCCGGCGTCGACTACGATGATCTCCGCCCCGAGCACATGGTCGTAACCGATCTTCACGGCAGGATCGTCGAAGGCGATCTCCGCCCCTCCTCCGATCTCGATACCCACACCCTCCTCTATCGCGAGTTCCCAGGCATCGGAGCCGTCGTCCACACGCACTCCGAGTACGCCACCAGCTTCGCGCAGGCAGGCATGCCCATCCCCGCACTCGGCACCACCCACGCCGACTACTTCTACGGCCCCATCCCTTGCACCGCTCCGCTATCGGACGCCGCCATCGGAGGCCGCTACGTCCACGAGACCGGCCTCGCCATCGTCGCCCGCTTCCGCGGCCTTGCTGCGTCCGGCGTGCCGCATGCCTCCTCCGCCTCGGTCTCCTCGCCCGAGTCCCTCAGTACCATCGCCACCTCCGGCAACTCCTCGCACGAGCAGGCCACCGGACCCATCGATCCCCTCGCCGTGCCCGCCTGCCTCGTCGCCGGACACGCCCCCTTCGTATGGGGCAAGGACGCCCACGACGCCGCCCACAACGCTGTCGTCCTCGAAGCCATCGCCCGCATGGCCTACCGCACCCTCACGCTGAAGTCCGAAGCCGACATCGTCTCCCAGGCTCTCTTGGACCGCCACTACTTCCGCAAGCACGGATCCAGCGCCACCTACGGCCAGAACTCCTGAAACGCCCGTCCATCGCGATGCGGCCGTCCATCGCGACGCGCAAATTTCGATGGCGCTCACCATCGAGCTTGCCTGATCTGAACAGCCATTACCTAAAACCCAAGGAGCGTACGCGAATGACCCCAAGGTCCCTCATGCTCGGCGCCGTCGCCGGCCTGCTCTGCCTCCACGCCGGCACGGCTGCGATCGCACAGACCCCGCTCGCACCTACACCGCCCATGGCTTGGAACAGCTGGGATTCCTATGCGCTCACCATCACCGAGGCGCAGTTCCGCGCCAACGTCGAAGTACAGGCCGCCAGGCTCAAGAGCTTCGGCTGGAACTACGCCGTGATCGATGAAGGCTGGTACCTGAAGGATCCCTCTCCAGACAAGTCCAACCTCCAGTTCCAGATCGACGCCAACGGCCGGTACATCCCCGTCCCGGCGCGCTTCCCGTCCGCCGCAAACGAGGCCGGCTTCATTGCGCTCGGTCAGTACGTCCATTCGCTCGGGCTCAGCTTCGGCATCCACATCATCCGCGGCATCCCCCGGGTCAGCACCTCGCGCAACCTGCCCATCGCGGAGAGCGCATTCAAGACAGCGGACGCGGCAGACACTGCGGACGCCTGTCCATGGGACCCCACCAACTGGGGAGTCAAAGACAACGCCGCCGGCCAAGCCTGGTACGACGCCTTATTCCGCCAGTACGCCGGCTGGGGAGTCGACCTCGTCAAGGTCGACTGCATCTCCGATCACCCCTACAAACCCACTGAGATCCGTCAGATCGACCGGGCCATCGCGAAGTCCGGACGTGCCATGGTTCTGAGCCTCTCGCCCGGACCCACCGCTCTGGAGCACGCTCAGGAGGTCGGCGGGCTCGCACAGATGTGGCGCATCTCCGACGACATCTGGGACTTCTGGAAGACATCGAGGGCCTACCCCGGTGGCATCTTCGACCAGTTCGCGCGCGCCGCCGCATGGGCGCCCTTCGCACGCCCCGGCAACTGGCCCGACGCCGATATGCTCCCCATCGGCAAGCTATCGCCCCTTCCGGACGTCGACAAGGCACGATCCTCCCGGCTCACCCACGACGAGCAGCGCACTCTCCTTACGCTCTGGTCCATGGCGCGATCTCCGCTGATCCTGGGTGCCAATCTCACCGAGCTCGACGACTGGACCACCGGGCTCATTACCAATCGCGACGTCATCGCAATCGACCAGCACGGGCACGATCAAAAGCAGATCAGCCGGGAAGGCAACCTCATCGTCTGGACCTCGCAGGGAGATGCGGGCAGCCACTATCTCGCACTCTTCAACATCGGTGACACCGCCCTAGACCTGAAGCAGCCACTAGCCAAGTATCAGTTCGGCCATGACCGCTTCGCCGCGAAAGACCTCTGGGAACAGAAGGATCTGGGCACCATCTCCGAGGTCTCCGCCTCGGTAGCTCCCCACGGTTGCCTCCTCCTGCAACTAAGGCCGGCACGCTAAGTCCGCGCCGGCCCTTTGCCCTCAACCGCAGTGAACCTCTAAAACGCGACGGTCAGCCGCTCTCGTTCGCGAGAGCTCTCCCTTGCCATCTCCAGCAGCTTCACCACCCGGAACCCGTCCTCCGCCGTGACCTCCAGCTCCGTAGCTCCCAGCACCGCGTCGCGAACATTCGCGTAAAACCCGCGGTAGTCGCCCGCCTCCGTCTTCACGCGCGTTCGCTCTAGCCTCTCGGGCGCCTCCGGATCCGGCGCGATCACCGTCTCTCCCCAGGCACTCTCGTCCTCGATCAGCCAAACCTCCGCACCTCCCATACGTGGCACCTTCTCCCCCGCCACAAGCGCCGGCTCCTGCGGATCCAAACCCCACTTCCGAAAGCTTCCGGTCGTCCCGTGCACCAGAAATCGAGGTGCGTTCTCTGCCGCCAGCATCGTCGACCGGCAGTAAAACCGCAGCCGCTCGTACTCCAGCGTGATGTCGAAAGCGTCTTCAATATCCGTCACATCCCGGTCCTTCCGCACGCTTGCCAGAATCGCCTTCGGTGCTCCAAACAGCGCCAGCGCCTGATCGACCAGGTGCGGCCCCAGATCCATCAGCAACCCATTCGCTCCATTCGCCGACTCCTTCCACGTCCCCGGCCTCTGCACGGGCCGGAAGCGGTCGAAGTGCGACTCAATCGTCACCACCCGCCCCAGAACCCCCGCCGCAAGGATCTTCTTCAGCGTCAGGAAGTCGCCATCCCACCTGCGGTTGTGGAACGGCGCCAGCACCAGCCCCTTCGCCACGGACAGGTCGATCAACTCACGGGCGCCCGCACTTGTGGGTGCGAACGGCTTATCGATCACCACATGCTTCCCAGCCTCAAGCGCCTGCTTCGCCAGATCGAAGTGCGTGTCGTTCGGAGTCGCCACCACCACCAGCTGCACCGCAGCGTCCGTCATCGCCTCATCTGCCGAGCGCAGCACCCGGACACCCGGATACGCCCTCCCAGCCTCGTCCCCCCGCCGCTGCACGATCGCTTCAAGCCGCAGCCCCGGAACCGCGCTCACAAATGGCGCATGAAAAACCCGGCCCGCCAGCCCGAACCCGATCACTGCCACACCGATGTCAGCAGCCATCAGGCCCTCCCGATCTCGCGCAGCGCCGGGTAGATCCGGCGATATCGCGCATATGCCTTTTCCATTGCGTTTGCGTCGAGCGGTTGCACAGCAGCCGCCACCCGAACCGTTGCCGCGCACGCACTCTCAACGCTCGGCCAGACGCCTACTCCCGTTCCCGCCAGCAGAGCCGCACCGAACGCACCCCCCTCCTCCGCCTCCAACACCTCAACCGGACGCCCATACACATCGGCCTGGATCTGACGCCACAGCTTGCCCCGCGCTCCACCACCTCCAAGCCGGATACCCTCCACCGGAATCCCAAGCTCCCCGAACAGCGTCAGCGAGTCGCGCAGACTCATCGCCACTCCCTCCAGCACCGCGCGTACGAAGTGCGCCCGTGTATGGCTCGCCGTCACACCCACAAACGCGGCCCGTGCATTCGCGTCCAGATGCGGTGTTCGCTCCCCAAACAGATACGGCGCCCACATCAGCCCGTCACTGCCCGCTGGTAAAGCTCCTGCTGCAGCCGTCAGCTCTTCATAGCTGTCGCCGGGCGCAAACGTATCGCGAAAGTACCTCAGGCTCAGTCCCGCGCCGTTTGTCACTCCCATCACATGCCACAAACCCGGAGCGGCATGGCAAAAGGTGTGCAGCCGTCCCTTCGGATCCTTGGTCGGCCGGTCCGTCGCTGCAAACACCACACCGCTGGTCCCGATCGTCGCCGATACACTGCCCGGCGTCAGGATCCCCATCCCGACTGCGCCCGCGCCCTGGTCTCCGGCACCCGCCGCAACCGGCGTTCCCTCCTTCAAACCCGTCGCAGCTGCTCCACCCGCGCTGATGCGCGCGCATATCTCCGGTCCCTCAAACAGCCGCGGCAGCCAGCTCATCGGCACACCCGCGGTCTCGGCTACCTCCGCGCTCCATCGCCGGTTCGTCACATCCAGCAGCAGCGTCCCACTCGCCTCCTGCATATCGATGGCGAACTCGCCGGTCATCTTGTAACGCACATAGTCCTTGGGGCACATCACGTGGCGTATGCGCGCCCAAACCTCCGGCTCATGCCGCTTCACCCAAAGCAGCTTCGTAAGGGTAAAGTTCGGCAGCGCGGGGTTCGCCACCAGCTCGATCAAACGATCGAACCCGATCGTCTCCGTCAGCCAGTCGCACTCCGGCTGCGTTCTTTGGTCGCACCAGATCAGCGCCGGCCGCAGCACCGCGCCATCCGCATCCAGCATCACGCATCCATGCATCTGCCCCGTCAGGCCTATCGCCTCCACCTCATCCGGCCCCCGCCCGCTCGCCTTCAACGCCCCCGCGATCGACGCCCGCGTCGCTCTCCACCAGTCGTCCGGATCCTGCTCCGCCCATCCAATCTGCTCCGAGTGGATCGCCTTGTGCTCCGTCGCCTCCGAGGCCAGCACCCGCCCGTCTCGATCAACCAACACTGCCCTCGTTCCGCCGGTTCCCACATCAATTCCCAGTAGCATCGCATCTCCCTCCCAGCTCTAATCCAAATCGAGTCTACCCGCTGACGCGACCGGAAAACCTCCCGCTCGCCAGCATGCGATCTCGCCCATTCCCTATCGCCTCTTTCCTCCGGGTGCCTCTTCCACCGCTCGCCCAAAGTTTTTGAAGATTCGCTTTCCCAGCATGCATCCCATAGACACGTGATGAGTTCACGGTGCAGCAGGAGCGGTCCCGAGCCTCCTGCGCGCAATCCGAGACCAGCAGGTACGATTAAGCGTATGAATCTGAAATCACTGGCACATTGTTCGCGGCGAGCCTATGCCTTTACGGTGCTCGCTGTCCTGTGCGCCACCTTGGACCCGGCGCTGATCGCCCAGTCCACGACATCGTCCCCATCCGCCAGCCCCGCTCAGGGTGGTGGATCCCGATCCGGGTCGGCAAACGCCTCCGGTACGCAGTCGGCCATTCCGCAGGCACAGCAACAGCTCTACACCTCCACCGGTGCAAACGGCGCTCAGTCCTCGCAGGACTCGTTTCGGGGCTCACTCGTCGAAGGCAAATCCACCGGAACCATGCTTGACCTCTCGCTCGACGACGCCATCCAGCGCGGTCTTCGCACCAACCTGGGCATCATCCTCCAGGCATCGAACGAGAAGAACGCGAACGGGCAGCGTCTCGAGCAACTCCAGGCTCTTCTGCCCACCGTCACCGGCTCCGCAGCCATCGAGGTTCAGCAGGTCAACCTCGCCGCCCAGGGACTCAAGTTTCCCGGCGTCAATCCCATCATTGGACCATTCCAGGTCGTGGACTTTCGCGCCTACCTGACCCAGAATCTCGTCAACGTCCAGTCGCTCGAGCTCTACCTCGCCTCCAGGCACAACTTTCAGTCGGCCCGGCTCACCGCAGAGGACGCCCGCGACATGGTCGTGCTCACCGTCGGCAACGCCTATCTCCTCTGCATCGCGGACGCCTCCCGCATCGAGGCCGTCAACGCCGAGCTCATCACCTCCAAGCTCACGCTTGATCAGGCAACAGCCTCGCACGATGCTGGCGTAAGCCCGCGTATCGACGTCATCCGCGCCCAGGTCGACTACCAGAACGAGCAGCAGAACCTGATCTCCGCGGTCAACCAGCTCTCCAAGGACAAACTGGCCCTCGCCCGCACCATCGGCCTTCCGCTCGATCAGACCTTTCAGCTCAGCGATACGGCACCCTTCGCCGCGCTTGACCAGATGGACCCCCAGCAGGCCTTTGATCGTGCGGTCAGCGCTCGCAAGGATCTCGCCGCCTCAGCAGAGCTGATCAAGGCTGCACAGGCAGGGAAGAAGGCCGCCTTCGCCGACCAGCTTCCCGTCGCCAGCTTCTCCGGAGACTTTGGCGACATCGGAACCACGCCCGGCCACTCCCACGGCACCTACTCGGCCACCGGTGAGGTCTCCGTGCCTATCCTGCAGATCGCCAGAAACCGCGGCGAAAAGGATGTCGCCGACGCCCAGTTCGAGACCGCCCGCGCCCGCCTCTCCGATCAGGTGCAGCAGGTGAATCAGGACGTTCGCAACAGCCTCCTCGACATCCAGGCTGCCGCCAAGCTCGTCGAAACCACCCGCTCCAACGTGGATCTGGCAAAGGAAGAGCTCTCGGAGGCGCAGCAGCGCTTCCGCGCCGGCGTCTCCGACAACCTGCCCGTCTCCCAGGCCCAGGCTCAGACCGAACAGGCCAATAACCAGTACATCAGCGCGCTCTACCAGCACAACGTCGCCAAGCTCTCGCTGGCTCGTGCTCTCGGCGTCGCGCAGACGAACTACAAACAGTATCTCGGAGGGAAGTAACCTTGGCAGACCAGGATCAACACGGCCAGCAGCAGGAAGGCGCACAGACCGCCCAGATCACCGGAACCGTCCAGATCAAGCCGCAGGATGGCGGCAAGCAGGAGACCGGAGATGGACATCCGGACGATCAGGACAAGGCCGGACACGGCAAACCCGGGGGCGACGAACCGGAAGATCCGTCCAAGAAGTCGCGCCGCAAATACATCGTCATCGCCGTAATCGTGCTTCTCGTCATCGTCGGCGCGCTCTTCTATTGGCACTCCACCTACTCCGAAGGCACCGACGACGCGCAGGTCGATGGCAACCTCTACCAGGTAAGCTCCCGGGTCACCGGACAGGTCATCAAGGTCTACGTCGACGACAACCAGAAGGTCGAAGCCGGACAGGTCATCGCCGAGATCGACCCCAAGGACTACCTCGTCGCGCTCGAGCAGGCGCAGGCCAATCTCGCCAGCGCACAGGCCAGCTTCACCCAGGCCACCGCCGGCATCCCCATCACCAGCACCACCACGCGGACCACCATCAGCACCACCGGGTCCGACATCGCCTCTGCCTCTGCCGCCGTCGCCCAGGCCCAGAAGCAGACTCAAGCCGCCGAGGCCCGAGTCGCACAGGCCAAGGCAAACGCCGTCAAGGCTCAGCTTGACGTCGATCGCTACACCCCTCTGGTCCAGAAGGACGTCATCTCCAAGCAGCAGTACGACGCCGCAGTCGCTCAGGCAGCCGCATCCAGCGCTGCCGTTGCGGAGGCTGAATCCACCGTCATCGCGCAGCAGGAGGCTGTCCGCGCTGCACAGCAGCGCGCACAGTCCGCCCGTGATCAGGCATCCCAGGCCCGGCAGAACGCGCCCCAGCAGATCCGCGTGCAGCAGGCCCAGGCCAACGCCGCCGCTGCGGAGATCAAGCAGGCTGAAGCCAAGGTCGATCAGGCACGGCTCAATCTCAGCTACTGCAAGATCACCTCTCCCGTCGCAGGCATCATCAATAAAAAGAACGTCCAGGTCGGCGCGAACCTGTCCATCGGCCAGGATCTCCTCACTGTCGTTCCGCTCACCGACCTTTGGGTGACAGCCAACTTCAAGGAAACCCAGCTCCAGAAGATGAAGCCCGGCCAGAACGTCACCATCAAGGTCGACGCCCTCGGCGGCCGCAAGTTCTCGGGCAAGGTCACCCAGATTGGTGGCGCCACCGGTTCCAGGCTCTCTCTCTTTCCGCCTGAAAACGCCACCGGAAACTACGTCAAAGTCGTCCAGCGCATCCCCGTGCGCATCGACTTCACCAACCTCCAGCAGGAAAATGGCGACTATGCCCTCCGGCCGGGCTTCTCGGTCGATCCCAGCATCGCCGTCAAGTAGTGATGTAGCAGCATCGCAGCGAGGGCCCGGACGCGAAATCGTCCGGGCCTTTTCATCGCGCAGAAACCTCACCCTCAGGGCCGCCGCCCTTCAAGCAAACCGCTCTCCGCACTGGGCATCTCACCTCCTGAAGCTCATCTCAAGAGGTGTTACATGGCAGTTGTCATCAAGAAGTCCCAGGGGAAAGCCCCCGATCTCACCACCCCGAACTGGCACGCGCAAGCCAGAGAGATCCAGAAGTACGGAGAGGTCACGCAGGATATGCCGCATCGGCTCAACCCCGGTGTCCGTGCAGACATGGTCGGTCAGCTGAACCAGCTTCTCGCCGACTCCATCGCCATCCGCGACATGTACAAAAAGCACCACTGGCAGGTCTCCGGCCCCACCTTCTACCAACTCCATCTCCTCTTCGACAAGCACTTTGAAGAGCAGGTTGAGATGGTCGACACCATCGCCGAGCGCATTCAGCTGCTGGGTGGTGTATCGATCGCCATGGGCGGCGACGTAGCCGAGCTCTCCAAGGTCCCACGCCCACCCCGCGGTCGCGAAGAGGTGCCCGTCCAGATCTCCCGCCTGCTCGAAGCGCACAAGCTCATCATGCAGCAGTGCCATGACATCGCCGAGGCAGCCGACAAGGCGGGCGACGATGGCACCAATGACATGGTCATCTCGGATATCCTCCGCCCGAACGAGCTCCAGTCCTGGTTCATCGGTCAGCACCTCGTCGACATGCCGCTGATCTTCCCCGCATAAGCACCCCTTCAAGGGGCAGCGTGCAGCCTGTGGCCCGAGCGGAAATCTCCGCTCGGGCCTTCACATCTGAAATTCTGTTTGATCGCATCCATTTCCCTCGGGCATCATCTACATGGGAGTAACCTCTCACTCCAATGCCCATCGCCCTCGCATTCTTCGTCCAGTACGCGTACCTGATCCTTTTCCTTTGGGTCTTGGTCGAGCAGCTTGGCGTCCCGATCCCCTCCATCCCCCTTCTGCTCACCGCCGGCACCCTCTCGGCGACACACCGCATTCACGCTCCCTATGCCCTCGCTGCCGTCCTGGCCGCCTGCATCGTCGCGGATAGCATCTGGTACGCACTCGGCCGTCGCTACGGAAACAGGGTTCTCAAGCTCCTCTGCCGGCTGTCGCTTGAAGCCTCCACCTGCGTCACTAAAACGGAGACCTACTTCAGCCGTCGCGGTCCCGTAACCCTCCTCTTCGCCAAGTTCGTCCCCGGCCTGTCCACCGTCGCCGCTCCAATAGCTGGCCAGACCGGCATGCCGTACCCCCGCTTTCTCCTTTGGGATCTCGCCGGCTCCATCCTCTGGGCTGAGGCCTATATCCTCACCGGCCGCTTCTTCGGCGACGTCGCCCAGCGCTCCTCCCGCTTCTTCCACTACCTCTCGCACTTCGCCTTCGCCATCTTCGTCGTGCTTGTGCTCGGGTTCATGGGCTACCGCGTCTGGAAGAACCGCCGCTTCCTCATTGACCTCCGCGCCTCGCGCCTCGAGCCCGAGGTCCTTCTCCAGATGCTCGAAACAGCCGCCGAGCAGGGCAACATCGCGCCCTTCATCGTCGATCTGCGCCATCCCCTCGACTACCTTCCCGATCCCCGCGTTCTCCCCGGAGCCTTGCGCATCTCGCCGAAGGAGATCGCCGCCCACGCCGACGACCTCCCCCACGATCGCGACGTCATCCTCTACTGCACCTGCCCGTCCGAGGAGACCAGCGCCAAGGTCGCGCAGCAGCTGCTCAAGCTCGGCGTGCACCGCGTCCGTCCACTTCGCGGCGGCTTCGAGGTCTGGCGCGACCTGGGCTACCCCCTCGCAGACTACGTTGAACCCGCCGCAGCCGATCCTCTGACCTCCAGGCTCCGAGCTACGGCCTAAGCGCTCGCGCACTAGCTCCCCGCCCCAAAGCCGCCCAACACCAGGCCTCCCGGAACGCCCACCGCGCTCATCCGCCCAGCCGAAACTCCACCCGCGCCGTCGTCTCCACCTCTATCGCCACACCATTCAGCCGGAACGGCGAGTACCGGGCCCCCTTCACCGCATCCAGAGCCGCTCCTGCCAGCATCGCTGGCCCGCTCACCACCCGCGCCCGCTCGATGTGGCCCTCGGGCGAGATCACCGCCTCCACCACCACCGTCCCCTCCACCCGCGCCGCACGCGCAATCGACGGGTACACCGGCCGGATCGGCGCCATCAGCATCCCCGCGCCCACCCCGGAGGACACCCGCACCGGCCCCCGCCGCCCCTCCCCGCCTCCACCGTTCGCTACGCTCACCCTCGGCACCGTTGCAGCCGCGCCAATCTCCCCCGGAACTCCCGCGTTCATCCCGGAAAAACTCCCCACCCATCCTGTCGCCGGCGCCTCTCCCAGCGATATCCCATGCGGAATCGTCGGCGGCGCAATCAACGCCCGCTGTGCCGGCAACGCAACTGCTGCCGCAGCAAAGCTCGATGCCGCGACGCGCTTCACCTCCACCTCTCGCACCTTCGCTATCGCCAGTGGCACAAACGCCCGCGGAGCCACTCCGAGTATGTCCATCCGTTCTGGATGCAGCAGTGGAACCGCAATCAGCAATGCCGCTCCGCAGCTCTGCAAAGCTATCGACCCTGCCCACGTCCACCGTGACTCGGCAGACCCATGACCCACCCGTGAAACGACCAGACTCTGCTCAAACATAAGGCACCATCCGTACTCGGAATCAGGTGCGCATTGAGCGAGAATGCGTCCGTGCATTGTTAGACACCACATTCGCAACCGTGTTCCCGCCACGAGGGCTCGACGACGTGCATTCGACCTCCATCGTGAGCGATCATGTCCCATGCCCGTTCAACTCGCCCCGGCAGTCCAGACCGTCGCAGCCGCGCCCCCACGCGTGCTCTCCATCGATGTCCTTCGCGGCCTCACCATGGCTTTCATGGTTCTCGTCAACGATCCCGGTGACGGAGCCCACACCTACACTCAGCTCGAGCACGCAAGGTGGAACGGCCTCACCCTGACTGACCTCGTCTTCCCCACCTTCCTCTTCCTCGTTGGCGCCTCCATCATCCTCTCGCTCTCCACCCGGCTCGCCCGTGGCGACTCCCGCCAGACGCTCGCGCTCAACATCATCCGCCGGGCTGCAACCATCTTCTTCATCGATCTCTTCCTCACCGCCATGCCCCTCTTCCACCTCACCACGCTTCGTATCTACGGAGTCCTCACCCGCATCGCGGTCTGCTACCTTGTCGTCGGCCTCCTTTGCCTCTTTACGCGCCGCACCTCCACGCTGCTCACCATCTCCGCCGCGCTCCTCGTTGGCTACTGGGCGCTGATGCGCTTTGTTCCGGTACCCGGCTTCGGCATCCCCACCCACGACATCCCGCTCCTTGATCCCGATCGCAACCTCGCCGCATGGCTCGATCGTGGCTTCAACTCCTTCCTGCAGACCCACCTCCACACAGGCCGCCTCTACGAGCACACCCGCGACCCCGAGGGCATCCTTTCCACTCTGCCGGCCTTCGTCACTACCATCTTCGGTGCCGTCACCGCGCTCTGGCTGCGCCGCCCCACATCCGCTGCCGACGTCTCCCACCCGTCGCCACTCCGGCCTGACCCAACCTCGGGTGCCACACCTCACCCCGCCCTCACGCCACAGGCGCAGCATCAGACGCTTCGCGGCCTCCTCATTGCCGCGCTGGCCTGCCTGCTCGCCGGTCGCCTCTGGAACATAATGTTTCCCATCAACAAGAACCTCTGGACCAGCTCCTACGTCCTCTTCGCCGCCGGCTGCTCCCTCCTCGGCCTCGCGCTCTGCTACTGGCTCGTCGACATCCTCCAGCTTCAGCACCGCTCCCGCATCGGTCGTGCCGCCCTTTGGCCGTGGCTCGTCTTCGGCTCCAACGCGATCACCGCCTACGCGATGTCCAACGTCTTCGTGAAGCTCTTCCACACCATCAGGGTCCACGATCCCTGGATCCCAAACCCCGCCATCAGGATCCCGCTCTCCGGCTGGATATACGGCCACCTGTTCTCCCGCGGCCACTCTACAAATCTCACATCGCTCAGCTACGCCATCTTCTTTGTGGTCCTCTGCTTCCTTCCCAATCTCTTCCTTTGGCGCAAACGCATCTTCCTCAAAGTTTGAAATCGCTCTTTCGCGTGCCTCGCACCCACCGCATCCAGGCTTTCACCTCCTCAACGAGCCCGTTCTTCCCCTGCTCCTCACCGCGTACCATCAACACAAGCACCAAAGAGGAGCAGGGAAGTGCCCTACACAGACCTTCGCGAGTGGATCGCGCGCATCGATAAAGCCGGCGATCTCCGCCGCATCAAGCAGCCCGTCTCCCCGTACCTGGAAATGGCCGAGATCGCCGACCGCACCGCCAAGCTCCGCCGCAACGGCGAGCCCTGGGGCGGCCCTGCACTTCTCTTCGAGAACGTCACCGGCCACCCCGGCGCACGCGTCCTCATGAACCAGTTCGGCTCCGAGCAGCGCATGAACCTCGCTCTCGATACCGATTCCCTCGACGCCATCGCAGACCGCATTCGCGTTCTCATCAAGCCCGAAACTCCCGTCAGCTTCCTCGATAAACTGAAGCTGCTCCCCAGGCTCGCCGAGGTTGGCAGCTTCTTCCCCAAGGTCATCGACCGCGACGACGCCCGCTGCAAGGAGGTCATCCTCAAAGGCGACAGGATCGATCTCACCCGCCTCCCCGTCCTCACCACCTGGCCCGGCGACGGCGGCCCCTTCATCACGCTCCCCTGCGTCGTCACCCGCGATCCAAAGTCCGGCAAGCGCAACGTCGGCATGTACCGCATGCAGGTCTACGACCGCAACTCGACAGGCATGCACTGGCAGCGCCAAAAGGTCGCCGCCGAGCAGATGCGCGATCGCCTCCGCGCCACCACCTCCTCCACCGCCGAGGCCGTAGACCTCATGGCCCAGACCTCCGGCGGCACAGCACCGCAATCGTCCTCCACAGCACCATCCGGAGCCCCACCCCAATCCCCGAACACCCTCTCCCAAACCACGATCACCAAAATCAAAAACTCGCGCCTCGAAGTCGCCGTGGCCATCGGCACCGACCCCGCCACCACCTTCTCCGCCATCGTCCCCGCCCCGCCCGAGGTAGAGGAGTACCTCATCGCCGGATTCCTCCGCGGCAAACCCGTCGAGCTCGTCCGCGCCGAAACCGTCGACCTCGAAGTCCCCGCACACGCCGAGTACATCCTCGAGGGCTACGTCGACCTCGCCGAGCTCCGCTCCGAAGGCCCATTCGGCGATCACACCGGCTTCTACACCATGCCCGACGATTACCCCGTCTTCCACCTCACCGCCATTACCCACCGCAAAAATCCCATCTACGCCGCCACCGTCGTCGGCAAGCCCCCCATGGAAGACGCCTGGATGGGCAAGGCCGTCGAGCGCATCTTCCTCCCGCTCATGCAGCTCACCCTTCCCGAGATCGTCGACGTCTGCCTTCCCCCCGAAGGCGTCTTCCAC
Source organism: uncultured Acidobacteriaceae bacterium (assembly GCA_963719405.1). Lineage (GTDB taxonomy): Bacteria > Acidobacteriota > Terriglobia > Terriglobales > Acidobacteriaceae > Edaphobacter. The sequence goes on from OY970381.1 coordinate 3,940,863, forward strand.
AACCTCATGATCGTCGCCATTCGCAAGTCCTACGCCGGCCACGCCCGCAAGGTCATGAGCGGCATCTGGGCCATGGGACAGGCCATGTTCACCAAGTGCATCATCGTCGTCGACGAAGACTGCAACCCCCACGACCTCGCCGAAGTCACCCTCCGCACCTCCAACAACATCGACCCCGAGCGCGACATCCAGTTCACCCTCGGTCCCGTCGACTCGCTCGACCACGCCTCGCGCCTTCCCAACTTCGGCTCCAAGATGGGCATCGACGCCACCCGCAAATGGCCCGCCGAAGGCTTCACCCGCCTCTGGCCCCCCATGCTCTCCATGCCTTCTGAAGTCAAAGCCCGCGTCGACACCATCTGGAAAAAACTCGGCATCGAGTAGCCCATCGCACCGTTCCGGACCGCAACCCTCCCGCCCTGCCGCAACCCTGCCCTGAGCCAAAGAGGTTGAGCTCCCCGGTCGTCACACCTTCCCCAGTTCGATGACCTCGAACCTGACCTGCTGGGGACCCGTCGCCCAGCCAACGCGCATTTATACTCATCCTATGTCCATCGTCAGCAACACCGCCGCGATCGTCAAAGGCCTCAGCATCACGCTTCGGGAGGCATTCCAGCCTACCGAGGTCGAGAACTACCCCGACGGTCCCGGACCCATGCGCGGCGCTAAATTCGAGGAGCGCTTCCGCGGCAAGCATCAGCTTCAGCGAGACGAGAATGGACTGGAAAAATGCGTCGCCTGCTTCCTCTGCGCCGCCGCCTGCCCCTCCAACTGCATCTACATCGAGGCCGCGGAGAACACCGAAGAGGTCCGCATCTCCTCCGCCGAGCGCTACGCCAAGGTCTACAACATCGACTACAACCGCTGCATCTTCTGCGGCTACTGCGTCGAGGCCTGCCCCACCGACGCCATCACCCACGGCCATGGCTTCGAGCTCGCCTCGCTCAACGCGACCAACCTCGTCATGCGCAAAGAAGATATGCTCGTCCCCATCCTCCCCGCCCTTCCGCTTGAGCCGCGTTCCGAAAAAGACCTCGCCGAAATACTCTCCTAGGCAAGGCTCGCGCACCGAAGCATCCGTCCAGCCAACGCGTGCCGACGCCTCCGCGCCCGAACTCGCGATATCCTGAGTATTGGCTATGGCAACCTTCCTTGACACTCTCAAGCAGCGCGTAATCGTCTACGACGGTGCCATGGGCACCAGCATCCAGAACTACAACCTCACCGTCGACGGTGACTACGCGGGCCTCGAGAACTGCTCCGAGATCCTCACCGTCACACGTCCCGACGTCATTGGCGAGATCCACCGCTCCTACCTCGCCGCCGGCGCCGATGTCATCGAGACCGACTCCTTCGGCGCCTCCTCCCTCGTCCTCCAGGAGTTCGGCATCCCCGAACGTGCCCGCGAGCTCAACCTCGCCGCCGCCCGCCTCGCCCGCGAAGCAGCCCGCGAGTTCTCCACCCCCGACAAGCCCCGCTTCGTCGCGGGCTCCATCGGCCCCACCACCAAGCTCCCCTCCCTCGGCCACATCGGCTACGACGCCATGCTCGTCACCTACGTAGAGCAGGCCGAAGCTCTCATCGAGGGCGGCGTCGACGTCCTCCTCATCGAGACCTCGCAGGACCTCCTCCAGGCCAAGATCGCACTCGCCGCCTGCCACGACGCCATGCACAACCTCGGCGTCACGGTCCCCATCCAGATGCAGATCACCATGGAAGCCACCGGCACCATGCTGCTCGGCTCCGAGATCGGTGCCGCGCTCGCCGTCCTCGAGTGCTTCCGCCCTGACATCATCGGCCTCAACTGCGCCACCGGCCCCCGCGAGATGAACGACGCCGTCCGCTTCCTCTGCCAGAACGCGACCATGCCCGTGAGCGTGCTTCCCAACGCCGGCCTTCCGCAGAACGTCGGCGGCCGCGCCCACTACGGCCTCACCCCCGCCGAGCTCGCAGACTTCCACCGCCGCTTCGTCACTGACTACGGCGTACAGGTCGTCGGCGGCTGCTGCGGAACCACACCCGCTCACATCCGCGCAGTCGCCGACGCCGTCGCCCAGGCCACCCCCGCCCCCCGATCGCCGCGCATTCAGTCCATCGCCGCCAGCGCCTTCTCCTCCGTCCTGCTTGAAGTCGACGGGCAGCCCGCCATCGTCGCCGAGGAGATGAACACCACCACCCGCAACGCCGCCTTCCGCGACATGGTTCGCAACGGCGACTACGACGGCATCTTCACCATGGCCAAGCGCCTCGTCGCCGAAGGCTCCCAGATGCTCGACCTCTGCTGCGCCGTGGTTGGCGAAGACGAAAAAGCTTACATGAACGGCGTCCTTGAAAAGATCGCCACCCGCGTGCCCGCGCCGATCCTCGTCGACTCCACCGAGGCCGACGTCATCGAGGAAGCCCTCAAGCGAATCCCCGGCAAATCCATCATCAACTCCATCAACCTCGAAGACGGCGAAAAGCGCACCTCCAAGGTCCTCCCCATGGCCCGCCGTTACGGCGCCGGGGTCATCGCCCTCACCATCGACGAAGAGGGCATGGCCCTCACCGCTGACCGCAAGGTCGCCATCGCCCACCGCATCCACAAGCTCGCCACCGAAACCTACGGCCTCCGTTCGCAGGACATCATCTTCGACCCCCTCACCCTGCCCATCTCCACCGGCCAGGAGGACTACCGCACCGCCGGCATCGAGACCCTTGAAGCCGTCCGCCGCATCAAGCAGGAGCTCCCCGAGTGCAGAACCATCCTCGGCGTCTCCAACATCTCCTTCGGCCTCAACGCCTACGCCCGCCGCGTCCTCAACTCCGTCTTTCTCAAGGAAGCCGTCGACCGCGGCCTTGACTCCGCCATCGTCAACTACTCGAAAATCTACCCGCTCTACAAGATCCCCGAGCAGGAGGTCGAGCTCGCCCGCAACCTCATCTTCCGCAACGTCGAAACGGAACAGGATCCGTTACAGATCTACATGCAGTACTTCACCGGCCTCTCTAAAATCGCCGGCCAGGACGAAGACATCGCCGCCACCACCGACTCCATGTCGGATGAAGAAAAGCTCAAGTACCTCATCATCAACGGCGAGCGTGGCCTTGGCCGCGACGACCGCAAGCAGTCCCTCGAAGACATCCTCGAGTCCGCCCTCACCCGCTACACCCCTCTCGATCTCATCAACACCGTACTTCTTGACGGCATGAAGACCGTCGGCGAGCTCTTCGGCGCACGCAAGATGCAGCTCCCCTCCGTCCTGGACTCAGCCGCCACCATGAAGGCGGCCGTCGCCTACCTCGAGCCGAAGATGGAGAAGTCCGAAGGCAACCAGAAGGGAACCATCGTCCTCGCCACAGTCAAAGGTGACGTCCACGACATCGGCAAAAACCTCGTCGATATCATCCTCTCCAATAACGGCTACAAGGTCGTCAACCTCGGCATCAAGCAGCCCGCCGACGTCATCATCCAGGCCGCGCAGCAGCACAACGCCGATGCCATCGGCCTCTCAGGCCTCCTCGTCAAGTCCACACTTGAGATGAAGTACGTCGTCCAGGACCTCCAGCGGATCGACAGCAAGATCCCCGTCATCTGTGGCGGTGCCGCGCTCACGCGCAAGTACGTGGAAGACGACCTCCGCCGCGAGTACTCCGCATCCGTCTTCTACGCCGAAGATGCCTTCGCCGGCCTTCACGTCATGAGCGACCTCACCGATGCGGACACCACCGTCCGCGAGAAGCGCCTCTCTGACGGCGCCACGGTCAAAACATTTATTCGCCCGGGCGGCGACATCGCCCCGCTTCCCGCCAGCACCAGCACCCAGCGATCCGCCGTAGTCCACGATGTCCCCGAGATCCCGCAGCCCTCTTTCTTCGGTGTCAAGGTCCGCAAAGACTTCGACCTCGACACCCTCTACGGCTTCATCAACGAGACCGCCCTGTTCAAGAATCAGTGGCAGCTCAAAACTGCCTCCGCCACCGATTACGTCCGTCTCGTCGAAGAGAAGTACCGCCCGATCCTGGCGGAGCTCTGCGCCGAGGTAAAGCGAGAAGGCTGGTTCGAGCCCAAAACGGTCTACGGCTGGTTCCCCGCGCAGTCCGACGGCAACGACGTCATCGTGTATGACCCCGAAGGTTACAAACCTTCAGACGCGGCAACCAGGCCCTCGGCGGAACTCCTTCGCATCACCTTTCCTCGCCAGCGGGAAGGCCGCCTCCTGTCCATTGCGGACTTCTTCTCCCCCAAATCAACCGGCCGGATGGACGTCATCGGCTTCTCCGTCGTCACCATCGGCAGTGTGGCCTCCCAGATCACCCAACGCCTCTTCGAGGGTGGCGACTTCACCCGATACCTCTACCTGCACGGGCTCTCTGTGGAGACTGCAGAAGCACTGGCCGAGTACATGCACCGCCAGATGCGGATCGAGCTGGGCATAGCAGCGGAAGACTCCCCCGAGGTGCGCGATCTCTTCCACCAGAAGTATCGCGGCTCCCGTTACTCCTTCGGCTACCCCGCATGCCCCAACCTCGAAGATCAGACCAAGATCTTCGCCCTCCTCAAGCCCGAAGAAAACATCGGCGTCCGTATCACCGAGGGCTTCCACCTTGAGCCTGAGCAGAGCACCAACGCTCTCATCGTCCACCATCCCCAAGCAAAATACTTTGTCGTCTAGTCAAACCCGCGATGCTTTTCCCGTTTGGAAGGTTGCACGTGCCAGCGTTTCCGGTACACTAGTCCTGCCTTTGTCGAGTTTCGGTGGATCGATCCGCGTCCCCTGCGGCCTTACCCATCGCCAATCTTGGTGGGCAAGTGTCTCCCGATCTCATGCTCGAACCGTTAATTACAGCACCCGCAATACTCCACGTCTGCAGACGAGAGATGCTGCGTCCGCTCCGTGATCAGATCCTCCGGATCTCCGGCTTCCACGTCGATTCCACGCTCGACACCGGACACGCGCTCTCCCTGTTCCGCCGCCGACCTTACGACCTCGTACTCGTCGATGTCGAGGGTGAAAAGGGGGTCGCGGAAGCGGAACACATCTGTTCCGAGGTAAAGACGGCACAACACACCCAAAAGGTCGCGTTCGTCTGCAACTGGCGGGTCGCGAATCTCACTGACTGTCCCGACGAGATCCTTCGCACCGAGTTCGACCCCGGAGCCTTCGTCCAGGGCGTGCGCAGAATCGTTCCAGGCTCGGCGAATGCCCGGTCTTCCAGCTAAATCTTCCCCTTTCGAAGTTGACGCACAAGGTCCGCATCTGCCCATCAACTTGCGGTCGCTCCTTGCCCTGTGCTACTAATCAACTATTCCAGTCTGCTTCACGGCAGATTTGAATTTCATGCAGAGTGGTTGAGGGACGAGCCCTGAGACGCCACGACAACCGGACAGAACAAATGCGTACCGGTGTCAACTCTCTCCTGGAAACAGGGAACATGAGATTCGGAGCACGCAGTCCCGAAGTCCGGGCCTGCAACCCCGCATTTCCTCTTCCTTAGCCGTTCGCGGCGACCCCCCAAAAGAGAGACGTCAAAGGAGCCACACCCCTCCTCCCTTGGAGAAGAGTGCAATGGCCTATTCCTGTACGGCGTACCAGTTGAAGTGCAATGAGTGCGGCAAGCTGTACGGCAACCAGCCACTCTCCGCCTGCGACGTCTGCCTGGCTCCCCTCGAACTCACCTACGATCTGGAATCCGCCCGTTCCGCCTTTACCCGCGCCAACATCTCTGCAGGTCCGGCCAGCATCTGGCGCTACGCCGCCCTTCTTCCTGTTCCCGAAGAGTTCCGCCCCGATCTCCCCGTCGGCTTCACGCCCACGGTTCGCGCCCGCAATCTCGGCAAGCGCATCGGCGCACAAAACCTCTATCTCAAAAACGATTCCGTCTGCTTTCCCACCCTCAGCTTCAAGGATCGCGTCGTCGCGGTCGCGCTTGCCAACGCCCAGCGCTTCGGCTTCACCACCGTCGGCTGCTCCTCGACCGGCAATCTCGCGAACTCGGTCGCTGCCCAGGCTGCACGCCTGGGGCTGAAGGCCACTATCCTCGTTCCCGCTGACCTCGAGCCCGCCAAGATCCTCGCCACCCAGGTCTACGGAGCCCGGCTCATCCGGGTGGACGGCAACTACGACCACGTCAACCGCCTCTGCACCCAGATCGCCGGCGAGTACAACTGGGGGTTCGTCAACGTCAACCTCCGCCCCTACTACGCCGAAGGCTCAAAGACGGTTGGATTCGAGATCGCTGAACAGCTCGGCTGGCGCCTGCCTGACAACATCGTCTGCCCCATGGCTGGGGGCTCCGTCATTCGCAAGATCCGCAAAGCGTTCAACGAGCTCATCGCCCTTGGCCTGGTCGAAGACAAGCCGGTTCGTTTCTTTGGGGCTCAGGCCACCGGCTGCTCGCCTATCTCGGTCGCCGTCAAGGCCGGTCTCGACTACATCGAACCGCAGCGCCCCAACACCATCGCACGCTCACTCGCGATCGGCAACCCCGCCGACGGTCCCAGTGCCGCAAAGATGATCCAGTCCAGCGGAGGCTACGCCGAAGATGTCTCCGACGTGGAGATCGTCTCTGGCATCCAGGAGCTTGCCGAGACCGAGGGCATCTTCACCGAGACAGCAGGCGGCGTCACCACGGCGGTCACCGCGCGCCTCTACGCCCACGGGCGAATCTCCCCGGAAGAGGTTACCGTCTCCGTCATCACCGGCAACGGCCTGAAGACCACCGACGCCCTCGCCGGACGCTACACCGTCGAACGTGCAGTTCGTCCGCGTCTTGCTGACTTCGAAGCCTACATACGCGAGCTGGATGGCGCCACAGCAGAGCCCGAACTCGTCGGGGCTGGAGCATAGTATGCCAATCAAAGTCACACTCCCCACAGCCTTCACGCGCCACACCGACGGCAAAAAGAACTTCGACTCTGGCGCGCAGGATCTGCCCTCACTCCTCACGGAGATCGACCAGCAGTTTCCCGCACTCGGCACACAGATCAAGGATGAGAGCGGAAAGCTCCGCCGCTTCATCAACATCTATGTCAATGACGAGGACATCCGATTCCTCGGCGGTGAAACCTACGCCTTCCAGGATGGAGATGAGGTCATGCTGATACCGTCCATCGCCGGCGGCTGCGCAGATCCGATTCAGCTTCCGCTACGCTAGATATTTTGAACTCAAGCAACGGTCTTCGTCCTTTGTCTCTCTTAGCTTAGGAGAGATTTGCGCGGGCAAGCGCGATTCCGGACGCAAGAAAGAAGGTTTGCATGTTCCTCATACTCGCAGTTGTCCTCCTGGTTCTTTGGCTCGGTGGCTTCCTCGTCTTCCACGTCAGCAGCTTCCTTATCCACCTCTTGATTCTGTTTGCAATCATCTCTGTGATCATGCACTTCGTAACCGGTCGCCGCGCAGTTTAGTCCAGCAGGGAAGTACCAAAGCAAAAGCCGAGCCCATGTGGCTCGGCTTTCGCTCGTATCTGTCCCAAACCTCTACTGGTGGGCCGCCGGGATTGAGACCGCAGGTGGGGGAGGCGGAATCACGTTCGCCAGCGCCACCGGTGTCTCCTCCTGAAGCTCAGGAAGTTCACCCTCCAGCGCGATCTGCAGAACCTCATCCATCTCGCTTACGAAGTGAAGCTTCATCGTGCTCTTCAGGAGCTCCGGCAGATCTGCCAGGTCCTTCCTGTTGTCCTCCGGCACGATCGCCTCGAAGATGCCCGCGCGGTGAGCAGCAAGCAACTTCTCCTTCAGGCCGCCGATCGGCAGAACCTTTCCTCGCAGCGTGATCTCACCCGTCATCGCGATGTCGCGCCGGACCTTGATCTTGGTCAGCGCACTTGCCAGGCCGGTGGCCATCGTAATGCCGGCCGAAGGTCCGTCCTTCGGAATTGCACCCTCCGGCACATGGACATGGATATCCACATTTCGGTAGAAATCGCGGCTCAGCCCAAGGTGATGCGCCCGCGATCGGATGTAGCTCAGCGCAGCCTGTGCAGACTCCTGCATCACCTCGCCCAGCTGCCCGGTCGTGGTCATCTTGCCCTTGCCATCCAGCACCTGAACCTCGGTCTGCAGGATCGTCCCGCCCACCTCCGTCCAGGCGAGCCCGGTGACAAGCCCGATCTCGCTCTTCTCATGCGCCATGGAATCGCGGAACTTCGCCGTGCCCAGCAGATCGGAAAGGTTCTCACCCGTCACAATCTCCTTGTGCTCGGCTCCGTTCTTCACCACGCGTCGCGCAACCTTGCGGCACACATTGCCGATCTCGCGCTCCAGGTTTCTGACACCGGCCTCTCGCGTATACCCCCGGATGGTCTGCTTCAGAGCATCGTCTTCAAAGATCACCTGCTCCTCAGAGAGCCCCGTTCCTTCCCTCTGCTTCTTCACGAGGTACTGCTTGGCGATCTCCAGCTTCTCCAGCTCTGTATACCCATGCAGCCGCAGGATCTCCATCCGGTCCTGCAAGGGACCCGGAATCGTGTGCAGAACGTTTGCGGTCGCCACGAACAGAACCTGCGAAAGGTCATACTCCACATCCAAGTAGTGGTCTTGAAACGACGTGTTCTGCTCCGGATCCAGAACCTCCAGCAACGCGCTCGCAGGATCACCCCGGAAGTCGGACGCCATCTTATCGATCTCGTCCAGCATAAATACCGGATTCTTCGTTCCGGCCTTCTTCATGCTCTGAATAATCTGTCCGGGCAGCGCACCGATGTACGTCCGGCGATGCCCGCGAATCTCCGCCTCGTCCCGAACGCCGCCCAGCGACATCCGCACGAACTTTCGTCCGGTCGCCTTCGCAATCGACATCCCGAGCGAGGTCTTGCCCACACCCGGAGGTCCAACAAAGCAAAGGATCGATCCCTTCGGATTCTTCACCAGCTGTCGCACCGCGAGGAACTCAAGGATGCGCTCCTTGATCTTCTCGAGGCCGTAGTGGTCTTCGTTCAGAATCTGCTCCGCATGGTCGATCGACCGAATCTCCTTCGAACGCTTCCGCCATGGCACCGAGAGCAGCCAGTCGAGGTAGTTGCGGCTCACCGTCGACTCTGCCGACATCGGCGGCATCGCCTCGAGCTTCTTCAGCTCCAGCATGCTCTTCTCAAGAACATCCTTCGGCATCCCAGAGGCTTCAATCTTCTTCTTCAGCTCATCGAACTCGCTCTTCTCGCCGCGCCCAAGCTCCTTCTGGATAGCCTTGATCTTCTCGTTGAGGTAGTACTCCTTCTGCGCCTTTTCCATCTGCCGCTTCACCCGCGACTGGATGGTGCGATCCATGTTCAGCTTCTCAATCGCCACATCAAGCGCGTCGGCCACACGCGAAAGGCGATCCTCGGGATCAAATACCTCCAACAGCTGCTGCTTTTCCTCGATCGAGAGCTGCAGATTCGCGGCAATCGTATCGGCGAGCTTCGCCGGTTCGTCAGCGCGAACGCTCGCCGCCATCGTCTCGTAGTTCAGGCTCTGCTGCAGCTTCACATACTGCTCAAACAGCGAGTGCACCCGCTGCATCAGCTGCTCCACCTGCGGGCTCATCTCCAGCCGGGTCGCCCCCGTGCGCACCGTCGCGACGAAGAAGCCGTCCTCATCCGTCACCTCGCTTGCACGCGCTCGCTCCACACCCTCCACCAGCACCTTGATGTTGCCGTCCGGCATCTTCACGCTCTGGACGATGTTTCCGATGGTTCCCGTCTCGTAGATATCGCTCGCGCTTGGTTCGTCCACCGATGCGTCGTGCTGCGTCGCCAGAAAGATCTTTCGGTCGCCCGTCAGCGCCTCTTCGAGCGCGCGCACGCTTGAGTCTCGTCCCACAACAAAGGGCGTCATCATGAACGGAAAGATGACCATGTCGCGGATCGGCATCATCGGCAGCTTCCGTACATCGCCACTCAGAATTTCTTTGGATTGGTTCGCCATTGTTCTCCCCCAATTTAGACGTCAGCCATGCAGCAACGATGCAACGGCCCGGGCTTCCCGTGATTGTAATGCGTCACGGATGTTGATGTGGATGGAGATCTCTCCTGCAGTGACGCGCTGAACACGCTTTGCTCAAAGTCCTAACTCGACGCTCAGCCAGCTTCAAAAAAGGAAAGGCACGCGCAAAGCGTGCCTCTCCTGTCTACCGGGACGTCCTATCCGGCCTTCTCCAACAGCACCGGCAGTGTCACCGCGCGCTTCTGCACCATCTCGGCCGTAATCGAGAGGTCCTTCACCTTCTTGTTTCCAGGCACGTAGTACATCAGGTCAAGCATCAGCTCTTCGAGAATCATCCTCAACCCGCGCGCTCCAACCTTGCGGTGCAGAGCCTCGCGCGCAATCTCCCGCGCCGCATCCTCGGTGAAGGTCACCTTCACACCCTCATACTCGAACAGCTTGCTGTACTGCTTCAGAATGGCGTTCCGTGGCTTCGTAAGGATGTCGATCAGGGCAGCCTCATCCAACTCGTCCAGCACACCCATCACCGGCAGACGCCCCACAAACTCCGGTATCAACCCATACTTCAATAGATCCTGTGGCTGTGCCTGTCGAAGCAGCTCCGCGTCCCGCTGCGCGCGGATCGGAGTTACCTCACCATCTGCAGCATCCGGCTCGGACAGCGTCTTGAAGCCGAGTGCCTTCTTCCCGATACGTCGCCCGATCACCTTCTCGAGCCCAACAAAGGCCCCCCCGCAGATGAAAAGAATGTTCGTCGTATCCACAGCCGTGAACTCCTGGTGCGGGTGCTTGCGCCCCCCCTGCGGTGGAACGTTCGCGACTGTTCCCTCAAGAATCTTCAACAGCGCCTGCTGGACACCCTCCCCTGAAACGTCCCGCGTGATGGAGGGGTTCTCGTCCTTGCGACCGATCTTGTCGATCTCGTCGATGTAGATAATGCCGCTCTGCGCACGCGTCACGTCACCCTCAGCCGCCTGCAGCAGCTTTAGGATGATGTTTTCGACGTCCTCGCCCACGTACCCGGCCTCCGTCAGCGTCGTCGCGTCTACAATCGCGAACGGCACGTCGAGCATCTTCGCCAGAGTATGCGCCAGCAGTGTCTTGCCCGATCCCGTCGGCCCCACCATCAGAATGTTCGACTTCGCCAGCTCGACATCGTTCCCACGGGTCTTGTTCATCTGGATGCGCTTGTAGTGGTTGTACACAGCCACCGCAAGCTTCTTCTTGGTCTGGTCTTGGCCGATCACATACTCATCCAGGAAAGCCTTTACCTCTTGCGGCTTTGGAAGATGGGCCGGCGCTGCACCGGGCTGCGCCTCGGTTCGATCGTCCTCAAGAATCGAGTTGCACACCGCCACGCATTCATCACAGATGTAAGCGCGCGGGTAGTCGGACGGCGAAGAGATCAACTTCGCTACCGCGTCTTGTGACTTGTGGCAGAACGAGCAGCGCAGAGAGTCTTCCGAACCTCGTGACGTTTTCATACCGAAGACCACACTCCAAAGTGAAACCGATTCCCTTATGTCTGGCTTAAGTTTACACCGGATCAGAAGAGCCGCACCGGGCCGGCCAAATACGCGAGTCCCGCTAAAGATGTATGGCCCGGGCTCGCCCGGGCCATACGATTGCTAGTAGCAGACTCAGCCGCGAGGTCGGTCGATGATGTCGTCGATCAGGCCGTAGTCCTTTGCCTGTTGCGCCGTCATGCTGAAGTCGCGGTCCGTATCCCGCTCAATCTGCTCTACGCTCTGCCCCGTGTGTCCGGCCTGGATCTTGTTCATCAATTCACGCAGCCGCAAAATCTCACGCGCATGGATGTCGATCTCCGTCGCCTGTCCGCTGAGCCCACCGCCCATAATGAGCGGCTGGTGGATCAGAATACGGGCGTTCGGCAGGGCGAAACGCTTGCCCTTCTTGCCCGCCATCAGCAGAAATGCACCCATGCTGGCTGCCTGCCCGATGCACAGCGTCTGCACATCGTTCTTGATGTACTGCATCGTGTCGTAGATCGCCATGCCCGCCGTAATCGAACCTCCGGGCGAGTTGATGTACAGCTGGATGTCCTTCTCTGGATCCTCCCCGCTCAAAAACAGGAGCTGCGCGATGATGACGTTCGCAATATTGTCATCGATCGGCGTTCCCAGAAAAATGATGTTGTCCCGCAGCAGACGGCTGTAGATGTCGTAGGCTCGTTCGCCTCGACTCGTCTGCTCGATCACCATTGGTACAAGTCCCATAGCTCTCTCTCTTCTCTCTCTTAACCGTTTTAGGCCCCGCCAGCTTCCTGCTTAGGACGCCAGCTTCTCGTACAGCACAGTTCCGGCACGTTCTCTCCGCATCTGCTCGCGGATGCGATCCAGACCTCCGTCACGTGACAGGCGCTCCCGCAGCGTCTCAAGCGGCTCTCGCGATTGAATCGACAGCATCAAAAGCTCGCGGTCGAAGTCCTCCTCCGAGATGTCCACATTCTCCGCCTCCGCGATCCGATCCAGGATCATCGAAGCCTTCACCTCGTTGATCGCCTGGTCGCGCTGCGCATCGCGCAGGCGTGCGAAGTCGAGCTTTCGCATATCCTCGGGCTTCATACCCTGCTGAGCCAGAGCGCGTAAGCCACGGTCCAGCCGAGCTTCAATCTGCTGCTGAACAAACGACTCCGGAACAGGGAACTGGAAGCGCGCAATCAACTCTTCCAGCATCTTGTCCTTGGCCTGACTCTCAACAGAGTCCCTCTTCCGCTTCTCCGTGTGCTCCCGAAGCTTCGTCTCAAACTCCTCAAAGCTCTCGTACGCCCCAAGCTGCTTGGCAAACTCCGCATCTCGCTCCGGGAAGTTCTTCCGCTTGATCGCCTTCACCGACACGTCATAGCTGACCGTCTGCCCTGCCAGCCGCGGCTCGCCGAAGTCCTGCGGATACACCACCTCGAACGTCAGCTCCTGTCCGGGCTTTGTCCCGCGAAGCGCATCCGTAAACGCCGGGATGGTGTTCTTCCCGCCGATCTCGATCAATACGTCCTGCCCGGTCACCGGCTCGCTCTTCGCTGCCTCGAGCCCCTCTTCGCCGACAGTCTGGGCCAGCTCCTTCACCTCTCCGGTAAACGTGATATCTGCCCAATCACCGTCAGCCAGCACGCGATCTTCATCCACCGGCTCCACCGTCGCATGGCCTTCCAGCACACGGTTCAACTCCGCCTCGAACTCGTCCTGGGTCAGCGTCGCATCCGGCCTCTGCACCTTCACCGAGTCGTAGCCCGTCAGGTCGATCTCTGGCATCACCTCAAACGCAGCCTTGAAGCGCAATGGCTGCCCGTCCATCAGCTGCATATCCATCAGCTGCGGCTCGGAGATCGGACGCAGCTTCTGCTCGTCGATCGCCCTCCGAAAGCGCTCCGAAACCAGGCTCTCCAGAACCTCCTGCCGTACCTCCTTCGCAAACTTCGACCGAATCAGCGACTCGGGCACCTTGCCGGCACGAAAGCCCGGGATCCTGGCCAGCTTCTGATACCGCTTAATCACCGTCCGGAAGCTCTTTGAAACCTCCTCCGCGCCGGTCTCGACCTCGATCTCCCGCATCAACTCCGGGTTCAGCGCAGGCGCCTGGTGCTGGTGGCCGTGATCGTGCGTGTGCTCATGCCCGTCGGCGTGCGTGTGAGCTTCTTCGGGGCGGTCTACGGTCTCATTCATCTCTGTGGTTTCTGTCTGACTCAAAATTCTTGCCTTCCGGAGGTCGTAAGAATAGATCCCGCCTCACCCGTCTGGGAAAACTCTGCGGTCCACGCCTCCCTTTCACTGTACGAGTCTTCGGCGGAGAGGGTCAAACCTGGCTCAGCGGATCACTCACAAGGACGATCCCTCCGTGGTCGTCGTGAACAGCTCCAGCCGGACCTTCCACTGCACCGACTGCCCCGGCTGCAGAACAACAATCCCCGTGTCCTGGGTTGCCGGCCACTCCCTCCCAAAGGGATCGTCGAAGTTCAGCTGCGGAGCAACTTCGACATAATTCGAGCCCGCCGGCGACACCACGCGGATCTCTCGAATCCCCGGCGTCATGGCTGTGACCCGCAGCCTGTAGTTGCTCTTCGGGTCCCGCAGCTCCGCCGCCGGCCCGAAGTCAAGAATCGCCGGCCTGAGGTGCACAAAGCTCTCATCCAGGCTCCCCATCCCCAGCTTCGCCCCGCCCCGCCCCGTAAAGTCGAACGCTGTTCCCTCTACCGGAAGTAGTCGCCCGGTCGGTATCCCTCCAGGCCGCCTCTCCACTCGGTCTCCCGTCGGCATGCGCAGAGTCGCCTGCGCTCGATCTCCGCTGGGGATCGCGAACCGCGGCTGCCAGCCCATTCCGAAAGGCTCCGGTTCCGTGCCTACATTCTTCGCCGTCATTCGGAGGTCCAGCACGTGACTGCTCAGCAGCATCGTCATCGTCACCTCCGTCTTCGACGGCCAGCGGTCCCCAAAGCTCCCCACATCGAAGGTCGCCTGCGCCTCGCCCCCATCCGGCATTACGCTCGAGTTCACCGAGTCGGCCGGAACCGTCAGCAACATGCCTCCGTTCGCAGCGGCGGCTCCGTCCGCCTCCTTCGTCGTCACTGGAAGCGCAAGGGTGCGGCCGCGCCACTGCGTGAAGATCTTTGAGCCGTCCGGAGACAGCGTCCCAAAGACCTTTCCGGCCCACGGAGCTTCGATCGCTCCTCCCATCTTCAGACTGGCTGCGCCATTCGCATCCAGACCCTCCCCACTCATCGACACCGCCGCCTGCGCCACGCTCGACGCGGAAAGCAGCGGGACCTCACCCTTGCCCGGCAGATAGGCCGTAATCTGCAGCGTGTTCATCCCTCGACCGGGGAGCAGAGTTGCCGATACAAACTCCGGCATCCCCCCACCCTCCAGCAGAGCTCGTTGAAGCACCAGCACGTCCTGTCCGCCTGGCCTCGGCGGCTGCGCCTCGGGTGGAGAGATCCGCTCTCGGATATGCGACTTCAACACCGAAAACCGCCCACGCGTATGCGCCGCCCACCCGAGCGGCAACACGATCACGGCGCCAAGGATCCCTAGCCAGATAAGCTTCGTGGCGTTGATCGAGACCCAGTCCCCGAACCTCTCCCAGAGTCCTCCAAAATTGCGCGCCAGCATCGACGCATACATCCGGCTCAGCCGCGGATCTTCCAAGTTCTCCCCCAGGGGTCCCGGGTTGCATTCTACGTGCGCGCAACATCCCCGTGAATTGGCGCACCAGCAACCGGCGCGCCCTATCATCAAAACACGTGCCCCTCACCGTCAAGCAAGCTCAAGTCGAACACGTCCATCAGCAAATCATCCTCTGCGAGCGCTGCCCCCGCCTTCGCGCCTACTGCACCGCCGTCGGTGAAACCCGCCGCCGCGCCTACATGGATCAGACCTACTGGTCCCGGCCGGTGCCCGGCTTTGGAGACCCTCGCGCAAGCGTCCTCCTCCTAGGCCTCGCTCCCGGAGCCCACGGAGCCAATCGCACCGGCCGCCCCTTCACCGGCGACGGCTCCGGCGACTTCATGTACCCCGTCCTCCACGAGCTCGGCTTCGCCACCAGGCCCCGCGCCATCCACCGGGACGACGGCCTGGAGCTCCGCGACGCCTGGATCGCCTCCGTCGTCCGCTGCGCTCCGCCCGGAGACAAGCCCCTTCCACAAGAGATCCGCAACTGCCGCGAACACCTCGCACACGAGCTCGCCGCGCTCCCTCGCGTTCGGGTCATCGTCTGCCTCGGCAAAATAGCCTTCGATGGCTACCTCGCGCATCTCCTTCACACCGGAGTCATCCCCGCCCGTTCAGCCTTCCGCTTCGCCCATGGGGCCGAGTTCGCCATGCCCCACGGCATCCACCTGCTCGCGAGCTACCACCCATCGCTCCGCAACACCAACACCGGCCGACTCAACAGTGCCATGTTCGCCCGCGTCTTCGTCCGTGCCCGCGAGCTCGCCGGCCTCGACACCTGACCCACCCCGGGCGCCCTGCTCAGGGCGCAATCGCAGCCCAGCCTCAGCCCTGCTCCGGCGGTCCCACCGTCACCACAAAATACGTACATGGCCCATCGCCCGCATTGCGAACCCAATGCTGATCACCCGCGGCGCAGATGCCAACATCGCCCGCCTCCATCCGTCGCGTCACACCGCTCGTCATCAGTTCGCAGACGCCATCCTTCACTAGCCAGATCTCGTTGTGCAGATGGGTTCCCACCGGCTCGTGCTCGGTCCCGGCCTGCTGCGTGGTCTGGTGGATCTCCATCTGGATCTCTCCGGCCTTCAGCCGTCCCACCAGGTATCGCCGGGAGCTCCGCTGCGCCGGGTTCCCATGTTCCGGCCCCGGCTTGTATACCCCCGAACTGATCTCGCTCAACGCTCCCGCCGGACGCGCCGGAGTGGACGTCTGCGTGGCCTGCACCTCAGCCTCTCCACTCCCTGTCGCAGACATCGCCAGCAGCGCCGGAATCAGGGCAGCAAACTCTCGTCGATCCATCTCTTACCCTCCTTGGAGCAAAAGAAAAGGTGCCCCGGCAGGTTCTCGCCAGGGCACCCTCTGCAACCTCGTCTAAACGACGCTCAGCGCCAGTCCTCCAACCTTCTCCTCGCCATCGGAAGAGATCGGCCGGTAAAACAGCTGGTTGTTGTCCAGGTACACCTCAAGGAACGCCGGCCGTTGCGCGATCCCGCCCGCAATCAAAGCCTCGGACAAAGGATCCTCGACGAACCGCTGCAGCGCCCTGCGCAAAGGCCGCGCGCCGTAGCTTCTGTCGGTCACCGTCTTGTCCAGAATCCACTTCTTCGCGTCATCGTTCACGCTCAGCGTGATCGCCTTGTGTACCAGGTTGACGTTGAGCTGCTGCACCAGCAGCTCCAGGATCTGCATCAGGTCCGCATCCGAGAGCGCCGTGAAGATAATGATCTCGTCCAGACGATTCAGGAACTCCGGATTGAAGGTGCGCTTGACCTCGCCCTTCACCAGCTCCTCCATCTTCTCGAGAACCACATCCTCCATCCGCGACTGGAAGCCCAGACCCTCGCGCTTCATCAGGTGCTTGGCCCCGATGTTCGAGGTCATGATCAGGATCGTGTTCTTGAAGTCGACGGTGTTGCCCAGCCCATCCGTCAGCTGCCCGTCTTCAAACACCTGCAGCAGCAGGTTGAACACGTCGGGATGCGCCTTCTCGACCTCGTCCAGCAGCACCACCGAGTATGGCGAACGCTTGACCCGTTCGGTCAGCTGTCCACCCTCCTCGTAGCCCACATATCCCGGAGGCGATCCGATCAGCTTGCTCACAGAATGCTTCTCCATGAACTCCGACATATCGAATCGGATCAGGCTCTTCTCGCTCCCGAACAGGAACTGCGCCAGGGTCCGCGCCATCTCCGTCTTTCCGACGCCCGTCGGCCCAAGGAACAGGAAACTTCCAATCGGCCGCGCAGGGTTCTTCAACCCCGCACGTGACCTTCGGATCGCCCGCGCCAGCGCAGAAATCGCCTTCTCCTGCGAAATTACCCGCTTGTGCAGCTCTTCCTCAACCCGAAGCAGACGCTGCGTCTCCTCTTCCTTCAGCGACGTGATCGGCACGCCCGTCCACCGGCTTACGACATCCTCGATATCCTCGCGCGTCACGATGCCCGCGGACGAATCATCCAGGTGATACTTGTCGCGTAGCGCCCGCAGGTTCTCCCGCTCCTTGCGCTCCTCGTCCGAGTAGAAACGCGCCTTCTCGAACTCGTGATTCGCAATCGCGTTCTCCATGCGATGCACGATGAACTTGATCCGCTTCTGGACCTCCGTCAGCTCCTCGGGCAGGGAAGTCTGCCGCAGCTTCACCCGCGCCCCCGCCTCGTCGATCAGATCGATCGCCTTATCCGGCAGGAACCGATCCGGGATGTAGCGGCTCGAGTGCGACACCGAAAAGTTGATCGCCTCATCCGTGTAGCTCACCGCATGAAACTTCTCGTACTTGTCCTTGATCCCCATGATGATCTTGATCGCATCCTCCTCGTTCGGAGGTGGGACCTTGACCGCCTGGAAACGCCGCTCGAGCGACCGGTCTTTCTCAATCGACTTCCTGTACTCCGCGGGCGTCGTCGCTCCAATGCACTGGATCTCGCCTCGACTCAACGCCGGCTTCAGGATGTTCGCCGCATCGAGCGACCCCTCCGCAGACCCGGCTCCAACCAGCGTGTGCAGCTCATCGATAAACACGATGGAGTTCTGGTTCTCCATCAGCTCCTTCATGATCGTCTTGAGCCGTTCTTCAAACTGCCCGCGATACTTCGTTCCCGCGACAATCAGCGAGAGATCGAGCGCCAGCACGCGCTTGTCGGCAAGAAATGACGGAACCTCGCCGTCCGCGATCTTCTGCGCCAGCCCTTCCACAATCGCCGTCTTGCCCACGCCCGGCTCGCCGATCAGCACCGGATTGTTCTTCGTCCGGCGGCACAGAATCTGGATCACGCGATCCACCTCCGTGTCCCGTCCAACCAGCGGATCCAGCTGCTGATCCATCGCGGACTGCGTCAGATCCCGACTGAACTCGGCCAGCATGCTCTGCTCCTGCCGCCCGCTCCCGCTCGTCTGCTTGCCCGCCGCCGGCGCCTTCTCCTGCGTGGTCCGCTGCAGCTCCTCGCGAATGGCCGGCAGCCGCAATCCCCGCTCCGTCAGTATCTCCGCGGCGAAGCACTTCTCCTCTCGCAGCAGACCCAGCAGCAGATGCTCCGTCCCGATATGTTTGTGGCTCAGCCGCTCGGCCTCTTCCGCCGCATACGCCAGCACCCGCTTGCACTCGTTCGAGAGCGGCAGATCCACCGACGTCGATACCTTCTCGCGAATCGTCGTATGCTGCTCAATCTGCTTCCGTATCGACTCCACTGACGCGTGCGACCGCAGGAAGCGGTTCGTCAACGCCTTGTCCTCACGCAGTAATCCCAGCAGCAGGTGCTCTGTCTCGATATAAGGCGACCCAAATTGACTCGCCTCGTAACGCGCAAAGAAAATCACGCGCCGCGCCTTCTCCGTATAGCGTTCGAACATGTTCTCCCCTTCGAACCCGGCCGTCGCCTCAGCCGCAAAGTTGAGACAACCCCGGTGGTCACCTTGCCCATCCATCCGCGTTGACCGCTCGCGGCGGACACTGAGGCCCCGCCCGTTCCCGGCCGGGGCCACTCCACTACATCTAGTGTATTCCCCTGTGAACACACGAAGAAAGAGTAGGGAGCATTATCCCCCGCCAGTACCCACAGAGGCTCCTGCACGGCTGTGCAAAGGTGGTCACAAATGTGGGATTGTCAAACTTCCCCCCTGCTCCTACACCCTCAACGGCCCTGATCACCCCGGGCCCTACCTCCCGTTTATCATAGGAACCGCAATGCCTTTCCCCATCAAAGTCTGTGCCGTCTGCTCCGAAGAGTTCGAGCTCAAACCCGACAAACCCGGCTTCGCCAATCGCTGCCCGGAGTGCAGCGCCACCGAGGCCGCCGACCCCGAAACCAGGCGCCGCATGGACGCCGACGAGCGCAAATCCGAGAGCGAAGCCAACGAGGCGAGGCGAAAAGCCATGCGCGAGCTCCTCTACCGCAAGGACATCTGACGACCGGCCCGCATCCCCTAAACCTCCACCAGCCGTCCCTCGCGGAGCCGCAGCAGGCGATCGCATCTCCGCGCAAACTC
This sequence comes from uncultured Acidobacteriaceae bacterium, assembly GCA_963719405.1. Classification (GTDB taxonomy): domain Bacteria; phylum Acidobacteriota; class Terriglobia; order Terriglobales; family Acidobacteriaceae; genus Edaphobacter. The sequence continues at coordinate 3,960,433 of OY970381.1, forward strand.
CATGCTGTGCGTCACCAGTACGCTGGCCAGTCCGTGCGCCACATGCAACCGCTGGATCAGCCCAAAAACCGCCTCAGCGGTCCTCTCGTCCAGATCCCCCGTAGGCTCATCAGCCAGCAGCACCTTTGGCTCAGTCACCAGCGCCCGTGCGAGGCTCACCCTCTGCTGCTCCCCTCCGCTCAGCTCGCCGGACTGATGCTCCCACCTTTCCGCCAACCCAACCTCCCCAAGCCACCCCCTGGCCTCCGTCAGAGCATCCGCACGGCGCTCGCCCCGGGCAAGCAGCGGCATCGCCACATTCTCCAGCGCCGTAAACTCCGGAAGCAGGTAGTGGAACTGCCACACATACCCCACATCGGTGTTGCGAAATCGGGCAGCCTCCGCCGCACTCATCCCGCCCAGCCGCTTGCCCGCGCACCAGACCTCTCCCGCCGTCGGCCGGTCCAGCGCTGCCAGCAGGTGCAGCAGCGAGCTCTTGCCCGCCCCGCTCTCCCCTACCACCGCCACCATCTCACCCGCCCGCACCTCCAGGTCCAGTCCCCGGAATAGCTCCAGCTCCCGCCGCCCGCTCTTTGCACCGCCCGCCACCGCGGCATACCTCTTGGTCAGGCCCTCCGCCCGCAACACCACGTCGCCCGACATCACTCCTCGTCCACCTCGACCTTGCCGCCGTCACCTTCCGTCATCGCCCGTTCGCCGTCCTCACTCATCGCTCTGCTTGCAAACGTCTCGCTGCTCTCCGCCTTTCCGCCCTCAGCCTTTTGCTCGTCCCACTTCGGCCGAAAAGCAATCGCCACTCTGTTCCACGCGTTGATACTCGCAATCGCCATCGTCAGATCTACGAGCTCCTTGTCCGTGAAGTGCTCCCGTACCGCCGCAAACGCCTCATCCGGAACATGCCCGTCAAGGCTTGTGACGACCTCCGCCCACTCAAGCGCCGCTCGCTCTCTTTGCGTAAACGCGTCCGACTCCCGCCAGTCCGCCACCGCCTCCACCCGGCTGTCCGGCTCGTTATGCTTCCGCAGCTCGTGCGTGTGCATCCCGATGCAGAAGCTGCAACCGTTCATCAGCGACGCCCGCAGCCGCACCAGCTCCAGCAGCACCGGCCCCAACCCGCTCCCCACATTCAGATAGTGCTCCACGCCGCGCATGGCCCCTAAACCCTCGGGCGACAGCTCTCCGTAGTTCAATCGCTGCTCTTCACTCATAGCGCAAGGCCTCCGCCGGCAACACCTTTGCCGCCGATCCCGAAGGATACAGCGTCGCCACCAGGCTCACACCCAGACTCACCGCCGCCACCACCAGCCCGTCCCACCACCGCGCCGCAAACGGCAGGTAGTCGATCGAGTACACCGCCGAGTCCAGCCGGATAAATCGGTAGTGCCCACCCGCCCAGCTCACCGCATACCCCACCACCAGCCCCAGCACCGTCCCGATCACCGAGATCAGCAGCCCTTGCATCAGAAACACCCGCCGCACCTGCGCCGCCGTCACCCCAAAGCTCATGAGCACCGCGATGTCCCGCGTCTTCTCCATCACCATCATCGTCAGCGCAATCAGGATATTCAGCGCCGCCACACACACAATCAGCGCCAACACGATAAACGTCACCACCTGCTCCAGCTTCAATGCCCGGAACAGCTCGCGGTTCTGCTCCATCCAGTTCGTCGTCTGAAACCCCTTGCCCGCCACCCGCTCGATCTCCGCTCCCACCTCGCGCGCCCGGTACAGATCGTCCACTTTAAACGAGATCACCGAGATCAGATCCGGCTCCGAAAACAGCCGCTGCGCATCCCGAAGCCGCATAAACCCATAGCTCGAGTCGTACTGGTAAAACCCCGAAGCAAACACCCCCACCACCCGAAACCTCTGGTACCGCGGCACCAGCCCCAGCGGCGTCAACTCCCCCTGCGGACTCGTCACCAGCACCCCGTCCCCCACCCCGGCCCCAATCGTCTCCGCCAGATCCTTCCCAATCACAATCGGCGGCACCGCCTCAACCGCAGGTCCGCTGCCCCCGCTCCCGGACACCCCAGCCCCGCCTACAGAAACCGGCTCAAGCTCCACCGCACTTCCCACCTTGATCGACTGCAACAGATCCCCAACCCGCCGCTCATCCGCCGGAATCACCCCCTCCACCAGCGCCCCTCCACTCCTCGCCCCACGCGAGATCAACACCTGCCCATACAGCCCCGGAGCCGCCGCCGTCACATGCGGCACCCGTCGCAGCCGCTCCAGCAGCGGCCGCCACTCCCGTATCCCATCCGCCGCCACCCGCATCAGCTGCACATGCGCCGTGGACCCCAGCAGCCTCTCCTGCAGATCCCGCCGCATCCCGTTCGTAATCGCCAGCGCAATAATCAGCGAAGCCACACCCGCCGCCACCCCGATCACCGAGATCGCCGTGATCACCCCCACCACAGCCTGCCGCCGCTTCGCCCGCAGATACCGCGCCGCAATGAAGAGCTCAAAGCGCATCGGCTAGCGCACCACCGTTTTCACACTCGCCATATTCTCAAACCGGTCATACACCCGCACCGCAATCACATGCTCCCCCGGCTTCGTCACGCCCTCGCCACCTGTCACCGGCACCGCCGCCACAAAGTCATACCGCTCACTCAGCGAGTCCGAAAGCCCACCCACCGGCTCCACATACTGCCACGCCCCCGCATCCACCGAGTACTCCGCATGCGCAATCGGCGACGTCGCATCCCGCGCCTCAAACATCACATGCATCTTCGACGTTGAACCCGCCTCCATCCCCGCCGTCAGCACCCCCGGCACCGGCGGAGTCGTATCCACCGTGAACCCCGCACTCACCCGCTCCCCGGTCAGCGTCTCCGCATCCGTATGCACCGGAGCATCGCTCGCCACCACCCTCGCAACATAGCTCCCGTCCGGCAGCAGGGAAGAGTCGAAGCTGTAGAACCGCTCCGAAATCTTATCCTTCAACAGCCGCCAGTTCGCCTCGTTGCCTCCCCGATACCAAACCGCAAACATCAGCTCGTCCCCATTGTCGTCATGCGCCGCCCACCGCACCGTCACGGCATTCCGATCCTTCTGCGCCGTCAGGGGTGCGGTTCCCGCATCCTGCACGACACTGATCGCCTGCGCCGCCGCTCCCGCAGCCGCCGGAAACACCACCTGCACTGTGGGTGCCTGCGCCGCTGCCGGCGTCGGCGCTACCCGAGCGCCCGACACCACCACCACCTCATCCACTACCGGAGCGACATTTCTCGCTAGATAGTTCAGTCCCACCGCGGCGATGTCCGCTCCGGCCCGCATCTCCACCTTCCACTGCGCATACCGTCCCAGCGGAACGCCCGCCGCGCCCTCGTTCGGCCGAACCTTCACCCAATCCCCCCAACCTTCCACTGGGTTCGGCACATTTCCCGTCCGCACCAACACGTCAAACGCGGGCGCCTTCCCCTGAGCCGTCCCGTACTGCACCTCCACACGCCCCCACCGCGAGATCTGCCCGCCATCGAACACCTCGCTCGTGTACGTGCTCACCGGCGCCGAGGCATCGCCCATCCGCATCACCTTGCCGCCGTTACTCGCACCGACCAGCAGGCCATCCTTTGCCATGGCCAAAGCGGTCGCCTGCGACGCACCCTCCACGCGCGCCACCTCAGAGAACTGCCCCGGAACCTTTGGGTCGATCCGGTACACACGTCCGCGGTTCCCCGTTGCCGCGATCACCTCGCCGCCACGTATCGCGAGCGCATAAACGACGTCATCTTTCAGGGTCAGGAGCTTCGATGGAGTTCCGTCCACCGCGATCCGGTCGATCTCCGATCCATCCGGAACAACATTGTTGGCACTCGCCGCCGTCGCCGATCCCGGCTGCACAAATGTAACCGTCACCCCTGCGCTTCCTGTGACCGGCAGCGGAGGCAGCGAGCTCCCGCTCTTCGCTCCCACCGCCGCCGCATATACCTCACCCGACCCGTCCACCGCCAGAGCCGTAATCTCCCGCCGTCCCGCCGCATACACCGCAAACGGCCGCGCTCCCTTTGAGCTTGTCGAAATCCGGTAGATCACTCCGGCCCCATCCGATCCCGCCCACAGCATCCCATCCCCGGCCATCGCCAGGCACCGGATATGCTGATCCGCAGTTCGAAACATCACCTCAGCCCTTGCTCCCGCATCCGGCCTTATCCGGTAAACGACGGCCGGAGCCCCCGCCGCCACGTACACCGTCCCGTCTTTGCCGACCGCCAGATCCCACAGGTACTTGGGCTTTTCTGCCGTCGCGCTGGGGTCGAACACCACCTCCGACGACCCACCCGCCTTGCCCAACCGGTACACCTTTCCATCGGGAGAGGTCGCCGCAAACACCGCACCGTTCGGCCCCACACGGACCGCCTGCACCCCTAACCCCTCGCCCGCAAAGGCCTTCTCCGCCCTTCCATCCGGCGTCACCCGCATCACCGCCGCAGATCCATTCGTGCTTCCGCCCAGAGCCACATATGCGGTTCCACTCGCGTCCACCGCAACCGACCAGACATAGCTCGCACCCGCCGGGTAGAGCAGGGAAGTGGCCGGCCCCGCCTCCAGGCGTCCATCGCTCCGGATGGCCACGCCCTCAGCCGTTCCGCGCTGCATCTCGTCGTACCGCCCCACGCTCCACAGCTTCGTCCCCTGCGTCACACCGCAGGTCACGAGCGAACCCCACACCAGCCCCAACACAACAAGCCGCCGAACCATCCTCATTCCCAGAGTCTAACGTCCGGAAGTCCGTCCCGGGCTCCCTCGTCCATCCGCCGGCTCCGCCTCTGCCGGCCTGGCCGCGCCCCTCTCCTGCGCCTGCATCTGCACATCCGCAGCCGTACAAGCGAGAAACGCCTTTCGCGACATCTCAGTTCGCCAGCACCGCCCGGTACCTCACCTGGTTCTTCTTCACCTTTGCAATTGCCTCATTCGCCTTCGCCATCGGGTACCGCTCCGTCACCGCCTTCACCCCATGTCGAGCGGCAACGTCGAGCATCTCCGCGATGTCCGTCGGACTTCCGGTCGGCGATCCTGAAAGCGCCTTTTGGCCGCCGATAAACGGAAACGCCTGCAACTGCATCGGCGACGGTGGAACGCCAACGACACACAACATGCCCTTCGGACGCAGAGCATTCACATATCCCGGCCAGTCCTGGTCCGCACTCACCGTGCTCAGGATGAAGTCCAGGCTCCCCGCGATCTTCTTCAGGGCGTTTGTGTCTCGCGTATTCACGAAGTGGTGAGCCCCCAGCTCCTTCGCCTCCTTCTCCTTGTCCTTGGAGGTCGAGAACGCAGTCACCTCGGCGCCGAACGCCTTTGCGAACTGCAGCCCCATGTGCCCCAGTCCGCCAATCCCGATCACACCCACACGCGACGATGGTCGCACACCGTGGTTCCTCAACGGGCTATAAACCGTAATTCCACCGCAAAGCAACGGCGCCACATTCTCGCTCTCGAGCGCCTCAGGAACCGGAACAGCGAACCGCGCATTGACACGAATCCGCTCCGCATATCCGCCATTCCGGCCGACGCACGTCGGCTGCGCCTTTGCGCACAAATGCTCTTCTCCGCGGCGGCACCACTCACAAATTCCGCAGCTGTCCGCCTGCCAACCAATCCCGACCCGCTCCCTGAGCTTCCGATCCCGCACCAGGCTGCCCATCGCGGTAATCGTGCCAACCACCTCGTGCCCAGGTATGAATGGGTACCTGCTCAGGCCCCAATCGTTGTCGATCAGGTGTACATCGCTATGGCAGACGCCACAATGCGAGATCTTGACCTCAACCTCACCCGCTCCTAGTTCGCCCGGGTCATACCGGTACGGCAGCAAATGGGCACCCGCAGCATGGGCCGCCAGACCCTGGATCTCACTCATGGTTCGTTGCATCCTTCTGGCGAGCCTCTGAACTGGCCCCCCGCATCTCAGAGATGCTACATCAAGCCCTGACACTTCAAATCACGGATCCGCAACCCGTCCCCACCACCCCCCGCACTAACGTACTGTGAGGCTCAATACCTGCGACCCGCTCAGTGCATCGCCTACCTCGGCCGATGCCGCCTCATGTACGCTTTCACCCGACAATCGCAACCGTTGCGCGTCCTTGAGAGGCTCAAGCACGTTTGCCATCGAGAGCGGCACGGACTCCAGCGCCGCAGAGTCAAGCACAGCCTGCGCCCCGTGATCCAGCAGAGTTACATATACGCGGTCGTTCGCATGCATCCGGTCGGCCTGAGACACCGCGTCCGCGAGCGACGCCGCGTGCGCGCCGGCGGTAGATGGTGCAATCAGTCTGTCCAACGTAGCGCCGTCACTCACCAGAACCCTCATCGCTCCCGGCGTCGCCGACGACGGAATCGTCACCGGCATTCGAATCAACCGGGCGACACCCGCGTAAGGCCGAAGCACCGCCTCTATCTCCACCGTTTCGCCTGCCCGAGCCTCCGTCCTGCTCAGCCGTGCCGAATCCAGGATCGCGATCCGCCTCTCCGCAATCCCCTCCAGCCGCAGTCGGACCCCCGTCACCTCCGGCTGCTCCTGGCTGTTGCTATACACGCGATTGAACCGGTCGCTCACATAAAGCGCCGCGTTGATCGCTCCGGAGTTGAACTCGTTCGGTGCCATCATCCCTCGCAGAAGCACAGGCGGCAGACGCGCTCCATCGTGTCCGTCCAGACCCCGCCTTGCTACGCCAATCTCCCCCGACAGCCGCCAACTCGTCTCCGCCGCACCCATGTTCGTCTGCTGCATCGTCTGGTACACCGACACCAGCATCGCCTGTGGAGTCAGCTCCCGGCTGTCCAGCACCCGCAGGTGAAATGTCCTCGCCTCCTTCGTTCCCGCCCGGACCTCCACCTCAACCGGAATCATCTTTGCCCGCGCACCGAATCTGCCCAGAATCGCCGACGCCCTGTCCTCCGTAAACGCCCCCACCTCCTCCGTCGCATTGACGATTTTGAACGCGTTCAGCGGACTCGGCAGAGTCGCCAGCACCTCCGCCTTCGTCATCGGCATATCCACCGCGCCGGACTGGGTGATCGGGTGACCGCACGCCAGCAGCCGCTTTGCATCCACATACGTCACCGTGCACGTCCCCGTAATCGAAAGATCCCCCTCCACGAGCACCGCACTTACGGCACTCCCGGGAACCAGCGGCTCCGGCTGCCGCGCCCCTGCACTCATCCCTCCCATGCCCGCCACGGCTGTCATCCCCATTGCCCGGAACCGCTCGCCGAAGCGATCTACCGCCTCCTGGCTGAAGCCTCCAAACACCAGCGGAGTCTCCATGGCCTGCATGCCGTCCCCACCGGCCGCAGTCGTCCTTGGTCCCGAGGCCGGCATCGCCACGCCATCCCTCACCTCCAGCATCTGTTCGATAGGCGTAATCCCGGCGATCGGCTCCTTGCTGAACTGCCCTATCCGGTAACTCAGCGCACCCACCAGCCGCCCGTCAATATAAACCGGGCTCCCGCTCATCCCCGCCACCACCCCCGTGTACTCCGGCTTCACACCCACCAGCCGCGCCAGTATCATGTCCCGTCCCGGTCCCAGGGAATCCTTCAGTACGCCCAGGATCTCCACCTCCATCTTCTCCGGCGTCACCCCCTGAAACACTGTGTACGCAACCCCTCGCAGACCGCGGTGCACCTCCGCCAACGGAAACATTCGTGCCTCACCGCCCGGCGCCGCCGCATCCGCCGCGATGGCGCCTGCGGCACCGGCAACCCCAGCGGGCGCTCCCGCACTCTGCCCGATCCCGCGGCCCTGCACCAAAATCGCGGTGGTCAACGTCAAAATAATCAGCCGGCCGTACCTGTTCCAGCGGTCTCTTCCCAAAGCCTTCGCGTCCATAGACTAGAAGACTAAAGCGTCCGGGCCCGCTACGCCCTGAAAGCCGCCTGGCCATTTACGAGGCTTCAATCGCCCATGCCCCAATTCGCCTCCACCGCCGGAGTAAAGTCACTGATGATGATCTGCCACGCTAAGCACGCCCGCATCCTCGCAATCGCGATCCTGCCTCTTCTCTTCAGCATCGGACCTGCCCTCGTCGCCCAGCAGGCTCCCCCCGCTCCCGCCCCTCAGGGACAGAAGCCGGTGCCTCCGCCCACCCAGCCCGACGACCAGGCCGGTCCGCAGACCGACAACGGCCCCATCATCCTCAAGAAGAAGAAAGAGCCCACCGACGCCGAGCCAACGCCTCCACCCGCCCCGGCCGAGCCCCGCGTCAAAAATCCCAACGGCGAAACCTACTCACTGCGCGTCGACGTCCCCATCGTCAACCTTGATGTCAACGTCATCCTCGACAAGACCCACCAGTTCGTTCCCGGCCTGAAGGCGCCCAACTTCCAGATCCTCGAAGACGGTGTCCCCCAGCAGATCACCAGCGTCCGCACCGCGCAAACGCCCATCACCGCCGTTATGCTCCTCGAGTTCGCCGCCAACAGCTACTACTTCATCTACGACATGCAGAACGCCTCCGCGCAGTTCTTCCACACCCTTCGCCCCGACGACTACATCGCAGTCATTACCTACGACCTCCGCACCCACATCCTCACCGACTTCACCAACAACAAGGACGTCGTCGCCCAGTCCCTCCAGTCCCTCCAGATCCCCGGCTTCTCAGACACTGACATGTTCGACGCCCTCTATGAGACCCTCGACCGCACCAGCCGTATCGAAGGCCGCAAATACATCATCCTCATCGGCACCGGACGCGATACGTTCTCGAAGATCACCCTCGACAAGATGCTTGCCAAGATCAAGGCCACACCCAACGTAACCATCTTCGCGATCGGCACCGGAGCCTTCATACGCGAGATGGCAGACTCCCGCGGACAGATGGGAGGCATTCAGCGTCTCGACTACCTCCAGGCTGAAAATCAGCTCCGCACCTTTGCCCAGATGACCGGTGGTCTCTACTTCAACCCGCTCTTCCAGGGTGCCCTGCCGGACGTCTTCAACCAGATCAACGACTCGATTCGGAACCAGTACATCCTCACCTATCGCCCGACCAACAACAAGAACGACGGCAGCTACCGCCGCGTCAAGGTTCAGCTGGTCGACAACGAAGGCCACCCCCTCCGCATGCAGGATGAAAAGGGCAAGCCGCTCAAGTACTCCGTAATCGCGCGCGACGGCTACAGCGCCAAACGTCCCGTGGAGTAGATCAACCGAGGTCTAAATCAGTCGACGGCTGCGCGCTTCCGCAGCAGAGCCGGCCCGATCGAAGCTCGATCCGGCCGGCTCCAATCTAGATCCAGACCTTTGACTCAACCCTTTGCGCTCGTCCCCTGCCGCGATTGTTGGCGGCGGTCGTGTTGCCGGCTCCGGCGTTTGCGGTCACAATCGCAGGCGTCGGCGGAGCCGCAGTCTTGGTGGAACTGCTGCGCGTCGTGGTTCCGGTACTCGTTGTCGCACCGGGGGCGTAGTCGACGTCGTGATCCCCAAGATACTCGTGTGGTGGTCCTACACGGTTCATGCGGGCATAGTTTGGGATCGCCGTCATCGGGGAACCATCCTTCCAGGTGCCCGTGATCACCATCACGCCGCCCAGAAGATCCGGTCTCCACTCCGCCTTGAGAGGGCCATCGCTGAGCTGCTGCTCGATGTTCGGCTGATCCGCAGTCTCCACGTTATAGACCAGAGGTCCGTACTTCAGAGCCACGGTGCCCAGGTCAGCCTTGACCCGGTCATCGGCCTTCACGCGCTGCGGCTCCATCGGCAACTCTAGCTCGATCCTGTCGCCCTTCTTCCACTCGCGCGTGACAACGGCATATCCCTTCTCGATCCTGGGCGTGACCTCTTTGCCGTTGACGGCAAACCGCTTCACACCGCTGATCGCCGGGGTATCCGTGTAAAGCTTGCTGATCGTTCGGTTAGGAACCCGCACATATACCGAAAAGGTCTTTGCCTCCTCCGGGTTCACGGTGATCCCGATCGCACCCTTCCACGGGTATTCGGTCTTCTGCACCATCTCTACGTTGGTGCCCGCGATCTTCCCAACCTGGATGCGGCTGCCGACAAACATATTCACGTAAATGCCGGTCTTGTTCTTCACGTAAGCCCAGGTCGGCATCATCAACAGCGTGCGCGGGATGTTGCCCACACAGCAGGGGCATACATGCCAGAGCGTGCGTTGGGTGTTGACCAGCGGATTCGTGTAGCAGAAGCTCTTTCCTTCCAGATCCACTCCGCCCAGCAGTGCGTTGTACATCGTCTGTTCGTACAGGTCGGCATACTTCGCATCGTGATACGCCAGGTTCAGCTTGTATTGGAAGAAGACCAGCCCGCAGCTCGAGCAGGATTCGCAGTATGCGTTATTCCGAAGCGAGTAGTTCGGACCGAAACCTTCCGACGTCTCGCCGCTGCCGATACCGCCGGTCAGGTAATACTTTCTGTTCACCATGTTGTCCCAAAGCGACATCACAGCGCCCTGATAATCATGGTCCCCCGTCTCCGCCGCGATGTCAGCCATGCCCGAATAGAAGTACGTGGCACGCACCGCGTGACCTACGGCCTCATACTGCTGCCCCGGAGGCAGATGACTCTGGTCGTACTCCGCTCCCCCGCGACGTGAGTCGAGAAGAAACTTTGCCAGCGTGATGTAAGCATCCCCGCGGTGATTGCCCTCCTGATCGTTGACGAAGCGGCCGAACCGTACCAGCGCCTGCTCCATCTCCTGGTGTCCGTCGAACCACTCCTTCTTTCCCGGGCCAAGGTTTGCGACCCAGCAGTCCGCCAGCTTCTTCGCTGCGTTATAGAGACGAAGATCTTTGCCGTCGGTCAGCGTGTAGTGATTGATCGCCGATTCAATGAAGTAGCCCGAGACGTAGCCCTCGTGGTTGCCGCGATGCTCGGGAGACCAACGCTCCGGCCACTGGGAGCGATCCGCAAGAATATAGGCCGTCTGAAGATATCCGTCCTGCATCTGCGCCGCGAGAATGATCGGAATCCACTTCTCCAAAGTCGCCCGCATATGCTGCTGTGCGTCGATAATCTCCTGATCGCCCTGCGGATCCACCATCAACGCAATGCACATGGACTCGACCGTCTGGTGAATCCATGCGTTCGAGAACACATATCCCTTGTGGCGGCCATGCGGCTCGCCGCGGTTCGCCTTTCCAGCCTCAATGAAGTTATCGATGCCGCCATCACCTTTGTTCGGAGCGATGTCTGTACGCTCGCAGTACGCGATGCAGTGCGGGATCCAGTCCACGATAAGAGTCTTCGCCCGGGCATTCCAAAGCGGGCTGTCGATCGAGTACTTCGTCGTATAAACCACGTCGAGACGATCCTTCGGGGGAGCCGCCTCGGCGTGCACCTGAAGCGTCGAGCTCGTCTGCTCGCTCTTGCCTGAGCCCGTCAACTTCAGCACATACTCACCCGGGGTGGAGAACGTCGCCGTCGTCACTGGCGAGGTTGCGTTCGCGAAGGCGACCACACCAGGGCCCGATACCTTTACCCAGCGCGCCGTGTTGCCCGGAAGATCCTGGAGCCAGATCGCCTTGCCCGCAAGGTAGGTCCGGCCGCCAATCACCACCGAACGGTCAATCCCTGCGTCCACTACAGGCGCCAGCAGGGGAACTGCACCGGAGTTATAGACCTTCCACTCCAGTATCCCGGCGCTGTGCACACCGTTCGGAACGATCTCCAGGCGCAGCTTGTCCGTCTTTACCGCGTCAAAGGTGGTGGTGTTGAACGTGTCGCCCGCGATCCCCATGCCCTGTGCGTTCGATACCGGCACAAACGCACTCCCGTTCCAATAGAGAATCCGGTAGGACACCGGTGCGGCCATCTGCCAGTATCCGCTGCCCGGAGGTGCATTCGGGCGTGGTGCATCGATCGCCCAGTAGATGTCGATCTTGTTGGTGCCAACAGGCTTGCTCCACTCGTACTGCACCCACTGCTCTGGACCGCCCGCCTCGGACTCGCGCCGGATCGCAAACGATCCGTTCTTGCGGTCACGGGAGCTGGCCGGGGCAAACCCGTCGTTCAACGCCGAAATCTTGTTCTCGCTCGTAGTCGTCAGACTGGATGGAATCGCCACCTTTGCAAGATTCAGGCTGCCGTCAGGCACTTGCGAGAAGGCCGCGGACGGGTCCCATGCCGCAACAACGGCGGTTCCTGCCATGGCCGCGAGAAAACCTCGCCGGTTCAGCGATCCGCTGAGCTCACCTTGTGTCGCTCGAGTGACCTGATCCTTCAACCTCTTACTCTTCCAATTCTTCGCCATGAGTCAGATATTCCCTTCGGAACCAGCTAATAAATATCCAGTAAAACTCGTCACTTCGCCCCGTCAGGAGCTGCCGATGGTGCTTTCGTGTAGGTGTTTGACGATCTGCCGCGATGGAACGGATACACCAGCAAACGTTTACACCAGATAACCACGAAGACACCGGCTTCACGATGTATCCCATTCGGCATACACCGCTTTGTTCCCGGGTAGCCTACTCCGTCCCGCCTGAAGTTGTCCACATATTCCGCCTGCCGCCCCATCAGAACGGCGGCCCTCAAACCCCTGTTCGCAGACGCATTGCTCATGAGGGTCCGCTCAGCAGGGTGCGAAGATCGACCCCGCCGCGTACCTCTCCCCGAAGCTTCGGCCCGGAGGGAAAATCGTATCGATCTCTGCCCGGTCCTGCAGATCCCATGGAGGGACATTGAGAGCACCGAAGTTGTCCTCGAGGTGTTCTCTTCGTCTGGTTCCCGGAATCGCGAACATGTTCTCTCCCCCGTTCAGGATCCATGACAGCGACACCTGCGATGGAGTGAGGTCTCTTTCCTTCGCAAACACATTGAGCCTTCGGACAAGCTCAGTTCTTGCGCCCAGACCTTCAGGCTGAAACCGCGGCAGAGAACGGCGGAAGTCACCCTGCTCGATGTTTACATCGGGTACCGTGCCTGACAGCAGCCCCCTCCCCAAAGGCGCGAAACTCACGAACGCGATGCCCAGCTCCCGGCAAACTGGCAACACATCGCGCTCGGGCTCGCGCGTCCAAAGGGAGTACTCCGATTGCAGCGTGGCGATCCTGTGCACAGCGCTGGCGCGGCGAATCTGGTCAGGGTTCGCCTCCGAAAGGCCGAGATAGCGCACCTTCCCCTCTGCCACAAGCTCTGCCATCGCGCCTATCGTCTCTTCAAGCGGAACCTTCGGGTCAACGCGATGCAGCGTGTAGAGATCGATGACATCCGTTCCGAGCCTCCTTAAGCTGGCCTCGGCTGCCGTCCGGACGTATGCAGGAGAGGCGTCCCGCCCGACCACCTCTCCCGCCGCGTTGCAGATAAATCCAACTTTGGTGCCGACCACCACCTGGTCGCGACACGATCGTATCGCCCTGCCGACGAGCTCCTCGTTATGCCCCGCACCGTAGATATCGGCCGTGTCCAGGAGATTGCAGCCAAGCTCGAGCCCCCGCCGGATCGTCGCCTCCGCCTCGACCGGATCGGCCTTTCCGTAGGCGTTCGACAGCCCGAAGCAGCCCAGGCCCAGGGGCGTGACCAGCGGCCCGTGCGATCCAAGCCTCCGTCGAGGCAGAGAAGTGCTTCTCTCGTGAATCATTCTCCTGCGGGGCTCTCCTGTAAGCGAACAATCCTACCTGCTTCCGTGCCTGCTCGGTCCGGCTTGTACCGAGGCCTCTCCCGTCGGGTTCTCACCAAAGATGCCCGTTTGAACGCATACGGAAATGTATACATCACGTCGCGTTCCGTGATATATCTTGCCCACGTCGCGATGTTGCTGAAGCTCCGAGCTATTCAGGTGAGGTGGGGTGCTCTCCCTTGGAGCCGGTCTTCTCGACCTGAAAGCGTGGAGGCTTACGCGTTGCTAACACTGAACCGCAGCAAAATCGCCGGGCTTCTCGCGTCGACACTCTGTGCAACATCGATCTGCTTTGCCGGTGCTGAGCAACGTTCGGCGACAGTCAGCGAGCCGGATGGCGGCGTCTCAATGCGTTCGTTAATTGAGCAGTTCACGGCAGATCGCAGAAGTCTGCAGGAGAAGTACCCGCTTCGGATATCGCCGGTGCGGCTCGATCGCCTCCAGAAGTTTTACAACGACGAACTCACCACTCTGCGCAAAACGAACTTTGCCGCATTGTCCGAGGACGATCGGATCGACTATCTGCTGTTGAAAAACCGCATCGCCTCGGATCTCCACCGGTTGGAGATTCAAAGGCGACAGGATGCGGAGGTCGAGTCGCTGATTCCGTTTGCAAAGGCGATCGAGGATCTCGACGATCAGCGGCGGCAGATGGAGGTGCCAGATCCCGAGAAGACGGCGTCTGCGCTCACGGCAGTTGTCGAACAGATCGCGGCGACGCAGAAGGTGTTTGATCCGCGGCCGCAAAAAGACGCAAATGGACACGCGGGGGAGCCACCGGCAAGTAGCCGGGCAAAGGTAGACCCCGTCATCGCCAACCGCGCCGTGCATTCTCTCGAACAGCTGCAGGGGAGCCTGAAGCAATACTTCGAGTTCTACAACAGCTACGACCCGACGTTTACCTGGTGGGTCGGTATGCCGTACAAAGCAGCCGATAAGGCGCTCGGCGAGTACCAGAGCTTCGTCAAGGAACGCCTGATCGGCATCCCCGCCGATGACAAGACCACCATCATCGGGAGCCCTGTCGGACGCGATGCGCTTCTGGCTGACCTCTCAGACAGCATGATTCCGTATACGCCCGAGGAGCTGATTGCCATTGCGCAGACCGAGATGGACTGGTGCATGCGGGAGATGCTCAAGGCCTCACGGGAGATGGGCTACGGCGACGACTGGCACAAGGCTCTCGAGAAGGTAAAGACGATGCACGTCGCTCCGGGCGAGCAGCCGGAGCTCATCCGTAAGTTGGTGGTCGAAGGAAGCGAGTTCGTCAAAAAGAACAACATGGTGACAGTGCCGCCGCTGGCCGACGAGACCTGGCGCATGATCATGATGACCCCGCAACGACAGCTGGTGAATCCCTTCTTCACCGGAGGCAACGAGATCAGCGTCTCCTATCCCACCGACACCATGACCTTTCCACAGCGCGAGATGAGCATGCGCGGCAACAATATCCCGTTTGCGCGGGCCACCGCATTCCACGAGATGATCCCGGGCCACTTCCTGCAGTTCTACATGGCAGAGCGATACCACCCATATCGCCATGCATTCGACACCGGCTTCTGGGGTGAGGGTGACGCCTTTCAGTGGGAGATGGAGTTTTACGAGCGCGGCTTCGAGCGAACACCGGAGGAGCGCGTTGGCGCACTCTTCTGGAGGATGCACCGCTCCGCCCGCGTGATGTTCACCATGCAGTTTCATCTGGGGAAGTGGACGCCCCAGCAGTGCGTAGACTATCTCGTCGATGCCGTCGGACACGAGCGCGAGAATGCCATCGCTGAGGTCCGGAGATCCTTCGACGGATCCTACCCGCCCCTCTTCCAGAGCGCTTACCTGATGGGCGCGCTCCAGATCCGTGCGCTGCGCCGCGAGTTGGTGGAGCAGAAGAAGTCGATGACGGAGCGGCAGTTTCACGACGCGCTTCTGCAGGCGGGGCCAATGCCGATCGAAATGCTTCGGGCAGACCTGACACGGCAGAAGCTGACCCCGGACTTCGTGACAAGCTGGAAGTTCTACGGCCCGAACCCGACCCATCCGTAAGCACCCGTTCCGTCCGTTGTGGCGCGGACGCGTGGCGCGGAGAGTCGATTTGCATGTGTCTGCTTTTGGGGAGAGTGGGATGAACAGACGGAGATTTCTGCAGACAGTGGCGGCAACGACCGCGGAGCTTGCAACCGTTGCATCCGCATCGCGTGCGGAAGGCGACAACGCCCGCAGCCGCCCGGAGTCAGGCGTCCCGTCCGGGAGGCTGCCCGCCGTTGACGTCGAGGGGCATACCAGGCTATGCACCTTCACCCGCGGCAAAGAGACTTGGGTCGCGTATGAGGATCTGCGGACGCGGGACGGTGCGATCACCTTTGTTGCCGCTGACGGCTCTGGAAGCGTGCTGCGAAAGACCGCGGAGGCGACCTTCCCGGGCGAAGGCCAGCAGTACCTGGGCCTGGACCTGAAGAAGATCGGCTTGGACGCGCCGGACCTGCTGGCCGACAAGCTGCTCGCGCACGGAGGAGATCCCGAGGAGGCCCTGGTGAAAGCTGCCGCGCCGCCGATGAACTCCGCCCCACCGCCAAAGGACGACCCCGGCTACCGGCCCGGCTGGGACACGATCATCGGCACATCGGAGTGCTCGGACACGATGCCGGTATATCCCAGCGGAAGCACGCGAACATACCATCCCGTCCAGTACCTCCGTGAGATCTCGGGCGAGCGCGTCCGCCGGCGACACGACGGTCTGGTGGGCGGGTGGATGCCGGGAGTGCGAAAAGTCTTCCCGGACGAGGGAAGCGGGCACTACGAGGTCGTGGTGTTCGGAGATGTCTTGGCCAGGGACCGTTTCATCGTGCAAACCTGGCATCGAACGTCGCACATAGAAGCCGGTGCCGTGACCAGGGTGGAGTTCGGCTACAGCTACCCCGCATACACGCGTCGCCGGCAGGTTCCTACCCCGGAGGAGTTCTACCGCGGGCTGCTCGAGTTCGCCGAGTACTGGGAGCGGCGGATGCACGATATCGTTCCGCTTTCGCTGCCCGATCAGAGCTGGGTGGACATGACGCGGTACGCCTTCGTGAAGGAGCAGATGGTGCGTCCGGGCGGAACCTACCCGAAGTACGGCGCAGTGGATCGCGACTACTACGGGCCGGAGTACGACGGCTTTCAGGACATCTTCACGATGGCTTTAACCGCCAACCTGGAGCTGGGTCGCTTCGATCTCGCACGTGAGATCTTCGACAACTACTTCACCAGCTTCGTCGACCCCAAAGGCATGATCAACATGCGCGGTGCGGAGACGGCGCAGTTCGGTTTGACACTGTGGCTGATCGCGCGCTTCTACAACTTCACCGGCGACCAGAGTCTCATCCTGAAGCACCGCGACAAGATCGAGCAGACCGCGATGCTGCTCGAAGAGCTGCACGACGAGTCGTTGAAGCTGCCGCAGACCGATCGGGGATACGGCCTGATCTGGGGGTGGAACGAATCGGACTCGTGCCTCATGCCGGATCCGTCGATATGGAACAAGCCCTACTTCGCCAACGCCGCCATGACGGTGCGCGGATGGAGAGAACTTGGGAGGCTGTGGCGGCGACTAGACCTCAAGGGCGCAGTTCCAATGGCCCGCGATTGGGAGCGACGGTCAAATCAGCTCCAGGCAACGCTGGTGGCGAGCATCGAGAAGAATACGAAGCGCGAGATGAACCCTCCCTACATCGGTCCGCTGCCCGGAACGACGTCAACCTTTCGCGAGGCCATGGCGAAGGAACATCCAAGTGAGCAGGGCTGGCCCCACCGTGCTTACGCAGAGCTGGTGCACGCCGATGTTCTTCCGGACGACATATCAAACCGGGTGATCGACTGCATGCGGGCATACGGCGCCACCACACTTGGTGTAGTTGCAAACGTCGGACGGCCCGAGCCGGATGACCGTGCAATCCTCGGCTTCATCTCGTACGGCTACGCGCAACAACTGCTGCGGCTGGACCGGATCGAGGAATACATCCTGTTCCTGTACGCCCACCGCTATCACGATCACTCGCGCGGCAGCTGGACGGCTGGGGAGGTGAGCGGCATCGGCGGCGGAGGCGCGATCTTCTGCATACCCGCTCAGCAGACGATCCCGATCCTCGTGAAGTGGATGCTTGTCTTCGAGGAGCCGGATCGGGATGTGCTGCACCTCGGCAGGGCGATCCCGCGCGATTGGGTCGCCTCCGGCAAGGAGATTCGCATCGACCGGGCTCCGACCCGTTGGGGTCGCGTGGACTACTCGCTGATCATGGAGGCGGGGCATCTGAGATCGCGAATTCTGCTGCCAAGGGGAACGCCACCAAAAGAGCTGCATGTGCGGTTCCGCGCTCCGGTCGGGAAGAAGCCTCAGAAGCCGACGGTGAACGGACGGCCCTCGCAGCTGATGGGGCCCAAGTCAGACACCGTCGTCGTCACGGCGGGGGGCGAGCAGCAGTTCGATGTCGCCGTCGAACTCGTCTAAGCGCGGCTGTTCCTTCACCGACACCGGCCGCCTCCGCCTGAAAACAACGATCACTACCAGCGCTGCTTCAAGACGAACAGCTCTTAGAGAAGAGGGAACTGTGACGCAAAGACACTTCAAGGCCATTCTTGCAGGCGGAGCACTCACACTGTATGCATCGTGTGCTTCGGCGCAGGTCACACGTGCGGACTACGAGCGCGCAGCGGCATCCGGAAAGAGGTATTCGGCTGCCATCGTGGGCATCCCGGAAAATCCGGCGTGGGTTAAGGGTGAGCACACATTGATCTATGGCCTCACTACGGCGGGCGGACACAAGTTCATGATGATGGATGCCGAGACCCGGCAGAAGCAGCCGGCCTTCGATCAAGCGCGACTTGCTGAGTCTTTAGGCAAGGCGGCCGGCCGCGAGTTCAAGCCCGACGAACTGCCGCTCGTTCGACTTCACATGACCGAGAAGCGGGCGGCGATCGAGTTCCTTCTGGACTATGTTCCGTGGACCTGCGACCTGAGTACGTACCATTGCGCAACGCGGAACGGGGAGGGTGGAGGAAACCGGAGATCTGGGCCTGACGGCGAAAAGGAGATGCCATGGGCAGCAAACAGCCTGACAAATACCCGGCCGTCGCCCGACGGCAAACACGTCGCCCTCGTCGAGAACTACAACATCGTTGTGCAGGATAAGGATGGCAAGCAGAGATCCGCGCTCAGCACCGATGGCTCGGAAGACAACTACTACAACGTCAACACCATCGTCTGGTCCCCCGACGGAACTCACCTCGTTGCGTACCGCGTCCGGCCGGGCTACAAGCGCATGGTCCATTACATCGAATCATCCCCGAAGACTCAGCTGCAGCCGATGTACACCTCGAAGCTCTATCCAAAGGCGGGCGACGTGCTCGATCTCGAGCAGCCCGTACTCTTCGATCTGGCCGCGAAACGCGAAACTCCGGTAAGCAACGACCTCTTCCCCAATCCCTTTGATCTCGGCATCGCGCAGTGGTGGAAGGACAGCCGCGGCTTTACTTTCTCCTACAACCAGCGCGGGCATCAGGTGTACCGGATCGTCGAAGTCGATGCGAAGACCGGTAAAGCCCGTAGTCTTCTCGCAGAGCAGAGCAATACCTTCGTCGACTACCGCGAGCTGATCCTGAATCAGCAGGATACGGGCAAGATCTACCGGCACGACATGGCAGACGGCAAGGAGATCCTCTGGGCTTCGGAGCGCGATGGTTGGGAGCACCTGTACCTCGTAGACGGGCGGTCCGGAGCCATGAAGCAGATCACCCGCGGCGACTGGGTGGTGCGAGCGGTCAACCGTGTCGATGAGGAGAAAAGGCAGATCTACTTCGAGGCCAGCGGGATGAAGGCGGGTGAGGATCCCTACTTCGTCCACGCATACCGCATCAACTTCGATGGCGGCGGACTGACGCCGCTGGTTGAAGGCGAGGGCAGCCATCACGTGGACTACTCGAGCGACGGCAAGTACTTCGTCGACCTGGTCTCAACCGTGAGTACGCCGCCCGTTCTGACGCTCTATCAAACCGAAGGCAGCAAGAAGGTAGCTGATATCGAGAGAGGTGACCTGAGCACCTTGAAGGCTGCCGGCTGGAGAGCCCCCGAGCCGTTCATGGCCAAGGGTCGCGACGGAAAGACCGAGATCTGGGGCGTCATCTGGAAGCCGGCAAACTTCGATCCCGCCAGGAAATATCCCGTGATCGAGGACATCTATGCCGGGCCGCAGGGCTCCTTCGTTCCAAAGACCTTCTCGCCGCGCGGAGAGGCTCTCACCGAGCTTGGCTTCGTCGTCGTGCAGATCGACGGCATGGGAACCAACAATCGCTCCAAAGCCTTTCATGACGTCGCCTGGAAGAACCTGAAGGACGCCGGGTTCCCCGACCGGATCGCCTGGCACAAGGCCGCAGCCGCGAAGTTCTCCTGGTACGACATCTCCAATGTGGGTATCTTTGGGACCTCCGCTGGCGGCCAGAGCGCGATGGGTGCTCTGCTCTTCTATCCCGACTTCTACAAGGTGGCGGTCTCCAACAGCGGCTGCCACGACAACCGGATGGACAAGATCTGGTGGAATGAGCAGTGGATGGGATGGCCCGTCGGTCCGCAGTACTCGGAGTCGTCCAACGTAGACAACGCATACCGTCTGCAGGGTAAGCTGATGCTGGTTGTCGGCGAGCTCGACGACAACGTCGATCCTTCCTCCACCTTTCAGGTCGCAGATCGGCTGGAAAAGAGCAACAAGTTCTTCGATCTGCTCTACGTTCCCGGTGGTCGTCATGGGGCGGGTGGAGCCTACGGTCAGCGGAAGCTGCAGGACTTCTTCGTGCACAATATCCTTCACCAGGAGACTCCCGGCTGGAATGAAGGCCAGGCAACACCGGTCGAGGCGTCTGGAAACTGAGGAGGTCCTACCGACGTGAGCTGGCAAACCAGGACGACGCGCGTCCGGCGCATGGCTCCCTGGCGAGTGGCTTGTGCCGGATCGATTCTGGTCGTGCTGCTTTCGTCGGCATCTGCTCAAAGCGTAGCTCCGTCCAAAGCACCGGGCCCGGAGGTCCGAGCTGCTCCGCAGGCTCCATCGGCGAGCCCCACGGTGGAGTCCGACCTGCAGCGCGGCATCGCGCTGACCCGGCAAGGCCGATTCGCGGAGGCTATCCCCCTCCTGCTCGCAAGCGAGGCGCGCGGCGAAGGGGGCTACGCAGCCGGGTTCAACCTCGCGCTCTGCTTCGTGGGTTCGCAGCGGTACCCGGAGGCCGTCACCCATCTGCTTGCTCTTCGGGAGAACGGATTCGCTACACCGGCCGTCAGCAATCTCCTGGCACAGGCATATGTAGGGGAGCATGATCGCGAGAAAGCCCGTCCGGCCATCGAGGCGGCTGTTCGGCAGGCCCCCACCGACGAGAAGATGTACGGCTTCCTCCTGAACGCCTGCACCGATCACTACGAGTACGCTCTCGGTCTGGAAGTCGCCACCCTTGCCTTGCAATCTCTACCCGATTCAGCACGCCTTCACTACGAGCGCGCCGTCTTTCTTGCCAGGCTGGATCGCCTCGATGAGGCCAAGCCCGAGTTCAGCCGTGCAACAGCGCTCGATCAGGATGGCGACATCGGATACCTGGCTTCGGTGCAGAAGCTGCTCTACGAAGATGACCTCCCGCGTGCCCTTGATATGGCGCGAAAGGCCGTCAAGGCAGGACATCGCGACTTCCAGATGACGTCACTCCTTGGAACAGTCCTCATATACACCGGTGTCGCGCCCGGACAGCCGCAGTTTGCCGAAGCAAGGGACGCGCTCGAAGCATCCGTCAAGGAGCGCCCGGACTTCTCAACATCACAGATCGCCCTGGGAAAGCTGTACCTGATGGAAGGCAGAGCAGCCGATGCTGTAACTCACCTTGAGATTGGCCGCCGACTCGAACCTCAGAATCCGGCTGTCTACACCAGCCTCACATCGGCATACCGGCGGCTCGGAAACAAGGAAGCCTCCGCCGAATGCATGAAAACTCTAGCCGCGCTGCTGCACGAAAAGACGGCAACCGGCGCCCCGGCGAAAGAACCGGACTAGACCATCAACCAAAATGTGACCATACCGTTCTACCGAGGGCACACCTAAACCGGCGGATGACGCGTGTGCCAATCCGTGCGGTACTGGTATAGCCGCGCCACTCTCAGCACACCCGCATCGTTTAAGGCGCGTCCCATAATCTGCATACCAAAAGGTAGACCCTTCTTGCTGAACCCGCATGGCACGCTGATGGCGGGCAGACCACAAAGGCTCGAAACCCCATCCGGAGCGCATCGGTCCAGGCGGAAGTCCTTCGGTTCCTCCGGATCCTTTGCCAGCAGCGGCTGAGCAGCAGTCGGCTCAGCCAACGAGATAAGCACCGTGTAGCGATCAAACAACGAGTCCGCTCTCCGCTGCAGCAGCGTGCGCACCCGTTGCACGTGGAGGTAATCGGCCGCTGAAAACTGTTCACTGACGTAGCCGTTGACGCGGCCAAGTGGGTCAGTCAGATCCCGGCACTTCCCGGAGTGGATCAACGACTCGAACGCGCTTGCCGCCTCCATCAGAATCGTAAGCTCCGCCGCTTCCTCATACGGTCCATCCGGGAACGTGCATGGCTCCACCGTCGCCCCGGCCTCTTCGAACGCCCTGGCCGCTTCCTCCACGGCATGCTGCGCTTCGGGGTCTGTCTCCGCGTACGCGTTTGTGATCAGCCCGATTCGTACCGGCGCACTCCCCGCCGGCTCGCTCTCTGCGAGACGAAACTGCGGAGCGCTCTCCGGAATCGAGTCGTGATCCAGTGGATCGTGCCCAGCAAGAACGCTCAGGACGATCGCACAGTCCTCTGCCGTACGCGCCATCGGGCCGAGCTTATCCATGCTGTAGGCGATCGCCATCGAACCATAGCGGCTCACCCGGCCCAAGCTCGGCCGCAGCCCGGAGACGCCGCACCACGCGGATGGGCACAAAATAGATCCACGCGTATCCGACCCAAGCGCCCACGCAGCAAGCCCCGCCGAGACAACTGCTCCCGATCCGCTCGAAGACCCGCAGGTCCAGCACTCCGTATTCCACGGGTTGTGCGCTGGTCCGGTCAGAGAAGCTGCCCCCGAGCTGTAGCCAAGCCCGCCGGCGAGCTCGATCATCGCCGCCTTTCCAATCAGAACCGCGCCCGCTTCGTTCAACCTCTCGACCACCGTCGCGTTGTAGTCGAAGCTCTGCTTCGCGTACGGCACGGCTCCCCATGTCGTCGGATACCCCTTCACCGAGACAAGATCCTTCAGAGCATAGGGAACTCCGTGGAGAGGTCCACGGTACCTGCCTGCCTTGATCTCCTTCTCGGCCTGCCGCGCCTGCTGAAGCGCGAGCTCGGGCGTCAACGTGACATAGGCGTTCAGACTCTTCCCAATCACCCGGGCGCGTTGGAGATACCCTTCCGTCAACTCGACCGGCGAGATCCTCTGCTCACGTATCGCATCGCCAAGCGCACGTACGGACATGAAATAAGTGTCGATTTTCAGCAAGAGCTACCTCGATCCAAAAGATGGTGGGATAGGTGAGGTCCGCCGCTCAGTCGGCTCTCAGGCGGCCTAATTTATCGGTCAGGCCGTCGCGGCTCAGAGCCTCAGCGTGCATGCGGACGTGTCGCCGTTACCCACCTGGAACTTGCGAATGGAGGAGAGCATGTGCTGGTGGGAGATAAGTGTGGTCCTGCAACGATGACGATCCTGCTCCGATAGCCGGTCTCCGTAAACCCGCAGCAGATTCGCATACTTCGCATGAACCTCCTGCCAATCCGCATCCGAGAGATCCTTGGGTTTAGCACCGAACCCCGCGGAATCGGACGTGTCGGCCTCGGCCGCCATCTGCGTGGGAGCCGCAATCAGAGTCGCCGCGGCAAGCGAAGTCGCACGTATGGCAAACGACCGGCGGTCCATGCGCAACGCATCTCTATCTGTCGCTGTTCTGTCCATCATCCTCACAGCTCTTGTGCAGTAGCCCTTACCAGCTTCCGCGCTCCCCGAAGATGTCGATCACGTGGCCCAGCCTCTCTGCGCCCTTTGACCAGTTGGCCTGCAGGCTCCTCTCAACCCCATCCGGATCTCCCGCGAGAAGTCCCTCGATGATGCTCTGGTGTTCGTCGATCGAAGTGTGCAGATCCTTGATAATCGAGCTCGCATACAAGCGCCAGTAGCGCTCCGCCTGCGGCTCGATCGCCCCGTGCAGTACCGAAAGTCTTGCGCCGGCGCCCGCATACACAATCGCATGATGAAAGTTCCGGTCGAGGTCGAAGATCGTTCCGGACTGGCCTCCACGCCCGTCCGCGATCATCAGCAGCTTATCGTTGATCGCACGAAGCTCACCCGCCAGCTTCTTGCGTTGATCCTGTGGCATCGAGGCCGCGCCCCGGCCCGCGATTCCTTCAATCCGTCCTATGATCAGGTAAAGCTCGTTGGCATCTTCTTTTGTCAGCGGCGCAACAATCATTCGCGACTTGCTGACGTTGCGGTGCTCCAGCACATATCCTTCACGCTGCAGCCAGTGGATGGCGGCCCGGATCGGTGTGCGGCTCATGTTCAGACGCTCTGCCAGATCGCCTTCCACAATCCATGTGCCTGGAGAGATCTTTCCGTGAACAATCAGCTCCCGGATCTCCTGGAACGCAATTCGGAGACTCGTCCCGTGCTCGGCCTTCTCGCGCTTCTTTCCCGCGGGAAGAGGTCGCGCGCGCTGCGGAGAAGCAGTTGCCCGTCCTGCCCTGGAAGCACCCTTGATCAACGAAACATCCCCCGAGCGCAGTCTACCGTAACTGCATCCGGCGGCGGGCAACAAAAACGGATTTAACGTATGCAATATCGTCTACAATCTCGATTATGAATGTGCAGGAGCGGACGGCGCTCCCTTTTACAGATCGTGCGGGGACGCATGCAGAGGGTGACCCAACAAGGATCGTCCCTGCGGGCAGACCGGAGCTGCGCCGCCAGCATCCAGAAAGCTCCTTTGCATGAGTAGCTTCGATGTTCTCGTCGTCGGAGCGGGGATCGTCGGCTGCGCCTGTGCCCTCGAAGGTACCCTCGCAGGTCTGCGCGTCGGCGTCGTCGAGCCCCATGTGCCAGGCGGAGCAGCGACCGCAGCCGGTATGGGCCACATCGTCGTCATGGACGACTCCCCGGCTCAGCTTAAGCTGACCCTGTACTCCCGTTCCTTGTGGCAGCGTCTCATTCCGCACCTCTCCTCCGCCGTGGAGTACGAGACCAGGGGAACCCTGTGGGTAGCCGCCGACGACGCTGAGATGTCCGAGGTGCGAGCAAAACAAGACACCTACACCGCGATCGGAGTAGCTTCTTCCGTCCTCGATGCAGGTGCGCTCGCGCGAGAGGAACCGAATCTCCGCGCCGGTCTGGCGGGTGGTCTGCTCGTTCCCGACGATGGCGTCGTCTACCCCCCGGCGGGAGCAGCTTACTTTCTCGAGGAAGCGATCAAGGGCGGAGCGGTCCTCCTTCGCGGAAACGCAGCCACAGGTATCCACGATGGAGAGGTCCGGCTCAGCGACGGAAGCGTTCACAGCGCCAGGCACATCGTCATAGCAACGGGTGTCGCCACGGAGCTGCTTCCGTGGATCCCGATCCAGAGACGAAAGGGCCATCTGCTGATCACGGATCGTCATCCCGGATTCGTCAGCCATCAGCTCGTGGAGCTTGGATACCTCAAAAGCGCCCACAAGCTAATGGAGGACTCCGTCGCCTTCAACATCCAGCCTCGCCAGACTGGACAGCTGCTCATCGGCTCATCACGGCAGTACGGCAACGAAGACCCCTCGGCTGATCCGCAGATCGTCCGTCAGATGCTCGAGCGCGCCTGCGAATACATGCCGCGGCTCGCGCATGTCTCGGGCCTTCGTTTGTGGACAGGCTTCCGGGCCGCGACCCCTGACAAGCTCCCCCTCATCGGTCCTACCGAAGATCCATCCGTTCTGCTCGCAATGGGTTTTGAGGGGCTCGGCATCACCAACTCGACGGGCGCCGCACGTCTTGTCTTTGACCATCTCCTTCAACGTGAGTCAGAGATCGACCCCACCCCGTACCTGCCCGCGCGTGTCCGGCGAAATGTGGTGGCCTATGCCTGATCTGCCGTCCATCAGCCTTCGCGTCGGAGGCAAAACGGTGCAGGTAGCCGCGGGTTCAACCGTGATCGCAGCGATGCTCTCGGCCAACGTGCCTTGCCGGGTCTCCGTCTCGGGCGAGCAACGGACCGCACTGTGCGGAATGGGAATCTGCTTCGATTGCCGCGCCGTCGTGGATGGCGTTCCGCATCAACGGACCTGCCAGCTTCTCTGCCGTGAGGGCATGGAAGTGGAGACCCAGATATGACCCGGAGAGCGGACGTCCTTGTCGTCGGCGCCGGTCCGGCCGGCCTCGCCGCAGCGACCGCCGCCGCTGATCATGGCCGCAGTGTGCTGGTCCTCGATGACAGCCCCGCAGCCGGTGGACAGATCTGGAGGGCCGGCGTCGAGCCCCGGCGAAGGAGATCGGAGACCGTCCAGACCAGGACACTCAAAGCCTTCCGCAACTCCCGGGCTGAACTTCTCCCCGGCCGACGCGTCTTCGATGCATCCGCCGGAGGCAGTCTCCGTGCCCTGGTCGAATCAGGCCCTTCCGCATCGGCCGAGGACCTCTCCTGGACAAATCTCGTCCTCGCGACAGGCGCGCGTGAGCGGTTCCTTCCATTCCCCGGCTGGACGTTGCCAGGCGTCTTCGGCGCGGGAGGTCTCCAGGCACTGGTCAAGGGTGGATTCCCGGTCGAGGGCAAGCGGATTGTGGTCGCAGGCACCGGTCCCTTGCTGCTGGCCGTCGCCGCCCACCTCCAGGACTACGGCGCAAAGGTGATCTGCATCGCGGAACAGGCCCCCTTGGCCAATCTGCTGCCGTTTGCCTCGGGCCTCATCGCGCAGCCTGCGAAGCTGCTCCAGGGAGCCCGCTACCGCGCCACGCTCGCGCGTGTTCCGTATCATCTCGGCTGCTGGCCCGTTGCTGTTGAGGGTTCCGGCTCCGTCAGCTCCGTTCGTCTTACAAAGGGTGGACACACGTGGGACGAACCTTGCGATCTGCTTGCGGTCGGCTTTCACCTCGTCCCCAACACCGAACTCGCGGCGTTGCTCGGCTGCAGCTTCAATGGAGACTGCGTAGAGGTCGATCAGAGCCAGCAGACCTCCGTCCCCCACATCTTCTGCGCGGGAGAGCCGACAGGAGTCGCCGGAATCGACGCTGCCCTTATCGAGGGAGAGATTGCTGGCCTGGCTGCTGCCGGCGAGACCCGCAAAGCTGCGGCCCTTTATGCGCGTCGCGATCGCGAGCGCGACTTCGGCCTGCGGCTCGGAAGAGCCTTCCAGCTGCGCCCGGAGCTCTCCACGCTCGCCGCACCGGAGACCATCGTCTGCCGGTGCGAAGATGTCCCCTTCCGCGAGCTCAAGGGGAAGTACTCATGGACCGACGCCAAGCTCCAAACGCGCTGCGGCATGGGCGCGTGCCAGGGTCGCGTCTGCGGGCCCGCTGTACAAACTCTCTTCGGCTGGCGTGCGACATCCGTCCGTCCCCCCATCTTTCCCGTTCCGCTGTCCGTCCTCATCAGCGGAGAAGCCCTCGCGCCCCGTGAAACAGCAACCCTCCAGGAGATTCCATGAATTGGTTCGGAGTTATGCCCGCTATGACCACCCCGTTCGACAGCAACCTTGCGGTCGACCACAACTTCCTCGCCGAGCACGCCCGCTGGTTGCTGGCGAACGGCTGCACTGGCCTTGTCATGCTCGGCTCACTCGGCGAAGGCGCCACTCTGGAACACTCGGAAAAGGTAGACATCCTCAAGACCGCAGTGGCTGCCTCGGCCGGTAAGACCCCCGTCGTCGCGGCCATCTCCTCGCTCTCTACAGCCAATGCGGTCAGGCTCGCGAAGGAGGCTCAAGACGCCGGCTGCCAGGGCATCATGGTCCTTCCTCCATACGTCTACGCCTCCGACTGGCGCGAGATGAAGCAGCACGTCTCGGCTGTGATCGGCTCCACCAGCCTCTCCTGCATGCTGTACAACAACCCCGTCGCCTACACGACCGACTTCCTCCCGGAGCAGATCGCTGAGCTCGCCGGCGAGTTCCACAACCTCGAAGCGGTCAAGGAGTCAAGTGGGGACGTGCGTCGCGTCGCCGCCATTCGCGAACTCCTCGATGCGCGGCTCAAGATCTTCGTCGGCGTCGACGATGTACTCGTGGAGGCCGTCAACGCAGGCGCCATCGGCTGGATCGCCGGCCTTGTGAACGCCTTCCCGGCGGAGTCGGTCGAGCTCTTCAATCTCGCGCGCGCCGGAAAACACGACGAAGCCTTTGCGCTATACCGCTGGTTTCTTCCCCTCCTGCGCATGGATACCGTTCCAAAGTTCGTGCAGCTCATCAAGTGGGTTCAGGGCCAGACTGCAACGGGCTCAGCGCCCGTCCGTCCGCCTCGTCTCGAGCTTCATGGCAGCGAGCTCGCCGCCGCGGAAAAAGTGCTCAAAACAGCCCTTGCGAACCGCCCGTCCGTCCGGTCCACTGCCTTTCGCGCACTCCAGGAAGCCTGATAGTCCGGTCGGCAACGGACCTCTCCCGAAGCACACGTCCAAGGATGATCTATGGCAACCAGGAAGTCAGCAGTCTCCCGAAGGCAGTTTCTCGCCAGCGCTTCAGGCACGTTTGCAGCCGCGGCGCTCACCAAAGTTCCGGGCGCACAGGCCCAGGACGCGACTCTCAAAGTACCCGTCAGCGAGAACAAGACAGGTCACGAGAAGATCAGCTGGAAGGTCCAGCCCTTTCCGATGAAGCAGGTGCGCCTCCGCCCAGGGCCGTTCCTCACCGCTCAGCAAACCAATCTGCACTATCTCAATTCCATCCCAAACGACCGCCTGGCGCATATGTTTCGCGTCACCGCGGGTCTACCACCACGCTACGGTGACGGGCTCGGTGGATGGGAGTCCCCCGACTGCGAACTGCGCGGACACTTCGCCGGAGGTCATTATCTCTCGGCGTGCGCTCTCACCTATGCGAGCACGGGCAACGAGGCGATTCACAGAAAAGGCGATGAGCTGGTAGCGATGCTCATCGAATGCCAGCAGCCAGACGGCTATCTCGGCGCATATCCAACCAGCTTCTACGATCGTCTCAAGGCGCACCGGCCCGTCTGGGCGCCCTTCTACACCTACCACAAGATCATGGCTGGCATGCTCGACATGTACGTGCACACCGGAAACACCAACGCCCTTGCATGTGCGGAAAAGATGGCCGTTTGGGCAAACGCTTGGGTCGGCGCGCTCCCCGAAGACGAGTGGGTCAAGGTCCAGCGAACAGAGCACGGCGGAATGAACGAGGTCCTGTTCAACTTGTACGCTGTCACCGGCAAGCAGATGTATCGCGACCTCGGATATCGGTTCGAGCACAAGGTCTTCTTCGATCCCCTGGCTGCGAAGCAGGACAAGCTCGATAAAAATCACGCCAATACGAACATACCCAAGGTGATCGGAGCGGCACGCGGATACGAGCTCACCGGGGATGAGCGATACAAGACAATCTCCACCTACTTCTTTGAGGAAGTAGTCGATCACCACACCTACGCGACCGGTGGTACCAGCAACGGCGAGGGCTGGCAGGAGCCGGATAAGCTCTCCACCCAGTTAGGTCCAGCCGCGGAGGAGTGCTGCTGCAGCTACAACATGATGAAGCTGGGACGGCACATCCATGGCTGGACCGCCGATGCCAGGGTCATGGACTACTATGAGCGGCTGCTCTTCAACGTGCGTCTGGGCACTCAGAATTGGGATGGGATGTTGATGTACTACGTCTCTCTCAAACCCGGTCTCTACAAGACATTCAACAAGCCCTTCGGAACTCCCGGATCACAGGAAGGTGGTCTCTGGTGCTGCACCGGCACCGGCGTCGAAGAGTTCGCCAAGACCAACGACACCATCTACTCGCACGACGCCAAGAGCCTCTACGTCAACCTGTTCATCGCATCCGAGCTGCATTGGCCGGAGCAAAGACTACGCGTCGTTCAGCAGACAAACTTCCCTGAAGAAGAGGGAACGACTTTGGTCCTCATTCCCGAAATTCCAACCAGCCTCGCCTTGAAGATTCGGATTCCGTACTGGGCAACCAACAATATCTCCATCTCAGTAAACGGAGTGCCGCAGAAGATCGCAGCAAGCCCCGGCTCGTACGCGACCATCGATCGGAGATGGAGCAAGGGCGACCGAGTGGAGGTTTCGCTGCCCATGTCACTGCACACCGCTCCCCTCGCGGATGACAACACCGTGCAGGCGATGATGTATGGACCTCTGGTACTCGCGGCACGTATGGGAAGCTCCGGTCTCACCGAGGATCGCATCATAGGTCCCTCGGCTCCGAGCAGCTACACGGACATGGACGATGACGACAGCAATCAAAGCCATCGTCTGCAGATGCCCAACATCGCGACCTCCAGCCGTGGTGGAACCAACTGGATCACGAAAATCAGCGACGGGGAGCCGCTTCAATTCAAAACCGCAGGTCTTGAAAAGGAATTGGATGTAAGCCCCCTCTTCCAGATCATGGACGAGAGATACACCGTCTACTTCAAAGTAGCTCCTAAGTCCATATAGGGCGCCCGCACGGCTCCGTTCACATCCCCAGTTACAAGTGCTTCCATAGCCGATACACGAAAACGCCTCATAGACTTGGATAAGTCTATGAGGCGTTTATCGTATCGAGACCATTATTCGTGGAAGCTGAAATAGGATCTGGAAACAAACCAGGAGTTAGGATCTACGATCTTCTTTTCGCAGATCCTGACCCCGGGGTCCTTGGAGCGCTGCTACAACTCCACCGCCTCTTCACAGTCATCAGAACTCAATATTCCCTCGCAGTTCGATGATGCGTCCAAAGCCCGCCGCGTCCCCTGAGTTCTCATTCGTGACGCTGCCCCGGCCGAAGCCGCTACTCTGGATGTTGTTGTTGAACGCGCCCGAGCTGCCAGACTGTGTACTTCCGAATACAGGATGGTTCCACGCATTGAGAAATTCACCTTGAAGTCGGAAGTTGAAGCGTTCGCGGATGGGAATCGACTTTGAGAACGAGAGATCCTGGAAGAACGCGTGCGGTCCATGGAGGTAGATGATGCTTCCGATCGTTCCCGGCGTCGTGTTAGGCGTGATGTAAGCCGGGTTCGCTCCGCTGGACCCGATGTACTTGGGATCGATCAGGTTTGCATACGTCTTGCCCGGAACGCGATGTACCCCAACAGCCTTCTGGAGCTGTGACGATGTGACCCCATGCAGCACGACGCCGCTATCCCCATAATCATTGAAGGTGTTGTTGCCGCCATTCAGCCGGAACGGAAATCCGGACTGCGCCGTGACGATCGTTCCAACCGTCATTCCGCCGAGCACCTTGTCCGCAACTGCACTCTTGCTGAGGAACGCCTTGCCGTGACCGAAAGGAAGATCATAGGTGCCGTTCACATGCACGACATGGGTCAGGTCGAAGAGGCTGGGTCCATATCCTTTGCTCAGGTCGCGCAGCGAAAACACCGTAAGTGCGCCGGTCCAGTCGTTCGGGCTTGCAAGCCCCAGTGAATGGCTCCAGGTATAGTTCGCGTCGAACTGGAGCCCCTTCCATGCGCCCTGGCGAAGATCCACCTGTAGCCCGTTGTAGTTCGAGTAGCCGGAGGCCACCATGTAGCCGGTGGAAGATCCGGCCGCATACGGATTTGCCTGGAAGAAGTTGATGGGGTAACCCGCGCCCGATCCGGTATATCCGATGTTGTTCTTGCACGGGGCGAACCCCTGCCCGACAAGGTTGCAGAAGTACGGCACCGTGCCGTTGATCCCGCTCAGCACGCCCGCAAGTGCTCCCGCCTGCCCAGTCTGCAGATATCGCACAAACTGGCTGTTCGTGAAGTCGCTCGCTCCGGCGCCACCGAAAGCGGCACTTAGAATCGGCAGGGAACCACCTGTACCCTCGAAGGAAGGGTTCGCGTCGTTAGGATGACCAGCCACATAGGTGGCCAGGTTCGCCTGAGCTTTTTTGAACTCGGTCAGAAAACCGTTCTCGAAGATATTTACTTCGTTGGGGTTCGTGTTGATCCACTGATGGATCGTCCGGTTGCCGCTGTAGCGTATCTCAAGCACGCGGGACCGGCCCACCGAACGCTGAATACCGAAGTTCCATGACTCGCTGTAGGGCTGTTGGATATTGGGGTTCAGGCCATTCACGCCCGGACCTCCAATAAATGTGTAGTCGGACTGTGGCGCTGATACCTGGTACGACGCCGGCTGGTAGCTAAGCGGTGGAACCGCTCCCCCCAGCGCCAGGCTTCCCGGAGCAAAGGTGCCCACCTGCCCCGTGTTATTCGCATTCAGGTTGAAGTTCTGGAAATAGAAGGAGCCGTAGTCCGCCGCGTTGTTCCAGAAGTATTGGCCAGGCTCCGTGAAGCGCCGAAGAGCGAAACCACCGCGCACCACAGTATCTCCATCACCGATCAGGGCTTTGAGCGGTCCGTCCGTAGCCTTCGGATTCCAGGCAAAACCAAAGGCGGGTTGCGGCGTCAGATGCCACGGCGCGTATGGCTGCGGATTGGTCGAGAGCACCGGGTTCATATTCCCGGGCAGCTTCCCGGGCTGAAACAGATTGCCCAGCCCCGACGGCCCGTAGATATCGCCCGGGCTCGCCGAGTGATACGCTCCCGTGAGGTCATGCTGCGGAACTGCGAAGTCCCACCGCAAGCCATAGTTCAACGTAAGTGCCGGCGTCACCTTCCAGGAATCCTCGGCAAACAGACCCGTCGCGCTCACAACCTCGTCAAGGTTATAGGCCCCGATAGTATGGTCGAACTGCTTTGTCTTGGAGTTATACGGAAATGTACCGTTGACGCTCGCAACTCTTCCCACAAGAACCGCATACAACTGGGCCGCTTCGGCCACCGTGTTATTGTCGGCACCCGGAAGGCTGGATGTCGTGAATGCCTGCAACGCAGGATCACCGCTCGCTAGACCCAGGTTGAAGTTGTTATAGCCGACTGGAGGATTCCAGTAGTGGTCCTGCTCCCTGTACCAGGAAGCTCCAAAGCTGACCGAGTGTGCGGCATGCTGCCAGGTCACAGAGTCCGAAACACTGAGGATCGGATAAAACGTGTCCACCGGTGTCTGGTAAACCTGGCCGGACATATTCCCATTCCCGTTGAAGTTATCGAAGCCCCAGAACACGGTAGGCTGCGACGCATACAGTGGCGCGGCGTTGTACGCGAACTTCGTGCCGTTATAAAGATATCCAAGCTTCAACTGGTTGATCAGGTTGGGGGTGGCGATAAAGTCCAGCCCGAATGACGCCGTGAAGTTCTTCGAACTGTTACCAGCCGTCTGACTTGCGAAATCCGGCCCTGGAAACGTTGCGGCCGCGTTGCTCGGTTGCGCGTTCGTCGATTGGAGAAACGACAGATACATCCTGAGACGCTGGGACATGTTGTAGTCCACGCGCCCGCTTGGAAAGTATTGAGTTCGCGCGTTCGGGCTATTCCATTGCACCTGGTTGAAGTTCGGGTCCGGCGTCGATGTAACCCCGCCATTGGTCACGGCCTTGTTGATCAGCCCGAACTGGGTTGTAACCATCGGATTCACGGTGTTGGGCAGAGCCGGGTTCGTCTGGTGAGCAAGGTTCAGAACGTTGATCGTATGGGTGACATTGTCCGTTCCCTGGTAGACGAAATTGCCTCCCTGCGCGGCCGTCGTAAAGAAGTTGTTGTTGGCAGTCGTCGAACCCGGCCGCTTCGACATCGCAAAGCTGCCGAAGAAGAACAGCTTGTCATGCAGAATCGGCCCGCCCACACTCACGCCGAAGTCATTCAGGATGAGCTTGTTTCTGCGAACATGGGCCACATCGTTCGAAAAGCTGTTGGCGTTCAGGCCGGAGTTGCGGAAGTCCTCATAGGCCCGGCCATGAATCCGGTTGCTCCCGCGACGCGACACAAAGTTCAGCTGGGTGCTGGACTGGCCGAAACCCGAGTTCAGGTCGAGTTGATCCGTCTGAACCGACATCTGCTCGATCGTCTCCAGGCGAGGCGAGACCGCCGGTTGGGTATTACCGGTAAACTTCATGCGGTTCGCCGCACCGACGACCCCATCGATATTGCTCCCCTGGTCCGTGGACGGCAGCCCGTTGAAGGTCCCGTTATATCCCGGCACCAGCCTGGAAAAGGTCGTGAGATCGCGGCCCTGAAGCGGCAGATCCTCGATCTGCTTCATGTCCACAACAGTTCCGATCGCATTCGACGTGGTCTCAAGCACCGGGGTCTCCGAGCTTGTCACATCCACAACCTCCGAAACCTTGCCGATCGGCAGCTGCGCCGTGATACCGGTCGTCTGGGCCGCCTGCACAACCAGAGACTCAAACCTCTTCGTCGCGTATCCGGTCTTGCTCACCGACAGGACATAGGAGCCGATCGGCAGGTTCACGAAAGAGTAGGTGCCATTGCCCGACACCTCGGCCTTCCGGGTGCTGTTCGTCGAACGCTCCACCAGCTCCAGGCTTGCTTCCGGAATGATCGCGCCGGTGGCGTCCTGGACAGTGACGATAATCGTCCCTTGGGATCCACTCTGCGCGTGGAGCGGCGCTGCGACCACTGCGAGGGAAATCGCGGCACTCAGCATACAGACTAGGTTGCGTAAGCTTCTTCCAAACATATGCACCTCCTCAAAACGAAACGATCAAGCGTGGAGATCTGTCGCGCGGGGATGCGCACTCACAGGCACCGGCGTCACTCGCCTCTTCGCGGTCGGACTTCACCACTGAACCTCACATCCAATCGAATGAACATGTTTGTATACATTCCTGCGTTTCATGATCTCTTGTCAACGTGAAAATGAGATTCAGCTCCTTATTTCGGGAAAAACGCCTCATGCTATCCTCGCTCGATCGCCGCTTTGCTCCCCGGAAGGCGATCGATCGGAATCCCCCCATGCGCCGCATCTTCCCCATCCTGTTGACCTTGCTGGCAGCAGGAGACCTCAACCTCTCGGTGCGCGAGGCCGTGGGGCAGGCACCCAGGACAGCACCCGCGGCGGCGGCTCAGCGCGGGATCGATCTCGTCCAGCAAGGTCGCTGCGCCGAGGCCGTTCCGATGCTGCGGCGCGCCCTTCCACATGTAACCGACAAGCAGGTCCGCTACCACGCCGCCATGGCCGAGGCACGCTGCGGCATGGGTCTGCAGGATACGTCCACCACCGTCGAAGCTCTTCTCCTCCTGCAGCGTGAATACCCCGACGACCCCGAAGTTCTCTACATCGCCACCCATTACTTCTCCGAGCTGGGAGTACGCGCCTCCCAGGAACTCGCAGCCAGGGCCCCTTCGTCCTTCCAGGCCCGCAAACTCGAGGCTGAGTCCCTCGAGTCACAAGGGAAGAACGCCGAAGCGTCTGCCATCTACCGGAAAATCCTTGAAGATCATCCCGAGACCCCGGGTATCCACTATCGGCTCGGGCAGATCCTGCTCGCCGAGAGCGGCAGCACCGGCCCCACCGATCAGGCCAGGTCCGAGTTCCAGAAAGAAACTGAAGTAGATCCCCTGAACGCAGCCGCGCAATTCATCCTCGGCGAGCTCGCCCGTCGGGATAGTCAATGGGAGCAAGCCATTCAGCACTTTACTCAGGCCGCAAAGATCGACGCCGGCTTCTCTGAAGCCTATCTTGCGCTCGGGATGTCCATCGCGGCGTCCGGAAGATTCGGGGACGCTGTAGCTCCTCTCGAAAAGTACGTGAAGATGCAGCCCGACGACCCCGCGGGGCACTACCAGCTGGCCATGGCTTACTCACACACTGGGAACAAGGAAGGGGCCGCGCAGCAGATCGCGCAGCAAGCCAGAGCCGCGGCGACAGCAAAACCGGGCACCGACACCACGGAAGGTCACGTCGCTCCTCGCTAGCGGCGCTTCGGAGAGAACTGATCTCTGGGCCCAGCTGCGGTTTGGTTTGGCTGATCTGGGATATCTTCCATCGTGGGACATGCTCTCAAGGAAAGCGGTTGATGACATCGGGACCAGATAATCCAGGGCGCTGGACCTCCAGGCGGCAGTTCCTCACCTCCCTTTGGCCTCCTGCGCTCTCTGCGCTTCTGCCTGCTCGTATCGCACATGCACTTTCAGGCGCCGCAGACCCCGCGCGAGAGCTGGGCCGGGCTCCAGCCCTCGCTCCCTCCGCCTTCGAGGAGGTGCCATCGTCCGCGAGCGGCATCCACTGGAGGCACGTCGCTGGCCTCTCGGACCAGATGTACCTGCCCGAGACCGTGGGCGCCGGATGTGCGTTTCTGGACTTCGACAACGATGGCTGGATGGACATCTACCTCGTAAACAGCGGTCCCTGCGACTTCTACAAGCCTCCCTCGCCGCTGCGCAACGCCCTCTACCGCAACAATCGCGACGGCACCTTCACGGATGTCACCGCCAGGGCAGCCGTCGGGGGCACCGCATATGGGATGGGTGTCGCAGTAGGTGACTACGATGGCGACGGACTTCCCGATATCTACCTCACCCAGTACCCGAACAACATCCTCTACCACAACAACGGCGACGGCACCTTCACCGATGTCACCGCGAAGGCAGGCGTTGCAGCTCCGGGTTGGGGTACCAGCGCCGTCTGGTTTGACTTCGACAACGATGGTCGCCTGGACCTCTTCGTCTGCAACTTCGCTGACTTCAACAAGGAGAAGAATGTCTCCTGCGGCAACAAGGACCAGGGACAGCACTTCTACTGCAAGCCCAACGTCTATAAGCCGAGATCCTCCTGGCTCTTTCACAACAACGGTGACGGCACCTTCACCGACGTAACGGAGAAGTCGGGCATCGCGAAGTCGCTGACCAAAGCTTGGGGCGTCGTCGCCGCCGATGTGAACAACGACGGCCGAATGGATCTGTTCGTCGGCAACGACACTGCTCCAAACTGCCTGTTTCTCAATCGCGGCAACGGCAGATTCGAGGATGCAGCGGTTCTCGCCGGCGTCGCGTACAGCCCGTTCGGTGTGGCGCGCTCCGGCATGGGCGTGGACGCAGCTGACTTCGACCAGGATGGTTGGATCGATCTCTTCGTCGCAAACGTGGATCATGAAACCTACTCCCTCTATCGCAACAACAGG
Source organism: uncultured Acidobacteriaceae bacterium (assembly GCA_963719405.1). Classification (GTDB taxonomy): domain Bacteria; phylum Acidobacteriota; class Terriglobia; order Terriglobales; family Acidobacteriaceae; genus Edaphobacter. The sequence goes on from OY970381.1 coordinate 3,997,185, forward strand.
GATGAGACCTTCGACGACGTCGCCGGCACCTCCGGCATCGGACCTGCCACAACCCTGATGAGCGGATGGGGCGCAAAGTTCTTCGACTACAACAACGATGGCAACCTGGATCTGCTGCTCTCAAACGGGCATCCCGACACAACCATCGAAAAGCACATTCAGGGTGTCCGCTACATGGAGCCCATGTTGCTGTTTCAGAACGACGGATCGTCATGGAAAGACGTCAGCACGGCCGGCGGAGCGATATTTGCCCGCAACATCGCGGGCCGCGGCTTGGCTTTGGGTGACTTCAACAACGACGGCTCGGTCGATGTGCTGGTCACCGTCAACGACGGCGCACCGATCCTCCTGCGCAACAACGCTGGCCTTCAAAACCACTGGCTCGGAATCCGCCTCGTCGGCCGCACAGCGAATATCGACGCGATCGGCGCAAAGATCGTCTACCAGGCCGGCGATCTCAAACGGCACGTCTCCAAAGTGGGCGGCGGCAGCTATCTCTCATCGCACGATCCCAGAATCGTCCTCGGTCTCGGCCGCGCATCCAAGGTCGACTGGATCGAAGTCCATTGGCCTCTCCCGAGCGGCAAGATCGAGCGTTTCACCGGCCTGCCCTCCGACCGATACATAACAATCATCGAAGGGAAGGGCAGCTGGACCTGACGCCTCGATGACCACTGCCGGTGGGCACACGGAAGAACGCCAAGCTCCAAGCCGCTTGGCGCAACCACCATCCTCGACCTGCCATACTTGGAACAGCTTCATCTGTTCGGACGGGGCAAACCAAATTCTGCTGCCCGCATAACCCTCGTCTATTCAAGACTTTGCTCCTAAATCCCCTAGGCTCAGTACTTTGAGGCGAGCTACCCTGGCAAAGTGTCTGCTTTGAATACTTTGCGGTAGACGGGGGGGGGCGCGAGGTCTCTGCAAGCTGCTCGCGAACCTGGAGCCTCAGCCGCTCGCTAGCTCCCGCGCCCGCATCGTCGCCCGCTTCACCGCCTTGATCAGCGTAACCCTCAACCCACCCTCCTCCAGCTCCAGGATTCCGTCCACCGTGCACCCCGCCGGCGTCGTCACCTCGTCCTTCAACAGCGCCGGATGCGACCCGGTCTCAAGAACCATCTTCGCCGAACCCAGCGTCGTCTGCGCCGCCAGCAGCGTCGCTACCTCCCGTGGCAGACCTACATTCACCCCGGCCTCCGCCAGCGCCTCGATGATGATGTACAGAAACGCCGGCCCCGACCCCGACAAGCCCGTCACCGCATCCATGTGTTTCTCATCCACCACCACCGTCCGCCCGACCGTCTCAAACATCCGTCGCGCGAGCGCCATCTGCTCCTCGGTACAGAAACGTCCACGGCAGAGTGCAGTCACACCCTCCCCCACCGTCGCCGGCGTATTGGGCATCGCCCGCACCACGGGCAGGTCGCACCCCGCCGCATCCTCAATCGCCCGCGTCTTCACAGAGGCTGCAAACGAGACCAGCATCTTCTGCTGTGCCAGGGCCGGTCGAATCTGGGTCACGACGTCCAGGATCTGCGACGGCTTTACACCCAGCAGGATCACGTCAGCCGACTTGGCGGCTTCGACGTTATCGGTTCCTACCCGCACACCCGTCCGCTCGCTCACCGCCCTCGCCCGATCCGTATGCGCCACCGTTGCCACGATCTGTTGCGGGCCAAGCAGCTCATTCCTCAGGAAGGCGTTCAGCAGAATCCCGCCCATCTTTCCCGCGCCCAGCATTGCTAGGCGCACATCCCCCATCGACCCCGTACCGCCTTTGTCGTCACTCATGCCCCGAGGCTAACAGAGCCCCCACCGTCCTCATCCGCCGCCGGGGCCTCCCACCTCAACGCCCCTGCGCCACGATCCATGCACTCACCCGGCGATCGAGCACGTCCAGCGGCAACGCCCCCGAATCCAGAACCTGATCATGGAACGATTTGAGGTCGAACTTTGCTCCGAGCGCCTTCTCGGCCTTCGCCCGAAGCTCCAGGATCTTCAGCTGCCCCATCTTGTAGCCCAAAGCCTGACCTGGCCACGCAACATACCGGTCCACCTCAGCCTGCACGTTTGTCTCGTCTATCGTTGAGTGCTCATGGAAATAGTCCACCATCTGCTGCCGTGTCCAGTGCTGCGAGTGCACGCCCGTGTCCACCACAAGGCGGATGGCTCGCCACACATCGTTCTCCAGCCGTCCATAGTCACTGTACGGATCGCGGTAAAAGCCGACGTCCTTTCCCAGCCGCTCCGAGTACAACCCCCAACCCTCCGTGTACGCCGTGTATCCCTCGTGCTTCCGAAACTCCGGCAGACCCGTCAACTCCTGCGCGATCGAGATCTGCAAGTGGTGTCCTGGCAGCCCCTCGTGATACGCAATAGCCTCCACCGGGACCAGGGACCGGCTCGCGAAGTCATACGTGTTGACGTTGACGCGTCCCGGTCTCTTCCCGTCCGGCGAACCGTCCTCGTAATAAGCCGCAGCCTGATCCTTCTCCGTGTACGCTGGCACGGCAACAACCTCCATCTTCGCCTTCGGCAGCCTCCCGAAGAGCTGGGGCAGCTTCGGTCGCATCCCGTCCTCGAAGCCGCGATACGCATCCAGAAGCGCCTCCCTCGATGCCGGATGCAACTTCGGATTCGCCTTGATGGCCACTCCCAGGCTCTTCACATCTTCGAATCCGAGCCGCTTCGCGAGCACAAGCATTTCGGCCTCATCCCGCTTCACCTCATCCAGCCCGATCTGATGGATCTCCGCGGGTGTCTTCTCCAGCGTCGTACTTTGCCTTACACGAAACGCGTAGTACGCATCGCCATCCGGAACCGCCCAAACCCCGGGATCTTTCCTGCATGCAGGAATGTACTGCGAGCTCAGAAACTTTCCGAAGCGTTCGTAAGCCGGCAGCACAATTGTTGAGATCGCCTCTATCGTCTCGTCCGAGATTCTCTTCCGTTCCGCCGCGCTCACACCGGCCGGAAACTTCTTGAGCGGAACAGCAAACGGGCTGTCTGCGGCTTTGATCTCCGCGATCGCCTTCGTCTGCACGAGCACCTTCTCCATCAGATATCGTGGTGGCACACGATGCTCGTCCATCCCAAGCATCATGTTTGCTTCGATCTGTGAGAAGGCTCTCGGCACCTTCTTGAGCCGCGCGATCCAGTCGTCGAAGTCCTTCACCGTCTCAAAGGTGAGCTGCCCCGGAAGCTGCGCCATCCCGGTGTGAAATCCATTGAACTGGTTCAATGGCATCTCCCACTCCTTGAACTTGGCCCCCTCCTGGTCGTCTATCAGTGACCGCAGCATCAACTCCGCCGAAATCTGCTCCTGTTCACCTGTGCCGGACAGGTCAATGGTCCCGAGACGCTCGATGTACGTCCGTTCCCGCGCAAGACCTGCATTCACCTCCGCGGCCGAGTAGTCCGCCAACTGATCGTTGTACCGTTTGTCGCCCAGCATGGACGCATACTCCGGCTGATGCTTCAGCTGGTCCTCCCATATCTCGGAGAACAGCTTCGAGAGCGACGCACTCGCGTCCGTACTTGCGGATGTCGCAGCCGCATGCATACCCGCTGCAGCCGGCGACTGGCCCGCCCCCCGCGAGAATCCTCCTACAATCAGCAGACTCCCTGCCATCAGCAGCGCAACCGACCTCATACCCCTCCAGACTTGTGTTCCAGCAACCTGGAGCCAGTCTATTCGCTCCGCGCGAAGGTCACACCGCCGCCTCCTCCCGCAACAGCATCCAGCATCCGGTACAGGGTCGACCGGCTGATCCCCAACACCTCCGCGGCCTTGAGCTTGTTCCCATCGCAACGCCTGAGTACGCTCCGCACATGCGCGTCGACTACGTCCTGCAGCTTCATTGAAGAGGCTCGCTCAGACGGCGAGCTCTCAGCCGCCAACTCGCTCTGCCTCGACCCATTTGGAAGATGTGCGACCTCGATCAAACCTCCTCCGCTTGCGAGCGCCGCCATCCGCAGAACGCTTTCGAGCTCGCGATCATTCCCCGGCCACCCACGCCCCTGCAACTCTCGCAGTGCCTCGCCGGAGATCCTTGCCGGTTCGGCTCCGGATCGTTCCGCGGCTCGCGCCAGAATGCGGTTCGCAACCGCCTCAAGATCTTCCAGCCTCTCCCGCAGCGGAGCGACTGCGAGCTCCACCACTCCTATTCGCTCGCGCAGATCCGGCCGCAACGTCCCACCGGCGACCAACGCCTGCCAGTCACCACTGAGGGATGCAACCACACGCACCCGCACGCCGCGCTCACAGCCGAGGCGCTCGACGAAGTCCAGGACCTCGGCCTGAGCCGCCAGCGAAAACAGGCTCAGCTCCGGAAAGAACACTGTTCCGCCGTGCGCCTGCTCCAGCAACGCCTCGTCAACCCGTGCCCCCACCGATCCCACACCCCGCAGCAGCGACTCCATCCGTCCCGAGTCGCAGACTACGAATGCCCCTCCTGCGCCCAGACTCGCCGCATGGAGAGACCGCGCGACCTCCTCCTTCCGTGCGCCTCTTTCCCCGGTGATCATCGCCATCCTGAAGTGCGGTCCGATTCCACGCACCTGGGCCTGCAACCGCTCGGTCGCCGCACTCGAAGACAGCCGTTGCTCGCCTCTCAGGGTGGGTGCCACGGACTTGCGCCGCTCCGTCATCCGGGGAGCGGCCTGGAGCATCGCCGCATGGTCGGAGGTCGCCTGCGCTGAGGGGGAGATGAGGGGAAGGGAAGAGATCGCCGTTGACATACTCCCCCTATCGGCGGCTCGCCACGAAACATTAGGGTCTGTGGAAAAGAAAAAGGCCGACTCCGCCACGTGGGCGAAATCGGCCTTTCTCGGCTACCGAAGGGTCTAAGCGGTGGTCCGTGCGCAGTACGTGTCGAACGCCCTCTGCAACTCCTGCGCAATCGCCGGAGCCGTCGAGGTCTCGATCGCCGACCTCTGCATGAGGTAGACCAACTGCCCATCCCGCAGAATCGCGATGGCCGGTGACGTCGGCGGGTGGCCACCGAAGTAGCTGCGCGCCTTCTCGGTCGCCTCCCGATCCTGTCCCGCAAACACCGTGACGGCATGCTCCGGCTTCGTCCCATGCTGCATCGCGAGGCGAACGCCCGGACGCATCTTGCCGGCCGCACATCCGCAGATCGAGTTCACAACCACCATCGTTGTGCCTGGCTGCGCAACTGCCTTGTCCACCTCGGCCGCAGTCCGTGCCTCTTGCAAACCTGCGCGTGTCAGCTCCTCGCGCATCGGAATCACCATAATCTCTGGATACATAACACTCTCCCCGCAGACCGGGCCCTCTTTTGGCCGACAGATCCGCTACTCCCATACTACGGTCTCTCCCGCTCGCGCGTCACGCAGCGCTCTGTTGTACCCTCAAACCCGTGCCCGGCCCCTCCATGCAGATCCAGGAAAACGTCGCCCTCGCTCCCTTAACCACCCTCGGCATCGGTGGGTCCGCGCGCTTCTTCGCCGAGATTCGCTCCGAAGCTCACCTCGTGGAGGCCGTCGCGTTCGCCAGATCCAGCCGCCTGGACCTCTTCACTTTGGGTGGCGGCTCCAATCTCCTGGTCGGTGATGCCGGCTTTCCCGGACTCGTGCTCCACCTCACGCTCACCTTCCCAATCTCCTCGGCGGCCGCCGGCGCACACCACGTTCACCTTACCGTCCCCGCCGGTCTGGAATGGGACGGCCTGGTCCTGCACAGCTGCACCCTGAACCTCAGCGGCATGGAGTGCCTCGCGGGCATCCCCGGCCTCACCGGCGGCTCGCCCATTCAGAACATCGGAGCCTATGGACAGGAGGTCTCCCAGACCATTCACACCGTCCGAGCCTTTGATCTGGCCGCGGGCCGCTTCGTCGAGCTCTCGAACGATGCCTGCCACTTCTCCTACCGTTCCAGCATCTTCAATACGGTCGCCCGGGGCCGCTTCATCGTCACGGCTGTCACCTTCCGACTCTCCACCGAGGCAGCTCCGAACCTTACCTACGCTGACCTCGCCCGCCACTTTGCCAGCCACATACCAACACCGCTGGAGGTGTACCACGCCGTCCGCGAGATCCGCCGTCGCAAGGGCATGCTCCTCACGGCAGGCGACCCGGACTCCCACAGCGCTGGCTCCTTCTTCAAGAACCCCATCCTCTCCTCTGACCGCCTCGAGGAGATCGCCCGTGAACTCAATGTGGAGATTGCCGCCATCCCCCACTGGCCCGCCGCCAGCCCGGGAGACGGTCGCCTCACCAAGCTCGCGGCGGCCTGGCTGATCGAGAAGGCCGGCTTCACCAAAGGATTCGTCCTCGGAAACGCCGGCATCTCCTCCCGCCACACGCTCGCTCTCATCAATCGCGGCAACGCCTCATATGGGGAACTTATTGCCCTCCGCGACCGCATCCGAACCGAGGTCCAGTCCCGCTTCGGCATCTACCTTGAGCAGGAACCGGTCGAACTCGGGACCTGACAAAGGACGATCTTCAGGAGCTTCGGCGACGGCAGCCAGGCTTCCCTAGCCGCGCAACCCTGCCAGCAGCCTCTCCCTCTCGCCCTGCAGCACCACCTCTGCCGGACCCTGCTGCACGATCGCGCCCTCCGCCATCCGGATCACCTGCGCTCCCAGCAGAAAGGCCTCGCCGACATCGTGTGACACGGAAAGCACGGGGGTTCGCCATCTCGCCAGCCATCCGCGAAGCTCGATGGCCAGCTCGTCCCGCAGCACCGTATCTAGTCCCGAGAACGGCTCGTCCAACAGCAACAACGCCCTCCCCGGCCCGTCAAAGGTGACCGCCGACGCCACCGCACGCGCCACCGACACCCTTTGCCGCTCCCCGCCGCTCAACTCCCCGGGCATCCGGCCTCCCAGCGTGCTCAGCCGGAAGAGGGCCAGGACCTCATCCACCATCTCCCCTGCATCTCCGGGGTGCACATCTCCGCGCGATTGCCAGCCCAACCCATACTCCACGTTTTCCCGCACCCGCATCCTCGGAAACAGGCGGGCTGTCTGACCTGCGGTTCGAACCGGGCGCAGATGAGGCGGCACACACCTCCCGTCCGCCGTGTTGACCAGCACCTGCTCCTCGGGTCCAGACACAACCCTGCCCTCGTCCGGTTGCACAAACCCCGCCACAATCCGCAGCACGGTGGACTTCCCGCTTCCGGATGGCCCGAACAGCACGGTCCACGGAGAGGTCACCGCGAACTCCACATGCAGCCGCAATGATCCCTGGCGGTGTCGCAGATTCACCGAGAGCAGGTTTGGCTCAACCAAGCGATTCCCTCCGCTCAGTGCCCCGCCAGCTTCGCCCCAGTCTCCGCACCTCGGGCATCAGGTAAATCGCCAGCAGACCCAGCATCGAAACCCCAACCAGGAGCGCAGCCGTCTCGTTTGCCGCAGCGTACCGACCATCTTCGACCATGTCGTAGAGAGAGATCGAGAGCGTCCGCGTTGCCCCCGGTATATTGCCCCCGAGCATCAGAACCACGCCAAACTCTCCAACCGTATGTGTAAACGTCAGTACAGCGCTCGTCAGCAGGGAGCCGCGCGCTGTTGGCAGCACAATTCCGAAGAACACCTTGCGCGGCCGCACTCCGAGACCTTCCGCAGCCTCCACAAACTCCTGGTCCATCGCTCGAAATCCCGCCACCAGAGGCTGCACCGCGAATGGAAGACTGTAAAGCACCGACCCCACCAGAAGCCCCGTGAAGCTGAAGGACAGCGGATGGCCGAAGATCCGGATCAGCAACCTTCCTGTCCCCGTCATCGGCCCCATCAGTACGAGCAGATAAAAGCCCAGAACCGTCGGCGGCAGCACAACAGGCAAAGCCACCAGCGCCTGTACCACGCCCCTGCCTACCCCCGTCCCACGCGCGATCCACCACGACAGCGGAATGGCGATTACGAGCAGAACAGCCGTCGTCGCACAAGCCAGTCGTAACGTCAGCAGCAGGGCCTGCTCATCCATCCCGTCAGTCTATGTCACAGACGACTCGATCCGCATAAATACGTTACGCGCTTTTCAACTAACGAACGGCCTCAAGCCCCGCGTTTGGCAGCTTGCCCTGTATCTCGGACGACAGCAGCCACTCTAGAAACTCGTGCGCCTCCGCCCTGCGCGGGCTTTTGGCGAGCACTACCGCCGTCTGCCTGATCTCCGGATACTGCGACTCCGGGACCAGCGCATACGCACCTACATCCTTGAAGTGCTGCGAGGTGGCCAGCGTCAGGGAGATCAACGCTGCCTGGGCATTCCCGGACTCCGCGAACTGTCCCGCCTGGGCGACATTCTCCGCCACCACCAGCTTCGGCTTGATCTTCTCGAAGAGGTTCATCCGCTCAAGTGCACTCGCCGCAGCCCGCCCATACGGGGCATGCAGCGCATCCGCGACAGCCACCCTCTGCACCCGCGGATCCGTCAGCTTGTCGATTGTGATCGGCTGTAGCGGAGAATCCTTCCGCGCCCATACGACCAGACGTCCCTTCGCATATGCCGTTGGTGCCTTCGCGTCGGCCAGCCCCGCAGCCACCACCTTCTCCGGAAAGGTGAAGTCCGCTCCCAGGAATACATCCACCGGTGCCCCATTTTCAATCTGGGTCTCCAGAGCGCCAGATGAGCCGAAGTTCACCACCAGCTTCACGCCCGTCTTCTTCTCATAGAGATACGCGAGACCCGGCATCACCGGCTCGAGATCCGCCGCGGCAGCTATTCGCAGCTCCTTCACCTCCGCCCGCAACGGCTCGCCTGTTCCGCACACGGCAGCAAGCAGGAAGAACACAAACCCCGAACCCCAGGCAAACCTTGGCCCATCAGGGCGCTTACGATACCCTGATCTCAACGATGAAAGTCGCATCTCACCAGCTTAGATGCACCCAGTGCGCGGCAGGCATCGCTCCGGACGCCGCGGCAGCCGACTTCCGCTGCTCCATCTGCGGTGGTCTCTACGAAGTCATCTACCCCTGGTCCTCCACCGCGAAGCTCGCCTCCAGCGGTGATCCCGGCACCGTTATGCCCGATGTTCGGCTTCCTAACGCCAGCGCGCTTCGATGGCTCTGGCAAGAGCGCCGCACCTCCACCATGGCCGTGGACCAGTCCGGCGTCTGGCGCTTCCGTGATCTCCTCCCCATCCTCTCCAACCCGGAGAACCCCGTCACGCTCCGCGAAGGGAACACGCCCCTCTACGACCTGCCTCGCTGCGCCAAATCGCTCGGCATCGACTTCCTCCTCGCCAAGCACCAGGGCATGAATCCTACCGGATCCTTCAAGGACACCGGCATGACTGCCGCACTCTCCGTCGCTCTCGACAGGAAGTTTGAGTGGGTCGCCTGCGCGTCCACGGGCAACACGTCGGCGGCCATGGCCGCATATGCCGCCCGCGCCGGTCTCCGCTCTATCGTTCTCATCCCGGAGGGCAAGATCGCCTGGGGCAAGCTCTCGCAATCCATGGACTACGGCGCAATCACGCTCCAGCTCCGTACCGACTTCGACGGTTGCGTCCGCGTCCTCTCGGAACTCATCCGTCGCCTTCCGATCTACCTCCTCAATTCGGTCAATCCCTACCGCGCCGAAGGCCAGAAGACCCCCGCCTTCGAACTCGTCGAGCAGCTTGAGTGGCAGGTCCCCGAGCACATCATCGTCCCCGGCGGCAACCTTGCGAACGGGGCCGCTCTCGGCAAGGGCTTTCGCGAGATGCTGGAGCTCGGTCTCATCCCCCGCGTCCCGAAGATCAGCATCATCCAGGCCGAGGGCGCCAACCCCCTCTACCGCTGGTACAACGACGAACATCGCGAGATGAGGCCCGTCACGGCTGACACCCGCGCCAGTGCCATTCGTATCGGCAACCCCGCCAGCTGGCGCAAAGCCGCAAGCGTCATCGAAGACATGGGTGGGTGGTGCGAACAGGCCTCCGAGTTCGAGATCGCACTTGCAAAGGCGCAGATCGGCGCTGAAGGGATCGGCTGCGAACCCGCCTCGGCAGCCACGCTCGCCGGCCTCAAGAAGCTGGTTGCGGCGGGCCGTGTCACCTCCGAGGAACGTGTCGTTCTTATCCTTACCGGCCATACACTCAAGGATCCCGAGTACACCATCGACTATCACCGGGGTTCGCTCCTGCGCGAGGACGAAGTCGCCGCGGCCACACCCTCCGACCTCGCGCTCAGCGCCGCCCTCCGCAAGCCGCCTACGGTCCTCGACGCGGATACCGATACGGTGCTCAGAACCATTGAAGCCGTCATCGAGAGCCCCGTCCACGCCTGATCGCCAGGTGTCCAACCTCGATCTGTCCTCGTTGATGAAAGCTCCCTCCACAACCCTTCGGGCCACGAAACGGATTACAAAGCTCCCATGCCCTCCGAAGTCATCGCACCCATCCGTCTTCGCCTTCCAGGCACCTCAGCCAATCTGGGCCCAGGATTCGACAGCCTTGGACTCGCCCTGTCCATCTATCTCACCGTCGAGGCTCACCAGGCGGACGTTTGCACCGTCGTGGCTTCCGGTCGCGATGCCCTGATCTGCGGCTCCGTCTCCAACAACCTCATCCTTATGACCTACATGGAGGTGCTCGGCCACCAGGGTCTCGCCGCTCCCACCATCTCTCTCCATCTCCAGAACGAGATCCCCCTTGGCATGGGTTGCGGATCCTCTGCCGCCGCCATACTTGCCGGTGTCTTCCTTGCCAACCACTTCGGCCAGCTTCAGTGGTCGCCCGAGCAGATCCTCGACGAGGCCTGCACGCGCGAAGGCCATCCCGACAACGTCGCAGCCTGCCTCTATGGAGGCATGACAGCTTCAGGGGCAATACGCACAGATTCCGTCGAGACCGAGCTTTCTACGGTAGCGGCAACGGTTGGCCGCGACCTGGACTGGCAGTTGCTGCTCGCCCTTCCCAAGACAAGCCTCGCGACCGCGAAGGCCCGCGCGCTTCTTCCCGCCACCTACTCGCGTGCAGATGCAGTAGCCAACGTCCAGGCCACCGCACTCCTCGTCTCCGCCTTCGCTCTGGATCGGCCCGAACTTCTCCGCTTCGCGATGCGCGACTGCCTCCACCAGCCTTTTCGCGCCGCAGCCTGTCCGCTTCTGCCGGCTCTGCTTGGTTTAGCCGGACATCACGGCATTCAGGGTGTAGCACTCAGCGGAGCAGGGCCATCCGTTCTCCTGATCGCCTCTGCGGCCGCAGACCTCCATCCGATCTACAGGGCCATCTCCACAGCTGCAGGGGCGGATCTGGCCGAGATCCTCACCCTCCGGATCGGGCAGCCGGTGAAGCTCTCAACGGTAACCCGGTAATCGAAAGCCGAGTTACCTAAGAGTTCTTTACCTTCAACAACTTTGCCTCTACTCTTCGTCCTGTAGACAGTTCTGGGGAGGGCTGCTACAGCGCCCGTTGACCTCTTTCGGGGGGTCCGGGCGTTTTACTTTTGCCGCCATTCACCGCCCGACAGACATATCACCCGCCCATCCAACCTGGCCCCATCTGCAACTTCGCGACCCGTTACGCATCTATTATTGTGTTGTCCGACCCGCACCGGCAGGACATAAGGGCGGAGCGGCAGAAGGGAAGCACAACATGGCAGGTCAGTTCGTATCGGAAGTCAATGATGGATCCTTCGAGAAAGAGGTTCTGCAGTCTGAGCAGCCCGTTCTCGTAGACTTTTGGGCCGCTTGGTGTGGCCCCTGCCGTGCCCTTGCTCCCGTCGTGGACGAGGTTGCAACCGAGTACCAGGGCAAGCTCAAAGTTATGAAGATGGACGTGGACGCCAACAACGCCACGCCCGCACGCTACGGCATCCGTGGAATCCCCGCGCTGCTGCTCTTCAAGGGCGGAAAGGTCGCCGATCAGATCGTCGGCTTCGTCCCGAAGGACACGATCGCCAAGTCGATCGAAAAGACCCTCAGCCAGGTGGTCGCATAAGCGTACAAGCGATCGCGCTCTCATCATGGGAGCGCCAAACAGAGCCCGGAGCGAACCTGCTCCGGGCTTTGTGCGTTGTGCCCCCTGTGGCTGATTCTCAATGAAATTGCCTGGCCTGCTCCCCAGCAAAAGAGTAGACTTGCCCCCTCATCAGGAGGTGCCATGCGCGCTCCCTTCGCTTACTGCCCGGCGGCTCTCACCTTCCTCCTTCTCACCGCGCCGGTCGCCCTATCCGCAGCCCCGTCTTCCTCCGCGGCCGACGTCGTTCTTCGCAGCGGACCGCAGAGCATCGGCTGCCCGGTTGATCTCTTTGTGGAGCGCAGATCGCCAACGGAGATGGTGAACGTCGCCCACTCAAATCGGGTGGGGAATAGCCAGCGCATCCTCCTTACCTTTGTTCCATTGGCTGGTCTGGACATAAAACACGTCACGTTGACCGTTCATGCCCTGTCCACAAAGCCTCAAATCCTCCCGGCAGACGCGGCCCCGCCTTCTGGGATCGACCGGACCTTCAGGTTCTCCGGTCCCGCTGATTCCCCTCTGCTCCACAAGGACCTCTGGATCGATGGCGTGGGCGCGATCTCTTCGGTAGACCTCACGTCCATCACCTACGCAGACGGTTCGACTTGGCACCAATCACAGGATTCCAGATGCAGCGCCGTCCCAAACAAGCTCCTTTTGATCGACGCCACCTCAGTCAACAGCGCCAGCCGCTAGGCTCGCGCATCTCGCGCAGGCGATAAACTCAGCTCTGATGCTCGAGCAGATCCTCTTCCGCGCGATCATGGTGGCCTTCTTCATCCTGGCCAATGCCTTCTTCGTCGCCGCGGAGTTCGCCCTCGTGAGCGTCCGTGAGACCCGCATTCAGCAGCTCATCGCCCTCGGTCGGCCCGGAGCACGCACAGCTCTTCAGCTCAAACACAACATCGACGAGTTTCTCCCCGCCGTTCAGTTCGGCGTAACCCTGGCCGCGCTCGCACTCGGCTGGCTCGGCGAGCCCGCCATTACCGAGATCCTCCTCCGCACCGCACACAGGCTCAACATCAGCCCCGACAGCCGAGCCCTCCACGCCGCCTCCATCGCTCTCGCCTTTGCTGTAATCACTTACTTCGAGGTCCTCCTCGGCGAACTGGTCCCCAAGTCGCTCGCCCTTCAGCGCGCCGAACGCATCGCACTCGCCGTCTCCGGTCCCATGGACGTCTTCATCCGGATCACGCGTCCGGCCGTAAAGCTGATGAATGGCTCCGCCACCCTTGTGCTCCGTCTCTTCCGAGCACCTCTTCGGGGCGAGGGAGCAGTTCACTCGCCCGAAGAGCTCAAGCTCATCGCCACAGCCACTCGCCGCATGGGCCTCCTCCCGTCCTTTCAGGAGGAGATCATTCACCGCGCTATCGAGCTCAACCACGTCACCGTCCGCGAGATCATGACGCCCCGGGGCAAGATCTTCTCGCTTCCGGCCGACCTCCCCGTCGAGCGCGCCAGCGCCCGCATCATCGACGAGCAGCACTCCCGCGTCCCCGTCTACGACCCCGCCGGAAGCCCTCACGGTGGAACAGGCGCCGGAAACGACCACATCATCGGGATCGTGTACTCGAAAGACATCTCTCGCCTCATGCACTTCCGCTCCGCCTCTCTCTCCCTTGGAGGAGCCGGAGCGAGTGGCCTTACACTTCGCCAGGTCATGCGCCCAGCCCTGGTCATCCCCGAGACCAAGCTCGCCGTTGAACTCCTGCAGGACTTCCAGGAACGCCGCCAGCAGATCGCCATCGTCGTCGACGAGTTCGGCTCAACGGTCGGCATCGTCACCGCCGAGGACGCCCTCGAGCAGATCGTCGGCGAGCTCAATGACGAGTTCGACACCGCTCCTCAGATGCCCCTGCCCAGCCCCGCTGGAGTCATGACCCTCGACGGCTCCACCTCTCTCCGCGATCTCACAACGCAACTCCGCTGGAACTTCCCCCGCGAGGCCGGCGTCGAAACTCTCGCTGGATTCCTGCTCGCCCACCTCGGCCATATCCCCACGGTGGGAGAGATCGTCGAGGATGATGGTCGCCGCTACATCATCGCCCAGATGCAGAGCCACCGTATCGCACGTGTCCGGGTGGAAAGCACAACCGGTGCCCCGCTCGATCTCTCCACCCTTGAAGCAGAGAGCAGGGAAGCCACAGCTTAAGCTAAGTCCTGCGACCGAGGCGTCTCACCCGGGGCGTTCCACTTCTGCTAAAAACATCTCAGGTGAAACCCCTACTCAGAGCCCTACGACGCACCGCTTACACCGCTCCCGTACTTTGGGTCGTCGTCTCCGTCGTCTTCTTCCTCATTCACCTCGTCCCCGGGGACCCCATCGTGCAGATGCTTGGTGAGGGCGCCACCGCGTCCGACATCGACGCGCTCCGTCATTCGTACGGCCTGGATGCTCCCATCGCACAGCAGTACGCCCATTACTGGCGCGGCATCCTCCATGCCGATCTCGGCCAGTCCCTTCGCCTCCACGACTCCGTCCTCCACCTGATCCTCCAGCGCTACCCTTACACCCTCGCACTCACCGCCGCCGCTCTCGTTATCGGTATTGCCCTCTCTCTGCCTGCGGGAATCGCCTCCGCGGTCCACCGCAACCGCTGGCAGGACCGCGCTGTCGGCATCGCATCTCTCTTTGGTCTCTCGTTCCCAAACTTTGCTCTCGGCCCCATCCTCATCCTCCTCTTCTCCATCCGCCTCGGCTGGCTGCCCGTCTCAACCGCGGGCACAGGCGGACCGGGAGACTTCCTCGCCCACCTCATCCTTCCCGCTGTGACCCTCGGCCTTTCGCTCGCCGCGATCCTCACCCGCATGGTTCGATCCGCCATGCTCGAAGAGCTTGGGCAGGACTACATCCGCACCGCCCGCGCCAAGGGCCTCTCCGAGAGAGTCATCCTCTACCGTCACGCCCTCCCCAACGCGCTCGTTCCCATTCTCACGATCATCGGCCTCCAGTTCGGTTCGCTCCTTGCCGGAGCCATCGTCACCGAAACCATCTTCAGCTGGCCAGGCATCGGCCGGCTTACCCTCTCCGCCATCTCCAACCGCGACTACGCTCTCGTCCAGGGCTGCCTGCTCGCGGTCGGCCTGACCTATGTCCTCGTCAACCTCCTCACCGATATCGCCTACACCATCGCCAATCCGCGAACGCGCACTTCGTGAAACCACGCCGCCGAGCTTCGGTGATCGCGGCTGTCCGGGCTCGAATATCCGGCAAGTCGCGGGAGTTTCGTGGCGGACACTTGCCGCATCCCACATACGTCGTAATGACCTCAAGCTCCGCAATCTCTATCATCAAAGTGCAACAGCAGCGTCGCCGCCCTGCATGCCCAAGCTCCTGCCCATCCTCGTTCTAGCCGCATCTACCCTGACGGGGAGTGCCCAGCAGGCGCGGAGCCTCGTCGCGGGCAGCAGGCCCGAGATCGTCAACGAACCCACCGCCCCGCCCCCGCAGCACATCCGGCTCCTCACCTCCGGTATCTCCTTCAATCTTCCCGTAGGCTGGAATTTCGCTCGCAGGGATGGCGAGCTCAGCACATTTGCCCTGGATGCCCGCTCCTCCCTCCCAAACACCCATCTCGTCTCGGTCGCCCAGCTCGCCTTCAATCCGTTCCCCTACTCCACCTTCTCCGGAGCTCTCTTCTACATCAGCACCACGCCCCACTCCACGGCGCTCCAATGCTCCAACCAGGCCACCGCCCCCGCCTCCCACCCCGTCACCACCGCGGAGATAGGCAGCGTTCCCTTCAAGCACGGCTACAACGAGCACGGTGAAGTCTGCACGGAGGAGCGCGACGAGGTCTACACCGCGCTGCGGGGAGGAACGTGCTTTCGCTTCGACCTCGTGGTCAACACCTTTTGCGGCGGAGACGTCTCCGGCTCCCGTGATCTCACGCAGCCGCAACTCGAAGCTCTCCGGAGAAGGCTGGAGTCCGTCCTCAACACCGTGCAGTTCGACGCGAAGTAGTAGGCTGCTCCGAGACGCTCGCCGCACAGAACCGGGAATATTCGCGGAGTTCCATCTCCACCCGCGATGTGCACTCCCGATCACCCACGCGCGTCTGCTCGAATCAAGCCAGCTCTTCCACAACGGCAGCTACTCTGCCATCGCCAGCGGTCACGAGTGCCACCGTGATCGGCAGCTTGAAGCGGCGCGGCCCAGCACTTCCTGGATTGAGGTACAGGACCCCATCTTTCCACTCGATGCCGGCCTTGTGCGAGTGCCCGCTCACCACCACGCTCACTCCCGCCACAACCGGGTTCAGATCGAGATCGTGCACCGAGTGCACCAGGTAGAACAGCCGTCCCGCAAGCTCCACCGCCTCCGTCAACGGGAGCTTCGCGCACTCGCCACCCACATCGATGTTGCCGCGAATTGCCGTCACTGGAGCGATCTCTTCAAGCCTCCTCAGAATTTCGATGTCTCCGACGTCCCCGGCATGGAGGATGTGCTCGGCCTGCGCCAATGCCACCAGCGCCTCCGGCCGCAACACCCCGTGCGTATCCGAGATCACCCCAACCAGCATCAGCCCACCCGCCAAGCCATCAGCGTGGCATAGTTCACGCTTGTCCGCGGATCGTGCGACCGGTCTGGATCGATTCGCAGCTCCAAAACCCGCACACCGCTCAGCGAGACCTCATACTGCTCGATCTCCTCTGTGGACCCGCCCGGTGAAAATGTGAACTGCTGCCGCACCACCTCTCGCATCTCCCCCGCGCTCGAGCCTGCATAGATCGCGAACTCCTGGCTCCTCTCCGCCGCTCGCTCCACGAAGTGCACCTCCATCCGCCGCACCTCCACCGTCTCCTCAAAGATCAGCCGGATCACCTGGGGACCCGGTTGACTCGCCCGCCACCCCGTAGTCACCTGCTGTATCAACGCGTGCTCCACCGGAAAGAGCCCATCCTCGGAGCTCACCTCAACCTGCGCCAATCGCTCCACATTGAGCCATTCATGATCGCCAGTTGCGGCTCGCCCCCCAACGCCCGATACCTCTCCCACACTCTTTCTCATCCATCACCTCGCTCCCGGATAGGATGCGGGTGCAGTACTTCAGGCGGAGTTTCCGCCACGAAACTCACTTTGGGTTGAAACCACTCAGCGCGACAGGCTACCCGCCACCTGCGCTCTCGGACGTTCCTGCTCCCGGCATCCCTTCCGCCTACAATCCCCACAGATGCCCTCCCGTCATACGCCACCGCGAATCCTCATCACCCGCTCCCGTCACCAGGCCTCCGTCCTGTCTGAGCAGCTTCAGGCGATCGGGGTCGAGCCCATCCTCATCCCTACTATCTCCATCGCCCCACCCCACACCTATGCTCCCCTTGACGGTGCCATCGCAGAGCTTCACTCCTTCGACTGGCTCCTCTTCACCAGCGCCAACGCCGTTGAGGCCTTCGCCCTGCGCGGCTCCGCACACCGTTTCGCGGCGCGGCCCGGCGATCTCCCCAGAATCGCCGCAATCGGGCCCTCAACCTCGAAGGCGCTGGCCCGGATCGGCCTGACTCCGGATCTTCTCCCGCCACAATCCGTAGCCGAGTCCCTGGCCCAGTCCCTCCTCCCGCACGTCACCCCTGGAGTCACGCGCTTCCTCCTGGTTCGCGCCGAGTCCGCCCGCGACACTTTGCCGCAGGCGCTCCGCGCGGCTGGTGCTCAGCTCACCATCGCCCCCGCCTACCGCAACATCATTCCTGAGGAGTCGATCCCGCTGCTCCAGACCTTGTTTGCAACTCCCGCGTCCCGACCCGACGCCATCACCTTTACCAGCTCCTCCACCGCCGCGAACCTGTTCGCTCTTCTCGAAGCCGCAGAAATCACGCTCAAAGCGGACCAGGATGATGGGAACTCAGTTCTGCGCGCCTCAATCGGTCCAATCACCTCACAGACACTCCGCGACCTCGGCTACCCTCCGCACCTGGAAGCGTCGGAGCCAACGATCCACTCCCTCGTTGCAGCCCTCACCACTGCCCTGCGGCTCCAGCCCAGATAGCAGGCTCATCCGAAGCGCTCAGCCAGGATGCGAGCTCCACGTCTTATCGGCAGAGTTGCAAAGCCGCTCCAGCGTGCAGTCCGCACATCGAGGATTTCTCGCGATGCAGATCTGCCGCCCGTGATGGATGATCATGTGGCTGTAATCGATCCACTTCGCCTTCGGAATCACCTTCATCAGATCCTGCTCCACCTTCACGGGATCCGTCTCCTTGGTTAGCTCAAGCCGCCGTGAGATCCGCAGCACGTGCGTGTCGACCACGACACCCACCGCAATCTCAAACCAGCTGCCCAGCACCACGTTCGCCGTCTTCCGCGCCACACCCGGCAACGAAAGCAGCTCCTCCATGGTCTTCGGTACCTCACCCCCGTACCGCTCCACAACCGCTCGCGCCGCCCCCTGGATCGACTTCGACTTGTTCCGGAAGAACCCTGTTGTCCGGATGATCTCCTCGAGCTCAGGCAGGGAAGCAGCCGCCATATCCTTTGGCGTGGGACACCGCTCAAACAGCACCGGTGTCACGATGTTTACGCGCGCATCCGTACACTGCGCCGAAAGAATCGTAGCCACCGTCAGCTCCCACGCGCTGCTGTGGTTCAGCGCGCACACCGCCCCCGGATAGCTCTTCTCGAGCGCGTCCAGAATCGCCGCCACCCGCTCCGGAGCCAGGGGCTTCTTTGTCTTCCCAGGCGCCTTCTTCCTGGCCACAGGCTCCGTCGCCGCAATCGCCCGCGCCGCCTCACCCACCGGCGACGCCACCACCCGCCGAACCGCCTTAACCTGCTTCTTCGCCGTTGCCACGCCCCTACCCCAGCCGGTCCAGCATCTCCGCCGGCGGCACCCGCACGCAGCTGAAGATTGGTGTGTCCTGCAGCGTGTACATGCTGATCTCCGTCTCCCTCAACTGCTGCACCAGATCCAGGAAGTCCTCCGGGAAGTTTGTCTCAAACGCCACCACAAACTCCTGATCGTCGATGCCGAAGGAATAGGTCGTATTCAGCTTCACCCTCGGATACATCAGCCCCACCCGGATATGCTCGTCCATCAGCCGCTTCCGCTCCTCCATCTTCAGCAGGTACCACGGCCGCGTCTTCCAGAACGGATAGATGAAGATGTACTTCTGCCCACCGGGACGAATCGCCCCTCTCCCCTCACCCTCGCTCTCATCTTCGCGATCGATCTGGTACTGTGACCTCTTCGTCATCGCCAGAAAATTATGCGGCGAGTTGAGGTACCCGCCAAGCGGCGTCCCCATCAGCTCCGACCGCATCTTGTTCAGCTCATCCACCCCATATCCAATCGACCACACGCACATATCCACGTCGCCACGCGTTCCTACCGTGGAGTACGTCAGTGACAGAAACTCCCCCGGCTTGTTCCATCGCGTCAGCACCTCCGCAAACGCTTGCTTATGCGCCGCCCTGGTATCTGCGTCCAGCCGCCGCCACTCCGGCATGACTTTGTAGAAGCTGAAGCAAACGATCTGCCGCTTCACCGCTGGCTTGGAGGGATCATGGGCCCCATACCCGGTCTTCGGCCGCTCCGACGTACTCTGCTCCACTGCTGTCTCTGCCATTGTCTGAAACTCCTGAAGCCTCAATGCTAGCAAAGCCTCACGTCGACCCCGCCCGGTATACTTGAATCAAAATGTCTGAGCACATCCTCGCCTCCCTTGCAGCCTTCATCATCGCCGTTATCAGCGCAGGAGGCCTCGCCGGGGTTGCTCTGCTCATGGCAATCGAATCCGCCTGCATCCCGCTCCCCTCCGAAGTGATCATGCCCTTCGCCGGCTTCGTCCTCGGCACCACTACGTCAAAGCTCCTCCTGGTCGCCACAGCCGGTGCCATTGGCTGCAACCTTGGCTCCATCCCGCCGTACTGGATCGGCAGATGGGGCGGACGGCCCGCGGTCGAGCGCTTCGGCCGGTTCCTCCTGCTCAGCCGACACGACCTCGACCGCACCGAGTTCTTCTTCCAGAAGTACGGCGGTGGCACCGTCATCGCCGGCCGGCTCTTGCCAGTCGTCCGAACGTTTATCGCCCTGCCTGCAGGCATCGCCCGCATGCCCCAGCTCCGCTTCCACCTCTACACCTTCATCGGCTCCTGGCCCTGGTGCTTCGCGCTCGCCTATGTCGGAATGAAGCTCGGCGACCGGTGGAACTCGGACCCGCGCTTCAAAGCCATCTTCCACCGGTTCCACCTCGGCGTCGAGCTGGTGCTCGTCGCCGCCATCGTCTGGTTCGTCTGGACGCACTGGCAGAACCGCATGGGCACCGAGCCCGCCTGATGAGCTGTCTCCAGGCCACGCCCGACCTGTGAGCCCGATCTGAACACGCGATCAGAATTGCCGCCACCGCAACCATCGGTAGCTCCTCCGCCGCTGGCCACCGAGCTTGCTTTCGCTAGCCGGTCCTCGAACGCGTAGTCTCGATCCGTCCCATTTGCTCCACTCCTCTGCGGTGCGCGATACTAAGCCTTCCGCCTCGCGGGAAAAACCGATTCACAGAAGGGGTACTCCCAGGAATGTCCACACCCGAAGCCGCCATGCCACAAGCGGCAGATATCACCCCTGCAAAAGGCAAGCTAGGCATCATGATCCCCGGCATGGGAGCCGTAGCCACCACCCTGATCGCCGGCGTTGAAGCCGTTCGCCGCGGCCTTGCCAAGCCCATCGGCTCCACCACCCAGATGGGCACCATCCGTCTCGGCAAACGCACGGATCAGAACTCACCACTTATCAAGGATTTCGTCCCGATTGCCAAACTCGAAGACCTCGTCTTCACCGGCTGGGACATCTTCGGCGGCAACCTGTACGACGCGGCCAGTCACGCGCAGGTTCTTGACCGCGACCAGCTGCGAGAGATCAAGCCCTTCCTCGAGTCCATCGAGCCCATGCCCGGCGTCTTCGACCAGCACTACGTCAAGCGCCTTAACGGCACCAAGATCAAGTCCGGCAAGAACAAGTGCGACCTCGCCAACCAGATCCGGAACGACATAGCCGAGTTCAAGACAAAGACCGATCGCCAGGTCATGATCTGGTGCGGATCGACTGAGATCTTCCTTGAGCAGACCGCCGTCCACCAGACCCTCGAGGCCTTCGAAAAGGGTCTCGTCGAAGACGATCCCAACATCAGCCCCTCTATGCTCTACGCCTGGGCCGCCCTCAAGGAAGGCATTCCCTTCGCCAATGGCGCACCGAACCTCACCGTCGATATACCTGCTCTTAACGAGCTCTCCCGCAAGATGAACGCGCCCATATGCGGCAAGGACTTCAAGACCGGCCAGACCTTCATCAAGACCGTCCTAGCCCCCGCGTTCAAGACCCGTATGCTCGGAGTCGCTGGCTGGTACTCGACCAACATCCTAGGAAACCGTGATGGCGAGGTCCTCGATGATCCCGAATCCTTCAAGACCAAGGAAGAGTCCAAGCTCGGCGTCCTGGACATCATCCTCCAGCCCGAGCTCTACCCCGAGCTGTACAAGGATCTTTACCACAAGGTTCGCATTAATTATTACCCACCGCGCGGTGATAACAAAGAGGGTTGGGACAACATCGATATCTTCGGCTGGCTGGGCTATCCGATGCAGCTCAAGGTAGATTTCCTCTGCCGTGATTCCATCCTCGCGGCCCCGCTCGCACTCGATCTCTGTCTCTTCCTCGATCTCGCGGCACGCACGCCGAGTCTGCGCGGCATAGGCATACAGGAGTGGCTCTCTTTTTACTTCAAAGCTCCGGATTCCGCTCCCGGCGTCTACCCAGAGCATGATCTGTTCATACAATCCATGAAGCTGAAAAACACACTCCGGCATATCATGGGCCAGGACCTCATCACTCACCTCGGCCTCGACTACTACGGCGAGTAAGCGGACAGCTCTTTCTCAGGGCGGCGGCCATCGAAGCCGCCGCCAACCTCCATTGGGGACACTTCATGTCGCTCGGCTCCCATGACGCGCAGTCAAATACGTTGCGTGTCTTCACTCTGCTGTCGACCCTGCGACCGGTCTGGTCTGGCTGCCTCATCCTCTCCTGTGGTCTCAGCGGATCGGCAGCTGATCTCGCGCTTGCAGCCAACATTGCGGGTTCGACCTGCCTCTCTATCGATCCATCTGCCGAGAACTGCCACGCGGCCCTGCGAAATGGTTTCGTGGACTTCGTCGTCAACAATCTCGACGAGGCGATTCGAGCCCTCAAGAATGAGATCCGCAAGGGTCGTCCCCTCAGCGTTGCCCTAGAGGGCGAAGCTGTCGGCGTTCTATCCGCGATCATCGCTCGGGGTATTCTCCCCGATATCTTCACCGCGTTCTCACCGGAGGGAGCCGGTTCAACTGCTGCTGAGCTGGACGCGTTCGCCCGGGCCGCGCGGGCCTTCCATCAACTCGGAACAAACATAGTGGACTTCGACGGCGCTCTTGCCGCTCCATTCTCCGCCGGGGGGTCCGAATTCCCCAAGGTCTCCACCGAATCCCATCCAGGAGCCCGACCAGACCAGCCCCCGAGCACATCCGCTCGAACGCTTATCAACGCCGCAGGCGAGCTCGATTCCTTCACCTCGGAGCACCGCCTCAGCCTGGACATATTCGAGTTCGACTCGGCTACTTCTCTCCGAAGCTTCGACACGGAGGTCCTTACCGTGATCCCCCTCGGCGATCCCCGGCGGCGCTGGGTATCAGCCGCATCCAGACACTTCCAGCGAAGTCGCTCGGCAGACACACCGTCTCATCGCCGAGCCCTCTTACTTACCCCACCCGAGCATGACCGGCTCGCCCTCCGCCATTCCCCGCGAAACTGAATCGTGCTTGCGTCAATCAGATCGGTGCAACCATCTGAGAAGAAGCCGGGATACCTACTCGGCCACCGCCAGCAGCCTGGCCCAGAGTGGCTTCATCCCAAGCCCGGTCTTCGCCGATACAGCCAGCACCTCTTCAACGTCATGTTCCTTCCGGAGCACCGCCAGGGACTTTGCCAACACGTTGTTGGAGATCCGATCGGACTTGGTCCCAACTACTAGGAACGGCTTTTGTGTCTGTTTCAGATAGGTGATCAGCTGAGTATCGTTCGGGCGCGGAGGGATGTTGGTGTCTACCAGGCAAACGCACATGGCCAGCGTCTCCCGATCGGCAAGGTAGGGCTCGATAAACCGGGGCCACTCGGCCGAGATGCTCTTAGAAATTTTCGCGTATCCATACCCCGGCAGATCCGCAAAGATCAGCGAAGGTGTCGCTCTCCTCTTCGATCCTGAGACCTCGTGCAGAGCGAAGAAGTTAATCGCACGTGTTCGCCCCGGCGTGGAAGAGGTATGCGCCTCATGGGACCCAAGCAGAGCGTTGATCAGCGAAGACTTCCCGACATTTGACCGTCCCAGAAAAGCGATCTCCGGCGCGCCCTGTGTCTTCTGGAAGTCAGGGAAGTGCGACACGTCGGTCGCAGACAGCAGAAATGTAGGGGAAAGAGCCACAGACTGAGTCTACTTGAGGTGAGCCGCAGCGCAGGGCCCACGTCCGTTGCGCCCCCAAACCTTTGTAAGGCGGGCCATTGCGACCCGCCCTCCCGCAGATCAGCGTGTAACCGCTGTCTCGAGCCTGAAGGTGATGAGCGACTCGGACGGTATAACCACGTCATGGTTGCCGGTGTAAGCTGCGCCTGCTGTTCCTGCGCCCGCGCCGGCAAGCCCCCCGATCAATGCGCCCTTACCCCCACCCGCAAGGCCGCCGATGATCGCGCCCAACCCGGCACCCCCGCCGACGAGAGCTCCCGTGCGCTTTCCTTTGCCCTTCTCGGCCTTCTCGTACTCACTGGAGGTCACGCGTACGCCGCCGATCGAGGTCAGCTGGATTCCGAGCGCACCCGCCCCTTTGAACCGTCCCCGTCCTTTGGCCGCGACCACACTTCCGGCAACCCGCGTCCCGCGCGCGAACACAGTTCCACCCCCCCTGGCAACCAGAGGCTCGGCTAAAACTCCCGTAAACCCATCACCGACATTACTCGTCGATGCCTTGAGCGTCTCCGTTATAGTAACGGCCACGCGACTTCCGGCGGGAGCCGTTAGAACTCTGGGAGCCACCGGAGCCGGGGCGGCGGCTGCAGTTGCCGGCTGTGACACCGCCGGACCGGCCGGTGCAACGTTGCCGCTTGTGGAAGAAGTAGCCGGAACCGATCCCGGGGCGGCCACACCCGCACCTGCACCAGGCGCGGGCTGGGCAGCATTTCCGTATGCGCCTGGGGTCCCGGCGGTCGACTGTGCAGGCTGCTGGGCCGGGGGCGCAGGGGCTGGGGAGGACTTGCACCCGCCCACCAAAAGCGCACTCGATAGGGTAATCGTCGAAGCAAATGCAATCAGTGTTGTACGCATGCCGTTCTCCATTCTCGTCTTCGGGTTGTTGAGGGTGCGAGTACCTGCACTATGGCGTCATCATCTCCAATGATCCGCTTACCTCGTGAGAATACCCCGAACACGGCGCTATCCGACGCCTTCTATGTACATCTTGCAGCTTTCAAATATCCCCTCATATCTCCAAGGTGAACAATTTGACTGCATAGTGGAAAATTTTTTCGCAGAAATGCGATTTCGCCATATGCTCACGTAGGAGGAGCCAAGCCTGCCCTACAGATTGGCTCTCATGTCCAGCAGCAAGATGCGCCGCAACGCACATCAACAGAGTCTCAAACACCTCCCTACCAACCAAAAGGTGGGAATTTTCTGCAAGTTTGGAGGCACCATATGACAGCGTCTCACTCTGCCGCAACTCCACGTCCGGGCCGTCGGCTGCTCGTCTCTCTTTCATCCACCGTCCTGCTCGTGTCGGGCTGCTCCAACATGGTGAGCACTGCTCCAAGCAGCTTTGGGGGCAACTCGGCGGCAGCGACGCTGGGCGGTCATGTGCACGGAGGCAATCAGCCGGTCGCCGGCGCTACGGTCAACTTGTACTTCGCCGGTCAGAGTGGCCTGCCCTCGGCGGCAACGCTCGTCGCAACGACGCAGACCTTGGATGACGGCTACGGCAGCTTCTCATTCGTCAGAGCGGCTGATGGGGGGCAAGTCTCCGGAACGACAAACACCTTCTCCTGTCCGACGAACTTCGGAACTCCTTACGTATACGTCGTCGCTCGCGGTGGAAACACCTTGAACACCCACGATTCCAGCGTCAGCAACAATGCCTCCGTATTCATCGCCCCCATGGGCCTCTGCAATCAGCTCAGCTCATCAACGTTTGTGTCTATGAGTGAAGCTGTCACGGCAGCAACTGTAGCCGCCGTACACCAATATATGAACGTAGCAACCGGCGACATAGGAGCAGATGGAATCCTCAACTCCTACGACGGTCTCGCGAACTCGTTCAATACCGTATCGAATATGGTGAACCTGGCTACTGGACAGACGATTGCCTCAATTCCGATAACCGGCGCAAGTCCCGGCGTGACGGTAACGGCGACTCCGGAGCAGGCAAAGCTCGACCAGATCGCAAACATCCTCTCGTCCTGTGTCAACACAAAAACCGGCGCTTCAGGATCTGGATCCCTCCTTCCGCCAAATGCCTGTGACACGCTCTTCGCCAGCGCAGTTCCTCCCGTGAACCCGGCGACTACAAGCGTTCCCAACGCGAGCTTTACGCCCGCGACCGATGTCCTGCAGGCCGCCTACTACATGTTCACGAATTCAACGGACACGACGTCCAGTGACACAACCGCAGCTAACAGGACAAAGCTCTATAACCTGTCTTCGGGCACCAGCGCTCCCTATCAACCTACGTTGGCGGCTGTTCCATCGGACTGGTCTATTGGAATCCGATACTCAGCATTGGGAGACTGCGGAACCGGCAACAACTCCTTCATCAGCACTGCCTATGATCTCAACGTGGACGGAACGGGAAACATCTGGATCGCCAACAATCAGCTAGGTGGAAGCTCACTCTCTGAGATCAGCGCCACCGGGATCCCGATGTCGTGCCTGGCCATCGGCGGAGCTTCACTTGGAGGGACCATCGATAGCTCCGGCAATATCTGGGTTGGCGACTCCGAGAACAGCATCCTCTATCGCTACGATCCAACGGGCAAAAACGCCACGCTTCAGTTCCCGACGACGGCTCCACCGTTTGCTCTTGCCGCGGACGGCGCCGGCAACGTCTACTTTTCAAGCCTCCCGCAGACCTCGATCAACACGCCTTTGTCAGTCACCTCGCCCGCTTCCGTCTGGAAGATCTCTGGCGCGGCCTCGGCAACTGTCGCTGTTCCGCCAGTCGTCATCTCGAACGACGTAAGCTCGACCCCCGCACGCATCCTGGTCGACGCGAACGGCTCAATCTGGGCGTCCACCCGGGATGCGTTTGTCTCGCTGATCAGCCCGGCGACGACAGGTTCAAATCTATTGAACGGCTACACGACGACCCATGTTGCGACCCCAACCCCGAGCTATGGACTCGCCGTGACCGGAAACCTCGGAGGAAACAATAGCATCTTCGTCTCCAGCCAGGAGGGGTCGAACACGATCGAGAAGCTCACCGGTTCCGGCGTCAACTACTCCACCGCCAACGGATTCGTCAGCGCCAGCAACGCCGGTGGCCTCAACGTTCCCAGCGCCATCGCCATTGACGGCGCTCAAAACGTCTGGGCCGCAAATGATCAGCCGGACACTGACACCAACCAGGGATCAGTCACCGAACTCACCACCTCGGGTGTCAGTCTTTCTGCAGACGGCGCAGCGGCTGGTGGCTACCAGAAGGACCCGGGATCATTCGTTCACGGACGAACGATCGCCATCGATCAGTCCGGCAACGTTTGGATCGGCAACGACGGAGATCCTGCGATAACGGAGATCGTTGGTGGAGCAGTTCCCATCTTCCAGCCCTTCGCGATCGGCCTCAGCAACAACCGATTCCAAACCAAACCCTAGCCTGGATGTCCGAAACACAGATCCCCGGGGTTCGCTCCGGGGATCTGTGTTGGTGGCCAACATCGGCATGGCAGGTCTTCCACTTGTTTATCTCAAGCTGGCCTCCCCTCAGTTTTTGTCCCGGGCTGTGTGCGTCCTTTCGGGTATTCCATCGTGGCTGGCCTGCGTGGCGTAATACCTAAGCAGCATGTACGCGCCCACGCCAAGCTCTACCCGCCCACAGCACCGCTCAGCCATCCTCATGTGGCTGACCATTCTGCTGCTCGGATGTGAGTTCGCTCAATCTCAAACGGCGCAGGTACCCGCGACGTCGGTACCGCTCTTCCTTCCGAGCGCCATAGCCTACGACTCCAGCGGCCGACTTTACATCGCCGAATCCGAGGGTCACACCGTTCGGCGGGTAGATGCGTCCGGC
This sequence comes from uncultured Acidobacteriaceae bacterium, assembly GCA_963719405.1. GTDB lineage: Bacteria > Acidobacteriota > Terriglobia > Terriglobales > Acidobacteriaceae > Edaphobacter. The sequence goes on from OY970381.1 coordinate 4,024,391, forward strand.
AGCATAGCGAGCTTCGCCGGGAACGGAACGCAGGGATTCGGTGGCGATGGTGGACCCGCTGTGGACGCGCATCTGAACTCGCCGCGCGGCGTCGTCCTCGATGCCACGGGGAACGTCTATATTGCGGACTCCGGGAATCAGCGCATTCGCCGCATTGACGCAGTAGCCGGGATCATCACGACGATCGCCGGTACCGGAGAAGCGGGCTTCGCCGGTGACGGAGGTGCAGCCACCCAGGCACGACTCAACCTCCCGCGAGCAATCTGCGTGGACAAATCGGGAACCAATCTCTACGTCGCAGATTTCGGAAATAATCGAATCCGGCACATCGATCTCCGCACCGGGACGATCAACACAACGGCAGGAAACGGAGTTCAGGGGTTCTCCGGGGACAATGCACCTGCCGCCCTCGCCAGTCTGGACAGCCCCGATGGGATCGCCATTGATCTCTCCGGAAACCTCTACGTTGCAGACACTCACAATCAGCGCGTCCGACGTATCGCAGCTGTCGGAAAGACGATTACAACGATCCTCGGCACCGGTAGCGCGGGCGCTGCTGCAGCGGGCGCTCAGTCGTCATCCTCGCCTCTGTTTCGTCCAAGTGGGTTAGTCACAGATGCCGCAGGCAATCTCTACATCGCCGATTCGGGTAACCACCGAATCATCCGGGTCGACCACGCAACGGGCGCTGTATCAATCGCTGCAGGCAACTCGATCCAGGCATACGGGGGTGACGGTGGCGTCGCCATCAGTGCCGCCTTGAACTCGCCGCGTGCCGTCACGCTAACGCCGAACGGGCTGCCGTCAATCGCGGACACCGGCAACCAGCGAGTTCGTCAGCTCCTCTCAGATCCCGCTCCGCCCACGGGTCTTCAGACCGTCGCGGGCATCGGCGCCGTCACCCCCGGGATACTCACCATCTCCGCCCCAACCGTTCTGGCGTACGGCACGGGAACCCTCACTGCTTCCATCAACGCGAACGCCCCTGCAATGGGACAGATCACCTTCCTCGACGTTGGTGACACATCAAGCAGTGTGATCGGCACCAGCGTGCTCTCTGCAAATTCGGCAAGCATCAGCCTGTCAGCGCTCTCGGTAGGGAAACACCGCGTGATGGCGACCTACCCCGGCTTCGGGAACCAACCTGCCGCGCAAACATCCACGACCGTTATCACGATCGCTCCAATCACCTTGCGCGTCACCCCAGCCCCAGCCACCATGGTCTACGGAACGCCTCTTCCGACGCTCTCCGGAGCAATGGATGGTCTGCTTCCACAGGATTCGGCGAGAGTTGTCGCCTCGTTCGCGACCACAGCAACATCCCTCTCTCCCGTTGGGAGCTATCCGATCATCGTCAATGTCAGCGGTCCCGGCACCCAAAACTACACTCTTCAACCCGGCTCGGCGAACCTGGCAATTACGCAAGCCAGATCCATCGTCTCACTTCGGAATAGCATCGTTAGCGGCAGCGCCCAAGGCTCGTTTGAAGCTCGCGTGAGCAGCTCGACCACCGGCACACCGTCAGGGGTTGTCACATTGTCAGACAACTCTGCCCCATTGCAGACGTCCGCACTTCCCGCTGATGGATCGGTGTTGTTTACGCAGCTAACCCCCGGAACACACGTCCTGAGCGCTGTCTACTCTGGTGACCGCAACTTCCTGCCAAGCGCCTCCTCCGCGATGACAGTCTCAATCGCTCCTCCTGCTCAGGCCGACTTCACGATCGCAGCGATGCAACCCACCTCGCAGCTCCTCGCAAGTGGCAGCTCGGTTACATACACCTTGAACGTGCAGATGATCGGTGGAGGGCTGCCAAGCAAAGTGGCGCTCTCCGCGTCCGGTCTGCCGGCCTTCACGACCGCTTCCTTCTCGCCGAACTATCTCATTCCGGGCAGCCCGGCTTCCAACACCGTTGTACTCACAATCTCATCGACTGCCTCGGCCGCGCTGAGAACAAGCGGTGGCGTCACCGGCGCATATCAAGCCGCTGCGTGTGCCGCACCGATCCTGTTCATCCTCTGTCGAAGGCGAGGAAGCACTCGCCAGACGAAGCTTCCAACACTGGTCGCCTCTCTCTTGCTCTTCGTCATCTCCGCCACGCTGAGCGGCTGCGGAGATCGCGTCAATAGCGCAGCACAGGCAAACCGTTCTCTCCAGACCTATAACCTCACCGTCACCGGAACCGGAACCGACGTCAACGGCTCCACCGTGCAGCACACCGCGAAGATCGTCTTACAGACCAGTTCAGCTCAGTGAGTCGCCATCTATAACGCGGGGGCGATCGATCGGAGCAGCAGGAAGATGACCACACCCGTGAAGAAGACCAGCGCCATGCGGATCCCGGGCTCCCGGTTGACCTCGGGAACCAGGTCCGAAGCGGCGACATAAATCGTCACCCCCGCAGCCAGTGGCAGACCGAGATGCACCAGGCCAGGAGCAGCGTTGATGGCGAGTACGCCAAGAAGGGTCGTCAAACCTAAAAGCAGGGCAGAAGCCAGCGCCGCCCTCCGTCCTCGTCCTCCGGCAAGCATCACGCTCGCCACGGTAAAGCCCTCCGGGATCTTATGGAGGAATACGGCCACGAAGATGACCCAACCGAGCCAGCTCGAGATCACAAACCCGGAGCCGATCGCAATCCCGTCAAAGAACGTGTGTGCCGCCAGGCCAAGCAAGACCGAGTAGGTCGTTTTCAGCGAGATGAACTCGTGATGGTGCGTCTCTTCACCGAAGTGGAAGTGCGGCACCAGGGTGTGCTCCAGCAAATGCATGCCGCAGTACCCACCCAGCAGCAGCAGAGGTCCCCAACGAGCATTCAGCGCCAGGCCCTCCGGGATCATCTCCAACATGGCTGTCGACAGCATGAATCCGGCGCCGAGAGCAACGAAGTACCTGAGCGAGCGAGTGGAAGGAAGTCTTCGAACCAGGATCAGCCCGCCCGCAGCATTCGCGAGTCCCGCCACCAGGCCCAGCAGGGAACTGATCCAGAACGAGCCCATCGTCACCAACTTCGCCGCTTGACGAGGATCTCTGTCTTACCTGCGAGCCTGATCCTGTCGCGGGCCGTCACCGGAAGCAATTGTCTCTTCATCCACTCACAATTCTATCGTTCGGAAGCGCTCTGTCTCGCTCGCAAGCATAAACAGCAGCGCGATCCCGCTGAGCAACACGGTGCCTTCCAGCATCTCCGATCGCTTGTGAAGCTTTTCAAAGTGCATACGCGCAGGATTCGTCGCAGGGGCAGCATCGACGTCGCCGCCCGCTTCCGTACGATCGACCTCCATGGCCGGGAGGATTCCGAACTGAGAGTACGCCGTTACCGTCAACATCAGCACAACCAGTCCTGACTCCACTATCCCAATGCGCCGCGATGACGGTCTGCGCACGTAACCTGCTGTAAGCAACAGGAACAGCACACCGCAGGTAAGCCCAAGTAGATGCAGAGCCCGCAGGGTTCCGCCAACGACTAGACCCGCCTCGTGCGCGCTCGAAAGTCTGCCGAAGGCGACCGGTGCGACCACGAAGGCAAAGAACGCGATGCCCCCTATCCAAAGCACGAGCGAAAGGAGACGTCCAAAACGGATAAGCGTCGACACGTAGAGATCCCTCGTTTTCCCCGTTGATGCGCTCACACCTGGGAACGCGCCGTTACCGAACCATCACGGGCCAGAACTCGCCGCAGCACCGTTTCAAGGGCGGCCTTATGCTCCTGGTACTCCGCGTCGGTGACCCGCCCCTGCAGGCGATCCGTCTCGAGAGAGAACATCTCCTCCTTCAGGGCGCTCATCGAGCCTCCAGGCGTGGCGCCACTTGCGGATGAAGTATCTGGATAGGAAGTTGCGTTCACCGGTCCTCCAGAGATATCCGGTGATCGCTTCAGCATGACGCCCGCCCCCCCGGCAAGCAGAACACCAAGCCCTCCAAGGATCCACCACTTGTACTTCGCCCAGGGATCGTTGCTTCCTTCCGGATCGATCGGATTACCCAGCCCACCACCCGGCCTCGTGTCCGTCGCCGCGGACCCGGTGCTTGCGGCCTGCGTCTGCCCAACATCTCCGGCACCCGGTGTCGCTGCCTGCTGGGAGTCCCGCGGAAGCTGCCCGGCGCCGGAGATGGTGAACTCTAGCGGCTGCGAAGGCGAAACCCCCCGTGCCACATACGTCTGGGCGTTTACCTCATCGTTCACAGCAGAATACGGCGCCGACGGCCCAGCCTTGAACGTCATGTTCTTCGGCATCATGATGGCTACCGTGTCTGTGGCAAGCACAAGCTTCGGAGCGATCTGCAGGCTGCCGTTATAGGGCACGTGATACGTGATCTGGAAGCGGGTCTCTCCCGGCCTTATCGGAAATATAAAGGCGAAGTGGTTCGGATCACCCAGCGGCACCGGGGAGGCCTGGACCGGCATGCCCCCGGGTCCGAGAGCCGCCGAGCCTTCAACCACTGCTCCGGCAGGGAGGTAAAACTCGAATGGCCGGTCGCTGAACTGGGTCTTCGGCGGATCAGAATCATTCTTCAGGAAGAAGTTCTGGACGACTCGCAGAGTCTTTCCGCTCTCGTCCGTCTGGATGCGCATCACGTCAGCTTCCCCGGCAATCCCTTCCACCTTTGCAGCTGCGTTGAACACATCGATATCGAGCGTCGTCGTTCCCGGGGGCGCTGGCCGGAAGTAATTCGCCTTGTCATGCGTCACCCGCACCAGGTGTACACCTGCGTCGGGCAGATCCAGACTGAAGTGACCGCGAGCGTCCGTCTTTGTCCGGTTCGACTCCTGCATCCCCTGCGAGAGGCGAATCAGCACAACGTCATCCCCCACCGCCGCCTTGTTCGTGGTCTTGTTCGTTACCGTACCGGTGATCGATTCGGCAGCGGTGATGGTGGGCAAGGCGAAAAAAAAGGCCGCAAGAAGTGCGATCGACGGTTGAGAGCGAGAAAGGGCAGTCACACCTGAATTTTACCGTCTGTGCGCCACAACAGCCGAGGGGCGGCCGCTTTGCCTTTACCGCGCCAGCCTTCCGCGCGTTTGATCTTCGAGTGTATCGATCTCGCTTAGCACACCCGCAGCCTCATCCTCCAGCCCTGCCCGCTGGACCTCGTAATCCTGCTCAGGATGCTTTCCGGCGAGATACTCAAAGTTCAGGTCGCGCAGGTTCTCGTAGATCGCCTCTTTTCGCTCGTGGAGGTAATCCACTCGGGTCTTCTGCGCCTGCCCCGCCAGCCCTCGCTCGGGCCAGAAGATGTAGACAAACAGCAGGATCGTCAAGAACAATGCCGCGAACAAACCCATCAGAGCTCCGTCTCCCGGCGAATACGTTCCCGCAACTCGTGTTGCCTGGCGCCGCCCATCGCCTCACCCGAACTCGTACCAGACCCGGCAAGCAAAAGCCTGTCGGTCCGCCGTTTCCATACCTTGACCAGCACGGCCGTACCCGCCGTAGCAAGCACAAACACCGCAAACGGTGCGATCCACGCGACATTGTCGAAGCCGCCACGAATCGGCGCCGCAAGAACCGTCGCACCGTACTTGCCCGCAAACCAGTTCAGTATCGAACTGTCGCTCCCCCCGTCAGCCAGGTGAGACCTGAGTTCACCGATCATTCGGTCGGAATCCGGACATCCGACGTGATTGCATTCGAGAAGCACCTGGGCACATCCGCACGCGCAGATCATCTTGTGTCCAATGCGGTTGAAGCGCGACGAGCTATCATCCGCCCCCAGCATCACGATCGCAAGAATGGCGACCGCCAGCGACTGGCAACCGCGCCTAAACATGATGGACCTCTGCTGAGAGCACGGGCGCTTCCGTAAGCACTCTCTGACGCGCTGCTACCCGTGTCAGATTTGGCAGCAGGGCGACCAGCGTCCCCATTGCAACAATCCCCACACCGATCCAGATCCAGTTCATCAGCGGGTTGAGGAACACCTTGATAATCGGTTTATCCGTATCCGGGTTTTTGCCCTCATAGATCACATACAAGTCGCTCGCCAGCGTGGAATGGTTGGCAACCATGGTCGAGTTTGTCTGGCTGGCCTGATAAAACCGCTTCTCCGGCGCCAGCTGCGTCACCTTCTTGCCACCCCGGAATACGTCCAGCAACGCATACTCCGTGTCATACGTGGCGTTGCTGTCCTGAGTGAAGCTTTGGCAGACCAGGCGGTACGGTCCCATCTGCATCTGATCCCCAAAGCCCATCTCCTGCTCACGCGATTGGTTGAAGGCGCCGCCGGCTATCCCGATAAACATCACCACGATGCCGAAGTGCACCAGGTAGCCACCGTAGCGCCGCGTGTTCTTGCGAACCAGCAGAAGCATGGAAGGCAGAAGGCCCCGCCCGGTCTGCTCTCGAACCACGCCGGCTCCCCGGAGAAACTCGGCAGATATGGCCGTGATCACGCCCGCGCCCAGGGAGAAGGCTATGAGCGAAAAGAAGGAGGCCTGCATCCCGTCGCCATCTGCCCAGGGTCGTATCCCGGCCACCATCAGAGCGGCAGCCGTCACACCGATGGCAACTCCGGGCAGAACAAAGTTCCGGCGAATAGATCGAAGTGACGTCGATCTCCACGCCAGAAGCGGTCCCACCCCAGTCAGAAGCAGCAGCGAAAGCCCGATCGGCAGGTTAACCCGGTTGTAAAACGGCGCCCCCACCGTAACCTTTGATCCCTGCACATACTCGCTCAGTACCGGAAACAGCGTCCCCCACAGCACCGTGAAGCACGCCGCCAGCAGAACCAGGTTGTTGAAGAGAAAGCTCGACTCCCGGCTCACCAGCGATTCCAGCCGGTTCTCCGACTTCAGGTGGTCTCTATTACGGAGAAACGTGAACAGGCAGACTGCAAACGTGATCAACAAAAATCCGTAGAACCAGCTGCCGATCGAAGATTGTGCAAACGCATGCACCGACTGCACCAGCCCTGACCTCGTCAGCAGCGTTCCCAGAATCGTCAGCATAAACGTCGAGAAGATGAGCCAGACATTCCAGCTCTTCATCATCCCGCGCTTCTCCTGCATCATCACGGAGTGAAGAAACGCCGTTCCAGTCAGCCATGGCATTAGAGAAGCGTTCTCAACAGGGTCCCATCCCCAGTAGCCACCCCACCCCAGCACGGCATAAGCCCAGTGCATTCCAAGGCAGATCCCACACGTCAGGAAGAGCCACGTCACCATCGTCCATCGGCGCGTGATGTGGATCCACTTCTCCCCCGGGTACCGCATCATCAGAGCACCCAGAGCGAAGGCGAACGGCACAGCGAAACCCACGTACCCGAGATACAGCATCGGGGGGTGAATCACCATCTCCGGATATTGCAGCAGCGGATTCAGGCCGAAGCCGTCAGCAGCTACCGGGCCCGGCTGGATCGCAAAGGGCGGGGCCGCGAAGTTCAGCAGCAGCAGAAAAAACACCTGCACCCCGGCCAGAATCGTTGACGCAAACGCGTACAGGCGTATGTCCACCTTGTGTCGCATTCGCAGAACAAATCCGTAGGCGGAGAGCAGCCATGCCCACAACAGCAGTGAGCCCTCCTGTCCCGACCACAGCGCCGAAAACTTGTAGGCCGTGTGGAGGCTGCGGTTCGTATGGTGAAGGATGTACGAAACCGAGTAATCGTTTGTGAAGGATGCCCATACCAGTGCGAAGGCCGCCCCCGTCACTGCAATGAAGCTGCTGATGCCGGCACGCCTCGCCGTCTCTCCCAGCCGCTGAGCTCCCTTGACAAAGGGAGATCTGCCTGCGACCTCTGCACGTTCTCGCCACAGGGCTACACCCCCTGCTACCAGCGTGTATGCACTCAGCGTAAGCGCGAGTAACAGCGCGAAACTTCCAAACTCCGGTATGGGATGCACTTGCATGGACCCTCTAACCCATTCTCTCAAGCAGGTGAGGGAACCGCAATGCGGGCTCTCTAGACCATCAACTATTCGCTTCCATTGTCCACGGACATGAGATCTTTTACATTCGCCAGCAGGCTTTCGGGCAGCAGCGGCTTCACCCGAAAGGTGACGCCCAGCCCGACATACTCCGTCTCCGCCTCTTCGAGGCCGCTGATCACCATCACAGGAAGGGAAGGGTGCGTCTTCCGCAGCAGTCGGACCAGCATCGATCCACTCATGCCGGGCATGATGTGATCGGTGATAACGAGTCCGATCGGCACAGCGAGGTCGCCGGTCTGGATCTGCTGCAAAGCCCGCTCAGGACTGAGAGCAGCTACCACGTGGTAACCGGCACGCTTCAGAATGGTCTGCCTGATCGCCGCCTGAACAGCGTCATCATCGATGAGAAGGACGGAGGCCCGCATCCGAATGTACTTCTCCCGGGCGTCGATATGCACAAAGACGCGACATCGACATTGCTGTTTAGCAGTGTAAGCCCGCTCCTCTGTGATGCGCATTCCTGCCAACGAGTTACCTGCATCTCTGGACGCTGTTATGGAAACCGTTTACAGTTCCGGCAGTGTGCCCATCGTGCCTACCATGAATGCAGCGAGGACCTCTTGAATCTCTCTCCGATCGACTGGCTGATCATGCTGGTCTACTTCGCGTTCGTCCTTGGCATCGGTTTCGCTCTCAAGCGATACATGCGTACCAGCAATGACTTCTTCCTTGCCGGAAGGTCCATCCCGGCTTGGGTCTGCGGACTCGCATTCATCTCCGCCAATCTCGGCGCCCAGGAGGTCATCGGTATGGGTGCCTCTGGCGCGAAATACGGCATCATCACCAGCCAGTTCTACTGGATTGGCGCCATCCCGGCCATGGTCTTCGTCGGCATCTTCATGATGCCCTTCTACTACGGGTCCAAGGCGCGTTCAGTCCCTGAGTTCCTCCGGCTCCGTTTCGACGAGAAGACGCGCGCCGTCAACGCCTTCTCCTTCGCCGTCATGACCGTCCTCAGCTCCGGCATATCGATGTACGCGATGGCGCTCCTTATCCAGACTCTCGGCCTCTTTCACGGCCTCATGCCAGAGCGCTGGATCTTCCACGTCTCCATCGTCCTCTCCGCGCTGATCGTTCTCGGTTACATCTTCCTCGGTGGACTTACCAGCGCTATCTACAACGAGGTACTTCAGTTCTTCCTGATCGTCGCTGGCTTCGCACCTCTGGTTTGGATCGGCCTGCGAAACGTAGGCGGCTGGCAGGGGATCAAACAGACATTGCCCGCGACCATGACACACTCATGGCGAGGCATGGCCCACGCGTCCACCAATACACTCGGCGTGGAGTGGGTCGGCCTTGCGATGGGGCTGGGCTTCGTCCTCTCATTCGGCTACTGGTGCACCGACTTCCTCGTGATCCAGCGCGCCATGGCCGCCGATTCAGAGATCTCCGCCCGCCGTGTTCCCCTCATCGCTGCTATTCCCAAAATGTTCTTTCCGTTTCTTGTCATCCTGCCGGGCCTCATCGCCGTCAGCGTCACCTCCCACATGACCACCGGCAATCCTGCGGCTTCCGTGTCTCCGGCCAACTATGCCGCCCTTCCGTTGAGCGAACAGCACCCTCATGGCATCATCCCGCTCAAGACCGATCCCCTCAGCGGGCAACCAGTGCTCGACGGAAAGGGCAATCCCGTCTACAACTACGATCTCGCTATCCCGGTCATGCTCCTCCACTTCTTCCCCACCGGCATCCTGGGGCTGGGTCTCACCGCGCTCCTCGCCAGCTTCATGTCGGGCATGGCGGGAAATGTGACCGCGTTCAACACCGTCTGGACCTACGACATCTACCAGTCCTATATCAACAAGAAGGGAACAGACGCGCACTACCTCTGGATGGGCCGAATGGCTACCGTCGGCGGCATCCTGCTCTCCGTTGGGGCTGCCTACGCCGTTACGAACTTCAACAACATCATGGACGCGCTCCAACTCGTCTTCTCGATCGTCAACGCTCCCCTCTTCGCCACCTTCCTGCTGGGGATGTTCTGGAAGCGCACCACGGGCCACGGTGCCTTCACCGGACTACTGTCCGGCACCGTCGCCGCCCTGCTCCACCACGGCCTCACCATCCCCGGAGACGCCGCCCCCGGCATCCACGGAGGCTGGATCGCGATCCTGCACCACTACCCCAGCGACATGGCGCAGAACTTCTGGACAGCGATCTTCGCCTTCTTCGTCAACCTGCTCGTTACAATCTGTGTCAGTCTCGCAACGGCCCCGCGCCCTGAAAGCGAGCTGGTCGGCCTCGTCTACTCGCTCACACCCAGGCCCGTCGAGCATCATCTATCCTGGTATCAGAGACCCGTCACACTCGGCATCGCGGTCCTCGGTGTTCTCCTGCTTCTCAACCTGGTGTTCGCGTAGCTCAAGGAGGGCAGAAGCGCATGGGACTTGATATTAGAATTCCGCTCGGCCTCATCTTTCTGATTGTGGGCGCCATCATGGCTGCATACGGTCTTTTCACCCGTGGAAGCACCATCTATGCCAAATCGATGGACATCAATATCAACCTCATCTGGGGAGCCCTCATGCTCGTCTTCGGGCTGGCGATGTTCCTCGTCGGACGCCGGCAGCGATGGCAGGATGATCCGGCGCATCCTCGTCCGTGGGAGCGCGACGGCGGCAAATCGCACCTCTGATCCGGCGGTCATCTCCGAAGATCATGCGTTTTCACTCACCTTCACCTGACCTCGCGAGCCATTTGGCAAAAGGTTCATCCTCTGGATGACCCAGCTCTTGAGATAATCCCCTCATGAAGCGACGCGTGATTGAGCAATATGAGTTCGTCCGGAAGATCGGCGCGGGCGGCAGCGGCGTCGTCTACCTTGCGAATGACACCTTGCTTCAGCGTCCGGTCGTGCTTAAGCTCCTCAAGCGAGGCGCTCTCACCGCGGAGCAGATGCGCCGCACACAGCTCCGCGAAGCGCGCCTCGCCTCCGCCATCGATCACCCCAACGTCTGCGCCATCTACGAGGTCGGAGAAGCGCCTTCTGAGTCCGGGAATCAGCCCGAAGCCTTTATCGTCATGCAGTACATCCCCGGCAAGAGCCTCGACAAGCTCATCGCGGAAGGCCCTGCCAGCCTCCAACTCGTACTCTCAGGCGGCATCCAGATCTCCGATGGCCTCGCCGCTGCCCACTCACTGGGGATCTTCCACCGCGACCTGAAGCCTGCAAACGTCATGCTAACCGACGGCGGCCTCATCAAGATCCTGGATTTCGGCCTCGCTCGCCGTCTCACCCCTGACGACGCGGACTTTGATCCCTCCGGCCCGAATAAAACCCGCACCGCGTCCGAAGGCGGCACCTACACTGCACGCGGGGGGACCATCGCCTACATGGCCCCCGAGCAGTTCGTCACCGGTCAATCCAGCGTTCAGTCCGATATCTTCGCGCTCGGCGTCATCCTCTATGAGCTCGCGACCGGCCGCCATCCCTTTCATCGCCCCGACGCACCAGACTTTCAGAGCATCCGTGCAATTCAGTTCGCTGATCCTCCCAAACTCCATGACATCGTCCCGGATCTCCCCGTCGAGCTTGAAAGTGTCATACTCCGCTGCCTTGAGAAGCAGCCGTCCTCCCGATTCTCCTCAGCGGCGGACGTTCGCGAGAGCCTGAAGACTGTCATGCGCGCCATGCAGCTCGATTCAGTCATCCTCCCCGGCGACTCGATGGCAATACACCCCTCTCAGGGCCGCCTTCCCCTCGACGGCCAGGAAGAGGAGAAACGCTCCACCGGCATCCTCTCCATGCTCGCCGAACGCTTCCGCGAACCGGCCGCTACCGCCGGTGGCAACCAGAACACAATCGTCGTGCTTCCCTTCGTCAACTTTGGGCCGCCCAACATCGCTCCGCTCTACGGCTACGCCCTGGCCGACGCCCTCGCCGCTCGTCTGGCGCGCATGCCGACGCTTGTGGTCCGCCCGTCAAGCTCCCTGATGACCATCCCGGCCCATCAGCTCGATCCTCTCAGCACGGGTCGCAAGCTGCTCGTACAGTTCGTTCTCGCCGGCAACTTCCTACGCTCCGAGCAGGGCTTCGACCTCAACTGGCAGCTGCTCGATGTTCCCAGCCAGAGCGTCCGCACCGGAGGCTCGATCAACGTCGCCTCCTTCGATCTCATCAGCGTCCAGACGGAGATCTGCAACGAGGTGTTCAGCACACTGCAGGGCTTCGGCGACCTCCATTTCACCAATGACAGTCGTTCCTCCAGCCGGCAGCCCTCACTTACCGAGGACGTCTCCGAGGAGTACCTGCAGGCTCGCGCCGTTCTGTCCTCCTTTATGTCCCGGACCGGAAGCCGTGATGACCTCAACCGTGCTCGGCAGCTCTTCGAGTCCATCGTCAAGCAGGACGAGAACTTCTCTCCCGGATGGTCGGGCCTCGGCATCACTCATCTTCAGTACGCTCGCCATGGTCTCGGCGGACAGATGCACGTCCTTGAAGCCCGCCGTGCCTTTGACAAAGCGCTAAGCCTCGATCCCGGCTCCGCCGAGGCAAACCTCTATCGCGTCTACATGCTCCTCTCCCGCGGTGAAAAGGAATCGGCCCGTCACGGCATCGAGCATCTGCTCCAGACCGCCGGCAATGACTGGAACGTCCATCTCGTCGCCGGCATCACCCTTCGCACGGATGGCATGTATGAGGAGGCTCTGGACCAGTTCAACACCACCCTCCGCCTTAACCCGTCGAACGCCGCCGTCATCTACAACCATCGCGCTCGCGTCTATCACTACCAGAACCAGCTGGAGCTGGCCTCCGACGAGATCCAGAAGGGCCTCACCCTTGAGCCCCGTCAACCCCTCCTCCGGATCTCCCTCGGATACCAACAGATGCGGACCGGCGACCTCGCGCGTGCCGTCGAAACGCTTGAAAGCGCCATCCGCGAGGATGCCTCGCTGCGCATCGTCTTCCCGACCATCGCCCTCTGCTACGTCCAACTCGGCGACCGGGCCAAGGCCGCCAGCTTCATCGTGGACGAGACCCTGTCCGCTGCCGAGGCAGACAGCGAGATGGCCTATCGCCTCGCCACCTACTTCGCCGTAGAAGGCGACGAATCGGAGGCGCTGCATTGGCTTCGTCGCGCCATCTACCTGGGCAATGAGAACTATCCCTGGTTCTCCATCAATCCCGCGTGGAAGCGGCTTGGTGGCCACTCCGACTTTGAACGCATCCTGGAAGACCTGAAGAAGAGCTACAGACGCAATCAGAAGAACTGGAAACGTTTGCTGGCCCAGGTGCGCGTCTGAAGACGTACCCTCAAAAAGATTCCGTTGCAGAAAACTTCGAACCCTCCGCAACTCCCGACTCATCTATCCTCGTATAGTTCCCAGCCGATCATGCCAGTACCTGGAGCTTGACTACAGGCCACCCGCGCTACTCGCGGGACTGCCGGACCTGAGCGTCCGGCCGGAATCAAGGAGAGAGAAGTGCAACGTAACGAAAAGTCAGGTCCCGCATCCTCGCAGGCGATGTACCTCCCGGGTCTCGGACCCGCCCTCCTCGCCGGAACGATACTTTTGGTTGGGATGGCCGCAGGTTGCACCAAGCCCGCGGCTGCTCCGCTCCCGCCGCAGGCTATGCCCGTCCAGGTCAGCCCGGTGACGCTCTCCCCGGTGCCCTCCTCGGACACCTACGTCGCCACCATTAAGAGCCGTCGTTCCGCCACCATGCAACCGCAGGTAGACGGAAATCTCACCCGGATCCTCGTCCACTCTGGGGACGCGGTCAAAGCGGGCCAGGTGCTCATGCAGATCGACCCCCTCAAGCAGGTCGCAACTGTCCAGCAGCAGCAGGGAACCGAGGCTCAGCTCCAGGCGACATACCAGTACAACCAGGCCGAGGTCGAGCGCCAGCGGAAGCTCTTCGAGGCCGGCATCATCTCCAAGCAGGCCTTCGACCAGGCGACCCAATCCTTCCAGACCTCAAAGGGAGCGTACGAGTCCGGCGTAGCGCAGACTTCGACCCAGAGACAGCAACTTGCTTACTACCAGATCCGCGCACCCTTCGCGGGAATCGTTGGTGACATCCCGGTCCACCTCGGAGATTACGTGTCCCCGACGACGCTCCTCACCACGGTAGACGAAAACAAAGATCTCGAAGCCTACATCTACGTTCCGACCGAGCGCGCCACGCAGATGCGACCGGGCCTGCCGGTCGAGATCCTCGACACCTCCGGTACCGTCCTTGCCCGCTCCACGGTGAGCTTCATCTCGCCCCAGGTCGACAACGGTCTTCAAAGCATCCTCGCCAAGGCTGAGATCCCGCATTCGGCCGAACTCCTTCGCAATGCACAACTGGTTCAAGCCCGAGTGATTTGGTCGACCCAGCCTGCTCCTACCGTGCCGGTGCTCGCCATCACCCGTGTCGGCGGGCAGCCCTTTGTCTTTGTCGCCGCTTCCCGGGGTAACGGGTACTTCGCTCACCAGATCCCGGTCAGGCTGGGAGAGACAGTAGGCAACAACTACCCCGTACTCGCCGGCCTCAGGCCTGGAGACAAGGTCATCCTGTCCGGTCTGCAGTTTCTGCAGGAAGGTGCCCCCGTCAAGCCGCTCGGCTAGACTCGCGGTCCTCTTGTCTTTGTGGGGCGTCCATCTGCTCCGCATCACCTCCGCTCGTAGACCGGTTACCCGTACCGGATAGAGGTATCACTTGTTCGTAGACTTTTTCATCCGACGCCCGATCTTTGCCACGGTGTGCGCCCTTCTTATTGTGCTCGCCGGTGCGGTCTGCATCCCAGGTCTACCTATCTCGCTTTATCCCCAGCTCGCTCCTCCCCAGGTGGTCGTCACCGCGAACTACATCGGAGCGAACGCGACAGACGTGGAATCTGCCGTCACCACGATCCTCGAGCAATCCATCAACGGCGTCGAGGGCATGCGCTACATCAGCTCAACCAGCTCCAACGACGGCACCAGCGCGATCACGGTCACTTTCCAGACCGGCTATGACCTGAACATCGCCGCAGTGGACGTTCAAAACCGCGTCGCCTCAGCACAGGGCAGACTGCCGGCCGTCGTCAACAACACCGGCATCACGATCACTAAAGCGAACTCCAACTTCGTCCTCGCCGCCGGCTTCGTCTCACCCGACAACTCACTCTCTCCCGGATTCATCTCGAACTATATCGATGTCTACGTGAAAGATGCCCTGAAGCGCGTCCCAGGCGTGGGCGACGTCATCATCTTCGGCGAACGCAAGTACGCCATGCGAGTCTGGCTTGATCCAAACAAGCTCGCCGCACGCGGTCTCACCGCGCTCGACGTGACCAGCGCCCTGTCAGAGCAGAACGTTGAAGTTGCTGCTGGACAGCTCGGACAACCACCATCCGATCCACATCAGAACTTCCAGATGGCCGTACGTGTCGTCGGTCGTCTTTCAGATCCCAGGCAGTTTGAAAACGTCATCCTGAAGAACAGCCTGTCCTCTGGCGGCCTCGTCCTCCTCAAAGATGTCGGTCACGCTGAGGTCGGCGCCGAAACCTACTCAACCGCTTTGAAGTTCTCGGGCGGAGATGCCGTCGGGGTCGGCGTTCAGCAGCTCTCGAACGCAAACGCGCTCGACGTCGATAAGCGCTGCCGGGCTGTCCTGCAGGAGCTCGAGAAGTCCTTCCCGCCCGGTATGAAGTACATCATCGCCGTCGACACCACCACCGTCGTCAGCGACTCCGTGCGCGAGGTGATCCAGACCATCGGCGAAGCGGTCATCATCGTCATCATCGTAATCTTCCTCTTTCTGCAGGACTGGCGCGCTACGGTCATTCCGGCAGTCACGATCCCGGTTTCGCTGATCGGCACGTTCGCATTCATCAAGATCTTCGGCTTCTCCATCAACTCCCTTACGCTATTCGGCATCACGCTTGCCACCGGCCTCGTGGTCGACGACGCCATCGTCGTTATCGAAAACGTGCAGCGCCATCTATCGAACAACGGTGCAGGCTCGGCAGTACCTCCTGGAGAAGCAGACACTCACGGAACATCTAGTCATGCCCGGGCGGGGGCACTCGCGTCTACGTCCTCAGACCCGCATGAAGCCACGAGCATTGCGATGGCTGAGGTCACCAGCGCCGTGATCGCCACCTCGCTCGTTCTGATCTCCGTCTTCATTCCAGTCAGCTTCTTCCCGGGCACAACCGGCATCCTGTACAAGCAGTTCTCGCTCACAATCGCCTTCTCCATCGCCATCTCCGCGTTCAATGCGCTCACACTTTCACCCGCCCTGGCCGCTCTCCTTTTACGCCCGGAGCAGCACAAGACCGGCCTGCTCGGCCTGCTCCTCAACCCCATAGAGCGCCTCATCCAGTGGCTCATCCGCGTCTACGCCCGTGCCGTCACATTTGTCGTCCGCATCCGCTTTGTCATGCTGGCAATCTTCGTAGCTGCGCTCGCCGCCACCGCCTTCATGTACACGCACGTGCCCACGGCGTTCATACCTCAGGAAGACCAGTCCTACTTCCTCATCATCGTCCAGACACCACCCGGAGCCTCTCTCAGCTACACCTCTGAGTTCGCCGACCGCGTGGCCGGCGTGGTGCGCAAAAACGACGGCGTCTTCGGCACCTTCTCCGTCATGGGTTTCTCCCTCGCCGGCGGCAGCTCACCAAACTCCGGCCTCATCTTTGCGCCGCTTAAGCCGATTGACGACCGCGCCAAGCTCGGGCCCAACTTTTCCGCCCACGCCATAGTCGCAGATGTAGGGCCCAAGCTGTTCGGCGTTCCCGGAGGCGTCGCCTTCGCCGCAGAGCCACCGGCCATTGCAGGCATCGGCACCGTTGGAGGCTTCCAGTTCATCCTCCAGGACGGTGGACGCAACACCTTTGGCGATATCGATCGAGTCGCCCACACCATCGTCGGTCAGGCCCGCTCGGGTCACGAACTCACCGGCCTGAACACCACATTTACCTCCAACGATCCGCAGGTGCTTGTCACGATCGATCGCGAAAAGGCCAAGGCGATCGGCGTTCCCTTCAGCCAGATCACCGCGGCTATGAGCACCTTCATGGGATCCAGCTACGTCAACGACTTCGACTTCAACAACCGTTCCTACCGCGTCTACGTTCAGGCGGACGAGCAGTTCCGTCGCTCTGCCAAAGACCTCAGCCAGTACTACGTTCGTTCGAGCTCCGGACAGATGGTTCCACTCGACAACCTCGCCACACTCAAAGAAACCTCCGGCCCGCAGGTCATCAACCATTACAACCTCTTCCGCTCCGCCGAGATCGATGGCTCTCCGGCGCCTGGTCTTAGCTCCGGGCAGGGCCTTGATGCCATGCAGCGTCTTTTCGAGAAGAACAAGATTCAAGGCATGACCTTCTCATGGACGGGACTCGCCCTGGAAGAGGTCGAGTCTGCGGGAAAGGCCATCATCATCTTCGGTCTTGGTCTGCTCGTCGTATATCTCACCCTGTCTGCGCAGTATGAGAGCTTCGCGCTGCCGTTCATCATTCTTCTCGCAGTTCCCATGGCCATCCTCGGTGCACTCTCACTTGTAGCCGGACGACACCTTGTCGATGATGTCTATGTCCAGATTGGCCTCGTCATGCTGATCGGCCTCTCTGCAAAAAACTCCATTCTTATCGTTGAGTTCGCAGAGCAACTCCTGGGTCAGGGCAAGTCCGTCATCGAAGCCGCGATTGAGGCCGCGGAACTTCGGCTGCGACCGATCCTGATGACCTCGATCGCCTTCATCCTCGGTGTTCTTCCGCTCTACTTCGCGACCGGCGCGGGAGCGTACGGCCGTCACTCGGTCGGCACTGCCATCGTCGGCGGCATGATCCTTTCTACTGTTCTCAATCTCTTCTTCATCCCCATTCTGTACGTGATCCTCAAAACCATCCTGCTTCGTTTCTCTCCGAGGAGACCCGCTCCGCAGCCTGCGGCTTCACACGTGGATCGGAGCCATGAACTGCCGTCGCACACCGCGTAATCTCACGGGCTTTCCGTAGCTTTTCACCAGCAGGTGGTCGTTCCTCGCCTCTTAGCTCCGACCTGTCTCACGTGCATGAATATCCAGAACGGCACGCATAATCATTCGTGTTGACGAGCCTTCCGCGCCCATCCAAGCTGGTCTCGGAGATCTCGTCCATGAGCACCGTACTCGATTCACCGTTTACCACCCCACGATCCATCCGCTCACCACGAAAACGTGTCACGCTTCTTATGTGCGCGCCAACGTTCTATGACGTGAACTACATCATCAACCCCTGGATGGCTGGCAATGTCCATGCCTCGTCACGCAGTCTGGCCGAAGCTCAGTGGCAGCAACTACACGCTGCGCTCTCCCGCGTAGCCGATGTTCTTCTCGTTCCCCCGCAAGACGGCTCGCCTGATATGGTCTTTACTGCCAACGCCGGCCTGGAGTACGGGGGCGACGTTGTTCTCAGCAGCTTCCGTCATCCGGAGCGGCAATCGGAAGAGGCTCACTTCAGCCGCTGGTTCGAAGAACACGGCTACCGCGTCCTGCAACTTCCCCGCGACGTACCCTTCGAGGGTGAAGGTGATGCACTGTTCTCCTGCGACAGATCTCGGCTTTGGATCGGTGAGGGAACGCGCACAGTGGCTGCCAGTCATGCCTTGCTCGCTGCCGCGATCTCCATCGAGGTCGTTCCGCTCAGGCTCGTCGATCCCCGCTTCTATCACCTGGACACGTGCTTCGCGCCCTTATCGGACGGCTGCGTGATGTACTACCCGGACGCCTTCGATCCACCGTCCCTTGCCCGCATCGAAGCGTTCTATCCGCCCGCAAGGCGGGTCCTCGTTGAGGAGTCCGATGCCGTGCGCTTTGCCTGCAATGCCGTGTGCGTAGGCCGCACCATCGTTCTCAACACCGTCAGCATGGGTCTCAAGCAGCAGCTTGAGCGACGCGGCTTTTCCGTGATCCAGGTTGAGTTGGGTGAGTTCCTCAAGGCAGGCGGAGCGGCCAAGTGCCTCGTCATGACTCTTCGCCACTAGCCGATCGAGGCTCAGGATCGCATTCCCACAGCTCGCCGCGTCTCTGCCGTCACGCTCTGCCGTAGGGAGTGGATCTCCTTCCAAGGGTCCTTCTTCAACCGCGCCTTCCACTCTGCGAAGTCAGCTACGCGAAAGACCGGGCGCTGTGGCAGCTTCAACTCACTCCACGCGAGCGGCATGCTCACCCCCATACCGGCCCTTGCCCGTGGGGAGTACGGAGCGACCGCCGTGGCTCCCCTTTCGTTTCTGAGATAGTCCAGGTAGATCTTCCCCGCACGCGCGGACTTGGTCATCTTGGTCAGGTAAAGCGCCGGCCTTGCCCGTTCCATCAGCAGCACAAACGCATGCGCGAACTCCTTCACCATCGGCCACTCCATCTCAGGTGCAACCGGCACAACGACATGCAATCCTTTTCCACCTGTTGTCTTCAGCAGGCTCTCCAGCCCTATGGCTTTCAGCCTCTTTCTGACATCCGCGGCCGCCTCCGTCACCGCAGCCCACGCCAGCGTCTCGTCGGGATCCAGATCGAAGATCAGCCGGTCCGGCCGCTCCAGATCGCCATTTCTTGATCCCCACGGATGTACCTCCAGCACACCCATCTGCGCGAGTCCCGCAAGTGCTTCCCTCGAACTGAGAGTGATGTACTGCTCCATCTCACCGGTTTTTTTGTTCGGCACATTCGCCCCGCCGATCCCCTTTGGAAGCATGTGGTTCAAGTGTTTTTGAAAGAAGCACGGCTTCTCCGATCCGTCGGGACATCGCACAAGGCTCAGCGGCCGGTCCGCAATATGTGGCAGCATAGCGTCGGCAACCGCCCAGTAAAAGTCGGCCAGCACCTGCTTCGTAACGCCACTCTGTATATCCAGAATCTTCTCAGGGTGCGTCACCCGAACCGGTGCCCTCTCGATCACTCCGCCCGCCGCCTTGCCCGCCTTTGCTTGTGCCTCGGCACGGCCTCCCACCTGGTGCGTCGCCCTCAGCTTCTTCGAGACCTCCGCCGCAGCCTGTGCTTCGAGAGCCGCAGGCTTTGGGTTGCGAGGCCTCACGTGGAACTTCTCCGCGCCTGCGGGGGCGCTCCCGGGGGACGCCGTGTCCGCAATGTCCGTCTCCTCGGACCGTCCGGGATCGCCTTTCGCTGCTCGCTTCGGTTCCGGATGCACTCTCTCGCCCTTGGGCTTAGGCGCCACATCAGCGCCCTCCCGCCGAACCTCCACAGCAGGCTTGTCTTCACGCAATCCAAGAAAGGCCGCCTGCCGTACAAGGTCATCCGCCGTCCACGTTGCGAAGCGCACCTGCGCTACAAGCTCGGGCCTGACCCACACCGCATCCCGCTTCGCCTCGACCGGTACCTTCGTATAGGCCGGCCTGTCCAGCTTCATCGGCTCCAGCTGATCCCGGAGCGCGCGCCGCATCTTCTGCGTAAACCCGGTCCCCGTCCGTCCCGCGTACACCAGCTTCCCATCGACGTAGTACCCCAGCAGAAGCGATCCGATCCGGTCCGCTCCATCACTGGAGTACGTGTATCCACCCACCACAAACTCCTGCTCTCGTAAGCATTTGGCCTTCTGCCAATCGCTGCTTCGGCCGCTCCTGTACGGCGCGTCTGATCGCTTCGAGACGATTCCCTCGGCGTGCAGCTCGCATGCCCGGCGGAACACCTCTTCTCCACTCGCATCGAGATGTTCACTCAGTCTCACCTCGTCAATGTCACCCGCCCCCAACACCTCGGCAAGTAACTCTTTGCGGGCTAGGAGGCCGAGCCCCCGCACGTCCCTTCCTTCAAGGTGCAGGAGGTCAAAGCAGAAGTACGTCAGCGGATTGCGTGCCCCTTCCTGAAAGGACGCCTGCAGATCCGCGAAGTTCGTGGTTCCATCCTCCCGCAGCACGACCACCTCACCGTCCAGCGTCACGGAATTTGCCGGGAGGCGTCCCACAGCCGCGGCCATCGCCGGCACCCGGTACGCCCAGTCCAGTCCGCTCCGTGTCAGCATCTGCACCGATTCGCCCGACTTACGCGCCTGGATACGGTACCCATCCAACTTCAGCTCATGCACCCACCCAGCCGCCGCAGGCGGAATCGCGGTTTCGGCTGCAAGCTGCGGCTTCAGGAAACCTGGCTGCGTCTCCGCAGGCAGATCGCCAAGTTGTTTGGCGAGTCGCTTCGCGAGGTCAGATGCTGCCTTTGTTTCGCGGCCGTCCTTCGCACTTGCCTTCGCCACCGTCATCGCTGCCGCAGGAGATGGCGAACGGCCCGCCTTCTGCCACCCCCGCCGGGTCACTCCATCGCTCACACTCCCGCTGCTTGAACGCTTGTCCGTTCCGGCAACCTTTCGGTACCAAGCCTGCCCCGTTCCGGCCGTCTCCTTTGAGTTCCAGACATGGTCTTCGTTGTGCGCGATCTGTTCGAGGTCCCGACCTGTGACAACACTTTTCGGCTCCGCCTCGGTCACGGATGGCGCGTCCGGAAGCCGCTCGAAGTCGTCATGTTCCTTGATCAGCAACCAGTTCGGCTTGCGCTCGCTCGCCGCCTTTCCACCCATCCGGATGAGAGCCCACTTGCCCTTCATCTTCGTCCCGTGCATCACGAACTTCAGCTGCCCCTCACGCAGACCCTTCTCCACGTCAGGGTAGGCCGCCTGCGGCTCCCACGTCCCCTGGTCCCACAGCATCACCGTCCCGCCGCCATACTGCCCGGCCGGGATGATCCCCTCAAACCCGCCGTACTCCATGGGATGATCTTCAACCTGCACGGCCAGCCGCTTGTCGGCTACGACGTAGCTCGGCCCCTTCGCCACCGCCCAGCTCTTCAGAACGCCGTTCCACCCCAGCCGAAAGTCATAGTGCAGATGACTCGCGGCATGCTTCTGGATACAAAAGGGAAGCGCGGCACGCGTCCCATCATCCGCCCCACCCGCCGGCTCCGCCGTCACATCGAAATGCCGCATCGACCGGTACTTCGCCAGCTGCGCATCCACCACATCCGCTGCGCTCTGGCCGCTTGGCTCTCCTGCCGTCACTTCCTTCTGATTGCTTACGGCTCGATCAGCAACCTTTTTCGTGGCTGGAGCCCTCTTCGTTGCCACCGCTGTTTTCTTTGTCGTCATTGAATCTCTTCACACGCCGATTGCGCGGTGCACCGCTTAGGAAGTGCACAAACGAACTCGGCAAACTCATCCAAACGGTTTCGCTCAATCATCACGCGAAGAAACGCTTCGTTACCGCAGCTCGCACCCATCTGAACCTCATTGCACCGGTCGGCCACCGCCGTCTCGACCCTTTTCTTCTCGCGTGCGGAAAGCCGTTTGCTGAAGGTGTCAATCACATCCGGCAGCTCGGCATACGGGAGCAAGTGGAGATTTTTGGAGGCACATCGCGCATCCAAAGCAGCCGAAAACCGCTTCCAGGCCCACCACGAGTCAGCTCCCATCATCTGCACTGAGGCGCTCACCATGGTTACGCAGACAGCTACGCTGCGAGGTCGCATCGCCCAGCTCCTACGCCGACTTCTTCCGCTTCGCCGCCTTCGCCGCCGCCGGCTCCTTCTCGCCCGAAGACACCAGCGCAATCCCAGCCTTCTTCGCCGCCGGCGCCTTTCCCGCCTTCTTCTCAGCCCGCTCCGCCGCGGCAGGAGCCTCATCGGCCCCAACGCTGCTGACGCTCTTCCGCAACGCATCCATCAGGCTCACAACCTTGCCACGCACTGGAGCCACTGGTTCGTCCTTCGGCACCGGCATATGGTTCACCTTTGCCTCGACCAGCTCCTTCAGCGCCACCTCGTATCCGTCCTTGAACTTCGATGGATCGAATTTGGCAGCCTTCCGCTTGATCAGATCCATCGCGAGACCCAGCGACTCCTCATTCACCTCTACCTTCTTCACATCCGCGAAGTACTCCTTTGGATCTCGCAACTCCTCCTGATAGCGCATCGTGTACGCCATCATCCCGCCCATCTTGTCGTCGTCATCCGCCGTGATGGCGATCACATGCTCCCGCCCGCCAAAGGCGATCTTCCCCAGGGCCGCCTTCTTGGTCTGTCGCAGCGCCTCGCGTACCGTCCCGAACGCCTCCGCCTGCATGTCGTTCTCAGGCACCATGAAGTAAGGCTTCTCCAGGTACTCCGGCGCCAGCTCATCGAGGCCAACGAACTGTTCAATCGCGACCGTATGTTTTGACGGCACCCGCAGTTGCGCGATCTCCTCGGGCTCGATCGTCACGTACTCGCCCTTGCGGAACTCGTACCCCTTGACGATGTCGCTCTGCTGGACGCGCGACTCCGCCGGCGTATCCTCGCCCGTCGCCTCCTGTTGCTCGGCCGCGCTCGCCGATACCTTCTGGTACTTCACCCGCTCGCCGGTCTTTCGGCTGATCTGGTGAAAGCGGATCTCACTCTTCGACTCGGTTGCGACAAACAGCTTTACGCCAAAGGCAACCAGAGAAATCTGAACCTGACCTGACCAGTAAGGACGAGCCACAGTAAAACCTCACACGCGCGACTATCCGCGGATTACATACGATTCCCACAGCCTACCGCAAGATGTCCGGATTGGTCCCGTATAATCTCCGTCTCCTCAGCAGTTTGTGTCCAACGGAGGGCCGGGACAGGGCTCCCACCGCGAGCCTAACCACCGTCCTGGACAGCAGCCTCCTGCGCGATCACTCGCGCATACGCGGGCACGGTCAGGAAATCCATGAACTTCGGTGCCTGGATCAGCTCCTTCATCAGAAACGCCGCATGCTCGTAGGCGAGGTACCGTTCTGCATCGACGACCTCTTTCGCTCGCTGGAGCTCCGTCTGGATCGTGGCGTTGCACAACTCCACCGTGACCAGTCGCCCATCGTCCAGCCTCGCCCCGTGGTGCACCCACTGCCAAAGCTGCGCGCGGCTTATCTCCGCGGTCGCCGCATCTTCCATCAGATTGAACAGCGGAACACAGCCGATCCCGCGCAGCCACGCCTCCACGTATCCGAGGCCTACCGCCACGTTCTGCCGTAACCCTGCCTCTGTAATCGACCCCTCCGGCACCCGCAGCAGATCCTCGGCCGTCACCTCGAACTCCGTCAGCTGCTTATCCAGCTGGTTCGGTCCCGGCATGATTCTGTCGAAGACCTCCATGGCGACCGGCACCAGCCCCGGATGCGCCACCCATGTGCCGTCATGCCCGTCCGTCGCCTCACGCTCCTTATCCGCCCTCACCCCGGCCATTGCGCGCTCGTTGGCCTTGGGATCGTTCTTGATCGGAATCAGCGCACTCATCCCCCCCATCGCATGGACCCGGCGGCGGTGACACGTCTTGATCGCCAGCTTCGAGTAGCTCCGCATGAAGTGGGTCGCCATCGACACCTGCCCGCGATCCGGAAGAATAATGCTCTGGTCGGCCGCCAGCTTCTTGATGAACGAAAAGATGTAGTCCCACCGGCCACAGTTCAGCCCTGCAGAGTGCTCCCGTAGCTCATACAAAATCTCGTCCATCTCAAACGTCGCCAGGATCGTCTCGATCAGCACCGTCGCTCTGACCGACCCCGGCGGTATCCCCAGCTCCCGCTCCGCCGCGACAAAGATCTCGTTCCAAAGCCGGGCCTCAAGATGACTCTCCATCTTTGGCAGGTAGAAGTACGGCCCGGACCCTCGCCGAAGGAGCTCCTTCGCATTGTGGAACGCATACATCGCGAAATCGAAGATCCCCGCCGACATAGGCTCCCCATCCACCCGAAGGTGCGCCTCCTCAAGATGCCAACCTCGGACCCGTACGAACACCACCGCCGGCTTTTCGACCAACCTGTAGCTCTTGCCGGTCCTCTCATCGTCAAACGAGACCGTCCGGCGCACCGCATCCCGGAGATTGATCTGCCCCTCCATCACATTCGCCCACGTCGGCGTTGTCGAGTCCTCGAAGTCCGCCATGAACACCTTTGCACCGGAGTTCATCGCGTTGATGATCATCTTTCGATCTACCGGACCGGTGATCTCGACGCGACGATCCAGCAGATCGTCGGGAAGGGGCGACACCTCCCACGCCGCCTTTCGTACGTGCCGCGTCCCGGGCAAGAAGTCAGGTCGCTCGCCTGCATCCAGCCGCAGCTGCCGCTCTGCTCGAGCACGCAGCAACTCTCGTCGGCGGCCGCCAAACCTCCGCTCCAAACTCACTGCAAACGCCACGGCTTCAGGCGTCAGGATCTCCGAAAAACGGTCCGTCACCGGCGCCCTGAACTCAACACCCGAATCAATCTCCGCCATCGTTCCCCTCTCAACCTTGCGAATCGTTATGTGCACATGCAACCGAGATGAACGGCGGCGGAGATCCTCCACCACCCGGGTTTACATCGTCCGGCGACTAGGAGAATGTCCGGACCGAGGCTCCCGGCAGACCCTTCTCCAACTCCTGTTCCGGTTCAAACCGCATCGTCACCCTTCCCAGGTGGCCGAAGACCACATCTACACTCGATCGATCTTCTGCGACAG
Source organism: uncultured Acidobacteriaceae bacterium (assembly GCA_963719405.1). Taxonomy (GTDB): domain Bacteria; phylum Acidobacteriota; class Terriglobia; order Terriglobales; family Acidobacteriaceae; genus Edaphobacter. The sequence continues at coordinate 4,049,722 of OY970381.1, forward strand.
TGTTGCCCGTCCAACTGCCCGTGGTAATCCACTGGCCAGCTCGCAGGCCACCGGTTCGCGAAGCGCCCTCGTTAGCGAGCCAGGGAAGCAGTCGCATAAGGTCGCCGGCCGTGTTCGATCCCGTTCTCTCCACGCGGATTGCGCCATCTACAGCCAACGTGACCGTCTCCGTCCTCCAGTCGATATCCCGCCACCCCGCGAACGCCGGACCATATACAAACCCACCGTGCATCTGCAGATCGGCGATCATGTTCAATCGCTCGGCCTTCATGGGATCCGTCAGCCCGGACTCGAGTACCTCGATCGACGGATGGCAGCTCGCAATCGCATCCGTGACCTCTTCAAGCGAATACGGGGATCCCCTCATGGGAAGATCCTTGCCCAGACGAAAGGCGACCTCTGCCTCCAACCCGCGATATCGTCTGGCTCGAATGATCGCCCCACCCTCAGCAATCCACATGCTCGGCATGGGTGCGAACATGGGAGTTCCGGAGGCGCTCGGGGCGCCCACCTTCCATCCCCCGATCTCCCCGTAGCTCTGTGCCAGGATGTCCTGGATGTCGTACGCCTCTTCAAGGGTTGCAGGTCGCAGCTCCCGTGGGAGGTCCTCCATGGGCCTCCTCGTCCGCCGCGCATCCGCCAAAGCGTTCGCTCCCTCCATCAAAACCTTTTCGCGCGCTCCGCTCAACTTCTCCGTAGCCTGCCCGAACTCCGCCATCTCTTCTCCTCTGGGCAGCGATGCGATCCGCCATCATGCCTTGCCCTCATAACCTAGGATGCAGAGGCTTCGACCTGCGCTGGAGGCCGTGCGGCACTCAGGGCCTCTTCCCAAGGCTCAACATATTGGCGATCAGCCGAAATGCTCCGGGAACCCCTTCCGGCATCTGCCGATACAGCGCGTACGCGCAGTACACATACGCTCCCTTACCCACGCGCGCGACCAGCAGTCCACCCTTCTGGGGATCTTGCCCGGCATCATGTACCTCTGTGACCGCCTCATAACGAGCATCCCATTCGCGTATGAAGCCGTGTCCCCGTTCCTCGACCCATCCCGAGAAGTCCCCCGCCGAGATTCGGTTGGGCCACGAGAGGACCGCTGATTGGGGTTCAATCAACTGCACCGCCGAATCCTCCTCGACAACCTTTTCGGCAGCTCCTCCCAGACTCAGCGGAAATGGTGCATCCTCCGAGCTGAACTCGGGTGACTGGTACTGCACTACCACGACACCGCCCGCGTTCTCGAACTCCCTCAGCTTCCCGCTGACACTCGGCAGGTCGTTATGCGCCGCATAGGCGCGAACTCCCATAAGCAATGAGTCGAAGCCAGACAGCCTCCCCGCAGCGATATCAGCCACACTGATAGTTGCGGCGTGAATTCCGATGTCACTCAGGGATGCCTGCACCGCATCTCCCGTCCCAGGCAGGTACGCCACCCGCAAACCTGGGGGTACCTTCACATCCACACCTCGGGCGCGGTACGTTGCAGGCGCATACAAGTTGTCCCTCACCAAACCTGGATACCCGACCGCGTGATACCCCTCTCTGTATTCCCGTCCATCTCTGCGTGACATCGCGAGTGCCGTCAACGTGTAGGTCCGCTCTCCCAGTGGTCCGGGGGTAACCTGAAAGGGAATCGCAACCTCCTCGCCATCCTTGGATGTGCGGAATTCGGCGGAACTCGGCTCAGATCTCCAGCCCCCCGGCAGCTCCAGCTGGACCAGCCCCTGAGCGCCGCCTGCCTCAGCGCTCCTGAGGCGCACAGTAAGAGGAAAGCTCGGCTCACGCAGAGGCACCACCCCGGCCGCCGGTGCGATCGCCACACTCAACCCGGGCTCAAACGTTATAGGCTGCGCGGTCCCATCCTCCCCGCGCGACCCGGTGGCTACCTTGCCCAGTTGCAAGCTCACCCCGCCGTAGGCGACCGACGCAAACACCTGGGCCGCCGGTACGGACAACGGTGCATCCCGCATCTTGGGGTTGCTCACCTCATAAAACGGCTGTTCCGTGCTCTTCCGGGAGACCACGGGGCGTGTCAGACTCTCGTCGCCGCGTGGTTTGGTCACATCCAGAACCCAGACCGGAGATCGTGTGCCGGGAGAGATCATCGTTGCAGACGACTCCACCCGCGGCTGCGCCCCGGCTTCGAGGACTGCGTAGCTCCGCAGCTCCACCGGCTCGGGTCCCGCATTCACCACCCGCACTGGCACCCGCACGGATGTAGCAGGCGCAACCACATGTCCGTCCGTAGACTCGGCCTCAATCGAAAGCCCGAGCGCCATCACCAGGGCATCGTTGAACTGCACGCGCTTCACCCGCAGCTCGTGGAGCACGTCATATCTCTCCCGTACGGGAAGCCCCTGAACACCTTCTGCCTTCAAGATCAGGCTGTCCACCAGTGCCAGCCCATCACGCAGGAGCGGTGCGATTCTTCCGGCCAAAGCCGGTGAAGTCTGATTCGCGGCGCGCGTTACGACACCCTGCAGGAGGGAAAGTTGATTCGACATCTCATCCCGATCCGCCTTCCTCATCGAGGGCGCCAGCGCTAGGATGCCGCCCAGTGAGGTATCCACTCCGTCGAAGAACCCTGTCTCCTGCTCCTTGACTGCAACGCCTGCCGCCGCGCCATAGCGCGTATATCCGACATCGAAGCGTCCAGCAGGAGGGACTCGCATCGTGCCTCCAATCTGAGTTCTTTGCAGAGCGAGGCCCTCCCGGGCGAACTGCACATAGCTTTTGCCGAGACTCGCACTGAGCTCTCCCTCCGGCACCATCACATTTGGCTTCGGAGCTGTGTTCGACCATGTCTTCGTCACGTAGTTATAGAAGCGCGGCGGCACGTACTTTCCCGTGGCGTAATCGAACATTCCCTTGGCGTTCACCTGTGCAAACGGCACACGCGCATACATCTTGCTCGGCGCCCACGGTGGTAGATCCATCTCCGGGAAGACCTTTGGATCGGCCGCCGCAGTAAACACCTCCTGTGCAATCTCTCCGCTCACCTGGTGCTGTCCGTGCCCATCGGTCGGCGCCCCTATGAAAACCGCAGTCACCACTAACGGGCGGTACAGCCGGACTGCCCGCACAGCGTCGTACAGCACACGGTCGTGTGTCCACTGGCCGAAGGCCTCCTCCTTGGTCTTCGAAAATCCGAAGTCCACCTCGGTGCCAAACATCTGGTCCACGCCAAGGTACCTGTCCGCGGCCAGCAACTCTCGCGTCCGGACCAGCCCAAGCGCCTCGTCGAAGTCGCCCGTCATAACGTTCTGCCCACCTTCACCCCGGGTCAAGGTAAGCATTCCAACCCGTGCGCCCTGTCCGCGCGACTCGTACGTCAGCATCCCTCCGTCCTCGTCGTCCGGGTGCGCAACAATCATCAGCAGGCTCGCCCTGGTCCCGAGCTTCTTCAGGATCTGCTGAAGTCCGGCCTCGCCGCGGTCTACGGATAGTGGCTCCGCATCCATGGCGCGAGTTCGCTCACCCTTCAGGTTGGCGGGATCGTCCTCCAGGTGTACAAGCTCCGTGAGACCCTCCGCCCCATTTTTCTGAGCGGCGGAAGCGTCTCGGGAAGCTTTGACCTGCCCAGACCTCCCGGTTTGCTGCCCTGACCAAACCTCGCCGCCCCTCATGCTGGTATCCAACACCAGCAGGGTCGCCGCACAGAGAACCATTCGATGCATCATCATTGGTCTCTACTCTCTCCTAACCAACCACTAAACTCAACACCATCAGCTCCCAATCCCAACTCGACCGATCGTTGGATCTCCGGGGCGCCGTCACGCTCAATCTGCTGAACATGATCGGGGTCGGTCCCTTCATCACGCTTCCGCTTCTGGTTGGAGCCATGGGTGGCCCCCAGGCGATGATCGGATGGGTTCTGGGCGCGCTTCTGGCTCTCTGCGACGGCCTGGTCTGGGCCGAGCTGGGCGCCGCCCTTCCGCAGGCCGGAGGCACGTACGCCTACCTCCGCTCCATCTTCCCCGGACGACTCGGCCAGACGCTCAGCTTCCTCTACCTCTTCCAGGTCTTCTTTTCCTGCCCGCTGTCCGTCGCCAGCGGAGCGATAGGTCTCAGTCAGTACGCCACCTACCTAGCGCCATCACTCGCTCACCACACGCTCCTACGCTCCCTCCACGTAGGCCCATATGCAGCGGCAATATCGATCGGTCCCACTACCTTCGTGGCGATCGCGGTCGTCCTCCTCGCGGTCATACTGCTCTACCGGAATCTCACCCGTATCGGTAAGCTCTCCATCGCCATGCTTGCCGTGGTCCTCGCCGCGATCGCCTGGATCGTCGTTACCGCTCTCCTGCATGGCCACCTCTCACAGGCTGTACTTCTCCCCCCCGGAGCTCTCCATCTGAACTCCTCGTTCTTCGCCGGCCTCGCCTCAGCGATGCTCCTTGCTTCATACGACTACTGGGGCTATTACAACGTCTCCCTTCTCGGGGGTGAGGTCCGCGACCCGGGTAGAACAATTCCGCGCGCAATCCTCCTCTCAATCGCCATCGTGGCCGTGCTGTACATTGCCATGAACCTCTCCGTTCTGGCCGTGCTTCCATGGCAGAGTCTGCTCTCCGAACAGGCTCTGCCGGCCAGAAGGGCTATGGTCTCGCTTTTTATGGAACAGGCCTATACCCCGAGCCTCGGCCCTGCCACCGCTCACCTCCTGGCTCAGCTCGCAGCAGTTCTCATCATGGTGACCGCCTTCGGCAGCGTGTTCGCGCTTCTCCTCGGTTACTCGCGCATCCCCTATGCCGCAGCCGCCGAGGGCAACTTCTTCCACGTCTTCGCCCGTCTGCACCCCACACGAAACTTCCCCTATGTCTCGCTTCTCACACTCGCCTCCGCAGCTGCCTTGTTCTGCTTCTTCTCGCTCACGGATGTGATCGCCGCAATGGTGGTGCTTCGGATCCTGCTGCAGTTCCTGACTCAGCATGTCGGCGTACTCTACCTCCGCCGCTCGCAACCCGATCTACCCCGCCCCTTCCGGCTCTGGTTGTACCCTCTTCCTCCTCTCTGTGCCCTGGTTGGGTTCGCCTACGTTCTGCTTGCCCGGCCTAACTTCAGCCGCGAACTCGCTCTGGCTGCCGTGATCATTCTGCTGGGGCTTGGCTTCTTCTTCGTTCGCATCATCAACAAGGCGCCATCCACCCAATCCCCAATCACGTAGTCTAACTAGCGAGCATTCACCAGCCACTGCGGCAAGTGTGAGAAGCGGGAAGGACTGCAAGATGATCATTCGCGACACAAGCAAGCTAGGCCCCGAGCCACCCTCCTCGGAGATCACCCCTGAGACAGTCTTCCGTGAGCAGAGCCGGAGGGAAGGCCGTCGCCGCTTCCTTACTGGGACCGCTTACGCCGGTGCGACCGCCGCCCTCGGCGCACTCGCAACCCGAAGCATACCGGGCCTGTTCGCTCCCCGCGAGGTTGAAGCAGCTGACAACGGCCTCAAGGTTGTAACCAGTCAATACACGGTGTCGGATACCCAGACCCCCGAGTCCAAGGCGACCCACTACAACAACTTTTACGAGTTCGGCACCGACAAGTCGGACCCTGCGCGTAATGCTCACACCCTCCAGACACGTCCGTGGACCGTCAAGGTGGACGGTCTCGTCAAAACGCCGCGCACGGTCAGCATCGACGATCTGATGAGCTACCGGCCCATCGAAAGCCGCGTGTACCGCCATCGATGTGTGGAGGCGTGGTCCATGGTCATTCCTTGGGACGGTTACTCCCTCTCCGAGTTCATCAAGTTCTGTGATCCGCTTCCGGGGGCCCAGTACGTGCAGTTCCTTTCGCTCGTGGACAAAAAGCAGATGCCCGATCTACCCGGCGGCTATGACTGGCCCTACTCGGAAGGGCTCCGCCTGGATGAGGCCATGAACCCTCTCGCGCTGCTTACCTTCGGTTGCTATGGCAATGTTCTCCCGAATCAGAACGGTGCTCCGGTCCGGATCGTCACACCTTGGAAGTATGGCTTCAAAAACGCCAAATCCATCGTTCACGTCAAGTTCACGGACAAGCAGCCGCACACCACCTGGAATGAGATGGCTTCAAATGAGTACGGCTTCTATTCCAACGTGAACCCCGGTGTCGATCACCCTCGCTGGTCGCAGGCGCACGAGCGCCGCATCGATACCGCTGTTCTGCCGCACAGCGTTCCCACTCAGATGTTCAATGGCTACGGCGATCAGGTTGCCAGCCTCTACAGCGGGATGAACCTGAGGAAGTACTATTGATCTGGCTCTGAGCAGCAGCCAGGCACGACCGGCTGACCGACCTCCAGAACCCGGAACACAGTGGAGCTCTTCCGAAGATCAACCTTCCCGGCTGTGACCCTGGGGGAGTCCTCAACGTACCAATGCTTCTGTCTGAGGACTCCTCCCGGACCTTGTCTCCGACCTATTTCGTACGCTCTCAGGATCTGCACCTCACATGCCGAAGCGCGCCATCCTTGCAATAAAAGCCCTCGTGCATCTGCTTCTGCTCCTTCCTCTGGCGCACCTCCTTCTTCTGTACCGCAATGGCGGTCTTGCACTTGACCCGGACCCGGTCAACTACATCACGCATTTCACAGGCGACTGGGCACTCTGGATTCTGCTCATCTCCCTTGCAATAACTCCGGTGCGCCGGCTCTCACCGAAGATCTCGTGGCTCATTCGCCTTCGCCGTCTCATTGGCCTCTATGCGTTCTTCTACGCCACCCTCCATCTCGCCACTTACGTATTCCTCTTCTCGGGATACGACCTTGTCGCCGCGCTCACGGCTGCGCGACGCGGGCGCCCTGGCGAGTTCGTGACGCAGGCCATCCAGGTCTGGCCCACGATCCTCGACGACCTGAAGAAGCGCCGGTTCATCCAGGTCGGTCTATTGTCTTGGCTGATCCTGCTGTCACTTACGCTCACCAGTCCCAACCGGGTGCTTCGGGCCATAGGAGGCAAGAACTGGCAGCGGCTTCACCGGCTGGTTTATGTCGCTGCTATAGCTGCCTGCGTCCACTTTTGGTGGCTCGTCAAGGCAGGCGTGCGAACTCCCTGGAGAGACACAGCTGTTCTTGCGCTCCTCCTGGCAGCCCGGCTCGCCTACGTCGGACTCAAGCGACAAAGGCGTCAAACGGCCGCAGCAGTCACAAACTAAGGCTTGCTGATCTCCGAAAGCGAAGTCTCAGGCTCAAGCGTCGCGAAAAACCGCATGCCCCGGCGTCTCTGCGTCGCGCTGAAGTGACCTGTAATCGCTTCAAGCTCTGTTGCGAAGAACCTCGCGAACCTTGCTGAGGAATGCCTCTGGACTGGCGAGGGACCAGACGGATCCGTCAAATGGGAATGGCGTTGGCAACGGTGACAGGTGCTTGCTGAAGCTGACCAGAGCGGGTCTCCTTGCCATGCTTCGGACGCACTTGACCAATGCGTTTGCCTCATCCGGAGTCAGCGTATGACAAGCCACAATCAGGTCCAGATCTTCTGCAGTCGCGCCCAGGACCTCTACCGCTTGAGCCGGCTCCACAGTGGACACCGCAAACCCCTGTTTCTCCAGAATGACCTTCCTCGTATACAAAAGCATCTCGTCTGTTCCAACGAGAACTGCGCTGAGAGGTCTGGCTGGCGGTGCTGGTTTCTGTTCCATGGCGACTATCGAACTCTTCTAGGAGACCTCAGGGTGTGCCGAGTATGCCAGCAGGTGTTGAGGTCGTCAATACTTCCATTCGGGTAGTTCACGCATCTCACGGTACTGCGGGGCTTCCGTGGACATGCACGACCACACGAATTGCGAGGAGGATTTGGCTCAGGCTCATGCCGCCCTTCTTCGTTCCGAACAGCTTGCGTTGGCCGGGAGATTCGCCGGAAGTGTGATGCACGAGGTGAACAATCCCTTGGAGGCACTCGGCAACCTCGTCTACCTGGCCCAGCAGGATGCGGAAACCCCTGAAACCGTGCGTAATTATCTCCGCATGGCAGAGGAGCAGCTATCCCATGTGCAGGATATTGCACGCAGAACACTGTCCTTTTACCGCGCATCTGCAGCTTCGGAACCCATCGATGTCGTCGAGCTCTTGAGCTCTGCACTTCACATGCAGCGTCCTCAATTGCTCATGAAAAACATCGATGTATGTAGGAATCATCCTCATTCGGCTCACATCAAGGCCAACGCGGGTGAGTTGCTGCAGGTCTTCACAAACCTGATCTCCAACTCTGTACAAGCGCTCCCTCCCAACGGAACGCTTCATCTGCGGGTGTCCAGGTCGGAGAAGCACCTCCACATCTTGATCGCAGATAACGGTTGTGGCATCCCCGCCATTCAGCGAGAACGACTCTTTCAGCCATTTGAAACTCGTAGCAAGGAAAAGGGCACCGGCTTTGGACTGTGGATGTCGAAGACTCTGGTAGAGCGGCATCAGGGCAGAATCCGGCACAGGAGCAGTACAAGGCCGGGGCGGCAGGGAACAGCATTCCGGATCTCTCTACCTCGCTGAGTCTGTGCCGTCCGCTGCACTTGCGCGCCCTCGGTTTCCGAGTCCACTCAGTGGGTCGGCTCTCTCGAATCAGCAGATAAGCTAGAAACGATGCCTCTCTTCTGCGACGTCGCGTTACCGGTACCGCTGAATCGGACATTCACGTACAGCATAGGGGACTCGAACCCGGTCGTGGGTGCACGTGTGCTGGTTCCATTTAGCGGGCAAAGGCTGACCGGTGTCGTAGTTCGGCTGCATGACGATCTCTTGCCCGAGGGTGTCGAGGCCAAACCTCTGCAAGCCGTGTTGGACGAGGGGACCCTGCTCTCAGACGAGTTGATGCGGCTCGGAGAGTGGATGGCGGAGTACTACGTCGCGCCTCTCGGAGAGGTCTTGCGGGGAATGCTTCCGCTTGCTGCCGAGGTGAAGCGGCAGTTTGTCTACCGGATCTCCGAACAGGGTCGCCGAGTGCTGTATGCGGGCGCCGAAAAAGGCTCATCCCGGCGATCCAGGCTCAGCGTAGACGATCAGAGCCGTGAATACGCAGTGTTGAACTATCTCGAAGATGGGGAGACCGCCAAAGCAAGCGCACTTCGAAGCGCAACCGGTGCAGGTAAGCCATTACTGGATGCGATGATCCGCAAGCGATGGCTTTTGAGAGAAGCCGTGGCAGAGGAGCGCGACGCCCGCAGAGTCGAGCGGTTCGCGGTGCTCGTTCCAGATGTCAGGCTGCCCCGGCTCAATGACAATCAGACCGTGATCCTGGCCGAAGTTGCGGCAGCGGGCGGCGCAATCCCCGTGCGGGATCTCAATCAAAAGCTGCGGCAGGCGGGCCTTCCCGCCTCAACGCTGGCCACCCTGGTTCGGCGAGGTCTGATATCGCTGCAGGAGACGGAGCGCGATCTCTGGGGAAGCAGCGTCGGCGTCGAAGCGGCATCGCATGCTGCGGACGACGGCAGGAGCGCGCCTCAACGCAAAAAGAGCGCCCATGAACACACGCTCAACGAGGCCCAGATCGACGCCCTAGGCGCGATCGTCGTCCCCATGGAGAAAGTTGGCTTCAAGCCTATCCTTCTCTTCGGCGTGACGGGTTCAGGCAAAACGGCCGTCTATGTTGCTGCGATGCAACGTGCGCTCGCCGCCGGGAAAAGTGCGCTGTTGCTGGTGCCGGAGATCGGTCTCACGCCTGCTATGGCCGGGCAGATGCACGCCGCGTTCGCCGGAGAGGTCGCCCTTCTGCATTCACAGCTGACGCCGGATGAGCGGGCTCAGCAATGGCATAGGATCCAGCGCGGTGACGCCAGAGTTGTCGTTGGAACCAGGTCGGCTGTCTTTGCACCGTTAGACAGGCTTGGCCTCATCATCGTGGATGAGGAGCATGACTCCAGCTACAAGCAGGAGGAGACACCCCGGTATCACGGTCGGGATGTAGCCGTCATGCGGGCAAAACTGAACGGATCGGTCGTTGTGCTTGGTTCGGCCACCCCATCGCTCGAGAGCTGGGCGAACTCCGAGAAGGGGCGGTACGGGCGGATCGAGATGCACACGCGCGTGGCGGATCGGCCGCTTCCGGCAGTGGAACTCATCGACATGCGCGTTGAATTCCGCGAGGTGGGCAAGGAGGAGCTCTTCTCACGCCGCCTTGTAAACGAAACCCACGAGACGCTCGATCGGGGAGAGCAGGCGATCATCCTGCTCAACCGCCGAGGCTACAGCTTCGTCGTGATGTGCAGAAGCTGCGGAGAAAAGATCCAATGCGAGAACTGCGCGATCTCGATGACCTTCCACAAACCCGTCAGCGGTGGCGATCTGCATGCCGAGGCCGGACTTCGTCTGGAGTGCCACTACTGCGGATTTCGGCGAAACGTGCCGGAAAGGTGTCCGAAGTGTCAAAGTGAGCACCTGTACTATCTCGGAGCCGGGTCGCAGCAAGGCGAGGAGCGGCTGCGGGAGATCTTTCCAAACGCAAGAATCGGACGGATGGATCGGGACACCGTTCGTGGACGGGGCGATATGGAACGGCTGCTTGCGCAGCTGCACTCCGGCGAGATCAACCTGCTGGTCGGAACCCAAATGATCGCAAAGGGTCACGACATACATGGCGTCACGCTTGTAGGCGTCGTGGGGGCTGACTTCGCTCTGGGCTTGCCCGATTTTCGCGCCGCCGAGCGAGTCTTCCAGCTGCTGACGCAGGTTTCGGGAAGGGCCGGACGCGGCGACCTGCCCGGAAGAGTTCTGGTTCAGACATATCATCCGGATCACTACGCAATTCAGTTCGCAAAGGAACATGACTACCCAGGGTTCGTTGCCAAAGAGTTGCAGTACCGGCGGTGGATGCACTATCCGCCCTACACGGCACTCGCAAATCTCGTAGTGCAGAGCGAAAGGTTGGAGGAGGCTGCGGGTTGGGCAGCCATCTTGGGCAAGTGGCTGCAAACTTCAAACGCCACCGGAGTGAGGGTCCTCGGACCTGCCGCCGCACCCATCTCCCGGCTGAAACGCATCTACAGGTTTCACTTCGTACTCAAGACGGAACGAAGACAAATCCTCAGGGATCTGTTGCGATCACTGCTAAGCTTCGCGGACGGAGAGCGCATACCACGGAAGAATCTCATCATCGACGTGGATGCGGTTCATCTGATGTGATCCGGAAGTCTCGTCAACAGGAGCAAGGGTGTTGACAGTCACCTCCAGCGAGGCGAGATCAGGCCGAGCTCAGAGATGAGCTCCTCCCACGAATCAGGTGAGCAGATGAAGCTCTTTTCCAGGCTTGAATCGAACCGCCTTCCCAGGAGCGATCGATACCTCCGCGCCTGTTCGGGGGTTTCGACCGATGCCCGTCTTCCGGGGCTTCACCGTGAAAACGCCGAATCCACGAAGCTCGATGCGGTCTCCCGCAACCAGCGACTGCTTCATGCTCTCGAAGATCGCATCAACCGCTGACTCTGCCTTAATACGTGGCAGACCGGTCCGCTCCACAACTCGCTGAATGAGGTCTTGCTTAATCATTTGAGTCGATGTCCTTATCTGGAAAAACTTCGGGGAGGCGAACCGGCGCTTCTGGTAGGGTGATGTTAGAAACTCACGTGCGGATTGTCAACGAAAGATCTCTTCCGTAAGATCGTCAAAATAAAGGCCAAGTTGCGTTTTGCGCATCGCGCAGCCCCAGGGAATGGCTACGCAGCCTTGATCCCACCGAACAGGAAGGTAATGTGTCTATAAAGAGTGACCGCTGGATTCGGGAACAGGCCGCCCAGCACCAAATGATCGCGCCCTTCAGCGAAAAGCAGGTGCGCGAAGGCGTGATCTCCTACGGGCTCTCGTCGTACGGATACGATCTTCGGGTCTCCGACGAGTTCAAGATCTTTACAAATGTAAACAGCGCGATCATCGACCCGAAATCCTTCGACGAGCGCTCCTTTGTCACCGTCCAGGCTCCAAGTGTCATCGTCCCGCCGAACTCCTTCGCCTTGGCTCGCTCGATTGAGTACTTCAAGATCCCGCGGGATGTGCTGACAATCTGTGTCGGGAAGTCGACGTATGCACGTTGCGGCATCATCGTAAACGTCACGCCGTTCGAGCCGGAATGGGAAGGCTTCGTGACGCTGGAGATCTCCAACACGACACCCCTTCCAGCACGCATCTATGCCAACGAGGGTCTCTGCCAGATCCTCTTCTTTCAATCCGATGAACCCTGCGAGATCAGCTACGCAGACCGCAAGGGCAAATACCAGAACCAACAGGGCATCGTTCTACCGAAGCTGTAGGAGTGCGGTTGCGTACGTCTGTGATTCGAGCAAGCGCGTAACGAGCAGGTCTCAGGAGGCGCAAAGGTGACAACGATGCAAGTTGAACCGCCGAAGCGCTTTGGACTCGTTGCTGCAGATCCGCTGCGGTTGCTGGGGCTGAAGACGATCTTTGAGGAGACGGATTCAATCGAGTTGATTCCGCTCACCGGCCAGGGTGCCCTGCACTCGTCCACTCTCGATCTGGTATTCGTGGATGCATCCTGCACGGAGCACCTCTTTGAGCTCCTCTCCTCCTTTCAAAGGGCCCGGCCTCGACTAAAGGTCATCGTCATCGGGCTGGAGTCCGATCCTGCTTACATTCAGCGGATTATCGGGGCCGGGGCAAAGGGGTACCTCACACACGGTTCAGCCACAAGCGAAATCCGGATGGCGGTGGATATCGTTCTCGATGGCTCCGTCTGGGCACCCCGGAAGATCATGGCGCGCCTCCTGGAGCTCAGCAGGGCTGCCGAAGCCGAGGCGGCCACTCATCCGCCCAAGTTCACTCCGAGGGAAGAGGATGTACTTCGCCTGCTTGTAGCGGGCCGATCCAACCGGGAGATCGCCAGCGCGCTATCTGTTGATGAAGCCACGGTAAAGGCGCATGTCGGGCGGCTGCTACGCAAGGTAGGTGTCGAAAATCGGACAGCATTGACCATGGTCACCATGCAGCGCCGCCTGCTCGAAGGGGATTACTAACTGGTAATAGGAACCCGTTCAAAGGTATACATCCGTAGGTACTGTTGTGACATTCTCCTTCATGGTGCAACCTGAGTTCAAGCAACACAGACCTGGGAGAGGGGTCGTGGAGCAGACTTCCCGAGGGAGGTCGCTCGACGGCCCCTATTTTTTCGGTGGCCCAGGTACCCCGTCAAAACAGGGCAACTTTGTGCGGCATAAGTCCATCACAATGAGTGGTGCGTGGGAGAACTTTCCCTCCCTCAGTTGTGAAATCGTTTGTCGAAAGGCCTCAAAATGAATCGGATGAAAACTGTAGTTTGTGGATTGACGTTGGCTGCCCTGTCGCTCCCTGCGTTTGGCGCGAGTGACAAGGCAAAGCTGGATGAGCGGCTGGTAAGCGCTCAGGCTGTCGTGAACGAAATCATGGCCACTCCAGATAAGGGTATTCCGCAGAGTATTCTGGCGGGCGCCTCATGTGTCGTCGTTATCCCAAGCTTCAAGAAGGGCGCTTTCATCGTTGGCGCGCAGTACGGGCAAGGTGTTGCGACCTGCCGCACCTCGAACGGTTGGAGCTCCCCGGTATTCGTCCAGTTGGCTGGCGGAAGCGTAGGCTTTCAGTGGGGCGGGCAGGCTACGGACCTCGTGCTTGTCGCAATGAATCAGAATGGTCTGCAGGACATGTTGAAGAGCAAATTCAAGATCGGCGGAGACGCGGCAGCCTCAGCAGGTCCGGTCGGACGGAACGCGCAGGCGGGCACCGATTGGAAGCTCAATGCTGAGTTCCTCACCTACTCGCGCAGCAAGGGCCTGTTCGCCGGTATCGATCTCGACGGCACAGTGCTCTCTCAGAACCAGGATGATACCCGCGCCTTCTACGGTTCGGATCTTCCGTTCGAACAGGTGCTGAAGGGTAACCAGGCGACCCCGACGGATGCTCGCCCATTCGTCCGGACCGTAGCCAAGTACTTCGTGATCTCGAAGAATCAGTAGAACGAGAGTCGCTCTCACCAAGAGGACAGCCAAATGGCTGTCCTCTTTCGCTTTAACACAGACGCGACGGCGGGTAGACTAGGATCTTGAGTCCAGATGTACATCTGCCTGAGCAAGCCGTGGCTCCGCGGCCCAGAGAGATCACTCCGCGCGCTCGCCTGGAGTTCTCGCTTGTGTGGCTGGGTGTTCAGGTGCTTGGAAGCCTCCCTCGAAGACTCTCCCTTGCAGTTGGCCGCGCCATCGGAGCACTGGCCTACATTGGCTTGAAACGGCTTCGGGGGGTCGGTCGGAAGAATCTTCAGATTGCCTTCCCGGATCTCTCACCTGAAGCCCGCGAACATATACTTCGTGGCGTCTACCGCAATCTGGGTCTACAGATCGCCGAGTTCTGCCAGATGCCCTCCCTGACGGTGCAGAGCGCCGGCAAGTTGATTCGCTACGAGGGGCTGAGCAACTACACGGCAGCGAACGACCGGGGAAACGGTGTTCTCGTGCTTACCGGGCACTTGGGCTTCTGGGAGCTTTCAAGCTTCTTCCACTCGCTCATGGGCTATCCCATGCGGATGATCATTCGCCGTCTCGATAACCCGCTCATCGACGCTCTCGTGAACCGCATCCGCTGCCTTCACGGAAACAAGGTGCTGCACAAGGATGACTTCGCTCGCGGCCTTCTAACCGAGATGCGGGCAGGCAGAACCGTTGGAATCCTTATGGATACCAACATGACGCCGCCGCAAGGTGTCTTCGTCCCGTTCTTTGCTGTACAGGCGTGTACCGCGTCGGGTCTGGCGAGAGTCGCACAGAAGACAGGTGCAGCAGTTCTTCCCGGATTTCTCCTCTGGGAATCTTCTGAGCAAAGGTATGTCCTGCACTTCGGCAGAGAGATCGAGCTCGTCGTTACGGGCGGTTCAGACTCCGATGCCCTTGTAAACACCGCCCGATTTACGGCCATTCTGGAACAATATGTAAGGCGATATCCTGAGCAGTGGCTGTGGATGCACCGTAGGTGGAAGACAAGACCGCCGGGCGAAAGTGGGTTCTATTGATGGCGAGGCTCTCCGAAGTGGCAAAATGGGTCGGCGCAGACACACTCGACACCGACACTGAAATCACCTGCGTCTCCGCGATCGATGTCGCTGGACCACAAAGCCTTGTCTTTGCGACAGACCCAAGGGCGCTCGAGAAGGCGCTGCATTCGAGTGCAGGTGGGATCCTGGCGAATCGGGCAGCAATTCAGACATCCGCCGCAGATCGCCGCCTTTTAGAGGTACGTGATCCCAAGCTGGCCTTTGCAGTCGCAGCGGCGCGGCTCCGGCGAGCGCACGACGCAGCTGGCGTCCATCCTCGTGCCATTGTGGATGAGGCGGCCACAGTTGGGAAGGGTACTCGCATCGGTCCGGGTGCGGTGATCGGCCCGAACGTGACTCTTGGGTCCGATTGTGAGATCTACGCCAACGCGACGATCTATCCCGGAACGACCCTTGGCGACCGCGTCATCGTGCAGTCTGGAGCGGTACTCGGATCCACAGGCTTTGGGTACGTGAGAGATAGTGAAACGGGAGAGTACATCGCTTTCCCGCAGCAGGGGACCCTTGAGGTAGAGGACGATGTGGAGATCGGCGCGAATACAACCATCGATCGTGGAGCCCTCGGGGCCACGCGGGTCGGTCGAGGCACAAAGATCGACAACCTGGTGCATGTCGCACATAACTGTGTCATAGGCAGAAACGTCGTCATCGCTGCCCAGACCGGGATCTCTGGTTCCACCGTGGTGGGCGACCACGCGATCATAGGTGGTCAGGTCGGAGTCGGAGATCATGCGATCATTGGCGAAGGTGTAATTCTCGGCTCAGGCAGCGGCGTCTTGAGCAACAAGAAGCTCCGCGGATCAGGGCAGGTCTTCTGGGGTATTCCGGCGCAGCCCCTAAAACAGTATCTTCGCGACCTCGCTCGATTTCGACAACGTTAACCCAGCGCGGCGGAGATGGAGGTGTACCGGTGGCAGTCGTAGTTGTCGGTGGGCACTCGCGAAACATAGGCAAAACCAGTGTGGTGGCTGGATTGATCGCGGGACTGCGCGACATGCAATGGACGGCGATCAAGATCACTCAGTTCGGACACGGCGTCTGTTCCGCTGACGGCCGGCCGTGTGCCTGTGAAGTCGCGGATCATACGATCGCGATCAGTGAAGAAAGGGAAGCGACGGCCACTGATTCCGGAAGGTACATGTCGGCAGGTGCCGCACGTTCCCTGTGGGTGAGAACGCGCCAGGGCCAACTGGCTGAGGCGATGCCCCGGATCCGCAAAGAATTGAGACTGGCAAAGCACGTTCTGATCGAATCCAACAGCATCCTACGTTTCTTGAGGCCGGATCTCTTCCTCAGTGTTCTGGATCCGGCAGTGACGGACTTCAAGGAGTCTGCACGTCGGTATCTGGACCGCGCGGATATCATTCTGATCCCGGAAGGGGCGAGTCTTCTGCCTTCGCATTGGCCCGGCGTCTCGGGTGCACTCTTTCGCAACTCCATCGTGATGCCGATGAGCAAATCCACATACATTACCCCCGAGATCATAGAGTTCGTTCGAGGTCGACTTGCAACGCGTGCCGCACAGAATCAGCTTGCATCCGTCGATGAATCGGGTCAGCCAGCTGAGAAGCTTCACCTGACAACGCAGACGATGTCCCCAAGCTAAGGAGAAGAGTGTTGTTGCCGAAGTCCTCTTTCGTACGATCGGGTGTCCCTCAATCTCACTCAGGCTCCGTACGGGGGCAAGCCTGATGCAGGTCCATACCCTCGTTATGGTCAACCTGCTCCTGTTTGTCCTCTATGCGGGCGTAGTGTCATTGAGCGCCAGGATGTACGGCGGCTCCAAGGCGGCCGTCTGGTTTGCGGGTGGCAACCTTGCATGGGCTTTTGCAATGTTTTGGCGCCTTGAGATGGACATCATGCCCGTTCAGATCTCTGAGGCTGTCAGCTCGATACTTATGCTGGCTGGCCTCGTGATGCTGCATCGCAGCTTCGCCGAGTTACTCGATCGAGGCAAGCTTCTCTGGCGCCTTCAGGGCATTCTTCTTCTGATTGGTGTCGCGGGTTCTCTATATTTCATGGAGTCATCCACGACCTACCCCGCAGCTTCGCTTCTGGTCGGAGCTATCTTGGGGGTCCAGACAGCGCTTATAGCCTCTGCATTGTTTAGCTTCTCAGGCGAGGGTGTGGAGACGGCTGGTTGGTTTACGGGAGTTGCACTTTCCGTATATGCCGTCATTCATCTGATGCGCGTCGCCGTGACCCTTCGGTATGGGTCCCCGGGCTACCCGGAAGCCGCGCGCGGGATGGAAGGGGTCTGGCTCTCAGGTATGTTGCTGGCCAGCAGTGCGACCGCGTTCGGATATCTGTTTATCGCCACGGGCAAGTTGAGACTGGAACTTCTATGGCGAGCTCAGATCGACGAGTTGACAGGACTGCTCAACCGTTGGGCGTTCAAGCGGATAGCCATCCGCGAGACCTTTCGATCCATGCGCATGCGCGGCAGACTCGCTGTGATCTCGATGGACCTGGACGGGATGAAGCGTGTCAACGACCAACTCGGGCACGGAGGTGGTGACGCCGTGCTGCAGGCCGTCTCTGCAAGCCTGCAGGAAGCCGTCAGAGATCGCGACTCGATCGCCAGAATGGGTGGAGACGAGTTCTGCATTCTGCTGCCCGATACCGAGATGCAGGAGGCGCTCAAAGTTGCGGAACGTCTACGGAGTCACGTCGAAGCGCTTGCAATCCGCTATCGCGGAGAGACGATTCACGTACGGGCCAGCTTTGGCGTCTGCTCTTCGGTCGAGTTCGGGTGGAACTGGCAAAGCCTTCTCGATCAGAGCGACGCCGCTTTGTACGAGGCAAAGCGGAGCGGGCACAACAAAGTTGTCTCAGCGACGCCCGTGGATAAGCCCACGCCAACGCATGCTGAAGTCGCCATGGAGGCTGTCGTGAGTGAACGACGTAAGCGCTAGCATGTCAGACCGCCGCAACGCCGGCCAGGACAAGTGACCTGCTCAAGAGGAAACGGGCACGGCCTGTAACTTCAGGATCCGTGCCCGTCCGGTTAATTCGGTTCGCCTGCAACTACTTGATGAGTCCGTTCAGTCCAGCAGGGAAGAACACTCCCTTGGCGGGGCTTACCGTGGCCGTGCCGTTCACAGCACCGCCTCCCGTAACGATGTTGAGGACCTGTGTGGCATTGCGGCTGAAGGCAATCACATTGGCGTCCGCATCGACGATGGTGGTGGCGCTGGCGGATGCTCCGCCCGCGAGCACGACATTCTGGGGTCCGACCGGGAAATCATCGGTTGTGGCGGTTGTCTGCGCCGTGGCGGAGAGTGCAGCCTTGGATAGGGCCGCGCGCAGCGCTGAGACCTTCTGTGTAACACCCAGGAGGCCAACAGAACCGGTCGGGTCAAGGTTGTTGATGGTGGTTCGGACAAGTCCCGCATGGTAGGCCTCAACAGCCAGAATCCCTGCGGCCGCGCCGAGATACTTCCCGCCCTTTTGCCCGCCGTTCAGCAGAGGAGCCGCGCCATGGTAGGCCGTGACGCCCACGTCCTCAAAAACGTACGCCCCAATGAGGAAGTTCCCTTCGTTCGCAAATGGGTCGAAGGCAGGTCCAACAGTTGCTGCGTTGGCCAGCGTGTTCCAGGCGCCCATCAGATCGATCGCCGGTTGCGCAACTGCGGCTGTGTCGAGCGCACCACGGAGAAATCCGACATGCTTGCCCTCTTCAATGGCAGTCTCGACCGCATACGATCCGATCGCGATGCTCTGAAATGGAACCTGCGTATTTGCCCTGACGCTCACCGTGCCCTGTGTTCCGGTGCCCGTGATGCCTTGTACCGCGGCGCCGGCAGCCATCGATGCAGCATTCGGAACGTCGATGGTGGTGCCGAAGGCGGCCAGGTAATAAAAATTCGCCTCAAGGTACTCAAGATTGAGAGCGAAGTTGAGGATGTCGGTGTCCGAGATCGTGGCGGCCTGAGCCTTCGCCGATCCCGCAAATGCGAGACCCGCGAGTGCGGTTCCGCCGAGCATCATCATCGCGCGCCGGCTGGAGATGATGTCATCAAGTTTTTGTGTCTCTGTCGTAGCCATGGTGTCTATCCTTTTACGAAGCGGTTACGTAGATCGTGCCGTTCAAGCCACTGGGGAAGAAGCCGCCTTTAGAGACGTTCGCGCCGCCGCCGGTTCCATAAACAATGTGGAGGACCTGATCGGTGGAGCGGGCGAAAGCGACGGCATTCTTGCCGTCCGCAGCGACAATGCTGCTGGGCGTCGACACGGACGTGGGAAGGGTAAGGGGAGTCTCGTTGTTCGATCCATCCAGCTTGCTGCGGAGAGCAGAGACCGAGTTCGCAAAACCGAAGTATGGATATGCTGTGGCAGGGCTGGCGGAAGCTGCCGCAATCGCACGGCCCGTCAGAGCTGTACGGACGTAAGCGGCGTGGTAAGCCTCGACCGCCATGATGCCGGCGGCTGCGGAAAGATAACCCGCAGTGATCCCAGCAGTGCTGAGCAGCCCGGCGGCGCCGTGATACGCCGTAACGCCCACATCCTCAAATACGAAGGCGCCCACAAGGAAGCTGTCGAAGTCATTGAAGGGGTTGAAGGTGACGCCCGTGATACCTGCGGCGGTCGCCAGACCGGGGAAGGACGATGTGAAGTCGATCGTCGGACGCGACACAGCGGCGCCGCCTAAAGCCTTCCGCAGAAACTGAACATGCGCCTGCTCGTCATACGCAATCTCGTTGAGAATCTGTTGCTGAGCTGCCGTCAGGTTGGGAACCTTAGCACCGCCCGTCACCGTGCCCGGGCTCGATCCGATATCCGCAGTCGCCAGGCCGCTGCCTGTCGCAGCGCGCAGGTAAAACTCCGCCTCAAGATACTCCAGATTGAGTGCAAAATTCAGGATGTCCGCATCAGTGACACCGGTTGTCGTCGGCACTGGGGTGGGCGTGACAGTTGTACTTCCGCTGCTGCTGCAGCCGGCTGCCAGAGCTGCTGCGCCGATGGCGCCCGCTCCTGCCAGGAACCTGCGCCGGGACGGACCCATGATAGGTTGGTCAATTTTCTTTTCCACGATCAAGCACCTCTTGCCTTGCGTTTGAACTACGGGATTGTATGTATTGCACGAACATACCTAGTACGCAGCCGGGTGGCAGTCGGTTTGCACGCGTCTTGAGATATGTCTCCAGACGGAACCTACAGGTTCAAACGTGACGCATCCACGGTACTAAAGTCGTGCGCCTTGACTCTCTATGATCGGGTGAATGAAGTAGTTAGCTTAGATGGACTGCACGGGAAGCAGCATCAGATCACCGACAAGTGCTGTCTCCTTCTGAACGAAGGGCTCAGCATACCGGACACCCGCAAGCAAACCGTAATGACGCGCAGTCGAGAACGTTCGCTCGCGGATCTCCGCCTCCGGCACAAACAGTCCGCCTCCCTGCTGTTGATCAGCGTATTGCGAACGATACGCCATTAATGCTTGAAGACGTGTCTCGATGTGCGGCGAGATGTCCACAACAAAGGTGGGACGAACGTCAGCATAGAGAGAGGCGTAAAGAATCTTGTAGGGACGATGTGGTGGTGCGTCTCCGTCTATCGAGACACGCGACAGGCCGCTCACAAAGCAAGCCTCGTAACCCAGCGTCGCCGTCGTGTAGTGATCCGGGTGCCGGCCACTCCAGTACGGCAGTATGACGACCCGGGGTCGAAGCCTGCGAAGGACAGCAGCTACCTTGAGGCGATTCTCATACGTGTTCTGAACATTGCCGTCAGGGAGATCGAGCGCCTCGCGCCGCGACACCTTGAGGATCCGTCCGGCCGCGTTTGCTTCCGACTCGCGATCTTCTGCGGTTCCGCGTGTACCTGCCTCACCTCGGGTGAGGTCGAGTATGCCGGTGCTCCATCCAAGGGCATGCATGGCCAGCAGCGTGCCACCGCAGGTCTGTTCAACGTCGTCCCGGTGAGCCGCTATCGCGAGAATGTCAACGCCCCGGGAGGTCTGCATCGCTTCAGTCAGCTGCGTTCGTCAGCGCGTCCATGTACGCCACGTCCAACGCCGTTCCCTGGACAGTGATGTTGTAGTTATTGATCTCGGAGCCGTCGTTCGTCCGGAAGGCGTGTACCTGGCCACCGTAGGCCGTATACACCTTGTGCAGGTTCTGCACCCAGCACAGACCGGTGAGGTCGCCGTAGTAATACACGTTTCCATTTTCGTTGGTGTAGGGAACCTGTTTGCTCGTGTCAGTGGATCCGGGAACGACGTTGGCAGGGATGATCTGCGCAGACTTGGCGCCCAGATCGAAGCGGGTCAGGCAGTTATAGTTCTGCCCCAGCTTCGCTCGCTCTCCAGTCGCGCAGAACTGCGATCCGATCCAGAGCGTGTTGTCGTCCGCGAACAGAAGCTTTGTGTGGTTGCCGTCGGAGATCGAGTACTGTCCCGTCACGGTGTTGCTCGCGAGACTGAGCGTGGACAGAAAACCAGCAAAGAGTCCATCCGGTTGAAGCTGCTGTCCCGCGAGATACAGCGTGCTGCCGTCCGACACCGCTGTCGTGACGCCACCGGGCACAGCGATCGTACTGATCTGCGGAGAAGGGTACGGAACCGCCGTTGGGATGACGTTGATATTCAATGGGGCCTGCTGCACCAGCGTCACGCCCGAAGTTGCGCCGCCACACTCCTGGCCGCAGTTGAGGACATACGCCGTCGTCCCATCAAGCGAGAAGTAGGCACCGATGGGCCGGTCGTATGTACCCGGTACAGGCACAACGCAGTACACGGGGAGGTTGTATGGCTGACAGTCCACCGCTCCGGGCGGAGGCGCCTGATTCGAGTTCAGCTTCAACAGTCGGTAAAGCGAGTTGGAGTTCCTCACCATCGCCAGAACAACAGTGTTTCCCTGGTTCACGGCCACGCGATAGACGTTTGGGAGGTTCAGCGCAAAGGCACGGGAGGTCGTGTTATCGAGAACGACCATCTGCCCGGTGGTCTCCTCAGCGGAGTAGATATTAGCCGAACCGATTGGTACCGCGATGGAGGTTGAGCGCGCTGGAAGCGTTCCCGCGCTCCCTCCAGCAGACTCTTTCCCGTAGTCGATGATCGAAAGACTGCCGTCGGAGTCGGAGTAGACGTATCCACGAACCTGCTCGGGAAAATTCAAAATCAGACTTGGAAATCCGGAGGAGTAACCACTGATAGAAAACTGACGAATCGTATCCTGCACGTTGTTGCGAAGATCACGCAGGGCATCCAGAATCTGGAGGTTGCCCGAGGACCCATTATCAGTCACAGAGACAAGCACACGGTTCGCAAGTTGGCTGGGTGGAATGGGGCGGCCCGCAAAGGTGTACTGCGGGAACCGGTAGAACTGCTGTCCGCATGAACTGAGACCGAGAGTTGCGAGAGCGATCAGAATGCCGGTGAAGCACTGCGCGCGGAAGGACTTTGTGAACGGACTGCGGATCTTCAACGTGAACAGCTCCAACCTGCGCTCTGCAAGGCGATCTCAGCGGGAGGCTGAGTTCAGGTCAGTATACCAAAGCGGGACGGCTGGGAGTCGCCGCACCAGGCCGTAACATCTGCGTTTGAGTGTGCGGAGATCGTGCTCTAAGATCAGATCAAATGCAGGGAAGAGCCAACGAGGGATAAGTACGATGTCGGTTGATGTCGGGACGGCAGATCGATCGGCAGTCGCGGTGCGAAGCATCTTCGCGCGGAAGACCGTACTGTGTGATGGGGCAATGGGAACAATGCTCTACGCGCGTGGTGTCTTCATCAATCGCTGCTATGACGAGCTGAACCTTTCGCAGCCGGAGTTGGTGCGGGCTATCCACGAGGAGTATCTCCGTGCAGGTTCGCAGATCATCGAGACGAACACCTTCGGTGCCAATGCCTACCGTCTGGACCACTACGGCCTGAGGGACAAGGTTCAGCAGATCAACCTCGCGGGGGTCCGTCTGGCACGGGAGTGCGTCGCCGAGATACAGGACAAGCAGTCCGCCGAAGCCTTTGTGGCGGGTGCGGTCGGGCCTTTGGGCCTCCGTGTCGGCCCGGAAGGAGACGTCACTGTACTCGAAGCCGAACGGGCATTCGCAGAGCAGATAGGCGCCCTGGCGCAGGGAGGACCGGGAGTCGGCGCGGACCTGATCATCGCGGAAACGTTGCAGTCGCTCGTCGAGGCTGAGGCTGCGGTCCGAGGGGCGAGATCCGCTGCGCCCCACCTCCCCCTCATCGTGATGGTCACCGTGGACGCGAATGGAGATTGTCTCGACGGTGCGTCGCCCGAGGAGGTGGCCGTGCGCCTCACGCAGCTGGGTGTCGACGCACTGGGCTGCAACTGCAGCGATGGACCGCAGACGGTACTCGGCGCGGTCGAGAGGATGCGGTCCGCAACCAACCTTCCACTGGCTGCCATGCCGAACGCCGGCATACCGAAGGCGGTAGATGGGCGATCCATCTATATGACCTCCCCGGAGTACATGGGCAGCTTCGCGCGCAAGGCCGTGCGGGCCGGGGCCAGCTTTGTTGGGGGCTGCTGCGGCACCACCCCTGCTCACATCCGCGCAATGCGAGGCTCGTTACGGGCACTCGAAGCTCAGAGCGCAAGCGCTGAGGCGACGGATACGCCAGCTGCGGCGGCGCAGGTAGCCAACGACGTGCAACCGGCACCGTTGCGGGAGCGTTCTCGCATCGGCGCAATGGTAGCGTCCGGTGAGTTCTGCACATTGGTGGAGATCGTTCCTCCGCGAGGCATCGATTGCAGCAAGGAGCTTGAGGGCGCAGCCTACCTCTACAAACTCGGCGTCCACGCCATCAACGTGCCCGATAGCCCGCGCGCCAGCGCGCGCATGAGCGCGCAGAGCCTGTGCGTACAGATTCAGCAGCACGTCGGCATCGAGACCGTGCTGCACTACACCTGCCGGGACCGCAACATGCTGAGTATCCAAAGCGATCTCATCGGAGCCTCCTCGATAGGCCTGAAGAACATCCTCTGCCTCACGGGAGATCCCCCGAAGATGGGGAACTACCCTAACGCGACCGCGGTCTTCGATGTCGATGCGATCGGGCTCGTACGTGTTGTGCAGGGCCTCAATCACGGGCTCGACATCGGTGCAAACTCAATCGGTGCTTCAACCGGCTTCACAGTCTCGGTTGCTGCAAATCCTGGCGTTCCCGACATCGAGCAGGAGATCCGGCGGTTCGAGCTCAAGGTCGAGGCAGGCGCGGAGTTCTGCATCACCCAGCCCGTCTTTGATCTCGCATTGCTTGAGACCTTTCTCCGTCGCATAGAGTCATTTCGGATTCCGGTAATCGCAGGCATCTGGCCTTTGACCAGCTTCAAAAATGCGCAGTTCATGAAGAACGATCTTGGGGTGAGCATGCCGGAGCAGATCATGGAGCGCATGCTCAGGATGGGCAGCCCGGAGGAGTCCAGGGCAGAGGGCATCGCGATCGCGCAGGAGATGCTCATGCAGACACGTTCGCACGTTCAGGGCGTCCAGGTAAGCGCTCCCTTCGGGAAGTACACAGCCGCGGCGCAGGTGCTTGAGTCGCTGTTACCGTCTGCGCCGGAGCAAAGGTAGGATCATGGCCACATTTGAGGAGCAACTGACGGCGCTTGAGGGCGTGGTTGAGCAGCTGGAGCGCGGAGAACTCACCTTGGATGAGTCGGTGCGCCTGTTCGAGCAGGGCGTAAAGCTCTCAAAAGCCTGCAAGCAGGAGCTTGACGCAGCGGAGGGCCGCATCGAGGTGCTGGTAGAAAGCTCAACGGGAAAGATGACCGCGGCGCAACTGGATGTGAACGAGGACAGCGATCCAGGAGATCAGACCGCCTAGCGATCGCGGGTGGTCACGAACCCCGGCATCCAGAGCAGGGCACGCTTCGCTTGGGAGTCGGGCAGCTCGCTGATCGAGAGCCGCGCTGCTTCGGCGTAGGCGCATGCCGTGTCCATCGCGTACTCCAGTGATCCATGGCGCTCAAGAACCTCCAGGATCTCCGCATGCGAGACGCGACTGAAGCTGCGGTCGGCCAGAACGGTTCGAATCGCCTCACGATCAGCGCCGGTTCCGCGCTCCAGAGCGTGAATCACCGCAAGCGTCGCCTTGCCTTCGCGTAGGTCGCTTGCGACCGGCTTCCCAAGAACATCTTCAACCGCGGTGAGATCCAGCACGTCGTCGACGATCTGGAAGGCAAGGCCCAGGTTGCGGCCATACTCGCCCATCCGCAGTTCGAGCTCGTCATCCGCATTGCTCAACGCTGCGCCGAGCTGCATCGAGACTTTGAACAGGCAGGCGGTCTTGCGATAGATAAGGTCGAAGTACTCTTCCTCATTGATCAGATGACCGAGCTTCTGGATCTGCAGGAGCTCACCTTCAACCATCTGCTGGGTGAGCGAGATGAGCAGATCGAGCACGTGGAAGTTTCGTTCCTCCAGCGCCGCTGAGAAAGACTGCATATAGAGCCAGTCACCCGCAAGCACACACTTCGCATTGCCCCACGTGGTATTCGAGGATGGCCGTCCGCGCCGTGTATCCGCCTCATCAATGATGTCGTCGTGAACAAGCGTCGCCGTATGCAGCATCTCGACGACGGAGCCGAGCCGGATCCTTCCGGGGGAATTGCTGCCGAGTGCCTTTGCGGAAAGAAGAAGAAGCATCGGGCGGATTCGCTTGCCGCCGCCTTCCATCAGGTAGGTCGCAATGTCCGTAACTACCTCCACATCGGAGGCCGATTGCGAGGCGAACTCACCCTCAATGGCGATGAGATCGTCTCGAAGGAGATCGAACACATCCTTTGCGCTCGATATGGAGAGGGTGCCCACTACGTAGATGAGAGTATCAGGATGACTTCCATGGATCAGGCGTGAGAATGCGCTTGCTACCGCGCAGAACTTTGTCTTGCTTTTAGAAGTGGTGCGAAAGCACGGACGTCCTCGTTGGGAGAGACCTTAGTTCGAGCGGAGATTCGTGAACTGAAGATCGACCCCGAGGTCCTTGCCGCGCAGCAGAGACATGATCTCCTGCAGAACGTCGCGGTCTTTTGAGACCACGCGAACGGTGTCGCCCTGGATGGAGGCCTGCGCCTTCTTCTTCGAGTCCTTGATCAGAGCCACGATCTGCTTGGCCTTCTCGGACGGGATACCCTGCTGCAGCTTGATCTTTTGCCGTACGGAGGAGTTTGAGGCAGGCTCGATCTTCTCGTAGCTCAGGTTCTTGAGAGATACTCCGCGCTTCACCAGCTTCTGGCCTAGGATCTCGGTGACCGCCTTGAGGGTGTACTCATCCTGGCTCGCGAGCTGGATGGTGTCTGTACCCTCGATGTCGATCTTGGACTTGGAGTCCTTGAGGTCGAAGCGGGCGTTGACCTCCTTGGTCGCCTGCTCTACTGCGTTCTTGACCTCTTGCAGATCTACCTTGCTCACCACGTCGAAGCTGTTATCGGCTGCCATATGTTCTGAATCCTTGTCTCTGTAGGTGCGGCTCCATTATGTCAGGAGCGCGCGGTTGGAAATAATGTCCAGAAGTTGGCGGTTGTGATTGCCGCCAGCTCCTCTGGTGAGATGCCGCGGAGTCCGGCGATGGTCTCCGCCGTGTGGCGTACCAGGGCGGGCTCGTTGCGTTGCCCGCGAAAGGGGATTGGAGCCAGGAACGGCGCATCAGTCTCGACCAGGATGCGGTTGAGGGCCACCTCCGCCGCTGCGTCACGGATAGCCTGCGCCTTCGGATAGGTGAGATTGCCGGCGAAGGAGATGTAGAAGTTTGCGGCGACCGAGCGGAGAGCCTGGTCGGGGGTGCCGGAGAAGCAGTGCATGATGCCGGGGAGGCCGGTGGGCTGCCAGTGGTCGGCGATCAGGGCGAGGAGGTCGGCCCAGGCGTCGGCCGAGCCAAAGCGGGCCTGGGCCTCCGGCGTGGCGAGCTCCGAGGTGCGGCAGTGGATGATGATCGGCTTCCTGGCCGCAGCTGCGAGCTCCATCTGCGCGATAAAGGCGGCCTTCTGGACGGCAGGTTCAGGGTTTTCGACGTGGTAGTAGTCGAGGCCTATCTCGCCCACGGCCAGGCAAAGCGGGTCGGAGAGGAGGCGCGAGAGCTTTTCGAGAGCGGCGGGGGTGGCGTTGGCTGCCTCATCCGGGTGGATGCCGGCGGTGGCGAAGACGCTGGGGAGCGCCGGGTCTGCCTGAAGGGCGAGGCCGTTGGCGATCTCGAGCGCCTCATGCATGGTGTCCGGGCCGTTGCCGATGCCGATGGCGAGGACCGTCGCGACACCGGCCTCGCGGGCGCGGCGGAGGACGGCGTCCCGGTCTTCGGTGTAGAGGTCAAGATGGGCGTGTGAGTCGATGAGCATGGTTTTGCGTGGTACCCTCCCCCCCCCGTACTTAGCCTCCAAAGTCTTCATGGTGCAAGGCTTAGGTGCGCAGGTACGGGGGGGTGCATGTCCCGATCTGTGGGTCGAGGTCTGCCTTTATTCTACCGGGGTGCCGCGGTATCTACGCCACGGCGATGGCAGGGTCGAGGTAAAGCGGAGGTTGCCTTCTGCGTACTACTTGAGGCGAGCGCCTACCTCGATGTTGTCGGAATCGGCAAAGGTGGCGAGGGCGGGCTTGCCGTTTTCGCCGGTGGAGGCGGCGAGCAGCATGCCGTGCGACTCGAGTCCGCGCATCTTGCGCGGTGCGAGGTTGGTGATGACGACGATCTTGCGTCCGATGAGCTCTTCTGGGGTGTAGAACTCGGCGATGCCGGAGAGGATCTGGCGCTGCTCGTAGCCGAGATCGACCTCCAGGCGGAGCAGCTTGTCGGCCTTCGGGATGCGTTCACAGACCAGGATCCTCGCGACGCGTAGATCGACCTTGGCGAAGTCGTCGATAGTGATCTGGGGACTCGTGTGGGGACTCGCGTTTGCCGGTTCGCCGCCGGCGATCGGCTGGGCGGAGGCCGAGGTGTTGAAGGGACCGGAGACCGCGGCCTCGGTATGCGACGGGGGCTTGTGAAGCTCGGTGTGCGCGGACGCGGAGCCGGCCACCTGAGCGATGGGATTGAACTCGGGGAGGGAGCCGGTGCGGGGCGGGGCAGCCGGATGCGTCGGATCGGAGGTGGTCTCCGGGGCGGACGAGGTCGTTTCGTTGGTGAGCTTCGATGGAGAGGGGGCGTTGCTGGATTCAATGTCGGCCATGGTCTGGGCGAGTCCTTTGTCTGCGCGGGGGAAGATGGGGCTAAGGGGGCCGAGCCTGGTGGCGGGTTTGAGGCCGTCCCAGGTGAGGTTGCGGAGACCTCCGCTTGCGGCGGCTTCTTCAATGGTCTCCTTGCTCCCAAGTTGCTTCCAGATCTCGGCGGTGGCGAAGGGGAGGAAGGGGTATAGGAGGGCGGTGATGATGCGGATGGATTCAGCGGCGGTGTAGAGGACTTCGATCAGTCTGCGTCGAATAGCCGGGTCTGTCTCTTTGGCTAGCTTCCAAGGCTTGTGCCAAGACAGGTAAGAGTCGATGATGCCGACACAGCGGCTGATCTCTGCGAGGCATATCTGGAACTTGCTTTGAACGAACCACTGAGAATAATCGGCCAAAAGGCACGTGAACTCTCGGATGATTGCCGCGGTCCCGCTGTATGCTTCCCGCACCGTCTCCGGGCCCTCATCCTCAAACCCCGCTTGCCGATCCTCACAAATCCAGGGTTCCTCAGGTCGCTCGAAACCCTCAGGGAAGTTCTGCTCGATCAGCTTCAGCGTTCGGCTGACGAGGTTGCCGTAGCCGTTGGCAAGGTCGGCGTTGTAGCGCTGGATCAGGGCGTCGAAGGAGAAGGAGCCGTCCTGGCCGAAGGGGATCTCGCGGAGCAGGAAGTAGCGGAGAACGTCGGTGGCGAAGAGGTCCTGTTCCGCCCTGGTGCTGTCCGGGAACTGCTTCCCGTAGACGTGCTCACCGAAGGCATCGAGGATGGTCTCGGTGCGGACGATGTTGCCCTTGGACTTCGACATCTTGGTCGCTTCGTTCGAAGAGTCCTGGAAGAGGAGCCAGCCGTGGGCGGTGATGGCCTCGGGCGTTGGCAGGCCTGCGGCGAGGAGGAAGGCAGGCCAGTAGACGCAGTGGAAGCGGATGATCTCCTTGCCGACGAGGTGGAGGTCGGCGGGCCAGAACCTTTCAAACCTCGCGATATCTTCCGGGGCATCAGAGCCGTAGCCGAGGGCGGTCATGTAGTTGGCGAGGGCGTCGAGCCATACATAGATGACGTGTGCTTCGTCGCCGGGGACGGGAACCCCCCACTTGAAGCTGGTGCGGGAGATGGAGAGGTCTTTTAGAGCCCCGGGGACGAAGGGGGTTCCTGCGGCGCTGTGGGCGAGGGTTTCTCCGGCCGTGGGAGTGGCTGGGTCCTTTGAGGCTGGCGGCGTGTCTACGTTCCCACCCATGTCGCGATGAGACTGCGCCATGGATGGGGCACCCGGGCCGTCGTCGCCGGGCGAGGCGGGTGCGGACTGAGAGATGGTGTTACCGCGAAGGAAGGAGAGGACCTCGTTGCGGCGGGTCTCGGGGGTGATCAGGAGCTGGTTGGACTCAATCAGGTCCAGGAGCGGGAGCTGGAAGGCGGAGAGGCGGAAGTAGTAGTTGGACTCGGAGACGGTTTCGGTGACGCGGCCGCAGTCGGGACAGCGGACGCCCGGGGGGCCGTCGACGTAGGCCTCATCCGAGACGCAGTACTGGCCGGTATAGGTAGAGAGATAGATGTGACCGCGGTCTTTGAGCGTCTGAAAGAGGCGCTGGACGCCCTGCTTGTGGCGGTGCTCGGTGGTGCGGATGAAGTCGTTGTAGGTGATGCCCATGCGATCCCAGAGGTCGCGAAAGGTCTGGGAGACGGTGTCTGCAAACTGCTGCGGGGCGACCCCGGCGGCGAGGGCGGAGCGATCGATCTTCTGCCCGTGCTCATCGGTGCCGGTGAGGAGGTAGGTGTCGTGCCCGAGGAGCCGGTGACGGCGGGCGATGACGTCCGCCACGACCGTCGTGTAGGCATGCCCGATGTGCGGGCGCGCGTTGACGTAGTAGATGGGGGTAGTGAGATAGAACTTTTGGGAGCTGTCAGGCATGAGGGGGTGATCGAATGCCAGTTTAGCAGGAGGTTCGCGGGAGGAGGACGGAGTTAGCGTCCGGGTCTAGCTGGATGCGGAAGAGCTCTCAGTCGGGTGAGAGCCGTTCGAAGCAGCGAGCTTCTCCTTCCCACGGGCATCGGGTACACGGGCATCGGGCACACGGGCATCGGATACACGAGCCTCGGGCGTCGAAGGCGTCTTTGCGGGGCGGCGTGCGGCGGTGTTGAGCACCGGGGTGCTGACGGGAGCGGTGAAGGCGGGCTCGTGCGCGTCACGCTCCGCGTCCTGGGCGATGCGGGCAAGGTTCAGGTGGCGCTCCATGAGCTGGCGGGCCTGCATGGGGTTGCGGGAGCGGATGGCACGGAAGATGTCGCGGTGCATTTCGGCGGATTCTTTGAGGTCCTGCGCGTGTTGGACGGTGACGCTGCGGTGTCCGTAGAGATTGGCAGTGATGGTCTCCATGAGGGCGGCGAGGATGGGATTGCCGGCGGCACGGGCGACGGTGCGGTGAAAGCGGACGTCGTGGATGAGGTACTCCTGCGGGTCGGAGAGCGCGGCGTACATCTCGGCGACCTCTTCGGCGAGCTCGGCGAGGTGTTCGTCGGTGGCGCGCTCTGCGGCGAGCGCGGCGACGTTGGCCTCGATGACGAGCCGAGCCTCAAACATCTGCCAGGGCAGGAAGTTGTGCAGGGTTCCGAGCACGGACAGAGAGCTGGCGTCGAGCGCGGGCGGTCCGTCCGAGACAAAGGTTCCGGCGCCGTGGCGGCTTTTGAGAACGCCCATGGCGGCGAGGAAGCCGATACCCGCGCGGAGGCTGGAGCGGCTGATCTGGAGCTTTCGGGCAAGCTCGCGCTCGGGCGGAAGACGGTCTCCGGGGTGGACCTCGCCACTCCGGATCAGGCTCCGGACGTGCTCCACGACCTGCATCGTGAGTTGGCTATGACCTCCGCCGGCTTCCTGTGCTTCTCGCTTCAAAATGAGCCACCTTCGAGGAATTTGGAGAAGGGTAACACGGGTCTGGCCGGGGGGCGACGGTGTTCGGAGCTCCCGTTGGGAGGAGTGCCTCTAGATCTCCGCAGGCGACCCGAGACGCGGAACGAGCTTCTGGAAGATGCCCAGCGAAACGATGTAGGCGAGGGCTCCGGTAAGGAAGATGAGGAATGGATGCGATGTCCAGACCGCGCCTGTGAACTTGGTGAAGAGGGCTCCGCCGATCGCTCCGGCAGCACCGCCGATGCCGACGACGGTGCTGACGGCGGTGGAGGGGAACATGTCGGTTGGCGTGGAGAAGAGGTTGGCGGACCAGCCCTGGTGGGCGGCGGTGGCGAGTGAGAGCAGCGCGACGGCGGGCCAGACGTTGGCGCCGAAGATGGTGTGGGCGTAGGGCACGAGCATGACGGGAAGGGCGAGGAGAGCGCAGACGAGCATGGCGAACTTGCGGCCGTAGTTGACGCTGTGGCCGCGCTTCATCTGGAAGCCGGAGAGCGCGCCGCCCATGATGGAGCCGAAGCTGGAGCAGAAGTAGACGATGATGATGGGCGGACCGAGATGCTTGAGATCGAGGTTGTAGGTCTCGTGGAAGTACTTGGGGAGCCAGAACAGGTAGAACCACCAGATCGGGTCGGTGAGGCCTTTGGCGATTGAAAACGCGTACAGGCCCTTTTGCCTGCTGAGCTTGGCGAAGAGCTCAAAGAAGCCGGCCTGCCCGGTGGCGCCGGCGAGCACGGGGTTGAGCCGCTCCTGGGTCTCGGTCGCGCCGCGACGGAGGCGGTTGTAGGGAAAGAGCAGCCAGATGACCAGCCAGATGAGGCCCATGGAGCCGGTGGTGAGGAAGGCGGCATGCCAGCCGTACTTGATGGTGACGATGGGGATGAGCCAGGGAGCGACGAGGGATGCGGCGTTGGCTCCGGAGTTGAAGAGGCCGGTGGCAAGGGCGCGCTCTTCGGAGGGGAACCACTCGGTCGTGGCCTTGATGGCGGCGGGAAAGTTTCCGGACTCCCCGATCCCCAGCATGAAGCGCGCGACGCAGAAGCCTGCGACCGAGCCGACGAGGGCGTGGCCCATGGAGGAGAAGGCCCAGACGAAGATGGCCAGCGCGTAGCCGATCTTGGTGCCGAGCTTATCAATAAGACGGCCGGCGGTGAGGAGGCCGATGCCGTAGGCGATCTGGAAGAAGGTAAGGATGGTGCTGAAGTGGTCGTTGAAGACCTGCTGATGGGAGGCGTCCTGGGCGTGGTCCCAGCCCATAAATGGGAGGTCGTGCAGAGCGGGCTCGATCAGCGACAGGACCGACCGATCCATGTAGTTGATGGTGGTCGCGAGGAACAGAAGACCGCAGACGAACCAGCGGGTGTTGGGGCTGGACGGAGCCGAGCTTGTAAAGCCTCCACCCGATGCGCGAACGACGTTTGTCGACATGAACTTTGAACTCCCGCCGAACGCACCGGGAGGTGCGGGGCCGTAAGCGAACTCACCACATCCCGCAGGCAGAAGGACCCGGCGGGATGAAGATTGAGGATAGCGGCTTTCGGAGGCAGTGTGTCAAGCGGAAGTGGTCTGGCGATCCAGGCGGGATACGAGCCGAGGTCAGGGAAGTGATCGGACCATTGCGAGGCCGTCCGGATCCCCCAAGCGCGATCATCGGAGAGACGTCGCGATTGGCTATATGTGGGTCGAGGTGGCGGACCAATGCCGGCCTGCGGAATGAGGTGGGCCGAGCGGTGCGGGGAGCAGCTGGGTTGGTCAGGCCAGTGAGCTGCAATGCGTAGGGGAGCTATGATCGTGGCGTGAGGTTGCTATAAGAGGTGTGGATGGGGAGCTGGAGTGGGATGCCGGTCGGGCGGAGGGGACGTTGAAGCTGCTCCTGATCGATACGTGCGGGCAGGATGGAACCGTCGCATTCGCGGACACGGATCTTGCCTACCCAGTTGCCGAGATGGTGGTGATGGCGGGGCGAACCACCTCTGAGCGGCTGATCCCCGCGGTCCGTCAGCTGATGGCTTCGCGCGGGTGCCGGCTCGGCGAGCTTGGTGGAATTGGGGTGGTCTCGGGGCCGGGATCCTTCACCGGAGTGAGGGTCGGGCTGACCGCCGCGAAGGGGCTTTGCGAGTCCGCAGGTCTCCCGCTGGTGATGGTGTCGCGGCTGCTTGTGCTGGCGAACAAATCGCGATGCGGCGCGGCGACGATCCACGCGGTGCTGGCGGCGGGGCGGGGTGAGTTCTTCTACGGTCGGATCGAGCCTGGCAAGGCTCCGGTCGAGGCGTTGCTGACAAAGGATGCGGTGCTCGCGGCGGTTCGGGGCGGCGGCACGGTTGTGGTCGGCGAGGAGGAAATTCGAGAGAGTCTGGGGGAGCTTGAACCGGAGATGGTGGAGCCTCTGAATGCGGCCGACGCCCTCCCACTGGTGGAGAAGCGGGTGCAGGATGCGGCGTTCGATGACCTTGAGGTGAGCGACGCGAACTACCTGCGGCGTTCCGATCTCGAGATGCTGGCGAGGATGCGGGAGAGGGTCGCCGGGGTATGACGGCGAGCGGCTGGCGCGTTCGCAGGGGGACCAGCGCCGACATCGACCCCGTACTTGAGCTCGAACGGGGTGTGCCGGAGGCGCCACACTGGAGCAGGCAGGACTACATGGCGATCTTCAACGAGGCTGAAAGTGGAGGCCCACGGCGATGCCTCTTCGTGGCTGAGACGGTCGAGCCGGCGGATCTCGGTCTGCTCGGGTTTGCGGTCGGCGCGGTCTTCGCAGGAACCGACCTGCAGCCCGGCGATGAGGCCGGTGATCGGTGGGGGGATCTGGAGAGCGTTGCAGTTGCGCCCTCGGTGAGACGGCTGGGAGTTGGCCGAGGCCTCTGCGTGGCGGTGCTGGATTGGTGCCGGGAGGCCGGCGCAGGTCGGGTAGGGCTGGAGGTACGTGCCGCGAGCTCTGGCGCGATCGCCCTTTACGAGGGGCTGGAGTTCAGGAGGACCGGGATCCGTCAGGCGTACTACACCGAACCGGGTGACGACGCCGTGCTGATGGAGGCGTTGCTGTTTCGGTCTTAGGCGTGCCTGGCTACGCTTCTAAAGCTCGGCCCCTGGTGCGTCCCCGATGGGTGTTGGTGAGATGGTGAGAGCGAAGGCGCCGCACTCTATAATGGTTGGACTTATGGTGCGAGACGGTCTGCTGTACGCGTTAGCTTTGGGTGTTGTTGCCGCGCTGGTATGGATGCTGACGCACATGATTGTGCTGGCGGTGCTTCCCTTGCTGCTGGCTGCGTTCTTCTTGTGGTTCTTCAGGGATCCGCAGCGGGTGATTCCGAGTGGGCCGGGCCAGATCGTATCTCCGGCCGACGGAATCGTCACCGCGGCGGAGTGGATGGAGATGCCGAGCGGCAGCCGGCTTCGTCTGAGCATCTTTCTGAACGTCTTCGACGTGCATGTGAACCGGTCTCCGGTGGCCGGTGTGGTGAAGTTGTACGAGTTCCGCAAGGGCTTGTTTATGAACGCGATGAACGCTGAATCGGTGCTGCACAACGAACAGACGCTGGTGGTGATCGACGCGGGCGGATATGAGGTTGGGTTCAAGCAGATCGCGGGCCTCCTTGCGCGGCGCATCGTCTGCCGGGTGAAGGTGGGGGATCGCGTGGAGCGCGGCCAGCGCATTGGCCTGATCAAGTTCGGATCACGCGTAGACGTCCTGATGCCGGCCGAGGCGGATCTTATGGTGAAGACCGGGACCCGGGTCAAGGGCGGATCGACTGTGCTGGCGAGGATTCCGCCGCATCGGCTCACTTCTGTTGCACCTGCATCACGCACGGAGGTTTGATGGAGGGGCAAGAGGTGTCTCGGGCCGACGAGGTGCGGCTGCGACGGAGGCCGAGCCGCGGCATGTATGTGCTGCCGTCCTTCTTTACGGCGGGCAACATAGCCGCCGGCTACTACGCCATCACGCAGAGCATCCAGGGATCGGTAGCGGATCCGGCGTACTTCGACCGGGCGGCTCTGGCGATTGGATTTGCGATTCTTTTCGATGGCGTGGATGGTCGCGTCGCGCGCGCGACCAGGACGACCAGCGACTTCGGCAAGGAGCTGGACTCGCTGGCGGATGTGATTACGTTTGGCGTGGCGCCCAGCATCCTGGCCTACATGTGGGGCTTCCGGATGCTGCCTGTCTCGACGCATCCGCAGATACGGGACCAGATTATCCACTTCGGCGTGTTCGCCTGCTTTGTGTTTCTGATCTGCGGCGCAAGCCGGCTGGCGCGGTTCAACATCGCGGTCAATCCGCAGCCGCGGAATCCGGGGCGAGCTGACCGAAAGTACTTCGTCGGCATGCCGATCCCGGCGGGCGCGGGCGTGCTTGCCGCGGTGATTCACTGCTTCAACGGAGCGCCGATCTACAATCCGTGGATCGCGCTGGTTTGGCTGCTGCTGGTGCTGTTTACAGGGTTCCTGATGGTCAGCACGTGGCGTTTCTGGAGTGGTAAAGAGTTGAACCTCGGGTCGAGGCATCCGTTTCAACTGCTTGCTGCGCTTGCGTTTATCGGAGCCGTGATGGTCCGGTTCTCGGAGATTGCGCTGATCATTCTAGCGCTTGGGTACCTGGTCTCAGGAGTGCTTGCGAGGCTGGCGTACTCGTGGGAAAGATCGCGGCGGCAGCAGACGCTTTCATCCGGACGGTAGCCGCGGCGGTTGAGATATGGCGCGGACCGGCACCTGAGCGGACGCGCGGACACAGTTTGCAGGACGACAGATGTTCAGATTGGGGTGGGGTGTATGGCAGCGAAGGCACAGCGTGTCGGGGTAATCGGGGCAGCGTCTCTTCTGGGCAAGGAGCTCAGCGAGGAGCTGGCGGAGTCGGCTCTTTCGGCCGCTGAGTTTGTCCTTCTGGATGCGGACGAGACTGCCGGGCAGCTGGTCCCGGCAGGGGATGAGGCGACGTTTATCCAGAGGCTTACGGCGGCCTCGTTCGAAGGTCTCGATTTCGCGTTCTTCGCCGGCAGTCCGGAGACGACGAGGGAGCACTGGCAGAGTGCAGGTAGAGCTGGCGCCACCATCGTGGACCTGACCGATGCCCTCGAAGACCAGCCGACCGTTCTGGTGAGAGCGCCGTGGGTACGAGGCGCGCCGGGATCGGAGAATGGAAAGACACTGGTGACCCCGGATCTGAATACGGCCGCGGTCGTGGCCGCGGACCCCGTCGCGTTGATGCTGGCGCTGGTTGCCGCGCGGGTACACGCAAAGCTGCCCGTGCGCGCCATCGCGGCCACGGTGATGGAGCCTGCCTCGGAGTTTGGGCGGGCGGCGATGGACGAGCTGCACCAGCAGACGGTGAGCCTGCTTTCGTTTCATGACCTCCCGCGCGAGCAGTACGATGCGCAGGTCGCGTTCAACCTGCTTCCGGGTGTTGGGCAGGAGGCGAAGATCACGACCGACATCCAGAAGAGGATCGAGCGGCAATACGCGGCCGTGTCGCAGGGGATGCTCCCGGTGCTGGACGTGCAGGTGATCTACGCGCCGGTCTTCCACGGGCATACGGCGTCGGTGCTTCTGGAGCTGCAGCAGCCGGGTACCGTCGGCGAGATTGAGCTGGCGCTGGCGGGCGAGCACATCGAGATGGTGACCGAGGAGTCTGACCCTCCCAGCAACCTGAGCGCGTCGGGGCAGAGAAGCGTGCTGGGGAGAGTTCGGGGAACGGCCGGGGAGGGCAGGGGAACAAGGTTCTGGCTCTGGCTGGCGACGGACAACCTGAAGTTGGCCGCTGTGAATGCGATTGCGTGCGCCGTGGAGCTGCGACGTTTGCAGCCCCAGGGAAAGGTGCAGTAGGGCCAGGAGAGGTCTTCCGAGGCGACGGCAACCAACTCCTTTGCTTTGCTTTGCGTCCGAAGCTGTACAGCGACACATGAGATGAAGCTCAAGGTGGAATGACCGACACCCAAGAAACAGGCAGCAAGGAGAGTCCGTGGCGCGAACGTCTGCAGGCTCTGCGGAATATGCCACCCGTGCTCGGGATTCTTTGGGCTTCAGGCCGCGCAACGGTTACGTGGGGCATCCTGCTGCGGCTGGTGGTAGCGGCGCTGCCCTTTGTTCTGGCCAAGGTGGCGCAGTACATCATCAACGGCATCGCGGATGTGCTGCGGGGCCGGCCGCTGTCGCCGATGTTCTGGAAGCTGGTTGTCGCCGAGGTGGCTTTGAATGTGTTTCTCGGGCTGGTGACCCGGGCGATTGACTACTCGGACTCGCTGCTGGCGAACAGATATACGCAGTACGTGAGCGTCAAGGTAATGGAGCAGGCGGCGCGGCTGGACCTGACCACGTACGAGAACCCGGTGTTCTACGACCGGCTGGAGCGGGCGCGGGTGCAGGCGACGGACCGGCTGGCGATGATCCAGCAGATGGGACGGCTGCTCCAGCAGGTGATCACGACGGTGATCTTCTCGGTGGCGCTGGCGTGGGCTTCGCCGTGGCTGATCCTGCTGCTGGCGGTGGGTGTGCTTCCGTCCTTTCTGGGTGAAACCCACTATGCGTTTCTGGGGTACGCGAAGAACTTCCGGCAGACTCCGGCGAAGCGGCAGATGGACTATCTGCGGCAGGTGGCGGGAAGCCGCGAGGGCGCAAAGGAGGTGAAGCTGTTTGGGCTGAGCAGCTTCTTCACGGAGCGATTCCAGGCGCTGGCGAGCCAGATCTACCGGGAGGACGTGGCGCTGTCGCGGTCGAAGCTGATCGTGGGCGGTCTGCTGGGAATCGTGGGGACCCTGGGGTACTACGGCGCGTACGTGTACGTGATCTGGCGGACGATTCACGGGCACTACGACATCGGGCAGTTTACGTTTTTGACAACCGCAATTCAGCAGGCGAGCTCCAATCTCCAGCAGGTGTTTTCGACTGCTTCAGGCATTGCGGATCAGGCGTTGTTCCTGACGGATCTGATTGCGTTCTTCGAGATGAAGCCGACGGTGCAGTCGAAGCCGAACGGGCTTCCTGCGCCGCGGCCGATCACGGGAGGCTTCGAGTTCCGCAACGTTTCGTTCACGTATCCGGGAACGAACCGGACGGTGCTGAAGAACTTCACGTTCAAGCTGTCGCCGGGTGAGCGGGTGGCGTTGATCGGCGAGAACGGGCAGGGAAAGACGACGGTGGTGAAGCTGATTACGCGGCTCTACGACCCGACGGAGGGTCAGATCCTGCTGAACGGGATCGATCTGCGGGAGTACTCGCTCGAGGACCTCCATCGCGAGATCGGTGTGATCTTCCAGGACTTTGTGCGGTACGAGATGACGGCTCGCGACAACATCGCAGTGGGGCGTGTGGATCGACCGCACCAGCAGACGGAGATCGAGTTCGCCGCTCACAAGAGCCTGGCCGACGTGGTCGTACAGAAGCTGGAACATGGATACGACCAGATGCTGGGGCGGCGGTTTGAGGGTGGCGTGGAGCTGTCGGGAGGCGAATGGCAGCGGATCGCGCTTGCACGGGCGTATCTTCGGGATGCGCAGCTGCTGATCCTGGACGAGCCTACGGCCGCGCTGGACGCGAAGAGTGAGCTTGAGGTGTTTGAGCGTTTTGCGGAGCTGACGCTGGGGAAGATGGCTCTGCTGATCTCGCACCGCTTCTCCACGGTGCGGATGGCCGACCGGATTGTTGTGCTGTCGGGCGGGCGGTTGATCGAGGAAGGAAACCACCAGCAGTTGATCAGCTCCGGTGGGCTGTACGCGGAGATGTTCGAGATGCAGGCGGCGAGCTACCGATAGCGGATCGCCCGAGTATTGCTGGAAGACTTGATGGACTCCGATGGACTGCCGAGGACAATCGCCACAACAGAGGAACGCAGGAACAGAGATGGCAGAGATCAACGAGTATCCGGCACAGGAACAGACCGTGCCTCTGACGGCCCCGGTGATGGAGGGCAAGGCGGGCGCGCTTCCGGAGGAGCCGGCGGTGAGCGAGGAGAGTCTTCGCGCGGAGGCGGCCGGCCTGGCGCTTGGATGGCAGATCGTGGTTCCGGAGAAGGGCGCCTCGGACCTGTCGCACCGGCTTCTGAGCCTCGAGAAGAGGCTGAAGGAGCGTCTGCGGGCGTGTCGCGCCATCGCATCGACACAGGAGCTGACGCCGCAGCTGGAGCTGCTCGAGAGCACACGTGCGCTTGAAGGTGTGCTGACGGGGGTGGAGGCCTCGATATCCGAGTTCGAGCCTCTGCCTCATGTCCGCCTGGCGGATGGACGGACGCTTCCGCGGGTGATGAACCTGGCCGAAGGCTACCTGGCGGCGGCGGAGGGCGTCTGGTCGCCCTCGTCTCTGGCTGCCTTTGTGAGCGCGGCGCAGAGGCACGACACACTTCTGCTGGGCGAGATCCTGGTTCTGCCGGCTGCGCTGAAGATGGCGCAGCTCGAGTTTGTACTGGACCGGGCGGATGAGGCGTTCCTCGCCGGACCCATGCCGCCGATCGAGCAGTCGCCATTCTCCGCGCCGCTGCACAGCCTGCGGCGGCTGAATCAGTTCGAGTGGCAGACCGTGCTGGAGCCGCTGGTTCCGTTTCAGTCGATCCTGTGCGGCGATCCTGACGGCGTCTTCGCCCGGATGGAGGAGGAGAACCGGGCCGCATACCGGCTGCGCATCGCGGAGCTGGCGCGGCATGCGGACGCAAGCGAGATGGAGACGGCGCAGGCGGCGCTGAATCTGGCGCGTGATGCTGCCGGCCGCCAGCATCAGGACCCTCGCTATGGCCGGCGGGTCTCGCACATCGGGTACTACCTCTTCGAGGAGGGGTTCACCGAGCTGTCGCGCCTGATCGGGTACTACCCGCCACTGATGGCCCGCGTTCGCGCGACGCTCTTTGCTCACAACGAAGACTTCTACATCCTGGGTATCTTTCTGATCAGCGTTCTGCTGATCGTGGCGTTGATCGCGCCGCTGGTCCCGCACAACACATTCGGCTGGGTGATGCTGGCGCTGTTTCTGGCGCTTCTGCCGGCGACGCAGGGAGCCGCGGACCTGGTGAACAATGCTGTGACGGCGCTGCTGCACGCCACATCTCTGCCCAAGCTCGATTTCTCCGAGGGGATTCCGGCGGAGGCAGCGACCCTGGTTGTGATACCGACGCTGCTTCTGAGCGAGAAGCAGGTGCGAGAGACGTTTGAGGACCTGGAGGCGCGTTACCTTTCAAACCAGGATCCAAATCTCCACTTCGGCGTGCTGACGGACCTGCCTGACTCGGAGTCGCGGCCGCTGCCGGGGGATCGCGACCCGTTGGTCGAGGTGGCGATCGCCATCACGGATGAGTTGAACGCGAAGTATGGGCATGAGAAGGGCGGGTCCTTCGTGCTTCTGCATCGGCATCGCGTGTTCAATGCGCGGCAGGGTGCGTGGATGGGATGGGAGCGCAAGCGGGGGAAGCTGCTGGATCTGAACAAGCTCCTGTTGCGCGAGTACGACAGCTTCCCGGTGAAGGCCGGGCCGATGCACGCGCTCAACGGCGTTCGATACGTGATCACGCTGGACTCGGACACGCAGCTGCCGCGTGGTACTGCGGCGCGCATGATCGGGACCATGGCGCACCCTCTGAACCAGGCCGTCGTGAATCCGAGGACCAGGATCGTGACCTCCGGATACGGCATCCTGCAGCCACGCGTGGGTGTCAGTGTGGCGTCAGCATCGCGATCGAGGCTGGCGGCGCTCTACTCGGGCGAGACGGGCTTCGATATCTACACGCGGGCGGTGTCGGACGTCTACCAGGATCTGTTTGGCGAGGGGATCTTTACCGGCAAGGGCATCTATGAGGTGAGTATTCTCCACCAGGTGCTGGACCGTCGCTTTCCGAGGAACGCCCTGCTCTCCCACGACCTGATCGAAGGCGCGTACGCGCGGGCCGGGCTGGTGACCGACATCGAGGTGATCGACGACTATCCGTCCCATCACTCCGCGCATGCGCGGCGGAGACACCGGTGGGTGCGTGGAGACTGGCAGATTACGCAATGGCTCTCGGGCAAGGTTCCGGATGAGTCTGGCCGGATGGTGGTGAACCCGATCAGCACGATCTCTCGGTGGAAGATC
The DNA here is from genome assembly GCA_963719405.1 of uncultured Acidobacteriaceae bacterium. Classification (GTDB taxonomy): domain Bacteria; phylum Acidobacteriota; class Terriglobia; order Terriglobales; family Acidobacteriaceae; genus Edaphobacter. The sequence continues at coordinate 4,090,775 of OY970381.1, forward strand.
TTTGACAACCTCCGGCGCAGCCTGGTGGAGCCTGTGACGTTTCTGCTGCTGGTGAGCGGATGGCTCTTTCTGCCGGGCGGAGCGCTCTACTGGACGATCATCACCCTGACACTTCTGCTTCTGCCGGTGCTTGTGCAGCTTGGCTTCAACCTGGGCCGGGCGATCCTGAAGGTGAGCCCGACGGCGGCAACCGAGGGCTTCAAGACGTTTCTGACGGCGCTCGGCTTTCATCTGCTGAACTTCGCATTTCTGCCGCACCAGATGCTGCTTGCAGTGGACGCGATCGCGCGTTCACTGGTGAGGAGATTTGTAACCGGAAAGCGTCTGCTGGAGTGGGAGACGGCGGCACAGTCGGAGGCGGGCCGAAAGAAGACCTCGCTTGACCGTTACCTCCAAATCTCGCCTCTGCTTTCGGTGGCCGTGGCCGGTGTGCTCTTCTACGCAAACCGACATAGCCTGCTTGTGGCTGCGCCGATCCTCGTGTTCTGGGGATTTGCGCCTGCAATCGCAGCCTGGCTGAACTCGCCGCCGCGCCGCGAGGCGGGTCCGCTGGCGGGTGCGGATCGCGAGTTTCTGGAGGATCAGGCGCTCCCCATATGGAGGTTCTTCTCGCAGTTCGGAGGGGAAGAGAACCACTGGCTGATACCGGACAACGTGGAAGAGAAGGGAATGCTGCAGGTGAGGAAGCTCTCTCCCACGAACCTGGGGATGCTCTTCAACACACGGCAGGCGGCGCTGGAGCTAGGGTTTCTGACGCTGCCGGATTATGCGAAGGCAACGCTCGCAACCTTTGCGACGTATGACCGGCTCGAGAAGCAGCGGGGACACATCTACAACTGGTATGACATTGAGACGCTTCGTGCCATCCCTCCGCTGACGGTATCGGCTGTTGACAGCGGAAACCTGCTCGCATCCTTCTACACGGTTCATGGGGGCGCGCTCGATCTGCTCGAGCGGCCTTTGATCGAGATGCAGCCGTTCATCGTTCTGCGACGGCTGTGGCGGAGAGGCACCCGGGCTGGGGCGGAGGCTGAACTCAGCAGCGCAAGTCTGCGTGCGGAGGTGGATTGGCTCACCCGGCTTGAGGACAGTGATCTGCCGGAGAATCTGCCGGAGGTGAGCTCGGGCGCCGGAGCGGGCGGGCGAGGGCATCGGCAGGAAGCCATGGAGAGAAGGAGCGCGGTGCTGGGCTTCGTGACGGAGTACGTTCCGTGGCTGCTGCCCAGGTTTGGTCTGGTGTTTGGGCACGAGCCGTTCCGGCACCCTGCGGACGAGCGCTTGCCCTCGTTGAAGGGCGCTTGCGCTTACGCGCGGGATCTTGTGGAGCGGCTCGAGACGCTGCTGCAAGCAGCAACGGGAGAGTCAGCCGAGTACAAGGCGGCATTTGAGCTGCGGGCGCTGCTGGCACAGGCGATCGAGCGGCTCGGCACGCTTTCGGCGCAGATCTCCGAGATTGCTGCTGCGGCAGAGGCACATGCCAACGCCATGGACTTCAGCTTCCTCCTGGTAAAGTCGCGGCAGTTGCTGTCGATCGGCTACGACGGTCCCACAGGGGATCTGCATTCGGCATGCTACGACCTGCTCGCATCGGAGGCGCGTATTGCCTCATTTCTGGCGGTGGCCAAGGGAGATATCCCGCAGCAGTCGTGGTTCCGTCTGGACCGCTCCCACGTTCTTGTGAACGGGAGAGCGTCACTGCTGTCGTGGACCGGCACGATGTTCGAGTACCTGATGCCCGCGCTGTGGATGCGGAACTACCCCGACACGCTGATTGCGCGGACGATCGAGTCTGTGGTGCACATACAACGGGAGCATGCGCGCAACGTTCCCTGGGGCATCTCTGAATCGGGTTTTGCGAAGATGGATCCGCAGGGGCGATACGGATATCAGGCGTGGGGGATCCCTGCGCTCGCCCTGAAGTATGGCGCGGAGGATGGTCCCGTAATCTCACCGTACTCGACGTTTCTGACACTTCCGTTCGCGCGCAAGGCGGCGATCGCGAACCTCCGGCGAATGGACGGTATGGGCTGGACCGGAGAGTTCGGCTACTATGAGGCCGCGGACTATACGGAGGGGAACGCTCCACAACTGGTGCGCTCGTGGATGGCGCATCACCAGGGAATGTCTCTGCTGGCGCTGACGAATCTCCTCCGCGGAAACGTATTTCAGCGATGGTTCCACGCCAACCCGCGAGTGCGCGCGGCTGAGTTGCTGCTGCATGAGCGGCCACTGGCGAAGGAGACGCTGAAAGCTCTCACGGAGCGCTCATCGGCCGTCGCCGCCGCGGAGTAGGTTTCGAGGAGATTGATGCCGGAAGCACACCAGGAGAGCGACTCCGTGTGAAATACTACGGATGCTTCGTGGTGTTGATGCAAAGGTCGCCGCATGATTGTGATCGACTCGCCGACATCAGAAGCGACAAGTGAGCCGGGATGGCGGAACTGGCAGACGCAGCGGACTCAAAATCCGCCGAGGGCAACCTCGTGGGGGTTCGACCCCCCCTCCCGGCACCAATGGAATCAACACTTAGCCTCTTGTCTCTTCGCGTGGGTGCGGCTTCAAAAAGGCCGGTGTCAGTTGTGGTGTCAGTTGCTCCGGAACTATTGCGTTGACGAAAGGCGTCCAGCTTGTCCATGGCTTCGCGCTTATGCTCGGGTGCAAGGTGCGCGTAACGCATGGTCATGGCCAAGGTCTTGTGGCCGGCAAATTCCTGGGCGGTCCTGATATCCACCCCTGCCATGATCAGGCGGGAGATGAAGGTGTGCCGGTTACAGTGCCAGGTGTAGTCGTCCAGGCCGCTATCTCAGTGACACGATCAAACCAGCTGCGAGGACTGTTCAGAGGCTCCCCGTACTTCGACAGGAAGATGCGGGAGGCCGGCGATACCTTGCCGGCACGCGCCTCTGAGCGTCCAGCAGAGCGTCGGTCAGTGTTCGTGAGATCGGGACGTAGACAGGGTTGCCGTTCTTGGTCCTGTTGATGTCGATCTGACGTCGATCAAGATCGACGCATCCCCAGGTACAGGCGAACTGGCTGGAGAGGCGGAGCCCTGACTCGATTGAGAACAGGAAGGCAGGCACCTGAAGCGGATGCTCCTCTCGGAGCACGTCCATGATGCGCCGTTCTTCCTCGAAGCTCAGGAACCTGATCCTGGTGTTGTCCTCTTTCAGGGGTTCGACGGCCCGCACGGGATTCACCGAGGCCTTCCCGTTTCTGATCGCGAGCCGATACAAGAGGCTGAGCAGGGCCTTGTAGCGGTTCGAGGTGGCTGGCTTCCATTCTGGATTGGAAAGGAACTGCTCGATCTCAAGTGGGGTGATGGACGAAGCTGCGCGGCTTCCGAATTCTGGCGAGGATCGGCTTCATCCTGCTGTTGTCGTTCCGGAAATCGGCTTTGTGTCGGCGAGAGTACGTGAGAGCATCCTCGGCAAGCTCCCGGATCGAGGCACCCTTGTGGCGGAGGTTGGGCGGCAGCTTCTTCCCCGCCCGGACCTCGCTTTTGCGTTGAGCATAGAGGGCGGTGGCGTCGCTTTTGCGACCCACCTTTTCCCGCTTGATACCGGAGTCGCCCATGTAGCGGATCCACCAGATGCCACTGCCTCGTACCTTCTCATAAACTCCTCTGGCTTTCCTGGTGCTCATTCGATCTCTCCTGATTTGTCAGGCATGGAGATGTTGGGCGTGGCGGCCTGGAACCGTTACCTTGTGGTCGCCGCGGCAGAAACGGCGAAGCTCTTCGTGCTGGAACATGACCCGGCTTCCGACCCGCCGCGTGTTCAGCTCTTTGCGCGAGACGAGGTAGTCCAGGCTTCGAGTGCTGATGGATAGGAGGTGTGCAGCCTCGGCGCGTCCGTAAAGCATGCGTGTTGCCGGGGCTTCGGTGTTGGCGTGATCTCTGGCGATTGTGGCGCGATGTGGACTTCGTTGCATGGTGGTGTCTCCGTTTTCCAGGTTGGTGACGCGACTGCCTGCGGTGGACCCTCCGTAGAGGGTTCATCGCATGTGTCGAAGGTGCACCAAGTGGCATGGGCTACCAAAACATGGAAGGGCAAAGTCTCAAAAGCCCCCAAAAATGAGCAGAAATGTCGATCACCGCGGGACCGAACACCGGCGAGCGCCACCTTCGGGCCGGAAACGCAGGTCGACTGGATTTCGCTGCAGCTGACCACTATGCGAAGCTCACAAAAGCTTCGGTTACCAAACTGAGGGGAGGCAAACTTGAGGCTAGGGAGCCCATCCAGGGTGGAAGGTCAGGCCGGTGGACTTGGATTCGTCGGCCAGACCGCCCGTCCACCGGACCGAAGGCCCGGCGCTCGGCCGAGTGCCAGGTCCGGTCCTCACTGCAGAAGGCCCGGTAGGCCTTTTGGGCTATCGAGAAACTGCTTCAAGAGAAGGTTCCTGGTCGCCTACGGGGTAGACGAGGGACTTCGTTTGGACTTGCGCCGCCAGTGAGTGGCCAGGGCGGTGAGGAAGTTCGCCTCTGCCTCAGAACGGGCAGCGTCCCAACGCTTGCGGACGGAGAGGTACCCCAGCGGGATCCTCGCCTGAGGATCCCCGCCCAGTCTAGTCACGGCGGGTGCGCTTTGCCTCTGAGCGATGGCATCTGCCAGGAAGGTGGCGATCTCGCCCGGCGTGGCGCCGTAATGGGCGGCAACATCCACCATCCTCAACACCGCATCTATATCTAGCTCTTCCGCGGAAGCAAGGCTGGCCTGCCAGCCCTGCCGAACCGCGCGGCGCCCCGATGCTGTGAGTTCATAGTGATGTCGTGGGCGGTTCGAATCACCGGTATCGTCCCTCCCGCGAATCAGCCGGGCAGCCTCGAGCCGGCGGAGGACGGCGGTCGAAGAGCCCACCGACACGCCCCCCTGTCGCTGGAGGTCGTACTTCGTCTCGAGCCCACGGTCGAGGAGCGACAGGATGAAGAGGTCGAGTATGGAAAGCTGCAAAGGTGACTCCCGATCCCTGCCACTCTATCTCATTGGGGGAGCTCCTTCCCGATTCGAAGCACCATTGTGTACCCGCCGACGATCGCTTCATGAACCTGTCTCGCGTCGGAACGGAGCGCGTGCACCCAGGTGAGCAGCCACTTGATCGCGTGGTTGAGGAAATCAGATGCATCGGTGAAATCAGCAGGCTTTTCAGATGGGAGCAGATCCTGGATCAGATCGGGAAGTGTTCGTGCGGACGAACGCTTGACATAGGAACCGAGGTTGCGCCGAATCTGATCCAGGGCGCCCCTGACCACGAGCTCCCAATCCATTCGGGCTACATGTTCCTGGAAGAACGCCGCGATTGCCTCAACGAGTTCGCTGTCGGATACCTGGATACGGGCTACGCGGTGCGGGGCCGCTTGCACGCGTGCAGGTTTCGCTTGAACCGGGAGGTGGTCCTTTGGTGCGGCCACGGAACTTCCGACCGAATTCGATCCCGGCTGCCCGCTGCGCCTCAGCATGAGTTCCCTGAAGATGTCGCCCCGGTCAGACGCCATCTTCCAATTGGGGAGAACTGCCCCGGGTAAGCGCCCGGAGTTCCACACGCCGGTTGATGAAGTCGAAGACGAAATCACCTCCTCGCGGGTCGCCACCCAGCAGTTCCCTGAGGGTCATAGGAGCTCGCCCGCGGCGAACAGACTCCTTCATCAATTTGGCGAGCCCTTCGACCGAGCGGTCAGGAGGTAAGGCGTAGCAACGGCTCTGGAGCGTGCCCGTGATGAGTTTCTCAAGTTGAGTGCGCTGTTCCAGCCAAAGCATCCTCAGGTAAGGGTGTCGCTTCCTGCGAACGCTGAACTGAAGGAGGTTGTACCGGCACCAGGCGACAAAGCGCACCCAGGTTCCGGAGACGGCCTCGTGTGTGGCTTTACCCACTTCGGCGATGGCAGCTCTCTTGGCGCGATTGCGGTATGTCTCAAGCTTCTTCCCCAGGGACTTGAGTTCCTCTGGTTCCGCTGGTGCCTCGCTGGCAGGACGTGAACGCTTCAGAAGGCGCAACGCCAGGATAGCCGCCGCGATCTCAAACGCGTCCAGACGGACCTTGCGGGATTTGGTCAGGTCCCAGAGCTTCCTCCGCACGCTCACGATGCGGGCAGCCATCCCGGGGTTGAATGCCTGGTCGCGGTAGACGTCCGAGGCCTGAAGATCGATGCGGTGCCACGGATGCCTATGAGGGAACAGTCCTTCGGCTGCTCCTGCAAGTCCATTAGCCAGTAAGTCTAGTCCGGGCTTGAGCAGGAAATACTCGGCAGGGGTGATGGTCAGCCGCACCGTGGGCAGCTTCACAGTGGTGGAGGTTTTTGATAGCAGGGTTGAGCTTGGTTGGAGGCAGGGACGGTGGGAGGAAAGCGGAGCTTGGCATCATGTGGGTTGGTTAGTATAGGAACTTCCTTTCGCGGAGAGGAGAAGGGGGAGGACAGCACTTCGGAGTTTTCCAGCTGGCTGCCTGTCTGGAAAATCCGGCGGATCCTGCGCGTTGATCATGGCCTGGTACTACCCTGAGCTCTACCATCGCGTGCTGACCTATTCGGAACCATCTGACAGTGTTCGCGTCGGAGATCAAAACTTTAGAAACGGTCTAACCGGAGGACACGGAAATGGTTGCGAACTCGACAAGCAGAACGCTTCACGTGGAGTAAGGCATAGGAGAGACCCAGCAACTTCGTGCCGATCATCGCCAAATAGGCGGGCTAACCGCGATCCACAGATGGTGGTTGTGTCTTCGCCTTTTCTTCTCCTATACTGCTGCTCATGGGCCACATGGCACGGGCGGAGGCAAGGGAAGAGCAGGCGCGCATCAATGCCAAGTTCACCTCCACCCTGGTCATCGCCGCCGCAATCATCGTGGCCGTTCGGCTGGCCCGGGAAGACATCGCCCTGCCCACACCGCGACTTCTCTCATCGGTTGGGCACAGCGTCAGCCTGGCTCGAACCATCCTCAAGGAAGTGCTGCGCCGCTACCCCGGCGCGTAGGAGAACCAATGATCCTCGATCTGACCTTTCAGGATCTCAAACAGATCGCTCTCGCCGGCAGAGTGGAAAAGAACGGAATCACGCTGGTCGTTGGCCGGCCGCTCATCCCGGACCTCAAGACCGATGCCACGGGAACCAGAGGCGAGGTGCGCTTCACCGTGGACGAATCCGACCTGCGTCCTCGCGGTCCGCAGCTGGTGAAGCCGGTTGCGCTCTCTGTCGAGAGTAAGGTCACCAAAGCCAAATGACGGAAGATCTAGTGCCTGATCAGTCGGATCAACGTCGGTAGTCCCGGGTGATACCGTGACCCTGTATGTGTGGTCGCTATCTTCGACGGTCCGATAAACAGCGCATCGCCGAGGCCTTTCGGGTGGGCGAGCTGCCCGAAGACTTTCCGCTTCCGCCGGATTACAACATCGCACCGACGACTTTCCAGCCCGTGATTCGCGAGACCAGGGAGTCGAGCGACCGGGAGATGGTCCTCATGCGCTGGGGTCTGATCCCGTACTTCGCCAAGTCGCTGGCGGATTTCAAGGGCATCTCGACCATCAACGCCAGGGCAGAATCCGTGGAGAAGAGCCCGACCTGGCGCGCACCGTTTGAGCGCAGGCGTTGCCTGGTGCCGGCGGACGGCTTCTATGAATGGAAGCGGCTGGATCCGAAGACGAAGCAGCCGTACTCGTTCATGATGCGGGACGAAGCGCCATTCGCATTCGCAGGGCTATGGGACGCCTGGAAGGAGCCGGACGGTGGCTGGCTTCAGTCCTTCAGCATCGTCACAACGGAAGCGAATGAGCTGATGTCGTCGGTTCACACCCGCATGCCCGTGATCCTGCACCCGAGGGACTACACGCGCTGGTTGAGCAGGGAAGTGACCGAGAGGCCACCCATCGATCTGCTGCGGCCTTTCGAGTCGGACGAGATGAAGGCGTCGGCTTGCAATCCGCTGGTCGGCAATGTCCGGAACAACGGGCCGGAGATGCTGAATAGCGCGTGATCTGTCGCTGTGATCCTCAGGCAGCATCGC